>NZ_JBFRHG010000001.1:0-2483223 GCF_052115745.1 Paenibacillus sp. 2KB_22
TAGAGATTCGACAAGCTGTGGAAGATTATATGTACAATTACAATTACCGACGTTTTCAAGCCAAACTCAAACAGCGCGCACCGATTGAATATCGATGCGCACTGGCAGCATAGCTTTTTTCATCTGTCTGCTTGACAGGGGTAAGACCACTTCAATGGGAATATGTTCTTGTCCCTCGACAGGTACTTTACATCTAACACGTTACTTAGAATCTCATCGTTCTTGTAGTCCCATTACGTATATGAACTGAATGTACTAGTTGCCGAATCATATCCCCTAATAACACCATACGAATCAGTTTTAAATGGATAGCTACTTCTATTATTATAAAAATGGTCCTTCTATAGAAAGAATCATTTTTTACTGTTCTACTCAAAAAAGCAGCCCCGTCAGGAGCTGCCTCATGTTATGCCTTATTTTGTAATCTTATCTGTTTCCGCTAACCTTCCAGCTTACTCGGCATCCGGATAAGGATTGATCTTCTGGATCGTTCCGTCCTCGTTGTATTTCAGCTCGGAATATTTAACGCAGCGCTTGTGGTTGACGCCTTCCGACAGGGAGCTGTCGTGATAGAACAGATACCACTTGTCTTCAACTTGCACAATGGAGTGGTGGGTTGTCCATCCGATAACCGGAGATAGAATCTCGCCCTTGAACGTGAATGGTCCCATCGGATTCTTGCCGATCGCATATACGAGCTTATGCGTGGTGCCTGTAGAGTAGGACAGGTAGTAATACCCGTTATATTTATGCATCCATGGGCCTTCAAAATATCTCCGGTCTTCATCCCCGGCCAGAATCGGATTCCCGTCTTCGTCGACAATCGATATCTCGGCAGGCTTGCCCTGGAAGGACAGCATGTCGTCGCTAAGCCGTGCAACTTGCGGTCCAAGCGCCGGTTGGTCAGGAGCCGGTCCTTCTGCATCTGGCACGAAGCTGCCCGTCTGCCATTTCTCCAGCTGGCCACCCCAGAGTCCGCCGAAATAGATGTATGACTGATTGTCGTCATCCACCAGTACGGCCGGATCGATACTGAAGCTGCCTTCCATATAATTCTGCTGCGGCGTGAACGGGCCTGCCGGAGACTCTGATGTTGCCACACCCAGACGGAAGATGCCGTCATGGTCCCGTGCCGGGAAGAACAGGTAATAAGTATTGTTCTTATAAGCGGCATCCGGTGCCCAGAGCTGCTTTGAGGCCCACGGAATATCTCTCAGATGCAACGCTTCTCCGTGATCGACCACCGGGGAATCGAAGTTGTTCATCGAGAGGACATGATAGTCTTCCATTTTATACTGGTCGCCGTTATCGTTGCTCGGCTCGTCATGATCGAGGTCATGGGAAGGATAGATGTAGATTTTGCCCTCGTAGACATGGGCGGACGGGTCAGCAGTGAAGATGTGGGTTACGAGCGGCTGGTGGGGCTTAGGTGGTTGTTGTTGATTCATAAGGCATCTCCTTTGGTATTGGAATAATAGATGTAGGCATTTCCGTGTTCGATCCAGGAATAGCGCTCCAATATCCGTCGATTACGGGATTAAGGTAATTCAGTGATTGCAGCGTACCCTCCCTTTGAATTGAAAGTAAGCGTTTACAATCTCTATTGTATAAACCCCTCTTGTTTTTTCCTATACACATACTAAAGATCTTTCCCCGGAAAAATGTACAATTTCCGCCCATTTCATTATACTGGAAATATAAACCGATTGCTCACATTTAGTTTACCCTGCTTCCTTGGTTTATTGAACTAACGTTTCCCGTTAGTTCAATGACCTCTTCAAATCAACCCTTGTATAAGTTTTATCATTTTCGGATTCCCAATTGGGTCAACACTAACGAATATTTCAGAATAGTCGAGTTTCTTTGCAAGTTTTTCACGATGTCTAATTAAACTCGAACCAATACCATTGCCACGATAATTTTCATTTACATATAAGTCACTCAATTTGGGAGATAAGTAACTACTAAGTTTTAGAAGACCGAACCCCAAGCGTATGCTGTATTCCATACCCCATCTCCCTCCCCAATACTTCAGACTCTCACCGATAGTATAACTTCTACATAATACCATAATTGAACTAACCTGCCTGTTGGCTTAATGATATACGGTAAATACCGATTAGATATGCGTCTAATAAGTAATGGGACCGTGTTCTTGTCCCTCGACACTATTATTTGTGCTTCTTCGACTAAGAACAACGGCCCCCACAGTTGCGATATGCACAAAACTTTGTGTGAATGATTAAACCAAGCAATTTTTGAAAATTATCAAAGTACATCTAAATTAAAAAGGAGCTTTTTCTAACAAAAGCTCCTTTACTTTAGGTTGAAAAACTACATATTTGCCAGCATTAATAAATCCTCAAGGTTCAGCCTTCCAATAACCTCTACCGGATGGAAAAGAGTGAGCTATTATAACTCTATTCGAATTATTAGGTGGTACCTGTTCAACCTCATTTGTAAAGTCCTTAACTATTTGTTCTGAATCTTCAGCACCTATATTTTTGCTAAGTTCATATATTCTCAACCAAAATTCTTTAACAGTTACATTTTGTGTACCAAATGCCGCTTCGGCAGTTTGCACAGTTCTACATAATGGACCTGATTCGACCGGAAGAGTAACTGGTATGTTAAGTTTTCGTAAGGCTTCACCATATTTTTTTTGCTTGCTCTTTACCTATAACGCTCAGGTTCCTTTGGGTGGAGCAATCCATCAGACTAAATCCTGGTTGATCCTCTCCTACATTCGCCTCCCCATGACGAACATAAAGAATATACCCTCCTTGACGGAGTTCATTTATAAGAGAACCTGCATCTTCAGAGGAAGGGGAAGCATACGATGGTGAAATCAACATCAATAGACAGAGTAACAATATATACAAACGATACATTTCTTAACCACCTTTTTCTTCATACCGTCTCCATTCCTAGATGACTGTATACAATGTCTAAAGTGGATAAGAGTCATCTTTGTTAACTACACCTAAGTCGACCCAACTGTCGTCTCCGTGGGTAGGAAGCGAGGAATGTTACCTGCATAATCGTCCGGAGCAGCTTAGGGTTAGACCTGAGGATATCAATTATGTCGTTGCCTCCCACTTGCATCTGGACCATGCAGGATGGCAGCATATCGTCGCTAAGCAGTGCAACTTGCGGCCCAAGCGCCTCAATATCTATATCGTTCATGTGATAGATAGCAACAAAAAGACGCCCCGCATAGCGGAGCGACTTGAAGAAGTACTCATTAAAATCTATCGATTGTATTTGGTTTATTCCATCAAATCAGTTACTGCCCCTTTGGAAGCGGAGGAAACTAATTTAGCATATTTGGCAAGTACACCGGATTTCACTTTCAGTGGCGGTTGTACCCAAGCTTGTGCTCTAGCAGCTAACTCTTCTTCTGATAACTCAACCTTCATCTCCTGAATGTCGCTATCAATGGTAATAATATCCCCATTTCTAAGCAACGAGATCGGTCCACCTACTTGTGCTTCAGGTGATACATGGCCGACTACAAATCCATGCGATCCCCCAGAGAATCTACCATCTGTGATGAGAGCTACTTTCCCGCCGAGTCCCTTTCCTACGATGAGTGCTGTAACGGAAAGCATCTCAGGCATACCCGGTCCACCCTTCGGACCACAATAGCGTATGACCACGACGTCTCCTTCTTTAATTTCATCATTCATAATCGCTACTGTCGCCTCATCTTCGCTATCATACACCTTAGTCGGGCCAGAGAACTGTTGGATCTTCATGCCTGACATTTTCGCAACAGCGCCTTCAGGGGCGAGATTTCCTCGAAGTACAACCAGTGGTCCATTTGGCTTAAGTGGATTATTGAGCGGTCGTATAATCTCTTGATCATTTTCAAGTGGAGCAGATTCCGCTAAATTCTCCGCTAACGTTTTACCTGTTACGGTGAGGCAATCCCCGTGAAGTAAACCCTCAGCAAGCAATAGCTTCATTACCCCGGAAACACCACCAATATCATTCAAGTCCTGCATGACATATTGACCACTTGGCTTCAGATCCGCCAAATGAGGAACACGCAAACGAATACGCTCGAAATCATCCAGGGTTAGATCTACTTCAACCGAGTGCGCAATAGCTAGCAGATGAAGAAACGCATTGGTTGACCCGCCTAGAGCCATAACAACCGTGATCGCATTCTCAAAAGCTTTCTTGGTCATAATGTCTCTTGGGTAGATTTCCTGTTCAAGAAGTGAGATGACCTGCTTACCGGCTGCTTCGCATTCCAATGCTTTATCGGCTGAAATGGCTGATGTAGAAGAAGAACCAGGTAAACACATGCCCATTGCTTCTGCAGCTGCCGCCATCGTATTAGCGGTATACATGCCGCCACAAGCCCCTGGACCTGGACATACGCTACATTCGACCTTATGCAACTGTTCATCTGTTATTTTCCCATCTTGATATTGACCCACGGCTTCAAAAGCCGAAACGATATCTACATTTTTACCATCGAGATTACCCGGTTGAATGGTTCCTCCATATACATAAACGGAAGGAATGTTCATCCGTCCAATAGCCATCAGACATGCAGGCGTATTCTTGTCACACCCACCGATCGCAACCACGCCGTCAAAACGCTCCGCTCCGGTTACAATTTCAATCGAATCAGCTATAGCTTCTCGACTTGGCAGTGAGAACAACATCCCGCCGTGCCCCATGGAGATCCCATCCGAAACGGTAATCGTATTGAAAATTAGTGGAGCACCGCCGTTATTACGTGCACCCTGCTTAGCTTGCACCGCTAAATCATTGATGTGCATATTACACGGTGTTACTTCACTCCACGTACTCGCTATTCCTATCATTGGCTTTTTAAAATCCTCATCTTGAAAACCAACTGCACGCAGCATCGCTCTGTTCGGTACCCGGTTAGCTCCTTCACTGATTACCTTGCTTCGAATACGAAGATCTTTTTTGTTTTCCATGTCCCTTACCCCTCATTTCAAAGTATTTCGTTCAGTTCCTGCATTGGTCGAATAAAATTTTGTTTCATTATTACGTGAGCATCCTCACTATTTTTGCCTTCAAAAGCTTTAATAAGCAAATCATGCTCTTCGACTGAAGCAAGTGTAGCTGTAATAGGTTGTTTTAAAAACACATATTTAAATCGCCTAATGTGAATCTGGAGAGAGGTATTAAATGTGGCCACATAAGGATTGTCTGAGAGCTCCACAATATAATTATGAAATTGCTCATCCACCTCCATAGCCTGATAAACTTGTCCATTTTTAATGGAACTCGCGAATTCCAAATTTATGGATCTTAATTTCTCAATCTGTTCTGGAACAATAATTTGGGCGGTGATTTCAGCAGCTAAAGCCTGAAGAGCGGCCATTGTTGAATACATCTTAAAAATATCGTTTTTCTCAATATTCGTTACTTTTGTTTCTTTTCCTGGATGCATAGATACGAGGCCTTGAACTTCGAGTAACTGAAATGCCTCCCGAATCGGTGTCCGGCTGACTCCAAGCGATTCAGCCATTTCCGCATCAATAAGCTTTTCACCTGGTTGCAGTGTTCCATCAATGATCCATCGCTGAATCTGAGAAAACGCTCTTTCTTTTGCGGACATACGGACGGGTAAGGAAAAATCTTTAGGAATGGGCATGGTTTTCATCCTCATTACAATTATTCTTATATGCAATATATCGCATACACGATTGAGAAGCAATTAATATTTCATTTTATTACTCACTCCATTAAGTTGTCCGGATAGCAAATTTTTAGCATGATGAATGATCTGATAATGGATCTGTTCTTGTGTGTTTTTTCCTAAGTTCGTCGAGTATATATCTATATTCTGGTTGAACTCCTCTATGAGGATATGCACTATTTTGGTTACGATATCCTTCTCTTCATTCAATTACTTCAACTCACATTGACTCAATTATTCTCTTAAGAGTAGGATACTATTGATCAACAGCTTGGTACATATACGCATCCACTGTGGATTTATCTGAAACTCTCATCAAAGGGCTTATACAATAAAAAAAGGGTCCCGACAAAAAGCAGTCGACCCCTTTTTTTACAATGCTTATTGGTATTATTTATTGAGATGCTTGGTTAAGAGCTTTTAAAAATACCTCTGTTGGTTGTGCACCGGATATCGCGTATTTTCTATCAATGACAAAGAAAGGTGCTCCTGTAATCCCTAATTGTTTTGCTGTAGCTTCATCCGAACGCACTTCGCTAGCATATTTGGAGGGATCATATAGAACTGCCATTGACTCGTCCCTATTCATTCCAACTGATTCTGCAATATCTGCTAAAGTATCATGATCGCTGATTAGCTTGGCGTCCGTATAATAAGAATAGAACAGCTTCTCTGCTAATTCCTGATCTTTACCAACAGATTTGGCATATTGGGTTAAACGATGCGCATCAAACGTATTGGTGGGCTTCATTTGGTCGAAATTATACACGAGACCCATCATAGCCGCTTGTTGTCCAAGTTCAGCATTTGCCTTTTTCGCTTGCTCGATACTCATACCATGTTTTTCAGAAAGTATTTGATGCATATTTTTGCCTGAGTACATGGATACTTGGGGATTAAGTTCAAAGCTTCTATACTCAATGACCACTTCATTCGGATGAGCGAATTGCTCCAGTGCAGACTCTAATCGTCGTTTCCCAATATAACAAAATGGACAAACATAATCCGACCATATCTCGATTTTCATTTTGAATTCTCCCTCACTAACCACCTTAATCGGTGAATACTACATTTTTATTGAGCTTATTTGTTATAAATAATAGGCATTTTTCTAATCAATTGGTTGTCACGAGCAGCAGAGTACATGAATTTGGCAACATTTTCTCTGGAAACAGACATTTTAGCCGATTGATCTCCGAATGAATAGTCATAAGACTGCCCTGTGTATTTAACATTGGGGTTAATAATTCGAACGACTGTCCAATCCAGATTCGATTCCTTAATCATGCCTTCCATTTTCTTCATTTCTGCATAACCGTTTGGAAGGAGAACTTTGGCTAATACACCTGGAAGTATCGTGGACATGTTTTTCTTATCGTCATCTGATTGCAAAGCTGGCGTCGCAAGTGTAATGAACCTTTTTTTGTTAAGTTTGTTCATAACCCTAATCATCAGTTCGTGCCCGTCAGCAATCGGCGTGCCTTTAAGCTTTCGTGACATATCGGATGCTGGCCCCAATGTGCTGATTACGACATCGGATTCGGCAATGGCCTTCTCGATGGTTGAAGTATTCGAAAGCTCCCCTTGTACAAGGCTCAAATTTGGATGTTTGAGGCTGATTTTTTGGGGGTTTCTAACGTATGCCGTAACGAAATCTCCGTGATCTAAAGCTAATTGTGTTACAAGCTGTCCAATTGCTCCACTTGCACCAAAAACAGTGATATTCATATTCTTTACTTGTATCTCCTTCAAAATAAATTATTCAACTCACACTTTATCTTCAGTTATAAACTCTTCTACTCTGTCTCTTTTGGTGTACATGTCGTACCAAATATCAGCGATTTTATCTTGAACTCCTGAATTCGGCTGCATCCAAATTCCGATCGAAAGGTGACCTGCATAAACTCCTTTGTCAGCTAGTTCGCTGTTCAAATTAAAGATATAATTACGAAGTCCTGAAATTGCAATTCCGACATTGCCCATCATCGGCACCGGGTGAACTGCAGCGCCTCCAGTCGTAAATAACAGGGCACCGTTTTGCTTATCCAACATATCCGGTAACACTTGTCGAACGCTTGATAAAGCACCTAAAACATTATATTGAAATTGGTATAACGCATTTTCTTCAGTTACATCTAGTGTTGGCGCTACTGTATCAAAGCTCGGCGTTGGACTGTATTCAAGAACATCAATAAATCCGTATTTCTCTTTAATAGCGGCAAATGCCTTCTCAATTTGTTCTTTATTCAATATGTCTGCTTGAAAAGAAGCAGCTTCGATTCCCAATTGTTCTAATTCAATAACCAGTTGGTTCAACTTTTCTTCATTTCGTGCAATAAGCGCTACGCGAAAGCCATTTTGTCCAAATTTCTTTGCAATGGACATTCCTAAACCTGCTCCTGCTCCAACAATCACTATCGTTTTCATTTAAAAATCTCCCCTTTAATTAGAGTTAATTATCAACAAGATAAATAATGGTCAACGTGTTGTATATTTATCTTTTGTTTATTATGATTAATAAAAGGTCAGCATTCAATGTTTAATAATTTTGATTTTGAGAGATAAAATGCAGTTTCAACTTAAATGTCGTATATCTAACAAAAAAAGTTAAGGGAATGAGCCATAATGAACAAAAAAACCGATTTGCGTATCCTTCGCTCCAAACATTCGATAAAAAAGGCGTTTATAGAACTTCTTAATGAAAAGGGGTACGAAGGAATTACGATCCAAGATATAGCCGATAAAGCGATGATTAACCGAAATACCTTTTACCTTCATTATCAGAACAAACCCGATTTGTTGAACGTATCTATGGACGAATTAATAGAAGAACTAAAGAGTACACTCAAGCAATGCTCAAGCAGCAAAACTCCTGTAAGCCGCTCTATGCTTGAACAACTAATGCAAACTATACTGGAGAAAATTAAGGACAATATTCCCTTTTACAGAGCATTGTTACTTGATGAGAATAGAATCTATGGTTTTCAATCAAAGATGGAGGAAATTATAAAAAATACAGTGGAAGATGGCTTGGATGATATTCCCCTGAAGATTTCAAAGGAATTATTACTTCAATATATCGCATCTACTTTTATGGGCATTGTAATATGGTGGGTTAAAAATGATTTTTCTTATACTCCAAATGAACTCGCTTCTCAATTCGGAAAAATTTTAACTCATGGATACTTAAAAGCCGCGGGTATTTCGATCGATGATTAAAGTTGACGAACAGTAGCTGGGTAGATAGAAAAAAGGAGCCCCTCAAATGACTCGAATGAGGGCTCCTTTTCTGTTATTACACTTTCAAAAAATATTATTGTACGCTTGAAGATAAACTACTACCTCCGCTCTTCTCCGCTCTTCGCTTTACGACTATTCTGCCCGTTAGCTTAATGGAAATGATAAATTTCGTAATCAACATGTCCTGTTCCTTCAACCCAGCCTTATTTCTTCTCGCTTGGCACAGTGAATTTATAACAACTTTAAGCTTTGCGAAGCATTTGTCTCTCGCCTAGCTGTGATAGCATATCCTTCGTCATGGCCTTCAAGTCGTAGCGAGCTTGAAATCCCCATTCTGTTTTTGCTGCCGTCGCATCAATGGAATGCGGCCAGCTATCGGCTATCGCCTGTCTCTTCGGATCAACGTCATAATCTAGGATAAAGCCGGGAAACTCCTCCCGAATTGCTGCAGCGATCGCCTCTGGATCCACGCTCATTGCAGTGACATTAAATGAGTTTCGGTGCTTCAACCGGGATGAATCCGCTTCCATTAAATCGATGATTGCGTTTAGGGCATCCGGCATATACATCATGTCCATGTTTGAGTCTTTGGCGATATAAGATGTATACCGGCCAGCCGTCACGGCTGCGTAATAAATTTCCACCGCATAATCCGTCGTTCCTCCGCCAGGAGGCGTCATATAAGATATCAATCCTGGGAATCGCAGCCCCCTTGTATCCAGGCCGTACTTGTGAAAATAATAATCACAAAGCAGTTCGCCGGACACTTTGTTCACGCCGTACATCGTATTGGGCCGCTGGATTGTATCCTGCGGGGTATTGTATTTCGGAGTCGTAGGGCCAAAAGATCCAATGGAGCTTGGAGTGAACAGTTGGCAGCCGAGCTCTCTGGATACTTCAAGTGCATTCATCAATCCGCCCATATTCAAATTCCAGGCAAGCAGGGGTTTCTCCTCTGCAGTAGCCGACAGCAGCGCAGCCAAATGCATGATGGTATCCACTTCGTACCGCTTGGCGATTTCGAACATTGCCTTATCATTCGTCACGTCCAGGAGCTCGAATGGTCCTGATCGGGTAATTTCGTGGGCTGATGACCTGAGATCCGTAGCAACGACATGATCCGCACCATAAATCTCACGTAATTTAACAACTAACTCAGAACCGATTTGGCCCAGTGCTCCGGTCACCAAAATCTTGTTCATAAGACATTCCTCCCGAAATATACTCCCGCGAATGCAGCTAAATCAGCTTCATTTCCTTGCCAACTTTCTCATAAACAGAGATCACCTGGCCCAGCATCTCATTGGTATGAGCAGCTGTCGGCATGTTGCGTATTCTTCCAGTTCCTTTTGGGACCGTAGGAAATACGATTGCCTTAGCATAAACGCCTTCTTCATAGAGCCGTTTGCTGAACTGTTGGGTGGTTACTTCATCGCCAATGATACAAGGTGTGATTGGAGTTTCACTTTGGCCTACATCATATCCAAGCCGGCTCAAGCGTTCTTTCAAATGATTGCTATTCTCCCACAGCTTATCGATCAACTCTTTGTCATTCATCAAAATGTCGATAGAAGCGCTACAAGAAGCGATTGCAGCCGGAGGTAGCGATGTCGAGAACAGAAACGGACGGCTTCTCAGCTTCAGCCATTCGATCAATTGTTTTTTACCCGCCACATAACCGCCGACAACGCCGATCGCCTTGGAAAGAGTACCAATTTGAAAGTCAATGCGGTCGGACAATTCAAAATGTTTCACGGTTCCTGCACCTGCTCCGAGAACGCCCGAACCGTGAGCATCATCCACATAAGTAATCAGATCGAATTCTTCTGCTATTTTCACGATTTCGGGTAGCTTTGCTATATCACCATCCATGGAGAAAACCCCGTCGGTGATGACCATAATTTTATGGTACTGACCGGATTCCTTGGCCTCTTTCGCTAGCCGTCTTAAATCATTCATATCCGAATGCTTAAAGCGAATCACCTTGGCTCTCGACAGGCGGCAGCCATCAATAATTGAAGCGTGGTTCAGCTCATCGGATAAAATCGCATCATGCTGGTCCATTACCGCGGATATAGCAGCCATATTGCAGTTAAATCCCGATTGATACACAATAACGGCTTCCGTTTTTTTGAAACGGGCCAGTTTTTCTTCAAGCTCAATATGAAGATCCATCGTACCATTAATTGTTCTCACAGCCCCTGCGCCTGCCCCGTATGTCTGCGACGCCTTAACTGAAGCATCAATCAGGCGGTAATCTGTTGCCAGTCCCAAATAGTTATTGGAAGACAAATTGATTAGGGACTTTCCGTCAATACGAATAACAGGACCATTTGCACCTTGCAGTGTATCGATGAAGTTATATAGACCTTTATTCTTTAGATCTTCGATGTTCGAACTTAAAAATTGGTCCAATACTTGACTTGACATTCGATTCCCTCCTTGATATACGTTTGTCCTCATAGGGGAGACATGTTATTCTGCGAAAAACCTTGTTATACAGGGGGTTATACTGATTTCAATGTAGCATCTTTTTTATTCTTTGTACACATGTGGAGGACAAAAAGTAAAAATATCCGCAAAAAAACATAGCGATTGCTTCCCTCATTCCCGGAAGCAATCGCTACTAAATCTTTGCTTATATCTTTTGCTGCTCGGTAACTTCTTGTGCAGCCATTATTTCTTTTGCTTATTCCTTTAAATCAATCGATTTACCCCGGTTCAAACGGGATTCTTCCGCGGCAAACGCAATGAGATGACTCCGTACGGAAGCGCTTGCCGAGGTTAGGCTCTCCTGACCACTATAGTTCCATAGCTACAAACTCCTTAAGGTGATAGCATTACCCATGCCAACAGCACTGTTCGGATCATCATGTTCGCCTGTAGCAAAAGCTGCCACTTCAATATAATAGACACTCGTTTCTTCCGAAAAATGTAAACTCCATCATGCGAGAAACGGGTGGCCGCGGAGTCGATGTCGTGTTCAACACCATCGGCGGCAACACATTGTCGCGCAGCCCCGACACGCAAGCACTCCTTGAACGAAGCTATTTTTCAAGCCCTTGCGCAAAGGGATACTGCCTTAGCAAAAAAATCATGCAGCAGTCCCATATGGAATATCAATGAAGATGTCGTCAGCATCGCGAAGGGCTGACAACGAAGAAGCACTTCTATACTACCTTACAACAAGAAAGGATGTCTTGCATTGAATGTGAACCGTTCTTCCATGCTCCATAACGGCTCATTCCTACGATTCCTACGATTATGGATCGCGCGCATTTTCTCGGCTCGCGCTTTTCAAGTACTGTCCGTCGTCATCGGCTGGCAGATGTACGCACTGACCGATAGCGCCTTCCAACTCGGCCTCGTCGGCCTGGCCCAGTTCTTACCCATGCTAGTGCTAACGCTGCCGGCCGGACAGACTGCTGACTGCTTCGATTGACGCACCATTGTCTATCTTTGCCAACTGATGGAAAGCACTATAGTCGTCCTACTCGTCATCAGCAGTACACAGGGCGATCGGCTCTTTCCATCTGTTGATCGCCGCCACCATTCTCGGTGCTTGCCGCACTCGCTCAAAAAAACCATATGATGGATCACAATTTTATCTGCTGGAGCATATCCCCAGTGTTGTTGCTTGGTCTTTTATTGTCGCAGTAATTTTGTTTATTATATGTTACCGATAGTTGTCTGTTGATCTCCCAGTCGTATTATTTCATTTACAGCTACTCTGATTGAAATTTCACTTCATAATCCCTGGACACACCGGGAATCCGTACTCTGTTTCCGGCACTGCTTTCTGATTTTATCTTTCCTGATAACGATCATAGGCTATTTGATAGATTTCGATCGCTTTTTCGATATTCATTTTCTGTAGCGTATCCCTGTATGTGCCGAAGTTCTCTAGCGGTTCGTTACCCATAACAAACTTCAGGAGCATCTCTTTCATATAAGTATCCACTTCACTCATAATTCGGCTGATCTCCTGACTTTCACTTCCACTGAATAAGAGCGGTGGCAGCAACAGTGTGCGATCCGCATTGAACCATCTTTCATTGGCTTCCTTAGCTTCGGGATGCTCCAACTCAAAGGAAGCCCAGGCGTCATAACTCATCACCTTTACCATCCCTGAAGTCGGATAGGCATAACGCGAAACTGCCACTCGTGCTTCATAATTTGGGTCATTCCATATGGCATCCGTGAATTTCTTCTTTCCATTCTCTATAACATAGCTTTCTCCTTCCAGGCCCCAGTTCTGTAGGTCGCTTCCTTCCTCGCCAATCATGAAATCGAGCAACTTCATTACCTTCTCTGGATCTTTGGCCTGAGAGCTGACAACAGCTCCCTCAAGAGGTACATATTGCGCCAGTTGTTCTGCTGCACTGAACGATTGGCCTGCTGGTCCAACCGGAGGCGAGACGCCTACCAGTTTAAAGTCGGGAACTGCCGCCTGCATTTGGTTTTTGTACGTATTTATGCCAGAAATGGTGCCGCCGTAAGCGCCTACAATATTATTTGAAAACTTTGCTTCAAAGCCTTTTTTGTCCGTTGCCGCGAACTCGCTATCAATCAGACCCTCTTTGTACCATTTGTTCATCATTTCAAGATAATCTTTGAATGCTGATTCATAAGGACCGTAGGTGATCTTTCCAGTCTGCGGATTCATCTGAAAGGTGACAAGTAAACCATACGCGGTGCTGAACGATGTAATGCTGCCCATTCCGTTTTGATCGCCGAGCGGAATTTCGTCATTCTTATCACCGTTCCCGTTCATGTCATTTTCTTTAAAAGCTTTCAATGCTTTATACCATTCATCGATGGTCTTTGGCATCGGAAGACCCACCTGATCCAGCCAATCCTGACGAATCATCGTTCCAGCCCATGCATTGCGTCTAAGATCGAGATTGACCTGCGGAAACTTCGCAATTGTACCGTCATCCAGCATGACCTGCTTTTTGATTTCCGGATGCTCATCAAGCAGTTTCTTGTAGTTAGGCGCATATTGATCAATAAGATCATTCAGCGGAATCGCTACACCGTCTTCAATAAGCTTGGCTACACCCCCAGGGTAGTTGCTCGGTACATAAATAATGTCGGGATAGGTTCCTGAAGCCAGCATAATATTGAATTGAGAGAGATTGCTCGTGTCATTTTCCTGAAAATTTATCGTAATACCGGTCCGTTTCTGAATCTCTTTGTACGCTTCCACGTCCCCGTAGCCCTTAAGCTCTGGAATCTTGCTGCTGAATTTACCGTTCCAGAGAAAGCTGACCGCTTGGTTGTTTTCGTCAGATGCACCTGCCTGACCAGCCGGTTTGTCATCACTGCACCCTGCTATTAACGATGCCGCCATCAGGATGCTTAAGGACATTTTTCTAATCTTCATACTCATCCCCCATTTTCTGCTAATGTAAATCATTCAGCCTTTCAATGCCCCGATCATGACACCCTTTGTGAAATATTTTTGGATAAACGGATACAACATCAAAATAGGTAAAGTGGCTACGATTATAGTAGCGTACTTGACCACTTCGCCCAGAAATGGATCTCCCGTCGCAGTGGACAGGTTGGTTGTGTCCGTTGTGCTGTTCTCAATGAGTATTTCCCGCAGTACCAGCTGCAGCGGAAACAGCTCCCTGTCCCGTAAATAAATCAGGGCCCCTGTCCATGAGTTCCAATGACCTACTCCGTAGAACAATGCCATAACGGCAAGAACTGGAACCGATAGAGGTAAGATGATCTGGGCAAAAATTCGAAAATCCGATGCACCATCAATCTTAGCCGCCTCTTCAAGCTCAACCGGGATAGCCTGAAACGAGGTTCTCATAATAATCAGATTCCAGGTGGCAATCAATCCGGGAATGATGAGAGCCCAGCGTGTATCCAGCATTCCCAGGTTTTTTACCAAAATATAGCCGGGGATGAGACCGCCGCTAAAGAACATGGTGAAGACAACCATCATCATCATATACTTTTTCCAATACATCTCTCTTCGCGATAGAACAAAAGCAAACAACGCTGTAAAAAATACGTTCAGGGTGGTACCTACCACTACGTAAAACAGGGTGTTCTTATAGCCAGAGATAATCATCGGATTTTTGAGCACTAATTTATAGGCTTCCGGATAGAAACCCTTCGGCCACAGGAGAAGGCCGCTGTGTTTAACCAATTCTGACGGCACACTAAACGATGCGAAAAGCACGTAGAGAAAAGGATAAAGCGTGATGATCATTAGCCCCGTCAAAAACACAATGTTTAAAGTGTCAAATATTTTATCTCCCAAGCTGCGTTTTATCATGCCGGGTATCCTCCTCTACCATAGACTCGTATCATTAATTTTCCGGCTAATCCGGTTTGCCAGAATCAGAAGAATGAAGTTAATGACGGAATTAAACAAGCTGACAGCTGTGCTGTAGCTGTAATTCGCCTCAAGCAGTCCACGCCGGTATACAAAACTGGATATGACATCTGCCGTTTCATAGGTTTGAGGATTATACAACAAGATTACCTTCTCAAAACCTACATCCATAATTCCACCAATGCGTAGAATCAGCAGTATAACAATTGTTGGCATAATGCCGGGTAACGTCACGTGCAACATTTGCTTCCAGCGGTTCGCGCCGTCCACTGTGGCTGCATCGTACAGCTGTGTATCAATGGCCGATAATGCGGCCAGATAAATAATGGATCCCCAACCGATCCCTTGCCAGATTCCCGAACCCACAAATATGGTTCTAAAAAGAGAGGGATCCAGCAATAAATTCTGTGCTTCTACACCAAACCAGCTCAATATGATGTTAAACAGTCCCGCTTTTCTTGAGAAGTCGACAATCATGCCACTAATGACAACAATAGACACAAAGTGTGGCAGATATGTGATCGTCTGTGTCAACCGTTTGAAAAAAGTGTGCCTTACCTCATTTAACAGCAGAGCTAAAATAATGGGCGCAGGAAAAGCAATAAGCAGTTCGTAAATGCTGATGATCAATGTATTCCGCAGTAACCTCCAAAAGTAAAAGCTTTGAAAGAAATCTACAAAGTTCTGAAAGCCGATCCAATCGCTTCCCAAAATGCCTTTGACCGGTGAATAATTTTTAAAGGCGATGGTAACGCCATACATAGGTATATAGCTGAAGATAATGTAATAGCTAATCCCGAACAATCCGAGAAAATAAACAACCTTATGCTTCTGGAAGTCTCTGCCCAGCATACTAAAGTAATCGCTCAAGCCCGATTTCCCGACCTTTCTATTCTGTCGCATAGCCAGTTTCAAAAGTTTCACCTCCTTATAGGTGGGTGTCTATGTTGCACGCCGAATATATCACCAACGGGAAAGCGTTTACAATATTCAATAATTATATGCAATTTTTATACTGCTCCTGTAGAGGCCATTGAATATACAGTGCCTGCTGTTGTTGCAAATTCGGTAATATTCCCCTTACGAACTGTAGATACCGGCAGACCATCAACGGTAGTCACATGGATAAGTTGCTGTGAAAATAAACGGATTTCCCCTCCAATTTCAGAGCGTATTGACGCTGTCTTCATTTGTTGGTCAGCCCATGTCATGTCAATGACGAACCCTCCTCTGGCCCGCAGGCCGGTCACACTACCCGCCGGCCATACAGCTGGAAGGGCCGGAAGAAACTGAATGTAATTTAAATGGCTTTGCAGCAGCATTTCCGCAATGCCCGCAATACCACCAAAATTACCATCGATCTGAAACGGAGGATGGTTATCGAACAAATTGGGCAGTGTTGATTGACGAAGAAGTTGTTGTGTATGCTCATAGGCCTGCTCTCCATTCAGCAGTCTTGCCCAGAAATTAATGATCCAGGCTCTGCTCCAGCCCGTATGTCCTCCTCCATTTTCCAACCGTCGAATCAGTGTATTTTTCGCACCTTCTGCCAGCTCCGGCGTCAAATCAGGACTAATTGTGGAACCGGGATGAAGCCCAAACAAGTGGGAGATATGACGGTGACCCGCGTCCGTTTCGTCATAATCCACAAGCCATTCTTGCAGCTGTCCATGCTTGCCGACTTTCATAGGCGGCAATTGTTTGATTATTTTACCCCATTGCTCCCGGAGATCTTGATCAACGTTCAACACCCGGCTCGCTTCCATGCAGGCCCTGAATAATTCCTCTATAATTTGCGTGTCCATCGAGGGGCCATAACATAATGTTCCTACTTCACCATTGGGTAACCTATATCGGTTCTCAGGCGAAACAGAAGGATTGGTAACCAGGTACCCTTCAGGACTTGGAACGAGAAAGTCAACAAAAAACAGGGCTGCTTCTCTCATTGTGTCATATGCTCGTTCCAGGAAGACCCTATCCGGAAAAAATCTGTAATGCTCCCATAGATGGAGCGTTAGCCAGGCCCCGCCCATGACCCACTGTGTAGCAGCAGCATAAATATCCTGCGGAGCCGTGTCTGCCCAGAGATCCGTATTGTGGTGGGCGACGAAACCTCTACAACCATACATCAATTGTGCCGTCACTTTCCCATTGACCTTCATCCGTTCGACTAGTTCGATCAACGGCTCATGACATTCTGCCAGGTTACATGTTTCCGCGGGCCAGTAATTCATCTGAGTATTAATGTTTATCGTGTATTTGCTATCCCAAGGCGGAGCCATGGAGTCATTCCAAATTCCTTGCAAATTAGCCGGAAGAGTACCGGGCCTGCTGGATGAAATGAGCAGATACCTTCCAAAATGGAAGTAAAGCGTATTTAGTCCGGTATCCTCAGCTCCATCTTGTACAAGTTCCAGCCGCTTAGAAACAGGCAAATGATGAAGATGATTTTCTGTAAGGTCCGCAAGCTCCAGCTTTACCCGTTTAAACAACTGCTGGTAATCAAGCACATGTTCATTCTTTAACTCTTCATAAGATTGGACTACGGCTCGATCTATCCATTCGCTGGCTTGCTGCTCCGGTTTATCGTAGCGGAAGCTGGAGGCAACGGACAGATATAATGTCACTTGATTTGCTCCCTGCACATTCAAATGCTCACCGATTGCCTGAACAGTCCCCCCGGAAACAACGGCCTTTACCATTGCCGTATAAGACCCTTCGTTAACGCCTCCGCATGGATTGGACATCACGACGGTATCTTCACCTTTCCGATAGGACAGCTCCATATGCCGGCCTTTCTTTCGTTCAAACCTTGCCTTGAAGCTCAAAGTTCCGGGACGATTCGTTTCCAGCCGAATCACCATGACCTGCGCAGGGTAGCTGCAAAATACTTCTCTGCGGAACCTGACACCTTCATGCACATATTCCGTTAAAACGATCCCCTGCTCCAGATTTAGTTCTCGTCTGTAATCGGCGGACACCACTTGGTCTACAGGATGATTCATGCGTATCATCAAGTCACCAGCTGTCATATAGTGCCTCTGGCTGCAAGGTGTACCGGATAGAGCCGCCTCCACGAGTTCATGAGCTTCATTTAATTTGCCGTCGAACAAAAGCTGCCGAATATGGGACAGATGTTCCTTGGCATCCGGGTTATTCCGGTTTCTTGGTCCACCAGACCATATTGAATCTTCATTAAATTGGATTTGCTCCTGTTTGATGTTTCCAAAGACCATTCCACCTAGCCGTCCGTTCCCGATGGGTAGTGCTTCCTCCCAATTGCGAGCAGGAGCATCGTACCACATCATGGATTCAGATTTCATTTTCATTCGCTTCTCCTCTTTCTTCCGTATTTAAAAAAGGGAAAACTTGCGGATTGAAATGAGGCAGGTCCCGCCTGTTCAATCCGCTCATCCTGTTAATGCAAAACGACCTTATCACAGTCTGGAAAAGGCTTACAATGCACAAAATTTATATGCTTTTTTTATAAGCAACTTATTTGTTTTGGCTTAAAAGGGTCTTTTTAGCCCCCATTCTTAAGCTACCAGCTTTAATTGCTCTGAAATATCTGTGTGATAACCACTATTGCATTACCAGTCTGAAAAGAAAAAAAAGGTAGCTGTATGGAATATAATCATCTAAAATAATGCTAATCACCATGCACGTCACTAGCATCCTCACCAGCTATACGAGTGCCGCCACGGTACTTTGCAAAGAAATCAACAAGCGAACTAATATACTTTCAAGGAGGGGCTTGAACGAGATGACTGACAACCATTCCTATAAAATTTTCATAAAATACCTGTTGTCCTACATCATCCTTCTTCTGCTTCCTATCACACTGATTGCAATGCTTGTTTATAGTTTCTTTGTGAGCCAACTGGAGGAGGAAGTAATTGCCGGCAATCTGAATACGCTGGATAACATGCGCGAATCCATGGATGAACAGTTAAGCAGAATTGAAGATACCACGAGGCAAATGCTGATTGAAGATAACAATCTGTATCCGTTCCGGATTTCAGACCAATGGGGTTATAAAGCTTGGGGAATTACACGTGAGTTAAAACGTTATCAACGGATGAGCCCGTTTATTCATGAGATCTGGATCTATTTCAAGTCGGATCCTGCTGTTTTTACAAGCAGTGGTGTGTATTCATTGCCGATGATCTCCAATCAAATTTATCAATTTGAAGATTGGTCTGCATCCTCCATAATTGCAGATTTGCAGGAATCCAGGACAGCTTCCCTGCTCTCACCAGGTTATGATGAAAAGTCACATGAACGTTATTTGAGAATGATTCAACCCATGTTTCCGAATCAAGCTAATCCCTATGGGACCATAGTGTATTTGATAAATGAAAAATCCATCCATCAGTTAATGTCCACATATGAAAAAGCAGAAGGATCAATGTGGATCTTTGACCAAAATAATCAACTCGTTACGTCTGTTGCAAAAGAAGGCAGCCCCTCCCGTTCAGCCTTTTCAAAGCTCATTACGGAAAATGATCAATCTCCTTATCAGGAAATCACACTGGAGGGGACAGATTACTATCTTTTCCTCATGCAATCCGAGCAATCTGGATGGAAGTATGCGACTTTACTTCCGATCGATGTCGTGATGGATAAAGTGAATCATGCTCAAAACTGGCTGACCTACGGTATTATAGCAATTCTGATTGTCGGAGGCGGCATCATTTATGTAAGCATGCGCTCCAATTATAGACCGATTCATTTGTTGCGCAAGGAAAGTCAGAGACTTTTTCCCCAAAAGATAAAATTACTAAATGAACTAGAGACTGTACGTTATACGCTAACCAGCCTTGCCAATCAAAACAAAGATCTCGATAATCGTGTGAAGAATCATTCCTCCGCTGTCAAAACACAGATGATTTTCGCGCTCCTAAAGGGAGAAATTGAATCTTGTACGGAAATTGCTGAATATGATGCCAACTTTGTAGATCTGACCGATGAGGCACTAACCCAGGTTATCATCATTGAAACTTCTGAGCATGTTTATTCCAAGAAGGATCATACCATTCAGAAAATGGAACAAAGTTATCCTGGGCCCCATCCTATTCTCGGAATTGAGCATTTTGAAACCGGGCGTTATGTATTTCTCCTGCTCATTCAAGATTCTCTTACTGAAGACACACATGCCTATTTGGATCAATATCATGAACGATTGTATGAATTATTAGGGGGTACAGTTACCCTTGGAGTTGGTACCTCGACTTTGATTTCGGAAAGTCCTCGTTCCTACCTTGAGGCGCAGACAGCCATGGATTATCGATTTATTCAAGGCGTTAACCGGGTCATTAGGTATCACGATATTCCAATGAACTTCAATCATCAGGAGTCTTATCCTCACTCAGAGATGGATAGCTTCCAGCGGGCTGTGCGTAAAGCCAAGATGGATAAAATCCAGAGTGCTCTATCGAATATCACTGATTTTATCCGGCAAAAACAGGTGCCTTTAATTATCGCCCGTAGTCTCTGTTACGACATTATACGCTCCGTTAATAATATGTGGACTGATCTTGGGATGAGTAAGCAATACTCTGCCCAGTATCCCGACATTTTTGTACTGGAACGTCTGGAAACAATCGATGAATTCGAGAAATTGATTCGCTCTATCAGTCAGGATCTAACCCTCTCGTTTGAGAAGCAGAATAAGGAAACGTCCTTGAAAGAGCCAGCATCCCGGTCCCTCAACTTGATCACCCAACACATAGAAGACCATTATGATCAATGTGATTTTTCTCTTCAGGGAATGTCAGAGGCATTTGGTATGGCATTGCCCAACCTGAGTCAATTGTTTAAGGAACAGACGGGTCAGACCCCACTTGAATACGTGACCGAATTACGTATGAAAAAAGCTCAACATTTGCTGACGACAACTATGAAACCGTTATCATCCATAGCGGAAGAGGTCGGGTATTACAACGTGTCAAGTTTCATCCGCCGCTTCAAACAGCTAAACGGTAGGACTCCCGGTGAATATCGAAATTACGCCGGGGCATCCAATTACGAGAATAACGAAACTTCAACTGCCAAAAGCAAATCTTAAAGTAACTGATAACAGAAAAAGAGGCTTCTCCATATGGAAAAGGCCTCTTTTTTATGGATATATCAGTCATCATGATAGAGAGTCTTTAAACGGGAAATATTGCTTGCACTGTTTATAGAATATGCCAAAATCCTTAATGATAGGGGAGAACTACCTTTTCCCGTATACATAACGTTCCATTTCAAGGGAAGCAAGCAAATAGGGAGCCAACCCCATTGGAACATCTTCAACCACTGCTTCCGAAATATAA
The DNA here is from genome assembly GCF_052115745.1 of Paenibacillus sp. 2KB_22. Classification (NCBI taxonomy): domain Bacteria; kingdom Bacillati; phylum Bacillota; class Bacilli; order Caryophanales; family Paenibacillaceae; genus Paenibacillus; species Paenibacillus sp. 2KB_22. The sequence continues at coordinate 21,605 of NZ_JBFRHG010000001.1, forward strand.
TAGTCATAGGACCCATTTCGATCCTTGCTTAGTCCCGCTCCATGGCATATTTGCTTCAGATGTATACCCTGCTCATCTTCTTCTGTGAGATGTTCTTCGATGCCCTGATACCCCCTAAGCGCTGCATCTTCAAGGCCTTTTTCAAGATAACCACGCCCAAGCCCTTTCGCCAAAGCATAAACAAACATGCATGAACCGGACGCCTCTAAGTAATTGCCCTTCCGGCCAGCTTTATCCAGTACCTGATACCACAGCCCCGTCTCGTTATCCTGAACCTGAAGCAGAGCAAGGCACAACCGATGGAAAATACCAATTATGGTTCCACGCTTGGGATGAGTTACCGGAAAATGATCAAGACAGTCTACAAGTGACATCATGTACCAGCCCACTGCCCGACTCCAGAATTGCGATGATAAGCCAGTTCGGCTATCTGCCCATTCCTGCTCGCGTGATTCGTCCCAACCGTGATAGAGCAGACCGGTCAGTGGATCACGTGTTTTACGCTCAATCAGCAATAACTGATGAGCCACCTCGTCCAGTAGCTCGGGACGTCCAAATACCTTGGCATATTCCGCCAAAAAGGGTGACGCCATATACAGACCATCCAGCCACATCTGAAACGGATATACCTTTTTGTGCCAGAATCCACCTTCAGACGTTCGAGGTTGACTAAGTAGCTGTGCGGCAAGTAAGTGAGACGCTTCAGCATACCGATCATCTCCTGTTTCTTGGAGCAACCAGAATAGATTCTTCCCCTGATTGATCTGATCTAAATTGTATTCCTCGAGCGAGTAGGTCCGAATGGAGCCGTCTTCCCGAATAAAGGTGTCCATGTGACGCCGTACAAACGTGGTGTATGTGGGCTCGTTAAGCTGTATTCCGGCACGCATCATCGCCATCAGCAGCATTCCGGGTACATAAGCCCAGCGTTTCAACAAGTCCTCATGCTCCCCCCTTTCATTGCATTGTACTATAATTGTCTCAACAATTTTTCTCGAATTGCTTGCAATTTCGGCCTGCATCTTGCTCATCTACATGTTTCTCCTTTCATTCATTTAATGGTAACCTGCTCAGTAACCTTCGGGATGCCAGCCGCCCAAAATACTTGAAATCTGATACGTTAACGCCTCCGCTGATGTCAGTTGCCGCGCCCAAGAAACTCTTTCCGAAAGATTGGCACCTGCACCACTACTCTCATATTCTTCATAGCGACAAGTTTTCTCCCTATCAGGCGCACCCCAATTATGCCAGCCCTCCCCTGTAATAGAACCATCCATTGCGGTTCTCAGAAAGGCAACATGCCCATATGGACGCCAGGGACGTCCAAGATACACATCCCGAACTCCTTCACTACTTGTAATGCGGCAATCCAGAAAAACATACCCAAATGGAGAACCTTCCGGCGTGGAAGCTGCCGTAATGTATCCTCTTGATCTTTTGTTATGAAGATGACATCGGTCAAAAAGGGCTGTTGCCGGGCCAAAGATATAATCTACATCCCCCTCAATATAACAATCGTTATAATATTGCTTTCCTTGTCCCGTGTATAATGTATCCTGATCACCGAGAAAGCGCACTCTGCGGAAGACCGCATGGTCTCCATCAACAAAAGCTGCTACAGCCTGCCCTGTTCCCGGTCCAGAAGCATTTTGAATGGTTATGTTCTCAGCTGTAAACTGCTTCGCAAATATATTCATCGTCCCCGTGCGGAACGTACCCAGTGGTTTCCCATTTGCATCCAGTGTGTGGGCATTATCCGACCAGCTTATAATGGTGGCGTCTGGATCTTCGCCGAGCAATAAAATGGGCGGAGCATCAGCTGGTATGGTTATCTTCTCTTGATAGACCCCTGGTTTGATTCGAATCGTTACCTCCGAGAAGTGCTCCTGAGAGATCGAATCCAAAGCATTCTGGAGACTGACAAAATCGCCGTCTTTTTCTGCAGATACAGTAATCAACATACGTTTCTCCTTTCAACCTACTTAGGAAATAAACTATAATAGTGATAACTATGGTGTGACAAGGAGTGGCCATGAAAAGTGTTAGCGTTTCCCAACCGAAATACCAAGTGGCTAACGAGCAATTCAGCATCCAGCACATGAAACGTGCAGGCATTACAGCTATGCCACGGGCTCACAGTCATTCTTTAATTGAAATGTATTACCTTAGAGAAGGTGAACGTATTTATTTCGTAGATAGTCAAGTGGTCACGCTTAAAAAAGGAGAGCTCATTCTTATCCAGTCTGATGAGATGCACGCTACCGCGAGCTCCGAGATTGCTGAATTTGAGCGAATCCTAATTAATTATCATCCTGCACTGCTGCCCACACCGCTTCAGGATGACTGTAAATGGTTTAACAAGCGGGGTTTTCATCTTTTTCGGTTGATGTTACGTGAGCAGACCGAAGCTGAAAACCTCCTATTGCGTATCCTTGAAGAGTGCCGGGAATGTCGCCCATTTTACGAAACAAGCGTCCTTACCTTATTTGCTGAATTAATGATTCTGCTTAAACGTTCAGAACCTCTCACACAGAACGATAGCTCTAAACACCCACTGCACAATCTGGTTACCGATGTAGCTACTTATATCCGCGAGCATTATCAGAAGCCACTGACTTTGGAAGAAACGGCTAGACAATTTTTCATCAGCCCATCCTATTTGAGCCGCATATTCTACAGACTGACAGGCTTTCATTTTCGGGAATATGTCGTGCATATTCGAATTCTGCAGGCCAAAAGACTCATTACCCAATCAAACATCAAAATCCAGGAAATTGCCTCGAATGTCGGGTTCGAGCACCTGTCCCACTTCAACAAAACCTTCAAGAGAGTAACGGGATACAACCCTTCACATTATCGAAAAGAAATCAAATTTCGTCAGGGGTGAAGTCTGTTCTAAACCAATCAAGAATCCTAAATTAAGCCCTCATAATCAAACCAAACAAAATCGGCAACCGCTGTACTATGAGCTCCCTGAGAGCTTGCATACAGTCCAATGTAAGTTCCCGTAAAACCACCGGCCAGATCGGTGCTTAACAGCCTTCCATCGACATTCATGCAGAGCGCCTTCCACTCATCTGCCTCTTCTGTTCTGAAGAAAAAGCTGTGATTCTGATGGCGGGCTTCCACCTTCAATTGAATTCTGCCTCCATCACATATTTCGGAACCAAGCTCTTTTTCTTCCCCCCTAAAACGCTCGATCAGTCGAAGAATATACTTATCTCCTTCACGTGATAACACAAAGCGGAAGTGAAATTTCGCGTTATGCAGTAGCACCAAGCCAGCCACTTCACCGTCAGCTTGGGGCTCAAATTCAAGACTTAACGCTGCACTAAAACTTAAATGCTGTTGGCGGCGTCCAACAAAGGCGGGGTTAGCCTGCTCAGACAGCTGTTCCGACTTCAACTTCAAACGCAAATACCCTGGCCGATCCGTAAGACTCCAAAATTCTCCCCGGGGTGTACGAAGAAAATTCCAAACAGGAGATAATTGTGTAACATTAAACTCCTCTCTTACAGAAGGGAGATCCCACCTATGTTCTGGTAGGTTCGGGGCAACCATCTCAAACTCCAACATTCCTTTACCAGGACTAACTACGGGCCACTCATTTTCCCATTTTACAGGTGCAAGAAATGTCTCACGTCCAAGATTGCGGTAATACCCTCCGGCAGTTCGGGAAGCAAGGCAAAACATCCACCACTCTCCATACTGAGTCTCCACCAGTTCCCCATGTCCCACGTTTACAATTGGAAAGTCTCTTCCAAGATGTCTATGTGTCAAAATGGGATTAGCTTTGTGCCCTTCGTAAGGCCCCTTAACGTTCTGGCTCCTTGCTATAGTAACCGCATGTGTATGCCCGGTTCCTCCTTCTGCAACAATTACGTAGTACCATTCGCCAATTTTGTATATATGGGCACCCTCTTGCGCATGTGCGACCTTCAGCGCTCCCTGCCAAATGCTATGCTTCTCTCCAATCAGCTTTCCTTGACTCAGATCGATTTCCTGCAACCAGATGTCCATGTGTTTCGGATATTCCTGCCCTTCTGGAGGAACTCGGTTGCCAGAATAATACACACGATCATCATCGAAGAACAGGGATGGATCAATACCCGGAGCATCTTTCAACCAAACTGGGTCTGACCAGTCTCCGGCAGGATCAGTAGCTGTAACATAAAAATTATGCGGTTTTTTATCATTATCGACGTAAGTTGTGATCATATAAAAGATCCCATTATGATATCGGATCGTAGGTGCCCAAATTCCCATAGATGGAGCAATATGATCCAGATTCAGTTGAGAAGGCCGATCTAGAATGTGGCCAAGTTGACGCCAGTTGACCAAATCCTTACTGTGAAACAGGGGCACGCCAGGGAAATATTCAAAGCTTGAAGTTACCAGATAATAATCCTCTCCCACGCGTATGGCTGAGGGGTCAGGGTAAAATCCAGGCAGTACAGGGTTTTGAAATGTTCTCAATGTCAGTTCTCCTTCAGCGAATGTATTGTAAACACGCCCATTATAGTTCAATCAGATGTGAATTTCTTGCTTCTTCTGTGTTCAGTTCCCATCTTTTTATACTTTCTTGTTCTAAACGAAAAGGACCAGAAATTTCAATTGCAAGTAAAGAGCACGACTTGATATATTTAGGGAAAGTCAGTATTGTCGGTGAAGTAACAACAGAGGCACCATGTATAGAGTGACCTGGAAATGATACCCAACGGATCATAGAAACTAATAAATCCAGAACAGCCTTTAGGTTTCCTTTTGACACTGACAACTGGACTGGAGTTAGAATCCGGTCTGAGTAAAACTTCCCAGTATGATACGTAACAAAACAAGTTGGGATTGGAAAGGATATTTACGGAATCTACAAACATGACAACAAATGGCTGCTAAAATCAGCAAAGACTTCATTCTATTCAATCGGGAGTTAACGTTTAAAGTAAACGAGTACTAATTCTTAAGAAAGAGGCTACCGCAAATCGCGGAGCCTTTTTAACAGTCATTTGTAAAAAGGGCCAAGCAGTACGGCTTTCGAATTATTATTTATGCCTCCCATGCGAGGAATTTGGAATTTTTGGGTTCGATAATAATTACATTTCAAAGGTCGCTAGTATTACAACAATAGTTAATCCCTTTGATAACCAAGTGGAGAATGAATTTTTACATTATTTTTAATAGATTATAAAATATAGACGTACCAATACATGACACGGACCTCATAGTACCAAGTGCTTACTTCCTTCAACCGCAATGCTGTTCCAACGCACAAGTTCATCTCCTTCTGTGCATAAACAATCAGTTGAGCGTCTCCTGCATAATATTGAACAGTGAGAACCGATCAGCTTCATCTCCTGGATGGACTGCTGGGCAACCCACTCCCGGAATTGGTCAATTTCAATATCATTGCGCTTACAATTAAAACTGAAATGATTGCAACGGGTGACTTATCATTGTTGTCTTAGCTATTACCACACTTTTGTATTGACAAAAGATAACCCATAAAATAAAATATTAATAATATATTATATGGATTGTAACCGTATACACGGGCAAGACCTATTAAGCTACTTCAAAGAATTCTTTGAAGTATGTTTTAATGGTCTGCCCGTTTTTTTATGCGTTTAATCCATACACCTTAAGGAGGCGTTTATATGAGAAAATTGTTTGGCAAGAAAATGGCACTGTTAGTTGTAGCAACACTACTTACTAACACTTTATTTTCTTCAATAGCTGACGCTAATGATAATAAGGCTATTAAGAGAATAACCGCAAATACTTATATTGGTGATTTAGGAACAATGGTGGATTCTTTTGATATTGTAGTGGATGATATCGATAAATTTAAAGAAGTTCAATCCACTGATTTTGATGTTACTGGTAATTATGATGGTTACTCAATAAATGAGAAAGAAGAAACTGTACAAAGTAATTACGAAAATGATGGTATTGAACTCCATACTAGCGGACAAACTTTACATCTCAAAGTGAAAGCGTTTCGATATCCCGGGGGACCCAAATCAGATTTCGTTATTTATAATAGTAAATACTCGGAGCTTTCCTTCACCAAAGAAGACGTTTCTCAAATTAAAACACGGACTGTAGATGATTTTAAAGCAGGGACTTTCACAGGAAGTAATGGTCACACTCTCTCCTATCAATTAAAACAAAGCGAATCAAATGAGGCTCGTCCTTTAGTGGTCTGGTTACATGGGGGAGGAGAAGTTGGAAATGACAATCTAAAGCAGTTGACGGAGAATCGTGGTGCTACAGTTTGGACTGAATCAGGTAAAGATACATCTGTTTTAGCAGTTCAATACCCTAAAAACTATGGCTGGGCTATTTATAATAATCCCGAACAATTAAAACTAATGCAGGATTATTTCTTAGTACAATATGAACTCATTCTAGACCTAATTAAAGAAGATAAAGTTGATGCTAATCGTATTTACCTTGTAGGCGCTTCTAGCGGCGGTGGCGGGGCTTTCCGTTTTATGATGCAATATCCTGATTTATTCGCAGGCAGTCTTGTCATAGCTGCAAAGGATGCGATAGCAGACTACAAAGGAAGTGTTGATGTATTCAAAGAGGAATTAAAGGATCTTGTAAAAACTCCAATTTGGATCATACACGCCGAAAATGACCCAATAACAGATAGTAGAACAAGTACGTTGGCCTTTAAAGCATTAAGCGAACTGGGATCATCTGTTGTTAAGGAAACAATCTACGATGATGCTTTTATGAATAAGCACAGACTATTTGGTGACCTCAAGCACTTATCATGGGTTCCTACATTTAATGATTCAACGTTGGTCAATTGGCTATTTAATCAGAGGAAATCTGATCTGAGTGAAATTCTATCAGAGACAAAGGAAGTTACACGTGCACAATTAGCCAATGCCCTGGTACATGCATTACATTTGCCTACAGTAACAGATACAAAAATTTACTCAGATATCAACTCTTCGAAAGAAAAACAGCAAATATTACAAGTTACTCATTCCGGATTAATGAATGGAGTAGCAAATAGTATATTTTCTCCAGAAGGTAAGGTTACTCGAGCACAATTAGCAACAGTAGCAACTAATTGGATTGGAAATAGTGATTATACTGATTCCACATTTACTCTTAGTGATATACCCGTGGATCACTGGGCATATTCTTCAATAATTCGGGTCATTGATCTTAATCTTATGAATATGAATGACAGGAAACAATTCGAACCCAATAAACCTGTTTCTGGAGAAGAAGTGCAAGATTTGTTACTTAAACTTGCAACATATAACATCAATAATAATTAATATAATTATAGAAAGGCTGAACTCTACCTAAGCTTATTCTCACGGCTCAGCGTTTACCGATAGAACAAAAAAGTCGCTAAAATAGCGACTTTTTTTGTTCTTCAACATCTTATGAAGACCTTCTGTACACTTGGCGTTCGACTGAACTCTTAAATTTGTTTTAACTGAGAGAGCATTAAATTCTACTTATGTAGGCCTTCAGCTCCGTTTTTTCTCGTGGACGCGAAAATCCTCATATAAATAGAGATAACCCCACAAGGCAAAAACCTGATGTACTAACAGCCTTCCATTCTCCCACACTCCACATATAGCTGCTAATAGAAGATCCAATGGCCTCACCAAGAAAAGTGCTGACCAAGAACACCGTATTCAGCCGGCTTTTGGCACCTCCATCCAAGGCATAGATCTTTGTCTGATTTGAAATTTGCGCACCCTGAACACCCAGATTTGAAGCACCGCAATCAGCCCTTCTGTATCGGTTTCTTTTAGTTGATTCAAAGTTATATTGGAGATTTCAATTTCTCTAATTTCCCCCTCTTGCTTCAAGCGTGTCAGTTCACCAATCGAATCGGCAAATGGTATCACTCACTGTCAGTGAGTGCTTCTTTCGCAATAAATCTAAAATCATGAGTCCTTTTTGGAGCGTTGTCACTTCATAAGCGTCTACTTCGATTACCTCCTGTCGCACCTTAGAGCTATTAGCCCACATTATCGTTACTGCTCCATTATTTAAAAACGTAGAAAATACACATGATATAACATAATGATTCTTAACATAAAAGCCGTCCCCAATTAAAGGACGGCCTTTATATCCGTTTAAATATTAATCTAAATCAGATCCATTTGATGCAATTACCTTTTTATACCAAGAAAAGCTTTTCTTTTTTATCCTTCTTAAGCTTCCTTCACCGACATTATCTTTATCGACATAAATATATCCGTAACGTTTTTTCATTTCTCCAGTAGATGCACTGATTAAGTCAATCGGGCCCCAACTTGTGTATCCGATTAAATCCACTCCATCCTGGATAGCCTTTGCGACCTCAGATAGGTGCTCCCGCAAATAATTGATGCGGTAATCATCATTAATCATGTCGTCTACTTCCAGAATGTCTGCTGCACCCAGACCATTCTCCACAATAAACAACGGTTTCTGATAACGGTCATATAACAGATTTAGAGCAATTCTTAGACCAATCGGATCAATCTGCCAGCCCCATTCCGATGAAGGTAGATAAGGATTTTTGACACCACCAAACAGATTACCAGCCGTTGTTTCTTTTCCCTCCGGGTTTGCACTTACTGCACGGCTCATATAGTAGCTAAAGCCAATAAAATCAACAGGGTGGCTTTTCAAAATAAGATCATCCCCTGGTTCCATCTCAAGAACTACATTATTCTCTTTAAAAAATTGTGCTGCATATGAAGGATACCCTCCCCTTGCCTGCACATCACCGAACATTAGGATTTCCCGCTCTCCTTGCAGAGCCGCAAAAACATCCTCAGGAGCACTGGTCAAAGGATAAGCAGGAATATAAGCCAACATACACCCGATTTTGGCATCAGGAATAGCTTCATGACAGGCTTTAACGGCGAGAGCACTTGCGACGAATTGATGATGTGCGGCTTGATATTGGATCTGCTTCTTATTTTCCCCTTCCTGCACAATAATTCCACCACCTGTAAAGGGGTAATGAGCCAGAATATTAATTTCGTTAAAAGTCATCCAATACTTTACTTTCCCTCTAAATCTATCAAATAGAACCTTTGCAAATCGTTCATAACATTCAATGGTTTTGCGGCTTCTCCAGCCTCCATATTTCTTAGCCAATCCTAATGGCATTTCATAATGGGAGATCGTAATGACAGGTTCAATGTTGTATTTTAGTAACTCATCGATTAAGCGCTCATAGAAATGGAGGCCCTCTTCATTAGGAAGCTCTTCATCTCCTTCAGGAAAAATACGTGTCCAGGCTATCGATGTCCGAAAACAGCGGAACCCCATTTCTGCAAACAGTGCTATGTCTTCTTTGTACCGATGGTAAAAGTCTATAGCTTCGTGAGATGGGTATTTACCTTCGGGAAATTCCATAATTGGACCTGTAATTCCATGAGGCAATACATCTGCTGTAGACAATCCTTTTCCATCCTCTAAAAATGCCCCCTCTACCTGATTGGCTGCTACAGCGCCGCCCCACAGGAAGTTTTTTGGAAAAGTGTATGTGTTGGATTGCATAGGCTAGTCTCCTTCCTAAGTAGTTTTGCTTAGACAACCAGCGTCAGCAACTTATCTTCTTTCAAAACCGATGAGTTTGTTGTTTCAATAACATCCAAATAATCGCTGGTATTCGAGATTATAACGGGAGTGATCGGATTGTATCCGGCTTCCTTAATCTTCTCAAGATCAAAATCAATCAATAGATCCCCTTTGAGAACCTGATCTCCTGCCTTCACTCGAGGCGTGAAATATTGCCCTTTTAATTGAACGGTGTTGATTCCAATGTGAATCAAGATTTCCGCGCCATTTTCGGACTGTATAATTACAGCATGACCTGACTTAAGTACAGTACCAATCGTACCGTTCACTGGCGAGAATGCTTGCCCAATACTCGGGATTATTGCAATACCTTTCCCCATTGCTTCTTCTGCAAAGGCAGGATCGGGAACTTCAGTCAAGGATTTCACATCCCCTGTTAATGGGCTGAATAGTACCTCTTTTTTTAAGCTCGGCGAACCATCAGTAATATTAACACTTGCTTCTGCTTGAACACCCTTTGTTTCTATAGTAGAAGTTACATCATTGGACTCAGTTACTGTAACAGCTTTTTTATCCATGTATCCGAAAAGAATCGTCAGAATAAAACCAATCCCCATGGCTGCTGCAATTCCTATTAAATAATACCCAATAGGTTCAAATGCTCCGATTGAAAAAATATTCTGAAAGACAAATGCTGTAGCATACGTATTGAAACCACCATTAATGGCTCCTCCGATAGCTCCGGCAATAATAACAAATGGGATCGTGCGCTTGTAACGCAGCAAAATTCCATAGACCGTTGGCTCAGAGACACCCGCCAACAACAAACTTAAGGTAGATGAACCAGCAATTGATTTTAAAGGCTTTTCTTTCGATTTAAGGAAAACAGCCAGTGCCACCCCAGCCATTGCAAAGTTAGAGGCCGCCCACATTGCAAGGATTGGGTCTGTTCCATTTGCAAGATTTGCTAGAACGATGGGAATAATGCCCCAATGAAGTCCAAAAACAACAAGGAAAAAGATTAACCCGCCAATTACAGCTCCTGTCAATAACCCGCTTACTCCCATGAGATAATTAATGGAATCTGCTATCGCGTTTCCAATATAAACTCCAAATGGGCCAAAGATCATAGCAGTGAGCGGTACAATAATGACTAAGCACAGTAATGGTACCAAAAATGTCTGTAGCTCTTTATGGATGATCTTCTTAAGATATTTCTCCACATAAGAGAATATCCAAGTCGCTACGAACACAGGAAAGACGGTGGACGAATAATCCATCAAGACTACAGGAATACCTAGAAATGAAGAAGTATCTCCACTGGCCAATAATCCCGTAAAATTCGGCTCCATTAATGCAGCACCAATAACTCCACCTACATATGGATTTGCGCCGAATTTGATCGATGCAGAGATTCCCAGGAATATAGGAAGGAAATAGAAAACAGCATTTGCTGCTGCAGCCAGGATTAGGTAAGTTCCACTTTCTGCAGAGATCCACCCGAAAGTTGTGAACAAGGTTAAGACAGCTTTAAGTATCCCCGCCCCAGCCATAGCAGGCAACAGGGGAGAAAAACTTCCAGAAATCACTGCAAAAATTCTGGACATGATCTTCTCCTTAGGTTTATCTCCATCCTCAGAGGCAGTATTTGTCCCTAGTTTGCTGGTTTTCATAATCTCTTGATATACGTGTGCAACGTCATTTCCGATAACCACTTGAAATTGACCACCACTTTCTACGACCGTCAGTACCCCTTCTAAGCTTTTCAGCTTCTCTTTGTCAGGTACATGATTATCTTTTAAGTTAAATCTCAACCGAGTTGCACAATGAACAAGATTCGTGACATTCTCCTCTCCTCCAATATTCTGAACGATATCTTTGGCTAATCTTTCGTACTTCATTTGTTCTCGCTCCTTTAGACCTCATTCTTATTTATATGAAACAAAAAACCTGAACAAGTGATAAAGCACACTGAAAACCAGCACACTTATCACTTATCCAGGCTTTGCCCAACTAATGGTAACAACCCTGCTATTTATTGTCATCGGCTAATTTCTGCTTGTCACTCGCCTAATATGAAGCATGAAATAGACCATTTCACCTTTGGTTGTCTCAACTTGATACTTATCCTGTAAATACGCACTTACCTTCTCACTGCAGGCAAAAGCTTCAGGATACTTAGTAATAACTTGTTCGTACAGCTCATCATCCTCAGAAGGAATTGATTCATGACGCATCGTGCGATAAGAAAAATACTTCAAGTGTGTCACAAAGCGGCTGTAATTAAGTGATTCTTCATCCAGCTCAATCCCATAATGGAGTGTCACTATATTAAGAATTTCTTGAACCATCTGGGTCACCATTAAGGTCTGTTCCATTTCCTGACCATCCTGCTGCCCATTCACAAAATGCATTGCGATAAAACCAGCTTCATCTACAGGTAATTTAATTCCTGTTTCCTTTTCAATTAGGTGTAATGCGTGCATTGCCGTATGATACTCTTTCGGATAAAACTTCTGTATCTCCCAGAGCAGCGCATTCTTGAGACTCAATCCCTGAGTGGCGCGCGTAATTGCATAACTAATATGATCTGTAAGAGCCAGGTAGATATTATTGCTAAAGGAAGTGTTTAGATCCTTAATAGCATAACGGATAATTTGATCTGTCAATTCTAGATGCTTTGTAGGAATTTCACTCAGTAATGTAGATAGCCGCTCAGATAATTCTTTAGTCTCCATCACGAAAGTCTTCTCAATTCTGGACGGATCTATATTTTCACCTGGAATTTTCTGATAGGCTAGGCCCTTTCCAATAACAATTATCTCGGATCGATTTGGTCCTTCAACCAATGCAACATTATTGTTGAATACTTTTTTAATCTTCATGAGTTCGCCCACTTTATATTTTTTACTAACAAAAAAGCCTAAACTAATCCTAAACTAAATATAATTTAGTACGGATTGGTTTAGGCTTTGCCTGCATTGCAGTAACAACCCTAATATTAATTGTATAGCTATTATATAGGATGGGGATAACGTTTTCAATAGAAAAATAATCTCACATCTGGATTTTGACGCCTGTCGTTTAATTAAGGAATTGCATAGCTTAAATATTGCCTGAACGAGGTTAGCTTTACAATGTGTGAAACAGTTATCCCCCGAATTCGTCTGGCTACGCCTGTGTAGTCGGAACATGGGCTGTGATTAAGTCAATAGACAGCTCTTTAATCGAATGCTCTCTTGGCTTTATCAAAATATTATTTTATTCTACATATTGCAGAAGTATCGTACTTGAAAAACGAATACGCTTACATGTTCTGTTGTTTGCGTTCAGCAAGCTCTTTAGTAATATCGATACTGTAGTGCGTTTTCATCTGAAAAACAACTTGGTTTCTTAAATACAAAAAAACGCTATATAGCGACTTTGAATGGAACAATATTCTTGTCCTCGACAACCGATCCTCATCTTTAAGGATCGGCTTACTCATATAAATGAGAGAGGGAAAAATGGTCATAGCTTTAGTTTTTGATACCTGCAGATTCGGTAAACCGAATTTTTGTATACGACATCCGTCATCGGTTCTTCCAATAATGATTTCGCATCAAATACGTCATCTCCGGTATAGCCGAAGCATTGATCCACACAGCGTAAGAAGTATTGACGAGATCAAATCCATCTCCAGGGATCCGTTTCACGTTATTTATAATATTTACATTGGTATTGACGTTAGTAGCGTCTTGAATAAAAAGATGAATAAAAAAAACATAAAAAAACAGCTAACTAAGGACATAGTCATAGTTAGCTGTTTTTTATAAACACACTTAAAACTCCGTATCATCCTGTTCGAAAAATCCTATATGCTTAAGTGTGTTACAATGATTTTTCACATATCCTTCAACTGAGTATCGTTTTTGCCTCATCAGGTTCACTGCCTCTGAGCATCAGCGCAACTGCTAGTGGGTGAATTAACGGTAAAATAACGATTAGACATACGCCTAATCGGCAATCGGACTATGTTCTCGTCCATTCCGGCCGATAAAACAAAGAAGCCGCTATAATAGCGACTTTGTATGGAACAATGTTTTTGTCCTTGGATAGCGACACTCCCCTGTATATTTCGCTCTGTTCATAGACTGCTGACATATCTCTGATATTCGTATTTCACCTTAACTAACTGGGCTCCTATGTTTACTTTCCTCGAGGAATCCTACCATAAAGATGCAAGCGAAATACAAATGAACACTGACAAAACCTTTACCTATTTTTCTCTAGGGTAGTTGGTAACTTTATGTAAATTATAACAAGTGATTTTTCCTCAACCTTAGTTAATTCATGATTAATTTGGAGTAGGCTAATTAAATACAGATTTAGTATATTGCCAAATGCAACGTGAGGTGGAATCTTCCCCTGGCTAAAGATTTGGCTTCCTCTCTAACATCCGTTTCGGTCAATGTAGGTATTGCACTTGGCTCAGCTCTCGGCGGATTTGTGACAACGCATATGAAGCTGATTGCTCTACCATGGTTTGGAGCCATCTTGGCGATTGCAGCCGCACTAGTTGCATTTCTTAATTGGAAAATGAAACGTAAGACTAGAACAACCTTGTAAAAATATTTAGGTTCCTATATCAAAGCTAAAAATTCTTACTGTCGTCTTCACCATGAGGGGATTTTAGACGTGAAGGTTGTTTAGTACATCACGCACTAAGAAGAATTCTTGATTCACTAGCCCAGTTCAAAATAGCTGCTTTAAGGAATCTATTCTGGACAATATTTGCGATTCGTTTACTTAACAGATTCCTAACCATAATCGTCTTCTGAATATTGCTTCCAGTAGTTAAGATCAGCTTGAGCATATTTTCATGTAACTGTTGGAGATCTTCAGCCGCTTCAGGAGTCATGGTCTCATTTGAACCCAGAAACAATTATCGACCGCTAGTTGAAAACAGCAGCTTATCACGTTTTGCCTTTATAGATTAATGAACTAACGTTTCCCGTTAGCTTAGTCCACAATAGCTAAAGGTGTTTGGTGCAGTTATATAATTGGCATGCCCACTTGTTGTTAGTGTGTGTAAGAATGGTTATAGAAGTATTATCTATATACGTTTTTTGGAAATGTTGCGGCAAAAGATGTTGTAACCCCATGTCTAATAAGACCGATTGTGGTCGCCATACCTGCCCCCTTAATGACTACAATTTCCCCATCATTGTCCAATCAAATAGTACCACATATTGCCCGTTAGTTGAACAAAAGCAGCTAATCACAATGATCAGCTGCTTTCTTAGTTTTATTGAGCTATCGTTTCCCGTTAGCGTAACGACAAGTCCACTATTGATATGAATCCAAAAGCGTTTTACAACATTCACTTTATCCTCAATATATTCTGATACACAAGCTGATTTCGTGGATGTATTAAGCGAAGTAACAGGGAAAGCTATTCAAATGATACACGTATGTGATGCAGCATTTGGTGAAACTGAGTTTGATGAAGAGAATTGAACTCAATACTAGAGATCACATCATTGAACTCACCAATTATTTTTCCATTTGTATCCTCTTTCAAGCTTATCTTTAACCTGTTAATTATATCTTCTAAAATTTGTTCATCTTAAGTAGCACTCCATATGTACATCTCATTAACAGACGATGAATTTTTCTGAATTATATCACAAGGGAAAGGATAATTGTTGTATTACTTAAAGGCAACTTACACATTTCAAGACGGATCTTCTATTTTCAAACTAACCTGCCTGTTAGCCATCCATGCCCCTCTCGGGGCACCACAGCGTGCAGTCACTGCTTTGAGCAGCGACAGCAAGAAGCGATCGTAAGACAAGCCGTACGAAGGCTGGAGAATCATGATTTTCAGGTTGCGTTCTCTGCCTCCGAGGCCTCTTTGGGGTGATATTGTTATAAATAAAAGAGAAACGTTATTTTGTTTTTTTAGCAGCATGGCGGTAATATTTTATCACCCTGTGATACATTGTCTTGTCCTTTAATTGATTGAAAATATAAGGGTCTGGTTTGACGTTCACCTCAATAATCCAGGGTTTCAAACTCCGGTCTAGCCCAATATCCACGCCGATTTGCTTAAGGTACGGGTATTTTTTCTTCATGTGGCGTGCAATACGTAATCCAAGCTCATTCATCTCCTGGATGAGTTCATTTCTGCGTTTCAGGGATGCATGAGATTCCAGCAGTCTGTGAACATCCATTGGTTTACCACCGCTGTGATAATTGGTCACGATTTTTTTCGGATGACCGAGTCGGCCGATGATTCCCGTAGCCTCCCACTGATTGTCAGGACTTAACTGTATCATGACTCTGATATCAAAACGCCTCTTGTTGTGCTTAAGCAGATTGATTCCTCTCTGAATGAGATAGCTTCTTTTATTAACCAGACGTACAAGACTTTCATGGAACGAGTCAAAATTGTCAAACGACAGTCGTTTTTGTTCAATCTGATAGGCAAAATTCTGATGACTCACCATCTCCGCCTTTATGACACCCATTCCATAAGTGCCAATCTCGGGTTTAATATAAACCATACCGTATCTGCTGATCATGGACCACAGGTTGGCTTTGTTATACCTCTGCGTATCAGGTATAAATGGTTTGATAGAACCATTATTGAGGATCACTTTTGTTTTCAACCATTTGCTTCTTAACGGCTTCAATTTATCAACCCCCATATAACACTTCTCCCTTCAACAAAAGAATCCAACCCTGATGTTTCATCAAGATCATGCATTATATGTAATACCGATAAAACAACCCTAAACAAATGCCCTTCTTCATGAAAATGGTATATTCGCACATGCCCTGACCAAACCAATTTTGCACACATATCATGAACAAGATGTAACCATTTGTCCAAGGAGTTGAGAAGATGCCAGTTCAGCATGAAATACAGTTAAATCGTGCGCCTATGATCGATGTTCTTATACCTGCGATCGAAAAAGATTTGAGTACCCTTCCTAAAGTTATCGATAGTATTCGCCGTTATGTGCGGCACCCGATTGGACAGATTTATATTGTTTCCCCGACCAGCAACAAAATCAGAAACCTTTGTTCCCGCAAACACTGCATTTTTGTTAACGAGCGGTCAGTCCTGCCTATCACCAAAAACGATATAGACTATCAATCATCCCGCTGGGACCGCTCAGGGTGGTTATATCAACAACTGCTTAAGATGAACGGGGATCACATTGTGAGAGCGAAGCACTTTCTGGTGATGGATGCGGATACGGTGCTCATTAAACCTCATTCATTTATTGTTGAAAATAAGACGGTATTTTACTGTCGCGACTGGAGTCAGCCAGAATATTTCAACACCTACCGCAAGCTGTTAGGCATGAAAGCGCCGCGCCCACGCTCTTTTGTCACCCATTATATGTTGTTCGAAAAATCGAAACTCTCTGCTTTGAAAAAGAAAATTGAAACGATCCATCAGCTGCCATGGTACAAAGCGATTATCTCGAATATCAATAAGAAGAAGCAGTTTGGGTTCTCCGAGTATGAAACCTATGCCAATTTTATGTATTCGAAAAACCCGGCCAGCATAATCCTAAAGAGTTCCATGAATAAAAGTCTGAACATGAACGCTTCTTCGTTAAAAGAACAACAAATTCGCAATTTTGCGCTTAAATACCGATCTCTTTCCTTTCACAAACGTAAAATCTATAGCAAAACTCCCCGAGTTTAAGGAGGAAGCCCATGCATATCGTACTGCTATGTGGCGGCGCAGGGAAAAGGCTTTGGCCACTGTCCAATGAGCTTCGCTCCAAGCTGTTCGTGGATATACTTCCATCACCTGAAGGCGGAAGGGAATCCATGATCAGCAGAGTATGCCGCCAGCTTGACAGCTCAGGCCTACTGGACTCAACGCTCATCATTTCACATCAGGACCAGACCGACATTACCACCCGTCATACCAAAGGCAAGATACCCGTCATTGGCGAACCTTTTAAGCGGGGGACTTTTACTGCAGCTGCCTTGGCGAGCTTGTATCTGAAATCCTACGGAGCGGCTGAACCTGACGATATGATATGTATCGCGCCAGCGGATGTGTTCGCAGATGAGGACTTTTTCAGGAGCTTCAAATTACTTCCGGATATATTGAAACAGACTCATGCCGATATCATTTTAATTGGGACAAGGCCCACATACGCTTCAGAACAATATGGATACATCCTGCCAGGAAAAAAAGAACCTAATGGTTATGCACCGGTTACACAGTTCATAGAGAAACCTGGATTGCATGTCGCTGAAACTCTGCTACAGCATGGCGCATTGTGGAACTGCGGTGTGTATGCCTTCTCCCTTTCGTTTATGTTGTCCCATATTGAAAGAAATGGCCTTCCGGGTCATTACGAACAATTGTTAACCCTGTATGAACAGTTGCCTGAACGCAGTTTTGACAAACAAGTTGCTGAACAATCGCAACGGGCTGTTGTACTGCCATATGAGGGTGTATGGCAGGATATCGGGAGCTGGGATGCGCTGTGTGATCAGTTGGATTCCAATGTATTGGGACACGGCAGAATATCGGAATCCTCCTCAGATTCCTACATCGTTAACGAGCTCCCCTACCCGATCCACGTCATCGGAGTCCCAGGTGTTATCACTGTCGCAAGTCCGGACGGGATTCTCATAGCCAACAAAAAAGATTCAAATGAAATTAAAGAGCAATTGGGCAGTATTCCACTGCAACCGATGTACGTCGAGGCAACATGGGGAAGCTATCGCGTCATGGAGAGATCGGTAGAAGACGAAAATACAACCGTAACCACATTGAATATGACGCTTTTGCCTGGCAAACATATCGGATTACGCCAGCATCAATTAGGGTGCCGAGCATGGACTGTAATTTCAGGCAGTGGGCAGGTGCTTATTAACGGGCAGATCAGGCAGGTGAGCACAGGCAATCAGTTTGCGATTACCTTGAATAGCCTCTTTTCTATTCTGGCTGAGACAAGGATGGTCATTCTTGAGGTCCAGCTTGGCGTACCGGAAAATGAAGTAAGCATTCCATATGAAGCAGAGGATTGGAAGGTAATGATTGAGCGTGCAGGATCTTATAAATCACCGGACTAATGCAAGATGAAGAAAAAAGCCGCCCATATGGCGACTCCTTATGCTTTCTAGACAAAGGTATGCCTATGCCCTCTGTGAACTGTTTTACAAAGAGGACTCTGAGCAGCGCAAAACAAGAGGTGTTCAACTGCTTAATTTGCACAATTTAACAAGGCAACACAACGCTATCACCGGTATGTATGTTCAAATCAAACTTCAATTTCAAGCGGTGTTAGATCAGGTATTTCTGGAGTATACCAAACCTCTGACGCCGTTCTGAAAGCCGGAAAAAAAGGTTGCGGAGAAGAATGCGTGCATATGTATGCGCCAAGCCGAGAGTTGGGAAAAGTCAGAAGCAAAAGTGTTACTGGCTGCAGCGGAACGGAATCCATTTCGAAAGGCTCCGTTCCACACCCATCTTATCAGCCTTGGAATGTACGTGAGCATGTTACTTCATTATCGAGAGCACCTGAGTATTCTAGAAAAAGCAAATGGATGCCTTCGCTAATGAATTGGTGGAAGAATATCAGATTATCCAATCGATCCCCGGTATTGGTGAAAAAATCGCGCCAACGATTATTTCGGAAATCGGTGAAATCGATTGGATTAATCACCCCAAGAAGTTGGTCGCCTTTGCTGGCGTAGATCCTGGCTCCCACATATCGGGAAAGTTTACAGCAACGCTCAACCGATTATAAAACGTTGCTCCAGTAGGCTTCGACATTCCTTATTTTTGGCCGGCCTGGGATCATGTTCTTGTCCCTCGACATTTATTTTATGTTAATAATGTCAGAACCCACAATAATTAATTGTTTACATAAGTCATATCATCAACTCTTCGTCTATCGGATATTCCCATAGTCCCAGTTTTCCCTTCACTGGAATATAGGGCTTCAGCAGACGGAAACCCGCTATTTCCCACGCAAAATAACCTGGACTGTAATCCCCTAACAGCAAATCCTCACCGGTCACAACCTTCCCGCAATCCAGAATGGCTGACGTATGATTAGCGTCGATGACTTGATAACAATTTGAAAGCTCGCAAGTTGCAAGGATAACTCCCGTAGGGAGGTTTTGTTCCGTATAGCCATTCTTGGCGAGTAAAGAACGTATGGGTTCATTTTTGCAGGCCTGCTTATCGACTTTCTGACTTGCATGAATGGCAAATGGACCGCGATACCTGGTCTTCCAGGATCTTGTTTCATAGAGAGTCTCGCCTTGGACAAGCAGAGTCGCCCATGGTTGAATCATAGATAATACTTTCATTCCTCTACGCTCCATTTCTGTTCATAATGAATTATTATTCCCCAAACATTCTCGAGACTTTCCATACCCGCAAGTACCCACGCTAAGATATAAACTTGCAAGTATAAACCGATCGGTTTATACTAATACAAACGGTATATAAGGTAGGTGATCCATGAACAAGCCCCATTCATATTTCTGAGCTAAATAGTTTCTGTATAAACAAAAATATAACAACTAATGGAGGTATTTTCCATGGCTAAAGTAAATGTAGGCGCTGAGAATGAACAACCAATTGAACTGTATTATGAAGATCATGGTGCGGGAAAACCAATTATTCTGATTCATGGCTGGCCTTTGAGTGGACGATCCTGGGAGAAGCAAGTTCCTGCCCTAATTGAAGCAGGCTACCGTGTTATCACATATGACCGTCGTGGATTCGGTCAGTCTTCTCAACCTTGGGATGGTTATGACTATGATTCATTTGCATCGGATTTGCATAAATTGATACTGCACCTTGATCTGCGTGATGCCACATTAGTCGGATTCTCCATGGGTGGCGGAGAAGTTGCACGATATGTGGGAACCTACGGGACAGAACGCGTTTCTAAAGCCGTATTTGCGGGAGCGGTTCCTCCCTATCTCTATATAACCGAAGATAATCCTCAAGGCGGATTGGATGATGCAACGATTGCAGAATTCCAAAACGGGGTTAAAGCGGATCGGCTAGCATTTTTGGATGGTTTTACAAGCAACTTTTTCGCTGCTGGAGACCGCACAGACCTTGTGAGCGAACCATTCCGTATTTATAACCGTGATATTGCAGCTCTGGCTTCACCTAAAGGCACATTGGATTGTATTGCTGCCTTTGCCCTTACGGATTTCCGTCAGGATCTGGAGAAGTTCAACATTCCAACACTGGTTATCCATGGTGATTCAGATGCCATCGTGCCTTTGGAGGTGAGCGGACAACGTACTCATGAATCCATCCCTGGCAGCCGTCTGGTCGTTGTCGAAGGTGGACCACACGGATTCAATGCGACCCATTCTGAACAATTTAATGCAGCATTGATCGAATTTTTGCAAGGTTAATTTAATTCGACTAATCATTTAGCTAAAAGAACAAAATGAGAGAACAAGCAGAACGCCTCCTATAGAGGAGAACGTCCTGCTTGTTCAAAATTTCATAGGAATGTATCTGAGGAATGAACACCCTATTGATCATTGGGAGTAAACAAAATGAGCCACTAAAGCATAAGATTGATTGCTACTTGGTACATTATGAATCTGAACCGATTCGATAGTTGTATTGAATTTCGGTTGTAAACTTGCACTTATAAACCGATCGGTTTATATTAATACAAACGGTATAGAAAGTGAGGAAAATTTAATGAATAATTTAACTCCCCCATTCACTCGTGAGACAGCAATTCAAAAAACACGTATGGCAGAAGACAGCTGGAATAGCCGAGACCCTCAGCGCGTCTCACTTGTGTATACTGAGGATTGTTATTGGAGAAATCGGAGCGAATTTATAACAGGCCGCCAAGAAATTGTCTCTTTACTAACTCGAAAATGGGCCAAAGAATCGGACTACCGCCTGATCAAGGAGCTTTGGTCATTTACGGATAACCGTATTGCAGTTAGATTCGCATATGAATGGCGTGATGATAGTGGCAATTGGTTCAGATCGTATGGAAACGAGAATTGGGAATTTGCTGACGACGGCTTGATGCAGCGCAGATTTGCTTCGATTAATGACATGCCGATTAAGGAAGAGGAACGAAAATTTCATTGGCCTCTCGGCACGCGCCCCGCTGAACACCCAAGCCTAAGTGAGTTAAACCTATGACGCGCACTGTTTTTGAAAAATCTGATGTGATCCCTCTCGTTACTGAGGTATTTCGTGAATTAGGTTATGAGGGTGCATCTTTGAGTAAAATTACAGCCCGTACAGGTCTATCTAAAGGAAGCTTATATTATTTCTTTCCGGGTGGAAAAGATGAGATGGCTGCTGAAATTCTTGCACATATTGATCAATGGTTTATCAAGAACATTTTTGAACCGCTCGAAAAGAATGAACCCCGGGCAGCCATTGATCATATGTGGCAAGAGGTCAATACTTATTTTCAATCCGGTCAGCGTATATGCCTTATTGGTGCATTCGCTTTGGACGAAACAAGAGATCGATTCGCTGCTGTAATTCGGCAATATTTTATAAGATGGATTGAAGCCTTAAGCGCGGCACTAGTTCAAACAGGTATCTCTAAAGAGACTGCTGACCAGATTTCAGAGGAAACCATTGCTAGTATTCAAGGGGGATTAATTCTGAGTAGAGGACTTCATGATGAATCCTTTTTTGAACGTACGTTGGCAAATCTGTCACAACGAGTCTCAACTTATGTTTCTAAAAGCAACTCTGGTCATTGACACATTTCTTAACGATTTCATTAGCGACTTGATCGGAGGTCAATATCATGAGCAATTTTGTCGCAAAACAATTGGGATTTGTTCGCCGTCAGGCAATTGATTATGTGAGGAATATAAATGACTCTGCCTCGGAAATCATTCCAACAGGATTGAAAAACAATATAAAATGGAATCTAGGCCATATGTATGTTATACATGAAAAGTTCGCTTTCCAACTTACTGGGGAAGAAACCAAATATCCTGCTAATTTTAGTAAGTTGTTTGAATCAGGAACTAAACCGTCTGACTGGAATATAGAGCCTCCAACGTTGTCTCAAATAATCGAGTTGTTAACTGAACAAATTGAAAGGGTTGAATCGGTACTTTTAAGCAAATTGAAAGAAGAAATCAATCCTCATTACAAGTCTTCTACAGGACTTACCTTTACAAATGTAGAACAATTACTGGGTTTTCTGATTTACCATGAAGCAATGCACTTTGCAACAATTAAAAATATCAAGAGCTTAATTGACTTTTAGGATTAGTAAAGGATTTTTTGAAACCAATGTCTCGCCACGAAATATTGAGTTTTCTTATTAATCTTGTCCCTCGACACTTTTTTCGTTGATCTATTGCCTTTTAGTCATTGAACGATCCTGCTCGTTAGTTAAAACAAAAAGCAGCCAATCACATAGATTAGCTGCTTTCTTCGTATTATTGAGCAAACGTTAATATACTCTATAACGTAAAGCTACATGGACGCAGTACTACTCATATTCTAAAGAACTAACTGTATGGGTTAAGGATCGCGAGTATCTGATGATCCTCCCATTTTCCATTAATATGAACATTCTGTCGAGCAATGCCTTCTTTTTGAAAGCCAACCTTCTCAAGCACTCGAATTGAAGCGATATTATGCGTCATTGCCCCTGCTTCGATTCTATGTAATTTTAATTTATGGAAGCCATGGTCAACGACTAACCGAACAGCCTCAGTCGTGTAGCCTCTACCATTACTTTTCTGATCTAAGTCGTATCCGATATATGCACTTTGAAGAGGGCCCCGCATCACGTGGAAAAGGCTTACCGTCCCCACTAACATATTATCGGTGTTTGTGAAGATTCCAAAATTATAGGCTTGGTCATTTTTTCTAGCTTCGACCTGCTTTTGAATATACTTAAGTTGTCCTTCCAGCGTATAAAATTCGTCGGTGCGTATCGGTGCGTATCTTTCAAAAAAATCACGGTTTTCTTTCTGCAACTGGAGTAGTCCAGCAGCATCATCGACGGAAATATCCCTAATATGTATGTTGACGCTTTTCAAAGTAAGCACTCCTCTTAAAAATATTTGTGTAAATGATAGCTTATGTACTATTCAAACTCAAAAATGTAACTGGTACAGATAAAATAAAAAAGCCGCTAAATTAGCGACTTAAGTGGACACATGTTCAAGTCTCGCGACTTTCAGTCAGTGATGCCGCGTATCTTCGCTCTGTTGATTACATTTCAGCAAAACTGCAACCGATCCCCGGTCATATTATATTCCTCTCCATTTGTTGCATTAGCTTTCTTAAGATCAGACGTTCTTCCTCAGAAATAGAGTGAAGCAATTTTGCTTGTTGCTCCCTCCATTTTTTATCGACTGGTTGCTCTAATTCTTTTCCTTTTTCGGTCAGGTAAATACGCATGACTCGCGCATCTTGTACATCACGTTTGCGATATATAAATCCGTTATGCTCCAGTGATTTAACCATATTTGTTACTGTAGGAGGCTCACACTTTAAGTGTTCACATAGCTGCATCTGTGTTACGCCGTCACCCATCCACAGACGATAGAGCAAATTATCCTGCCCTACATAAAGATTAAGTTCCCGCAGTGATTCACTATAATTTCGACGCATTTGGGAGGAAATCCGATCTAAAGACTGTCGAATGTCACAGTCTACTGCATCTGTCATGTATGTTCCCTCCCTTTAAGCAATTAATATTAAGCAAACTAAATGTATCACGACGTTATTTTAGGAGTCAATTCACTATCAAGTTAAACTCATCCCAGTGCAGATCCATCATTTTTAGCAAATATCTCTCTGGAAATCGTACTGCATGTGAACCAAAATTTCAAAAAAGCGACAGATAGACATTATTGTGTGTCCTCATCTGCCGCTTCTTCAAAATTAGTATCAGAGTTATTACTTTAGGAATTATACATTTCTCTATTTAGATTGACGATTTCTTGATGCGAATATCCACCAGAAGCCGTGATCAGCTTCTCCATAACTTTGTCCCGTAGAAATGGGACTTGTTCTTTATTTGCCTTTTGAAGTGCTTCAGTTAATTCCTCTTTGGTTAGTTCTGTGCAATATGCTGGTGTTCCTGGCTGCTGTCTCCATGAATCATTTAAACTCCCACTATCCACTGTATCGAAACCTACTTCGCTGACTATGCTCATAATTGTTTGCTTTTGCTGAAGATCATCACCGGCAATAGCTGCCGCAATGCGACGACTGCTTCCTTCCGGTCTACCCTCATATTCTAAAGTATAGGCTAACAAATTATTAAAAGCTTTGATAATTGATCTGCCTAATTGTTTTGTGACCCAGACACTTTCAACCATCCCGTTCTCGATCTCATCAATTTTCACTCCCATTTGAGGATAGTAATTGGAAGTGTCGACTACAATAACTTCATCCGCCGCTTTTTCCACTACACTACGAATATTAGGCAGCGCATGAAGAGGAATAGATATGATGAGAACATCAATATTGGAAATCACATCTTCTACCTTCACAGGAGTTGCATTAAGTGGTTTCCCTTCGAGACGTTCTACACCACGAGCATCTGCAATTTTCACATCGTGATTATTATTTACCAACTTTTTCGAAATAGATAATGCAATGGGTCCTGCGCCAATGATTCCGAATCTCATTTTGTTCACTCCTATTTAATATTTAATAATGGTGTCATTGTACCTCATACATGTCATTTTGATACTCGGAAAGGTTTCCGTGAACATTGGTTATTTTTTAGCAAATCCTTGTTTGTTCAAATAGTCCATCATTTGAGGTAGGATACTTCTTTGAAGGTGATCCTGAATGTGATCACTCCATCCTGTTACTTTTTTCACTGTAAAAGGAGCTCTTATTGGACGATTCTCATAGTATTTCAACATGGTTTCGTCATAAATAGCCAATTTATCTTGATCGAGTGCCTGATACTGATTTTCAAGTAAAACCATAGATTGAGGCAGACGAGGTTTCCGTTCAGGTTTATTTCCCATGGGACTGCCTATGCATAATCCCACCAAGGGAATCACATACTTCGGTAAGCCCAACAAGTCTGATAATTCCTCAATATTAGCTCTGACCGCACCAATAAAAACACCGCCTAGTCCCATAGATTCAGCCGCAGTTAATGCATTTTGTGCCATGAGCCCGGCATCGAATGAACCAATCAAGAGGAATTCAATATATTCGATATCTACATCCGGAGCAATTTGATGGTTTCGGTTCAAATCCACACAAAAAATCCAAAACTCTGCCGCCTCTTCAATATAAGGTTGATCAACACAAAGTTTTCTCACCTTTTTTCGTAGAACCGGATCAGTGATACGAACAATGGACACGGCCTGCAAAAGACTGAACGATGAAGTTTGATTAGCGGCCTTAAAGATCGCATCGACTTGTTCCTCTGTTAAGGGTTGCGATGTGTACGTACGATACGATGTGTGATTATGAAGCAA
This sequence comes from Paenibacillus sp. 2KB_22, assembly GCF_052115745.1. Taxonomy (NCBI): domain Bacteria; kingdom Bacillati; phylum Bacillota; class Bacilli; order Caryophanales; family Paenibacillaceae; genus Paenibacillus; species Paenibacillus sp. 2KB_22. The sequence continues at coordinate 47,630 of NZ_JBFRHG010000001.1, forward strand.
CTCAAGTGTGTGATTCATGTAATCTCTCCTTTATTTGTTTATTTCAATACCCGCATCCCATATTCGTATGGAACGCCCATGTTCTCTCGAAGGGTTTTTCCTTCGTATTCGGTGTGAAACAAACCACGTTCCTGCAAGATAGGGACAACCTGGTTTACAAAATCCGCAACGCCATCAAAAGCTATATCGGGGACGACCGAAAAGCCGTCACACGCTTCAGCCAAAAACCATTCTTCTAAAAAATCAGCAACTTGTGTGGGTGTGCCTGCAACGACAGGATGATAATTAATGACCCCATGGGCAAGAACATCGCGAATGGATAGCCCTTGCTGCAGTAATTTCAAGGCTTTTGGTGATCTTGGATCCATTGGATGAGCATATGCATTTTTCAACAAGTCAGCAGGTAATGCCTTATCAATATCTATCGAGTTTACCGACAAGGGTAAACCGATCATTGAACCGAGATAACTTACCCGACTAGGAATCTCCTGAGGATTAAAGCTCATAAGCTGTTTTCGACGTGTCAAGGCTTTCTCTTCGGTTGAAGCTAGCGAAAACATAAAACCCGCAAACATCTTGATATCATCAGGTTTTCGCCCAAAATGAACGGCACTTTGCCGAATCGCTTGTCTTTGTTCACGAGCAGATTCGATATCATAGGGATTTGCGTACACGCCCGAGGCATATCTCCCAGCTAATTCTAATCCCTCACCCCCTCCTCCCGCCTGAAAAATAACAGGTTGGCCTTGTTCAGAAGGAGGAATTGGCAAAGGACCACGAGATGCATAATATTGACCTTGAAGATGTATTGGCTTGATTTTGTCCATATCAGCGAATGTTCCTCCTGCTACATCAAGTGTCCAAGCATCGGACTCCCAACTCCCCCACAAAGCCTGAACAATTTGTATACTTTCATGTGCTTTGTCATACCGTTCTTTACGGTTGGCAACTTTTGCTCCAAAATTTGCAGCAGCTGAGGGCTCGGATGTAGTAACCGCATTCCAACCTACACGTCCTTGACTAATTACATCCAGTGCTTTGAACTGACGCGCAATGTTGTATGGATAGTTGAATGTAGTAGAGAGTGTAGCAACAAGTCCAATGTGTTTCGTTTCTCGGGCTACGGCCATTAGAGCCAATGTTGGATCCATTGGGAACGCAGGCGTCTGAGTGCCTAAGTTCACAGTTAATGAAGGAGTATCGGCAATAAAAATCATTTGAAACTTCCCCTGTTCGGCTATCTTCGCCCGTTCGACATAACTATCTATATTTGTATAAGCTGCTGGGTCAGTGCCAGGCACTCTCCAAGCGCTGAATTCACCGCCGTATCCCGAAACCATCTGTAGAGCCAATTGCATCGTCTTATTTTTTTGCATAGAATTCTTCTCCTTCATTCCATATAAGCAAGTAGTGGATTTGCAATACACAATAAATTTAATAGTCTAGCTTGCTAACGATGACATTGAAAAATATAATAATTACTTAGCATGCTAAATATATAACTAAAAAATAAGATTCTTTTTAAAACAAAATTAAATTGCTTTGGTTGTTGACCCAATCTTAAGTGTGTTCGTTTGTTTTGCAAAGAGGGCAATATAAATGAACATAGTACATCTTTCTGTACCTATAGAATAGGAGTGATATCAATGCGGGTTTGTAATGAAGGATTTGAGCAAGAGTTCATAGATGGAAATAGTGATATGTACGCGATAGCCTTTACGCAGAATGTTCTTTCGGGACGCTGGAAGTATTTTATATTATGGTATCTAAAAGATGAAACACGTCGTTATTCGGACATCAAAAAATTCCTTGGGGATCTCTCTCAGGGCTCACTTACCAAGCAACTTAAGGAATTAGAGAATGATGGCGTTATTCAACGTGATATTTATCCGGAAGTTCCTCCACGAGTCGAGTACTCTTTGACAGAAAAGGGAATGAAGTTACTTCCAATCCTTGAAAAGATGGAGGACTTCGGTAAAGAATTCGGTTGAAACCGATGATTTGAAGATAGTTTTCTTCACAGCCTTACACCCCGAAATTATGGCGCCCTAAGTCAGTTGTCCCATAACAATGTGAACATTTTCATGTATTACGGTATTTAATGAGGTTTTAAGTAATACGCCCGATGATTAGATATGCAACTAATCAGTAATCGGGCTATTTGAAGACAGAACCATAAATCAGGAATAGTGATGCTATTTTTGCATGGAACAATGTTCTTGTCTCGCGACAAACAAACGACATAAACATTGTTCCTCCCATATCATACATAGCCCTTTCTGAAAAAAAAACGGTAGCCTAATACGTTTGTAGAAAGTGACTGATACTCCTTTTTTTAACTTGAAACTGACATAATGATCTTCTGAGTATCGCTTAAAGAAACAAACCAATCTTGTAATAGAATATTATGGTGTGAAATGATTTGATCTGCTTTCAAGATAGAAGTATCGGCGGTACTATGACCATCTTTTACTAGTATAACTTCATATCCCATGCTAAATGCTCTACGACATGTCGCATCAACACATATCTCCGTTTGGATTCCTGCAACAATCAGTTGATTAACGCCTAAATGAACTAAATGGGATTCAAGGTCTGTATCCTGAAAGGAATCGGGGTGATTCTTTTGAATGATTACATTTTGAGCGAGCACAGGTAACTCAGGATGAATAGACCATCCTGATGAACCATTCGAGGTTGTTGTGCCCCATTTACCATTATGCTGAGTAAGTATGACTGGAATCTCACTTTGGTGTGCCCAAAAGAATTGAAAGTGAAAAAGAGCACTATTATAGTGCATTTCAATGACTCTATTTTACACAATGAAAAATAAAGGATCGATTTTTAGAATTTGCGTGTTCAAACTCCCAATCGCCATATGTTTCAATTCCCGAAAACCCTGTTTGTTTCAGCGACTCATCCAATTCTCCTTGATTTCGAAATCTGATCTGCATTTTTTCATGAACTAGGACTTCGTCTGTTTTTGTATTTTTTACAGTTTCATAAAAAGTATAGATATCTCCCTCAAACCCTTCATATTCTGTATAGATTTCAAGAGGGTCTCCACTTCGCATATCTTTAGCTAAGTCCGGAGTTCTGTCCTTCTCCCACTCTTCCCACACTTTTGCCAAAGGGTTTCTAATATCAAAAATAAAGTGACCGCCAACTTTTAGGGATCGAAATACGTCTGAGATTACTTTCTTCCAACTATCATCTGTAAGAAATACCTGTGCAACATTGGCAGTCATAATAACCGCGTCATAGGCATTGGTTTGTAAATTTGAGCTATCTCCTACAATCCAATTCACATTGCCAGAATTATCTTTAATTCTCGCCATTTCAATCGCTTCTTCATGGGGATCAATAGCTGTAATTTTATAACCGTACTGAACAAGATGAGTAGTCCATCTTCCTGTTCCGCAGCCTAAGTCAACGATAGACTCTACTTTTAATTTCTTTAGCAATGCAAGGAAAAATTCGTCGTCCCTTCCCCAATGGTTAATCTGGTCATATACTAATGGAATCATAAATTTTGTTTCCCACTTTCTATAGCATTTTTACTAGTTCAACATATAAGAAATGGTTTAGTCAACTAGAGTCCAAGCAATTGTTAATTGATTTATGAATTCCCTCTCACTTCGTTCGCATTTATGATTAAATGCGTCCATAAATAAAAAGCGCCCCGGGCAAGCACCCGGGACACTCTCATTTATAAGTTGATTTCCAATTATTTCGAAGACCACAGTTCCATACGCTGAGCATATTTCTCGTTAATGATATCTTCCACTTTCTCATCGCCAGCCTTCTTCATATCCTCCAGCATCTTGTCAAATACAGAGTTGGCTTCAGCTTCACTTGGAGCAATTATTGCTCTCGTAATGCTCTGATCCATAATATCCTTCACCTTCTGGGCGGTCAGTGCTTGAGGTGTTCCCCCATCCGGATTCAGGTTATCATACTGTGCTGTATCCCATACGGAATCGCCAAGACTCTTAATGGCCAGTTCATCCACTTCACTGCGCTGGAATTTGACCGCCATATCATACGGCTGTCCATTCGGGTCCAGACCATTTTTGATAAACCATAACCATTTGCGAACGCCGCTTTTCTTCACCGTGTCATCCCAATTATCCTTGAAACTCTGCAAGAATGCAGGGTCCGGTTGTCTCTTGCCATCCACCATGGTGTATTGCTCACCTTCCTTACCCCACAGCAGCAAGTGCTGTCCTTCATCACTAGCCAGATAATTAAAGAGCTTCATTGTCTCTTCCGGGTGTTTGTTATTTTTGGTAATAGCGATCGCATCCCATCCAAGCGAACTTCTTGGACCAAATGTTGTTTGAGCCGGATCTACACCTGGAGCAACAACTTTATATGCGAATAACTGATTCTTCTCTCCGCCGTCCTTCTTTAGCGCCGCATTACCGTTACCTGGGTCCCAATATGCACCTGGGGTAGCGAATACCGCGCCAGTCGTCAGCTTTTGAATCCAGGTCTGTGTTTTACTAATGGCAAATTCCTTCTCAATCAGACCTTCTCTATATAATCTATTCATATATAACAGCATTTCACGATATTTGGGGTCCTTGACGTCATACTGCAGACGTCCGTTGTTGTCATAGTATGCTTTTAAGCCCCACATGCCCTTGAATGTTCCCAGATTCGCGCCCATGTTCTCACCGTTCATCGTCATGGGAATGGACTCTTTGCCATCAATCGTGTTGTATTTTTCTTTGAAATTTTTCAGGAGAGCTTCAAACTCGTCCGTTGTAAGTGGCTGTGAACCATCTGCTTTGTCAGGAAGAAACTCTTCCAGCAGGTTTTGTCTCATCAGCATACCGAAGACCGGGTCACTGTCGAGCCCATACCAGTTTGCCAGATAGTAGTTCTTGCCGTCGGTATAACGTGTTTTGGTCAAGGTTTCACCATACATTTCTTTCAGATCCGAACCATACTTTTCGATTAACTCATCCAGCGGAATGAATGCTCCGCTTGAAATGTACTTATCAAGGGAAGCATCTCCCCGGCTCATGACCACCACATCGGGATAGTCACCACTCGCCAGCATTAGGCTCAGTTTTTCTGTTGGATTACCCGTTGGTTGCTGGATGGAAATCTCTATGCCCGTCTTTTTGGTAATTTCCTGGGCAACAGCATCAGTAAAAGGTTCTCCCTTGGTATTGCCATCAAACCAAGTCAGCGTAATCGGCCCTTGTTCCCCGTCTTTACCTGCTGTATTGTTCTCCCCATCATTGGAGGAGCAACCCGCCAGTAAACCAAACGCTAATGCAGCCGTAATCCCCATGATCATCCATTTTTTAGTCTTTGTCATTGACACCCTAATTCCTCCCAATGAATAAATTCCTGTTGTGCTAAATTGAGCATTTCCAAAACAATCTTTGCCCACCCCCTTTCAGGGAGAGACTACCGGACAAGCCTTCCCTGTAACCGGATTATGGAACAGATTAACTTTTCACCGCTCCCAAAGTCATGCCTTTAACAAAGTATTTTTGCAGGAACGGGTACACCATAACGATTGGTAAAGTGGCTACCATCGTAGCAGCCATTCGAATGGTATCGCTGGAAACGGCGTTTCGTTTGGCGGAGTTAGCTAGCATTTGCGTTTGGGAAATCATGCCACCAGTCTGAAATTGATTCAATATTTTGACGAGCACGGCCTGCAAAGTCTTCAGGTCTGAGCTGTAGGTGAACGCATAGGAATCAAACCAGGCATTCCAATGTCCAATGGCTTGAAAAAGGCCCACTGTTGCAAGCACAGGTGTTGTCAGCGGCATCACAATCCGGAAGAAAATCGTCAGATCGTTAGCCCCATCCACCCTCGCCGATTCTTCAATCTCATGGGGCAGCTGCTCCATAAAGGTACGGACAATGATCATATAGAACACATTCATCAAACTTGGCAAAATGAATACCGAGAATGTATCGATCATGTTGAGTGCCTTAAGCACCATGTAGAATGGAATGAGTCCACCACTGAAATACATGGTAAAGATAAAGTACAGGTTCCAGCCTTTGCGTCCAATCAGATTCCGCCGACTTAGCGGATACGCAAGCATCGTAATGACCAGAACCGACAGCGGTGCACCAATCAGCGTTCGCTTGACGGTTATCCACAGCCCGTTCAATATCTCGCTATCTTTCAGAATCTGCTGATAGCTATCCAAGGTCAGATCCCTTGGCCACAGGTAAACGCCGCCCCGTACCGTATCTTCCGCGCTATTCAATGAAAGAACGAGTATATTCCAAAACGGAAGAAATGTAACCAGTAATACGAGAATAAGAATGAAATACACAATTATTTTGAAAATACGATCCCCGAATCTGTTCAGAATCATTACAAGCGCTCCCCTCTGTCTTTTATAGTTAGAACAACGCCTGGTCGTTCACTTTTCTGGAAATCCGGTTCACGATGAGAACAAGAATAAAGGCAACAACGGATTTAAACATCCCTACAGCAGCCCCGTAGGAGAACATGCTATTCTGTAGTCCGTATTTGTAGGCATAAATGTCAATCACTTCGGAGTATTCAAGTACGGTGTTATTTTGCAGCAGGTATTGCTGTTCAAATCCTGCATTCAAAATGCCTCCGACCGCGAGAATAGCCAATATGACAATGGTAGGGCGCATGGATGGTAGCGTTATATGCCACATTTGCTTAAATCGGCTCGCTCCGTCCACTCTGGCGGCTTCATACAGCTCCGGATTTATGGAAGCGATTGCGGCGAGATACATAATGGCGCTGAAACCCATCTCTTTCCACATGTTCGACAGTGCGATAATCCACCAAAATAGAGGCCCGTTCTGCAAAAATGCGACAGGTTCTTTGACAATACCCAGCAGAACCAGAATGTTGTTTAGCATTCCATCCGAAGCCAGCAGCGTAATCACAATGTTGGCTGCAATAACCCATGAGATAAAATGCGGCAGATAAGAAACCGTCTGCACAAAACGTTTGAAAAATCCCTGTCTCGCTTCATTCAGCACAAGCGCGAGGATGATCGGGGCAGGAAATCCGAAGAACAGTGTCAGCAAGCTTGTCGCAAGCGTATTGCGCATAACCCGGTAGAAATCTCCTGTAGTAAAGAAATACTCAAACCATTGGAAACCTACAAATTCGGCATGGAAGAACTGGTAAAAGAACGATCCCCCACCCGGTTGATAATTCGTAAACGCCATATACAATCCAAACATCGGACCATAGGAAAATAACAATGTAGCAATGAAGGCAGGAAGCATAAGCACGAATAACCATTTTTGCTCTTTTAGTCTGCTTATCAGATTATTGCTCCTGACTGTTTTGATAGCGCTTACCTTATGCATTAAATACCCTCCCTTTTTCTATACCGCAGTATGGCCGGCCATATCTGATTCACTTCTCTCCTATTTATCATAAATTTGACGCAGATCGCTTGCCATAGTTGAATTCTCCGAAAGATACCGCTTTTTAAAGATGTTTTTGTGCAAAGGGAGGGATTGGATTTCCATATTTACTCTGCTATGATGAACTGTGCAACGAATATTCAGTCAAGAGAGGGCTTTCGAATGCGCCAATTCTATCGAAAATACATATACATGCCTTTTGTTAACCTGAGCTTTCGTTCCAAATTGTTCATGGTATTTGTTCTGGTCACCATCATTCCAATGATGCTATTGGTTTATTTTTCCTATGAACTTACCAAAACGAAACTTACCGAGCAGATCTACATCAATATGACGAACTCAACAGCTCAGATCACTAAAAATCTGGAGAACAAGCTGGACAGCTATGAACATATTTCCGCCTCTATTTATTTGGATAACCGCCTTGCCAATTACCTGACGAACGAGTATCAGGATGATCCATCGTATCTGGACGTCTATAATTATATTGGCAATCGTATCGACACCGTGATGGCTGCCTACCCTGATTTTGATAGCGCCTTCATTTATTCGGACAATCCATCGCTGCCCAAAGACAATTATTATATCCGGCCAATTACACCCGAAGTTCAAAACACGGAGCTGTTCCACAAGCTGCAACAATCCTATGGAAACATCATTCATCTCTCATCGCCGCCGACAGAGAACGGTCCTGCCATGTTTACGCTCGCACGACTGCTGAACAACAATAGTAATCAGTATCCTTACGGGATGCTGGTCTTTCAAATCTCCGAGTCTGTCATCTATTCCTTAATGGAAAAGGAAGCAGGCGGCAAAGATATTTTCATCATAAATGACAAAGGTATGATTCTGTCCTCCGCCGACAAACAGTTAATTAATACAAGCCTGCCCGAGCTTCTTCATCAAAATTTTGACGATGCGGCTTCAGGGAGATTTGATACAACGTATCAAGGCGTAAAGGCTCTAGCGGTTTATAACACGCTCAAAAACGGCTGGAAAACGGTATCCATCTTCCCGTATGACAGTATTATCAAGGATGCCAAATCGCTCTCTCAGCTTATTATCAAAATTTCACTGGGCTTCATCGGCGTGGCGCTGTTGCTCATCTATATTACCGCTTCGCTGTTCAGCAAACGCATCAGGACGTTAATACGAATGATTCGCCGTATTGAACGAGGAGATTTCAACCCTACCCATGAGGAACAAATGGGCAGTGATGAGATAGGACAGCTTCACTTTGCATTCGAACAGATGACAACCCGGTTGAAAAGTCTGGTAACGGAGGTCTACCAGAAGGAGCTACAGAGCAAGGAAGCCGAGCTTGATCTGCTTCAAGCTCAGATCAATCCTCATTTTCTGTATAATACACTCGGCTCGATCTCCTCTCTGGCCGTCAAGCATCAGGATCCCCAGATTCAGGATATGGTCCTTCATCTGGCCAAGTTTTATCGGATCTCTCTGAATAAAGGAAAGAGTATCCTGACCATCAATGAGGAGTTGAAGCTAACGCAGAGCTATAATGCTATTCAACTTATTCGATTTAAGGGCAAGCTGAACATCATCTACACGATAGATCAGTCGATCCTGCCCTACTCGACCGTGAAGCTTGCGTTACAGCCTTTTGTGGAGAATGCAGTGATTCACGCTCTTTGGAATCAGGATCGGCCTCTAAATATCAATATCAAGGGCGTCATCGAGAACAGTAGCATCATCTTATCTGTTATAGATGACGGAATGGGCATGCGGCGTGAGACGCTTCAGTCTTTGTTTGAAGAGAAAGAAGGACGAGGCTATGGCATTTCCAATGTGGATCGGCGAATTAAGCTGAAATTTGGTGAGTACTACGGTGTCAAAGTGTTTAGCAAACTGGGCATGGGAACCACGGTCCAGATCCGTCTGCCACAAAAAGAGATTCAATAAAAAAGGAGTGCGATGCAGCCACTATTGGCTTGCAAAGCACTCCTTTTAAACCATTCTACAGAACGTTACACCTGCTCACGAACACGATACACCAGGCTGTCAAAATCACCGCGTAGAGGCAATTCCACCCCAATGTTCATCAGAGCACGGCCACGGACCGATAACCCCAACTCTTCAATGAGATAGGTCTTATCAGCCTGAAGACCTGCCAAACGGAGTCTGGGCAACGGTTCACCCAGCTTCTGCGATTGAAGAAAAGCAAACAGCACAAGGTCACTTGCGGCAGCATCGCTGTACTGTACAGCGGTAACTCCCTTATGACGAAGCGCAGTCAAACGGAATTGTCTACCGAATTGTACCAGGTGGCGAATGGCTTTGTACTGACCGATGAATTCCTCGGACTGCTCAATCCATTCATTACTCCACTCGTTCAGGTTGGAGCCAATACCAAGCGTGCCCATCATTGCACTGTGGAAACGATACTTCAGGGAGACGTTTCGACCGTTCATTCCTGTAGGTGACTCGGTTACCCAACAGGTCATCATACGTGGCGCGTACGTATACGAGAAGCCTTCCTGAATACTCAGACGGTCGAACGCATCCGTATTGTCACTCGGCCAGGATTGGTCAGCATAACGGAAGATGCCCAGATCAATCCGCGAGCCACCCCCTGCGCAAGTCTCAAACTCGACATCCGGGAACTTGGCTCGTAGCTGTGCCCATATATCATAGAGACTCTGGACATGCCTTACCCATATTTCTTTCTGGCGGTTAATGGGGTGACCCTTCATGCCAGGCTCCGTGATGGTCCGGTTCATGTCCCATTTAATGAACTTAATCTCATGGTTACCAAGCAGTTCGGTCATAAAATGGATAATGTATTGCTTAACCTCAGGCTTGGAAATGTTTAGCAGCAGCTGATTGCGAAGCTCTGTACGTCCCCGGGTTTCAAAATGATATACCCAGTCTGGATGTGCTCTATAGAGATCACTATCCGGGTTGACCGACTCCGGCTCCACCCATATACCGAATTCCATCCCAAGTCCGTGAACCCGGTCAATCAGCTCCACAAGTCCGTTTGGAAATTTCTCCTGATTCACGTTCCAGTCGCCCAACCCCGCACGGTCGGAATGCCGCTGTCCAAACCAGCCGTCATCCACGACAAATAGCTCCACACCCATCCTGGCTGCCCGCTCGGCAAGCGCCATTTGGTCCTGTGAGTTCACATCGAAGTAGGTAGCTTCCCAGGAGTTGTACAGCACTTTCCCAATTTCACTGCGAGGCAGTATGTACTTGTATTGATATTGATGCAAGCGGTGGCTCATTCCACCAAAGCCCTCAGGGCTGAATCCGCCGACAAAGACAGGTGTCTCAAACGTCTCGCCCGCAGCCAGCAACCATTCATTGTCAAAATCATGGATGCCACCTGTGACCCGCACATGCGTGAATGGCGTCTTCTCAGCGACCATCTTCCAGTTACCGCTCCAGGCGAGAGCACCAAACCATACCCCGCCGCCACTTTCTGTCGAAAGACCATCATCAATGGCAAACCATGGGTTGGCATGGCCGTCTGTGAAACCTCTCCGCGATTCAAGCACCTTTTTCCCCTCTGTCAAAATGGTATTGCGCAGTTGGAATTCACCCGACCATTTCCCCGTAACATGCGTCAGACGGTAATCCTGGAGATATGGCAAAGTCCAGGCTGCGGATTGCATGCTTTCCAGCACAATATCCCCCTGTCCCCTATTGACGATATTGGCGTAACGCTCCACCAGGTCGAACTCCGGGATAACCCGATATACCAGCTGTGTTTCAAGTGCATATACCTGATCCTTCAACGTAATTATCAACGTCTGTCTGCCATCCTGTACTATGATCTCATGACGGTCATACCTTACCTGAAGATCGCGGACACCATCAGGCATACGCAGTTTCAGAGATGGCTCTGTATAAGATGCACCTCCCCAGAAGCTGTACTCCTCTACCTCTCTCTCCACTTCCGCGTCAAAAGAGCTATGGGATTGTAGTTGGAGCAACGGAGCGCTGTCCTCAATGTCAACGGGGTCACCCCAATACAGATGCTGGAGGTGGTCTCTCTCATTAATTCCGAAAATGTAGGACGATTTTTGCGTCTGTATTGCAAATATACGTAGCTGTTCATTATATTGAATCGTCAAGTTTATCATCCTTTCGAGTTCCTGTTACCCTCGTGCTGTGTGTTGTGAACATACTTATTATTGTAGGAAGCAGGAGTTACATTAGCCATATCGCATTCTTACAATCCATAGGGGATATCGTCTGTCATTTCAAAGGTATGAAAATAAGGCTGCGATGGAATTCGCAGCCTTAAAGCCTACTTCAAAATTAAGTTATAGATGACCTGAGCCGCTTCTGCACGGGATGCAATCCCTTTAGGCACAAACTGTCCCTGGCTTTGGCCTTGAACCAGTCCTAGTCGGGCTGCATCCTTTACCGAATCAGCTGCCCATGAAGAAACCTGATCCATATCGGTAAACAAGATATCTGTAGAACCAACAGGCACGTTCCCAACATTCAGTACATATGCCTTCATCAGCATCACCGTGATTTCCTCCCGGGTAATCTGCGAATCCGGCTGGAAGCTGACTGCGCTTCGTCCCTTCACAATACCGGCTTGGGTCGCAATCGAGATGGGTTCCGCGTACCAGGCATCTGTCGCAACATCTGAAAATTGTACTTCTCCTGGTACGGTCAGCCCCAGAGAATGAACGAGTATGGTGGTGAATTCAGCGCGGGTGACTGCACGTCCTGGCTCAAATTGATCCTCGTTTGTACCTTCGACATAGCCCTTTGCTGCCAACTCCTTGATTACAGAGTTGGCCCAATGACTGGCCGGAACATCGGTAAAAGTCCGATCTAGTTCCAGCACGGCATACTTGCTAAAGTGGCTCACTTTAGTCGTTAATACACCATTCGCATAATCGGATTTTAAAAATTCCAGTTCTCCATTTTCGTTAATATAATACATTCCTCCCTGTGAAGGGTCGAAGCCCTCAGCTGCTGCTAGGCTCAGCGTAATGGGGTGATCAAATACAGATAGTGTTTCGGTTGTACCTGATTTAGTTGTTGTGGAAAGACTGAATTCATAGATTTCTCCCTTAAGAGCAACGGTTGCCTGAGATGATGATTCCACAGAGGCAATGACCTCCCTGGCCTTGCTGCCAAGCGGAACCATTTTCAAGGAAATCGTACTATCTTCCCGTTGCCCAGCTGGTAGCTTGCTCAACAGTTGCTGGAACAAACTCGCGGGGATTTGCAGGGTTAGCTTGCCTGATTTCACTTCCAGTGGATGGTTGCCGAGCTGGCGTAAGACAGCCGTTGAAAGTTTTACTTCCTGAGTATCCGCTTTGATGTCTACGACGGCTTTCCCTGCCCCACTGTCCACTTTCAGCATATCGGCTGTGATGATCAGTGTTACTGTATCGTTCTCCTGAGCTGTGCTGTTGCCGGAGTTCCCACTAGTAGTATTATTGTTGCTGCCAGGATTGCTTGGATTACCTGGGTTTCCTGGGTTGCCTGGATTTTCAGGGATCGTTTTTTCGGTTAATTTAACCAACTTCGATTCAGCCGGCCCCAGCGAGATGGACCATGAACCTGTGGCTGACGAGGATTCACCTGTCCACAAGTCTTTTAAAGTATAGGTTTTGGAATCATTCAGTCCGGCGCGGCCCAAATCGATCGTTTTGTTTGCTGAACTGTTGCCGTTGTAATTAAATACAGCAAGGTAATAATCATTGCCTTCCTTCAGAACAAACGTATCTGCGGCGTTGGCGTTTGTATTCCCTTCAAGTGGTTTGAATACTTTCCCTTTCAGCGCCACCTGAAGAACATCCGTGTTATTGTACAATGCCGTCATGTACTCCTGTGCCTTCGGATCATTCACATCATCGGAATCCAGCATTACTGTACCGGCAATCACGCCGGAATTTACCCGGCTGTGGGCTTCCTCCAGGCTGGATGCTCTACTTAATGCCAAATGATCAGGGTCTGTATAGGAATAGATCGTTCCATTTTGCCAAAAGCCATAGGTCAATGAATTGAGCATATACTCCGTTTCATTGATTTTGCCGTAGGTGTCACAGGAGATCCGTCTGCTGTGAGCATATTGGCTCGGAAAGATCGGTGCGATGGACGCACTAATAAACATTTTCCCGTCCAATCGTTCTTCGACGTAATGCATTCCTTCATTGTATGCCTGGATCCCTGTCGTCACATTAGTATCATAATGTTGGCCTTCCAGCGAGCCATGGGTTAGGAAATCCAGTTTGATGAATGTGAAGCCAAGCGCTTTAAACTTATCCAGAAAATAATTCATGCGCATTTGACTCCCCGGATGTGTTACATCCAATGCATATGCTCCATCCAGTGTAGGCAGAGGTTTCCCTGCACTATCCTTGAGTACAATATCACCATACGTATATTGTCCATTGGTACCATCCACTTTTTGGCTCATATCGTTGCCCCAATATACAAATGGTCCCCAATAGATGCCCGCATGCTGACCATTGTCCTTAATGACGGATACGGCTTGGGCAAGCTCTGCATCACTCAGATTATCCCAGTAGGAATCCATATTAATGAATACGTTGCCGTTATTATTGAACTTCGCCAGGCTGTTCTTGAAATAATTGGATACATCCACTACGTTCTGATACGACAGCCCGCTGTCATAAGCTCCCCAACTATTCCATCCAACTGGAACACCTTGCGGCAATTCCGGATTCAAGGCTAGGGGAGGCGTGATGATCGCATTGGCTTTACCGTATTCTTCAAGTCCTGTACGATAATCACTGAAACCGCCTACCATAATCATAGGTGAGGATATTTCAGTACCGGTCAGGCTGCCATGTGGCTGAGTATCGCGGGTAACGTCACTGGCTGCACCACCATATACAGCAAATTCATTCAACCGATTAGCTGAGCCTTTCCAGTCAATACCTGTCTTCCAGGTGTCATGGGTTACTGAACCGATCACCAGACCATGACGAGACGGGTTATTAAATACCGTCGTCATTTCGTAGCTGGTATCCGCCCGGTTCATCGTTTGAGATTTGTAACGAATCCAGGCATCATTGTCAAAAGGCACGGTCAGTACTCGATTATCTGAGCTGACGCCGATATCTACACCGCTCGTATTTTTCACCGTTATGGGTGACATATAATTACTCTGGATCTCCGTATCACTGCTGGCTTCCAGACGGTTGAGGAAATACGAGTGATCTTCATAAAACCGGTAGATCTGCTTCAGGGTTGGTTTGCCCGTCGAAGTATGAACAAAAGTCAGCTCAATGCCTTTGCCGAATCCATCCTGAATCTCCACTGGTGCTCCACCGCTTGCATGACTCTCATACCCTTTGGTTTCAACAAGATTCTCATCAATTTTAATGCTGCTGAAAATCCCCCGCATCTTCTGTCCGTCTGCCCAGCTGTAACCGGCAAATCCGGTTTGGGTATTATAAGACACTTCGTATTGTCCGTTCGATACCAGAAGGCCATGGGTGTAATCAGTCACCGTAATATCCCCGTATCGTTGCGAGTCACCCGGTGTTCCCAGATCATCATCGCCTTCACCCGGTGTTTCGGGTTCTGTCTCTATCGCAGGCTCAACGATAATCCGGTCCAGATCGGGAGAATAGCCATTATTATCTGAAAAGGTGATCGTATTCTCGCCTTCAGTTAATGGGAGTGTAAGATCATACGTACCTACCGTATCCCAATCCGGGGTTTTGGGCAGGTCATGAAACTGCTCTTCCCCACCATTCGCATGGACATAGAAACTCCGTGGATCACCGGAAAAATAATCTACCTTAATGCGGTAATCACCTGTCATGGGGGCTATAATTTGATTGAACGTCAAGGAGCTCCCGCCATTCAGATAGCCGACCTTTTTGCCGCCGGAAGCATTCGGACTCTCTGTTACACGCGCTTCACCAGTCAGCGTATTGCCCGAATCTTCGGCTTCATAGCTAAGCGTATACGGGATGACTTCAATTCGGTCAAAATCGGGGGAGTACCAATCATGATCCGAGAACGTAATGGTATTAACTCCCTTATGGAGGGAAGCTTCTGCATCATACGTGCCTACCGTATTCCAGCTTGCCGTTTTGGGCAGATCAATCATCTCATCCGTGCCATTGTTTACCTGCATATATACAGGTCGCTGGTCACCGGAGATATAAGATATTCGGATCAAATATGTACCCTCTGCCGGTACAGTAACATTCGTAAATTGCAGTGAGCTGTTTTTGTTCAGATCCGTTACTTTTTTTCCGCCTGAACTGATACTGCTGTCCACCACCTTGGCATTGCCTTTCAAAATATTGTCGGCTGCTTCTGCCTCGATGATTGCACCATGCAGATTTTTCTTCCAATCATCTCCGCCACCTTCTCCAGGATGACCACTGTCCAAACCTCGGATCACGATCTTGTCGATGTCGGGAGAATACCAGTTGTTATCATCAATCAGGATGGTGTTGGTACCCGCGTTCAACGGAAGGGTCACATCAAACATTCCCACCGTATCCCAGTCAACTGTCTTGGGCGGTTCTTCATATTGCTTCTCCCCGCCATTCGCACTAATATTGAATGGCCGGGAATCACCTGAAATGTAGTAAACGGAAATCTTATAATTTCCTGTCTCACTTACAGTAACATTATTAAATTGCAAGGAACTGCCCTGATACATGCCTCCGACCTTCTTGCCGCCTGAAGCCGTCGGGCTATCAGAGATTGTCGCGTTACCAAGCAAAATATTCCCCTCGGCCTCAGCTTCATAGGTATTCATATCATCGGCGTGAGCTGTTCGGGCGAACTGGCCCCCGCCTATGACCAAACAAATAATGATAAAGAACACAAATCCTTTTTTCATAATTCGTCCCAACATATCATGCCTCCATTTTCTTTTGATTGAGTTAGATCTCCATATGCCTATCCTGTAGTGGTTCACAGCCATTTTCTGTAATCGCTTTCATAAAGAGCTGTTAAATCCCCTCTCTCCTCCTTTCTTTCCTATATGCCTAATTGTAAAAAGGAGGAGGGGGATGTTCCATACCACAATGTTACTATTCATACAGGAAAGCCTCTTTCATTTGCCATATCAATACCATCTTTACCTTTATGGTTATATACTTTTCCTGTATTCGTTGGGTGTTACGCCCTGTGTCTTCAGGAATAGAGAAATAAAATAGGATGTACTCTCATAGCCCACGTTCTGCGCGATATCGTGAATCTTGAGCGAGCCATCTGCCAGTAGTTCCTTGGCTTTATCCAGTCTGATGCGTGTCAGGTAATCATGAATAGTCATCCCTGTTTTGTCCTTAAAAATGGATCTCAAATAGTTCGGTGACAAATAGACCTGATCAGACAGGCTGTTGATGGTAATTGGCTGATTGTAATTCTGATCGATGAGGGTACGGACCTTATGAATCAATTTTGCATTTTTGTCCATAAACCGTTCACCCAGCATGCTCACAGCATCTTCCGCAGTACCGAGAATCAGATCTTCGATCTCATGCAGAGTCAGTGCATTATAGATGGAATGATATAGCTCAGCCCGCTTCGGAACAGGTTTATGGAGCTGCTCCAGCAGCTCATTCACGAGATCTATCGACCAGTCGCAGATGATTTTCTTCTTGACTCGCAGTGTTGCCAATCCCTCAATATACCCGTGCAGATTCTGTGCCGCCCATTCAAAATCCAGTCGGTTAATAGCCTCAAACCATCCCTTTTGTTCAAAAGGGGGCATATGCTCCGTATAAAACTGGTTCGAAAGTGACTCCGCATGAATAATCGTGCCTGTACCTTCATAGAAACGCTCGTTCAAAACGATACGCGTCTGTTCGTACAGACAGTGAATATGGGCTAACTCGGTCTCTTGTCCGCCTACAGCTGCCGTCACCGTGAAATCCAGTGCACTACGAATAGCCTCAGCCAAGTCTTCCCACGCATAGTGTCCCGGCTGCTGGGCTGCTTCCATAAATACACCAGTCTCTCCTTCCTTGTAATCCACAAAGATCGCTTTCATGTTCTTCGCCTTGAAGAAATGGTCGAGAAAAGCCACCAGCCGACCTGTACATTCCTCCAGACTTTGCTGTTCCTCTTCAGCCTCCTTGGGATCGATACTGAACAAGGCCATTGCATATCGGTCGGACTCCGGTTGTCGGGTTAGACGGCTGTAACTACAAGCAAGATCATTAGCACGAGCCTCATTTTTTTCGTAGGATAACTCCTTCAGGATATTGGCTTTGGCCGCCTCCATGGAACGGTTCTTCATTGCAACCTCTTCACAACGCTGTTTAACTTTACTGATAACGCTTTCAATTTCGTTCATATCCAAAGGTTTTAACATATACCCCACGGCCCCTACGTTGATAGCCGATTTTACATATTGAAATTCGTCGTGTCCGGTAAGAAACATCACCTGGATCGAGTCGTAGCTCTCATATATCTTTCTAGCCAGATCAATACCGTTCATTATCGGCATCTGAACATCGGTAAGAACGATATCCGGCTGGGTAGCCTCAATCTTCTCCAAGGCCTCCCTGCCGTTACTCGCTGTTCCCATGATATAGATCCCCATCTCTTCCCAACGGATATAATCCCTCATCATCTCAAGTCCCAGTTCTTCATCGTCTACCAAAAAAATACTGTACATCCATGTCCCCTCCCTTTGTCTCTTTCTGTCTCTATTATATGTTTTTCCCCCCGTGGGACCATGGCCCAGATCAATGAAAGTTATTTTCAAGTATAGATCGTTATTTTACCAACTCCAGCTGGCTATTGAAATAGTACCTTTCGCCTGCTTCGGCATGAAGGATCGTTCTTTGTTTCCCCCAACCAATGGTGAACGTTCCTGACGAGCAAGTGTGAATGTTCGCAGAGGTCAGCTTTCCATTCTCCCAGACGATGTCAACCTCAGCATTCCCTTTTGCCCGCAGACCGGAGATAGATCCTGTGCTCCATGCCTGTGGCAGCGCTGGGAGAAGGTGAATCTCGCCCGCATAACTTTGCAGCAGCATCTCCGCTAAGACAGCTGTACCGCCGAAATTTCCATCAATGACGAAAATATTACTCTCTGCTCCTGCAATTCCGGATTTGGAATAGGTGAACAGATTATCGAAGCACAAACCGCCGATCAAATGTGAGAGGTGTTTGTATGCCATCTCCCCATCGTGCAATCTGGCAAAACCCAGTCCAAACAAAGCAGCTGTAAATTCAACATCCTCCAGCTCTTCCTGGACCATGCGGTTCTCCAGCGTTACTTGTGCTGCGGCACTGAGTTCCGGTGTACGGTCAGGTGTAATCTGACTGTCCGGATACAGAGCATACATATGGGACAAATGCCGATGCTCCGGCTGCACCTCCTCATAATCCTCCAGCCACTCTTGTAACTGGCCTTTCTTGCCGATCTGTAGAGGTGGAAGCTTGCTAATTGCTTCATACAGCTTGCGTCCAAGTTCCTCGTCTTTGTTCAGAAGTTCAACTGAATGAAGACAAAACTCAAAGAGCCTGCACACCAGCATCTGGTCCATTGTCGTTCCCATGGACAGCTGTTGTGCCCCCTCTCTCGAATTACCAGGATAGAAATGATTTTCCGGCGAATTCGAAGGGCCCGTTACCAGCCAACCGTTCCGAGGATGCTCACACATATAGTCCAGATAGAAAGCCGCCGATTCTTTAAGTACGGGATAGGCCACATTCTCAAGGAAAACACGATCCTGACTGTACTCATAATGCTCAATCAGGTGTGTAGCCAGCCATAATCCGCCTGTAACATTCAATCCCCACGAGGTCTCCCATCCAGGT
Source organism: Paenibacillus sp. 2KB_22 (assembly GCF_052115745.1). NCBI lineage: Bacteria > Bacillati > Bacillota > Bacilli > Caryophanales > Paenibacillaceae > Paenibacillus > Paenibacillus sp. 2KB_22. Next base: position 66,794 of record NZ_JBFRHG010000001.1, read on the forward strand.
AACGTAAAACCCCATACATTGGAGAACACATGAGCGACCCATCCGTCGCATCCATATACGTTACGTGCCGTTTCTCTGCCCGCCAGTGCCAGATCTTCAATGTAGCGCAACAGCGGAAGATGGCTCTCTCCCAGATTCACAATCTCTGTGGGGTAATAATTCATCTGGGTATTCACGTCGAGGTGATAGTCACAGCTCCAGCCCATCCGGCACGCTTCACCATCATTCCAGATTCCCTGGAGATGGAGCGGCAGCGGAGAGTTCTTGCGAGAACCCGCAATGGTCAGATACCGTCCATATTGAAAAAATAATGCGAACAGCTGCGGATCTTCATTCTTGTCATTCTGTTCCAACAAACGAATGCGTTGGTCTGTAGAAAGACCGGCTTTCCCCTTGACCCCCAATTGAATATCAACTTTGTCATATTGCTCGCCATAATCGCGAATATGCTCCTCCCTCAGCAAGGCATACCCCTTGTCTAAAGCCTTCAACAGCGTAGACTCGCTTTCTGTTTCCCAATCCTGATCTGTACGGCGATAATCCGTACTGACAACAAAATAAATCCATGCCTCATCCGCTCCGGTCACGATCAATTGACCATCTCTACTTGCGATGGTTCCCCCGGATACAACCAACTTGACCAAACCCTTGGCCCATACGCCACAAGTCCCATCACTATGTACATTTTCCGTTGCCTGTCCTTGGAATTCAAGCGTATTGTCATCTAAAGCTACAACCTTGAATGATTTCGTGCCTGCCTGTAACCCAAGTGTAAAGGTTACCCCACCCGGAGCTTCGCTCCAGACTCTGGAGGCCACTAGATCATCGACATTGGAAGCGAAAACTTCACGTCGAATCATGCTGTCGTCATCCTTCCAGAACGCTCCGGCAAGCGCTTGAGTCAGATCCAACTCACGTTGGAAGCTTCCAGCTTCATCCGAACTCGAATTCTTCTTCTCCATATCAATAACAACTTCACATAATCCAAGATGGGTACCGAAATTACCCTTCTTTGGCTGCAAATGTTGTTTGGCAAGACGATCTCCTTCATCATAATCGCCGGAGAAGAAATAGCTACGCATCTCTTCCAGTGCGGCCTTGCCTCCTTCAGAAGGCTGTTCTTGTTCAATCCGACCCGACCAGAAGGTAACTTCGCTCATACTCCATACCTCTCGATGTGATGTAGCCATAACAACTGCCCCTATTCTTCCATTTCCCAGCGGCAGGCCTTGAGACCAATGTGCGGCAGGCGTTGAATACCACATAGTAAACTCATTCATATCATGTCCTCCGGTCCAAAATGATTATCTCTAGAAATAGACTCATTCCCAAAAATAGCAAACGCGCGATCTGTGAGATACATAAGCGCGCGTTTGACTTTGTTTTTATTCTAAAACTGAATCACGGCTTTGAATGGTCACTTCGCCTCAGATCAGTTTTCCTTCACAGTCAATCTGAAAATTTTGGATTCCGCCGGTTCCAGTGAGATAGTAAGCCCTCCAGACATTTCCCCTTGTGAGCCTTCCCACAGATCCTGCAAGCTGTATACAGCATTGGAATTTAGTCCGGCCCGCTCCAGCGAGATAGATTTAACCGCAGCTTGTTCAGCATCAAAGTTGAAGACGGCGAGATAGAGACTGTTCTCTTCCGGCGATTCCAAGACAAACACGTCAGATGACAGCTTCCCATAATCGCCTTCAACTGGACGGAAGGTTTTGCCCATACGAGCAACGCTCAAAATATCCTTGTTGCTAAGCCATTCTTTTGCTCGTTCGGCAGCTTCCTCTTTACGGAAGTCATCCCCGAGCAGGAGCACCGTACCGGCAATAACTGAAGCGGTCAGACGGCTGCGTCCTTCATGCCAACCGGTAGCTTCCTGGTTGAAGCTTTTGTACAACACCGAGTGGTCAGGATCATTGTAGCGATAGAGCGTATTGCTCATCCACCAGCCGTGTGTCAATGAGTTCAACATGTATTCCGTATCCGCAAGTGTACCGAAGACATCACAGGAGATACGGCGGCTGTGGGCAAAAGCATAAGGAAATAATGGGGCGATGGACAAGTTAATGAAAAACGGTCGTCCGATTACGTCTGGCGAGAGCTTATGCTGCAAATAAGACATGCCATAATGATAAGCCGCGATTCCTGTTGTAATATCCGGGTTGTGGTGCTGCCCTTCAAGCGCGCCATGCGCCAAGAAATCCAATTTGATATATGCGAAACCTTCCGAGATGAATTTGTCCGTGAACCAGTCAATCCTTTGCAGGTTTCCAGGATGTGTCGGGTCAATAGCCAGACCACCGTCTACATCCGGCAGGATCTCGCCCTCACCGTCACGCAGCAGGATATCAGCATAGGTATATTTGCCGTTCGTTCCTTCGACTGTCTGACCGAACTGATCAGGCCCTCCCCAGAAGGCAAATGGGGTCCAGTACGTGCCCGCTCTATGTCCGTTTTGCCGTACCTGGTCCAACGCACTCTTCATTTCTTCCGGTGTGAAATTGTCCCAGAACGCGTCAAAGTTAATATATAGAGTATCTTCATTCTGGAATCCAAGTGGTTGCACTTCTTTTTTTAGAAAATCACTGGTTGCTGTATACAGATCATAGTCCAGATCACTCATGGCCGCAGACCAACTGTTCCACCCGATCGGAACGCCGCCCTCCCAAGGTAATTGAGCCTCAATCCAGGTATTCGCCTGACCGTAGGCTTCAAGACCTTCACGGTAGTCTTCATAGAACCCGATGAATACCAGGGGAGATTCCACTCTTTTTCCCTTCACATAGCCATGAGGCTGGGAATCGCGAGTCAGTTCACTCACAGCACCACCGTACAGATCAAGTCCCTCTATCCGTCCGCTTTTTTCGCTTTGCATACGAATCCCTGTTTTCCATACTTTATGCGTAAGGGAACCCATCACAATTCCCCGGCGGCTATCGGGCGCGAACAAGGCTGTCGCTTCGTAGCTCTCCACATCAAGCGGCGGCTTGACCACCGTATATCTCACCCATTTATCGTTGTCAAACGGTACACGCAGAATGCTCGGTTCATCCTGGCCGGAATTTCCGCCGAGGGATATGGTTTTGGATTGGATGACAGCCATGCGATTCGCCTTAAGCTCTTCATCACTGACTATAGCGGTCTGCACCAGTACAAACGGTGAGGATTCATACATATAAAAATGCTGCTCCAGTTGCGGCAGCAACGAGGTTTTATGCAGCACGACCAAGCGGATACCTTTTCCAAAACCTTCTCGAACAATATCTTCCTGTGCCGTCAGCTCATGGTTCTGATAATGATCCGTGCTGTATTCCCGGCCCTGCCAGCGAAAAGCACTACGAATGCCCTTCACATGGGAAGAATGCTTGCCGATACAGGACACTTCGCCATTTTCAAGATTAATCTCCAGGCTCACGTGCCCATTTGTAACGCTTACAAGATTATCATTCTGTTGCTGCGCTTGTACGGCTGTATCGCTAGTTAGCATGATGTGCCTCCTTATTGTTGCATGATGTGCCCTGTGCGGAGCTGGTTATGTCTCTCCTGCCCAAGTCTGCCCTCATTATAAAGACCGAATAGAGCATTTTCCATGCAACAATCTTCCGATACATAACGCGATTTAACTCAACTTAACCTTGTAAGTACGTCCTGCAGATGTAGGGAAGCTTATGTGATCTAAATCGGTGCCCTCCGTTTCAATCACGTTGCCGTCAAGTGTTACCACAACTGGACCTTCACCTCTAAGAACGCAGTCCCGGCCCAGGTGTGAAGTGATATACGCTTCTGCAAGTTGTCCGTTGTCCCACCGTATACTAACCTCAAATCCGCCTCGGGCACGCAGACCGGAAACGCTGCCTTGCTGCCAAGCATCCGGCAGTGCGGGAAGCAGTTCCATATAAGGACGGTGAGATTGCAGCAGCATCTCGGCTATCCCGGCAGAGGCGGCGAAGTTGCCGTCGATCTGAAACGGAGGATGTGCTCCCAGAAGATTCGGATAAACCCCTCCATGGTTGTATTGTTCCGACGACCCATCTCTGACCAGGCGTAGCATGTTGGATAGCAGACGCAGGGAACGATTACCTTCCCTGAAACGACTCCAAAGCGCAACACGCCATCCAAGGCTCCAGCCTGTGCTTTCGTCTCCCCGTCGCTCAAGCGAGGTTCTGGCAGCGCCAAACAACTCTGGTGTCTCCTCGTCCGAAAGCTGTCGACCCGGATAAACCCCTACCAGATGTGAGGTATGCCGATGATAGATATCCTCATCCTCAAAGTCCTTCGACCACTCCTGCAATTGGCCGTATTTGCCGATTTGTAGCGGGAGAAGACGCTCACGGATGCTCACCAGTTCGTTCCTGAAATCCGGGTCTGTTCCAAGAATCTCCGAGGCTTCAATACAGTTGGTGAACAATTCCCAGATCAATGAGATATCCATGGTTGAACCCGGACTGACAGCTGCTACACCTTGCGCTGTTCTGAATTTATGCTCCGGCGATGTCGAAGGTGCAGTCACAAGACGACCGCTACCATCGTCAATCAGCCAGTCCAGTGCGAACAGGGTTGCCTCCTTCAACACAGGATAAGCGGAAGTACGCAAATACGTCTCGTCTCCACTAAAGGTATAATGCTCCCATAAATGCTGAGTCAGCCAAACACCTCCCATCGGCCAGAAGGCCCAGCTTGGATCACCGTCACCATAATTGCCCACCGGCGCCGTCTGTCCCCAGATATCCGTGTTATGATGCGCGGTCCAGCCACAAGTTCCATAATTGACCTGTGCTGTTTCAGCACCTTTTTTAGCCAGTTTGCTGATCAAGTCCAGTAAGGGCTCATGGCATTCGGCCAGATTGCATATTTCAGCAGGCCAATAGTTCATCTCCGTGTTGATGTTCAACGTATAATTGCTGCTCCAGGGAGGACGAGTTACTGCATTCCATATACCCTGAAGATTCGCGGCTTGTGTTCCCGGACGGGAGCTTGAGATCAGCAAGTAGCGCCCATAGTGAAAGAGCAGTTCCACAAGCCCCGGGTCCTCCGCTCCAAAGGTTGTAATCCGCTGTTCGGTCGACATCTCCTCCGGAGCAGGTGAATTCCCAAGCTGGAGCTTCACCCGATCAAACAACCTACGGTAATCTTCAATATGCGAGTCAAGCATGCTGTCATATGGCTTGGCTACCGCCTCATTCAGAAATGAACTTGCAGTGAAGGAAGCATCTTTTCCCTCGACTCCCGGAATGGCATCCATACCGTTAAAACTTGTAGCTGCGCTGAAATAAAAGGTTGCCGTTGTTGCACCCAATACATGAATTCCATTGGCATCCACCGTTACCTGTCCGTCCTCTGTCTTCACCGCTAGCTGTCCTTCAAAAACCATTGCCTTGTTATGTTCAGGGTCACCGTATCGAATCGGCTCATCGCTTGCAAAATAGCTCGGATCTACATGCTCCGGGGCTGTTCCTTCCAGAACAAAACGTTCTTCCCTAGCACGAGTCACATGCCGAAGCGGGCTATCCAGTGACGCATGTACATTCAGCGCACCTTCCACACTAGCAGCCAGCCGCAGCACAAGTACCTGATCCGGATGCGACGCAAACATTTCGCGGGTATAAATCACATGGCCAATCTGATATTCAAGGCTGTGCACTGCATTTTCTACATCCAGCGTCCGCTTGTAGGAATGATAGATATCCCCGTGTTCAAAACGCAGGAGTAAATCTCCGAAGGGCAGATACGATTGAGTGTACGGGCCCATCATCTCTCTAGTCAGCGTGTCTGCTTCCGTATAACGTTCCTCTTGTAACAGCGCACGGACCTTTGGCAGAGCATCCTTTGCCCCAGGATTGTTGCCGTCCTTCGGATAACCGGACCACAGGGTGTCCTCATTCAAGCTGATTTTCTCCTGCTCCACCCCACCAAAGATCATGCCGCCAAGACGGCCATTACCTATGGGAAGACCTTCCGTCCATACATTTGCAGGTTTGTCATATTGAAGTTTCATGTGCACTCTCCCTTAATTTTCTTATTTGCTAGCCAATTCTATTTGGAACATCCGTAAACGTGTTATCGACAAGGTTAACCTTGTTGCATGCGCTTACATAAACTGTTTCTTCGTAGCAGGATAACTTTCCTGTCTCTGTGGTAGACAATATTTTATTCGACTTGAAAACCAACCCACGGGTGGACTTGGCGTTCAGAATCTGGACATCACTGTAAGATGCGAAACGGTGTCCAGGTTATGTTCTCAACGACATCATGGCTGCCAATACTATCCGTTACCGGATGAGCAAGAGTCAGCAAAAGCTCACCAGCAGCCACTTTGTTGAAGGCGTAGGTCGTCAACGAACCGGAACGGACAGATTCGATCTCATCACCAGATAGATCATTCTCAAATTGGAAATGACACAATGTTTTTGCCCCGCGACACTTTTTGATTATCATCGTCTTTCTGCCCGGTAGTCGAATAAGGCCGCTGATCCTGTTGATCAGCGGCCTCCTTTGGTTTTATGGAACTATTGTTTCCCGTTAGTTTAAACGTGTTTGCAAGGCAAACATTCCTTTTAGCTTTAGGCTATCTATATATTTCCTCTTCTTTATATGCTTTCATTAATTTTGATTAGCAATTTCTTTAAGATTTGCTTCTCCTCGTCATTAAGGGTTTGAGCAATTTTATCCTCTACTTTTTGAAATGAGTTATTAAACTCTTCAATCAATTCAACCGCTTTTGGTAAAACATATATATTTTTTTGCCGTTCATTATTGACCGAGATTTTACGTTCGATGAACCCTTTTTGCTCTAGACCTTGAAGCATGCTTGTAACGCTTGCCCCACGCAGATGAAACCGATCAGCAATATCCTTTTGAATAATGTGATTATTTTGATTCGCATAAATATAATCGATTACTTTTCCTTGTTGAGAAGTTAATCCTAGCTCTTTTATACTCTCATCCGCTCTTTTCTTTAACTTAAGCCCGATAATCTGAAACAAATCCATATAAGGCGTATCTTTTCGGGAATGCATGACCATCCATCTCCCTCTCTAATTGTTAGGAGTCTAATTGTAAGTAACTAAACTATACAGCGATCCTAATATACTTGTCAAACAAATATTAGTTTGTTGACTGTTAGGTATCTAACAGTTATACTCCGAAGTGTTCAGTCAAAAACGCATTAGGAGGAATTAGGATGGAGAATGTAAAACAAAATGCTGGGTTAGAAGAAATTACGGCGATTACGAATGTACGAATCTTTGACGGATATCAAATTATTGATCCCAGACATATTATCATTAGTGGAGAGTCCATTATTTCAGTAGGCGGAGACATTCCAGTCGATGCAACAATTATCGATGGAGAAAATGCTACATTGATACCTGGTCTGATTGATGCACATGTCCATACCTCAATTGGCGGATTACGAGATGCCTTGAAATTCGGTGTTACAACAGAACTCGAAATGAACGGGGATTTTACTAAAAGAGGACGCGAAATTCAGCTGAAAAATGTGGATGACATCGCGGACGTCCGTTCTGCTGGTACAGCGATTACCGCTCCTGGTGGGCACCCCGATGAATTACTGCCAGATGGAGATGAAATACCTGAATTCGTATTAAAGGAACTAGAGAAGTTATCAGAGGCAGACCGGGAAGCCATGTTGGCCGCTTACGCTCACGATCACGACGAAATACCTCAAGTGACGACAGTTGAAGAAGCCATCAAACATGTGCATACCCAAGTGGAGAATGGATCGGACTATATTAAGATCATGATTGAAGAAGGAACGGTCATGGGGGCACCTGGCCTGCCTGTTCTAAGTGATGAGATTCTAAAAACAGCCGTTACTGAAGCCCATAAGTTCGATAAATTGGTCATCGCCCACGTCTTGACGGCTCTTTCATCGAAAGCAGCCATCGATTTTGGAGTGGACGGTTTGGGCCACTTGTTTATTGACAGACCCGAGTGGACGTCCGAATTGGTTAAATCCATAGCTGATTCTGGAGCTTTTGTTACACCGTGCTTGGTATTGAATTCATCAATTATTGGTGATCCGGCATCGGAACTCGCGAGTGATCCAAGAGTGCATTCCAAATTAAGTCCGGATTGGATCGATATTCTGAACTCAAGTTTCAATACATTCCCTCAAGGCAATATGGAGAACAGCTTTAAGAATGTGATGGATCTTCACCATGCCGGAGTTGATATTCTTGTAGGGACGGATGTAGCACCGGTTCCCGTTCCGAACCTTGGTGGACTTGCTCATGGGGCCAGTGTCCACCACGAAATGCAGCTGCTGGTGAAGGCCGGGTTCACTCCGATCGAAGCTCTTCAGTCTGCTACTGCCAAACCGGCACGTTGCTTTGGTCTACATGATCGCGGCCGGATTTCCGAAGGTGCGCGTGCTGATTTTATTCTCATAAACGGTGATCCGACCACTAATATTTCTGATACCTTGTCAATCCAATCTGTGTGGTTCAATGGTTCGCAACAACCAGGTTAAACCTAGTCAATTATGGCGTTGCTAATTGTGAAATTACCAAGAAGAGGGTCTTCAAAATGAAGTCCCTCTTCGACTTTATATCATTTCAGGAACGGCGCCCAACTGTGTGACTGAACCTTTTTTTTCGTGATTTTTCAATTTGCTTTGGTTTCTGTTTTTTGTTGTCATTCCCCACTTCATTTGTTGTGGTCTAATTAAACTAACGGGGAGGTTAACGATCAGATATATGCCTATCTGCAATAGGAACAAGTTCTTGTCCTTGGCATAAGCATCACACATTACTTCCTCATCACACTATATTCCGCACAATGCATCATAATCGGACTGCATCATTTCGTACCGTGTTAAGGGCAGTAGCACTCATGTAGGCTTACAGTTTATTCTCATTTCCATTAGGTAAAGGAAAATTAAAACCACGCGTTCGGTGAGCTGTATCTCGATTGTTGGAGACCATCTAACGATTGGAGATGAGTTCATAGCGGGTGGTTTTTGTTATGGTTTTCCTAAATGTAGTGAAGTTAAACATTCCTTATATTCACTCTGTTTACTTGGCAAGGAAGCCGTCGATTGACCTGTTCTTTGAAAGAAACTATACTATTCAGCAAAGAAGGTGAGTAGATTGAAACAAATAAGTAGTCGCTTTTCGATGGCTGTCCATATTCTTTCCATGATCTCGTTGGACCCCCTATATAGTACAGGTGATCGAATTGCGCGTAGCATCAATAGTAACCCTGTAGTCATTAGAAGGATTATGGCTCAGCTCAAAAAAGCAGGTTATATTGATACAAAACCAGGAGTTGCGGGGGCCTCTCTTCTGATATCTCCTGAAAGATTAACCCTACTGGATATCTTTCAAGCAGTCGAATCTGTGGATGGAGATCAGCTTTTCAAAATCCACAAGGATACTGACCCCAATTGTTCTGTAGGAATGAATATTGAATCCATCCTATTACCCCAATTCTCTAATGCACAGAAGGCTATGGAGGATGAACTCGCTTCTGTTACCCTAGCTCAAATTGTGGAGCAACTACGGATAAAGGCAAATACAAAATAAGCTGCTCCTCTAATGGAGTAGCTTATTATTTTGTATGTTTTGATTTTGCACCAATTCAGACAGAAGTTTCCTCAGGCTCAACATATTCAATAAAACTACCATCAGGATGTTGAACAAAAACGCTTGGACCAATAGGACCATGCTGATCTCTTACGATAAGGGTATTTTGTTTTGTTAATTCTGCCTTCAATTCGTCCATGGAATCGACATACACCACTGCTCGAAGTGATCTAGCGGGCTCCAAAGCCTCTGGACTTCCCGATACAATGACGTAAGGATATACTGTGGCTAAAGATAAGCCAGCCTCGGGAATATTCCACGTTCGATCCATAGTTCGATTAGCAAGAGATTCATAATATGCAACGGTTAACTCCAGTTGCTCGGTAAAAACGGGGATAAAATGATTTATAATTTTCATGCTTACCTCCAATTTCTATATTTTGAATATAACCACAACGGTTATAACTAAAATAGTTATATAAGAATATTTTGAACTTGTCAAGCTTTCAAAAAAGATCGACACGGTCAAAAACGTGGTCCGATAAAATAAAAAAGCCGCTAAAAAAGCGACTTCAATGAAAATATGTACTTTCTAATATATTGATGCACCAATTCGATAATCTCTTCGTGTTCCTGTACGCGAGTCGCTATTTGAAGAAACCCAAGTGCTTGAATGACCTGGGTTTCTCGAAACTCTGACGCGTGGTTGCGCTCATATTTCTATATGATCAAGATATTGTGGTTTGAGTTACTCGTCTCATGAACCTGATCGTAAAACATTCTTTGTTGGGAACGTACCCTCTCCACCCTAGAGAAGTTCAAAATGAAGTTGAGTCTCAGGTAAATCAGTAGTCCCTTTCGACTGATTTGCACCGTATCCCAATTCTAGAACCGCAGCAATACGCTCGTTATTCAGTACACCAAACACTTCAGTACGGCTCGAGTCGTACATCCAGTCATGCAATGTACAGCGCACACCCAGACTCTGCTCATATGCCAACAAGCGGAAATTTTGAATTAGGCAGCAGACAGCTGCAAAGTCCTCTTCCCGCTTATGTTGATCCGCCTCTGCATTCACCAAGACCAGAAGATACGCAGGGGCCTGCTCTTGCAATCCCTGCATGATGTCCCCATACGGGTTATCAACAAAGATAAATCGCCACGGCTCTCGGAGTCCATCATTTGGCGCCCATACGGCGTGATTGAGCAACTCAAGGATTAGCTCCTGCGATACCGGTTGATCCAAAAATTCACTCGGACCGCCCATGTCTCCTTCCAGATCTGACAATTTCATTTTTACATCCTCCTCTTCTAGGTAGACTGCCCTCGTAATACGGTCCACTTTTGCTCGGCTGGTGTTCTTTTCCGACTTCTTGGTGCTTTGTCGAAATATCCTATATGAAGAATGCCAACAAATCTTTCATCCTCACGCAGGCCAATTCCTTTGAAAAACCCTTCATGCTGGATCATGGACTCTGTATCCCATAACATTCCTAACCCATGTTCCCAACCCATCAGTTGGAAGCACTGCATCATCCCGCAGGCAGCAGCATAATTGCGGTCATTGGTGAGACGATCCGGTCCTACAGTCGACATAACAATGACGTGGGCAGGAATATCGGTAAATCTCTTTTTGAAAACATCCAGAAGTTTCCCGGGAATCAGTTTGCCAATCTTGCTCTGCGACATCTGTTCGAGCATGCAGTCCACCAACCGTTTGCGTGCTTCTGGAGTTCCGGCATATACCACACGCCACGATCCAGCCTCACCAAATGGTTGGAGCCGATTAGCCTTACGTAGCAATTCAACAACTAACTCCTGGTTCACCGGTGTAGAGTTACATTTACGAATGCTTCTGCGCGCCCTGATCAATTCCGCCAGACTCACATGTTCACTCTCCTTCGTTCGATCTGGATTCAATATTGATGCTACTGTCTTGAAGAAATTGATGGATTACTTTTAGCTCTGTTTCCGAATATTTGTCGAGCGTACGATAGAAGCGTTCAGCCTCATGTACATGCAGACGTTCATGCAGTTCAAAGATCTTTTTGCCTTGCGGTGACAACCGGAAATAACTCTCCTTCTTGTTGTCATTCATTTTTGTGCGTTTGACGAATCCTTCCTCCAGCAGTTTGTTGCCAATTTTGGTGATACTAGCTTTGGATAAATTCATCGCTTCGGCAATACCTGTGTTGTTAATAGGCTCATGCTTGCCTATGCAATCGATCATATGAACGGCGGTCAAATGCTGAGGGATTTTCTCGATGCTTTCTCGCTGGGCGATACTTAGGAAATTCTCAATTTCTGTATCCTTGTGGTTCTCATATACATGTAAAAGACGGATAAATTGGTCATGAAGCAACTGTTTTGTTCGATCTTTTGAAGTCATCTTATGATCGCTCCTTATTTACTTGTAAACAAAAATATTGTTTTAATAATAAAGTGTTTTTTTTAAAAATACTTATATTTTGTTTACTGGTTAACAATATATCATGAATGATACTGATTATCAACTGTATACTCTGACATTAGTACATCACTCTACAATCCAGGACAGAGAACTGTACTCTGTCGTCATGCTGACCATACTAAATCCATATGCTCAAGCTCTTGCAGACAAATGAACAATAAAAAACCGTTGATCATCTGAATCAGATCAACGGCTTTTTAATTATGGAAACATCTATTTTATTACTGTTCTTTATACACGCGTACATAATCCACTTGCATCGTCGCCGGGATATCAGATGCGTTCGGAGTGCGGCCACCGTCAAAGTTTCCGCCGATTGCCAGGTTCATAATGAGGTAGAACGGCTCATCGAAAGGTGCATTCGGATTATTCGGTGCAGCTGCGGAATACCACTGCTCGTTAGTGACTTTATAGTAAAACTTGCCGTCTACATACCATTTGATATTGTCCTCTTCCCAGACTACCGAGTATACATGATAATCATTGGCAAACGTTTGCCCTTCCGGGAAGTGATAATCGCCGCCCGAATATTGGTTGCCAGGCCATTGTCCACCAAAGTGTATGGTACCACTTACGGATCCGGGCAGACGGCCTCTCGCTTCCATAACATCAATTTCACCTGATGCAGCCCAAGTGCCGTATACGGAGTCTTGTGGAAGCATCCACAGTGCTGGCCATACACCGTCACCTGTAGGAAGCTTGGCACGAAAATCGACTCTGCCGTACTTCAAAGACAGTTTATCCTTGGTGTTGATCTTTCCTGAAGAATACTGTGCATACCGATTCGGATCTTGTGGGAAAGATTTGCTGTCGTTCATAGCTTTGATATTCAGCTTCCCGTCCTGTACATATACATTTTGGGTGCTGTTCGTGTAGTGCTGCAGCTCTGCATTACCCCATCCCCATGTAGCGGGATCGTTGTTGAGATAATATCCTGTTTCATAGTTCCATTTGCTTGTATCCAGCGTAGTTCCGTTAAACTCATCCTGCCAGATGAGGTTCATGCCCGCGATTGCCGGGTTGGTTGGCGTTCCGATGGAGATATCCTCTTGGTCAGATACATCCGGACGCGGAGCATTGGGATTGCCGATAAAGGTATAGTTGACGAAGTTGTTGCCAATACTTCCGCCCGCCTGACCGTTCAGTGGATAGCCGATACGAATCTGCATATTCTCTTGGATCGGCTGGAACCACAGGCCATAGACGTAATCGGCCCAGTATCCCCACTGATTCTTATCGGACATATTGTTGTACCCATTGCCGGAGTATGCAAATTTGCTCTGGCTGGAGTTACTCAAATCAACCCATTGTCCATTGATGTTAATTTGGTATACAAAATTACCCAGTTCCTTGGCGATTGGTGCCCCTCCATCAATTTTCGGTAGCGGGACCCCGATGGAACCATTAGCATCTGCTGTGAAGGTTGTTCCTTCGTATGGCGTAATGACATATGAATTTCGTGTAGGTTCATTAAACGTAATGGTATAAACAAGGTTAGCCGAAGAAGTCTTTGATTCCAATTTGACATTGATCGACTCCGTTACGTTAAACCAGTACCCACCACCGCCATCCGTGAATTGGCCAAAATTTTGATCGTAGATCCAACCGCTGGCTGCGTTATTGTCAATATCAATCCAGGTGCTGCTGTTTACAGGTTTGACATACACCTTCAAATCATCCGCAACGGCTTCATAAGTGACCGCAGGATTGTTGTTGAACGTTGGATATGTAAAGCCTGCACCGCCTGTGAAGCTTGCTGTGATCTGTGGACCTTGTGTTGCATTCATCGTTGTGATGGTTGTTTTGTTGATATTTTGGAATACCAGTTGATACTCCAGCTTCACACCATTTGCTTTGGAGTACAGTTGAATCTCGGTTGTTGCGGAGAGGGTGAACCAATAGCCATTGAAGCCGCCATCGCTCCAGTGCCCCCAGTTTTGGTTATAGATATAACCGCCTGCCTGGTCGATATCAATCCAGTTGTTTCCCACTTTTACATTAACGCCTACATCACTGTAAACATCATTCCATGTCGCGGAGCCTCCATTGAACTTAGGCATAACAAATCCGTAGCTGGCCTTGCCAACACCTGATTTTGAAATAACAGGCCCGTCTGCTGGTGAAAAGTACTCCATTGAGGTTACGGTAGTTCCCGCTGCCTGAACCTTTGACGCTGGCAGTATGCTAATACCAGCCAGCATCACAACCACAAGGAACATACCGAGTACCTTTTTCATAAATCGTTTCTCCGTAAAATGAGATGGTTTCATCATTGCCCTCCTTTAATAGAATAATAGATTCTCCCAATCCATGTGTATTAAGGTAATCGCTTACATGAGGGATATCTTTATTCTATCGAATAGGTTAAATTGCTGAAAAGGTACAATTGTTTTTGTGGTATCCCATTTTTTTGGCTTTTGATTCAATCTGCCCTCTGACGCGTCATCTGTCGGTACTCTGTGGGTTGGATCTGCATCACAAGTCGGAATGCGCGTGTAAAGCTTTTGTAGCTTTCATAGCCTACCATAGCAGCCACTTCAACAATTTTATAATCGGTTTCGGCGAGAAGACGCCGTGCTTTATCCAGACGCACATCTCGTAGGTACTCAGCAAAACCTTTCCCCATATTCTTCTTAAACAGATTTGAGAAATAAGCGTAATTAAGCGATACATGATTGGATACCATCGCGAGGTCCAGCGGTTTGTGGTAATTCTCATGAATATAACGAATGGCTTCATTTAGATCCTGCGAATGGCGATAGCTGCATTTATAGTCATAATAGAACTGATTCAGCCGAAGCAGCTGCTGTTGCAGTGCTTGTATATAATCACGCATCCCTTGATAATCAAAGAGATTACGCAATGATTCAAGGTCCAGCACTTCTTCCCCCATATAAGGGCGGATAACCCGTTCGTATTCCTCCATCATCTGAACGGTGGCGGCGCAGAGCTGTTGGGTATAGCGAATAGGATAGCGTTGCAGCACCTTTTTGTGAAATAGTGCAGAAATACCCTGAGTAATTATTCCACTGTTATCTGTTCCAACTGATTGGAAGAGTCCATACAAGTCTTCATAGGGAAGTTGCCACTGCTGCTCCATGTGCTCAATATGTGCTGGGAAGATACTGCACTGATCAGGAAACAAGTAACTGTGGCGATAGAGCTCAAGTACTTGGTTATAGCTGTCTGGTAGTTCTTTTAATCCCTGAATCGGATTAGTCATGGCCGTTATGGCATTGATATTTCCTTCCTTTAGCGCTGTAGGATAAACACTTGGATCTATGGACGCATCCACCGCAAGGATCAGGTATGGGCGATGTTGCAGGCAAATACAACCTTGTCTGCCAAACACACGATAAGCAATGGATTCCATACTATGGGTGCTGCTGGCTCCGGGCTGGTTAATGCCAACTTCTTCCCTCAGCAGGGCCAGGCGATAATTACGCCATAACGCATCATTTTGTTCCTCAATCTGAAGAATCCATGCGTCATCACTTAACGCACCTTGCATAAACATTCTTAATTCTTTACTCTCGGTCTCTTGGGCGAGACGGGATACATGCTGCATATTATGCGTAAGTGCCTGCCGTGTCTGAATCTCTTGCCATACATGCTCCAGGGAATTTTGCAGATCCTCTCGCTTCAAAGGTTTTAGCAAGTAGCCCTTTGCCCCAAGCCCGATCGCTTTTTGGGCATATGTAAAATCACTATAACCGCTGATAATGAGGTATTCCACATCCATGTATTCCTCTTTGCTTTGAGCCATGAGTGCCAACCCATCCATATCCGGCATCCTAATATCGGTAATAACGATGTGAATGCAATGCTGCCGCAATAGGCACAGCGCCTCCATCCCGCTCGCGGCACAATATATGTTGTTCAGTTCCAGAGGAAATTGATGCAGCATGGCCTGCAGGCCGTCACGAATGTGTTTTTGATCGTCCACAATCAGGATATTAATCATGCTCTACCACCCTCCAAGATTTACATTTTCCCAAGGCAAGCGTATCGTTACACAGGTATATGCACCTTGCACACTATCAATCCAAAGACCGCAATTCTTGCCATAATGAAGTTGCAACCGCTTATTCACGTTTTCCAAACCAAGTCCACTCCTGCTAGTAGCCATCGGCGTATCCGATTCGCTTCGCAGTACTGCCTGAAGACGGTGTAACATCTCAGGCTCTAACCCCTCTCCGTCATCTCTTATGTTAATGAATAGCAGACTGTCATTCTCCACAGAAAAGGTAATTTCTATAGATACGCTACCGCCTGAAGGTGTCCCGTGATGAACTACATTTTCAACGATGGGTTGCATACACATCTTGGGAATGGCGTAGCGAAGTATCTCCTGCGGAAGATCTGCCGTCATAACGATATTGCCGCCTTCCATGAAGTTGATAAATTCAATATAACTTTGGATATTGGCAAGCTCCTCACGAAAAGCAACGGTATCGCTACGCCACTGCATGCTGTAGCGCAACTGCGAGCCCAACGACACCAATGAATTGGCTATAGCAGGCTGCCTCTGTACCTCTGCCACCATCCGGATCGATTCCAGGGCGTTATATAAAAAATGGGAGTTAATCTGCGAATGCAGGGAGTGTAACTGTGCGTTTTTGGCAATTAACTGCTTATCCACGACCTGTGTCATTAGACGTTTGACCTCATGTAACATTTTATTGTAATTCACTGCCACCTCATCGATTTCATCTCCTCTTTCGTTCTCATCAAGGCCTGTATCAATTATTGCATCCAGCTCGCCTTTTCGTACCTGACGCATTGAAACTAGTACGCTGTCCAATCGCCGGAAAATACGCCGCGTTGTTTGGGATACGAGTAGCATAATCAGCAGCAATACACATAATGTAATCGTTACCACAAATGCATACCAACTGCGCGGTCCCTTCATCAATGCCTGATGTGAAGCAATATCGACCACATAAGTATTCAACGGGGCGATGTATCGATACAATACATAGTAACTCTGATCTCCCACCCTGACCTGAAGTGGGCTTTCCTGCGGCGATATATCCAGCTGGCGATGAATACTGCCAAGGATCTCCTCCAGCCCCAGCCCGTACTTCTCAGAAAACTCATGCTGGGGATTGTAAACATACTGGGGAGAATCGCTTGCGTTCATCAACACCGAAAAGAAGTCCCCCTTGTTCTCCTGTAGCAGGTCGCTGAAAAACATGGTGTGGGGAACGCGCACTTCCATAATGCTAGGGCGTTTTTGTTCCTGCCCTTGAAGGCGAACCAGACGATAGTAGGATAATGTGTGCTCACCATCCCTAAAAGAAAATAAGCGGTAAGCCGCACCACCTTCGTCCCGAAGCTTTACCCAATAATCCTGCGGCGAAAATTTCTTGTAATGATAGATTTCAGGCCAGATTTCATACAAGTTTGGGTTATCGACGTAAAAGCTAAGCTCACTGATCATCGCATTGCTTTGAATGATATTGAGCATTTGCTCATACTGGTTTTGCTTGAACTTTACCAGACGCAGTCCATCCACAATCATATTGGAATGAATAAAATCCACAAATGACTTTTGAGTGAGGGCTGTGTTGGAAGCGTTCTCAATCATGTCCATTCTTCTGCGCAATTGTTCATTCAGCCATGAAACGTGACTGTTGCCCGTTGCCATAGCGTCCTTATATAACTGGTTTTCTTGCATACGGATATACACAAAGGATATCAAAATAACAGGTATGGCAATCATCAGGCTAAATGCCAGAAAGAGCTTTTGGGATATACGGGCATTGCGATAAAGCTTCTTCAATCTCTTCAGCAGGTATTTCATTCTGATGTATTCACCACCTTTGTTATACCATATATTACTAGTTAGCTGATAGGTAACCATGTATTAGGGAATGGTTATCTGGCTATCTTGGCTTTTCGCAGTTCCAGTTCAGCCTGGCGATATTCCATCACCTGGTTAAAGCCGTAGTTCACACGACGTATTAGAAAGTTTTCGAAAATTTTGTCAAAGGCAGCTTCATCCTTCGCTGTAATCAGTTCTGGTAGCACCTCTTCCCAATTCTGAGAAATCCGTGACCAGGCTAACGCTATATCGGAATCCCCTACAGGATCGAGTCCCTTATAGATGCCGCTGTCCAGATCGGCGTGTTGGTTAGCGAACGCCTCCATTTGCTTAATGGATGGAGTATGCTCTGGTCTCCACGGGTTAACGAAAGCAGGGTTTCGCAGCATCCAGTAGGTATCCATAATGCCATATTCCTTTTCCAGCCGCTCCCGATCCGTGTCATGCAACTGGACCATTGCCGCCGTCAACCGGGGTTTGCCGTTCTCCATCGTCCAGGTTTCACCTTCTTTGCCCAAAAATAAATCCCTTTGGCCTTCTTCGCTGGCCAGATAGGTCAAAAAACGGATGGCACGTTCAGGGTTTTTCGTGGACCTGCTAATCATCGTAACCATCCAGCCATCCATGCTGCCGGGGAACAGTTTGGCGGATTCTCCCCTGCTGCTCCGGGGTCCATCTACAGCAATATAGTATGAATTCTGATTCGTAAGGACTTCCAATTTCGAATTGAGGTCCGATATGTCTGTCCATTCCCGAATCATCATAAAATATTGGGCATGGTTGGTTTTATCCTGCACCTGTGCACTGGAGTCGACCAGAAAATCAACATTAATCAGGCCCTGCTCGTAAGCGGTACGAAATGTTTTCAGCCACTCGATATAATCGGGATCTGTCATTCGGTCGTATACTTTACCGTTCTGCTCATGGGGGATTGCAAGCAGATTTTGCAAATATTCGGTCATCCCATAGGATGCATTCCCCTGTGCCCAAAATGGACTGATGAGCTGACCTTTATAAACCGAATATTGATTCTTCAGCAAGTGCAGTGCATCTAGAAAACCTTTCGGTGTGCTAAGGTCCGGTTTGCCCATCGATTCATACAGATCTTTACGTACGAGAAAGGTTTGGTTCGCTCCCGTCAAGCCGGTTGAACGCATCTGTTCGGGACTGTATGCATCATTAGGAATGACATAGGTATGCCCGTCTTCCTGCCGATACCACTGTAGAGCACCATCACCTGCTACCTTGTAAAAGTAAGGATCATACTGGTTGGCGAGCTCATCCAGGGCATAGATGAGATTACTCTCCCTCAGTTTGTTAACCGCACTCTCCCAGGAGCCGATGGTTATCAAATCCGGCAGACTACCGGTCGTCAACATCTGTGATA
Organism: Paenibacillus sp. 2KB_22; assembly: GCF_052115745.1. NCBI lineage: Bacteria > Bacillati > Bacillota > Bacilli > Caryophanales > Paenibacillaceae > Paenibacillus > Paenibacillus sp. 2KB_22. Next base: position 86,023 of record NZ_JBFRHG010000001.1, read on the forward strand.
ACATCTCGCTTGGTTCACCGGTAGGTACTTCAAATTCGATATTAACCCCTGTTTTTTGGGTGACATATTTGGAAGTCAGGCTCTCACCCCAAGTGTGCCCGTACCATTTGGCTCCAACGAACCACGTTAGATTCACGGGGGTGGTATCCAGCTTCCATGAGGGTCCTTCCATATTCAGATTAAGGCTTTGTATCTGCTCCGTGAAGTTAGCCTGTGTCGAAGCATGCCCATCTTTCGCTTGCTCTGACTCAGAACAAGCAGCCAAACCTGACATCAGACACATCATCAACACGGCTACAATAACAGGACTTCGAAACATGAACACCTAAGTGCCTCCTTTCTATACTGGCCATCCTTAATCCCATCTGCACCAGCATTCATAAGAGTAGTGGTACAACCGATTTTACTACCCTTGGATTAAAATGGAAATGGTTTCGTGGTCGATTCTCAGATCATCCGCAACATTCCCCCTAACGAAACATAACTTGTAATGAATCAATCGAAGGGAGGCCAATTCGTGTATCTAATCTGGATACTTATTGTCGGTGGGCTGATTGGCTGGTTAAGTGGAAATCTGATTGGACGGGACGTGCCGGGAGGCGTACTCGGAAATATCATTGCTGGTTTTATTGGATCATGGTTAGGATATGAACTGTTGGGTCCGAGGGGGCCGGTAGTGGGTGGATTTCATATCATACCCGCGATCGTCGGGTCAGTCATTGCTCTCTTGATTTTCTATGCGCTGGCACGCGGTGGAGCGTTCCGAAGACGTTAACAGGCGGAGAAGTAAACCTGTTGTAAAGTGGATAATCCTGATCAGAGATGCTACGACATCAGCGACTTTCATCAAAAAGGCCCGAACCGATAATCTTAGAATGATTAACGATTCGGGCCAAGCTTCTTACATATCATAATCTTTAATTATAACCACAGCAAACTCCTTCTTATACCAGCCAACATCAATAATAATATTCCTTCCTTCATTGTATCTAACTTGAAAAATATCTTCTTGATCCAAGAATTCCGTTCCATTGTAAGCAATAATTCCTGGTGAGAAATCTATGTCATCAAACATTAATTATGCTCCCCTCACGTTTGCTAGCGTATAGAATTTAAGCGCAGAAGTCGTGTTCATGATTACGGCCTCTTCTTTGGATTTCAATTGTTCGATTAATGAAGAAATCATCCGGATCGGTCTGAGTAAATTAGTCGTGAGAAAGGTTTTCCGTTCCTGAAGAGAATCATATGCGCTGCATATAGTCGGATTTTCTGGAAAAGATCCAGACGGCAATCAGCATCACACAAGCTACCAATATACCCGACTCACCCGTCCATAGGAAGGCATTTTCTCCTTTTGTTAAATCGTCAAATGAATCTTGAATAATGGCATTCCAAGAAGCGTGAAGCAGAATTGCGGGCCAAATGCTGCCTGTACTCAATCGAAGGTGACTAATTATGAAGTTAAAAGAACTGATGGTAATAAGGAACAGTACAATGGACAAGGCGAGTGACGGTCCCGAATAATAGTTCCCTAGCAGAATGGCAGGAATATGCCATGTTCCCCAGATTAAACCGCTTGTTAGAATGGGTTTAGGCACTCTCGCTTTGATGAGTCTGGTGAGCATGTATCCCCTCCATCCCAACTCTTCTCCCGCACTGCTGATTACACCGATGGCCGTGCCTACGAACATTTGGTAGATAATCGATAGGACAAGGCTGACAATGAAGACATCGCCTGACTTCACATAGTCCACCAACCCCGTAACCCAGGCGAATCCGTAAGCACATAAACCAATGACAACCGGTAATAACAACACAAATGGGATGGTCTTTAAGGTTCGCTTTCCTCCGATTCGCAGTGAAATATCCGAGAAACCTTCATGCAGTACTATACGAGCAAATATGGAGGATAGGCCAGGTGCCCACATGAGCAGCAGACCAAACACGGGTGATACATTTAACGCCAGAACATAGCTGATAACCGTTAATGGAATCAGCATAGCGAAAAAAACGAATAATCCTTTCCTTGATGATTGAATCGTGCTTCCGTCTTCGGAGTTCTTTTTTCTGTCTTTTATCATAGATGTACTCAATTCATTCCACTCCTTATTATGTATTCCGATTAGGAGTATAACAGTGTGGGAGAATTCGCGAAACAAACCTGAGCCTAGCACCCAATCGAGACTTTAGGCTAGTTAGAATAAGACTGGGGACGGATATATGGTCACTGATAAAAAGATCTGAACTAAACGTATATGTATCTATTCGGCAAATGGGAGTGCACGACAACGTAGGTTAATATCCCCTTTCGCTCTCCCTAAAAAGCAAGTAAATAGCTCAGTTAAGTCATTCCGCTGTTTGTGATGGGCTTGATGTCAGTATAATAAAAAATTTTCTCCTTTAAGATATTTCCTAAAATAGTTCTGAATAACTGATGGGAAATTTTCCGCTAAGGATGATTGTTCATTTGAATTTAGAGAGTGGAATGCAAAAGTCCTAATTATTGACCAAATAAAAAATGCTTCTAATAATTCGAAATAATTCTCTTGTAGTTGATTTACTTTGCTATACGATGAAATAAATACTTTCCTATTCTCAGATGAAAGGTGCATAAATGTTTCAGCCATATCAAATAAATAAAAGCCATAGCCACAATTTGAAAAATCTATAGGTCGAGGAATATCCTCATAAAAAACATAGTTACTCTCATGAAGATCAGAATGAATAATTCCCCAATTACTTGGCAAACGTTTATGACTTTGTATCACATTTGCTATTTTATGGGCTGACTCTTCCACATAAACAAACACTTCACTTGAGATAAGCTCTAAATTTATTAACTGTTTTAATTGATTAAGTGATGAATATAAATGATCAGAATTGTATATTGGTCTATTAAAGCCTTCAGGTGGAATCCACTGCATAGAATGTTTATGTAGAGCCGCCATTAAGAGAGCCAAATTTTCAGTTTCATTACTTGTTGGCTCTCTTTTAAGCACACTTCCATGAATCCAATGATGAATAGTCACCATGAATGTATTTTCGCTAAGATCAGTTGATATTTCAGTTACCAGATCACCTTGAACATTTCTGACAGGGGCAGGTACGACGAGATTTGTATCTTTAACCAAAGCTTCAAGCCAAATAAGCTCTGATGCGACATTCCCTTTTGAGTGAATGGAAATCGTTGAGATATGGATTTTGATAAGATACTTTTGATTATCATCGTTGGTCTGAACTTGAAATGTAACATTATCACTCATTCCGAGATACACAAGTTTTTTCCAAATGATTGGGTATTGATGTAAAGCTTCTTTCGCTACCTTCGCATAATCTTCCTCAGAAAACATAGTATCCACTCCAGTTAATGTGATTTTTACTTCACAATTCTACCAAGCAGACTTTATTTTCTGGTGATAAAAGTTGATTATAACTAAACTTTACTGCTCAGTAATCGAATAAAGCCGCTGATCCTGTTGATCGGCGGCTTTATTTGGTTTTATGAAACTATTGTTTCCCGTGCGTTAATGAACTGCCTTCCTAATTAAACCCACCTCGAGAATGGATAATTTGTCCGGTGATCCATTGGGAATCGTCGCTTGCCAGAAAAGCAATCAAACGGGATACATCTTCAGGAAGACCGATCCTCCCCATCGGAAATCCCGGTAGCAAGGCTTTTTTCACTTCTTCTGACATCCAACCCGTATCGGTAGGACCGGGATCAACCGCATTCACAGTAATGTGAAAAGGAGCTAGTTCAGCAGATAGACATTCGGTAAAGGTGGAGACGGCGCCTTTCGTTGCGGCATAAGCGAGATTGCCAGGCATCGGCCCCTTACCCTGACCGGACGTAAGGTTGATGATCAGGCCGCCGTTAAGGGCCTGATGGCCGGCCAGTTCAACCTCCAGCATACGTGCAAATTCGGCCGATAGCATGAACGTACCTCGAATGTTCATGGCACAGTGCGCATCGATCAGTGATGCAGTCAATTGACGGAAATCAGCTGATACGCTGTACGTAGCGTTGTTGACGAGAATGGTCGGCAGCCCGACAGCCGACCGGCACGCATCAAGCACTCGCGCTGGAGAACTGGGATCGGTAAGATCGACCTCCATATGCGCTGCCTTAATGCCATAAGAGCGAAGTTCTTCAGCGAAGAGATCCGGCCAGTTCTTGTCGGCATCTCCCGGATTTTCTGTCTTATCGTAATCGTACAGATGGGTATAGAACACATTAGCGCCTTCGTGTGCCAACGTGCGGCAGACGGCAGTTCCGATCCCTCCAGGGCGGCTTGTGCCTGTCACGATAGCGGTTTTTCCATGTAGTTTGGTCATTTTATTTCCTCCGTTTAATAAGGGAGGGAGAAATCCATTTTTCATTGGAGATGGAATTATCCTAGGTATAACAAAAACGGATACATCAAGTATCCGCGCCCGGGTTTGATCAAACGGTTCCTCGCGTCCCTTGAATGATTGCAGATCGGCATCACAAACGAGGCGTGTGGTAATAACCAAAACACCAAGTCGAGCGATCCAGTTTAGATCATCATTACAAGGAAGTCCACATTGTCCAGCGAGTCCCCTTTCCTACATCTCCAGTTCAAATATTACGAGTTAGACCCAATTACTGTCAAGATAAATACATGGTAGGTGCCAAATATCGCAATTCTTATTGAACTAACCTGCCCGTTAGCTTAATGGAACAGATCAAATATTCTAATCGATATCGATACCATTTTCCCATTCTTTTCAACAATGGAATTAAGTTCTTGCCTTCAGAAAGTCAATTGTGCTCTTAGCTCGTTGCATAAGTTCTGTCATGATAATATTTGATTATTGTTGGATGTGACTCCATCCGCTTACATCACATTGTCCATAATCATTATCACCCACAGTAACTAACGTACCATCAGATTTCAGTCCGATTGTATGGGCACAGCCCGCCGAAACAGCTCTAATGTCGTGCCAGCCTCTTACATCGCATTGGTGATATTTATTGGAACCCACAGCAACCATCGTACCGTCAGACTTAAGACCAACGGTATGATAACTCCCCGCTGCAACTGCGACAATATCGCGCCAACCGCTTACGTCGCATTCACCTTCATTATTTCTCCCCGTAGCCACTACTGTGCCATCCGATCTAAGCCCAACAGTATGAAGATATCCGGCCGAAACAGCCAACATGTCGCCCCAGTCGTTTACGCTACATTGGTTATATTTATTGTTACCAACTGCTGTTACCGTTCCGTCTATTTTTAGACCGATTGTATGCCAGTCACCCGTCGTGACCGATACAATATCATGCCAGCTGCTTACGTTGCATTCCCCTTCATTATTTCGCCCCACCGCAACCACGGTGCCATCTGATTTAACCCCAACAGTCCGGCACCAACCTGCCGAAACGGTTACTATATCGCGCCATTCGCTTACATTGCATTGATCATGCTTATTCCAACCTGTAGCTATTACAGTACCATCAGATTTAAGACCAACGGTATGAGCATTACCAGTGTTTGTAGCCATATGGACATTACCAGCACCAACTGCGACGATATGGGACCAATCGCTTACCTCACATTGACCGTATTTATTATCACCCACGGCTATTACTGTTCCGTCAGATTTAAGAGCAACAGTATGACGACGACCTGCCGCTATGGTACAGTTACGAAACCGTTTCGTCTCAAACACCGCTTCCTTCCGTGAATTGTAGTCCATATCTTTCCTCCCCTCCACAAATTAAAATCCTCCGTTGTTCAACGGTAAGTCATAACGTTTAGCGTTCATATCTTTCACAGAAAACAATCTCAGGAGGACACCAATATATTACTCTTATTCAACGTTGTATTGTAATAATCCTGGCTGTCAAGCTAACGGAACCACGCCGTGCTAATCCAGGTATGTTGATACCACCCGTCTGAAAGATTCATCCTTGTTTCAGTCGCAATAATATGGATAAATGTGTCTATCCGCATATATCTACTTCGTGATTTCTCTCATTTTATATGGTTTATTATGCCAATCTCAAAATTTGAGACAAAAAATACCGACCCTTCAATTTCAAAGGTCGGTTTACCCAAATCGGGAGAAGAAAACAATGGTTATAGCTGTATTATATCCACCCTATGCCGTTATATACCGTATTCTGCTCTAACTCTATGTTTATCTTGGCATATCAGTAATATCAACGCTCATATGTTCAGTGAGCATTAAGGTCACATCCACTTTCACTTTGCTCCACAATAATGTCATTTTGTGAAGGTAACCTCTTACCGAATAATTTACTGTTAAACTCAGCTCGGATCTCTCCTCTTCAATGATTTTTATATGATGTTCCTTTAAACTTTGTTTTGATTTGTACATCTCTAAAGCAATTTTCTTTTGTGTACCGTCCAGGTAATCAATATACACCGATTTCATCTTAAAGTTTGAAGCGTATATTTTATGTTTATCTACCTCCAGAGCACCTAAAAGATACGGCATCTCTACCAGCCTCTTCACAAGTGCAAGTTCCTCAGAAGTTTGTCTCACCGTACACACCTCCTCCTTCTTCAAACTTTACAGTGACCAATTGATCAAAATCGACCCATTCAAATCCATTATCCATTTCAATTTTTATTTTTTTTCCAAAGGCACTGACTGAAGTGACGATCCCGTGTATATACCGATTGCCTGACTCATGAAATACTTCAAAGGTGGCTTGCAACGTATAGTTGAGGGACATATCTATATGCTGAGCAATAATTTCCCACTCATCTTCATGAATCAGTGGTTTCGCTTGAACATGAATTTGAGTACGATGCTGTATAATTCGTTCTTTATGTTGTGGAAGCATCATGCGGCTCGATTCCCATAATCCATTGGCCTCCAGTTTTTTGCTCATTTGTAATGCCCCCCAATTTTAGATGCTCTATCAATCGCTTGACCCGCAGCCGTAATGGAGCTCGCTCGAAGAATGGCAATGTCGCCATATCGATCCTTAATGTTGTCCATCACCTGATCAATGGCTCGTTTCTGCTCTTGATCATCAAAGAAAGATAGTTGATATGTATCCGCGTTGGATAATTGAGACAGGGATACGCCTACACGGCGCACAGGTTGCCCATCCCAATGTTGATGGAATATGCGTTTGGCTATCTTGCACACATCAACGGTTATGTTTGAAGGATCAGACAGTTTAACCTGCCTGTGAAAACCCGTTGGGTGATCAAAATCTGCTCCCGATACACTCACAGATATGACACTACCCATCAACCCCTTTTTACGGGCTCTTCTGCACACTTCTGTACAGATATCGAGAATAACCACTTCGATCTCCCATGCTTCGGTGAAATCTCTAGGCAGGGTCATTCCGTTTCCGATATCCTTTTGTGTACTGTGTGTGTTGACGGTTACCGGCGAATTGTCGAGTCCATTGGCGACTCTCCAGATGACTTCTCCATTAACACCCCACTTGCTTCTTAATTTAGAAAGAGGCGTATTCGCTAGGTCTTTAATGGTTCGGATACCCATCTTCCACAGATGTTTTTCCATTCTTGATCCAATTCCCCACATATCGCGGATAGGCTTATCTCCAATGTGAAGATGCAACTCTTCTTTCTTTAAGTGAAAAATGCCACCCTCCGCTTTTTTAGCAATCATATCGCAGCACAATTTACTGATAATTTTGTTTTCACCAATGCCCGCTCTGGCGTAAACCCCTGTTTCATTATAGATTTTGTCTTGAATTTGTTTGGCTAAATCGATTGGATCATTACCAAATAGATGCATAGACCCTGTAAAATCAGCGAATAATTCGTCTATACTGTATGGCTCAACCAGATCGGTGAATTCCTCAATAATGGACATGATTTGGGTGGATACTTCGATGTATTCTTGCATGTGAGGTTTTACAATGATCAGTTCAGGGCACTTCTGAAGAGACTGCCAGAGTGGTTCTGCGGTAGATACCCCCTTAGCTTTGGCTAATGGACAAGCGGCAAGAATAATGCCAGAACGTCTTGCTGGATCGCCTGCAACGGCGAGAGGTCTATTTTTGTATTGGGGCATTTTTGCCTTTTCGACTGAAGCATAAAAACTCTGCATATCAATGAGCATGATGGTTCGCTGCTTAGTCCACACTGAAATCACTCCTGTACATTTAAGAACGTATGTTTGTATATATTATAAACCGAACACGTGTTCTTTATGCAAGAGGTAAATATTTATATTTGGCATAGGACCAAGTGAAGGATTCAGATCATACTAGGTTACGCCCGCAAAAAAAAGTCGCTAAATTAGCGACTTCAACGGGAACATTCTTATCCTTTATGAAATTTCCAGATGCAATAGCGGGAACGGATTACCAGAACCATCGAATTCGGAGCGTCCGATCTGTACAAACCCAGCAGATTTGTTAACTATAATACGGCGACAATCGGCCTCATATCGAACCGTAGCCATAAGATCGATAGCGGATTGAACATCGGTAATTAATTTTTCATCACTCGTAACGTAAGCAATAGATACTCCATTTTCGTTTATTTTTCTAATATTCATGTCTTCTTTTCCCTCATTCCTTATATTGAAGAACCCAATATCTTGATCCAGGTTCACCTTCTTCTACGATAGCCCTCCAGCCTTGCTTTTTATAAAATGTGAGTGCTTTATGATTATCAGAGACACATTTTAATGTGACAGGCGTTCCCAGTTCGGCCACGGATTGCTGGAGTAACTGCTTTCCCACCCCTTTGCCGGCAGCACTCGGGTGCACAAACAAATTATGAATAAAGCGGTCGGGTACATATAGTGACGCAAATCCAAGTACTTGATCGTTTTCCTCTGCCAAAAGAATCTGTTCTTCCGATGTATCCCGGTCAAAATCTTCTAGGCTCATCTCATCGGCATTGGCCCAGTGAAAGCTCTCCCGCCGGGAATCCAAATAAATATGTCTCAATTGTGGATAGTCTGCAATACGGGCTTCTCTAATGATCATCCGATGATCAATCCCCCATTCCTCTGTTTCATCAATGTCGTTGTTACCTGGAGCCGACCTTTACCATTTGTTTGGCCTGCACACGACCTGCCTGTAACAAGTCATCACTGAACTTCGCATCACTAACTGCCCGTGCCAGTGCAACGGTACCTACCATACTGCTTACTAACGCATAACCTTCAGCGGTATTCATCCCAGCCATAGTTGTAATAAACGCGATAAAACGTTGCAACTCCTGCGTGTAAGCTTGTCGAATATCCTCCGATAGTTGGGAAATCTCTCCCGATAAAGCTGGTAAGATACAACCGACTTCCGTCTGATCTCGATGCAGGGAGCTTAAATAAAAATCAATGACGGCTTCAATCGACGTCTGATCTTCGTTTTTGTTTTTGTCTGCAATTCTCTGCAGCATTTCAATGGTGTCACTAATGGCGAAATGACAGGTCTCCATCACAAGCTGATCTTTATTTTCAAAATGGGAGTAAAATCCCCCATGTGTCAGTCCAGCACCTTTCATAATATGTGGAAGACTAATATTCCGCACGCCGTGGGTTCGGAATGCTTTGGCCGCGCTGGTAATAATATGGTTCCGAACTTTGAGTTTGTGCCCTTTCGGATAAGGCATCCTGCTTCCTCCCCTTTGTAAAGGTCTGTATTTAATGTTTTTTAAAATATTATAGTTATCATATTATTTAATGTCAATTCATACTATCAGCATCTTCAGCAACGGGAGAGCGACTACAAATGGAGTATTGACTCCTTTAAAATATGATGACTATAATATATTACGATCATCATATTTTAAATTTGGAGGTACCAATCATGAATTCATTAGAAGTCGTAGATACTCTGGTCATTGGATCAGGACCTGGCGGTTATGTGGCTGCTTTACGTTCGTCACAACTAGGCATGAAAACAGCCATTGTAGAGCGCCAACAGATCGGAGGTGTCTGTACGCATGTAGGCTGTATTCCTTCCAAAGCGCTCATTGCTGAAGCGGAGCGTCTTCATTTACGCAGACAATGGGGAGCTGTTGACGGTGCTTCTTCTTTTCAGGAGGCTCAGGTGTTCAAGCAAGCTGTGGTGGATAAGCAGTCTGGAGGGGTTCGGTTTTTACTTAAAACGGAGGGTGTGACTGTTATCGAAGGAGAAGCAAGCTTGATTGATGCACATACCGCTGAAATATATCACACTGAACAGAATGTGCGTAGAATAGGCTTCAAGCATCTCATCCTGGCAACTGGTTCCCGTCCGATTGAAATAAGCTCTCTTCCTTACGGCGGACGGATTCTCTCTTCCACTGAGGCGCTATCGCTGCCCGACATTCCGGAGCGTCTCGTTGTGGTTGGCGGCGGTTATATTGGCGTGGAACTGGGTCAGATGTTTGCGAGATTTGGAACTGAAGTTACGATGCTGGAGGGGGGTGAACAGATTTTGCCCGGATTCGAAGCAGAGCTTGTTGCACCTGTCGTTCGTCAACTGAAAAAGGACGGGATAACCATCTTAACCGAAGCTAAGGTTACAGGGGCAGACCAATATACGAGTCACATCGATCTCCACTATATGCGTCAGAATGAACACTATGTTGTTCAAGCTGAATATGCATTAATTACGGTGGGCAGGAAACCGAACACAGATGGAACCTTGGGTCTTGAACATATAGGTCTGTCCCCTACTCCACAAGGCTTGATCGAGATTGACCAACAGTGCAGAACATCCATCCCGCATATCTATGCCATTGGAGATATTGTTCAAGGCCCTGCTTTGGCTCATAAAGCTTCCTATGAAGCAAAAATTGCAGCAGAAGCTATCGCGGGCAAACCCTCTGTCATCGACTACAAAGCTATTCCGCTCGTTGTGTTTTCTCACCCGGAGATTGCGAGCGTTGGTCTTAGCGAAACGGCGTGTAAGCAAAAATCAATTCCTGTTGTCGTTGGCAAATCTGTATTCTCTATTAACGGCCGTGCACTGGCTCTGAAGGAAACCGAAGGATATGTCAAAATTGTTGCTCACGCTGAGTCTGGCCTTGTATTGGGTGCACAGATTGTCGGGGTTGAAGCATCTACTCTTATATCTGAGCTTTCCCTTGCGATTGAAATGGGAGCAACAGTAGAAGATATAACCATGACCATTCATCCGCATCCAACGCTAGGCGAAATCATCATGGAGGCCGCAGAACAGGCCCATCAGAGAATGGAACAAAGGAAACCGGATGTTGTTTGATTACGCTTGGAAAATTGTATATCAACCAACTCATATCATAAAGAGAGTAATAAGATAGGGAGAGATCATCTTGAAGTCTAAATGGAGTTTGTATATCGTCATAACTTTGATCATTATTTTGGCAGGCGGTTTGTTGATCGCGAAAGGTACAGACGCCGTGAGTCAGGCTGAAAGTAAAAAGCAGGGAATATTGAATACTGAACCTAACACTGAAGGATTTTATGTTGATCTGTATATTCCGGAATCGCAGATTAACCAGATTCAGGCAGATCAAAAGGTAAACGTTCGTTTTCCATATCTGGAGAATCTTCTTGTAAAGGAAGGTGTGGTTACGTCGATCGCCCCCTCTCCTCAATTCGCCAATCTGCGTATGACGCGGGAAAAAGGCCAAGCAGATCTAAGTATGTTTCTGATCCGGATCTCTATTCCAACAAGTACAGATTTGCTTCCGGGAATGACTGCGGAGGTGCAGCTTGATGAAATCACTGGCTGATGAATGGAAGCACATACGCGGGAGTAAGTGGATCATTATTATTTTTGCTGCCCCTCTAATTGCCGCTGTATTTTTTGGACTTATGTTCTCCCAAAATCAGTTGAGCGAAACACCGGTTGTGGTTGTGGATGAGGATCACTCTTCCTATTCAAGGCAACTCATTGAAGAAATCAATGCTTCTCAATATATGAAAGTCACGAATGTGTTTCCCAATCGCCTCTCTCCGGATACGCTGCTGGCGAACGAGAAGGCAGTGGCAGTCATTTTCTTGCCGGACGGATTAGAGCAACGTAAAGACAAGGGACTGCCCTCAAGTATCGGGATATGGATGGACAATACGATGCCTTCTAGCCTCAGTGGTATCCGTCCTGCAATTCAAGAAATAATAACAACCGAAAATATGACGCTTGCTGTATCACGTCTTACTCAAACCGGCATGGACATCGAATCAGCAAAAGCTCTGGTGTCCCCGCTATCTCAAGTGCAGCGCATGTTATATAATCCGAATTCAAGTTATATCGGTACCATGGTGATTGGATTTGTAAATATCATCATACTGATGCTCACGACGGGTGCGGCTGGCGCGATCGCTCCCCGCCTTCGGCAAGAGGGTAAGCTTTTGTCTGCTGGGACTTCTCCCTTCCTGCTATGGATTCGGGCCTTGCCTTATGTAATATTAAGCACCTGCTCTTCCCTGCTCAGTTATGGGATGTTAAAACAAGTGGGAAATATGCGATTCGAAGCGGCACCGTATATCTTTATCGTTCCTTTATTGCTGTATTCGATGGCATTATGTTTGCTCGCGATGTTGCTTGGTTATTCTGTTCGAAATGTGTCTAGGGTTGGTGCCAGGATGAGCTTGATCCTATATCCATCATTCCTATTAACAGGTATTCAACTGACGCCGCTTGCATTTCCAACATTTTTTCAAGTTACGGCATGGGCTATGCCTATGAATTGGCTGAATCGTATGATTCGTGGAATGGCCTTTAGACACGGTGAGTTGACTTTTTATAGCGTAGAGCTAGGAGCTTGTATACTGATTATTGGTTTGGCTTCATTAGGTATAGGATTATTCCTGCGAAGAGAATCACAGGTGCCAACGTCAACACTTGAAGCAAAAGCAGTTTAGAATGGACAATCGCCGTAAGCCTGTGAGAATGATAGGCTGCGGCGATTTATGCTAGAATCATAACCAGAGAAATGATGCCACCTTCACCTGCAAGCGAACATTACACAGAAAAAGTGAGGTTTATGATATGAAGAAATCAAACGAAGTATATTGCTTTTCCGAGCGTCTTGTTATTCGAAAGTTCGATTTGCAGGATGTACATTCGTTCTATCAATACCGGGCTAATCCAGATGTTTCCCGTTTTCAATCCTGGGAAAACTATACGCTCCAAGAAGCTGAAACATTTATCAGCAAACAAATAGTACATTCCCCTAACCAGCCAGGGACCTGGTTCCAATACGCAATTGCCCTAACGGAGTCGGATCAACTAATCGGCGATTGTGCCATTCATACACGTGCAGATGAACCTCAGATTGTCGAGCTCGGATTCACTCTTGCACCTGAGTTTCAAGGCAAAGGATACATGAATGAGGCACTTTGTGCCCTGATGGACTATGTATTTGGCGCTCTAAATAAACATAAGATGATTGCTTTTGCCAATGTAAGTAACACAAAATCGATTCAAGTGCTAGAGCGATTGGGCATGAGACGTGAAGGACACCTGCTCGAAAATTACATGTCCAAAGGCTTCTGGATAGATGAGTTTCAATATGCAATGCTGCAATCGGAGTGGTTGAACAAACAACAATAAAGCTAGAGATGATCGTTCTTTTTCTACAGGAGGAAATGATATGTTGAAGGAAAAGTATGCCACAGAGAACGGCTCTATTTTTCGAAAGCTGGCACTCGGTCTAGTTTTGATGTTTATGCTGATCGTACTGATCTTCTGGTGGATCTATCGATTAAATGTGGAAGATATTCAACGAGAGTTGGAAAAGAATAAATTGAGCGAAGTGCGATTCATGTCATCCCAGCTATCGAATCAATTTGAACAGGTATTAATGAATACGCTAACATTATCAGAGGATCAATCCGTCAGAGGTTATACATATGTTCTTCATTACGGAAATGATTTTGCTAAATACAAGGCCAAGCTGGAGCTCATTGAGAAGCTGGCTTTGAACAGTGCTTCCACCTCATGGAACAATACCATTATTTTATATTATCCGGATCAAAAGGACACGGTATCTTCTGATCCCCAGTTTTCGTTCCGATCATTCTCCATGTCCAAAGATCCGCTCGATCAATGGATACTACATATGAACAAGGATGGCACAGGTTATTATTCACATCTCACCAAGGGACATCGAGGGCCGATGTATATCGAGATCAGGATCTCATTAGACGTATTGCAGAAAATGATGTCTGATTAACAGGAATTGGAAATTCTCCAATCCGATCCAAGAAGACTTGGCAAACCCGAGCCAGGGCTTGTAATCCTGAAAAGCAATGACCAATCCGCCCATCGGTATGTACGCAAATATGAACGTCAAGATAACTGCTGGCAATAACATCAGATCCAGTGCCAGCGTTCGCCTGGAGCCTTTATTGCGTCTGGTACGCCGGGGACTCGGACGAATCACATCGACTTGGGTGGGTGTGTTGGCTTTTGCATTACTCATTCGTGTGCTCCCCCTCTTCTCTATTGGTTTCAGAGACATCAGCCAAGATTCTGTATGATCTCTGTAGGTTCAAGTATAGATTGGCTCCATCCAAGTCAACATGATAAAACCATAGCTTCGATAACAAATTGTTAATTATGACTTGTCGTTTACACGAAAAGAACCCCCATACCTATGGATGGTTCTCTCCACAAGTACGAGGGTTCTGACTTTACAGTGATAACTAACGAGGAATTAATGTTTGTCTTTTCCTACAAAAGAGAGAATGCCATACTGGGACGTGTTTCTCCAACTTTCATTCGTTGTATCATTCCACTTCGCTACGTTTTGCTTGCCCTCGCCCTGGTTATCATTAATTTGAAGATCGAAACCGATCACATCTCCTGCTTTGGGCGTCAGGGACTGCAACTTGATTCTGGCTTCGACCAGATATCCTTTTTTGGTTTTCTTCACTGCACTTGCTAACCGTCCAGGCGAGGCGCTGCCTGCGAAGGTCCCCACGTTGTCTGCGCTGACTCTGAATTGGGCGTCATCATATTGAAAATACGGTGTTCGCTGGTGATTTTCGTCCAGGAAAATCTCAACCGAGTCCTGATCCCATGGGTTAATACTATCCGTAATGATGTTTGGGTCTGTAACGTCGATCAGCAGATACAGATACTCACCTGACCACATCGCACGAGCCACAGCCTCAGCGCCTGCATCATCATTCAACCGTTTTACTTCAAAAGGAACGGCCTTATTCCACACAGCTTCTTTATTTCCGTCAATCTGAATATGAGCTTGCACAGCTTCTACAGATTTTGGCATAGGGTCAAGTTGAATCACTCCGTATTTGCTGGTATCTTTCTCTTGGGATTGTGTCCGGTCATTCCAATACAGTGCTTGATTCGGTTGCTCTCCACCTGCACTGCCGTCCGTCACACGGATATCGAAGCCGATTTCGGAGCCGGAATCCACCTTTACACGACTCCAAGGAATGGACAATTCTACCTGATACCCGCCTTTCGTTTCTCTTACACGAGATGAACGCACGTCCTTACCCTGATATTTGCCCGTACGTGTAATCACAATATGTCGGTCATCTTCTTCGTAGGAGGAGGTCTTGCCATTATTAAAATCAACAAAGATGTCTACGCGGTCATTCCCATCGACTTTTGCATCTTGTACATCGACTAGAAGATAGAGGTTTTTTGGGTCCCATAAGGTACGGAAGCTGGCTGTACCGGATGATTCTCCCTTCAATGGTGTAGATACGGCTTTATTCCATAGTGGGTCATGAAGCGTTTTTTTGTTATCGGGTTTACCCGAAAGCGAGATGGCTCTCTGTGTCAAAACGGGTAAGCTGGCCTCATCTACAAGTCCCCAGTAAGCTTTTTTGGCTTTCAGTTCTGAATCAAACAACATCGCCTGGTTGTTGTAAGACTTCTCATCCTGAAGTCCCCATAGGGTTACGGAAGAGATCTGATCTTTATGTTTTTGATACAGATCCATTAATTCCTTGTAGCGATAAGCCTGTTGTACAGCAACTTCAACGGGCATCTCTTCACCAAACGGGATTCCGCTATCCACATCCAGTTCCGTGATCTGAATATCCAGTCCAAGTCCAGCGAACAGGTTGATGGTTTTCTCAATTTCTTCTACGGGCGGGGAAGCCAGATTATAGTGGGACTGCAAGCCCACACCATCGATCAGTCCCTTTTCTTTCAGTCGTTTGACCAACTGATACATATGCTCTCTTTTCTCAGGGACTTCTGTGAAGTATTCGTTATAATATAGTTTGGCATCCGGATCGGCTGCACGAGCGAATTCATAGGTTTTTTCTATATAATCCGGTCCGATGAGTTCATAAAAAGGGCTTTTACGTAAACCACTGGCATCACCATTACTATCGGCAATCGCCTCATTTACCACATCCCAGGCATCAATTTTCCCTTTATATCGGGTCATGACGGTTTCAACGTAATCCTTAATCCGGGCAAGTAATAACTCCCGGCTTGCAGGCTTGCCCTGAGCATCTTTCAGCATCCATTCTGCAGCATCAATATGCCACAGCAGCGCATGACCGCGTACACCCATATGATGTTCCTCGGCGAACTTCACATATTGATCGGCAGCCTCGAATTCATATACTCCTTCGGAGGGCGACATGTATCTCGGTTTCATTTCATAGGTTGCAGTCAGGCTGTTAAAGTGTTTCGACAGCAGTTGTCCATATGCGCCATCCAGCTGCCAGCGATATGCCGCTGCACCAATGGGAAAATCATCTTTGTACAAATCTTTCAGAGATAAAATATCTTCTTCAATCTTCGGTTGCTCGGATGGAACAAAGGATACATCATCCACATAGAACGATAACGTATCTACGCTATCCTCAGAGATGTAAGGCGTTTCAATGAATAGTTTCAGCTCAGCAGGGTCATCGCTGTACTGGAATGTTCCAGTGACCTTATGCCAAGTATTCCATTGCGCTTTAGCGATCTCCACGCTGCCGATCGAATTCCAGCTTTCGGCATTCGTTTTTTTATACGCGGTGAACTGCAACGTTTGATCGGTAGCTGGCTCTTGTGTAAGCTTGACATATGCTGTAATTACATATAATTGATTACGCTGAAGCAGCTCTTTCATTGAGAACATGGGTCCATGATAGGAGCGTTCACGGTTGGCAACCAACATGCTTGACTTCCCTTCATGTGCTTCCTTTTGTGTTACTGTGAGGTTTTCCGTACCAATCCGCGCAGTCCATCCCTGAAGTGTACCATCTTCAAAATTGGTGCTGAACTGTCCTGCTTCGGTACCCGGGACTCCATTGTCTGCGTGTGAAACATTTGCAAATGGAAGGGTGGTTAAAACGAGAAGTAAAACTAAAAAACCAATATTCCATTGACGTAATTGTTTCATGTGATCCTCCTTTTCGTCAGTTATCCAATTTCTAGATGATTTAACAAACATCCAGATAAATGGATTATATTTCTTTTGTTATCGCTTACATATAACAAAAATCGAATAATGATAACAAAATGTTATCATCTGCTATGTAGAGCGTCATAAATTATGCTGCATCAGGGATATCTCCTCCAGCTTCAAGAACTACGGGTGATCCAACGAAGAGCCTTTTGGGTTTTGCACGAGGTTAGCCAGCTTGGTTGTAAATTCTTCGACCATGTTAGAAAGCGGTTCATCTGTTCGTGTGATTCTTCCTAAGATGGCTTTCTCAGAGCTGAATTGTTGCAAAGGAACTGTTACTAATTGTTCACGATAGGTGGAAGACAACGCATTTAATATAAAATCTGGAGCAATCGTTATAGCATTGCCGTAAACAATCATTTGGCACAATGCATCCATATTATTCGTGATCAAGGCGATACGGTTGGTAAGATTAGCGGACATTAATGTGAGAGCGATATTTTCAATATGTTCATCTTTGTATAGGACAAATACTTCGTTGTGCAAGTCTTCAGGCGAGATTGTTTTGAAAAAGCGTAATGACGAACGGTTGTTCATGATCAACACTGCGTTGCCTTCAACGATAGGAACCCATTCGAACAAGTTGTCGCGTTGGCTTTTATTATATGAGAGTAATCCCATGTGCGCATAACCCTCTTGAACATGTTTCATCACCGTTAGTGTATCTCCTTCGATCATCTGAACTTTGAGTGTTGGATATGTATTCATCAGTTCCAACATGGTCTGCACCACTTGAGGAACAAAACCAGGAATGGTGGAGATCGTGATGTACTCTAAGGATTCGTCCTTGAAACTGAGCAATGCACTCTGCATGTGTTCAATATTTTTGAGGACGGCTGCCGCATGCTGCAGAATAAGCTCTCCTTCTGCTGTTGGTACGACTCCTTTTTTGGTACGGTAAAAAATAACGGTATCCATCTCTTCTTCCAATTGTTTAATGGACTGACTGATCGTTGGCACCGTAAGATGATGCACGCTCGCCGCCTTCGTGAATGAACCCCACTGTGCAGCAGATAATAAATATTGCAACTGTGAAATATTCATTTCATCCCTCTTATCCTTAAAATAATATTTATGATACTAAATTATATTTAAATATATTTTATCATTGTATTCAAGTATTCTTTATATAGGAGGTCGATATGATGCGGAGTATACGAAGTTTCTTAGTCGAATTGTTGCTGAGAATGACCAAAAAGAAGCTTGATGTGAATGAGTTTATGGAGGAACGCGGAAAGAGTAACAGCATGCCCTATGAAATACCTGCCAAACTTAAGCAGAAGTATAATATTACCAAAGAAGACAGTCTCCCGGTAGACACGTATATATTGAAATCCAAATCTCGTTCGGGCGAACGAGTTGTTCTGTATTTGCCTGGTGGAGGATATGTTGAACAACCACTAACATGGCACTGGCATTTTTTACACAACTTAACGGAGCAACTACATTGCACGGTGTATGCGCCAATCTACCCGAAAGCACCGAATTATCAGTATATGGATGCAATTGAGAGTGTTCTTAGGGTATATGAGCATGTATTAAAAATAACTGAACCGGAAAATATCGTCATTATGGGCGATTCTGCTGGCGGTGGTCTTTCATTGGCTTTTGCGCAATATTTATTAGAACAAGGATTGCCACAGCCCAAGGACATTATTCTGCTGTCTCCATGGCTTGATATTACATTAAGCAACCCTGAAGTAATCGCCATGATCGATAAAGAGCCGATGTTGAACTGGAACATGCTGGTTGAGTCTGGGAAAAGGTATGCAGGCGAAACCCCACGCTCACACTACTTGCTCAGTCCGATTCATGGGGAAATTAAAAATTTGGGTAAAATTTCACTGTTTATAGGAACACATGAATTATTCCTTCCGGATGCCCGAAAATTTAAAGAAAAAGCTATCCGGCAATCGGTTGATATCAACTATTTCGAGTATCCCAAAATGAATCATGTCTTCCCCGTTTTTCCTATACCCGAAGCCAAAAAGGCACTGAAACAGATTGTGGATATTATCAGAAGTGTAGATAAGTAGGAGCGATCGCGTTAGAAGTGAAGTGTAGATATCAAAAAATCAGCGCAAGAAAAGAGCAAGCCATCTTTTGGATGACTTGCTCTTTTTCTTCATTGTAGGTACCCTCATCAGGACATTGCCGAAGAGGAGTCTTCAAGTTATTAGTACTGGTTCGATTGTCCGCCATCAATAGGAATGACAGCACCATTAATAAATTCAGATTCGCCAGATAGCAGGAAGGCAACAAGACGGCCTACTTCTTCAGGTTTACCAAAGCGTCTTTTAGGGTTTACGCTAACAAATTCTTTGCCAGCTTCTTCCCATCCTTCTTCGCCACCAATTTGTTTAAGGGAACCGACGACCATTGCAGTCATAATCGCCCCTGGAGCGATAGCATTGATGCTCAGGTTATATTGTCCGTACTCGATTGCTGCGTTTTTCGTCATACCCGATACAGCGTGTTTGCTTGCGACATACGCCGCCTGATTCAGAACTCCGCGAATTCCGCCAACCGATGCGACATTGACAATCGAACCGGATTGTTGCTCTTTCATCACTGGAAGAACGTATTTCATGCCATAAAAGACACCTTTAAGGTTAATGTCAATGACTTTGTCAAACACTTTGCTGTTATATTCAGCTGTAGGGGCCTGAGTACCTTCGATCCCCGCATTGTTGTAGAAACCATCGATGCGGCCGAACTTCTGAACCGTATCATCGACATATTTTTGAACAGCTTGCTCATCAGATACATCAGCAGTAAGCAGAAGAACTTCTGTCTCAGGTGCAACTTCGAGAATCAATTTCTTAGTCTCTTCAAGTGCAGGTTGATTAAGGTCAACGAGAGAAAGCTTGGCACCATCTTTTGCGATTTCAAGTGCCGCTGCTTGTCCAAGACCTGAGCCTGCCCCAGTAATTAAAACAACCTTTGATCCAAACCGTTTACTCATGATCAATACTCCTTTATTAGTAAATTAACGAAACGTTTTATAACCTTATATTCACCCAAGTAAGCAAAAATAAACACTATGTGGTACCTTATAGCTTATCTTGGCTAGTGATCTGATTAGAGTTGCTTGAATAAAAATTGTTTAGTACCTTGCTTCGTTGACAAAAAGAATTGCAATTGTTAGCATAACCTGAGGTTACAGAGACAGGAGGTTATCCCTATTCAACCCCGAGAACGCCAAGAGAATGAGCGTAGCGAGCTGCGAGAAAAACGTCGTTTAAGCATCATTGAGGCTGCCATTTCTATTTTCACACAGCAAGGATTCGAAAAGGCCACCATGCAGGAAATTGCCAAGGCTGCGAGCCTTGGCGTAGCTACTGTTTTCCGCTATTTTCCCAAGAAAGAACATTTGATTGTTGCCGTTGCTTCATATATTGTTCAGTCCGAAGTGATTATCTTTGAAAAGATTGTGCATGGAGAAGGAACCTGTTACGAGAAATTAAACGAAATATTCGATGCCCTGATCTTCTTTCAGCAAGCAGAGCATCAACAAAACTCCAAGTTGATTGAAGCCTTTGAATGTTACGTGGCGCTTTCGAAAGAGCCTGTAGAGCATATGGAATTGTATCAAACCGAATATAATAAAATCATTGGACTTTTTACCGAATTGGCAGCGTTGGGAGAACAAGATCATTCTGTCCGTGCCGGTTCAAATTCCGTCAACATTCTACTTACAATGATGAATGTATTCGGAACATTTTCCAAGAAAATGTCCATGCTAGAAGGTATCGATGCATTCAACACTCGTGTAGACCCATCCGAGCAATTCAACTTACTTAAATCTCTTTTTCTAGAGTCTTTGAAACCATGACTTCAATTCATATGAACGCTGCAAACTGATTCATAACATCCAACGGAGAAGGCGCTGCAGTTTTGGGCAGCCCTCATCCTCTACTTTTTACTTCTCGTACGTTTTTCTCCTTAATAGTTTGATCAAAACCACTGGTAGCTTGATGATTTTTTCTCATAACCGATTCGCCTTCTACATCGATGTTAGGCAACAAGCGATCAAGCCATGCAGGGATATACCAGGCACTTTTTCCAAGAAGGGTCATTATAGCCGGCACAAGTGTCATACGCACGATGAAAGCATCGACAAGTATGCCAAATGCCAGGGCTAATCCCATGGATTTGATAATGGTATCTTCGGCAAAAATAAAGCTGGCGAACACGGCAATCATAATTAAGCCTGCAGCAGTAACGACGGGTCCACTATGGATTATCCCGCTTTTTACCGATTGACGTGCATCTCCAGTCTGAGTGAAGTCTTCACGCATCCGGCTGACAAGGAACACCTCGTAGTCCATGGCAAGTCCAAACAGAATTCCAGTGACGAGAATGGGAAGGAAACTAAGCACCGGCCCAGGCTCAGGGATACCGAACATATTGGCCAGATAACCATCTTGAATGACCCAGACAATAAAGCCGAGTGTTGAACCCAATGTAAACAGAAAACCAAGTACAGCCTTGATCGGTACAAGCAAAGATCGGAAAACGAGCATAAGCAGTACAAAAGCAAGACCAACAATCAATAAAGCGAACTTAGGTAATGCCTGTTGCAATTTCTCGGAAATATCAATGTTAACCGCAGTTCCACCCGTAACCATAATCTCGACCTGTTTATTGTTTTGTTGTTCGGCTTTTTCACGTATAGTCTCCACAAGTTCAGTCGTTCGAATATCGTGCGGGCCTGTCTTGGGTAACACTGTAATGATGGCTGCATTTCCCGATGGACTCGGTATTGCGGGTGTTGCACTAGAGACATTCGGCAGATCGTTGATGTAAGCTGTCGCTTGAGCGATTGCTGCTTGAGGATCGTCACTATGATTAGCTTTGGCGACAATCACGAGTGGGCCATTGAACCCTTCACCGAATCCCTCAGCCATGAGATCATATCCACGACGCTCTGTCGTTTCAGTCGATTTCAGGCCATTGTCGGGCAAGCCAAGTTGCATATGCAGAAAAGGCAAGGTACACATCGTTAAGACGGCAATACATAGAATGGCAGTAAGCCAAGGCTTTCTTGTGACAACTCGACTCCATGCGTTTTCGCTTGTTTTCTCTTTTTTGCTCCCGGACCATTTTCTCAGCCAACGATTTTCGCGGGATGGACTAATACGGTCTCCTGCTGCAGCCAATATGGCAGGTACGAGAATGATCGCAATGAGGACAGCTACAAATACGCTAATAGCAGCCGCAAGTCCCATCATCGTAATGAAGGGAATTTGTACGACGGATAACCCCACTAGCGCGATAATTACAGTCAGTCCTGCAAATACAACTGAGCCTCCTGCTGTTGCGTTAGCCTGAGCGATCGCTGTTTCTCTGTCATATCCTTCTGCCAACTGCTGACGGTATCGTGACATGATAAATAGTGCATAATCAATACCGACTGCTAAGGCAAGCATGACTGCTAACGTAATGGAGAATGATGACATTGATACGAAATTAGAACCAATAATTACAGTCATCAGTCCAATTCCGAGACCTATAACCGCTGTAAGTATGGGTAGTCCTGCTGCTAGAAACGAAGTAAACGTAAATGCTAGAATCATGAAGGCAATCAGGATACCAATGACTTCAGATATGCCCCCAACTTCTATTTCAGAAAAGGCAACACTGCCTCCTATCTCTGTTTGAATCCCTTCCTTACCGAGCCACTCTGCAATGTTCAACACATGCTCTTTCGAGTGCTCATCCACTTCACTGGCAGGTTTAGAATACGTAATGTCCGCATAACCAATCTTTTTATCCGCACTTAGAGTCATTGACTCAAATGGGCTAGCTACAGATTTGACTGATAAATCCGTCTTTACATCTTTCAGGGCTTGCCGAATGTAATTTTTGTTTGCCTCGGAAGTCAATGAATCATTTTTCGCTTTGAAAATGAGCCTGATCTGACCACCGTCATCTGATGATGGAAACTCTGAGTTTAGTACTTTCGCTGCCTGATCCGACTTCGTTCCTGGTATAGTCATTTCACCCGTAAACGAAGTACCCATACCAAGTCCTAAAGATGCAAGTACAATAAGAAGTGTTAGTCCCATTGTAATGACCATTTTCCGTTTTCTCGTTGACCAAACTCCGAGACGATATAACCATTTTGCCATAACTTATTTCTTCCCCTTTCACTTCCACAAAAATCCAAGAGCTATCTAAGGAAATGCTCTGTACCCTCATGTTAACGAAATAAAACCAAAAAAAAATCGTACGAAAGGGCAAGCCTTTCATGTACGATGGGGCATTGAAGGGATAGGTCATAACGGCATATCATTTTTTATCTTTGATTACGAAAGGGTGCCTTACAAGATTATAGGATTACAAATGTAAGATCCCCTTCTCGACAGCTACTGCAACAGCTTCTGATCGCGAATTCACTCCAAGTTTGTTGTAAATGTTGGTGAGGTATGCTTTTACTGTTCTCTCGGCAATACCCATATCAAAAGCAATATCTCTGCTGCGCAAACCACGAGCCACCGCTTGTAAAACGAGTAACTCTCTCTCACTAATCAGGGTTGACTCCTTGTCAATTAATAGTTGTGGCTGTGTTTTGGGTTCTTGAGCAGACTTCGTATGAAACGCAAAGACTCTTGACGTTATTTCAGGTTGAAGCAGTGTTTCTCCACGAATGGCAGAATCCAACGTTCGAAATAATTGTTCTCGGCTCGTATCCTTGAGCAAGTACCCTTTGGCTCCAAGGGAAAGCCCCTCGATCATCAAGTCATCTTCGTTGTATGTCGTTAGAATAATGACGGGTATACGAATGTGTTGCTCGTTCATACGTTTCAAGGTATCCAAACCACTGAGTCCCCCGGGCATATTCAAATCCAGGAGAATGACATCAGGCTGTTTGTCTAACATAATTCGGATAGCTTCTTCTCCTTCCTCAGCCTCTCCTACAATTAGATAGTTTTCACTGGTCTCCAATATTAATTTAAGTCCTTCACGCACCACCCAATGATCATCGACGATGAGTATGTTATATTTCATTCAGATTTCTCCTTTTTCAAGTGGAACACGAAACAAAATAGTCGTTCCTTGTTTTCCGCTTTCAATCTCAATGTTGCCACCTATCAACCTGGCCCGTTCATTCATCCCGATCAAGCCATAGTGCCCGGATTGTTTTCCGATTCGGTCTACGCTAAAGCCCCTTCCGTTATCTCGTATAATAAGATGGAAATCTTCTTTCTCCATGGTCATGTGAATGGTTACGCTCGTTGCCTGAGCATGCCTGGCTATGTTCATTAGCGATTCACTTAAAATGTGCAATACGTGTTCCATTCCTACTTTGGATATGAAACTCGGAGCATTCCCGTCCAAAACGACTTTAATTCCGGTCGCCTGCTGGAAACGTAGCGTCTGTTCCTGAATTGCCTCTCCAAAGGTAATAGCCGGTGTGGCCTTGGTTCGAAGGTCATCAATGGCTTTGCGTGCATCAGCCAATGTTTGGCGTGCTTGTCCCATTGAACTGCGGATAATCTCGTGGGCGCGCGGAAAACTCCCTCGATTCATGTGCTCATCGACGGCCTCAAGCTGCATTATAATACCGGCGAGTCCTTGAGCCAATGTATCATGCAGATCTCTAGCCATACGTTGTCGCTCGCTTGTTAGCGTCAATTCCTCTACTTTTTGATGAGCCTTCTCCAGCTCATGCAGAAACGTTAATGTTCTAACACGGGCATTGACCTGACGATAGAAAAGCACCGCATAGGATACCACGACAACGATCATCATTAACAGTAATAGAATTAACAAGGCAACATCCGTACCAGATCGGGTAAACAGGGTTACCGTGCAGAATAATAAATATAATACAAACGCAACTAGCACGATTTTTGCCGTTTCATAATAAATGGCAAAGGTTTGTCCAATCAACACCGGAATTAAACCGATCAACACAGCAGGCATTCCATCTGGCATTAACATGGCACTGCCGTAAATTAACCCTGCTTGAAGAAGTATATAGAGCAATTTGGATCGTTGTATAATTTTGTTTACTTCCCAGTACAACATGGTATGAATTAACATTGCAGTTACAAAGAAAATGCTGGGTACTAATATAGGGGCTGACATCGTTTGCAGGATCAAAGTAGCGATGGCAACAAGCCAAAGCCAGATGATTATGGGAATACGTGAAGACGCAATCGGGTCCGTTTCTTCATTTATTCCGGACGGATTTGCCTTCTTCCGTACTATTTTCATGGGATCACCTCTTGTATAAGTCATTATAGTCCAAATCACGACCAAAAAGATGTACGATCGTGCATGCCCTTTCGTACATCCCTTTTTGTAATGAAAATCGTCCACAAGTTAGACTTATGGACGATAACTTTGAAGAATTATGTGAAACTTGCCAAAAGGGTTCTCCCTCCGGACAGTTCCTATATTTATAGCATTTCAGAAGGTGAACTTGAACCAATGATTAGAGTGTGATGCCACCATCTGCGAGGATGATTGATCCGGTCATGTAACTGGAATAATCAGATGCAAGAAACGCAACGATCTGGGCGAGTTCTTCAGGCTCTGCATAACGCCCGATCCGCATATTCGGAAACTCTTCAGGCACGTAACCGCTCTCCTGCAGCGATTGGGGAACCGCAGCCGTTAATGTTGTAGCTACCCCGCCTGGACAGATGGCATTGATACGAATACCTTTGCGTACATATTCAAGGGCTGCCGCTTTGGTCAAACCTGCAACGGCATGCTTGCTAGCGGTGTATGCAGCCAGACTGTGTTCAGCACGAATAGCCGTAGTGGACGCCGTATTAATGATATGCCCGTATCCCTGTTTATCCATAACCTGCAAGGCATATTTCATGCCTAAAAAGATCCCTTTCACATTCACATCCATAATCCGTGTAAATTCTTCCTCGGAGATATCCTGGAAACGTTGGAATTTCTGGAGTATGCCCGCGTTATTGAATGCCACGTCAATTTTTCCATAGGCTTCTACTGCTTTTTGAATATAGTTTTGAACATCGCTCTCTTTGGATACGTCAGCCTGTACAAAAGTAGCTTCGCCGCCATTTTCGCGAATCAGTGCTAACGTTTCTTCCCCTGTCTGCTCATTGAAATCAACGAGTACAAGCTTCGCTCCGCGAGATCCCATCATCACCGCGCTGGCTCTTCCGATTCCACTGCCAGCTCCCGTAACAACGATCACTTTACCTTCCAGAGAAATACCTTCTTTATTTCCTGTCGGTGCACCAATTTCTTGCTTCTGGACTGTTGTTCCAAACGCAATGGCTGCAAGTTCCTGCTTCAAAATCTGAAGAGTAGGCAAAGGAATATCTACCTGAGGCAATGCAGCTAGTTGATCCAAGGTAAAGTTAGTGGCCATCTTGAACGTTGGTTCCTTCACGAATTCGGGCAAATGCTTCTCCAGTACAGCAAACGATTCTGCGTTGTTCAACAATTCGCCAATTCGGATATTCTCGTCATAACTCATTAGGTTCATCTCTCCAATATATTAGTATACGACCGGAAAAGCTTTGAGTTCCCGGATGATCATTCCTGGCCTCCACTCCAGCAGTTCCGCATCCGTATTTAACCGGATCTCCGGCAGCCGTTGAAGTAAAGCGTTGATCGCAATCTCGCCTTCAAGTCTCGCAAGTGGAGCGCCAAGACAATAATGAACTCCTTTACCAAAAGCAATGTGGTCATTGACTTTGCGAGTAATGTCAAACGTATCGGGGTTTTCATATCGACTGGAATCCCGATTCGCAGAGGATAAAGCGACCAGCATCATGTCTCCTTGGCGAATTTGTATTCCTTGAAAATCAACATTTTCCGCAGCCCAGCGAACATTGCTAATTTCTGCCGGCCCGTTAAATCGCAGCACTTCCTCAACCGCCGCTTGAATCAGATCCGGTTGATCCATAAGTAGTTGCTTTTGCTAGGGATGTTCCAGCAACGCCAACATGCCGTTCCCAATCAGATTCACTGTTGTTTCATGCCCTGCTATGATGAGTACGAACACAAGTGCATATAATTCCTGCTCTGTTAGTTTGTCACCTTCTTCCTCTATGCCGATGAGATCGCTGATGAGGTCCTGTTGAATATGATTGCGCCGCTGCGTGATCAGTTCTTGTAAGTAATTCACAAAAGCCTTCATCACTTCATCGCTCTCCTGGTTCATCTGCGGATTGCTGACACTCTCCATAATGGTATTGGACCAGGCTCTGAATTTGTCTTGGTCCTTCAGCGGAACACCTAACATTTCACAAATAACGATAATGGGCAGCGGGAAAGCATAGTCCTCGATCAAATCAAACTCCCGAGTGTTTCCGGCCTGAATCTTGTCCAGCAATTCATCGCTTATTTCCACAATTCGTCCACGCAGTCTCTCAATCATGCGGGGAGTGAATGCCTTCTGAATCAAGCGCCGCAGTCGACGATGATCTTCTGGACCAACACTGATCAGATTCCGTGAAATAATCGCCTGATGCGGAGGAAGGGACTCCTCCGTTTCATCGTTCCTGTTATCGAGAACCCCGGTTACAAAGCGACTATCCTGCAAAATGTTGACGGCATCCTCATATCGGGTAACCATCCACGCAGCATGCCCACTTGGCAGTAATAGTCGATGGACAGGCTCTTCGGTACGCAGCTTTTCGTAGACTGGGAAAGGCTGCTGAATGAAAGAATGATCCATGAAATCTACTTTGGACTTGGAACGACCTTGATTTTCATTGGTAAACATCACATCACCCCTTAAAATGATAGTATTGATATCACTACAATATAAAGACTATCATATTTAACGATTCACTTTCAAATAGGTTCATTTAATTCCAGTAATACGCGATAACTTGCATCTTCCTAAGGATTTAAGCGTTCTTCCAGTTCTTTTACAATTTGAGGATACTTCTCATCCAAATCGTACTTGCGCAAGCAGAGATACGTAAGAACGAATATCACCAAAGGAAGATATACCGTCAGAACCAGGATGCTGGTAATCGCTGAATCCGCCTGTGTTATTAACGCTCCATCGTAATTGCCCATGGCAAGAATCCAGCCGATCATCGCGGTAGCCAGGCCCATACCAATTTTAACGCCAAAGCTGTTTGCGCTATTGACCATCCCAACTAATCGTTTACCTGTCTTCCATTCACCGTATTCCACGGTGTTGTTCACCAACACCCCGCCTACAGCCATCATTGGAATGGTTGCCAGTGTCGCGATACCGCCAAGTACTATAGCTGCAATAAAGTTATATGGCATGAAGCAACGAATCAGTGATGAAACGATCCCAAGAATCATGCCTATTCGTGCAGTTCTGGTAAGTCCAAATTTCTTGATCATGGGTCCCACCATAACAAATCCCAAAAAAACCGGGACTAATCCAACTGCCCCCATGATTCCGATCAGGTTTTCATTCCCGAGAATATACTTGGTGTAATAGATTCCTGTTGAACCGTTAAGCGTATACAGCATGTTGATCAATAACTGAGCAAACAGCATGATGACCCAGTATTTGTTCTGGAATAGGAGCTTGATGCTTTCCCAGAAGGGAATGTTATCGCTTTCAACAATACTTATGCCAGTATTATTTTCTTTGGATGCTAAGAAGGTCAGGATCAAGGAAATGAAAGATACAATACCCAGAACAACCGCAACGATAATCCAAGCTTTTTGATCCCCACCAAGCATATTGGTTAATGGAATTAATGCGATAGCGATAATCATTCCGATAATATATCCAAAGATGGTTCGGGTAAGGCCCATTTTACCGCGTTCTTCTACACTTCTGGTACGGATCGCCATCAAGCTTCCGAAAGGGATCGCAATTCCCGTATACACAATGGCTGAAGCAAACGCTACTGTAGCTAAAGCATAGAAGGTTTTTACCGTTGATGATGCCTCGGCGGGCACTGTGAACAGTAATATGATAGATGCCAGGGTGGGTAGAGCCATCCATAGAATCCAAGGTCTGGCCTTTCCGTATTTGGATTTTGTCGCATCAACGATTCTACCCATCAGCAAGTCTGCTATTGCATTGATAAATTTGGTAATGAGCATAATCGTACCCACTGTGGCAGCTGCAATCCCTACCTTATCTGTATAAAAATAAGTTAACATCCCAATCAGTCCGTTGATGGAGTTTAAGGCAACTTGCGCTGCTCCGTCGCCTAAGTAATGGTAAGGGCGCATTGTTTTCTGGATTCCTTGGGCATCAAGGCCCAATGCCCTGGACTTCTTACTTCCCTTTACAACTGGTGGATTAAGGATTTCCCGCTCTGCTTTCATTGCTGTTCCCCCTTATTTCATTCGCTTCATGGTACCGCTTTCAAACATTATTTTAGTCCTCCTCAAGGGTTTAATATGGTAACTTCATTATTTTTTTAGTAAATTCGTGTTGGTGCTTATCCTTTTTTTAAGTGCTATTCTTTCGTTCTTCCACAACGAATTTGTGTAATACAAAATGGCGCTGCTCGTTTCCTGCAGCGCCTTCTATATTCTATCCTTTCCCCTTTTCATCTAGGAGGCATTGAGCATTTGAATGACTCTTCTAAATAATTGTTCGGTCTCCTCAGGCGTATTGACCAGCATTTCGCTTACAGATAAATCATAAGCATATTGGATCATCGGGTGATCCAGCATACCGGGAGCTTGTTCGTTTAACATTCGAACTGCTGTGGGCTCTTCCACAATCTCTTTGAGTGTGGAATCCATTGTAAACCGTTCTCTTTCGAGGCTAGTTTGCGTCGAATATTCGAAGCAGTAAGATCCGGAACCAACCTCCACAGGCATAGCTTTCTCAGGCAGTACAATAATTGCGGTTGTATTTGCTGGTATCGTTACATTTACAATAATGTTACCCGCCCTGCATGACCAAGAGCTTTTTATTTCTCCGTAGACCGAATCAAAAGCAGCATCTACCGAACTGATTCCTCGGATGAATTGAGGTTTTATCAGAATCTTCTTATAACCTGCTTCAATTGGATTAATTCCCGCGAGTTTTCTATACATCCATTCACCAATAGATCCATAGGCGTAATGATTCAAGGAGTTCATACCTGATGAATCGAAATCACCATTAGGCAGAATGGAATTCCACCGTTCCCATATCGTGGTAGCCCCTTTTTTTACGGCGTACAACCAAGATGGGAAATCCTCTTTCAGAAACAAGGTACCAGCAAGGTCATGCAGGTCATTGTCCGATAAAGCATGACACAGATATGGAGTACCAACAAATCCTGTCGTGAGATGGTTTTTATGTTTTGCAATATTGCTCTCAAGCGTCTTGCGGATTCGCTTCTTGTACCTTTCCTCTGCAAGGTTGAAGTGTAGCGCTAACACGCAGGCCGTTTGAGTTTCGCTGACCAGTCTGCCAGTTGAAGAGATATATTCTGCATTGAAAGCCTGTTTGATCTGGCTATGCAATTCTTCGTAACGGACGGCATCTTCGGTTTTGTCCAGAAGCTTGGCTGTCTTTGCAATCAGTTCGGTCGAATACGCATAATAAGCGTTTGCTACCAGATAAACATCTGTAGCCCCTGTTCTTTCGTTACTAAACTCCTCTTTGTCTAACCCTAACCAGTCCCCATATTGATAACCAGTCTGCCATAGTCCATTGGCTCCACAACGTACAGTAATATAATCGATCCACCCCTTCATGCTGTCGTATTGTTCTCGCAGCAATCGAAGGTCACCATAGGTCTGATACATGACCCAAGGGACAATAACAGCGGCATCGCTCCAGGCAGCGGCCCCTTCCTGATTTCCAAGAATGTTAGGGACGACATGTGGAACCCCATATTCCTCCGTCTGTTCAGAGGCAAGGTCGCGCAGCCATTTCTTGAAGAAGGAAGCAACATTCATATTAAACGCAGCGGTCCCGGCAAATACTTGTGCATCTCCTGTCCACCCTAGACGCTCGTCTCTTTGAGGGCAGTCCGTCGGTATATCCAGAAAGTTACCTCTTTGGCTCCACTGAATGTTGCTTTGCAGCTGGTTCACCATGGCATTGGAGGTCACGAAACGGCCTGTTTCCTCCAGACTTGAATGCAGCACGCAAGCTGTGAATTGATCGAGCTGGATCTCATCTACCCCTTCAATGGCGATATACCGAAATCCATGGAAAGTGAAATGAGGGCGGAAAATTTGATCTTTACCGTTACAGATCAATCGATCAATCGATACTGCCTGCCTTAACGTATCCGGATAGAAATTTCCCTCCTTATCAAGAACCTCAGCATGCCGTATGGTTATCGTTTGACCTTTCCGCCCTTTGGTTCGAAGCTCTACAAACCCAGTAAGGATTTGCCCGAAATCAATGACACATTCTCCTTTAGGGGTTGTAATCAACTGAAGGGCAGGGAGCCTTTTTGTGATTTTGACAGATTCACTTTCCTGAGCAACAAGGCGATTTTTATCGAAAGAGGCCGTTTCCACATGGAAGGACTGACTTTCATGAAAACAAGAATCATAAGTCTCACCCATGTAAATTTCACTTGAACGGATGGGTCCGGTAGTCACTTGCCAGGTTTTGTCGGTTGCAATGATCTCTTTTGTTCCATCCGTATAGACAATGTGGATTTCCGCGAGTGCAGCAACTCTAACTCCGTAATGGTTGGGAGTACAAGTAAAACCAAATATGCCTTTATACCAGCCATTCCCCACCGTAATCTCTATTTTATTCTGGCTCTCCAGCATCCCGTCCAAACGGTAAGTCTGATACTGCAATCGCTCGTTGTAATTCGTCCATCCAGGTGCAAAGTAGTCTTCTCCTACTCTTGTCCCATTGATCGCAATTTCATAAACACCGAGGGAAGTGGTATAGATTCGGGCTTGCTGAATTTCCTTTTCGACAGAGAATTCTTTGTAGAAAATGGGTGGAGCACTTTCTTCGCTCGGGAATGGATGTGTAATCCACTCTGCCTGAAAGTTGCTGCCGTTCAGCAACCCGGTCTCAAAATGTCCTTCCATGACTGCGTGATTACCTTGGTTATCCCAAACTTCGACTTGAACCTGATACAAAGTCGAGGCCTGTAAACGAGGACCAGCATATTCCACTAAAACGGAGACGTCTTCATCCCTCTTTTCAGAATCCCAGATTTTCTGCAAATCTTGTGTGACACTTATTCGGTAAGCGGATTGCATTACGTCCTGTTCAGTAGAACCTAATTTCCATGAGAATCTTGGGTTTACTGTGTCCAGTCCAATCGGATTAAGCATGTATTCAATCCAGAAATCTTTTAATTCCATGAGATGACCACCCTTCAACATAGATCTCACACACCTAAATGTTAACGCTTACTAAAATATCATAAAGAATTTCCCTCATACAATATGGTAATATCATTGTAATTTTATAATTTTGATGTGATAAAATGATTGAAAAAAAGGAGTCAAACACAAAATGGATCTAAAACGTCAATGTAAACTCATTGCAGAACTTTTTGATATGTCCATCTTCTTTGTAAGCTCCACCGGAGAGGTTCAATTCGAACTGATGGGTAATCGAATACTTAATCCGCTGTATAAAAATGATAAACAATTCTTTTTTTCAGTGTTGGGGTTTGATCCATCCGTGTGTAAAGAAGATCCTTCCGTTGTAAGAACGATGTTTTTTGAGAACTACATTTTAATTCGTATTGGTAACGATCTGAACGATGAAGGAACCATCATTTTAGGACCTTCCCTTCCATTTAGCTTGATTGAACATAAAATAAATGGGCTCATTAATGACACACATCTCTTTGCCAACCGGGAACAAGTATTTCATTATTATCAATCTGTTCCTGTGATACCTCATGAGAGGTTAATCAACATCACGATCTTGGTTAATCAAATGTTTAATCACGAATTGATCGAAGCTGAGGATGTAGTACAGGACTATTTGCGCGGTATTCATATCAAGGAAAAAGAAATACAAGGTTCCATAAATTCTTCAAAAGGCTATGATGAGACGCTCCATCACAACCCGCTAAATGAAAAGAAATTGTTAACGATCGTTAAGGAAGGTAAATTGGATATGCTCAAACACTTTACACAACTTGGTCATGAAAATACAGGGGTCCTGTCCAAATCAAGTCATATCCGTTCTAAAAAGAATCTTGGCATCATCGGTATAGCACTTGCAGCCAGAGCAGCAATTGACGGGGGGCTTTATTCGGAGATTGCTTTTTCGGTAAGTGATATTTACATACAGCGCCTCGAGGATCTACGAACCGATAAAGAAATCGATCAATGTTGCTTGGAAGCATTTTTTTCGTTAACCGAGAAAGTCTCTCAGGTTAAAGAATCGCAGCATTCTAAAATCGTAACACTTTGCAAAAATTATATATATAACCACCGTTATTCCAAAATTACACACGAAGAAATTGCTGAACATGCCGGTATTAGCCCAAACTATCTATCTGTACTATTTAAAAAAGAAGTTGGGATTCCCGTGAATGAATATATTCAACAGATCAAAATTGAGGAAGCTAAACATATGATTCAATTTACGAGCACTCCACTTTCTGAAATCGGGTCTCTTTTGAGTTTTACGGATCAGAGTTATTTCACCAAAATCTTCAAAAAACACACAGGTAGAACCCCGAAGCAGTATCTACAAACGCATCATATGATACAGGAATAAGCCCGACTATGACGGGCTTATTCTAATTATTCATGCATTCAACGGTTAACAGCGGATAAGATAGTCTGTAGTGTTTCTTCTGTGAACTGACCGCCACTCATAAGTGCTGCATTGTGCAATGTGGTACCCATAACTAATTCCTGCATTCCCTCACCCAGTCCTGCTTCATTCCCGTCATATTGCCCCATCGCACCCATAATTTCAGCTCCAGCGGGATGTTGCAGTAACTCTCCGAACGTGGAATGCCTGGTAATTGGTTTCGTAACAATAACGCTCGATTCTACCTCGATCGTTTCAACGAGTTCAATCTCTCTTGAAGATTTTCCGACCATAATGTCGAATTTACCTGTCTCCACATGCCAGTCTTTTAGCTTAATATCGTAGTAAGCAAAGGCTCTTTTATCCAGTTCAAAATGTACGGTGGTCTCTTCACCAGGCTGAAGCGAAACTTTGGTATACCCCTTCAATTCCTGAAGTGGACGTGGCACCGTTGATTCCACATCACGTACATATAACTGAACGGCCTCTTTTCCCGCTCTTTCACCCATGTTTTTAATTTTTGCTGTAACCGTTACACTGCTGGTATCTTTGATCTGTTTATGACTAACCTGTAGATCACTATATTCAAATTGGGTGTAGCTCAAACCGAAGCCAAATGGAAACAAAGGCTCCACATCTCTTGTATCGTAATGACGGTAACCTGTAAAGATACCTTCTCGATATTCGGCAGTCTCGCCGTCTCCAGGGAAATTCAAGTACGACGGATTGTGGATCAGTTTTTTAGGGAATGTCTCAGCCAGTTTTCCGCTTGGATTTACGCTTCCAAAGAGAATATCAACGATTGCACCGCCCAAAGCCTGTCCTCCAAGGTATGCCTCCAATACAGATTTAACTTTATCAAGCCAAGGCATTTCAATGGGACCTCCGTTGCTTAATACAACAACAATATTCTCTTGAACCTCCGCGACTGCTTCAATTAAAGTTCTGTGACTTTCCGGCAATTGAAGGTGTTTCCGGTCGAAACCTTCAGACTCATAACGTTCAGGCAGCCCGGCAAATATCACTGCAACCCGAGCATTCTTTGCGGCAGCTACTGCTTCTTGAATGAGTTCTTCGTTTACAACATCTTCGTCTAATCTATAACCGACGGTATACGAGATGCTTGCACTGTCAGTGGCTGTTTTAAGGATTTCTTCATAGATGTTATCCAGCTGCGTCGGCATAATGTGTGAACTACCACCGCCCTGGTAGCGTGGTTGTTGCGCAAATGCTCCGATAACCGCGATGGAATCTTCAGTTTTTAGAGGGAGAATGTTCTCTTCATTCTTAAGCAGGACCATACATTCACTTGCAATCTTTCTGGCCAACTGGTGCTGTGCCTCTACATCAACCGATACGGACTTCTGCTGGCTATCTATAGCTTTGAATACAAGTGACAACATTCTCTCAACAGACTGATCCAGCACCTCTTCGCTCAGCTCTCCTGATTGAACAGCCTCAATAATTTTCTTGCATCCTATTCCGTTGCTGGAAGGCATCTCAAGGTCCAGACCGGCAGCTAGTCCCTGATCCCGTTCATTGACAGCCCCCCAATCCGACACCACTACGCCTGCAAATCCCCATTCTTCCCGAAGAATCTCAGTCAATAACCGGCTGTTTTCGGAACAAAAATCACCATTTACTCTGTTATAAGCGGCCATGACAGTCCATGGCTCACCCTCTTTCACTGCATATTCAAAGCTAGCCAGGTAGATTTCCCTTAGAGTCCGTTCATCCACCACCGCATCGACAGACATACGCTTATATTCCTGGTTGTTTACAGCGAAATGTTTGATGGAAGTACCCACGCCTTGGCTTTGTACGCCTTGAATATAGCTGGCTGCCAAAGTTCCCGATAAATAAGGATCTTCAGAATAATATTCAAAATTTCGGCCGCATAGCGGGGAACGCTTAATATTCACACCAGGCCCCAAAACAATGGAAATATCCGCTGCCGCTGCTTCTTGTCCGATTGTTTTCCCCATCGTATGGGCAAGTTCACGATTCCACGATGAAGCAACTCCACTTCCGGATGGAAAGCAGGTAGCCGGTATACTTTTGTTTAAGCCTAAGTGGTCTGCGCTCCCCTCTTGTTTTCTAAGTCCGTGAGGGCCATCAGTCATCATAATAGAGGGAACCCCAAGGCGGTCGATGGATATGGTGTTCCAGAAATCTTTACCTGAGCAGAGTTCTGCTTTTTCTTCCAATGTCATTTGACTGATGATTTCTTTCAGATTAGGATTCATTCGCTCTCCTCCGTTTGGTAAACGCTAATAATGTAATCGGTTACTTCATAAGAGTAGAGCAAATGCCCCTGAATATATGGTAAGATGCTTTCCTTTTTGGAAAAATAATATGTTATTTATAATACAGACTTAAAGAAATGTCCTCGACTTGTTCACCCTTCCACCCTCCATGTTTATAATCCAACCATCAAACAACGTCTCATACATTTATAGAGTGCCAGTCTCAACTTGTCAGGGATTCTTTTTATATGAATTTCAATGTATACAAACTTCATAAATTCCTTCGTTTTTATACCACTCCTTCTTCATTTGCGTCCTGTAGTATGACTTACATCGGGATAACGAAGGAGCAGAACGAATGAAGAAAACGATGATGTTAAGCTTACTCATAGTCATTACAGCAGGAATGATCTGGTGCAACTGGGGGCTTGTTAGGACAGGTCAGAATCAGACGGACTCTATACCTGGTGCCAGCGGCTGGCAGGAAAACAGGCTTATTGCACATGCATTCGGTGGAGTTGACGGTGCCAGCTACACCAATTCTTATGAGGCATTTATAACCAATTACAATAGAGGGTACCGTTTGTTCGAGGTTGATCTTGTGCAGACGACGGACGGGAAGCTTGTAGCCAGACATGATTGGTCGCAGAAGCTACAGCCGGACTTGGCCGCTCATCGCGGACGAAACGTAACCAAGCTTCAGTTTGCAAACTCGCTTATTATGGGAAGATTTCACCCTCTTACCCTGCCGGACATACTGCAGCTGATGCAGCAATATCCTGATTTTGACTTAATTGTGGACACGAAAGCAGGCAGCAAAGAGCAAATTCAGCAACAGTTTGCGCATCTAGTCAATGAGGTTCGACGTACGGATCCTGCACTGCTCAACCGGGTTATACCTGAAATCTTCAGCCCGGAAATGTATGACACGGTTATGGGAATCCACCCCTTTCCAAACAAAATATATTCACTTTACAAAACTGGCGCCTCCGCCGAAAGTATTGTAGAATTCGTAAGGGACAAACAACTGACAGCCGTTGCCATGCCTGCATACCGCGTGTATCTAAACCCCAATTTAGTTCCAGCACTGAATAAGTTTGGGGTAAAAAGTTATGTTCACACGGTCAACAGCAGACCGGTAATGCAGATTCTGTCCAGGTTTGGGGTACATGGGTTTTACACGGATCAGGAAGAATCACCAGAGGAGCTAATGCTTGCAGACGCTCCCCCCGGCCATCTTGAATTTTCGGGATACATGAGTTCCGGATTAGCAAGTATAAGAAATATCGTGATGAAGGTGAGAAATAATGGCTATTAATAACATTCTTGTTGTAGACGATGAACCGGAAATTCGAGAAGCGCTCGTTATTTATTTGAAAAGCGAAGATGTGGATGTATTCACTGCCTCTAACGGATTGGAGGCGCTGGAAATTCTTGAACAAGAAACCATTCATCTTATTATTATGGACAACATGATGCCGCAGCTCGATGGAATTAAAACGACATTTAAAATTCGTGAAAACAAAAATATACCGATCATTATGCTTTCTGCCAAGTCAGAAGATAGCGACAAGATTTTGGGACTCAACGTGGGCGCTGATGACTATATAACGAAGCCGTTCAATCCTCTAGAGCTGATTGCCAGAGTCAGATCTCAGCTGCGCCGGTTTACGAATCTAGGTTCCTTCCAGTCAAACGGGGATGAGCTCATACAAGTAAGAGGACTCGTGCTGAACAAAAGCTCGAAGACTGTTGAGATAGATGGTGAGGACGTTAGACTAACCCCGAAGGAATACAAAATTTTGGAGCTGCTGATGGAGAACAAAGGCAGAGTTTTCTCAATCGAAGAGATTTATGAGCGCGTGTGGAATGAACTGATCTTCACTTCAGAGAATACGGTTGCCGTACATGTGAGAAACATCCGGGAAAAAATTGAAATCAATCCTAAAGACCCAAAATATTTAAAGGTGGTATGGGGAATTGGATACAAAATTGAGAAAAAATAAAGCCGATCGGAAGGTTCCGATCGACCTTATTGTCATCATTGTCGCCGCGATCTTATGGATCCTCTTACTCATAAACTCGTATTCATATACGGGGTTGAGTATTGGCTATTCAACTTCAAGTTACATACAGGTGCTGCTTGCATTAATTATTCTTTGCTTACTGACAAGCAGGCTGTTTCTTTATTTAAAGGCACCTCAAGCTAGACGTTCCTTCTGGCACGGCAGCCTGCTGATGGATTACTTTCATATTTGGAGAACCGGTCTTAGAGCCAGTTTGCAAAACCGGAGAATAACGTTTGGCATCATCATTGTGTTTCTGCTAACCCCGATAGCGGGCATTTGTATTTGGCAGGCAGCCACATATTACGGTGTATACGAACAGGACTTGCTCATACTTTATGTGTTACTGTATGTGCTGTTCCTGGTTCCGTATATCCTTTCCAAGCTTGGACGCTTCATCGCCATCATCAACGGGAGCAAAGAAATTGCCGAAGGCAATATTCAGAATACGATTCAGGTAACCGGCAAGGATGCCCTATCCAAGCTTGCTGGCTATATTAACAATATGAAAGCCGGGTATCAAAGCGCGCTGGAGAATCAAATGAAGAGCGAACGGTTAAAAACAGAGCTGATTACCAACGTATCACATGATTTGAAGACCCCGCTTACTTCTATTATCAACTATGTCGATTTGTTAAAAAAAGAAGATCTGTCTACGGAGACTACCCGAGCCTATATTGAAACCCTGGACCGGAAGGCGCTACGGTTGAAGCTGCTGATTGAAGACCTGTTCGAAATCTCAAAGATCGCCAGCGGTACAGTAGAGCTGGATATGGAGTACGTCGATGTCGCAACTTTGTTGACACAGGCGATTGCCGAGTCCAATACCAGTATGAGACAAACGTCGCCTGTGATTCGGGAGAAGATTGCAAAATTCCCCATCCATGCACATTTGGACGGCAATAAAATTTGGCGTGTATTCGAAAATTTAATTGGCAACGCGCAGAAATATTCACTTCCAGGAACCAGAATCTATATTTATTTGGACGAGTCCGATGATCAGGTACAATTCAAAATTCAAAATACTGCTGCTTATGAGATTGATTTTGCTGCGGAAGAGTTGTTCGAACGTTTCAAAAGAGCAGATGAATCCCGCCAGACTGAAGGCTCCGGCCTAGGGCTGTCCATTGTGAAAAGCATCGTTGAGCTGCACGGCGGGGAGATCAAAATCGAAATTCATGGAGATCAATTCAACGTTATTTTGCATTTGCCCAAGCAGCGCATCATCTAAAAGGCCTAAAACTAAGTTAACCCTCAATGCTCCTTTTCAGGATGTATGAGGGTTAACTTTTCATTTTATTCAGGTATTAAAGGTGAATCATATCAATGACTCACCAACATGACTCACTAAATATTAGTCCAGAAGACTGTAGATCTGAATGCTCTCGACCTTGGCATCCTTGATATGAAATGACATCACATCCACATAATTGGATGGCTCGTAACGGAAGTCATCCTCCTCATCTGGAGCTCCATCACCAAGGAGTTTCCCCTCAGGGTAGGCGTTTTTGAGTGTATCCAGGCTGTCTCCTGCTTTAATGTTTCGCACTGTCGCGTACTTAGGATCTGTGATTTCGATATGAAAGATGGAGTCTTGTTTGCCCTCCGGTATACTGATGGTTTTAATCTCCAGACCAGGATACGTGTACACTTTTTCCGTAAAACCGATTAAGTTATCCATATTTGTTCCATCGTCAGCACTGTACGTATGAGATTTCAGGTTATCCGGTTTGCCCAGCATCTGTTCCATCTGATCTTCATTCGCTGTATCCGAAATCGCAATGGTGTGCTCATTATAGACAAAAGCAAGCTCCTTCAGCACCACATTGCCTTCCTTCTCCATTGAACCTTCTTTAATCGCTTCAGTACCCTTTTCTTCCGAATTTTCGGAAGCAGGCGCATTAGCATTTGTTGCACCTTTGCCTGTGTTCTGTTCATTTGCTGTGTTCTGTCCGGTTGCGGGAGATGTAGCTTCACTGGATTGACAGCCCGTTAATGCCCCCGTTAGTAAAGCACCTAGTACGATAAAACCTGCAGCTTTCTTTGTTAATTTCATCATGATCCCTCCATAAATGTGTGATTTGTTCTTATGAAGTGATTATAAATAAAAGATTTGTTAGTCTTATAACAGAAATGTACCAATCTTGTAACGCTACCTATTTAGGCTTGGGTTTCAGATGCAGGACTAGGCTCGAGGCAAAACAATTGTAACGGTCGTCCCTTTTCCCAGTTGACTTTCGATGTCGATATATCCATTAAACCGCTCCACAATCTCTTTGCAAATGGAAAGTCCAAGACCCGAACCATTTGCTGTACTTGCATTTTTCGCTCGGTAAAAGCGTTCCTGCACTCGCTCAAGCTCATCACCCGCGATGCCTATGCCTTGATCACGTATCCGTATAACTACCTCGCTTGGCGTATGTTCCAACTTCAATTCGATCAGCGATGGACTGCCTGAATATTTGATAGCATTGTCCACAAGATTAGCGATCGCATGGGACATCAGCATTGGGTTCACGTTGGCTTGCACTCTTGTCGTACCCTCATCTTCCGGTTCTTGCTCCGCCTGACTAACTCTGATCTCAATCCCTTTATCCTTAGCCTTGGCTCCCATATTCATTGCAACTTGCTGAATCAGTTCGTTCATTTCCGTCTTCCGGGCTTCCAAATCATTAGAACCAGCCTTATCGAATCGGGATAGTAATAACAGTTCATTAATCAAGCGGGTGAGCCGATCCGATTCCTGCAACAGATGAGCATAGATTTTTTGCAGCTCCTTGTTCTCAGTCTCCCCTTCAACCAAGTATTGAGAGAAACCACGAATGGCTGCCAAGGGTGTTTTTAACTCGTGAGATACGTTGGAAACAAATTGTTTCTGGTACTGAATGTAATCATGAAGCTGTTGCCCCATGGAGTCTAGCCCATCGGCCAGCATGCCGAGCTCATCCTTCCGTTTTAGATGAACTCTCCGAAACTCCTGTCTAGAGAAACTTTGCGCAGCGCCAAGTAGTATCTTAATCGGCTTGGTTGTATTGCGTGCAATCCACAGACTGGATAACGTAATCAGCACAATAAATCCGCCTGCACCTGCAAACAGGATATAACGGATTTGATCCATGATGGCATAAAAGTAGGAAATGTCCTCCACGAACTCATACACATAAGCGTTTTCGTAGAATTGATCCTGAATGGGAGTCGCAAAATAAAGCAGATGATCTTCCGTGACGGTGTAGGCATAACTGCCGCTTAGTGCTTTCTCAATATTTTTGTCAAAAATAAGCGGTTTGCCATTATTAATGATGATGCCATCCACAGCCAGGCCCAGCAACTGCTTGGAGCTGTCATAGATACGTACTTCCTTGCCTGAAGCTTTCAGCTTCTCCAGCGCAAGTCTGACGATTTCCTCCGTCTGCGGCTCTCCTGAAGATGACCTATGCTGTGCCAACACCTCACGGAAGGACAACTCGGACAGATCTGCCTTCTCCATCATCTGTTTCTCAATGGTAACGAAGCTGTAATAATCAATGGCTTTATTCACTGCAAATATGATGATGCCAAAAGACAGCACGGAGAAAAATAAATAATTCAGCAGTAACCGGGTTGCATACTTCAGGCCTCGCCACCTCCAAGTTGATAGCCAAATCCATAGATCGTCCTGACGTACTTCGGTTCGTCCGCGTTATCCTCCAACTTCTTCCGTAATCGCATGATGGTCATATCCACACTGCGACTGTCTCCCATAAAGTCATATCCCCACCCGATCTGCAGCAGTTCATCCCGGGTAAAGATTTTTTCTGGCCTTTTGAGTAACGTTTCCAGAATTTTAAACTCTTTGGCCGTCAAAGACACGGGTACACCGTTTTTCAGCACCCTTCGGCTTTCCAGATCAAATGTCAACTCTTCATGAATGATGCGTGTAGATGTCACCTCTGTTCCTTCACTTGATTCCTCCTTGCTCTCGTTTCTTCTCAGGATCACCTTGATCCGGGCGAGCAATTCACGATTATCAAAGGGTTTGGTCATATAATCTTCCGCGCCAAGTTCTAGTCCAAGCACCTTATCGATTACCTCATTTTTGGCAGAGAGCATGATCACAGGAATGGCACGCTTCCCGGTAATTTCCTTACACAAGTCATATCCGGAGCAGTCTGGCAGCATCAGGTCAAGTACCACTAAATTGGGTTGAAAAGAGTCGAGCAGCTGCAGGCCCGTTTTGCCGTCCTCTGCGGTCTGCACATCATAGTTTTCTCGCCTTAGCACCAGCTCAATTAAATCTCGAATTGCGATTTCATCATCAATGACTAGGATTTTCTTCAAATGTACAAGCACCCCTATCTAGCCTTGTTCTCCAGCTTCAATCATATATTAACCCATCTTAGCACAGACGCTTTAGATTCCTCCACCAACAGGAAGATGGGTATATTCCAACGAACCCAACATAACTTGTATTAAACCCGAAGAAAGGAGAACAATCCATGGATCTGCTCTGGGTACTCATTGTTGGTGGACTTATTGGCTGGTTAAGCGGTAACTTGATTGGGCGAGACGTACCGGGCGGTGTACTTGGGAACGTTATTGCGGGTTTTATCGGTTCCTGGTTAGGAACGGAATTGCTGGGACCAAGGGGACCGGTGATTGGCGGATTTCATATTATTCCAGCCATCGTTGGCTCCATTATTGCACTGCTCATCTTCTTCGCTCTCGCACGCGGCGGAGCCTTCCGAAGACGTTAACCAAGAGAGGCGGAGACCGATACCGTCGTTTATTAGATAAAAGGACCGAAAGCATTCATCATGGAAGATGAACACTTACGGTCCTTTTTTTGTGCTGAATTTATCCATTCTTTCAAGCCTGAAAAGGCATGGAAGATCAAACATTCAGCTGCTCCAAAAATATTGCATCCGTTTATAGCCTACATCCCATACTTTTTCGTTCCCTTCGATGGTAATCTTCAGTTCGCTTCCCGGTTCGAGAGGAATCTTGAATATCAACGGGAATAGTTCAGGATCACTCCGCTGATCTTCTCCAGAGCCGGTCATTATCTCGTTTCCATTGAGGGTAACACGAATTTTTCCGGAATAATCTGTTGGTTCAGGGATTCCGTAATAAAAAGAGAAAATCGTCTCTCCCTCAGACGTATATGTAAACGTTTTAGGATCTCCGCCTTCAGCGCCGTACATATTATAGAGAATCTTTACATTCTGATCGCTTATTTTGATGCTGTCCGGTTTGTCTCCAGATGATGAATTCCCCGAACTGTCCATCCATTCGTTGATTGCCACAAAAGGGCCTTCTACTTTAGTTGCTGCGTTATCTATCGCTCCGAATAATCCCCATACGACTAATAAAAGAACCATACCGGAAATA
This sequence comes from Paenibacillus sp. 2KB_22, assembly GCF_052115745.1. Lineage (NCBI taxonomy): Bacteria > Bacillati > Bacillota > Bacilli > Caryophanales > Paenibacillaceae > Paenibacillus > Paenibacillus sp. 2KB_22. Next base: position 129,707 of record NZ_JBFRHG010000001.1, read on the forward strand.
GCCGTTCTCGCCAGATTGTGCCATAGGTTCCGGGAACGGAAACCAAGTTTGTACGCCCCATAACCAATGGTTGCTCCTATCGTATTCTGAATGGCATCGTTTATATCGAAACTACCAAGTAAGGTAAGGGCCTGGATGGTTTCCAGCACAAGAATCACTATAACAAACAAGGTAATGAATCGGGCAAAGGTAATCCTGTACAACCATGGAATCAGTATACCAAAAGGGATAAAGGCGGCAATGTTACCAAAATCAACTAAAGTCATGAGACTGGGATGCAGGAGTTCAGATAGAGCCGGCAGTTTAAAAAAGCTATCTGGAGAGAAAAGAAAGGTATAGCCAGCCGTTGTCTCTGAAGCATCTCCTCTACCGAAGGCGAGGAACATAAAATAAAGAATAAACAATGTATAGAATATGGTTAAGGTTAAAATGATTTTACGTTGTCTGGTCATGGTTAACTCCTTTGCCAGATGCATGTGCTTATCTGGGCTTATTGCCCCGTCTATTTTACCACATATTATAATTAAGCTGCTTATCAGTTTCATGGAACCGCTGATCCTTCATCATTTTCGGCAACTAAAGGATAGAGAAACAGCGGCATTGTAGGACACATTATCCTGGAATGCCGCTGTATAGAGGAGTTAATGAACAATGAGGACTGGACAACTGGATAACTGTGAAACCTTGTGGCTGACACTTCCGAGCATCATTTCTTTTATGCCTCTTAGCCCACGGCTTCCGATAATAATAAGTTGCTGCTCGGTATCCCTTGCATAATTCAATATTTCATGCCCAGGATCTCCCTTAAGATGAACAGTTTCCGGGTTAATTCCCGCAGATTTTAATTTAGATTTGGCTTGATGCAACTGTTCCAAACTCGCTTTCTCCATTTCGTTCATTATGTCTTCCAGAAAATTCTCTGGTAAAAACGTCATGCCGATCGGCACATAACTCTGGCTAACATGAACCAAGGTAACTTGAGCTTGTTTATTTTGGGCTATTTCAACGGTTGCATCAAGGAGTTTGTTCGTTATTTCGCCTTTATCAATGGCGACCAGAATTTTGTCAAACATAGTTATCATCCTTTCCGTGACATTTCGTAACTATTTTGACTACCTACAAAGCGGTTGTTTGCTGCTCCTATACCCACTAAAAAGAGTAAGATCGAAGCCCCTAGAAGAATGAAAAGTGGCAGGTTCCAGCTATTTGTTGCATCATGCAGATATCCTATAAGAGCTGGACCGAGTGCGGCAAGAAGATATCCAATCGATTGGGCCATACCAGATAGTTCCGCTGCTTGATGCGCATTTTCAGTGCGTAACCCGAAAAACATCATGGCTAAACTAAAGGCGAAGCCTCCACCAATTCCGAGTATGATGATCCACAACAGAATGATATTGGAACTGCCGTAAAGAAGTCCGAGCGTCCCCGTCAAAAGCAAAATGGTTGTGATGACGACTAACAAACGTTGGCTAGACATACGCCCAGCAACCACAGGCACAATAAAGGTAAATGGAAGCATAGCTAACTGCATGATCGAGAGGTACCAGCCTGATTGGTTGGATTCAATTCCTTGCTGCTTTAAAATTTCGGGCAACCATGCGATCAACACATAGAAAACCATGGACTGTATCCCCATAAAGATCGTTACTTGCCAGGCAAGCGGGGATCGCCAGACATTCACATCGTTGCTGGCCATTTGTTGACTCGTCTTGGCTGTTTGGTTCGTTTGATTTCTTAATTGGGGTAACCAACACAGGATCGATACAAAGCTTAGTATCCCCCATACCGCCAGTGCTCCCTGCCATTTTAGCCCTCCGTTTATGGCTAGCGGTACACTGATTCCCGAAGCGATTGCCCCAGATAAATTCATTGAAATGGAGTAAACTCCTGTCATGGATCCAATTTTATTTGGAAAATCCCGTTTAATTATGCTGGGCAATAATACATTACAAACGGCAATGGCGAATCCAAGAACTGCTGTCCCAATAAACAGATTAACTGCGCCAGATAAAGAACGTATTGCAATACCAACCGTCAGCAAGATTAAAGCAAGCAAAATGATACGCTCAACCCCATATCTTCGTCCTAACTTTGGTACAAGAGGTGATAATAAAGCAAAGGCAAGCAAAGGTACCGTTGTGATCAGACCTGCTAATGTATTTGAAATATGAACGTCATCCCTTATAAAACCCACTAAAGGACCAACTGAGGTTAAGGGAGTACGTAAATTAGCTGCAATAACAATAATGCCGAGAATGATCAGCGCTACAGAGGATGGCACGAATTTATTATTTTGTTTATTCGGCATTCTTCATTTCTCCTTCCTGAATTCTTACGTCTTATTTTTGCTACTTGTTGGCTGGAAACTTTGCTATAACATCCGCGCGAATAATAAAAGTATATTATAATATACTTTATTAAACAATAATTATTTTATGATATACTAAAACCACCTAAAAAATGCAACTCCGAATTTCCGTCATGGAATTCGGAGTTGCATTTAATAAGTGAATTTTCGACTTTTAGAAACCATATTTTAAAGATATATGGAGCACTGTTTCGCTATTCGTATGATTGGTATACGCGTGAGGGTAATCTGCACGGAAACTGATCGTATCATATTGATTCAATGTGTGAATCTCTCCATTGACTTGTAACTGAATGGAACCAGTCATTACTGTCGCAATTTCAGTTGTGTTCACATGATGACCTTCAGGGTAATATGAGCTATTTGGCTGTAAATAAGCCCGACACATTTCAATATCATTGCTTTTAAAAACGGGTTCAATGATCCAATTTTTTTCATCATTAGAAAACCGCAGTCCCTCGCCTGCCCGATACAAACTAACAGGTTTCTCTGCTGTGAACAAAGCCAATAGCGGTAAAGATATTCCTTTTGATATTTTCCATATAATGGCCAAAGTTGGATTTGTCTCACCACGTTCTATATTTCCCAGTGTAAGTTTGCTTACGCCTGTTAATTCTGATAAGTCGTCTAAGGTCATGTTTTTTTCTTTTCTGTACTTTTTCAATGCACCACCGATTTGTAATACAAATTGTTTTGATTCATCCATTTCATCCATTTGATATTCACCTCAACAAAAAACTATATAGCTAGTATATTGTTTATTTAGATTCTTTTCCATACGCTCCTAACGACGTTACTCAATAACGAACATCATACGTGTTATATTTGAAGAATCGTATAGGTTATGAAAGGTGGTTTAACAAATGAAGATTCTCATAGTTGGCTATTTTAGCGAGACCTCAAAATCAAATATTGTAAGGTGTTTTCCACAAGACTGGAACGTTGTAATTGTCCCGCCCGGAAACGAAATGCTGCATCATATTGAAGATTGCCATGTAATCATCCCTGAACATATTAAAGTGGATCACAGCCTGCTTTCTATCGCAAAAAAATTAAAATTGGTACAGACGGGTGCAGGATATGATAATGTGGATGTCCCTGCCTGTACACAGCTCGGCATTTGGGTGGCCAATGCTGCAGGAGTGAATGCACAGGCAGTGGCCGAGCACGTAATGGCACTGATATTGTCTTATTATAAAAACATACCGTTTCTGGATACTTTCATGAAAAACAAAATGGATGAACATCAATTGGACTATACAGGGAGTGAATTAAAAGGCAAAACGATGGGGATTATCGGTTTGGGCGCTATCGGAAAAAAAGTAGCTGCGTTTTGCAGGGTCTTTGATATGAATGTGCTGGCTTATGCGAGAAATGCCACTGCACAATCGAACGATTTGGTGAAAATGGTGGATTTCGATACTCTTATAAGCACATCGGACATAGTCAGTGTACATGTGCCCTTGAATCAACAAACCAAACAGCTGATCAACAAAGCGACATTCAAAAAAATGAAGAATACATCTCTTTTTATCAATACAGCCCGCGGCGGGATTGTCAACGAAAAGGACTTAATTGATGCATTAAAAAACGGGGATATTTCAGGTGCATGCCTTGATGTGTTTGAATCTGAACCACTTCCTATTGACAGTGATCTCCGGAATCTGGGTAATGTGATACTTACTCCCCATACAGCGGGAATGCCTGATGGTCGGAAATATCATAGAACAAGATATGATTTTTTTATAAAGAATATAAAACGTGTAGAAAATGGTGAAGAGCCTGAAAGCAAGCTCAATCAGTTACCTTGCCCTCCCTCCACGGATAATCTAATGTAAGAATAAAGGTCTGGGCAGATTACACCCAGACCTTCTTCCTGTTCTGCTTTTGAATGCCTACATATCCTCAGCATATGTTTACGCTAATTTAGCAGCCCCACTAGTGTTTTATCGATAAGCGAAATCGCAATTCGTACGATGATGGTTGATTTTCGTTTTAAACGTCACGGGGTGCATATGCGCAAAGAAAGACACGTACCCCTTCTGTGATGATACGTTTGGTTTGTTCCGCCTCCAATGTCCCTGTTTGTCCAGGTTGATTAAAGACCAATAGAAACGTTAATGCAGTGAAATGTTTGGTAGCCATTTCAGGATCGGGCACATCGAGCAACCCGTCTTGACCAAACGCTGTAAATCTCCTGATGAGCCTTTCTTCAGTTGCCTTATCCAGCCTTTCCAAAAATGAGTCTGGCAGGTTGGCGGCTTCCACCATAACCAAACGGATCAAAGCCTTATAGTCGGATGAGCCGTTCGCAGAAGCTACAATTTGCTCGCAAAACAAGATGAGTGCCTGTTTCAGATCTGTGAATTCCGAGAGGTGGTCTGAAATCCCTTGCTCGATCATGTCAAGAACCGCAGAGCTGGAATCTTCCACAACGGTAAGCAGCAGGTTCTGTTTGTCACCATAATAATCGTAAACGGTCCGTTTGGAAACACCTGCTTTTGTTGCGATCGCATCGACACTGGAACGCTCAAAACCATCTGAAAGAAATAGATCTCTTGCTGCTGTAATAATTTTAGCTCGTTTGTCAGAAGAGCCCTTTCGGATTTTCTTGTTTTCCATATGTTCCATTCTTCTATTCCCCCTATATGTATGCTATCAGAAAACGCCTAGAGTGAAAGCTTTGTTTACAAACTACACTGCACGGTGTAGTATAACATGTGTAACCTATCAAAACAATGATCAAGGAGGATTCAACCATGAATACCATGCGGTCTTTTGTTGATGTTCTTATTGTCGGGGCCGGTCCCACGGGGCTTACACTTGCCTGCGATCTTGCCCGTCGAAACGTCGCCCATCGTATTATTGAACGAAGCACCTTATATAACGTTGCTTCCCGTGCAAAAGGAATACAGCCTCGCTCGCTTGAAGTGGTCGATGATTTGGACGCCGTTCATCATATTGTTGGCACAGGTGTCGTGGATTTGCCTGTTCGTTATTATACCGCAGATGGCAAGAGTGTGGATAAGCCGTCTATTACCGTGGCAGCCAGCGTCGAACTTGAAACCCCCTATCGTGATCCAGTCTGGATTGCTCAATTTGATGTGGAAAAAGCATTGCGCGACCGATATGCAGAGCTTGGCGGGCAAGTTGAGTTGGGCATGGAAGCTGCAGGGCTTGTCCAGGATGTGGATGGTGTAACGGTAACCGTAAATTCCCAACAAGGAGAAGAGCACATTCGCGCTCGTTATGTCGTCGGCGCTGACGGGGGCAAAAGCAATATTCGCAAGTTTATTCAATTACCGCTGGTTGGAGAAACACACGATCATGAGCGATGGTATCTTGGCGATGTACGATTGGAAGGATTAGATCGTGACCGTATCTATATCTGGACATCTTCGGAGGGGATGGTCGGAGTGACACCGCTGCCGAAATCCGATATTTGGCAACTGCAGGCTACCATTCCAGCAGACCACGAAGAACCAGAGCAGCCGTCGCTAGAGACATATCAAGCCATGTTTGACCGGCGCGCCGGGGCTGGACGTGTTCGACTCACAGATGCTTCCTGGCTGTCCATCTACCGGGTCAACGTTCGAATGGTAGAACGTTATCGTAACGACCGCGTTTTCCTTGCTGGCGATGCTGCCCATGTTCATTCACCGGCAGGTGGTCAAGGCATGAATACCGGCATACAGGACGCGTACAACCTAGGCTGGAAGCTGGCTGCTGTTATTCGCGGAGCGGACACCTCCTTACTCGACACGTACGATGAAGAGCGCCGTCCTGTGGCTCAAGCCGTGCTTGAGGACAGCACGAAGAAGATGGGAGTGGTCGTTGCAACGGCGACAGAAAGCGGAGAGTTGTCCCAATCTTTGAGCACCATATCCGACGATCTGACGAGTGGGCTTCTCATTTCCTATCGGTCAAGTTCTCTTATCCGCCCGTCTCCTCTAAGCCATGTTACCTCTCCCTCTCCTGGGGATCGTGCTCCTAATGCTACGGGCCTGAAAGGTACCGGGTTTGCAGGAAGTATCTTTGACCTATTGCGCGGCCCACACTGGACGCTTTTGGCTTTTGCAAACTGCGTTGATTGTATTGTTCCTTCCTTGAATAACTTCACCAACGATGAACTCCATGTGCATTATATTTTGCCATCGAATGAAGATGGGACGGAAGGCTTAATAGACACAGTAGGGAATGCCTATCGAATATACGATGTAGCAAGCAAAGAACTCGTATTGATTCGTCCCGACGGTTACATCGCACTGCGTACCTCTCTGGATGATACCGCATTAATTTCGAAGTACTTGAATTCCATCTATCGCGTAAACTGATTGGGACACTATATGAGGTTTTAAAGTGCAGAACCTATACTCAAGAGGAATTACTCATCTTGAACAATAATAAGGGCTAATTGATCCCTGTGGCGGTGGCATCTCAGAGGCTCCTGCCTCTGTTACATCGCTCTGTAAAAAAAGAAAAACTCGTATAGGCAGGGTATTTACTTCCCTGCCTATACGAGCGTCTGTGTCTAATTACACTCCAACATTTAATCAGGATGTTTTTAGCAATCGTTTTAATTCATATAGTGATATTCCAGAAGGTCCTTCAAATTTGAGATTTTCTGCAGCAGCTTCTCTCCAACATTGGTTTCCTTCACCAGTTTTCGTTCCAGTTCTTTATCCACGAGTCTTTTTACAGACAATACGTCCGTTCCGTTGCATAACACATCTTCTTTTGAATTAAATTTCTGATGGGCGACGAGCTGCATGCCAAAGGAATTAAACAGCAACGTATATCCGGCAATGCCCGTTGTGGATTGATAGGCTTTGGAAAAGCCGCCGTCAATCACGATCATTTTGCCGTTTGCTTTAACAGGGCTCTCTCCGCGAATTTCTTTGACTGGTGTGTGGCCGTTAATGACATGTCCATGATCCGGATTCAAATCAAACTCCTGCATGATTTTTCGACAGACCTCTTCATTCTCACGTAAATGGTAGTATGGATTCTTGTTCTCTTTATGTGCTTCTTTATCTTGGATAAAATACCGTTCAAAAGTAGTCATTTCTCTCTTTCCAAAGAGCGAGGAACATTCCCCTGTCCAGATGTACCATACCATATCCGTCGCCAGATCTTCTGTCTCTTCCGGATGCGCAAAGGCGTAGCGTAAATGATCTTCAAAAACATCAAGCAATTGACGGCCCGCATATGTCTTGTCTTCAATCTGCATTTCTTCCATATTTCCTTCTTCATCCAGAGGAATACAGCCATGGATTAACAAATTCCCGTTGTACTTTAGATAAAGACTACCCTTCTTCATAAGAAAGTTCATATGTCTGGCCAGCTTTTCGGAATGCTGAACGGAGAACAGGAGTTTTTCCATCACCTGACGTTCTTCCTCCAGCAATTGTTCAGGCTTTTGCGGATTTACAGTGCTGAAACAGGTGTTTTCCAGCGGGTACGTTTTTCCGCAGATTTTAATTTCATTGTTGTCGTAATCAATCTTCTCCAGCAAGAGTCTTTCAGACATATTAAAGTACGGGCGTCTCTTGATAATCGGGATTTCCAGTTTAAACTGAATCATGGCAATGGCTTGGTGAATTTTGGTGATCTGCAGAATTTCCTGCTCCGATACGTTATGGCCAGCCTGTAGTTTAGGTCTGAAGGGCAGATTGTCTTCATAGTATTTCTCCGCCAGATTTAGCAGTGGGCGTAGATTGATTCCGTACACATCTTCAATGATGTCCAGATTGTCGTACCTGGCGCAAATCCGGATAATATTCGCAAGGCAGACCAGAGAACCCGCATAAGCACCGATCCAGAGGACATCATGGTTCCCCCACTGAATGTCTACAGAATGGTAGTTGATTAGCGTGTCCATAATTTTATCAGGGTCCGGCCCCCGGTCATAGATATCTCCAACCACATGAAGATGGTCAACTACAAGGCGCTGGGTCGTATAAGCAAGGCCGATGATGAGCTTGTCCGCCTGGCCCAAGGATATAATTTGTCGATATATTTCCTCGTAATAAGGGTCCTTATTGTTGGTCGAGTCCGTCTTGTATAGAAGCTCTTCTACAATATATACATACTGCTCCGGCAGAGCTTTACGCAATTTCGAGCGCGTATACTTGGAAGAGGCATAAGAGATAAGCTTAAGCATGTGTTCAATCGTTCGTCTATACCACTGGTTCAGAGCCTGTTTATTGCTCAGTTCACCTATAACCAGCTGTATTTTTTCTTCCGGATAATAAACCAACGCCGCAAAATCATTGATTTCTTGATCTGTCCAAGCTTCCCGGAATAATTCTTTGATTTTCTCTCTGACGGTACCCGAACCGTTTCTTAGTACATGCTGAAATGCCTGGAACTCACCATGCAAATCGCTGACAAAATGCTCGGTTCCCTTCGGGAGATTGGAGATCGCTTCAAGGTTGATAATCTCGGTTACGATCTTTTCTTCCGTATCATATTTTTCGGCCAATAAATCTAGAAACTGCTCATCCAAAACAGATGTCCCCCTTCAAGGAAGTAATGTGGAATTGATTTTATAGGGAATATCCAAGGACATCCTTTTGAACAATAGCTGCATTGATAAACATTAGGTTTTTGGTAACTCTTTACCTGTATGGTTAACAATAATAATAAAATTATTTATATGATAATTCTCAGCATTGCCTACGTCAATCATACTCCAATTCCTCGTAGATGAACAAATTTCATTGAAACTGTACGTTAGTGTCTATCTCTAAACCGTTTAATCGCTTCCTCGGTCACTGGCTCAAAAAGGTTAAGAAGGTTGCCATCGGGATCGCGGAACAACATAGAACGGTTTCCCCACGGCATCATGGTCGGTTCTTTTACCCAATTATCGACAAATGACTTTAAGCGCTCATATTCGGCTTCCACATCATCGACTCGAAACTCAATAATGACAGTACGGTTTTGGGCGCTCAGTACAGCATCCGTACCGAACAACTGCGCCGTCTGGGAATGGCCTATTGCAAGGGTGCATGATGGCACAACGAGTTCGGCAAATACCGGCGCAGGTCGTTCTGCCGTAACCTCCAAGACTTTTTCGTAGAACTCAACGAGACGATCCACGTCGTCAGTAATGATGCGTACAGAAGAAAAATTCACAATATATCATCCTTTCTAAATCTGACTGTGTCCTACAGTTGTTGTAAAACAGAATTGTTACTATCTATATCCTTTTACATTTACATATCCAATTATTTTAAAACGCTACTGACAGCGTTATGTCAGTAGCGTTTTAAAATAATTGGGGCTTTCGTTCACTTCACTCTAAAATTGTTTTGAGCATATTTGGATACGACGGGTACCGCACTGAACAGATATCCTACAGTCAGCACGATTAAGACAACAGTGAGCACCCACAGAGTTGGAGCTAAAAACATCGTTATAACAAAGCCTAATGAAATAAGACTGTTCACTAATGTAAAAAGAGGATTATTGGTGTCCAACTCCGTTGTGTAGGGTTGGAACACATAATATACCAACAGATGATGTACTGAGAAAAATATGGACAGTGTCATCGTCATAAACCAGATGGCAAGCAATGTACTTATATCCCTTCCTTCAGACAAAACAAGTATAGAGATACTTAGTACGGCTGCTAGACACGCACCTAATTTTAGGTTTAAGGATAATAAACTTCTAAACCTTAGACGAAAATGTTGCTTCGCATGTTTGCGATAAAAGGAGTAGCGCATAAGCTGCATATCACAATGGTAAAATAGCCCCTTACAAACCTCTCGACCTACTGTCAGGCTTAGCATAGCCATAATGAGTATAGGCATAAATCGTTCCACCGCGTTTAGAGAGACATGATCTCTGAAAATGAGTGCCAAGAAAGATAGTAATAATCCGATGATCATAATAGCTGCTAAACGTCTTCGAAAAGGCGATTGGACGAGATGATCGTGCCGAGTAACCAGGAGGTTGTGAATTTGCTCGTATCCCCTTTTATCCGATGAAGTTTGCACATGATCATGGAGGTTAGCCAAGGAATCGCTGCTATCCTCATGATCTTTTGACTGAACCATTTTCTGTTGAAGATTAGCCATCATGATTTCCGTATTTAACAAAGGATCAGCTTGGTTCGTTACTGCGCGTACCGCTGCTGTGTAATCCGTATGTTTGAGTAAGACATAGCCAGCAACAGTCCCAGATAACAATATGAGTATGACAAGCCACCGTTGATCCAATATCACCGCTCCCCCAAGAGGAATGCTCAGTAACGTCAATGGAAGGTACGCAGCAGTTAGTGTGAGTATCATGACCAAGCCCATAATCCATGTTTTCTGTATAAGAATAGTCCCTTTCCATCGAAAAACGGCCAAATGTAGAACTTCGCTCACTACGCGCCAAACCGTCATAACTCCAACGATCAGAAGCGCATGAGAAATTGAAAAATTAAAAAACCATGAAACCAAAGAAAAGGCAATCCCTTGATACAAAAAGAATGTAGTATACCGGTAAAACAGCTCGGCTCGCATAAATTTGGTAGGCACAATTCGCATAAGTCGAACAGCAGTATACTTCATCTTGTTTGATTCCAATACTTTTGCACTAGTCATCCCGGCCATGACTCCACTAATGCAAAAATACATGTGAAGAAGAAGTGCAAACCGCTCTGTCGTGTTATATCCCTCTGTCCATAAGAATATGGGCAATGCAAGCATGCCCCCGATATAGAACAAACTTTCTAACAAACCAGCGACAAACATCACAATCACTGCGATCGCGCCAATGATACGTTTCGTCCGAAAAGCAGCATAGGTTTGTTCACTAATTAAACGGCCCACAACGGGTATCCCTTGCATGAAATATATGAGGCGGTTTACGAGAGTAATAATCTGCAGCTGCCGCATGCGAGAAATCGTACTAAACATTTCCTGCATCGGCACTCTCCTTCTCAACTCCGTTTTCCATTTGTCTCCGTTCATTTTCTGTCGGAGCAATCTCGCTTTCATTTCGCAATAATTCAATGACCTTCTCTTCAAAATCGGGCTGGGTGAGGATATCGGGCGAAATCTGCGTCAAACTGCCATCATTTAGAATAATTAATTCATCACACAGATCCGTTGCCAGTTGTAATATATGAGTTGAGAAAATGAGTACATGATCCTTCTTCATATCACGCAGCAATTGTTTCATCTCGCTCGCTACGATGACATCAAAGGAAGTGAGAGGTTCGTCCAGCAAGATTACTGTTGGTTTAGTGAGTAAAAATAACATCATTTGCACTTTATTTTTCATCCCATGTGAGTAGTGCTTAATGAGTTTATGCCTGTCTTCCTGTGTCATGTGCATCATATCAAAAAGGGCGTCAATATCGTCTCCTCGCCCTTCAATCACTTCTGTATTAACATCAATGAAAAAACGTACAAACTCATATCCTGTTAGAAACTCCGGTAACAATGGCATGGAATATACGTATCCAACATCATCTATCTCGATGTTACGGGATGTGGATTCGTCCACGACTTTCATTGTGCCACCATCTGCCTCAATCTCGCCACTTAAACAATTAAATAAAGTTGTTTTTCCAGCACCATTTCTTCCCAGAAGGCCATATATCTTTCCTTTTTCAAATTGAAAACTGAGATCGTTTAATACTTGTTGATCACCAAAACTCTTCCTTACATTCTGAAGTACCAGTTTCATTTATTTTCTCCTCACATTCACCATAATTAGTTAGTCGTTTACCTGAATCTTCATTCATAGATACAACAGAGTTACTGTTCTCGTTTGCAAACATATTTAAAAGTTGTTTAGTTTTCATAAAATCATTCCTCTCATTAATTTGAGAATCGTCTTTCCTGGTCGATATAGCCAATATTGGTAAAATAGACAATCCTTCTTATTGTATTCTATTTTGAACGTAGAATCCCTCTCTTTGAACCACTTCACATAAGTATATGATCTTATTAATTTCTGGATTCTTATTTTTCCATCAGGAAACGATAAAAAAAGCCGCCAAAATAGCGACTTGAATGAGCATATGTTCTTCTTGTCCCTCGACATCTAGGACATTCCAGCTTGCTGTAAAACATCTTCTAATTTCAATTTTCCAACAACTTGATACCCTTTATGGTCTCCCAGTGGTTTAATAATGACTGTCTCCATACTCGAGAGTTCTCCTAATCCCAGACCGTTAGGAAAAGAGTGAGCTACAATAAGCCTGTTCGAATTCGCTGGAGAGGTTTGCTCCACTTCATTTGTAAATGCTTGAATTGTACTGTTTATATTTTCTGTGTCCAGATTTTGACTGAGTTTATATATGTTTAACCAAAATGTATTTTCTTTTACATTTTGTGCGCCAAAAGCAATCTGAGCAGTTTGGAGAGTTCGACAAAGGGGGCTTGCTTCCACGGGGAAATGGACGGGGATATTTAGTTTCCGAATAGCATGACCATACTTCTCTGCCTGTTCCTTTCCAACCGCACTTAAATTCCTCTGTGTGGAGCAATCTGTCAAACTAAAATCTGGTTGATCTACTCCAACTGTTGCATCTCCATGTCGGACATAAAGGATGTAACCCCCTTTTTGTAGATCATTTATGAGAGAAGATGTGGATATTTCTGATGCTTCGGCAGTATGATATGCCCCAAAGAACAGAAAAAGACTAATGGCTAAAGCGGTTAAACGGTACATGGATTTTCCACCTTTTTCTCCCTACTCTCCCCCTTGTTATCATTTTTTATTCAACATTTCCTCTCCTTATGGGACATCAATAATTGATAAATCCTTCCCTCTGAAAAAGAGGGATTTTACCACACCTGTTTCAATACACGTCAGATTGTTTTATTTTATCAACAGCTGGCTTTCCGAATGATTACTAGCTGGACTAGCACATACTAAGGAAAAGTTGGATGAAGCTTACATAATGGAGGTCTCTTCATGGTATTTACCATCACAATTATCATCGTTGCACTGTTTGCAATATGGGGGGGCCGTCGCTCCAGATCAGCTGGCGGACGTGGCTAACGTAGCCTACAACTTCTCTATCCACAATTTTGGCTGGTTTTATTTGTTAGCGACACTGTTCTTCCTGATCTTCGCTTTCTATCTGGCATTCAGCCGATTTGGCGGGATCAGGCTGGGGGATGACGATGATGAACCGGAATATTCTACGATTTCCTGGCTGTCCATGCTGTTTAGCGCTGGTATGGGCATTGGATTGGTTTTCTGGGGAGTTGCTGAACCGCTGTCCCACTATTTATCTGCACCGGAAGGTGCAGAACCCGGAACCGCGCAGGCAGCAAGACTTTCCATGCGTTATTCCTTTTTCCACTGGGGGCTGCATCCTTGGGCGATTTATACCGTCATCGGTTTAGCGCTTGCTTACTTCCAGTTCCGCAAAGGATACAAAGGGCTGATCAGTTCCACCTTTATTCCTCTCATCGGTGAGCGTCTTGCTGCAGGCTGGCTTGGCAAGTTCATTGATATTCTGGCGGTTATCTCCACCATCTTTGGTGTTGCGACTTCGCTTGGATTGGGTGCACTTCAGATCGGTGGGGGGCTGAATCACTTATTCGGTATTCCTAACTCGGTTGTGACCCAAGTTGTCATTATCTCAGTTGTAACCGTATTGTTTCTAATCTCGGCAACTTCCGGACTGGATAAAGGGATTAAGATTCTGAGCAACACCAACCTCGTTATAGCTGTGCTGTTGATGCTGTTTGTGTTGGTAACTGGACCAACTTCTTTTATATTCGACACTTTCACAACAACCTTGGGCAGTTATATGCAGAATATTATTAACATGAGTTTGAGATTGACGCCGTTCTCAAGAGAAACCTGGATTGGGGCATGGACGTTATTCTACTGGGCATGGTGGATCGCATGGGCTCCCTTTGTCGGTACTTTTATCGCAAGGGTATCCAGAGGAAGAACCATAAAAGAATTTGTAATTTACGTCATGGTTATTCCAAGCCTTTTCGGATTTGTCTGGTTCTCAGTCTTCGGCGGAACAGGACTTCACATGGAATTGTTCAATGCCGCTCATCTGGCGGAAGCCGTCAAGGAAGATGCGACAACCGCCTTATTCCTTATGTTGGAGCAGTTGCCTTTAGGCACAATCGTAGCATTCATCGCTACTGTCCTGATCATGATCTTCTTTATTACGTCGGCTGATTCGGCTACCTTTGTGCTTGGCATGCTGACTACAGATGGCAAGATGGACCCGAGCACAAGAGTGAAATTAACTTGGGGAATCATGCAGTCCGCTATAGCGGTAGTGCTGCTGATTAGTGGGGGATTGAACGGCCTCCAGACGGCCTCCATCGTGTCTGCCCTGCCGTTCGCTGTTGTCCTTATCGGGATGTGTGTCTCCTTACTCAAGGCTCTGCAGGCTGAGGACAGAGAGCGACGTCAGAAGGAAAAACGGCAACGCCAAAAGCTGAAACGACTGCTGGAGGAACATGAAAACTTGCAGCCTGAAGTTCCAGGCACGTAATGTATCTTGTTGATCTCGTTAGAAAGTGTCCCTGTCTTTTCTTCGAGAATTGTAGTACAAGCTTCTCCTTGTTCTATTACACGCAAGTACATAAAAAAACCAAAGTTCCGATCGGAACTTTGGTTTTTTTTATGTAACATTTGGAGTTTTTTTGATTCTCGTTGACTTTCGCATCAGGTGCTTTGGATACCTTTAATAACTTCAACCTTTTTATCTCCTGCTGACTTTGCTACCTCCAATGTTGTTTTACCTTGGAAAACGACGATCCCGCCAGTAGCCAGCATAGAAACGATTAAAGCTGCGCTAAGGGTTGTGCAAAGTATCTTCTTGATCATAACGATACCTCCGATTTTTTTATATGGATTCACGTCACCCAACACGATGTGCCGTGCTGATCCAGTAATCAATTTCACTTATACTTGGTCTCGGTCAATTACATTATTTCACTTTTATATTGGGTATTCCCACGGATGATTGTATTATAGCTTACTGACAATGATTGTAAAAGATTTAATTGGAGATGCAGCATGAAAATAAGTCCTGACTATGTGGAAATTGCAAGAATGAACGGTTTATTCTCATTCTGTACATGAAAAGCTTCCCTTGCTGTTTCAATAAACGATGACATGATTGGTGAAATCCACTTTTCTTTATGCCACAACATGTGTGTATACACCCGCAAATCCGGAATTTGCCATGGAAGAACAACTAGTTGTCCGCGTTCAACTTCGGCTTCTACAACGATTTCAGGAAGAAAACCGATACCGAGTCCTGAGATCGCACATTGTTTAATGGCTTCAGCGCTTTGAAACTCTAGATACGTGATGTTATCAATGCCCTCTTTCTCAAAAGACCGGTCAAACATTGCTCGATATGGACAACCCTTTTCATTAGTCAGGAACACTTCTCCATGAAAATCTTCCAACTGCAACGTTGTTCGTTTAGCAAGTGGGTGATCTGGAGCCGCTAACAACCGGAATTTTTCTTCTACAAGTGATTCCACGACCAGCCCGTTTGAGCGAATAGGTTCGTCTAGCATATAAACGATATCCGTGGTTCCCTCAAATAATGTTTGCTTGAGCTCTTGATTAGGCACTGAGCGAAAGATCAGTCGAACTCCCGGATGTTGCGAACGAAACTGTTGAAAGACAGTTGGAAGCCGGTAGGAGCAGATGACCTCATTCGCACTTATTGTTAGGGTACCGGTTAGTTTTTCATTGTCATGGACAACACTACGAGCCTCCTCCAATTTTTCAAGTACGTCTTGGGCATGCGGTAAAAAGCGTTTGCCTGCTGTTGTAAGAGCGAGTTGCTTGCCCAACCGATCAAAGAGGCGAACTCCCAGCTCGTCTTCCAATGCTTTAATCTGCATCGTAACGTTGGAAGGAACGTAGCTAAGTACTTCTGCTGCCCGCGTGAAGTTTAATGTTGCTGCAACCGTACAAAACGTATTCAGTTGGCGAAATTCCATTGATGTTCTCCCTTCATCTTTCAATTTTATTGAATGCTATCTTGAATTTCATTCACTTTTAATGAGACTATCACGGCTCTATACTGAGCACAAGAGATCACAGTGAGCATGTGGTTTTTCATTTGAAGGGAGCGACTATACGATGGATTATGAAATTTTTAATTTGGGTGATGTCATTTTACAATCAGAAGTGACGTTACCAAACGCTTATCTCGCTTATAAAACTTACGGGAAATTAAGTGAAAAGAAAGATAATGTTATTGTCTATCCAACGGCTTTTGGAGATCAGCATGTTCAAAATGAATGGCTAATTGGCAGCGGGATGGCACTGGATCCAGAGAAATATTTTATTATCGTTCCAAATTTGCTCGGCAATGGCCTCTCTTCCTCTCCCAGTAATACGCCTCCTCCATTTGACCGGTCAAACTTTCCACAAGTAACGATCTATGACAACGTTAGATTACAGCACCGACTGCTGGTTGAGAAATTCGGTATTCAAAAGATTGCTCTCGTCGTAGGGTGGTCCATGGGCGGCATTCAGGCATTTCAATGGGGGGCTAGTTACCCGGAGATGGTCGAACGAATTGCACCTTTTGGAGGAATCGCCAAGCCTTGGCCTCACACCTATGTGGTTCTGGAAGGTGTGAAATCTGCCCTGCTATCAGCGGTCCATTTCGACTCAAGTAAATTAAACCAATTGACTTCTGCAGACATGCGCGCCGTTGGTCGGGTATATGCCGGATGGGGGTTATCGCATGCGTTTTACAGAGAAGAAGTTTATCATGAGATGGGATTTGAATCATTGGAAGATTTTGTAGCTGGTGTCTGGGAAGAGAGTTTCATGAATATGGATCCGCATAATGTTTTAAGCATGTTATGGACAGGACAGCATGCAGATATTAGTGCCAATCCCTCCTATAACGGAGATTTTGATAAAGCGCTTAAAAGCATAAGAGCACTTGCCTGCATCATGCCAGGGAGCACGGATCTCTTCTGCACAGCGGACGATAATGAATATGAAGCGGAGCGTATTCCTAATGCTACTTTTAACCCAATACAATCCATCTGGGGTCATTTTGCTGGTCGGGGGATCAATAGTACCGATAATCAATTTATTGATGACAATCTAAAACATCTGTTGTCACTTAGCACAAAACTATAAACCATCACTTGCATTGGATGTGTCACTAAGCGAAATCCCCTTTTTTCTTCAATCGGGACACGAACAGTACAAAAAAAACAAGTCGCTAAAATAGCGATTTAATGGGAATATGTTCGTGTCCTTTGGTATTTTTCCCCGGCCGAGTTGTTTACGCATTATTCCAGACTGCTGAAAAATCGTTCAACAAATACATCACCATATATTTTCTTCATATGCGCTGTGTTAAAAATATATTGTTCCATATGCTCAAGCTTGCGCAGATTGCGAACCAGTACTTTCCGATCATCGTCAGATAGATTAGGGTCTTCGTCTATCTTCTTCATAGCCTTTTTCACACGTGAGGATACCCGTTCAACATACAAATGGTTTTTGGATTTTGGCGGAATACATTGCGTCAGGTCACAGCCTACAAAACGAACACCGTCAAGGATGCAGTTTTCAAAATTGGCGATTAGCTTTTGTTTGCCATCTCCTTCAAACGTAATATCGACTAGCTTGCCGGTAAAGGAACAATTGACGATATTCGCCGCTTGTAAAATCCGGTCATTAAATCGACATTTAAAAAAAGTACAGTCGATAAACGTAGCATTCTCCAATGTCATGCCTCTCATATCGCAGGAGGAAAATTCGCAATTGGTGAAAACAGCTTCGTTCCTGGCAATGCCAACAGAGCGCAAGTCGGAACGAATAAATGTACAATGATCAATCGTACTACCGGCAAAAAATCTCGCATTGGTAAGATCGCAGGTATTAAATACAAGATGATGCAAGTTGCAGCTCCAAAATATTGGTGAACCAACATTCGAATTTGTTATGGTTGTTTCGCTGATCGTTTCGTGTTCATACCTGACAATATCAGTGAATATTTCGTTGTCTACTGTCATACCAGACTCCAGTTTTTTCATCCCTATCACCCTATCATTTCTTTAAAATATTTTAAAATTATGAAAATAAGATCAAAGCAGGAACCCTGCTGATCTACTTTCATCTTCTCATTTCATACATATTGTATCAAACTTAAAATACCTCATGTTAATGAACATAGCAGTGGTTTCAATCATTAATATTAATATTTCTAAACTTGACATGTGAATCGATTATCGGTATGGTGTGAATGAGTTCACACTTTGAATAAAGGAGTATTCTATGCCCAAAAATTCTTTCTTTCGTTTAGATGAAGCAAGGCGCGCGGAAATATCGAATAGCGCGATGCATCTTTTTGTTAATCATCTTTACGAGGATATAACGATGAAGATGGTTTTGGATTGTTTGTCCATGCACCCCGGAACATTTTATCGCTATTTTGAAGACAAAGATGACCTTTATTGTCTCTTAGTACGTAATGTCACCCAGAAAAGAGCTGCGTATTTCAATAACAGTAATGAAGATTCCCTTTACCGGTTTTTCCTTACAGGTTTATTTGGAAACGTTAATGGCACGGTGACCGAACCGCTGAATGAGTTGGAAATCAAACTCACTAAAACATTTTTAACCATTCCTGAGAACACTTTGCTTAAAGTATATCTGGATGTGCTAAAGGGAGAATCATTCCCTTTAATCAAGGACATTTTACGCCGAATGAGGGTTGATGGATATCTTCGACCCGATATTGACGACGATCTGATTTCTTTCATGTTTGAGTCAATGCAGTTTAATTTAGTCATGTTTTTTAGGGAATTCGATATTAAGGACTCTACTTTGCAACATAAGCTTAGCAGGTACTTTACTGACTTTATGAGTCATGGGCTGCTTGAAGATCATCAATATTCTGAAATAGTAAGCGATCTCAAGAAAGCCAAGGAGTAGATATGATTCACTGAAGACCGAACGCAATCGTTTTCCAGTTTTGAAAAGCGCTCATAGCACAATCTATGTATTTCATTTTCGCCACTTTTATTAATGAAAGGGGAACAAAAAGATGAAAACGTATGATGCATTTCCACAATCAATTGGCGGGTACACTGTCGGTCGAACCCAGATGGATTTTGAGTACACCGCATCAGATCACTCCAAAAGAGAACTGACGGCGTTTGTGTATTATCCGTCCGATAGTAACGAAGGCAAGACGACATCAACGTACATGTTTCCTGAAGTCTACGAGATGTTTAATGAGCAGCCACTTGTCACTGCGTTAAAGGATGTTTTCTCTATAGATATCAAGACCCGGTGTTACGATGACCTTGCTCTCTCCGGGAAGGAAAAGCGCTTTCCGGTGTTATTCTATGTTTGCGGCGGGGGCGGTTCTCCGGAATGGGGTACAGTGATCTGCACAGACTTGGCAAGCATGGGATATGTTGTGGTAAGCATCGGCCATCAGAATAGCACAATGTATAAGCGTAAAGATGGGCGCTTGTTTAATGTATCAAAGGGTTTTTCGGATGCCCTTACAGCGTTCTCTGAAGATCCGGAGATGCTGGCGTTGGCAGGTAAGATGGAGATGCGGCCTGACGATAAAACTGCTATTGAGATGTGCCATAACGTGCTTACACTGCCGATACTTGCCAAGGTAACAGAGTATAGTGAATTACAGGCAGAAGATGTAAGGTATGTAGCTGATTATCTTTACAAACTGGACTCTGGAGAGCTGGATTCCATCTTTAAGGGCAGATTGTTGCTTGACATCGGCATGGGCATCGTTGGACATTCTTATGGAGGGCTTACGACGGCGATGGTTTGCCGGGACGACGACCGTTTCGCCTGTGGGATTGGCTTGGATAGCGGTGCGTTCGGGCTTCAGGGCAGCGACCTTAAGAAACCCTTTTTGCTACTGTTTAGTGAACCCAACTATAACATGAATGCGATAATTGGGGCTAACAATAGCATGGAAACCTATTATTTCTCTATTGATCGTGTTGCACATTTAGATTACTGCGACATTGTGTTTACCCGTGTGAATGAGGAAATCAGGGGCGAACGGGATGCTCTGGAGATGCGAAATCTTGTTACAGACTATACGAAGAATTTTTTTGATCATTACATCCTGCAGAAAGCGGCAAGTGTGGAAAGTCTGGCATACGATGGCGTGGACTTGATCAAGAAGTACCAGCAACAAGTGACATCACCGAGAGATTGCAGATAAAAACATATCAAAAAGCTAACCACAGAAAAAGCCGATTCTCTTTATTTGCATATGCATCTAATCGATAATGGGGACAAGATCCTGTACTTGGGTCGGGACAAGATCTTGTCCAACTGTTTTATACCCTCCTATATCCTTTCCGCCCAGAGTACATGCAAAAAAAGCCGCTATATCATAGCGACTTTCAAGGGAATATGTCCTTCTATCATGTCCCTGAGCACAAACGCTTCTTATGACGGTGAACTTAACGATTTTTGAACAAACTTCCCCCATTGCTTTTAATGACATCCTTATACCAATAAAATGATTTTTTACGATAGCGTTCTAATGTTCCTGTACCATCATCATGACGATCCACATAGATAAAACCATATCGTTTTTTCAGTTGGGCGGTTGTTGCGCTAACCAGATCAATACATCCCCAAGTCGTGTACCCCATCAACTCAACACCGTCTTGAAGCGCCTCGGCCACTTGAATTAAATGCTGCTTGAGATAATCAATTCGATAATCATCTTCGACTGTTTTTTCTCCGTTTTTATCCCTAATCAGCTGATCTACAGCACCTAATCCATTCTCCACAATGAACAATGGTTTCTGATAACGATCATACAGAACATTCATAATATATCTCAAACCTTGCGGATCAATCTGCCATCCCCAATCGCTCGCTTTCAAGTGTGGATTGGGTACAACACCAATAAGATTACCTTCTCCCTTGATTTGCTTGGCTGGATCTGCCGTTTCACAGCTGCTCTGATCCCATGTCTGGCTCAGCTATATAAATATCTCTAAACATACTCGGTTGTGCGTATAATTTTTGGGATAAACCTTGTACATGCGGTAGGAAAAGCTCCAATATGAAATTTACCAAGCTCCAAGCCTTGTTCCGCTGCAATTTATATTCTTCCTGTCATAAATTAAATTTCTATGCCCGTTCTAAAATAAAAAGCCGCTAAATTAGCGACTCAACGGGTATATCTTCTTGTTGTCCTGCGTCATTTCTATTTGAAGTGTTGTGACTCCGTTAACTTTCGCTCCAGGTGCTTCGAGTCCCCCTGATTGAGATCATTTTAGTCGTCTCACACCTGTTTTCTTCATAGGAAATTCCTGCTTATTTAATAACTTCAACCTTCTTTTCCCCTGCTGACTTCGCCACCTCAAACGTTGTTGTACCTTGGATAGCGACGATCAGGCCCGTAGCCAGCATAGAAACAATTAAAACTGCACTGAGGGCTGTGGAAATTTTCTTCTTCACCATAAACCATACCTCCGATATCTATTAGGTTATAAGCAGCTTAAGACCACGACGATCCTAGGAAACTACTGGGTAATCCACCTAGTATTTGTATTATATCGTACTGACAATGATTGTAAAAGGAAGTATTTCTTCTGATCCAATAAAGTATTAGACTTTGAAAATGAAATTGAGCAGCATATCTGACTTATATGCTATCCTTAACGCTGCTCCGGGCTGTCCGTACAATTCCATCAACAACAGTTTCAAACAACTGTGTGGGCAGATCATGTCCCATGCCTTCAAGTAACATAAATTCTGCACCAGTGATGACTTGAGCTGTATCTTTACCACATGCCGGGGCAAACATAGGGTCTTCCACTCCATGGATTACTAATGATGGAACATTTACTTTTGCCAGTTGCGGACGACGGTCTCCAGAAACAGCAATAGCTGCAATTTGCCGCCCAATACTCCCTGGATCATATGCTCGCTGAACCTCTTCTCGAATCATTGAACGATATTCGTTCTCTTCAAAAGGATAACCTGTACCGGCAATACGTCTGGCAAAAGCTACGCTATGAGCGATATATCCTGCTTCATCCTTCACCGGGTTTGGAGCTGGACGAGTCATTAACGCCATGACTTCTGGCGAAGTTTGCGGAAGTTCGGGATTGCCTGTAGTTGACATGATTGAAGTCAGCGAGAGGACACGTGCCGGATATCGGCTGGCAACAAGCTGGGCAATCATACCGCCCATCGAACGTCCAACAATATGTGCTTTCGCGATGCCCAGTGCATCTAACAATCCAATCGTATCATCAGACATATCCTCAAGCGTGTAAGGTATATTGGGGAGTTGTCCTGACATAAGCGTTCTGGCGAGTGTTTCGAAATCCAGTGTATCGTGATGACTAAAATGAGTAGATAACCCGGTGTCTCTATTGTCAAAACGAATAACCCTGTATCCTCTAGCTGCCAGCATCTCACAAAATGGAATGGTCCAACGGATCATCTGGGTACCCAGCCCGGCGATTAACAGTACGGTCTCATCCGTTTCGCTGCCATAACTGTCATAAGCGAGTTCAATACCGTTCACTTTTAACATATTCATTCTGATGTTCTCCTTCAAATTAATATTTGTTGCATGAACGCACCTTTGGCCAAATCCTTAACATAGTCTCTGATATCAGGCTTCCAATGATCAATCAATACATAAAAGAGATCTTCATTCCCGGCATACAGTGCTCTCAAAGCTTCCTCATACTGAGGGAAATCACCCGCCATTGCGGTCATGAAATGATACATCGCTTCTTGAGCGGCGCGAACTTTACTTTCATTCTCACCCGTTCGGCGAGCTTCATCAATCAGTTTCCTCAATGTTACAGAAGCGCCTCCGGGTTGAGCTTTCAACCATTCCCATTGCCTGGGAAGCAGCGTAACTTCGCCAGATACTACGCCCAGCTTGGGACGACCAACCTTGCGAGCAGGCTGTTCATTTTCTTTTTCTGTTGTATCCGAAGTAGGCCCTTCCTTACTCTCGCTGCGTAATCGGTCAAGCACTTCAGCTGTGCTCCCGCTAAAATCAACGTCAACTGGTTTACCTGTCCCATCATGGAAAATAAGGACTTGTGCAAGTTGACTGTCCTCCAGGGTATCTTTGGCAATACCAACAACATGTTGTAATGAGCCCTTCACGAAGCAGGCTCGATCTATAAAAGCGGTGTAGCTGATTGGGTGTGATGAAGCTTGCATATTACCCCTCCTTCTCTGATCTTACCTTGACTCTTTAATATTACCCGGGTAAAAATATAAAGTCAATATTACCCGGGTTTAATTACTCTTTTTGAAAAACGTTAAAAAACAGCAGCCCGATAGATGGACTGCTGTTATATATAGGTGGGAATTTTATTTTTTGGAAATCAATTTTTCTCTCCATGCACTTACGCCGCCTTGAAGATTAGAGATCTGAGCGTAGCCTTGCTTGCTTAATATTTTGGCTGCACTCTTGCTGCGCATGCCACTCTGGCAGTAAAGAAAAACACGCTTGTTCTGTGGAATCTCGCTTAGTCGCTGCTTCAGTTGCGACAAGGGGATGTTGATTGCTCCCGGGATATACCCTCTTTTATATTCAGCAGGCTCGCGCACATCCACCACCATGCCTGGAGAGTTTGTTTTGATGGCCTGCCGGAATTCATCCGGTTTTAGGTTGGTCAGGCCGGTGACCGGCTTCAGTCGGGTGTATAGGAACCATACAATCAGAAGCAAAATGGCGATATTAATAACAGTGCTTATGTTCACTGGACTCTCCCTTTCTATTTATGGCAAAATAACAACCCTTCACTGCATACAACTGTCTGAATCCACGGCGTGCAAGAATGCGGGCTGCTTTTTGGCGGGATAGCCAATTCCGTGAAAAGATCATGACCTCCTGATCGGGTGACAGCTCCTTCATCCAGACTGCAGACAATCGGCCAATGGATATATTAATTGAACCCGGGATATGATCTTGCCAGTACTCGCTTGAGTCTCTGATATCCAGCATTCTGACGTTAGACCACCGTTTCTGTGACGGGTCCCAATCCTTGCTGTTCACATAGGTTAGGGAGGAGACCGGCCACAGCTGAGTGATTAGCCATAGGATACCAACTGTAGCTGCAATATACACCAGTGTCATTCATGACATCCTTTCTTCCACGTGCTTTCATTCCTGCAGTGAACAGGTCTTATCTAACCAATTGATCGTAATCTGTCCAGTTGCTAAGACCGCCTGTCATATTCACAATCTGGAACCCTTTCTCATGTAAAAGTTCACATGCCAGGCCGCTGCGGTTCCCGCTTCGGCAGATCACAATGATCTCTTGTGAGACTGGCAGCTCCTCAACTCGTTCCATCAACTGGCCTAGTGGAATATGTTTTGCCCCCTGTACATGTCCTTCTTCCCACTCAGCAACCTCCCGAACATCCAGCAGGAATAGCTGTTCCCCTTGTTTCAACTGCGATGATACCTCTTGAGGGGTAATTACTTTTGGAATTTGAAATGCCATCTCTATCCGCTCCTTTATAAAAAAATATGATGTTCACGATGTTTCTATTTATCTTCAAACCGAACATATACTGAATGTATCCATATGCCGTCTATTATCATTTTAAACATATACCCCTATGGGTATTATAACAACAGACTAGAACTTTCTCAAGTCTAGCCAGACTGTCCATTTTATTTCTGATTCTTGTACCTTGCCTATCGGCTTTTCACAAGAAGCTCCACCGCTTCCTTCACCAACTTACTCGTATCATTATTGCCAGCTTCTTGTTCAGCCTTGATACATTGTTGGAGATTATCTGCCACAATTTGTGCTAGAGCCCGGTCAGAAGCATTACGGACAGCGGACAACTGAGCAACAACCTCTTTACAAGGTTTATCTTCTTCCATTAGACGAAGTACACCGCGGACCTGTCCTTCAATTTTGCGCAAACGTGTTTTTAAGCTATCTGAATAATGATATTCCATATCCAATCTACTCTCCTTTATAGCATACCAGTATAGGTATATTATAGAGCAAAAAAGGTTAGCTTACACCTTTAAATAAATAAGTTCACCTTTCCGTTCGATGCATCACCCAGATAAGCAGCAACACCTGCATATTGCAAACCATCGAGTAACTCTTCCTGTTTTAAACCTAGAAGATCCATGGTCATGGTACAAGCAACCAGCTTCACTCCTTGTTCTTGTGCCAGTTCCATCAATTGAGGCAGGGATAAGGCATTGTGTTTTTTCATAACATGTTTAATCATTTGCGGACCCAGACCGCCAAAATTCATTTTGGAAAGACCAAGTTTGTTGGCTCCTCGTGGCATCATCCATCCAAAGGCCTTTTCCAGGAAACCTTTTTTGGTCTGGATAACCTCGTCTTTTCGAAGAGCATTCAGCCCCCAGAACGTGAAAAATATCGTTACTTCGTGATCATATGCGGCTGCTCCATTTGCAATAATAAACGCCGCAATGGCTTTATCCAGCTCCCCGCTGAATAAGACGATCGTTGATTTATCTGCCATTAATCTTCATCCCCGCTTTCTTGAATACATAAATTACAATATCTTGAGAATGTGTATCGCTCCTTTAAAGGATTGTTGACCAAACTTTCACGGCTGTCAGCGCAATCAATACAACGAGTCCATATTGAAGCACCTTGACATTGATTTTGGAACTGATTTTGGATCCCAGAGGAGCACCGATCAAACTTCCTACGACTGTATATAAAGTTGGCCATAAAGGAATATGTCCGCCAGTAAGCTTTCCGATTACCCCGCCGATGGCTGAGATAAAGACGATGGCAAGTGAAGAAGCGATGGTTGTACGTGTCGGTATTTTAAGAATGGTGAGCATGATGGGAATGAGAATGAAAGCCCCGCCTGCACCGACAATTCCCGAGACAATGCCTACGATAAACGCTGACACAACCGCGATGATTTTATTAAATTGAAGATGATCTTGTATATTATCCGAACCCCTGCGAGGAATCAGCATCAGTATAACTGCCAACAAAGCAAGAATGCCGTAGATCAGGTTAATAACATCTCCTTGAAGCAATCCCGATATATATCCTCCAATCAGACTTCCTGCCAGAATCCCGCTTCCCATATAAACAACGAGTCCCTTATGAATGACGGGCGGCTCCAGCTTTCCTTTGCTGTTTTTCTGAAATGCCAGAACGCCTGCAAGCGAAGCAAAGAAAACCTGGAACATGCTAATTGAAGAAACCTCATGAGCTGTGAAATGAGCTGCCCCGAATAGTGGAGGTACATACAGCAATAGCGGATAGTTAATAATGGCCCCACCGATCCCTAACAAACCTGAGAAAAAGGACCCGATTAAGCCAAGAGTGATCATAATGATCAACATGAGGAAATCCATAGTTCTCCTCCTTTCCCTGGCTTAATCTGAATTAAGCCAGTTTTAAACAACGCGAACATTTGTCGGCTTCCTACTGCGTGTTCGCTTTATTGTAATGATTTAGATTTTTCGAACGTAAAACGTATACACTCCATCCTTTTCCTCATGAGAAATCAATTCATGTTTCGTTTGCTTCACCCAAGCTTGAAAGTCATTCAGGGAACCTTTATCCGTAGACAGGACTTCCATGATCTGTCCGGCTTCCAGACTATCCAGTGCTTTCTTTGCTTTAACAATCGGCATAGGACATGCCAATCCTTTCGTATCCACAGTCATATCTGTTTTCATCTCATGTTCCTCCTTTTAATTGTCATGCACGGCACAGCGATTGGGACCAATTTCCATCTCACGTTGTTTATCTTCATCGGGTGTAATTTTCCCCATGTTTGTCTGCCGGATCTCCTGATACGCATTCGGTTGAGGTGGAAGATTCTTGGTCACCGTGCGACGGAAATCTTGCTCATCACCAATGTTAAGGCCCGGATTTTTTTGATACAAATCAGAAAGTTTCGCCATAACCCGGCCGCCTTCCCCGAGCTCCGTTACTTTTCCAAAGTGTGCAGGCAGGACGATAAGCTCTGAAGAAAGCTCTTTATATCGTGTATAAAGTGTTTCACGAAGATCACCTACCCAATCCTCTGCAAGACCCGCCAGATCAGGACGACCAATCGATTCAATGAACAGGATATCGCCGGTCAACAGATACTGGTTATCTATAATAAAGGATGTGCTTCCAATGGTGTGTCCGGGAGAGTAAATGGGCTGAATTTGAATCGTTGTGCTGCCGACCGTGATATCACGCCCTTCTTCAAGCTTCTCATAATTAAAAGTAACTTCTGTTGCATCTTTTGGAGGCAGCCAATAAGTGGCACCCGTATTCTCAGCTAATTTTCGTCCGCCTGAAATATGATCGGCATGCAGGTGTGTATCCAGTGTGTGTTTAATTTGTACTCCTTGCTCTCTTGCAAACTGTTCAAACACTTCCGTCATCCGCAGGGTGTCAATCACTGCGGCTTCTCCCCCCGAAATAACCATATAAGACAAACAGCCTTTCCCAACTCTTACGAACTGAAACAATGAACCTCCATCCTTTAATTCCCCAACTTTGACGGGTTCCAGATGTTCACTCCATGATTTCATGCCGCCTTGAAGGTAAGAGACGTTGCTTCTGCCAGCTTCAATAATTTGTTCTGCCACAAATTTGGAAGAGCCTTCCTTTGCACAAACAACAAGCAATTTTTTCCCATCAGGAATCTTGTCGAGTGCATCATCAACGCCGTCTAACAGATCAAAATAAGGAATGTTCAGAATATCTACACCGTAGCCTTCAATCTTCCAATCGTTAAAATCTGTTTCATTCCGAACATCAAGGATAAATATCTCTTCTTTAGCCAAGACAATAGTAGTTAGTTCCTTTGCCGTCATTATTCTTAATTCCATTGCTAGTTTCCCCTTTCATCCTGCAAGCTCATTAGAACGACAATGTAACATTGGCATCCTTCGCAAAATCTAGAAAAGTGACTGCTCCGCCGACCTCAATCCCATCGATAAAGTCTTCTTTAGTCAGGTTCATTACATCCATCGTCATTTGACAAGCTATAATCTTGACTCCCAACTCCTGAGCCATTTCTACGAGCTGCGGAATAGATGGAACATTTGCATTTGTAAAGCCTTCAGCAATATGTTCAGCTCCTGCCGGGAGAGGCAGCTGGTGATGGGCTTGTTTATGAATCAAGTTCAATCCTTCAAATGTGAAGAAAATGGCAACCTCTGCTTCAGTTGCTGCTGAAGCGGTAGCAATATTAAACACTTTGTATGCATCGAACATTCCACCATTGCTTGCAATAATAGCCACTTTTGTACTCATTGTTATTACCTCCGATTTTTTTATTGTTATTTATTTTTCTGTTGGCCCTGTCCAGCCAGTCATGCCTGGCTCTACATTATTTACTTTTTTGAATCCTTTTTCGGTAAGAAATTGACAAGCCAGATCACTACGATTACCGGTTCGGCATACGACATAAATATCATCTTCCTGATTAAGCTCCTGGATTCGGTTCTCGAGTTCACCAAGCGGAATAGAAATGGCTCCCGCAATTCGATTAAATGCATATTCAGCAGGTTCACGTACATCCAGTACAGTCACCTTTTCATGATCTGCAAGTTTTTTCTGCAATTCATCAGTTGAAATCACATGTGGATGCTTCTTCTCTTCTTTGGTTTCGGTCGCACTCGCTTTGCGAACATAATGTTTAAGAACGTCATTATCCTCTAATGTTCCCAGATAATGATGACCTGTATTTTTGGCCCAGCCCTGGATGTCCGCGAGAGAACCCTTATCTGTAGCTTGTATTTCAATAACTTGACCAGTATCAAGTTGATCGATAGCCTTTTTCGTTCTTACGATTGGCATAGGACAAGCTAGCCCCTTGCAATCAATGGTTTGATCTACTTTAATTTCGGACACTGTAACAACCTCCTCCAATATGGTTATGAATAAGACAAGCCTTGGAACAGAGCAAAAAATGATATGTTTTTCTTCAGAAATTGCTCTGCACTCAGTTATAAACAGGAGATTAACCATAATACGTATACCCCTATGGGTATAATACAAAGATCGTTTGTTTTTGTCAACACTTCACTAGATAGGAGATATCACTTAAATTCTGGGATAAAGGTTCGGAATATATAAAAAACCAACCACTTAGGCGGTTGGCTGTTCTCTACTCCGATATTCTGAAAAAATCTGTCACTTGGGGTTTTACAAATCGATATAACTGACCGCAATTGAACCAGGACCTGTGTGCGAGCCGATAACACAACCGCCCTCAATAAGAATAATATCTTTAAAGTGATTCGTTTGTATCAGAGATGCATACAGTTTATCCGTCATTTTCTCTGCAAAGGTTTGAGCGATAATAAGTACGTTTGGACAAATCTCATCTTTACGGCTAACGATTTTTTGTACAACTCCGTCGAGAGCCTTTTCCATTTTCCCGCGATACTTCCGAATAGAGCGCACTTCTCCCTGAATAATATTCAGCACAGGACGGACTTTAAGGACATTCCCGATCAAATGCTGTAAACTGCTCACTCGTCCACCCTTATACAGATAATCCAGACGGTCCACTAATACCTCAATATTAACCTTCTCTCGTACATTCTCAATATCCTTGATCACATGTTCAAGCGAATAGCCCTCTTCAAGTGCTCTGGCCGCACGTACCACCAGCATGGCATAGCTTGCAGACAGGTGCATGGAATCCACGATATGAACCTGCCCATGGCGCAGCTCGGATGCTGCAATATGTGCATTCTGGTTAGTGGAAGACACCTTGGATGACATGCTGATATATAAGATTTGTTTGCCTTCTTTGAGCGCTTTTTCAAAATAATGAATGAAATCAGCTGGGGATGGCGCAGCCGTTTTGGGAATGATGCCCTCTTCATCTGAACGACGATACAATTCTCCAGTCATGATATCTATATTATCTTTGTACGATTGAGCGCCCATAACGACATATAAAGGTACAACGCTGATATCGTACTGATCAAGCAGTTCCTTTGATAAATCTGAAGTGCTATCCACCATTAATTTAATATTCGAAGGCATTTCCATAGCTGCATCCGTCCAATCTCTTCGTATTTTGTGAAAATATAAAAACTTAAATTATCATTTGATATAAAAGTATATCACTTTATGGTGTGAGTCAACTTTCCTGTGAGAAGCACAGAAAAGTTGATGTCGATATTTACTCCCCGTATGTCCTTCAATTCATCTGGGGAACCGGTATTCCCCATCCCTGAAACCAAAAAGACGCTAAAACAAATTATAGATATTATTAAAAGTTAGAACTACTGGAACAGCATTTCGGCTGTGATCGCCGCTAAAATAATTAGCGGCCTTCTATAGGCTTTCCCCCATTCCCCTGCTCAATGGCCTACATACAATACATTAGACTAATGAACAGGAGTGATGTGATATGACATTTTTACCTCCTTTTGGACCTGGTGGAGGGTTTGGTGGACCTGGGTTTCCCGGAGGACCAGGAGGACCAGGAGGACCAGGAGGACCGGGTGGAATGCCTGGTCCGCCATCGTTTCCCGGGGGTGGAGGCGGCGGACCACAAGGCGTGCAGGCACCTACCGGACCGCCACCATCATTCATTCCACAGCAATCCGCTTCGTTATTTGCGGTTGATCCAAGAGCCATATCCGGCTGTCTGTTTCGCTACACATATATTTGGCCGGATCGTGGTCCCGGCTTCTGGATGTACCCGGTATTTGTAGGTAGAAATTCGGTGGCTGGCTTCCGCTGGAATGGATTCTTCTGGCTATACACCGGCATTGATCTGCAGCGAATCAGTTCTTTTAGCTGTTTCTAGAAGTAATCCCCCTGTATGCGGATCAATCTGCATACAGGGGGATTTAGATTTATGGAGGATTCCCCTAGTATAGAGCAACTGCGACGAAACGTAAAAAAAAGAGGGGCTCTCGCCCCTCTTCTCGCTTACTGACACAGGCATTGGATAAGAATCACTATCCCACCAGCAGTTAAGGTCTCATCGTTGAACGCAGACGAATTAAAGCAACTTAATCAGCTTTTCTAGCTCATCTACCAAACTTTTTGCAAGTTCAAAATTAGTATCTTTTAAAGCCAATTCGATTTTCATTTCAACAGACTTTTTCTTTTGTTCCGTTTCTAGATAGTCTTCATTAAAATGACTCGTATAAATCATCTCTCTAAATTCTTGTATACTCATTTTAGTAATCGTCTTGTCTTCAATAATCAAAACATAATCCATACCATTTACAACAGAATAGAAATCATGAGAAATCATGAGAATCGCACCTTTGTACTCCTCAATAGCTTTCTCCAATGCGATTTGTGTATAGATGTCTAAATGGCTTGTCGGTTCATCAAGAAGCAATACGTTGGCATGACTGGCAGCAACTTTAGCCAATTGAAGCATGTTCTTTTCTCCACCAGATAAAGACTCTATCTTTTGATCAAGGATTTCTCCTTCGAAGCCATAGTGCAAAAGATGCGATCTAATCTCATCATACGTTTGAAACCCTGCATCAATAAAGTCGTTTAGTATGGTGTTCGAATCCTTGAGCATTTCGCCTTGAAACTGAGATAAATAAGCCAATGTAGCATCAGCATTTATTTCAATAGAATCCTGATTATTTTGGAAGATTTCGCGGAGTAACGTCGTTTTCCCGGTACCGTTTGGACCGATCAGGGCTACTTTATCTGTCGATTTGATCTCAAAGTTCACATTTTTCAAAAGTAATTCGTCAAAGGAAACGCTATAGTTATTGACGTTAACCACAACGGTGTCTTCCATTTCCTTTTCAATGCCAAAACGGATATTCGGCTGCTTGATATCAACAAAGGGCTCTTTAATTCGACGTGCTTCCAAGCGCTCTTGAAACCTAACTCTGGCTTTTAGCGCTCTGCCTCTGGAGGCTTCCGAATTATACGTAGCGATCTCTCTAAGATTGTCGATGATGTGGTCGTATCTCTCAATTTCTTCAGCTTCAGCAACCGCAATTTCTTGTAACTCGATCTTAGTCTGAAGCAGTGAGAAGTTATAGTCGATGTATCGCCCGTCAAACTCTTGGATCTCCGTGTTTTCAAGGTGTATTATTTTATTGAAACAATGATTCAAAAGATAGCGATTGTGCGTAACAACGAGCAGCATTCCCTTGTGGGAATTAATCAATTTTTTAAGTGCATTCAGGTTTTCAAAGTCTAGAAATACATCGGGTTCGTCCATGATCATTAAGTCTGGACGATTCAGCATTTCCTTCATTACTTGAATAAGTTTGAATTCCCCGCCGCTTAATTCGGATACATCAAGGTCTTTTAGCTTCATGAGGTTGGCCAGATTTAGCTGTTTATTAATGGTGTTTTCAAAATTATCTCCATCCATCGCCTGGAAGGCATCCAAAGCCAATTGAACCTTTTCCAGCAGCGAATCCATATCCGATGTCGTTGCCATTTCCGCATAAAGGGCTGTGATTTCATCTTGTATCTTGATGAATTCTTCTCCGATATATTCAAAAACAGTCATTTCTTTCGTGTTATCGACTTGCGAGAACTGACTCACATACCCGATTTTGCAATCGGGGTCTATCTCTAACTTGCCATCGAACAGATATCTTTCCGGATCCATCAATATATCGATCAGTGTACTTTTCCCACTGCCACTTGTTCCTATAAAAGCGCAATGTTGCGCCTCTTCAAGCGTAAATGAAATGTCTTGATATAGTTCCTTTTGCGGGAACGAGAAGGATAAGTTTTCAACTTTTATCATCGTGTTACCTTTCTTTATAACTAAATTGGTGATTATTATTAAATAATTTGTCGAACACAGACTTTTAGAGTAACACTGTTTACCACCAAGCACAATCCATTTGTAGCCCTTACCCTCACTTCAAAACTACGATATTGAACATTTTGTTGAAGAAATTGACTGAAGTTAATGAAAAGTGTCATTTCTCCACTGCTTTTTATGAAAATTATAAGGTTAAACAGATATACTTCTCAGTTACGGTCATTGCTAAAAAGACCATTATCCAGGATAATGGTCAACCTTTGAATTGTTATTTGATTGTATACACAAACAAGTTTACTTTTTCTCGAAAGACTAGGGGATACCACGTCCCATATCTTTGATCAGTATATCTACATCTTTAGCCTTATTGTGTATGACCATCAAGTGTTTTAGCTTTTGAATTCGATAATGATTAATATGTTGCACTTGTCATTGATCATTTATATCCCGACCAATCAACGCTATGATTGTTGTTTTTGATAAGCGTGCATTGCCGTTTGAAATTGATCTAATGCTTCTTGATATTTGAGTCGATCCTTATCATTAGATGCAAGTTGCTTTCGCATGATTAAATCATCTTGTAATTGTTTCACTAACTCCGTAATTTGATCTTTTGGACTTGAATTTGCAGGCTTGGGCAAAGAAGCTGTACCTGTCTGAACAGAGAGTTCTCTCTTCCCATCCACCTGACCAATTGAAACTTGATCCAGAGTCAAATTAAGCTTGCGAAGTTCTTTTCTTACCCACTCTTCGCTCAATCCTGCTGCTTTTAAAGTGTCTGGCAAGACATGCCCATCCATGATGATCGTACTAGGCTCTTTTTCAGTAGAAATATGGTAGCCTAATAAGTCGGCTGTGAGTGGCTGATATTCCTTCTTTAACATCACACTGATGTCTCCACTTTGTTCCATGACTGCAAACTCAACATCGGCAACTCTAAACACATCTTTTTTTCGAAGTTGTTCCAGAAATTCATCGATCGTCAATCGTTCTTTCCTTAGTGCCTTTTCAATTACTGTTCCATTCTCAATGAGAATCGTTGATTTTCCATCTACAACATCACGAAACTTTTTACTTTTCAACGTAAAATACTCGGCCCCTGCTGACACGGAAACCCATACAAAAAGTGCGATAAATCCCAAATACCACTTTGTATCTGTATCTAACGAAATATAACCAATCAAATTTCCTAGAGTTATACCTGTTATATACTCAAACAAGGATAATTCAGAAATTTGGCGCTTGCCTAGAATTTTGGTGATGATGAACAGGATTGTTACGGCAGATAATGTTCGAAATGCGACTTCTAACCATTCTGGCACGTTGAGATGTTCCTTTCTCTTTGAGCGTAAGGTGCTGGGGTAATCATTATTAAAGGTTATAATTACCATGAGTTTAAGATTATATGCAAAGAACAGTTATTTCTGCCCGATGCTCCTAATTCTGATTGGATACAGACAGAAATTATCGAGAACATATTTAGTAAAAAAACAACGGATAAGTTAATTTCGGTTGTTTTACTTTTTCTTTAACCAGACCCAAAAATTCTCAACATAAATATTCTCAGGTCAACAAATCATATTGGAGCAATATCAATCACATTCCATATAAGGAGGAATTCAACATGAAGAAGACAAGCCTAACTGCAATTGCTGCTTGCATGCTGTTAGCTGCAACTGCTGCTTCTGCATCCGCCGCGACAGAGCCTATGCACAAAATGGAAAAATCCATGCATAAAGCTGAACACAAAATGCATATGAAAGCGAAGCATGAAGAACACAAACTGCATATGAAAGCCAAAAAAGAGGAGCATAAACTGCACAAGAACGCTGTAGGCGAAGAGCATAAACTCCGCGCTAAAAGTGTTAAGCCTCACGCATTGCCAAAATCCGGATACGGCGGCGTAAGCGAGTAATCCACTAACATAAAGGACAAAGAGCACCATTCTTTGTCCTTTATGAACATTTGAGGTTGATAAACGATGATAAAACGCTCTCATATATTAACGCTAATGCTTATAGCTTTGGTTATAACTACCATCTATAGCTGGAATAAGATCTTAAGCGCACCTGGATTGTCTACTACTCCATCCCATCAGGAGGCGTTTCAGACACGTGTTAAAGAGAACTCCAAAATAAATAATATTGCTTCCTCCTTTAAACCGGTTCGAATATGTATACCTACAGTCCATCTCAGTGCAAAGGTTATTCCTGTCGACTTGCAACCGGATGGACGGCTGGGTGTGCCTAAGTCCAGTGAGGTGGCCGGTTACTTTGAGAACGGTGTAAAGCTAGGTGAACCAGGAAATGCACTTATTGCGGGCCATGTTGATAATTACAAAGGTCCAGGCATATTTTACCCACTGAAAAAGTTGGAGCCGGATTCAATGGTGCTTCTATTCGATGCGAATCACCAAGTTCTGATCTATCGCGTGGAGCAAGTTGAGTCGTATTTCACCAAAGAGGCGCCTCTTGACCGTATCTTTGGCGATACGAATGAATACCGCCTCAATCTGATCACGTGCACGGGGATCTATAATCGGGACAAAAAAGAGCATGAACAACGTTTAGTGGTGTATACGCGGTTGGTACAATAAATGGACAGAGAAAAGGAGAACGTAATGCCTTTGCGTCGATATATCGTAAATGTGGTTTTAATGTCATTAGTCTTCTTTTTATGTGAAACACCCTCTTTGTCCGCTGACACACCGAATTATGCAGATGTGTCCAAACAGGAAATAGAAACATTTATAAACCATTTGTTTAATGAACGTTCTTACCATTTGGTTCATCCGGACCTTTCACTCAGCACATATTACGATACAGATTCCAAGGGTGGTAGGCATGCTTTAGCAGTTCAAAACAATCGGGCAACGTATTTACACGAGTGGGCGGATAAACGCGAAATGGCTATTACGGAAAGCCAATCCAGGGTGCGTATTCGAGGAATAAAGTTTCGAGGTGAGCAAGTAAAGCTTACGTTAGGACACTCACAGAAAATTACGTACGCATATCATGACAATCCATTGGTTAAGCAATGGTTTGGTTTTGGAACCTGGCATGTCATGACATTGGTCAAAAAAGATCATCGCTGGATGGTTTCCAAAGAGTGGTTCCTTGATCCACTGGAGGAAAATCCGAAAAAGATTCCTACTGGCCGTCCCCCACTTCCGCCTTCTCCACGCAGTACTATATCTAATCAACGTTATGATCGTGAACGCGCAGTCGCCTATGCCGATAAATATGCTGGTCTTGCTTGGGGAGCCGGTAATGAAGGGAAATACAACGGCAAATATAAGAATTATAATCATTTGGGCGGAGATTGTACCAATTTTGCCTCACAGGTTTTGGGTGACCCTAAGGAAGGGGGAGGTCTTAACATGAGAGGTCCCTGGAGATACCATTATAATAGCGGCGGTACACGAACATGGGTACAAACGGATGCCTTTAAGCATTTTTTGCTACACAGCGGTTATGGTCAACGAATTGCATTAGGTCACTACGAAGATCTGGTCAAATCCACGGACAAGCATCCACACAGTGCCATGTGGGAACTGGCTTCAGGGGACTTGATTGCACATGTGATGCACAACGATGTAGACCATTTTTCTATCGTTACCGGCTTTGATGATCATGGGTACCCCCTTGTAAACTCTCATACAGCGGACCGTTACAGAGCTCCTTTTGATCTGGGCTGGGATAATCAAACTCAGTATCTGCTCATTCACATTAAAGATTAGTTGCTTTTTGTCTCTACAGTACTTCGTTTCCTTCCCTGCTCATATACTTTGAGTGGACATGTTGGCTGGAAGGAGATTGAAGCAATGCACAAGTCGTCATTCTTTCGACAAACGGGTACCAGATTAGGTGCCATTGCATTAACCAAAAGCATTGGGCTTATGGGGCGGGTGGTGCTGACTCGAATCATCGGCGCCGAAGGTATCGGTTTATTTCAAATAGCCTATGCTTATTTGGGTTTCGTTTTGATGCTGGTTACGAGCGGTTTCCCAACCGCTCTGGCTATATATACAGCAGGAAAAAGAAATTTGGGTTGGGTATGGTTCAAGAGATTGACCGTTTGGGTCTTATCAGTGGGATTAATCGCTTTTATACTGACACTCGGATTTGCTGAGCAAATCTCACATATCATTGGGAACCCTAATAGTTATTATTTTATTCGTGCTCTCGCACCGGCACTTGTCATTGTGCCGCTACTTGCTCTATTTCGCGGATACCTTCAAGGGCTAGAACAGTATGAAGCTATCGCATTTTCAGAGGTCGTCGAGCAGTTAATTCGAGTCACTGTTATGCTGACGTTATGTGTTCTTTTATTGCCCCAAGGCGGGATGTTTGCAGGAGGCATAAGCATGCTCGGGACTAGCTTTGGTGGGATTGCCGCTTTTGTAATACTTCTTATCTTCTATATTAGAAATATAAAGATCCCTATTTATAAAGCCGCTCCTGTATCCTCACCTCAGGGGGAGGGGAAGTGGTTTGTTCAAAGTTCCCTTGCCATCTGTCTTACACGGCTGCTCATTCCGTTCTCAGATATGGCCGATGCACTGATTATACCTGCAAGACTGCAAAGTGCAGGGTATTCTTCACATGAGGCGACCGCCATGTTTGGCATGCTTACAGGCATGGCTCTTCTGATTGCCTATATGCCAACAATGGTCACCGCAGCTATTTCCCATACAATGACTATGAAGTTAGCTTCAGCCTGGATAGAGCAACAAGGCCATTTATTTCGGAGCTACAGCCTGAAGGCCATACGATATGCGTGGTCTTGGGGGATCGTCTCCACCCTTTTTTTAGTGGTACACGCTGAAGAACTGGCTTTAATCATATTTGGTTCCACAGAAGCTGGTAGCCTGATCAGAGGATTATCAGTAATTCCCCTCATTGTAGGCGTAAGAGAAATTACAACCAGTATCCTGTGGGCTCAAGAACAAAAAAAAGTCACGTTTATCGCCACCGTCATCGGAATCATTTTTGCTATAGGCTGTCATTACTTCCTCATTCCTGTCCCGTACATACAACTGAATGGAGCAGTTTTAGGTATTCTGTTGATGGAGCTGATTGTACTTGTTGCCAATGTTTTTGCTCTTCGGTCCTTGTTGCACTCTATGCAAATTGGCAGAATGGCGGCTTCTACTCTACTCCTCTTACTTGCAGGTATTCCACTAGGTTACTTCATTCGTAGCTGTAGTCACAACTGGCTCCCAGGCACATTTGGTGAAGTATCAGGAATGGTGATATACGGGGCTTATCTGCTACTTGTTCACATACGGATGAATAAACAGATATAAGGCTTTGCTTTCTAAAAACCTAGGAGATTTGTCACGTTGACTAATTAACGATTCTTCATTTATAATTCGGACATTGAGAGCCAAGCAGACACTGCTTGCCATGTAAGCCTGAACTATAGATCTGTAAACAAACTCAACAGTGAAAGATGTGAGGAATTATGAGTAAACAAAAGTTATACTACGGTAAAGATATCGAGGTCATGTTTAATTCGGATGTCTGCATTCATTCCGGGATTTGCGTAAAGGGCCTCCCTGCTGTTTTTGATTTAAGCAAGCGTCCTTGGATTGATCCTGATGGTGAGACTTCGGAGGCCATTGCCCGGCATATCGACACATGTCCAAGCGGAGCATTGACGTACAAGCTTGTGAACGATGAATACTCAACAAAGAAAGAGGATGAACATGCATAATGTAGAACATGAAGTTGCCAATAAAAGATTCCTTATTCAAGATAACGGCGACATTGCTGCGGTGATGACGTATGTAAGCTCAAGTCCAGAACTATACATTATTGATCACACATTGGTCGAAAATGCATATAGAGGACAAGGGCTTGGCGATGAACTTATCAAAGCTATGGTGGAATACGCGCGGGAAAAGGGTATTAAGATTTTACCTTTATGCCCTTTTGCTAAGGGACGTTTCGAACGTATCTCCGAATACGCGGATGTTCTCCATCAATAAAACGAACATTCTCCGCTGAATTTCATGTGGCTAACAAATGTAACGGTTTATTGGCGAATTTTGATACTCCTGCCAAACAACAATAAAAAGCGTCTATATCATTCAAACCATGATATAGACGCTTTTTTACGTTTCCTGCTTATACTTTATTGCTTAATCCAACAATGGTTTCAAACGGTCGCAACACCAGTGGCAGTAAACCTTTCTCATAGTTGGTAAGCCAGATCTCTGAAAAGTTGAGGCCAAGCTCAGCTTCCTCAAGCTCCACGATGTGTTCAGTAAGATTGATGACGACCAGCACCTGTTGG
The DNA here is from genome assembly GCF_052115745.1 of Paenibacillus sp. 2KB_22. Lineage (NCBI taxonomy): Bacteria > Bacillati > Bacillota > Bacilli > Caryophanales > Paenibacillaceae > Paenibacillus > Paenibacillus sp. 2KB_22. Next base: position 169,110 of record NZ_JBFRHG010000001.1, read on the forward strand.
TCTGCCAGTGTACGCGTATATGCATATACACTCAGATGATCCGGCATAAGAAGTTCATAGGTCCCATAAGTCAACGTATCGTGTTTTTTTCGCAGCTGAATCATTTGTTTGTAAAAGTGAAGGATGGAACGTGGTTCCTGAAGTTGTTTCTCTACATTAATATTGACGTAGTTTTTATTTACCTTCAGCCATGGCGTTCCGGTGGTAAACCCGGCCTGTTTGGACGAAGACCACTGCATCGGCGTTCTGGAATTATCGCGACTTGAAGCCCAGATGATGTTCATGATCTCCTCATGCGACATCCCCTCTTCGCGTTTGATCTGATACATATTCCGATCAGCGATGTCGTTATAATCTTCTATAGATGGGTAAGCCACGTTGGTCATGCCTATTTCTTGCCCTTGATATATGAAAGGCGTACCTTGCATGAAAAAGTACATGGCACCAAGCGCAGTGGCACTTTCATACCAATAAGCACTGTCATTTCCCCAAGATGAAACTTTGCGGGGCTGATCATGATTTTCAATAAACAAAGCATTCCAACCGACGTTTTCCAGGGATTTCTGCCACTTGGTCAAGACGTTTTTCAATTTGAGGATATCCAGTTCTCTGTCCGTGCTGTTTTTCCAAAGGTCAAGATGTTCGAATTGGAAAACCATATTAAATTTCCCTCTGACTTCACAGATCCAATCCAGCAGATCCTCCTGGTCTTCTACCTTTACTCCGTTCGCTTCCCCAACAGTCACGACGTCATATCTGGATAAAGTGTTCTCTTTCATTTCTTGCAGATAACTCTGGATTCCCTTGACATTCATGTGCTTTTCAAAAGAGGAGATGTACTTGACGCCTTCTCGGATTGGCATATCCAAGAGGCCCTCTTCTTTGTGAATATGGCTGATTGCATCAACACGGAAACCATCAATCCCTTTATCCAGCCACCAATTCATCATTTCATATATTGATTTACGAACATCTTTGTTTGCCCAATTCAAATCCGGTTGTTTTTTGGAGAACAGATGGAGATAGTACTGTCCGGAGACTTTATCATATTCCCAAGCAGAACCGCCAAAGATGCTCTCCCAGTTGTTCGGTTCGTCCCCATTCTTCCCATCTCTCCAGATGTACCAATCTCGTTTGGGATTATCCAGTGAAGCTCTGGATTCAATAAACCACGGGTGTTCGTCACTTGTATGATTGATTACCAAGTCCATAATGAGTTTCATGCCACGGTGATGCACTTCATGCAGTAATTGATCAAAGTCCGCCATCGTGCCGAATTCATCCATAATGGAACAGTAATCACTGATGTCATAACCATTATCATCGTTAGGTGACTTATACATCGGACAGATCCATATCAGATCAATACCGAGATCTTGAATGTAATCCAGTTTGGATATGATCCCCTTGATGTCACCAACCCCATCTCCGTTGGAATCCATAAAACTTCTCGGATAGATTTGATAAGCTACTGCTTCTTTCCACCATACTCTTTTCATTGAATACAATCCTTCTTTCTTGAGAACTGAACATTATATAACGTATTATGTTTTAATCATGGATAAGGTACATTCTAGCTTCGTATGGACGTAATTCGCTCTCCGATAGTTCACCTGTATAGTTAGCTATCAAAAGCTGATAGGACCCTGTTAATTGCTCCTGAAGCGGAAGTTCGGTCGTATATCCCTGGAAATTGCATACCACAAGAATTGTCGTACCATTCAGCGTTCGGGTATATGCAAACACGTCTGGGTTCTCTGGAAAGATCAGCTGATAATCACCATATACGATGACTTCATGATCTTTTCGTAATTGGATTAACTTCCGGTAATAATGAAATATGGATTCAGGGTTATTCAAACTTTCCTCGGCATGGATCTGCTTATAATTTGGATTCACCTTAATCCAAGGTTCCCCTTGTGTAAAACCCGCGTTATCGGAAGTATCCCATTGCATAGGTGTGCGTGCATTATCACGTCCCTTGGCGTAGATCGACTCCATCACGTTGCTTTCAGGATAACCTTTCCCCATTCTTTCCTTATAAAAGTTGAGCAATTCAATATCCCGATAATCCTCGATCGGATATTGAACATTCGTCATACCCAACTCTTCACCTTGATATATGTAAGGCGTACCTTGCATGCCATGAAGAAGGGTAGCCAACATTTTAGCCGATTCAACTCTGAATTCTCCATCATTTCCCCAACGTGATACGATACGTGGCAAATCGTGGTTGTTCCAGAACAGACTGTTCCAAGCATCACCCTTGAGCTCCGTCTGCCACTTGGACAGCACTTTTTTTAATGCCATCACATCCAAAGGTTTAAGATCCCACTTTCCTTTGCCTTCTTGTTCATCCAAACTGATGTGTTCAAATTGGAAGACCATTGAAAACTCACTACCGTCTGGATTGCTGTACAGCTTGGCGATTTCCGGAGTGGCGCCCCATGTTTCTCCAACCGTTAGCAGGTCTTCCGCTTTTTGAAACGTCTCCTTGCTCAGTTCCCTGATATATTGATGCAGATTAGGTCCATTTCCCGTAATCTTTGCATCTGGCTCTTTACCGATTAAGTCGATCACGTCAAGTCGAAAACCACCCACACCCTTGTCGATCCACCAATTGATCATGTTGTATATTTCCTGTCGGACTTTCGGGTTTTCCCAGTTGAGATCTGGCTGTTTTACGGAAAATAGATGCAAATAATATTCTCCGATTTCAGGCACCCATTCCCAAGCTGAACCACCAAAGGTGGACCCCAAGTCGTTCGGAGGTGTTCCTTCAACACCATCTCTCCAGACGTAGTAGTCATGGTGCGGATTGTCTTTGCCTTTTTTGGCTTCTTGAAACCAGGGATGTTCATCCGATGTATGGTTCAACACCAGATCCATGATGATCCGAATATTTCGTTTCTTGGCTTCAAGAATTAACGTTTCCATATCTTCTAAAGACCCAAACATCGGATCAATGTCCTGATAATCTGAAATATCATATCCGTAATCATCTTGAGGAGACTTGCAAACGGGTGATAACCAGATCGCACCAATGCCGAGTTGCTGCAAATAATCCAATCGGGACACAATGCCCTTCAAGTCGCCGATGCCATCTCCGTTACTATCTTGAAAGCTCCGTGGATATATTTGATACACAACGGTTTCTTTCCACCATTTTTTATTTTCCATGTTCATTAAACCTCCTTAACGTTATTCTTTGACCGATCCGACGACAATGCCAGTCACAAAGTATTTTTGCAGTAACGGATAAATCAACAATAGCGGGATAACAGCGACCACGATTTTGGCTGCGTTCAGGTTTTTGTTCGAAATTTCAGTCAGGTTGCTGAGTTCGCTGGAATTCGTACCGGCTTGAAGCAAATCGGCAATATTCACGTTAAGGGATTGAATATAGGTCATTAGCGGATAATTGCTGACTTTGGTCATATAGATCAAACCGCTGAAGAAGTCATTCCATGTCCCCACAATACTGAACAAGGCAACTGTCGCCAGCGCAGGAATGGACACAGGGACATACACTTTGAACAAGACCTGAAGCGGATTGGCCCCATCAATGAACGCTGCCTCTTCAAGCGCTTTAGGTACAGCAGAGAAGAAGTTCATTACGAGGATGACACTGAAAATCGGAACAGCACCTGGCAGAACGAGTGCCCATATCGTATTCAGCATATCGAGATTTTTGATCAGCAGGTAACTCGGAATCATGCCTCCGCTAAACAACATGGCAAAAATCATGATATTCATATAAATGTTTCTGCCTTTGAAATCCCTCTTCGATTTGGATAGCGGATAAGCCATTAAAATAATCAAAACCATGTTAAGCACAAGGGTAAGCGCGACACGTAGAACAGATATGCCAAAGGAACGCCAGAACTGTGCATCATCAATAATTTTGGTGTACGCTGCTGTTGTAAAATTGACTGGAACGAGACCTACTGCATTTGCGGATACCGCCTCGCTGCTGCTGAATGAAATGGCAACGATATTCCATAACGGAAGAAGGCAGACCAATGCCAGCATGATGACGATGGCATAGATGACAAACCGGCCAATTCGATCTTTGAAGTTTGCAGAATAGGACACAGGTTTGGCCTCCTTAGAATATTTTTCGATCCGTATATTTTTTGGCCAACTGGTTGGCAGACAAGAGCAAAACAATGCCGATTACGGACTTGAACAAACCAACGGCTGTACCGAAGCTATACTGGCGCCCAACGAGACCGATCCGATAGACATAAGTATCCAGAATGTCGCCCGACTCATAGACAACCGGGTTATACAGATTATAGACTTGATCGAAACCGGCGCTCAAAATGTTGGTCAGACTCATTACGCCCATGAGCAGAATAATAGGCAGCATGCCTGGTAAGGTAATATGCCATACTTTTCTCCACCAACTGGCTCCATCCATTCCTGCTGCTTCATACAGACCGGGATCAATCGACGTGATCGCAGCCAGATAGACGATGGAACTATAACCAAACTCTTTCCATACGTCTGTACCGATAATCAGTGGCTGAAACCAGGTGTTACTGCCAAGGAAATTAATATTTTCGAGGCCAAAAAACGCCAGCATTTGATTTACAATGCCATCCAGACTGAACATGTTGACAACGACGGATGCCAGAACAACCCAGGATAGAAAGTGCGGCAGATAAACAATCGTCTGCACGGACTTTTTAACGTATTTGACACGAATTTCATTTAACAAAACGGAAAAAATGATGGCCATCATCGTTCCAAGCAAAATCTTGCCAATCGCTATCACCAACGTATTGCTGACGACCTGCGCGATATCCGGCAGCTTGAACATATAAGTAAAATGTTTCAGCCCTACAAATTCAGAGCCAAACATGCCTTTGGCCGGTATATAGTCCTGAAAAGCCGTAATGATGCCGACCATTGGAACATAGCTGAATACCAGCAAAAACAAAATGCCTGGAAGCATCATCATATGGTACATGGCACCTGGGCCAAGCCGGCCTCTCGCTTTCAATTTTCCCTGTTTCATGGATGAACCCCTTTCGTTGAAGAAAGGCTGCGTATCGCAGCCCCGCTACTGTTCTTAGATGTTATTGTTTGGATGCGATCTCGTCTTCAATTTCCTGAATGACTTGATCACCGCCTTGTTTTTTCCAGTTACTCACGAATGTATCGAAATAATCAAGCGGTTCTGAACCCGTGACGATTTTGATAAACGATTCCTGTTCGAGCTTTGTCAGATTGGCCCACGTCTGTTTCATGCTTGGTGTAGTTCCAGAGAAAACAGGTGTCATCCATTCGAATTTCTTTTCCTCTGTCAGTTTGTCGATTAGTCCAACACCGTTGATCCGTGAATGATATTTGGACCAAGCAGTCACGTCATCCGTATCCATGTCGTTCAAATAGGTTTTGATACTGCCGATGTTGTTTTTTGATTCAGTTGTGCGAACCTCATCCAGGCCAATCTCTCCTTTAATCCCGCGAACAACGTCAGAGTAATCATCCAGCAGTGATGTAGCCGAGTTAACTTCAATATTAAAAGGTCTCGTAGACCCGTCTACCCCGGTCTCCTGATACTTGGCCGCTTCCGGCATGGTTGTTGCGGCATCTTTATCATTGGCCAATTTATCGTAGAACAGGTTAAGAATCTTAACGGCCAGTTCAGGGTGTTCGTATCCCTTTCTCACCACGATAAACTGATTGGATGGATTGGCATGCGCTACGTTTACTTTGCCGTTTGCATCCTCCAGCGTATAAGCCGAGAATTTCGCATTTTTATCCATCTGTTTTGCACTGATCAGTCCCCAGTCAGGGATATGCCACGGTCCAAAAGCAATACCGCTTTGGCCATTGGCGTAGAGTGCCGTAATATCGTCAAACGTGCGGGTTCCAAATTGCGGGTCGATGATACCATTCTTGAACCAATCCGCCATGATACCCAGCATCTTCTTCGTTGCTTCTGTCGTGGAACCATACACGATTTTGCCGTCTTCACCATTCATCCAATATTGCGGGAAAGCTCCCTCGGTTGAGGCCACACCCAGCATCGTATAAGCAGAGCCATTGTAATCGGTTGTATTCATCGTGTTCACAAAAGGAATACCTACAGGGTTCCCGGATTGGCCAGGATCTCTTTTCAGGAATTCCAGCGCTGTCTGCTCTACTTCATTCAGCGAAATGGCTCCGTCTCCATCTGCATCGAGTTGAATCCCAAGCAGATCCAGCCAATCTTGCCGAACCCAAACCATCGTGGGTGCGGAATCCAGAGAAGTCGCCGGAAGTCCCATCAAACGTCCGTCAATCGTTGCATTTTCTAATGCACGGCCATCATAGGAATCGTATATCTGCTTGATATTATCCGTAGCATATTGATCATATATGGTTGTCAGATCCTCAATCAGACCGTTATCCACCAGCTCTTTCAATTCATCTTTGGAATCAACACGCATCATGTCTGGCAATTCCCCGGACGCGATGGCGAGCGAAACCTGACGACTATAATCTTCGCCATTTGCTTCAAATTGATCTGAAATCTGTGCGTTAAACGTGTCTTTGACCAGCCGAGTATACGCGTTATTCTCATAGGTATCACCACTCGGCAGTTTCGGATTGGCTGTGGTTACCCTTCCCATGGTTACGGTAATTTCGTCTTTATAGGCACTGAACGGATCTCCCGGCGTTACCTCATATTTGCCTGCTTCTTCTGCAGTAGGAGGAGTGGAAGAGTCTCCACATGCCGCCAGGGCAGCAACCATTAAGGCAGACATGGACAGCACGGCCAGACGTTTCGTCAACCGATTGCTTTTCATGGACCATTTTGTTCTCATCTAGTTCGATTCCCCTTTTTCTGATGTTTAATATTTGTGTTTGCGCTTTCATTATAAAATGGAGTGAAGCCCCATCGTGATAGGGATTACACGTCCGTTTGGATAGAGAAATGATTACAGTTTTTCAGTCCGCATTATGAAGTATGGTTAACTTGTGAGCATTTACCCTACCTACGGATCTACATTCGTCTAACCACCCTTACTTTTAATCAAAAACAAAAGCCGGCAGCTCCTAAAACAGGAGGCTGTCGGCTATTTATTTCCTCTACCCAGCTGCCGATATTCGCTTGGCAGAAGACCTGTCAGTTCGCGGAAAATGCGGCTGAAATACTTTTCATCCGTATACCCCACTCGCTCAGCAATCCAGAAAATCGTATTATTCGTATTGAGCAAATATTCTTTGGACTTCTCTACACGGATAAATCGGGAGTACTCATTAAAGGTTTTGCCCATCAGATCTTTGAAACATTGACTGAAATAACTTCGGCTGATGTTGAGTTGTTGCGACAGACCTGAAGCTGTATAGGGATGCTCCAAATCATTTTGCACGATCATCACCGCTTTTTTCACGGCATCGATGATTTCCTGCGAATACGAAGTCTGTTCATCTGCTTTTTGAATGCTTGCAGCTGTCTGCTTGATCCATGCTTCAACCTCGTACCAGGACTCGAAAGAATGAATCATGGCGATTCTTCCAAGCGTAGTTTGGGCAAAAAGGTGGTTCCATTCCATAACGATCGAGTACAGCAATCCCATCAACTGACCTTTATGTAATCGTAATGATATAAACTGGTCAATGAGTTGATTGTAGTAACTGTCGTGGTGGGTCCATGGTGTCTGGAACCAACTTTGCTTAATCTGATCCATATCTTCATCCTGCGGTTCTTTTAAACATGTGTTGTCCTCATTCATCGAAACGGTAATGACTTGGTTATTGGGGTTGTACGCATAGAATAATGACGTATCTGTATAATTTATAATCCAGTTTTTGATCTGTGACCATGTGCGCTCTTGTACATCAGACAAAACCAACAACGTACCATGGGGAACTTGATGCAGCGATTCCTTCAATTGATGAAATAGTTGATCCTCTTCCGATGGGTGAACAGCCCACATGCAGCTATTACGCTCAACCTCCCACCTTACCTCATCTTCATGCGCAGTTATCTCCATTGGCCACTTATGCTCTGATTTTCGATCCAGTGAAACAAGTGCATACACATGTTGATAATGGACATTGATTTCATTCTGCGAAGGCATCTTTCTTATCGTGTTCGTCAACCCGTTGATTCGGGTATGTATCCGTTGCAAAACATGCTCGAATTGTTCTTTCTCCAGCTGGACTTTGGCTATATAGTCAATGGCTCCGAGTCTAAGTGCTTCTTGGATATAATCGAAATCCTGATGAAGTGTTAACACAACGATATGAAGTTCCGGATAGAGCTGCCTCGCAGCTCGCATCAGCTCGATCCCTGACATGACGGGCATCGCAAGATCCGTCAGCATCAGATCGACCGGTTGGGTTTTCAGGAAATCCAGTGCTTTCGCCCCGTTACTTGCCTCTCCTACAACCTCCATGCTGAACTCGTTCCATGGCATCGCAGAGCTAATGCCTTTGCGTACCAACTTATCATCATCTACAATCAATACCTTAATCATGCCGAGATATCTTCTCCTTTAATAGGCAGTACGAGCAAGATGCTTGTCCCTGTCCCCAATTCACTCTCAATCACCAGTTGTGCTTGGTCCCCGTACTGTGCCTTCAACATGCGGTGAACGTAATTGAGCCCGATGCCCATCCCTACTTTTTGTTGTTCAGCTACACGATTGTTTAGCAGATTATGAATGGTTTCTTCGGTCATACCTGCACCATTATCTTGTATCATAATGTTCAACGTTGTAGTGCATGTCACTTCAATCTGAATAAAACCTTCGTCACTCAATCCATGATATAACGAATTTTCAACCAGCGGTTGCAGAATAAAGCGGGGCACAGGAATTTGAAGCACTTGTTCATCTGCAGTAATGCGGACGTCAAATTCAAAGTCATAGCGAATTTGCTGCAAAATCAGATATTGTCTTAACGCATCAATCTCCTCTTCCATCGTGGATACTTGCCCTAATTTGCCCAGATTGTAATAGAGCAACTTGTTCAATGACTGCACCAGCTTGTCGATCTCCCCTTGACCATTCATGACGGCCAACCAGTGCACTGTATCCAGTGTATTCATCAGAAAGTGCGGGTTGATCTGATAGAGCAGTTTTTCCACTTCCAGGTCTGCGCGAATCTTCTCTTTCTGCTGAACTTCCTTGAAGAGGTCACCAATCTGATGCTGCATATTCGAAAATTCACCGAGCAGAAAATCAAATTCGGGAATCTGAGTACGAGCTCGGCTCCCTGTCGTTTGAGGATTCTTGGACATCCCGTTGATTTCCGAATGGAACAGCCCGAGTGGCTTGTATACCATCTTCCACAGGAGCCAAGCGAGAAACACGGTAAAGCCGAGGAAAAATAAAGCGACCAGCAAAATTTGAAGCAACCACTGGTTTTTCTCCTGTTGATATTGAGCCTGCGAAATGACCGATACAACACTCCATTTCTGTGAAGAATCCTCCTTGAACCAGTGATACCCGCGGGATATTCCGTCCTTCGCAGGATCGGCTGTTAAGCTGGAGAAATTCTCCCCGACCTTCATGGCCTCCGGTATTTCACTGTACACAATGTTTCCTTTACCATCCAGGATGAGGTGAGATAACGCGCCGTTGTATTGATTGTAACCCAAGATGTCCTGTGTAAGCCGGAAGCCAGATTCAACGTAAATATACACATCGTCCCTTTTGGAGAGTTGTACTTTTCGCATAGCGGACAGAACGAGTTGGTCATCGAATCGGTTCATACTGATATGAGGGCCATAGTATTTAATGCCATAGGTTTGGAAGAGCACAGGTAAAGAGTCAAACGTTAAACGATCCTTGATAGGAAAGTTGCCGAACTGCGTTGTACCTTCTTTCTCAAAGTAATATAACGTCAGTCCGATGTTGGGATTGGTAAATGTGACCACACTTAACTCGCTCTTTAATTCATCCCTGGCCTCAATCAATTGAAAGATATCAGAGGACGGATTCAAGAATTCATCCATGCTTTTGCCCAAAGTTCCCCTGTAGGACAATTGCTGGGTAACGTGATTCATATTGGTGATTGAATTCTCCAATGAGGACGTGACCTGCTGTAAATTGCTACGGATGCCATCATCAATTTTATTGGCGAAAATGGAGTCAATGGTATAATAAGAGATTGCAAATATGCTGATAAAAGGGATAAACGCACTGAGAAAGAACAGTAAAAATATTCTTTTTTTAAGAGTCATGGGGTCCTATTCTCCTTCTGAAAATGAAACAGCAAGCTTCCTGTGTATGGAAGCTTGCTCCAAGTCCAATTTCCTTTCATCATTATAGATTGATATTCAAATAAGTCAAACGCTTTCATAGTGGAGGGTCACATCTAAGAGATTAATAGATGAAGTTCTCTAAAAGGATCAAAATTTGCTCAATAAAGTGCTATCGATTTCGACATAATGAGTTCCATAAACTCATTCAGATGATTAGCCACTTTTTTAATTTCTTCAAATTCTGGTTCTTCTCCATATACGATCGCTCCTATTTCATTGGATAAGTCAATAGCATAGAAGGAATAAACACCGTTAACAGAAATCATAATTGGTAGATAATGATTCCACCATGTCGTTATTTCTGATCTCCATTGATCGTCTTCGTTTGCTGCTTCCAAGCTGAGCAGTTCAAATTCATTCCATTGAAAATCAGCATCTGAGCTATTTTTGTATTCACTCTCACAAAGGAACCATGTCTTTTCATCAGGGGTAATGCATTGTTGCATAACACGTAAAAAATCTAAATATTCTTCAGGAATTACTTTGTATCTAGTTATGAAACTAACATCTAAATCTAAATGACAATTCGATTTCTGAGTTATTATCCAACCGTTTGACTCAGCCCAAATCATAAACTCATGGATTTTGCTGCTCAAAGTGCACCTTCTTCCCTCAAAATGGACTCTCTTTCCTATTTGTTCAAAAACGTTTACAGACCTTTACAATTTTATCGCAAAATAAGTAAAAAGTGCTACTCCTCAAATGGATGAGGAATAGCACTTTTTTATAAACCTAACCTACTTTAATTAATTGTGGATAATGGATGCCTCAAACCTCTCAGCTACTCGCGCACCGTCACATTTAATTTGGTTGATCTGGTTTCCCCTGAAGGATTACGAAGCACAGCTTCATACTCATAGATTCCAGGTGCCCTTCCAGAGATTGCGGTAACCGCAGACTGTGCGCCAGGTGAATGAGATTGCAGCGATTGTGTGTCAATCCATACACCATTTTCGTAAAGTTCGTATTCGGTTGCGTTTGTTCCCCACCATAGATTCATGGTGACATTAAAGTTGCCGTCACCGTCCCAGTTGTCATTCGACAGAACGGCTTGCCCCGGGGAAGCATCCGTGACAACAACTGTCAGCGGCGTACTCATGGTTGTACCCAGTGCATTGATCAATTCTCCAGTATAGATGTAGGTGCCGTTTTTCTTTCCAGTAATATCAACTTGCACAGATTGGGCAGATGGGGATTGATCCACCAGGGAAATTTCCTTAATCAATTCACCATTCTCATACAGCTTGAACTGATTGCCGTTATTTCCCCACCACAGATTCATCGTGACGGTATAGTCCCCATCTTTGAGCCCCGTGTCGTAACCATTATTGTCAGATAACACTGGAGTGCCAGGGGCCCCGTTTGCTAGTGGCGTTGTCTGATGGAGCCATTCCTCCCACTTGATTAGTACACTTGCCTGCTCATCCGTAAATACGGTTCCTCTAGCTGCTTGAACGTCATTACCGTAGGATGCAAGCAGTTGACGCGCTTTTGCTCCTTCACGATTATTTGCAGCCTGTTTGGCCTGCTGTAACGTGTTCGCAAGCTGATCAGCAAGAACACCGGCATTCGGATCGATCGAATCAACTGCAAAGGCGTTGGTCAGATTGATCAGGCTGTCGAATGTAGCAATAACCGCAAAACGATATTCTACCGTCTGTTCCCACCCAGCCACATCGGAGACGGTTGCCGTAACCTGATTTAGGCCGGGTTCCAGTGTATACGCCGGAGTGTCCAGAAGCACACCCTCCGGTTCAGCCACACCGGATGCCGTATCGGAAGCGGTATAGCCAATTTCCACGTGCTGATCAATGGTGTATTCGGTTTGCCCATGAATTTCAATGGTTGGAGGTACGAGATCAATGGATATGGACAACAATTGTTCGCTCTCTTTGTTACCGTCAACATCGACGCTCCAGTAGGTGATCGTATGTGTACCTTCTTCAGTTAGGGTCAACTGTGTGCCACTCACCGTTTCCCCACCATTGATTTGATAATAGGTCCCTTCGATTTCGGAATCTTCATCGGTTGCTGTAAAGGTCACTTGTACTGGAGAAGTATACCAGTCGTTCTGCGATTCCCCTTCCAAAGTTGCCTTAGTATGCGGGGCTTCCTGCTCCGGTGATTCCCCTTCCAGTGTGACAAAATCAGATAGCGGTATATTTAAATCTTTGACAAGGCGTGCCACGAGTTCAGACACCTTGATTGCACCGTTCATCTGCAAATGTGTGTTGTCTTCGGTTGTGCCTACCCACATGAATATCGATTTGGTTCCTTCTGTGCCAAGTTCCTGAAAATGCTCCCAACTAGCCTGATTCAGATCGATGATGAGGGTTTCCGTTTCCTGCGCCGTTTCTTTCATCGCCTGTACGTATTCCGGAAAGCTTTTGTTCAGCACTTCTCCGGTAAAATCACGACGATTCACTGGCGTAACCAGCACCGGGATCGCCCCTCTTTGCAGAGCACCGTTAATGTATTCTTTCAAATATACCTTAAACTGCTCGGGCGTAAGATAACGCTCCGGACGCGAAGGGGTGGAATCGTTATGAGACCACTGCATGAACAGATAATCGCCTTCGTGAATGTCGAGCAGAATATCGTTGAGATATCCGCCGACCAGGAAGGTTTTGCTGCTCAAACCTCCAACTGCCCGGTTATCAATGCTGACTTCATTTGCATCAAAATATTCACCCAACGTTTCGCCCCAACCTGCTTGCGGACGGTAGCTCTCCGCGTAATTAGCCACAGTTGAATCGCTCGCCAAATATATAACAGGTTTATCGCTGGCACTGTGATCTGGCAGACGCTCCAGCTTCAGTGCATTGATCTTCGGTGCATTTCCGGTGAAGTTGAAGTTAAAGATTCCATCAATCAAGGCAATGTCGTATGTCATTTCTTTGAATTCACCCTTGGCAATGGTTGTGAGCGGCAGCTTTGTCATCTGTTCGACAACAACATTGGCGCTGGTTGATTCCTCCGCATCCCCAATGGTCATCGTTACCCGATAATTGGCTGGCTCTATTTCCGCCAGGAATGAGGTGCCATTTACTCGTGTGAAATCCTCTTTGAGCGCATCCCCTGTCTCCCGGTTCTCATCTTTGGTCAGTGCAGTATCGGCAAAGCCATACCCGTTGCCTTCGATGTACGCTCTCTTGGCATTGACCTTGATGTATCCTTCGGCAGCGTCGCCGGAACCAAAATCAAATCGGTATTCGTTTATCTCTTCGCTCGGTTCACTTGTCAATGAATCCTTGGCAACAGTTAACATATTAAACGTATGGTCAACTTGAGCTTGGGTGGCTTCCGTATTGAATATCGCTTCCGCTGCTGTCAAAGCCCGGTTCACCACGGCCTTCGATGCATCCGTATAATCCGACAGATTCAGTGCTTTGATCTCATCGTACAGAGCTATCAAGGCCGTCTGATCGCCACTCTCTGAAGAGAGCTGAGTGCCTTCAATTCGCACGTTATCGATCTGTGTAGTCCAGTTCAACGTGCCTCCACCGCCTTTTCTAGTGCCCAGGAACCGCATGGATCTGACGTTGTCCGCATATGCACCGGAACTCAGCGAGATATCTGCAATCGTTTGGGTAACTGTCGGATCGGCTAGGTTCGTTAATGTCAGATCCAATGTTTTCTCGGCAAAATTAACGGTTGCATCCACATTGACCCACTGGTTCTTGGAAATATCTGTAGCCGTTCCCCCTTCGGGTATAGCAGTATCCCCTGTGCCATAGTCTGGGTTATATGCACCGACAAAATAATGAATTTTGGTGCTTCCGGTTTTGGTATACAGCGTGAACAGTGCATTTTCGTTAGAATCCTGTATTGTGAGGTGACCTTCTGAAGGGATAGGCACTCACATTACCGGATTGCCAGTCAAAGTTCACGTTCACCTGATCGCCGTTTACGGCATCGAACAGACGGAATACTTTGGCCCGATTGCCCGATCCGGAACCCGCGACGGACAGTACTTTATTTCCAGACTGTTCAACCACCGTTCCCGCCATGGTTCCTGCAATACCCGTGGCATTGACCATCGCATACTGGTAGCCCGCAGCGTCGCCTTCAAAATCCTCCTCATAGAGCTGGGTTTCCGGCTCTGGTTCAGGCTCGGAAATATCCGGGTCGATGACCAGGGCTGAAATGCTTAGCTCCATGTTTTTGACTGCACCAGCAACGAGTCCGGCAATTTTCCGTGCACCATAGCTGCTGAAATGCGTATTATCGTTGATACCATTTGGGTATTTTGGATATTCACCCGGATTAGCATATAAGAACACTTTTTCCGTAGCTGTGTTACCAATTTTGTCGTAGTAAGCAATACTCAACTTGCTCAGATCAATCAGTGGCACGTCCTGCTCTTCAGCTACTTCTTTGGCAGCCTGCACATATGCAGGGAAGCTGACGTTGAATTCTTGAGTCACTGTATTAAAATCTCTGCGTCCAACCGGAGTCAGTAATACCGGTGTAGCGCCGCGCTGTTTGGCACCGTTTACATAACGAGCCAAATAAATTTTATAGTCCTCCGGTGAGGCATACCGGTCCGGTATCCCTGCACTGGCGTCATTATGACCAAAGGAAATGAAGAAGAAGTCCCCTGGCTTAATTCGCTGCAGGATCGTATCGAGACGACCGTCTACCATGAAGGATTTGCTGCTTCGTCCGCCGATCGCATCGTTTACGATGACTGCCCCATTGGAGAAATAACGTCCGAACTGCTGGCCCCATCCTTCTTGAGGAGCCTGCATTTCACTGTACGATTGCATGGTTGAATCACCGGCCATATAGATCGTTGTTGCCGCACCGGCCACTTTCTCTGGATATTTCTCGATGAGGATGTCCTGGATGTCTATGGCTGTACCGGTGAATAAGAAATCGAGCTGTCCATCCACCAATGCAACATCATAGGAATACTCGAGCGGTGCTCCCGCTGTCACATTTGTTACGGCGAGCTTCTGAACGAATTCGGATTTGACCGCAACGTTCGAGTTGTGCGCATCATTGCCCAATCGCAGCGTCACTTTATAGTTGGCATTTGGCAGGTCAACAGCAAATGTCGTACCTGTCGCAACCGAAACCTCATTTTCGCCTACGGTAACACCACTTGTATCCTTAAACCCATATCCCGTCTCTTGTGTATATAACGTGTCCTGTATAGCCGTACTTCCTGACGCTGTCTCTGTACCAAAATCAAAGCGGTAAACCGACTCCGGCATTTCTGCTTCGCGGGTCAATGCCAGATCGGCTTTCGGAAATGCTGTAGCTTCCGCTCCAAGATAAAATCCGGTATGAGGCGGCTGATTGTAGGCTACATTTTGCCAAGCTACGCCTAGTCGATACACGGGGTCCTGCATCAGCGTAGGAATGCGATAATCTGAAGGAATGGTTGTCGTGTAGAGACGATATTCCGAGCTATCTTCGCTCCGCAGCAGAATTTCCTCACGCCAGTCGCCCAGAATGTCCCCCTGAAGCGCCGGATTGCCTTTGGTATGATTGTTCGTTAATGTACCGGTTGCCCGGAAGATTTCACCCAGCTTTTTGTTTTCGTAATCCCATTTGTAAATGAGTGGAATTCCTTTGGCGGTACTGTTATCCCACTGATGGTCAAACAGCTCCCGCTGAAGATCTCCATCCCACCAGATGGCGAAGTTGGCAGTTTTGGGCCCTTCGTCCACCGTGTAGATCGCCTCTCCGGCAGCCGAATAGGTATTGGTTACAGGTACACTTTGCCCGTTGGTAACGGTCGTGGCCCATGATTCGTAACCCGGATAGTTCGGATCAATATCCGCTGACATCCCGCGGCCGGTATCAAATCCTGTTTTCTGCCCCCAAATAATCTCACCTGTTGCCGCATCGCGCATCTCCAGTCCGTACGCCGCATCTGAATGCTCGTGCACGCTTACGACCTGATAGCCATCTCGATTCGGGTCAAGCTGGCCGGCGTGCATGGCATCACCGTGTCCAAGTCCGGTGCTGTACATCAAGCTGCCGTCATCATCTATGGCCAGGGCGCCAAACATTATCTCGTCCTTGCCGTCATGGTCGGCATCCAGTACACTCAGATTGTGGTTGCCCTGTGCTTGATATTGTGATCCTGCTTCGTTGGTGTCGAACGTCCAGCGCTTGACGAGTTCCCCACCAACATAATCATAAGCAACAAGCACAGTTCGGGTATAATAGCCCCGGCTCATCACGACACTTGGTTTCGTGCCGTCCAGATAAGCAATAGCGCCAAGAAAACGGTCTACACGGTTGCCATACCCGTCACCCCAATCGCTGATGTTGCCTCTTGGCGGATCATAATTCACTGTGGATACGGCTGCACCAGTCTCACCGTCAAACAGCGTGAGATATTCCGGTCCTGACAGTATGTATCCGCCGTCGTTGCGATAATCCTTCGTCCCGTCACCAATAACTGTGCCTTGGCCGTCCTTCGTGCCGTCCGCCGTCTTGACAACAACCTCAGCCTTTCCGTTGCCATCCAGGTCATACACCATTAACTGTGTGTAGTGCGCTCCGGCACGGATGTTTACGCCCAGGTCAATCCTCCAGAGCTTTGTGCCATCCAGTTTGATGGCATCGATATAGACGTTGCCAGTATAACCGGCCTGCGAATTGTCCTTGGAGTTACTCGGACTCCACAAGAAGACGATTTCATATTCGCCATCCCCGTCCAAGTCAGCTACGGAAGCATCACCTGCATAATAGGAGTAGGTTCCGCCGTCCTTGGTCCGTCCGTCGGCCGGTTTATCCAGCGGAATAGGCAGATAATCGTTATGCCAGACCGATACAACCTCCGGCTGCATCTGCTCCTTGCCTGAAACAACAGTGGAAATCTGATATTGCGAACTGTCGAAACCAGTGGTGTCCACATAGTTGGTCACGTCGCTTATGGGCGACGCATTCACTTTGGTTCCATTTTTATATATATTGAAAGCGATATCATCTGGATCGTTGTTTAAATACCTCCAGCTCAGAAAAACGCCGTTGTCTGCAAGAACCGCAACCAAACCCCGGTTCAGGTATTCTGCTTGGCGGCCCGGCAAGCTGTTTGATGATGACTCTGCACGCATCGGTGCTGGAGGAACAGCCAGTGAAATAACCATAAGGAGTGCTAAAAAAGATACAAACATCGATTTCTGGATGGAAACAGTTCTTCGGATCATTCGATCAACTCCTCCTTATCTAAAAATTCAATTTTAGAATCATCAGTTCGATCCTGCCCTGCTTGTTGTCATATGAACACAATTTACAGCCACCTCCTCTTTATGTTACCGCTTACATTTATCTTACAGGTCTAAAAAAAGACAGACAATCTAAAAAATGTGACGTATTATATAAAATAATTGACTTTTTTAGGAAGGAGATTAACGTATGGTTCATACAGTTTCTTACGCTTTTCGTAATGACGATACATCAATCATGACACTGGACTCTATTGGATGGCAGATCGTTTCAAGCGAGGAATATCGTTGTCCCAGTGATGATAGACCGGACCCGGGACACGTTGTTTTTCAATATACGCTTAATGGTCAGGGTTATCTGGATATTGATAATCAAACGATTCCTTTACCCAAGGGACATGCCCTACTTGTTAAAATCTCCGGAGAACATTGCTATTACTATAAACAAGAGAACAACGAACCATGGGAATTTATATGGATTAACATTCGCGGGGATGAAGCCAACCGAATTTGGGATATGATTCATGATAATGAGGGACATGTGATTCGACGAAACGCGGATTCTCCCTTGATTCAAGAGTTATGGCAAACCATCCATTTGATTCATCAAGAGAAAGTCACCGACAAATATCGGTTGTCTATGCAAATCTATCGTTGGTTGCTTATCTTGGTGCAGACGAGTCGGGATGCGGAGAGGGATATCGGTGCCCTTTCCATAACAACGATCGAAAAATGTAAAAAGTTCATCCGGGAGAATTATGCCTCCCCGTTAACACTGGATCTGCTGGCCAGCCATTGTGATATCAATAAACACTACTTGTGCAGGTTATTTCAGAGATCCGAGAAAACATCACCGCTAGCCTATCTCAAAGACAGACGGATCGAGGTTGCCGTTCGACTGCTACGTACAACGGAACTTCCGATCTCACAAATTGGTCAACAATGCGGCTTTGAAAGTCCCAGCTATTTTGGCAAAGTGTTTCGGCAATATATGTCCATGTCGCCCAAAGAATATCGCTTGAATAAGTTGGAATTTCCTTATGAGGCCATCTACTATGAATAGCCAACTGCTGTGTGCTCGTCAACCGTCAAGCTCTTCAACGTTCAATCTTTGTCTTCCCACAGAAGTATACATTTTGCATTTGGAACATGTTCCTTTTGCTTGACTGTGAACTTGTACGGCACGGTAACTGATAAAATAAAAAAAAGCCGCTATAAAAGCGACTTTTAATGGAACCGAATTTTTGTCTCGTGACAATTGCTGCACTTATTGTGCAGTGTATCCTCCATCTATGATTAGGCTATTTCCTGTCATATATGAAGAATCGTCACTAGCTAGGAACAGAACGGCTTTCGCCATCTCTTCTGCCTGACCCAGACGTTTCATTGGTGTTAATGCAGAAAGTGCTTGCTTGCTCTCTTCCGGGATAATCGGTGTATCAATGAAGCCTGGGCAAAGGGAGTTCACACGAATATTCTGCTCAGCATATTCCAACGCCAGCGAACGAGTCAGGTTCACAACGCCACCTTTAGCTGCATTGTAAGCTGCTGAACCAGGCGAACCAACCCATCCGTACATGGATGCCGTGTTGACGATTGTGCCTCCGCCAATTTTCAGCATCTCGCGAATCGATTCCCGCGCAACCAAGAAAACGCCGTCCAGATCAACATTGACCGTATTACGCCATTCGGCATAGTCAAGCTCATGCGTTGGATGAACTCGTCCGATTCCCGCATTGTTGAATACGATATTCACTTGACCGAATGCTTGTACGGTTTGTTTGAAAATCTCGGAAACCTCTTCTTCATTCGTGATGTTTGCTTTGATAAAGAGAGCTTCCGCATTAAGCGCTTTCAGTTCCTGCTCAAACGCCTTGCCTTTTTCTTCATTCAGATCGACCAAAACCACTTTGGCTCCCTCGGAAACGAACAGACGAGCTGTCGCTGCGCCGATTCCAGATGCTCCTCCTGTAATAATTGCTACTTTATCCTGTAGTTTGCCCATGAATAAATCCCCCAGTATAATATTTTGAATAGCGCCTATATAAATAGTGCTATATGATGTTTACAAAACTAATTCTATGCTTAAAATTGTAACATTCCAATCATTAAGATATGACCAAGTGTCTACCTCGTAGACACTTCATAAAAATATGTCTATATTTATAGGAGTTTTTTCGAATGAATAATGAACTTATTGTGACAGCTCAACATCGTAATCGAACCAAGGAGCACCTAAAAACCGCTCTGATTCAGCTTATCAAGAAAAAAGGATTCCATGGTGTGTCTGTCAAGGATATCGTTGATCAGGCGGGTTACAATCGCAGCACGTTTTATTTACACTACCAGGACAAATATATTCTCGCCGAAGAATTGTTGAGTATGACACTTCAAGGATTAAGGGGGGCAGTAGGTAAACCCTATTGGCACGGTCAAAAAGTTTCAACAAACAAGCTTGATGCCGAATCTTTTCAAATCGTGGATTATATCTACGAACACCGTGACTTCTTCGAACTGATTCAATACGATGACACGTTACCCGGTCTACATACAGGTTTCCCCCAAACTATACTCAAAATCTATCAAGAACAGTTCGTCTTTGAGACCATCAATAACTCCCCGGTGAACATGGACTATTTCAAGTACTATACCGCCTACGGTTTTTTTGGACTATTAAACAATTGGATATTAAGCGGATATCGCGAATCACGCGAGGCATTTATCAAAAACGTGATTGATCTCACCAAAACGCATATTCACTCTTTTCATTATGTCGGTATAACGTTTGATTCATGATCTCGAGTAGGTTGATTTGAAAATCACGATGAACGATATGTCTGCCTTAGATAACAGGCCAGTTGCAGATGAAGCAGATGCTCCTGATTGCTCAGGGACATGTCCAGAATCTCTTCGATTTTATGAATACGCTGATACAACGTATTGATATGAATATGAAGTGCTGCCGCAGCTTGGACTGCAGAACTTCCGCAAGCCATATACGTCATGAGGGTTTCCTCTAGTCCACCGGTCTGCCCTTTGGCAGGCCGAAGCGGCTGAAATATCTCTGCCATAAATGCATTCAAATCCTCAGCCGGTTGCCGGATAAACAAACGGTTAACACCAATATCTGTATATCGGATTGTGCCTTGTTCTCCCCTTGTCTTCTGATATGCAAGCGCCTTGTCCGCTTCCTGGTATCCCGTATTAATGGCATCGACTCCAGACCGCACGGAACTTAATCCCCCCAACAATTTCACATGATTACGATGTTCCCATTCCGGCAGCAATGCGCTGAACTGTTGTTCCAGTTTGCCGAGCTTGTACGATTCTGTCAGCACAAGCAAAACTGTAATTCGTCTTTCATTGCCAAACGCAATGGGCAGCGCTCCTGCTGGCATTTTCTCTCTTAGATATGCTACCAATTGAACAGACAACGCGCTAAGTGTAGAAGGGTTGACCCACTCCGCAAACTCCAACAGTCCCACCACAATGGCGGTTGAAGGAACGATTCCAATCTCCCCGGACTTCTGCCAGTAATCCTCGGAATCCTGACTGAGCCTTAGATCATTGAAAAATTGCTGTGTTTTTTTGAAATAAAATTCAGCCAGGGACTGCTTGCGCATCAATTCCAGGGCCAGAATAGAGCTTCCCTGCTCCAGCGCAATTAATTGTAGCGGTTCTAGCTTCGTGTTCATCTGGATAATGAGATAACCTAGGCACTGATTGGCTGAAGCAATCGGATACAGATATTGATACGACCGTTCGGCTTCTTCCTGGATACACGTCAGATAATCCGGATGGTGTAAGGATTCGTACAAGCTGCGAAGACTTTCCGTATTCCAGCCGTTCATGACTTTGTTTCGTTTTGGAATCCATTCGTTGTCGATAAAATCCACAAAGGTCAACGGTACGCCAATAACACGTACCAGTTCGTTAACGATCGATAACGCTCCCTTATTTTGCAGCGAAAGCCGCATAAGCGAGGAGTGAATCTCATCCCGTTTCATGAGTGTAGCGTTCTGTTTGCTCAGATTCTCGTACAGTTTGGCATTCGTGATCGCAATCGAGACCTGATCGGCAAAGCTTTGCAGCAGCCGCACATCCGATTCTGTGAATAAGGGGACTCTCCCTTTTTGATAAACAATTAACACACAATCTGATTGGCCTTCCACCTTGATCGGCACCGAAATGATTGAACCTATATTTTGAAAATTGTACGCCGAATTCAGATGATATTTGTTGTCCATTGTCATGTTGCCAAAATCATCTTCTACTGAAGATAAACCGTTATAGAGCTTGGGTATACCTCGCTTAAAGGTGTTCCCAATGATCCCTTCACCTGGCTTCAGTTTCATTCTTAACATACCTTCGCCCATTTCCCCTGCTCTTGCCTTGACCGTTAACGCATCGATCGCAGGGTCATACCTCCACAACACACCTATGCACTCATAAGGGATAACCGATAGTGCACTTACCAAAATCCGTCCAAGCAACTCGTTCAGATCCAGAAGTTGAGTCACATCCCTAATGCTGTTCATGATTTCATTCAAGGCTCGTTCATTCTTGCTTGCCACAGCTTCCGTATAGTATGGGTATAGCAAAGACGACAGTGTAACTAAATCTTCCGCAGAAAACTCCAAATTCTTAAAAACCCGGATGGTTACACATATATTGTTATTGTACGGAAGAAAAACTAACATGATATCTTCTGATTCCCGTTCTACTTTGGGATGCTGCAGTGGAAGATGTTCTACAAAAAAAGGCGGTGTCCCTTCTCTACTGCCGATCGCTTCAATCAGTACCCAATCCGTCCAGTTACTACTGATCCATACCTCATAATCACAGTTCCCCAAGCGTTCCTGCAAGACTTTATGTAAGATTCCATTCAACCCAGCCGCCTCCTGTCAATGTAGGTTTTCACATCTTGATTCAGATAATTATACAGAGATATACATTGTCTTGAAACCCCTACATCATGTAACTTTAAAGCAACACAGAAATTTAGTTAACATTTGATGAGAAAGAAGGTAACGCGATGTCTAAAATCATGCACAGTAAAAACTTCAAGTACATTGTTCTCACTCTCTTGTTTCTCGGCTGGTGTCTTGGCAACCTGGACCGCTTTGTCATCAACTATGCCATTGTCGGCATTACTCAGGATCTGGGCCTTGGTGCTTCCGCACAAGGAATCATCCTCAGCAGCTTTTTTCTCGGATATGCCATTATGCAAATTCCAGGCGGAGCCCTTGCCGACCGTTTCGGTTATCGGAAAGTTATTCTCGTTTCCTTATTCTCCTGGTCCGTATTTACTATTTTGACTGGTTCAGCCTGGTCGCTGTTCTCTCTCATCTTTGTTCGTTTCCTGTTTGGTATCGGAGAAGGCAGCTTCTTCCCTTCCGGTTCCAAGGCGATTGCCACGAATTTTCCCGTTAATCAGCGAAGTAGAGCCATGTCCATTATGCTGTCATCGGCAGCCATTATGGGGGTGATTACTCCGATTCTTACCGGACATGCCCTTGTGACCATTGGCTGGCGCAACCTGTTCTATATCATTGGTGCAGGGGGCATCCTCATCACAGCCTTGATGTTCTTTTTATTAAAAGAACCCGCCAAGCCTGCACTTTCGGCCTCCAGCTCGGGTCTACCACCCAAAACGTCGCTGAAAACCGTCCTGAAGACGCCCATGATCTGGAATTTGTTCATCAGCTACTTCAGCATTTATGCAGTGAACTGGGGGCTTCAATCCTGGATGCCGACGTATATGGTCAATGTCCGAGGACTGGATATGACTCAGATGGGACTACTCGCCGCCATTCCGGCTTTGGTCAGCATTTTCACCATGATTCTAAGTGGCTACGTGCTTGACCGCATTCCCGCTGGCAAAGATCGAATTATCGCTTCCGTGTTCGGTGTACTTGTGGCCTTGTTCCTATATCTGATGGGCTCCGCGGGCAGCATCACCACATTCATTACGTACATGACAATCGTTACAGCAATGGCCGGATTTATCTCAACACTGATCATTTCAAAGTCCCTTAAAACGATGCCCGAATCTGTCGTTGCGACAGCCAATGGATTCATCAATACAGGTGCACAGCTTGCAGGTTTCCTGACTCCGATGCTGATCGGATTCCTGGTTGAAGCCTCCGGTGGATCTTATGCTACTGCCTTCATTATGCTGATCGCTTTCGCGCTGATCTGCTCCATTACCCTGATGTTCTCCCGTCGTTCGAATTCCGATCAGGATAACACGATTGAGATGCAAGCAAAAGCGGTCTAAACATAAGAGTTTGCAGCCACATGCTGCTTCACATTTAGTTCATGTTCTATACAACAATACAACCATTTTAACGAATTAGAGGTGCTATAAATTATGACTGCAATTGTAGATTTGACCCAATATATCTCGGATGCCATTGAAGAAAAACGCGATATGTTCACCAATGCCAGTGACCAAATCTGGGAGTTTGCAGAGACCCGTTTTGATGAATTCCAATCAGCAGAGCTGCTCATGGGAATGCTGGAATCCGAAGGCTTCACGATCGAGAAAGGTGTGGCAGGATTAGAAACTGGATTTATTGCTTCGTATGGTTCAGGCCTGCCCGTCATTGCTCTCTTGGGCGAATACGATGCGCTGGCTGATCTCAGCCAGGAAGCCGGAATCGGCACATATCAACCTGTTCAACCGCGGGGAAACGGTCATGGATGCGGGCATAATCTGCTCGGCATCGGTGCATTGGCTGCAGCAGTGGCTGTCAAAGACTATCTCCAGGAACATCCGGAGATCCCGGGTACGGTGCGCTTTTATGGATGTCCCGCGGAGGAAAGTGGATATGGTAAAACCTATCTGGCTCGTGAAGGTTATTTTAAAGATGTAGATGTTGCCCTCTCCTGGCACCCTCATTCTATGAATGCCGTTATGCATGGAAGCTCCAATGCAGTCATTCACGGTACATTTACCTTCAAAGGTATTAGTGCTCATGCTGCTGCCGCTCCTCACCTGGGACGTAGTGCTCTCGATGCGGTTGAGCTGATGAATATCGGTTCGAATTATATGCGGGAACACATGATTGATCAGGCCAGAATTCATTATGCGATCACGAACTCAGGCGGCTTGGCTCCCAATGTAGTGCAAGCAGAAGCCGAGGTCACGTATCTCGTTCGAGCTCCCAAGAGCGCACAGGTACGGAGTCTGTTTGAACGTCTGGTGAAAGTGGCAGAAGGCGCTGCCTTAATGACCGAAACAACGATGGACTTTAAATATGAAGGTGCCTGCGCCAACCTGATCCCGAACAGTACGCTTGAGAAAATAATGCATCAGCATCTCGTTGCCTTCGGCGCTCCTGATTATGAAGAGGATGAATACAATTATGCCAAAGAGATCTATGACACGCTGCCGCTCCAAAATCAGCAGGAAGCTGGCGCGTTAGTTGGTCCTGAGCTTGCTCCTCTTCTTACCGAGCGGCCGCTGCCGAACTTTGTTGCCCCTTATTCAGATGAGAAGGAAACGTTCATGGGCGGTTCAACCGATGTAGCCGATGTCAGCTGGAATGTGCCGACGGCGCAGTGTATTACAACGACGATGGCATTTGGAACGCCGCTTCACGCATGGCAGACCGTTGCTCAGGGTAAGAGCAGCTTTGCTCACAAGGGTATGTTGCTCGCAGCCAAAGCAATGGCAGCTACGGCTATCGAGTCCATTTTACATCCAGAGATCATCAAGGAAGCACAACAGGAACTAAGGGACAGACTCGGCGGAGAAGCCTATGAATGCCTCGTTCCGGCAGATGTGCAACCGCCGAAACGGGGAGAATAAGACTGTGAGGTTCAAAGACGTTTTTTCGATTATCGGTCCAGCCATGGTTGGACCTTCAAGCTCCCATACCGCTGGAGCTGCAAGGATTGGACGGACGGCTAGACATCTGTTCGGGGAATGTCCTTCACATGCGGAGATCCTCATGTTTGGTTCTTTTGCCGCAACGTACAAAGGACATGGAACCGACACCGCCATTGTGGGCGGTCTGCTGGACATGGACACGGATGATCCCGGACTTCCTGATGCATTTGCCCATGCAGATACTGCTGGTATGGAAACCATCATCCGTCCGGGAACAGGCCTGTACCCTCATCCGAACACGGTCGAAATTGCATTAACCAACGCGGCAGGAGATCGCACATTGAATATGGTAGGCACGTCGATCGGTGGAGGAAATATCGAAATCGTCCGAATCAACGGCTACAACCTGAAGTTGACGGCGCTCTATCCTACTCTCATCATTCGTCACAGCGATGAACCTGGTGTCATTGCTGTCGTTACTCGACTACTCGTGGATAATCGTATCAATATTGGACATATGTCTGTGGATCGAAAGAACCGACGCGGTGAGGCCATGATGGTGCTGGAATGCGATGGCAAGATGAATCCTGCTGTGGTCCAACAGATCGAAGTCATTCCAGAGGTTCAGGAAGTCACTCTACTCTCTCTTTAGCTTAAATATCTAACTTCAGTTATACGAAAAAGGAGCTTGCGCCAATGAATTTCCGAACATTAAAACAACTTGCTGAATTGGCGGAGACCCGCAACCTTCGCCTCGGCCAGCTTATGTTGGAAGAGCAATGTTATGAGTCTGGCGAAGACAAGGACGCTGTTTTCGATCAAATGCGTGAGTATTACGGAATTATGAAAAGTGCGGTTCATCAAGGTCTTCACACCGATACAACTTCCAAAAGCGGTTTGACTGGAGGAGATGCCCTCAAACTGATGGCTTACCGTGCAGATGGACAATCGTTGCTCGGCGACCATGCCAGTCTGTCGATGAGTTACGCACTTGCGGTGTCCGAGGTCAACGCTTCCATGGGCCGAATTATTGCTACACCGACGGCGGGTTCTTGCGGCATTATTCCCGGAGTATTTATTAGCAGCCAGGAGCGGTTTGGGTGGACCGATGAACAAATGGTCTATGGCTTGTTCGCATCTGGAGCTATTGGTTACGTCATCGCCAACAATTCGTTCATCTCTGGTGCGGAAGGTGGCTGTCAGGCTGAAGTGGGTTCTGCCATCGGAATGGCAGCTGGTGCATTGGTGGATATACGGGGCGGGTCCCCTTCTCAGTCTATCCACGCCGTTGGACTTGCTCTGAAAAACACCCTTGGCCTGATCTGTGATCCGGTTGCCGGCTTGGTTGAAATCCCTTGTATTGTTCGCAACGGATTCGGGGCGATTACAGCGCTGGGAGCTGCCGATATGGCTCTTGCCGGCGTACGCAGCATCATCCCTTCGGATGAGGTGGTACAGGTGATGCTGGAGGTCGGATCAGCCATGCCTGAATCTCTACGCGAAACAGCCGGCGGTGGCCTCGCCCAGACACCAACGGGACGCAAAATCACAAGGGATTTACAGCACAAATAAAAAACGGGCATGCATTACACGAAAGGAATAAAATCCTCAAGGTAAATGCATGCCTAATCACGAACTAGACCATTACAACGGTAAACATACTGCTTAAACAAGACGCCCCTCGCAAACTGAGCATTGATCCCGCCGCCCGAATTTCCGGCTAACCGTCCAGTAATACACTTAACACGCTTTATCTCCAAAGCCTGGGATCTATATTCACAACATCACCCTTAAGATCTAATTGGTTTATAAGCTTGACTTAGTTGTTGGATAATGTTTTCTAGCGGTATAATAATTAGTGTTCCAGGGTTACAGAATGCTTTTCAGTGCCTTTTTTATTAATCAAAGCAACTTCAAAATCAGATACCCATGTAAGTTCACCTAAATGTCTAGCGTAGGCAAATTCATCTGGTTGTTCTGAGGTGACCTTCTCTAAGAGTACTTGCGTACCATCTCGTTGTAAAACGGATATGAATATATCCATGCTTTCTACATTATGATGGCATATAACTTTAGCATTGTACTTCTTATTAGGGCTCTTTACGGATTTTTTCCAAGTCCATTCATTTACATAACCCAACTTCTCTATTTGCAAAGCGATCTCCCTGAATGGATCAACCTCCCAATTATTAAGTAGAGCAAGTTTCTCTAAGCCTTCCATTAACAGTCGAAGCGTCGTCTTTTTTTTGTGTAACTCATTTTTTTCACTAAAGTCATTCAAACTAAATTGGATTGGTACAGAACACACACCAGAATCGTTAACAATCCGTTCATCCGAAATGTTTTCTACACATTCTATTAGGGCTTTCCAACAATCTTTCGTTTTGTATTTCCCGAATAGACGTTCATACATGGCTGTAATACAGCGAGTTTCCAATCTAAAAGAGCGTCTTTTCCATTTCCAATTCAACGCATAATCTAATTTTATTGCTTCGCTGTACTCACATTTTTGTTTTTTTATTATAGATTCAATATATTCATGATCTACAATATAGGGTAAATCTAAATCGAATTCTTTTAGGTACATCTGGATCTCTCCTTAGATTACTCCCAATTGTTAGTGCATAATTAACTTTTATACAGACTTGAAGCCCAATTTTTAAAGCAATTAAGCATCTCTTCTAAATTTTTTGCTCCCCCTGCACTGTGAAACACGCCATCTCTCACGATACAGTAGAACCAATCTTCCTCATTTCTCTCTTCTTCAATCGAATCAAATGGCACATCTTCTAAATATGTATCCGTCAAGTCGATTTCTACAGACCAACCAGGATTATCAACAGTATCAATTTTCACACCGTATGAATGTTCCCAATCACCGTCACAGTTCTCATAATACCAGCTTTGAATCCATCTAAGGGTGTCCATTGAGTGACCTCTTTTTTTGTTTTTTTCTACTCTCTTAACTTAACTCCTTCTTCGTAGTAAAGGGATATTATACGGCTATTTTCCATGGCTCGATATTACTATGAAGGAGAAGATATGCAGGTCGAACTCCGCGGACACATGACTTGACAAGTCCACATGTCACGACCGGAAGCGAAAGAAATTCAACTGGACCTGATTCTGGATTATCGGACCAATGTGGATCGTTATCCGGACTTTCAGGCATATTTTCGTAAGTATCAACCTGCACTTTTAGCTGTATGGGGCAAAAATGATCCTGCCTTCCTCCCTGCTGGCGCAAAGGCATACAAGCGTCATATTCCATCGGCGCAAATCCATTTTCTGGATACGGGACATTTTGCTCCTGAAACACATGCTGACGAGATTAGGGATCTCATTCAGCAGTTTTTGGCACCCTTCTCCGCCTATTAGAAGAATAATACAGTCGACCAAGAGTATCTTTTTGTTTATATGTGCTCATTGATTCTGTTTACAATCTCCTGTTTAATCCGATGGAGTCAATACCTTATTTGGTAACCAGCCCTTCTCACCCTCTGCGGTATGAACAAAACTCCATTATTTAGTTCAAATTCCTTTGTAACGATGATACCGGGTTTTACGGTTAATTCGTGTGCAGAATAGTCTGATAATGCAGTCGCGATCTGTTCTTCATTTGGAGTGCTTAATATTTGCTTCGGTACCCAGCCGCATTTTTTAGAATGCATGGATTCACAGAAAATCCAGTTTGGAAATTCAGTATCTTCTCTCCCATATAGGATCGTATCTCCTTTAGCTAAAACGATGGGATCAGGATAGTTTGAATTATGGGGTTGAACAACTTTATATAATTTCATAATATGCCTCCAACTATTATATTCGACCTGTTACCGACAAACATAATATCATATTATTATGTAATTATTCATCCCTATTTTATAAAGCAGCGCCCCCTTCACAAGGGAGCGCTGCTTTATCCGAATAGAAATATTTTATCACGAGTCCACCTTATAACATTTGGGTAATATTACACAATATTCTAATTTCCTGATAACTCTCCAGATACACCATCCGCAGAATCTATATGGCCTATTGCATTCACAGCATGCTTTATTTCTCTATACACAAAGTAATCAAAATCAGCATGTTTTCGTGTCCCGCCAAGATCCTGCACACAAAGTCCAATGTAGGTTCCCGTAAACCGAATATACTCTGGAGATTCATCGGACAGATGTGTGATATCAACCCACTCGCCTGCATGATTCCAGGATGAATCACTATTCAACGCATAGTAAAAGCGGGCGCGACCATGATCAATCACTGCTTTTAAGCGGAGCGTATTCACTGACTCTAACGGAATATCCTCCAACAGTTCGTCATACACCCCGTACTTGGACTGAATAATTCCCAAGCACAGCCCCTTCTCTTCATGATAAGTTACACGTAAATAGAGATAGTCCTTGGTATCGTAGTACAAAATCAATCCTGCCATTTGCTGTGGATGGTCCGGCGCAAATTCTAAGGCTGTTTCGGCTTCACACTCAAACGTTTGCAATCTTCGCGCGATCATGCTTTGCCTATGGGTTGAACTCATCGACTCCATACCGTGCAAGCGCAAGTAACCGGGACGTTCCGTCAAGCTGAGCCAAGTTGGGTCGGGTGGAATGCGAAGAGTATTCCAGTCATTCCGAAGCTCGAATTGATCAAAGTGATCCATTTCCGCTATCGGTTCAAACGGATGTGCCGTAATCTTTGGTGCAATGACCTGGACCTCGGGATATCGGTTGCCGCTCGCAAGCTTCAGCCAGCCGTCCTCGCTCCACGTACACTTCTGAAGTGCGGTCTCACGTCCAAGAATGCAATACTTTTGATGAACGGGTCGTCCAACCAGATGAGCCATGTACCATTCGCCGGTATGTGTTTCAACAAGACTGCCGTGGCCTGCCTTCTGCAGAGCCAAATCCGTTCTGCCATATGAAGTAAGGATCGGATTGGCAGGATCAACCTCGTAAGGGCCTTGTAGTGTACGGGAACGTGCTACTGTAACCGCATGCTCATACCCCGTTCCCCCTTCAGCTGTAATGAGATAATAATAGTCCTTGTGTTTATACAGATGAGGTGCTTCGGTTAATCCTAAAGCGGTTCCTTTAAAAATGTTCTTGGCTGGCCCGACCAGCTTTTGTTCCCGAACCGAATACTCCTGCAGAACGATGCCTGCAAACCGGTTTTTGCCCTTGCGGTGATCCCATATCATATTGACCAGCCACTTGCGTCCGTCCTCATCATGAAACAAGGAAGGATCAAAACCGCTACTGTTGAGAAATACCGGTTCGGACCAAGGTCCTTCAATATCGGTTGCAGTCACAAGGTAATTGTGAGTGTCTTTAAAGGCACCTACCCGGCTTTTGACATCGGTGTAGATCAGGTAAAACACGCCGTTTTCATAACTGAGACATGGTGCCCATACACCTCCGGAATTAATGTTGCCCTCCATGTTCAACTGCGTTGCACGAGTCAGCGGAGAAGCGATGGGCCGCCAGTGAACCAGATCCCGGGAATGTTGAATCCGTACACCAGGGAACCATTCAAAGGTGGACGTGGCAATATAATAATCCTCCCCCGCTCGGCATATGGACGGATCGGGATGGAAACCGGCAAGGATGGGATTGGTGATCATATTCTTAATCTTATTCATGGAAGAAACCTCCGGTATGAAAGTGATGATCTGTACAACAGCAGATACACGAAAGGTAGATATTAGGACCAGCCCAGCGCTTTTTTGCCGGCTTCCAGAGCGGTTATGATCCGCTCTACATCGTACACATTCCCTCTCCATGTCCCACCGCTGACCGATTGCAATGCAGCCCAGAGCTTTGTATCATCCGGCAAAGCTTCATCAGGCCTCATATCCGGATGGAATGACCTTTGTGCCAGAATGACAGCACCTTCTTCTGGAGAAACCTCGATCTCTCCTTCTCCGATAAAGTTAATGCTGCCCTCCAGCGTGTTACGATCCACCTCGATGTCAATCAGGTCTCCGTTGCGCAACTTACCAATGGGACCACCTGCCAGCGCTTCGGGGCCAACATGACCAATACACGCTCCGGTGGAAACACCGGAGAACCGGGCATCCGTAATCAGTGACACGTATTTGCCGAAAGCCAAATGCTTAAGCGCAGATGTAAGCTGGTATGTCTCCTCCATTCCGGTTCCCGATGGACCTCTCCCGAGAAGCACAACAACGTCACCAGCCAGAATACCTCCGGTCTTAATCGCATGGATCGCCTCACGTTCAGTGGTAAACACCTTTGCTCGGCCACGATGGCGGTATACGCCATGCTCATCCAGCACAGCAGGATCAATAGAGGTGGACTTGATGACAGAACCTTCCGGAGCGATATTCCCGGTTGGAAATGTTACGGTCGAAGTGATGCCAAGTCGCTGGGCGTGTTCTACACTCATGATGACACTGTCCGGATCAATGCCGTCCTGCTCTTTCAACTGCTTCCGCATGAGATGACGGCGTTCCGACGATTCCCACCAATCCAGCACCTGCCCCAATGACGTACTTGTAACCGTTGGTACAGACTCATCCAACAGACCAAGTTGTCTGAGGTGAAGCATGACCTCTGGTACACCTCCGGCCTGAAAGACGCGAATAGTCGGGTAAAAGATCGGACCGTTTGGCAGGGCACTAACCAGTCTTGGAACATTCTTGTTGACCTGTATCCAGTCCTGTACCGTGGGTACGGTTAAACCAGCCGCATGGGCAATCGCGGGTATGTGAAGAAGCAGATTGGTCGATCCGCCAAACGCAGCATGCACGGTCATCGCATTGCGAATGGATGCATCTGTGATAATGTCAGCCATCCGCATCCCCTGAGACTCCATATGGATGAGTGCACGTGAAGATTGGCGGGCCATTTCAATCCAGATCGGTTGCCCGGAAGGTGCAAGTGCAGCATGCGGGACTGTCATGCCCAGTGCCTCTGCTACGACCTGGGCTGTAGCAGCAGTACCTAGAAACTGACAGCCTCCTCCTGGTGTAGCGCATGCCCGGCATCCTAAATCCGACGCCATTTCTAGCGAAAGTTCCCCGTTGACGTACCGTGCACCGATGGTCTGAATTTTACCGGCGTCCTCTCCATCAGTAGGTGGAAGCGTGACGCCACCGGGAACAATCACGCCAGGCAATTGCGGCATACCGGCAAGCGCGAGCATCATTGCCGGAAGACCTTTGTCACAAGTGGCGACACCAAGCACGCCTTTTCGTGTTGGCAGCGAGCGAATTAGTCTGCGAAATACCATAGCAGCATCGTTCCGGTAAGGAAGTGAGTCGAACATGCCTGTCGTCCCCTGTGATCTGCCGTCACACGGATCGCTGACATATCCGGCAAAAGGGATTCCGCCCCGACTTGACAGCTCTTCTGCGGCAGCTTTCATTAGCAGGCCGACCTCCCAGTGTCCCGTATGGTAACCGAGTGCTGTCGGGCTGCCGTCCTCATTGCGTATGCCACCTTGGGTACTTAAGATCAGAAATTGTTTTCCGTTCAATTCCCCGGGCTTCCAGCCCATTCCAACATTCTGGGACATGCCGAACAAGTCGCCGCTTGGCGCATTCCGCAGCAAATCATCCGTTAAAGGCAGACGTCCAGCAGCACCTGGAGCATGTGCTATGATATCGAAGTCGTTGGATGGCTTCTCCCCCATAATCGACGTAATCTGTTCGTACATGATAGCCTCCCACAGTTTATGACTTCACGAAGACCGTTTTGATGGCCGTGAAAAACTCGATAGCCGCTTGCCCCTGTTCTCTGGAATGTGAACTTGACATCTTCATTCCACCGAACGGAGCCTGAAGCTCTACCCCGGCCGTTTCTGCATTAATTCTGACGAGTCCTGCATCCATGTCCCGAATGAAAGAAAGCATGGCTCCGACATTCTGAGTATAGATGGAAGCACTTAAGCCGTAGTCGCTGTCATTCGCCGCTTCAATCGCTTCCTCCAGGGAATCTACCGCAATTAAGGCCAGAACCGGGCCAAAGATTTCTTCCCGGGCAATGGACATATGTGATTCGACCCCTTCAAATACGGTCGGTTGGACATAGAATCCCTCTTTCAGTCCCGGACCGTCCGGTCTTTTTCCGCCAGCAAGCAGAACGGCACCTTCATCCTGACCTTTTTGGATATAACTCAGCACCGTATTGAGTTGTCCTTCGCTCGCACATGGACCCATCCAGCTTCCAGCAGACATGCCGTCACCCAACCGGATTTCCTGGATTTGCGAGAGCAGTTTTTCTTTAAAGGCATCGTATACGTTTCGTTCAATGATGACCTTACTGGTAGCTGTACATTTTTGCCCGGTTGATTTCAATCCACCGCTGATGGTGGCTTCGACAGCCAAATCCAGGTCAGCGTCAGCTGCAATGATGATCGGGTTTTTGCCACCCATCTCAAGTTGATACTTGGCCCCACGTGCCAGCGCTGCAGCGCCGACCCGTTTCCCCACTTCATTGGAACCCGTGAACGTTATTCCTCCCACATCCGGATGCTCGGCAAGTGCTGAACCGATCACTGAGCCTCTGCCGCAGATCAGATTAAGAACGCCTGCCGGGATGCCCGCCTCTTCAAAACATTCCATGACTTTAGCCGCAGTGACCGCAGTTTCCTGAGCCGGCTTCAACACAACTGTATTGCCATAGATTAAGGCCGGAGCCATTTTCCAAATCGGAATGGCTACAGGGAAATTCCAAGGAGCAATAACTCCTACTACGCCAAGGGGTACACGAGTCGTAAACATCAGCGCTTCGCTGTCTGTGGAGGGGATAACATCTCCTGTTTTTCGCATGCCTTCTCCGGCGTAATACCTTAAGATCGCGACACCGCGCATCGTTTCTCCTTTGGCTTCAGGAAGTGTTTTGCCCATTTCTCTGGTCATCGCCTCTGCAACTTCATCGGCCCGGCGTTCCAGCACATTTGCTGCCTGAAACAGATGATTGCCGCGTTCTGCACCTGATAACCTCCGCCATTTTTTGGCTGCTTCCTTTGCCGCTGCGACAGCCCGGTTCAAATCCTCTACGCCGGAAGTGGGTACATAGCCGACGACTTCCTTCCGATTCGCAGGATTGATGCTCGGTTCGGTCTCACCAGACGCGGCCTTCACCCATTCTCCGTTAATATAATTGTTGTATGTCTGCTCCACTTGAAATGGTGTCATAGCCTTATCCTCCTTATAGATTAGTTTGAAATAACAGAATTCACGAGTGTCCCGATATCGCTAATGGATATTTCGATGCGGTCTCCGGGTTCAAGTGTAAATTCATTAGGGGGAACGATACTTGTACCTGTCAAAAGAACCGTACCGTCAAACAAATCATTGTCCCTTGCTAAAAAAGAGACCAATTCATCCAGCTTACGGTTTAATTCACTTGTATTTGCCTCGCTTTTGACAACCAGTTCACCTGCGCGATAAATTTCGCAGACGATGCTGAATGCATATGGATTCTGTACCGTTTCCGCCAGACGAATGGCCGGACCTATGGAGCAGGAATTGCGCCACATTTTTGCCTGCGGCAGATACAGCGGGTTTTCCCCTTCAATATCGCGACAGCTCATGTCATTGCCAACGATGTATCCTACAATGCTTCCATCACCTGCAAGCACCAATCCAAGCTCAGGCTCCGGGATTTGCCACGTGGAGTCGCTTCGGAGCGTGACGGCATCATTCGGACCTACCGTTCGTGCTGCCGTGGATTTAAAGAAGATTTCGGGTCTTTCCGCATCGTATACCTTATCGTAAAAGGTCGTTGCATCCATTTTTCCATCCGTCGCTTCATAATTTCTCGCTTCCCTGCTGCGTTGATACGTAACACCTGCCGCCCATACTTCCGGGGCATCCACTGGCGTGATCAGGTGCAAGGTAGTCCAATCATCCGTCAGCTTGTTTAATGGTTTAAAAGCGCTTTCAACAAGTTGAACAGGTGATATCCCTTGTTCTTTTGCTTGATGGATCAAAGTCATAAAATCGGCTTGCGGCAAACGATAGGCTTTTTCATCATCCGTAACGGCTGCCAGCCACTTTTGTTGCCCATCCAGAAATCGAATAATTCGCATTCAAGCTTGCCCCCATTCTCCCTATTGGGTTGATAATATTACCATAGCACCTGCCGGGTTTCGTGACGATGTTCTAATCACTCCAACGAATTACCCTTTTCACGCATTTTTTTTCTGTTAAGATAAATCTAGATTAGATGAACCAAAGATGATTTACTCATCTCTCGTCACTGTGTGTATTCTGAGTTCAGTGGATATCAACGAATTGATAAGATGTTGGTGTATAGAAGGATAAGGAGGTTGGAGTGCTGTGGCCAAGCTTTCGGAAGCCGTGTATTTGGGTCGTCTGCCTGATGTTCGCATGTCTTTTCAATTATTGGGGCTACATGCAAGAAAAGTGGATTCAAGCTGGACTTATCCGTCTCATGAGCATTCAATGTATGAAGTGCACTGGATGATGGACGGCCAGATGAATATGGTTGTTAACGGGCAGTTATACAGTCAGACTGTAGGCGATCTTTTGTTTATTCGCCCTGGTATGACGCATTCCTGTACGGGTGCCGGACCGGAGGGGTTCACATACTTTTCCGTGCATTTCAGTGTACAGGATACGTCCTTTTGTAGAGAACTCAACCGTTGCAAAGACATCTATTATCCGGCAAATTCGAATTTGGCTCTGGGGCTGTCCTCTTCCCTGTCTACCTTGTATAATCTGGCCACAGAGCATTTGTCGAGTTCACTATCTTCTTCCAAGCAGATGAAGGTACATGCCGCTGTGTTCGAACTGCTCGGTTCTCTGGTCGGACAATTATCTCAGCAAGCATCCGTTACGTTGTCGAGAAAAGAAACCATTGCCCATCAGATTGCTGAGCACATTGAGGATTCGGTGAGATATATCCATCTTCATGGGGAGATTCAGGAGAGCGAGCGAACCTGGATTCAGGACATTGCCAAATCGCTGAGCATTAGCCCGTCACAGGTTAATCGTATTTTTCGGCAGGTTTACGGCATCGCTCCGCGTAAGTTTCTATCGGAAACCCTTCTGAACGAAGCGCAGCGCTTGTTAAAACAAACCGACCTGAACATAGACCATATTGCGATGATGTTGGGGTATAAGACCAATGCGCATTTCAGCCGCCAGTTCAAGCGGTGGACAGGCATAGCGCCAAGTGAATTTCGCAGTCATTCGCAGCAGGCCGGAGAATCCATCGATGCGGATAACTAAAAGTTTAACGATAAAAAAACCTCAATCATCTGATCCGCAGAGACTGATCGGTCAACAAAGCAGCCACTGGATAACCAGCAGCTGCTTTATTTTGCTTGGATTGCTCAGATCATGTTTGGAGGATTACGCTAAAATAAATGATGCAAGGCTGGCACTTCCTGAACCTCTGTACGTAAAATACAACGCCTGTATACCATCCGGAATCGTTATCTCGGCTGAATAGGGTTTCCAATGATTTGTGAAATGTACCGGGATTGTGCCCAGGACAGGACCGTCCCATGCGGTTTTGACCTCAAATGCCCCGTTACAATATCCCCGTACCTTGATCGAGACCTGGCGAATTCCTTTGCAATCAAAATACTTAAACCCTGCCGTTGCGGATTCAACCATATTGGCAATATAACCGATCTCTTCATCACCATCTCTTCCATCCTGGGTTATCTTCGGAAATCGGCTGTCCAGCCAGGCGCCTGCCCCGAAACCTCCAGTGTACTTCTGATCATCTCTGGTCAAAAGATTACATGCAAGATATGCGGGGTACTCGCCTTTTCCTTCAAGCGGTCTACCACTCGGACCACAGGAGGTCATTTCCACCTGAGGAATGCTGCCGTCCTCTTCAAAAGATATCTTCTCAATACAACCCTGGCGGTTGAATGCGTCCCCATTGGTATGACGGTGATAGAAGACATACCAGTCTCCGTTAATCTCCACAATGCTGCCATGGTTATTGCCTCCATAATACATGGGTTTGTCAGCAGGTTTGTAGGAGTCGATATGGAGATCACAGTTGCTTATGATGACGCCCTGATATGTAAATCCTCTGTTTGGAAATAGGCTGGTGGCATAACATAATTCATGCATAACGATGGAGGAATACACCAGGTAGTAGATATCCCCTCTCTTCCGGATGGAAGGTGCCTCAAAAAATTCATGGCCCTCATAACCGCTGCCCTCACTGTAAGGCTCGCTCGGTGCTACGAATACAGGTTCTTCCACAATCGTCAGCATATCCGGACCTAGCATCGTGGCCATCGCGCCATGTCTTGATTGGTCTCCGGCCGCACAGAAGCCGGTATACAGATAAGTGTGCTGTCCTTCAGTCATCACGCCGGGATCGAACTGGGGCTCGTCCCCTTCTCTTTCACCCAGACGAGTGCCGTCGCCATATTGTACATAACCATAGAATTCATATTTGCCGGCAGGTGTGTCACATACAGCCACCGAAACAACGGGTACCTTATCCAGCACATAATACAGATAATACCGCCCATCGGGCCCCACTGTTACATCTGGCGCATACAGACACATATGTCCATTCGGATTCAGTGGGTCATCTGTTTTTCGGTAGATCACCCCTTCATTTCTCCAATCCCCAAGGTCATTCACGGGTGCAGACCAGCATACATAATCGTTCAGACAGAAGGCATGTCCGTTAAAACGGTCATGTGAACCATACACATACACTCTTTCATTGAATACATAAGGCTCACTATCAGGTACGTACTCCCAGGATGGAAGATATGGATTCAAACCTTGTTTATTCATTCAACGCACACTCCTTATTTAAAGTTATAGACGATCTATTACACTGACGATAACTTTCGTATAATAGGAAACAACTACAATGTTCCATAAGTGTCTCTATTTATTCCATAACCTGCATGGTAAAGGTGAAGAACAATGAATACTATTTTTTACGTTGAATATGATGCTATCCATCGCAATCCGTTTGTGTTTGATATTCCTGAAGGTCATGATTGCTGGCTGTTAGTTGTTACACAGACTCCGGCACAGTTCTGGGTGGGCGGGAAACTGATAGAGTATCCACCTCATTGTGCCGTTCTATATCCACCTCATCAGAAAATATATTACCGCTCTTGTACGGAGCTATATGTGAACGATTGGATTCGTTTTGAAAGTGATGAGATGTATGTAACCGAAACTTCCCTACCGAAGGGCGAACCATTTCCATTAGATGATCCTGAATTTTGTCACAAGCTGTTTCAATTGCTTGTTGCTGAGCATTCTTTCCAGAAAAACTACCGAGAATCAACGATAGATTACTTACTTCGAACGCTGTTCAACAAGCTGTTGGAGTCTTGCGTTCAAGAGAATATTGGCCCGCAGCATTATCCTCTGATGAAGCTTCGAACAGAGATTCACAATAATCCGAGTCAACCATGGACAGTTGCTGCCATGGCCAAAACCATGAATATTAGTCCGGGGTACTTACAGTTTGTGTATAAGAACTCCTTTGGGGTGTCGTGTATGGATGATGTAATTCATAGCCGAATTCGGTTAGCTAAAGAGTATCTCAGACATCATCAATATACGGTTGCAGAGATCGCCGACAGGTGCGGGTATCGTAATGTCGAGCATTTTTGCAGGCAATTCAAACAAATGACGGGTCGATCACCTAAGCGATTCATAAACGACATGAAGAGCCCGGCAGACATAACAGAATGGAGAGATAAATCTCACTCTCAAGCTCTGTCCAATGGGCATTTACACATAACTTAGCCATCCAATTGGTATACGTCAACGAATTTGTTAGCGTTCTATGCTATCATTTTAAGTTAAGGTTTTAGCCTGTATAATGCAATGACATATTCTCAAGCATAATTGATCTATTATCATATCGTGATACTTTATAATGACATCTTGTTTTTGGCATATGCAGCCGCGCCGATCATTCCTGCTTGCCCACCTAATTTCGCTTGCACTATTTTACATGCACGGGATGAAAGCCTTAACGCATGTTTCTCAACAGTGTCACGCACTGTATTCAGCAATCGATCACCGGCTGCCGACATTCCACCACCAATAATAATCACTTCCGGATTGAACAGATTGATTACATTGGAAAGACCAAATCCGAGAGTCTTACCGGTCTCATGCATAACTTCAATAGCAAGTGAATCGCCAAGATCATATGCTTCCGAGATCATACGTGCAGTAATTGTCGTCCAATCCTCTCCTACCCATTCCAGAATCATACTTGATCGGCCTTGCTCAAGCTTGTCTGTAAAGGTTTTGACGGTTCCTACCGCAGACACGTATCTCCCCAGACAGCCTGAACTCCCACAACGACAAGGCCGACCCTCCCGGTACATATTCATATGTCCGATCTCGCCTGCACTTGATGTAGTACCGTAGAGGACTTTTCCCTCATTGACAATACCAGATCCCAGACCAGTGCCTAACGTTATCAATATCAGGTTTTTATAGTCGATGCCTGCGCCAAACTGCCATTCACCATACAGATTTACCCGAACATCATTGTCGATGTAAACAGGAAATTCAAAATGATTTTTCATATAGTTCACGACATGAATGTTTTCCCAGCCTGGAAAATTAGGTGAAAATATGGATAGTCCCTGCTCCGGATCTAATAATCCAGGAATGCCCATACCCATGCACAGAATAGAAGCTGGCTCAATCCCCTCAGAAGACAGCATTTCTTGGATAATGTGTAATTCGGTTTAATACATGGAACGGTCCTTTTACCGCCTCTGTAGGGTCGCTTCTTTCGTGAATTTTTTGAAACTCCAGGGTGAAAATGGAGGACTTAATATTGGTTCCACCCAAGTCAATTCCGATGATGTATTCTCGCATAATACTCTCCGCTCTCATTTAATTTGATATTGATGAACAAACAGCAGCAATTTGCTAATAAACTCATGCTCTATTCGGCCATGATGATGTACTATGATTCTCATTATAACTTTGTCATACACCAAAAAGATCTTTTATGCAGTGAATGCTGAAGAGATCTTTTTAATTTTAGATATAATCGATGATTGCATCTCAATAAAGCCAAGTACTTTAGAAGCAACAATTACCATCCTGAAATTACACTGGATCTGTTGTTTCCGTCCTGCTTCTCAAGTTATTAAATAGTAATATGACAAGAAGTAAAGCAATGCCTACAGCTCCAAAACCCAACCAATTTAAGTACAGGACTGATGTACGACTGATCACAATCCCGCCTAATCCAGATCCCAGTGCAAAACCAAATTGGATAAACGACGTATTGACGCTAAGGGCAATATCAGGATTACGAGGTGCCAGTGTAACCAGATATAGTTGCTGGGCCGGAGATATGCTCCACGTGGCTAACATAAAAATCATTAAAACCAAGATTAACATCACAAGATTAACTCCAGATAGAGCAAACAAAAGAAGAGTTACGCCTTGTAACAGAAGGCCTAGACCAATTGTAAACTTTGATCCCTTTGCATCTGCCAATTGTCCGCCCACTTTTGATCCGACAAAGCTGCAAATTCCCGCGAGAAACAGAACACCGCTGATCTCGGTCATGGTAAGTGTGGATGTAGCTTGCAAGAACGGGGTGATATACGTAAACAGTGTAGAATAGCCGCCGATATACAATAACGTAATAAGCAAGGCAGTCAGAATGAGTGGATTTCTTAAAATGGAGAGCTGCATTTTAAGGGTGATCTTTTCTTCCTCTTTGATTACCGGAACCTTTTTGTTGATAATAAGTAATGGAAGAACACTTAACAATCCAATCAATACAAATAGAACTCTCCATCCAAACCTTTCACTAAAAAATGTACCCAATGGGACACCGAGCACTAACGAACTGCTTAGCCCCATCAAAATGATGCCGATGGCATTGCCCCGCTTTTCTTTTTCAACCAGTCGTGTAGATACGGCCATCGCTACTACAGTAGCCATGCCTCCGCTAGCCCCTTGTACTATTCGTACCCATAGTAAAGTTTCGTAAGAAAGGTTAAAAAGCATGAGCCCGTTACTGGCAATAAACACACTGAGGGTGGACAACAGTAACTTCTTGCGATCCATATTTATTGTAATTGCAATGAGAATCGGGGCAATAATGGCGGCTGACAGAGCGAATACAGTCACCAGTAACCCCACTTGGGAAGTAGACACGCTCAAGTCTGAGGCGATCATTTCAATGACTCCTGTAATGATGTACTCAAGCGTTCCGATCAGAAAAACAGTTAACGCCAAGATATATATGATCCATTTATTTTTCACTTTACTCCACTCCGTCTTCTTCAGTTATCTATTTAGTATTGGGATCTGTATTTCTATGAATTGTGCATCTTGTTCTTGGGATAAGGGTAAATATAGTTCCCTACCCGCTTCGTTTTCCTTGATCTGATAGTTATTTTTCTCAATCCATGTAGCTAAATGAACACAGGCTTTGCAGGCAAAGGTGGCATTGGAACGATAAGCTATGGTGGCCATCATGGGCTCAGCAGGAAGAGTCCGGATTTGAAATGGATATGGAGGTAATTGCAGCTCACAAGTTAAGAAATAACCTATTTCCAATTCGAACTTTTCCTCTTGTCCAAGGATTTCTCTCCACAAAACAACCTGTGGCCCCTGGATCATTTGACGTATTTCTTTGGTTAATGACTGATCAAAATGACGAAATAAACTTGGAATATCCTCATCCCCCCCGTACCCAGTCTGAAAAAGAAACTGCCGAGCACTTTCCTCTTTGATTCGGATTTCTTGCCCAGTTTCGATGTGCCCCTCTTCCTCCATAAGCTGCAAGCGTTCCTCAATTCGGACGAGTCTAGCTTGTTCTGTATCGATAATCTGCTGAATTTCGCTTCTTTTTAGCTTAAACATACCTTGAATATTCTCCAATGTAATATGTTCCTGTAGCAGTTGTGTGATTTGTGGCAACGTAAACCCCAATTCTTTATAAATGAGGATTCGGTTGAGTTCCAGAAGCTGATCTGCGGAATAGTAACGGTAACCCGTGTCGTGATCTACCTT
The DNA here is from genome assembly GCF_052115745.1 of Paenibacillus sp. 2KB_22. Taxonomy (NCBI): domain Bacteria; kingdom Bacillati; phylum Bacillota; class Bacilli; order Caryophanales; family Paenibacillaceae; genus Paenibacillus; species Paenibacillus sp. 2KB_22. Next base: position 211,403 of record NZ_JBFRHG010000001.1, read on the forward strand.
TCTCGGTTTAAGTATGCCAATCTGGTCATAATAACGCAGTGTTTTTAACGAAACCCTACTTAGCCTGGAAAATGCACTGATTTTGAACAACATATCATCTCCAATCTATTAATATAATGCGAGTATATAGTTTCCCGTGCAGGGGAAAGTCAAGGGGAATATGCTTCTCATTTTTATAGTTAAATCAACTAAATCAACCATCATCCTTGTCTTCACTCTATGTTGGGCTTATGGGGAAGTCAAAGAACCGTTTCTGAATGAAACGTTCATTTTTTTTGAACAAAAAAATGCCACTTATCGTGGCATTCTCTCGGTATTCATTCAATTATCCTGCTCAGGCAGGGTTGTATTTATTTTCCGGTTTCCGCAAATGTTTTAATACGTTCCCCGATCTGGTCACGGACCCTTTGGAATACGGCCCATTTCTCTTCATCTGTACCTTGCGCTTTGGCAGGATCATCAAATCCCCAGTGTTCCCGCTTCACATGTGGAGGCGTCATTGGACATTTATCTGCGGCATCCCCACACAATGTGACTACGAAATCAGCGTTGTTCAACAACTCTGAATCAATGATGACCGAGGTTTGAGTCGAAATATCCAGATCAACTTCGTTCATGGCTTTAACCGCTTTTGGATTCAGACCGTGGGCCTCTATTCCTGCGCTATAGATGTCCCAGTCCTCACTCAGATATTTCTTGGCCCAGCCTTCGGCCATTTGACTCCGGCAGGAATTACCGGTGCATAGGAAGTACAGTGTTTTTTTACTCATGTTTATCTCTCCTTGTTATTTAAGTTATAAAATGATTAACCACAGATACAGACCCACTAGGGTAATAAGCAGAGTCGGAATGGTGATTATAATACCTGTCTTGAAGTAAGTGCCCCATGATATTTTGACACCTTTCGTGCTAAGTACATGAAGCCAGAGCAGGGTCGCGAGTGAACCAATCGGGGTAATCTTGGGACCTAAGTCCGAGCCAATAATATTGGCATAGATAAGCGCCTCTCGAACAGTCCCTGTTGCTGTCGTTGCATCGATGGCAAGTGCATCAATCAACACGGTAGGCATATTGTTCATCAGGGATGAAATGATTGCCGCGATAAAGCCCATACCCATTGTTGCGGCAAACAATCCTTGATCTGCTACAGCCTGAATGACTAAGGCCAACAGATCGGTCAAGCCTACATTACGTAGACCATAAATCACGACATACATGCCGATGGAGAAAAATACGATGGCCCAAGGTGCTTCTTTGACAACCAATGTGGTCGGTACAGCAGAACTCCGGGAAGCCATGATCAGGAAGAATATCGCGACAATACCTGCCACAAAGGATACGGGGATTCCGAGAAATTCACTGGTAAAGTATCCAATGAGAAGAACCGCTAATACCACCCAAGACAACCGAAACATCTTCATATCCTTAATGGCAGTTACCGGAGGTTTCAATTCACTCGCATCAAATCGTTTGGGAATACTCTTGCGGAAAAAGAGATACAGTACACCAATACTCGCCACCAGTGAGAACAGATTCGGAACAAACATTCTTCCTGCGTACTCCATAAACGTAATACCAAAGAAATCGGCAGACACAATGTTAACCAGGTTACTCACAACCAGCGGCAAGGAAGTCGTATCCGCAATAAATCCGCTGGCGATAATAAATGGAAATACTCTCTTTTCATCAAAATTCAGTGCACGTACCATGGCTAGAACAATTGGTGTCAGTATCAGTGCACCTCCATCATTGGCAAAGAAAGCAGAAACCACTGCTCCCAGGATGGAGACGTAAACAAACATTCGTACACCATTGCCATGAGCGGCTTTGGCCATATGTAAGGCAGCCCATTCAAAAAAGCCGATACGATCCAGAATTAACGAAATCAGAATGATTGCGACAAATGCAAGCGTAGCATTCCAAACGATTTGCGTTACATCCCAGACGTCATGAAGATCGACCACACCCACAAGTAAAGCAAGAATTGCTCCGCCGCAAGCAGACCAACCAATGGACAGGTTCTTAGGCTGCCAGATGACAAGGATTAGCGTAATTAAAAAGATCATGCACGCTAGCAGCGTAGAAAACAATATATTTCCCTCCTTTCAGTTCCGACATCTGATTTATATTTGTATATAACAATATACTTATATATTGATTAAAAATTAATTACATCCGGATGTAAAGTTCTCTTTATTCAAAGACTTAAGAATCGTTGCCGTGTCCGGCATCAGTTCCAAGACAGATTTAATATAAGGTGTATTCTCTACATTTAAAGAGTAGTATACCCACTGGCCACGCTTATTCTCCTTAACCAAGCCTTGATCCTTCAGCTTGCGTAAATGCTGACTAATTCCAGGTTGTGACATGTCTAAAATCTCTACAAATTCACACACACACCATTCACGTTCTTTGAGGAGTGTAAGGATCGTAAGACGTGTTTTATCGCCCAACAATTTAATCTTTTCTGCTGCATTTTGAATTGAATCCATGTCACTTCCTCCTTCCGTTAAACATAAGTGCATGCTTATATTATAATATTAAAAATTTGAAGTCAACATATTCATGGGATCTTTGACATGAAAAATAAGGCGCGTAACTCAGTTCGAGCTGTGTCAACTCCTGTATATGTCCTCCAAAATATGATTTATTGATATGATTGTCAAAAACGCCTGTCAACACTGCTAAAAGCGAGTTTTTGACAGGCGTTTATATTGGATCAATTATGAAATAACGATTCAAATGAATGTCTTATGTTAGAGTATAACAGGCTGAATCAATCCGTCCTTGCCGAAAAGAAGCAGATCAATACATATTTCACGGTGATAACCCTTTCCAGAGGAAAATCTGGAGAGTGGCGTGACAAAACGGTGATAGGCTATCCGGTACTGATCAGTTTCGGGCTCATTAAATATACAATGATGACCTGTGCCCAGCATGCCTTTCTCCACATTTTTGCTCAGAATCGGGTATTGATAGGTGATTGGACCGTATAATTGCTCTGACGTACCGTAATTCACATGATAGTTCTCACTGCCCGTATCATCACAGGACCACGTAAAGTGGTATAGTCCGCCCCGCTTCAACACCGTTACCGCCTCACGAAAATCATGGAGCCCTGAGAGATTGCTCATGGTGTCTTCTAAGACACTTGTCATGTCGTCACCAAGCTCCACAATGGCAGCATGTCCATTCCCGAATAGCAAATACGATTTTCCATCCGTTTCAGTATAGATAGAAGGGTCGATAGCTTGCCCCATGGTGATACCCAGACGTCTTAACTGCTGCATTGTGATCAAAGGCTGCGGCTCGGCCAGGAATGGCCCAATCGGTGTATCCGCTACAGCAACGCCGATGGCACTCTCTCCATTCAGCATTTTGCCACAGAAATAAAAATAGAACTTTCCGTTGCGGGTGGCAATGGCTGGTGCCCAGGCATTACCGGTTGCCCAGGTGACATCCTCTGTCCCCAGATCAAGGATCACACCTTCGTCTTGCCAATGCTTCAGGTCTGAAGAAGAAAACACCTTGAACTGTGTTCCCGACCACCCCTCGAAACCATCTGTTGTCGGATACATATAGTAACGATCCTCAAACTGTGCGACATCTGGATCGGCATATTGTCCAGGAAGCACTTGATGACCATCCCCGAAAGCAGCCAAAAGCCGGCTGCACTCCTCAGTTGTGATGGGCAGGACACTTCCATGACGCTTTTGATTCGTTCCCATATCAAAATCATCATCAGGAACGATTCGGAACTCTCCGCTTCCCAGATCTGTAGTCAGCAGAGGAAGATAACCCTTGCCTTCAGCAAATCGATCAACAATCAGGCACCATTCTTCCCGGTCATTGAATTTAAATATCTGAGGTCCCTCCACACCTGCCACAGCCTCCAGAATCGGGGCTTGCAGCGGAACAAACGCTTCTTTGTCTAGAGAGTCTCCTTTTTCTACCCGTATGTTTTTGGTTGTTTCATCCTTGGAGTATCGATAGTAACAACCACCCGAAGGAAGAATCGTTGTATCAATAATATGATTATCCCGCTCAATGTATTTTTCCGATGCGGAGAACGTACGAAAGTCTTTTGTGCGAGCGCTGTATATTTTTTGCTTTCGTTCTTGCTCCTGAGGTTCTTGCGTTGCAGAAGCCCAAAATACGAGAAACTCATCTGTTGTTTCATCATACACCGCTTCGGGCGCCCAAACACAACCAGCCCCCTCAACTCCTAATGTAACGTTCCAGGGGGATGACCAATTCACGAGATTGCTGGATTCCCATATAATTACGTCCCGGCTCCCGGCATTAACGGCATGAGTCCATCCTTTGCCGCTTGCGATGCGCAGATCTGTAGCAATCAGATAGAATTTATTTTCCTTGACTGAACGAATGAGAAACGGGTCCCGTACCCCTTTTTCTCCAAGGTCAGAAAACAGCACAGGTGATCCGCCATTAAGATCCTTCCAGTGAAGACCATCCTCGCTATAGGAGAAATAAACCTGCTCTCCATCTGGTTGTTCGCCAATAAAATGTACAAATAGATACCCATTATAATTTGAAGATGATGTGGTCAATGGAAAAGCCTCCTGAAATGAGATTGAATTTAAATGATTTACTTTAACTGAAAAATGAAAGCGTTCTACTTATGTTGTATCATACTTCAAAAATAGTGGAATGAGTATATTTTTATAATCTCGTCTGTTGCAGATCATGTGAATCTTTCGCTGGAACCCTATTGTCCAACACATCGCCTTATTTTGTTTATTTTACCTCAGGTATACAAAATTCTTGGTTTTCATTTACAAATGAATGCTAACCTTTTTAATGATGAACAAATGAATATAGATTCATGCATTCATTTTTGTTTTCGAGATATGATGAGGAGGAATCATTGTGAAATTATCCAAAAGAGTATTACCAGCGGTAGCGCTGACTCTGGCTGTATCCGCTTCTACTCTCTTGTCTGCCGGACAAGCAAGTGCCGTTCAAGCTGTAAGTGTGGAGAAAAAACAAATCAAGAACATCATCTTCCTCATTGGGGATGGCATGGGTACCTCGTATACTTCGGCCTACCGTTATATGAAGGATGATCCTTCAACGAAGGGCATGGACAAAACCGTATTCGACCCTTATCTTGTTGGGGCACAAATGACCTATCCGGATGATGATAAACAAAATGTAACGGATTCCGCTTCCGCAGCAACGGCCATGTCGGCGGGCGTGAAAACATACAATGCGGCCATTGCGGTTGACCCCGCACAGAAGGAAGTCAAAACCGTACTGGAGCAGGCAAAAGAAAACGGGAAAGCCACCGGGCTCGTGGCTACATCGGAGATCACTCATGCCACACCGGCTGCATTCGGTGCCCATGATATCAGTCGAAAAAACATGGATGCCATTGCGGACGATTATTATGATGAGTTGATTAATGGCAAGCATAAGGTTGATGTCCTCCTGGGTGGAGGGAAATCCAATTTTGTGCGCGAGGGTCGTGACCTGACGAAGGAGTTCCAAAAGGCCGGATTCAGCTATGTGACGGATCGTTCCGCTCTCCTTGCCGATAAGAATCAACAAGTGCTTGGACTGTTTGCCGATGGAGGATTGGACAAGATGATCGATCGTACTGCTGCAACGCCATCATTGGCTGAGATGACCAATACAGCGATCGATCGCCTCAGTTCGAACGACAAAGGGTTCTTTCTAATGGTCGAAGGAAGCCAAATTGACTGGGCAGGACATGATAATGATATCGTTGGCGCAATGAGTGAAATGGAAGATTTCGCGGCAGCATTTCAGGCAGCTATTGATTTTGCCAAAAAAGATGGTGAAACACTTGTCGTAGCTACTGCCGACCACTCCACGGGCGGACTTACGCTTGGAAAAGACGGCGAATACAACTTCTTCGTAGACCCGATTAAAGCTGCACTGCGGACACCAGACTTCATGGCCGCACAAATTGCGAAAGGTGCTTCGGTTGAAGAAACACTGAAAAGTTATCTGAAACTCGAGTTGAAGGCGGAAGAGATTGAATCGGTGAAAGAAGCAGCCAAAAGTGCAGATGTAACGAAGATTGATAACGCCATTGAAGCAATTATTAATAGTCGTTCGTTTACGGGTTGGACCACAGGTGGACATACAGGTGAAGATGTTCCTGTCTATGCTTACGGCCCGGCAAGTCATCGCTTCGCCGGTTTGATCGACAACACAGATAATGCGAAGATCATATTTGATATCCTCAGCAAGCACCAATAATTTGAAAACAATTTGGTAGTTGTGATCATCCCTTCTCTTCTGTCATCTGAAGAGAAGGTTTTTTTTCATTTCTGATGGTGTCACTCGACATCAATGGGATGTTTGATTTGATCCTCATAATAATCGATATAGATCCTGCCGTCGCTTCCTTTTACAGCATAAAATACATCGTTTATGTTCTTGCTTTTCGATTCAAGCTGTTGCATTAATTGCTTATCTGATATGCCATTTAGTTCTAGATTCTTGCTTAACATCGTTCCGTCCATAATTAACTCCACAGGCATGCGTTCAGGTTTGGACTCTACCTTCCTATGAACATCCTCAACCGTAGCCGTTCTATATTTGTTTTTTTTCATGACTGAAACTTGTCCATTCACTTCGAGTAAGGCGTACTCTACTTCCTCCATATTGAAAATGTCTTTCTGTCTTAGCATTTGGTTTAAGGAATCCAATGTCAGTTTATTCTTGGCGAGATTATTTTCAAGGATTTTGCCACCTTCAATCAATACGGTAGGTGAACCTTCAGCCAGTAGACGGATTTTTCTGCTTTTCAGATTTAATTTAGATAACAGATAAGAGGTTCCGGTAAAAACAATTAGAGAAATAATCAGATGTGTGACTTCTATTTTCTCGTTAAAAGCTAGATTGGCAGCTATGGCTCCCATGATGACTGCGGTGACAAATTCATGGAAGTTCATATCAGACAACGTTTGTTTTCCCAATATGCGAGCAATTCCCAATAAAAGCATAAAGGCAAAGATACTACGGATGAAGATAATGACATGTTCGTACAATACAAGCACCCTTTCGCGTGTTAGACAATTATGGAACTCTTTTAAGTATTCACCCAATTGTCCTCAAATATGTTGCCTTATGCATTACAAAATGAAACAAAACAACATGATCCGTTAAAATGAGAAAAATGATATGAACATGAAATCAGTTTGGTACGAGGGGATGGCGATTTTATTTCCATTTGGGTTCGTTCTCTCTCACGTATAGTCATGCATTATTTCCCATGAAGATGGGTACTCTAACTTAACCATCTATGTGTTGAAGGAGAGAAATCCGATGAATGCGGTTAACGACTGGTTGAGGCAGATTGCCCACAATTATATATTGATTGTTATTGCCGCGATACTCTTTTTTACGGTCAAAGCAATCATTGGATACTATACGTACAAGCATTATGATAAAAAATTAAATGCACTGTCCGATCAAATGGATCGTCTTATGGAGAAGAAAACGACGGACTGAATTAAGGCACGAGAATCAATAATTGAAGTAACGAGCTTTGGAGGAAAAATAAATGTTAGGAAATTTGCTCTTGGGTATGGTTCTTCCCATTCTGCTGGGCGTATGGATTTTGCGACGGAATGTTAAAATCCTTGTTATTTATTATCCACTGGGTGTGGCTATTTCCGCTTGTATCAACAACGTGGGGTTTAATTATTTCTGGAATATATTGCCGAATACTCGCAACCAGTCCTTTGCCGCTCTCCCTATGGACCTCGGAATCTATCCAATTGCCGGATGCCTGATGATGTATGCCATTTTAGTTAAAGGGGCCAAGCCATGGGGAGCCATATTTGCGGCATCCTTTTCACTGACATTAATAGAATGGATTGCTAAAATGCTGGGACATGTGATCTATTTTAACGGTTGGAACATCTTTTGGACTTTCTTGTCCTATCTCCTGCCATTTGTGCTTGCTTACGGATACGGTATGTTATTGAAACATCTACAAAGCGATCGAAACCCGGCCTGAAAAGTTTACCGTGCATACACAATACAGTTATGGGTTAACGCGGATAGGCATACGTGCATATGTTAACTCATATTCGTCTTGGAGGGATTCGTAATGTATGTGGCATATCCTTATGGTTACAGGTACACTTTTACTCCGGTATGGGCAACATCATCAGCCGAAGCACTTGAATTAATCAAATCCGCTGTGCAGGGAGAACGAAACGATGAGATCTTCTACGATTCACTGATTCAGTTGTCACCTGATGCCAATCAGGCTGCCATCATCACGAGCATCCGTAATGATGAACGTGGACATAATCAAATGTTTCGGCAAATGTACAAGGATCTTACAGGTCAGGAGATTTCGGGCGTAAGTAGTGAGCCGGTTGAGACGGTCACCTCTTATCTTGCTGGGCTGCAACAGGCGTTTCAAGGTGAATTGGCTGCTGTGGAAAAGTATAGAAAAATATGGTTTGGTCTCCCTTATGGCATATATAAAGACACGGTGTGGGGGATCATTCTGGATGAACAGAAACATGCGGATAAATATAACAATCTGATTACCTACAATTTGCCGAGATTGTGATGTAGGGGATAAATAACGCGTGGATTCGTTCAAAGAATAATAATTGGAATCAGCAAAAAACCAGTGAATGAGTTATGCTCACTGGTTTTGCTTTGCCGAGTCACTCTTTTAAAATCTTAATATCAAATGCACTCTTTCAGCATATCAGGTTCCACATGAACGTGAACGGTGTATACGTCATGCTCCTCCATTAACTCGTTCTCCACGTCTGTACAGATATCGTGTGCTTGTTGAAGATCCAGCTCAGCATGGACGGTTATGACAACGTCCACTACAGCATTATTGCCATAATTGCGTGCTCTTACGTCTTTGACCTGTTCAACACCGTCTATTCCGGCAATCGTCTTTTTGTACTCCTGAATCAATTCAACATCAAAACCATCAGTCAGATGATGTGTGGCTTCTTTGAAAATGTCCCAAGCGGTCTTGCAGATCAAGAAACCTACGATGACAGCTGTTACAGGGTCCAGCCATGGGAGGCCGAACTGGGAACCCACGATTCCAATGACCGCACCGGTGCTCACCCAGGCATCGGAGATGTTATCTCGAGCTGCAGCCATGACCGCCTGACTTTTAATACGTGTAGCAAGTCTCTTGTTATAGCGATAGACCAGATACATGATAACCGCGCAGAAGATACCTGTGTACGCGGCGATGATATCCGGAGATTCATGTGTACCCTGAAACACAGAACTGATGGCTTCAAACAGTACTTGTAAACCTACTGCCATCATAATGAAAGAAGCAACTAGTGACGCAACGGTCTCTGCTCTCCAGTGACCATATGTATGGTCTTTGTCGGCTGGGCGTTGGGCAAGCTTCAAACCGATCAGTACAGCTATGGAGGCCACAATATCGGTGGCATTGTTTAATCCATCCGCCTTGAGCGCTTCTGATCCGGCCATATTGCCAACGATCAGTTTTAATAAGGTCAAGCATATGTAGGCGATAATGCTGATGATCGCTCCGCGCTCCCCCAGCTTTAGATTATCGTATTTTAGTTGATCCAAAATGATATCCTCCTGCAATCTTCATTTCTAGCACGTGTATGATGGTATCATTGAAGATTTGTGTGGGTCTAGAGAAACGTTTTGAGTGTGACGAAACATAATCTGAAAGCGGCAATTTTTTTAAGAGAATCCAAAAAAGTTGGATTTGGCAAACTTAAGTGTTTAATGGGTACGAGGAAGGTGGCCTACTGGCTTCCTTTCCTGTGACCACACCTTCTTGCTCCTAAACATAAAGAGCCAAATGGATCGTTTTGATCCACTCAGCTCTTAACGTTATTTTACAATAATTCGTATACCATCACTTGCCGTTGTTTCATTTCCATTCAGAATTCACTACTCTTGTTCGGAAAGTGTCGGTTCATCTGGAGCCTCATTTGCAAGCAACTGCGAATCATCGGAATGCCGTTCGAACATAACTGCGTCAACCCTCGTATAGATCATATCCGCAGGAAGCGTTGGCGGGTCTACCGTTGTAGGAGTAACCCTAGTTAAACGAACATACTCGCTGCCGTCTCCCGCGAAGTCGAACGTGCCCAGATTAACCCAACCCGATGAGCCGACCGTTGCATCGATATAGGTGACCTCGGTACCCGTCTTATGCTTCACTTCCACTTTGACATGGTTATCGTTTGCCGTTGTATGGACGAGCTTGTAGATGGAAACGGTATATTTCCCTTCTGGAAACTGGCCTTTCCACGTAGCGGATGATCCTTGAACGGTTGAGTAGCGGGATTTAACCCCAATTTTGTATCCGGCTAAATTACTTTGGCTCCAAGACCCTTCTGTTGTGTATAACCCTGTTGTATCTGTACTGTCGACGATAATCGTTAGGTCCTTAATCGTGATGGTCAAATACGGCGTGGTTAAGGTCACTCCGTCAATCGTTACCGTGGCCCATACCTCAAGGTGATCCGTGTCCCCATCGAGATTGAGAAGAGTCAACAACCCACTGCTGTTCACTTCAGCCAGATCCGTACGATCAACGAAATACTGAACATCGGCCTGTGTCAGATCACCGATCAAACCGTTATCCAAATAGCCGGTTACGCTTAGTTGTGCGGTTTGAGTCATCTGCAGCTCGTTCCGATCGGACTGAACTACGGCAGACTCCAATTGCGGTATCCTGTTCGGGTCCACCCACATCATTGCATCGGCTACGACTCTGGATTTGTTGGCCTTGTTCGTTAGTTCCACGTACCCGCTATCACCTGCAGCAAAAGGATAATCCCCCAGGTGCACCCAAGTGCCATTCGCCATTGTCTCATCAACGGTAACCGTATCGGAGCCTTCACTATGATAAACGGTAAACGAGGCATTGGTTGCCCAATTTTCACTCGTTGCAGTGATTTGCGGAATCTTGTAATACACACTGTACGTGACACTTTCCGGCAGATCAGGCCGCCATCTCATTTTGCTTGTCGCTGTACCAGTCGTAGATTTGGCATACACATAGTTATCATAGTAATAGTCGTTAGCCGTCGTATCCCTTATCCAGACACCTTCTGTCTCCGCCTCCGTATTATCCACAATGATAGATGAATGATCCTGCCCATCATCGGGCTGGACTGGCGTTTCCGTTACCTGATCCGGCAGATAGAGTGTGCGCTTGCGGGTTTGTTTCCCCTCCGATTCCACGTAGTACGTGAAGGTTTGGGATAAATCATTCACCCGTATCGACCATTCCATCGGGTAGATCGTATCCGCGACGGTCGTATACGTAGCCCCGCCATCCAACGAATAATGAATGGTCGCTGGTTTTGTCGTTTTGGCCTGCACATAAGCATCGTAGACCGTTTCGTCAGGCTTTACGATCAGCATACCTTTAACCGCATCAATTGGACTGTGAGTATCAAAGAAATAGCTTGCATCCGAAGGTTCAGCCGTTCTGACCTGATGCAGTGGTACATCAATGTCAAGTCCTTCTACAATGATAGCAGTGATGCCCTTGCCTGAAACTGTGGCTTGAATGATTCCGCCACTCATAACGGTTTGTTCTGGTGTACCATTGTCGCGGATGATCGTTACAGTATAGTCTTGTGCCGGGTTGAACCCAATGATCTGTTCATTCAATTCGATCGGAGTCTGAATTTCTTCTGACGATGCGTTGCTTAGCCCAATGTAGAATTTATCTCCACTCTCACCTGTAATCCAGTTCAATTGAGGATGATTGGTTTTAATGATCCCCTTCGGCATCCAGAGCCAAACGTCGGAATTGCCATAAAATTGACCTGGTTTATTCCCATAGAGGTGATATTTGAACCATAAAAAATTCGTTTCGAATACGGAAGGAAATGTAATACTCCCGTTCGATTTCAATGATTGTTCGCTGATCAAATAATCCATCGTTTGCCCGAGCTGCCCCGGAATATGGTGATAATAGATGGATGTAGCCCCGCTTGGGCCTTCCAGAGGAAAGTCTGGTTCAAGTTGGCTAACGGCGAAGCCTTTATAGTAATAACCTGGATAACTGGAATATCGGCCGATAACCGCATTATGAGCAATATCCTGCAGCAGTTTATCCCCTGTATAGAGCGACAATCTTAGCATGAATGGAGCTTCCTGAGCATTCATCCGATAATAGCCGGTTGTACTTCCTGCTTCAAACGTCAATCCGCTTGGTGAAACAAGCCAACGCTCCGCTTGAACGCCTCCGGCAATATCTTCGGGAAGCTTGAGCCTAGGATATTGAAATTTACCGCTTTCCGGCCAATGGAACGACTCCGCGTAATTATATGTTTCCGGCTGCGGAATCGTAACGTTCCCTTCAGGAACTGGACGAGCAACAAACATGGTTGCATACCGTTTAGCTTCCTTATAAGCGGCATCCAAGTATTTGGGGTCCTGCGTTTCTTCGTAAAGCTCCAAAATTTCCATCCACAGCTTGCTATAATAATAAATGAACTCATTTTTACTCACATCGACAGATGCAGGTGTATCGATATGTTGTGTAATATAGTTGTCGGCCGCATCTTTCGCATCCTGCAAGTACTGTGCATCTCCCGTCATACGATACATCATTAGGGGCTGAATGACAGGCCCGCGGTCTTTCTGGTCAGGATCACGCATAAGGTACTCTTCCTCTGCCAGCGCCCCAATTCCTGCCGAAGTGCCCATCATCTGATTGACAGCTGCTACGCTTGAAACATCAAACGGCAGAGTAGCCATTTTCCATAAGGAAGGCACACCGTATACTTTCTTCTGCGTCGGCGACCAACCAATACCATTTCGCGATACGCCATACTGGACGGACGGCAATGCTCTCGTATCATAAAGCTGGTCATCACCGGTCAAATAGTAAGCCCCTAGAAGAACAGCATTCGAGCTTGTTCGAACGCTATCCTCGTTTTCAATATCAATAAAACCCTTGGCACGACTCCACCACCCGCTGGGTGAAGGGACATAGTTAACAGAGTCGTCCCCTTGCGGCTCAATCTTGAGCAAATCGATCATATTAAACATCGCGTCAGTAAGCGACTTATTTGACACATTTTCCCGGTATGCTGAATATTCGTATTCATTGCGAAGAATATCCGTGTAGGACTCATACAGATTACTTTTTTGAGCGATTAGCCCCATATGAAATTGATAGGTGCTTTCTGCGGTCATTTGCGAATAGGTCCCTAATTGAGGCGCATACAAGATTGGCTGCACGCTGCCTTCGTTGTTGACCAGGCTCATGCCAAGCCGTTGTTTGGTCACACCTCCCGTCGGTTCAAATTCAACCGGAAGCTCCCCAGAGGGTACAAATACCCCATACGTCAATGGATTCCCCGAACCATCATTCTTCTCAACCAGACTCATCGGAGCGCTCAGCTCCCGCAAGCTTGTTGATTCCACCGTACCTACCATTTTGGCATGTGACCTAAATCCATTTAACACTTCGTTGATGCCCGAGACTGTCTCTGTTGTGAAGGACTGATACCCTATCACATAATTGCCGTCACGGCGAGGTGTAAAGGCAAACGAAACATCTGGTTTATCCCCTGCCATGGACCAGTTCACTTGCAAATCGTAATCACTGCCGTGTGAGGAATCGGTTAATACCGCCGTTTGGCTGTCTGGAAAAGTGATCCCGTCAAATGTAATCCAGCGCTTATTCATCGTATCGTAGTAATTGGTTCGGCTGCCCGCATTCCCGTCCAATAAAACCCATTGTTCCTCCAATCTTTCCGATTCATTATTAATTGGCGTCCAATTCCCAGTGTCCGTGTTCTTATAGAACATGTCCCGAACGATGGATTTGCCCCCATCCCATGTCGCCTCATAGAAGGTCGCTTTATAGTTATCATTTTCGATGCTGCCTTTTTCCGTGTAACTGAGATTCGCTAAAGTGCGGCTCCGCAGCGGGGGCAACGGCGGGGCTTTCTGCTGGATATTTCCTTCGAATTTGACTGCATCAGCCCGCGTAATAATGGTACCCGTCGTAGGTTGCGTTCGAGTCAGCCTGACAAATTCGCTATCATCACCACTGAATTCATACTCTCCCAAATCAACCCATCCGACCGATGGACCCGACGTAGGTCTAAGATCCATAAACTTCACATCCGTAATCCCGTTATGAACAATCTCAATTTTCACATTACTGTCTGCTTTATCCGCCCAATCCAGCTTATAGAACGATATTCTCGCCGTGCCTGCTTCCAAGCGCGGATTCCATGTGATCGTTCTACCTACAGCATCCGTATATTTGGAACTGGAATTATTGTATCCCTTCACTCCCGCGCTTGTGGTCCAATACGGAGCGGAGAATCCGTTATTGGCATTGCCCGCATCAACAGTGACGACATGATCAATTGTGAGGCTTCCATCATCAATGATGATCGTCTTATGTGGCTCTTTCTGTTCAATATTGCCTTCGAACTTGACCGCATCCGCTCGCGTAAGGATCGTGTTCGAGGTGCCGGTAGACCGGGTCAATTGAACATATTCTTCACCAACCCCGGAAAAATAGTACTCTCCCAAATCAACCCAACCCGCCGGCGCGCCAGATGAGGGTCTAAGATCCAGAAAGACTACATCTGTTGTCCCATTATGAACAATCTCAATTTTCACATTGCTATCTGCTTTATCTGCCCAATCCAGCTTATAGAACGAAATTTTCGCTGTTCCTGCTTCCAAGCGTGGATTCCATGTGATCGTTCTGCCTGCTGTACTTGTATATTTGGTGCTGGAAAGATCATACCCCTTCACCCCTGTGCTTGTGGTCCAATTTGGAGCCGAAAATCCATTGTTCTCGTTACCCGCATCAGGTGTTACAACATCATTGATCTTGATACTCCCGTCATCGATGATAATGGTCTGATAAGGCAAGGTCTCCGCATAAGCGGCCCTTATTCCAATCAGGCTGAAAGGAACTACGATCGTCAACATGAAAACGATGAAGAAAAACAGCTTCCTTTTGACCATACAATTCACAGCCTCTCCTTAATGATGGTAACGCTTTCAAAAATGGATTGCCTTTTGCTCAAATGATTGTAAAAAAGCTATTAACCTTATCCTTCTGCCTATTCCCGCTCTGTCGTTTTTATCTTAGCAGTCTCATGACCGTGAAATTTCTATCATTTTAAGAATTTCTTATACGATTTCAAGTAAAAAACCTGCATCTAACTGAGCGCTCATTGCAGTCAGATAGAATGCAGGTTTATCACGTGTTCCAAATGTCCCTAGTCTTCCAAGTGGACTAATCCATTATAATGGTGGCTGCACCAATAACAACTTTCCAAGCTGAATGACCGTTTGATTATACCAGGCCGGATGCTGCTGAACATGTGCAACACTTCTTACATTGCCACTTGCCTCAAACACGGCCGCTTTGTCTGTCTTCTCGTGATCGATCTCGAAGCGAACGGTATGTTTCCCATTCGGTAGTTCCGGCAAGAAAATATACTGATTTCGATTATGATCGTTATAGGGTGTGAATCGATCGATAACAAAGGATTCCTCTCCATCCACCAATACCTTCAATCTGCCAGAATCCGGCCCCCCGATATCGAATAAGCCGATGTGTGTTCCCTCAAACTCCACTGTGATCGCTTCTCCGGGATCAACTGCTCGCCATAGACCGGGGAACAACCAATCATACTCGCGTACTAAGGCAAAATCATTGGAAGTCATATAAGACCATCCTGCGGAAAATTGAGTAAGACGATCCAGTGGCAGCATGGTTGCATACTCCCAAGGATTGGCCGGGACCAGAGTATCTTGCGGCAAATGATGTTCCACTTTTCCCACGTGATCTCGAAGTTCGCTCATTTTCTCAAATGACCGGGTGATGGTGTCCGTGTATATCTGATGTCCTTCGGGAATCGTTGGATGGATCGAATCATGCGTAAAAATAACGGCACCGGGAATGGATACATCTGCACTTGAAGTGAAAATGAGCTTTCCACCTGAAACCAATTGACTGACCGCCACGCCCAGATGAATCGAAGGAATGCCGTAATAGTCGGCAACTTCCTCTTGCATGAGAGCACCCTTCTGGTACTCGCCGGATTGAAATAAGTTCAAATCCCGCTCCTTAATCGTATATACGAACAGGATATCGGTAAACGGGCTGTGCTTGCGGATCTGTCGGACAATACCTTCGATTCGCGCCTTGGATTCGGGGACTCCTCCATCATTTCCGACAAATTCAACAAACACGAGATCAGGCTGATGACGCAGTACATCGGTCTCCAAACGGGCGCAGCCGAGGTCCGATCCTGTCCCATCAATGCCTGCGTTCACAGCGCGGATATCGGCATGGGGATATTGCCCTCGCAGCCAATCGGCCGTCATGACCCTGTATCCTTCAGAACGCGTATTACTACCGCCAAAATAAACGATGGTCACAGGTCCCCCATTTTCCAACTTCTGAATGACATTAGGCAGCCCTCTCCGAGGAAAAAATTCTTTCATCGCAACTTCACCCGACCTCACTTCGCATTTTTAGGAGCAAAAAATTTCACTGCAAACACTTCACAATAAGGTGAGCCATACGTTGCACAGAAATCAAACCGGATCTGGGTTACACCTTGTACATTCACCTGATGTTTATTCAACGAAAGATAATTTCCGCGGACTTTAATTTCACTCTTGGTCCCGTCCTCTAACGTTAAGGTCACATTATAATCCTGGATCAGTGGCTCGATTGGATCGTCGAAATGCTCCAAATTCAGTTGTGAATTGAAGACAATATGGATTTCATCCAGATTCTTGGGGCTTGCAAAACCAAATTCCAACCATTCCTGTCCTTCCGTACGTTCCGAAATCCAGCCGTTAGGCAGACCATAAGGTCTGGAGAAACCGTTGACGACATTCGCGGGATTATACATATCTTGGGATGGTATCAAATCCTTGAAGCAAATGCTCTTATTAAGCTTCTTCAGCCTGGACGGCTCTTCCGGTTTATAAAGGAAGCTCACCGCTCCAGTCATTTTCTCTTCGTTGGTGTGTACCGCAAGGCTCTCTGAACCTTCCAAAACGATGTAGACCTTGTCATCAGCCGGTTTCTCACAGCCCAGGTCCAGCGTAATCCAGTCATCATAACCCGCTGAAATAAGCAAGTGATAGTCTTTCAGCTCGCTGGTGGGAATATAGTTTTCCTTCCGCTCCCCGCCGTACAGCTTCACTTGCAACGTTTCCGATTGCTCGGATCTATTTTTAATTTTGATCTGCACACTTTCAGCCACGGATGTCTGAATCGGCAAGACCAAACATAACGCTCTTTCCAAGGAGATCTCTTCGGTTGGATGAAGCTGTTCATAGCTTCGCTGAGAAGAGGCACGAATCGTTAATCCATCTGCGAAATAAGGATCCAACGGCTCTTGAAGCCCTACAATCGTTTGCCCGTCTCGAAGTAGCTGCGCCTGAAGCTCACCCATATGGGCTTTGACGATGGCCGCGGGGTCTGTATCATATTTTACGCATAACGCAGCAGCCGTTCCTACCGCCTGCCCCATACAACCACAGGTTGCCATCACTCTTGTAGATCCAAAAGCCACGTGGGTAGCGCTTATATTGCGGCCAGCGAACATGAGATTAGGGATATTGCGTGAAAATAAGCTGCGAAACGGGATATTATACAATCCAGGCACAAAATTCCACGCGGTAGCCGGCCCCTCATCGTAGATGCCTTTATTTGCATGCAGATCCATATACCACCCTCCGACGGATACCGCATCCTCGAAATGAGGTTTTGCTGTAAGATCGTTCTGAGACAACATGTGTTCACCTATAAATCGTCTCGACTCTCGCTTTCCCGGAATCGGGCATACATAATCCAGGATAAGATTGTCTACATCATCAAATTCACCGCTATTTTTGATATAATCCCAGATTCCGTACACCAATTTTCGCAATTCTAATGCGATGTCTTCATTATTCTTGATAATATCCATATGTCCGCCGTATTCCAGCCACCACAATCCGCCAAGCCCGTTGATTTTTCTTGGAAAAGACCGATGGTTTAATCCTTTTCGGATACTATCAAAAAACTCCAGCTTCGTAATATCATACGCAAAGCCTGGCTTTGTGTAAGGAACGGGATAGTCTACGTCACGGGCTTGAAACAGAATCGTATCGCCCATCGTGTAATGATCCGCCACTTCTGGAGCGAGCTCCTCCTTGTATTCATGCGTCGCCTCTCTTCCCCATCGGAAGTGAGCTCCTGCCTGGTATCCAACAATTCCATCCCCGGAGCAATCGATGTAGGTGGGGCTTTCAAAACGAAATTTTCTCTCGGAAGCCAATTGAAGGCCCTCCACCCATTGGATTCTGCCGTTCTCCATACCCGTTTCATGAACGCATGTGTTCAGGAATAGAGAGATGTTGGGCTCATCATAAACCATGTCGAGTAAGACTGTATCCGAAAGCGAAAGCATCAACTTCTTGTTGTATAACGGATTGTAATGAAATATCTTCAGCTTCAGTTCTTCTATCAACCCGCCCTCTCGAGCATAGTAGGATGGACTGTTTCCGAGATAAGCCGACCCGTTGATATGCACTCTGACCTCGCTGCTCGCATTTCCCCCTAGAACCGGCCGATCATTAATAAGTGAAACCAGCAGCCCTTGGCGTGCTGCTGCAATGGCAGCACATATCCCTGCAATACCTCCACCTACGACGGTTACATCAGCTTTTATAGACTCCATTTTGATAACCTCCATGATTAGATGCTCCTATCATGGTAATGGTTTTGGTACCTATTTTTTTACAGGATTTCACGAAAAAATCATACATTTTTTGCATCCTTATTGGAATTCCTACCGTGTCATTTTGATCCGGTATTGCTTAGGTGTATCACCGGTATATTCTTTAAACAGTTTGCAAAAGTAACCTTCATTGACAATGCCTACTTCCTCGCACAATTCCAATAAAGAATAATCCCGGACATTTAACAACTCGAGAGCGAGGTTGATTTTTTTACGGTTGATGTAGCTAATCACACCTTCGTTCATTGTTTTTTTGAATAAGCTGCTAAAATACGATGGCGCTAAATTCACTTCCTCCGCAATGGCCTCCAGCGTTAAACGCTGTTTCAGGTTTGTCTCTATATAATGCATAGCACTCATAATTTCTGCACGATGTAATAGTTGGCCCGCACGCACGTATTCGAATGTGAAGTCGCCAATATAGGCGAGCTGCTCTTGAAATGTCATATATTCCATGGGGAAGTCTGGAACTTCCGTGGCCATCTTATTTCCCGATTTAAATTTCACGGTAATGTCTCTGTACAAGTCTCTAATCATGGGCACCATGATGGACTTGTGGATTTTATAGTCCGTAACAAATTGCGACAGATCGGCAAGTGCATTATCCAGCTCTTCCTTGGAAATCTTCCTCTTCAGGCGTATAAGAAAATCAGCAAGCTTTTGCTGAAAGTCTGCTTTTTTGTCATTATGGTATTGGAACCGATGCATCGGTGTTTTTACGACTTTTTCGGTATGATAATAGAAATCCTCACTCACATTTGTAGCTTCCGTATACGCCTGTTTGATCGATTCCCAGCCTCGGTGTGGACCTCCAAAAGCGACGGATACCCTTTGATTCAAATATTGATGCAAATGAGTGATGATCTGCCCTCCCAAGGATAGGCAAGCATATTCCGTTTCCATATCACTGCGGTTATTTTCCCAGGATAAAAAGCCAATAAAGCGATTATCAGACAGATCCGCAGCTACACCACGGCCACCACTCATCACCGTTTCTTCGATGATATTCGTAATCGCATATTTCAAGATGTTTTGATCAGCGGCAGCGTATTCGTTTCGGAAACTTTCATACGTATTCATCTCAACGATGAAGCAGCAATAGTTGGCTTGAAAGAAATGAAACTGCATGCGATTGGCAAAATCCGATGCCCGATGAGAAGGAATTTCACCTCGGATCAGTTCGTTAAAAAATTGCTTACGGACTCTATATTTATTTTCAAGTACGGATACGTTTAACGAGTGAAATTCCGCTTCTTTTTTCTCAAACTCATTTAAAATTCCAGCTGCCTTATCCAATGCTCGATTCAGATCGGCTTCCCTTAGCGGAACCTTTACAATGTACTCCAATACGTTGGCTTGAATAGCTCGCTGGGCGTATTCAAAGGATGAATAGGCGGTCAAAAGTATGTACTGGGTATGGGGGAGTTCAGCCTTGAGCTGCTCAATCATAGAGATGCCGTCCATTCGCGGCATAACGATATCGGATATGACGATATCCGGCTTAAGTTTGATGATCTCCTCGATCCCATTCAGCCCATTATTTGCTTTTCCCACTAGAACAAATCGCTTATCCCTATGAGATAGCTCACTAAAAAACAATTCCAATCGTTGAATGATCAGGTCTTCATCGTCAACAATGAAGCAGGTATACTCTTTCCCCATTATGCATCTCCTTTTTGCAATTCTGCCGGGAATAATGCGCGTATGCGGGTTATTTCCTTAGGTATGCTAATGATATCCAGTCCGAATTGATCTCCGTAGTGAAGTCTTATTCGACCATGAATATTATTCAACCCGATTCTTTTTCTTTTTACTTCCTCTTCACTCGGTTCTGAGATTAAAATATGCTTTAATTTGTCGGCCGGAATTCCCTCACCTTGGTCAACAACTTCGATGATGACATAGTCTTCCTCCCTGTACGCATGAATCGTAATAGGTCCCTCAATTTCGCCTCCGTTATAACCATGGAAAATACTATTCTCCACAAGGGGCTGCAGCAGCATTCGGAAAACTGGAAAATCAAGTAACCCTGCTTCAATATCTTCAATCAAATTGAAGTTTCGGTTATACCGAATGTTCTGGATCTCGATATAGTCCGCTACATTGCGTAATTCTTGACGTAGGGATACCTTCTCAGAAGCATCGTCTATCCCGTATTCCAATAATGAAATAAGCGACCCGATCACTACATCTACTTTCTCTATTTGTCCGAGACGTATCACATTGCTGATCGAACCAAGCGTGTTATACAGAAAATGTGGATTTATTTGAGACTGTAACACCTGGATTTCCAGCTTCCGCTCAAGTTCATTATGAAGCTCGGCTCGGCGAATCAGTTCAACAATTTGCTGTAACATCCGATCGAATGCTCGTGAAAGATCTCCAAACTCATCGTTTCGGTTAATTGTTATTGTCGTTGTGAGGATGCCTTGCTCTACTTGCTTCATTTTTGTTTTGAGCGTATAGAGTGGTTTTCTTATAAATTTGGCAACCATAAAAGAAATGAACAAACTTAAAAGAAGACCTGCAGCCAGAAGCTCAATATAATAGGTTTCCAATCTGGACAAAGCTGCTTTCAAGCGAGATTCATCATTAACGGAGACAATGGTCCAGTTGAATTTCTCCGTTGGTTTCTTCAAAAGGGAGACGGGAATGCCATCCTTCGTATGCACTTGAAGGGTGGTTTCTGACGTATCCAAAATTTCTTCCGCTGACGTCTCTCCGATTGAAAACGTATGATCTTGAATACTAAGGGCTCCTTTATTTTCAGAAAATCCGGCAATGATCTTCCCTGACGCGGTGATTAGAGCCAGATTCATTTGTTCCTGTTTATTAATCTTGAACAAGGTTTCTTCAATGGCATTTAGATCTAGATCAACCGCAATGGCCATAGGAAACGGAGCACCGTTCAGATATCGAACCATCGTAACAGTCCAGCCGGAGTACTTTGATTTGTATGGTTCACTAACAAAGGTAGTCCTTCTATTTTTGTCAGCCGCATCATACAAAGGCTCCCTTTCCGATAAAGGTTCATCGAATATTCGTGTAGGTGCACTTCCGCCTAGAATGGATAAATCGCTTTTGATCAAATAAATATTACTAACATAATTGCTATTGAGTTCATACAACTCTCTTAATTGCTCTTTAATCACTTCGGTATGGTTAATATTAGCTTTCACCGAAGTTTCAACCGAGAAGAGGATCGTTTGAAAGGAAGAAAAGTTAACGGTGAAATACTGGTCCACCTTGTCTAATATTTGATTGGTGTAATAAATATCATTGGTTCGTATTTCTTTTTGGACATAGCGATAAGATAATTGGCTTATCAAGATGATGCAGCCCAATACAAATGCAAACACGATAAAAAACAATTTTAAAGGCAAGCTGATTCTTCTTCGCATGGATCATCTTCCTTTTAGTTCCGTTTTGTACTAAGAATAGCATATGCGAATAAAGAGAGGGGCTACGAATAGCCACTCTCTCTTTGTTTATTTTTACTTGATGAGGCCGGCGTCTATAAATTGCTGGGTGGCTGTTTCCTTATACTTCTGCATGTCAAACTTGGTATCCAACGTTTGGAGGAAATTGTCCCAGTTGGAAAGAGGTTCTTTGCCCGTCATAAATTTAACCAAGCTTTCATTAATGAAACGTTGGCGGTCAGCATCCAAGGTGTCGCTCGGGTCCGGGGTCAATAAATTTCCGGGCAACGTTGGCCCCACATATTGCTGATTATTCTTGAAAGCTTCCGCCGTCTTCGGATTTTGGAAGCTGAAGTACTCCGCATCATCACCACGGCGCGGCATTCTATAATGATCGACCCACAGGTACTTCTCTTTCATTTCCTTCGATAATTCGGAGGTTTTATTTTTGATCTTGCCATCTACGACGTCCCAATGAATCCCTTTGATTCCGTATGCAAAATTGGGATAGGCTTCTTCATCCGTAAAGAGATAATTCAGCATGGACAAGATGCGAATGATTTTGTCCTCGTCTGCTTTTGCAGATATGGCCCATGAATTGCCTTGGAATGATTTTCTCTCTACAATCTGATCCCCGTAAGGACCTTTCATCGGAGGAATAACGATCCAGTCCGGCACCTCTCCACTAATTTCTTTCATTTTCTGCTGATAATCCGGCTCCAGTCTGCGGGCATCCCTGATCATGAAACCAACTTTACCCTTAAACATCTTTTGGTCCAACAGATCAGGTGAATTCATCGTCACCCAGTCCGGGTCTACGACTTTGGCTGCCATCATTTTATTAATGTAAGCAAGTGCCTCTTTCATTTTGGGATCGATAAACAGAAATACCGGTTCATTATCTTTAATCTCAACGGCCGAAGGAGGATTAACGCCAAACATCCACATCAAGCTATCAAAGCCGTAGGTTTGCAGATTGCCTTCTTTATTCATACCGCCGATGAATCCGTACGTATCGTTTTTGCCATTACCGTCCGGATCTTTCTCTGTAAAGGCTTTCATAACTTCGAACAACTCGTCAGGTGTCGTTGGCACATCCATATTCAGCTTTTTCAGCCAATCGTTACGGATGAAGAAGCTACGACTGATACCGTTTACATTATCATAGCCTGGAACTCCGATCGTTTTCCCTTGATAGGACATCGCCTCCCAGGAGTCATTGCCAAACCGTTTCTGTAATTCAGGAAACTGATCCAGATAAGGTGTCAAATCCGCAAGCACGCCTTGGTCGTAATATTGCGCAAGATCAGCACGGCTCTTCAAGAAGAGCAAGTCTGGAATATCCCCGCCTGCAATGAGCGTGTTCAGTTTTGTTGTTGCTTGACCCGCTTGAGGAATCATCATATCCAAGTCGATGTTCATCTCTTCTTCCAACAGTTGGCGTTGAATATCTTCATCCCGTGGAGGTACCGGAGCAGCAGCATTGAATGTACCTTGGTTAAACATGGAGATCTTCATTTTGGTTGCAAATTGGCCAGACTGGCCTTGCGAATTACTCGAGGTTGTCGATGTAACTTCTTCATTTCCCCCACAACCCGACAATAGCGTTCCAAGTCCTAAGATTGCCGACATAATAGCAAATGAAATCTTTTTACGCTGCATATTGACCTCTCCTTTGTTTGTATATTATCACGGTTTCCCCGTAATAAGTTAGGTTGGAACACCTTTTAACCTTTAACGGATCCCAGGAGCACTCCTTTGGTAAAATGCTTTTGCAAAAATGGATAAACAATCAAAATCGGGACCGTAGTCACAACAACTGTAGCCATTTGCACAGCGAACGTACTGACAGCTCCGGAATTGGCGAGTGAATCAGCGCTTTGCGTTGCCACGTTAAGTAGGATATTGCGCAAAATCACTTGAAGTGGCATGTAGTTGGAATCATTGATATATACAATGGCATCGAAATAACTGTTCCAATGCCCGACTGCGTAAAACAAGGAAATGGTTGAAAGCACGGGTAACGACAGAGGTAAAATGATCCGCCATAACGTCTGAAGCTCACTGGCACCGTCTACCCTCGCGGATTCCTCGATTTCACCAGGTAGTTGCTCAAAAAATCCTTTAATGATCACCAGATTAAATGCACTAATGAGATTGGGAATAATCAATACCCACGGACTATTTAACAATCCGAGAGAACGAATTAGTAGATAGGTCGGAATTAACCCACCGCTGAACATCATGGTAAATACAATGAAGAGTAAAAACGGACTTCTTCCGGGCAAATATTTTTTGGATAACGGATATGCCGCGATTACTGTAAAAAATACATTTAACGCAGTCCCTACAATCGTTCGAAACAACGTAATTTTATACGCCTGCCAGATCCCCTGAGAAACGAATACTTCTTTATAGGCCAAAAAGGTAAAGGATTCAGGTATAATCACAATCCCTCTTCTTAATACTTCCGACTCTGGCGTTACGGAGACAGCAACCACATATAGGAAGGGCAGCACACAAAGTAGGGATAACAAAATAAGCATCACATAAACGACGGTTTGCCAGACTTTTTCACCAATTGTCATATGGATCATTCTAAAGACCACCTCACCAAATTTGCCCATCGAATTTTTTGGCGAGCTTATTCGCTGCCAACACCAAAGCAAATCCGATGACAGCTTTAAACAATCCTACAGCAGTAGCCAAGCCAATCTTGAGACGCTCCAACCCTTCACGGTATACCCATGTGTCGATAATGTCGATCTTCTCCTGATTAAAGGTATTGGCAAACATGAATATTTGGTCAAAACCCGCATCCAGGATATGGCTTAATTTTAGAATCAGCATCAGAATAATGACTCCTCGAATACCAGGTAACGTGATATGCCATAGTTGTCTCCATTTGGAAGCGCCATCCATTCGAGCTGCTTCATATAAGCTTGGATCTATTCCTGCCAAGGCGGCAAGGTACAATATTGCCCCCCATCCAATATCCTTCCATACTTCAGATAAGATGATCAGCAATCTGCCCCAGGCAGGTTCCGTTAGAAACGAGATGGGTTCAAAACCAAAATCCTTCATAATCATGTTAAAGAGACCATCGCCTGGGGCTAGTAATGCCACCATAATTCCATACACAATGACCCATGACAGAAAATGAGGTAAATAAGTGATGGTCTGTACGATTTTCTTAAACCATTGGCTATACACTTCATTGAGGAGTAAAGCAAGTACGATGGGCGCGGAGAATCCGAACAATAGCTTATACAGCGATATGATGATCGTATTTTTCATGATGTCCCAGAAATAAACGCCGTTCATAAAATCCGTAAAATTTTTGAATCCCACCCAGGGGCTATCCCATAGTCCCAAAGCCAGGTTATAGTTTTTAAAAGCAATCATGATTCCCGCCATAGGAATGTATTTGAACACGGCAAAGTAAATTAAGGCTGGTAATAAGAGAGCATACATCACTTTGTGCTTTTGTATTGTCCTTATCCATGACTTTCGCTTTGCGGAGATGGGAACGACGTCCGCTGCCAATTTCGCTTGCATTTCATCACCTCGTCTTTGTTTGTATTTGTATAATAGCACCCGCCTATCGGATAAATTTCTGAAATTTCAAGAATTTCTTATAAGATTTTAAGGAAGTGTACCAGGGTTCCTTTCAACACTTAAATCCAGGCAAGCTGGGCAAAAATTTGTTCTAATAAAATATAAAAAAAGCCGCTAAAATAGCGACTTTCAAATGGCGTTATATTCTTATCCCTTATTGTTGATATAACTGGGTATCATTTTGGTGAACTATACTTCTCCCCAAAAAATTTCAGTTTCATAGTCGAATGCAACAATACCCTCTTGATTATTTTTATCAAATAAATTCCGCAGTTCTGACATCATAGGATCGTAATTTGCATGCCCGGGTGCAGGGCTGTAGGAAGATGATAGCAACCGGCCTTTCAATCCCTCGAAATCGAACTTCTGACTCATTCTGAATCGCATTTCATGCATCGAACCTTCCTTGAAAAAAGAGAGCAGCATCGTTTGAGAAATATTTTTATGATTAACTTTTTTGTAGTCGGTTCCATATGTATGGAGCAATTGATTGTACTCTTCACGAAACGGAGTACCGTGTGAAAGGCGTGAATTCCAGATGAGTATTACTCTCCCGCCTGGCCGTAGAATTCTGCGAAACTCGATTTGAGCTGCGGAGCGATCGAACCAGTGAAATGCCTGAGCACAGACAATAAAATCAACCGACTGATCAGGTAATCCAGTAGATTCTGCAGAACCTGCTATACTCTGGAATTGCGGACTGCTTTTTAACGTTTGCTCGGCGGCTTCCCGCATGGCCTGATTTGGCTCGACCGCTATTACATAGCTTCCGCGTTCCAGAAGTAGCTTTGAGATGATCCCAGTACCTGAACCGATGTCTGCTATATTACTGTTCGAACTTAAACCAACTACGTCGTACAAATGGTCAATAGCCTCTTTTGGATAGCTCGGGCGGTATTTCAAATACGATTCGACCCGGCTCGTAAACCGTTCTTCACTGTTCATCGATCGTCACGCTCCCATCAATATTTTGACAACCTATATACCGGCCACAGTAACAGCTTCAAAATTTTACTGCCCCAAAAGGCAAATACCGTCGTTCCGGTCCATGAGCTGCGCTTATCTTGACTGTATTGATCGTTGATCATATAAGTCCGAGTCGAAATAGGACTCTTTAGACCGAACTGTTCCCATTTGGCCGGATCATTTGAACCTCCAAGTTTTCTAAGCATATTCGCTGACTCTTGATCTATTTTAGCCGGAATTTTCTCAAATGCTTGGGTGATTTGCGTATGAAACTCATCGATCGGGTTGCGACTGGTAATACTCTCGAGATGGATGCTTTCGCGAATGTAAGATACGTATGCCAGATGGTCAGCCCAGAACTCATCCATATAAAAAAGCCGTACCCGCTGCTCCGATGGGCTCATTGGTCTCTCGCCTTTCAATATTCCGAGCCTTTCTTCGTATAGGATTCGCCTCTGATCCTCCACCATATCCGAATAACCGTTTAATTCCCGCTGAATATCGAAGTTTTGACCTATGATCACGCGCTGAATATGCTCGATTTTGCTGCGTAGCGCCGGATCATCAAGAGCCTCGTCCTGTCTGGTAGCGCGAAACAGTCTATGAATGCCGAAGCGAAGCATCAACTCGTCTTCCAGGCTTATATAAAATACGGAAGCTCCCGGGTCACCTTGGCGGCCAGAACGCCCGCGCAGCTGGTTATCTATTCGCATGCTTTCATTCACATGTGTACCTATTACGTATAATCCGCCCAGCTTGGCAACCACTTCTGCCTGAGCAGGATTACCGCCGCCAAGACGAATGTCGACGCCGCGCCCTGCCATATTCGTAGATACCGTTACCGCGCCTATTTCTCCCGCTTTAGCGATGATTTCGGCTTCTCTCGCATCGTTTTTTGCATTCAGAACCTGGCAAGGTACGTAAGCAGCGGCAAGCGCCTCCGCCAGCATATCAGACTCCTCAACGCTTGACGTACCAATAAGAATGGGACGTCCCATCCTATGAACGGAAGAGATCTCTTGTACAAGTGCCTTATATTTGGCTTCCTTATGGGTGTATATTCGGTGCTTGTGGTCGATCCGTATGTTTGGCTGGTTCGGTGGAATTTGCACGACCTGCAACGCATAGATATCCTCGAATTCCATTGCTGAAGCGTGCGCCGTAGCCGTCATTCCGCAGATTCCCGAATACAGGCTAATGAAATGTTGAATCGTGATCGTGCCGAGAATTCTCCCGCCGGCCTTCCACTGCAATCCTTCTTTCGCCACCAGCGCAGCTTGCAGCCCGTCCGGCAAATACCTGTTCTCGGCCACACGGCCAGTATGTTCTTCGATTAGTTCAATTCCACCATCCCGGACGATGTAATCGACGTCTTTTTTTAATAGCGATTCCACATGCAGTGCACAATTCAATGATGTTAATAAATGACTGTTATGGCTATCGTACAGATTGCCGCATCCCAGAAGCAACTCCGCTTTCGCAGCACCCGCATCATTCAAGTATACGTTCCGCTGGAACTCATCAAAATCGTAATGCTCTCCTGGCTGAAGCTGTCGGGCCACTTCTGCGAAAAGAACACCATCACTCTTGGTTGTGCTCGAATCGCCACTAATGACTAGTGGCACCCGCGCTTCATCGAGTAGCAGCGAATCCGCTTCGTCTACAATGACGTAGTGGAAAGGACGGTGTACGGTATCAGCTTCATTTAATGCTATTGTGTCACGCAAATAATCGAACCCTGCTTCTTTAGCCGTAACATAGGTTATATCCTTGGCGTAAGCTTCCCTTTTCTCGAACAGGCTCATGCCCGCTTGAACCGAGCTTACGGTTAACCCGAGGAAGCGATAGATCGGGCCCATCCACTCTGCATCTCGATTTGCCAAGTAGTCGTTAAAAGTGAGCACATGAACGCCTTTGCCAGTCAAAGCGTTGAGATAAACAGGCATAACAGCAGAGAGTGTTTTTCCTTCACCGGTATGCTGCTCGATCAAAAATCTCTTGTGCAAAGCGATAGCAGCCATAATCTGCACATCGTAAGGCTGTAATCGGAGTGTTCTCTTCGCAACTTCGCAGACTAAAGCATAAGCATCAACCAGAAGATCATCCAAAGGCGTGCCTGATCTTGCTTCTTCTTGTAGCCGAAGGGATTCCACTTGCAGGTGCTGATCGTCCCAAGCTTCCAAATTCCGTTTCCTGATATGCTCCACTTTGTCTCGATAATCTTTCAACAAACGCCGGGTATCGCGCTCTTTGAATTCATCTATCAACTTGACGAGTACATTCATTGGAATGGATTCCTCCTTAGTCGAAACAAGATGTGAAAAGAAAAGACTCCATATGGAGTCTTTTCTGTCGATGATTAATGTGCCACTCAAACCATTTGTTGTAAGAGATAAGAGAGATAGTTACCTTACTTCTCCGATGGGAGCGGTGTAAAGAGCAGATTGACCGGCAGGTTGCTTCCTGGCGCGGCAGAGAATAGAATCGTTACGCTCTCTCCAATTGATCCGGTGCGGTAAAGAACGCTTTGTTCGCTTGAATTAGCAACGGCAACATTGCCTTCGGCAATCGATACCAACTGGTTGTTCACCAGCGCTACTCCGGAGTACTTCCCTCCACGAGGGTTAAAGGAGATAAGCGTACGCGGTGCAACATTGGTCAGCGTGATTTTGTACAATACGCCGAAATTACCCGCATTGGATGCGTCTGTGTAAGCCATCGGATCTGTTCCTACCAGATTGGGATCGCTTGAATTGTCACCAAGTGGCAGACGGGCCGGTTTGATTCCCACGTGCTCATCGTACTTTATGATGCGAGTCGCGTTCGGGTAGGTACCCCGGTTATGCACTCCGTCACGATCAAGCACGGGAAGCAATGGCAACGCTTCGAACGGATCTTTATTTTCTTCCACCAGGATAACGTTATAGTCTAAGGAATAATCACTATATGTATCCGAATAGAGAGAGATGACTTGTCCTTCTTTCATCGGCGTTTTATTAAGTTCTGTCAAAATCAATTTGCTTTCCCCAGGTTGAAGGTACTCTTTCTTTTGATCCGCTCCAGTCTGAATTGACTTGAACCATTTATCAATAGACAATTTCCCGGCTACGGTCGCATACGGTGTAGGTCCGGCAAAGCCCATATTCTGTTGTTCGAATACAGCCGGATTTGGGTTGTTATTGGTTGCAATCACATACATTTTTACTCTTTTGCCTGTGTTGTTCACGTGGTGAATCATGAAACGGGTCTGTCCTGAAGATGATTCTTTATATACGATGCCTTCCGTATTCACGGTTTCCGGACTGTTACTGCGGATCAGCAAACTTGGCTCATCCATATACGTATAAGGCACTTTCTCCATGGTAGTCACTTCGCCGCCGTTAAAGGTAAATTTCTGTCCTACCGGCGTGAAGAGTAAATTGAAGTCGGTAAATGAATATAAGGTCTCATTGGTTATGGTGATAACCTTGGAGTACGTATTCGTAGCGCCATGATTGTCAGTAACCGTAAGCGTCACCGTTTTTGGACCTGGTTCAAAGAAAGCAAGGGAATTGTTCTCCCATACTGCTTTGACTATATTATTTTCATCATCTGTACTTTGGTCTGTGTATGTTATTTTTTCGCCCATTTTATATTCTTCTTTATCTGTGGCGAACATCGCTACAGGAGGAAGATTAGGACTCAATACTTCAATGGTAATTGAATAGGGATCACTCCATTGGCCGTTGGAATCCTGTACTTGATATGAAATCGTATATGTACCTGCTTGATCAAATGAATCCTGGCGACCTGTCCAGCGTTCATCAACGATATCCATTCCATTGGGGGAACTGTTAGAAGTCACGTAGTCCACTTTATCCCCTGCAAAGATTTCCTTTTGGGAAATGGTGAAGCTTGCAACAGGTTTCGTATTCAGATTCAGCACAACCGTCTTGGCCGACTGATTCACTTTATAGGTGATGTTCAGGGCTTGAGTAATGGAAGTTAACGGCACCATGAATGTACTTTTTTGCTGATAAGCCGGGCCTTTCATCGTTCTTGTCTCTCCATTGACGGTATAGTCCTTGCTGTTCGTCTTGAATCGGAGTTCATCCTCACCACTAATAATGATGGTTTCCTTGGTTTTGTTATCATATTTGACGCCGTATCCCACACGGTCAACCAGCGCACGGATGGCAACATAGGATACACCGTTTTTTACAGCCATTGGCTGGCCAGCAAGATACGTTTTTCCATCCTGCTCCATTTTGTTGCTATTCATGTACAACGTCAGATTCCCACCTGCTGCTACAGGAGACGTCCCATCAATGGATGGTTGCTCTATTTGAGCAGGTGTAGCTGGCGTTTCCCCCTCAGGGGCTTCCTCTTGAACCTCAGGTTTTGTGCCCGTTGCGTCAGTAGTGGTCTCTCCCCCATCCAATGCAGGTTTCTCACTATCTGTTTTGGATGTTGCTTGATCGCCGGTCGAGGTTTTAGTTTCCTTGGCTTCAGAGGACGGAGTATTGATCGATTTGTTATTGCTCTCTGTCTTCACTTCACGCTCTGCAATCGGTTGCTCTTGTTTTAACACCTCTACGGATTCTACTTTGGCCGTGTTTACTGACGCGGTGTCACCTTGCGGTGCGGATTGCGCATTCACAGAACCAACTGCAAATGCCTGAAAAACGGTTAAAGCGGTAAAAATGGATAATTTCTTCTTCATATTCATGCGTTGTCTTTGGCTCCTTCTACTCTCTAGTAATTTATTTACATCCCCTCAAAAAGTCATAGTATTAGACGCTAGATTTAGGAAAAAGTTTCTAATTGGATTGTAAATTATGGATTTTGACAACGATCTTTCAAACTTTGGTTATAAGTTCTTGAATAAAAAGCCTCTTTTGAATAATCATCTTGATTTTGCACAACATAATCCATGTCGCATTTTATAAAGAGGTGGATCAATGACCCCAATCAATCAGGCATTCTCTGAATTAAAAATGAATATTGCTTATGTAGAGCAGTCCCTGTGTAATACTGACGATTTGAAAAAACAACTGCTTCTACTCAATGGTGTACAGAGTGTGCTTCTCTATATCGATTCACTTGTAGATCAGGAGATCATTCAAACACATGTCTTAACAGCACTAAATGAGCATGCTCATGCGGAAATCTATCCATCGTTCACCACATTAGAAAGTCGAAAAGAAACGAATCTGCACATTGGAGTAGACTCAATCATTCAAGGTAAATGTCTGTACATACTTGATGGATACCCGGAGTTTTACATACTTTCTACCGAGAAGATGTATGTCCGTAGCACAACCGAGCCGGAAAACGAAGGTGTTATTCGAGGGCCGCACAATGGATTCATAGAGCAACTTTCCGTTAATTTGAATCTGCTTCGTAGACAAATTATAAGTCCGTCTTTAATCGTTCGATATTTTAACGTTGGCGAGAAGACACATACCAAAATTGCAGTTGTATACCTTCAAGACTTAGCCAATCCGGAGTTGGTAAACGAAGTTAAAGAGCGAATCACATCAATATCTTCAGATATGGTGCTGGCTCCAGGATTTATTGAAGAGTTTATCGAGGATAATCCTTTTTCTCTCTTCCCTCAGCAACTCAATACCGAAAGGCCTGACCGGGTTATTGCCAACTTGATGGAAGGACGTGTCGCCATACTTGCCGAAGGCAGTCCTTCAGCTCTTATCGCTCCAGTGACGTTTTTTGCTTTTTACCAGAGTCCGGATGATTATCATGGTCGCTGGATTGTCAGTTCCTTTTTACGGTTAATTCGAATGATGAGTTTTGTCATTGCTTTTACATTACCTGCTGTTTATATTGCGACCATTTCCTTTCACTCCGCTATTTTACCGATCGAGCTGGCACACACAATCAAGAAATCATTGGAGAACATCCCCTTTCCTGCACTTGTAGAGGCAATGTTGCTTGAATTGATCTTTGAAGTATTAAGGGAAGCCGGAGTCCGACTTCCGAGCCGAGTGGGACAGACCATCGGCATCGTTGGCGGTTTGGTTATCGGAGATGCTATCGTTCGAGCGGGGCTTGTATCCTACACCATGATTATTGTGGTATCACTAACCGCAATCTCGTCATTTTTGGTACCTTCGCATGAGATGAGCTCAGCGGTACGTATTCTCCGCTTTCCAATGATGATTGGAGCTGCGCTTTTTGGATATATCGGCATCGCATTTGGTCTGGTGATTCTAACCATTCATCTATGTAAGTTAGAAAACTTTGGATCGCCTTATTTTGCTCCAGTGGCCCCTTTCCGATTAGCTGACATGAAAGATGTATGGATTCGCTTTCCGATCTGGGCGCTTCGCGGGCGTCCTCATGATGCCCGTCCGCAGCGGTTGAATCAGCAGAAGTTTTCTAGGAGTTGGAAAAAACGTGAATAAGGAAACGACAATCACTCAGGGACAATTGTTCTTACTTACTATGAAATTTGAAATTGGTGTAGATATCTTGTCCCTCCCTTATCGAATACACCTTCTGTCCAAAGGCGGCGGGTGGATTTCTGTTTTTCTTGGAGGGTTCCTGATTCAGCTTGTCATACTGTTGTGCTGGCTTTTGATGCGAAGATTCCCGAGTTCGTCCATTTATCAAATTGTAACGCTGATTATGGGTAAATGGATTGGCAAATTGCTGATCATTGCCTACGTTGGATATTTCCTATTAATGGGTACTTCTGTTTTGGTAAACGCCTATGGTGTGATTAACCGTTGGATGCTGCAGGATACACCTCGGTGGGCTATATTAGCCCTGTTTTTGTTCAGCAGTATCTATTTGGTTCGGCAAAAATTAAGAATCATCGCCCGGGTACTTGTTCTCATCTCCTTTTTGGTCTTGCCCATGATGGTATTGATCAGTTACGGACTTAAGGAGATCAATCTGTTATATCTTTTGCCTTTAACCGAAGCAGGATGGCCGAATATCATCAGTGGATCAACCGAAACATTAATGGCCATGTTTGGATTCGAGTTTTTTCTTGTTGTGTTTCCCATGGTTGAAGGTAGCAGCGGTGGCAAACTCAAGTCTGTTGCCTCTGCAAGTGCTGTAGTCGTTTTGTTATATGCATTTACCGTGTTTATATGTTCAACGGCTTTCAGCCCCCAGCAACTTGACTTAATGCCTGAACCCGTCATTTATTTACTCCGTTCTATCCCACTCGGGACAATGGACCGGGCCGATTTCCTGTTCCTTCCCATCTGGTTAATTTCAATTTTTGGAGCCATCTGTGGCTACTACTATACGGCATCCTATGGGATAAGTTATCTGTTCAAACAAAAACACCATAAAAAAGCTGTGCCTTATGTCGTTATTGCTTCTTGTGTTATTGCCTATCTGCCACAACAAAAGAAAAACCTTGAGTTGATTAGTACGATAGCCAACAGATCGGCTTACTTTTTTCTCATGATCCTGCCTTTCCTGCTATTGGTTCTATCCTATATATTGAAACGAAAAGAGAAGATGATATGAGTAAACGAGGACTGGCTCCTGGTATGTTGATCCTGCTTATGGTCGTGACGGGATGCTGGGACCAGGATAGTTTAAAAGATGCGAGGCTGGCTAATGCTTCGGCGTTCGACATCACCTCAGAGGGTGAAATCAAACAAACACTTGAAATTGTCGATGATTTTGAGAGTCAACAAGGGAGCAGTATTAATGAGGTTCATTCAGGCATCGGGAGATCGGTCCGACAAAGCACCGATCGAATTCGCGCTAAAGTGACTGGTGATATCCGGTTCTTCAAATATGGGATGATCTTATACGGGAACAAACTAGCACAGAATGATATCTATCCTTACCTGGATGTCTTATATCGGGAACCGGATTACCCGACCTCGCATGTGAAAATTGCCGTTGTGGATGGCGACGCCGGAGAGTTGTTACACCAAAAAAGAGTTGGCAGTATATTAATTGGTGAGTTTATCACTAAAAAAATTAAGAGTCTGGAGGAACTATGTATCTTTCCTGAGATGACATTAGAGACTCTTCTCCCGCCCATGCTGGATCCAGGACAAGATTTCACGCTGCCTTACCTCTATAAGGACGGAGAGGAGATTGATGCACGGGGAATTGCTCTGTTTCATGGGCAAAGGTTCAGTGGGAGTCTCGATACCGAACAAGCCCCTTTATACATTATTATGAGTGGTAAGTGGAATAAAACAGCGCGTTTTGTCAAAAAGGTTCACCCAGGTCCTTCAAACAATCCACGGAACTATGTTACGTATGAAGCGAATATGCAACAAATCAAACGAAAACTTGCGGTCAAGGTGGCATATGATAGCCAAATTGATGTGAGTCTCCATATCGAACTTCCTGTAACGATCGTTGAGTATGCGATGAACCATCTTCAGGAAAAAGACACGATTGAACGTCTAAACCGTAGGTTAACCGATGAAATGACCCAGGACGCAGAACAAATCATCAAGACACTTCAGCGAAGTGGGTGTGATTCCTTCGGTATTGGCAGACATTTAATTGCCCATTACCCGGAATTGTGGAAAAGCCTGGACTGGAATAAACAATATGCCCAAGTTCGTTTTCACCCGGAAGTAAAGGTGAACATTGTCGGCAATGGTGTGTTAAATTAACGCATGAAGTGCACCTCGTAGAATTTCATCGGATCAACCAGGGGTTATCCTATGTCCATTCTTACGGGTGCACTTCAATTACTTTCGAACCTTATGACCTACTGTTCTTTAATTCCGTACAACAGGAATCCACATTTCACCATATACCAAACCGTTTTTCTGTCCCATTTCAACCGTTGCATTGGGTCCGCCAACATAGGCATAATCCTTTTCTGCGGGGAGGGCTTGACCAAAGGCAATGCCAGTAAGCATATTACTGAGTGCATCTGCCGTCTCTGCTTCGCCCTTCACAACCAGGTATTCTCCCTTAGGGAATTGGATCACTCTTGTTGCTTCTGGCAGAGATTCTTCTGTCATGACGCCAGCATAATGCATCATTTTGTTATTCACCGCTTCGTTTACAGCAAAAATATAGTCATTCGTAGCCAGAGACTTTAATGTGTCCAGGCTTCCATCTTGTTTCACAGTGGACCAAAAATCCGCCTTCTCTTTGTTGATGCCAGCATAGTCTGTGTAGTCGCTCTTAAGCTCCGTACCAATACCTAAAACGATAAAGCTGTCTTTTTCTTCAAAATGATAATTACTCATTGTTACACCATCCTCTTTTAATTTTCAATTGATTTGTGTTTTCACTTGATGGGTTTATAATAACCTTAAATCATGTCAGAATATGATACTGTTTAGGGGGCCCAATGAAAAAAGTTGAACGCATTAATATCATCACGCGGTATATCAATAACCGAGCGCACTTTACCATTTCTGAAATCATGCGAGAATTTAACATTTCGCGTTCGACAGCCATTCGAGATATCAGAGAAATTGAAGCTATGGGAATGCCACTTGTCGCTGAAGTTGGGCGGGACGGCGGTTATTTTGTCATGAACAACTCCCTCCTGCCCACGGTACGCTTTACCGATAATGAACTCAAAGCGTTATTCATTGCCTTTATGGCGACAAGAAATCAACAACTTCCTTATCTGAAGAGTCGTCAATCTTTGGCTGAAAAATTATTGGGCCTCATCTCAGAGAATCAGCAAGATGACCTTGTGCATCTCAATCAATTATTGCTTTTTGAAGGGACCAATCCCCATAATCCAGACTTGCTTGATCTGTCAGACCTGCCCCACCCTACCTTGGAAAAACTCATCCAACTTCTTCTTATCGAACGTTATTTGTTAGTTACTGTCCAAGAAGAGAAGAAAACAAAGTCCTATCCCATCGTTCTCTTGCACCTTCATCATCAAAAAGGCCATTGGATCATTGAAGGTTTTGACTTGGAGGAAGAAAAGAGACGAATCATATCTGTCAACAATCTCATCCGTGTAGAAGCATACCCGACGAAAAAAAGACCGAGTATGAAAAAGATTGTAGAACAACTAAAACGAAATACACAGGAAGAGGTCATCAACCTTGTTTTGGAACTTGGCCCAAAGGCGATTGCCCAATATAAAAAGTACCATCCTTTAAAGTTTTCAATTGCCTATACGAATCCGTACCAAACTACAGCCCTTCTAAAGACATTTACAAATGTTCATAACGTAGACGAATTAACTGAAATCACCAATTGGTTGCTTTTTCTAGGTGAAGATATCAAAGTTAAGGAAATTCCGGAGGAAGTCCTAAACGCTGTACAAGAGAGATTAAACTTATACCAGTTGAAGCAGTGAGCGTCCCCTCCTCCCCTAGTCTCTCCATTTTTCTAACAACGATTTACCGGAATTCAGGCTGAGCGTTCAGTACGAAAAACCAAAAAAAGCCGCTATGTTAGCGACTTGTTATGGAATCATATTCATTATGCCTCACGCCAATCCTTGGCGAGCTGTTCCTTCTATATTAAAAATCAGCATTAGACTGGGCATGATTAGGTGTATGTTGCGAGATTTTTTTAACGAGTAGA
The DNA here is from genome assembly GCF_052115745.1 of Paenibacillus sp. 2KB_22. Classification (NCBI taxonomy): domain Bacteria; kingdom Bacillati; phylum Bacillota; class Bacilli; order Caryophanales; family Paenibacillaceae; genus Paenibacillus; species Paenibacillus sp. 2KB_22. The sequence continues at coordinate 248,691 of NZ_JBFRHG010000001.1, forward strand.
AAATAAGTAACAATGGCAATGATACTGGTCATTAACAAAGTGAGTCCTAACGGGACGGCAGTGTCCTCACCTGCGATACCGACCAGAGGAGCAACCAATGCACCCAGTAGAAAAGGAACAACGCCGAGCAGTGCTGCTGCACTTCCGGCCATCTTAGCTTGACTCTCCATGGCCAGCGGGAATGCCGCTGTAGACGTAATGCCGATTGAGCAAACAAAGAAGAACAATGGAATGACCAAAGCGAAAAGTGGACCATGAACCAAAGTTACCACCAAAGCAGCGACACTTGCTATTAATGCAAGCCATAGTCCGGATAGTAGAAGCGTTTGCTCAGGGATACGTTTTGCCAATCGACCCACGATTTGAGAACCGATGATCAAGCTGATTCCGTTCGAAGCAAACAATATAGCAAATACTGTGGGTGTAACACCATATATATTTTGGTAAATAAAAGGTGTTCCTGCTACATAAGCAAAGACCCCTGCCGTCATGATTCCCTGTGCGAGCATGTAGCCAACAAACGTGCGGTCACGCAGAAGCATTCTGTAATTACCCAATTGCTGTTTGAAGTCGGGAACCATACGTCTTTCGACCGGGTGTGTTTCTTTTAAGCTCCACTTGGTCATGATCAATAAGAAAACCCCCAGGAATGAAAGCGAGATAAACACGCCAATCCATGTGGTGAAGGAAAGAATGCCACTTCCCGCGATCGGTGCTGCCAAAGGCCCCAAATTTCCTACAAGCAAGAGCAAAGAGAAAAATTTAGTGAGTTCATGCCCACTATACAGATCTCTAGCTATCGCACGGGAAATGACAATTCCAGCGGATGCCGCAAATCCTTGCGTGAAGCGAAACAAAATCAATAGTCCGATATTCGGAGCAAACGCACATGCCAAGGAACAAATAATGTAGGCCGCCATGCAGATCAACAAAGGTCTACGTCTACCGTACGCATCACTCAAAGGACCCATAACGAGTTGTCCTACACCTAGTCCTAACAAACAAGCAGTAAGACTAAATTGTACAAGTGATGCCGTTGTATTCATATTTTGTGCAATCTCCGGGAAAGCCGGTAAATACATATCAATCGTAAATGGACCTAATGTAGAAAATAAACCTAGTAGTATTGCGAGTCCAAAAACATTCCAATTCGTGCTCTTCGCCATGATAAATAAAATCTCCAATTCCTCATATAATTTGCAAGCCTAATCGAGTATAAGTCATAGAGTTAACTGTAGGTCAAGTCTTGAGGTTATTAAAACAAAAAAAAGCCGCTAATTAAGCGACTTTGGATGGACAACCATTAAATTGTGTAACTTCCCCGGCCTGAATCTATATGACTCATAATCAATTCGGCTGCCCGTATGTAACCTCCAGCCTGCCTTAAGGATTCACCAATGAGGTAAGCCTGCCGTTTATAACACGGATTGTGTAGCACTTCCGTTAATGCCTCTCTCAAATCAGTTGCATTGAGGTTATGTTTATCTAATGTAATACCCGCGCCCAACTCCTGTACCCGATTGGCGACAAGAGGCTGATCCGATGTCAATGGAATCATCACCAACGGAACGTTGTAATATAACGCCTCACTCGTGCTGTTCATTCCAGCATGTGTAATAAAAACATCGGTATGCTGCAGCATCTCCAACTGGGCAATGTAGGGCTTAACGATAAAATTAGGAGGTATTTGATTAGCGAGCGGCTCCATATCCGTGTATTTTCCTGAAGATAGAACAACATTCACGGGTAGATCCCCTAATGCTTCAAAGAAAAGCTGATAGAAATCCAAATTTTTATTTAAAATCGTCCCCATAGCAATGTACACGGTATGCGGGTACCTTTCATGTAGCAACTCAAATGAGAAGGTCGGAGCATCATGACGTGTTATGATTGAAGGACCCGTGAAAATAAAACGATCATCCAGCTTTTCTGCCTGCGGCTGAAAATAACGGCTGGTGTAGACGAGCTTTAACTGACCTGCATGTGCCGGAATCTCTTCTATGGCTGGGATACTCACTTGAAACTCTTCGGCTAACTCCGTTGTGATCTTCATCGTAGCCTCATAAAGCTCCGTCGTCTCCGTCTCACTCAGGCCTGAGTGGGCCCCGAGAGGCTCCACGAAAGCAAAGGAAGCAATGGAGCACACCGCAGGAATTCTAAGTTTTTCTGCAAGAATAGTCCCTCCCCATCCCATCAGAGAATCAAAGATCATATAATCGAACTTTTGATCCTCTATCACATGCAGCACATTGGGGATGATCCTCCCAATAATACCGCTTACCATCATATAAATGAACTGATAAGAATGCTTGTATTCCTGGGGTTTCAACACCGGATCATGAGAGAAGGCATCTTGTGGAAACGGATAGGTAATGATCTGGGCACCGGTTTGTTCAATTCGGGAACGGTACTCCTCCGTGCACACATAGACAACTTCCTCACCGTTGTCAATCAACTGAGTAACTAATCCTAACGATGGATTCACATGTCCTTCAGCTGGAGTAATGACGACTAATACACGTGCCATCTTATCCACCTCCCAATGTAATTAGTCCCCCCGTTCTTCTTGATGTATTTAACGACGCGGTCGTCATCCGTTACATGGAGATGTTATCCTTCACTTGGTTGATTGGATGATGTTCTTGATGAACGAGTTTGGTAATTCGTAGTGATGCTAAGAAACTTAACAAGACCCATAATAATTGCAGTGTTAACACGATGAAGACGCCAGTCGATATGCCCCACTGTAACGTTTCGGACAAGGCAATCAGTGCGCCACCAACTCCAATGCTTACTCCCATATAGAAGGAATCCACAAATTGTAGATTGGCGGACATTTCTCCCTCTTTCCTGGGCAAGGCATGTTGTAAAGCAATGGCTGCCGTTGTAGGGTTGGCCAATCCAACACCGAACCCTGTAATCATTTGTGAGAGAAGGATGAGTATAATCCCGCCGTCCGTCAGAATAAGAGCCAGAATCACAAGTACAGTTCCAACGATCATAATCCCAATGCCCGTCATGACCCTACCCTTTCGGGCACGACCTTGATCTCGTGCATCAAGCTTGGCTTGTAACCACGCTGCGGCGGACCAGCTGAGAGATCCTCCTGCTACAATGAGGCCAGCAAGGTCAGCTGATAACCCCTTCACTTCGGTTAGTGCCAAGATCACAAAACTTTCCGTTGTAAAATAACAAGCAACATATAGCCCTCTCGAAACTAAAGTAGCAGGCAATCCTTTTTGTACCGAAAAAGTACCCACAGGCAGCAATTTACGCATTGGTGGGATCATGACGACTAATCCACCCAAAGTGAGCACGATGCCTTTCCAATCGGTTATCATACCAAGTCCTGTGAGTAACAGCCCCGTTCCAACGGCAAGCAGAATCGCATACATAATCTTTGAGTCCGTTGCTCGCGCTGGACCTGTCAGATCTTGCTGAAGCTGCAAATTACGGAAAGAACGGAATGTGAGACTGAGCGCTATTCCAATCAAGGGTAGAACGATCCAGAAAACATATCGCCACGAGATGTAGGAAGCAATAAGGCCTGCTGCATAAGGTCCGATTAAGGTAGGCAGGACAAATGCCATGGAGAATGCGGCCAGGATTTGAGTACGAAGTTTATCTGGATATTGCAACGTCACACAGGTATAAACGCATGTGATCAGGGCCCCCGCTCCAAAACCTTGAAGGGCTCTTCCGGCAATAAGCATGTACATATCGAAAGAGACAGCGGAGACCACAGTTCCTAACACAAAAACACTAAAAGATACCAGCATGGATGTAAAAACGCCGCGCTTGTCAATCTGCTGACCCATAACCAAAGTTCCAATAAGCTGAGATAACAAAAATGCGCTGAAGATCCAACCATATAAATGAATGCCCTCTAAACTTTGTGCCATTTTCGCAGCAATCGTTGTGATAGCCAGTCCTTCAAAAGCTACGGTTGCCAGAACCAGCATAATCCCAATTGTAGGCGCCCTGTACTGTGCATCAAAAATCCCAATCTGCTTGTTATTTGTCTTCTACACCTCCATAATTCGATGGATATTATGGTAAAATAAACCTTTTTACTTCCTGAATATACATGAAGTGTTATACTTTGTAAAGTTAAATGTTTAAAAAGTAGGATTGTAGTTTAGAATATGATTCCCATGTTCAATAAGAGATTTTGCTTGAAAATATGCCATTTTCATTACAGTCAATTCGGAGAAGTTGATCCTGCAGGATCCAGACATCTGTTTTTTCAACAAAGAAATGAAAGCCTCCAATGGATTGAACCAAAGCGGGATCGACTGGTGTAGCGCTCGCATTGATGCCAATTGTAAAAGCATCGGAGCCTCCTCCAACATATTTTGCGTAAATTCTTACATACTGGCCCTTTTCCAACTCCCATTCATTCTTAAAGGAATCGATCGCTTGATCAGATACTACAAATGAAATCAATGATTTGCACCCCTTCCCTCAGTTTAATCACATTTTTTTACTTCGCCACGATAATTGGCCATTCTAAAACTGGCCCCACATCCACACGAGACTTTGGCATTTGGATTATTCATGATGAATCCGCCCAGCATTCCGCTCTCTTCATAGTCGATCTCAAGACCATCAATATATGGAATACTTTTCGCATGAACCAATATCCTGAAATGCGTTTTATTTAACACCATGTCTTCTTCTGCCTGCTGCTCATCCACGATAAGGGTATAAGATAAACCACTGCATCCCCCTTCATCAACGCCTACTCTAAGGAAGGCATTTTGGATATCCGCACCTGATAAAATTTCGACGATTTTGTCCGATGCTGTATCACTGACCTTAATGATCATTTTGTTCCTCCCTGATGGTATCATTTTGAAAATCTTGTATCCCAGTCGATTAGACAGGGTATAAATGTAGCAAGAGCAACTCCTTTTGGCGTAAGTTCATAAATAATTTGTGTAGGGCGTGTCAGTATTGTTCTTTTGACCAAATGATCATGTTGAAGACCCTTTAAACGTCTGGAGAGGATCATTTCGGAAATGGAAGGAATGCTTTCGAATATTTCACCGAATCTCTTCGGGCCTTGAGAAAGAGCACATAAAATATGGATCGTCCATTTCGTTCCGATGATACGATAAGCCGTAAATATTTTATTCTGTTCTTCAGTGAACAATGGTCTGTACACCCACTTTCATATTCATCCGCGTGGTGAGATCCGAGTGCTCGCAACGATACTCATGACGATCAACAAGAGATGGAAACCCATGGCTACAATTAAGCCGGATTGAAGTGACATTCCACCAGCCTGACACACTACAAGGATGGAACCACCGATGCCGATCACTACGCCAGGAGTAAAAGAATCTGCAAATTGCAGATTGGCCGAGGTCTGGCCCACACCTTCCTCCCCCGTTTGGGAAAATGCGACAACACCGCTAATCGGGTGCGCCAATCCAATACCAACGCCTGCAATGATCTGACCAAGAACTGCGATGGTAACGGTCACAACAGGTACCCAAAATACGATGGCAATCCCTATCGCAAGCAGCAATACCCCAAGAATGATTCTCATATGACGTCCACTGCCCTGATCTGCCGCATCCCATCGTCCTTGCAGATACGCAATGATACACCAACTTAATGCAGCACTCGCTACAATTAATCCGGCCTGAGAAGGTGTGATTCCTTTCACGTCGATTAGAGCCAATACCAAGAAATTCTGTGTGCTGGTATAAGCAGCGAAGAACAACCCACGTGTTGCCAGAATTGCTGGCATACCTCTTCGCAACGTAAGTGTGCCCTTCGGTAGCAACTTACGGAGCGGAAACAACATCAATACGAAGCCAATAATGACTAAAACAAATCCCATAATGCTCGGAAGCTTACTAAGACCAACCAAGAAAACCCCTGTACCCATCGTTAAAAGTAACGCCATCCAAGTGGATGAAGATCCGCTATCCCCTCCCGATTTCTGCACTTTCAATTTCCTAAAGGCAGGTAAACTAAGCAATGCCGAAACCACCAGTACAGGTAAGATTCCCCAGAAAACAAAGCGCCAGGACCACTGATCTGCGATTAGACCAGCTACATATGGACCGAGCATAGACGGAAGAACATAGGCAGTACCAAATGCTCCAAGAATTTTGGCACGTAGCTCATCCGGGTAACTTAAGGATATAGCCGTATACACACAAGTCATCATGGCTCCGGCACCCAAACCCTGCAGGGCCCGTGACCCTATCATGATATACATATCGCCTGCTGTTGCGGCAGCGATCAGCCCTACGATAAACAACAGAAGTGCAAAAGTGAACGGCGCTGCAGGTCCTCTTTTATCAATGATCCGACCGACGACCAGCGTCCCGATAATCTGCGCAAGCAGATATGTACTGAATATCCACCCGAACAGGCTAAGACCATTCAAGTCTCCAGCAATTGAAGGAGCAATGGTGGTTACGGATAGACCTTCGAATCCAACGGCCATCACTGACAAAATAATTCCTATGGATAATGCAAAATAACGCGGGCTGAAAATACTTTGATGATTAGACGACATGAAATGTGACCTCCAAGAAAATTGGTATGTATACATCGTATCCGGATACTTAGTAAACATTTTTGTTTATAATGTCTAAGCTACAGTTCGGCTTTGACTTTGTCAATATTTTTGTTTAAAATGTAGGGAGTGTTGAAGATTCAGTTGCTTCAAAAGGAGGTTCACCATGAGCGGAAATCAGACTAAAAAAGATGTCTCGACCAGTACCCGGAGAGCGATTATTGATCTGTTAAAGGAGCGCGGGGGAATGGATGTTGTGGCACTCTCCTCTCAGTTTTCATTATCTGGAATGGCAATTCGTCAACATCTGAATGCGCTAAAAGAAGAAGGATTGGTTACAACTGTGGAAGAAGCGCGTCCCATGGGTCGACCCACCAAGCTATGGATATTAACTCCTTCGGCTAATCGTTTTTTCCCGAGCGGATATTCGGATTTATCCGTCAGCCTCATCAATTCGATGAAAGAAGCCTTTGGTAATGAAGGGCTGGACAAGCTGCTGGATGTTCGAAATAAAAATATGCAAAAACAATATCTTGAGTATCTAGGCGATGCATCAGATGTTAGAGAGAAGTTGGAGAAATTAGCCGAAATTCGTACGAATGAAGGTTACATGGCCGAGGTTAAGGAGCAGGATGATGGCAGTCTCCTACTCATTGAGAAGCATTGTCCCATCTGTGAAGCGGCTGCGGTATGTACCGGACTATGCAAGAATGAGTTACATTTATTCAAAACAGTTCTAGGCGATAATGTTCATATTGAACGGGGAGAATACATTCTTGCCGGAGGAAGAAACTGCGTGTACACCGTTAGGCAAAATAAACCATGACAAAAGGAGCAACCTCATTGGAAATTGCTCTTTTTGTCATGGTTTTGAAGTAACTAGAACGATTTGGGTGAATATTCCGGGATTGTTCGTTTTAGGCTCTGTGTATTTTTCGACAAACACTAATGATGGAAGGAGATAAAGGATTGAACGGTGTTTTATCCCAGTCCGAATATTGATCTTCGATACAAAAGCCGCAGCTTGTTAATAACCCCTGAAGCATATCATTATCCATAAAGCGACATGCAATTCGAGAAATTGTTTTCTTCGATCCTCCCCAATCACGGAACGTGACCCAGTGCATGATCTGGTGACTTGTATCATACGTCTGTGTACCTGATACCTTGACTGTAATTCCATCTTTATCGATAAACTCTCCCCAGGTGCTTTCCTCTTCGTTGGATAAATCGGTCCCCAAGGGGTTTCGGGTTTCAAAAACAAACAATCCATCAGGCTCTAGATGTTTGTTGACAGTCTCAAGTAAGGCCCTTTGATCTTCATCGCTCAAAAAAGCCTGAAATGCATTTCCTGTCAAATAAATCATGGAAAAACGCTGTTCGGAATTGAATGTACGGGCATCAGCTTCAATGAATTCAACAGGCAGACCTTGAGCTTTAACCCGCGCATATTCAAGCATTGACGAAGAAATATCAACACCTGTTATGTTTATCCCCGATTTTGATAAATGAATGGTAGTCAACCCTGTACCACATGCAAGTTCCAACACCTCACCTGGATTTAATTTGGAAAATTCAAGATAAAAGTTGTATTTATTCGTTTCGCCGCCAAACTCAAGATCATAATTAACCGGGTCTAGATACTCTTCAAGATTATCGTGATCTATCAATATGAATCATCCCTTCACTACAAAGCAGATTTCTCTAAATCAGCCTTCATTATACCCGTTATTTCTAAACATCTCATTATTGTACGTACCTGATTATGTAATTTTGGATTTAAGTAGAGTATAGTAAGAGTGTTCAAAATATACTCTAGGAGGCTGCAGCCATGTCACAAAATATCTGGATTAACCTGCCGGTGAAAGACGTTGTGAAATCCACTACCTTTTTCAACGAGATTGGATTCCATGGGAAGAATGTTGGTAACGAGAGAGCCCAGCTTGTCATTGGCCAAACAACGATCATGCTGTTTCCGGATGCAGCGTTTGAGAAATTTACAGGTGCAAAAATCACAGATACTTCCCATAGCGCAGAAGTTATATTTTCCATTGGAGCTGACAGCAGAGAGGAAGTTGATGCTTTTATTCAAAAAGTAGAGACTGCCGGAGGAACTATCTTTGGCAAGCCTGGTGAAACGGACGGCTGGATGTATGGCGCGGGATTTGCCGACCTGGACGGTCACCGCTGGAACCTGCTTTATATGGATGAGAGCAAAATGCCGAAAGGTAATTAAATTGCCGGTAATCTTTATAAAGTCACTGGCTTTGCAGCTTCCGATAGAATCAACTTCTTGATCCTCGAATAACAAAGATGATAACACCAACTAGCCGCTTCTTTAGACGGATTGTTGTTATCATTCTTTGTTATTTTACATATCCAATTACCACTCAGTAACCCTCGTTACTGTCTCCATAGCATCACGCGTCTACTTCTCATGCTCTTTAACCACTTGTTCAATCCCCAACAATATAAGCTTCAAGCCGAACTCGAAAGCTCCTTCGGTTCCCATTACCTCAAACATCCCGTTCTTGTACATCCTACTGAAGATTCCAGCTTCCTTCTCACTCATGGAGTCCAGAAGTTGGATCATCTCATCACCCTGAAGTGTTTCCTGATCCTTAAGGACAGCCGAGATATTGCGCTGATGCTGATAATCGTCCAGTACAAAATAGAATACATAGTTTACAAGCGTAAGAACTGCCTGTAATTTCTGTTCTTGCTCTAATGGCGTCGATTCCATGCAGAGCAACATACGGTTGGTGAACCGGATCATGTCCGGCTCGTGGGGTAGCGTCATCATCATGAGCTGTGTGGAGCAAGGATATCGGCTGAGCACATTCCGTACGGTTAGCGCAAGCCCTTCCATCTGCTCTTTCCAATCCCCTTCAGCGTGAAACTCGTCCAGAATAATTTTCGATATCTGGTTGGCCAGACGCTGGTAGAGTGCCTGCTTGCTCTTGAAGTACCAGTATAGAGATGGAGCCTGAATCCCCAGCTTGTCTGCCAAGCGTCTCATGCTGAATTTCTCAATGCCCTCTTCCGCCAGAAGCTGCCACGAGGTTTCCAGAATCTTATCTTCCGAAATCTGAGGCTGTTGTTTTTTCATCATTATCCGCCCTTTAATCTAACAGTGTAAGTTTATGCTTTACAGGTTCATAAGTTCATGATAACATCTAACACTGTAAGGTTCAATCTAACGGTGTTAGATTAGATCAAAATTAATGATGAAAGTAGTGATCCACATGGATGCAGAAAACCTCCATTACTTTGAAAAAGCACCGATCACCAAAGCTGTAGCTCACTTTGCTGTCCCAATGATGTTAGGCACATCAATGAGTGTTATCTATTCCATCTTGAATGCCTATTTCCTTGGTACATTGGGTAATACAGCCATGTTAACCGCACTTGCACTAACGTTGCCGTTATTCGCGGTCATTATGGCGCTAGGCAACCTAATTGGTATAGGTAGCGGTACATTCATCTCTCGTTTACTGGGTGAGAAAAAAGTGGATGATCTAAAGCATGTATCTTCATTTGCCTTTTACAGTAGTTTAGGGCTTGGAATTATCGTAATAGCTGTTGGCCTCCCTTTAATTGAGCCTATTGTTCATGGGCTGGGGGCAACGCCGGACTCCTTCGGATTTACGAAAGACTATGTCACGATAATGCTTATCGGTTCACCATTCGTGATTTTATTCTTCACGCTGGAGAATATCGTACGCTCGGAGGGGGCAGCAATCACGTCAATGATCGGCATGATGCTCAGTGTTATCGTGAATATTGTTCTCGATGCGCTATTCATCTTTGCCTTCCATTGGGGCGTGATCGGTGTTGCATCTGCAACGGTCATCTCCAACATGGTTGCAAGTGCTTTCTACGCTTTCCATATGAGTTATAAGAGTACTTTCTTAACCGTCTCCTTGAAATGGTTCAAGGTTACCAAGGACATTATGAGCAATGTGTTCAAAATCGGAGTTCCCGTCTTTGTTATGAGTGTTTTCTTGGGTGCGATGTCGCTTATTCTTAACCTTTTTCTTGTCGAATATGGGGATCAGGCCATCGCGGGGTATGGAATTTCATCACGTTTATTGCAATTTCCTGAGTTCATTCTGATGGGTTTGTGCGAGGGAGTCGTTCCGTTGATTGCCTTCTCATTTACAGCGAACAAATTACGCATGAAACAAACCATTGGATTCACGATCAAAGCTATTTTGGTCTTAGCTGTCCTGTTCGGCGTTATCGTCTATCTGATTTCTGACCACTTGATTGGTTTATTTACGACTGATCCGCAATTAATTGAAATGGGTAGCTACATTCTCCATGTGACCTTCTTATCCTTGTTTATTACAGGATTGACTTCGTTGTTTATTGGAATTTTCCAAGCTACAGCCCAAGGAACTGCTGCTTTTGTGATGTCCATCATTCAAGGAATTACGCTGATTCCTGTATTGTATATCGCGAATCAACTGAATGGTTTTCATGGAGTGATCTGGTCACTCGTTATTGCGGATGCCGTCGCGTTTCTTGTAGGGGCCATCATGTTATATGTTCTGCGGACCAAATTACAGCCGGATATGGCACAATTGGCACAGTAAATTGCCTATTACACGCAAAAAGGCAGGATAATAAATACTGCCTCACCCTGCTCTTTTATTCCCAAATGACAATGGTCTATCCAGTCTCACGCAGAGATCGTAAACCGCCAACTACAACGAAAGGCTGGTCAACATATGTTCGATTTCGTCCATATACCCATCAACTGTAATGCTTCTCGGTGCAAACAGAAATCGTAGGGATTGTTTCCATTGGGAGTCTGCAATAGATGTTGGCAGCATTGAATGTTCTGTATGAGCGAATATTTTCACATGAAGCAATGAAGATGGCTGAATGCCTTTGCGGTATGCTTGCTCTGTATCTGCAATGTCCACATTCACATCATCTTCTCCAAGCAGAAGTAATACAGGGGTTTTGAAATGGTGCAAGTCCGCCGTGGCATCAGAAGCATAATTTTTTCTTATGAAGTTCCATCGTTCTTTGGAAATCAGATCGTTCTCTCGAGCGATCTTGGTATACTCTTCATATGTGCCCTGTTTTGTTAGAATCTCATTAACCTGGTTTTCATAATCGACCTGATGTTGAATCTCTTCAGGGGAATGACCATCCTTCGCCATTTGGCTGCGAGTGTTGTATTCCCCCTGTTGTAACCAGTTTATCGCTGGCGATACCAAGATACTGAAAGCCAGGTGTTCTTTGCCAGCAAGCTTAGGGATGACCCAGCCGGCCTGGCTGGTGCCCCATACCCCTATTTTGGAATCATCAATGATGGATTGTTCTTTTGCCCATGCGATAGCTTGCTGTGCCTCGACTACGCGATCATCCATGCTTTGATCTAGCCAGTTTCCCTCTGATCCTCCAATGCCTCGTTTATCTAGCGACAAGGACGCATAACCGATTGATGCCAATCGCTCCCACAAAGGTTTGTATCCCTCACCATGAGTAGAGTCTATCGGACCATCACCGTGAATAAACAACACTAATCCTAACTTGCCCGAATGGTTTCTGGGTACAGTCAGCGTACCTGTTAACTTGCCCTGAGGTGATTGGATTTCAATGGATTGTTCCACCATGTCAAAATCATTTTGATTGACTATGTATAGTCCTGTACCAACCATCAATAAAATCGTCACGATAACGGAGATGTACACTTTTCTTCGTTTAAACATAATAATCTCCTTCATAAGTCATGTAATGCCACTGATTTTCATCCAAGAGCAGGCCAGTCAGGAAGCTGTTCGTGCTACGCTGCTTGCGAAATTGATGGCGTTCATATAACTGGATTGCATGATAATTATGACTTGCGACATGCAAGCTAAGAAATGATAGCGCTCTGGACTGCAACATATATCTCTGTGCCCATTGGAGCAACAGTGTACCAATCCCCTTGCCTTGATGCTGTGGATGTACAACCAGATCTTCCACATAACATTCGTGTAATTCAGGCGTATGCTTCAGCAGATGTAGACCAATGATTAGCTGAAGCAGTTTCCAGTTACCTATCCTATTACACTTGCTCCACCAATGGGAGTAGGCATGAAGAGTTGTTATTGCTGCTCTGTTACTTGCTTCTTTCCATTTCAAGCCCATGGTGCCAACAATCTCCTCATTATGGCGTGCAATGACTCGAAGAGTATGCTGTTCCTTAGCGGGATGCTGGAGTAACTGTTCAAATACGTAAGCCAGATCATATGTAGACAATGAAGTGATCTTTTGGAATTGGTGTCCAAAACCATAAGCCATGAGTTCAGCAACAGCTTGATGAAACTGGATACGAACGGGTTCTATCTGAATGGAAGTTATCACTCTCCGTCCCCCTAATCGATCATTTTTAACAATAGCTCATAATGAAGCTTCTCTGGTGTGAATAAAGATAAATATGATTTCTCTACCATCACAAGTGGACCGTGATATGAGTAGCCCTTATGTTCAGCGTAAGCATAGAATTCGGTGATATGTTCTTCGAGTTCAGTTTCAATGTGGACAAACACATGCCGAGAAAGGTATTTCCCTCTGGGTAAAACTAAATCGTTAGCTCCCTCCTTTTGAGTATAAATTCCTACAGTGTCTCCCTCTCCATACACATAATGAATATCGGTTTCAAATAAATGGGGAATGTTACTGTTCTGTTGGACCAGCTGTCTTGCGTGCAAGTACCCTTGCGCTTGCATATGGAACCAAAGTGATAAGTGAATCTCGTCACGAGTAACGATATAATATTTCACTTGATCCTCATGTGGGATATGCTCTTTCTCATGCAACAACTTGCTGATCAGGTGTTTGGTTTGCTGAAGCTGATGAATAGCTGCTTCCGTGTCAGCCAACGCTTGGTGAAATAATGATGTGATTTGATCGGATGTCAGATTACTCAGACATTCCTTAATCATTTGAACAGACAGCCCCATTTTGCGGAGTAATAAAATATGAGATAGACGATAAATTTCTTCGACCCCATACATTCTGTATTGGTTTTCTGCTACATAGGCAGGGTTCAACACCCCTTTTTCTTCAAAGTAACGAATTTGATGTACAGAGACTTTCATCAGCTTTGCCAGCTCGCTAATCGTAATTTCATCACTCAACCCATTCACCACCTTTGCTGTTTTTCATATTACAAGCTTAAACCTTGGGGCTGACCTAAGGTCAAGTCTTTATTTCAAAGTTATGATTTCATCTCATCTTCGTCCCATTCATGGAGCATTTGCATAAGTTAGCATTATAAGTAACAGGGTCGTGGAGGGAAAAACTATGAATGAAATATACAGAAATGTTAAACCCACAATCTCCAACCCAAATAAGTCCGGTTTTTACAAAGACATCACGGAATGGATCGTTTCCGTTTCCCCCGGCAGCGATGACAGGGTCGCCCCTTTTGATTTTGGTGGAGTCGCTGAATTCAAGATTCCGAACACCCTTGAAACGGAGATTCACCGTTATTTAATGCCCTATACCCTTCATCCCGAAGGTGGATATGTCGCATTCATATCAAATGGGCGTGTTTGGGGAACATCAGGTGCTATCCTCACATCCGACGGCAAACTGATCTTTGACCTTTCCCCAGAATACGATGGACAAAAAAACAGAATGATGACACTGGAAGAACACCCCGCTTTGCATCGGAAAAAGGTTCAAAAACATCATCATCTACAAGGAACTGTTGCCGGTTTGACTTTTTGCGGGAGTCATAATTATTTTCATTGGTTATATGATGTTCTGCCGCGACTGGGTATGCTTCGGATGCTGAATGTTCCTTTTGAATTCCTGGTCATGAATCCGAACCCTCATGAATCTTTTGTCAAAGAAACGTTGTTCATGTTTGGCGTATCGGAATCGACCGTGATTCGTACTCATGATGATCTGGAAATTCAGGCTGATCGGTTGGTTGTGCCTTCCCTAATGATGAATTCCCATTATCCACCTTGGGCTACAGCTATCCTTCGGAAGTTTATGTTACCCTGGGCTGACAGAACACTTGATCCTCCCCTACGCATTTTTATCTCTCGGAGCAAAGCTTTGGCCCGACGAATAGCTAATGAGGATAAAGTCATCCGGCATTTGGAGGCGTACGGTTTTATTCCTATCTGCCTGGAAGATTGGACCATAGCCCAGCAAGTTCAACTTTTTGCCTCCGCAGAGGCAATCGTCGCACCGCATGGAGCAGGACTGGCCAATCTTGCATTTTGCAGGAAAGGAACCCTTGTTATTGAAATTTTCCATATCAGGCATGTAATACCTACTTACTGGATGATCAGCAATCATAACGAACTTGATTATTATATGATGTATGGGCAAGAAGACGGGACAACACAGGAGTGTTTTCCGGGATTAGAGGACTTCTTCGTGGATTTGGATCGACTCGAACAAACTCTTTGTTTAGCTGGATTGAATGAACATAAATAAGTTTCTAAATCTAAACTAAAGAATACCTCATATCTGTAATTAACTTGTCGACCCTCCTGAAAACCCAAAAAACCACGGTACCAATGATGGCACCGCAGTTTAATGATCATTTATATTACTGAATTTGTTTCATGTAAGACTTGAATTCCTCGGCGATTTCTTTATATTTCGTATGATGCAGGTAATGTGAACCTTCCATTGGGATCATTTTGCCCTGTGCCGATTGTTTGACTTGTTCTTCATGCAGTGGTATCCACTGCGGGTTATGCTCGTTGTTGGATTGTACAAAGAGAAGTATTGGCAGATTACGAGGGTACGTGAGATTTTCTCCATTTTTGAAATTGGAACCGAGGTGTTTCAGCTCGTCGATCAATGTAGGATTCGTCGCGACTTGATTCGAAATCAACCTCATCTGTTCTTTGGTATGTTCGTCGTATGCAAGTGATGCATCTGAATCACCGCTCACTTTTGAAAGTACTCTCATCAGCCCTGATTGTTTAAGAAATTTCATTAAGTTCAAAGGTAATTTGACATCCATCCCCGGTTGATTCGGAACACTGCTGTCGATCCCGACAAAAGCTGAAACTTCATCCGGATACGTGTTCACATACGTCGCTGCATATAGTCCCGTGATGGAATGGCCCATCAGAATGTAGCGGTTAATCCCGAGTTGCTGTACAGCTTCATGAACTTCACTGACGATATTCTCCGTTGTTCTCTCCGTCTCAGTTTGGTCACTTAATCCATAACCGAAAGGTTCGATTGCCACAACTCTGTAATCCGAGGTTAATTCATCAATTAACAATTTGAAATCGAGTACTGGCGATGGGGTTCCTTGTCCAGGCAAAAGCACAATCGTTTGTTCGCCGCTGCCTTGAATGGACACATTCATTTTTTTTCCATCGACATTAACATATTGGCCATACGATTCAATTTTCTTTTTCTCAATCCCATTACTGATAGTATGAACGACAAAGGTGATACCCATAAACAGCACCAGCGCGCCGATAATACCACCAATTATTTTCAACCATAACTTCCGTTTTTTACGGCCCTTAGTCCCCGTTACTGTTGTATCTTCTGATTTTTCCACATCCATCTTCTCCTGTCTTTATAACTGTAGAGCCGCTCTTGCGACATAGGTATAGTGTAACGATGGAAGATGTACCCTTCGTGACGGGAATATGAACGGAATATGAACTGCAAAAAAAGAGAGCTGCTTGTAGAGCAGTTCTCTTTAGGGTTAGACCATTTTAGTGGTCCAGGAATACAAGCTGAATGAAGAACAATACCGCAAAGATATAGAATATCGGATGAACATCCTTGCCTTTTCCGCGAAGCAGCTTGAGTACCGGATAAAAGATGAAACCTACGCCGATCCCTGTCGCAATACTATGCGTGAGCGGAGTAAGGATGATAATTAGGAAGGCAGGAAATGCTTCTTCGAGATCATCCCATTTGATTTTGCTGATAACGTTAATCATAAAGTACCCAACAATGATCAGTGCCGGAGAAGTGATCGCCGGAATGCTTGAAATTACACTTACGATCGGTGTGAAGAACAACGTCAGAGCAAGAAGCACACTTACCGTTACCGCTGTCAGTCCCGTTCTTCCTCCTGCAGCCACCCCTGTGCTGGACTCGATGTAAGCCGATGTTGGGCTTGTTCCAAGCAAAGCGCCACTGGTTGTTCCTACGGCATCTGCCAATAATGCGCCACGCGAGCGTGGAAATTTACCTTCCTTAAGCAATCCTGCTTGTTCGGCAACGCCGAGCATCGTGCCCGTCGTATCAAACAGTGTGATCAGCAGGAACGTAAATATGATCGTATACAAGCCATTTGAGAATACACCTGCCAGATCCAGTTGCAAAGCCGTTGACGTCAGGCCTTGCGGCATGGATACAATCGATTCCGGCATTTGGAATAGTCCCATGATCCAGGCAAGTATCGCTGTAACCACCATGCCGATGAACAGGTAACCCTTCACTTTGTAAGCCATCAGCACAACGGTAATAATTAATCCGATAATAGTCAGATAAGCCATTGGCTCAGCCAGGTTTCCGATTGTAATCAAATTCGATTCTGAATCGGCAATAATTCCGGAATTTTGCAGACCTACCGTTGTAATAAACAATCCGATCCCTGCTGTTATGGCATGTTTTAAGCTTGCAGGAATGGCATCTAGCAACATGTAACGGAATGAAGTAAGCGATAAAATAATAAACAAAATCCCTGCGATAAATACCGCTCCCAGTGCAACCTGCCAAGACACGCCATACCCGGCAACGACGCTATACGCAAAGAATGCATTCAGTCCCATACCCGGCGCGATGACGATGGGATAATTGGACCATATCCCCATAATCAGGGTTCCCACAATACTTGCCAGTACCGTTGCTATGAATACTCCGTTAAAGTCCATGCCCGTGCTGCTAAGTATCCCTGGGTTTACGATCACTATGTATACCATTGTGAAGAATGTTGTAATCCCAGCGATAATCTCTGTGGGAATGCTCGTACCTCTTTCTTTTAGTTTGAACCAATTGTCCATGCTAAAGCCAGCCTCCAACTTTCAATTTATACTCCAAGCTAAAAACAAAAAATCCTAATCTTCATATAGGATTGTAATATTAACGCTCCTATATTCGTTGTTAGGATTAAAGATTTAACAGCTATGCTCTATACGAAACATAAAAACGAAACATAAAGATACTCATCTCTGTTTTAACCTGAAGTCCATTTCGTATTCTAATTAAAACAACATGCGATGTCAACGATTTGACGATTTGTTCACAGTTATTTACGAACTATATATATACTATATCTTATGTTCATTCGTTTTTAGGACAGAGTGTATACACTTAGTGCTCAATGTTTACCACATCTAAAAAGACTGCCAGCAATGTTCACTGACAGTCTTTCGTTTAATTCGTAGTAGGTTTCTCTTCATACTCGCTGGATAATTCTTTTAGCGATTTGATTTTACCATGGGGATGCTGTTCTTGCTTTCGTGACTTCCAGGCAGCTTCTTTTCGTTTCTTCTGGTCAGCCATAAAAGAGATCCTCCTCTGGAAACTGAGATGTGTACTACCTCTTTATGATGTCACTATAAGGCAACTTTATTCTACGTTTTTAGCTGCTAAGAGGATGAGAGTAGAAGCTAATTAGCAGGACCCAGATTAATCAAGCTGACATCGGACAAAGAGACAGTTGTGTTACCGTCTTCTGCGCCGTCAATGTTACCCAGATCAAATGAGATGCGAGTATTCGCATAGCTGGCTTCTGTTGCATCAAATGTAAACGTGAACTCCTGTTCTTCTGGAGTCAAATCAACTCGTGCCCCAAAGAATCCATGCCATTCATAGTTGGCAGCTGCGTCGACCCATCCAATTCCCAAACCCACTTTTCTGGACTTCTCCGCTTTGGCTTTAAACGTTAATTTGTATTTAAAACCTTGCTGTATGCCAAATCCTTCATTGATGACTTGACGATCCCATGGGTTCTGTCCAGCATTACCAATCTTGGCATGAAGCTGTTGATTGCTAACTTGCATCTCAAGATCAGCTGCATTACCATCCGCGTAGGTAAACCAGCTGTCTTTACCTTTGGAGAAGTCTCCATTGGAAATAAGATTAACATGAGCTGGTTGCCCTCCTTGATCTGCATTCGGATTAACTTCATATAACTGAATGTTATGGATGTTAATCGAGTGTTCACCTGCAGGTAGCGGATATCCTAGTCCAAATGCAAGTATGGCTGCCGAATCAGAGATATCTCCCATGGTGATTGTATAACTATACGACTGTGGATCCGCAGTTAATTCCACTTCTTCTTCGAAATACTTCACAAAATCCCCTGCATTCTGAGAAAGGACCGCTTGCATGGATTTAGGACTTGAAGCAGATGCCTCGAAGGTAAGTCGGTATGATTTATTTGCATCCAGTTCGATCTGACCTTGTTGCAGCAATGCATCCCACCAATGGTCACTTGTACCAGGCAAGTTAATCGTTAATCCTTCGCCCTCTTCATGTGAAGCTGTCAGATCATTAGGAATTAGCTCCCAATGATTCAGATTCGCTGCAAGCTGGCTGTTCTGAATTTTATTTTTTGAAATATCCACCCAACGTGTATTATAATTTGCTCCTTCAAAATTCACATAATAGCGTTTGCCTGCTGTCAAGTTGACCCCTGGGAAATACTCGGTTTTGTATGTTTGCCATCCCCCCGTGTCTCCGAGATTCAGTTCGTATTGAGCAACGATTGTACCTTGTTCATCCTGAATGCTGTACTGAACAGTGGAGTCACTCTTGCCACTAGCCATTCGAGCAGATAGGACGTAAAGTCCATCTTCCGCAACATCGATTTTATACTGGAGCAGATCTCCCTGATCCATGTAGCTAACGTGTTTGCCACCTTCGACGGAGTCCTCCAATTGCAAACCTTGCATCATCCAGGCTTCGGTTGCAGGTATATGTGCGTAGCCATTCACGGACAGAGGTTTGCCACGTTTGGTCAGACGCACATTGTCCACATATACCTTGCCGTTGGAACTTCCGAATAACAGTCTAAGTTCGGATTGTGCGATTGCTGGCCCATCTCCAATGATGATCTCTCCGGTATACGTTTTGATTTCTTGGCTCAATGAGAGGTTTTGCCCTTGATGAACCTGCACCGTATGCCCATTACTGCTGACAACATCGATATCGATGCTTCGTGATGAATCTGCCTTGGCATCAAAGGAGAATCCATACGTTGAATTGGCCTCCAGTTTTAACTCCGGTTGGTTCACCGATACCTGCTGTGGTTCACCATTTGTTTGCGTAACATCCACAACCAGTTGACGTTCCATAATCGGGAATTTCAAGAAGTTATTCACGCTGATCTGAGCCTTTGCACCTTCTTGAATGTTGCTTGACCAGAATCCCAGACGCTCTTTACCTTGATCAAACGTTCCATTGTAAATGAAGTTGCCATCAGGTAACGCGTTACGTTCAACCGTTAGCGGATCTGCCTCACCCACCTCAATCAGTCGAACATTGGCAAGCCAAACGGTTTTATCATCCAATCCCAAATTAAATTCGAATCTGGCATTATTATCTGATCCATCACGCATATTGAAAGTATAATCATAGGACTGCCAATCTGTCGTAAGTGTAAAGGTGTGATCACCCGAGTAATTTGTCCAGCTTTTTTCGAATTGGTTCACTTTGGACATAATCGTACGGTTAGCAGAAGCCTTCGCATCAAATTGTATTTTGTACTTTTTGTTTTTCTTCATGTACATGGGCATCTGAGTGAGTTGAACCGAATAGTTTTCAGTTCCTGATGCATCGATACTAACTTGTGCTGCTTTCCCTTTCTGCTCATCCTCTACAACTTGCGCACTGCCCACTCCGTCAGCATTCGTAATGAATTTCCATTGCGAAGGAACACCGTTATCTCCAGATGCTTCCGCAAAACGATCATTGTAGAGTTGATTGCCATCGGCTTGTGGTTCACGCTGTTGTACAGGCTCGATCGGACTCGTTGTTACATCCGGCCAAGTGTTTAGATTTTTGTAAGAGTACACACGTACAAAATCAACATTCATCGTTTCAGAAGTGAAGTCGCTCTCAGGTGAGCCCGGCCAGTCTCCGCCAACTGCCAGATTCAGAATCAGATAGAATGGACGATCAAATGGTGCAGGGAACGTATAATACTCGGGTTGGCCCGCGGCCTTTGTTTGCCAGTTGGTCACTTCATGGTGCAGCTTTCCATCCACATAGAAGCGAATCATGCCCGGCAACCATTCCACCTGGAAATCATGATAATCGTCAGCAAAAGTTTCTCCCTCCGGAAGAGTAAGGCTTCCCTGATCATGTCCATGGGACCCATCAGGCTTCACACTATCATAGTGCAATGTGCTATATACCTTGCTATTACTCTCATTGCCACCAATAAGCTCCATAATATCAATCTCTCCAGATGCCGGCCATCCGCCATAATGCGCTTCATCGGTTGGCATCATCCAGATGGCAGGCCACATGCCTTTTTCAATAGGAAGCTTCGCACGTACAACGACTTTACCGTAAGTCCAGTCACCTTTTCCCATTGAGATCAGTTTGCCGGAACTGTAATCTTTACCGTTTTTCTGCCCTTTTTTTGCTTCGATCTGTAATACGCTTCGGTTCTGATCTTTCGTAATACGAGTGTTATCCGGGCTGTAATACTGCATTTCATTATTATAAACCAGACCCGTATCCTGCACGGTCCATTTGGAAGAATCGATCGCAGAACCGTTAAACTCATCATTCCAGACAAGCTCCCATTGATCATGCGGAATCGTTGTTGCGGGAACCGGCTTTTCCCCCGCCGGATTGCTTGGGTTCGATGGTGTAGACGGTGATTGTCCGTCTGGGGAAGATTGCGTTGGTGTGTTTGTCACATTGGTTGAACCACCCGGCTGCGATGAAGCAGGTTGTTGGTCTTCACCCAACATGGATGTGCGCAATCCTTGTTTTACTTTCTCTCCGTTGATAACAACGTCACTCGCGTCTACACTCAATTTGTTGATCGTACCTTTGGTATCCATTCGGGTCTGAGTCGCTTCTGCATGAATATTCATGGAATCAATGAGGCTGTCGGAAGAGATTTCCAGAATAGATTTTTGCATGACATGCAGCTCCTGGATGTTACTTTCTCCCGCAATGGCAACTCTGACGGGTTCACCACGTTTGTCAACGACCACTCGATTCAACTTGGAGTTGCTAATGTCAATGGAATGACTGCCGCCGCCTTTAATGATGACACTTCCTGTAACGGTTACGCCTTGGAGCACCACAGAACCCTCACCTATTCCTTCTGCCAGCAGGAGATTTCCATTGACGATCGTATTTTTTAACGTGACATCCGTCGATTTAATAATCAAGTTGCCATCCACCCGGGAGTCATATATACCAGGAGCACTTTTCACATCGGCAATCATCGCTGACAGTAACTCTGCCGTCTCCGCTCGTGTAATCGGGGCTTTGGGATTTAATTTCCCCTGGAAACCTTTGATCATATTTTCGTTCACCAGATAGGTAAGCGCTTTCTTAGAATAACTGGAAATATCATCTGCATCCTCAAAGTTCAATGGTTCACTCTCTTCGTTCGCAGTCGTTGAAAGTTGAAAAGCTCGATCCACCATAACCGCTGCATCTTGCCGGCTAATCGGTTGTTTCGGTGACAGATGCTCACGGTCTGTGCCTTCAATAATGCCAGAACCATTGGCCCGAACCAACACATCATAGTACCAATCGTCTGAAGTCAGATCAGCATATGAACCCGTCGCCGCATTACCGATGAAACCAAACGCCCGATCCAGAATCATAACAAATTCAGCTCGGCTAATGACCTGACTGGGCTTGAATGTGCCGTCGGTGTAACCTTTCAATAGATTCAAGTCCTGCAATCGTGTAACTGCGGATTGTGACCAATGCCCGGTAAGGTCATTATAGGAAACAGAGGAGTGCAGGCTTTTCGCCTGCACATTTCCTACCTCTGATTGATCTTGTACACTTTCTGCCCCAGCAGTTGCTGGATAAACGAGGGTAGCCATTAAACTCCATGCCACCATACATGCCAAACCTCTTCTCATCTTACTTCCTCCCTCAGCTCGGTTATCCTTGCATTGCATAGCCTATTCCTTGACTGCTCCAATAACAATTCCCTTTACGAAGAAACGTTGTAAAAACGGGTAAACCATCAGGATCGGAAGCGCACCAATAAAGATCTGTGCTGCGCGCACGGTTCGCTGTGAGATATTCTCCAACATGGAAGGATCCACATTGATTTTGCTGAGATCTTGCTGAACGATAATGGTCTGTAACAGAGAAGCAAGCGGATAATTTTTAATGTCAGACATATAGATCATGCCGTCGAACCAGGAGTTCCACTGATACACCATTGTAAATAAGGACAAGGTTGCGATCGCCGGAAGCGACAGTGGAACGTAGACCAGGATCAATGTTTTGATATGACCTGCTCCATCCAGATAGGCTGCTTCTTCAAGTTCTTTCGGCAGACCCCGGAAGAAGTTCATCATGAGAATGACGTTCCACACGGACAGAGCGCCGGGCAGAATAAGCGCCCAGATCGTATTCATCAGACCAAGCTTCTGAATCAGAATGTAACTTGGAATCAAACCGCCGCTGAACAAAATGGTGAATACAAAAAACCATGTATACAAGGAGCGGCCTTTAAAGCTGATATCTTCCTTCGACAACGGAAATGCGGTGATGAGCATGATGACCATACCGATGATCGTTGCAAGCACAGTCCGTTTAAGAGACACCAGAAGCGAGTTGATGAAATTTGAATTTCCGAATGTTTTCACGTATGCGTCGGTTGTGAACCCGATGGGCCAGAAGCTGACCAGGTTCGATGATGCTGGCGCCATACTGCTGAATGAAACGGCTAATATATGAATAATAGGCAAAATGCAAAGTATGGATAATATGCCAAGAAACGTATAGTTAGCTATGCTGAATATGCGGTATCCTTTAGTTTTATAATACAAGCCCTTTTCTCCTCTCTAGAAAACTCGATAATTAGCCAGTTTGTAAGCCATTCTGTACGATATAACAATCAAAATGGTAGCTACCACTGATTTGAATAACCCCACTGCTGTGGCAAAACTCATCTTCCCGTTCAAAATCCCGAGTCGATACACAAAGGTATCAATGATGTCGCCTTTGTCATACACAAGCGGATTGTACAAGTTGAACACCTGATCAAAACCGGCGTTCAGGATATTACCGATAGAGAGTGTCATCAGTACAATTGTAATCGGCATCAATGCCGGAATCGTAATGTGCAGCGTCTGTTTGAACCGGTTGGCCCCATCCACCTCGGCAGCCTCGTAGAGCGCAGGATTGATTCCTGATAGAGAAGCCAGAAATACGATCGTACCAAAACCAAATTCTTTCCAGACATCGCTGACAATTAGCGTAATACGGAACCATGTGCCATCTCCCAGGAAGAAAATTGGTTCTCCTCCAAAGGCTACGACAAGCTGGTTCACCATGCCGCCCTGAGGAGACAGGATATCAAGCAAAATCCCACCGAGAATAACCCATGATAGGAAATGCGGCAGATACACAAGCGTCTGACTCACTCTTTTGAATGCCGTCAAGCGAACTTCATTGAGCAAAATGGCAAACAAGAATGGAGCGAACAGTCCCGCGATGATTTTGAAAAATGCAATGACCAGCGTATTCCAGATTACCTGACCTACATCCGGATATAAAAACAAGTATCTAAAGTTGTCCCAACCTACCCATTTGGACTCTGAAAATCCCAGGTATGGCTTGAAATCCTGAAAAGCAATCACAATACCACCCATCGGTATGTACTGAAACACTATTGCCAGCAGTACGGCTGGAACGAGCATCATATGCAAAGTCCAGTTTCGTTGCATATTCCAGCGCTGCTTGACTCTGGTGGAGCGCCGTTTGTGCGGCGTTTCTAACGTATGTTCCTTCACTCCTGCATCCCCCATGTTCTAAATTTTGTATTTTACAAGTCATCGTGAACTTGTATATTAAAATTATAGCAATGGTAATTTGCGATCTATATCCTAATATTGCAACAACGATATCACTATTTTAATGAGATTAAGGAGGTTGAACTTTGCTCACACGCATGAATGTCTTTACCAAAATTACATTGTTGTTTGTGATGCTGCTTATTTTGGTATTGTTTCTCTACACGTACTCGAACCGGGAAAGCGTACGAGTTATCGAACATGAGATTCAGAACAATACGATGAATCATCTTTCGACATTTGCGGATTCAGTAGAATCCAATATATACCAATTGTCGTTATATGGGATGTCTATCGGACAAGATTCCAGTATTCAGGAATATCAACGTCCCGACTACAAAGACGTACCTTACGAACGTGTAAAAGTCGGAAGCGCCATTCTGGAGAAGATGAATCTGTATAACGCAGCAAGTAAGTGGCACTCGACGATTACGCTGTATTTCCCCCGGATGAAGAAAGTGATATCAACGGATTATTATGCCTACATTCCGTACAGGGATAACGAATTCACAGAGCCGCTCTCGCAGTCGTGGACCTATGCTGATCATCAGTTTATCTGGTATACGACCGATCCAACGATAGCGATGGCGAAACCCGGCAAAGCTCGGTTAATTACCAAAATCAGTTTTCCGGATCACCATTTAACCGCACTGCTGAATCAAAACAAGTTAAACAACAAGGGTGATCCGTTTATGTTCCACCCGGATTATGGTTTAATCAGTAATAGCTCTGGAAAGGATACCTTGAAGGCCATCCTGCCCTCTCTGAAAGAAGCTGATCTGAAAACCAGTGGTGGATTCAGCACAACGTTGAACAAGACGGAATATTACGTCTCTTACATTCAATCTAAGAGCCTTGGCTGGTACTATGTTGACTATGTTCCCATGCAGCAAATATTAAAACCGATTACGAGCAGCCGGAATCTTTTTTACGCTTCAATTGCGGTTCTAATCGTGATGAGCGTTGTTGTGTTGTATACACTCTATCGCAGTGTGCAACTTCCACTTCTACAGTTAGTGAAAGGAACGAATCGTTTGTCCACCGGGGATTTTTCCGTTCGGTTGCATCATCCGGCGAGGAATGAATTCAGTCTTTTATTTGCACGTTTCAACATCATGGCTCAACGAATTCAAGAGTTAATCGAGAATGTATATGAGGAAAAATTGAGAAGCCGCGAAGCTACGCTTAAACAGCTTCAATCGCAGATTAATCCGCATTTTCTCTATAACTGTCTCTTCTATATCAAGAACATGGCTAGAATGAAAAATGAGAAAGCTGTGGTAGCCATGGCACTTAATCTGGGAGAGTATTACCGATACATAACCAGGTCTGAAAATGATCAAGCCACGCTTCGGGAAGAGTTGACGATGGTCAAAAATTATTTGGAAATCCAGTCCCTTCGATTGGAACGAATGCATTTTACAATCGACGTACCCCATGCTATTTTGGATAAAACAGTTCCCAGACTGACCCTTCAGCCTATTATTGAGAACGCTATTATTCATGGTTTGGAACCCAGATCCGAGAACGGTGAGATCAAAATTTATGCCGATTGCGAGAATGATGTGTACACGATTACAGTGGAGGATAGCGGGCTTGGCATGTCTGATGAACAGCTTGAACAATTAAGGAATAATCTTACCAAACCGCTGGATGAGAACATGGGATGTGGCACATGGAATGTCCACCAACGCTTGTCTTTTCTCTATGGTGATGGATCAGGACTGGCCTATGATCATTCTGAATCGGGTGGGATCAAAGTTAACATCGTATGGCACGACAATACTAACAAGTAGGTGAGCAACTCATGCTGCAAATATTACTAGTGGACGATGAACGATCAGTCGTGGAAACGCTGGCTGAGACCATTCCGTGGGAAAGCTGCGGGATTGGCACAGTACATGAAGCCTTATCCGGTTCGGTGGCGTTGGAAATCATGGAAAACCACGACATTGACATTGTCATTACAGATATACGAATGCCCGAAATGTCAGGTATAGCGCTTATTACAGCGATTCATGAAAAGTGGCCGTATGTACAGACGATTCTGTTATCAGGTCATGCTGATTTTGAATATGCAAAACAGGCTATCGCGCAGGAAAGCTTTGATTACTTGCTAAAACCGGTTAGCGATGAAGATCTTATTGACACGGTCCAACGCCTCGTTCATCGAATTAAAGAAAAGTGGGAAACGGCAGCCTCCCATCAACGAGCCTTACACGCCTTTCAGGATCACCTGCCCTTGCTTCAATCCACAATGCTGCATGAATTGCTGACTGGAAAAGTCTATGATCCGAAGACACTGGCAGACAAGCTTGATCTGCTGGAGCTACCCTACTCCATAGGTGAAAACCTGGGTATGTTGGTTATTCGCATGGAGAAACATCTATCCGAGATGGCACACGGTGACCTGGCCCTAATGGAATATGCGATATGTAATATCATTAGTGAAGTGATGCATAATCATTTTCATATCTGGCACACACGAGACGTTCACGATTACATTGTTGTTCTGGTTAGCATGAAACACTCCACAACGATGAGCTATAGCAGGAACGAGACACCTCAGACCCTGCTTGAGCAGTATGCTGCCCAGATTCAAACCAATGTTAAGTTATACTTGAAGGGTGCGATCTCGATTTCCGTCTCTAACTGGGGCAAGTTCCCTCACGAAATAGGAGAAATCTATGAGCGGGCCGTAATGTCCATGCGTAAACGGATGGGGCAAGTTCAAGGCTTGTTTGTCACAGCTTCCGATGAAACGGACGCCAATCCGCTTCATACGATCAGGTCACTTTATCAGCCGCCAACGTTGATCAGCCTATTGGAAGCTGGGCGATTTGAGGATGTGGAACACAAAATTGAGCATATTTTTGAGGAATTGCTGCATTCAAGTGAACATCATGATATTGCGGAGTCAACCATTGAAGTGTATTTTGCTCTCGCTGGTGCATTTGCGTACATCATTCATAAAAATGGTAAACAAATATCTTCTTTGATTCCAGCGGAGTCCAATCGTTATTTTCATGCTCCCAGCTATTCTACTGCACAGCAGTTGCAGGACTGGTCCATACGTACGCTTTATTACATACGAGATGATGCCGAACAAGAGCTCAGAGACAATCACAGCACCATTGTACGCAGCGTCAAGAGTTTCGTAGACCTTCATCTGGCTGGAGATGTATCGCTCCCTGCCATTGCCGACCATGTGCATCTGCATCCAGTGTACTTGTCCAAGGTATACAAGGCGGAGACCGGTGAAGCACTTACTGCCTATGTATACCGATTAAGAATGGAGAAAGCAGCCTATCATTTGCGAACGTCAACTGCCAAGGTATTTGAAATTGCTGAACTTGTCGGATACAACAATACCGCCTATTTCATACGAGTTTTCAAGAAATTTTATGATCTTACTCCTCAAGAATATCGGGAAAATCTACCGGTTTAAGGGATACTCAGACCAGACTTTGACGCTTTAGTAGGCTTACCGTTTTCCCATTTCTCATAGTGCATACCAAAAGGCATTGCCGGAGTTCATCTCCTGCAATGCCTTTTGTCAGCTTATGTGACCGCGATGCATAGAATTAATGTTCGCGGCTCTGCCCTCGTACTATTTTCCGCTTTTCACGGAATCATACCACTCGTTAACTTCTTTCGTAATCTGATCTCCGCCTGAGGATTTCCATTTCTCAACAAATGAGTCGAACGCATCCACAGAGGTTTTGCCATATACAATTTGGGAGAAGGTATCTTTCTCCATCTTCGTCAAAATATCATTGTTCATCTGCATCGTCATGGAAGGTGCACCAGTAAACATCTGATTGAACACGATATCTTTTTGATCCAAAACAATCTTGGCTGCATCAAGCATAGGTGTAGGTACACCTGATTTGATTTTTTTCTCAAATGGCGTTGTTGGTTCTTCACCACTTGCCAGCTTCGCGAGTGTTGTCATGCTCAAATTCGGAATGCGCGCTCCATCAAAAGTTAAAGTGTACTTCTCGGGAGCATAACCGCCCGTAAGACTTGC
Organism: Paenibacillus sp. 2KB_22; assembly: GCF_052115745.1. NCBI lineage: Bacteria > Bacillati > Bacillota > Bacilli > Caryophanales > Paenibacillaceae > Paenibacillus > Paenibacillus sp. 2KB_22. Next base: position 277,282 of record NZ_JBFRHG010000001.1, read on the forward strand.
ATCAGTTGATGGTTTCCCATCAACCATAACCCAATCGTATCCTTCGGCAAATCCATGTTCGAACTCGTCGCCTTCTTTAGGATTTGCATAGTGATCAAAGAGATAGTTCTGATACGTGAAAAAGGCTTCCGGATTTTTCATGTCTTTGTTAATCAGAACTACGCCGTTTCCATTCGACGTACCATGTCTCCCTGCTTGACCATTCGGACCGGAAGGAATCGGATACGCTTTGTATTCAGCCTCAGGATTGTTTTTCTTCACATCCTCCAGTGGCCAGGATGGCATCCAGTGAGGACCTACCACAATACCTGCTTTTCCAGCAGTAAATTCTTCAGCAGCTTTTGTCTCGTCATACACGCCGGCTTCTTCCGGGATATACCCTTTGCTCATCCAGCTTTGTAATTTGGCTAAAGCCTGTTTCGCACCAGGTGTTACGGAACCGTATTCAAGTTTTCCATCTTCCGTCAGATTCCATTGGTTCGGCATGGTACCATAAGCGCCAAATACCCATCCGGCTTCTGACATCCATGTGTTCAGCCAGTTCTTGAAGCCAATGGTCAATCCGTAGGTATCCTGCTTCCCATTGCCATCTGGATCTTGGTTCGTAAACGTTTCCATAATGACTTCTAGATCATCTATAGTTTTAGGTGCTTCCAGATTGAATTTCTTCATCCAGTCTTCACGGATCCACATGACAGGATCACCGTTATAGGCATAGTCCAAAATGGGAATACCGATCTTTTTGCCATCTTGCATGTATGGATACCATACGGAAGGATCTTCGTTTACGGCTGCTTTCCATGTATCGCTTGCATATTTGTCAAACAACTCGCCGGCATCGACAAATTTTCCAGACTCAATCAACTCACGTACCAGATTGAACTCGCCGCGATACGAAATGATGTCCGGCATTTCAGCATTGGAGGCTAGTGATAGGCGCAGCTTTGTCTCGAATGCATTGTTCGTGGATGGTGAGATCCACTGATTTTTCAGCTCAATCCCGAGCTTCTCTTTAGCCCATTTCGTATGGACATTGTTGTCCTGGTCCTCGCCTGGCTTAAATTTTACATCCGGGCCCCAAGGCCGTAGATACGTGATAGACACTGGTGGATCATATTTCCCGTTTTTGAGCTCTAACGTTGCCGCAGGAGTGCTCGATTCTGTTTTCTTGTCGCTCCCGCTGCTGCATCCACTCAAGGCTGCAGATACAGCCAATACACCGATCATGACCAAGCTTCCTACTCGTCTCTTTTTACGTGTGTCCAACTTCGTTCCCCCAGTCTATGTAATGTTGCTTACAGGTTAATCATAATGAATGATTGATATTTATGCCCATACTAATTTTGCAACATTTATTGCAATAATTTAGGATATTGGATATTGAATATATAGATTGAATAATTACAATACCGTTGTATAGAGAAAAAAGCAGCCGTTAACGGCTGCTTCAGTCTACTTAATTACTCGTATATTTAACCCAATCGTACTCTGCATATAGCGGATTGGCACCGTTGTAAGGACCGAGCCAGCTATCTACACCCGTTCCATTCCAGAGATTCATCATAATTTTGCCTGGTGTTTTTGGAATATTACTGGTTGCCGTATGTTTCAAGACACCATCAACATACCATTTAATATGTCCAGGCTGCCAGTCGAATGCGTACGTATGGAAACCTTGGGATGCATCAAAACCTAGATTGATAATCTGCTCATGATTGCCAACCCCATTGGTATAATAATTAAACTGCACTTTGGTGGTGTCTTTCCCTAAAAATTCGATATCAATTTCATCCCATTGGGTGCCATGTGAGGGCCCTGTGTATGTGAAAAATGAGGAAACCACACCTGTGTTCTTGGCAGGTTTCATACTGACTTCATACAAGCCGTACCCATACGTATTCGTGGATCGGTACTCTCCGCAATCAAATTTGTTTTGTGCAGAACTGGTCAAACCAAGCTTAAGCTTGCCATCACTTGTAAAATTAACATTGTTAGCCCTCCAGGTACAGTTGAACATACCCCCATTGGAATACCCATCTGCCTTTTGCCATGTGCTTGCGTTAAAATAGGTTAGAGGCTCCCAGAACACATAACCCGCGAAAGCGCTTACTGAAAAAAACAAAGAAACGATACCTGTTACCGCCAAAGTATACCAAGACTTCCTCTTCATCATACACCTCCATGAATGATTCCAACATATGCAAGTTAATATTACTGAGTGCAGGTCAATAAGGTAAAGATAACTGCACTGCACCTAATAGATAGCGCTTACATGGTTGGTATTTCCATTTTATCTGGAAGCAGAGTGGTACACTATAGAAAATTTCAAAGCAGAGATATTCATTTTTTAATATAATGAAGCGCCTGCCCCTCAACATAGAGGGAACCAGGCGCTCCATAAATACCATTTTACATGTAGCTCAACATTTTAGTTTTTTTATTGACCCTAGATCATTGCTATTGGGCTCCAGCTCGTACCAAAAGCTCTTCAATTTCCTTAAAGCCTTTCTTCTTTGCATGACTGAGCGGTGAAACACCATCACGATCTGTTATATTTACGTCTGCTCCATGCTCAATAAGTAATTGAATGGTCTCTTGCTGTCGTGCATTGCCATCGTTTAATATGATCGCTTCCAGAAGCGCTGTCCATCCCAATTGATTCACGTGGTCCACATTCACTGAAGTTTGGGTTAGGAGTTCTCGTACCACCTCCACATATCCATGCTCCGAAGCCGGAATAAGTGCCGTTCCTCCATATCGATTCGTTATCGCTGGGTCTGCTCCCGCCTCGATCGTTAACTTCAAAATGTCCAAATATCCTTCAGCGCCAGCGTACAGGAATGGGTTATTCTTCATGTCATCTTGTACATTTACATCTGCACCAGCTTCAATCAATATTTTTGCTGAGGCCAGATCGTTGTTATAAGTTGCCATCATGGCAGCCGTTCTTCCGCTCTGATCCTGAGCATTGATATTGGCGCCCGCTTGAATCCATTTTTGAATATTTTCGTTATCTCTATCCTCTACCGCCTTGAACAACTTTTCTTCCAGTGAAGTCATGTTCTTCTCCTCCACATTCGAGTCGTTTTTCACTTCAGGTACACAGCCTTGCAAGATGAACATACTACTTATTAGAATAACGATGATTAGCGACTAACTCATACTGCCTCCTTTACTCCAGTGTCAGGGTAACCGAAGAAGAGACGCTCCAATCCCCAACTGGGTTTAATGTATAGGTCGTACCTGGAGTCAGCTTTCCGTCATTCGTAATGTCGAATACACCTGTAGATCCTTTTCGACTTGAGTATTTATAAGTGGCTGTCAGAACTTCCCCGCTAGGAGCTTTTAACGTTACACTACGACCAGAGAACAGTTCATCTTCGGGATCTTGGGCAAGCGTAACTTCAATGGAGGTTTCACTCACAGCCTGAGCACTTGCAACCTCCAGAGCATCAAACGATTTTGCAGTGAATGAAGCATTTTCGAGGTGTGCCCAGTCTGAAGAAACGGTATATGTTACACCTGGTTTCAACACTTGACCTTCAGGCAAACGGAACTTCGGTTCTTGTTTGCCGTCTGTCGATTGTGTGAACGGCACATATCTGGCAATGATGGGCTCGCCACCTTCTGGCGTAATTACAACTTGTCTTGCCTGCATGGAAGAAATGATTTGGAACGTTTTGCCTCCTGCTTGTTCTTGATCATTTAGTACGAAAGCATTCGCGCCACGGCCACCACTGTAAGCCGAGATAATGTAACCGTAATCCACGACTCCATTCTCTTGCAATGCTTCAATCTCGAATGTATCATTCGTAACTTGACTAGCTGTGGTCATGTTTATTTTCGTGCCACTGCCTTCAAAGGAACCAACGTCTTGGCCTTTGTAAGTAAGGTTGTACACTTCACCAGCATCTTGTACGGACGTTGGAACGATGTAAGTGGCAATCGAACCTGTTTTCAAACGGGGCATATTGGTTAAGGTCAGCCCACCACTAAACGCAAAATCCGTTTGTGCCTTGGCAAAAGCTTCATCCGTTGCTGTCAGTGGTTTGTCTAACGTGACGATTAACGTAATGGCATTCAGCGATCTAACGCTCTTGATTTGAGCTTGCTCCGAAGGAATGGCTCGGTGGGCTGTTTGCAGTAGCACCGCTGCTTCGCCGCGTGTTGTTGAACCGTTCTCAGAGTAGAACTCGCTCATCCAATGGTGAACGGATTTTACGTCACGCTGCATCGCTTTGGATACGACCTGTTCGAGTTCAGCATCTGTCACTTGAGATTGTGGAGAGAATTGTCCGTCTTTTGCCTCCATGATTCCGAGTTCAACAATCTTTGACGCATAAGGTGCATACCACGCATTTGGGTTCACGTCCGTTATTTCTAAGGTTTCGCCCGTCTTGCCTTTCAAATTAAACGTTTTGTAAACCAAGGACGCCAGCTCAGCACGCGTAATCGCTCTATGTTCACCCATGGATTGATCTGCATACCCATTCATGATCCCCAAACTATTCAGATCCTTGACAGCAGCTTCAATCTGTTGTTGGGTAAGCTGTGTGGTTGTTGCCGCGATGTTAGTAACGTATGTAGCTGCATGTACTTGATTCCCAGTTAGCGGGAATACTGCTGTACCTAATGCAGTTATGGTTAGAAATGTAGCGATTTTGCGGGTTGTAGAATTCATGGTTGAATTCCTCCTCTATAGGTTGTAGTTGCCTGTATCTATAGAATAGAGGACAAAAAGAAACTCCCAATGATAAAGTTATTAACAAAATATAAACTGGCTCTAAATTTTCACGAAACTTATGCAGTAAACCGGTAGCCTGCGCCCCAGACGGTTTCGATGTATTCCGGATTTTTGGGGTCTGTCTCCAGTTTCCCACGAAGTTTGCGAATATGGACGGTAACCGTTGCAATGTCTCCAGTGGAATCCATGCCCCAGATGCGCTCAAACAGATCTGATTTGCTGAATACACGATTGGGATGACTCGCAAGAAATACAAGTAACTCGAATTCCTTGGTTGTAATCGCCACCTCTTCTCCATTAACGAAAACGCGGCGTGAACCTTTGTCAATGTGAAGCCCTCGAATGTGGATTTCATCCTGCGCAGCTGGTTTGTTTTTGCCAAGTAGTCTTTCGTATCGGGTCAAATGAGCCTTTGCTCGCGCAACCAATTCACTTGGGCTGAACGGTTTTGTAATAAAGTCATCCACTCCCAGATTAAATGTTCTGATCTTATCGATTTCTTCCTTTTTCGCGGAAACGACAAGGATGGGGACCTCCTTTACCTCGCGAATGCGCCTGCAACATTCGAAGCCGTCGAGTCCCGGAAGCATCAGATCAACAATGATCAGATTGTAGTCCCCCTCCAGTGCCTGCTTCAGGCCTTCATCTCCGCTGTGGCAGAGATCCACGGAAAATCCATTGAGCTCAAAATAATCCCGTTCCAGTTCCGCAATCGTTGTTTCGTCCTCAATGATCAAAATGTTTGCCATGACTCATTAGTCCCTCTCTTCATTTAGCCGTTTCAGTTTGATATATATGCTCGTGCCATTATTGGGCTTGCTTTCTGCCCAGATGAAGCCCCCATGTCCATCAATAATTTGCCGGGCAATGGCCAGCCCAAGTCCACTGCCACCCGTTGACGAGTTGCGGGATTGTTCTGCACGATAGAAGCGTTCAAATATATAAGGCAGTGCCTCTTCGGCTATCCCACTGCCATTGTCTTTAAACGCCATCGTAATCCATTTCTCATCAGCTTGAAGTGTAATCTCGAATCGTTTGTGGTCATTCTCCATGTATTTGAGTGCATTATCCACCACATTGACAACGGTACGTTTTAACTTCTCCAGATCCACAGCAGACATAGCGGGACCAGACACCTGGTTATTCCAATGCAAGACAACACCTTTGTCCTCCAAATCGTATCTCAACTCTTCAATGCTGTCTTCCAGGAAATCAGCGAGATCAACTGTTTTGAACAGGAAAGGCTCTTGGTTCAAGTCGAGCTTCGAATACAAAAACAGTTCATCCACCAGCTTATCCATACTAACTGCTTTGGAGTGAATGATATTAACGTAACTCTCCATTTTCTCAGGAGTATTGGCCACTCCGTCACGAATACCCTCAATATAACCTTTAATATTGGTGATCGGCGTACGGAGATCATGCGAGATGTTGGAGATAAGCTCTTTGCGGTTCGCTTCGTCCTGCTGTCGTAACGCATAGGAGCGCTGCAATTGATTCCGCATACTCTCAAATGCTTCGCTGAGTTGCCCAACCTCGTCATTGGAGTTTAGCTGAATCTCAAAGGATAGATTGCCATCCTTAATATGTTCGGCTGAGCTTCGTAGTTGATTCAGCGGCTTAATAAAACTGCGCGTGATCCAGCGGAACAGTAGCAGATTGGTGATGATCAGGACACCGATTAGCAGCAGTGACATCACAGGCAGTAATTTGCGAGTAAGTTCCGCAAAGGGGCTTCGCTCCCGAATAACGAAGATACTTCCTCGTTCTCCATCTGAGTATTGAAAATCAAATTTCGCATACGCGTAGAATCGTTCACCAATATTGAAGGTGCTTCGAATCTGATAATTGTTAAGATCGTAGGCAGGGAGAGCTTGTCTCAGTTCCGGCTGGTTGAAGGTCAGCGATTCGAAGATCTGACTATTCTCCCGTCTGACGTAGAGCCCTGATTTCTCGGCTCTCAGCTTCATGTCATATTCACGCAGCAAAACCTTGTTCTGCAGGTCGTCGGGGTCATTTTTAGCCAGAAACTTCATCTCTTGAAAGATCGATTCTCCCTGGTCACTCAGTGGATTGACCTGATAATGTACCTTGTATATATCACGAAAACTCTGCAGATCCCCTGTGGCCGCAATCGTGTACAGGCTTGCCGTAAGCAGGATGAACAGTAGACTTATTACGAGCATACCCGTGAAAGACAGCAGCATTTTTATTCGAATGGACATGGGTTCCCCTTCTCAAGCAAACATTTGGATTAGTTAGTGCACATGTTAACACAAGATCGATTCAATTGCCCAGATGTACAAAAGAGGTTTCGTACTCTCGTGATTCTTGAAAAGTCTTTGTTTAATATGTTGACATTGATAATGATTATCAATAGTGTTGTAGTAAGATCTACAGCGATTTATCTCAACATGACTGGCAACATTATTGAAACGAGGTACGGAATGTGAAAGTAGACGTTAATCAGCTAGCAGCGCATTTTGCACACATTCCTTTTCAAGTAGAAGGAATATATCGATATGCTAGAAATCCAGGGGTTCCTCACGCTGACTATACCGATTCTTTTCCTGGATTTGTGTTTCCCCTCACAGGAAAAATACAATTTCAATTTGATGGGACGCCTTATATCTTTTCGCCAGGAAAAGTTGTACATGGGGGAGCAAAAATGAAACTCGATCAAACTGTGTTTAATAAAAATGACTGGGAGTATATCTTGGTTTTATACCGAATATGTAGTTCAGACCTGGATGAGTCAAGCTTTTCTCATCAGCATTTTGAATTATCAACGGGCCAATCCCCTCGTCTGATCGAATTAATTATGCGTCTTTGGCATGTATATAACCAGCATGGAGGTATTTCAAGGTTTCAGACCGAGATGCTGTTTCGCGATGTGTTGAATGAAACTTTATTATGTGTTGACCATAGGCAAAAAAGTTGCGAATCAGATGCTTTATTTGAACGGGTCTCCACCTTTATTCAAGAATACTATGATCAAAGTCTGACTATCGCATCGCTGGCAGAACAAAATAACGTTAATCGAAATCGACTTTCCTACGTGTTTAGAAGACATGCAGGTATGGGTCCAGCAGAATATATATTGAAATATCGTATAAACATGGCACAACAAATGTTATTGGCAAATGATGCGTCTGTACAACAGATTGCTGAAACCGTTGGCATTGCTGACCCCTTTTATTTTAGTAGAGTGTTCAAAAAACAAAACGGTGTCTCTCCTACTGCGTATCGTCAGAAGTTCATCAATAATCCATCCTGATTTCAACAGGCATCCATGTTATGCCTAAATCTAAATCAGTATACTGAACTTAAACGAATAATACACAGGAGGAATGATGATGCACTATCAAGCTATTAAATTGAATGAGGAATTTTCGAAAATAAACGATCTGTGGTCTCCGAAACTCATTGGAGAAATGAATACCCATCAATTTAAGATCGTTAAGATTGCTGGAGATTTTGAGTGGCATGTTCATGAAGAGACAGATAAATTATTTTTCGTGCTCGAAGGTGAGATGATTATTGATTTTCGTGATGGTCAAGTGAAACTTTCCAAAGATGAGATGTTTATTGTCCCTAAGGGAGTCGAGATTAAGCCTTCCGCCGATAAGGAATGTCACATCATGTTAATGGAGCATGGAAGCGAAGTTGTCATACCGAACTTATCCCCCATTGCCCCTAATTAAATGTTATCTTTGCCGCCGCTCACTCTGATCAGCGGCTCTTTGAGATATTAGCTATCTATTCAACGAGGAAGCACTTCAAGTACTTTACCACTTCCATCTTCGATAATACGTATACTGTTGTCATCGATGAGTTGAATGGTACCATCTTCATTTAAAATCTCATGCTGCCCCGTTACCCCGTGAGCAATGGATTTGCGAACCAGACCTTTGTTTTTGAATACCAACGTGTAAAGATCGTAGTCTTCCGTTTTTCGGTTAGTATGTTCTATGATGACAATAAGTAGATTTTGAGGACTCCGCTTGAAATTGATCTTGAGATCATGGGTATTTACATTCATATCCTTTATACCTAATGGAATCAGACTCTTTTTTCCAGTAACTGCATTCGTAATCTCAAGATCACCTTTTGCAGCACGAATCATATAGATGTATCCCATGTTGCTGCCATAAAAAGTATCGGTATAATTGCTCAGCCCAGTCACGGTTACCTTGTTCGTCTTCGTATCTTGATGAGTCACTTCCCCGTCCATAGCAGTTGCAAGAAAACTAATGGGCACATAAAGGTTACTAATATACCACACAGGTTCACTGCCCATATCTACTTTTTGACGATCCACTTCGGCAATTTTACTTCCCAAGTGCACTACAATATGCTTCTGACTGTTCTTCAGTACGGCCGTATTATCATCGTCCATCCCCCACGGCAGACCTGCCTTAATACCCAGTGAGAACAAGCTTCCGTAAGTGACTCCATCCTTGTGTAACGTCTCAACATGGTTAATACGGCCGTCTGCCCACTGAATTTCCAAATCAACGTATTTTTTTGCTGCTTCAGATTTTTGAGCCCCCAGTGGTAATAAGACGGACATCACTAATGCAACGACAACTACTTTTTTCAAATACTTCATTTTCACAGCGACTCACCCCATTCATGTGATTTTTTAATCTTATAATAGTAACGTTAGATTCCGAATAAAGTTTGACTCCATTCTCATTATCATTCAACGAGTTAACCCGGTTCAACTAAAGTCGGAGACTTGGTCCCTGGTAACAAAAAAAAGCCGCTAAAATAGCGACTTTTAAGGGGACTCATTTACAACCCGAGATCATCAGCGAGCCCTTCAACACCTGTGAAGATGGAATCTCCGTAGCCCCAGAAGTTGTTGAAATCAATAATGTAGATTTTCTTGTTTTTAACTGCATTAATGTTTTGCACCTGCTTGTTGGCTAGCAGCTTTTTAATCGTTTCTTCTGGATCAATGCCACCAGCATACCTGGAAATAATCAGGGCATCTGGATTAATCTCGATTAGCTTCTCCAGACTAAGTGTGCCGGTTTCATTAATCAGCATATTATGCATATTGATCAATGACATTGCACTTTCAATAAACGTATCTCCGTTTCCGTTGTAGATTCCAATGGTTCCATCACCATTATCTGAAAAAGATGCATAGTTGATCGTTTCAGCGCTAGCTCGGGCCGACAACGCAGTCTCGCGCGCTTTTAGCGTCTCAACATATGCCGCTGCATTCGCTTGTACGTTGAATATCTTACCTAATTCAGTAATATCCTGATACAGGCTATCTAACGATGCATCAGGAACACTCGTGCTTTGTACATACGTTTTGATCCCCATATCATTCAAGCTGCTTACTGTACCAACACCCCAATCCGCATCCTCAAACAATCCACCACGCCCCACAACCAGGTCAGGCGAAGCGCCTATGGTCAATTCCTTACCAACATAGCCTTCAGCAAGCACAGGAATTTTTTTGAATTCATCAGCAATATCATCATCAGGCACACTGCCGAACAGCGCTGCTACACCTACAAGTTTGTCTGTCAAACCCAAGCGAATCATCAGTTCGGCTGCACCTTGGGTATTAGCAACTACTCGTTCAGGTGCCTTGTCAAACGTTTGATCCTTCTTCACCCATGTACCGTTCTCTGTCGTATAATTTGAAACGGTTACCGGGTAAGTTGTTTCAGCAGGTGTTGAAGCGTCTGCGTCGGTTTGTTCCCCGCTTGTTGCTGCATTCGTGGCGCTACTCTCCGCAGCTTGCTGTGAGTTGCCATTCGTATCTTCGCTGCCACCACTGTTGCTTGAACACGCTGCGAGCACCAGAATCATTGCAGTAATCAAACATAGAATCATCCCTTTTTTAACGGATACCAACATGTAAATAATCTCTCCCTTTTGAATTCTCTTTTGTCTTTTTGACCAATATGTAAAATAACTATTGTCAGTATACAATAAATGTCGTAGCGTGTAAATGAGAACAATAATCAATATCATTTACATGATAAATAAAAAGAGACCCCCGTATGGGTGGCCTGTTCGTATCGATCGGCATTTATATCGTTATTCGAGTAAGTTCTGCATAACGTTCGGTAGCTTTTAATCGATATATCCCGTAAGGTTAGAAAAACCAAGTTCATGTCCTTTGTTTAGGATCGAACTTGGTTTTTCTTTTACTTAACTATTCATTTCGTGCCTGATTAGCCTTGGTGATAAGTTCATGTATAATTTCATCAGGTGAACGTTCATTCATCCATTGTTGACCGAACATTTGGAATACTTTGATCATCGGGAAATCTGCCCAGAATCCCACAAACTCCTCATTAAGATATACCTTGTCTGTAACATGCTCGTTCATTTCATTCAGGCAATGTTCCAATTCCTGTTTCGCTGCCGGATCACTCATCCACTCACTGAGCAGACTGAATTTGTGGAAAGTGATTTCTTCCTTACCAAAGTCACAATGCAGACGTTCCGTAATTCGGAGATCTTTGGACGAGCTGCCAAGTGAAATTTGGAAAAATCCGGTCTCTGCCACCCAACGATTATACTTGGTGTTGTAGTATGAAAAGTCTCTCTCTTCCAGTTCAAAAGTAATCATGCGTTGTTCACCCGGCTCCAGTTCAACTTTAGTGAAAGCTTTTAATTCTTTCTCTGGACGGGTCCATGTGCACTCTTCATCGTGAACATACAGTTGAACAACTTCTTTCCCCTTGCGCTTACCGGTATTTTTCAATTGGAAAGACACAGTCACACCGGTAAGGGTCTGAGCCACTTCCAGATCCGTATACAAAAACGATGTGTAAGACAATCCGTGTCCAAACGGGAATTGAGGTACCAGTTCTTTCTGGTCATAATATCGATAACCTACGAAAAGGCCTTCGCGATAATACAGCTTGCCGTTCTCTCCGCGAATTCGCATATGTGAGGGGTTGTCCGACAGTTTGACAGGGAAGGTCTCAGACAACTTGCCCGATGGATTCGTCTGTCCGAATAATACATCTGCAATCACTTTACCCATGCCTTGACCCGACAACCATGAATGAATCACACCAGGAACATGTTGTACCCATGGACGCATCGCCAGTGCGGAGCCGCTGCTCGTCACAACAATGCACTTGGGCTGAACCGCCGCTACCGCGAGAATCAATTTTACCTGATGCTCGGGTAGATCAATGCCTTGCAAATCATGCATCTCCGATTCGGCATATTCCGGTTGGCCCACAAACAATACAGCAACATCGGAATTCATGGCTAATGAGACGCTTTCCTTAATTAGCTCATCATTGATAGAGTCATCCTCCGGGTACCCTTCTGCATATTTCATGGTCATGGCATCACCAGCCAGATTCTTTATCTCGTCCCATGGAATATCGACTTTTGTAGGTGTTACCTTCGCGCTGCCCGCTCCCTGAATTCTTGGTTTTTTGGCAAATCGTCCGATCACGGCAATCGACGAAATGGACTCCTTCCCTAGGGGAAGAATCGCGTTCTCATTTTTCAGAAGCACGATACTCTCGGCCGCCGCTTTACGTGCAAGTGCATGATAGTCCGAATCTGGAGATGATTCCAAATCTTTTTTCCCCGTTACCCGCTCAACCAGTTTCAAAATACGACCCACGCTTTGATCCAACTGTTCTTCGGACAGGCTTCCGTTCTGAACCGCTTCAATGATTGCTTTGGCATTGTAATGAGCGGGACCTGGCATCTCCAGATCAAGCCCGGCCTTCAGACCACGTATGCGATCATTGACAGCTGTCCAGTCGGATAGAACAACACCTTCATAACCCCACTCTTCTCTCAAAATGTCATGCAGCAAATGTTCGTTCTCACTCGTATAGGTTCCATTCAATAAATTATAGGAACACATGACCGTCCATGGGTCGGATTTCTTAATAATCCGTTCAAAGGCGCTCAGATAAATTTCGCGAAGCGTCCGCTCGTCGATTTCCGAACTGGTCACCATTTTCTCGAATTCCTGGTTGTTGCCTGCAAAGTGTTTGACAGAAGCGCCCACTCCTTCGCTTTGGATCCCGTTTATAAACGCTGCACCAAGTTCCCCCGTCAAGTATGGGTCTTCCGAATAGTATTCGAAGTTTCTTCCGCCAAGCGGCGTTCTTTTCATATTTACACCAGGTCCAAGCAGCAGCTCGACGTCCATCGTTTTCGATTCACGTCCCAGTGCCACACCGACTTCATGCAACAATTCCGTATTCCACGAAGAACCGATGGCTGAACCCGTAGGGTAACAGGTTGCAGGTACATTTTCCGTTGTAATACCCATTTCTTCATCACTGTTCGTTTTACGGATGCCGTTTGTCCCATCATACATATGAACTGGCGGAATGTTTAACCGCTCGATTCCTTTCGTCATCCACATATTCAATCCTGCGCAGAGTGAAGCTTTCTCTGCCAGAGTCAATGCCGACAATAATTCATTGATTGATTTATCCATATTACTCACCCTTCTGATATTAATTTTCTTCCTGTTCTTTCTTCAGTTCCTGTGCATCATACAGTTTGAAAAACGGAAACCAGACAATAAATACAATTACCAGGACAACCGCCAGCAAGATGAGCCCATTGAATCCAGACATAATGTAGGTGGACAGGCCGATCGGTGTATACCATAGCTGGAAGATCTGGCTTGGAATTCGTACCCAACCCCAGTCGAGAGCCAAGTACACAATGACCGGTGTGATAAGTGAGTTAATCCACATCGGCACCATGAGTAATGGATTAAAGGCAATCGGTGCTCCGTACACGACGGGTTCATTGATGTTGAACAAGGACGGGATAATAGTTGCCTTGCCGACAGATTTCAGCTTTTTCGAACGTGCCATCAGGAACCAAACAACTAACGGCAAGGTCGCTCCCATTCCTCCAATACCCAACCATCCGGAGAAAAAGGTTTCAAACGTGTTGATATTGACGGGATCTTGTCCCGCTGCGACAAGAGCTGCATTTTCTTCGATTGCAGGTATCCAGATCGCGTACCAGATCGGTGTCATAACCCACGGGCTTACGCCAAAGGAATACAGTACTACGCCGATAAAGTTGAACAATAAAAATCCGGTTAAACTTTGTCCTACGGCATTGATCGGCTCAAAAACGTTCACGATCAGCCCAAAAATATCAAAATGAAGCTGATATACAAGCACCCATCCTGTTGTTAATACCAGGGCGATCGGGACGAGAAAATCGAACCAATCCATAATGAATTCGGGAAGTGAAGACCCCTTTTTGAAGAACGAAAATTTGTTGCACAAGATCATGACAAGAGCGACGAATACACCTACCAGGAGTGCTGTAATCATCCCCGAAGGTCCGAATCGTTCAAGAATGAACTGAATGGTACCGTCTTCGTTTAGAGTTGGGTTAAGCAGCATGACGAACAGAGATATCCCCGTCATTCCCGCAAGCAACTTGATTTTGTGTCGTTCTCTTTTTTCCATCACGACATAAGGTGTCAAAAAAGCAATAAACAACCCCAGCAAACCAAAACTGAATGTCGTGATGGGTGTCAGGTCCGGCATTCCCGGAATGAAATCCTGCAAAATCGAAATTAATGTAATAATTGAACCGATGAAAATCATCGGAATGGCGACCATGATGGCTTCTTGAATCGAAGAAACCCAAATATTGTTCGTAAACGCCTCCAATCTTGGCGCAAACGAATCAGTCATCCATTTCATGAAACGCTTCATCCTAAACTCCCCCTGTCTTCCTCTATGCTGCTACAACCATAGTATATCGATTTATGTTAACGCTTTCTTGTTGGAACTTGCCGCATCATGGATCGTTTTTTGCCCAATCGATCGCTACAGTTCTAGCTTGCCAGCCTGAACAAGAAATAAACAACAAAAAACATCCCTTCAATACTGAAAGGATGTCTTAAAAGCACTTTTTTCTAATATTGTCTGTCCAAAATGAGTAACATCACGCCATGAGGAGGGAGCACCAATTCCTTGCGCCAACATTCATCCCTTATCATCTCTGTCTCCATCACCGGGCCGCTCCTCCCGTTTAAAAAGAAGATTTCTTCTTCCGTCAAGGAATAGGGCGATCCCATGCGGATCCACTCATCAAATACCGATCCATGCTCCCGGTCCAATTGATAACTGGTGCATTTATAAAGTCCCTCGAGATTGCTCAGGGTAAGTTCATAAGCTTTGCTGCCTTTTTCCTCAAATACGTCATAGCGGGTTGAGCTGGATAATTCCGACCAATCTCCACTTGCAAACAGCCGGTCTACATGCACATAGTTATAGAACAAAAACTGCATGCTTCCATCCCTTTTTCGGGTTGCGACATACCCGTCTCCCTTGACGAGCAGCTCATCCCCAAGCTTTTGCATAAGTTCAAATGCATAATAGCTGGGTTTCTTCAGCCCATCGCGGTTCATCAGGCCAAAACCTCCGTAGAAAGGAGAAGAGGGAACGATACTTTCTTCGAATACATCGGTAAAGGACCAGAAAGCCATCGCTTTCACGTCACCGAGCGTGTTCATGGTGTGGTAAATGACAAATGGAGCCATGAACATGGTATCGTGCAGCAAGTTTCGATCATACAGCGAAAAGTTCCACTCGGTGACATGAAGTTCAACATGAGCGTACGATGACGCATTCATTTTTTGATGCATAAGCTCAATACTCTCTTTATAAAAAGCAGGATGCATGATTTGGGTTAAACGATCATCTTCAACTTTGAGCTTGGGATACTCCGAATAGATGTGGAATGAAAAAAAGTCGAGAGCCACTTCCCGCTTGCTGCAATAAGACAAAAATTCCTCAGCCCAGGTATCGTTCCAGAGAGATCCGTAACCCATAGCTGGACCCCCTACCTTCAGTTCCGGCAAAATCGATTTGATGGCATGAACGGTCGATTCGTAAAACGCAAAGTATTCTTCCTTGCTTCCTGCCCAACAAACACCAGCCAGGTCGGGCTCGTTCCATACTTCGAAATACCACCGTCTCACTTCATCCGCCCCATAACGATTTAAACAATGGCGAACAAATTCGCCAACAAGCGCCTGCCACTTGGCAGGGGAGGATGGCGGGCTGATATTGCCCCTCCACCAAAACAGCGTTTCTTTGGATCTCGCCAGCTGGCTCGGCATAAAGCTTAATTCCACAAATGGCCGAACGCCCTGATCCAGCAGGAAATCATACAACTTGTCCACATAAGACCAGTTATAGAGGGGCATGCCCTGCTCGTTCTCGCTGTACACCATCATCTCGTCATTGAAGATGCCGTGAAACCGAATATTTTGAAAAGGTATTTTCCCTTTCAGCGCGGAGAACTGTTTTCGCCAATCTTCACGCAAACCCTCAATGGCTCTCCCTGCCGTCATGGTCATATTCCAGTGCTTTTCATAGACAGACGATGTCTGATCCGCACGAATTTCAATGCTAGTTTGGTCTGACAGATGTGTAGACGGTACAGGAAGCGTGTCATGATCGGCGTCTACCTTAGCATCCAGATATCGATACAGTGAGCCTATCGCATTCAACGTTTCCATCTCGTAATAATCTCCGCTTGAAGATTCCTGATACGTTTTGGGCTTGCGATTCACATTCAACTGATGGGGTTCCGGAGTACGCGAAGCTTCCCGATAGGAACCGGGCGTGCAGCCGTACTTTTCCTTGAAGTATTTGTTAAACAGCTTCACATTCGCAAATCCGCAATCCAGTGCGATCTCCGAAATATTTTTATCGTTTGCTGCCAGCTGAGCCTGAGCCTTCTCCAAACGAATGAGCGTCAAATACTTTTGGAAAGGTATCCCGATTTTGTCGGTAAAGAAGTGGGAGAAATAATGCAAACTTAAATGTTCGGAATCGGCCATATCCTGCAGCGTAATCTTCTCATTGTAGTGTAAATCAATACATGTGAGGACCCTGTTCAGTCTTTTATAGTCATAATCCCTGC
The DNA here is from genome assembly GCF_052115745.1 of Paenibacillus sp. 2KB_22. NCBI lineage: Bacteria > Bacillati > Bacillota > Bacilli > Caryophanales > Paenibacillaceae > Paenibacillus > Paenibacillus sp. 2KB_22. The sequence goes on from NZ_JBFRHG010000001.1 coordinate 293,957, forward strand.
TGCCGTTTTCCAATGCGGAATTTGTTCCACTGGAAAAATACCTCTGCAGGCAGCCGCATAACATCTGTAATCTGCCCATAGTGAAATTTTGATAACCCGGTGTTTTTTTGTTGATCTCCCATACCATCTGCGCAAGATATTGTTTAATGCTATGCAGCCAGGAAGCGTCCTGCTCCACATTTAAGGCAGAGTTACAGGAGATAAACGCATTATTGTTCATCAACTCAGGACCGAATTGCAGTGTCAATAACACGTTGTCCTGATTGGTTCGTTCGATCTTGTGGACTGACATACTGTTAACCACGATCACATCATCTTCATGCAGTGTATATTGCTGCTGATCCAGATACATGATGATTGAACCATGAAGAACATATACAACTTCCACTTCCTTATGCCAATGGAAATCAATATGCTTCACCGAGTTCACGAAGAGTTTCATAGGCAGATCGTCCTGATGTTGAATAAACTCGTATAGATAGCGAATTGTCCGCACCTTCCTTCATACCGCTTATTATAGGCACAGCATTTTGAAGATATCAACAAGCTGGGCAGTGCGGCTTCCGTTACATCAAGAGTGACAAGCTTTGTTTTTTGCAGAAAAAAGACAAACTATACTGGTGAGCGTAACTTTGTGCTGATAACACACGATGAACTGCTATACGTCCGCCTTGATTTACCTTCGAACTGAAGTTGAATTTGTTCAAGTTTGAGTATGTATCTCTCTCTGCATTTACCATTTCCCTTCAAAAATAACAAAAAAGCCGATCCATTAAGTTCAATGGATCGGCTCTTCTTTATAAATGTTCAAGCTACCTATTCAACCAGATGCCCTGCTATCTTACCAACCGCGGTTGGACATGCGCTCTTCTGGAGCCAACTTAGAAATTTCGATCCCTTTCATAGGGGCACCCAAGTTTTTGGATACTTCGGCAATCAGTTTGTAATCCGTGTAATGTGTTGTAGCTTCAACGATGGCACGAGCGAATTTCTCAGGGTTATCTGATTTGAAAATACCTGATCCTACAAACACACCATCTGCTCCAAGGTGCATCATTAGTGCTGCATCCGCCGGAGTAGCTACACCGCCTGCTGCAAAGTTAACGACAGGAAGTTTGCCATTTTCATGGATTTCGCGGAGTAACTCATAAGCTACACCCAGGTTTTTGGCTTCAGCATACAGCTCGTCCTTGGACATGTTTTGCACTTTGCGAAGCTGGCTGTTAATTAGGCGCATATGACGAACTGCCTCTACAATGTTGCCCGTTCCTGGCTCGCCTTTTGTACGAATCATTGATGCTCCCTCGCCAATACGGCGAAGAGCCTCTCCCAAATCTTTGGCTCCACATACAAATGGTACAGTGAACTCATGTTTATCAATATGGAACACTTCGTCTGCAGGCGTGAGAACTTCACTTTCATCGAGATAGTCCACACCCAGCGATTCAAGCACTTTGGCTTCTATGTAATGACCGATACGTGCTTTGGCCATAACTGGAATAGACACAACTTTCATAACTTCTTCAACGATCGTTGGATCTGCCATACGAGCTACACCGCCGGCTGCGCGAATATCAGAAGGTACCCGCTCAAGAGCCATAACTGCTGTTGCACCTGCCGCCTCAGCGATTTTAGCTTGCTCAGCGTTCATAACGTCCATGATGACGCCACCTTTTTGCATCTCAGCCATTCCTCTTTTTACACGATCTGTACCTGTTTGCATAATTGTAGTCCTCCTATTAACTTTTGGGTGATTTTCAATAAAGGCATCGCTCTAAACTATGATTTAGTATAGAATGAGAATGGTCATATAAAAAGATCCAATAATTTTGATTTTTATTGTACCACTTCAATTATAACTCTGGAGGGCATATGCAATTTCATGTAGCTTACAGTTCATACTTAAACCGAAAATATACCAAGATGAAGGCTCTTTATCATGCGATTCGTGATGCTATTCATGAAGGCAATCTAATATATGGTGAGAAGTTACCCTCGACCAGAGAGTTAGCTGCGACGTATCACATTTCCCGGGGAACCGTGAATCAAGTGTATGATACGTTGACTGCGCAAGGTTACATTCTTTCAGAGCATGGAAGAGGAACCTTTGTCGCGTATCAGTTGGATTTGAACAATGATGCGTCCACCGAGAAAACGTGTACCCATCACTTATCAGCCTGGGGGAATCGTATTCAGCAGTTGGGACAGCAGACGATTCAAAGAAATGCACACACCAATAGTTCCAGTATGGAGAGCGACGAAGTGATCGACTTTAGCAAATACCAACCTGATTTCTCCAAGTTTCCTTACGATGAATGGAATAATCGATTGTATGCAGAGATAAGGCAGCGTGAGCATCACTTAGAAACAACCTCAGCTATGGTGAGTTCAACAGGTGAGCCGAGATTGAGAGAAGCCATCGCTGCCTATCTTCGGAGAATGCGGGGAATTCAAGTCGATCCGGATCATATTGCCGTGACTGCAGGATCCATGCAAGCCATAGCTCTACTCACTCAATTACTTGCAGATCCGGGGGATTATGTAGTGACAGAGAGTCCTTGTTATGTGGGGATATCTCAAGCTATTTGGGCTGCAGGTGCAAAGTTGATTGAAGCCAATCTTGATGGTCAGGGAGTTGTACCCCAAGACTGGGAAGCTCGCATGTTGTTTGTCACGCCGTCACGACAATTTCCTACTGGCGAAATGCTCAGCCTTGAGCGCAGACAAACCTTGCTGGACTGGGCACATCGACATGATGCCATGATTGTCGAAGATGATTATGATAGTGAATTCCGATATCGGGGAATGCATGTTGAACCGCTAAAAACACTTGATAAAGCAGGTCGTGTTATCTACCTTGGCAGCTTCACAAAAACCTTACCTTTAGAAGTACGACTTGGGTATGTGGTTCTTCCCCCTACCTTGGCAGACACCTTTAGAAAGGCGCAGGCATTATACGAGCCAAGACCTGTCAACCTGATCGAACAACGGGCATTAGCTGCATTTATGACAAGCGGTCAATATGAGCGGCATCTGCGCAGGATGAATCGTCTGTACAGTCGTAAATTCCATCTCTTACTCAAACTGTTGAACCAGCAGCTCTCTACGTGGTTTGATTGGGTAGAGAATGAAGCAGGTCTGCACGTGTTTGGCTGGTGGCGAGGTAGTGTGACCACTTATGAGGCCTTTCGGGCATCGGCTAGGTTACAAGGTGTGGTATACTCAGAAGTCAACAGTTCAACATCTGATGGTACGAAGTATGGGATCTATTTATCTTTTGCACATTTGTCAGATGAACAATTACAGGAAGGCGTATCCAGATTAAAAAATGCCGTGATCACTCCATTGTGAAGTACATCGTCTCCAAAATGCAGTACAAGAAGATCATCATTCGGAAGAGGGGCGATCGTTATGAATTGGTTAAATGAACTCTATAAAGTAAATCAACGGGAACCGCAAAAGGAAATCGAAAGTTCTTTGGTTAACGCGATCTTCCGAATATATGACCGGTTCCCCCGAATCGGCCTTAGAGAGCGGATCGGACAGCAAGAAATGTCTCTCGATATCGCCGATGCTTATATCCATGGACATCATGCCATGATTGAAGCTGGTGTCGGAATCGGTAAGTCTTTTGCGTACCTGATACCAAGTCTGCTCACGAATCAAATGTCTCAGAAACCTGTCATTATAGCTACATCCTCCATTCAGCTTTCGGAACAGATACATAAAGATTTAAGGATCATTGGCAGTCGGTTGGGATTCTCAACGGTTCGTTCCGTTGTGGGGAAAGGCATGGGTCAGTATGCTTGCCGAAGCAGGGCAGCGGAATGGATCAGGTCTGATGATCCCAACGCCTCCGTGTCTCCTCTTGCCCAGAGCATATTAGATTATGAGATTGATGAGCGAGCTGATATTAAAGCTGGAGTAAGTGATGCCGAATGGTCCCACGTTTCCGTGAATGATTGCAAATTTGAACGTTGCCAGCATAAAAATGCATGTTTGTTTTATGATATGAGAGCAAAATTGAATGCAAAAGCTCACGAGATTGATTTTATTATCGTGAACCAGGATCTGCTCATACGGGATTTGATGAAGAAAAAAGAAGGAACGAAGAGCATCATCTCGGAACAGCCTGCTCTGATCGTCATTGATGAAGCGCATAATCTGGAAGCAAAAGTTCGAGACGCCAGAACTCTGGAGTTCACTTACCGGGGAATCTGCCGCGTTCTGGATACCACGGTGCAGCTACTCACGAAGCAGTCCGGGGATAAGGGGCTCTTTTCACAATCCAATTTTATTAAAAAATGTGCCCAGCATATATTCAAACAGGTAAATGTGGATCTGCTCCACCATGCCAAGCAGGATAACGACCGAATCAAAGTGTCGGAGATCAAAGGAATAGCGTTGAACCAAGCGTTGAGTAATCTGAAAGATTTCAGTCTACGCCTTTCCATTTTGACCTCCCGCCACGAGCGGGAAATAGATGATGCTTTTGAAGCCATCAACGGGCTCATTACACTCATCCATGTCTTGGCTGAAACAGAAGACAACTATCTCTTATGGGCGAGCAGTCCCCTAGGTGTAGCCACGATCAGCATCTGTCCCAAAGATATAAGCCAATTTCTGAAATACGCTTTATTTAATGACAAGGTGCCTGTAATCCTAACGTCGGCGACGTTGTGCCAAGGCGGAGATACACTGGAGGAACAATACTCATATTTGACACATTCCCTCGGTTACAGAGGGGAGTTCATGGATCGCAAATCCTCCCCTTTTGACTACACCAATCATGCCATGATGTACATCTCGAACAACGTTCCATATTACCACCATGACCAGCGTGCAAACTATATTGAAGCAGCTTATAAGGAATTGATTCAACTCTGTAATTTAACTCAGGGAAGAACGATCGTCCTTTTTTCGGCAAAAGAAGACATGAAGTACATTCACAAGAAATTGATTTCAAGGGGTAATGAAAATACATGGGCAGTCCATGTTCAAAAAGAGGGATCTTCCCAAGATAGTGTCATCGCCGAATTCAGAAAAAGCAAAGGAGTACTCCTGGGTACCGGTGTATTCTGGGAAGGTGTGAATATCGAGGGCTCTGACCTGTCACAGGTCATTATTTTCCGTCTGCCCTTCCCAGTTCCTTCAGACCCTGTTTATGAATATAAGGCATCCGTAACGGAGAATCCATTTATGGATGTGTTTGTACCGGATATGCTTCTCCGATTACGTCAAGGAACGGGACGTTTAATACGTAGTGAAACTGACCTTGGTATACTCAGCATACTTGATTCTCGTCTCAGCGCAGCGGCAAAAAAGAGTTACCGGGAACAAGTGTTGGAGACCTTGCCGTTCAAAAAAGTGACGGAGGATTTTGAGGTATTGGAGAAGTTTGTCCAAAATAAAGGGATACGACATGCGGATTAGAAGTGGTACAACCAAATGATACAAAACAGCTCAAAACACATGAGAAGGCCCTTCCGCTCATAAAGCGGAGGGCTAATTTCATGCTGTAAGATATATGCTAGAATATAATTCATAGATTTGAATTCCAAAGGAGGCATTACCATGGTTGAAAGACCAACTACAGAGGAGTATGCAGCTTATTATGAAGGGTACATCCAGCTTGTTCCTGATGGCAACATCATCGAAAGGCTGGAGCAGCAGGCCAACATCGTACAAAATTTGCTCTCTTCATTAACAGAGGAGCAAGCCAATTATCGTTATGCCGAAGGTAAATGGAGCGTGAAAGAGGTCATGGGCCACCTTTTGGATAACGAACGCATTATGAGCAGCCGATTGCTTCGTATCGCCAGAGGCGACAAAACGAATCATCCCGGTTACGATCAGGACGTGCTTATGCAGAGCGCCCCCTTCAATGCATATACCATGGCTGATTTGAATGAAGAATATGCCGTCACACGCCGCTCTACCATTCTGATGCTTCGTCGCCTCACACCGGAAGCTTGGCTCTGTAGAGGAATCGTCAATGATAATCCTGCTTCAGCTCGATCGATAGCATATGTTATGGCTGGACATGAGCTCCACCATTTATCCGTACTTCACGATCGCTATTCAATCGATTTGAAATTATAAAATTCATGCAAAAAGACTTTGAACCTACATTTTCGTAGGATCAAAGTCTTTTCTCATCAGTCGTTTTATCGTTCAAATTATCGTTCAAAATGAATCAGATGTGCTTCCTCTCGCAAAGATAACGTGGCATAATCCTTTAGAATGGGAATGTCCCCATTGAACTCAATGGGCAGTACCACATAGCTGGACTGAAAGTAGTCCGATCCGTTCCAGCGATCCGCAAAGTACAGGTACTCCTGCTCGGATCGCTTCAGTACAAACGCTGGCTGGGTTCGATACGTTGTTTCATCCCCAAAATCGCTGAGCATTCCCCATGGACCATCCATCGTATCAGCTATCGCGTACTTCCCTTGATTGGGTTCCCAACCGGTGCAAAATGAACTCAGCATATAATACTTTCCGTTCCGCTTGAATACGGCTGGCGCCTCCCGATACTCCCCCTGCCACAACGTTCCGACAAGACGTTCCACATTAAGATAATCTTCCTGTAGTCGATAGATATGAAGGTCCGCATTGTCTCTTGCAGCCGAAATAAAATATGCCGTCCCGTCATCGTCCTGAAAGAGTGTGCAGTCACGCGACATATACCCATAGGGATTAAAGCTGCCATGATAAACAAAATGGCTATCCGGATAATCCGAGGTGGCGATGGCGCATGCAGCATCGTTATAATTATCACCATTTTCATAGTGAACCCAAAGTACGAACTTCTTGGTCACCGCGTTGAACAGCACTTTAGGCCGTTCGAGATTTACCTTCCCTCCTTTGTCACTCATTAATCTCAGATTCGTCCGAACTCGAATGGATGCCACTGGAGTAGAGATCGTAATGATATGGTTCCTAAACTCCCAGTTGAATAGATCCTTGGAACGATAACAACTCACATATATATCGTCTCTTCGATCTTCGCCATACCAGTAATAATAATCGTCATGGAATAACATATGTCCACCATGGGCGTGGATCGGCTGACCGCTTGAATCATTCCAGATGCCACCATTGGTTAATTGATTAGTCACACTGTTACCTCTCTTCTCTTCTTTTGAGAACATCGTTAATTGGTGCCCGATCCAAATACCTTCACTTCCCACAGCCTTGGGGTGTACCAGTTGTTAGGGTTGTTATGGAGCGTCGCATTTAACATATTAATCCGTACGTACCTGGCGGTAGTGTTCGATAGAGCATCTGAGGTGAAGCCATAAGATGTATTATTGGTTCGATCCAACGCCACGGTCCAGTTTACATTATCCACGCTGGTCTCTATTTTATATTTGTAAAATCCTTCAGAGCCTTTTTGCATCCACCAAGAGATCTGCACATTACTCAATTGTTGAACGGAGCCAAGATCGACCTTCCACCAATGTGGCCAGGAACTGCCTGTGCCCACCCATTCAGTTTGATAGTTACCATCATTAGCATAACTTGCCGGGTTCGTTCCGGTAGCTGTTTGCGCTGTTGCCGGTTTACCTTGCGACAGCAGTTTTCCATTTTGGACTGGAACTATAGAATCATCGCTTGTGTTGTACAGGACTTGATCAAAATAATCATAAAATGCATAACCATCGGAGAACCACACGGGAAGCAATCGTTCCTCTGTTGTTCCATTTTGCGTACCTGCCCAGCCGAACATCCAGCGATACGCAACCATAACGACGTTGTCACCCGTGTTTGGCTTCACCCGCATAACGGAACCCGACTGCGCCGAGAAGGTTGACGTGTTACCAATCGTCCGTAATTCAGACCAATCTCCGTCTATGCTTGTTGCTGATGAATACAAAGGTATACTCGGGTACCAACCTGCCGCTTGGGAAGAGAACAAATAATAAATGCCATCTTTTTTTATCATTTTGGGCAGTTCCCTATGTTGATTTTGATAAATAACTGAAACTTGATGATCTACATCCAACCAATCGGAGGTTAACTTATATAAGATGGTGTCCGAATTATTATTGGCCGTAGAGATCAGATACGCCGAATCATCATCATCTTTGAAAATGGAGATATCCCGGGATTGCTTCCCTTCCGGCCGAAAGCTTTTGTGAAATGTAAAGTCTTCTCCAGGCGTGGCCGAAGCCACCGATACTCTGGCAAGCGTGTAGTCTGTACTGTTTTCATAGTGAGCCCAAAAAACAAATTTGTTCGTAGGCGCATGGTACAGGATGTTAATCCCTTCAAATTTAGAATTCGCCAGATCGGGATGATCCGTGTAGGAAAGGACCACTTTGTCGTTACCGTATGTGATGTCATCCGTTGACGTCTGTTGAATCATTTCGCCAAAACCGCCTGATGACTTTTGTACAAAGTTAAACCTATAGTAGGTATCCCCCACTTTAAGTTCATTCGGGAGCATCAGAGTGGATTGCGTTGTGTTATCAAAAGTTGTGAGGTTTTCTGGAAGACTGTAAGGGGTGTATTCTGGCGAGATCGCAGAGGTTAACAAGGAAGTCCCGCCATATGCCTTCACTTGATATTTGTACGTTTTACCCAAGTTGAGCTCGTAATCATCTGTCGTTATACCTGTTAAGGTCTGTATTAGCGTATATGGCGCATTGTTCTCGGATCTGTACAACTCGTATGCAGTCGCCCCCGATACAGGTGCCCAATGGATTTTGGCATTGGATACGTCGGATTCATTCTTCAATACAAACAGTGTTGCAGCAATCTTGGTCTCTTCACCAGCAGCAGCTTGAACGCTTTGAGCTGAGGAGGATAAATGAACTGTTAACAACATCAATGCAATAACAATAGCCATCCACGATTTACCTTTGATCATGTTTCATCATCTCCTTTGTTTAGGAAACCAACCTCCCTGTTGCCGGAAGGCTGGTCCAGGTGAAACTTGACTTTATTTCAAATTCATCAATGTCATGACATCTGTCTCGCTGGCTTGGTTGTACCAATCGTTAACTTCTTCTATAACCGTGTCTCCGCCTTTTTCGTGCCACTGTGTAACAAAGGTATCAAATGCCTCAAGCGGTTCATTGCCATATATAATTTTGGTGAAAGTCTCTTGTTCCATGGTGGTCAACTGTTCCCATACATTTTGCATCGTTGGTGTTGGTGGACCATTAAACGCATTGGGCAGCAAAACATCCTTGTTCTCATATGAAATTCGGTATCCGTCTTGGGTCGTTTGGTCCTTTGAAGCGCTTTGAATGAGGACACCTGTGTCGGCTTTAACTCCATTCGCCAGATCATAGTACGATTGGCCGGGACCATCAACACTCGGTGTATTTTTGGTGAATGCCATTTTCCCAACGCCTTGTATAGCCTCTAATGGCTTATTAAATTTCGTTGGATCAAAAGTCACTTCGTCGTTGACGATATCGTAATCGTATCCCTGAGCATAGCCGTATTTGAAATCTCCCGTGCTGAACGCTGCGTCGTACATTTTATCGTAGTACAGGAAGAAGGCTTCCATGTTCTGAAAATCCTTGTTAAACATGAACACACCATCGTTCAATTGGGCCGACTGATAGGTCTTATCACCGTTGACGCCTTGAATGGTCGGATAAGCACTAATTTTTGCACCCTCAACATTTTTCTCCACGTCCTTCACACTGTCGTACAGCCAAGGACGACCAATGATGATGCCGGCTTTCCCCTCCGTAAAATCGGACAGTGCGTCCCAAGCCCCTTGCGTGGCCAATTCTTTGTTCAAGTACCCTTTTGCATACCAGTCGCGTAACTTGGCAAGTGCCTCTTTGTTGCCAGCAGCCACAGATCCATAGGTGAGTTTGCCGTTATCGTTATGCCATTGCCTTGGAAGATTTTTACCCGTGTATGTGCTGAAAATCATGACCGGATCGCTGACCCAGCCCGTGTTGTAGGAATCTTTACCCGAAAATGTAAAGCCATATGTGTCTTTCTTGCCGTTCCCATCCGGGTCCTCATTGCTGAACGCCGCGATGACTTGCTCAAACTCCTCAATCGTTGTTGGCGCTTTCAAATTCAATTGGTCCAACCAGTCCTGACGGATCAACATGACTTCGCCTTCCGTCAGATTAGGCGCGATGGCCATCCCGTACACTTTGCCGTCCCTAACCACTGGATTGAAGGTGGTCGGGTATTGTTTGTATATTTCTTTAATCCGTTCAGGCATGTAAGTGGAGATGTCTTCCGTAATCTCCTTGACCTGCCCCGACTCGATCAGATCATTGACCAGCATGGTATCATAGACGGGCAGAACGTCTGGCAGTTTTTCCGAACCCGTCAACGCCAGCCGCAGCTTGGTATTATACTGGGAAGCATCCCCTCCCAGCAGGGTGGTTTGGATCTTGATGCCCAGATTTTGTTCACCCCAACGGGTCAAGACATTGTCATTCAAGGTCTCCCCATTGATATACTTTCCAGCATTTTCATCCTGTTGTTTGGCGATGGTGATCGTAAATGACGGATCATATTTTCCGTCTTTGAGTACCGATGCCGGTGCGGTCTCGGAAACACTCTCCCCTTGGCTACAGCCAGCCACAAGCATGGCCGAGAGCATAACCATACTCACCATTTTCCACAAATCATTTCTATTCTTCATGGATTCATGTCCCCTTTACTCTAACTCAATTTGTTTTCTATATAAGTTTAAATTGAATATTTACACTGGCACTCCGATGACAGAACAACCTTCCGATCGCTGTTATTCCCAGAATTTTTTGATTTACTTTTACAAAGGTAAAATTCTGGTAATAAAGGCGAACGCTCCGCTTCTTCAGGTTCTTTCTGTCCTCTACGTTCTCGTGTAAATGTTTAGTTGAATATATAGTGATCCATTTTCGTCATCCTAACTATTCTTTGACGGCTCCCAGTACGATTCCCTTCACGAAATAACGCTGCAAAAAAGGATAAACCAAAATGATCGGGAGCGTGCTGACAAAAATCTGAGCTGCCTTGATACTTTGCTCCGACATGGCTGCCACCTCGGACTGGCTCATCGCCATGTTCTGCATGTTGCTCTGCACGACAACGGTCTGTAGGAACGAAGCCAGCGGATACTTGCTCGCATCCGACATGTACAAAATCCCGTCAAACCAGGAGTTCCAGTGCCCCACCATAATGAACAAGGATACGGTCGCTATGCCAGGAAGGGATAATGGTAAATATATTTTGCTGAGGATGACGAAGAAGGACGCTCCATCAATGAAGGCTGCTTCTTCCAAGGCTTTCGGAATCGTTTTGAAAAAATTGACGAGAAGAATCAGGTTATAAGCACCGAAAGCACCCGGTAACACAAGCGCCCATATCGTATCCTTTAATCCGAGGGCTGTGATCAATATGTAAGAAGGTATCAATCCCCCCGAGAAGAGCATGGTAAAGATAAAAAACCACATGAGCACGTTGCGTCCTCGGAATTCCTTCGACAGGGCATATCCTGCACAGGTAAGGATAAACATGCTGATGCTCGTACCCAACACGGTTCGAGTAATGGATGTCAGCATGGCACCATTGAAATTGGAGTTGTTGAACGTTTTTACATAGGCATCCACGTTGAATCCGACTGGCCAAAATGACACCATATTCCCGCTAATGGCCGCTTTGCTGCTGAGCGATTGTGCCAATAGATGAAGCAGTGGTAGAAAACACGCCAGACCAGCCAGTATCATGAACGCGTAATTAAAATATGAGAATACTCTATAGCCTGTCGTCTTATGGTACATGATCCCTCTCCCTCCTTGTTAGAATATTTTGTAATTGGCATATTTATAGGCCAGCCTGTAGGAGACAACGATCAAAATTAAGCTGATTCCCGATTTGAATAGTCCGACAGCGGTCCCGAACCCGTATTGCCCGTTTAACAAGGATGAACGGTAGACATAGGTATCAATGATATCTCCTGTACTGTAGACAAGCGGGTTGTACAGATTGAATACTTGATCAAAGCCTGCGTCCAGAATATTGCCTAGACTCAGCGTAGAAATGACGATGATCATGGGCAACATGCTTGGCAAAGTGACGTATCGAATTTGCTGCCGGCGTGTGGCCCCGTCAATCTCTGCCGCTTCGTAATAAGAAGGATTGATCCCGGCAATGGTAGCCAGATAAACAATCATGCCGAAGCCAAAGCTCTTCCACACGTCGCTGATTACAACCGTGAATCGAAACAGATCAGGATCACCCAAGAAGTAAATGGGATCGTTTCCGAAAATTCGGGTCAAGATGTGATTGATTCCTCCGTCTAATCCGAGAATGTCGATCATCAATCCTGCCACAGTAACCCAGGACAAGAAATGCGGCAGATACACTAGTGTCTGTACACTTTTCTTAATGCCCATATTTCGGATCTCGCTCAGCAGAATGGCCATGACGATCGGAACGATAATGCCAACAATAATTTTGGAAACGGCGATAATTAGCGTATTCACGATCGCTTGTGTGGCTTCTTTGTACTGAAAAATTCGTTCGAAATTATCTAATCCGATCCACCGGGAACCTCCGATGCCAAGCCATGGTTTGTAGTCCTGAAATGCCATGAGCAAACCTACCATCGGGCCATAAGAAAAGATGCAGACAAACACAAAAGCGGGAATACACAGTACGTACAAAGGCCAGCTTTTCTTAAGTTCCTTTTTTAATGAAGATCGCTGGGGAATTTTTGCTTTTGTTTTTTTGAGGGATCTGGCGGGCACAGTTTCGTTAATGTTGCATACCTCCTCTATGATGGCTTTTTCGAAAGCGATCCTTGAAGATAAGCTTAACAAAAGCGCTTTCATTCCAAAATGCCAAAATTTCAAGATCATCACCCCGACCTGAAGCAATTTAAAACCGCTTTCATATATCGCCGATGCTGCCCTTCCGCTTTTCAAAGGTTTGGCTTATATTAAGGTTAATCCGATCTGGAGTTTGAACTGCTACGTTTGGTGATATGAAAGGAACCACATATGATCAGAAAAATGTATATGAAACGATTCATCTATTTCTTTGTTTTTTTTCTGTTGCTAACGTTGAGTTTGTTTTTCGTAATGAATCGATTGAGTTCCAAGACACTGGAAGAAAATCTGATTGGCGCTTCCAAAAACCAGCTTGATTATGTGAAAGGCATTCTTGACGGAGTTATGTACGAGGCAAATATGTATGGGGTTCAGTATGCAGCTGACAGTGATGTCCGGTTTTATCAGAGGCATGTTATCGAGCTGAGCAATTACGATTCCCAAATGAAGAAAAACGATATCGTTGATCGCTTGCGACAAACGCTTCTATCCAGTCGCTCCATCGAGTCCATTGGCATCTACTGGAAGTCTGAAGAAACGTTTCTGTCCACGAACAATACGCCGGAGGCAAGGCTTCCATTTAAGGAGGTTCATGGGCGGGGATGGCAAATCATCGGCAATAGCTTGTATTACTTTGCCCTCTATCCTTACATCCAAAAATCTGGACAAAATGAACCGACTCAGTACGTCGTTGGTGTAAAGCTGAATACCGATTATTTGAAAAATCTGCTGAAAAAGGCTGTAAACAATGACAGCTCGAACGCTCTATTTCTGTTTAACGCTGATCAGTTATGGAGTGAAAAAGAAGTCGATAATGAACTTTTGAAAGCGGTTACCGATATGGTTTCTCCACAGCCGGAGGTCACTTTAAAATATGATTATCACACCAATTCGGACGATTACTATGTTCTTTCCCGATATATTGAATCAATCGACGCCTACCTGATTACATATACACAGACGAATGATTTCCTGCAGCCGCTTGACCGCAATCGCAGAGTTTTCTTTGCCAGTATTTTAGCTGTTTTTACGCTTGGTTTGGTTGTGATCTTTACGTTTTACCGGAACTATTACCGTAATATCCGTTTGCTGGAGAGAAAGTTTTCACAGGTCGAACAAGGCAATCATAACACGCGTATTACCGAAAATACGGATAGAGAGTTTTACAGCCTGTTTAGAAGTTTTAATCATATGGTTACCGAGATCCAGGATCTGTTCGTATCCCTGAAGACCGAAACGGAACTCAGACGAAGTGCGGAACTTCAACAACTCCAGGCTCAGATCAATCCTCATTTTTTGTACAACAGTTTGTTTTTCATCATGTCGGTGGCCCAGTTTTCACCTGATTCGGTCATGCGCATGAGCAAACATCTAGCTGAATATTATCGTTATCTAACCAAGTTGGATCGGCATGAAGTCACGCTAGAAAGCGAGCTTCAGTTTGCGGAACATTTCCTGATTATTATGGCGCTCAGTAAAAAAATGGAGTACAGCATTAATCTTCCGCCAGAGCTGGCCTCCCTTTCCCTCATGCCGCTGATTATCCAGCCCGTGGTTGAAAATGCGATTCAACATGGAATTGAAGCACAACAAGGTGCCCATCGGGTGACGATTGATGTCAAACAGACAGAGGCTGCGATAACAATCAAGGTCTCCGATGATGGGAAAGGTCTTTCGCTGGATGATATCCGCAGCCTGGAGGCTCGGCTCGAGAGTGATACCCCGCCTGAAGGAATTAAAGGCGTAGGGCTCTGGAATGTAAATCAACGTCTGAAAAATACGTACGGCGAACTCAGCGGGTTACATTTTACCACCAATGATTGGGGTGGCTTGTCCGTCCTACTGTTCATTCGTATTCCCGAGGTGAAAGGAGAAATCTAATGCGTTTATTAATTGTGGATGACGGACATTATGTCGTGGAGTACATGAAGCACTTGCTCGATTGGAACACCTTCGGTATAGATCAGATCGAGACGATGACCAATTCGATTGAAGCAAGGGACATACTGACTCTAAACCACATCGATATTCTGATTACTGACATCCGAATGCCTGAAGTCTCTGGTATTGATCTGCTTCAACATATCCACCAACATGGCTTGTCAACCAAAGTGATCTTCCTCTCCGGTTACTCCGAGTTTGAATATGCACAACAAGGGATTCGCCTGGGTGCACTCGACTACCTGCTCAAACCTGTCGACAAAGATGATGTGGAGAAAGCCATGTCCAAGGCCATCACGCATATTACAAAGACACGGCCCGCTCAATCTATCGCATGGGAGAACTTCAATGGATTGGAGTTTCTGCTATCGCTGCTTGGTCAT
This sequence comes from Paenibacillus sp. 2KB_22, assembly GCF_052115745.1. Taxonomy (NCBI): domain Bacteria; kingdom Bacillati; phylum Bacillota; class Bacilli; order Caryophanales; family Paenibacillaceae; genus Paenibacillus; species Paenibacillus sp. 2KB_22. Next base: position 309,084 of record NZ_JBFRHG010000001.1, read on the forward strand.
AACGAGACATTAAGTAAGGAGTATGAGGCTTATACAAAATTATTAGCGGGACGCCATTTTTTCTTTCTCAAGCTGAAGGGTTTCACACAAGAACATGAAAGCCTTATAAAATATGCTGTCGGAGACAAATTGGATCGTTTCGTATGGGCTGCTGGAACCCGACTGATTGCTTTTATTCCGGAAGAAGCTGCTGGAGAACTGACTATCAAACTGGAGCGATCGGTCGTCTCTCCTCCATTTTTGTTGACTGATCGAAATATGACCCGACAGATATTCTACAGGTTCTTCCTGAATGAGGATGTAAACTCAGAAGACTTCACTGGCATATTCAGCCATTCCCCATCATGCGGTGATTGGGAGTCAGCCGGAAATATCATTAAAAAATATGATCATATCCGTCTCCGAAAGCAAAAAATAATCTATCTCATGGAGACCATTCGATATGTATATCTGACGGATAAGGATCGTGATACCTCTGAGACCGTGGATTGGATATTTAACCACTTACAGCATCCTGATGAACTATCGTCAACTCTCATGGATCGGGTCAGTCGAATCCGAAACAACAAACAGATGTCCATTCAAACCATCATCGACAAAGTGCAAACGTATATCGAAGACCATCTGTCACATGGACTTAGCCTGGATGAACTGGGCAAAGTTGCACATCTCCATCCGGTCTACTTTTCCAAACTGTTTAAACAGGAGACGGGCGAAAATGTGTCAAACTACATTTCCAGGAAGAGGCTGGAGAAAGCTTCTCAACTGCTTCAAGATTCGGAACTCCGTGTCCACGATATCGCGCAAATGGTCGGTTACAAAAAAAATCAATATTTTATCCAGTTGTTCAAAGTGGAATACGGAGTTACGCCCTACCAGTACCGCAGAAATATGATCCATCAATGACTTTGGTTGAATAGGTTATTTAACTGATATGTTCAATACAGTACCGAAAAAGCCCAACATCCTACTCTTGTGATTACAGAGTGAGTTGGGCCTTTTTAGTACCTTTTAACCTTGAGTTAGGTCGAACATCTTATCAAAGCAATATGAATCTCTGTCATAGCCGTTATGTTCATAAAAAGCATGGGCATCGGTTCGCTTCATTCCACTACATAAAATAATACTTGATATTCCTCGTTCTTTGGCATAATTTTCAGTTTGTCTTAGTAGTTTTGTACCGATTCCCCTGTTTTGAACAGTTCTTTTAACAGCAAGACCTTGAATATGTAGATAACCTATTGGGACTCCTACAGATAGTGACTGTACCATAGTTACAAAACCGACGACATCATTATCTATTAGTGCGACAAATGTTTTGTAATTCCCGGCCTTATTCATATCTTCCATAGTCACTCGAAAGTTTGCAATATTAACATTGCTCATTCCAAGCACATCGTCCCATAAAAAAACAACTTCAGCATAATCATCAGATATAATTTCTCGTATTTTAATATTCATGCTAAACCCCCTCAAGATAAATTAATCGGACAATCTCCCCTATAACTATTGGTGATAAGGTTCTAGTCGCGGTCTGTAACGGCAAGTTATAAGGCCATCCTTTGTGGGGATGACCTATATTATAATCTTAATTTTTCCGTTGTCTTCTTCGTTAACCTCTGCATTTCGCTCATATAAAAGCGTTACTTTTTCTTCACGGGTATCCAGATCTCACCTGAAACATTCCCATGTCGTGCCATTCCATAATACATTTCGAAAGTAGGGCCCTCAACCTGTTCGTATTCAGATGTTGGAAACCACTCAGAATAGATTCGTTGCCATAATTTTTGCATATCACACTGCGGCTCTGGGAAAACCGCCCACGTTAATGGTGGGACAGTAAGTTTTGTGAATCTCTCCGGAATTTCAAGCCCCTTAGGTACATGATAACAGATCATGTATTTAAAAGATTCTTTCGTGTGATCATAAAGGGCGGCATGTAACATGGTATCACCAAAACGTCCCAGTAAGTCATTCATATGATCAACGCTGCCATCATCATCACATTTTATACGGAATTGAGGTACTTCAGCGAACGCTGTTTTCTGGTCTGCATTTATAATTCCATATACTCCAAACATCTCAAAAGAATCTCTTTGCTCAATACGGTAATTCATTTCGACATCCCCTTTTATTGAAATATGAAAGGACATTCGAGGATAGGCTTTTAGCGAAACGCCTGTATCGCGAGCAGATGTAGGCATAATACCATGAAGATTCTTAAAGGCCCGTGCAAACGCCTCTGGCGATTCATATCCATATTTCATAGCTACATCAATAACCTTTGTGCTTGTTGTCTGCAATTCAAATGCCGCCAATGTCAACCGTCGACGTCGAATGTACTCCGATAACGATACGCCAGTAATAAATGGAAACATTCTTTGAAAATGATAGGTAGAGCAAAAGGCTCGCTGTGCTATCTCATCAAATGAAATAGTGTCCGCTAGATTTGTTTCGATATATTCCATGGCGCCATTCATCCTATCCAACCAATCCATCGTACTCCCTCCCTTCAAGGTAATTTTATGGGAAATAAATAATGAATACCTTGCAATTTCTGCACGAAAAAGTCAGTTGAAAGCTTGCTCTTGTGGATTTCACCTAAAAAGATATCGTTATAACTTTGTACTGATTCACTTATTCTCTATGAGTGGTCCTTCTTAGAAACAAAACTTTAGTTTATTTATTAGCCACAATTGTAAATTCCCATGGTATATTCTCATTTTCCCAACCACGGTGCTCATCAAATTTCTTTATATTAAAGCCAGTAGTAATAACGGAATTTATTATTTCGCTAAGGGTATACAGCCTAATCGAAACATCTGGGAAGTCCTGTTGTTCATCTTGATCGAAATAATGTTTATATGCTACATCGCCATTATGTAATTCTTCGTCAAAGTAGTTTGCTTGGATTGAGTATTCGATTGGAGAATTAGAGGAAACGAGACATCTTCTTAAAGGATGAAAGTCACTCAGAACCATTACACCATCATCCTTAAGTAACGAGAACAGTAGCGACATGAATTTTTCAATGTCATTGAAATAGTGTAAAATTCCGCCTTCCAAATATAACATGTCAAAATGACCACCATACTTTTCTATATCTATATCATAAATATCAGTAACCACATATTGAATAGACACATTGGCGGCATCTGCCAGTTCTAGAGCATATTTTTTATTTTCCTCGGATATATCGAATACGGTTACATCTGCCCCTAACAATGCTATTGGGATTGCTTTTCTTCCGTTTGAACCACAAAGGTTAGCAATCCTTTTCCCGGCAATCTGTTCAAAATACGGCTTATGTTTTTTAAGCTGTGCAAGGGGATTAGCTAATATTTGTTGTGCTTTTTCCTTAGGAGAACCATCTCGTCTATTCCAAAATTCATATGCCCGATGTTCCCAAGCTGCCTTATTTTTAGTACTTTGTTCATTCATACGTAGTCAAATCTCCCTTCTATTATCCTGTTCAGAAACCTACCGAATTCCTTAGAATAAGAATATTCTCTTGAAGGAACGCATGATTTTTTTCAAGTCCTCTGTTTTTACACCAAACAACTGCGCTGAAAGCATCGTACATATCGTAAAATGGCAGTACTCTTTCCAGAGCCACCATAGGTCGAATCGATTGATAACCTTTAATGAACGGTATCTTTGTTCTCGGATTGACTTTCCAGATATATCGATTAACCTTTGTGAAATCTATTTCCGAGGAACCACTACGAGCACTCTCAAAATCAATAATGCCAGTAACTTCGTTACCATTCACCAATATATTACCTGGTCTAAAATCCATGTGAACAATGCATGGTCCGTCAGGATGCGGTAACGCAGAGAAAACTCCATCAAAGTGATGAACACATCTCTCATACAATTCTGAGTCAAGAATTTCTTGACAGGGCTCTTTCCACTTTTCAAAATTACTTCTAATATGTAATCTCCAATCATTTTGGTCAAGGAACTTAAAACCATCGGTTACATGATAACCATACCCAGGGGTTTTAACCTCATGGAGCATAGCATGATACACGCCAATCTGATAAGAAAGTTTCTCATCAATCTCTCCTGTACAAGGCATACCTTCAATTGCTGAAAGGAGCAATGCTCCAGTTGCACTTTCATCCCCATACCAAATGTCCAATACCTTTGGAACAGGTATTACACCCTTTAATTGTTCGAGGATCTGAAATTCACGGAATAGTTTATCCTTACTAAATGGGATTTTCACAAATACGTTTTCTCCACTGACAAGAGTAAGTTTGTATACATCAGAACTAAATGACTCTGGAACATCTTCAAAATGTAAGACATTTAACTTTAGTTTTTCTATAACTTTGAGAATGGTATTCATATATCGCCTCCTGTTTTGGAGAATACATGGATCAAGGCAGATTATTCTTATTCATCATTATTGTTCTTTTCGTTTGAAAAACATCTTGCCAAGCATAAGTCCCATAGCAGATGAAATGATCAGATATCCAAAGAACAAGAAAAGTAAATAAACACCATGAAGATCTGCGGGAATCTGTTTTACACCTTCAAACCAAACAAAACGAAAAGGATAAAAAATGACTACCCAAATGATCAGCAAAAAAAGAAGAAAATTAATTATTTTTAGCACAATAACGATCCTTTCAAGTCTGAGTGGAAAAAATTGAATGTACATGCTTCATTTTTCATTTCGCATTACCTTACCACTGCCCGCACTATAATAGTTAGCTTATGTATTGGAGTTGCTATGTTGAATCTATAAAAACTACTAAATCTTAATAGGAAACATAGGGACATTTCTTATTCTTCAGTGAGTATAACAAATAAAGGTAATATAAGCACTCAAAATTACCAGCAGGAATCGCTAAGGCATAAAGAAGCCTTTTCTTCTATCAGAACGGGCTTCTTTAGCGTTTCGCGATGACAATTTGTATGCTTACTGGACACTGGGTGCATTTTCATCCGTAGTTAAATTCGTTCTTTTCTTCTTTCTTGGCTGCCCATTCCAGGACAGATATGTCCAAATCCGGAGAACATACTCGACTGGCCCATGGCTAAATTTCTTAAGATATAGCGGACTGAGACACAATTGAACGCCGTAGACAACAAGCGCAATCATAGATCCGATAAACACGCCAGCACTTCCAAACAGTCCCAGGCCATATCCATAGAAAATTGTCGTACAGATTACGCTCTGCATCAGGTAATTCGTCAGTGAGAGACGTCCGACCGCCTCAAACCTGCCCATTAGGCTTGAACGACGTCTTCCCGCATACAACATTGCAAATGCGTATATGTATCCAAGTGAAAGTAACGCTCCTCCCAGTGTTCCCCCGATACCGATGCCCGGCCAACCTTCTGCACCGAATTGTGGCGCCAATACGCCGTATGCTTTGAGTATCAAGCCAATTGGAATCAATAACGAGGCACGGCGAAGATAGATACGTCGCATCGCCCGGGGATCGCTAAACGTCCCCATTCTGGCAGCATGCATGCCGAGCAGGAACATCGGTATCGTCATGAGTGGGGCTAACACCAGAGCTAAAAGGGCGTATGACACCTCCAACTCCCCACCGAATGGATCGCCATTATTGCTAAAATCTCTGATTTCCTGGTATGTGCCGCTACCGTATACATCCTGACTTTGAATGATGTAGTTCTCCATATGAATGGACTCAGCAGCCAGGGGGTTCATCGGATTGGATGCCGGGAGACCAAGTATCCCCGCTCCGATGAGTAGCAGTGACGCCCAAATAAGCAGCGTCTTGGGCTTCCGATTAAGGAACATGAGCAGGAAGAAACCGAGTACGCCATAAAACGTCAGGATATCCCCTTCCCACAGATAGATAATGTGCAGTAGTCCGATTCCAAACAGTAGGAGAAAACGGCGTGCCAGATGACACTTTGGTCGTAAATCTCGTGATTTTAAGCTTTCCGATAGCTTAATCATTCCGAAGCCAAACATAAATGCAAAAATCGGCATAAAACTTCCCACCACAGTAATCATCAGGAACGAAAGGAAAGCCTGGTCTGCTCCCCCGATTCCGAATAGTTGGGGTTTACTCTGGCCATATATTCCGTATTGGAAAGCCAGCATATTCGCCAGCACAATGCCGGCCAGACTGAATCCGCGCAGTCCATCAATGAATTGAACGCGCTGTTTGGATGTGCTCAATCAATCACCTCTGTCTATATCATAAAGATCAGATCCTAAATATACGTTAAATCCTTCCATAATTTCAACATAAATTAATAAGCAAACGTATATATTACGATCTGTTATAACGTACCAATAAAACAAAAAAAGTCGCTAAAATTTAGCGACTTCAGTTTGCACAAATTTATTGAGTAACAATAATTGGACCATTTTTAGTAAGAATAATCGTATGTTCAATTTGAGCTACATGGCTGTTTTTAGTAGCAAAGGTCCAGCCGTCTCCGGTCTGGAATACTTCTTCTTCTGAAGTTGAGACAAATGGCTCGAATGCAATAACCATGCCTTCTTTTAACAATTCATCATCCGATGGATCATTATAATTGTAGATGTGGTCAGGTGCTTCGTGTATTGCACGTCCAACACCATGTCCTGTAAGGTTTTTAATAACCGTTAATCCATGCTGTCTGGCCGTTTGGAATACCGCTTTCCCGATACCACTTTTTTTGGAGCCCGGTTTTGCTTTCTTAAGTCCTGCTTCGAATGCCAGTTTAACAACGTCGCATATTTTCGTTAACACTTCTTCACCTTCGCCTACGACAAACGAGATTCCCGTATCTGCAAAATAGCTGTTCTTGGAGCCAGACACATCAATATTCACGATGTCCCCTTCTTGAATAACCCGCTCTCCCGGAATACCATGTGCCACTTCTTCATTAACACTAATACAAGTAAATCCCGGGAAATTATATTCACTTTTTGGAGCAGACACTGCGCCAGCTTTCTCAAAAAGCTCTCCTGCCAAATCATCAAGTTCTTTAGTTGTTACGCCTGGGATGGTTTTTTGAACCAATTCATCTCTTATAGAGCCGACGATTTTGCCAATTTCCTTCAAACCATTAAAATCTTCTTCTGTTCTTGCGATCATTTTTTCTACCTCACTATCTTTATCATCAATTGATTAATCATATCCAAAGCTGCAAAGCTTCGCAACTTTTTTATCGACATTGGGCTGTAGTTGCTCACTTATCGGTTTCCCTGAACTTGTTGATTATGTCTGTCAGAACTTGAGTATCGCCACGGTTAGCGGCATCCAAATGTCATGATTCATCATTGTCACATAAATTCAGTTTTATAAGAGTGACTAGTCGGTGGAGTTCATCCAAACAGAAAAAAACGAAGGTAAATGCCTTCGTTTTTTCTATTATGCTTATTTGGAAAGTGACTGCGAAAAAAGCCTCCAGTGATCCTAAACGCCCTCTTTAAAAACGGAGCCATACGCTCATCTCACCAGCCTGGCGATTCCCCCACAAATAATATGGAATGGCCTTGAAACGTACAGCCTTTCTCTGCTTAATATAAGAACGGTACGGCATCCCATCTAGCCATGTATTGCTATCGTCAGTCACGAGACCGTCACCTTCTACAATGACACAACCACCTAGTAGATCTGGATCAGTATACTCGGTTAATTGTGGCCCCGCAGCCAACGCGATTGAAGTGAGCGGTGCTCCATTGTCTGCTTCTTCGATGCAATAAACGAGTGGGCCGCGTTGAATGGCTACTTTGCCAGCATCTGCCCGAATGGATGGGTGTGCAGCAATTAACTTTGACTCAATCGGAAGTAGCCACTCTACTGTATTTCCATCTGACCAACTGCGCTTTATTTTTGCGTACCCATTCTCAACATGAAAGTCTTTCCATTCACCATTTATTTTCAACACTGGCTGTTCCTCCTGGAACCAATTCGGTATACGCAGCGCAAGTTCAAACTCGACAGGTTCTCCTTTCTGAGGAAGCTGAACCGAGAATTCAACATGACCGTTCCAAGGCAGCTCAGAGCGTTGATGTAATGTTATTGTGGTGTCGGCAAGTTGGAAGGAAGCTTTGCTTCCGATATACAAATGAGTATAGATCGTTCTCTCATCTTCTGATAAATCGTATATATAATCATCTAACGAACTTATTAACCTTGCAACATTGGGAGGACAACAGGAGCAACCGAATCATTTTTGTCGGACGGGTTTGACGTGATGTTTCTCCGGATTATTCCGACTTGCTTCTGGCCATACCTCCAGTGGATTGACATAGAAGAAATGTTTCCCATCCTTAGACATGCTACCGAGAACATTGTTGTACAGCGCTCGCTCCATAACATCCGCATATTCACTCTTCGCTTCCAATTGAAGCATGCGGCGCGCCCAGAAAATCAAGCCAATGGAAGCGCAGGTCTCTGCGTATACGGAATCATTCGGAAGATCGTAGTCAAACGTAAAAGCTTCCCCGAGATGTGTCGAACCAATGCCGCCGGTAATGTACATTTGTTTGCCTGTTGTATTCGACCAGAGTCGTTCACAGGCCTCCCTCAGCCCGTCGTCACCTGTTAGTCTCGCAAGATCAGCCATCGCTGTGTACATGTAAACTGCCCGAACAGAGTGTCCAACCGCTACTTTTTGCTCACGAACAGGAAGATGAGATTGATACGTTTCCAGATTAGGCGTTCCATGGGACCAGATGTTTGTCCGGTTACCACGTTCCCACTCCTCGATAAAATAATTCGGCTGTGTGCCACGTTCATCTATGAAGAACCGACTAAGATTCAGATAACGCTCTTCACCTGTAATGGTATGCAGTTTGACCAATGCTAACTCAATTTCCTGATGCCCGCAGTAAGCTCTTATCTGTCCAGGCTTGGGTCCGAACATACGATCAATCAGATCAGCGAATCGGCAAGAGATGTCCAGTAATTTACGCTTGCCTGTCGCCTGATAATACGCAACTGCGGCTTCAATTAGATGACCTGCACAATATAGCTCATGCGCTTCGTAAAGATTGGTCCATTGTTTCCGAGGTTCCTGAATTGTGAAATAGGTATTCAGATAACCATTGTCATGTTGAGCTTGAGCGATCAATTCAATCGAATCATCGGCGATCTGCTCCAACCTCGGATCGGGGTGATGACGGAGCGAATAAGCAACGGCTTCCAACCACTTGTAGAGATCACTATCCTGAAATACCCATCCGCCAAACTCTCCTTGCTCCAAACCAGCAGCAATACGGAAATTTCGAATGGCATGACTAGGTTCAGCATCCTCCACCCTGTCGTTCAGAGCTTCCCATTGATAGGGAATGACTGTTTCTCGTACAAGATCGGAATATGTATTCCAGAATTGGTCTTGAATTACGATTTGCTTTTGTCCCATTATACACACCTCAAAATTATAAAATTTGACTCTTTATAAAGTCGAGTATATGCTTTTTCTTAAATTGAGAGTAGTAATGGAATGAGCTTTTTTCTATACCAAATGACACTAAAAAATGAGGTTAATTCATTGAATGAAGAATTCATTGTTGCGTTACAAACCCCGCCTCTTCCCTATTATTGGGAATCTGGTCGTTCAACGTTCCGTGTAGGTGACCGTCATCCTAATCGAAGAAATTTCGGCCTGTTTGATGTGCTGCTCGTGGTAGATGGAGAACTACATATCGGTGAGAACGGGACGGAATGGACACTTGCTACAGGTGATGCACTAGTATTACTGCCGGAAGGTGAGCATTACTCGTTCAGGCCCTGCGAACAGGAAGCAACGTTTTACTGGGTTCATTTTGAGCATGTGGACTGGCATCAAGGTCCCTTAATAGAAGAATCGGAAGCAGCCATTCTGTTATCGCCATTCGATAAGCCAAAGTCAATACGAATACCTAAGAAAACCACATTGCTAAACCCCCAGCTCGCATTTGATATGATGCAACAGCTTTTGGAACTGCCGGTAGGGGAGTCCTTTTGGGAGAAGCAGCAACTGCTCTTCAGTTTACTGGCTGTACTCGAAAATGGCATCTCTGACATGGCCAAAACGCCTGCTTCACGACTTGCCGAGAAAGTAGCTGTTTTCATACAGCAACACTATCAGGAAGAGATCACCAATGAAAAACTCTCGTCGGCATTACACTTCCACCCTAGCTACATTGTTCGCTGTATGAAAATGAAATTCGGTGTCACACCTGTTCATTACTTATTACAATTCAGGATGGAGCGTGCCAAGCAGCTGCTAGTTTCGACGGAGTGGTCAATAGATCGTATAGCTGCTGAAGTGGGTTTTAAATATTCCCCTTACTTTTCTACCTGCTTCAAGCGAATTGTTGGAGTACCTCCCCTCCAGTTTCGCAGGAAATATCTTAACTAGCTGTTCATGGAGACGCTTATTGCCCACTAAGCAACCCTTCGGCTACTCTTTGTATGGTTTAATGAGAAATCCAAATTAAATAATACAAAAGAAACCAATGAGAGAAGAGAAGTCTCCCATTGGTTCTTTGTGCATTAATTCCTCTAAGTTACTCTACCTTCTCCAAAAGTCCGATAATAAGTGTGATCGCCTCCGCCCGAGTAGCTGTCTGTGTCGGTGCAAAACGATTGCCGCCCACACCGCCTACCAGTCCGGCTTCTACAGCAGAAGCTACATACGAAACTGCCCATGCCGGAACATCCTTGGCATCTTTGAAGTTTAGTTTCGCATTAGAATCCGTAGCGATTCCGCCTGCACGTACGATCATGGCGACCATCTCTGATCGGTTTAGTGTTTTACCTGGTCCGAAAGAACCATTGGCGTAACCATTGACAATGCCCAAGGATGCAGCTGCTGCAATATAAGGTTTGGACCAAGATGGTATCTTGTTTTCATCCGTATATTGAACATTGTTGTTTACGTTATTCAGATTTAATGCGCGACCCAGCATTGTGATGAATTCGGCACGTGTAACCTTCTGATTCGGACGGAATGTATTATCGCCATAACCATTTACGAATCCAGCTGCAAGTGCCTTATCAATGGCAGATTTGGCCCAGTGCCCAGTCGTATCTTTCATTGCTGGTGGTGTATTTTCACTATTACTATTATGGTTTGATCCTGTCCCTGTCCCATTTCCGGGATTGTTTCCGTTGCCAGTACCGTCGTTGTCGGGACGGTTATCGGTTGCCGTACCTCCAGCATTTCCTGAGGAGTTATTCCCGCTGCTTGACCCATTACCTGGACCGGGGTTCGATGTGCCTGGATTAGATGTACCCGGATCTGGAATCGTAGTCTCTGTTTTCTTCATAATGCCAAACTGATCGATGATGAACGGAGTGGCCCCATTCACATTCTGATCAATTTCATACGTTATCGCTGTCAGTTTGCTACCATCTATTGTAATACCCACAAAGTTTTGAACCTGACTACGTTTTGGACGGCGGTTGTCACTTGGGTCCGGGCCATATTGTGCCGCATGATTTTCTTCCGCGCGCTCAAAAAGACTGTAGTAGGCCTCTCCAAGACTTGTGCTTTGATTTTTGTAATATACTTTTGGACCTGCTGTTGCCGGAATCAGATAGATCGTGCCATCAGGATTCACAGAGTACTCCATCTTCTGTCCATTTAGCATTTCCGTGATCATTGCTGGTTGACGTGAGTTCCCCTTCTGATCAATCGGTTTAGTACGTGCATAGATATGGTCATGCCCCTGAAGAACAAAATCAATGTCGAGTTCCGCCATGATCGGAGCAATCTTGGAGCGCACTCCATTCACTCCCATAATGTCAGAGTCTGTTGCATGATTAGATGTTGTGTATGGGCCTTTGTGAATATTGACGATGATCCATTCTGCTCCCTTTTTCTTGGCAGCCTGAACATCTTCCTTCAGCCACTTGACTTGCTCTAGAGAAAAGTTATCATACTCCGTTGAATCCTCATTGGAATTCAGTACAACAAAATGCGCATTGCTATAGTCGTACGAATAATAAGCTCCAGTTTCTGTTGCAGAATTCACCGGAGGCTGTACATTAAAATGATCAATAAAAGCATAGTTTTCGTCCTCATGATTCCCGGAGGAAGGCACAATGGTTGTATTTAACAGGCTTTGCTGTGAGTGTCCGAGCAGCCAGTTCCATTGTTCTTCTTTGACACCTTTATCAACAATATCACCGTTATGCACTACGAACTGAGCATCGGGTACTGTAGCCAGCGCTTTGGCCAACGTCTCGGAAGAAAGAATAGCCTCATCTTCTTCTTTCGCTTGCGTATCCGCCAGATCAATGAAGGTGAATTTGCCTTTTGTCGGTGCAGTACGGAACGTACCTGTAGCACTCCATACTTGCTTGGAAGCATCGCCTACACGGAAGAAATAGTTCGTATTTGCTTTCAAATCTGTCGCTTCTGCTTTGTGCATCAGCTCGGTTGCAGCATTGGCAGGCTGAGCAGAACGTCCTTCAAACCATTTGGCTTGTGTGAAATCAGGTGTTGCTGATGTTTTCTCCACGACTTGAAGGTCACTTTGCACTAGTTTATCCGATGTATACCATGTAAAACCTTTGCTCTTGGTCGGATCTCCATGGAACGTTACCGTTATTTTGTTGATCTGTTCTGGATCGGGAACCGTATTCGTTTCTTTGAGAATTCCGAATTGATCTACAATGAACGGCACTCCGTTATTGGTATGTTGGTCAACCTCATACGTTACAGCAGTAAGTTTGTCGCCATCGATTGTGAATGAAACAAAATTCTGAACCTGGCCTCTGGCTGCGCTTGTAGTATCACCATACTGCCTTGCATGATTCTCTTCAGCACGCTCGAACAAGCTGAAATATGCTTCACCTAGTTCTGGTTTTTGGTTCTTAAAATATACTTTTGCCCCTGCGGTAGCTGGAATCATATAGATCGTTCCATCAGGCTTCACTGCGTATTCGATACGCTGTCCGTTCAGAGTCTCAATAATTTTGGACACGTCTTCAGCCGTGCCATCGCTTTTTATGGGCTTTGTCCGTGCATAGATATGGTCATGTCCTTGAAGAACCAAATCGATACCCAGTTCATTCATCAACGGAGCAATTTTATTTCTTACACCGTTTGCACCGATAATGTCGCTGTCTGTGGCGTGATTGGATGTCGTATACGGCCCTTTATGAATGTTGACGATGATCCACTCTGCTCCGGCAGCTTTTGCCTCTTCCACATCCTGCTTCATCCATGCCACTTGCTCGTTGGAGAAGTTCGCGTATTCCGTGGAATTTTCGTTGGAGTTCAGTACGATAAAATGAGTTTTGCTGTAATCATAAGAATAGTAAGCACCTGTTACTGTTGCAGCATTGTCTGGTTGCTTCAGATTAAAGTGCTCGTAGAACGCATAATTCTTGTTCTCATGATTACCCGCGGATGGTGCAATGGTCGTGTTCATCAGACTGGATTGGGAGTGACCAAGCAACCAGTTCCATTCCTGCTCTGACGTTCCATTTTCTACAACATCCCCATTATGAACAACAAACGCAGCATCTGGAACCTGGGTCAACGCTTTGGAGAGCGTAGAGCCAGATAGAATAGCCTCATCCTCTTCCTTGGCTTGGGTATCCGTCAGGTCAATAAACGTAAAGGCTCCGTTAGTGGGAGCTGTTTTGAATGTGCCAACCTCACTCCAAACGCCCAGATCTTGATCTCCAACGCGAAAATAATAGGAGGTATCCGGAATCAGATCTGTTGCTTCCGCCTTATGCACCATCTCTCCCGGAGAGTTGGAAGCCACGGACGAGCGTCCGTTGAAGCTTTGGGCCTGATTGAAGTCAACAGCCGTTCCTTGGTTCGGCACCACTTGAACAGTACTATGTGTGGACGCAAGAGGTGTATACCAAGTGAAGCCTTTACTCGTTGTTGCATCACCATAGAAGGTAACTGTTACTTTACTGATATCCAGTGAAGGCGCTTCCGTCAACGCTTTAAGTTCCATATCAAAATACAAATCTGAGCTGCTGTCGCTTTGTTGATGAACTTCGACCGCAATTTCGTTGTTGCCATCGTGCAGGTAGGCTTTTAGCGGTTCGGTCAGATCTATGTCCTCATACATTACAGGCAAATCCTGACTTGATGTTGCTTTGGTCGAGTACTGAATGTCACCCTCAGGCATGCCAAAGCGACGTACTTCCACACCGTTTACATAGATAACTGCCCCATCATCAATCCCGAATGTACCGAGAATTTGTCCATAGCCATCAATTTCATCCTTATTAACGGTTAGGTTTGTTCTTAAATAGGTCGTGCGGGATTTTAACTTTTTATCTTCACCATAGCTCACTTCCGTTTTGAGAGGCCCGAAATAGGAAGTGCTTATACCGTTACCGTTATCCTTGTAGCCAAACGGGGCGGGTCCAAATTCCCATGATGAATCATCGTATGAAGTACGCCATTGCGATTCCAGATTCTGCCCTTGATCGAAGTATCTCCAATTGGCATTGCGTTCTAACAGAATGTCAGGGTCAGATAACGATGCGGCTTGAGCGGAATTTACTCCCCCAATACCCGCGAACCATCCGAATATCAAAGAAAGCGATAACAGGATGGGTAACATCTTTTTGTAGAAGTGACTGATCATAATTCTCTCCCTTGTCTGTTTAATAGATTGGCTTATGTAATTCCAAACAGAACTAGCATAACAAGACGAGGTCAAGGGTCCATTACCTGAATGTAAAACTTATGTAAAAAATTACATTTTACTAAGTTCATATAAGATTTAGTTGTTACAATTAGAGAGACATAATCAATCTATTTGTTTAGAACAATAATATATATTTCAAGGGTAATAAGCTTAACTGATCGAATTGGATTCTTACATAAAATAGATGAGTTGGGTAACACTACAAACAAATTCTCCAGTTTGGAGTGAAGCCTGTGAGGACATCCGCATCAACAATCAGTACCTCTGAAGTAATAATTGTAGTTATTAACTCAATCCTTGGTGCAGGAATACTAACGCTTCCTCGTACGATTAGCAAGGCGGTAAAAACACCAGATGTATGGATCTCCGTCATTCTGGCTGGCCTGGTCGTAACCATAATCAGCCTGCTTCTTGTAACTTTATGTCGTCGATTTCCCGGTAAAACCGTGTTCGAGTTTATTCCTGAGATCACAGGAAAATGGATTTCTTATCTATTAGGACTTTTAATTATCGTATATTTTATTGTTCTATGTTCATTCGAAGTCAGAGTGATGGCTGAAATTACAAGTATGTACATCCTTGAGCGTACCCCTAGTTGGGTCACCATTATGGTCAGTTTGTGGATTGGTATTTACATGCTAACGGGTGGTCTTAAGGTCATCATCCGTGTCTTTTCAATCGTTCTGCCCGTTACGCTGGTGTTGCTCGCGCTGGTGTTCCTTTTAAGTACTAAAATGTTTGATATCAATAATCTCAGACCCGTCCTGGGTGAGGGGATCATGCCTGTATTAAAGGGACTTAAGCCTTCATGTCTCTCTTACTCCGGATATGAAGTTTTGCTCATCGTCACAGCTTACATGACAGACGTAAAGTCAAGTAATAAGACTCCTATTTTCAGCATACTTATATGTACGATTATATATATGGTAACCATTGTGACAGTCGTGGGAAATTTATCATTATCGGGTGTTGAGACGCGGATGTGGCCAACGTTTGATATGGTTCGAAGTTTTGAAATTGAAGGATTTTTATTTGAGCGTTATGAATCGCTTTTCATCGTATTTTGGCTGATGCAAATTTTCGCAACCTATGCCTTTAAGCACTATTTTGCATCCATTGGTATTCGAGATTTGTTTCGTCTCAAAAATATTACCGGAATACAATTTGCGATGTTACCAGTGCTTTATTTGATTGCTTACTTGCCTAAAAACCTGGAGGAAACGTTAGCATTGGGTGATTTCCTCGGCAATATGTCCATTTTTTTATTTGGCTTGTTACCACTTCTGCTGCTGATTCTTAGCTTTGTTCGTAAAAAAGGCGGGAAGCAAGCTGCTAGTGGAGACCTTAAGGTTGGTTGAATGTTGAGTTGTTGCTCAGGAGCACCTTTCCGCTCTTCTGGCTCCAGTAGCATAATGCATTGCGTAATTAGTACAACAAAGCAAAAAAAGCCGCTAAAATAGCGACTTTCAATGGAAGCATATTTTTCATCATTTACATGCAGATAGCAATAGACTGATATCTATTATTTATTGAAAGTAACTTTCTCTGAACTGCCATCAAAAAAGATTGAAGTGTCCCTTGGCTTCGATTCCGCGATTTTACGACCGCCTCTGAAGGAATAAAGCACGCCAGCTTGTTTGCGAACGGCCTCGTATTCGTTCTCAGCTTCAAGTACGATGAAGTTAGCAGGTTTGCCTTCTTCAATACCGTATACATCCTCGATGTGTAATGTTCTTGCGCTGTTTTCGGTAATGAGGTCAATCGAATTCACGATTTGGTCGTAACCAAGTAACTGCGACGCATGAATCCCCATGTGCAGCACTTGCAGCATGTTGCCTGTACCCAGCGGATACCACGGATCGAAAATATCATCGTGACCAAAGCACACATTCAGACCCGCTTCCTGCAACTCTTTGACCCGAGTCAGTCCTCTTCTTTTTGGATACGTGTCGAAACGTCCCTGCAGGTGAATGTTGACTAGCGGATTGGAGACAAAATTCAAATCAGCCATCTTAAGCAGACGGAATAATTTGTACGTATAAGCGTCATTATACGACCCCATTGCTGTTGTGTGGCTTGCCGTTGTGCGTGAGCCCAGTCCACGTTCGTAGGCTTCCTTGGCAACGACTTCTACGAAACGAGATTGCTCGTCATCGATCTCATCGCAATGGATATCAATGAGCCGATCGTATTTTTCGGCCAGATCAAACGCAACTTTCATGGAATCAACGCCATATTCCCGGGTGAATTCGAAGTGTGGAATGCCACCGACCACGTCAACGCCCATTTTCAGTGACTCTTCCAGCAATTCTGCACCGTTGGGATAAGAGTGAATGCCTTCCTGTGGGAAAGCAACAAGCTGAATGTCCATATATGGAGCCATTTCTTCTTTGACTTCAAGCATCGCTTTAACTGCGATCAAGCTTGGATCGGTAACGTCCACATGAGTCCGTACATGTTGGATGCCCTGTGCCAATTGCCACTTTAATGCCGTTTTGGAACGTGTTTTGACATCCTCATGTGTCAAGAAAGCCTTGCGCTCTGACCAGCGCTGGATACCTTCGAACAGTGTTCCGCTGAGATTCCATTCCGGTTCACCTGCTGTGAGAGTTGTATCGAGATGAATATGAGGTTCAATGAATGGTGGCAGGACCAGCGATCCGTTGACATCGAGGATCTCTTCATTGTCGGTCACTTCCTGCGACTGTGTGATTCGTTCAAACTTCCCGTCTTTCACAACAATATTCCATAGTCCTTCTTTACCCCGCAATTTTGCGTTCTGTATAATCATTTGTTTTCCCCATTTCTTTGGATTCTTTGGCAGGAACAATTAACATCAAGACGATATAGGCTACTGCTGTACCAAGTAGTGCGTTCAGTGGTGTTACACCAGGAGCCAGTTGGGCGAATGCCACGCCGATGGCCCAGGCCACCATCGCTACCCAGTTTACATTTTTGAACGACATGTCAGCAAATGGCTTATAGTTTCTACGTTTCACAATGAAGTAATCTGCAATAATAATAGCTCCGATGGATGGTATCGCCGCGCCAAGTACGTTCAGGAAACTGACGAAGTTGTTGTACATCCACATGGCGAATACGGTACCGACGATGCCATTAACAACGACGAAGAATTTCTTTGAAATTTTGGTGATGTTGGCAAAACCAAGACCTGAAGCGTACAGTGCATTATCGTTGGTCGTCCAGATATTCAAGCCCAGAACGATGATCGCCGGGATGATCAATCCTTGCAGGAACATGACCTCCGAGATATCAGCCAGGTTATAGGCCATTGCGCCAACTGCTCCGAACAGAAACATAAGTGAGTTACCCAGGAAGAAAGCAATAACTGTTGCGGTAACTGCCTGTTTGGATGTCCGGGAGAACCGGGCAAAATCGGGTGTCAGTGTTCCGCCACTGATGAATGATCCGATACAGATCGTTAATGCGGCCGCCGCAGTAAGTGACTGTGTCGGCGTGTATTCAAGCAACCCCTGCAGACCTCCCAGCGTACCTGCACCTTCGAACATGGAGTATCCACCGAGAATGGCAATTGCAGGAACGGCGATATAACCGAGAATGACGAGTGACTTCATACCGAAGATGGCGGATGCCGTCATGGCAAGTCCAAACACGATGATCAACAGATACACGTTCCAATCCATGGCTTTGGCGACCGGAATTGCGAACATGGCTACGCCGACTCCGAACCATCCGACCTGTGTGAAGCCTAGCAGGAACGAAGGCAGATACGACCCTTTCGCACCAAATGCATATTTGGCAAGCAAATGTGTGGACAGGCCCGTTTTGGCAGCGATATGTGCCAGTGCCCCTGTATAGATACCGAGCACCAGATTACCTGCAAGCACGATGCCAATGAACTCCATGAACGTCAAGCTGACGCCCAACGTGCCTCCTGCCAGCATGCTTGCTGAGAAAAATGTAAAACCGAGCATGACGGATAACGTCTTCCAAAAATTGTTTCTTTGTCCTTTCGGCACCGCTTGCCATGAAAACTCTTGATCTTGTTTGCTCATCAGAATACCCCCAACGTAAAGTGTATCTGATACCAAAAAAAGCAGAAAAAAGAGGCTACTCGTCAAGTTATACACTGACAAGTAGCCTCTTTTTGCATCATAACCCGCGCGAAGACACAGAGCATCCCATGACGGGATATGCCCTGATTCTCGCGTGATTATGAAATCCGCTGCCCTTGCCAGCCTCTCTGGACTGAATTAAAGGTACCAGTATTCAATTACATCCTATTATTTTGGAAAAACCTGCAGTTGTCAATGTCATTATTATCCAACGTTTATTAATCCCTTATACAGCAAGCTGTTTTTTTGTAGCAATCACCTCTCAGCTTTCGCCCCACTGAATCCGTATAACAACTCATCATTCATGGCATACCTTGGATCCATATCAATTACGCTCCAGTTCACAGTTTGGTTATAAAATCCTGAAAGTCCGACTCTGTTTGCCAATACAACAAACAGGGATGTCCCACAAGTCATAAATATGACGGAGGACACCCCTAATCAATGTGATTTTGTTGTAATGAATCTGACACACGCTATTCGCTTTCATTGGCCTTGTTCCGATATCTACCGAATCACAGAGACGTTATTCTCTTGATAGTGTAAACATATGAATTTATTTTTGTGTACTTAACAGTTCTTCAAAAGCTTTTATATTCGTGTCAAAATCAGGAACGGTTTGTGTTTCTTCAGCAGATTTAACCAGTTTTACAACTAAATCATTATAAGGTGTCGCAATTCCGGTACCTTCTGCCTTGCTTGAAACCACCCCGTTAATATAATCAATCTCTGTTTTGCGGTTCTTCTCCAGATCTTGAAGCATGCTTGCTTTAAGCAGTCTGGAGGGTTCCATCACGTAACGTAATGTTTTCACCCGTTCAGGGATATCTTCTTCGCTATTCAGTTCGAGTGAGGCGATATCAAATCCATTCATTTTAACCAATGTGACCCCATTGGCGCGAGCAACTTTAATCGTCTCGTCCGCAATATGAGCTGCACTCACAATGCCAGCTTCATGATCGATGATGTCCCCATATTCCCCATTCAATGCAGCGGACAAACCACTGAATGCATTGTTGATCAGCAATTTGGACCATTTGGTTCCAACCAGGTTATCGGAAATATGTGTTCCACCTACAAGGTCCAACACCGATTTCACGCGTTGAATTCGTTCGGTGATCTCACCATTCAATTCACCAATCTGAAAAGCATACTGCTTAAATTGAGTGTACTCTGTTGTGAGACTTGATACACCTGGTTTAATAAACGTAGCGCCAAACTCAACGGAGCCTGCAATGACGCGTTTTTCACCAACAATGGACGCGACTTTTTCTTCCGGAATCCCGTTCTGCAAGGAACACACCATACTGTCTTCTTTCAAGAATGGAAGTAATTCCTGAAGAATCGAATCGTTATAGAGTTGTTTGGTCAAAAGTAAAACGAGGTCATATTGTCCTGATTTCTGATCAGGCGTAATTGCTTTTACATTTGCCTGAAACTCCGTAGTACCCGTCACTTTAGCACCCGTTTGATTTAAAGCTTCTACATGTTCCTGATATGCATCAATTAACTCAACGTTCATTCCGCCATCCGCAAGGTATGCGCCTACGATGGTTCCCAAAGATCCTGCTCCTACAATTGCAATTCTCATTTTATATGTCCTCCTTATTTCTCTTCTAGGTAGTTGTATACAGGTTGTGCAGCGTTCAAAGTTAAGTTGGTAAGGATATGAGAAGCGGACACAACTTCCAACACAGGCAGGTCTGCCAGAGGTGCCAATGCGTGTTCGAACAGTTGGAGCCGGGCAGGTCCTGTCCAGGCCTCTTTCACTTCGATGTCCGTAATCTGAGTTCGGATCAGATCACATATTCTTAAATTTCCGGTATAGTCCGTAGCAATCTTAATCATAAAATTAGGTCGGCATATTTCGCGTTTGGCGAGCTCCTTCTCCATCTCCACATGTTTATATCCCATGGTTGCCGTGGCTACACGCAGCGTTCCATAATCAAGTGTGCCGACAAGTGTATCTGAATCGGTATACAACTTGGGCGCACCCAGCTTTTTCGGATAGGCGGTGAGTTCCCGACCACTTGCAATCGCGGGGAAATTGTCTACATACATCGAATGCACATAATCGCCTTCCTCCCCATTGAATTGCACAGGGATAACTTGTCCAGCTTCCGTATAGGCACCCAGTCCAGATACATCCGGCATCCACATCACTTCGAATTTAACCAAAGGTTCAGTAATTTCCAAAGGCTCTGGCACGGCTGCCCGCAACGCTTTTGCATCGGTTCGGTAAATAATGTTCAAGTATTCACGATTCACGAATTTGTACGGTGGCATTGGGTATGCCGGAGCCGTTAGGGGTGTATTCAGATTTTTAGCTATGTTATTCACATCGATTTTCATCAAAGACACCTACCTTATAAATTTAGTTAAGTTTTTGCAATTTCAAATTTGATCTATATCTTATAAAAAAATTCTACATCAATATTTAAATTTAATATAATACATAATAAGTACTATATATATTTATCAAAATAAATAAGGAGTGTGATTCATTCAATGGAATTACTTCAGCTCAAATACTTTCAGACCGTTGCCTACACTGAACACATCTCCAAGGCAGCTGCTCAATTGAATATTGCTCAACCTTCCTTAAGCTTGACGATTAAACGACTTGAAGATGAACTGGGTACGCCTTTATTTCACAGGAGAGGACGAAATATTCAATTAAATGCCTCAGGTGAAATTCTATTGAAGCACGTGAACCGAATTTTTATTGAAATTGAAAATGCAGAGATGGAGATTACAGCGGAGGAACAGCAAATATCCAATACGATCAGGATCTCGATTACGAATACACGATTCCTCACGGGTCTCATTAGTGACTATATCAACGCTTTTCCTGATACCAAGCTCCATCAAGGCATAGCGACGCGTGCTGAGATTATTACAGGTTTGAAGAAAGGTGAGTTGAATCTGGGCATTACGGGACATCCGATTCAGGATGAGGAGATCGAGAGTGTTGTGCTTGTCGAGGAGGATATTGTTCTGGTTGTGCCAACAAATCATCCATACGTCGGAGAGACAAGTATCTCATTAAGTGTTGTTGCAAATGAGCCCTTTATTTCCCTTGCAGATAATAAGGAGTACAGCCGGTTTACAACGATGCTCTGTGAAAAAGCAGGCTTCTCCCCCAACCTTGCATTTGAAGTCGATTCTCATACCCTGCTCGAAATTATCAAACTTAATCAGGGTGTTGCATTACTTCCTATCTCCGTATGTAGAACGCTTGGGTTAAGTTATGTAAAAATTGCTGATGAATCAGCGATCTATCCAATCAGCCTCTCCTGGGTCAAACAAAAATGGTTATCTGTTTCTGTTGGAGAATTTCGTGATTTTATTACTTCGTACTATGAAGACCATGCTGGCTTGTTCAAAGTGGAATAGAAAATCTTCTTAAATTACAAATGACAAATGTTAAAAACAAAGACCACGTTAATCCTTTTGAAGGAACGACGTGGTCTTCTATCGATATCTGTTCCTAGCTGTACTGTAGTCTATCCTTGTACCAAACGTCCGGAATCATCTGACGTTCCAGTTCCAACAATTCATTAATGATCTGGTCCGCGTCACGGATGGAACTTACGAGCGGGTCAGTGAGCATCGCTCTTCTCAACTTCTCGTAGCTCTGTTCCAGCACAGCTTCAACCGTAAGCTCATGCGTATCCAGTACAAGTTCTTGCATCCCTCTGATCCCACGCGGCATCTCGCCTACATGGAGTGGTTTCGCGCCATCCATATCTACATCGCATAGTAGTTCCAGGAAGGAATCTGCATTCATATTGGTTACAGCACCTTGATTGAGTGTATTGATAAAGAACTTCTTGCCCAAGTTCCCCACCATATTTTCAATGATATCGGTCGCATGATCCGGGCCAAATGTGTTCATATAGTCTGCAATCGGTATAGTACCTGCAAGAAAGTCATCCACCTGCTGCCACATCTCATCATGCCGCTGATACCTGTCCTCTGTCTCCCAGATTGATAACGGAGGAATCGTGTCCTTTGTCTTGCCAAGACCTTGCCAATATCGAACGTATTCCTTCGTATGCGCCGTGCAAGTGGGAATGATTCCGAAAATATCATACAGTTCGTAGGTAATGGCATCGTTAAAAAGAGCTTTGGCCCCCCGATCACCGCCGTTGTTCTCCTCACCTGCCATCTTGCGCATGGCTTCTGCGATCGTGGGCATCACATTTTTTCCTTCATACTCGGCTTTGAGCAGCCAAGTGAAATGATTGACTCCAGCGATGCGGAAATCGAATTTTTGGTCAATCTCTTCGGTGAACTGACTGTTGTCTTCAATGATGCCAGCTCTTACGGCGTAATAAGCTTTTTTATGCGGCATATGATGACTATCGCACAGCGCAAACGACTTAAGCTTCGGTGCATAGCGATGTAATGCGATGCCATGAACGGTTGACGGGTTAATATAGTTGATCACCCAGGCCTCCGGACACAGTTCCTCGATGTCCTTGGCACATTCCATAATCACCGGCAGTTCCCGCATCGCGCGAAAGATCCCGCCCGGCCCAATGGTATCACCGGAACACATGCGAATCCCATACTTTAGAGAGACTTGGCAGTCGATACCACGATATTTCACCGATTGCTCCGCAAAGCTGAGTACAACGAAGTCGGCTCCTGGAAGTACCTCTCTACGGTCGACCGATCCCTCAATCTTTAAGGATACGTTGTTCTCCCTCGCGACCATCTCCGCCAGAGTTACCATTTTTGAGAGCCGCTCCTCGTCTGTATCGACCAGTGCCAGCGTTCCCTGATTCAAATAAGGGGAGTGAACCATCTGCCAGATGGATTGACGACCGAAAAAAAGGCTTCCTGCCCCAATAACGACTACTTTTGGATGCTGTGTGCTTGCAACATTCATTAATTAGCCCTCCTTGTAACGATATAAGTTCATTATAGGTGAGTGGGCGGGAATCGGAATGTGTGATAGTTTTCAAAAGATGTCATATCGTACGATCGTTAACAAGGACTAATTCCTTTGGTATGATAGGGAAAAATGAAGGATGTCATAAAGTAGAGAGGAATCGGCTGAATTCGATGCATGCAGGAACTGTAAATATGAGTATAATCGACGAGCTCTCGGAGTATATCACGCTTCGCATGAGCTCTTATCTGGAACAGACGCATGACAGTCATTGGATTGAACGCAAGTCACATTCTGATTACGATCTGTGGTTCATTACAGCAGGATCTGTCAAGATTACCATCGATGGAATCGAACATATGGCGGCCCCGGGTGACGTCGTGTTTTTTTATCCGGATATGCCCTACACTGCTTCCACGACCGGAGAGCTTTGCCGATTCATATACATGCACTTTGATTTCAGCATCGCTGAGCAAAAACGGATTCTCGGCGAGTTTCAACTTCCTGGCATCGTACCTGGTAACCTGATTCAAGAGGAATCAACGCTGTTCACCTCGTCCTATCGAAGGTTCAAGCAGAGTAGCGGCGCTTCCGGAAGTCCACTTTACATGAAAGCCGCTCTACTTCTCGTCATCGCCAAAATTTTCGAATTACATGGGCAAGGCTCCTATCAAGGTGAATTCTTGAAAGACCGAAAACCGAGGAAAATTGAAGCAAGCCTGGAGGTTCTGCAGAACGTATTCCCATACGTGGATGCGAATCTGCATCGTGCCATCCGAGTGAATGAACTTGCTGTTATTGCTGGCGTATCTGAGAAATATTTTATTTCTTTGTTCAAAAAAATTCTCGGTATCACACCGGGGCAGTACATCAATCAAATCAAAATGAATCGGGCCAGAGACTATCTGTACGAGAAAAAATATACGATTCAGCAAATTGCCGGATTTCTGGGCTATCCCGACCCCTTCACGTTCTCCAAAGCATTCAAAAAATTCTACAATGTGCCTCCTTCCAAATTCGAATAGTAATCGTAGACCAACAAAAGAGGCAACCGGTCTAAGCCGGCTGCCTCTTCACTTGGTAAATGATTGGATATTCAGGGTTAGTTTACGTATAGGTCCCTTCAGCGTTCCTCATATTCAAAGGGAGCCTCTGTGGAATATATCTCATGGAAGAATCCTTTGTAGGGTATATCTTCTTCCAAACATTTAATCAGATATAACAGAACCTCGTCATCCTCTTCCGGCTCCTCCCCTTCGCGCTGCGTCACCTCAAAATGATCCACAATATTCTCCAGAAGGTTGACTTGAATAAAGAAAGGCAGCTTCTCCAGCATCGCATCAGAAACCTGGGTTTCTGATCTGTATCCGGCGAGCACGGTTTGGAAATAATCATCCATGAACTGTTTACGTTTGTCCGCTTCAGGTTCGAATTGAACCCAACCGACTCCGTTGATCCACATACCTGCGAGGTCAAACATGTACCAGCCATAACAGGAATTGTCGAAATCATATACCGTGATTTGTCCCGTATCAAAATCGATCGAATAATTCCCGTCATTATAATCGAAATGGATCATGCCAAATGTCTCCTGGCTCGACCCCAATTCTTTTACCGCTTGGAGAAGTTCCGCCATTCTGCTCCTGAGCAGAGAGAATGATTTAGGGACCAACCTCTCGATATACTCCGTGTTATATTTGTCCAAAAAATGATGCCTGCCATGAACAGGTTCATAGCTTTTGGATAGCTGATGCATTTTCCCCAGAACTTTTCCGCTATTATAGTAGTATTCCGTAAGTGGGACCCCTTCACGATACTGATAATAGTTCTCTACCAGCAACTTCCCCTTCGCCTTGTTAAACAGGCATACAAAGAACGTATGCTCACCATAAGTGATCTCTTCCAGCAGGTGGCCATTCTTGGAACTCACTACATTCGAAACGCTGGCTCCATGATCAAATAAATACCGGACATACTCCAGTTCAGCAATGTAATCTTCCCGCTTTCGGTCATGCAAAAAAGACACCCGTAGAATTAGCGATTCACGCCCCTCTTGCTCGCAAGTGTAAACGACATTACGTCCACCCTCATGGGGCGGAATAAGCTGAATGTTGTAATCCTCCAGATGAAACAGCTCGGATACCCGCGCCAGTACATGGGTATTGCTAATGTTAACAGCTTCGTTAAAATTAATAATAATCTCCTCCAGTAAACATTGTTTGGACGGTTTCCCGCACTGCAATGTCCACAAAAGGAATCTCTGTAATGCAAATATCCTTCTGTGAACCTAAAGCACAATCACCTTGTTAGACATTGAATCCACTCCTTTTGTTTGAATATCGCAATTCTACATAATTATTCCTAATTTTACTAGTGCAAAATAAAGACCGCCCATATGGGCGGCGTGTAAGAATTTTTATGATTACAGGGTTTCTCCGTTTGTTTCAATAACTTGTTTGTACCAGTAGAAAGAATCCTTGCGTGTTCTTTCCAATGAACCGTGTCCTGCATTGTCCTGATCCACGTAAATAAATCCGTAACGTTTACCCATCTCTGAGGTTGAACAGCTAATGATATCTATAGGTCCCCAGCTCGTGAATCCCATCAATTCTACACCGTCAGCGACAGCTTCTTTCATCTGCTCAATGTGGCTACGCAAGTAATTGATGCGATAAGGGTCATGCACTGTTCCATCCTCTTTCAGTGTGTCGGTAGCACCCAACCCGTTCTCAACGATGAAGAGCGGCATCCGGTAACGATCATACAATCGGTTCAGCGCGACGCGAAGACCAATTGGATCGATAGGCCATCCCCATTCGGTAGCTTTCAGATGAGGGTTTTTGATCTGACTTACCAGCATACCCGAGTTGCTGTTGTCATTCGGGTCATATTTTCCGATATACGTCATGTAATAACTGAAAGCAATAAAGTCCACGGTATTTTCCCGAATAATGGCATCGTCGTCAGGAGCTTTAACCAGTTCAATCCCGTTTTCCTCAAAATATCTTTGCATGTAGGATGGGTATTCGCCTCGTGCCTGAACCTCTGGGTAGAACAGGTTCATCTGATCTTCCTTCATCGTCTGCAATACATCTTCCGGTTTGCTAGAAGCAGCATACGTTTCCAGACGACAGATCATGCAGCCAATCTGAGCATTTGGCATCTTCTCTTTACCACTTTTGACAGCCAGTGAGCTTGCTACAAATTGATGGTGAGTTGCCTGATAGGCTACCTGCTCCGGTGTCCCCTTAATTTTATCTTCCAGAATGCCGCCACCAGTATACAGACTTGTAAGCATCATATTCATTTCATTAAATGTAATCCAGTATTTTACTTTATCTTTGTAACGGTCAAACAGCGTGTTGGCAAATTTCAGATACAGATCGATCATCTCGCGGCTTTCCCAGCCGTTGTATTTACGGGTTAATTCTACGGGCATTTCGTAGTGTGAGATCGTTACGAGCGGTTCAATCCCGTATTTCAGCAGCTCGTCCAGTACGTTGTCATAGAATGCCAGACCAGCTTCATTAGGAACTTCCTCCTCTCCTGTCGGGAAGATACGTGTCCACGCGATGGAAAGTCGGAATACCTTGAATCCCATCTCTGCAAACAATGCGATGTCTTCTTGATAGCGATGATAGAAATCCACGCCATTCCGTTTGGGGAAATAAACGTCGGTGTTACCACTTAGATATTGTTCCAGTTGAACGGAATCCACGTCAAAAGTGAAATCTTTGCCGTTGCGTTCTTCATGAGGAATATAAGGTGCCATGTCTGAAGTAGATAGACCTTTGCCGTCCGCGTCAAATGCACCTTCGAGCTGATTGGCCGCGGTAGCTCCGCCCCATAAGAATCCTTCAGGAAATGAGTGTTTAATTGTTTTTGTCATGTTGTTTCTCTCCTTTTTTGTATGTGATATTCATGAAGCTGTTAGCGAACAGTGAGGAGAAGCAATTCATTCATTGGAATCACCCCCTTCACTTGAACCGGAACCACGTCAAGGTAATCCGGCGTATTGGTTACGATGACCGGTGTGAGCAGATTAACCCCAGCATCCCGAATGCCATCCATGTCGAACGACAATAGCAGATCACCCTTCTTTACCTCTTGTCCGGCAGTAACCTTCACGTCAAAAAATTTCCCTTTGAGCGATACACTGTTCATTCCAACGTGAATAAGAATTTCAATCCCATTTGTTGATGTTAACATTACGGCATGTTTGCTTTTGGCAACCAGGGTGACGATCCCGTCAAATGGGGCTGTTACGCGTCCTTCCTGCGGAAGAATGGCAATACCTTTCCCGGTCAGCTCCTCAGCAAAAGTTTTGTCCGGTAGTGCTGAGAGGGGCACGACTTCGCCAGTGAGCGGGCTGAATACTTCGCCTTTCTTCTCTTCAATGGAATGCACGGTTACAGCGCTTACCTCGTCATCCGTCAAAACAGTTGTTGTGGCTTGTTGCGGTTGGGATGGATGCTGGGAGGAACCGGATACCGCAGTATGCTGTGTATTCGGCTCATCCCACTTGAGCAACAACGTCAGTATGAAGGAAACAGTAAAGCTGATGCCGATGCCAATTAGGGCGTACCAGAAGTTAGCCATGCCTCCCTCCGGGCCGATGTATAACG
This sequence comes from Paenibacillus sp. 2KB_22, assembly GCF_052115745.1. NCBI lineage: Bacteria > Bacillati > Bacillota > Bacilli > Caryophanales > Paenibacillaceae > Paenibacillus > Paenibacillus sp. 2KB_22. The sequence continues at coordinate 337,308 of NZ_JBFRHG010000001.1, forward strand.
GGAGGGCCAGCAGTCCCGGAACGGCAAAGCCAAAGCACTTCAGACCGACTGCAGTAATAAAACCGCCACCAGCTGCCCCACCGATTAGTGAAGCATAGAATGGTTTTTTCAACTTCAGTGTTACCCCGTACAGTGCTGGCTCCGTGATGCCGAGCAAGGCGGATATGCCACTGGATAAGGCTATGGATTTCATGGACTTGTCTTTCGTTTTGAGAAACACGGCTGCAACGGCACCCGCCTGACTCATATTGGTCACAAGGTTGATCGGCAGCAAAAGCACGTCATATCCGAGTTTGCTCAAGTTCTGCAAGGTACCCGGGAAGAACGCGTAGTGCATGCCTGTCATGACGATCAATGGCATTAATCCGCCAAGAACAATACCGGTTAATGGGCCTGAATGAGCAAAAAGCCAGGATGTGCCCATTTCCAGATAGATGCCGATGTAATTCCCGAGTGGCCCAATGGCAATGAGCAGAATTGGAACCGTGATGACCAATACAATCATCGAGGTGAATATCACCTTGACCGGGCCAGGAATGAATCGGTCTACCCAGCGATGGATGTAACTCAGAAGCCACACACCCAGAATGATTGGAATGACGGACTGCGTATAATTCACAATCGAGACGGGCAGTGATAGAAAACGTATCGGCTCCAGCTGATTTTCCAGATATGCATTCAAAATGGTTGGATACAACAACGTACCTGCAAGGGTCAGAGCAATGTATTCATTGACTTTGAACTTGCGAGCAGACGAGACAGCAAGCAGAAAAGGTAAAAAATAAAAGGCTGCATTCGCTACAGATGACAGAATCTGATACTCTCCACTTGTCTCCTGGATCACTCCGAGTGTAACAAGCAAAGCCAGAATACCCTTCAGCATACCGGTGCCTATGATGGCAGGCAGGATGGGAGTAAAGATACCTGAGATTGTATCCAGTACAGCATTAATGCCTTTGAAACGCGGACCACCTGCCTCAGGCTGCGATTTGCCCTCCTGTTTCAGCTGATCATCAATTTCTTCATACACTGCCGCGACCTTATTTCCGATGACGACTTGAAACTGATCACTCTGAAACTGGGCACCGAGCACACCGTCCAGCGCTCTGATCTGTTCGAGCTGAACGTTATTCTCCTCACGAACATTGAAGCGAAGACGTGTGATGCAATGCCAGGCTTGCGTTATGTTCCCTTGCCCTCCTGTTAAGTGAATGATTTTTTTCGACAACTCCCGATGATTCATGCTGCTTCCTCCTTTTTTGGGCGAAAAAAAACCAAATGTCAAACCGGCCCGCCGCAGGTAGCGGAGTCGGAAACATTTGGTGGTGCCTGATCGAATCAGTAACACTCCATATTCATAATCATGTGGTATAACTTAAGCTGGTTGTATTGAGATCACCCCGTGTCGGAACGAGATGTTACTCTCTCGATGTGAATCATGAGGTATACCATCTCATCGGGAGTAATCGCGAATCCGCGCTGCTGCTCCATCGCTTTTTTTATCTTAAGTGCACATTGGAAGCTGGACGGGTATCGTTCCGACAATACATCATACAGAAACTGCTGATCTTTGAAAGAGAGCACTTCCCTGTTCAATTGTCGAACGATGAAGTATCTGAGATGGGTAACGAATCGGGAAAAATCAGTGGTTTCCTGATCCAGTGCCATTCCAAAATGATCTGTCATGATACCCAGAATGTCATTAATCATTTGGGTTATTTTGATCGTTTGATTCATGCTGCCGGAATCAAACTGCGAATTCACAAAATGAAGAGCGATGGAGCTTGCCTCTGCCGATGGCAAACATACCTCAAAAGCTTCATTAATTCGTTCGACGGCGTATTCTCCGATACGATATTCCTCAGGATACAGGTGACGGATATCCCAGTGAAGCGGATTCTGCATGTCCACACCGCTTTTGTAACGATCCAGCGCAAAATGGATGTGATCAGCCAGGGTGAGCAGGATGGAATCGTTCAACTTTTTACCGATTTGGGACTGACCTTCTTCAATGATTTGATCGGTAACGTTGATGACTTGCAGCGGTATATCATTAAAAAATTGCTCCACTCGCTGGTATTTGTCATTCAAACCAATTCGAAAAGTTTTTTGAATTTGTTCCCTTGCAATAGGTTGCCCTTTTACTTTTTTGAAGCCAACCCCGGTCCCGATCACAATGACTTCGCAGCCTTCGGCATCTTCTGCCAGAGCGATGTTGTTGTTTAACGATTTTTTGAACCTCATGATGTTCTCACCCCCAATATGCAAAAAGCACCACCATGGTCCAGAGCACAAGTCAAACAAACTTGTGAAATCCAGACTGTGGTGGTGCCTGATCGAATCAGTGACACTCCTTATTTAGCTGTATCTTATACCACCCATGTAATCGTTGTCAATACCAATACTATGGAATTCACATGCATTTCGTCTATGTGTGCGTTGTCTTATTAAATTGACATAAAAGAAGGGATTTTATACATCAATAGGCGTAGATTCCCTTGCATCCTCGTAATAGTACCGAATTAAAATGTCCTGATCGTAGTTGCCAAATCCGTTGCCAAACAGGGTAAGTCCACCACGCCCGGGCACCCCTTCTTCCGGCCTTAATCCAAACGTCCAGTAGGTCGATGAATCGAGTTGCAGATCATGGATACGCACATCCGAGATACGCTGGCCATCCATAAACGTCCCTTCTCCGTTAATGCGCAGCACCTTCAGCACACCATACTGGTTAACGTCCAATTTCCACCACAGCGGTGTATGCTTGCCTTTCCGATCCCCAAAGTCCCCGGGGCTTGTCCATGTTCCCAGGTGTTTTCCATTAAGGGAGAAACGGATGTCGGAGGGCCAGTTTTCATTAACTTGAGGTGCTTCCGAACTGAGTTCGAGTGAAATCTCAATCTCCTGGAGATGCTGTTCTGTATTCAGATAATTAGGGACTTTATATTCCAAAAATCCGCGTGCGAACCAGAGTATACCCGCATTAACCCGATCTGGGTCCATAAAGCAGGCCGGTGTATCATATTGCCCAATCATCTGCGTTGTTGTTGCAATGCCACAGGTGGGCCAGGCTTCGTAATCCGTGTAATGACCAACTGGAATAGAGACTTCATGGTAAGGAGCATCAACGGGTGCAGGTGAGAGATTGATCGTCATAAATTCTTGCAGAATAAAGCAGTATTTATACGTTCCACCATTCTCCCGCTTCATGCGGCTGCCTACAATCCCGGCCTTTTGCAGCTTGCTCACATGGGTACTCACGATGGCCTTGCTCAGATACAACTCTTTGGCGAGCGCATTAATGTGCATTTCCCTGTTTTGCAATAATAAGCGAACGATATTTAGACGGGCCTCGCTTGCGAGGGCCTCGTAAATGATCAAGGACGAGGCATCCGTACCAAGCATCATGAACTTCACTTCCCTATCTCTTTAGATTTCTATATATTATCGATTTAGGATTCGTTATTTAGCGAACCCTGTAAAATAAACTTGCTCATTATAATAGCATTATGATACACATTAGATAACAAATCAATGAGTTGATTTTGCTTTTATGCGAACTGAACGTGAAATAAAGTCTCTTACTCACCTAAAATTAATAATATGGAGGTTTTCCCATTGCTTACATCCAAAATGCTTATCGATAAAGACTTTCAAATTGCTGAAGTAGATCCGCGTGTCTATGGTTCATTTATAGAACATCTGGGACGGGCCGTATATGGCGGTATTTATGATCCAGGTCATCCTACTGCGGATGCTCAAGGTTTCCGACAGGACGCCATTGAAGCGATCAAAGCGCTGAACGTCCCCATCGTTCGTTACCCAGGTGGTAATTTCGTATCCGGTTACAACTGGGAAGACGGTGTGGGCCCGGTAACCGAACGCAAACGCAGACTTGAACTCGCTTGGTGGACGATTGAAACGAATGCGGTAGGTACGAATGAATTTGCAGATTGGGCCAAACTGGTTGGAACCGAAGTGATGATGGCTGTAAATCTGGGTACTCGCGGCATTGATGCGGCCAGAAACCTGATTGAATACTGCAACCACCCATCCGGCACATACTGGAGTGATCTGCGTATCTCTCACGGTTACAAGGACCCGCATAAATTCAAAACCTGGTGTCTTGGCAACGAAATGGACGGCCCTTGGCAGATTGGTGCAATGACTGCATACGAATATGGCCGTATTGCCAATGAGACCGCCAAAGCGATGAAATGGGTAGACCCGGATATTGAGCTTGTGGCCTGCGGCAGTTCCAGCCGTGACATGAAGACATTTGCAGATTGGGAAGCAACTGTACTCGATCTCACCTATGAAAATGTAGACTACTTGTCCCTGCATCAGTATTACAATAACAACAAAGACAACACATATGACTTCCTGGCGACATCGCTGGATTTGGATCAATTTATTGATAGTGTGGCTTCGATCTGTGATTTTGTACAAGCCAAAAAACGCAGCAAAAAGAAATTGATGCTGTCCTTGGATGAATGGAATGTCTGGAAATCCATTGGCACAAGCCGTATGGAAGAACGCTGGCAGATTGCTCCTCCTGAATTTGAAGATATATACACGCATGAAGATGCACTAGCCGTGGGTTGTTACCTGATTACCATTCTCAAGCACGCCGACCGTGTAAAAATGGCTTGCCTTGCTCAGTTGATTAACACCATTGCACCAATCATGACGGAAAATAACGGAGCAATCTGGTTCCAGACGACGTATTTCCCGTTCATGCATGCATCCAACTTTGGTCGTGGTACAGTGTTGAGATCCATCACAACTTCACCTAAATATGATTCCAAAGACTTTACAGATGTACCTTATCTCGAAGCGATCAGTGTGCATGATGAAGAGAATGGCACGATCACGATCTTCGCGGTGAACAGACATCTGGATGAGCAACTGGAACTGAATGTGGATCTGCGTTCCTTCGGAGAAACCACATTTGTGGAGCATATCGTATTGGAGAACAATGACTTAAAAGCCACCAATACCAAAGAAAACCCACGTAACGTCCTTCCTCACAACGGCGGGCACACAACCGTAGATCAAGGTAAAGTGCAAGCTGTACTGAACAAAGCGTCGTGGAACGTCATTCGTCTTAAAACCAAACAGGCTTAATCAGAGCGGAATAACGTTTGATCCTCTTCTGCAAGATCAGCATTGTTTTTCGCCCCGCGTGCAGCTCCCTGCGCGCGGGGCGTCTTGCTGTATTTTAGGACACAACTTTGACAGTTCGCATATGTAACTAGTTTTACACACCCCGTACAGAGAAATTGTATGGGTGTATTTGTGTATTTAGGTGTATTTGTATTCTCTTCGTTTCTTTCTCGTATGCAGCATAAGCAAATAAGCCACCCTCCGCTTCAAATACGGAGAGCAGCTTGCAGTGAAGCATCGAATGGATAATATATGGGGCACATCACCCAGCACAGGAATAGTGCTTCGTTAATAAGTACAACGAAGGTCATGTTTTATTTTACCGCATTGTTGTTTACGGTGTTATCCCTCTTGGACTTCCGCTTCAGCTTCAGCCTGAGCTGCTTGGCTTGCTGGAGTCATCAGCCCTTGAACTGCCCCCATAAATGGCTGAATCTGCTTAATCATGCCATACCCCATTTTGACTACAGGTGTAAACCGCTGGATCATGCCAAACAACCGCATACCACCGCCTAACATACCTCCAATCGAGCCTGCACCACCAAGTCCGCCAAAGCCACCACCTAACAATGAACCTAACATAGGCATGAAAGATGATACCTGAGCTTGCCGGGACGTTGAACGAGACATCGAACGGGATCGTACCTGCGACTTACGAGTGCTGTTCGTCCGTTTACGGTTTCGTGAGGATACTGTTTTTCTTGTAGCCTCTGCTTTAGCTTTGGTTTTGCGAGTACTGCCTTCAGATGAGGGTGCTGTGACTGCGGCCTGAGTTAGCTTTCCGCCCCCGGTAATCACTACGCCTGCGTGGTTGACACCAGAGATGTAGCCAACGTACGTTTCGCCATTATGAAGAGTCACGTAGACTGGACGATCTTTGAGCCGTTTTGCCTTGACGTGTATTTCATTGGTCTTAACCATGGAATTCACCTCACTTGACTTGATCTACTTTAGTCTACGCAATGGGTGGACGACTTGCCTGTGCGAATAACACATCCGTGTGCCGAAGCAGGAAGATTCTATTATGGATAAATGTGCTACTACAGATTTCTTGTTTTTTCCTCAGATCTGCTCAATATACATCTCATTCAACATATAACCGATACGATATGTGTGATCTGCCAATTCAGATTTCACATATGATGCAATGTCACTCTTTTCGATATTGTACATGACCTCCATTTCTTTAGAAAAAAGAAGGTGTCCCTCATTAATTTTCTGCTGCAACGAGGGTATCTGTTTTGGTTTCAGATCAACACCCAACACCTGCTGAAGTGCTTGCACATATGTTTCAAGAGAACGTGCTCCGACAATTTTCATCCCTTGGTTCTCTTCATTTACAATGATAATGGATGGGAAACCTCTAACTCCCAAACTAGCAACACGCTCAAAGTCTTCCTCTAATAAATCTTGTGCAGATTGCTGTGCAGCCGCCTCAACCACTTCTTTTCCATTCAAACCCAGTTGATTGACGATATCCGTCAGCACATCATCTTCTCCAATATTTTGATTAAATGCAAACACGGCTTCACGCGCACGTCTTAAAAATTCATGCTCTTTACCAGGGTGTGTACTCTGAATGACCTTAAATACGCGAGATGGCGGATAGGAAGAAAGTATTGGATTATCGTGCCATAAGGAACCATCGATGGGCATACGTGAATGTTCACCCACTTCCCTCCAATGCCCTGCAACGTCCGAAGGCTTCTGAATTCCGTTAGCGCCATCCGAGAAACCATTCCAGTTAGCCAGTAGCCCACCCATTTTGATTTGCAACGTAAAATAATGACCGTATTCCTCAACCAACCGATGAAGCACCGGCTCTAGCGCCCAGCAGTGAGAGCAAATCGGATCTGTTGCGTAATAAATGGTTACCCTTTTCTCAACGTGATTCAGATTAATTTCTTGCATAGCCTCTTCTTCGCTCACACCACATATGCCTGTTTCCAGATCACACATCATAGATTCATTACTCACATTTATCCCGCCTTTATCTTTATGAATTGATTTCATTGTGTTAGTTTAATTATATTGTCTACAATCTTTTGAACAAGTACGATTCTTTTTCTGACTTAGTATCAAAAAGTATACTATTGGAGGGTATCAAGTGAAATACGAGTTTAATTTCGATCAGTTATGTCCAGCGACTTATGCATTTCAGGTCATTGGAGGCAAGTGGAATCTTCCGATCCTGGCGATCCTCAGTGAAAATGACTGTATGCGTTACAATGAATTAAAAAGAAGATTGCCTGGTATTACCGGAACGATGCTAACGAATTGTTTGAAGGATTTGATTCATTCCGGCATCGTGCATCGGGAGCAATATAACGAGGTACCACCGAGAGTGGAATATTCGCTCACCGAATCGGGCAAGGAATTGGTTCCTTTAATTGAATCCATGGTCATGTGGGGTCAGAAACATATGACACCAGGTGTGAAAGAACAAGATATATAACACCTCGCCTTGGCTGGCCTAGCCTTATGTAACCTCTTGGTCTAGATGGTCATATTTGAATCGATCAGTACACTTTGCTTAACGGCAAAAAAGGCTATTTCACTGGACCATCACGTCCTTTGAATAGCCTTTCCTTATGTAAATACAAGACTGCCGCTTGTTTATGAATCACTTCATATTCATTCTCGGCTTCAATGTGTTAGACACAACTAACCTTACAGTTCCTCATCTTCCTCATTTCCTAAATACATAACCGTTGGTTCTCCCCCAACCAATCTAAGAATCTGCTTTCGTAATTTTGAAGGAAATAAAGGTAGTTCGTTTATATTTTTAATTTCAAGCCATTTATATTCCACTTGATTTTCGTCACTCGGCAGAATAGAACTATCTTGGTCCATCAAACCTATGTACTCGCACAAAAAAACAAAATCTACACGATGAAGAGCTTCACCGTATACACCTTCAATAACGAATTCCAATGATAACGGTTCTACCTCTACTCCGATTTCTTCACCGACTTCACGCTTCACAGCATCGGTCAATGTCTCACCTGCATTCTGGCTCCCGCCCGGCAGGATATAGATCACTTCATCATGATCATCCTGCTTCATTGCAAGCATCCTTCCATCTTTGATGATCAATGCTTTTGCAGAATTTCGAATCTTTCTTTCCATTTTTAATCCCCCATATATGTCTGTATCAAGTTGTTAAAGGTTGATTCTATTTAACTTTACGATCTCCATGAAGAGTATTTTAACATATACATCTAAACAAATTCTGAACAATCATTTCAACTCACTCTTAGCGACTTGGATGAAAGCAGCGATGGATGGAGAAATCCATTTTTCTCGATGCCAGAGCATTTGCGCAGAAAAAGATACATCTGATAAATCCCACGGCAGAGCAACCACTTCCCCATCGCTCAACTCTTTCTTCAAAGCCATTTCAGGTAATAAAGCGATCCCTAGACCAGCCACAACACATTGTTTAATGGCTTCTACACTATGAAACTCCAGCTCTGTCAGAACATCTGCACCTTTCTTCGTTATGGATTGATCAAAATAAGTGCGATACGAACAGTTCTTTTCGGTCAGCAAAAAATGCTGTTTGTGGAAGTCATCAATGACCAACGCGGAACGCGATGCTAACATATGATCGGGAGAAACCACCATTTGAAAGGTCTCATCCTTTAAAAACTCTGAATGAAGGTCTTTGGAATCCATAGGCTCATCCAATACAAAAACGACATCGGCATACCCTTCTCTCAGACTCGATTTAAGCTCTTGCCCAGACAAGGGCCGAAACAATAACCGCACACCAGGATAATCCGCTCGGAAGCGTTTGAACAAGGCTGGAAGAAGATATGCACACAGCACTTCATCTGCTCCGATCACAACCGTCCCCGCCAATTCTCCGTGCTGACTGGATATGCACTTTGCTTCCTCTACATCGTTTAAGATTTTAGTGGCGTACGGCAAGAATTGTTGCCCAGCATCGGTTAATACAACCTTTTTACCTAATCGATCCAACAATTTCACGCCCAACTCTTCTTCCAGAGATTTGATTTGCATGGTTATGGTAGACGGGACATAACTCAATAATTCAGCAGTTTGACTAAAGCTGCAAGTCGATGCAAGTGTCCAAAAGGTTTTTAACTGGCGTATTTCCATGAATCAGGCACCTCCTTTGTTCAAAATAAATGAATGTTATATTCAATAACGTTTCGTTGAATTGATGATAGACGTATTGTAGAGTGAAATCAAGTTATTACTACTTTTATAAGGAGAATCAATCTATGAACGATTATGAAACATATAACCTTGGAGATACATTACTTCAATCGGGACAACAGCTCCCTCAAGCCTTTATCGCTTACAAGACCTATGGAAACCTAAATTCGGCAAAAGACAATGTTATTGTCGTCCCAACATGGTTTGCTGGACTTCACACTGATAATGAATGGTTAATCGGAGCGGACAGGGCGCTTGACCCCAGTCGGTATTTTATCATTGTGCCTAATATGTTAGGTAACGGATTATCGTCCTCTCCCAGCAATACTCCTGCCCCATTTGATAGAGAGAACTTTCCTCTCATCTCCATGTACGACAACGTGCGTGCCCAACATCAACTTATCACTCAAAAATTTGGTATCTCCAATATCAAACTTGTTGTGGGCTGGTCTTTGGGTGCTATGCAGGTTTTTCAATGGGGAACGAGTTATCCCGATATGGTCGAACGGATCGCCCCATTTGGCGGGACAGCAAAAAGTAGACCCCATACACAGTTGGTATTCGAAGCAATGATCGCGGCGTTACAGGCAGATTCCAATTTTAAAAATGGCCAATATGAGCGCCCTCCGGTTGCTGGTCTCGCTGCAATGGGGAGAGTTTATGCTCCATGGGGTTTTTCGCAGGCGTACTATTTGGAGAAATTGTATCAATCCGAAGGTTACGATTCTTTGAAATCTTATGTAGAAGATTACTGGGACAAGGTGTTTCTATCCTTTGATGCTAACGACTTAATCACCATGCTTCGTACAGGAATATATGGAGACATTAGTGATAATCCCGTAGATGACGGCAACTTCGAACAGGCTTTAAGCAAGATCACTGCTCCTGCACTCGTTATGCCAGGGTCCAGTGACTTGTTTTTCACTCCAGAAGACAGTGCGTATGATGTTCAACATATGCCGAATGCTGTTTTTCAGCCCATCAAGTCCAAGTGGGGACACTGCTTCGGGATTGGAGCTAACGAAGTGGATTCACTCGTTATCGATCGTCATCTAAAGCAATTTTTGGAGACATGAGTAAAAAAAGAAGGCGTATAAAGTAAAAAAAGTGCACAAAGCTTATTAAGCTTTTCTTCGCTACGACTCAAAAGTAAAAAAACGTATGGGTCCTGGTCAATAACCTTTATATCCCCTTTCCCCTTTCTCGTTTAGAATATTTTCAAGAAAGCGTTATTGAAATAGGACTGATAAGGGGGAAAAGAAATGAACAAGAAAACGAAAGCTTTACTCTTGTCTGTGTGCATGTCAACCTTATTACTCGCTGCCTGTAGCAGTGGAAGCGGTGCCGAGAAAGATCCAACTATGGACCCGGATTCCAACGAGGCTGGAACGACAACCATTCACACCGTAACATCAGAATACTCTTCTGCCAAATATCCAAAGGGCGAAGATATCACTAACAATGTGTGGATTAAGCGATACAAAGAGAAGTTCAATATCGATGTGAAAACAGACTGGGTCAGCGATGAATACGATACCAAATTGAATTTGGCTATTGCATCAAACGATCTTCCTGACGTATTCAGAGTTAATCCATCACAACTGAGACAGTTGGTCGAAGCAGATATGGTCATGGACCTCTCCGAAGTATTTGATCAACACGCTTCGGATCGACTCAAAGGTTATATGGAAGCCGATGCAGACAGTTACGAGTCCGGAAAAAAGGATGGTAAGCTGTATGGCATACCGCAGATGCACTGGGGATTAATTGAACAACCAGACTTCATCTGGATTCGGAACGACTGGAAAGAAGAATTAGGGCTCCAGGACCCGAAATCTGTGGAAGACATCAAGAATATCGCACTGAAATTCATGGAAAAGCATGGCGGTTATGGCATAGCAGTAGACCAATCGTTGGATTACCTCAACCTGCTCGCTATCGCATGGAATGCTCATCCGGATATGTGGATGGAGGATAACAGTGGACAACTCGTGTATGGCTCCGTGCAGCCTGAGATGAAGAATGCACTGGCTGAGTGGTCAGAATGGTACAAGCGAGGCATCATTGATCCGGAATTTGCAATCAAAGACTTCAACGCGATGAACGCGGACATTGTCGCCGGCAAAGTGGGAATTCAACCTTATTACCAATGGTGGGGTTATAATCCAGGTGTCGATACGGTATCCAACTTGGGTAAAGACGCTATCTTCTATCCTTATATCATTCCTACCGTCGATGGGAAGGAAGCCAAACAATCCATCTTTTTCGCCAACAACAATTATATTGTCATGAAGAAGGGATTCAAGAACCCCGAGAAAGTGATCCAGATTTTGAACGACTATGCTTATATCGTGGATGAAGGCAATGGCAAGGAATCTACAGAAACGCTATCTGCCCTACTGGATAACGATATTGCCCATGTTGTCGGTGCATTCCGTGTACTGAATCCGAATTCGGATTACGAGCAATTTGAGGCGGTGTCGGCTGCCCTTGAATCCAAGGATACCAGTGGACTTACGACTTCGGGTATGTGGCAGAAATATAATAACAGTGTTGAATTCATGGAGAACGCAACCCCAGGAGCAGTCGGTGATTATTTGCAACAAGGTGCTCCCAAAAATGCGTATGGACTTGCCAAAAAAGTACTCGACAGCGAAAACTATACGAAGACAGCCTTATGGGGTGTTACACCAGAGATTCTGTCAAGCTATGGAACAACCTTGGATGATATCCTGACGGAGGGCTTCACCAAGATCATTATGGGTAGCGAAAGTATCGATTATTTCGATGTGATTGTCCAGAATTGGCGTGCAGCCGGAGGCGATGATGCAACCCAGGCAGTCAATGAGGCATACGGGGCAAAATAATCTCGTTCATAAAGAGGGGATGAGGGTGATCTCACCCCTCTATTTGGTAGCGATTACATTTCCCGCACGATGAACGGAGGAATATGAATGTTGAGAAAATGGAAGCAGCAGAGTCCTTACCATCTCATGTTGATCCCAAGCCTGGTCTTGGTCTTCATCTTTAGTTACATTCCTTTCTACGGACTTATTATCGCGTTTCAGAAATACAATCCGGGACTCGGCTTCAACTCGCCATGGGTGGGATGGGATAATTTTACGCACGTATTTAATCAGCCGAACTTCGTAAGAACCATCTGGAATACACTGTACATGTCTGTCTTCAAGATTATCGGTGGGATAATCGTGCCCGTTATTTTCGCATTACTCCTTAACGAGGTACTGCACAGTGGAATCAAACGTACATTTCAAACACTTGTCTACATTCCGAACTTCCTCTCTTGGGTCATTATGGCCGGCATCATGCTGGATATCCTTAGCTCCGACGGCATTATCAATACGTTTTTAAGTATATTCGGGATTGCACCGATCTCCTTTCTTGGCACACCCTCTATATTTCCCTGGACGATGATTGTGAGTGACATATGGAAAGGCTTCGGGTTTGGCACGGTTGTTTATTTGGCAGCCCTGACCAGTATTGATCCAGGACTCTACGAGGCCGCAGTAATTGACGGCGCCAAACGCTGGAAGCAAACCATCTATATTACTTTGCCTCTCCTCATGCCAACGATCGTCTTAATGACTGTACTGTCGCTAGGAAATGTACTGAATGCAGGCTTTGACCAGATCTATAATCTCTACTCCCCTGTTGTCTATCAGACTGGTGATATTATTGATACCTATGTATATCGGTTGGGAATTCAACAGGCACAGTATTCGATTGGTACCGCTGTCGGGTTATTCAAATCCATCATTTCCAGTATTCTCGTTGCTGTCTCGTACATTCTGGCTTACAGAGTGGCTGGTTATCGTATCTTCTAAGAAGGGGGAACTCACATTATGATCCATGATAAAAGTATGAGCAGACGTATATTTCTTATCTTAAACTACACTATATTGCTTCTAATTTCTCTCCTATGTATCCTGCCGTTTATCAACCTGCTGGCTGTTTCATTCAGCAGCAGCTCGGCTGTATCTGCGGGGAGTGTTACGTTCTGGCCTGTGGAATTTACGACAAAAGCCTATGAATTTGCATTAACGGGAGGATCATTTTTCTCCTCTCTCTGGGTGGCCATCCAGCGAACCGTTATCGGAACGTTGGTGAATCTGGTTCTGATCGTACTCACGGCTTATCCCCTCTCCAAATCCAAACAAAAATTAATGGGACGTAATATCTATATGGGATTTTTCATCGTAACCATGTTATTCAGTGGAGGATTAATTCCAACCTATCTCGTGGTCGTCAAAATGGGACTAATTGATTCCATATGGTCTCTGATCCTGCCCGGGGCTCTCCCCGTATTCAGTATGATTATCCTCATGAATTTCATTAGGGGTTTGCCCGAGGAGATTGAAGAATCAGCCATTATCGATGGTGCTGGTCCAGTTCAGGTATTGCTTCGGATTCTGCTCCCACTTCTTAAGCCCGCTCTCGCAACAGTTGGTTTGTTCAGTATCGTTGCCCACTGGAATTCGTGGTTCGATGGCATTATCTATATGAACAATCCAGCCAATTATCCATTACAAAGCTACCTGCAGACCCTTCTGCAAAGTTTTGAGCAAATTATGCTGAAATCCGGCTCGGATTATACGCAGCTGTTATCCATGATGAACGCCAGAACGGGACGCGCAGCTCAAATGTTTTTGGGTGCCATTCCGATTTTACTCGTGTATCCGTTTTTACAGAAATATTTCACCAAAGGTTTGGTGCTAGGTAGCGTCAAGGGGTAAACCAAAGGGCTTGCAGTTCATCTGCAAGCCCTTTGGTTCTATCTAAACTTATGTTTATGATCGCTGTACCGCATTATGAGATGCATAATTGAAAGTATGAATGACTATTTGGCTTCTATGATGGCAGGCAACAGAATGGAGAACTTGGTACCTTCACCTACTTTACTCTCCACCTGTATTCCATAAGGTTTCCCAAAATGAAGTTGAATTCGCCGCTGCACATTATGCAATCCAATCCCATTTGTTCCCGTACCTGCACCGGACTTTTCTTCCATGAGGTTCTGCATCGTATGATGATCCATACCAACGCCATTATCGCAGATTTCAATGACAACTTCATCCATCCGCAGTTGAATCCGAATGGTGATGATTCCGTCTTCCTCTAGCTCGGCCAGGCCATGAAAAATTGCATTCTCCACAATGGGCTGCAGGATCATTTTGGGCATCCGATAATCCAACACTCTATCCTCAATTTCATATCTCATCTGAATACAATCATAGTACCTGACATTCTGGATCGTTACATAATTTGCTATATTATCGAGTTCCTCATGAATCGTTACGAGGGTTCCATCGGATTTTGTGGCATAGCGGAGCATCGAGATTAGGGCATCAGTCATATCCACGATTTTGTCAGCTTGTTGCATCGAGGCGATCCATTTCACCGACCCAAGGGTGTTATATAGAAAATGAGGCTTGATCTGGTCATGGAGCGCACGCATCTCGGCCTTGGCTTTTTCTATCTCTTCCTGCTGCATCCGTTCGACCAACCGCTTCAACTCGTGAGACATTCTGTTAAATCGAATGGATAAATGTCCTATCTCGTCTCTTGAGCCAATAGGTTCGACTTGTTCAAACTGTCCTTTCTCAACTAGAGCGATATTCCGTAGCAGTTTTTTAATGGGAGTTGTGATCACGTGAGATAGAAAGATCGATATGACGGCAGCAAAAAGAACAATGACTATGGCGAGCGTCACCAGATTACGTCCCAATATTTTGCCATCAGCAGTCAACTCATCCAAAGGCATATATAAGTAAGTTGTCCATTTTTGCTGACTGAGGGGACTGGTCACCACGACATTGAGTGATTCAGGTGGACGAACGTTGTCCCGGAACAATGTCCCGATTAATCGTTCGTTCACGTTATATACGATCTTGTCATCCTCATCAACGATCATGAATCTGGAGCGTAGCCCTTCCTGCAAGTTTCGATTGACAATTTCGATGAATTTGATATCAATGCTGACAACGATTACACCAAGCAGCTCTCCACTAGACACATCATGAATTTTGCGAGCGTGCGACACTGCCAGTATTTTATTCTCCAATTGCTCGTCGATTCGTGTTGTGAGAGTAATGGTTCGATCATCATCATGCATGAACTTTTTAAACCATAATTCGTTCGCTACTTTGAAGTTCGGATCAATGGGTTGATGTGGGCTGACAAAAAGGTCCTGTCCCCCGTTCATATTGTAGAGGTAGATGGAGAACACACGATCTTTCATCATAATATAATTCATCAGAATATTGTATGCGGCAATCTCATGTTGTTCATCACCCTCTCGCAGGAAATCCTGGATCGGAAAACTCCCTTCATGAGTCGCAGACAGATTGTCACTAAGGCCATTGCTGGCTAGCAACGTGATTTTCTCAATCTCCTTGAGGAATTCGTCAATGCGAATATTCGTTTGTTTGGCCAGATCGTTTAATAACGTTGTATAATTCTGTGCCAATAAACGCTCTGAGGAGTAATACGAATTGATTGTCATCACCAACACGGGAAGGATAATGACGGTCATGCAGATCACCATAATTTTGTACTTAATTTGGAAGGGCTGGACATGCTTCATATGCTGCACCTCTATTCACCGATTACATTCATCCCTGCTGTAATTCGCGATATTCCTCAGGAGTGACCCCTACCGATTTTTTGAAAATCTTACTGAAGTACGTGTAATTATGATAGCCCACCTTTTCTGCGATTTCATACACTCTCATTCCTCTGCTCAATAGATACGCCTTGGCATGTTCAATCCGAACTCGGGTCAAGTACGTGATAAAGTTCTCTCCTCGTTCCTGTTTGAACACGCGGCTGAGATACGACGGATTCACACTGATTTGGCTAGCGATACTTTGCAAGGAGATATCTTCCGCATAATACTTATCGATCAATTCAGTGGCGAGATCGGTGTAGGAGCTTTCCTGTTTGATTTGGGAATCGGTTTGGAAGTAATACGCAATATGAGCAAGCATATCTTGGTGGATATCCTCCCAATACTCCCCCTTTAGAACAATTTCATATGGCGATTTCTCTGTTAAAGAAGGTGCACCTCTTTCCGTAGCTCGGGATAGATGGGAGTGTATCGTTTCCATTACCATGATATATTGCTTGCGAATGCTATTCTCATCCGCTCGTAGTTGCTCCAGATTGGATCGGATTCCTTCAAGGAATTCCTCCGCTTTTTTATTGTCCTTGCTTACCCACAACTTCAACAAATCTCGTTCTTGTTGCGGGCTTAAAGCTCCCTTAACTTCATGTCGATCTGGAGATTGAAGCATATGCTCGTAATACAATACCTGGTTGCTACCTGTGAAGAAACCTTCTTGTAGAGCTATTTCCGCCTCTTGGCAGGCCTTTTTGATGTGAAGGAAGTCGGGAACCATTGTACTTACCCCAGCCGTGAGCGAAAGATTCATAAAATCCTTAATGGAAGACAGCAATTTATTACATAGTTTATTTAAGTCTGCGTGTACCGTTTGGCTCTCAGGAAGTACATTGACGATCACCCAATATTCAGAAGAACTTTCAACAAAAATCTCCTTCTCCCACTTCGATGGAATGATCTCTTCCATAATATTAAGAATCGAAAATCGGAGCAGCTTTTCCCCCTTCTCGACATATTTCCGCTTTGCATCCTCGTAATAGTTCACGATGAATTTGATGACGACGAGCTGGTCCGAATGTATACGAAAATGCAGTTCTTCTGCTTTGGAGACGATATCCTCCCCACTGATGAATCCGCTTACAACATCTTGGAAGAAACTATCCTTTAGATATCTTAGGCTCTTGGAATAATCCTGTGCTATAGAGGGTGTGTTGGTTGGGTGAACATGTTCACTTTGCAGTTTCTGTCCAACAGTGCTCAGGAGTTCAATAAGGGAGGATTCGGTGATCTCGCTTTTAATCAAATAATCTGAAGCACCAAGTTTTAGCGCCTCTTTCACATAATGAAATTCGTCAAAATTACTCAGGATGACATACTTACAGGTTTTCAGTACGCAGGAGGCCTCTTGTATAAGCTGCAACCCATCCATAATCGGCATCTTGATATCTGTAATAATCAGATCAGGCATCACTTCAAGCGCAAGGCTCAATGCCTCTTTTCCATTTCCCGCTTCACCAACAACATAGAAATTGTACTCTTCCCAATTCAGCATGGAACGAATTCCAACCCGCATGAGCAATTCATCATCTACGATCATCAGTTTATACATGCGTATCCCCCAACATGAACCATTTTTAGATATTTTACCATTAAACGAAAAATTGCGAAGGAGTCTCGCGAACCTTCTTGGATTGTAGAAATCATAAATATCACTTTTACAGAACGTATGTTCCTGTTATAATCAGATTAACGTATTTTGTGCAGTATATAATCTCTACCTGGAAAGGATACATATCATGAATTTATACAAATTTGAATTAACGGTGAATGGATATCTGTTACGCGTTCATTTTAGTGCATCAGAAGAAAGTGGACTGAAATGGTGCAAACGAATTGCTTCTGAATTCCAGAGCAACGTTGCTAATTTGGAGGTTAAAGTTGATATACATAAAAAGCAAAAACAAAAGCATGCACGGGAATATCACGGTAAACCGTATCTATATGATCGAACTTTGAGGAAAAAGCCACTTGCGAAGAAAAATAAGGCGTCTGAATCATCTGCTGTTATGTAAAGGTGTTTATAAGACGTTCTTAAAACAAAAAAAGCCGCAATCTATTTATGCGACTTTTTTAAGGGATATACTATTTTATAGTTCTCCAGTTTCTCTAGGTTTCCTTTCTCAGTGCCTCTACAATACTCGTTTGGTTTAATCGATACATCGGCCAAGCTGTAGCAACGAGTGTTGTTGCTATGGCACCTCCACTAGCAAGAACAATACTGGACCATGGAATGGCCCAACCTACGTCGACAGAACCTTTGAAGAGATAATGTATCCCATAGCTCAGTACTGTTCCGAGTATACTACCGTATACTGCAGCGTACACGCCGTATAAAACACCTTCTAATAAGATCATTTTCCCAACATTACGCTGTGTCATGCCGATCGCTTTGAGCACCGCAAATTCTTTGGTTCGTAGAATGAGATTGGTGCTGACGGTGTTCAGTATATTCAGGAACGCAATCAGGACAATGACACCAATAAATCCATATAAAAAGATCTTGGCGGTTGTCGCGTCGTTTTTAGCTTGGGCGAGTTGCTGCACCTTATCTGTGTAGCTGTAACCTGCATCTTTTTGGGGCAGGGATTTGAGATAGTCCGTGATCGGTTTGTTGGAAATATCGGTCTTGGCAAGAATAAAGATTCTGGAGTACGTATCGTTACCTGTAACCTTCTCTACGACTTCGGGCGTAGTGATGAATTCAAGCACTGCACTCTCATTATAGTTGCTCGACAACAAGCCTTGATCAACAATTCCAGTTACCGTCAGTGTTGTGTAACTACGACCCTTCTCGTCCGAGTCCAAGCTGCGTACTTGGATGTGATCCCCAACCTTGAATTGGGTTTGATCCATAACGATCTGTCTGCCATCCTCTTTTGTCATTCTTAATTTCTGATTGACGATAACGCCATTTTCCCGGTTCATCTTCTCTTTGTCGATCTTACCAGCCGTTAGTTTGGATTTCAAAGCATCGAGTCCGTTATCTCCGTAGGATTCGAGGTAATTATTGTCTGTCCGGTACCCCTCTCCCTCTTCAACAGAGTACATTCCCGGACGGAGTTCATTATACTTGGGATTCACTTTTTCTTTCGGAAACATAGCCATCACTTGATGATTGTAATACGGATAAGCATGTTCTACTGCCTCAAGCTTATCAATGTCAGAATATACGGAATCATCGATCCGTTTGGAAGGTCCTTCATAGATTACCGAGTAGGAGTAATCGATACCTGATTGCGATGTCTGCCCAAGCAAACCAGCTAGTCCACTAAAGACGATATATAAAATCATGCTGACCACTATAGAAAAAGCGGTGATGCGGAAGCGCTTTTTGTTCCTCCTGATGTTTCGACTAGCAAACTGCCCTTCGATACCTAACAGTTTTCCCAGCAGCTTTGATTTCCGGACAGATGTTACGTTCTCGACATTCAGGCTACCCGAGCTATGAACCGCCTCAAGTGGAGATACCTTCGCTGCCAGTCTCGCAGGTCCGATAGCCGACAGATAAACAGTCAATAATCCCAGTACCCCCGCTATGATCAGGATTGGAAGGGAAATGACCATTTGCATATCATTCAGAAATCCCAACGCCAAAAAGCTGATGTTGTAAAACAGAAGTTTCATAAAAACAGTTCCCATTAATAATCCAATAGGAATGGCAATTAGACTAAGTATTGTAGCCTCTTTGAGAACTAATTTACGTATTTGTGATGGGGTAGCACCAATGCACCGCAGCATTCCAAATTGTGAGGTCCGCTCCAGAACAGAAATATGAAACGTATTATAGATCACTGCACTCGTACAACCCATAATAATAATGATGATTGCTGCGAATGCATATAACAAACTATGGTTTACACCTTCATAGGTGCTTTTGCCATACAACTTAAGCAGTTCATTATTATACTCAATACGAATATTTTTATATTGAATATCCTTATCCAATGCTACGGCAGAGCCTTGATCCACTTGGTCTAGCTTCAATGAAGATATTATCGCTTCCGCCTTCGCCTGAATCTGATTCATCGATTTCATTTTGACATAAATAAAATAATTTTTACCCGTATCGATGTTTACATTATCTTCATACGTGATGGCTGGTACGATGAAGCTGGAAGACCACGAAGCGTTACTACCTGTCTTCATAAATCCCACAACGGTGAATTCTCTCTCTTTTTGCGGACGAAAGCCTTCATCCAGATCCCAGCCAAAATCACCCAGACCATGGACAGGTTTGATCTCCCCCGTTGATGCGACCGTTCGTTCTCCCAGACTCAGAGTAATTGAATCTCCAAGCTTTGGTTTGGTCGCAAAACGATCCAGGCTCCAGGTCGAAAGAATAATTTCATGCGAATTTTGGGGCAGCCTGCCCGAATCCAGCTGAACCTGAAGCATGTTCATCGCATCCGCATCATAACCTTTGAGATTCAAATAACGATAAGGTGCTGCAAACGGATTTTCTTGTTTTTCTTTCTCACTCGTTTTGCTGATGACCGAATAACCTTCTCTGCTAATGATCCCAGCACTCTCTACGGATGCATTATTGACGACTTTTGAGACTGCTTCTCCAGGTAATCCGTTAAAAGAAACATGGTAATCCCCGTACTCTTGAACGGTTTGCCGAACCACCTTGTCTCTGAAGCTAAGGCCTATGGTTCCTATGGCTGTAAGTAGAGTCACAGACAAAATAATGCCAACGATCGTTAGTATTGATCTTTTTTTCTGCCCTAGCAAATATTTTTGGGTAAGACTGGTATACCTATTCACGATCTTTCACCCCTATTTGCTGCAAGAGTGTACCATCTTTTATATTTACAACACGGTCCGCTCTCTGGGCCACATTTAAATCATGTGTGATCATAATCAAGGTTTGATTGTATTTTCTGACGGAGAAGGTAAGCAGATCCACAATCTCTTTACTGTTCTTGCTATCCAGATTGCCGGTTGGTTCATCTGCCAGAATAATCGATGGTTTATTGATCAATGCGCGTCCAATTGCAGTTCGCTGCTGTTGCCCGCCTGATAATTGGGACGGAAGGTGCTGCCTTCGATCGCTGAGTCCCAGCACGCTCAATAATTCCTCAAGATAACCCTCGTCCACATGTTTATTCTCAAGCAGCATAGGCAATTTAATATTTTCTTCAGCAGTTAACACCGGGATCAGATTGTACGATTGAAAAATAAAACCGATTTTGCGTCTTCTGAACACAGCCAATTCATTTTCACTTTGAGAATACAGGTCTATACCGTCAATAATGACTTGGCCACTTGACGGTTGATCCACTCCCCCGAGCAGATGCAGCAATGAGCTTTTGCCAGATCCGCTGGCGCCCACGATCGCAACGAATTCTCCTTGATTGACGGACAGATTAACATCTCTCAATGCTTCCACCCTAGACTCAGCACTTCCGTATATTTTACATAAATGTTCGGTCTTCAAAATTTCCACCCTGTTGTACCTCCAGTTGTATGATTAACATTGCTTGATTGTTATTATAGGTGTGGAAGCTTACGTTGAAGTGAAGAAGAAGCTTACATTTTCGTAAGCTTCTTCTTCAGTCTACTCTTTTTTGAAAAACGAAATTCTGAATGTCGTTCCTTCTTGAGGCACACTCTCCACCGTAATGATGCCGTTTTGTTCCTCAATGATTGATTTCGTCAAAGCCAGACCTATCCCTATACTGTTGGGCTTGTTATGATTCTTGCCTTTATAAAATCGCTTGAAAATGTGAGGTATATCATCGGGATGAATACCTTCGCCGTTGTCCTGAATAATGATTGTATCAAACAGTGCGTTTTCCTCCAAATGGATTTGAACCTCCCCCTCTGCTGGGGTGTGTTCCAGTGCATTTTTTATCAAATTCATGACAGCTTCCTTAAGCCATTCTTCATCTGCTTGCACAAACGCATTCTCACTTCCGAGAATGGTTATGTTTTGCCGCTTCTGGTCAGCTACCGTCCGGAGTGAATAGACAACGCTCTCTACCATCTGTCTAAGCTCGATCCTTTCTTTTCGAAATCCAATTGCTCCCGCTTCGACTCGTGCCAGCTTGAGCAGGCTGATGATGAGCCATTCCATTCGATCAAGCTGCTGGCGACTTCGTTCCAGAAACGTCATTCTCATTTCTTCTTTCATCCCGGGATCATTCAGCAGATTTTCATTGAACACAATCAGAGAAGCCAGGGGTGTTTTGAGCTGGTGGGAAATGTCGGATAACAGATTGCGCAGGAAGGTTTTTTCCTGCCGGAGTAACTCCAGGCTGTTGGTTAATCTCCCAGCCATTGCATTGAAGCTCCGGCCAAGCGAGCCGAAGTCTCCATCCTCTGTCTCAGGCAGTTTTTTATCGAATTGCTGTTCCACAACCTGCTCCGCCGCATGAGAAATGGTTCTGATTTTCACAAAAAATTTACGATACTCCCACAAAAGCAATACCATGAGTGGGATCAGGAACAACAATACTTGAACCGCTGTTTTCAAGGGTAATGCTCGTCCTGAAAGAGCCGGCTGCTCTTCTAAAGGCATGCCCTCCTGATAACCGTATTGTGCAAGGATACGTTGCCCCTCAGCGATTTCATCGGTCTGGGCTCCTTGGGTAACAAAGTGAATCACCTCATTCTCCAACTGGGGATCTTTCATCAACAGATGTCCGATCAGGGCGCTATTTTGATTCACGATGGTTGTATTGATGCTATCAACTTGATGCTGCATGTATAAAAACATCATAAACGACAAAAGAACTTGCAGAGCAAGTACTTTAATGACGAGAGATTTCCACTCTGGATTTCGCAGGACTTCGATCATGTTCATTTCCCTGTAACTTCCACGTTCCATTTATATCCGATCCCCCGAACGGTTACGATATACTGCGGTGCTGCAGGAATATCTTCGACTTTCTCTCTTAATCTGCGGATATGGACAGAGAGCGTATTATCATCAATGAAGTCACCCGAGAGATCCCAGAGATGATTCAGAATTG
This sequence comes from Paenibacillus sp. 2KB_22, assembly GCF_052115745.1. NCBI lineage: Bacteria > Bacillati > Bacillota > Bacilli > Caryophanales > Paenibacillaceae > Paenibacillus > Paenibacillus sp. 2KB_22. The sequence continues at coordinate 360,336 of NZ_JBFRHG010000001.1, forward strand.
AACTTCTGCTGCATATCTGCTTCGGATGAGAGATCAACATCAATAGTAGTCGATATTCCAGTGCCGTCAGTGTAATTTCACTATTGTTTTTGAGTACAGTTCCTTCTAAAATACGCACCTGGATGTTATCGGATATCCATAAGCTTACTTCTTGTTTTCCCTTGTTGTTACGTCGTAATACGGCTTTAATTCGTGAAATAAGTTCTTTGGTTCGAACAGGCTTGGTTACATAGTCGTCTGCTCCGAGATCAAGCCCTGCGATCACGTTCGCTTCCTCATCCAAAGCCGTCAAAAAGATAATGGGCACTTGCGACGTTACCCGAATCTCACGGCATAGTTGATATCCCGATCCATCAGGCAAAGTGACATCCAACAAAATCAGATCGATCGACTTTGCCTGCAGTGCCTGTCTAGCTTCTTCCAAGCTACCCGCCACCACGACCTCATATCCTTCATTGGACAGTGTATACTGCATACCAAACACCAGATTTTCATCATCTTCGACGAGTAATAAGCGATTCATCGTACACCTCAGCTCATGCTATTTTGAATTTGCTTTTATTTCATTTTGATTATGGAGTTCCTGCGTCATTATACATCATTTGAGCCCATACACGTGAATGTTTGCCCACTTAATGATTATTTTCAATAGATAGACAAACAGACTAAAGAACGGTTCACTGATAATAACAGATAACATCAGTGACCATTCTTTAGCCTGTGTTGAAATACTTCTGACACCACGATCAGGACTGATCTTAGATTCTTACGCCCCGACGTCTCCAATCATTTGTCGTTCAATTTGTTTCATCTCATAAAAGTATCCTTTTTGCTCCATCAACTCGGAGAAAGAGCCCAATTCCACAATCTTACCTTGGTCCATGACCACAATCCGATCCATCTCTTCCAGTCCCGTCAGCCGATGGCAGATCAGGAGAAAAGTATCTTCGGCAGCTTGTGCAAGAAGATGCTGGAGCACATGTTTCTCTGTGACGTAATCCAGCGAAGAAGTTGGTTCGTCCAGCAGCCATAACCGTCCTTTGCGCAGCATGGCTCGTGCAAGAGCCAGCCGCTGTTTCTCGCCATCCGACAGGTTCTCTCCTTTTTCATATACCATGTCGGTCAATGATTTATTCGGCAGTTGCACTTTATCCAGCACATCCGACAATTGTTCATCCGAATGTTCTTCTCCGCTCAGAAGAAGGTTGTCCCGGATGGTTCCCCGGAAGAAATGGCTTTGCTGCAACACAACATTCGCGTTTTGCCAAATGCTCTCTTCATTTAATTCCTGAATGGGAACATCGTTTAACCAAATATCGCCAGACGTTGGTATACGCAGCTTGAGTAACAAATCGATAATCGTTGACTTGCCTGACCCGCTCGGCCCGACAATCGCTGTTTTGGAGCCTGCTGCAAGTTGCAGGGAGAGCTCCCTCAGCGCGGGTCTCCATTCCCCTTCATATTGGAAGTTAACACCGGATAGTTCAATAGAAACCGCCTGATCGGCTGACACTTCACCGCTTGGCTGTACAGGTAACACATCGGAGGTTGGCACCGTTTCCGCCAGTCGCTGAGCGGCGTGTTCGCTGTCCTGCTTATATAGAGGTAATATAGCCATTGCCGCAGCTTCTTCGAACACGGTCTGCGTGGCCAGGATCAGCATGGCGAGAAATACACTGGCAAACGCTCCATTCACAATTAAAAAGGCGCTCAGTGCCAGCACTCCCCATGTAACAAGATACGTCACAAAAACGTGCATAGATTGCCCGCACAGCAGGTGCGAAGCGGCTTGCTTCTGTTCCGTTGCCAATGCAGCGGAAGCTTGCTGAAGCTGTTGCTCACGCTGTTCCAATTGGCCGTAGACTTTCAAATCCCTGAAACCATACAATACTTCGGTTACTTCCGTGGACAGCAAAGCTCGTTGCTGGCGGACACGTCCGTGTATTTTTCGCTGTCCCAACAAGACAAGGCCTGGTACAACAAATGCCGTAATCAGCATGCCAAGTACTAACAAACACGCAATCCAGATTGAAAAGGCCGAAGTGAACAGCATGGTTGCCAAGAACACCATAACAACAATGATGGGTGGATATGCGACCCGTAAAAAGTAATTTTGCAAGCTTTCCACATCGCCCACGATCCGCGCAAGCAGATCCCCGCTTCGGTTTTTGTTCAGTATACCGGGCGTTACCGGGATCAGTTTGGCAAAAAAGGACGTCCGCAAACGGCTCAGCATGGAGAATGTTGCCCTGTGCGAATACAAGCGTTCTCCGTAGCGGCTTGCCGCTCGAAGGAAACCAAGCAGTTTCACCATGGAAGTGAGTACAATTAAGGTGTACAGAGGTGGCGCAAATACCGTTTGCGATATCATATACCCACTCGCGGAAAAGAGAGCTACACCTGCTATGCCGGCGATAAATCCGCCCAATATCGAAAGTAAGATATCTTTGCGCTCCTGAATCATCGCTTTTGACAAAATCGTCAGCTCGCTCATGCTAACCCTCCTTTCCGTTGTACATCTACCATCTCCGCATATTGAGGCAGGCGCGCCAGAAGCGCTTCATGATGTCCTGAATCCACCAACACCCCATTGTCCATAAACAAAATGTTGTCTGCATGTTGAATCGTATATAAACGGTGTGCCACCGTAATCATCGTTGCCGTTTTGGCTAATAACACAATAGATTGTTGCAGTACCCGCTCGGTGTGAAGATCCAGTCCAACTGTGGGTTCGTCGAACAAAATAACGGCTGGTCGCTTCAGAAAAGCTCGTGCCAAGGCAAGTCGCTGCTTTTCCCCACCAGATAGCCCCCGACCACCTTCACCAACAAATGTATCCAGTCCCTGCTCCAATTGTGCAACAACACCAGCAAGCCCTGCTTCCTCTGCCGCCTGCTCAATTTCAGCCCTGGATACGTTCCGACCCGCGCCAATCGCGATATTTTCGGCAAATGTACCTGCAAAAATATACGGATGCTGTGTAATGTAGCTAACACGCTCGAACCATGCAGCCTCATCATGTTGCAAAAGCTGGCTTCCGTTAACCAGAACCGCTCCCGAATCTGGTTTCAGCAAACCGGCAATGAGATGCAGCAGCGTGGTTTTACCTGATCCACTTTTGCCTACAATAGCAATCTGTTCTCCCGGTCCAATCGAGATTGGTCCTGTCTCAAGTCCAAAGGAATCAGGTGTGTACTGGAACCGGACATCCTTCAGTTCAATGGTTGGTGGCATTGTTATCAACTCGGCGCGAGTTGTACGTAACTTGTCCTGCTGAACCATTAGATCGTTTGTATCACCGATAGGTGTACCCTTTTCGACTTTCTCATCTACGGTTGGTAAACTTGCGCCACTTGTCTCCGCAAGCATCTGTTCCACCTTGCGAATCGCCCCCATACTGGTTCGCCCGCTGTGAAAAGCCGTTCCTGTATTCTTCAATAGACTGTAAAACTCAGGGACAAGCAGCAACACAAGAAAGGCCGTGTGGAAGGACATCGATTTGAAAACCAGTAACTGAATAGCCAGTTCAAGCGCGACAATACCAATGCTTAACATCACGATTGATTCCAGCATAAACGTATTTGTAAATGCAATTTTCAAAATGCCCATGGTAGCATCACGATACCCCAGACTGCTGCGTTCAATTTCCTGTTGCTGACGTTTAGCCCGTCCGAATATTTTTAACGTAACCAGCCCTTGAAGCGAATCCAGAAATGTTCCGGAAAACTCAGCCAGTTGCGCGTATTTTTCTTCTGATTTGTTCTTCGTCTGGAGCCCAACCAAGATCATGAACAGCGGGATAAACGGTGCCGTAAACAGCATAATCCAGCCTGTATTGGCGTGCTGCGTAAACGTAACGACGAGAATCAGAATCGGGATCATCGCAGCTTCCATCATACGCGGCATGTACTGACTAAAATAACTGTCGGCCTCATCCACAGCATCCAAAGCAACACTTACCTTTCCTCCCGTCTGTCCACGAAGGGTTGAAGGCATGGAAGCGCGGGTCAGGTTCTGCAACACAGATGCTCGCATATTCGTCTTGGCGCGTGCTGCTATATGCAAGCCCACTTTCCCATTACCATACGACAACAGTGAGCGTACAGCCATAACAACCAGTAATAGGCCGAGCAACAGCATCACTGATGAGAAGGAAGCTTTATCTACAAAGATTCGCTGGACTGCTTCAGCCACCAAGGTGGCCTGGCTTACAATAGCTACACCAAGGGCCAGAGAAATGATCGCAAGGAGCAGCCTGTTTGTTCGTTGTAAAGACATTTGCTGCGCGATCAGATTGGATTTGACTTTTCTCTTCACCGAAAGCTCCTCCTTTATTTTTTCCCTTTCACATAATCCGCATCAAACAGGAACAGTTTGAAGACCAGAATAAGAGAAGGAATTAACAGGCATAGCCCACCGATAAACACAACCACTAACGCAAAGCCCATAGCTGGCGGTGTTGCACTGCTCTGAATCGTGATGTATGGATCAAGAATATAAGGATACTGCCCAATGCCATAAGCGAAAAAGGCTGTGAAAAATTGCAGCATGATGAAAATAAAAGCTAATCCGTAACGGCGTCCGTTATATAACAGCCACATGGCAATCATGAAAAATGCAACGGATAGCGCCAGCAGCCACCATAAATCCATCATGTTTTGAAAATGACGCTCATTGTGTTGACCCAAATAGATAAATGCAGTCAGCGCGAGAATAATGGTCGGTGTGCTCCAGAACAAAGCATAGTTCCGCATCAGCTTCAATGCCGAATGATCCTCTGCCCGAGAAGCGTAAAATGTGAGAAATGACCCGCTAATGAACAATACCGACACGATGGCTAGACCAACGATGCTCCACGATAATGGATTCGTAAACAGCGCCCAGTAATCCAGAGAAACGGTATCCCCCTGCTTCAAAATAAAGCCACCTTCAGACAATGTCAGTGCCACAGACAACGATGCTGGAATAAGCAAACCTGTAGCTCCGTATAAAAACAGATATACGATGTTATTTTTGGAACCATAATTCTCAAAGGCGTAGAATGAACCACGAATGGCAAGCAAAATGACGGCAATACTTCCCGGAACAAGCAGCGCGGAGCCATAATAGTAAGCGGTATCCGGGAAAAATCCAACGATGCCAATATAGAAAAAGACAAAAAATACATTGGTGATCTCCCAGACCGGTGATAGATAACGGGAGATCAGACGATTAATCAGGTGATCCTGCTTCGTCAGGCGTGCATAAAAGGCGAAGAAACCTGCTCCAAAATCAATGGAAGCTACAATAAGATAGCCATACAAGAACAGCCAGAGTACGGATATACCAATTAATTCATAACTCATCAGGCCTGCCCCCCTTTCGTGGCTGATTGATCATGCTTCTCTTTCAACCATTTCTCCATCTCAAGCTCAGCAGGATTATTATTGAACAGACGTCTCAATACGAGAACACAGATGACGCCGAGCACGATGTATAGAAGCAAGAACACGAAAAATAAAATTCTTACACTTGGTGAAGAAGTAGCGGCCTCTTCCACTCGCATATAACCTCGGATGATCCATGGCTGCCGCCCGATCTCTGCATAGAACCAGCCCATCTCAACAGCCAGAAAAGCGAGCGGTGCACTGAGTGCAACCATACGAAGCATCCACTTGTTAAACTGATTACGTTTCTTCCAAAACACAAACACGAAGTACAAACTTGATATATCGAGTAGAGCAAAACCTATTCCAGCCATTAGATCAAACAAATAATGCACAAGTAATGGTGGATGTTCATCTGGTGGAAATTCGTTCAGCCCGGTTACCTCGGCGTTAAAGTCTCCAAAAGCAAGGAAGCTGAGCACTTTGGGCAAATGAAGTGCGCCTATAATTTCATGTTCAGCATTCAGCCATCCTAATAAAATCAAATCCGCTCCGCTTTCTGTCTCGAAATGCCACTCGGCAGCTGCGAGCTTCTCCGGCTGATGCTCAGCCAAAAACTTGGCAGATACATCTCCAGCTAAGGAATTTAATAAACTGAAGACCAGCACAACCGCCATCATGAGGTTCAAGCCTTTTTTGTGATAGGCCGACACCCCTTTTCTCAGCATCGCAAAGGCTGCTATTCCTGCTAACAAAGCAGCTCCTGTGAGATAAGCCGAGCTTAATACATGAAATACTTTGGAGAACGTGGCCGTATTCAGCATCGCTTGTACAGGATTCACTGCCAAGAATTGACCTGCTTCCATGACAAAACCTTCAGGCTGGTTCATGAATCCATTTACTGTCGTGATAAAAACAGCAGACATGCCTGCCCCGGCGACAATCGGAATGGTCAGCAACCAGTGGATATACGGATTTTTGAACCGATCCCACGTATAGAGGTAAATACCCAAGAAGATCGCTTCAAAAAAGAACGCGAATACTTCCATAAATAGTGGCAGTGCAATAACATTACCGGCCAATTTCATAAAATTCGGCCACACCAAGGCCAATTGCAGCGATATCGCTGTACCTGTCACCACACCAACTGCCACAGATATGACAAATCCTCTGGACCACCTCTTTGCCATAAGTATGTAATGGTGATCTTTCTTCCGAATGCCGATGAACTCTGCAATAGCAATCATCAAAGGTACACCGACACCAAGCGTTGCAAAAATAACGTGGAATCCGAGTGTCAAACCAGTCACCAGTCTGCTCCATAACACCGTATCAATAGCCATTCTTTATGTTGCCTCCTTTCAAACTCTGTTGATTTTTAGTGATAAACTCTTGCTTATGATCAGGTCTGCTACTCACTGGTTGCATTTAATATCAGTTTAGGACGTTCCTGTAGTTCGTGTGTTTAGGATAAGAGAAAAATTTCACAAAGTACGATACAACGATATCTTGCCACATGTACTTTGCGATTACTCCTGTTGATACCTGATATTAAATGCATAGAAAATGCTATGCGAGACCTATTAATCAAAATTATTATATCTTCATTTTTACCTAATTCAATCAAAGTCACGTCTTCTACCCTAAACGTTCAAGAAAGGATCAACTCTTTCTGACAACTTGGTGAAAAACAAAAAATACACCCAATGGAGCTATTGATTCATTGGGTGTAAACGTGGTATTGCAAGGTGGATTCACTATTTTATTTACTTGCTTACTTGCTCTGGAATCACCGCACCTGCCTCGCGACGTACGCTCATGATGATCAGTGATGCAGCTAATAGCGTAAGGATGATTCCAAGCATCTGAAATCCTGTCACATTGAATGTATCTCCCATAACAATACCAATCAATAACGATGATATGATGGTCCCCAGGTAGCGTGATGTATTAAAAATACCCGATGAAACACCTATCATTTCTTTGGGTGTGCTTTTGAACAGAGCTGCTTGCATGCCAACCGCGTTTAGACCGTTACTTATGCCAAATAAAGCTAAGGCAACAATGACAACAAAGATTGGAGAAGTTTCATTCATGAAAACGATGAATACAGAGCCAATGGTCATTAACCAAGCTGATACGATTAAAGCTGGCCGTGATCCCGATCTGTCAATCCAGCGCCCTGCGATCGGAGCAATAATGACTGAACATAACCCCAAAGCCAGCATGCTCATTCCTGTATGAACTTCGTTGAGATGACGTACCTGCTTCAAATACGTAGGAACTCCAAAAAAAAGTGCGTAAAACAGGATGTTTACCAGCATGTATTGCACATTCACCCAAGTCATCTCGGGATATATTGCAAACGTTCGCAGAGGGATGAATGGCTTGGCTGCTTTTAATTCATGCCGGATGAACATGACAAGTGTAATTAACCCGATCCCTCCTGTCAGCAGATGCCATGTAGAAATATTTTCTGTGGAATTTACTGACAGTAATCCGATGAGCAGAGTCACCAAAGCTACCGTAAACATCAGGATACCCGGTGCGTCAATTAACGCAAGCCATTGCCGAATGGCCATGTGCCCAGAGATAGACGGAGATTGCTTGTCCTTCGGGATTGTTTTCCAGGCGAACCAAAAGCTTGCCAAGACAAACGGAATATTAACGAAGAATATGCTGTGCCAGTCCCACCAATGAATCAAAACTCCACCAATAAAAGGTCCAATTGCAGCCGCTCCAGAAAGGAATATCGCCAAGGTGGACAAGGCGGAGGCTTGTTTTTCAGTCACGTTAATTCTGACAATCGCCATTCCGACGGCTACCATCATGCTTGTGCCAATCGATTGAACGATCCGGAATACGATGAGCCACGAAAAACTGGGAGACCATGGAGCTAGCATGGACGATACAAAAACAATAACAAGACCCATGAGGAAGATCTTCCTGCGGCCAAACAAATCACTACACTTGCCCATGACGGGTTGAGCAACAGCACTGGCAATGTAAAATGATAAAATGATCCACGAAATGGCTGTAAAACCAAGTTGGTACACTTGTTGTAGCCTGGAGATTGCCACAGAAATCATGGAGGAATTCAACGGATTCAACATAATTCCGAGTCCAACAGCCAACATCAATCCTTTATTTCGAACATTCATCGGTGCATCACTCCTTCTTCTGCTGTCATCTTACTAGAAAGTATTCATTTATTCCAACGCATTGTATGTTATGATTTGATGAACTTGAAGGAATGAAGGGATGTTGCATATGGAGCTTCTTCAACTAAAATATTTCCTGACGGTGGCCCGATGCGAACATGTTACGGAAGCTGCGGGAAAGCTGCATGTTACGCAATCCTCTCTGAGCAAAACGATACAACGATTAGAGGATGACCTGGGAGTCCCTTTATTTGATCGAATCGGGAGAAAGCTGCGACTTAACGATTTTGGAAGAACATTTCTTCGCCGAACTGAAAAAGCCTTATTTGAATTGGAACAGGGACAACGGGAAATAGGCGACCTCTCCAACAAAGATCAGGGTACATTGCAATTGGCAGTGACTACGGCCAGTACTTTGCCAGGTATACTACGAGAATTTCGCAAAAATCAACCGGACATTCAGTTCCATGTGCAAATGGTTTCGTTAGAGAACATGTCCAGACTTCTACATCGAGGCGAGGTGGACTTTTGTCTCTCCTCCCCTCCGATTGAAGGTGAAGATATTGAATGTCAGATACTATATGACGACCCGATCGTAGTTGCTGTTCCTATGGGTCATCGATATGCAGAACGAAGCAGCATTCAACTAGCCGAGCTTAAGGACGAATCGTTTGTTGGGGTAAAACAAGGCTATGGTGTTCGTGATATGGTGGATTCCATATGTCAATCCGTTGGTTTCCTACCGAAATATGTATATGAAGGTGACGAACCTGCACGATTAACAGCCCTTGTTGAAGCGGAGATCGGTCTTGCTTTTATACCTAGCACAGCCACAAACCCGCATGAGCGTATTAGATATCTTCAGGTAGAGGAACACAGACTCGTTCGGGAAATTGCTCTACTTTCGCACAAAAACAGATATATTTCCAAAGCCGCTTTAGAGTTTCGCAGCGTGGTTATAGACTTTTTCAGTGCTATGCCATGAGCATAAATTCAATCCAGAGGAGATGTCGTTTTGAAATTAAAAGCTGAAAAATTTGATCATATTTCAGAGACAGAACGATTAATAATCAGACCATTACAGAAAGACGATTATGAGAATTGGTTGAATGAATTTGAAAACCGCTTGCCCTCCCAGCACCGCCATGATAAAGGGAAAATGGATATGAGTGAATGTACACTGGATTGGTTTCATGATCTGGTGGATCGACACCAGGAGTTAGCGCGTACAGATGCGGTTTATGTATTTGGTGTCTTTAGAAAGGAAGATGGCACACATCTGGGTATGGTTGATATTGCTACGTTGGCGAGAGATGATTTTCAATGGGGAAGCTTCGGATATACGATCCATAATCAGTATTGGCGAAAAGGTTATGGCAAAGAAGCTGTGAATAAGGCTCTACATATTGCATTCGAACATTTGAAATTCCACCGTATAGAAGCCCATATCAATTTGGATAATACCCCTTCTGTGAAGTTAGCTGAAAGCGTTGGTATGGAGTTTGAATGTGTACGTAAAGGTTTCATACACGAAAATGATGAGTGGACCGATCATTTGCTGTATTACAAGAATTCTATTTAAAAGACTCCACCGATAATCCAAAGAGCGAACAAAGCACTTTCGTGCCCAGTTCGCTCTTCTTCATGCATCCGTATCGCTGTGGAACCTTACTCGCCCAAGCTGTTCCAGAAGGATTGAAACGCGCCTTTCTCAACTTCGAGAAATGCAGGAACATTACCGTAACGCACCAGACCTTCACCAAACAGAACCAGTGGAACCTGTGTTTTATCTTCCAAGGTGAGATAGATCATCTTGCGATCTTCTTTGCCGTAGAGGTTCTCTTCCAATTCCGGACTCGTTGCAATTGGTTTGGCAGCAGATAACGCAGAGATGAAGCTTTCCAGTGATTCATCCGCTGCTAACGGCTGAAACTGCTGCTTTCCGTTGTTCCAGCTATCAAACGTCTCCCATTGCGCCGAGGCAACGTTGCCATCGAGATGCAGCTTACCGATCAGGTCGGCACCCGTACCAATGGTGATCCCGTTGTTCTTGTCGAATAGTTGTGCATACACTTGACCATCGATCTCGGTGTAAGACATGATGCGGAAGTCCTTATCGTAGCCATTCACCGCATAGATGTCTGCTTCGCCAATGTTGGAAGCAAGCTCTGTGTATTTATCCTGACCACTCAGCTCATTGATGCCGCCAGTTGTTGTGCCAAGCTTCTCGCCACGCAGGTCGAGTGCATTTGCACCTTCAAGCAATGTTGGGGACTGTGTATATACGTTCCCTCCATATACAACCAGTTGCATCATATCTGCCATCGCGCCTTTCCCTTGTGAATCGGACAACTCCATCTTCGGAATCACAATCGGATCGAACGACGCGCCTGGAGTCACCTCTGCCACCTGAGGAGTTGGTTCGGCTGGTCCATTGAATTGCTGCCATACACTCGGCGCAGCCAATCCAATGCTGGCAGCGATAACAACACTTGCTGCAATGTATAATGGTTTGCGTTGACGTTTTGGCCCCTGATGTTGCGTGTTCAAGGATTGCTCTACCCGTTTTTTCATTTGTTCGTTTGTTTTCATATGATCCACCGCTTTCTTGTAGTTTTGTTTGAATTGTTCTTCGTTCATTACAGTTCCTCTCCTTCTAGCTCCAGTTTTAACAGCTGTCTTCCTCGTTTTAATCTCATTTTCACTGCTGATTCGCTAATCTCCAGGATCTCGCTGATTTCTCGGATTGCATAATCTTCGTAATAATACAGATGAACCACCGATCTATACTTGACGGGCAGTGACAATACAAGTTCAATCAGCGCGTGATCTTCAGGGTTGTCCGTTGTAAGAGGATCGACTCCCTCCAGTTTGACCTCCCGCTTGCGCCAGCCTCTGCCTAATAAGGATTTGCAATGATTGGTGATGACCCGAATCAACCATGCTTTCTGATGCTCTGCATCGTTGAATGTAGGGGCTTTTTCTATTAGTTTGATGAAGGTATCCTGAGTGGCTTCCTCCGCGTCTTCCCGTCTGCCGAGGTGCACCATGGCAATTCGGAACAGCGTATCCGCGTATGTCTCATAGACTTTCATCACATGATCGCCCAGCTGGGGCACTGATCGCTGCATGGTTGTTATGCCCTCCTTTATACCTCTAACACTCTTACGGACGGCATTTGGTCACATTTTGTTTTGGATTTTTTTTCGTTATGCCTTTCATTCCAATTAAAAAAAGAAAGCAGCCCCGTTTAGGAGTTGCTTTCTTCATGTTCATCAACAATTGTATATTTACCAACTAGAATTTTTTCTGTAAAAGCTCGATGTTATCTTCCAAGCTGCTATCCAGCTCTACGCCAACCTTCTGCAGTTTGTTTTGGTAATATGTCTTCACATCATCCCATTTATAGTACGGATAGGTCTTTGTTTCAATCGGGAACGCGATTTCTTCTTCATTTCTAAGCATCTTTACGAGTACATCCTTACCATTGGAATACAAGATCCATTGGATGTTTGCCCCCATCGGTGAGATGACCGAGCCATTCCAGTTTTGGGTCACATCTTGCGGTTGGTCGATACTCACATTAGCTCCGGCGATATCCAGGAATGAAGATAGTGGGATCATGGTTTCTGCGTGAGCAAAACGAAATATACCAGCCGTGTCTTTCTGCTGAATGGACTTTTCGGTAGAGACGATTAATTCTTTGACCAGGGGTGCTATGATATTCTGCGGCAGATCCGTTGACGTTAAGGATGGACCTTTTTCATAAAAGTCATTAATATTGTCAACGCTCTCGTACCACTTTAACTGATTGGTCGTAAAATACCGCCCGAATTCAAAGTCACCTTCTCCTTTAATATTCGAAGATATAATGTACAGCTCGTACAAATTAGAAGCTGCTTCGGTTGGGTTGCTGAGCTTCACTTTCCCTTTCTCATCCTTCAGTTCGAACTCTCCAGAATTCAATCTCTGATAAAAGTCTTCAGAGAAAAATTGCAAAAGGACCTCTTTTGCATAACGCGTTCCAGTGCTCTGTGTGACATAATCCTCGTATAACTTAACCCAGTCTCCATCTTCAACGTACTCGTTATACTTCGTAGCCAAGTCGTAGGGCCGTAGATAGGGGTCTTTCCCTTCTTCAAAGGCTGAAGCCAGAATGTCTACCTTGTTATCTCCCAAGCTTTCCTTTAATCCATCAATAAACTGATCTCTGCTCTGGGGCGTTCGATCTTTGAAGGTGGCCTGAGCGATTACTTTTTTATCTGATGTGAATAGTTCTTTGAAGTTCTGCCCGACTCTGCTTCCTATTCCTTTCAGCTCTTCTCCACCCGTAGTGGATAACAATCCATAATGGTCTTTTTCAACCTTCATCAGTTTGCCAATTTCCTTCTTCAGCTCTTTGCCCAGATTGGTAGCCTGCCCATCCTTCTCAGCGATGTCGAGCAGTTCAAAGAGCGTCTTGTCGTACTTGGCACCGGATAGATGTCTCGAACCGTGTCTACCTATGTAGTTAATAAATACGGGTTCAAATCCATTAGGAGCTTTTGTATAACTTGTTTCCTTAAAAGGGTATGGCGTTTTGGTACCGTGGTATCCCTGCTGACCGTTAATTTTTGCTCCAACAAATACCGATTGGGTATTGTTATCCCAGTCTACCTCTTGTCCCAATGCTTCCCCAATCGCTCTTGCCGGTACATAAGTGACCCCATTGTAGAGAAATGATTCACCTTCCATCTTTTGTCCGTTCACGACCACATTAGCCGATTGTTCAGCAACTTCGATCATGCGTTTGGAACCTGCACCATATACGTCAAACATACTCACAGACGTTAGCATGGTGAGTGATACGACTGAAATCCCGATTTTTTTGATCATCATATTGATTAGTCTTCTCCTTAATCCGCCTATATTGGTTTATTTTCGCTCATCACACTATAGGCGAGAAATGTCTGGTCTGTATCCATCCTTTGTTAATTGATTGTAAAAGAATACATATAAATATGGACGTAAACGTGCATAACGAAAAAGAGCCGCTCATTTCGCGACTCTATCTCTTCATAACAGCATGTGATTTATCCGCGGCACACGAATAAATCAGTTTTCCTCTGTTCCGTGTTAGTTATCAATGTGTCCTATATATTTTTATATCTACTCCTGACTCCGTTGGATGACCTTCTCCAACCAACGTTTCACTGTTCAAAAAAGATAAAGTCTTGCTATCCGTTATCATTTTGGGAGAAGTCCGAAATAAAGCAGTGTTCAGCGTTTTATCGATGTTTCCGTTGTTTTCGATATAAATTTTGCAGCTATCCCCTGTGTGATCTGTTCCCTGAAGCATGTATCTTGCCGATAGCGTATGCGGGTCACCATTCTTCCCGATAATCTGAGTATCCACTCCTCCATCCAGCACCATTCCCTCAAAATACTTTCCGGTTACACTACCTGTAAAAGTAATCATGACAACTGAATTACCTTCACTATTCTGTAAATCAAATGAGTTCTCGATGTTCACATGTACCGTAAATAATTCCTCTAATTTCACGCGTTCCCACCTCCATATGAATTCAATTATAGCTCTACTCACTTAAAAAAGATTTACATTTACAGATCTCCTTCGAATCATTTAAAATGGTTTACATACTGTAAAGGTTAACACGATGTTAATGAAGGGGCTTATGACAAGCATGAGTACATTACCAAAAGCAATTCGCTTTCCACTGTTCATTCTGATGTTAAATCTGTTTATCGCTTTATTGGGGCAAGGCATGCTCATCCCCATATTGCCGGAGTATTTGAAGCTTTTTCATGCGGGAGGCACCGTCGCCGGATTTCTCGTAGCGGCATTTGGTGCCGCTCAATTCTTCTTTTCACCTCTGGGAGGACAATTGTCCGATCGATTTGGACGCAAAAAGTTGATCATGGCGGGTATGTTTCTGTCCGTTGTTTCAGATATCATATTTGCGTTGTCGACAGCATTGCCGTTCCTCTATGTCGCACGATTTATCGGTGGAATCAGTCTCGGTTTGATGGTTCCTGCAAACCTTGCTTATGTCGCTGATATTACAACACCGAAGACTCGTGCGAAAGGCATGGGCTATTTCGGCGCAGCAATGAATTTGGGAATGGTTCTCGGACCTGGTATGGGTGGTCTCATCGCCGAGATGGGTATTCGCATGCCCTATTTCTTTGCGGCTGGTCTGGGACTGATTGCGGCATTGATGACGCTGCTGCTGCCTGAGACACTTCCCCCGGAGAAAAGAACCGTCTCCATCTCACTTCAAAAGGGAGATCACTTGGGTAAGAAAATCTGAAGTTCATTTAAAGTACCGTATTTTAAATACTTGATTGTGCTGCTTGTTATGACCTTTGGCCTCATGAGTTATGAGACCGTATTCGCGCTTTTTGCTGAACAGAAATATGGATTCAACGCTGCAACGATCTCCATTATTATTACTCTGGGTGCGATTATCGGGATTATTGTGCAAATCTGGCTTTTGGATTGGTTCGTACAGCGAATCGGTGAAGTTAAGCTAATCCGTCTTTCCTTAATCATTACGCCCATCGCTTTATTATTAATGTTAATTAAAGTAAACTTGGTCTTTCTGTTATTCGCCTCTGCGTTATTCTTTGCCTTCAATTCATTTTTGCGGCCTTCGGTGAGCACTTTAATATCCAAAAATGCAGGAGATCGGCAAGGTTATGCATCGGGTCTGAATACGACATTTTCCAGTCTTGGAACTGTGATTGGTCCGCTGATCGCAGGACTATTGTTTGACAAAAACATAAACTTCCCGTATATTTTTGGTGCAATTATGCTACTCGCTTCTCTCGGACTTACCTTGAACGCATTTCGTTCGAAGAAAGGACAACGGTATACAAGTGAATGAAAACTGGCATCAACAATTGGGAAATAAACATCGCGATGATTTGATTGCAGCAGGTAAGGAGCTCTTTTTGAAATATGGATTGCTCCAAGTGAAGATTAAGGATGTATGTACAAAAGCTGAACTTAGTAGAGTGACATTTTATAAACATTTTCAGTCTATGGATGAGCTTCTTTTAGTCATTCAGATGCAACTGATTGAACATTTAACGGATGAGGTTAGCCGTACATCAGTGAAGGACATGAACGGGCGAGAACAACTCACGGTGATGTTGAATGCATGGGTTGTTTATGCCCAGGATCATCCAGACTACATCCGGTTTATTCAATTATTTGATATCAACTATGAGATGTATGATTTTAATCCTGAATTAAGAGAAACATACGATCGATTCAACCAGAATGGGAAAGAAAATCATTTCCTGATGGGCGCTTTATCCCAAGGCGTTGTTGACGGCAGTATCAAGAATCCGTCCCCTCCGCTCGATCTGGCTCAGTTTATCTTCACAACGATGATGGCCATGCTCCAGCGTATGGTAACGATTCGTGCTGCTCATGATAATGCACTGGATATGCGGATGACGGAGCAATTTGTGAAGATGCTACTCCAATTTGTTTGTAGCGAAGAAATATCCGAGTGATGGCATGGTAGATGGATCGGTGAAATCAACGTTTAGTTTAAAATAAAAAGACGGATTCCGTATGCTGGGATCCGTCTTTTTTCTTCATTTTCTCTTCATTGATTGACCTTTAATCCGTTTGTACGGGCAACTGTCCTCCAGCTTTCAGTTGACCAAGCAAAACTTTGATCCCGGCAGACGTGTTTGGCTCCTGCTTTCCATACACTGCAAGCCCTGAGCGCACGTTCTGAAGATAGATCATCTCGTAAGGGTTACCAAGTGACAACAGCGTGTAACGCTGATTACTCTTGTTCATTGCATTGATCAAGGATTGATACTCGCTCCATCCGAACTGGCTGGCTACATTCCGGAATTGGTAAGAAGCAAGAATAACATAATTGGCTTTGCCAATCGCCTGGAGCGTTTCATTCATTTTGCCTTGTCCAACAAGTGCAATTTCGGTCTTTAACGACAGGTTATTAGCGGCTTGCAACAGTTGTTTTTCCAGCTGTTTCGCCTGTTCCTGCTCGGCTGCAACAATAACAACCCGGTCGCCTTGCTGAATCTGATCCGGAAGCCTACCTTCGCGGCTGCTGAGTACGGTGACCGCTCGCTCTGCGATTTTCTGCTCCACCGCTCGGTGCTCCTTCGATCCAATAATACCGTTAAGCTGAGTTAGCTTTTGCGCAAGAGTCTGGCTGCGTTCAAACAAACCATATTTCGCTTTCATCTCCAGGATTCGTTTCACAGATGCGTGTATGGTTTCATCCTTGATCGTTCCATTGTTCACCGCATTCACCAGCGTTTGATGGGCCGCTGCTGAATCTTTCGGCATTAGGATGATATCAACACCTGCGGAGACGGCGCGTTCTACCGATTGATTCTCCCCAAAATGCTCCGCAATGGCATTCATGGTGAAAGCATCGGAAATGATGAGACCTTCATATCCCAGCTCTCCGCGAAGAAGTCCTGTCAGTACTTTTTTCGATAAGGTGGCAGGAATCTGCACACGTTCACCGTCTTTGAGCGAAGTCACATGTTCGTTATCTATGGCAGGAAAAGCAATATGCGCGGTCATAATCATCTCTACACCATTTTTGATTGCAGCCTGAAATGGCTTTAATTCTACAGCATCCAGGCGCTCGCGATTATGAGTTAGTACCGGCATACCCAGATGGGAATCTACCTTCGTATCTCCGTGCCCAGGAAAATGCTTCACTGCCGCCATGACCCCGGATTGCTGCAAGCCCTGTATTGTTGCGAGACCAAGCCGCGTCACCAAATCTGGCTCCGAGCCAAACGAGCGTATACCAATGATGGGGTTATCTGGATTGCTGTTGATGTCCAGCACTGGCGCAAAGTTAATCTGAATTCCCAGTGCCTTCAGCTCCTCCCCCGTCAGCTGACCAGCCGCTTCGGCAAGCGCTGCATCTCCAGTTGCACCCAGCGCCATCTGACCTGGCAGATTCGTACCGCCTGGTATTCGCTTAATAACGCCTCCTTCTTGGTCGATACTAAGAAATAGAGGAATGTCACCTGCTTCTCTTTGCATATCATGTGTGAACGTTGTAAGCTGCCTCGCGTCAACAATATTTTTGTCAAAAAGAATAAGCCCGCCCAAATCTTGATCATGGATACTGCGTTTCAGCCCTTCATTAACGGTCGTCGTCGCTTTACCATTCCATTGCCGAATATCGGGCATAAGCATCTGACCAACTTGCTCGCTTACCGTCATATAGGATATCAGCTTATCCCAATCTTGCGCCCGAATGGCTGCTTCGCGTTCGAAGCGAATTACTCTCGCCATAAATACGGCATATTCAGCGCGCGTGACAGCTTGATTTGGACGGAAAGTGGCATCCGAATAACCACCGACCAAGCCGTTTGAACTCATAATAAGAATAGGCGCTACAGCCCAATGTTTTTCCGTATCGGTCCATTTTGCGGGATTCTTACCTTCTTCGAGTGAATATGCCCTTGTAAGGAAGGCCGCAGTCTCTGCGCGGCTAAGCGGTGCGTCCGGACGGAAGGTTCCGTTAGGGAAACCACTCGCAAGTCCATTTTTAGCAGCTATCATGATTTCTCGATGGAAAGGGTGTGTCGTTGGAACATCCGAATAGGTTGTGCCTTCCACTGCTCTCTGAAGCTGATCTGGATAAAGCTCCCGCACCATAAAAGTGACGGCTTGTGCCCGTGTCACAAGTGCATCAGGCTTGAAAATCCCATTGCCGTATCCAGCCACTGTTCCCCGTTTCGCCATATACGTGATGCCATCCTCTGCCCACTTTGAATGTTTTAAATCAACAAACGTTTCTTCCGCAGCTGCCGTCCCCACGCCTATAAGCATAGAGCCGAGAACAGCACCAATCATCGTCATCCATTTTACATGCATTTGTTTCACTCCTGTTGTTATTCTATGGATGAATAGACGCTAATACGGTATAGTTTGTTGCGTTTACATAATTCAATGAAATGATATGCAGCCCATGACTATCCCTTCACGCCACCAATTGTCATGCCCTGTACAAAGTATTTCTGCAAGAACGGATACACCATCAGAATAGGAACACTCGCAATAATGGTCATGGTCGCTCGAATTGATGTTGGCGTAACCGCCGTTGCGTTGCTCTCGGCAGACTGATAAGCATCACTTGCTGACGAAGTCGCTGAGGTCGTTGAAGTTTGCAGAATCTTCATTAATTCGTATTGCAACGTGCTTAATTCTTTATTGGAAGAGTTGTACAGGAATACATCGAACCAGGAATTCCATTGTCCCACGGCAACAAAGAGCGAAACGGTTGCCATTGCGGGAATCGTTAGCGGCAGGACAACGCGGATAAATGTCGTGAACTCCCCTGCCCCATCAATACGGGCTGACTCCAGAATGCCTTCTGGAAGACCTTCAATAAAGGAACGGATGACGATCATATTGAATACACCGATTACACTCGGAATGATATACACCCAGAAGGAACCAATCAATCCCAGGTCTCGAATCAGCAGATAACCGGGGATCAAGCCCCCGCTGAAGTACATGGTGAATACAAAAAACATCGTAACAAACTTGCGAAGCACAAATTCCTGACGACTAACTGTATACGCGAGCATGGCTGTGCAGAAGACGGACACCACGGTTCCAATGACCGTACGCAGGGCCGAGATCAGAGTTGCGTGATAGATATCGGATTCGCCAAAAATGTATTTGTAATTGTCCAGTGTCCATACACGAGGCCATAGATATATTCCACCCCGAATGGCATCATTGGCATTGTTGAAGGATACGGCAATCATATTAACAAAGGGATAGATCGTCACAATCATCAGACATACCATGAAGATCATGTTAATGGTGTCAAATGCTCGATCCCCGGTGCTGCTATTCCGCAAGCGGGATGTGTTTCCTTTTCGCATGGCATAGGCCTCCTTTTAGAATAGTCTGCTCTCTCCCATTTTTTTCGCTATATAGTTCGCGGAGAAAAGGAAGATGAAGCTGACCACAGTTTTGAAAATGCCTGCTGCTGTACCCAAGGAAAAGTTCCCCATCCCTAATCCATATTTCAGTACAAAGATGTCCAGATTCTCCGAATAGTCCATATTCATCCCGTTACCCAGCAGATATTGTGGTTCAAATCCGGATTCCAGAATACTTCCCATGTTCATGATCAACAAGATCACAATAACCGGTTTCAAGCCAGGCAGCGTGATATATAACATCCGTTTGAAGCGACTGGCTCCATCAATCTCGGCAGCCTCATATTGCGCCGGATCAATCGCCGTAATCGCTGCCAGATAGATAATAGTGTTCCAGCCGACATCCTTCCACACTTCGGTTGCCCCAAGAATACCCCAGAAGTATTCACCTTTTCCCATCCATAGTACCGGACTATCAATCAGGTGAAGCTTCATCAGCAGCAGATTGATAATTCCGTCTGGTGACAGGACGGTTAATACAATGCTGGAGGCAACAACCCACGAAATAAAGTGAGGCAGATAACTGACGGTTTGCACAAAGCGTTTAAATATGACATTTTTCAGCTCATTTAATAAGAGGGCCAGTGTGATCGCAGTCACAAATCCCAAGACCAGTTTGATGGAACTCATGACAAGCGTATTGCGCAGCACCCGGTAGAAGGTATTGTCTTCAAATAACGTACTAAAATGCTGCCAGCCTACCCACTGCTGATCCGAGAAGGATCTCGCCGGTTTGAAATTCTGAAAAGCCATGGTCCATCCCCATAACGGCAGGTACTTGAAGATAAAGGCCCAGATGACAAAGGGTATACACATCCAGGCAAGTGTTCGTTGTTGCACAAGACGTTTGAAGAATGAATGTGCTCTGGTTCCCTTCGGATTCGAGGCTGGCGGCATCGAGTTAAGGGAGACATTAGGTTTCTCCACGGTGAACCTGCTCCTTTCCTATGCTGTTCATCATGCGAGGAGAAAGCGGAGTTTATGCTCTTACGTTTTCTCCTGCGCATGTACAGTTTGTTTTAACGAGTTTGTTGAAATCGGTCTTATCGAACACGCACTTAAAGTGTTCGTATTACCATTTTCCTGCGACACGATCCTTCACAACTTTGGTAATCGTCGCTTCATAACCAGCTTTGTCCAATTTGTTCAATTCAGCCATGTAGGCATCCCACAGCTTATCAAAATTCGAAGGTGCTCCCAAGATCATTTCCGGTAAGTATTTACGTTGCAAATCATCCGATTTGGTCGTGAAGATCTGTTCAGGTGATCCTTGCTCCAATGCGATGGACCAGGCCGGGAACCAAGGCCGTTCCTCCGGTTTGTTAAATAATTCACTAAAGGTTTGAATACCGTAGGCTTCAAGGAATTTCTTGTCTCCCTCGGTGTAAGATGCCGCAGCTACTTCCGGCTGGTTGCCAGGACTATAAGCGTTACCATCAGTCAACGTAGATTCACCGCCATATCGCGGCCAGTCTGTCCCAAAGTAGGTGAACCCGTATTTACGGCTGAGCTCCAGATCATCATGAGCCTTGCGTTGATCTTCATTTGCATAATAGAATCTGCCCTTTTCATCCACACTGTACGTCTCATCCTTGATTCCCCATTGCACCAGAACCTGATTTTCTTCCTTCAGCAAATTATCGAAATACTTGATGATACGAACAGGGTCTTTGGCATTCACCGAGATACCTGTTGCATAGTTGTTGACGAAGCCGGGAGGATCAACATATTGATCCTTAATTCCTTCATCAAACACAATCGGAAGTGGTGCATAACGTTTCTCATCAATACCTGCCGAGAGCAGGTTTTTCGATGCGTCTCCAACCTGCCAGCCATAATTGAAGTATCCTAATACACGACCCGAAGTCAGCTTGGCCAAATACTGGTCTTTGTTCATCGTAAAGGATTCCGGATCAAGCATGCCTTGAGCATTGATCTCATTTAACTTCTGAATCCATTTTTTCTGAGCATCTGTTCCGGCGACGACTTTCGCTTCACGGGTAGTCATATCCACCATGACACTGCCATCATTCGGATAACCGGCAAGATGCATCGCTGGATTTTGCAGTGTGAAGAAGTTATTGGCCACACCCGCAAGTGACACAAATCCGATTGTCTCTGCACCGTCGACAGTTGGATGTTTTTCCTTATAATCCTGAATCAGATCAAAATATTCATCCAGTGTAGTAATCTTTGGATAGTCAAACTCCTTGAGCACAGAGCGCTGAATCCAGAAAGCTCCTCCGCCCACATTTGGACTACCTGAATACTCACCCTGATTAGCCGTATAAGGCAGCGCATAGATTTTTCCGTCTTCTGCATTTCTCATTTTATCGAAGTATGGTCCATATACCCTTTTGATATTAGGGCCATATTCCTCAATCAGATCATCCAGCGGAATATAGGCACCGGCATCCAGTAACTTGGACATCTCACCACTGGAGCTAATGACATCAGGATAGTCTCCACTCGCAATCATGACACCGGCTTTTGTAGCACTATCACCTACCAGATATTCCATCTTCCAGTCCACACCCGTCTGCTCTTGCAACGCTTTACCGATTGTTGTTTCGCTTGCCAGAGCATCCTTCTTGCCTGGAGAGAACATGTAATACGAGAACGTGACTGGACTGTTCTCATCATCACCTGTGGCTGAAGGTGATGATGACGAGTTGTTCTGACTGCACCCAGCCAGTAAAACTGTCAGTAATACAGCTAAACCTGCTGTTCTAAATTTTGGTTTTAACATGTGAATATCCCCCGTTCCGTGTGTTCTCTTATGGATTACACTCACCATTTGCCAGCTACACGATCCTTAACTGCCTGTGTTATCGTAGCTTCGTATGTTTTCTTGTCGAGTTGATTCAATTGACTCATATATTCATTCCATGTGTTCTCGAAAGTGGAAGGTGAATCCATAATCATTTTGGGTAAATATTTCTTCTGGAGATCTTCTGCCTTGGTGATGAAAATCTGTTCAGGAGAGCCCTGCTCCAATGCAATGGACCAAGCAGGAGACCAAGGACGCTCATCCGGTGTGCTGAATAGTTCTGTGAATGTCTCCACACCATATTTCTCTAACAACAGCTTGTCTCCGTCCGTGTAGCTAAAGGTAGCCACTTCTGGTTGATTGCCCGGTCCATAGGCGTTGCCATCCTCTAGCACGGAGTTATTACCGTAACGAGGCCAGCTGTAATTAAAATAGTCAAAGCCGAACTTACGACTTAATTCAGGATCTTCATGTGCCTTGCGTTGGTCATCATTTTTGAAATAAAAACGACCCTCATCATTCACACTATACGTATCGTCCTCAATACCCCATTGAACCAGAATCTGGTTTTCTTCCTTGAGCAAATTATCAAAATATTTAATAATTCGCACAGGATCTTTGGCATTTACGGTAATTCCGACACCATAGTTGTTCACAAAACCTGGCGGGTCCACATACTGGTCTTTGACACTGTCATCAAATACGATCGGTAGTGATACGTAACGTTTATCGTCAATACCAGCCTTCTTGAGGTTGTTCGTTGCGTCTCCAACCTGCCAGGAGTAACTGAAATATCCCAGCACCCGACCGGACGTCAACTTGGCGAGATACTGATCCTGGTTCATTGTGAAGGATTCGGGATCAAACATCCCCTGTGCGTTAACCTCGCTCAGCTTCTGAATCCATTGTTTCTGATAATCAGATCCGGCTACCAGTTTGGCTTCATGGCTCTGCATATCCACCATCACACTGCCATCGTTTGGATAACCTGCCAGATGCATGGCCGGATTTAGCAGGGTGAAGAAGCTGCCCGACTCACCCGCAAGTGTGGCGAAGCCGATGGTTTCTTTTCCATCGATCTGCGGATGCTTTTGCTTGTATTGCTCAATCAAGTCAAAATATTCGTCCAGTGTTTTGATCTTGGGGTAGTTGAACTCTTTTAACACAGCACGCTGAATATAAAAGCCGGTCTGGAAGTTAGGCTCTGACACATAACCGATGTTGGCAGTGTATGGCAAGAAATAGATCTTTCCATCCTCCTGTCTGAATTTGTCCATATAAGGCCCGTATACCCGCTTGATGTTAGGCCCGTATTGATCGATCAGTTCATCCAGCGGGATAAAGGATCCTGCATCCATCAACTTGGCCATTTCACCACTGGAGTCGATGATGTCGGGGTAATCCCCACTCGCAATCATTACACCTGCCTTGGTTGCACCGTCGCCGACCAGATATTCCATTTTCCAGTCAACGCCTGTTTGTTCCTGTAACGTCTTGCCAATGGTCGTGCTGCTTGCCAGAATGTCCTTCTTGCCACCGCCAAACGTGAAATATTTAAAGGTGACCGGGGTGTTGTCATTACTGTCAGGATAAGAGGCTTCCGGGCTGGCTTTATTACAACCTGCCAGGGTTACAGCCAGTAAAATGGCCAGACCTGTTATAATGTTTCTTTTTCTAAACATGTAGCAAATGCCCCCTTAAAGTATTGTTTGTGTCTTTAAGCCTTCTCAATATATCAAGATAGCGCTTTCAAAGTTACCCATAAAAGTGTACCTCCTACTTTAAAAAGTATATCCCTCGTAATTAGTCGCCTGGCATGGCTGATGGATTAAGTGGAAGCTTAATTTGGATATGCGTTCCTTCTCCTTCCCATGTCTGGATGGCGAATGTAAAGTGATTTTTATAACAAAGTTTTAAGCGACTAAACGCATTTTTCATGCCAACATGCTCTCCCATATCCGTGTTCTGATTCAGATAGCTCAGCAATTCTTCCAATTTAGCTTGTGACATCCCTATACCGTTATCCGTTAGTCTGATAAGGAGCTGGTCATTTTCTGTTGAAACGAAGAGTTGAATGATACCTACACCCGGAGATGACTCAATACCATGAATACTTGCATTCTCAACAAAGGGCAGGATCACCATCTTGGGCATTCGGTACATCAGTACCGCAGGATCTGCTTCAATGTTGTATTGAAGTTTTTCTCCGAAGCGGTATTTCTGGATTTGCAAAAAACTCTCGATGAGTTCCAATTCTTCCTTCACTGTCACATCATTCTGACTCCAACTGATCGACTTGCGAAACATCTTGGCCATGTTATGCACAATTTTGGCGGTCTCTTTCTCGCCCTTGATGAGGCTCCTCATCCGTACCGACTCCAGCGTATTAAACAAAAAATGAGGATTGATCTGACTATGGAGCGCATGAAGCTGTGCTTGCTGCTGCTTTAACTCCAGGTCTTTCTTTTGGATGTCAGCGAGATATACCTCATGAATCAGGTTATGGATCGTCTCGGTCATTCGATTGAATTCCATCGTAAGCTGACCGATCTCATCTCTTGCATCTTCAGGAGGAATCGTCTGAAAATTCTGTGTTTTTACTTTTTTCATATGTTTAAGAATCCGCACCAGTCTGACATGGATGGATCTGGACATGGCCGCGATGATAATAGATGGCAGGACAAAATTAATGCAAGCAAGCCAAACCACGAAGGAACGGGACTTCCGCACCTCCTTCAACACAATTTCTTCATCCATGACACCTTGCAGGGACCACCCTTCCAGATAGTTAATGCCTGTATACGTAAGTTCAAAGGGAATCATTTTATTCGGAAACTGGATCTCATTGTAACGTTTCCCTATCTGAGATTCGTCTGCTGTAGGATCATTTGAAAATTGGATGTGTCCACCCGGATCAAGAAGATACACTTTCCCATCAAATCCGCTATTATGAAAATACTGCTTGATCGTATCCATGTTCAGGTCAATTTTAAGTAACTGCTCTTTCCCCCCAGTGTCCAGATTGTCGAGCCGTTGAACCAGACTTAACATCTGATCCGCTGAGATCAGTGCTGGATAAGGAGCGGAGTATGCCTGAAATTGAACGTACCAGTCCGAGCTTCGGACCACGTCAGTTAAACGATCAATATAACCGGAAGATAGTATAGTAGAATTATCGGTATACACTTGATACCAGCGAATCCCCTGATTCAATTGACCGGAAAATTGCCCTTTTAGGTACGAATTATAAGCGTCAATGTACTCAAAATGACTTCGAAACGAACGCGAGATGGTGTCATTGAATACAGGATCCGTATATAACGAATAAGAGAGACCGACGCCCTGATCAATGGTTACACGCAAGTCGTTCTTCAGATTGTTCAAGGCCATGCCGGCATCACGAGTTTTCTGACTACGAATATTGGCGGATGTGACATTGTAGAACACCACATTGGTAACAACGATGGGAATAAACACGGACAGGACATACATCAGCAATAGTTTATCTCGAAGCTTCATGTAATTCAGGTTCCATCTTGGCATTGTGCACCTCGCTGTTCATTTCCCATAAGGAGATTGCGATACTCTGTAGGCGATAACTTAACGAGTTTCTCAAACTGTGTTACAAAATAATCCGCATTCTGAAATCCTACGCGTGCAGCGACCTCGTACATTCTCAGATCTGTCTGGCGCAGTAACTTCTTCGCCTCATGAATCCGCAGGTTCAGCAGATAGTCATTGAAGTATTGATTGTAGCTTTTGCGGAATAACCGCCCAAGATAAACGGGATTCATGTAGAAGAGTGCAGCAATGCTTTTGAGATTGATGTTCTCGGTATAATTTGCATCAATATATCGCTTGATCTTGCTGATATCCCCTTTGGACCGCTCCATCCGCAAATGAGACACATAATCCTCGGCTTCCTCCAGCGCCATGAGAAAAGCATTCTTCAGTAGTCTTAAATTCCAACCTTCATGACTTTGTTGTGCCAGCTCCTTTAGCTGCTTCAGACCTTCATCAGTACCACCCATTTCGTGGACCACAGCGAGAATACCCGTTATACAGCGCAATAGAGAACCTGAGACAGCCTGAGGAGAAAATCGATTCATATGAAACAATTTGAATTTCTCTTCTACAATGTTATGGTAAGTAGCCCTATCCCCCTCTTCCAGGCTCAAGATTAATTGATCCACCTTGTCCTGGTATACATTGAAAACAAACAACGGTTTGTCTTTGATCTCGGTATAGCGCACGACACCACCAGTTTCTGCATATTTATGCTTGGCTGCTTCTTTAGCCGCCATAAGGGATTGTGGGGCATCTCCAATTTCTTTGACGAGTGTTCCTGCGTAAAGACCGATATCCAGATTAAGCTTTTTGCTCAGTGTTATATGAATAGAATGCAGTTTATCCTGTAACGTCGAGCCACCTTGATCAGGTTTAGACCACAATATTAATAATGCAAACATGCCGTACTGTTGCTCACTGATGAACATTTTGCATAAGTTACTCTCGAGAGATTGTACTGCTTCACGTAGCTGTTCAATGGTAATTTTAATTTCATCTAATCCGGTCTGAAGTTCAATCAAAGTCATGAGCAGATTGGAGTTATCATTGATCCCGAGCATCTCGGCATATCGAGGTTCATCCTGCTTCTGTACATGACCTTTGATCAGATCCTCCAACATGATGTTACTGGCCTGCCCCTCGGCCATGAGGATATGTTTTCTTTTGTTGCAAATGAGATTAGCCGACTTCTGCAACGTCGCCGTCAATTCTTCATCATCAATAGGCTTCAGAATATAGTCATGAACCCCGTACCGGATTGCCTGCTGTGCATATTTGAAATCATGATAACCACTGATGATAATGAATACAGGTTCCAGATGTGGCATTTTCTCAACGGCACGTATCAGTTCCAGTCCATCCAGGATTGGCATACGGATATCTGTTATAATCACGTCTGGCTGCAGGCGTTCAATCAGATTCAGTGCCTCTACACCGTTCTCTGCCTCTCCGATAATCTCCATATCAAGATCAATCCAGCTTATGAGTTCATACAGCCCTTTTCGTACATACATCTCGTCATCTACCAGTAGTACTGTTAACATCCGTTTGTCCCCTTTCCTCCAACGAAAATAAACCGCCGGTAGCATGTCTCCCTATCGGCGGTATCTAATATGGTGACTGTTGTTAGTTATTGCAAAATTAATTCACACAGGTCGCGCATAATCCCAATAGTCGCCAACAAGGCCTTCGATGATCGATCCACTGGCCCATGGCATCAGGCAAAACCAGGTGCTGGCTGGTGTACCATCCGCATATTTTTCAGTGACCAGTCCTTCCGAATGACAGAAGCGTTCAGACATCCATCCTTTTTTGCCATAGCCGAATTCTTGATCATAACGATTATAGGTCTGACACCCCCACCCGATGGTATCCATCATACGTTGGCGAACATAATTGTCTTCCCGTTGTCCAACATAATACAACAGCTCATCCACTAGATTGCTTGACATGGGGTGAATATGCGGATTAGCTACTGAAGTAACACTTCCCCCGGAACTGGACCAGCCTAATGTACTGAGTGGCGGAATCTTAATAGGTGAGTTGTAACAAAATTTGAAGCTGAATTCATAACTGATCGCATCTCTCATATGATCCAGATACAGCTCGTCACCGGTCAATGCGTGCAGAAACCGAACAGCTTTGATGTACGCCAGAATGCCTTCCGAATCAACAGCTTTGTCCGCATCGAGCGGAGCGCCGTAACATTCCATGTGTTGCACATAGGTGTTGTAATAGTGGGCTTCACTGCGTCTGAGCTCTTCCAGAGAAGATTCATCATGGGTTAACCAACAGTAATATGCCTTGGCAGCAAGACACCAGACTCCACTAAAAGCATCATATTCAAGACCTGCTCCGGTCCGCTCTGACAAAATGGTGGGATATTCTCCATCCGTATTCTTCGTGCACTCCAGACGATCAAGTATTGGTTTGACGTAAGCAAGCCAATCATCGTGTCTCACATTTCGAATGCGCTTCTCATAATCGTAGCTTTTCAGAATGTAGAACATCGCTTGAGCTACAAGGTAAGAGGAATGTCCTGGGGTACGCATGCCGTCGAACCACCAGCCTTTAACACTCCATATCCCATCCTGATAGGCGTCATATGGAAGTCCGGATTTGGGATTCATGGCATTCTCGATAATATTGGTAATGCAGGATAATGCCTGCTGTCGCATGGGCTCATTATCCAATCGCAATGCAGCCATAAGCATTGGTGCAGCGATGGTCATACCATTTGTCCAACTGATTGAAATAATTTTGTTGTATCGGTAGCCACTGGTTTCAGCAGCATCTTCATATACAAATGTAGAATAATGACGATCCTCCGGAAGCCAGGCATACTCATAGATGGCATTGGACAAATCCGTTACCGTTGTCTGAATGTCACTTCCTTCTCTTGGTTTTTCGTGATACCTCTTATAGATTGTTTCCAGTGCTGGATTGATGCCCAGTTCTGATTCAGACTCGTAGTTATATAGTTCAAGTGTGAGCCCAACCGATTCACCTGCCGCAAGTTCAAAGCAATTTTCTCCAAGGGCAGCTCGCTCATGGACAAGTCTGGATTTGATAAATAACAACGGAGCATTCTCATATCCCAACGTATATCCGACCGTACCCTTTTCAATGGAACATGTGAATCCCCCATATTGCACAAAGTTTCCTTCCATTCCTGGATACCATTGCTGCTTCTGGTTTCCTGTATTGATCCAGTAGGGACTTGCGCTTAGACCAACAATCCGACCTTCATCATAGATAAGTGCAGCTGGATGAGACAGACGATCACTTCGGACCATCCACCAAGGTGATGAAGGACGAGAGGGCTTGCCCTCCCTTAGTCTGGGGAACTCATTTGGGACATTCTGGGGTGCTTCGCCCCGGTTGCGGCCATACATAAATGCAGGCAAAAAAAACCTCGGATTCTGTTTGTCCAACGGCATTTCCACATGAATAACCCCTGCCCAAGCATTCTGGCCCTCGTTGTAAATCTGAATGTCGGCTTGCCATGGGTTTTCTGCACTGCCGTTTCCGCTTGCTACTTTTACGTCAGCTTTGAGAGCGTGCTTATCCAATGCCGTGTACTCTACGGTGTCCTGCGCTCTACTTCTAGCCGTGAAAATCAGATCCATCTTTTCCTCCAATCTCGTTGTACACACTCGTGTGGAAACGCTTGCAATTATGTATCCTTCATGCTAGGATGGTTACATTTTATAGGTTCACGTCTGCAATTTCATTGCACAAACGGCTATATTTATTGCGCGAAACGACAAGGAGGTCATATATCTGATATGAATGAGACTTCAGAATACCTGTTTGATCCAATCCAGAATGAGCTGTTGTACCTTCATCGCACCACCACGTATAATATGGGAACGTTTTATCATCGACATAATGCATATGAACTCTACTTATTTCTACGTGGCAATGTAAACTTCTATATTGAGAACCGTTGTTACCATTTGCAACGTGGCGATCTGCTCGTTCTTAGCCCGGAGGAGATGCACCGTTCCTTTGCCTTGGACAAAAACGAATATGAGAGAATTACCATAAATCTGAAAAAGTCATATCTGAACCGCTTGTCTACTTCTAGCACCAACTTATCCGCATGTTTCGACTACCGTCCCAAGGGTAAGGGTAATATCGTACATCTTGAAGAGGAGGAGCTTCAACAAGTGCTGCAATTAGCTGGCGAGCTTGAACAGTGTCTCTCATCAAGTGATTATGGAGCGGATATTCTGGGGAATATTTTGATTACACAGCTACTTCTTCTAACGAATCTAACTTTTCAAAATACGGATTTTGTTGCAACGGATATTATGCCTGAACTAGTTCGAAACACGATGGGTTACATTGAATGTAATCTGACGAGGCAACTGACGCTCGAAGAATTGTCAGAGGCGATGTTCACGAATAGCAGCTATATTAGTCGACAATTCAAAAAGCATACCGGACTCACGATTCGAGCATACATTCTTAGTCGCCGTATAGAGCTGTCGAAATCTTATTTAATCGAAGGTTTAAGTATTACAGAGGCCTGTTATCAATCCGGTTTTGGAGATTACGCCAATTTTATTCGCAGCTTCACCAAGCAGGTCGGCACTTCACCTGGTAAATTTGTTAAATATGGAAGTCTTCTTTAAACATTGCATTGAGCAAGAACACGCCACCTCTTGCCTATATCTTATCTCAGCAAATAAAAAGAGCGAATACCGGCTATTTTGTCAGCCGGCATTCGCTCAGGTAATGGGTAACTTCTTATTTATTATTCCATTTATTCCCTTTTAATTCGATTATAGCATTGGGGCCAGGAAAGGTTAATTCTATCTTTTGGTCCAGATAGGATAAGGTAACTCTTGATTTTGCAATAGAGCGAATTCTGGTATTTAACAGACGACCATTTTCCCATTCCAGATCTAATTCAAATCCGCCACGAGCCCGAATACCACGAATATATCCTTTTGGCCAAGCTGCTGGCAAAGCAGGTAACAATCTGATTACTTCGTTATGGCTCTGGAGAAGCATCTCTGCTATCCCTGCAGTACATCCAAAGTTCCCATCAATTTGAAATGGAGGATGGTCACAAAACAGATTGGGTAACGTGGAGGAACGTAGAAGTTCCACGATGTTATCGTGTGCAAGTTCCGACTCCTCTAATCGTGCCCACATATTGAGAATCCACGCCCTGCTCCATCCTGTGTGTCCGCCACCGTGTTCCAGTCTTCTGTCGAGTGTTACACGAGCTGCCTTGGCCAGATCAGGCGTTGATTGCAACGTAATTTGCGTTCCAGGATGCAAAGCGAATAAATGGGAAATATGTCTGTGTCCAGGTTCCATTTCATCATAATCGTTACTCCACTCTTGGATCTGGCCATGTTTGCCAATGGAGGTCTCCGGTATTTTGGTTAAAGCACTACGGAGTTCTTCTCCGAATTCCTGATCTTCTTGCAATATCTGGGTACTTTCAATGCAACGCGTAAAGAGTTCTCTAATAATTTGATTGTCCATTGAAGCACCAAAACATAAAGCCCCCGACTCTCCATTATCTAATATATAGCGATTTTCCGGTGAGGACGAAGGACATATCACCCAATTGCCGGAAGGATCCTCTATTAGATAATCCAGAATAAACATAGCCGCATCTTTCATCGTGGAGTAAACCTTTTTGAGAAATTGAACATCCTTATTGTATTCGTAGTGGTCCCATAGATGTAATGAAAGCCATGCTCCTCCCATGGTCCAAAACGTCGATGTCATGCATACATCCTGCGGTGCAGCGTCTGCCCAGATATCCGAATTGTGATGAGCAACGAATCCCTTGCATCCGTACATGGTTCTAGCGGTTTCCTTTCCTCGAACTTGCAGTCGCTCTATAAAATCAAACAATGGTACGTGACATTCAGACAGATTGCAGCTCTCTGCAAGCCAGTAATTCATCTGTGCATTAATATTAATCGTATATTTGCTATCCCATACAGGAAGCATGTCTTTGTTCCATATCCCTTGGAGATTTGCCGGTAAAGAACCTGGACGGCTGCTTGAGATAAGCAGATAACGACCAAATTGAAAGTATAGACTTATCAGTTCCGGATCATGCTTACCAGCTCTAAGCCGTGCGAGGCGTTGATCGATTGGAAGTTCGGAACATATCACATCTTTATTTTCATCTTCGAGATGTATATCCATTTTTTTGAATAAGGATTGATAGTCCGAGACATGATTGGCGAGCAGTTCGCTGGATGGCTTGGTTGAAGCGGCCTCAATTCTTCGGAGGCACTCCACTTCAAGTTGTTCCTTGGGTACTCGGAAATCCGTGCAAGCCGAGATTAGAATAGTCGCTGAATTACCATCCTTCAGAGAAAGCTGACCGCTTGAATAATGAATCTGCCCCCCTTCAGATATAAGGCGGATCGCGCAACAAAATCGAATTCCTTCTTCTCCCCCACTTCTTCCCCGGATGATCACGTCATTCGTTCCACGCTTTTCGATCCGGTCCAGATTGGATTGGAACCCAACAGGATGTTTAAGACTACTGGACCAGTGTGTTGATTGCAGAACAGTTCCTCTGCCAAAAATAGTGGAGAAAGATAACTTTTCAGGTACGCTGGATTTGAGATGAACCACGAGTACTTGATCCGGGTAGCTGGCAAAATAATCACGGGTATAATTGGATTGATCTACGGTATAATTTACGCTTACCTTACCTTGTTCCAGATCGAGATGTCTGTGATATTCATTCGGTTCTTGTTCACTGTGATCCATAGCGATGTAGAAGTCCCCTAATGGCTCATAATGCCTTTGCCCGTCAGGTACACCTACCAGAGTATCCGCTGCGAGTTCTTCTGCTTCCCTAATCTTGCCATCAAAAATCAGGTTTCTGATCTGAGATAAAGAGTCAAGGGCTTGAGGATTATTCCGCTGCATCGGACCACCATACCACAGACTATCTTCATTAAGCTGAATTCTCTCGATCTGTGTTTTCCCAAAAATCATGCCTCCAAGAGTTCCATTTCCGATAGGCAATGCCTCTTCCCATGTTCTAGCAGGTTGATTAAACCAGATATTTTTGGTCTTCACGTTAAAACCTCCAACGAATAATAATTCCTCACATTTCTTCTCATGTTTAGTATGTTCCGTTTGTATGTTATTTCAGTGTACTGTAATCTCTTAGGCATTTAAATGAACAAAATTAACTTGAATTATCACAATCTTATCCCGGCATTAGAGGTGTTTAATGATAAATTTCGAAGCTGACGAATTTTTATTCTGGGCTAGGAAATTTAGCGATTGGCAATAAAAAAAGCCGCTATATCAGCAGCTCACCAGAGGGCCATACTCTGGTCCCTTTCAATGTTGTAGTGTCAACGTTAATTCTATGGTTTAATATTAGCTTGCTTACCATCAGGAGCCACCGAATTATCGCTCGTCCTCACACCCCTGCGCTTCTTGTAACCTTTAAATATAAAATACCCCACGATGATTAAGATGATCGGCATTCCGTACAGTAATAGAATATAGAAACTGAACAGCAAAAGTGCGATTATCGCACCATCTATTTCATTCAATCTGTGCACTCCTTTATATGTATCACTGGTTAATTGATTACTACATACTCGGTAACTACTCTCGCATTTTCCTATGTAAAAAATGTAATTCATATGGAAAAACATATTTTTTCTTATGTTAATTGTATAGACAAATAAAGTTGCTACTGCAGCAACTTTATTAAAATACATTTTTAGATTTCTTAAGCATTTTCAGGTTCATAAATCCCGTATCCGTTCTTGCCATTCTTTTTAATCTTGTACATGGCTCCATCCGCATGTCTCAGTAGTTCGGAAGGCTCCTGTCCGTGCTTGGGAAACAGGCTGATACCTATACTCATCGAAAGGTTGATGTAGTTTCCTGCAATTTTGAAATGGGTACTGAATGCAGCTTCCAATCTTTTGGCGATAATTTCAGCATCATGATCATCTTTCAGATGGCTTAAAATGATAAATTCATCCCCGCCAAGCCGTGCTACAGTATCCGCACTTGGAATCGATTCGCTTAATCGCTTCGCCATTTCCAGCAGCACTTGATCACCAACATGATGTCCATATGTATCATTCACTTGTTTAAACCCATCAGCATCCACAAACATAATCGCAAGTTTACTATTGTTTCTTTGTGCATTACTGATCGCCCAGGCAAGACGGTCATTATAAGCAAGACGATTAGGCAGACCCGTAAGTGGATCATGCAGAGACAGATGTTTGCTGATCTTCTCGGAGATTTTGATTTTGGCGTACTCCGTCTCCAGTTCTTTGATCAGATTTTTAAGTTTATATACACGGGTGTTCGTGTTTGTCATATCAGTAATCTGAATAAGCGCATAACTGCGATCTTCATGATAGAGCGGTTCAACATGCATATTTTGTCTGAATAATTGCCCATCCTCTCCGTCATTAGGAAGAATGAATGCCTTATGTAAAGCGCTTGAGCAAAATCTGCTTTGTCCATGATACAGCGCATTTTGCAAAATATTCAGATACATGTTCGACTTAAACCGTGGGCAGACCTCTAGCAGATTCAAGCCAATTACCTCTTCCGCATTCTTGCCCGTAATGCGTTCCAACCAGGCATTCCACACTACAACTTTCAAATGTCTGTCCACGATCATGATTCCCATATGTGCTTTGTTCAAAGCTTGTGAAATAAGATTATCCATTATCCGCCTCCAACAAAGCGTCCATTTTGGCAAGCAGGCTTGATATGGAGTTCATACTCAATGCTATGACAATGATCCCTGTCACATCCGTATCGGCAAGTAAAAACGAGGTATGTAAAACCAGGACATAGACTTCATTCTGAAGCAATATTTGTTGATCGGAATTGGTGACATAGATCAGTTCAATATCAGGCAGGACGTATTCCAGTTTGATCTCCAGGAAATTTCCGAATTCTCCAATAATGGCGTTAAGCAGAACATTGCTAACTTCCTTCAAAACGTCCAAATCCGTGTCCATTAGGTTCGGATCTTCCGTTATAACGCTCTCACCCAGTTCTCCAAGACAGATGTTGGCCAATACTTTAGCCTGCTCTACAGGAAACATCAGAAATGCTTTTCCCTGAAATTCATATCCAAACTGTAAAGAGGATCTGAACAGATGCCCTTCACTAAAGAAAATATTGTATCTTCGATCTCCAGGGTCCACATCGGATATGGAGATTAGTTCCACTTCCGGAATATTCAAAACTATACGCTTGTCTACAATCTCCGACAACATGTTAGCCGCTTGTCCCACGTAAACGTTCACAAGTTCAGTCAGCAAATCCTTCTGTAAATCATTCAGCATGATAGGCCGCCTGAATGAGTTGAATCATGGTCGTTGCCTTTTCCGCGGTTAACGGTTTATTCAAAAATCCAGAAATACCCAACAATTCGACTTCATCCCTAGTTGTCTTCTGAATATCTGCAGATAGAATAATAATTTTGACTTTGCTATCCGTTTCCCGAATCATTCGAAGCATTTCTTGTCCGTTCAGACCAGGCATCAGCAGGTCGGTGGTTATAAAATCAGGTTGAAACTCCTTAAATAGGTTGTAACCTTGCTCTCCATTGTTAGCAATCTGAATCTCGCATTCTGGAATATGGTCAACAATAAGCTTTGTAAGCAATTTCTGTACGAAAATGGAGTCTTCCACGATTAATACTTTCATTTTCTCTTCAGTCTCCTTGATAAAATGGTAAGAACTCGGGATGGTTAGGCGCTTTGGACAGTTCTTGATAGAGGGCATTCTCGCGCAGTGGCACCCTGAAAAGAGACTGACTGGTGAATCAAGTAAATATAAATTATAGTAACTTTAATTTAATTGTCAACAACATTGTTGAATAAGTTAAATTCGTGTGCAATTGACATACTGGGCCCTCCGTTAAAAAAACATGAAAAAACGGTCACCCTGGTGACCGTTTTTGATCGGTTATCTGGAACTGCATTAAGTTTACTCTTTTACCCCTCCAAGCTGCAAGCCATGAACGAAATACTTCTGCAAAAATGGATATACAACCAAGATCGGCAATGCGGCTACAATTGTAATGGCTGCCCGAATAGATACGGGTGTGACCATGTTGCGCGCGGCGCCAAGATCCGCTCCATTGGCAACAGCTGCGCTGCTGTTGGAATTCATCGAAGAAGATAATAGTTTCATCAACTCATATTGCAGAGTGCTCAGGTTTTGTTTGGAAGAAGCATACAGAAACGTATCGAACCAAGAATTCCATTGGCCGACTGCAATGAACAATGCTACAGTAGCCAGTACCGGTTGGCACAGTGGTAGAATAATGGATATGAACGTTCTGAAATCTCCAGCACCATCAATCTTGGCCGATTCGATTAGTCCCTCGGGTAGTGTCTGGATATAGGTACGAATAACAATCATATTAAAGGCACTGATCAGCCCAGGAATAATGTACACCAGAAAGTTGTTTAACAAATGCAAATCTTTCATTAGGAAGTAAGTTGGAATAAGACCTGCACTAAAATACATCGTAAGAACAACGATAATGGTAATGGGCTTTCGTAATATATAATCTTTTCGGCTTAGTGTGTAAGCCAGCATGGAGGTTAAGAATAGACTTAAGACTGTCCCCAAAACCGTTCTCGCCACAGATATACCAAAGGCGCTGAAGATGGTCCCTCCTGCAAATACTGCTCTGTAGTTTTGATCTGTCCATACCCGAGGCCACAGATAAATCCCACCCCGGATGGTGTCATTACCGGCATTGAATGATACGGCGAGTGTATTCACAAACGGATACAGGGTAACAATCGCGATGGCGATCATCAGTATACCATTTAACGTATGGAAGACAATCGGTTCAAGCCGAGATTTATTTATTCCCATCTCTAGTCCTCCTTATATTAATCGGTCTTCCCCGAGCCGTTTGGAAATAGAATTCGCCGCAAAGATCAGCGTAATACTAACCACTGTCTTGAATATTCCTGCTGCGGTAGCTAAAGAGTAATTTCCGATCTGTAGTCCGTATTTCAGGACAAATATATCTATCGTCTGTGACCAGTCGACAACCACACCATTACCTAACAGATACTGAACTTCGAATCCAGCTTCCAGAATCCAGCCCATATTCATGATCAGCAAAATGATAACAATGGATTTGATTCCGGGTAAGGTCACATACAGCATTTTCTTATATCGGTTCGCACCATCGATCTCTGCCGCTTCATAGAGCGAGGGATCGATAGACGTAATGGCCGCCAGATAAATAATGGCATTCCAGCCTACTTCTTTCCACACATGAGATGCGCCTACAATGCCCCAGAAATATTCCGGAACGCTAAGCCACATGATAGGTTCTTGAATGATGTTCAACTTCATGAGCACCACATTGACAATTCCGCCGTCTACAGACAGTGAACTTGCCACGATGCCTGTCACGATAATCCATGAGAGAAAGTGAGGCAAATAAGATATCGTTTGAATGGTTCGTTTATAGAACTTATGCTTGATCTCATTAAGTAAAATGGCAAATATAATGGCTGTCGCAAATCCGAGCACCATATTGATTACACTCATCGCAATGGTATTACGAAGCACGTTAAGAAATGCATCGTCAGTTAGCAAAAACTTGAAGTGTTTGAGCCCGACCCATTCCTGCTGGGTGAAACTCTTGGCAGGACTGTAATTCTGAAAGGCCATAACCCAGCCCCAAATGGGATAATACGAGAATACAAGAATGTACGCAACGATGGGTAATGACATGAACATCAGTTGTCTCTGTCCGCGCAACCGTTTTAACATTGGTGTTTTGACAACGGCTGTATGGGTAGTTTGCTCTGGTATGGCTCCAGGCGTGTTCGCCATCTTTCACTCCTCCTATTGGCTTGCAGCGACTTTATGCATGATACCCCGGAAGGTACTCGCCTGAGTAATTCCCTAGTAAATACCTTCCGAGCGAATCATTGCCGCATTTTTTTATTTAACAGACCAGTTCTCGATTCTCCATTTCAGTTGTTCATTAATTCGGTCTTCATAGGATTTAATATCGATTTTCTTGTAAGCGTCCACATATTCAGTCCAAATGTTATCGAATTCATTCGGTTTTGACATGATCGCTTTAGGCAAGAATTTCAATGAAGTGTCTGTCATTTGTTTGTTCGCTACCGCAGCATCAGAGCCTTCTTTCAGATCGACTTGCCATGCTGGATAGTACACTGGATTTTCTGGTGCAGGAGAGAAGAAGTCACTCCACGTTTTGAAGCCATATGCATCCAGAAGTTCTTTATCTTCCGGTTTGAGGTTGTCATAGAATTCCTCAGGTTGGTTGATCGCTCCAATGGCATTACCATCTTCAAATGTTCCTTCGAGTTTTGGTGCTGCAGCATAGAAACCTTCTGCTTTGTTAACCAGTCTCCATGCCGGATCATCCTGCTCTTTACGTTGCTCTGGTGTACGATAGAATCTTCCCTCTTCATTCACCTGATAGTCTACACCCTCTTCACCCCATGACAAGAGCTTCTGGTACTTCTCATCCATAAGCTTATCGAGGAATTTGATGAGTGCGACAGGGTCTTCGGCATCTTTACTGATACCAAAACCATTGTTCAAGTTAATGACCGGACGATCCAGATAGTGATCTGTGATACTTGTATCATAGACTAGCGGGAAGCCTACGTATGTCTGACCAATTTTGCCCTGTGCTACAAGTGGGTCTTCGCCGGCTTGGAAATTCCAGTGCTGGTCGAACATACTAAGCACACGTCCCGAAGAAATTTTGGCCAGATATTGATCATAGTTCTGAACAAAGGCTTCTTTATCCAGCAATCCTTCATTGTACAGATTGTTTAGTTCTTTATAGTAGCGTTTGGAGATATCTTTGTCGGCAAAAACGGTTGCCACTCCACTATCATCTACGACTACGCCCCCGTCATTGGGGTGACCCGTAAGATGTTCAGGTGGGTTAAGCAAAGGGAACGTCCGCCAGTCCGAAGCCAATGTCGTGAAACCAATCGTCGGTTGACCATCAATCGTTGGATTCTTGGCTGCGTAATCACGGATCAACTTCGTGAAATCATCCAACGTTTTAGGAGTCGGGTACCCGGCATCCTTCAGTATGGACTTTTGAATCCAGAATGCAGGACCAGAATAATAGTTACTAATGAACTCCCCTGTATACACTCCATAGTTAGGCAACCAGTAAATGTGTCCGTCACTGGAGTCTTTCATCCGGTTCCAGTCTTTACCGAAATGCTTCTTCAGATTAGGTGCATGCTCTTCAATGAGATCTTCGAGCGGAATAACCGCACCGGCTGATACCAATTTGGTATCTGCTGTGATCAAGTCAGGGAAATCACCACCGGCAATCATAACGCCGAGCTTCTGTTGAAGATCACCCACGAGAAACTCCATCTCAAGATTGACGCCGAGCTCATCCTGGATCTTCTTGTAGATCCGGTTATCTTTAGCTGGCGCCTGATTTGGCGTCCCGATAAAGGCGGTGATGTTCAGTACCTCTTTCCCATCCGGTGTAGTCGCTTTCTCATTGTCACCGCTGCATCCTGCAAGTGCCAAACTTAAAGCCAGAACGAGTGATACGGAACCCCAAAGCTTCTTTTTCTTAAGTCCCCCCATGTACTTGCCCTCCTTGGAAGTGGTATGTCTTACTGTTTTTAGTATGAAGAAATGTATGCGGTTACAAAATATATATATTTAAGGTCCACCCCCCTGTAATTGCAGGTCTTATTCAGGAGGGGTTCTTCTTTTTCAAAGATCAATTCGCATACTTTTGTCTGTATTCTAAAGGTTTCATGGCTGTACGTTTTTCGAAATGTCTGAGAAAATGCTGGTAACTGCGGTACCCTACCTGCTCTGCAATCGCACTTGATGTCTGATTCGTCTGCTGAAGGAGACGCTTCGCTTCTTCCATTCGCAGATCATGTACTACCTCGATTACACCTTTTCCGTACTTTCGCAAAAAGGACTGCCCTAAATGGACTGGATTCACGTAGAATCGCTCTGCGAGCTCCTGGATTGTAAATGTCTCTCTGTAATGCATCTGCACATATTCAGCAACCGTCGCCTGAATGCCTCCAAGTTGCCTTTCCCGGAAAATAGCCAGTTCTGACTTGCATTGCAAACAGAAATGTTCCAGATTGTTAGCAACCTTTTCTATATTTCGTTGGCCCTTCTCCAGAATTCCGCTTGCCAATTCGTTCATTAGAGCATTAGGTTCTCCTCCTAATTCTCTACACAGGGACAGTCCGCGGAATATAATGTGTGTAGAGAAAATATGTACAATCTCTGGCACAGCCTTCATCTGTATAAACAGTTCAAAGGCACTACGAATGGAACTCGAGAGTTCCTCGACAGAACCGTTTTCTAGCAATTCGCTAATATGGTCCACCTCTGATAGCGTTTCCGGATCAAACTGCCAATTCTCCAGCTGAATTTCTTCAGCAAACAAAAGGCGCTTTTGATTAAAAAACAAATAACGCCCAACCTCCTGAGCGGAGCGGAAGGATTCAGATAAAAGCTCCACTTTGTTGACCGTTAAACCAACCGCGATATGAATATCTTCGCAGCCGTTATTTTGCATGTTGTTCATCAAATGCTGGGCAAAAGCTTTAATTGCTTCAGATGTCCCATCTCTATCATTCGCTTGTTCCCCCCATACCAGTCCCAATGAGTCTCTTGTTCTGTCTATCACATAACAACAAGTTGTTACGTCAGCCGTTTGTTCGGCTACGGAACAGGCTTCCTGAATATCTCCCTGAAAAGCTATCCGCAGGTATGCCCAATGGGACTTGTTCAAACGAGGAAGGATT
Organism: Paenibacillus sp. 2KB_22; assembly: GCF_052115745.1. Taxonomy (NCBI): domain Bacteria; kingdom Bacillati; phylum Bacillota; class Bacilli; order Caryophanales; family Paenibacillaceae; genus Paenibacillus; species Paenibacillus sp. 2KB_22. The sequence goes on from NZ_JBFRHG010000001.1 coordinate 400,996, forward strand.
TCCGACATCTCCTGCTCCGATATATTCTGCTTATCCTTAATCAGTGCGGACAAAAACGCTTTGATCCTTTGCTCGTTTGCATGTTCCCGAATACGCTCCTGGTTTTCACGCTCCTGCAACTGCATACGGAGACGGACCAACATGTCCTCTGCTTCTATACTGTCAACGGGTTTGGTTAAATAGTTGGAGACACCTAATCGAATAGCTTGCCTCGCATAATTAAAGTCACTGTATCCACTCGTGATGACAAACAGCACAGATTCATGTTCCAATCGTCGTGCTTCTTCCACAAGTTCCAGCCCATTCATGACAGGCATACGAATGTCTGTCACCACGAGATCAGGTTGATCTTCTTGTATCATACGAATGGCTTCCTCACCATTGGCACACACGCCTTTGATTTCAAATCCATGCTTTTCCCAATTGATCAGAAGCTGTAACCCTTCAATGGCATACGGTTCATCATCGACTAACAATACTTTATACATGAGAGATTACCTCCTATTTCCTCTGTTCCAGCCTGGAGATCGGTATATGGTATCCTGCAATGGTTTCCTCTCCTGGTACACTGCTTAGATCGAATATCGCATTTCCTTCATAAAAGAGTTCTAACCTGCGGTAGACATTGCGGAGTCCAACATGCTCGCCGTTCCTGGGTCTTTCAGAACGAATATCTCTCAAAAGCTCCGTTAGTCTCCCTGCATCCATACCGATTCCATTATCGATCACCTGAATAACCAGTTCAGAAGCGTTGCGTCTCGCCGTTATCTTGATCTGTCTTCCATTTTTTCGCGCCTGCAAGCCATGTTTGCATGCATTTTCAACGAGCGGTTGAATACTCATGCGGGGAATGAGCAACGAAGCAGCATCAGGATCAACCTCGAAGGTATAATCAAAAAGCTCCCCGAAGCGAAACTTCTCAATCTGGAGATAAAGATTCGTAAATTGCAGTTCTTCTTGTAAGGGAATCAGATTGTCCGAATGACTGAGCAACTGTCTCATCAGCATGGACAGACTTTTAATAATCTCAATGACTTCCGTATATCCATTCTTCGTACTAACGACCAGCAAGGCATTCAATGTGTTAAATAAAAAATGGGGATTCATCTGACTCTGGAGCATGGACAATTCGGTCCTTACTTGATCCAACTCCAAATCTTTTTGACGGATTTCCAGTTTATATACATCATTAATCAGCGTATGAATTTTACCAATCATGATGTTAAATGTACGAATAAGCCCGCCGATTTCGTCGCGGCCTTCCTGAATTTCAATCAGATCGAATCGTTCATTGCGAACCTTCTCCATATGTCTGGATAGCTTGCGAATCCGATAGTGATAGGAACGCAAAATAATGTAGATCAACACAGAGGGGACTACAATACTTATTGCCAGTAACCCCAGAATGGATTTGAAAGCTTCTTGCAACAGGTGGTCAAGGTGACGCGTATCGGCAACTCCAATCAATTTCCAACCCTTAAGGTACGCTAGATTCCCCAATGACTTCTCGAGCGTATAAGCAGAATTGCCAGATTCCTTGGCTGTTGAATTGTTATCCGGGTTGGATAAGTCGGTTTCGCTGAATTCCCCACTTGAAACGACAGTTCGATTGTTGCTATCGACCAGACGCAGCTGAAGACTGTCTGATTCACGATTTAAAATGCTATACACCCGGCTAAGTTCCAGATCAATCTTGGAATACTTGTTGTAATTGGCAAAGGAAGTATAGGTATCCATTTTGCCAATCACACTGATCCTTCTTCCCGCGTTAAATCCAGACGGCTCAACATAATCAACGACAAGAATGCCTCCACTGGTGGATTTCAGCTGTTTCAATCCAGGAAGTACATTCTTGTCTTTCATCACGATATAGTGACTGCCCGTCTGAATGGTATCGTTATCCGTATAGATACGCACCTCCAGAATATTCGCTGACATATACCTTGTTAATTTATCTCGCAGAAATGCATGGTACACGTTGTAATAATCGACGGGGGAAGGATAGGTCCGATCCAAAGCCTCGTAGAGCGAATCGTCTGCTGCAATAATTCGGCTCAGAGCAACGCTCTCATCAATCATACCAAGCAGTTCCCCCGCTGCCCTGTCGATGGATTTGCGCAGATTTTCCTGTTCTCTAATCTTGATATCCGCAGAGGTTCGTTGATAGAAGAAGATATTAATCGTTATTACAGGAAGGAGAATACTAAGTACATAAATAAGCAGAAATTTGGATCGGAGAGGAATATCATTAACCTTACGGAACATCCAGAATTTATGACGCATATGATCACCCTTGGTTTTTGTTTTTATAGACGGATGGAAGCTCCCCTGTATGCGCTCTGAATTTTTGGGTGAAATATTCAGCATCATGATATCCCAGACTGAATGCAATTTCAGTGATCTTCATATTGGTGCGTCGCAGGAGTTTACGGGCTTCCTCAACTCGAAGCTTGTGCACATAGTCAATGAAACTGACTCCCATCTCCCGCTTGAACTGTTGACCCAGGTAGGCAGAATTCACGTGAATACGATTAGCTACATCTTGTAATTTAATTTTGCTTCGATAGTGTTGCTTCAATTCATTCACTGCTTCTGCAACAAGCCCTCCTGTACGCGACTTTTGCTTCAATTCAGACTGGGAAAGTTGCTCGGACAGTCGAACACACAGGTCTTGTAATGTGCCAGAAGTCCAACTCGCAGCCTCATGCCATTCTTTTTCACATAGTATTTCTCTGTAAACCTCTCTTTTTCCATATTTCCGTAGCAACTCCCCATGGATATATCGGATGACATGATGTATCCATTCCAATGAAACTTCTGCTGTCTCACTCTTCTCTAGCAATGCACTCACTGCATTATCGATGGAAAAAGTGTCTCCGGCTTCAATCGACGCCAAGATATCTTTGGAGATGTTCATCATTTGCTCTAAATCATATTCTTCGTTTGTTCGATATTCATTAAGATGATTTTCATGGGCTTCATCTGTAACCATGATTTCATGCTGCTGTTTTTGCTCATTTCTACGTTTGTCCAGAGGTTCAATCATTTCCATAAGGATTTGATGAATTTCCTCTGGAACAAGAGGTTTAAGCACATACTGATCGACCTGATACCGTATGGCTTGCTTGGCATAATTAAAATCGGAGTATCCTGTAACGATAACGATTTTAGAGGTATAAGCGAGATCTTCTCGCAAGGTGTGAATCAAACCGAGACCATCCATAACAGGCATTTGAATATCAGTGACGACAAGATCGGGTTCAACCGAGTTGAATAAAGCAAGTGCTTCCTCCCCATCCGTTGCCGTTCCACAGAGTTCATATCCACAAGCTCGCCAGTCGATCATCGTTCTCCATCCTTCTAGCATAAACGGCTCATCATCCGCGACAATGACCTTGTACATTAGCTCACCTCTCTTTTGTCCGTGATCAGCTGCATGTATTTTATCTATATCTATGGGTAGATTTCATTTGATCCGAAAACGCTAAACAGCAGAACAACAGCAGGATTGTTGTCTGCTCGCACAACTTGGAGAACTTCAGGATCTGAAGATGTATGCAATTGTATAAGAAATAACATTTTCACCAGTCTCATCGTCATTAATCGATAACTTAGAATTGAATCTATCAGACGTATTATAAGAACGCTCCGATTATAACGAAGCGCCGGGAATGACAATACAAGTGTAACGCTTACATTTTTGCGCAACAACCTGATAAACTATAGGTTTTCACCCGACAAATTATAGGTCGAGCTCAGAAGTAATCCACTAACAGGCAAGAGATTTTATTCTCCACGCACAATACGGAATCCTTGATCAGGCCCAAAACCATTTGCATCAAATTTGCCTCGGAATGCTATTTCATTGTTATTTACACCACCAATCCAGCCTCCGCCTTTCACCACTCGCCAGGATTGTTGTGGACTCTCCGGATCGCTGTACCAGTCCCAACACCATTCTCTCACATTCCCAGACATATCATAGATTCCTAGCTCATTCGCCTTCTGAGTTCCGACTTTTTGGGTTTGATTACGATTGCTCTCAATAGCGGGCCAGCTCCAGTCACCTGTCAGAATCTTGTCGCCGGCATTTATCCAGTACCAAGCAACTTCATCAGGATTATTACTTCCACTGTATGTGTAATCTAAGCTCTTTTGGCCTCCGCTTGCAGCGTATTCCCATTCTGCTTCTGTAGGTAAACGGTAACCGTTGGCGCCTTCGTTGATCGTTACATTCCATTTGATATTGTCGTTTTCATTGTGATTATTCGTGTCCAGGTTGTCCTTGTCTATATTGTAATAAGGTTTCAGGTTTTCTTTTATACTTTTTTGATTACAGTATTCTACTGCGTCATACCAGCTGACCATTTCAACGGGCAGGTCATCTCCCTTGAAGCCAGACGGGTTTTCCCCCATAATTTCCATCCATTCTTTTTGAGTCACTTCATATTTGCCAATATAGAAGGAGTCCAGCGTTTCATTTTTATTAATCTGACTCGGCTTACTGCTCTTGAAAGCCCCTCCTTCGACAAATACCAAGCCATCGTTTAATTCAGAATTACCCGCTGAACAAGCACTTAGACTAACAAGCATTGCGATTAAAGTTAACCATATCAGCTTCCTCATTCAATTATTCTCCTTTGCTAAGCTTGAATCCGGCAACGTCGAGGTCCGTTAGTCTGGTAAATAACGATCCTCAACGCTTCCGGAAAATTGAACTCAAATGCAGGTGCAGACCTTGAACGGCATTACATCATTTTTACCAAACTGTCACGTTTGCGTTACCGCTGCTTTGATAACCTTCTGTTGCCATCACTTGATAGGACCAACTATTTCCAAGGTACATGCCTTTGCTCGCCCATGCATTCACATGATTGCTGAACGTAATGGTAGAATTGACACCCGTCGGTCTCTTGGTCTGTCTAACACTCCAATACTGAGGGAAAGTCTGCGTACCATCAATGGAAGGTGCATTGTATCTCATCGTTGTATAGATATCATATGTGCCACCATCACTATTCACCGTTCCCTTATACGTTCCTGTCGGACGATACGTTCCCCAACTATCCACCACGTAATATTCAATCAGAGCGTTTCTAGTCCAACCATAGAAAGTCAGATAGCCGTTACCTGAAGGAGCGAACACACCGGCATTGTAATTGACTACCCGATTAGGTGTGCCATATGTCCACCCTTTCCCGACAACAAAGTTCCCGGTATTTTGCCAACTCACGCTGTAATTCCCGCCTGATCCGTTAACGGCGTTGACCGTTCCTCCACCATCTGTCCAATTCTGCCAATAATCTGTTGCAGCGCTGGATGTAGCTGCGAAGACACCAAAACTCATGGAAGCTGCAAGAACAACAGTCATTAATTTTTTACCGAATTTGAACATAGAATAATACCTCCTGATATTTTAATAGATTTGGTTGATGCTACAATCCGATATGAATGTTCTTCAGCACATTCACTTGAATAAACGTTGCGTGAACAGATACAGATCGTTCTTCCACACGGGCCAATCATGTCCCCCACTTTCTTCATGCCAGATGTGAGGTACTCCCTGTTGCGCCAAATATCGGTGAACCCCGAGACTAATCTCTATAAGATTGTCCTGCTCACCGCAAGAGATCCACAACAGCGAGAGTAATGAATGCGCTTTCGTAACATCGGTGACAAGTAACTCCGGCTCTCTGGTGTTCGGGGCTGCGGAGAAAGCGCCGATCCATGCGAAATGGTCCAGATTACTTAATCCGATATTTAAGGATTGACCTCCGCCCATGGATAAACCAGCAATCGCCCTTTTATCCCGGCTTGTATGCACAGGATAGTTCGACTCCATGTAAGGGATCAAATCGTTCAGCAGATCGGATTCAAATCTTTCAAATGCTTTGATTTTTTCAGGTTCAAACAAGTCTCCTTCGGCCCGGTCATTCGTCATTGCGCGACCATTGGGGAAAACAATAACCATCGGCTCAAGCAAGTTATCGCTGTACAGATTATCAAGAATAATTTGCGGAGAACCATGGGTATGCCATTCGGTTTCGTCTCCACCAATCCCATGCAAAAGAAAAAGTACAGGATACATCGTTGTCGAAGAAAATTCTGGTGGGGTGTACACCATCGCTTTACGGGAATTGCCAACCGTCCTGGAAGGATACTCTACCGTCTCCATGACTCCACGTGGTATATTCTCCCGATATTGGTCATATCCCGTTACTGCTGATGAGATCAATTTCATTCTCTTTTCCTCCGAACATATGAATGACTATCAGTCTTCAATTAATCCACATAGCCAAAACCCAGAATGGTGAAGCATTTATGTTCATGACCTTCCGCCATTTCGATCTCGATGGAGTGCTCCTTAACATGCTCTTCATTAAGCAGAAGTGTGGCATGGCAATGGGTCCAGTTGATCTTACGCGGATCGACTTTTTGGACAATTACCCCATCTACCCTGATATGTGCGGTTCCGAATTCGTCGTTACCCGAATCCTTGAAGATCAGAATGAGGCGTTTGCACTGCAAACTTATCTTAAAGCTGCTCTGAGACTCTTTTCCCTCTCCTGAATGCATCCAGTTGTTGGGGAACTGAGGTGTACCATAGTCATGAGCATCCATCTCAGCCATCTGCAGATCCGTATCCGTTTTGCAAAAAGAGCCTGCATCGATTCGGGCAATGTTACTGCCGTTTGTCCGATCCAACAGCTTCACATGAACAAATTCATTTCCAATTAGCGGAGCTTTTTCAATATCATGATCTTGCTCATCCCATTCCGAACGATTCGTCATGTCGAACAAATATTCCAAACAATCGGCCATAATTCGGTGCCCCGTGTTAGTCGGATGATATATATCATGGAAAAATTGCTTTTTGGAAATAATGTTGCCCTCATCTTTTGTCTTGTTGAACTGATCTACGACAGCATCTTTCACACTTACCATTGGCAGATCATAATGCCAGCCTACCGGAGCGAGACGATCCTGCAGATTCCAGTCATTTTCGAATACACTGAATAACAAGATGACCGCTGGCTTGTTATCGGCAGCAAGTGCTTTGAGCACCAGACTCTCGTAACATTTACCTTGGGTTTCATCATCTGCGTCATTAACTGCGAATTCGATTATGACAATATCCGGCTGAACAGTACCTCCCCTTAACACATCACGATCATAACGTACAATCCCCAATTCCGAAGGAGTTCCTCCTACACCTGCTTTAATCAGATGAATCGGACTCTCTTTTGAAAGCGCAAACATAAACTTGAACGACTCATACGACCGATAAGCGTAACTTTGGAGATGAATAGGTATTGCACCAGCACCTTGGGTAATAGAGCCTCCAATATAAGCTATAACGACAGGTTCACCGTTTTTTGCCTTCTCAATGGCTCGTTTTAATCTGACATTATTCCCTTTGTTCAGAAGAGACCGGCCAATCATGTCGCGATATCCATGTGATTCAAAGTCAATTGCGGGCTTGACTGACGACGCTGTCACTCCAACTGGATCGCGCGGTGCAGTGAATTCCGTGTTTTCACCTGCATCTTCTGAATCCTGGAGCATAAATCACCATCACATCCTTTCGGCTAGTTTCTGATCATCCTCAAACCACATTTAAAGGATCACAGCTTGTATTATGATTAGATCAGGTGTGACCCTTCTCCCAAAGTGTATCGCTTACATAATTTTACAACAACCTGGCAAAGTATAGGATTTCAACCACTATATCATTTTAAGTTGAGTACAATAACATGCAGATCAGAACACCTATAATTTTTCATGTAAACGCTTTAATTTGTATACTATTTCCATGTTATAATTTTGAAAAACCGCATTGGTAAAGGAGGAAACTCATGAATATCACGGGTCAAGGCGCGTTAGATACGAGGACTTATACGAATCTGTTTCTGAAGCTAGGCTACGATGAGAATGAGATTATGAGCAGATTGGAAGAAACATGGAACGAGCTGTTTTATGGCGATGAAAATACTCGAATATATTACCCCATGGGAGAGGACAAGGGATATTTGCTGGATACTGGTAATCTCGATGTTCGCTCTGAGGGCATGTCCTATGGCATGATGATGGCTGTTCAGATGGACAAGAAGGAAGAATTTGATCGAATCTGGAATTTCTCCCACACTTTTATGCAGCATACCGAGGGTCGATACAAAGATTACTTCGCTTGGCATTGCAAGCCTGACGGCACCCGACTCTCGCAAGGACCTGCTCCTGATGGTGAGGAGTTTTTTGCCATGGCGCTTTTTTTCGCCTCCAACCGCTGGGGCGATGGCGCTGAACCTTATGATTACAAGGCACAAGCCCGCAAGATCCTTCGTGCCTGTATACATCAGGGTGAAGACAGCGAAGGTGACCCAATGTGGGACCCGGAAACGAAACTGATCAAATTCATTCCAGAAACACCGTTTAGCGACCCGTCCTACCATCTGCCTCATTTCTATGAACTATTCGCCAAATATGCGGATGAAGAAGATCAGGCTTTTTGGAAAGAAGCGGCTGACGCTAGTCGGGCATACCTGCATACGGCCTGCCATCCTGTAACCGGACTTTCACCTGAATATGCGAACTATGACGGCTCTCCGGCTCCAATACAGCCACATGGGGATTTCAGGCATTTTTACAGTGATGCCTATCGTACTGCTGCAAATATTGCGCTGGACTGGGAATGGTTCCGCAAGGATCAATGGCAGATCGAACAATCCAATCGGATTCAGTCCTTCTTCAGTGATATTGAAATTTCTGATTATCGTCGTTATACCATTGAGGGTGCACCTTTTGACGAACCTTCACTGCATCCTGTAGGTTTGCTGGCTACCAATGCCATGGCTTCACTGGCTGCGGACGGTCCACATGCTGACACATTCGTTCACAAGTTCTGGAACACACCTCTGCGTCAGGGAGAGCGACGTTATTACGACAATTGCCTGTATTTTTTCAGCATGCTCGCTCTAAGCGGAAGATACCGCATGTACTAAACTAAGGGAATGTGCATGAGCCGTTGAACCTGTCCTGTGAACGTTTGGCTTGCAGGACAGGTTCAATCACTGAATTTTAAGAAGGATGCAATGATATTACGATATAATCTATATCAATAAAAAACGTTCCCGGCTCGCATATGTTGACTGCGAATCGGGAACGCGTTTGGTTGTGCAAATACAGGCAGTAACTTTTCCCGCTCTGTATGATTCAGATACTTTAATTATTTGGAAACGGAAGAAGTATCATAGGAAGACTGCATAATCTCCAGATATCGATTAATGTTCAGTCCCTCCAGGCCTTTCACATATTCATCCCAATCCTTATCCAGACTTTTGGCTCCTGTAATAAATTGCAGGGCGTTCTGATCGATGTAATCCTTGAGATTGGTCTGCATCATGCTGGCTTCATCAGCTTGGGACGGATCTACCCACAATGCCCAATGAGGGAAAATCTCTTTCGGTTCCTTGCCCTCCATTAACAATGTCGCCTCATAGAGACGTCGCTCACCACCATCATTGGCATAGATGTCTGTCCCTTGTACTTCGGAGTCCCGATATGCCTGATAATGATTGTACTGACTCAATGCAGCCCAACTGTCATTACGAGGTTCTTCTCCAGAAGGAAGCGGAATGGCTTTATATAACGGCTCAATCTGATCATTGAGCGCCACTTCTCCTTCTTGTGGTTTGCGCCAGCTTACGCCCTCTTCTCCCAGATATGATGCCATGGTTCCTTCCTGGGTATAGAGATAATCCAGCAGCTTTATGGCCGCGATCTGCGTTTCCTCACTGGCTTTGTTTGTCAGTACAAAAGACGCTCCGGGATCAATCGGATAGTTGTACGTAGCATAAGCAGCATGGGGTCCCTTCAATGGAGGGATGGGATTGTAATCATTCCCGTAAGGAGAACCTTCGGCAGTGGTTACGAATAATGATGGATGCATCGCTGCTCCCGCACCGAGAAGCTGTGCATCAGCGTTATCTCCAATTTTTTTGAAGGCCCCGACGTTTTGGGTAAATGCCCCTGGATCAATCAACCCTTCATCGTACAGTGATTTAATATAGGCAAGCCCTTCTTTCCACTCCGGTTTGTTCACTACGGTCTCCACTTTCCCCTGATTGACAATGAGATAATTCCGATCGTCGTCATAGATAAAACCGTTCATCAAGTACGGAATAATGTGCACACCGAAATTTTCAGTCGAACCGCTTAGCGGTACTTCGTCGGCTTTACCGTTCCCGTTCGGGTCTTTCGTTTTAAATGCCCGAAGCATTTCCTTAAATTCTTCTGTCGTCGTGGGTTCGGTCAGGCCCAGTTGTTCCATCCATTTGGTGTTGACCCACATCTTGTTTGGGTATGAACAGTGAAAACATTCATTCAGACCCGTCAGACCATAGATATTTCCGTCAGGAGCAGTGTTCATGGCCCGATAATAGTCATTGCTCTCAAGTACTTTTTTAATATTAGGAGCATGCTCCTCAATCAGATCATTCAGCGGCAAAATAACCCCCTGCTGACCAAACTTCAACAAGTCTGTCTGGGAGAAACGATCTACCCAAGGGATGAGCAGATACAAGTCCGGGTAATCACCGGAAGCCAGTGAAATCTGTCTTTTCTCCGCTGCACCGTCGAATGGAACCGTAGTCCAGTTGAACTGAATATCAAACTTCTCTTCCATTTTCTTCGTGAATTTGTTAGTGGACAGGTTGGTATCCGAACCCTGGTGGGCAAACACATTAATGGCCGTCTTGCCTGATGGATCGCTGCCTTCCCCGTTACCCTTATCAGAACTTGAACATCCGGCAAGTACCAACGAGGTAAACAGCATACAGGCAAGAATGATGAATCCCGCTTTTTTCAATACAATCCTCTCCCTCAATTATAATAGAATTGAACTTATCCTTTGACTGAGCCAATCAACATACCTTGCACGAAATACCGTTGAACAAAAGGATAGATGATTAGCACCGGCAAGCTGGCCATCACAATTAACGAATACTTCATGAGTTCAGCCATCTGCTGCTGTTTGATCATTTCCGATGCATCCATGCTCCCCGTACTGCTGTTCAGAATAAGAATACTGCGCAATATCAGCTGTAGCGGATAGAGCGACTGTGATTTCAGGTAAATGAGGGCGTCAAAGTATGCATTCCACTGACCGACAGCGTACATAAGTGACAACACGGCGATAATCGGTTTGGCGAGTGGCAGGATAATACTGAAGATAAACCGGATGTCACTGCAGCCATCGATGTCTGCTGCTTCGGACAATTCTTCCGGTATCGAGTTCTGAAAAAAGGTACGGGCAATGATGACTTGCCATACCCAGACGGCATTGGGAATCAGCAACGCCCAGCGGGTATCAATCAGTCCCATGGTTTTGACCACCAGATAGGTAGGGATCAAACCGCCTGAGAACAACATGGTGAAGGTAATAAACATCATTAACGAGCTGCGGCCAACAAACGTTTTTTTGGATAATGGATAAGCAATCATAATGGTCAGTGCCACGCTGATGAAGGTGCCGCAGACTGTATAGAAAAGGGAATTGGCATACCCGGTAAGGACTTGATCATTCCGCAATACAGACTTGTAACCGTCAAACGTCAGGTCAATGGGCCACAACCAGACTTTTCCCGAGGAGACGGCAGCAGGGCTGCTGAGCGAAGAACTCACAATATATATCAAGGGATACAGCACGGCAATCAGCACCACTGTCAGCATGAAGTAAACAACCGTTATAAATACGCGGTCTCCCCAGGATTCACGAATCGTACTGCTGCTCTTGATCCGCGAACGACCTGCATTTGTCTGTGTGTTAGGCATGGGTTGATTCTCCTCCTTTCGCTCCCGTTACCATAAGCTTGTATTGGACAGTCGCTTGGCAACCGCGTTTACGATTAATAACAGAATCAGGTTAATCACCGAGTTGAACAGGCCAACCGCAGTAGCGAAGCTGTAATTGGCATTCAGCAATCCTATTTTATAGACATACGTGGAGATGATCTCCGAAGCAGACAGGTTGAGCGGATTTTGCAGCAAATATATTTTTTCGAACCCAACAGCCATGATATTCCCTACACTCAGGATCAGAATGATGACGGCTGCCGGAAGTAGTCCAGGCAGATCAACATTAATGATTTTCTGTATTCGGTTGGCTCCGTCCACTTTGGCGGCTTCATATAGGGATGGATCAACACCTGCCAGAGCAGCCAGATATATCACAGCGGAGTACCCCATTCCCTGCCACACATCGGAGAATACGTAGATGGATCGAAACAGTCCAGGCTCACCGAGAAAATTCACCGCTTCGAAACCAAGGGCACCTGCAATCGTGTTGACAATACCCAGCCTAGGAGACAGAAAGAGCATAATGATGGAGACCATAACAACGGTAGAGATGAAATATGGAGCATACGTCACCATTTGTACTGTTTTTTTGAATCGTATGTTTTTGATTTCGTTCAGCGCCAGCGCCAGTAATATAGGAATCGGGAAACCAACGATCAGGCTGTAAAACGAAATGTAGAGCGTGTTCTTGATCAGCATAACAAACGCCGGATTCTGAAAAAGTAATTCGAAATACTTGGTTCCGGCCCACGGACTGCCCCAGATCCCCTTGATGACGTTGTAATCTTTAAATGCCAGGACCGCATTCACCATGGGTACATACTTGAAAATAATAAAGTAAGCAATCGGTGGCAGGATCAGCAGATACAGCTGCCAATGTCGCCTCCAGCTTCTGGATAATGCTTGCTTCAAGGCAAACGGTTTACTTGGTTTCTCCACGGACTTTGATTCACTGGTCATTGTGGTTCTCAGAATCATCCCCCCATTCTTGGCTCCCAATCGTGCTGAACTCCAGCTCAATTTGGTAGCGCTTACTTTTTGTGTAATCATAAGATTGCGCTGGGGATGCGTAAAGGTACAGTTACGCTGAGAAAGTACAAAAAGCGAATATAGTTCCCGAGAAACAGCCAACATTAACCGCTATGAACGTCCATTTTCCGAAATACACTCGGAGAAATGCCGCGTACCCGCTTGAAAGCTCGGCGGAATGAATGTGCACTGTTATACCCGGTGGCCTCCGCTATCTCGTCAATGGTCTGACCAGTGGAGTGCAACAAGTTCGAGGCAGCATCAATGCGTACCCGTTCTACATAATCGGAAAGATTCTCTCCGGTATGTTCTTTGAAGAGTTGGGATATAAACTTCTCGGACTTGCTCATGTGCTCGGCAATCCGATAGATCGTCAAGTTTGCATCCCCATAATGTTGTTGGATAAAACAAATCATTTCGTTTACTGTATCCGCATGTGCTCTTGCTCTTCTTCTCTGGAAATCACCGCAGATGTCTTCCGTTAACCGTTTGAATTTTGCACGCAGCGAAGTGATCGTTTCTGTCATCTGAATGGATGTCACCCGAGATTTATATTCCTCCAGCAGGGAGGCATCCAGCTTGAATTTTGGTTCGTCCAGCTTCAGAAAGGTCCCCTTCAGCTCCATGATGAACTGCTGTGTCATCTCGTAGGACAGTTCTCGCTCCTCTAAATTACGAAGAAACAATTGCTCCAGAATACGTATCGCCTCTTCAGGCTCCCCGACTTTGATCGTGTTCAGCAGGCGCTGTTCAGACTCAATCGGATAATAGAACATTTCATTTTCCTTCACCGTATCTTCAAATCTCACCAGATGATCTGTTCCCATATGAATGGCATAATCCAGAGCTTGTTTGGCTTCGTCAAAGGAACGCCCTGCATCATTCCAGACCTCGTAAGCTGCACCTGTGCCAATTGTTGTGGATATCCGATGCTCCCGGTAGATCACTTTCATTAAAGTATTCAGCTCTTGTTCACATCTTCGCATCGCTTCATTCAGTGGATTTGCATCCAATGGACAAGCAAAAGCAATCTGATCCGTTCCCCAATCCGTAATCAGTACCTGGGCATTCCACTCTGTAAGTACCTGCTTGACGAGAAGCCTTGCGACGCCCAGTTCATGAATCGTCTCTTCACTGTCCGGATTGGCATAGCCGTTTATTCTCACCAAACCTGCTAAGCCCTTGCTGCTATGAAGTGAAATGTGTGCCTGTGATGAGATGACCTCAAGCTCAGTCGAGGTATAGAATTCCCCGGTTAACAAACGTTTGATAAAACCGTCTCTCAATAATGGAATCTGCTCATTCATCGCATTTGTAAGTGAGTCATTATTTGCAATCAGATTGTTAATATGGCTTGCCAAAAAATCATATTCATTGCCCCGTCTGCCGGGAGAATCAGTAATGTGTTCACGGAAAGTGGCCAACAGTTTGTACACGGGGGCACTATTCCGATAAGCCAGAACCAGCCCGAACAACAATCCCAGGGCAATCGTTGCCAAAGTAAAGGCCAGTGTGACTTGTTTAATCTGGTCCGCTTTGGTCATGAGTGCTTTCTCGGGAATGCCTGCCATGTAATTCCATCCATTTTGACTGGATTGAATCGATATCAGCAGTCGATCATCGCTTCCAGGCTGAACGCTCTGCACGTTCTGCACATTCTTTGCATTCTGCTCCGTTTCGGCAGCTTTACCTTCGATCCGGTGACTTTGTGCCACTTGCTTGGCCTCGGCCTGATCAATGCCTAGCGAGAAAATGATCTGTCCTTCTGCATCGGTGACGAGAGTCCAGCCGCCATATTGATCCACAATATTTTGAGTAAGGCTCGCCATCTTATCCTGATCAATCATGACACCAATTGTCGCTTGCGGTTTGTTGAAGCTGTTCAGAGGAAGAGATTGCAGAAATGTGATGGCCGGAACATCTGCAAGCACGGTACCGACGATTTCACGTTTATAGTTTCGAAGCGGTATGATCTCGTTAAAGTGCGGCTGTTTCAAAATTTGGTCATACCACTGTTCAAACGACATACCGTCCAGCTGATTGGCAGCATAATAATGTTCTGGACGATAATATACGGTTCTTGGTGTGATAATGGCATTGTAGTTTGGAATGTGAATGAAGAAATGGGACAAGTATTCATTGGTACTGCTGTACATGGAGAGGCTGCGCTGCATGCGGTTCATGCCGTAGACATTGTAGAGATCATGCGGCTTCGGGCCAGTAATTAAATTTTGCAAATCCGGATTGACGGCAAGCTGTCTAGTAAAGGCTTCGACTTGAAAAAGATTTCGCTCAATAATCTCTTTGCCGAGACTCAGCGACTTATAGCTGTTCTCAATGGAGCTGGAGCGGGCCGCTTCAATGGAAGCTCGATAAGAGGCATATCCCGCAATTTGAGGAATCATCAGAATGACAAGATAGGAAATGAGGAAGCGGCGGAACACGGGTGAAAATTTGGACCATAGGAGCTGCATATGTACCCCCCTTTTTTTTATCAAGCGCTTACATTTCTCTGTGATTAGGTAGCTGTTCCATGATACACCGGGCATTTCTTCTTAGTGAAGGTACAACTTCTTTCTTATGGTACATTTTCGTACTACAGCGTACAATGCTCGCATGAAAATAAATGTCTCTCTGGTGTTTGGTGCACAATTATAGTTGTATCTTACCTTCGCACGGCCTCCATGCCAAAGGATAAAAAATAAACGCAAAAAAACCTCCCCAAGACAAGGAATGGCTTGGGAAGGTTCTTTTTTTTAAGATTTGCTTTTTAATTGCTGACGGCAACAAATTTCCATTGTTGATTTGTTGCACCCGTGTAGGTGTTCTGCTGCAATTTGGCACCATCCGACGTGGAAGCGTTTGCGACTTCAATCGCTTTGTTGCTGTTCACGTTGATGATACTCCAGTACCCGTTGCCGAGGTCATTCACTTTGAAATGCTGAGCGGTTGTGTTCAGATTGCTCATGAGTTGGACCGCTTCCCCATTGGTGAGGGTACCGTTGCGAATGTCGATGACTTTGTCCGGTGAGTTCACACTTGTCAGCGTGTAGTTACCGCTGCCAATCGAAGTCAGAACCCACTTCTGAGGGTTGCCGCCCAGATCGCTCCACTGCTGGAGTTGAAGATTGTTTTCATTTTGACCACCTGGGACATCAATAACCTTGTTGGAATGCCGAGCTACAATTTTATAGGTTGCACCGGATACCAGACCCGTTGTTGGTCCACCTTGCCCACCGCCCGGGTAAGTCTGAGCACGTTCATGGTACCAGTTAAACAAGAAACGTCCCATCGCGCTCCGTGAAGCATCCCCGTCCCATTTCAGGCCTGCCGTTGGGTCGGCAAAGGAGCTTCTTGGTCCTTCACTTAGAATAAAACCATTCATATGTGCTGCAATGCTGACGTTGCCTGCTGCGTTGAAAATCGTTTTGGTATTGGTACCGAAACCTTCATTGCTGCCATTAAACAAGTTCCAATATGCCGAATCGCCAGGTTTGTTTTTGAACCAGGTCACCTCGGTAATGTTAATTGGATATTTGTCAGCGGCTGCCTTCACGTTGGTATTCCACTGGTCTTGCAGGATAGAGAAATTGTCATATGCGCCATAACCAGGGTACCAGTGAACCGCATATCCATAGTTGTTGAGCGGGTCAGTTAATGGATGACTTGCCGTCAAGCTGTAAAATTGGTTGTATCCCAAACCTGCCGCCCAGATGACGTTGTCCGCACCTTGGCCGCGAATTGTTGAAATCATGGAATTTTGGAAATTACGCAAGTCATTCCAGTGATCCACAAAATCATTTTCCCCGTTATATCCACCCCAATGTCCATTGGCATACGATTTCACTGGCTCGTTAATCAGCTCGAAGTGAACATTGTCTGCACTTTTAATCTCAGGGCGTGAGGCAAGATAACCCCAGATCTGATTGAACTTCTGCAGATTCGCAGGTGTTGTGGCCTGATCATCCTTCAATGTGAAGTCGAGTCCCAGAACAACATATACGCCTTTGCTCTTGGCATATTGGATGTATGGAATAATGACATTTTGAGTAACGGTCTGCACACCGGCAAAGTTATATGTACCCGCAGCCACATCTCCCATATCCTGACGGTCGATAAACAGACGTACCTGATTCATATTCCAGCCATGATTGCTTCCGTATTTCGGGCTAGTATCCGCAAATGTATCGGTAATGTCCTTCAGATAAGCCAGAGTTGCTGCATGACGGTTATTTCCGTGCAGATTGAGGTAATAATTGCTATCCTGATATGTCCAGTAGGCGCCTGAAGGTTGATGCCAACCGTTCAGAAGCACAGGCTGGTTGTTGCTGTTCACCAGGTTTTTGCCGTTAACGTGAAGCTTACCCATCGGCATGCCCACCCATGCCTCGGCTCGGTTGCCTCCCCATGGGACAATGGTTATCAATAAAGCAAGAATGATTAAAAGTTTACAAGATGTCAAAATCTTCTTCACTATAATTCCTCCTCTTCTGATGTAATGCCTTGCTATACTACGAAGCAAGCTCTGTCATAGCATCCCTAAACCAGCATATCGCTCAGGTCGGAGCCCGCTCCCGCAACCCATTCCATACCAGCAAGGGAATTCTGCGGAGCGAAGGGTTGCGGTACTGAAGCGAACAGTTTTGCAAAAGATCGCTGCAAGCCCCCTTTTTACAAGTGGAATGTTCCATGGAGTCCCTCCTTCCTTATCCAGGCTGATCGCCGCGCCAAAGGTACAGTTGAATTTAACTTAACCGACGATTCCTGTACGCTCTACACTCTCTACGAAATATCGCTGTACAAACAGATAGATGACGATCAAAGGCAGAATCGCAAGAAGAATTCCTGTATCCTGAATCATGCTCAGATAGAACGGATCAGCTTGGGAGGCAGCACCGTCGCTAACCTGCTGAGCCAGATTATAAGGAAGAGATGACAACTGGGTCGACATGACTTTACTCGAAGTCAGATAAGTTGTCGTATAGAAGCTGTCATTCCACTGCCATACGAACGAAAACAACATGACCGTTACCATGGACGGAATCGCATTGGGCAACATAATGGTTGAGAATGTTCGCCCGATGCCCGCACCGTCCACATAGGCCGCCTCCTCCACTTCCTTTGGAATACCTCTGAAGAATTGCCGGAAAATAAAGATATACAAGCCAGCCTTGAGCGAATTTGCTGTAATCGCCGTCAGAATAAACGGCCAATAGGTGTTCAGCAGATTAACCGGTTTGCCTGTGATAAGCGTCATAAGTCCCATCAGATCAAAGCTCTTCAGATTCAAGTATACCGGAATCAGAATGGTCGTCGGTGGAACAAGAATGGTCAGGATAACCCCGGCAAACAGCCAGTTGCTTCCCTTAAACTTCAGTCTGGCGAATCCGTACCCTGCAAGCGCACAGGATGCTGTAGTCAGCAGTGTGGTTGTTGCAGATAGTGCAAATGTATTAAACAGCGTTGCCCAATAATCCATGACGCGTATAGCCTGCTTGAAATTATCGATGGAGAAGTTCTGCGGGATCCACACTACCACTGCGGAATACAGATCGCCTTTATCCTTGATGGACGTTGACACCTTCTGGAATATGGGAAACAGGATAACGAAGGAAAGCCCGGTAATCAGGACAAACCGGATCATGGCCCACAGCCAGCCTTTCCAATGCTCCAGCGATAATAATCGTGAAGTTGTCACGTGGAACACCCTCCTTTCTAATCTTGATAGAAGACACGCTTCGAGAAGATGATGGATACGATAACGAGAATGACGGCAATGGCCAGGAAGTAGACCCATGCCATGGCGGAGCTTAAACCAAAGTCGAACTTGACGAAGCCAGTATCCCGGATCAGTTCTGTCATGGCATTATTGGCAAACGAATCGATTATTGTATAGATCGCATTGACAAAAATCAGCGGGCTGACCATCGGAAATGTAATTTTCCAGAATGCTTCATAACCCGTAGCTCCTTCCATCTTCGAAGCCTCATACAGCTGAGGGGAGATTGTCTGGATGCCTGCCAAAAAGATCAAAATCTGTACACCGGATTGACTGACGATCTGATAGATCCGATCTACGGCGCTGCTCAGGTACGTGACGATCCAGTCGCTCACTCCGGCGTTAACCATCAGATTTTCGAGTTCAAATGTCCCGAGTGAACTGCCGCCTGTACTGCTCTGGTTCACCGCTTCAATCAGACTCGTGCTTTCCAATGTCATAATCACTCCCGATGCCAGAATAACGGGCAGGAAAAAGATCGACCGCGCAACAGCCCGGCCCCTGAACTTCTGATTCAGGATGACAGCAAGGAACAGACTGAATATAACGATAAGCGGTACGTTGATGAGTACATCTGTGATTGCCTCGATTAACGCACGGTTGAAGCTCGTATTGACAGTCAGCGCCTGAATGTAATTAGCGACACCGGTGAACTGAATCGCTATACCTTCCGCGTTGGCCTGAATTGTGCTCATGCTATATCGCAGAGAGGCTAACAGCGGAATGAAGAAAAATAACACAAAACCAATGAGCCAGGGGAGCACGTAAATTACGCCCCACATGGCTTTCTGCTGAGCATACGTACGACTTCCCCATTTCCATTTCAGGAGCGTCTTCAGAGCTGCTCACCACCAGTCACATAGCTTTGGGCTTCCACTGTAACGTTGTCAACATCTACAGGGAAGTCGTTATAATTGACGATTACGAATCCGCCACCTTCATACAAGGTCCGGAACACGCCCTCTTCAATGGATTCATGGGACATCATGGAACGTCCCGTAAATGGCTGGTTTACGTCGTTGACCTCGTTGTAGATGTCAGCAGCCAGATCGATCCATTGTTCGTAATTCGCCGCGTAGAGTTGATCATAATCTGTTTCTTTCACAACATGGTTTGGTGCATTGAACCAGGCAAAGTAAGGGCTGGCTCCATATTCAATCAGCTTCAACACATACTGTCTTGCGTCCGTATATGTGGAGAGATTGTATGGCATGCCTGTATAACTAATGCTGCCGTGTACAACGAGCTGATAGAATGGAATCTCTTCATCCTCCAGCTTGAAACGGCTGCTGTTCATTGGAGCATCTGTCAACCCGGTTACATACGGCAGTGCGTAAGCATTTCCGCCTTCAGCAACAACGGGGCCTGCCTGCTGTTCGATCTGTTCGAGTGCTTTCTTGACAGAGCCCAGTGCTTCCGTTCGATCCACCAACTTTTTCGGATTCATGTCGCTGTTCAGCTGAGCGGCCAGGTCATTCAGACTCAACGAAAGTTCATCTTTTTGAAGAGACTTGAGTTCATCCAGCATCTCTGCCGTCACGTTCTCCAGCAAGTTGGGTGACAGCACATAGGATGGTGAACGATCCCTGTCGCGACGCTGTATGGCCTGGTTCATTGGATACATAACCGCCGGTTCCTGGGTTAAGGTTCGTGAAGCTTCTTTTGACGGTTTAAATCCTTTTTTGGATAACACATTCATCAGAGCCATATCGGGATAAAAGCCGATGCCTGCTTCTTTGGTGAATGCACTGAATTCCCGCAATCCCTTTTTGCCACCCACGGCGCCGTCCACGTTGATGGAATCGGGCATCCTATGATAAAGCCCGCCGTTAAACCACCCGGCATAGCGAACCTGTATATTGGATACCTTCTTCTCCTTCAAGGTGGTGAGAATGCTTTTGGCTTCATCAAACGTCGTCAGAGCCTCCGTTGAATCGTACGGTATGCCCAACATATGCTGCTTTGTTGTCATGGCACCGAACAGTTGCAGATAAAACGGAACGTCACTCTGATCCTTACTCGCGTTCGGCTCGGGAAGTCCGCCATTCTGCATCAGATAGTCCCGATAAAGAGAGGCAAGCCCGGAGTACGAGGCCTTATCCGCCCCTACAAAAGCGTATCGAACGGCGAAGTCGGACACCGTCGGATTCTTCTGGAATTTCGGAAGTGTCCGAACCATATCGCTTGCCTGAAGTGTCACATCGCTTTTGTTCACGACATAAAAGCTTGGATATACGTTGTTATAACTATTTAGCTTGCCGCTGATATCGGCATTCACAACGGCAACGGCATCCCCTTCCTCAACAATCCCCAGGAATGCCCCCTCTTTTCGAATGAGTCCAAACACCGGCAATCGGGCTTTGGCTTCATTCGAACTTGCCTCCCGCAGTTTCATGGTCATATCCGGTCCGTAAATATCTTGTTGATAGGCAGGATACTGCAACTTCCCATTATTAAAATGGATAAGGGCCCCCGATCCGTCCGGCACCAGCATGGAGCCTTCTTCATTCAATCCTCCGGCACCAAAATAGTCCAGTATGGATATGTTATTGATCGGATATTCTTCCGGAAAATGAATGCCTGATGAAGGAACACGCACCAGCAGATCTTCTCCATCCAGCTCATATTCCATCGTGATCATGAACAGCCGCGGTCCGCTACGTTCCTGTTCAATGCCGAACTCGGCATGATCCTGAGCCAGGTCCTCCGGTGTGTAACCGGCTGTGTCAAAAGCTTTCAACGCTCGGGATAACTGAAGTCCCTGCATCGCCTTATCAATCCGGACGTAAGTGCCTTCTTCTTTGTCCTCTGCGTATCCGACCTTCAAGGCACGCTGCCCAGCCTTATCAAGCTGAGCAAGCAGCTTTTGCTCAAAACGCTCTTTGCTGATCTTCATCGGCAAATCTTCAATGGATCGCTCGGTGCTGCCAAACTGGTAATTCACCCGTACGCCGTTTGGCAGTGACTCGAAGCTGATCTGCTTGTGTGCGGCACTGTCCGTGAAGGAATTCACCGTGCTGCTCTGACCCAGGCTGTTGAAGAAGCTGAGCTTGGTTTGTGAAGACAACAAGTCTTTGTTTATCCCTGCGGCAATTCCATCCTGTTCACGATCTGCAGGATTGCTGCGCCAGATCTGCCCGCTCTGCGTGTGAATCACTGCAATCTCGGCAGTCTCTTCGTGAATGAACAGCTGAAGCTTATCATTCTGTGCAATGCCAATCATGCCTGGAAGTCGGGTATCACTGAAAGAAGATTTCAGTTTTTCTCCGGGAGGCAGGGAGAGAACGTCCGTTGGATCTGCGGCAGATACCGCCTGGTTGGTCAGCGGTGCTGGCGAGAACTGACATCCGCTGAGCAGCAGACTGCCCGCGAGCAGCATTCCTGTTATTTTTTTGGCTACGGTATATTTCATCACATTCTCCTCCTCCCTTAGCCCCGAAGCACTAATTCCTGATAGATGGTTACAACAAACGATACAATCTGCTGTACAAGGCTAAAGAACAAGAGGCACAGAAATGCCATAAAGGCCATAGCTACAAGTGTCAGTAACATCGTGAGTATCGTTTTGGCTGGTGTGTACTGATGAACCGTCATATTTCCCACAAATAACAGGTACACCGTCCAGGCGACGGCGAGTGCATTGGAGAAATAATAAAAGGCAGTTTCTTGTGCAGAGATCACAAGACTCAGCCAGATCCACGGAAAATGGACTAGAAAAAGGGGCACCAGTGCAAAACAGGTCGACATAAAAATTTCAGAGAACTTGCCTTCCCCATCCATCAAGGTGGTTAACGACCAGTTGGCCACACACCAGAAAAGGACCGGCACGATCACATATACCATTTCGAGCAGACTGTTCAGGTATTTGGGATTACTGAGATTAATCAGAAAACCACTGTATTGGGCATGTAAAATTTTGGTGATGACCAGCAGTACCAGAATCATGAAAGCAATCAACAGTGAGTTTCTCTGGTTGCGCTCATATTTTAATTCCCAGTATCCATCAAACGGATGGAAGATCAGATGCAGCGGGTACTGATATAACTGTTTACTTGATGCCTGCATTCGTTGTCCTCCTTTTCTGCCTGCGAACGATGATGACGGTAACAAACGCAGCGACAGCCAGGAATAAACCGGACATCATCCATGAAAAATGCTCACGCATCAGCTCTTTGCGATACAAAAGAAAAGCTTTGGAATAACCTTTAGGTTCCATACTGCGCTTAAAGTATTTCGCAGATTCGCCGTATTCCTTCTGACGAAGCAGTGCTTTGCCGATTCCGGCATAGGCATATTCCAGATTGGCGTTCATCTCGGCAACTTTAGCAAACAGTACACTGGACTGCTCCTCGTCACCGTTATAATAACTGCGAACTGCTTCATGGAGCGTGCGTCCATATTCAGTTGTCTGAAAGACGGTGATTTCGCCAAGTGCTTTATCCAGAACTAACATCCGGTCTCCCGCACGTTCCAGAGCAACAGGTGTATTAAACTGGCCCAGGCGGTTTCCGATGCCGCCAAAAATATGGAGCAGATACCCGTCTCCATTGTAGGTGAAGATTCGGCCCTTGCTGGAATCCAGTACGGAATACATGTCACTGTCCCCCACGTCCACATCAATCAGACGGGATGGCCCGGCTTCCTGGGTATACACCATATCACCTTGCGGGGTCTGATAGCCTTCTCTGCGCAAGATATCTGTCCCCTGTGCATTCAGCTTCTTGACCGGATCTTTGCCGCGATCCCCGCTAGTCGCGTAGATGAAGCCCTCTTCATCCATATCCAGATTGGTAAATTCCGTCGGAGTGAACATAACCATCTGACTGCGCTGCTCACGTGTGGCGAAGCGTTTCCAGAGATACTCCACCGGGTCCACCTGAACTCTGTTTGCCCCAATAAACGACGAGAACGTACCGTCGGCGCTGAACTCCATGAATCCATCAAATACGCCCTCGGCCATGACGTAGATGCGTTCCCCCTTGTCCATAACAACACGCATAGGTTTGAATTGAAAATCCGCTTTTAACAGGTCCGATTTGGGCTCTGCGACAATCTTGACCAGCGTGCCTTTTTCATCCAAATGTACGACCCGATGATTATCCGAATCCGCGACCAGCAGATGGCCTTTATCGTTAACGTACAATCCCTGTGGATTTTTAAAATGATCTTCCTTGCCTTCTTGCTTAAATGAATCAATCGTCCGTACCAGCTTGAGGTTGCGATCCATCTCTATAATGCGGCCATTGCCCGAATCGAGCACAAAGACGTGCTGATTGGCGGTAACATGCATGTCGCTTGGCTCTTTCATAGGAATCGTGTTCAGCTTCTTGCCGGTGATAATGGTTGTTGCCTCATATGCCGCTGGTGCCGGAACTGCGTCACCCCAGAAGGAGTAATGATACGCATCCGTTTTACCGTCTGCACTCACATACGATGCCTCTTGAACGAACAACAGGAGGCAGATCATGCCCATGATGATCGATTTGCGTTTATTCCATGTGCTTCTCCGCACCTCGCTGCCTCCTTTCTACTCTTTCATGCCTGAAGTGGCCATCGTCTGCATGACACTGCTCTGGGAGATGATAAACAGAGTGATCGGTACAATCATCAGCAGCAAGGCCACAGCCGCACCAACACCCGCCCGAGCAATCCCTCCCTGTACAATCTGACTGAGTGCATAATGCAGCGTTTTGAGATTTTCACTGTAAATGAAACTCCCGCCGTCCGTCCCCCATAATGCAGGGAACTGGAGGATCATGAGCGTGAGCCATGCCGGCTTTACATTAGGCATCACAATGCTCCAAAATATGCGGTATTCATTGGCGCCGTCGATTTTGGCTGCTTCCAGTAATGCATCGGGAATCTGCTCCATGAACTGTTTCATCAGGAACAGTCCCAGGGAGAAAGCAAGCGATGGCACGATAATAGAAGCATGTGTGTTAATCCATCCAAGCCACGACATAACCATGTAGTTTGGAATCGCCGTGACATGCGGTGAGAACATCAGAGACAGAATGACAATCGTGAACAACACTTTCGAACCTGGAAAACGATATTTCGCCAGCGGATAAGCCGCCGCGGATGCAAGAAGAATGTGCCCTGCTGTCCCCAGGATTGTAATGAGCAGGGTGTTAGCAATATAACGGGATAACGGCACCCATGAATTGCCCATAAGGTTGATCAGATCGGCAAAATTCTCTGTTGTCGGATTATTCACCCAGAATCGCGGCGGAAAAATAAACAGCTCATCCAGTGGTTTGAATGCATTGTTGACAGCATAGATCAGCGGAAGCACCATAAATGATCCAAACACGGCCAGCAGTGCAAATAACATCAAGCTGACGGTAAATGACCGATTCAGCCTTTTTGGCATGCCAAACATGGCACGTACTTTGCTGGTCATTGTCATTCACCTATCTTTCTGAGCATTTTTTGCGTCAAAACGTTCGTACCAAGCATCAACGCAAATAGTACGGTTGCAATGGCTGAAGCGTAGCCCATCTCAAATCGGATTGTACCGAAGTCCATCAGATGTGTGACGACGGTGTGAGCTGCATAGTTGACACTTGGGAAACCGGCCAATGCAATCGATATCTCGGCCACGGCGAATGAAGCCGTAATCTGCATCACCGCACCAAACATCAGTTGCGGTCTCATCGAAGGCAGGGTGATGTACCAGAGTTCCTGCCAGCGATTCTTGATCCCGTCCACGGTGCCAGCTTCAACGAGAGAACGATCGATGGTCTGCAGTCCTGCAATAAAGGCCAGGAAGCTGGTTCCGAGGCTGAGCCACAACTGTACAATAATGACAATTGCGAGCACGTACTTCTCGTCTGCAAGCCATTGAATCGGCTCCAGTATGACACCAAGGCGCATCAGGAAGCCGTTCATATACCCGTAGCTGTCACCAGAGAAGATGATCAGCCAGATGAAGAAGACATTTCCCGATATGGAGGGGGCATAGAACACCAGCGTCATGACCGCTCGAATTTTGGGAGACAGCTCGTTGATGATCCATGCAAACAAAAAGCAGGCGATATAACTGAGCGGACCCGTGATTACGGCAAAAAGCAGTGTGTTTTTGAGCGCGATCAGGAATACGTCGTCATTCAGAAAAAGCCGGGAATAATTTTGCCACCCGACAAATCGCGGCAGCTCCAGCATGTTGAAGTGAAAAAAGCTGAGCCCCAGCGAAATGCCGACCGGGATGACAGTAAACATGAAAAAAATCAGCATGAACGGTGCCATCAACACATAATAATGCCTGCTGAGATACAGATCCCTTCTCAATAGGGACCACCAGCCGACCTGGCGGGTATGGACGGCTGGAGCGGCGGCTGTCTTGGTTGTTTTAGCTTGCAACCGTTACCCTCCCTTTCCTCTATTTCAGATTAAATTCCTTACGTTTCAACTCAATCTCATCATCAATGTACAGAACATAGTCCGATAAGGCTTCACGCGGATTTTCATTCGCATTGACCACCTTACGGAAAGCGTTATCCAGATGCCGTCCCGTGAAATAACCTCCAGGAAGCTGCGGGATCCCTTGTACCCATTTCCATTGCTTCTCCAGATTTTCATAATCCTTGACGGGCCAAGGAAGCTGTTTCAAAGCTTCAATGTTGGCTGTTGGGTAACGGGCTGCCGCTCCCATTAGGCCTTCCATTTCTCGTCCGTATTCAATCTGGGTCTGCTCGTCAGTCCACCATTTCATGAACTTCCATGAGGCTTCCTTGTTGCTGGCGTTCTCAAGCATCATTACCGCGCTTGTTGCGCTGGCCACCTCATGCCTGATGGAACCGTCCGGAAGCTGTGTACCAGGCACAATGGTAAAGTCCCAGAGATTGCGAATTTCCGGAGCCAAGACTGTCAACATGTTATAGGTTGTATAGTCCGCAATTCCAATCGGCATCTCACCGGTACGGAAGCGGTTTGGAAAGTCCGCTTTAAGCGGGAATTTATAATTGGTATAGAATTGTGTCCAGCGTTTAAACGCATCCATCGAAATTTCCGAATCAAGTGCACTCTTCTTCTGATCTTCCGTATAGAAGGTGCCATCATTCTGGTACAGCAGCATCGCAAAAGTCGAGTTCGGCACAAGGTTTGCGTTGTTCAGCGTATCCTCGATGGGCAGATAAAATTCCATATTATGCTTTTGCAGCACAGCAATGGCGTTATACACGTCCTGCCACGTTTTCGGAGGTTCCAGTCCCAATTCGTCCAGGATATCCTTGCGGTAAAAGAGCATCGGAAAATGTTGCTGTTCCGGGAGTGCATACACACCGTCGTTATATCGGTATGGTGTCAACCCGCTTTCACGGAACCGGCCCGCAATTTCCTCGAAGTCGGGGAATTTGCTCAAATCCGCTGCCGCACTTCTCATCGCATAGTTTACAGGGATGTCCTCACCCATTTGCATGGCAATGTCGGGTCCTTCACCTGCAAGCGTTGCGGGAAGCAAAATGTTGGGTGGCACGAGACGCAGCTGCACGGATACATCCGTATCCGGAGTAAACGAATCATCGATCATGCCTTTCAATACCTGAGCCTGATCCCGTCCAGTCGTGATCCATACCGTAATGGAATCCTTCTTTTGTTCCACGTTACCGATGCTGTCGTAATCTTCGGTATACGAAGCCACGTATGCACCCAGCTCATGTTTCACCTGCTGAATGGCCGTCGCTTCCGCATCTGGCAAGGCTTCACCCGGCGGAGACACGACGAGGTAATCCAGAGTGATCGGCTGTTCACGTACTGACAATATCCAGGTACCCAGGCCACCTACGTTAATTTTGAACGTATCCAGTCGTTTAGGAACGGTCTCCGGCTTGGCCGCCATATCTTCAAGCTGCATGACCATGGCGTGCAGCACGGCAACTTTATCACTTTGCTCACCCGTTGCCTTTTCCAGATAATCCGCTACAGAACGGAGCGTGTCTGCCTGTCGTTCAAAGACTTCCGTCATCTCCGGGATGCGTTGTTCCAACTGATAATCCCGAAGCGGATCGGGGCTGTTGGAGGTGATCATCAGAATCTTGCGATACATCTCATTCAATTCCAGCACGCTGGATTCCACGGTACGAAGCAGCGGAGCGATGTCGCCTAGCGTAACCGTCATTCGAATCCGGTGTTTTCCTTTGTCGAGATGAAACTGGTAAGGCTGATTTTCTGCTGCTCCCAGAACCTGAGTTTGCCAGGATGGGCTGTAGTTGAAGCGAATGCGTTTCATTTCTTTAAACGGAACTTCGCCGTTGATCGTCAGACTGCGGGTAGCGTAAATACCGCGCAATTGATCCTGTTTTACCTTTAACGCGATTTGATACAATCCGTCTTCAGGCACGTCGATTTCCCACTCGATCCATTCACCCGGCAGCTTCCAGTTGATGCCCCCGATCGCATTCATGCGAATTTTGGACACATCATAAGGTTCCAGCGATGGGCTCGAACGATCCGAGATGGGTGCCAGTGTAGGAGACGACTTGCTGACTGCTTGTTCCCCTTGTACTTTCAGCATGACAGGAGCCGCTGGTTTCAGCCCCTGTGAGGCATAAGTTGCCTCAAGCTCTGCATAGGTCGGGATCTCCCCTTCCTGATACAGCTCAATATAATCGATCGCCATACTTTCTCTTAACGAAGTGAGCGATAACTGCGGGTTTCCTTTTTCAAAATAAAACTGAAAGGGCTCCTCGAAATAGCCTCCGCTATCCTTGAAGGAAGTCAACTGCCACTCGGGCTGTTCCACTTGTCTTGGTCTGAGATCGTTATCCCGATCGTCACGACGAACGTTATCCTCGCGATTTCCCCACACCCTGTCAAACAAGAGAACATCGGCCCCTCTAAATGGAACCTCCCCGTTCACCTCGAGTCTGCGTTCAATACCCGAGCTTTTACCCTCTACAGGGTAATAGTGAATGCGAATATTGTACAAACCGCTCATTTGAACGGGAACATCCCAACGAATGGTTCCAGTTTCCGGCGTAATTACAGCGCTCCCATCCAGTCCTGCATAACCTTGCACGACCTCGAATTCCCCGTCAGTTGCCTGAACATAAGATTCGCCTTCAATGCGTATTGTTTTCTCGGGTTTAGCCGAATTGGCATGAGTAGTCAGATAATGGTCATAACTGTATGAATCCTCGGTTGCCGATACTGCGTCAAAGTCCTCAAGCGCATGTACCGTCCCCGGATAACGATCCCGCGATGGATATAGCGTCCATATGGAGAGTACCAGGGCCAGGACAAGCACCAAGATTAGTCCCTTTTTCTTACGTGACCGCATGTTCGAATGTATCCCCTTTCCTCTAAGCATTGCGAGAACTGGACGATTGACTAACCCGGACAGACCGCACCATCACTGGTGCGTTCTGCCCGTGTGTCATGATGCTTATTTGTATACCTCATCAATCGCAGCCTGGAAAGGTGCCTTGTATTTCTCAATCAGCGTAGATACAGATACCCCTTCTTTGAGCTCTCCATCAAAGTCCCAGAAAGGCAAGGACGGGAATGTATTATGGTCGAGAACCAGCATTCCTTCTGCGACCTCCCTGGCGTTGTTGATATCTGCTTCGTCAGTCAGATGTGTCTCCAGTGTGGATTGGCCCGGATACTCATAGATCGAATCAATCTCGTTAATTTTCTCCCAGATGTACATCAGTTGTTCCGGATTCTCTACTGCTTTAGGAATCGTTATAGCCTGGTAACGTGACTCACCAGAGTGATACGCTGATGCACTTGGACCTTTAGGGAAAGGTACAAAACCGATATCGTAATCCTTCATGTCTGTCATAATGCCTTCAACCTCGTACATAGCACCTGAATACATCAACGTATTGCCTTGACGGAAGAACGTGGACGGCTCAGTCCAGTCGCCGCCTTCAGAAGCTCTGCCGACCTTTTCCGTAGCCAGTTTGGACAGGAAATTCAGTGCTTCCTTCGTTTTTGGGTCTTCCAGGTTCTGCTTATCCTCTAGGGTCAGGGAAGCTTCATTGGAATACAGAATTGGTTCAAGCAATCCTGTCTGAGCGAGTCCCCAAGTGTCCAGCTTGCCATCGTTGTTCCGATCCTTGTTCGCTTGTTTCGCAACACTGAGGAACGTATCCCAGTTCCATTCATCAGCATCCACATATTCCTGCAACGGCTTCAAGCCCAGCTCCTGCATGAGGGTGCGATTATAGAAAATTCCGTTGATAAAGGAGGACTGGTCCTCTGTAAAGCCGTAACCTTTGCCTTCATATTGCATATATTCCTTCGTTGTTTTCTGATTGAATACTTTGTCGTTTTTAATATAATCATCCACTGGCCACAAGAGATCCTGTTTGGTCAATGCGGGAATGGCATAGTTTTTGCCCAATCTCACCAAATCACCAAGCGGTTCCCCTGCCATCAGGGAAGCGACCACCTTTTCCTGATATTCGCCAAAATCAATGGAAACGTATTCAATATTAAAATTGTGTTTTTTCTTCAGCGCTTCGAGATTCTCAAGGCGTTGAATGTTGTCCGGGTTGTTCCCCTGTATTTCCATGTCCCACCAAGCAACAACTTTGATTGTTCTGCCGCCCATGTCAAAATCCATTTCTGGCGTAGAGTTTTCATTCTTCGGCTCGGTTTCTGCGGTTTTTTGTTCTTCCTGTGGTGTCGTCTTTTCCGGCTCGGGTTGAGCGGTAGGTGCAGAACTACATGCAGCGATTACCAGCAAGACCGCAAATACCAGGCTCAGTAGCATGAACTTGTTTTTTCTCATCGTCTTCCCCCCTGATTGTCTTTTGCTATCACAGTGTATCGTCCAAATGAAAGCGCAAACAACCTGCCAAAATACAGGTGTTTACCCCGGCTGAATATAGATTTTCGTGATTTTGTGCGTACAAATTGCATTCTGGGTTTCAATTGGTAAAGAAATGCACTCTCTACAAAAATATGCACATTGTATGCGCTTTCTTTTATTACCATAATGAAATTAAGTCATAATTCAGTTAAACCTGGCGGATTACAATTCAGCAGAAGGCGAGGTATTGCTTCATGTATGATATTTTACTTGTGGATTTCAGCCGTCGTTTGTGCGGAGAGTTGCAACAGATGTTGCTACGGAGCAAAGCTCAATATACTATTGCAAATTGTGTGTTCTCATCGTCCGAGGCTTTGACCGCATTGTCAGAACGAGACTTTTCCCTTGTTATGGTACATACAGAGAGGTTTGATACCGCGGGGCTCTGGTTATGCAACGACATTCGACTAAAAAGTCAGATCCCCATCCTCCTGATGGGTGGAAGAGATCACTTCAGGTTCGTTCGCAAAGCCCTTACGTATCAGGTGAATGATTATCTCCCGTATCCTGTTAGTCCCTCTTCTTTACTTAACAGTCTGCATGGACTTCGATCCCACCTTGAAACCGATCCGGCACACAAAACGTCGTCGTTCTTCAAAACGCCTGTTCAAATGAATGGTAAGCCCATGCACTCCAGTCATGTGATTCGTATCGTCAAAGCCTATGTACGGGATCACCTGAGTGATGAAATCACGCTGAAGAAGATCTCTGACATGCTTCATTTTAACTGTGCCTATCTTGGACAGAAGTTCAAACTAGAAGAGAAAATGTCTTTCAATGATTATATGCTCCAGCAACGTATGGAAAAGGCCCAGCAACTGCTGTCTTCCACGAATCTGCGAATATATGAAATTGCGATTGAGGTAGGCTATAAGGATATTGATTGGTTCTATAAAAAATTCAAAGCGTATGCCGGATCGAGCCCCAATGCATACAGACGACAAAAAATTCACACTGCCTAAGGTGGTTCGCCGATTCGGTGAGTATATCCATTAGATAACAACCACAAAAACCGCAGGATGTATTCTACTCCCTGCGGTTTTTGTGGTTGTTGTGGTTGTTTGAGCTAGTCAATTCCAGAGAATTTACAATTAACGTACCAAAAGGGATTCCCGGTATTCTTGGGGAGTCATTCCCGTTATTTTCTTAAAAAGTCGGGTAAACGAATGCGCTGCCTCGTATCCCACTTGGAGTGAGACCTCACGCACCATAAAATTCGGGTTCTGAAGCAATTCTTTGGCTCTTCTTATTCGGCAGTCGTCAATGAACTCGGACAGGTTAATTCCCATTTCCTGCTTAAAGAATCGGGACAGATAGGATGGATTAAAATGATGAAGTTCTGCCAGTCTTACTAAAGAAAGATCTTTCTCAAGGTTCTCCTTGATGTAACTGCATAAGGAATGAATGACAACGTTAGCGCGCTCCTGTTCATTTGATCTTTTGTACCGGACTAGTTCATCGGCAGCACGATATAAAAATTGTACTGCATCCTTCATGCAAGTATACTCCCCTAGATGCAGCAAGCTTCGTTGATCTGGGATCTTCTGTTGAAGACCCCACCGATTGATGGTCGAATGTAATAATAAGGCCAGATTGTAGTAGGTTTCCATTGCACGTTCCATCGTGATATCCTGTTGCAGCAGTTCACCTGCAAGCTCCTCAAATATATCGTAAAATGGCTGAATTCGCCCCGTTTCCAAATATCCTGACATAATCTCAATCCGGTTTGAGATCCGCATGGATTCTTTGGGTACATCAGATGAGAGGTCATTGCGATGATCCGTGATTACCATAGATACGCCATCCCCTATTTTCATCCACTGGAGTAATCTCAGACGTTCATATTGTTTGGTTAACTCGGACCATTCACAGCTTTGACTGCTTAATGAGAATGCAATGGATACACCAAGAGATACCATACAAGCTTCCTGCACCAGTTCCAGTGTGCCTTCTAGAAATCGTACGAGTTTATCATTGGTCATCTCTTCTTCCTGCTTCGGCTGTAGCAACCAGATCGTATCTCCATAATGGTCCGTTACACTGACGCACACTGTTCGCTCATGCATTAGAGAAGAGCCGATAATACGAACAGATTCCTGGACTTGTGTGAGATCTGAACCTTTTTCTGGCGGATTATTGAACCGCCCCAGTATGAGATAAACAGGTGAGTTGATCTGTAATCTTATATCTCTTCTGAATAATTCGTCCTGCATATCAATAGTAGAAGCCATAACCGCTGTACAATCTTGAAGCAGCTTCCGCAAATACTCTTTTTGTTGAATCAGTGCAAGCTGCGAGTTGACTTTATGTGATTGTTCCAACAACTCAAGCATGCTGTGACTTCGCCGAATCTCTTCCATCACATCTTCGACAACAGACATCACCTTGTCATAGCCTTCCGTTTTGAGCAAGTAACGCACATTGGTCATTTGAAAAGCTTGATAGGCGTAATCAAAATCGCTATGTCCTGTTAGAAAAATGACGCGACAATTCGGCCAACTGGCTTGAATCCGCTCTGTCAGTTCCAAACCACTCATACCCGGCATGCGAATGTCCGTTAGAACAATATCAATTCTCGAACGCTGCATCCAGGACAATGCTTCTGTTGCAGAGTATGCCTTACATACATCAAGCTGGTCGGGGATATGTCTGGCGAATGTTTCATAGAGACTATCCGTAATAATCTCCTCGTCATCTACAATCAAAAGTCGATACATTCGTTCTCTCCTTCTTTCCACTGGATTCGAATTGTGACTTTTAATCCTTGCAGTTCACTTCTGGATAGGAAAAGGCCACTTCCTTCTCCATACGTCAGGACCAGACGTCGATGAATATTTATTAACGCGGTCATTTCATCCGTACTTCCGTCGTTATGCAAGCGTTGTTGAAGAGCTTGAATCTGTTGCTCTTCCAACTCATTTCCATTATCCTCTACCGTAATCTCGGCATATGAACCATCCATATTAAATCCAATAATTAGAAGACCGGAGGCCGTATTCTTTTCAAGGCTGTGTTCATATGCATTCTCAATAATGGGTTGAATAATGAGTCTGGGAACGTGAATATGCTCCATCTCAGCAGGTAGTGACCCAAAATCAACGTTGATTCGTCTGGAGAACCGTAATTGCTGAATCTCTGTATAGATTCGTGAATGCTCAACTTCCACTTTCAACTTCACATGATCGGTTTCATTCCGGGTGATGAATCTGAAATACTCCCCAAGCATGTTAGTAAATTGCTCAATACGCTCTGTTTCCCCTGTTCTTGCCAGAGAATTCAGAATAAAGAAGCTATTGTACAGGAAATGAGGATTAATCTGGGATTGGAGCTGTTTCAGCTCGGCCCGCTGCATCATCAGTGTTTTCTTGAAATCTCGGTCAATAAGGGATTGTAGATTTTCGATCATATGATTGAAACGGGTGTAGAGGAAGCCAAATTCATCCTTTCGGTTATGCGCGATGGGGACATCAAACATGCCTCCCTCCATTTTTTTGAATCTTTTCACCAACAACAATAATGGAATGTGTATCAACTTGTAACTTGAATAGAGATACGCCGTAATGGCAACAAATGATGTAATTGCAAACAGCCAAGCCCAATGATAGAACTTGCTAAGTGGCCTGGTTACAATGGCTTCGGGTAGATATGTAGCTACGGATAAGCCCAGGGAGTCCATATGCAACTGACTAACGTGATACATGGTGTCCCCCACCTTCATTCGAAAGCCATCCAGTGTGCCTTTTATATTGTGCTCACGGTAATTCGCGAGGATAACACCAGCTTGATGCTTATCGGTGA
Organism: Paenibacillus sp. 2KB_22; assembly: GCF_052115745.1. Taxonomy (NCBI): domain Bacteria; kingdom Bacillati; phylum Bacillota; class Bacilli; order Caryophanales; family Paenibacillaceae; genus Paenibacillus; species Paenibacillus sp. 2KB_22. The sequence goes on from NZ_JBFRHG010000001.1 coordinate 435,276, forward strand.
TGGCATGGCCCGTTTTGTCCTCAATCAGAAAAGTTGAACTCTCCGGATACAAATTAAGCCGTGTGAGTTCATTCTGAAAGTGTTCTGTGTCCAGCTCCACTTGAATGACAAAAAGAGGGGGTTCTCCTCTCGTACCTGTCAGTCTGACAGCACTCAAGTTCAAGGTGTCCTCTTTTACCGTGAAACGTGTACCTTTTCCTTGCATGCTTGAACTGAAGTATAGGTAAGAACTTTTATTAAAATCATCGATGCCTTGGATCGCGGATATACTTTTGCCGACAGAAGGGATATGTACATGAACGTTTTTGATATAAGCAGTGCTATTCTTAAATGAAGCGAGTCGTTCGGTCAGGTAATTTAATGTATCACGCCGCTCAACCTGATCCATCATGTCCCAGAGAATCGCCAGACGATTCAGTTTTCGATCCTCAACAATATCAAACTGCTGTAATTCCATCCATTCCATCTCTCTGTTCAATTCCACGACATATTGGTTCAACCGTCTCTCCGTTGACAACGATATTTCCTGGCTTGCATTGTCATAACTCCAATGATACAGATACACTCCAAGAAGAATAAGTGGAAGAACGAATACCAGATAGGTAATTATCAATCGCGCAAATATGCTGTTAAGCCATGATCTAGCAGGAATCTTGATCAATACATTCACCTCCAATGCCAAAGGCTGAATTGGTTCCTTGTATGAATAAAGTGAACATTAGCGCTCCTTTGGCTTGCTGGTGTGAAACCATGCGTTAACTTCCGAAGTGATCTGATCTCCCCCCAGCTTGCGCCAGTTCTCTACGAATTGATCAAACTCATCGATCGACCTGCCTAGAATAATGTTCATATAGGCTTCAAGCTGAAGATCTCGAAGAATAATTTGTCGATCAACCATGGTGTCCGTAATGCCGCCAGTGAACTGGTCATAGAGAAGTTGGCCGTTCTGTTCATAAGAATCTGCAATGCTAAAAGCACCCGAAGGCCCATAGGTTTGTTTCCAGCCCCAACCGCTCTCTACATGGTTCACATCATAGGCTACAATTCGTTTATGAATGGCGAGAGCTTCATTCTGCAGAGCAGAGTAGTCTCCTGTACTTCTGGCATCCCGAATTTGTTTGTATGCATCTATATTTTTATTACCGGGAAAAGGAGTCACCGGTGAAAGCATCCACACCGCTTTGGAGTCATCATTGTAGTATGTTTCATACTGTGCCTGATCCCCCCAGTTGATGTCCAGATGCAGATTCATGAGCTTAACCACGACCTCTGGATTAGAGAAGCCTTTTTTTACAGCAAAGTATTGCCCAGTGTTGGAACGTAGCGGAACGAACAGACTCTGGTCAGACTTTGCAACAATGGGATATGCCTGCCATTCTACATCATTATCCGTATCACGGGTGGTCTGAAGCATAAAGGATGTCCACTGTTCCCCGTAGAGCATCCCTATTTTTCCATCCTGAACCATTCTAGACGCTTTACTTCCACTCTTATAGCCAAAATCCGGATCAAGCTGGCCTTCACGATACATCGTTTGCAGTGCTTTCAGAGCCTCTCGAACTTCAGGCTGTATGCCTCCATAAGTAAGGTTTCCTTCTGCATCTTTAACCCATATCGTAGGGTAGGCACCGTAGCCTGACATCAGCCCTGCAGCTCCCATAACTGGATCCCATAGATGGTTCGTTAGCGCAAGTCCGTACGTATCCTGTTCTCCGTTTCTGTCGGGGTCTTTCTCTGTAAACGCTTTCGAAATCTGCAGAAGCTCTTCCATCGTTACAGGTGGCCGCAGTCCCAGATTCTCCAACCAATCGGTTCTAATCCACAGGTACTGTGCAGTCTCGATGGAGGAAGAAGATTCGGGAATAGCCATCAGTTTGCCATCGATGGTTGCCGCATCAAATGCGCCTGTTCCCTCTGCCTCTAATATACTCTTCGTAAGAGGTGAAGCATGCTCTTGGTACACATGGGTTAAATCTTCAATCATCCCAGCGTTGCTCAGTTGTCTGAGTTGATATGGATTTACTTTTACCACATCTGGAAAGCGTCCTGCAGCAAGGGATACACCCAGTTTCTGATTGTACACATCTCCATTAGCAATCCAGTCGTAGTGAATCTGAATTCCCAGCTCCTTTTCATACAAACGAGTCCAGCGATTGTCCAGCATCGTCTCCCCAGGCAGCTGGTTAATCATGCGCTCAATGTCATCTCCGGTTTCCCTGACAAAAGAGACTACTATGGGAGGGGAATACCTCTCAAACACAGCGGGGAGTAGAACCTGCTGCCCATCTGGCTGCGAATGATGTTGTTTGGAATTCCCTTCGGTATGGCCTGCTGGTATCGACACAGCAAGGAACAGAATGAAGGTCCATTTTGTTATGTCCAGACATCTCTTATACATGACGACATGCCCCCAGTTCGGTTTGAACAACTCTTTTCTCTCTGGCAACTTTGAATCCATATCATTGTACAACAACTTGTAATCATTGAATACGAAAAGCCGCCGTTGGGCGGCTTTTACATATGTTCATTGTTTCTCTTCCGGATGAATCATACGATATTGGAAATTTGAAAAGTCAGCTGTTCCTCCAACCATTTGGGTTGAATATACAAACAACCCCGTTCGGCAACCCATAAAATGATCCAGTTTATATATCATTTTATGGACAATCCCGATATCTCTCCATTCAATTCCATCGAAATAGGCAAAAGAGCACTCATCCAGATTGTTCTCAAAATTTCCGAATGCTTTTAGTTTAACTACTGGACCTGATACCGGGATACGTTCATGCTCCGTAGCAGGCTCTTGGTCAATCAGATTACCAAATATGGTCGAGTCCTCACCATCTCTAGCATGCATGACCAAGTGAAACTGGTTATCCTGCTTCGTAAGAGCGATCATACCGTATGAACCGATCAGAAAGCATAACCCGGCATAATCGCCATTATTCAGACCACTGCCGTCAAGCGTAACGATTGCTTCGCAAGCGGGCCCCATTGAACGCTGGGTTAGTGTGTTGACGGCGAATGTCAGATTCGGGCTGATCTGTCCGGTTCGAACACGATAAACCCCGGGTTTCTCTGTGACGGACCAGAGTTCTTGATTAGGGGTATGATTCCATTGCCAAAAATCACGGAGGCGTACTCTTCCATCTTCTTCGGCTTCATAATTGAAACTGTCGCTACCTATTAACGGGTTATAACGGTACTCTGGTCTGGTGCTCGGAATATCAATCTGTTTTGGAGCTTTGTTCGCAAATACCGGAATACCTTGATCAAAATGGAGCGGAACCAAAACAGGAATCCGGCCTACAGCCCCATGATCCTGAAACAGCATTGCATACCAATCCCCATTCGGTGTATCCACGATGCCACCCTGAGCAACACCAGAATTGAAATAATCCATATCGTCATTAAATACTTCTCCACCAGTGAAGACATCTTCCAGAGAGTCTGCCGTATAACACGCCTGCGTTCTCCGTCCGGAAGCTTTCGTGATATGAATCAGGAATACAACATATTTCCCATTGATCTTGTAGAAATGTGCTCCTTCATAACCAAGGTGATAAGGCTGCTCTTCTTTTACAATCAAGCGATGCACTCCACCCGGTTTGGGCCCGGTCAGATCGGAGCTTAATTCGGTCAGATAAATCTCGGTATTCCCGTACACAAGATACACTCGTTCATCATCATCAAAAAATAAGGAGCAATCATGGTAAAATCCCTCCACTACTTGCTTCTTCCACTCTCCCGAGATGGAGGTCGACGTGTACAAGTACGTTTTACGGGTATCATTTGCGACAAAAATGACATAGAACATGCCTTGATGATAACGAAGGGAAGCGGCCCACATGCCTTTACTATATATATGTTGACCATTTTCAAGCCGTTGCGCGGGTGTATCATCCAATGTGTCGTATACATATGTGGCTACTTCCCAATGGATCAGATCATATGAACGCAGAATGACACATCCCGGCATCATATGCATGGTTGTACTGACCATATAATATGTGTCCTCTACACGAATCACGTCAGGATCCGGGTAATCAGCCCAAATAATCGGATTTGGATACATGCTTTAATTACACCTCATTTTTTCTGTTAAACTTCCATTCTCTTAAAAGAATAGTAGAGCTGTCTGTTGTACTTTTAAAGATAATATACAAGTCTTGCACACCTTGTGCACCCGTAACTTTGGTTGTTACCTCCATCCATTGAAGAGATTCGGTGGCGGGCGGAACAATGAGTTCTCCAATTAAAGGTCCGTCCGTGCGATCAATCCGAAGCTCCAACGTACCTTCGGTTCCTTGATTCGAAATCATGGCTGAGAAGCTAGAAGGTCCTCCACTTTCAAAATCGGCCTTGGATATGGCTATCCAGCTGTCATTTTGCAGCTTGGCGGCAATGATATTCGAATCTGATACAGACATCTCACCAGAGTCCGGATATTGCTCAGTGGATACTCTGCTGCTCCATCCAATTGTGGAACCTGTTACCGGCTTATAGGGATTGAAATACTTAATTTGATCCACGCCCTGATAATCTGCATGTACTTTCTTAATCTTACCCGTAGCCTCATCATGCTCGACTCGATTCACATGTGTTGAACGGTAACCTTCGGGAATATTCATGGCTTGGCATAATGTTTGGGCATGATAGGCAATGTACCACTGATCTGCTAGTTGAAATATAGCCTGGTGGTTGTTGCCGCCAATACCAAAGAAGTGTCCGGGATTCTGGAGCAGCGTGCCCTGATATGTCCATGGACCCATTGGTTGAACGCTAGTCATATAGGCAATCTCACCGGGTGGCGGGCTGCCCTCTGGCCGATCTGCCTTGTCAAAATTGGAACAATACGTATAGTAGTAATTATTATTATATTTATGTATCCCTGAGCTTTCAAACATATAAGGCGCCTGAATAACCTTAGCTGTGCCAACGACACTGATCATATCGTCTCCCAATCGCATAACTCTTGCCGTATCAGGTCTTCCTGCTTTCCCTTCCGGAATACCACCACCAAAGTAGAGGTAAGCCTCATGATCATCATCTACAAGTACAGCTGGATCGAACAGCCAAGTTACGTCTTCCACTCCCGGAGTCTCTCTTGTAATAAGTGCTTTTCCGATAGGGTCTACCCATGGACCTACAGGTGTTGGCGCAGACAATACCCCGATTCCACTGGCGTTGTTAGCGAAATAAAGAAAGAAGTAATCCTCGCCATCCAAGATTTGATGAGCAGCTGCCGGGGCCCAGGATTGCGAAGCCCATGTTGCTGCACCTTGAGGTCCGGCAACTCTGATCTCCCCATGATCAGTCCAGTTGATTAAGTCATCTGAGGAAATGACCGTAATCCGGTTGATTGAACTATAGCTGTTTTTCTGAGGAAGACCGTCCTTATCATATTCAAGCTTATCACTTGTCATATATAAGTAGACTCTATTGTTAAATACCAGAGCATAGGGATCGGCTCCGAATTTGTGGGCCACCAAAGGGTTCCCGTTTGGACGAAGCTTTCCAATCTCCCTTGGGATACTCTCCCAATTGGCATCTTGATCTTGGTTTTTCTCACCAGCAAGTGGTATAGAATGATGATTCATCGAATTAATCCCCCTATAATCGTTATTAGTTGTGCTCTATCTAAGAAAGCGTTTGCAATACAAAAGGTATCATGATAGGATGATTACATTTTAAGGTAACCTGAATACAATTTCATTGCGTTAACCGCTCTATTTATTGCGTGAAATGACAGGAGGTACTTCATGAGTGGATCCTCTGAGTGTTTTTATGATCCCATCGAGCCTGAGCTCTTATATCTGCACCGCGTAACGACGTATAAGCTGGAAACAATCTATCATCGCCATAATGCATACGAGATCTACCTGTTTCTTCGTGGGAACGTTCACTTTTATGTAGAAAATCGATGTTACCATGTACAGCCTGGTGATTTGCTTGTAATGTCACCCGAGGAGATGCACCGAGCCTTTATACTAGATGAATCTGAGTATGAGCGCATTACAATCAATCTAAAAAAACCATACCTTTACCAGCTGTCTACGCCATCAACCAATCTGTCGTCATGTTTTGATCATCGCCCAAAAGGAAAAGGCAATATCGTGCATTTAGACAATCAAGGCTTGAAAATGATGATGCAATGGACGAACGAACTGGAGGGTCTGCTTGCTTCGGATGCTTATGGCACGGACATCAAAATTAATGCAGCGGTAGCCCAATTGTTGGTCATGGTTAACGTCTGGTTTCACAACAATTCTTTTGTTCCCAATGACATCATGCCTGAACTGGTTCGTGAAACGATGGATTATATTGAGATTCATCTGAATCAAGATATTACACTTCGCAAACTTGCCGAAGCATTCTATATGAACAGCACATACATCAGCCGACAGTTCAAAAAGCATACCGGATTAACGATCCGCTCCTACATTTTGGGTCGTCGTATAGAACGTGCCAAATTCCACCTTTCTGATGGAATGAGTATTACGGATGCATGCTTTCAATCGGGCTTTAGTGACTATGCCAATTTTATTCGCAGTTTCACTAAAATGGTCGGCATTTCTCCGGGCAAATATAGCAAACAACGACGTGATGCAATCGAAATATGATGATGACGACAAGATAATTCGCTAAAGCAAAAAACATCAAGCCATGTAGGTTGGCTCGATGTTTCTCTTTTTCTTCATTTGCTTGCGAGGCGTATCTAATCTGCATTTAACCTGTTAACGAGATCATGTCCGCGGGTTAATTGATCTCTTTTCCCGTCCATAATCTAACACGATCTTTAATCCACTCTGTATACTGCTGTTCCATGGCAACTGCACCTGCATTATCAAGTTCGGTAATCATGTTATCATATATGTCTTCAAAAGCACTCGGAGAGGATGTAATTGCTTCCGCGATCCGTTTCTGAATAATATCTTGTGTCTTCTGATACACCACGTTATAGTCTCCGCTATCCGTAGGAATCGGCATATTATAAGCTGCACCCCACTCTTTCACCGGGAACTCATCTCCGTTAGGGAACAGCTCCTTCCAGGTTGTAATACCATAACCTTTCAGCGTTTCTTTTTCTATATCAGAATAACCTTCCTGGATCTGCAAAGGATAGTTGGTTGTATAATAGTTGTCCGTTGAATCTTTGACACCGTCTCCATAATGAGCGCCAAAAATGGTGTATAAGTTTATACCGGTTTCTTTGCTGAATGTGCTATTGTCTTTGTTTTTACGCTCCTGAATATCTGCCGGTATTTTGCGAACTCCGTCTTCCACAACGTAATGTTCACCTTCGATACCCCAATTTCTTAATACTTGACCTTCCTCAGAAGAAAGCCAATCCAGGAATTTGATGGCCCGGACAGGGTCTTCAGCATCAACAGTTATGCCGATACCATATCCATCAAATCCGATATCCTGAAAATCTTTGCGTTGGAAGCTGTCGTTCAGCGTTACAGGATAGAATCCGTAAGTCATGTCGTCCTTGCCTGCACTTTTCAAAGCATTTTCCGCATCGCTGAATCCCCAAAGCGGATCAAGCACCGATAGAACACGTCCACTGGCGATTTTGGACTTATACTGATCATCCTTTTGCACAAAACTGTCTTTATCTACTAGACCTTCATTATACATTTTGTTCAACCAACGGAAATATTCCTTCTCCTCAGGACGCTTATAATGAAGAACAGCTTCATATGTGTCAGGGTTAATGAAATATTCACCATCCCCAGGTCCTCCAGTAGCCATCACTGCCGGATCGGTAACGGTGATCATTCGCCGCCATCCATCTGCACTGAGTGTCAGCGGGATTGTCGGTTGGCCATCATCCGTAGTTGGATTATTTTTATAATACTCACGCAGGACATTTTCATAATCCTCCAAGGTTTTGATCTCGGGGTATCCAAGTTCTTTGACTACTCGGTGCTGAATAGCAGCACCATTCGTGGCATCGAAGCTTTCTTGATCAATCGCACCATTCGTTGGAATCCAATATATGGATGGGTCTTCATTGCTATATTTCAAGCGATTAAAATGCTCACCGTAAATTTTTTTCAAATTGGGCGCATGTTCTTCGATCAGATCCGTCAGATCAATCATTGCACCAGCATCAACAAGTCTGCTCAGGTTACCTTTAGGGAATATTAAATCCGGGTAATCACCGCTGGCGGCCATAAGGGATATACGGTCGTTTCCTCCTCCGCTTGAGATATCGAATTCAGCATTAATGGTTACACCCGTTTTTTCCGTAATTTTCTTCCCTACAGCATCCTGCATATTGTTCCAGTTGGGACTTGCATCTGCGCCAAAGAAGGTAAACGTAATCGGACTGTTGGGGTCACTGGTATTCGATTCGGAATTCTCTGCAGCGTTTCCGCAACCTGCGGAAACCAGCACAACACTCGTTACGAGACATGCTCCTAGCATTTTTGAAACGACTCTCATTATTTTTCTGCCCCCTAAATGGTGTTAGTCGTAATAACCAATCCAGACATTAAGATGGTTGGCTATGGAGTAGTATACGCTTACATATTCAACTGTTAGTGTACGAGTACACTCCCGCCTAACCTATTCCATGCTTAAAGTATAAGGAAGTCTACTAACCCCAACCTTGATTATTAAGCCATGAAATAGCATGATCTAGACATGAGTTTGAGTAGAGTCTGAGTAGAATCTGAAGACCAAAAAAGCGATGGTTGCCCATCGCCTCATCACACCAAACATACTTTTCAGTAATATAATTCCAACGTAAATCCTTGGATCTCCGCTTCAACTTCCCGCAACAATTCCATGACTTGGTCAGCGTAATCTCCAAGAATTTCTTTGCTCTTCTCGAAGCCAAGCCATTGAACGGTAAGCGGCATGCTTACAGCCCCGGTTAAGACATCCCACAGCGCGTCCAGATTTCCTCCGTAGTTCTCGTCCAACTCAAGCTGATTCCGAAGTACTTGATGCAATTCTTCCTTGCTGTGAATGTGGTATCCGTCAATCTGAATATTGCTCATATTAGTTCCTCCATTTATTTTAACTGTTCAAATGACTTGTAATGATCTGTCGTCTTATAGATTAGACCGTCATTCGAATATAGAATTCGGTCGCTTCCGCGCCGTCCTCCTGAGTAATTTATATCGGCTTCATACCATATCCGGCCTTTTTTGTTGGGGAGCAGTCCTTCCCGGTTTCTGAACACGTCGCCGCCAATGCTTTTACCTGGAGCCACTTCACGTAAATTCCCTTCACTTGGTTCCCATCCCAGATCACTGGCCTCTTTCTTGGTGATATAGTTGGGTGGGAGCTCTTTATACTCCGAGATATAATTGGCAACCTCATCAAATCCCATATCCTCCGAAACTTGAGGTGATCCGATATCAAGCACAGACTCTGATGTACAACCGGAGAACAATAATGCAGCGAGGATGATCACTAACGTGTAAGCAAATTTTCTGAAAAACATAATCTTTTCTCCTTTTGATGTTCTTGCTCTTGCTGTCTTCCGTTTATAAGCCTATCATTGAATTGAAATTCAATCAATAAAAGCAGTTAACCCTGCTCCACTGAGGCACAGCCGTATCCTTCAACAAAAAAAGCCGCTAAAATAGCGACTTTAATCGTACCACGAATCATTACCATTCAGCACATAGTTGATTATATTATTTTAATTTATCCATCCAGTTCCGCAATGCTACGACAACCTCTTCCAACTGCTCTTCTTCCGTAATAGCAGGCTGATTGTCTCCTTTTTGCATGCCATATGAGCCAAATTGACCGTGATTTCCACCCTCAATACTTACATATGTCGTTTTTTCCGGAAGATTTGCTTTGGAGTTCTCCCAGTCTTCCCAGTTAAGTACTCCGTCGTCCGAGCCTGTAATCTGTAAGATAGACAAGTCCGTATTCTTCAAGCTCCCCCCTTCATCTGCATAGGAAGCCAAGAAAAAGACGCCTTCCAACTTCTCATTGTGCTCAGCAGCATATCGTGATGCAAATGATCCTCCCAATGAATGGCCGCCAATTACAAATGCTTCATCGGGATGTTCCTCGATAAAGGAATTAGCCTTGTTTTGACCGAAAATCGCCAAGTTTATTGGCATGTTCGCGATATATACCCGGTGTCCCTGTTCTACCATTTCTCTGGCAAGTGGAGAATAACTTTCAGGTTCAACCAGACCGCCCGGATAAAAAATAATATTCGGTTCAGTTACCTCTACACCCACGGGTTCAAACCGGTAACCGTCCTTAATCTTGGTGACATTAACCTGTGCATCACTTGTCATTGCCGCTTCAGCTCGTTCAGAAGGACTATACGTAACCGAATTAAGATATACGAAAGCTCCGGCTACGATGATAACGATGGACAAGATTGTCCATATGATTATCTTCTTCCATTTGTTTGTACGTTGTGCTGTTTTCAATCCTAAAACCACCTTGTTATGAGGATAATGTGTTCTCTTTTTTAACTCTCCATAAATTATACTTACCGGTAAGTATAATTACAAGGTGATTTTGCTAACTATCGTTATTTGTCATAAAATATCCATGGAGGGAAGTCTAATGACAGAAAAATCATACAAACGTTTGCCAGGAAGACCCAAACATGGCGACGACGATATCTCAATTCAGCAAACCATTATTCATACAGCTTCAAAGCTATTCATGGAGTATGGCTACGAAACAGTCACACTTCACCAAATTGGCAAAGCATGTAACGTGTCCAAACCAACCATTTATTATCATTTCACCAGCAAACCAGAGCTGTTTAAAGTCGCGTTTACAACGATGCTTCAGAATGTGAGCCGGTTAACATCGCATATGCTCGATCAAGCCGAGAATCTGGAGTCGGGGCTTGTGCGTTTGGCAGAGGCCAGACTGGCCAATCCACATGCAGAGATTGTAACGATGCTTCGAGAAGCTGAGCCTTTTCTTGACCATGCCCAAATTCAGGACATACGTGAAGCAGAGCATCATATTCACGAAGTGTTAGCCACTCATTTTCAACGGGCAATGGATGCAAACAGACTACGGACGGACGATCCGTTTTTCCTGGCAGAGACCTTCTCGACCATGATGCTAATGGGTAATCGGGAAGATAACCTGCGTAAATATGGTTCCAATTTTTCATTAGGTCAGAGACTAGTGGATATTTTCATTCGCGAAGCGCAGTAAAAATTCAGGGCAACAAGGAGAACTGACATGAATATCCCTAGAGGTACCTATGGGTTTCGATTCGCCGAAGACAAAGAGCTCCAACTGTGTGTACTGTATGCGGCTGGATGTGATTCAATAACCGATCCTTCTTATCATTGGGATGGACTCGAACGTTCGGACGGGCCTCTCCTGTTATTCCAATATACAATCTCAGGTGAAGGTGTATTTGAGTCGAATAATCGCATTCATCATGTTTCCGCAGGACAAGCTTTTTTGGCAGAAATTCCAGGAGCACATCGCTATTACTATGATTCAGCATCAAAAGAACCTTGGGAGTTTCTGTTCCTGCTGTTCAGGCCCACTCTTATTCTGCCCCATTGGCGAAAATTCCTTCGGGAAGCGGGAGAAGTTCCCTATCTTCCCGCTGACTGTACACCCATCCGACTGTTGCGGATGATCGTGACTGATGCGGCGGCAGGCAGAATCACTGATCCTCTGATCGCATCATCCAGCGTATATCAGTTCATGACAGAATTGACTCGATTACAGAAAACAACATTGCACAACAGGGAGAATTGGTCTGAAAACATTCAAATAGCCGTTGAATACATAGAAAACAACTACTCCAAGATGATCAGCATCGATCACCTTGCCGAGCATGTTTCCCTTTCCAAATATCACTTTATACGTCGCTTTTCCTCCAGTACAGGCTTGACTCCAGGTACTTATCTGACCCGTGTACGTACCGAGAAAGCATTGGAACTGCTGCGCGGAACCACTTTTAGCATTGAAGTCATCGCCGAACAAGTTGGCTATTCCAGTGGAAGTTATTTTATCAAAGCTTTTCGCAGTATAACCGGGGTTACACCAGGTGAATTTCGTAGCGGCGGTGAAAGCCTTGTATACCGTAAATTGTTCTTTGACTAACCGCAATATTTTGCTATTCGACACTCAACATTACTGTAGATATTAATAAAATCCTTTATTATGATGAATTTAGTGAGAGCAATAATTAATCAGTAGAGGAGTATTCCCATGAATCATACGCTTGCAGCATCCACTCCACCGCTTGGCTGGAACAGTTGGGATTGTTACGGCGCGGCCGTTACGGAAGACGAAATTCGTGGCAACGCCGAGTACATGGCAGAACATCTTAAAGACTTCGGCTGGAGTTATATTACGGTCGACATTCAATGGTACGAGCCTTTGGCCAATTCTTCGCAATATCGTCCGTTCGTTCCACTAATCATGGATGAATATTCAAGGCTTATGCCTGCTGAGAATCGGTTTCCCTCCGCTGCGGGTGGACAGGGATTTAAGCCGTTAGCCGACTACGTTCATAGTCTGGGGTTGCAATTTGGCATTCACATCATGCGGGGTATTCCACGTCAAGCTGCACATGCCGGGACTTCGATCCTGGGCACCACCGCCACTGCACGCGATATTGCTCATCCAAACTCCATCTGTCCGTGGAATACGGATATGTATGGTGTCGATAGCGCAAAAGAAGGCGCACAGGCCTATTACGATTCGCTCTTTGAACTATATGCACAATGGGGCGTCGACTTGGTGAAGGTAGATGATATTGCCGCTTCCAGGCTCTATGATACTCATCAGCCCGAGATCGAGATGATATCCAAAGCGATTGAGCGCTCCGGGCGACCCATGGTACTAAGTCTCTCTCCTGGGCCTGCTCCGGTGGAATACTCGGAATTCTTAGCCGAACATGCGAACATGTGGCGTGTCACGGACGATTTCTGGGACCTTTGGCCGCTGCTATTGGATATGTTCGACCGCTGCCGGACATGGCAGGGCGTTCCCCAAGCAGGCTGCTGGCCAGACTGTGATATGTTGCCTTTGGGTCATATCGGTATCCGTTCTGTAGATGGTGGTGGAGCGGATCGCTGGACTCGGTTCACGCCTGACGAGCAGTTGACGATGATGTCACTGTGGAGTATCTTCCGTTCCCCGCTCATTTTTGGTGGTGAACTGCGAGATAACGATGACTGGACACTATCCCTGTTGACCAATCGTGAGGTTCTGCGAATGCATCGCGAGAGTTACGGAGCCAAAGAAGCCTTACGTAAAGACGATCTTATTGTGTGGGCTGCCCAGCATGCGGATGGTTCCTCTTACGTCGCTGTGTTTAACATCGGTGAGAATACTCTACCTGTGGATCTGTCCATTGATGAGCTCGGACTGTCCGGCATCACCGAAGGTACTGAATTGTGGAGCAGAGAAACAGCTGAATTTACGGAGAATTCCTTAGTTACGACTGTGCCAACACACGGTGTACGTCTTTATCGGTTTTCTTAAGCTTCAATAAGAAAAAGAGAGGTCTGTCATTCATTAGACAGGCCTCTCTCTCATTTCAAGTTCATCGTTAAGATGCACTCGAATGATGAACAGTTTTGGACTTACGCCCAAATTGCAGCATATATAGCATGGTCATCGCAATAACAAACAAAGCGAGCACAATAAAAATATTACTGTACACAAAAGCTGTCTTATCTTGAATCAAAGGGTTCAGTTGAAGCGTGGTTTTTCCCCCGTCAAGCACCTTTCCTAGGGCAGCAGTAGACACAGACACTGCAATGAAGTTAAACATGGATAGCAACCCCATCCCGATTCCAATTTGCTCTTTGGGAAGCGTCTGAGCAATGGTATTTGAGACTGCAATTTGCATATAAGACTGACCCAGAACACCAAAAACAAGAAAAAAGGAAATCAAGACAGGTGTAGCACCTACAACTAACGATAAGCTTATAAAACCAACAACAAGTAGTGAAGATGCCGTATATAGTAGAAAAGGATTCCCTTTTTCATCCGCAAGCCTTCCACCTCTACGCCCGAGAAGTGCAGCTACGAGCGCAGAAGGTAGCATAATGACACCTGTCCATGCTGGGGATAGACCATGTACTTCCGAGAGCAATTGTGGCGTAGTAAATGGAATAGCAGGACTGATAGCGACCAGAAGGAATGCAATTCCCATTCCAGCTGAATAGGCCTTGTTTTGAAATACAGCCGGTTTTACAAACGGCACTTCCGCATAACGAATACGCATGATGAACAGTATTAATAAGACCATTCCTGTTAATAGGAACCATGCATTAGATTGGGTTAATGAGAGCAACAGTGCAGCAACCGTTCCTGCTAATAACGCTCCACCCAAATAATCCATTTTTTCACTGCCGCCTTTTTCTTCATCCAGGTATTTTCGATAAAAAGGAAGCGTAGCAAGAGAAAGTAGTGGGATTACAAAAAGAAATTCCCAACTTAAAACGCTCGATACAAATCCGGCCACGATCGGAGCAAGGGCATTTCCAAGCGCTATACCAATGGCAGAGGTACCCAAGGCTTGCCCCCGTTTCTCCGGTGCGAAGTATCGAACGGGAATAATCATGGCCAAGGCAGGTATGACCGCTGCACCAGCTGCCTGTACGATCCGTGCGATAATAACCATCCAATACTCTGTTGCCACAATCCCCAGAAGAGAGCCTGCTGCCAATATCCAAAGACCAAACGAAATTAGAACCTTCATGCTGTATTTATCGGTAAGTTTCCCGTAAGTCACTGTACCAATCGCATATACAACTAAATAACCTGTAACGATCCAGCTCGCTTGAGAAGCAGTAAGTTGGAACTCTTCACCAATCACAGGTAATACAACATTAAACATCATTCCATTCATGACTGATATAATCAGTGTAAAAACAAGAACACGGAGTAATAACGCTTCTTTATTGGTGTTCATCATACTCTCCTCAATTCTTTTGGATATATTTAGTCTGTCAGTACTTACTGTCATTAAAAAACTTAAAAAAACTAGGGAGTTAATGCCCTAGTAAACGTCCATACACTCTCTGTAATAATGCCTTCCAATGAGAGCCCTGGAAAAAGCACTTCTTCTTCGAGATTATTTATGAATACACCATAATTCAATGACATGAATGAAAAAGCTTGCAGTTCAGGATTGATTTGAACCAACTTTCCTTTATCATACATGATATTAAAGTAATTGGTTAGAATAACCAAAAGTTGTTGAGGATGCTTTACCGTTCTCTCTCTATAACCGGGTAGATTCTCTACTTCTTTCAGGCTAATCATAAACAATTTGCGGTTACGGTTCATGATATTATGATATGTCTTGCTGATCAGCAACAAATCTGTATACAGATCCCATACGAGTTTTTCATTGAAGATCCTTGCCATCTCTTCTGCATAATGATATTGGTCAAAGGCAGTCTCTAACAAGTTTTGTTTAGTTTTAAAGAGACGAAACAAGGTTTTCTCACTTAGTCCGGCTGTTGCAGCTATTTCCTGTGTCGTCACACTTTTATAGCCTTTTTTTGAAATTAAATCGATGGCCGTCAACATTAATTTCTCTTTACTGCTAAGATTGCTGCTGATGGACATGTCTATATCCCTCCTTCCTGTATGTCAGTAGTCACTGTCATTGATGCAATGTTAACTAAAGAACTTTTTATTGTCAAGGTGTATTTCCAATAGCACTTGGAAGCACAAAAAAAGCCGCTAACTTAGCGGCCTCGAAGGAAATATGATCATATATCTTTTATTTCCCATTTTTGGGGTAATCAGAATTATACGTTTTTCCGCCCATGATCAGTCTCTATTCGATAGTCATGGGGGTTATCCATGGCTTGAACGGCCAGATGAAATGCTTTTATTCTTCTTTCCAGAAGAGTCTTTTGAGGGCTACCTTCTTTGGACTTGGCATACATGCTCTCAAGGGATGGAAACAATCCAATCAAGACAAGACGGGCTTCTGCTATATCTTCCTTCGTGTATGAATGAGCTTTTTGATCCCAGTGTTTATCCAACAGTGCTAGACCAATGTAAAAAGCTTGGAGACGTTTCTGTAGCAATGTTGTGTTATTACTATTCTGAGTCATATTCACTAAGGCATTTTCCGATTTGCGGATGGTTGATTGAAAGGCTTTGATGGATTCAAGTTGTTCTTCATGTGATACGTTTTCCATGGAGTACAGACCTCACTTTCTTGCTTGATTTGGTATTCAAATATATATTAAATTAAATCACCTCATAAATATAACAAAAAAAGCCGCTAAAACTAGCGACTTTCAATGTGATAACTGTATAGTCTTGATCAGTTCTAGAGTACCTTTTCCAAAAAGCTGATCGTCCGTTCATTCTTCGGACTTCCAAATATCTGTTCAGGGGTACCCTGCTCGACAATATAACCACCGTCCATGAAGATGACGCGATCAGCTACTTCACGTGCAAAACCCATCTCATGAGTAACAATGATCATCGTCATGCCCTCGCTCGCAAGATCTTTCATTACCCCCAGAACTTCGCCTACCATCTCTGGATCAAGCGCCGAAGTCGGTTCATCAAATAACATCACATCCGGGTTCATGGCAAGCGCACGAGCGATAGCAACCCGTTGTTTTTGCCCACCCGAGAGTTGACTGGGGAAACTATCCGCTTTATCAGACAACCCGACACGATCGAGTAGGCTAAGGCCCGTTTTTCGAGCCTCTTCTGCGTTTAAAACCCCTAATTCTCTTGGCGCAAACGTTATATTTTTCAAGACGTTAAAATGAGGGAATAAGTTAAAATGTTGAAATACCATTCCGATATTTTCACGCGCTTTATTAATGTTGGTTTTAGGATCATTGAGATCCTGATCATCCACGATAACTCGACCAGCTGTGATATCTTCCAATTGGTTGATGCAGCGCAAGAAGGTACTTTTTCCTGAGCCGGAAGGCCCGATGACACAGACCACTTCACCTTCGCTGACAGCCACATCAATTCCCTTAAGAACCTGATTTGTGCCGAAACTTTTTTTCAAACCTTCAACTTTAATTTTAGCCACGACGAACCTTCACCTCCAGATAATCAGCAATTTTGGTCAGTGTGATGATAACAATCAAATACATAACAGCAACCGTTAACCAAATGTCAAAAGAGGAGAACGTTCTTGCAATTACAATTTTACCCGATTGTGTCAACTCTACGAGACCAATAACGGATAAGATTGACGTATCCTTCAGCGTGATAACCATCTGGTTAATGAAGGACGGAATCATAACCCGCACTGCCTGCGGAATGACAATCTTAATCATTGCTTTGCGATAAGGAAGTCCCAATGAACGGGCAGCTTCCATCTGACCACGATCAATCGATTGAATCCCGCCTCGGATAATTTCGGTTACATACGCCCCTGCATTCAGACTAAGTGTCAGAATAGCCGCCAGGAACAATGGCATCGTGAAACCCATCGCCTGTGGAATCCCGAAATAGATAAAGAATGCCAGGACAATCAACGGAATGCCGCGGAAGATATCCACAAATACGGTGGCAACACCACGAAGGAATTTGTTCTGTCCCACTTTCATAAATCCGAAAATCAGACCGATGATAAACGCGAAGAACAGGGACACAATTGTGTATATAAGTGTGTTTCCCAGACCTTTAAAAAGTGCAGGAAGAGATTTCTGAATGAGCTCCCAACGACTCTGATTAGCAACAGTCGGAGCGTTCTCACCAAGATATTTCTCGGTAATGCGCTTATATTCACCATTAGCTTTGATATTGGCGAGACCTGTATTAAACATCTCCAGAAGCTCCTGGTTTTTCCCTTTGCTTACTGCAAATCCATAAGGAGCCCCTTCTTCTTTGTCAGTAACAATTTTCAAGCCGTTTTTCTGATTGACCCCATAAGCCAGCACAGGATAATCTTCAAAGCAGGCTACGGAATTACCGGTTTTTACATCTTCATACATTTGGTAGGACTCATCAAACGGAACGATCGTAAATCCATACTCTGAAGCAATGGACTCTGCAAAACTATACCCTTCTGTTCCGGTTTTTACAGCTACCTTTTGTCCACGAAGGTCTTCATAACTCTTGATTGTGTCATTGTTGGCACTTACCCCCATAACGACACCTGATTCAAAATAAGTATCGGAAAAATCAAATTTTGCTTTTCTTTCATCCGTAATACTCATCCCTGCAATGACACCATCAACCTGATTGGCTTCAAGTGCCTGCACAGCTGCATTAAAACCCAGAGCTTTGATTTGATACTTGAAATTTTGGTCTTTGGCGATGGCATCCAGCAAATCCATATCGATACCTACAAAATCACCATTCTCATCTTCATATTCGAATGGAGCAAATGTGACATCAGTTCCAATAACATAAGTTTTACTGGAATTGGATGTTGCAGCGGCTTCCCCCGCCCATCCTGATAGACCGCTCACCAGGAGCAGCATCAGTGAAAGTATAAAAAATGAGATCTTCGTTGTTTTCATGTGTCCTCCCCGTCTCGGTGTTGTCCGAATAATCATTATTTTCTTTGGAATCGGTATTACTGTTATGCTTCTTGTCGATCTTCTGCACATTTGATTGTTATTATTTACTGTATATTAACAATCAATGCTTTGCCTTTCCACTTGCAACATTTTCCTCCGTCATTTTTTTCCAACCAGTAAAAGCCCTCTTAATACTTACCCTCTAGGTTAGCTATGCGAAACCCAATATTACATTGTGGATCTCATAAAAAGGTACATTTACTTTAAATCCTATTATTTAAAATTTAAAACTCAAAAAAGCCGCGATTTCCGCGACTTTTTGTTGTACAGTTTTTTATCATCTATTAATTTTCTCTGGTTGTCAATACAATCTCGAACTTCGAACCAGCTTCACCCGCGAACACAATGGTTCCGTTCTCAGGCAATACAATTTCATTTTTTCCACTGACCACTGTATGATTAATACCTACACCTGCTTGGTCATATACAGCAAATGCGCTGTTTGAAGACATCTTGACCGTCATTTCTTTACCTGCGGCCGATGCCGGAATTGAGTACCATGTAGCATGACCATTCGCTTGAATTGTTGTCTTCGAATATCTTCCCGCATAGATCGGTTTTATGATTTCTTGAGCAGCGTAGACATTGCCTCCGGCAGTAACGTATTCCACGCCATTTTCCTCATAGAAATTGAACTCCATCGTGTCACGTCCGGCTACTCCAGGAATTTGCAATTGGTTTACGGCTTGGTTAGCTCCAATAATTTTATTGGTATAGATATAACCAGGCAGCTCATTAAAAGTATGAATGGGAATGCTCGGCATAGCTGCGTTGTACAATGTTGATGTGTATTTTTCATTGACCAACACGTACGCTTTGCCTTCCCGTTTCTGCCATGCGGCCTTTACTTCTGCAGACAATTCATTAGTTTCAAGCTTTTCTGCCTTATATTCCGAGGAAGCAACTTGTCCGAGTCCGGGAACAGACTGATACGAGCGAGACCACAAGTATGTGTTTCCGTTGACTTCCTGAACGAATTTAAGCTTTTCCGTACCCTCATCATTAATGAATGAGCCATCAGCACTGTAAGTATATGTCTGATCAGGGCTGTTAGGAGACGACAGATAAGATATCGTCATTTGTCCGCCATCCTTCACGGTCAAGTTCATTAACATGTTTGCACCACCGCCATACGTACCCGTATGCTGTGTAAGTTCCTTCGGCATGGTTGTTTTTACCGGTGCGCCATGTGACTTCTCCGGCTTACGCTCTGGAATAATATTCTTTTCCTCAAGCGCACCAAGCAACAGTTCAGTTGCCAGCAATTGATCCGTTGAGCTGTGACCACCCGAAGAGGTTACGGCAGCAGCCATATTATATTCCGGTAACACAATCAATGAGGAATGATAGGTTATCGTATTGCCACCTTTGCTTATTGCCTGGATGCCGTAATCATTAAAAGGAAACAGGTTCACGCTATCCCATCCCAGGCCATAGCCAATGGATGAATCCCCTTCTTCCGGCCACATACCTCTCTTGTATTCTTCCTGTTCCATGGCGTCTACAGATTTCTGTGAAAGAACAGATTCATCCTCACCTGTAAAGATTTTCGAGAATTGAACCAGGTCTTCTGCGGTGGAATAGATGCCTCCTGAGGCAATCATATTTGTAGTCTCTAATGGAAGTTTCTCCTCTTGTGACGGGGAATATGTTGCTGCCATCTGGCTAAGGTCCACAATATCCTGCGGTGTTTTAGTATGATCCATCCCAAGTGGTTCCGTTATGTAACGGTGCATGAAAGTGGTGAAACTCATGCCGCTGACGCGCTCAACCAGAATTTCAGCTAATGTAAAACCATCATTACTATACACCGAGTATGCACCAGGATCAGCCTTCAGATGTTGCGTTCCCAATTGTTCCAGTAACGTATCATGTGCGTAGGTATCATAATCTCCAAACAGGATTGCACTGTTACTTGACGTTCCGAGAAGTCCGGATGAATGATTCAGGAGCATACGTGGTGTAATCAGCTGGTAACGTTTGTCTTTCATTTTAAAGTCCGGAATATACTTCGCGACAGGCTCATCAAGATCGATTTTGCCTTGGTCCACGAGCTTCATTACGGCGGTTGTGAGCACCATTTTGCTAGTTGAACCAATGCCATACATTGTTTCAGATGAAAGCGGAATGTTGTTTTGCAGATCATTTTTGCCTGCCTGACCGGAAATTACAATCTCGCCTTGATCCATCAGTGCGTACTGCACACTTGTCGTAGCGTATGATTCGGTAAGTATCTTCGCCTTAGCACTTGCTGCCTTTTTAGTTACATCATACGTAGGGCTACTACCGTTACTGGTAGCGGGTGTGGCCATGGCCGACATTGGGGATATCATCGCAAGCACCAAGGTTATAGCGGCGATAGAAGTTCGTTTCTTTCGTGTCAATCTCATCTTCTCCTGTCTAGTCTATGGATTAGGGATCTCTGTGGTAGTACTCCCGTAGTGTAACTGAAGAAGATGAACTGTCTGTGGCTTGAATATGAATCGAGTATGAACCAAGCAGGATCAACCCAAATAGGTTGGACACACGGTATAAATCGCTTTAGTCCAGCTTTTGTTTTGTTTACAAATTAAACTTTTGCTATAATGGTATATCAATCAATGGAGTGCCAATAACGTCCACAACACATAAGTAAATGCAATCCATAACGCCCCACATTGGAGTTGAATTTATGCTAAAAGTGAATCGAGATGACCCTCGCCCGATCTGGCAGCAACTTTTGGATCAAGCGATTCAACATATTACAACCGGAAAATGGAGACCAGGTGAATTGCTGCTCCCATCACGTGAACTTGCTCAATTAATTGGTGTTTCACGGTCAACCATACAGATTGTCTACGAGGAATTATTCAGCCGAGGGTATACGGTAACTTCCCGTCGGGCCGGGACAAGGGTTAGTGATTGGACATACGCCCCTCGTTCATCAGAAGACGTCACAATGCAAGGGCCTATTCCGCCCGAACTGCCTTCACTAAACGAATCGATTGGTCATCTGCATCGTTGGTTCGGCAATAGAGACAATCGCAAGATCGAGATAGATTTTAATCCCCACGAGCCTTATCTGGATGAAAGTTTCACAAAAGCCTGGAGGCAATCTTTTTTACAAGCTTCCACTGAACCCAATCTGGATCTTTGGACTTACGGTGATGCCAGAGGCTTACTGGCGTTAAGAGAGCAGATTCAGCGTTATTTGTCACTTGAACGAGGCATTCATATCGAAGTGGATCAAATCTTGTTAACATCCGGTGCACAACATAGCATTGATTTAATCGCTCAGGCCCTCTTAAGTGAGGGAGACAGAGTTTCCGTAGAAGATCCCGGCTTCCCTGCTGCTTGGATGGCGATGAAACACCGCCGGATGCAAGTCGATTCCGTTCCAGTCGATGAGTATGGATTATGTGTAGATCGTATTCATCAACAGACTAAACTCGTATTTGTCACACCTTCTCATCAATGCGCAGCAGGTGTTATTATGTCAGAACCTCGTAGGCAACAATTAATGCACATGGCAGCTCATCATCGATATTGGATTGTTGAGGATGACTACGATAGCGAGTTTAGGTACCGTGGCGATCCGCTTCCCACTATATTCAGTCAGCAACCTCAGAATACGCTGTATATGATGAGTTTTTCCAAAATGGTTGCACCAGGCATTCGACTATCCGCTATCGTCGGCCCCAAAATAGCCATCGATCGCCTTACCCAAGTTCATGAATTAACCTATCGTCATCTGCCGATTATGGAACAATTAACGCTAACTCATTTTATTGAGCGTGGTCATTTTATGCGCCATATGAGAAGAGTTCGGAACATATATCGACGCAGACACGAAGTCATGACAAAAGCCATTGTTGCTTCTGGGCTAGGCTCACGATTTACATTAAGTGGTGTGGAAACGGGATTACATATGCTTCTAGAATCTGAAACGTCATTTGACGAAGAAGCGCTGACGAATGCTGCGCTTGATCAAGGTGTGCGCGTGTATCCGCTTAGTAGGTATTGCTTGGAGAGTCATCGAAAAGGATGGATATTAGGTTTTGCGAAAGTGAATGAGGATCAGATTAAGGAAGGCATACATCGACTCGCAAAGATTGTATTATGATGGAGAACATGCTCTCCAATCGGATTCGAAAGGATGTTTTTTTTAGTGAAAATTTTAGTGTTAGGAGCCACCGGACGGGTTGGAAATCATTTCGTCTCTAATGCCCTACGTTCCAATCATCATGTAACTGCACTGGTTAGAAGCCCGGAAAAGCTACAAATCAGCGATGAAAATCTCGTTATGTATCAAGGAAACGCGTTAGTCAGAGAGGATATTCATCACGCCATACAGGGTGTGGATCTCGTTGTTAGTTCCTTGAGTACCGATGGAACAACTACATTATCGCAATCCATGAGATTGATTGTTGAGGCCATGGCTCAGGAGCATATCAAAAGAATCATTACCATTGGTACAGCAGGAATATTGGAAAGTCGAACGGATCCAGGCTTGCTTCGTTTTCAATCCCCCAGTTCCAAACGCAAGTCAACTCGAGCCGCTGAAGAGCATCTGAAGATGTACAACATTCTCAAGGCCTCCGAGTTAGAATGGACCATCGTGTGCCCTACCTACTTATATGATGGAGAATCTCTAGGTAAGTACCGGGTTGAGCGTGACTATTTGCCTGACGGCGGAACTTCTATATCTGTTAACGATACTGCGGAGTTTGCCTATCAGCAATTAATATCTGATGAGTATGTACAGTCTCGTGTAGGGATAGCCTACTAGGGCGTGTCTTAAATGTTACTTACGGTATATCTCTTCTGTTCAAAAAAGTAATTTTCAATGTAAGCAAGCAAAATAAGAGCCTGCAATTGTTATCCATCAGGAACAATTGCAGGCTACATATATGTCTGCTGTTACTATTTAAGGTCTTCATATAGAGGGAATTGCGAAGTGATTTCGCGGACACTGCCTAATATCTGATTTTTCACCTTCGAACTCTTTGGATTTTTGAAAGCAAGCCCTATAAGCTGACCGATTTGTTTCATTTCCCTGACTCCAAGTCCTCTGGACGTCATAGCCGGAGTCCCAAAGCGAATACCGCTCGTGACCAATGGGCTTGCCATATCGTGAGGGATTGCATTTTTATTTGCCGTAATCCCTGCTTCATCAAGTATGGCTTCGGCTTCTTTGCCTGTAAGGTCGATGGTTCGTAAGTCAACCAACACCATATGATTGTCGGTTCCCCCTGATACAAGGGTGAGTCCTTCATTAATTAATGTTTCTGCCAATACTTTGGCGTTATCCAGAGCACTCTCCATATATGTGGTGAAATCGGGTTGTAATGCCTCACCGAATGCCACCGCTTTCCCCGCTATGACGTGCATGAATGGACCACCCTGAATTGCCGGGAATACAGCTTTGTCGATCGACTGTGCCCACGGCTCCCGGCACAAAATAGCTCCCCCTCGTGGTCCTCGTAAGGTCTTATGCGTGGTAGTTGTAACAAAATGTGCATGTGGTACCGGGTTAGGATGCAAACCTGCGGCAACAATTCCTGCTATATGCGCCATATCTACAAAGAAAAGCGCTCCCACTTCGGCGGCAATCTGGGCAAATAATTCAAACTCAATGGTCCGCGGGTATGCACTTCCACCTGCAACAATCATGCGTGGACGATACTTATAAGCAAGTTTACGTACTTCGTCAAAGTCAATGCGGCCCGTCTGTGCATCGACACCATATGGAACAAAATTGTAAAACCTACCTGAAAAATTAACAGTACTTCCGTGTGTTAGATGACCACCTTGGGATAGATTCATGCCAAGTATTGTGTCCCCAATCTCAACCGAGGCAAAATATACTGCCATGTTAGCCTGAGAACCGGAGTGAGGCTGCACATTCGAATGTTCAGCGCCAAAAAGTGCTTTAAGGCGACTATTTGCTATCTCTTCGACTGTATCGACATGCTCACATCCGCCATAATACCTTCTGCCCGGATACCCCTCCGCATATTTATTGGTCAATACCGAACCGGTTGCTTCCATCACAGCTTGACTTACAAAATTCTCTGATGCAATCAGTTCTATCGTATCCTGCTGCCTTCCAAGCTCTTGCTGGACAGCCATTCCTATTACTTTGTCTTGCTTCTCCAAATGTTTCATGAACATCTTCCTCTCAATATTACGGTTATTTATTCGTTCCAAATTGTTTTTTGGGGAATTTACTATTCATCAGTAGATGTGCCATCATTCCTGCAAACAGTCCCCAAAATGCACCACCCACACCAAGCAAAGTCACATTCGCTGCTGTCGCCAAAAACGTAATCAATGCAGTTTCACGTCCCTTAGGGTCCGTTAATGCATTGGCAAGACTGCCACCGATGGTTCCAAGTAAGGCCAATCCCGCTAATGTTGCAATAAAAGTAGCAGGAAGAATCAAAAACAGAGCAGCCAATGTTACGCCAAAAATGCCGACAAAAATATAAAAAACACCACAAGCAATACCTGCAATATACCGCTTCGTTGAATCCTCATGTGCATCTTTCCCTGTACAAATCGCTGCTGTAATAGCTGCCACATTAAAAGCATGTGATCCGAATGGGGCTGCAAGAAGCGAACCCAAACCTGTTACAGCTAAAATAGGATTGGCACTTGTCTTGAATCCATCATTACGCAGAACAAGCATTCCGGGCATATACTGCCCTGTCAAGGTAATAATGAACAGCGGTAACGCAACGCCTAGTAAAGCATTTAACGAAAATGCTGGAACAACAAATACAGGCGATGCTACAGCCAATTGGATCGTACTGAAGTCTGTTTTCCCCATACATATCAAATAAATCAAACCGATTGCCAATATGCCAACAATGGCGTAACGGGAAGTAAACCTTCTTAGCACGATATAGCCTGCAAACAGTACAATCACAAGCAAAGGATCTACCTTCGCCCCTCCAAAGGCCGAAATACCAAACTGTAGTAAAATGCCAGCTAACAATCCGGAAGCGATGCCTGGGGGAATAAGTCGAACGAAACGTTCAAACATGCCTGACAAACCTAAAATAATAAATCCGACTGCTGAAATCATGTAAGCGCCAATAGCTTCTGGATAAGGGGTTACCGCTAATGCTGAAACGAGAAACGCCACACCCGGTGTAGACCAGGCTGTAATAATCGGTTCCTTGTACCGATAACTGAGCCAAATTCCTGTCACTCCTACCCCAATCGAGATGGACCAAATCCAGGAAGCGGTCATTTCCGGGCTTAAACCAGCCACTTTTGCAGCTTGAAAAACAAGAATAAACGTACCCCCGTAATTCACAATTACGGATATTAAAGCGGCGATCATAGGCGATATCAAATCACGGCCACGTAACGAAGGGGATGCTGTCTTCATATTTAACACTACCTCTCACTTAATCATCGATGCGTGTGTTTTCATTCCAGTAATACTCGTCCGGTAAGTAGCGTTGACCAAATACACTTGTCCCTACCCGGATCATTGTAGCTCCTTCTTCAATGGCGACTTGGAAGTCACCAGACATACCCATCGATAAAATATCCATTTCTACGCGTGGAATATTTTTCTCTTTAATCTGTGTACGGATCTGGTTTAACAATCGAAAACAATGTCGTGTTTCTTCGTTCGTCGCATTCAGTTTTCCGATGGTCATTAAACCTTTCACGTTTAATGTCTCGAATTGAGACAACTGTTCTACAAGCTCAACGGCTGTTTCTGGAGATGCGCCAAATTTACTTTCTTCGTAGGACGTATTAATTTGCACAAGAATGTCTAAGGTCTTATTCTCTTTGACAAGCTGGTTATGTAACGCCTGACCCAGTTTCAGACGATCTACGGAATGGATGAGCGTAACATATTTAATAACGTCTTTTACTTTATTCGTTTGCAGATGTCCGATAAAATGCCATTCCACCTGTTCGTGTTGCTGCATAAGTGGAAATTTGTCCCGAAGTTCCTGAGCTTTGTTTTCTCCGAACAGAACCTCACCTGCTTGAATCGCTACCTCTAGTTTCTCAAGCGATACCGTTTTGGTCGCGAGCAACAACTGAATTTCCTCTAAGTTGCGACCGGAAGCCTGGCAGGCCAGTGCCATTTGCTGTCTTACAGTTTGGAGATTTTCTCCTACTAGATGTTTCATGTCAGCTACCTTCTTTCTATTCCAAACAGGAATGAATAATTGAGATTAGCTCCTCCTTATGTATTGTGAAGATTGTGTAGAACGTCATGCTAGTATAGCAACCCATGGATTGGATATACATATCCAAAAAAGCTATTTTCGAACAATCCAAAGTTACAAAAGTGGACATTAATTCAATTGGGGCACCTTTAATATGCTTTTAAAAGTCAATAATCTGATTGATGTGATGACCACACATTACGAAATGAAAAAAGCCGCTAAATTAGCGGCTTGGTTATATTCCTATGCTCTTCTCCACAAGACGAGAAACATGTTACATGATGATTTACTCGTTCACATTTTCCTTGGTTACCAGCTTCAATTCAGCCGGAATCGATGGCTCCACCTGCTTGCCACTGAGCACATCCAGAGCTGCTTGCAGCGCCAGTTGACCAATCAGTATAGGCTGCTGAGCGACTGTTGCTGTCAATTTCCCATCCTGAATGGATTTGATTGCATCATCATTGCCATCGAATCCGATGACCGGAATGTCTTTACCCGAGCTTTGAATCGCTTCAATCGCACCAAGTGCCATCTCATCATTATGGGCAAATACGGCCTGCACGTCAGGATTACCCTGAAGCAGATTCTCCATGACATTTAATCCTTTGGACCGATCAAAATCAGCAGATTGTTTGGAAACCACATCGAGTTGCTTGTCAGCCACTTCATGGAAACCTTTCCCCCGTTCTCTTGTTGCGGAAGCGCCAGGTACACCCTCAAGTTCAATGACTTTTGCTCCCTCACCCAGTTGTTCAACAAAGTATTCAGCTGCCATGCGGCCACCCTTAACGTTATCAGATGCCACTAGTGCCGCCACTTCGCCTTTATCTGCGGAGCGATCCAGCGTGATCACGGGAATGCCCACACTATTCGCGGATTGAACCGCTGTGGAGATCGCTGCAGAGTCCGCGGGGTTAATCAGAAGTGCACTAACGCCTTGCTGAATGAGATCATCCACATCATTGGTTTGTTTGGCCGAATCGTTCTGCGCATCCACCACGATGACCTGTACTCCCTGTTTTTTGGCTTCAGCCATGACCCCGTCCTTCAGTGATACAAAGAATGGATTGTTTAGTGTAGATATCGACAAACCTATTTTCTTCTGTCCGTTACTTTTGGAAGGGTCAGGTTTGGCCCATTCCGGTGGTTCCAAAGAGCATCCGGCCAGAACGATAATCATCATCACACTTACGAGTGTTATTGTCCACTTTTTCATATTCGCTTCTCTCCTTATGCTGTTTTCTTGCGGTCCAGCAGGACGGCAATGGCAATGACGATACCTTTCACAACCATTTGGTAAAATGAGTTTACTTCGAGCAAGTTCAATCCATTATTCAGTACGCCGATAATCAGAACACCGATCAGGGTACCGACGATTCGTCCACGTCCTCCAGCAAGACTTGTACCACCCAATACAACCGCTGCAATTGCATCCAGCTCATAGGATGTACCGGCCGTTGGTTGCGCTGAATTCAACCGAGATGTCAAGATTGCACCTGCCAGAGCAGCGAGCATCCCTGTCAGGGAGTAGATCATAATTTTCACGCGATTAACTTTGATACCCGAGATAATGGACGCTTTCTCATTACCACCGATGGCGTACGTTTTGCGGCCAAAAGCCGTCTTATGCAAAATAATCCATAGAATCATGAAGGTAATCAGCATCGTGATTGCAGGTACCGGAATGCCCAACAGGTATCCACGGCCGAACAGTTGGAACAACAGGTTATCCCCGAGTCCTGTAATTGGATTACCATTTGTGTACACCAACGTTAATCCTCTGAATATCGTCATGGTTGCCAATGTAGCGATAAACGGAGCCATTCTGCCTTTGGTAATCATCAGTCCATTCACCATACCCATGACACCACCGAGTGCTACACCGATAATGATGGACAAGATTGGATCCAGACCGGACAACATCATGTTTGCTACAAAAGCACTGGATAAAGCCAGGATCGATCCAACTGACAGATCAATTCCACCCGTCAGAATAACAAACGTCATACCGAAAGCAATCAGCGCATTAATCGAGACTTGACGCAATAAATTCAAGATATTAAGCGGTTCCAAGAAACTTGGATTCAGCACCGATACGATGAGAATAAGAATGATTAAGCCGAGCAGCGGTCCCAATTTTTGTATCACGCTTGAGAAACGGAAGTCGCTTTTAGCCGTTTTGTTTTCCTGCATTGTTGTCATATCACTGTCCCCCTGTGGCCAATGTCATAATGTGTTCTTGTGTTGCTACTTCCCTTGCAACCTCGCCACTGATGTGTCCTTCATGCACAACTGCGATCCGGTCGCTCATGCCCAGCACTTCAGGTAGCTCCGACGATACCATGATGATTGCAACCCCGCGGTCTGTAAGTTCATTCATCAATTCATAGATTTCGCGCTTCGCTCCAACATCCACTCCGCGTGTAGGTTCATCCAGGATAAGTACGCTTGGACCGATACCAACCCATTTCGCGATAACCACCTTCTGCTGGTTACCCCCGGATAGATTCCTTGCCGCCGTCTCGGAGGATTGCGTTTTGATCTGTAGACGTTTGATTAACGTATCTACGAAGTCTTGTTCTTTCGAAGCTGAAATGAAACCTTTGTTTGAGAAACTGAACAGATTCGTCAACGCCATATTCTCGCGAATAGAAAAGTCTAATACCAGCCCCTCATCCTTGCGGTCTTCAGTAATAAACCCGATTCCATGTTTCACTGCATCTGCCGGTTTACGAATGTTCACTTTTTTGCCGCGGATGAAGATTTCACCGCTATCCAACGAATCCAAACCAAAGATTGTTCTCATGATCTCGGTTCGTCCAGAACCCATAAGTCCTGAGAAACCGAGTATTTCTCCCGCTCTCACAGTGAAGTTAATATTCTCGAACAACCCCTTGCTGCTTGCATTCCTTACTTCCAGCACAACTTCACCATAAGAAGGATTCCGGACAGGATAACGCTCGGTAAGTTCACGACCTACCATTTTCCGTACCACTTCATCAAAGCTTGTCTGTGGGATTGGCTGAGTGTCTACCGTTCTGCCGTCACGCATAATGGTAATCCGGTCACAGATCGTGAATATCTCCTCCATGCGGTGAGAAATATACACGATGGATACTCCGTCCTTCTTCAGTGAGCTGATTACACCAAACAGTTTCTGTATCTCGCGCTCCGTGAGTGCCGCTGTTGGCTCGTCCATAATGATAACCTTGGCATCTGTCATAAGTGCTTTGGCGATTTCAATCATCTGCTGCTGCCCGACAGAGCATTCTCCCGCAGGACGTTCCAATGGGATGTGAACGGATAGCTTTTCAAACTGCTCTTTGGCAAGCGCTTTCATCTGTCTTGTATTAAGCAGACCGAAGGATGATGTCATTTCCTTACCAATAAAGAGATTATCCAGGACTGTCATTTCAGGCCATACGTTTAGCTCCTGATGTATAAAAGTGATACCTAACTTCTCTGCTTCCTTCGGACTTGCAAAATAGTTTTCTTCTCCGTCTATCGTGATGGTTCCCTGATCTCGCTGATGGAGACCAATCAGAATGTTCATCAGAGTGGATTTACCGGCTCCATTCTCCCCCATTAAGGCATGAACTTCACCATCTTTTAGTTCAAAATCCACTCCGCTTAGCACCTGGTTGGTGCCAAACGCTTTATGAATGCCTTGCATCTGAATGTGCATTACGCAACCTCCTTTTAACCGAAATGGACTCCCGATTGTAAAATACAATTGGCATACGGTGTCGCTTCACCTGTACGGATGACTGCCTTCACCTGTCGGGTTAACGCTTTGAATTGTTCGTGGCTGACGGAAGCGTCGATGGCTTCTTCCTCGAATCTCTCTGTAATGAATTGCATAGCTGCGGGATTGCCTTCGCAAATTTCATTCGCCACAATAACTTTCTCAATGACCATATCTTCTGCAATCGCCTCGACCACTTCGCGAAAACTTGGTGTTCCCAGTTTGAGGGCCAGATCGATTTTGACTACCCCGTCAGGTACCGGTAGACCTGCATCCGCAATCGCAATCATGTCCGTATGGCCCAGGTCAGATAGAATCTTGGAGATGTGACTATTCAACATGCCAGTTCTTTTCATTACAAGCTCTCCTCTACTTCATCACGCGTCGGCATGCCGCCCTGCGCTCCGAACTTGGTGACGGACAACGATGCAGCCCGATTGGCGAAGCGTATACTCTCTTGTAAAGGTTTACCTTCAGCCAGAGCAACTGCAAATGCGGCGTTGAACGTATCCCCTGCACCGGTAGTATCGACAGCCTCCACTTTATAAGTTGGGACTAGAACTTCCTCTATGCCATCAAAATAACGAACCCCTTTACTGCCCTCCGTGATGAACAGTTTGTTCGGATATTGGCGCAATGCCTGCGCCGGACTCATACCCTGAAACAAAATCTCGGCTTCATGCTCGTTCGGCGTGATATATGCAGCATTGTCGATGACTTCTCTCGGCAATGTCCTTGCCGGAGCGGGATTAAGCAGTAATGGGGTTCCGAACTCTGCACACAATGCGCTTACATGAACAACGGTTTCCTCCGGAATTTCTTGCTGAATTAGTACGATATCTGCATCACGGATCACATCAGCCGCATCATCAACATATGCAGGCGTAACTTCACGATTCGCCGCTTCAACCACTACGATACTATTATCACCTTCCGCCAGAATGATATGAGCTGTTCCACTTTCTAAATGTGTAACCGGTTTCACATTTTGCGTATTTACAGCATTTGCTCTGAAGTTCTCTAAAATATCTTCGCCAAATGCATCGTCGCCTACCCGGCCAATCATCGCAACCTCAGCGCCAAGTCTTGCAGCAGCAACAGCCTGATTGGCTCCCTTACCGCCAGGGACCGTTTTGAAGCTGTCGCCAAGAACGGTTTCACCCGCCCCCGGCCGTCTTGATGAAGTAACAACCAGATCCATAGAACTGCTTCCTATTACACATATTTTAGCCATCTGATCTCACCTTTCTCGTAGTGCCCCGTTCGATGAAGCTTACGGGCAACTGTATGTTTTTGTTCTCTATTGCAGCTTGTTCCACAAGCTGGATAAGTAATCCCGCCGCTTCTCTTCCCATCTCGTATGCTGGCTGATGGATGGTGGACAATGCCGGCGATAACAGGCTGCTCATCGGAATATCATCGAAGCCAATCACTTGTACGTCATCAGGAACCTTCCTTCCGACTCGTGATGCCTCATGCAGTACTGCCATAGCTGCGATGTCATTGCTGGCAATCACCCCATCTGTGTCCGCATACTTCCTGAATAATTCTTCAGCCCATATACCTGCCTCGTTAATTGAAAATGAGGTCGTCTGGATTACCCGGTAGTCTAACCCAGCATCACGGATGATTTCAATCGCCCCTTCAAATCGATCCTGAGCTGGTCTGATCTGTGACGGTCCCTGCATAACTGTGATCCGGCGACTGCCGCGTTTGATAATCTCCCTTGCAGCTAGTCTTCCACCTTCCCTGCCATCCGCATAGACGGATGGACGATCCAGTGATGTTCTATCCAAAAACACAACGGGAATCTTCAGGTTTTCATATATTGAAGAATGAGGGTAGTTCGTCGAAGAGATTACACCGACCACATTGTTCTGGATAAACGTCTGGATGTAATCCTGCTCCTTTCGTTCATCCTCATCACTATTTCCAAATATCAGTCTGTAATCCTGTTCCTGCATCCGGTCCTCTACACCGCGGGCCAACTGTGGGAAGTAAGGGTTGGCAATATCCGGCAACAACAGGCCAATCAGTTTGGACTTGCGCTTATATAATGAGCGGGCCACTTCATTTGGCGAAAAGTTAAGCGCCTTCACAGCATCTTCCACTTTCTTGCGAGTGTCCGCATGAACATAACCTCTATCATTAATTACTCTGGATACGGTGGCAACAGATACGCCAGCCAGTTGAGCTACGTCTTTAATTGTTTTCATAAGTTGCTCTCCTCTATGTGTAACCGGTTACAGACATTAAATTATCATATTATTTTCGATTTGACAAGCGTTTTCATTCTGGAAATTTCTCCAAGTATACATGAATCTTCACTAAAATCCACCTATATCATGGTTTTACCTGTCAGGGAGATCGATACTTCGTAGACGTAAAGAGGCCATCACTCGATTAAAACTCAGAGTGATGGCACCCAGATCAACACAAGAATCAGCAATCTCGCTGAACTTAAATAGCCTTTAATGTAACAAATTAGCTTTTCGATAAAATCAATTCATAGCATTTATTTTATAACTTACCGTAAACTTCATCTGTAACAGGTTCCAGCCACTCTGGTGTACCTGCAGTAATCGCAATATGTTCAAACCAACTATCTTTAGCGGCCCCATGCCAGTGTTTTACACCATCATGAGTCACGATAACGTCGCCGGCTTTTAGGAATTGAGCAGGTTTCCCTTCTTCTTGGTACCAACCTTCCCCACCAGTCACTAACAATAGTTGAAATCCACCGCGGTGAATATGCCAGTTGTTTCGGCATCCCGGTTCAAACGTCACATTCCCAACACCCACATTCACTTTGGGATCAGCAACCAAGGATTGGAGATAACTTTGCCCTACAAAATATTGTGCATATGCTTCGTTTTTTTCTCCTACCGGGAATATCACTCCATCTTTAACTTCTTCATATTTAGCCATTTTATTTACCTCCAATATGATCTTTTGTATTAATCCGTCCTGTTCCTAAGATGACCTAAAATATATTTTGCACACATACGTGCGATATCGCACATTTGTGTATAATATAGAATAATTGCACTGCTACTGCAAGGATCAAATGAACCCGATCTGTGCCTTATGGCGCAAAGGAACCACATCTGTGCAATTACTCTCTGGAAAGAAAGGTGATTACTATCGTTTCTATCACAGATCGAAGAGTACTTAAGTCTCAAGAAGCTATCAAATCCGCTTTTATTAGACTTATGAACGAAAAACCTTTTGACACTATTACGATGCAAGATATATCAGATCATGCTAATGTCGGCCGCAGAACCATATATCATCACTTTTCGGACAAATTCGACTTGCTGGATAAATTAATTGAAGAACATATTGAAGAACTAAGAAGATTATGCAAGGAAGCATCCGATCTGGATTTTATAGAAAGCAATGTACTTTGGTTCGATTATTTTGAAATGCACTATTCATTCTTCTCAGCTATGATACGGAGTAAAGGAGCCCCTTTTTTCCGCAGTCGCCTCCTCGCTCTCGTCATCGAAGAACTGGAAGATGAGGTGAATATAACAGAGGGAAAAAATAAAGGACTAACGAAAGATGTCATCCTTACGTTTTTTGGTACAGCTCTCGTTGGTATAGTGGAATCCTATTTCACGAATGGGTTACCCCGGCAACCTCACTTTGTTGCAGAACAAGTTGGCATTTTATTCGATAGAAACTTATAAAAAGACGCTTCATGAACCGCTCCTTCTTAAGAATCTTACTACCTGGAGAGCGGTTTATTAATTATCATTACAAATATTAGCGATATGTGATATGGTCAGTGAGGATAGTAGATTCGTACATACATATGTGCATGAAATGCGAGGAGAAGATTGAGAGTGATAGAGAGAAATACCCTTGAAAATCAAAAACCGAGTAAATTTAGTGATCCCATTTTTGTCATGCTCATAGCGAGCCTTTGTTGCTTGTTATGGGGAAGTGCGTACCCGTCCATCAAACTTGGATATATCGCATTTAACATTCTGCCGGAAGACATTGCTTCCAAATATGTATTTGCTGGATATCGATTCACACTGGCGGGCTTGCTGCTATTGCTACTGTCTCGTATCGTTAGAAAAGAGAAGCTTCAATTGTCCCGGCCTCAGTGGGCAAGCCTTATCATGTTAGGTATATTGCAAACCGGTTTGCAATATATGTTTTTCTACGTTGGCGTAGCCAATACGACGGGTGTCAAAGGTTCCATTATGAATGCAACGACGACCTTCTTCAGTGTTGTTCTGGCCCATTTCATCTATAAGAACGACAAATTAAGCAGAAATAAAATCGTTGGCTGCTTGCTCGGATTCGTTGGCGTTATTATCGTAAACTTCCATACGGATCTGCTTACTTTTTCCTTTTCATTTACAGGCGAAGGCTTCATTATTATAGCAGCACTTGTTTTTTCCGTTACAGCCCTTTACGCAAAACGTCTCACCGCGACCATCGATGTTCTAATCATTACAGGGGTTAGCCTGTTCGTGGGTGGACTGGTGCTTACGCTGTTAGGTCTATTACTCGGCGGTCGGGTCAACCACTTCACCCTGGAATCCACGAGTAACTTAATCTATCTGGCTTTACTGTCATCTGTGGCATTTTGTTTGTGGAATATGCTACTCAAATACAACAAGGTCGGAAAAGTGTCTGTATACAATTTCCTTATCCCTGTGTTTGGAGCATTATTATCGGCTTTATTCTTAGGCGAAACGATTTTCGAGCTGAAAAACTTGGCTGCATTACTGTTTGTTTCGATCGGCATTTATTTAGTCAATCGTGTGCGTTCTGTGCAAAGCTCTAATAACATTCCAATAAAATAGACTACCCGTCCACTTCCATGGACAATAAAAAAAGCCGCTGATCAGCGGCTTTTTTTGTAAATATGATTAAGCTATGCTTTCATTTCTTTACGATGCTATACCTTAATATATACTTGTAAAGTCAATCAAGTCCTCTTCTTCTTCATAATTGAATACAATGGCGTGATTACCCAATTGGTATACCATCTCATATCCACCCACGACTTCATTGTAATATTCTGAGGAAGGTTTTCCTATCCATATTCTTACATTCCACGGTGAAAGATTCTGCTTCTCATTGTACAAATCAAAAACGGCAATACGTGATTTATTGGTAAGCTCGTGCATATATGAATCGAATCCAACGCCGAATTTAGAATAATAATAGAACGCTCCCCATTCTTCATTTGAACGAGAATTGGGTTTCCCCAGCTTTTTTTGCGCATTTTGAAGCGTCATGCCAATCTTGATGTCCGTTCGGCCTGGCAATACACCCTTTAATGCAGCGTCCTTCAGGCTTTTCAAGTAAGCGCGATCGCCAACACCCGAGTTCGGCCAATCTCTTGTACGAAGGTTGCGCGTATCTTCCAGCCGCAATTCCAATTTGTTCACATTCAACTTAAACGTATTAACGCTATAGACGAATTGAAGGTTGTTGTAATTTTTGAACTGCACTCGGGCACCTGATAGAGTACGGATTCCACCATCTCTGATCGCTGAGTAGGAATCGTCAATTTTTTTTCCCTTATTATCGACATATGTTACACGGCGCAATTCCCCGGAACGAACAATATACGTTTTCACCTCATTGAAATTAGAAGTTCCCCAATCGGTGATCATCAGCATGTCTGCTGTACTAGCCTCTTTGCTTTTCACAACGAAGTTCCAGGTTTGAGGCAAAATAATCGTATTCAGATCCAGTTTTGCTGCTTGCACTGTTCCGTATGCTGCACCTTTTTTCAGCAAGGCCGCACGATACGTTCCTGAATAACTCTTGTCGCCTTTTTTATTGTTCGTCCAACCATTTTCTTCGGTCAGCGTACTTT
Organism: Paenibacillus sp. 2KB_22; assembly: GCF_052115745.1. Lineage (NCBI taxonomy): Bacteria > Bacillati > Bacillota > Bacilli > Caryophanales > Paenibacillaceae > Paenibacillus > Paenibacillus sp. 2KB_22. The sequence goes on from NZ_JBFRHG010000001.1 coordinate 471,570, forward strand.
TCTGTTCATCATAAGCAAAAATATAAACGGTGTATGCAGTTTGCTTGGCATCACGAAGCGTAAATGAAAGCCGGCTCATACTTTCCAGCTGTTTGGCTGAGATTTGCTCTCCTTTGGCAGCGGCATTGGGTGGTAGCAGAAGCAATGCGCTCAGAACATAGCCGATTATGGTAAGTAAGGCTAGGGAAGCCCATTTTGCGTTGTGTTTAGGGTATATCATTGTTGACTCTCCTTTGAGTAAAAAATAAAAATCTAAAATCTCTTTTTAAATTTTAAATCGTGTAAAATCTCAACATTAAAACAGCTACTTGCTAGATTGTAATCTTGATCAAACTATGTAATTAATACAGGTTCATATTCAATAAGCATGTCCTCCTACTAGTACTATTTTCCTAAGAATGATAACATACCCTTTCTAATAAAGAAATATATAACAATCCAATTCATTGTTTTTAATCCATATCACATAAAAAAGCCGCTGATTAGCGGCTCTTCATATATATACGAAAACGATATAATTATAGGCAGGAGTATATCACATTACGTAAGCGTCGTTGAACATATCCTTCCTGACTGTTCAGCAAATGCTGGGCATACATGACCGTAAGCTCTGAATCCGGATCAATAATAGCCATACAACCAGCAGCACCACTCCATCCAAATTCACCAAGCGGACTCAGCGAACCACTGCGTGCTTTGGAGATATGTGTACGGACACCTAATCCATAGCCGTATCCATACATATGATCCCACGAATAATCACCGCGAGTCATCTCGTTCAGATGATCCGTTCGCATCAGTTCCACTGAAGCTTGTGACAAAATGCGTACACCTTCAGGACTTGTACCACGCCCAGCAAGCGCGTTTAGAAACCGTGCATAATCGCTAACGGTTGATAGCAACCCTGCGCCACCGCTCTCCAGCTCGGTACCTACACGGAATCCATTACCATCCATACGTACAGCCTTTTCAAGTTCATCATTGTAAGCATACTGCGGAATAAGGCGTTTCTGCTGCTCATCGTTCAGATTGAACGCTGTATCGTTCATGCCAAGCGGTCCGGTGATTTCGTCCCGGAGATACGCACCAAAGCTTTTACCACTTACAACTTCCACCAAGGCTCCGAGCACATCATGGCACATGCTGTAATTCCAATGCGTTCCTGGCTCAAACAAAAGCGGTTCCTTCGCAAGCGCTCTCGCGAACTCACGTGTTGGCAGTGTTCCGTGGGTGCTTTTTACAGCTTCCTGAATGCTTGGACTACCCACGTCATAGGAGAACCCAGCCGTCATGGTGAACAAATCGCGTACTGTAATGGCTCTTGTCGCCTTTTCCAGTCGAATCTCTCCGTTCGCCATCGTTTTCTTCACCGTCATATCGGCATATTCCGGCAGATAATCGGACAGTGGATCACTTAACAGCATTTCACCCTTCTCCACTAGTTGCAGTCCTGCCACGCAGGTCATGATTTTGGTCATGGAGTATAGATTGAAGATTGCTCCATCGCTAATAGGCGTTTTGTCCTCCAGATTGGCGTAACCATTACGGTAATGGAAAACGGTATCATTTCGATGCATCACCAATACCTCAGCCCACGGTATACGCCAGGATGTCATGCGGTCAATAAATGTAGCAAGCGGTTTAAAGTCCATTTTTTCCCGTCCTTCTATGTAAAATCGTTTATCATTTTGCGATGTGGTCCATGTTCACTCCACAATCCACATAGTAATAATATACGACCTTTTACAACGATTGACCACCTTCTATATCCTCTCTTTTGTGCAACTACCATACATAGGTCCTCTGTTGTTACAATGCTTCGCATGAATAAGCCGATCCCATAAAGGATCAGCTTATGTTGGAACATTTTAGACTTCGCCGCGTCTGTTCTCAACCGATTTCATACGGTTTTGATCATCTGGTACCCGGTCAACACTGAACTCTTGGCCAGCTTCAACCTCACCATGACCTGAGATATTTCGGGAAAAATTAGTGAACTGCCTTTTTTGCTCATCCAATTCGTGTTTTTGCTTCAAAAGCTCTTGCGGGTCCTGCTTTGTCACTATGCTAACCTCCCATTAATGAAACCATATTATTTGTTCGCACTACAGAAGTTTTCCATAAGTGAACTCTAGTTATGCATGAGGTTCAAAATGCTTACATAAAATGAGCTCAAGCTTCCCATTAGCATCAATAGGCGAAAGAGCCTGTTTAGCCGTTTCACTATGGAAAGGGTGCTTGTCCAGAACTGTGCACATCGATTATAGAGGAGAGAACAACTGATGAAACGTCTGCTCTTATCCTATCCGCTTAGCGTAAATACTCCCGTATATAAAGATAATCCTCCAGTTGAGATCCAGCAGCAATCAAGCATAGCTCAAGGAGACCCGTACAATCAATTTATCATCACATCCCTCAACCATAGCGGCACTCATATTGATGGGCCTTGGCATTTTAACCCCAAAGGCAAAAAACTGAGTGAGCTTCCATTTGACGATTTTATCTTCCACTATCCTACGATCCTTGACATTCCCAAAAGTGATGACGAATTGATCACTAAAGCCGATCTGGAGCCATATGAGCACCTGATTGCAGGCTCTGATTTGCTGCTCATACGCACAGGTTTTGGGAAGCTCCGTTCCTCAGACCCTGTTCGTTATAGTGATCATAACCCTGGGTTTGCCGCATCTGCTGCCAGTTACCTCATGGTGTTTGATTCATTACGAGCAATTGGCATGGATATGATCTCTGCGGGCTCTTCACTTCATGAGGATGAAGCTATCGCTTTTCATCAGAAGATTCTGGGAAAAGATCGTGTAGATGGCAAATTCATTCTGGTCATTGAGGATATGAATTTAAACCAAGATTTATCAGATATCGGCGTTGTTTATGCTGTGCCTTTGTTTATTGAAGGGGTTGACAGCAGTTTCAGTACCATTTTCACTGAAAAATGTTAGCTGGAGCAGCCCGAGGTATTCATAAATAATATGTATTGTATACCAAAAAACGCGCCAAGAGATCCTCTCTAGCGCGTTTTTTATAGTGATTGATTAATGTTGTTAGTGAATATCTTTCTTTTTGAAATTGCCGCCTCTTACTTCAGCTACATCGTATACAACTACAAAGGCAGATGGGTCAATTTCATGAATAATATCTTTAATTTTACTCTCTTCCATCCGGTTAATGACACAAGTAATTTCCTTGAATTGTTCATTAGAGTATCCACCGTACGCCTCGGTGTACGTTGCACCACGACCTAGTCGGTCACGAATGGTTTCAACCATGATTTCAGGTTGATTCGTAATAATTTTAAATGTTTTGGAGCCGCTCAATCCCTCTTCAACAATATGTATTACTTTGGAAGCAATAAAATACGCAAGTCCTGACAAGATCGCTCCTTGCAGACCGAACACGGTAGAAACGACAATAAAGACAAACATGTTGAGGAACAGAATGAGATCACTGGTTCCAAAAGGTACTTTGCGCGAAAGGAGTACAGCCAGCATATCTATGCCATCCAGTGCCCCGCCATTACGTAATGCAAGTCCCATACCAAAACCGATGATAATCCCGCCGACTACCGTAACGAGCAAAGTATCGCCTTCGATGATGGTTGGTACATGATGCATCAGACTGGTGCTGATCGCCAGTGAAGCAATACCGATGATCGAATATAACGCAAAGCTTTTACCAATCTGCTTGTACCCGAGCCACACAAATGGAATATTAATAATCCCGATGAGCATCCCGAGTGGTAATCCAAACAGCTGTGATCCTACGATACTCAGACCTGTGACACCACCATCCGAGACATTATTCGGGATCAATATGGCTTCCAGGCCATATGCCGTTATAAATCCCCCAATGATAATCAATAATACTTTGGAGAGGATTTTTAACTTGTTTGATTTTTGTTTCCTGATTTGATGCATTCCATTTCCCCCTTGATGAACAACCGATAAAAAACAGTCTATAATAAAAATCACTGTTTTGGCAAATAGATCGGCATTGGTATGTGTTATATCATTGCCCGATGAACGTACGGTACGACGAAATTTTATGCTCAAGCATCTCATCGGCTGTGTTAAGTATGTGCATCTGTTTTTGAATTGACTCTTTGTGCTCCTCCAGCAGCTTCAAGCGATCTGCCGCAGTATGCTCCCCTTCCTGGAATAAGGATGCATACTTCTTAATGGTAGCAATGGGCATCTGGGTCTCTTTTAGTTTGATCACAAATTGAAGCCATTTCAGGTGGGACTCGTTGTATCGCCTGTCTCCACTGGCATCTCGGAGAGGAGTTACAATCTGTTCTTTCTCATAATAACGCAACGTATGTGCACTGATATGGAGTAAATCTGCCACTTCACCAATGGTATGCATGGTTAACCTCCCCTCTATATTCGAGCTTGACTTAGAGTAAGCTCTAATCAGTATAATCAACTCGTGCTCACATCACAATAAAAAACGAAATCAGATCCAGGAGGAATTCCCATGAAATACACAGTGATTACCGGTGCCAGTTCAGGTATTGGATATGAAGCGGCATTAGCTTTTGCAGCTCGTGGCAAAAATATGATCCTGGCAGCACGCAGAACCGATGAATTGAACAAGTTAAAAGGAAAAGTAGCTGAAATCAATCCTGATCTGGATGTTGTCATTCGTACAGTGGATCTTTCCATTGGCACTAATGTGCATGAATTCTATGAAAGTCTTAAGGATTATTCTATTGAGACGTGGATTAACAACGCCGGATTCGGGAATTTTGCTTCCGTGGGCGAACAACACCTGCCCAAAATTGAGCAGATGCTTCATCTAAATATAGAGGCTCTTACGATTCTTTCCTCCCTGTATGTACGTGATTATGCAGATGTCGATGGCACACAGATCATTAATATTTCGTCTGGTGGAGGATATACAATTGTAGCCGATGCAGTAACTTACTGCGCAACCAAGTTCTATGTAAGTGCCTTTACAGAAGGGCTTGCGCAGGAGTTGAAAGGTAAGAACGCAGCAATGCAAGCCAAAGTGCTCGCTCCGGCTGCAACCGAGACGGAATTTGCGAAACATTCCTTTAATGTAGAGGAGTTTGAATATGAGGGCAGAGTTCCCAAATTCCATACGGCGGAACAAATGGCTGGTTTTTTGCTGGAGTTGTATGACAGTGAGAGTGTAGTCGGCATTGTGGACGGGTTAACGTATGACTTTAAACTCAGAGAACCGATCTTTCCATACGCTGCGAGAGCAGCCTCGAAACCACAAAATTAACCCGAAGCTGAAGTTCAAACCGAGTCGCCTGAATACATTTAGACATAACCTAACCTTACTGATAGACATCGATGATAAACATCATTACATTTAATCATTAAACATTATTGGACGTTAAAAAGGGAACCTGTCTCCAGGCTCCCTTCTTTTTTATAAACAATTCTATATTAATACCTTCTATATAATGAAAGCTTATGCCAGCCTCATTTTGAAATCCTGATATCCAAATTCGCGAACAACTTCGCAATCGCCGTCTTTTCTTTTGACTGCAATCGCTGGAAGTGGCATGCCGTTGAACGTGTTGGTTTTCACCATGGAGTAAATCGCCATGTCCTCGAATACCAGACGGTCACCTTCTTGCAAAGGCTGATCGAATGAATAATCCCCAATCACGTCCCCAGACAGACAGGTTTGTCCACCTAGGCGATACAGATGAGCTTTCTCGCCCACTTCTCCCGAACCGATCAGCGGCGGACGATATGGCATTTCCAGCACATCCGGCATATGGCATGTAGCTGAAGTATCCAGAATGGCGATGTCCATACCGTTTTTATGGAAGTCCAGCACAGAAGTCACCAGATAACCAGCGTTCAGCGCAACAGCTTCTCCCGGCTCCAGATATACTTCCAGGCCATAATCATTCTGCATACGCTTGATGCAAGCTTCCAACCTTGGAATATCATAATCTTCACGCGTGATATGGTGTCCACCACCGAAGTTGATCCATTCCATTTGCGGCAACCATTGTCCGAACTTCTCGACAACTGCGTTCAACGTAGTCTCCAGATCGTCAGAATTTTGCTGACACAGTGTGTGGAAGTGCAGTCCGGAGACACCTTCCAACAGATCTGCTTGGAAATCCTCTTGTTTCGCGCCAAAACGCGAACCCGGAGAACACGGATCGTAGATCTCGTGCCCTTCTTGGGTAGAGCATTCAGGATTGACGCGCAAGCCGACCTTACGGCCAGCCTGAAGCGCCTTATCCTTGAATTTTGCAAGCTGTGAAAAAGAATTAAAAATAATATGGTCGCAGATAGAGATAATCTCGTCGATCTCTTCTGCGCGGTATGCCGGAGCAAAGACATGGTTCTCTTTGCCCATTTCCTCGTGGCCCAGGCGTGCTTCATACAAACCGCTCGCCGTAGCACCGCTCAGGTATTCTCCAATCAGCGGATACATCGCAGTCATGGAGAATGCTTTTTGAGCGAGCACGATTTTGGCACCTGTACGCTGCATAACACCGTTCAGGATTTTCAGGTTTCTCTCGATAAGCCCCTCATCAACAACAAAACATGGCGTCGGTAATTGCTCGAACCGCATTTTAACGAACAAGCTCCGATTCTTTAACTTCTTCTGGCAGCTCATCAACCAGTACCGGGTTGAAGTCTTCTACCCATGGGAGACCCCATTTGTTCAACTCTTCCATGAATGGATCCGGGTTGAATTCTTCTACATTGTATACGCCTGGTTTGTTCCATTTGCCTGTCATGACCATTGCCGCACCAATCATAGCTGGAACGCCTGTTGTGTAAGAGATTGCTTGGGAACCCACTTCTTTGTAGCACTCTTGGTGATCACAGATATTGTAAACATAATATGTTTTGTCTTGACCATCTTTTTTACCTTTGAAAATACAGCCGATGTTTGTTTTACCTACAGTACGTGGTCCAAGTGATGCTGGATCAGGCAGTACTGCTTTCAGGAATTGCAGTGGAATAATTTGTTTACCTTCATACTCAATAGGCTCGATTGAAGTCATGCCTACATTTTCAAGAGCTTTCAAGTGAGTCAGGTAGCTTTGACCAAATGTCATGAAGAAACGGATACGTTTCAGACCTGGCATGTTTTTTGCCAAAGATTCCAATTCCTCATGGTACAACAGGTACATGTCTTTCTCGCCAACTTCTTTGAAGTCGTAGACACGTTTGATTTCCATCGGTTTCGTTTCGATCCATTCACCATTTTCCCAATATCTTCCGTTCGCAGAAACTTCGCGAATGTTGATCTCAGGGTTGAAGTTCGTTGCGAACGGATAACCGTGGTCGCCACCATTGCAGTCCAGAATGTCGATGTACTCAATTTCGTCGAAGTAATGCTTCAGGGCATAAGCGGAGAATACGCCAGTCACACCAGGATCAAATCCACTTCCGAGCAAAGCAGTGATGCCCGCTTTTTCAAAACGCTCTTTGTAATCCCATTGCCAGCTGTATTCAAACTTCGCTGTATCATGTGGCTCATAGTTTGCTGTGTCCATGTAATTTGTTTTCGTTGCAAGGCAAGCATCCATGATTGTCAGATCTTGATACGGCAAAGCAAGGTTCATAACGATATCCGGTTTAACTTCGTTGATCAGAGCGATCAGTTCGTCAACATTGTCAGCATCTACTTGTGCTGTCGTAATTTTTGTTTTTCCGCCGTCCAGCTTGGCTTTGAGTTCATCACATTTGGATTTTGTACGACTCGCGATGCAGATTTCCTCAAAAACTTCGCTGTTTTGAACGCATTTGTGTACTGCCACGGAAGCAACGCCGCCGGCGCCGATGATTAGTGCTTTTCCCATTTTACATTCTCCTATCCCAATATGTATTTTTTTTAATTGGTTTAATTTGGTTTGATACAGTAACGACAACAAGACAACAAAAAAAGCAAGGTGAAAAATGCCCGCAATCGCGCATCATCACACTTGCTTATCGATATACATCATAAAAAAGACGTGAAGTCTCCATGACCAAAAAAGTTCGCAAGAACTCCTATGGCGGAAAGCTCCTTCATGTATATCAATATTGGATCAGAGTCTATATAGCAAATAATTCGCCTTTACCACTCTTATTGACCGTTTCACAAGTTGATGTGCAATTGCACTGGTTGTAAAGTAACCAACTTATAAAATTTGAGCTTTGAACTCAATCAATAAAGCAACGTAAGTTGCCAATCGGCGTTTGACCCGGCTGTCCGTATGGCCTTAACTTCCTGGTGAAGTGGTCAAAATTATCTGCTGGAAAGCTCTAATTCATATTGATAAATCAACTTCCCAAAATCACAGGTCTTACACTATCAGACGTTGAAAAAAAAATCAAGCAATTATCAAAAATTATTTTTTTTGTCCGGATAACGACTAGGAATGAAAATGATATCCTTCGAAGACTTTTAACCCTTCTGCGCCCAGTAATCGCCCTGTTACTTCAGGCTTTTGAGGACTTTTCTCAAACACTTCTTCACACGCGATCATGATGTTGCCACCAGCAATTTCTGCTAGTTGATCATGGGATACGCTATACACCAGCCTCCCCAGATTTGACCAAACCATAGCACCGGAACACATTACACACGGTTCACAACTTGTATACAGAGTGTACTCGCTCAGGTCAAACACATGATGTTCGGAACAATATTTTCGGATAAGCCCAATTTCTGCATGATGCGTAGGATCGCAAAAAGTGTTGATTTTATTTTCCCCAATCATGACCACTTCTCCATTTTTCACCAGAATGGCCCCGAATGGTTCGTTTCCTTCTTTGCGAGCTTGCAGAGCAATCTCAATGGCTTTATGCATAAAAAGTTCATCTTTATTCATAATCGTTTACCTCCAGAACAAAAATGATGTAATCAAATATATCTTTGCTTTTAATCATTGATCAATACCACGACTGAGCTCTTATCATTCCATTCTATCATCATTACAAATAAAGAGTATGACGACAATTCGTCATACTCCAGTGAGACACACTAAATTTATCTATTAAAATTTTACTGGTAATGATGCCAATCCCTCAGATAATAGTGAGTAGTGCCAATGAATCTCTTCCGGAGGAACACGAAGCTGAAGACCAGGAAGTCGTCTTAATAGCGTAGTAAACGCTACGTCTCCCTCCACACGGGCAAGTGGAGCACCAAGACACATATGAATACCATGGCCAAAGGCCAAATGCCTTTTTATTTTGCGCTCAAGATCCAGTTCTTCAGGTTGGTTAAACTGTAACTCGTCCCGATTCGCTGATTTCAAGAGAGGAATCACAACATCTCCTTTTTTAATCCGTTGTCCATCCAGTTCCGTGTCTTGCGTTGCATATCGAGGACCTGACGAAGTCGCGGGGCCGTTATATCGTAACAACTCCTCCACCGCAGAAGGAACCAGATTCAGATCTTGTTTCAGTTGTTCCAGTTGTTCGGGATGTGTCAGAAGTAGATAAGAGCCGGTCGCAATCAGATTCGACGTTGTCTCATGTCCAGCAAATATTAATAATGTGATCATGGATATTAATTCATCTTCATTCAGTCGATCCCCCTCCTCCTCGATCACAATTAATTGACTGATGAGGTCATCGGAAGGTTCCACTCGTTTGTTCGCCACAAGCTGTGACGTGTATTCTGCGAATGATCGCAAATGCTGGGCTACTTCAGGGTCTTGTTTACCGAAACCGAGACCTTTCGCAATGGCTTCAGACCATACATGGATCTGAGGTCGGTCTTCCTGAGGTACACCGAGCATTTCGGATATGACGTTAATTGGGAAAGGGTAGGCATAGTCTTTTACAAGATCCATCTCTCCTTTTCCTTCAAATTGATCAATTAATTCATCGGCAATTTCCTGGACACGCGGACGCAGGCTTTCCATATATCTTGGAGTGAATGCTTTGGACACCAAGCTACGCAGTCTTCGGTGATCCGGTTCATCAACAAAGAGCATCGACTTTCCGGTAAAAAAGGTCTGGGGTTCCGATGAACCAAGATCGTCTGAGAGATTCTTTCGAATATCATTGCCATTATCGATAGAGTTCATATCTACCGTAAATCGAGAGTGGTCTTTCAACACTTCCATGGCGACGTCCATCCGAGTTATAATCCAGGTTTGCTCTGCTCCACCCATTGGATTGGGAACAGGAACAACGGAACCTCTGGATCGCATCTGTTTAAACATGGCAAATTGATCTTTAACATTTTCTTCACTAAACAAATTGAATTCTGATTTTTCCGATGTTTGGTTATTATTCATTGAAATCTTCCTTTCATAGTGAAGTTATTGAAATCTATGGAAATATATGTTCATTTCGATTATATACTACTCGTATATTTAATTTCAAATCCCGTAATTTAAACTGCACCATTTAACTGTTATAACAACAATTAATTAATATACTAATAGTATATTAATAATAACTACAAGCATAAAAAAAGCAAAAAAAGAGGTTGGCTTTGGGGCCAACCTCCAAATTAATTATGGTGCTTCACAAGTTCCAAATACCACCAACAGGCTTCGGTTAGTCTATTGGCTTCGGAGTGAAATGCACTTGATTTGTACTCTTTGTGAAATGCTTGAAGGACAACTTCGATTACAGGAATATTTAAATCCTCTTTATCCTGTAATAACGCCAAAAGTCCCTTGGAAAGTTGCTTTAATGATGTAGATTCCTTGGATTTTTGAACAATCTTGTTGAACTCATCCAATTCCTCCAACAGCTTGTTGATATCGAGACCATGATCACGGTTATGCTCATCGGCATTCAGAAAATAAAGAGACTGAACGTCAAAAATATGTTCATTTCTTTGGTGCATTGTTCTTAATATCACTTCGATGTACGTTAATACTTTTGGAACAACTTCGCTCCAAACCGGTTTTTGCGTATTTAGACTTCTTGAGGTGTTGGCAATCTGATGTAGTATGCCATAACACAATATTGCACCTTCGTTGGCATATAAGCTGATGTCTTTTCCATACACCTGAATCAAGCGTGTAGACAGCCAGTTTAGATGCACTTTAGCCAGTTTCGCTGAGTTGATCTCTCCGGCGTAAAAACCAGTCCAATACAATTCCCACACTCGCTCTTTGTCAGGTCCAGACATGGGAATGGCAATCTGATCAACAAGCAGAGCATAATCCGAAGTATAATGATTTTGTTCAAGTTCCTTGCGAATGAAAACATCCTCCTGCATACGCTGATCAATAATCGAATATAAACAGTCTTCTTTCGAACTGAAGAATTTGTAGAATGTACCTTTGGATACACCTGATTGATCCAGGATCATCTGGATTGTTGTATTTGCATAGCTATGCTCTAAAAATAGTGCAAGTGCTGTTTCCAATAAACTTTGTTTACGACTACTCATATCTCGTTATCGCCCCAAGTTTTTCTATTGATTATAACATTCAATTCCTCAGGAGTTGAAGCATTGATTCGTAGTATAACCGTCATACAAAATAATTGCACAATGGGTAAATTTGCACATTGGGCAACTTGTTGCTATGATAAACCTAACAAAGTGCATATTCAGTAAGTGTGCTCTTCTTAAAAGAATTAAACCATAGTCATGGTGTGGGAGGTGAACGCATAAGCGGAGAATAATGATCAAACGAAACTTGCGACATTTGAAGAAAGAAGCAACTGAAAAAGCACTTGCTAGTGCTGCATTTGAACTAACCCTTGAACATGGGCTTGATGGCTTTACGGTCGAAGATATCGTGCATCAGGTGGGTTGTTCACGTAGAACATTTGCTAATTACTTCACATGTAAAGAAGAAGCGGTAGCAAGAGGCGCAATATCCGTTCAGAATACAACGGAACTCGAAGAGTTACTTACCGAAATGCCTGATAATGCCTCCTTGTTAGACGTGCTGTATAACCTGATCAAGATGCAACTTACAACAGAACTAATTGGAAGACTTCATCAGCTACTATCGCTATCCCAGACCTATCCCGTGCTTGAACCTCATTACCTCGGAGCCATGCACCGGATGCAGACGCAGGCACAAGATACCTTATTAGACTTATCCAACGGGAAGTATGACGAGATCTATACTTATCTTCTGATCAACGCACTATATGGAACAATACTGCCATTAATTGATGGAAGACTCAATGTGTTGCTGCCCGGACAAGTCATTACTGAAGATACCAAGCCCGGTGCTATCACCTTCGATCAATTTTTGGAAACGACGTTTAGTCATTTGCGGGCAGGATTCGAACATGCCAACCATCCACATTCATCATAGAGGGAGTGTAAAATAGATAAATGTCTACATTATTATACAGAGTGGGGAAAACCGCTTTTAGCAAACCTGCCTACTTCATCATTGGCTGGGTATTGATTCTGGGAATTGTCATCTCCATGATCAGTATCAATGGTATTCACATCAGTTCTGAAATGAAGATTGAAGGCACTGAGTCGCAGAAGGTTCTGGATCAATTGGCAAAAGAATTGCCAGCCGCCTCCGGCGGTCAAGGAAGTGTTGTGTTCAAGGCACCGGACAACGAACGTTTAGATACGCCCGAACGTTTGGCTGCCATGATGAAAGGTGTTAATGAAGTTTACGCATTAGACAAAGTCCTTAACCCTGCCGATTATGCAGCTGAAGCGAGTAATTCAATGGCTTCTGCTGAGATGGCTCAGAATGCTCAGTCTGCGGGTGCGGCTCAATCCGCAACAACCACGCCTCCTCCCTACGGACCTTTGATGGTGGATGGTGTTCCTGTACCTGGTATGCTGATCTCTTCAGACGGCAGTATCGCACTGTTCCAGTTCCAATTTACAATCGAGCAGTCTGCCATAACGCAGGATATATTTGATTCCGTTATTCAATCCGTTATGACGGTAGAGAAAGGAACCAACATTACGGTCTTGCCAGGCGAAACGCTCAAAGCGGTATCGATTGGGGTCGGCTCCGCAGAGATTGTTGGACTGGTCATTGCTGTAATAGTATTGCTGATCACCCTCGGCTCCGTCGTTGCAGCAGGTCTACCTCTGATCACTGCACTCCTGGGTGTTGCGATCGGAGTAGGTGGAGCATTCTCAATCTCCAAATTCATCGAAATGCCAAGTGTCACTTCCGTTCTGGCTCTCATGGTTGGATTGGCTGTTGGAATCGATTACGCTCTCTTCATTGTTAATCGCCAACGTCGAATGATCATTGATCAAGGCTTGAGCGCAAAAGAAGCAACAGCCAGAGCCATTGGTACATCGGGCAGCGCAGTATTTTTTGCCGGGTTAACCGTCATTATTGCACTATGCGGTATGCTCGTCATTGGTCTCACATTCTTGTCTACGATGGCTTTGGTTGCAGCAGCCACCGTACTCATCAACGTATTCGTTGCTTTAACCCTGTTGCCGGCTTTACTGGGATTGGTAGGAGAACGCATCTGTTCCGCCAAAGCTCGTGAGAAAAGCACGAAACATCCTAAAGCCGCTAGTCACGGAGTTGCGGATAGATGGGTGAAATTCATTATCAAGAATCGTTGGGCTACCATTATCGCCATCATCGTTATTCTTGTTTTTGCCGCGACACCTATCACCAAAATGGAAATGGGTATCCCTGGCGCTTCCTCAGCGAATCTCGATACGGACGCAAGACAGAGCTATGATGCTATCTCGGAAGGCTTCGGAGAAGGATTCAACGGACCACTTATTCTGGTCGCAGAGCCTAATCAATCTTCCGCAAGAGTCACGCCGGAACTCTTGGGTGGTCTGATGATGGAGCTGCAAGGTCAGAATAACGTAGCACAGGTTACACCGCTCGGTATGACAGAAGATTTGGCTATCTTTAGTCTCATTCCAAAAACAGGTCCTAACGACACGCTCACTAAAACAATGGTCAGTGATCTGCGCTCGGCTGATTCGAGTATCGCACAGAACAATGATGTGAAGCTTGGGGTTACGGGTCTTACGGCTGTTAACATTGATATGTCTGCCAAATTGGCGCAGGTATTCCCTATTTATGTAGGCATTATAATCCTGCTGTCGCTGATCATCCTGTTACTCGTATTCCGTTCGATCATCGTTCCTATCAAAGCTACAATTGGCTTCCTGCTTAGTATCCTGGCTACATTCGGGATTACGACTGCTGTATTCCAATGGGGCTGGCTGCATTCGCTCTTTGGTTTCGATACCGGCGGACCGTTGCTGAGCTTTATGCCGATCATCGTGACAGGTATCTTGTATGGCCTCGCGATGGACTATCAAGTCTTCCTTGTTAGCTCCATGCGGGAATCATATGTCCACGGTCATCGCGGGACCGAATCCGTTGTTCATGGGTACAATCAGGTCAGTCGCGTGGTTGTTGCCGCAGCAGTGATCATGGTCTCTGTATTTGCAGGATTTATCTTCACCGATGATGTCATGATCAAGCAGATTGGTTTCACCTTGGCGGTAGGCATTCTGATTGATGCTTTCATCATTCGAATGGGATTGGTCCCAGCCATCATGGCTATTTTCGGAGACAAAGCTTGGGCCCTTCCGAAATGGCTGGATCGCATTCTGCCAAACTTGGATGTTGAAGGCGAGAAGCTAATTGCTTCCCTTCATGCTGAAGAGCATGCCAACACGAAGTCTGGATTAAAATAATCAGTCCACTACAATGGTAATACCAGGATTACTCATCACGACTAGATTCACCAATACAAAGACCTCCTCTGTTTTATAAACAGGAGGTCTTTTTTTCTGCTCCAAATTATGCAGTGATATCTTCAATATGGACATTATATCGCGGGGATTGAGAAGCATTAACGAACGCCGCAAATAACTTTTGACTAGAGTCATCTACTTTGTAGCTGTACTCTGGATGCCACTGCACAGCCAAAACAAATGAACGGTTCGGCATGACCACGGATTCGACGAGTCCATCTTCAGCGACTGCCACCGCCGTTAATTTATCCGATAACATCTTGATCCCTTGATGGTGATAGCTGTTTACTTTTATCGTATCTGTTTGCAAAATATCGTATAGGATATTATTCTTCTCAATATGTACATCATGTACAAGATTCGTATACGGCGGACTTTGCTTATGCTGAACGATCTTGTTCACATGAAGTTGAAGGCTAGTCGGAATATCTTGATACAACGTACCACCCAAAATAACGTTAAATAGTTGTAGTCCACGGCATATGCCAAAGGCAGGTTTATCAAGCTCAATTACCTTTTGTAATAATACCGACTCCATCATATCGCGTTCAATACATAACTCTCCACAGGTGACCTCTGCATGCTCATGATACAGCTCAGGATTGAGATCATGTCCCCCGGTGAACAGGAAGCCATCGAATTCATTAGCCAATGTTCCTATAATCTCGGTATCCGTTGTCAAAGGTAGCATAATCGGAATCCCACCTGCTCCCTCTATTGCGTTCATATAATCCGGAAGCATCCAGTAACTTTTTTTGTCAGTATCATATAAAGGCAGTACACCGATCATGGGCTTTTTCATGGCTTTACCTCCCAGCTCTTCATTCATTTTATCAGATCTCTTCATATATAAATTCACTGAATTATTGCATTATCCTACCTCTATTGTCTGCGAACCCGTTTCATCCGGAATGCTAGAAAGGATATGTTGAGGATGAGTGATCACATTCCTACTCCTCTCTCTAAGCTCAGCGCACAAAAGACGCTCCCTTTGGGGAACGCCTTTTGCTTAACACGTTTCGTTTCACGCTTACTTACTTCTACTCTAGAGCTTAAACCGGCGAACAAGTACTTGCATATTCTCAGCTGTTTTGGATAGCTGTGCAGAAGATGCAGATATCTCCTCCATTGCCGCCATTTGCTCTTGGGCTGCTGCTGAAGTTGTCTGAGCGCTATCAGCCGACACTTTAGAGATATGACTCATCGCGGCAACGGTAGCCGAGACTTCTTCCGTACTGGCTGACAACTGTTCGGAGACAGCGGATATATCCTGAATTTGATCCACGATATGAGTTGTATATTGTTCAATGTTGGATATGGTTGCAGAAGCTTCTTGACTGATCCGCATTCCCTCACCAACTTGATTGCGTACTTTATCATTCATAAGGGAGGTGGATTTGGCAATCAGATCGAGCATTTTGCCAATGGTAGCGCCAATGTCGTCCGCACTTTGTTTGGATTGCATGGATAACGTGCGCACCTCACCAGCAACAACAGCAAAACCTTTACCGTGTTCTCCTGCTCTTGATGCTTCAATAGAGGCATTCAGTGACAGAAGGTTGGTTTGCCGAGAGATATCCGCAATCGCTTCATTCATTCGATTGGCTTCGGCGGACAGACTGGACAGCTCATTAATCAATGCCGAGGTTTCTTCAACAGCTCCGAGAATATGTTCCATTTGTTCTCCGACCTGGTTAATGGTTTTCCCTCCATTAGCAACAGCGCGCTCCGTCTCTTCAGCGGAATCAACGATGGCACTCGCAGATTCTGCAATTGTACTGATGCCTCTCGCCATCTCTTCTACGGCATTCGCGGTTTGTTCCGAATTTTCCGCCCAACGATAGCTGACTCCGCAGTCTGGTGCATGGTTTCCGCCACATGTTGAACCGATTGGGTAGTTTGTTCTGTACTCTCCTGAATCATCTGGGAAGAGTGACTTAACAACGATGACGTCTGATGAAGTTCGGCAACCACCGATTGAAGGGAAATGGTCATCTGGTCAAAATCATTGGCCAATATGCCAAATTCATTTTCAGTTTTAAGATTAACCCGTTCGGACAGATTCCCTTCGCTTACGCTGCGAGTGGCCTTTCGCAGTTTTTGCATGGGTACAATAAACGATCTCAGAATGAAGAAAATAATAACTCCGGCAATCAATACCGATACAGCAATGACGGTTAGACTCGATACCATGATGGGTTTCGCTGCGGCGATGAAGTCTTCATGCCCCATCAAAGCAATGACATTCCAACCCGTCAAAGCATTAACACCGTTATATACCTCCAGATCATACGCCAGATCCGTTCTGACAAATTGGGAAAATGCCATCGGTTCATCGGAACTTGAAGCCGTATTCGGATGCACTGGAATTCCTTCGATGAGCGCTCCGCCGAGTTCTCCTCCCCCACCTTTTACAATGGCACCGGACCAAGCCGCGATTGTTCGATTGGCGTCAACCACAATCAGGCTCCCATTACCTCCGACAT
The DNA here is from genome assembly GCF_052115745.1 of Paenibacillus sp. 2KB_22. Lineage (NCBI taxonomy): Bacteria > Bacillati > Bacillota > Bacilli > Caryophanales > Paenibacillaceae > Paenibacillus > Paenibacillus sp. 2KB_22. The sequence goes on from NZ_JBFRHG010000001.1 coordinate 488,714, forward strand.
CCACAATCGATATTTCATTTGCTAATCGCTCCAGATCAAGTTTAATACTTGCTACACCTTGTTGATTTGAAAGAGCCTTTGAAATTTCTACATAAATCTTCCCGGATACCGGATCACTCATAATGCTCGAAAAATAGAGTGATCCATTCTTACTTTCACCATTGGTATACCATTCTGTGCTGCGCGGATCATATGTTGCATCCTCTACTGCTGGAGATGATATGAAATCACCTTGGTCGTTACCCACAGTTATAGCAAGAATATCAGGATATGTATCAGCTAATTGCTCAATTCCTACTTGTACCGCTTCGGTATTCGCCTGACTGGGAAGGGAACCATACATACTGTCTATATAACTCAATAATTCTGCTTTTTCCCCTACCAGATTGTTAATATGCTGTCCTGTCATCGTTAAAATTGTATTGATGGGATCTGTCATTTTTTGTTGCACCTGATCTTTGGCACTATGATACGAGAAATAACCGATTAGTGCAGTTGGGATAATAAGCACCGCAAGGAAAGCTGCAATGAGTCTAGTACTCATTAATCGTAAACTGGCTCCTCCTTTCTTATAAAATGACCTTTTTTTCTTTTCTTTTTCCAAAGTGAATCTTCCTCTCTGTATTCATTTTTAGTAAAATCAACCGGCAAGTAAACGCAAAAAAACCCATATATGTACACACCCAAAGAAACTTTGAGCATGTATATACATAGGTATTGCCTGAATGAATTCAGTAACAAGCCGTATTTGTTTCGTATTATAGCATAAATAAAAAGGGTTTGTTAGCTATGATTGGTTCTTTATACCAGGCATCTGTTGTTTATATTCCGTAGGACTTAGCCCCGTATACTCTTTGAACACCTTCGAGAAATAGTGTTGATCGCTAAACGATAGCAAATCGGATACTTCCTTAAACTTCATGTCTGGTTGGCTTTCCATCAGTCTGCAGGCTTCCTGAATGCGAAGCTGGGTGTAATACTGAACAAATGTAATTTGTGTTGCATGTTTGATCACTCTGCTGACATAAGACGGGCTGACGTGAAACTTCATGGCAATGTCGTTGATCGACAAGGGAGAGTATTTATTTAGTTTTACGTAATCGTCAATCTGTTCGAACAGTATCGCCTTGCTTTTACGAACGTGGGATTGCAGCATATCGAAACACTGTCCCGTCCATTCCGTTAGTTCCCGGCAAAAATCGGCATAGGACTGTGCCTGGACAAATTGTTTTGCCCGAAGCTCCAACCCCAATCTCATGCCCGAACCCTGTTCCTCGTACAGATAGGCAAACGTGTCTACGATCAATCCAATAAACCGCTCCACCTCGGTCATATGTACATTATCCTCTGCCCATCGATTCAACAATTCAGATAGCTTAAGAGCAAACCGTTCTTTCTGCCTGGCCTGTATCATCTGTACAAAAACAGATTCCAGCACCGGATCCAGACAGCCTGACTCGGATCTGGCCATCGACACCGGATTCCCGGTATCCAACACTATTCCTTGCTTCAACCGTTCCTGCTCAGACATAATGGACGACATGCGGTGATAGAGCTCAGGCAGATTACCAGACTCAGCGAATAGGAGTTGTCCTCCAATGATCGCATCGATGTCATGCGCAACCAAATGCCGTCGCAACGCTTCAAGACATTCATGTACGGAAGAGTACACCTCAAGTGCACTTTTGTTGACAAAAGCGATAAATTGATATGAGGTTTGACTGGTGTACACACGACAAGAATAGAATGTAAAAAAATTCTGCATGATAGCCTCAAGCTCCACCTGCACCCATCGTTCATGCCCTGCGGTGAAGGGTTGTTTACTCATAATAATCATCATCTGGCTGAATAAGGGCGGAAAATCCTCCCCTTGTTTCAGCGCAGTCTCACATTGGGGATGAATGATTTCCTGCAAATCCAGCAGTTCCTTGGACATCTGTTGATCAAGTTGGTCAATTACCCGGCCCATGACTTCTTCAAGCGCTTCTCGCTCGACAGGTTTTAGCAAATAGTCAAACACTTGCAGGTTCAATGCTTTTCTTGTGTATTCAAAATCGCTGTACCCGCTAATTAGAATGACCTTCAGATCCGGGTTGGCAAGCTTGGCTTGCTCAATCAGGGACAGTCCATCCATTTTTGGCATTCGAATATCCGTCAACAACAGATCAATCGATGACTGCTTTATCGCCGCCAAAGCCTCCTCTCCATTCGTTGCCGTAGCCGCTACACGAATCGGGAAGCTCAGCGTTTCCAAGAGCATTTTAATATTACGTAATATCGGTTTGCTATCCTCTACGATCATCGCATTATACATCGCCTTTGCCTCCTAGTCAGGTCGTGTCTCAAATCTGCTTGCTTCGGAGTTTTCATACACGCCCTAGTAAAAATCCTTTGTCAGTGAGCCGATGATTTGAATCGTTGCTCCATGTTGCTCTTCCGAATGATTGTTGAAAATATTAATAAAGAGCCGGTTGTTATACATTAGTTTGAGTCGATTAACACTGTTGATAATCCCCATATTACCAAGGGCTGTGGCACGGTCGGCAGTCTGGTTCATTCCGGAGCCCGATGCCTGAATATTGGCTATAATCTCCTGGATCTTATCTGGTGGAAACCCCTCTCCGTTATCCTTGATCTCCAAAGCCCATAATCCGTTATATTGCTTCACGGTAATCCGGATATGCCAAGGCGGCGCGGTGTTGGCAAAGGCATGTTCAATGCAGTTTTCCACAAACGGCTGAATGACCAACCGTGGCAACCGGATTTCGTTCGCCAGCTCGTCAGCACAGATGTCCCATTCCAGATCCTCCTCGTACTTTTGTTGTACAAGGGACAGGTAATGTCTCGTATGTTGAAGCTCCTCAGCCAAAGTCACATGCGCGTATGGTGAAGAGACAATATAACGCAGACTGTCCGAGAGATGTTTACACATATCAGATACAACTTTGGTCTTCCCCTCTTGGGCGGCAATACTGATCAGATATAGAACATTATGAATAAAATGAGGTGCGATCTGGGCTTGCAGCGCAGAATTACGCGCCTTTACTTCTTCATGAAGCGCCGATTTTTCCCGGTCAATGGATTGTTGAAGCCTCTCCATCAGATCCTGAAAGGCTTCATTCAGCAACAATAGATCGTTATTTTTCGGCGTTTCATCCACTTTCAGATTCATATTGCTGTAGTTCATGCGCCAGATCTGGCTGCGTAGCTTGCGGATAGGCAGCAGCAGATTACGCGTCGACAGGAAGATATACACGAACGAAACCAGCATCAGTGCTGTAATCAGCAGGATGGACATCGTCTGAACCGAATGGATCGAGCCTAGAACAGATTTTTTGGGCGTTATGATGTATGTAATCCAACCTGTACTCGGTGACGTAGAATGTGTGACATAATTGTCGTCTTTGTCGACATCTAATCCCTCGTCTAATGCAGGCTTCATCCAATTGGCAAATGTCACACCCGCTTCCGTGCCTGTCATCTGCTCTCCTTGTTCATTCAGAATATAGACATCCCCTGCTGTAATGCCTTCCGTTAGGTTCTGTATATAAGCTTGTTCCATCTGAATGCTAAGATAACCGTACACCTTGCCATTCTGATCATTGATCGTACGAACAAAGGAAATGGTATCGACTTGGCGCAGCAGAACAAAACCACTCTCCGTCCAATCTCGTCCGACTTGACTACTCTCCATCATGGTGTTCAGGATGGCGGGCGGATTACCCGAACCCAGATACGACGTCAGGAGAACGCCGTGATTGTCATAGATGGACATGTCCTTGATATTCATGCTCGGCCCGATGGCCTGGAACATGATGTCTTTAATGATCCGAATCTGTTTCAGTCTTTCATAATTACTATGTGCTGAGGAGCTCTTGTCCATGGCCGCAAAAATATTTTTGCTGGATAATATTCGCTGCGACATCTGGTTCTGCTGCTCCACGTAGAGGTCCACTTGCTCTCTTACCTTCGTAGCGGTCACGAGCGTATCCTGCTCCGTTTTCAATTTGAGCGGGCGGACAACGATCACATTCACATAAACGATAAAACAGCCCAGCACAAACAAAAGCAGAGCCAGAAACGTCAAAAACACCTTCGTTTGCAAACTGAATTGGGTGGTTTTATGTATGAACTTTGCCATTATTCGAGATGCCCTCCTGTTCTGACATGATGTGAAATCCCTTACATTGATGCCTACTCTATCACGGTACTCCATGAAATGATAGCGATTTCAAGTTCAGGATTTTACACATCAACGTTCAAGCACAGACATGTACCGGGGAGAGAAAAGAATCTATAATCGGACTTGTAAACGGATTCACTACACGTTTTAGAGGGGGATTTGCATTGAAAACAATAAAAAGAAAAAAGGCGATTTCCATTATTCTGGCCAGTTTATTATCCATCTCATTAACCGCTTGTGGTTCAGGGGATACGGATTCAGGTACAGCTGCTGGCGGGGACAGCAAGAGTGGCAAAGTCACATTGGAGCTGGCGATCTCTAAAAGTTCTCAGGACTCTGCCTTCATCCAGCAGGACATTCTCGATGCATTTGAAAAACAAACGAACATTCGCGTCAATTTGCAGCTGATTCCAGCGGAACAAACGACGACAGTACTGCAAACCAAACTGGCTGTAGATGAAACACCTGATATCATTCAATACAATCTGGCGAGTGCTGTCACGGATCTGAACCTTGAACGTAACTTCGAGATTCTGGACAACGAGCCTTGGGCAAGCAGAATTGTGAACAAGGACGTTCTCTCTTCCGGTGGTCATCTCTACAGCTTCCATGTTAGTCAGGATACAGGGATGCAAGGGGTTGTTTACAACAAACAAATCTTTGAAGAACTCGGTTTGTCGATCCCAACGAACTACGAAGAATTCCTGGCCATCTGTGAAAAAATCAAAGCAAGTGGCATTACACCTGTATTCATGCCTTACAAAGATGCCTGGGCTGCCAACATCTGGCCCGCTGCAGCTTTTGCCGACTTTGTAGCCAAAAATGATCCGACGTTTTTTGATGAGTTGAATAGTAACAAGAAAAAATGGTCCGATATTCCCGAATTCAAAACATTTCTGGAACAACAGTATGAAGTGTACACCAAGGGATACACCAACACCGATGTACTTAGCGACAGCTATGACATGGCAGTAGGTAAATTCCTAAACAAGGAAGTAGCCATGATGTTTATGGGCGATTGGTTAATTGAAGGCGTGGCCGAGCAAGATCCAAATATGGAACTGGGCGTATTCCCGATTCCATCGTCGGATAATGCCAGTCTCGGTGCAAGTCCACTCGGCGGACAACTGTTCATTCCGAAGAAATCCAAACATTTGGATGAGGCGAAGCAGTTCCTGGACTATATCGCTTCCAAAGATGTCGCACAACAGATCGTGGATTCCAAAGGATACGTATCCAATTTCAGTGACGTTACTACACCGGAACTGCCGGCATACAAACAGGATATTGTAGACAATTACATTACGCCGAAGAAAACCGTGCTAACAACGGATGCATACATGCTGGTTGATCGCAGTGAATTGTACCGATTGTTGCAGGATCAATTCGCTGGTGGATTGTCACCAGAAGAAGTGCTGAAATCCTGGGATGAGAAGTTCAGTCAGCTGATGCAGGATAAAGGCGTAGAAGGTTTCTAAAGAGTGAAATATAAGGCAGCATAACATGATCGAACGTTATGCTGCCTAGCTATAACGGAGTGTGAGACATGAAAAGGACTAAAAATCTGTACTCGTATTACATGATATTTCCCGCACTGATTATCTACTCCATCTTTTTCGTTGTGCCCGCTCTTGCCGCATTTTATTACTCATTCACGGATTGGCGGTTGGACCGGCTGGAGTTGAAGTTTATCGGGTGGGATAATTTCGAGAAAATTTTCTCAGACAAAACGTTGATTCTGGCGCTGAAAAACACGGCGATATTTGCGATTGTCACTGTCGTTGGCAAGAATGTCATCGGCCTATTGCTGGCCGTTGGACTTAACATGCGATTAAGAACAAAGAACCTGCTGCGTGCGATCTTCTACTCCCCTTCCATTCTCAGCATACTCGTGATCAGCATTCTGTTCACTCCCATGTTGCGTACCGAAGGTACCATCAACAATTTGTTGGAATCTGTAGGATTACATTCGTTAAGCCAAGCTTGGCTAACCAACCCATCGATTGTAATCTGGACGATTGCCATCGTCTCCATCTGGCAGAGCGCCGGGTTCCAGATGGCCATCTATCTGGCTGGTCTGCAGTCCATTTCCCAGGAGTATTACGAAGCCGCCAAGATCGATGGAGCAAGTTCGTGGAGAAGTTTTTTCAAAATCACACTGCCACTCTTGCTGCCGGCTATTAACATTAACCTGATGCTGACATTAATCGGTGGACTCAAAGTATTCTCCGAAGTATATGTCATGACCGGTGGTGGCCCGGGTAACGCTTCCCAGGTCGTAGGTACGATCATTCTGCGATCTTTCGGCGAAGGCAACTGGGGACTTGGAACGGCGGTCAACACCCTTCTGTTCGTAGTCGTTACCATTATCGCTATACCGCTATTGATCTTCATGCGGCGTAAGGAGGTTACGGAATAACATGGGCTATACACGCAAACTCGCCATTCGCAACTATATCGTGGAAGGCTTCCTGATTCTGGCCTCTCTTATCGTTCTGTTGCCGCTTGTCATTCTGATCTTTGGTTCATTCAAAACCAGCGCCGAAGTGCTCAGCTTCTCCCTGAGTTTCCCGGAAACATGGCAGTTCTCGAACTATGTTCGTGTCTTCCAGGAAGGCGGTCTGTCGCGAGCATTCTTCAACAGTATTTTGATTACTGGCGTATCTTCCATCATTAATATCGTTGCTTCTTCGGCAGCGGCATTCATTCTGGCACGTCGGGAAACCAAACTATCCGGCACGATCTACATGTATTTCTTCATGGGACTGATTGCACCAATGTCGATTATTACGACCATTCGTGTTGTACAGGGATTGGGATTCTACGGCAGCATCACAAGTGTTATCCTGATCTATGCCGCGTTAAATACAGCCTTCAGTGTCTTCTTGTATAGTGGATTTATCAAAACCATTCCACGAGCGTTGGACGAAGTGGCTTTTCTGGAAGGAGCAAGTGTGTTCGGCGTGTTCTTCCGCATCGTCACACCGCTCATCCTGCCCGTTAACGCAACGGTAGCAATCATGGTATTCATGTCCGTATGGAATGACATTACGATTCCGGTGTACTTCCTGACAGACAGCTCCACATGGACAATGCCACTATCAATTTACAATTTCTACGGCAAATATAGTCGGGACTGGAACCTGATCTTCGCCAATCTCGTGCTCACTTCGTTGCCTGTATTCATCCTGTATCTATTCGGGCAAAAATATATTGTCAGCGGCCTTACTGCCGGTGCAGTAAAAGGTTAAACCTTATATTCTCGCAGAACTTTAATACGTGAAAGAATTTGAGAAAATTCATTAGGCATTTTAAAAATGCATAACGATAGACAAAGAAAAGACCCACCTTAATCGGCGGGTCTTTTCTTTGTCTGTTTTGCTACACCTTTTTACAACAACGTTTAACGCCTTCACGATTATTATTTTTGATAGGTGTCATACAGATTCGCAGGTAACGCCTGCACAAACGGTGACCACTCGTTCGTCGTGTAGAGATGAAGTCGGTGCATGGCCCGTGTGCAGGCCGTATATAGAAGTTTACGATCATATTCCTGGCTGTAAGCTTCTGGTGAAGCATCATAGACCAGGACAGCATCGAACTCGACGCCTTTCGCGAGGTACACAGGAATAACCATGATTCCTTTTTCAAAAATCTGTGTATCCTTCGTTATGAGTTGTAACCCTTCGCCTCCTTGACTTTGTAACCTTTCATGGGCTTCCTGGCTTTCAGCCGCGGTCTTCGTTATTACAGCGATGGAATCGAACCCCTCTGCCTTAAGCGCAGTGATGTCTGCCAGAATACGCGCACCACGCTGCTTCTCGTCCTTCAATCTTGTTAAAAGAGGCTTCTGATCTCTCCTTTCAAACGGTCTAATCTCTTCTCCCCCTGGCAACATGTGTCTCGTGAATTCAACAATCTCTTGGGTTGAACGATAACTGCGTACCAGGCGTATCAACGTGGTTTCAGCTTCTCCATAAAGGTGGATCAATGGCGAGTTGGACGCTGCTAACTCCGTAGCCTGCATAAAGATTGCCTGCCCGAAATCCCCCAGTACGGTCATGCGAGCACGAGGGAACAGTTTCTTGAGATATTCGTATTGAAACGCCGAATAATCCTGACCTTCGTCCACGAAGACATAACGAATCTCTCTATTCGTCCGAACGCCCTCGATCAATTCTTTTACATATAGGTAAGGAGTAGCATCCTCATGGAAAAGCTTGTTCTGGAGGATTATCTCTTTGGTTTGTTTGCATATCTCAGCCCAATGCTGCGGGGGGATTGCCCCATTCGTTCGTTCCCGATAAGCGGCTTCATCTGCAAATAGTTGTTCATATATACCTTTCACATCCACGAACTGGAATTTCCGCACACTCTTTCTTAAAGGTTTAAACATGTTTTTCACCAGTTTCTGACGAAGCAATTCCTCTTCCCGCACTGCAAAGTTAAATGCACCCTCATCTTGCTCTGCGCTGTTATTACCGTTATCCCGTGCTGCATACTTTTCCGCGACATCGAACACAGGCTTTTCTTTGTGAAGCATACCGTAAGCTTCCACATACTCATCGGTGTCCAGATAATTCAACTCCTCCTGAACCCAGTCTGCTTCTCGTTCCAGACGTTCCAGCGTAATGAGTTCTCTCAGCAGCCATTCCTGCACAAGAAGAATTCGGTTGGACAGTGTCAGATTTTGATCCAAACTGTAAAACTTGATCTTGATTCGGTCTGCAGTGATGAACTCACGTTCCCGAAATCGAATCCCATTGAACAGCATCCCCTCTCCTCCCAACCACTTACCGTAGTTTTGGAGCACTTGAAGGAATGTCTCCGAAGCTTTATACTTGATCGCCTCCATACGAGCTTCATATCCTGGATCTCCCTGGGCTGTCAGCACATATTCAATCTGATCAAAGGCATCCTCTGGTCGTAAGGAGGAATCCAGCCAATAATTCAGATATTCCTGAAAAGTGGTCTGCTGCATGTTCTCTTCGCCAAGTTCCGGGAGTACGGTGGAGGTATAACTGGTAAACATCGGATTCGGCGAGAAAAGTACAATCTGATCTGCTTTAACAGTCTGGCGGTGTTTATATAACAAGTAGGCCACTCGCTGTAACGCAGCGGACGTCTTGCCACTGCCAGCTGCCCCCTGAACGATGAGCATTCGGCTTCGGTCATCACGGATAATGGCATTTTGTTCCTTCTGGATGGTTGCTACAATGCTTTTCATTTGTGAGTCTGCACCTTTGGCGAGTACTTGCTGTAACAATTCGTCACCGATCGTCTCATTTGAGTCAAACATGCTAAGAAGCTGCCCGTGTTGGATCTTGAATTGACGCTTGAGCTCCATCTTACCCTCGATCTGTCCTGAAGGAGTGTCATAACTTGCTGGCCCGGGAGAGTGATCATAATACAAACTCGCAATTGGCGTACGCCAGTCATAGATTAGAAAGCTCAATCCATCTTCATCCATGAAGGAAGATACACCGATGTAGATCTGTTCGGTAAATGTCATGCCTTTTTCCTTATAATCAAAGCGACCAAAATAAGGTGTTGGAAGCAGTCTCTTTGTATTTTTCCATTGCTGTGTTAACAGCTTGTGCCCGCGCTCCCTCTCGGCCAACACTCTGGATTGCTGATTAATGGTATAGAATGCATCTTCAAAGTCCGTGTATGAACCCGTGTTAATCGTCACTTCTTCCCAAAACCGTTTACGAATTTCGGCAGCCTGTTCATGCAGTCCTTCAACCTTCGGTTCAAGCTCGTCGAGTCTTGCCTGAAGCTTGCTCCTTACCTGCACTAATCTTTCCTCTTCCAACTTCCATTCAACGGTTTTATCCATGAATGAGTCCACTCCCTTTTCCATTTATTAGGACCCCAAAAAAAAGCATTGACAAATCGGAATGTCGGATGTAAAATTAAATTAGGAGAAATAATGATTCATCCTTTTTACATATTCGAAATGTCAATTGCGCTATAGATTATATCATGGCGTTTTTTCTAGTTCAATCTTTTTTTCACTGTCTGAGTTGGAGTTCAATAATAATAGATCATACATAAGATGTCCCTTGAGTTACAGGGGGGCATCTTTTATTATGTCCTCTATCTAACGGATTCTAGGATTGTGATAGGATTAGGCAAAAGTTTGATAGAAATGTGGTACACGCTGGTTCATTCCTTATGACATAATAATGTGTAAATAGGTCACCATACAGGTGGCAATAATAAACATTAGAAAGGATTTGAACATAACATGGAATATACGAAACTTGGTAACACTGGTTTGGACGTATCTCGATTTTGCTTAGGATGTATGGGATTTGGAGATGCCAGTAAATGGGTTCATCAATGGGTATTAAATGAAGAGGATTCTCGTCCCGTGATCAAAAAAGCGCTGGATCTGGGCATCAATTTCTTTGATACAGCGAATGTATACTCTCTGGGTACGAGCGAGGAGTACCTTGGTCGGGCGTTAAAGGATTACGCAAATCGGGATGAGGTAGTTATTGCAACCAAAGTACATGGTCAAATGCATAAAGGACCCAACGGTTCTGGCCTTTCTAGAAAAGCCATCCTGAGTGAGCTTGATAAAAGCCTGAAACGATTGGAAACGGATTATGTAGATCTGTATATCATTCATCGTTGGGACTACAATACGCCTATTGAAGAAACCATGGAAGCCTTACATGATGTGGTGAAGTCCGGGAAAGTAAGATATATAGGGGCTTCAGCCATGTTCGCTTGGCAGTTCCAAAAGGCATTACATGTAGCAGAGAAACATGGTTGGACCAAGTTTGTCTCCATGCAGAACCACTTGAACCTCATCTACCGTGAAGAGGAACGCGAAATGTTACCTTTATGCAAGGAAGAAAAGATTGGTGTAACTCCATACAGTCCTCTTGCTTCAGGCAGGTTAACTCGTGACTGGTCCGTATCAACGCTTCGATCCGAGACAGACGAAATTCAGAAATCCAAGTACAATGCGACCAGTGATGCAGATCGACTTGTTGTTGAACGGGTTGCATCCATTGCAGAAAAATACGGTGTCCCTCGTACACACATCGCACTTGCGTGGTTGCTACAAAAAGATACTGTAGCGGCTCCAATCATCGGTGCCACCAAATTATCACATCTGGAAGATGCTGTAGGTGCTCTTTCCGTTAAGTTGACCTCAGAAGATGTGACATTCCTAGAAGAACCTTATGTACCTCACCCTGTAGTAGGTGCTCAATAATCGCTTTTGGTGCTTATAATGTAGAAGACCCCTTCTCTCCACTTACGGAAGTTGGGGGTCTTTTTATGTGTACGATTTATTTGCGCCAAAATGTTGAACATTCTGCCTTATCCGCGATATTAAACTCAATCATTCTCTCAAGCAACGAAAAATCAATTTCCTGCTTCCACTTCATCCGCACCAATTCTTTGGTGTGATCATAACCGGCTTTAGTGATCTCTTCCGAAAAACGATTAATTCCTGCCTTCTCGGGAGCAACAGCCAGATGTTGCTTGGATACACTAAAACCAATAATGAAGGTATCATGGTCGGTAAACATCGGTTGGTTCCAAGCTATTTTTTGTTTTAAATTCGGGAATCTTTCAGTGATCCAGTTCAACACTTCTTCCGTTCGTGCCTGGTGTTCCGGGTTATCGATGCGTGCTATAAATTCTGCAAAGGTCTCCATTGGTTTCCCCCTATATCATGAAATATACTATCTAATTTGCCCCATTCAAACTCATTCTATCATGAATATCTAATTCAAACCCCCTTATCTGCCCGATAACTCAAAACGATAAGTAGCTTGCTAGACTTTAAATGTTTTCCTTAATCCAAGAACGCAACTGTTCAGCACAGAATGCGCGTTCATCTGGATCGGATTGAGAACCCTTTGTCAGATAAAGTTGATCATTCACGTATCTGGGATAAACATGCAGATGATAATGCCATACATCTTGATTACCTGCAGGTTCATTATGCTGTCGTGTAGAGATTCCTTCACATCCATATGTACTTTTCATTGCCAATGCTGTAAGTTGAGTCGCGCGATGAATTTCAACAGCGTAATCCGCAGGTAGTTCAAAGATGTTCTCGAAATGTTGATTTGGAACAATAAGAACATGTCCTTTATTGTTTGGCCACCATTTGCCTGCTATAAATGCCGTTACCATTTCATTCTGATAGATAATATCTCTTTGTTTGGTTCCCTGATCAGGTCGCTCGATACCCCAGATACCACAAAATGGACATTCGTATCCTTCAGGCTGATGTGAAAATGCTGCTGTCATCTTTTAAACTCCACTCCTTTCATGTTTCTCCACCTAGTTATCAGACGTATGCAACTTCTTTTCGTTGCGATATTCTACACGTTAGATTTAGCTAGCTTCACACCTATGTCTGTAGCAAATTCAAGATAGAATATTATAATAACAAACAACCTATATAATTGGTAAATTATTCAGATAGATCTATTCCCTTTTTTTGTGTTAACCTCTCTAATGTTCTGTACAAAAAACGTTATGGGGGTTACATAATTGAAAGTTTTAATTTCATTGGGAGGAGTATTAGTTCTCGTAGCTGCAGAATTACACTTCATTCTGACTAACGGAAGCCATAAAATTGCATGAAAAAATATTCTAATATTCTCATAGTCCTTGTGGTTCTATTGATCATTGGTTCAACTTTTATTTTAATTCAAAACTCAACTCGCAAGAAAGAAATTGCGGTCAATTCGGATTATTATACTAGTTTTGTTTCGCGAGTACAGAATCTTGATGATACACTTTCTCAAAACAGTGAGGTACAGTCTACTGGAGAAATCGAGCAAATGTTTGATGTTTATACTTCCATCATTTTAATAAATGACCGGTTAACGCTCATCAAAGAACATACTAAAAATTTCTCTGATTATATCAATATTCTTATCAACGACTTTTTAATATTTAGAAATGAATATGGGTATCTTCTAAGGGATCAATTAAAAGGTAATCGTGCAGATTCTGAAGTACGTATAAAAGTAGCCAAACAGATCAAATTATTCCTGAATGACTTGCCTAGAGAATACCACGATTCAGAAGAATTTTCTGATCAGTTCAGTGCCGCTGCTAAGTATATTAAGCCATTGCTGCATCTTAACTTTTAATTTATTTGAGCCGCCGTTGCGGCTCTTATGCCGGCTACCTTTATTACTTTAGCAGGCAAGTTTTTATATCCATGCCTAGTAAGAACATCACCATGAGGGTGGGTTATAGAACGACCCTGAAAATAACAAACAGAAGAGCAGCTGACCTTATCGGTAGCTGCTTTCTTCTAATTTTAAAGATCAATAATCACACTCCACACTTACATGGTGTTGATATCAATAACAAAGCGATATTTCACGTCGGAAGCCAGTACACGCTTATAAGCTTCGTCAATCTGATCAGCCGAGATAACCTCAATGTTAGGCGCAATATCATGTTCTGCACAGAAATCAAGCATCTCCTGCGTCTCACGAATGCCACCAATCATGGAACCTGCGAATGAACGGCGATGACCGATCAGAGAAAATACGTTTACGGCTAATGGTTCTGCAGGAGCACCCACGTTCACGAGTGTACCATCGAGCGTAAGCAGTGAGAAATACGCGTTAATGTCAATATTGGCACTCACCGTGTTAATCATCAGATCAAAGGTTCCTGCAAGTTTTTCGAAGGTCTCCGGTTCGCTTGTGGCAAAGTAATGATCTGCACCAAATTGCAGTCCATCTTCTTTTTTGCTCAAGGATTGGGAGAGGACCGTTACTTCCGCACCCATCGCATGTGCGATTTTGACAGCCATATGACCTAGACCCCCCATACCTACAACGGCAACCTTCTTACCTGGGCCAGCTCCCCAGTGATGGAGTGGTGAATACGTCGTAATACCGGCACACAGCAAAGGTGCAGCTGCATCAAGTGCAATGTTATCAGGGATGCGAACGACGAAATCCTCTACGACAACAATATGAGTTGAATATCCACCTTGCGTAGGCTCACCGTATTTGTCTACTCCAGCGTAAGTTTGAATATTTCCTTTGAGACAGTATTGCTCTTCACCTTTGCGGCAGTTAACACATTCACCACAAGAGTCGACCATACATCCGACCCCTACTCGGTCACCAACCTTATATTTGGAAACTCCGCTTCCTACATCAGTTACAATCCCGGCAATTTCGTGCCCAGGAACGAGTGGATAGTTCACTGGACCCCATTCACCGTGGGCTGTATGGATGTCAGAATGGCAGATACCGGCATATTTAATCTCGATTAATACATCATTGGTATCCAGATCACGTCGTTTAATTTCAGCACTTCTGAATTGTTGGTCTGGTCCGTCAACGGCTCTGGCTTTAGCTATAATCAATGGTATAACCTCCTCGTAATTTAAAGTCCAAAATAATCTTACCCCCTCTAGTTAACTCTAGGTCAAATGCTTATCTTATTTTTTTATATCCAACGTACTTTGACATCCTATAATCCAACATGGTAGAATTCACTCGGATCAATCCTAGAGTTAACTCGAAGTCTACCCCAAGTAGAAAGGAATTCATTCTAAATGACCTATTCAATCGGTGAAGTTGCCAAAAAATTAGACCTTACGGTATATACATTGCGTTACTATGATAAGGAAGGACTTATGCCTTTTGTAGAACGTACCACGAACGGAACTCGGTTGTTCAAAGATTCAGACATCGACTTTCTAAAGATCATTCAATGCCTGAAGCTGACCGGGATGCCAATCAAGGACATCAAAGATTTTATTGAATGGTGTTCTGAAGGGGACTCCACCCTGAAGCAAAGATATGATATGTTTACGGAACGAAAAGCTAGCGTTGAAGCACAAATGGAGGAACTAAGAAAAACCATGGAAGTCATTGAGCACAAATGCGCCTACTACGAAACTGCTCTGAAGGCTGGAACTGAAGAGATTCACAGATCCAAACCAGCAGTAGATGCCATCACCAATTGATGATCATCCTTTTCATTTCTTAAATGGGTACAAAAATAGCAGCTTGGAGTCCTATAACGGATTACAAGCTGCTATTTGGCATATGTCTAGGCTCATCATATAGAATAGCATTTCAGGGATATGCATTTGTATGCGTGTAGAGCTAGCCGTCTCATTTTTTCAACAGTTTTATCGATAGATTGATAATTCGATTTAATTTTTCTTTATCCGTCGAGGTTCTGGTCATGGCTCGGATGCCGACAGAAATATTGTGCAGGTACTCTGCCATTTCCTTCGCATCATGGTCTGAGGAAAATTCTCCATCCCGCTGTCCCCATTCGACGATCTGCTCGAACATTCGCTCTGTATCGTTAAATGATTCAAGGGACCGGGTATCTACGTCCGAATCGCGTGTGCCCAGTTCTACTGCCGAGTTCACGATCAGGCAACCCGATGGTGTATCCTCTGCTTTACTGATCAACAATCCATAAATTGTATGCAGTGCTTCCACTGCCGTCTTGGACGCTTTAACTTCTGCAAGTAATGTAGCACTGATCTTGCCTTTATAACGATCCATAGCCTGCAAGAACAATGTATGTTTATCATCAAATGTATCATATATACTTCGGCGATGTATTCCCATATGCTCCACAAGGTCACTCATCGACGTCTTCTCGTAACCTTGTTCCCAGAAGATCTTCATTGCTTTATCCAACACTTCGTTCACTTCAAACTCTTTACTTCTAGCCATTTGACTTCCCTCCCAAAATCAATCTAACACATCGGGAACGATCAGTAAATAAAAGATGCAGATAACTCTTCCCTTCTCATCTGCTCATGAATTAGCCGATCCGTAAGTGTATATCTTCTGTACTTGTTGTATATCATGACCTGTGTACTTGTGAATATGTAACAATCAGTCAGCATGTCTTATCCATTTACATCAAATGTTTGCCTATTCCTATCCGTTTTCTACCGTCTTGGGTCAATATGCGATAGAATGTGAGTTATTATTATGATATTGTGCGAAAAAGGAGATCTACGTATGTCTGATCGATTACACGAACATCAAGACGAATTAGCCAGACGCATTGACCGTTATTCCAACAAGGATGGGGTGCATCCGACGGCTATCCCTTCATTATTTCTAATCCGTGAATCGGTTGTTACTGAACCTATATTTAGAGTGAATGAACCTTCCTTCTGCATTATCGTACAGGGTCAGAAAGAGG
Source organism: Paenibacillus sp. 2KB_22 (assembly GCF_052115745.1). Taxonomy (NCBI): domain Bacteria; kingdom Bacillati; phylum Bacillota; class Bacilli; order Caryophanales; family Paenibacillaceae; genus Paenibacillus; species Paenibacillus sp. 2KB_22. The sequence goes on from NZ_JBFRHG010000001.1 coordinate 505,089, forward strand.
TGCTGCTGGGACAGGATCGTTTCCGATATGGCCCAGGAAGTTATATCGTGGCAACCGTGGACTTGCCGGTTAGTGGACAAGTGATTCAAGCCTCGTCTGAGGCTCCCTATCTGGCCCTGAAACTTGAATTCACATCCAGTGAGATTCTGGAGGTATTGAACCACTCCGATTTCCCAGCAAAACCGAGAAAAACGACGAAACGTGCGATGTTTGTCAGCCAAGCTGAGCCATCTCTGCTGGATGCAGTTGTCAGGTTAACACGTTTGTTGGAAGATCATTCGGAAGATATTCCACTGCTCGCTCCTTTGTTCAAGAAGGAAATTCTCTATAAAGTTCTGAAAGGGCCCCATGGGATTGCCTTGGAGCAAGCTACCATGGAGGGTAGCCACACCTATCGAATCAAAGATGTTATTGATTATATTATGAATCACTCTGATCAAAATTTTCGGGTTGAGGATCTGGCGGATTTGGCGAATATGAGTACTGCCTCGCTGCACAGACACTTTAAAGAAGTGACTGCCATGAGTCCGATTCAGTTTCAAAAACAACTTAGGTTGCAAGAAGCTCGGCGCTTGTTATTATCCAAGTCCACCGATGCAGCAGATGTAGCATTTCAGGTAGGTTACGAGAGCCCTTCGCAATTCAGTCGTGAATATTCTCGCATGTTCGGATTACCGCCCAGAGAAGACATTAAACGCCTGCGAGGTAAAGCCGATGAGACGACTACCCTCTCTTGATTGGTTACTGGCTAATATCGTTCCTTCAACTTGTCTGGGTTAAATACAAAAAGGACTCCTTCTGTGTTGTCAGTCGGAGTCCTCTCTTGTTCATGTATTGATGAAGATCATAAAATGATTAATTTGTTAAAACCCAGTCGTATATTGTTTTGGAACGTCCGTGTTTTTGCGTAAAGTAGACGCCGCTTCCAATGCCCAGTAAGGATTTCTTAACAATCCCCGGCCAACTGCAACCAGATCAGCTTCTTCATTTCCGATGACTGCGTTCGCCAAGGTAGGATCATCGAGTCTTCCAACAGCAATCACAGGCACATTAAGACCCTCTTTGATTGCTTTAGCAAGAGGCACTTGATAAGCCGCGTGAGTTCCTGGTCTGCCCCACGCAGCAATTTGTCCCTCGCCACCAGATGAGATGTGAAATACGTCAACGCCTGCCTCTTTATAAGCCTTGGCAAACTCGGAACTTTCGTTAATGCCGTAGCCACCTTCTACATATTCTTTTGCTGAAATACGCATTATCAAGGGCATATCTTCGGGCATCTCTGCCTTGGCAGCCTGAATAATCTCCCGGCCAAATAACGTTAAATCTTGACCATATTCGTCTTCGCGCTTGTTCGTTAGTGGAGAATGGAATTGATGAATCAGGTAACCATGTGCACCATGAATCTCAATCGCATCAAATCCCGCTTTCACAGCACGAGCTACAGCACTCCGGAATTTTTCAACCATGCCTTTCACTTCATCCGTTACGAGCGCTCTGGGTTGCTTGGAATTCTCATCAAAGGCAATTGCGGACGGAGCAACTGGAACTTCGGCATCTTCTGCCTTGCGGCCCGCATGTGCAATCTGGATACCCACTTTGGCACCATAACTGTGACACGCATCGACAATCCGTTTCAGAGCCGGGATCTGTTCATCGGACCACAGGCCGAGATCAAAGTCTGTAATACGGCCATCCGGTTCCACATCTGTCATTTCAATGATAACGAGACCTGTACCTCCCACAGCACGACTAACGTAATGCATGAAATGCCAATCTGTTGCTATGCCATCTTTCTGATCAACTGAATATTGGCACATTGGAGCCATTACAACACGGTTTTTGAGCTCTAAACCTTTTAAAGAATATGGACTAAACAAATCTGTCATCATATTAAAATCCTCTTTTCTTAAAATAATTATAATGCATGCGCAAGCATCAAATTTGCCATATTAATTTTCCCGTATATTTTACGAAATCACATCAACCTTATACTTCATCACATAAAGGTATTTGAATCCACGCTTCCGCAATATGCGTGCAGCCTTTTTGGATTGGAGTATGCCAGGAGACATAATAATCACGTTATCTTCGCGAAGAAGGTATTTTTCCCATGTGAAAGCAAGACGTCCCACTGAGATGTTAATGGTATCCGGAGTAGGATTAGCCAAGTAATCTGTTGCATCTCGGATATCGATCACCTTATATTGTCGAAAATCACGCTGTTGTCTGAGATATTCTTCATAATCTATATATTTAAGATTAGGCAGCGGCCAAAATGGACGAACAGCAATGAAAATTCCTATCACGGACACCAGTATAAATCCAATCATCGCAAAGCCCTCTCTTACCTCTAGGGTTATCGTAAAATGTATCTGGTCTGATTAAAACTTACCTTGTGCTTCGGATATTTCAACCTTACCTGTGCTGCATATTTGTCTACCTGCTCTTTGTTTTTGTACCATGGTAAGAACAGTGTGTTCTTCACTTTTTTCAAAAGCTGAATTAGCTGTTGAACAATCTGTCCATTTGATTACACGACTAACACCTTCATGTTCAGTACCTCCTTGTAAATAAAACCCCCGCACATCATATAAAAGCATGCGCATGCATTTAATTTAACGGATATACTCAAACGTGTCAAGTCTTCTTATAGGGTAAAAATATGATGTTACCCTATAGTTATCACCTTAAGACTTAAAACAATTTTTTTGTAAGGTCCTCTAATTGAGTTTCGAATCCGTCTTTTTCAAGTTCGGTTTGCAAGACCTGGTTATAGGTTTGAAGTGCTTTGTTATATTTGTTTTCGCCAAGCTTGGTAATACGAGTGTAGATCCCACGTCGGTCATCTTCACATGTGTGTCTTTCCAATGCCCCACAGTCTTTGGCTTCCATCCTTACTACAAGTCTGGATACCGCACTTTGGCTCAACCCCACCAATTCTTGCAGTTGCAGCAGACGTAACTTCTTTTCCTCTGCATTCGATATAAAATGTAAAACATAAAATTCCTTCAAAGATAGATCATATTCCTGAAGCAGTGCCAGTTCCAACTTCTCATTCAGATGGGTATGAATGTTAGACAAAGACAACCATACATTTAATAGTTCACTTTTTTGTTGCAATTCTAGATCACCCCACTTGATAATAAATGTTCATCAACAGTTCTCTTATTGTATCAAGCTTAATTAGATTGGTCAAAATCCATACATCATCGACCTATATAAATTAATGCGGTCATAAAAAGAGCATCTCCGCGTCTTGTAACGACGCTTGGAAATGCTCCAGTACTATCAATTATGCTGTTCAACCTTACTTCGTCGAAAGCAGACTATCAGAAATAAACTGCAGCTGACCTTCCAACGTTAACGGATCGTTGTACGAGTCTGAAGTCGGGTCAAGCTGGAACACATGATTGGCCTTCACCGCAGGCAAGTTCTTCCATAAGGTATTATCATATACGATCTTGGGATCAGTTTTATCTCCCGACCACGGGCTGGTGAAGATGATATCTCCCGAATACTCCGGTAATAGTTCCATGGAGATCGAAGCCCAACCAGTTCCACTGTCAATCGCTTCAGCTTGGGCCTTCGCAGGTGCTTTTAGACCAAACTCCCCGTAAATAATCTCACCGCCTCGGCCGTAATTATGACCGAATACATATAATCCTTTGGCGTACGGATTCAGAATGGAAACGGTGCGATCACCGACAGCCTCCTGAACCTTGGGCTTCAGTTCGTTGATCTGTGCTTCCCATTTAGCATTCCAAGCCTTGGCAGCGTCTTCTCTATTGGTGAGCTTACCCATCTCAAGCATGAGGTCCTTGAAATTGCGCTTACCATAGTCAATCTGTACGACTGGCGCAATCTGCTCCATCTTGTCGATCCCTTCTGTGCCAGTGTATACAATAATCAGGTCGGGTTTTAAGCTGATTAGTTTCTCTGGCGTAGGCTGTTCACCCAGATCGCTGGTGCCCGCTGCTGCAAGTTGATCCTTAATATACTTGTTGTTCATCGCTCCTGATAAAGCGCCGACTACCGGTGCATCCAGGGCAACAAAGTACCCTGTCGAAAATGACGTCAAATCAATAATGCGCTTAGGATTCTTGGGTACCTGCACTTCACCTGCATCCGATTGATATGTAACGAGTTCCTCTTCGGCAGTTGCCTCTGTACCAGCAGAAGAAGCTGAATTCGAATCACTCTGGGTTGCTGTCTCCGCAGCTGTATTCGTGCTGTCCCCGGTAGTATCCTTGGTCGTGGCAGACTGACCACATGCACTAAGAACAAGCAGCATGATAAGTGCCATTATGATCCATATTGGTTGTCTCTGTTTCCGCAAAATAAACCCACCTTTTCGTTGATATTGATAATCGTTATCAACGATATCATGCTCTGCAGGATTTGACAAGCTATGTTTATTTCCCTCAATCTATGAACTCTAACTTGCAAGTCACCAACTTAAACGGCTATCATCAATAGAGTAGGCAAGTCACTTTTATTAAAAAGAGAGATCATTGGAAAGCCAATGAAACGTATTCAAGGAGGACAACATGGAAGAGATTATATTGTGGTTAAAGTATTTGTTTTTAGGTATTGTTCAAGGTGCGACGGAGCCGATTCCCGTCTCCTCAAGTGGTCATCTGATTATCGCGCAGAGGCTCATGGGCATTAAGCAGAATGGATTGTCATTTGAAATTTTAACAAACACAGCATCACTTATCGCTATTATTTTTATTTTCCGGGAAGATATCAAAAAGTTGATTATTGGCGCAGTTGGTTACCTGAGTACTCGTAAAGAAGAATATAGAGCAGACTTCATGTTTTGCTTATACATAATTATTGGTACGATCCCAGCTGCTGTTGTTGCGGTCCTGTTCAAGGACCGGATTGAAGAAATTTTCTCGTCCGTATATACCGTTTCCATCGCGTTACTGATCACCGGGGTTGCCTTGTGGTTGATTCGTAATCTTCGTGGTCGTAAGCAAGATGGAGATCTGTCTACGAAAGATGCACTGTTGGTGGGTCTGGCTCAGGCGGTCGCTCTTATTCCAGGCATTAGCCGTTCAGGGGCAACTGTTATTGCCTCCATCGCTGTCGGCATGAAACAGGAAACGGCTTTGAAATTCTCCTTTATGCTGTACATTCCCATAAGCATTGGTGGACTCATCATGGGCGTATCGGACATTGCCAATGATCCGAATCGATCACAGTTGGCTATTCCTTATCTAATCGCATTCATCACGACACTATTCGTTACCTATTTCTCCATGAGATGGTTTATGGGCATTATGGCGAAAGGCAACCTGAAATACTTTTCGTATTACTGTTTTGCCGCAGGAACATTGTTACTGATCTTCTTATAAAATATGACGTATACAAAAGGAACAACCAACAGGGTTGTTCCTTTTTGTATACTATGGATAGTGCCATATTCCATGAAAGCACTGTTTAAAATGCCGCTCTATAATGTTAGACTGGGCTCCTTATGTCTCTTGTTAACCCGTTCTGTCGCAACAAACATGATACCAAACAGGAAAAGTAAAATTACAGGGACCATCGACATCCCCCATTGGCTTGCAATAAGCCCCATACCTAACGGAATGAGTGTTGACCCCGTATAGGCACTGGCCATTTCAAGTCCAATTACACTTGGGGATGCCTTCTCTCCGAAGCGTTCCGGTGTTGCATGGACAATGCTTGGATAGATTGGCGCTCCACCCAATCCCACGATCAATAAAGCACCTGCGGCAACCCAATACGGAATCGGCATAACCAGGATAACCAGTCCGAAGCATCCAACGATTCCACCATATCTAATGAGCATTTTGCTGGATACATGAGTCGAAAGAAAGCCTGAGATGACACGTCCCAAGATGATGCCAATGAAAAATAGGGAGGAAAGTGCTGCGGCAGTACCTGGAGATACTCCTTTGCTACCTATGAAGAACGAAGCCATCCACAGACCGGCTGCAGTTTCGGAACCATTATAACAAAGCATGGCAAGCATCGACATTTTCACGCCAGGGATGCGTATGGCCTCACGATTGCTCACCCGTTTCTTCTCATCAGCAGACTCCTCTACTCTTTCCTTCTCGAAAATCTTCCATAGAGATAACGTTGATAATAAGATCACCGCGATCCCCAGCAGAATTAATCCTACAGTGACATATCCTGCACGCCAGTTGTTTGCTTGATTCAGCCAATATGCCATAACGAGCGGGCCCGTCACCGCACCAATTCCCCAGAAACAATGCAGCCAGTTCATATGCTTGGCTTTGAAATGCAATGCTACATAATTACTTAGAGCTGCATCCACCGAACCTGCACCCAAACCCAGAGGGATCGCGAGAATAAGTAAAAACCAAAAATCCTCAGAGATGGAGAATCCCATCAGAGCCAATGTCGTAGAGAGGATGCTGAATAGTGTGACTTTACCTGTTCCAAATCGGTGTAACAATCGACTGGCCGAGAGACTGGACACGACTGTACAAAATGAAATAATTAACGATATGTACCCTGCCATTTCTGTTGTCGCATGTATATCGTTCTTCATAATGGACCAGGCACTGCCAAGTAAAGCATCTGGCAATCCAAGCCCTATAAATGCGAGATAGATAATAATTAACAATAACGTGACCATCTGGGTATGCTCTCCTCAGTTTGTTTAATTTCTGATTCTCATTGAACCACCCATATAATAATATTGATATTTTTATCCGTAATCTTCCTATATTTTGACTTGATCTATCAGTATTCTGATATGTGGGCAACGAATTAATTATTTCTATCCGTCAGGGATGAATAGATGCAAAAGATAAGTCGCTGATAAGGTGACTTACACCCTTTTATCCTGCAATTGCGGCTTGAACAGAAGAATGTTTTTTTGAGGCATCGTAAATCTCCTTTACTTCAAAGTAAGGTTAGTATAAACTGAGCCCAAACAAATAAATAGTACGGTCTTTAAGGATAGGTACTACCCGAAAGGATAGTGTTAATGATGAGTATGGCTGAATACCACGGAAAAGTTAAAAACATTCAAGATACCCCTTTTGGATATACGTTGTCCGTTATTGGTGGCAAATGGAAAATGGTGATTATGTATCTTCTGGCAGAAAACCCGCCTGTCCGCTTCAATGAACTGAAAAGGCAGATCGGAGCCATCACGTATAAAACGCTAAGTTCACAGCTCAAAGAACTCGAAGCAGATGGCATGGTAGAGCGGAAAGAGTACCCTCAGGTCCCTCCTAAAGTCGAGTATAGACTGACAGTCAAAGCTGAGAGATTACTGCCCGTGTTGGAAGGCTTGTGCGAATGGGGCGCTCAACATCAAGACCCATCGATCATTCATTCCGCAAAGGATTAAAATCCTTGGTCTATCCTTTCAAAAACCGGATAAGTTAAAGCTAAAAAAGTCGCCCATAGGCGACTTTTTCTTGTATCTTATGCTCCTCTACCCGTTCAGTGAATGGAAGTTATGATTCGTTCGTAGAATTATACTTTTTCGTGTACCAGATCTTTCTGGTAGGCCAACACTTTATCCCAATTGCCACTGAATACAGGGATTCGATAATACCCTACACGCTCATACAGCGCTGCAGCTTCTGGTTGCAAGGGACCTGTTTGCAGTTTCAGATTGGTATAACCAAGTTCGCTTGCAAGACGCTCAGCCTCAGCCAAAATAGCCTGGGCTATCCCCTTACGGCGGTAGCCACTGCGTGTATACATGCGTTTAACTTCTACAGAAGTTTCATCAAGGGGTCTAAGTGCTCCGCAACCAACCGGGTACCCGTCAATTCTGGCAACGATAAAAGCTGCACGTGGTACTTCAACGTCTGAGAGCTGAAATCCCGCAGTCCCATCACCACCATAGAGCAAACCAAGCTCTTCGCTCAGTTCCTTAATCAATTGCAGCGAATCCTCGCTCCGAATATCTTCAGCTGCTGCATGCACGATATGTGTCACCCCGCATACCCTCTTTATCTTATTGGATTTATTGCTTTTAATAATATATCTAAATTATCATTCCCAACACCCAGCGTCAATTCCCCCATCCATTGAATATTTATATAAGCATCCGCGTATCTTTTTGCCGTCTTTATTCGTTTACCTAAGTAATATAATGATCCTTTTTTATATCAATTTATTTTTTGGAGGTCGGCATTATGGAAATTCCAAAAGGAATAGAGATGTTACAGCTCAATTTTGAAGGGAATGTGATTCACCCTATTCTGATACGGGATGAAGAAACAGCTGTGTTAATAGATACCGGTTTCCCAGGGCAATATGACGATTTAAGTCGTGCGTTAGAAAAGTTAGGCATGCCGATCAGCCAACTTAAAGCAGTCATTTTGACGCATCAGGATGTGGACCATATCGGGTGTCTTCCCGAGATTTTGCAAGAGTGTGGCTCACAAGTCAAGATATACGCGCATGAACTAGATAAGCCGTATATTGAGGGACAGCTGCCTCTTCTCAAAGACGGTCACCTTGAGCGTCTTCCAAAGGGCAAAGTAGATGAAACGGTGACTGATGGTCAGGAACTTCCGTTTTTCGGTGGAATTCGCGTTATTCATACACCTGGTCATACGCCAGGTCACATCAGTCTTTATCTGAAGCAAAGCAAGACACTCATTGCCGGTGATTCAATGTACAGTGTGGACGGCATGCTTGGAGGCATTCATGAACCAACTACACTGGATATAGAGACAGCCCGGTTCTCATTGAAAAAATTTGCCGAACTCGACATTACTTCTGTGATTTGTTATCACGGAGGACTAAGTCATCGGAATGTAAATGAACAGATCTCAGGACTTACTCAAGAGTTATAAATAATAATATTGCTATTCCACGAACGGGCCGTCTAAACCAGTAACCATCCATAATTCTTGGCATAGTGGTTCTATGGTTTGGCATACTGCAAAATGGCTGTAGCCGCACGAATTCGCAGCTCTTCTTCTTCACTGTGCAACGCTTCCTTCAGCACATGAATAGCTGCTTGAATTGTGGCTTCATCTATTCCTGTTGAGAGAGTGTGTGTTGCTTCAGCTGCTATGCCGACTGCAAGTCCGCGATCCAGCTGTGCTTGTGAAACGGGATGCTCAAACTTTGCAAGGGTGGATGAATCTTTTAGCAGTGCCTGAACTTTGTCATTTAGCTCAACGAGAGGAATACGACCCAACCATGTAACCCCGCGGCGGTGACAGATCAAGTCCTCTTCTGTGCCAGCAGAATCATCGTAATAATAATCCCCGATATCCCCAACATACGTCCATTCATCATCGCTAATTAAAACATAATCTCCATCCTGCATGAGGTTAGCAAACATATGTAGTGTCGCGAGTGCTCTCGTCAATTCGGCTTCATCCAAGCTAGCGTGTTGAACCAACTGTTCCTTCCATAGCTCCGGGGGCGTTTGTTCCAGATCGCCTGTACCGGACCAAGCGATACCAATATAATTTTCTTCCAAAAATGATGCTACTCTGTTGATTCCGTGCACGGTAGACTGGATGTGATACAGATTCATGCTTATCGCCTTCCCTTCAATCATTCGTATGAACATAGTTAACCATTGTAACATTAGTGGTGTCTATTTCAAACGTAATGATCTCTTTTTGATATAGCCACAGGCTATAACTAGGTATAATTTAATGGAATTACATTATAACTCCGGATCTGTGATAAATTTTGTGTAACATAAAAGCAGAGGGGTTTTAAACGATGACGAAAAGTAGTGTATTGGGATATCCGCGTATTGGTGCTGATCGGGAATGGAAGAAAGCATTGGAAGCGTTCTGGGCAGGCAAATTGGAGGAAACAGAATTTCACGCACGTTTGCAGGAGATCCGCTTAGATCATTTACGCAAGCAGCAAGCGAAAGGCATCGACCTCATTCCGGTTAATGATTTTAGTTATTACGATCATATCCTGGATACGGCCGTGATGTTCGGCATTATTCCTAAACGTTTTGCTTATGATAGTGGCTCGGTACCGTTGTCCGTATATTATGGCATTGCTCGGGGTACGAAAGATGCCGCAGCGAGTGAAATGACAAAATGGTTTAACACCAACTATCACTACATCGTACCTGAACTGGATGGGGCTTCCCCAACTCTGACGGAGAACAAACCCCTTCTCGCTTATCGTGAAGCAAAAGAAAAACTCGGCATTGAAGGAAAACCGGTCATTGTTGGACCGTTAACCTTCCTGAAGCTCTCCAAAGGCTATGATAAATCCGAGACTGACGCTTGGCTCGATCGCTTGCTTCCACTTTATACTCAATTGCTTCAAGAACTTGCGAGCGAAGGCGTTCAGTGGGTGCAGATCGACGAACCTATTCTGGTCACCAAATTAGATGATGAAGACGTACAGCGTCTGAATAAAATATATGAGACATTTGCGGCAGCCGTGCCGGGCCTGAATATCATGCTGCAAACGTACTTTGAATCTGTCGAAAACTACAGCGACATTGTATCATTGCCAGTGCAAGGTGTAGGGCTAGATTTTGTACACGGACTATCTGGTAACATACAATCCATTCGCACATCCGGTTTCCCGACAGACAAAGTGCTCGGAGCAGGGATTATTGATGGACGTGGGATCTGGAAAGCTTCCCTTCAAGGCAAACTGAAGTTGCTGAATGAACTGGCTGAATACGTAACGTCTGAACGTATCTTCGTGCAATCATCCTGCAGCCTGCTGCATGTGCCCGTTACCACTGCACGTGAGGCAAAACTTACATCCGAACTGAAAAATGCTCTTGCATTTGCAGATGAAAAGCTGGATGAGATTGTTCTTTTGACTACAGCCCTATCTTCACCAAGTGCAGAGATTACGGCCAAAATAGACGAAGCAGAGCTTCTCCTTCAGGCACTTCAGCAATCCGAAGATCGGAACCGCACCGCTGTTCAGAAAGCCGTTGCTTCCCTCAGTGTTCAACAGCCAGAGCGCTCCCGTCCTTTTGCCGAGCGTCATGAAGCTCAACAGGCCAAGTGGCAATTGCCACTCTTCCCAACGACAACGATTGGCAGTTTCCCACAATCTGCTGAAGTCAGAAAAGCACGTCAGTTGTGGCGCAAAGGCGAGTTGAATAACGAGCAATATGCTGCCTTCATCCGGGAGCAGATTGATATCTGGATTAAGCTTCAGGAAGAGATCGGAATTGACGTGTTGGTACATGGTGAGTTTGAGCGTACCGATATGGTTGAGTTCTTTGGCGAGAAACTTGCCGGTTTTGCCTTTACACAGTTTGGCTGGGTACAGTCATATGGCTCCCGTTGCGTGAAGCCACCTATTATCTTCGGGGATGTTGCGTTTACGGGTGAAATGACGGTGGAAGAAACGAAATATGCTCAATCGCAGACCGATCGCCCTGTTAAAGGCATGCTGACTGGCCCGATTACCATCATGAATTGGTCGTTCGTACGCGAAGACATTGCTCGAGAGCAGATTGCCTATCAATTAGCGTATGCGTTGAGACAGGAAGTCGAGGCACTTGAACAGGCAGGCATTGGCATGATTCAGGTTGACGAGCCGGCTGTTCGCGAAGGGCTTCCGTTGAAGGAAAATGAACAAGCCGATTACCTGGCCTGGGCGGTCAAAGCGTTCCGCATTTCCACGTGCACGGTGCACGAAACGACTCAAATTCATACGCATATGTGCTATTGTGAATTCCATGACATGATCGATTCCATCGAAGCCATGGATGCAGATGTCATTTCTATTGAAACATCCCGTAGTCACGGGGAACTGATTCATAGTTTTGAAGAGAATACGTATGAGCTGGGTATCGGTCTTGGCGTATATGATATCCATAGTCCACGGGTTCCAAGTGTGGATGAAATGAGCAGCATGATTGAACGCGCCCTGCGTGTTCTTGATCCGAAGCTGTTCTGGATCAACCCGGACTGCGGATTGAAAACCCGTGGACAGGAAGAAACAGTTGCTTCCCTCCGCAACATGGTAGATGCAACCAGAATCGCCCGTACAAATCACGCTTCAGCTGCTGTATTGTAATCAGCTGCGAAGCAGCATATTTTCAAAAGCAAAGCCTGGCATCCCTTGGTTAAATGGGTGTCAGGCTTTTGTATTTTACTCTTTGAACATACAATCATCTACTCCAAATTTGGGCGATCTCGGGCATTCCTGCCCCTTTTCTCACCATCCAGCGCTTGCAACTAGATGCTCTCTTCCAGCCATTGCTGCAAGGGGATGTCTTCAGTCAGTTCGCCGAGCAATATATGACGGAACTTCCCTTCCTTATCAATGACCATCGTAGCGGGCAAACCCGTAATACGATACATGCCTGATATGGTACCCGTCACATCAATGATAACCGGAAAATCAAACGCTTGCGTATCCATAAACTCACGAATTGTACCCTTCGATTCCCCCACGTTAACAAACAGGGTTTCCACATCATTCTGATAGTCCTGAGCAATCTGATGAACGAGCGGCATCTCCCTTACACAGGGCGTACACCATGAAGCCCAAAAGTTAATCATGACGGCTTTGCCCCGATAATCCGACAGCTTGACTTGCTCACCTGCTGAATTAACCGCTGTGAACTCAGGAGCCATGGCACCCACTTCAATGGCGTTGCCTCGCTCAGACTCGGGTGTCGACACATTTTCGTAAATGGCCCATGCACCTGTAAGCACTGCCACCACGCTAATCAAAATGGTAAGTATACGCTTGTTATTAAACCTCTTCTTCTGCAATGAACTCACCTTCACTTTAAGCCAAGACTTTGATGAAATGCTGCATGGAGCGAACCAAATTGATCACGAAAATCATGGGTAGAGCCCTCTCCAACATTGCGTCCATGGTTCATGAATATCACCTGATCCGCAATATCGTCTGCGATCTCCAACTGATGGGTCGAGAACACGACCATGTGGCCATCCTGCTTGATATCCTTGAGCAGCTGAGCTAACTCCTGCATCCAGAATGGGTCCAATCCATTCGTTGGCTCATCCATGATAAGAAGTGGAGGTTTGGACAACACAGCCTGAGCGAATAACACACGTTGACGCATGCCTTTGGAGAAGTTCGTAACCCTTTTGTTCTTTTGATCCTCCAAGCCGACCATGATGAGCACTTCCTGCACTCTCTCCTTCGGAACTTTCCTCAGATAAGCCCAGAATAGCAGCATTTCCTCCGCACTTAATCCCTGATTGAATTGATAATCATCCGGCATATATCCAATCTGCTGTGAATAACGCTTGCGCTCCTTCAACCAACGAATATTGTTGACTACAACTTCACCCTTGGTAGGCTGAAGAATTCCAGCGATCATACGCAGCACCGTGCTCTTTCCTGCACCATTCCCTCCACAGAGGGCAAGCACTTGGCCGGAACTCATGCGAAAGGAGATATCCTCAACAATCGATTGCTTTTTAATGGATTTTCCCAATCCCAGTACTTCGAGTCCCACCTTATCCATGAGAACGCCCCCTCTCCCAGATCACGTATATGGTCAGGACAGAGCAGCTTATCCAGAACAGGCATATCCCGATGAAAATCCAACTGCCACTTGGTTGCTGCACCCATTCCACCCATTGATAATATTCCGGTCCCAGGATTGAGCCGCCTCCCAATTTAATGACTACAACCAATCGCACCAGCTCTGCCGGATTGATGAACGTTAGCATAACCAGTAGCGGTTTCACCCACAGATAAGGCATCAATCCCAGCACAGAGAGCAGTAAAGTCGGCCATCCAATGACAGCGAAAAACCATACGGTCACCGAGATGGTTAATGCCTGCCACCGATTGCGCGACACTGAACCGATAAATAGAGCCAGCGTCAGGAATAACAACACCAGTCCACACGAGAATACCAGAAATAGAAGATATGTCATGACATCCAGTGAATTCCCGATTACCCCGCTAATCAATCCCATCAGGCCGTATCCAAACGCAACAATGGTGATTAATACAATCGACAACCCAACATACTTGCCCACAATAAAGGACATCGTACCGATGGGATATGTCGCCAGCAATTGCCAACTTCCATCTTCCTTTTCGGATGTTAATGAGAAGGAACCGAGGAACAGCGTCATTAGTGGCAAAAGGTAGAGAATAAGATTCAACATCGAACCTGTTGTGCCCGAATATCCTTGAACCAAATTCTGCGAATTCAGGAGTAACAAGCTTAAGCTAAATGTGCAAAAAAGAATCAGAAACGAATACGCCCAGGGATTGCGAAATCCCATCTTCACTTCCCGTCTTGCAATCTGTATCATATCTGCCATCATTGATCACCATTTTCTATTGTCATACCTAGTGACCTGACTCTTCTTTCGTCTCATCTTCTTGGTGTCTCTCATTACTCATTCCTTCGTCACTCATACCCTCTTCTCCGTGCCCATGTTCACCCATCATGTCCATATTCTCTGTATTCTGTTTCCAGTCATGCGATGCAAGATCCTCAGCAGTCATAAGGGTCCCCACACCTTGCTCTGCAACGAACGCTTCAGCCGATGGCTTGTCCTTGAAAGTTAGAATTCCATATGCCATGGGCGTGCGCAATGAAGCATCGTATACATACGTGGCTTTACTGTATTCAATCCATTCCTTGTCATTGTAATCACGCACGTAGTCCATGCCGATGTTATCTGTGCCATTTTCTGTTTTCCACTGGTTCATGCAGCCGATATCATCGAACTTGTAATTTTGGCCATCTTTCGTAGTGAGCTGCGTTGCATATGCATCGTCCTTCACCTGCATTTTACATATCGCACAGATATCCACATCTTCATTGATCGGCAATGCCGCGTATTTTGTTCCGCAAGCAGTTAACAATACGATGCCAAACATAAGTACCATAAGCATTGACCATCTTCTGTTCAAGTTTTTGTTCATTTTCGTAATACCCCCATATAGATAATTATAAAAGTTGATATACTCAACAGAACTAGCCCAATGATCCAAACCACATGGTTACCTATAGCTATTTCCACTGGCATGGGCAGGTCAGATCCCTTATCCATGCTCATTCGTGGCGACTTGTCGGTAGTCCACTGTTCTCTGCCTTCTGTAAACAAGTCACTCAGAAAGACCATGCCCGGTGATTGAAAAAAGAGCTGATACGCAGAATTTCGACTGACCAGTTGCTCATAAAAAGGATTAATGGCATAGGAGATTTCACTGATTCCGTCCTGATTTAGATCGAGCCCCTGAAAGGAGTCCCAGTAATTCTCCATCATGACATTATTCGGGCTATCCAAGGCCGAAGCTTCAATAACATTGGATATCAATTGGTTACGTGTAAACTCGTTAGCTTCTGCCAGAACCAGCTGGATGCCAACAAAATTCCGAAGCACCGCATTGCCACGGATCTCATTGCTCGAGGATTCTGCTATATTCATACCGACACGGTTACCCTCCACCACATTGTTGAGAACGGAGGATTGATGTACGTCATACAACAGAATGCCTTGGGAATGAACATTGGTACTCTGTTTGCGAAAAGAATTGCCCGATATAACCGTATTCTTGACGCCCATGATCATGGCACCTGTCATGTTCTCCTCTCCGGTATTATCCATGACAGAAGAACCGTCAATGTACATGCAATGGATGCCATACCTTGTATGTACCAGCCTGTTATTTCGAACGGTTGATTTGCGACTGTTCTCCAGATAGATGCCATCCCTCATGCCAGTGATCTCATTGGAGTCAATATAGTTATCATGGGCGTTATACAGATCTATTCCATTGCCTTTCTGGCTGCTGGTTGCAGAACCAGACCCCACCCAAGTGATCTTGTTCCGCTTAATCGTTGCCTGACTCGAATTCCGGATGATCATCCCAAAACCCTGGGTCTGAATATGCAGATCCGTGATCTCACTGTTGTTCCCTTCAACCTGAATGGCTGCAGTCTGTTCATTCGTATCATGATCAATTGTAAAACCGCTCAATTTCACCCCATCCGAGCGAATCATTATCGTAGAGGTGGCTTCCGCATTAACAACTATGACCGTAGGATCACCCTTAATGGTGATGTTCTTATCAATCGTTACGGGGCCTGCATATCGGCCTGATTCAAGTACAATAACATCTCCGGATGCAGAACGGTCAATAATTGGCTGGAGGGGAATGAGATCACGTTCTACAGAAGCTGCGATGGCCTTATCCTGTGGGAAATACAATAGGGCAATAAGCATACCAATCAGAAAAGCTAGAGCCAGGACCCTGCTTTTCTTCCAACAGTCGAATGTACCCAAGCTGTCCCAAAAATTATTCATAATTCATCCCGCGCAAATCTGGCTCCTTGTTGCTGAGGTGTATTGCTGTGGCGTTGTGTTTAACAGATCTTACTTCAATCTCAAACGTACTTTGGCTGTACACACCATCCCTCCATTCCACTCAGAATCATTCATTGTTACTCCTTATCCATTTAAAGCAACCCCATAAGTGAAGCGTTATCACAATCCTGATCACAGTGTACTTAAAACGAATTTTTTTCCATATAGCTCAATTAGGCTATAGACAGCACATTTTTGTGTCGATATTGTGATGTAACCAAAAAAAGCCGCCATAATGGCGACTTCTAAGTGATCCGATTATTCAAATGGATAGGTCCAAAATGTTTCTCTACCAAAGCGTTTCTTGATTTCTTCATCATTCAGCTCACGATTTCCGACAAGTTCCGCTGCCTGGAATTGTGAACGATGGGCACGAATTGATGCCATTTTTTGACCTAGAAATCCGGTTACATCAACGAATACATCTGCTTTGCCAATGAACTGTTCATGATTATTCGAAAACGCAACACAGTGAACCACTGGGCGCTCAGCTACAGGAAGACGAGTAATCGTGCGAATGACGGCTTCTCCGGTAGCATCATGATCGGGATGAACACTGAAGCCCGGATAGAAGGTGATGACGAGTGACGGTTTCAGTTCCTCAAGCAGTCCCATAATACAATCGTCGAGCAGCTGCGGGTCTTCAAACTCAATCATTTTATCGTGGAAACCGAGCATTCTTAAATCCTGAATTCCAATCGCTGCGGAAGCTTCAATCAGTTCTTGCTTGCGGATCGCAGGCAATGTAACTCTGTTGGCAAAGGGAGGAATGCCCATGTTGCGCCCCATCTCGCCAAGAGTCAGACAAGCGTACGTTACATGGGCACCGCCATCTATGTATTTGGCTAATGTTCCCGATACAGAGAAAGCTTCATCATCCGGATGTGGATACACCACCAAGATTCGCTCATGCTCATTGTGTATAGTATTCATGGTTTTTCCATCCTCCACTTTCATCAGAACATCTCCCGACTCAGTTGTAACGCCACAACCAGCTTGCCTTGAGTGTCGTGACCAGCCAGAATAAGTCTTTCGTTTTCCAGTTCGTCAATATGTGTAAGACCCTCGGCATATATCCATCCCTGAGTGGTTTTTAGACCTACCCGGTATGGACCCGTACCCGAAATAGAGCCCTGCGTATATCGTATGGCCGCATTGGTAATGAATGCCGAAGCCGGATGCTTCGAACTGTCATAGTGATGTGCATATGCACCAGACGTGAGTTCGAGATGTACGTATAAGTCCTGATCAGCAAGTTCACTGATTCGGAGCTGAATATCTTGAGGTTTGATCGGTTGCATGGCGGCCTCCTTGTCTAATGTAATTGTTCGAATTCCATTTTAACATAACCACGAGAGAATATACATGGAAGGACCGAGTTATCACGGTTGAGGGATACAATGCTGAAAAACAAGAACAGATTTGCGCGTTTTTTTCTCTTTTTAATCACAGAAATATCTATATGATGAAGTGTAGGCAAAAAAACGCCTATAATGAACACCCTTAAATCTTAAATAAATCTTGCTCCAACATGTTTGGAAAGGAGTTAAAACTTGAAATGAAACCTCTAATACAGCTACTTCATTTCGGCTATCATCAGGCGATGAGCTGCATATTTCCTGTAGCGATTTTTGGAACATTGGCCCTCTCCAGCGTAATCCCGATTCCTTTCCTTTATCGATATGATGCCATCCTGCTGGTATTGCTTGTTGTGCAGTACCTGATGTATCGAAGCGGCTTGGAAACCCTGGATGAAATCAAAGTCATATGTGTATTTCATATGATTGGCCTGGTGCTGGAAATCTATAAAGTATGGATGGGATCATGGTCATACCCTGAGCCAGCGTACACCAAAATCCTTGGTGTCCCTCTATACAGTGGATTCATGTATGCGAGTGTAGCCAGCTTTATGTGTCAGGTGTGGCGAAGACTGCGAATGGACATGACTGGCTGGCCTGGTTTATTATCTTCCGGTCTGCTCGGAGCAGCCATTTATATCAACTTTTTCACCCATCATTTTATTCCCGATTTTCGTTGGTGGCTGACGGCACTTGTATTTATTGTCTTCTGGAAAACGTGGATTATCTACCGGGTACGAGCAACAACCTATCGAATGCCGTTATCCATTGCGTTTATCATTGTGGGTTTCTTCATCTGGGCTGCTGAGAATATCGCAACATTCTTTAATGGCTGGAAGTATCCCGATCAGCATGATGCCTGGCAACTGGTTAGCTTTAGCAAGATCAGTTCGTGGTTCCTGCTGGTAATAATCAGCGTCATCATCGTTGCGCAGCTCAAATATGTGAAAGCCAATCGAACGGCAGATGATCCTGTGTAATATCCATCATCACATCCATATGAATCATCTTTCAACATTCAATGAGCCGCTGTCATTCGCATCTTCAATTCGCTTGCTTGCTATAAGTTCGCCCTCAACATTATAAGCTTGAATTGTATAAGGAATATCTGCTGCGAATGGCAGGAAGGCATACCAGATCAGGTTCTCTGGGCCCACCTCAACTAATTTGGTTTCTATCGCTACTGGTTTTCCATTTAGCTTGATCTCAACAGTTACACGTCTGATGGTTGGATCTATTATGTCACCAAACAACATGGGAAACGGGGCCGAGACTTTATCCAACTTCGGTATATTCATATAATTCAGAGCAAACTTGGTGTGTAGACCCTCACTTATGGAATAACCTCCACCCCATACCCATTTCCATCCGAAAATGTTCTTGCGGGTATACTCCATTTGAAGATTACTGTTGTTTTCCCGCCCCTTTTTTTGCGTGAACAAAATCATGCCTCCGTCAACGGCCTCCTGATGAATAAATTGGGAGGTATAAAACTCGCTTCTAAATTCCCGAACTGCGCTCTCAGGACTGTTCGCTATAGGGATATGTATAGGTTCACTCAATCCCCAAAGCTTGGATATCCGTTGATCGGCTAGCCCGCCTGCACGTTCATTCATATACATATATGTCAGGACTGACAAGGGCGACAGTAAAATCACCATTGCCGCGATTAATAGAATTCTTCTGTTACGTTTGAACATCTCAATGCGCACTCCTTATGATAACGATAAGATATCAAACAAAATCATTCTAATATTACCATAATTAGCATACTGATATTTTTCGAACCATTTCCACAATCAAAAAAGGCCGCCAGTGGCGACCTCTCAAGTATTTCACCCGAAACTATTCACCCAGGAAGATCACTTCGGTTTCCAATTCAACCTGGAACGTATCATATACTTTCTTCTGAATAAATTGAATCAGATCCATGTAATCCTGGGCAGTAGCGTGATCCACATTAACGATAAAACCGGCATGCTTCATGGAGATTTCAGCCCCTCCAATGCGAGTGCCCTGCAAGTTGCAATCCTGAATCAGTTTTCCGGCAAAATGTCCTTCGGGTCGTTTAAATACACTTCCACAAGAAGGGTACTCAAGTGGCTGCTTGGATTCCCTCAGGAACGTTAATTCCTTCATTTTGCTTGCAATATCGTCCTTGTTTCCTTTTTGGAGTCCGAATTCGGCCTCCAGTATGATATAGTGATCCATCTTGAAGAGACTATTTCGATAACCAAACTTCATCTCTTCTCGCGGGATCTCCAACACTGCGCCATCTTTGGTGATCACAGTCGCACGTTCAACAACATCTGCGATCTGACCGCCATAGGCACCCGCATTCATGTAAAGTGCGCCCCCCGTGCTTCCGGGAATACCGCAGGCAAACTCCAAACCAGTTAAGCTATGCTCCAAAGCAAGTCTGGATACATCAATGATATCAACGCCGCTTTGCGCAATCATGCTGTCCTCACTCACTTTAATCTGATCGAAGTGGCTAAGAGAAATGGTGACACCACGGATGCCTCCATCTTTAATGATGACATTGGAGCCTTTGCCAATAACCGTCAGCGGCAATTGATGTATGTTGGCAATCTCTACGATTTTAGTGATTTCGTCTATCGTTGTTGGATGGATGAGGATATCTGCTTTGCCACCAATTTTAATAAACGTGTGATTTTTTAGCGGTTCATTAAATTTCACTTTTTCCAAAGGTATGTGTTGCTCAAAAATATTCATGATTTTCTCTCCCTGCGTTCTCAAAAAGAACATGATTCCTCTATTTTAAATGGAAAAGCACTAACATTACAATCCATCACAGTTATTTCACTTCATTGACCCGTATAATGTATCCTTTCTTCCCTCTATTCTGATATATGATATTCACCTAACCATGAGGGATGTTACTTTCTCAATTCGTATGAGCAAAAATAAAAAAAACGCTACTGACAACTTCAGTAGCGTTTAGAGTGTATCTCAATTGAATTGTTGTGTAAATCAAGGTTTTACGTGGTTGGGATATCCGTATCTGTCAGCTCCACGGACAGTTTCCATAAACGAATCGCTTGCCCGGGGTCGATGGCATACTTCTTCACCCCATAGAAACCTCCATCCTCTGGAGCCAATTCACTGATGTCACAATCCTCGCAGTAGACACCGCCTTTACCTTCAAGCTGAGGAGAGGTTGCAGCCCAGACTTGCGTCGCTGCCCCCTGCTCAGGTGTTTTGAACGCCGGATTGGCGACTTGTCCAGATTCATCGATCCATCCCAGAGCAATCATCTCATCTTTCGGCATATGACGCTGCAACGGCGTCATTATTCCACCTGGATGAACTGAGAACGCACGCACTCCCTGTTCAGCACCACGTCTGTCCAGCTCAACGCTGAATAAAATGGTTGCTGTCTTGGACTGACCATAAGCAGGGAATTTCTCATAACCATGCTCAAACTGGATGTCCTCCCAACGAATCGGTGAGAAATGATGTCCCGCTGATGCCAAGGAAACAACACGTGCGCCACCCTGACTTGCAAGTGCTGGCCATAACAGATTAGTCAGTGCGAAGTGGCCTAGGTGATTGGTTGCAAATTGAGCTTCCCAGCCCGGACCTACCCGCGTCTCCGGACAGGCCATGATGCCTGCATTAAGAATTAACATGTCGATGTTGCGATCACTCGCGAGGAACCGCTCGGCAAAAGAACGGACACTGGAGAGATCCGCGAGATCCAGTTCGTCAATCTCAACACCGGACAGTCCGGATAGAGCTTCTTGGGCAACAGCTGGCCGGCGTGCCGTCACAACGACATGAGCTCCTGCTTGGACGAGCGCGCGTGTCGTCTCCAGTCCCAGACCGGAATAACCCCCTGTTACAATAGCAAGTCGTCCTGTCAGATCAATATTACTTAATACGTCCTCCGTTGTACTCCGATGATCGAACCCTGAGCCAATTTTATGTTGTAAGGTTTTAAAGATATCTTCTTGTGTCATCTCATCCGTCTCCTTTGAAATAGTTCCTAGCTAATGCAAGTCTACACCTTAGAGTACACTCTAGGTCAAATGCAGCGAATCATTCGTCTTAACGTCTCCGTTCAATCTGAAAAAAGCCGCCAGTTGGCGACCTTTTGACTCGGAACCCATAGTTCCAGCCTATGAACTTATCCATAATCGGTATTTCCCTTGTTTCCTTCCAGTTTGTAAACTATGGAGAAAACCTCAAGGAGTGATGAGCATATGGAACTTTCAGTAAAGCAGCTGTTCGATAAGGTAGCCCAAGATTATGATGTGCAGCGAAAACAGCTTATCCCTTGTTTTGATGATTTCTATGGAATGGCTCTAAATCTAATGGAATGTTCGCTCGATTCGCCACGTATTCTTGATCTCGGTGCAGGAACGGGGCTTCTCTCCGGATTGGTCCTGCAAAAGTATCCCAACGCACGATTGACCCTGATCGACATCAGTGATCAGATGCTCGATGGGGCACGTGAAAGGTTTGCTGATGCTAAAGAAATAGAGTACTTGATTGGAGATTACTCAAGTTACAACTTCACCAGTTCCTACGATATGATTATTTCCTCCCTGTCTATTCACCATCTGACCCACGCTGACAAGAGAAAGGTGTTTGGAACGGTACATAAGCTGTTAGAACCAGGGGGTCGCTTCATTAACGCAGATCAGGTTCAGGGAAGAACCCCTGATACGGACACCTATTACCGCGAGCGGTGGTTAGAAGCAATTCATCAAAGTGGTTTGTCTGATGAAGCCATCTCGGCTTCAATTGAAAGACGCAAAGTGGATATCAATGCCACGCTGGAGGATCAGTTCGTGTGGTTGGAAGAAGCGGGGTTTCCTGTGGTTGATTGCATGTACAAATCCTTGGACTTTGCGGTATTTTACGCGCAAAAATAAAAAAGACCGGATTAGAGGCGCAAGCTATGCCATGATCCGGTCTTCTCCCTTAATTTTCATTCTGAATCACTTATTTCAGCGATGCTGGAAGCTTGACCCCAAGAAGTTTGCCTTCGGCTTGAATGATGATCATTCCGTTTGTCTTCAACGTCGTGTTGTGCAGGTCACCACCGGTGGAGACTCGAAAAGCAGGCTGCCCCGTCATCATGTTGAGTGCAAGCAGGGTGCCGTTACGTTGCGCTCGATACATGCCTTTACCATATACATCAATCTGAGAAACGGGAGCATCACCATGCCACTTCACCTCCTGACCATTAGCCAGCTTAATGCCTGTGAGCTCTCCTGTATTGGCATTTTTGAAGATCAACCGTTCCTGTGTAATGCCAACCCACACCATATTTTCTCCATGAGGGCTATGAAAAGTTCGAAGTGGCGTGGGTTCCGACTTGGTTGAGGTCAACGAGTACTCCGCTATCTTATCCCCTTGCAAAATGTATAGTTTATCTTTACTCGCAAAAATTCCGCCATAGCCATTCACATACGGTGGATCCCCCGGGATTTTCCAGGTGTACTCCTGACTTCCTTTTATCACACCTGTCTTCAGGTTGTACGCATTAATCTTCCATTTCCGTTCAGGCGATGATTCGTCATCCCCCAACATTGGAGAATAATAATCCGCTGAGTATACAAGACCGTCTTTGATCTGCAGAGCCTCCCCCTGACCAAAATGACCCCATAGCTTCTTGCCCGTTTTCTTGTCATATGCATTAAGCTGAGTGGACGTAAGTGCTCCTTGAACAAAAAAAGTTCTCAGCACCACACCATTAGATTCTTCCAGATACTCAGTACCATGACCTTCCCCTAATGGTTCATCTGCCTTCCAACGCAGTTTGCCTGACTTGATATCCAAAGCAAACGTTGTACTCCCCTTAATCACGTATAGGGTATCCATCGTTGGAATCAAGACTTCTGTACGTTCATACGTATCAATCCAGGTGGATGTGCCTGACTGCCATTGCACTTTGCCTGTTTTTGCATTCAAGGCATAAGGTTTATGATCTCTGGTCAGTCCGTAGAGGACGCCGCCTTGATAGGTAATATAAGGTGTCAGTTCTTTGCCGTAAGTCCACAGTCGTTTACCTGTTGTCGCATCGAGCGCAATCAGCTTCGATCCGGCAAACGTGAATACTTTGCCTTCTTCTGCAATGGCACTAGCTCCAATGTACGTCTCGTTCATATTCAAATAGTTATCTACTTTTGCAGTCCAAGAAGATTTAAGTTCAGGTACAGTGATTCGCTGATACGCGTACCAGTTGCGGATGGATACATCCGATGCTTCCGCATATGCCTGAGATGGCAACACACCGATGAATCCGTGAACCATCAGCATGCCGGCAGTAAGACCAGCAATGATGGGTCTGCCTGCTCTTCTTTTGTAATGCTTCATTGTGTGACGTTTATGTCGATTGATCATAGAAAGTGATTCCTCCTGTGATAAATGAGCCTGATATATAACTACATAAAATATGACGAGCAGTGAGGCCGAAAAGTTACCCGATTGTTAAATTATTCTAAAAAAATCAAAAAGCCGCCTTAGGGCGACTGTCTGAATACTACATTATTTATGTGACACGTTGGGAACGTGCCTTTGCAACAAGGTCCCTGCTTTACTTTAATTCAATCTGGAATACATCACCGGCGTTGCCACCAAAAACGATAAAACCACTTTTCGGGAGCTTCGTCGATTTCTGATTGGTTGCTACAGAGAAGTCAACCACTTCCCCTTGTTCATTATACACTGCATAACCGCCGGAGTTCGGAGAATTCACCGTAATGGATTTATTCGCCGATCGGGCGTCAATGGCATACCAACGGGCTTGACCGTTTGCCGGGATAGTCGTAATTCCTTTTTTCCCACCAAAGATTGGCGTAATCGCATCCTCTGCAATGTATTCCTGCCCATCCTGGATTAAAATCTCCGCGCCATTCTTCGTGTAAAATTGCAGATCGAACGCATCTCTTCCATTCATCACAGGAATCTGGGCGATATTCTTTGCAAGATTCGCATCCATGATTTCTGTACCATTGGCGTAACCATTTTCGGCATCAACAGACAGATTCTTGATCAGCATCGATGGAAGCAGATAAAAGATCGACGTTATTTTTTCATCCAGAGCGTAATATTTGGAGCCGTCACGAGCTGTCCATTTCTCCTTTGTTGTTGCGTCCAGCGCATGTTGATCCAGCTTTTGATAATCGTATGTGTTCATTATGGTTTGGCCTATGCCGGGTAACGTTATCACGGCCTGAACTTTAACATACACCTTGTCATTACGTTCCTTCACAAAACTGACTTTCACGCTGCCATCTGTACTTGTAAAATGTTCTTCGCCTGTGTACACATAGTTCTGCTCCGGGATAATTCCACCCAACAAGGCAGGCAATTTGAATTCACCATCCTTGATTACGATATCCAGTGTTTCACCTACCGTACCATACAGACCTGAGTACGTATTCAACTCCGTGGGCATCTTCGCTTTGACAGGTGGTAAGAATGTCAGGTCAGGCTGAACTTCGTCAATGATGCCCTGATCCGCAAGAACGTCCAGCAGCACTTTGCTGGCAAACATCTGATTGTAGACGGAAGATCCACCGGATGATAAGACCGCCATTGAAATATCATGTTCCGGTATAGTGATTATCACGGCATGATACATCATGGTATCTCCACCT
This sequence comes from Paenibacillus sp. 2KB_22, assembly GCF_052115745.1. Classification (NCBI taxonomy): domain Bacteria; kingdom Bacillati; phylum Bacillota; class Bacilli; order Caryophanales; family Paenibacillaceae; genus Paenibacillus; species Paenibacillus sp. 2KB_22. Next base: position 530,388 of record NZ_JBFRHG010000001.1, read on the forward strand.
TTGGCAAGTGCGGTAACCCCATAATTGCTGAACGGTGCAAGGTCAACCGCATCCCACCCCAAGCCATAATTGATCGTATTTTGCTCATCTGATACCCACATGCCCTTACGATATTCATGTGATTGCATGGCCTTCACTGAAGATTCGGACAGAATATCCGGTCTGTTCCCCATTAAAACCTCTCCGAATTGACTCAACTCCTCTGCGGTGGAGTACACTCCGCCTGTACCGATAATGTTTGCATTTTCGGTCGGCATCTTCATTGCAAGTGTTGGCCAATAGGTTTCGGATAACTGCTTTCTATCAAAGTCATCCAGTGGTGTCTTCGTTGAATCCAATTTCAACGGCTCGCTGAAATACTCGGCGATATATTCGCTGTAGGTTAACCCACTCACCCGTTCCACCATAAGCTCCAGCAACTGGAAGCCATCATTGCAGTAGACAGAATAAGCTCCCGGCTTGGATTTCAGTTTTTCGGACTGGAGTTTGAGCAGTAGCTCGTCATGATTACGGGTGTCATTATCGTCAAACAACATGCTGTTTCCATAATGTGTACCGTAAAGACCGGATGAATGATTCATCAACATGCGCGGTGTGATTTGAGTATATCGCTCATCTGCCATCTTAAAGTCTTTGATATACGAAGTGAGCGGCTCATCCAGATCTATTTTGCCGGAATCGACCAGCTTCATGGCGGCTGCCGTAACAATCATTTTGCTAACCGAACCTATGCCATACATGCTTTCCTTGTCTATTGGCTTCTGTGATGCCTTGTCGTGCAGTCCGACACTATCTGATAAAATGAATTCCCCTTCATCCATGATCGCATATTGCACACTGGTGACACCGTAGTTTTGCACCATCTCCGTGGCGATCTGCTCTGCCCGTGCCTTAATCGTTGTACTAGTATTCGCCTCTGCGCTGACGTCTGTCATCGGTGTAATTACAAGCACTGCTGTACATAAAAGACTAATTAATTTTTTCATCCCAATGTCCTCCCTCAAATGTTCTTATGATTGAATTCATCATATCCGGGAAATGACAGATCGAACGCAAATAGACCCTGAATGGAAAAAAACAATCCCCGAACGGTATGTTCAGGGATTGTCGGTGTGAAACGGAAGCACGACCATGTTGTTAAACTTCCGATGTTGATGCTCAATACTCATATGTCCACCATATTTCTCGCAAATTCTCGATATATTGGTTAGACCGATGCCATGGTACTCGGGATTTGGCTTTTCACTTTTCAAGTCAACGATCGGTTGCTCTACATGATTCATAATCTGGATGACAAGTGCAGAAGATGTGGAGTGAATGGCAATGAGAACATATCGATCCTCCGCCTGTCTAACTTTCTTGGAGGCTTCAATTGCGTTATCGAGCATGTTACCAAGCACCACACACAGATCATATCGATCGATCTGGATATGTTGCGAGTGGAGTTGGATTTTGGTGTCGATTTTGATTCCATTTGCCTGCCCCATAGCCAGAGTATTCGTAACAAGAGCATCAATGACCAGATTGCCGGAATTCACCCGCTGATACGCACCTTCAATGGTATTTAATGTAGACTTGATATGGTCACCTGCCGCCGCCAGTTCGTTACGTTTGATACATTCATCAATATACAGAAATTGCTGATTGATATCATGGATGATGCTTTTAATATTTTTGAAACTGTGAACGGTCTTCTCATAGTTGGCATCCTGGTAATCCATCTGACGCTGTAACTGGGTATTTTCATGCGTGAGCTGTACTTTTTCCACCATATTATCGAATACATAAACAATGAACACGTTGAGAAAAAGAGAGCCCAGTACAGAAAAGACGTAAAATAAATTTTTTTCACTATAGATGGAAGCCACATTGATCTGATAGATCGTAATGATCGGCACGATGAGAAACAGCAAATAATAACGATAGTGAACGGCAAAACTTCTACGTTTGGCGACTAGACGGACAACTTGAATAACAATGAACATGATGCTGCAACCAAGTAGCATCACCTTGGAGAGAATCCAGTGGTTTTCTCCGTTGAACTGTTCCCATGAGATGAAATCTGTGGATTCCAAAACGCCGAGAATATATACAGCTATCGTATTCGCCATCGTAATCAAAACCCCGTAAAGGATGGTAAAAACAAGCTTGATTTTAAGCTCCACATCATAGGATTGTGCCAGACTGAAGATTAATACCAGGGCAAACGCTGTCGAAACGATGTCGGAGAAGGAAGTTGCCAAATAAAAATAATCCAGCACAATAAATGCCAAGAAATAAACCGTTCTGCGCGGCTTCCGCTTGGACTGCCCCAGCACAGAGTCAAAATAAAAATTCGCCTGGAATGCCATAAGTAAGGTCACGAAGATGATGGAAAAGATCATATACGTATCCATTTACTGAATCCTCATAATCATGTATTTAGTGTAGGCATCCTTGACTTCCTTGATCTTGGAACGGCCTATGGGCAGTGCTGTCCCATTTAACATGACAACTTGGGCACCGGAAAACTTCTGAACGTGCATAAGATTAATGATAATCGAGCGATGAATCTGCAAAAAACCATGATCTTTCAAAGCGGCTGCATAGCTGGATAAAACACCTTTGGTCTCATGTACATTTTCCCGGGTCACCACGTTCAACTTGTTCTTGATCGTTAAGCTTTTGACGACCTCCATCCAGAGAATATCATCATATTTTAGCAGCAATTCATCATAGTCTGACTTGATCAGCACATACTTTTTCTCCAATGCCTGAAAATATTGACACAGCTTAATCATCTTCTCCTCGAAAACTTGCGGCTGTATTGGCTTAATCAGATATTGAAAGGTGATGACATCGAAGCTCTCCACCATGTATTCCGGGTAACTGGTCAAGAACATAATCTGTACATCCAGAAACTTCATATTCCTGATCTCTTTAGCGGTCTGAATCCCGTTCATTCCGCCCATCTCCACATCCAAGATGAGAATATGAAATGTATCCCCAACCTCTCTGTAGTGTGAGAGCAGTTGTTCACCAGATGTGAATAGGCTAATTTGAAAATCAAAATTGGTTTTTAGGGATAAGGAAATCAGCATCGATTTCACGAGTTCTCGCTGCTGCTCCTCATCATCACAGATTGCAATATGGAACATGGGGGACATCCGCCTTTCATCGACATCGACTCTGAATTTCACTCTCGAATATACTATATTAGCATAGGTTTCAGAGTCGAATTAGGCTGAAATGCTTAATATTAACCTTGAAGTGTAAGAAAATAAAAAAATGCCAAAGGCCCTGCCACGAATGGAAGGGTCTTATAAGCGCATATTTCTGAGAATACATGTTTAAGAAATAGGAACCTGCTGCCACTTCACTACTAGTCTTAGTTAAACAATTGGCGAATCTCCTCGACTTCCAGGCGGGCAGCTGGCTGGTAGGCCGGACTCTGTACATAACGCTGGAAGCTGTATAATAATTGTCTTCCCTCCAGCGTTGTCATTAGACGCTCCAGATTCAGTGCACCCATTAGCACTCTACCATTCCGCACCTGGCACTCTATCAATAGCCCAAGCTTATGATTCCGTTCAAAATTATCAATGGTCTGCACGATTGGCTGCAGGTCTTTGTTCAGCTCATCCAGAATGATGGATGACGATTCAGAAACGATGCTCCACCACGGATAGGTCGAGTATTCCTCTGTGACAAATTCTTCAAAGGCCGGGTGATCCTGTTGAATCAACAAACCCATTGTGCCCACAGGCACTTCTCTTTTCATATTCTCCGATATCGATCGGAACATAGGGTAAGACCAGAAGTCGGTGCTGTAGAAACCTTGGATCGCGTGTTGAATCTGATTAGGATTCGGGAAAAGTAGAATATCCTCCCCCTTTTCAAGCAGACCCAGCGCTTGTTCCGAAAGTTCGGTAAAGAGGTTAAGACCGCTCAGATCCACTTCGAGTTGACCCGGGTAGATCCACAAGTCGTAAGACTTACGGATATCCGTGCCCGGAATGGATAATTTCAGCTCCACTTTGGTCATATTGGAGACCTCAGGGATACGAATGCTAAGATCCGTGATACTCACATAATGTTCTCCATGGAACGCTGGTAAGTCAGCTTTCCCTTCTACAAGGATACCATCTTGTTGCTGCTCGCCTTGTAACTTCCATTTCAGTTGAAGTCCATCCAACACTTGTCTCCGGAAGTAACTTAGTTCAATGCGCACTTCGAACAATTCACCAGCTTGATAATTATATTTGGGGAATCTCGCGAGCAGCACCGCATCGGAACAGAACGTTCTCCACTCCTCCGGTGTAATCATGCCCTTGGAATCCATGAATGCGTCCAGTACACCTACCAGAGCTGTTCCCTGACCACTGAAATCCTGGAGATCCAGCAGTTGGAATCCGGCTAATTCCTTCGAACGAAAAGCCGCTTCCAGTTCCTCCTTGTAACAAGCAACTGCGAGTTTACCAGAGGCTCTGAAGTAGGCTTCCGCCAGATGTCCCAACCCTTTGGCTTCCAGGCGTTCTTGGAACACTTCAAAGTTCTTTGCTTTAAGGGAGCCCGTATACTTTTTGATCTCCTCGAAGTTGGGAAACGTGGCATATTGTCCAATTTCATGCGAGATAATCGGTACATGTGAGACGAGTTCATCACTTCCAGCTTCGGCCTGTACCGTTTTGGAACCTGTGCCATACTGGATCTGAATCTCTTTGTCCCCCGTTTGAGCAGAAGGGACAGCATCACTGCCTTGCTCAGGTACAATGTTCGAATCGTAATCCTTCAATGTGTTGGGCAAGTCGGTCTGTACATGTCCTAGCGGAGCATCACACATGGCATACGAACCTCTGAACAGACGCTCTTTCGAGAATCGAACCCCGCAAAAGAATTCACTTTCCTCCAGAATGTCCGGCACAAACTGAAAGTTGTTGGAGCCTTCGGTATATAGATGACGTTGATCGTATGCTTTGTATGCCTTCAAAATGGAATTCATTCTGTCCTTACTGCCCCACAGTTCATTTCCCAAGGACATCATCACAAACGAAGGATGATTACCAAAAGCTCGCAGCATCGCAAACCCCTCGCTGATCAAGTAATCCTGCTCTGCTTGATTATGCCCCTCTGTTGTTTCATCCGTAATAGTCCCCCAGAACGGGAGCTCAGGCTCCATATAGATGCCTAACAGATCCGCAGCAATAAAAGCAGCCTCTGGAGGACAACAGGTATGGAAACGGTAGTGATTAATACCGTAGGACTTGGAGATGCCAAGAATGCGAAGCCATTCGTCCACATCTGTTGGCGCATATCCTGTGAGCGGAAAGATTAGCCCGTCATGTTTGCCTCGCAAAAACGTTTTGCGACCATTGATAGTAAATTTGTCTCCAGCAGCCCTGAATTCACGCAAGCCCGTCCATATTTTAGTGGAATCCAGCATATCACCTTTCTGGTCTTGCAGTTGAATGTGAAGTTGGTACACATTAGGTTCATCATCACTCCATAACATCGCATCTTCGCCAACCTTGTAAGTCAGCCCAATCTCCTGCGAATCCGGGAAGAAGATCTGTTCCTCCGTTGTATATACCGGATCAGCACTGACAGCAATAGCGGCTATGACGATCTGTACTCCTCTCAGATCACCGACAAGTGCTCCCTTAATCTCAAAAGATCGATTCGCAAGATCAGGGTAGACCTGCACATTATCCAGAAAAACACGCTCAAAAAATTGAAGTTCCATCTTACCCGTGATCCCGTTCCAATTGGTCTGCGTGTCTTCAGATGTAAGATGCCCGCCTTTGGTTGGATAATTGGTATTGTCCACTCGAATCGTGATCGTATGTGTCCCAGCCGTTAGCCCTGCCTCCGACTCGTAACGGTGAGGTGTATTTAGACTGTTTTGCGTGCCCAATTCCAATCCATCAATCCAAACTGTGGTTACTCGCGTTCGTTCCAGATGCAGGAAGCAACGTTTATTCGCCAGATGTTCGGGAATATCGATCTCACGTGAAAACCAGGCATATCCTTCAAATAAATACTCATCCGTCAGCGCACCGATTAACACATGTTCGTTTCTCTTGCCTTTGCCCGCATGAGAAGTTGTATTGGGTAAAGTAATAACGTCTGAGAAGTTCAGACCATTCTCCACTTTATGCTCATCGAGCTGAAGTTTCCAGATACCTTCCAGATTTAATGCAGCTATCATAATATTGTCTCCTCTTAATTCATCTAATTGATAGAAGTAATCGCTTCCAAGTCACAGAAACCGTTTTCGATAAATCATACCTGTATTATAAACTTGATAGTCCCCCTCGCATAGGTCTTATGAATAAAATAACGCACCTCTTTTCAAAACATACGTCTCCAAAGCTCTTAATAGTATCTTTTATTATATTGACGTATGATTATAAATTTTCTAGAACATTGTCAACATTATTCCATTCATAGGTCAGCTCGTTTAACATTTTTCCACCGATCCTAATTTGACTTGATTTGACTAATTTAGCACCAAAATGTTCATAAAAATAGCGAGTTTTATTTCCCTCAAGAACGTCAACAAATATCCTGTTATAGCCCAATTCTTTGAAATGTTTGAACAGTGCTTTGAATATCTTCCTTCCTATGCCCTGTCCTTGATATTCCTCAAATAGATAAATAGAGGTTAAGTCCCCCGAATTCGTCACTTTATTGGTTTCTCTCTTAAAAGCATCTGCGAAACCTATGATTTGACCTTCTGTATTTTCTGCAACAACAACATAATTATCTTCTTTTGCAATATTTTTCGTCCACAGTTCTGTTCGTTGTTCATAAGATAAATTCTTTAGAAATTCATCTGAGATAATGCCTTTATAAGTTGTTCTCCAACTATCAACATGAACTTTCGCGATACCTGATGCATCATTTAATATTGCTTTTCTTATAATCATTTGCGCCCCAACCTTTCCTCGTAGATTGATGACTCCATTATAGAACATTTGTGTAAGCAAATATCAACAACGATCTTTAACATAGGCATTAAAAAGTCGCCATTACTGGCGACTTCTTGAGAATACATATGCTGTATCCTGAACAATTTTAGAATATGGTGGGAACCATGCCCCCGTCCATACGGATCGGAGATCCTCTAAAAGCTGAAGCATACGGGCTGCATACAAAAGCTGCAAGTCTGCCTATTTCACTTGGCTTGATGAATCGCTGTAATTCAGACTGAGGCAGATTGCTTTTCATAAAGTCCTTCTCTTTTTCCTCGAAAGTCAACGTCTCATCTGGGTATATGCCCTCAATGATTTCACGTACGTTTTCGGACAGTGTCGGGCCTGGTAGGATCGTATTGATCGTAACTTCAGTCCCTGCTGTCAGTTTGGACAAACTTTTGGATAATGACAGCAACATCGACTTGGTCATGCAATACTGAGGCATCTGGCCTGAGGGCATGAGGGCTTCTTCACTTGCTATGAAAATAATGCGCCCGTCATTGTTCTTCATCATTTTAGGTAAATAAAATTGGGACAAGCCATTAGCAGCCAACACATTAATACGGAAATATTTTTCCCACACTTCATCGTTCACGTCTTCATAACTCATGATTTCATATATGCCCATGCTATTGATTAATATATCAACTTCGGGAAATTTCTCAAATAAAGCTTGGCGTTGCGCCTGATCAACAAGATCAGCCGTTGCCTTTTGCGGAGAGGTGTCTGGAAAAGTGATCTTGATTTCACGAACTGTTCGTTCCACCTCTTGATCATTGCGTCCATTAATCAGCACATGAACACCTTCTCGGGCGAGTTCCATGGCAATCGCTTTACCGATTCCTTTTGTTGATCCTGTAACTAAGGCTGTTTTCTCTTTTAGTCCCATATCCATCCTTCATTCTCCTTCTTGATTACAACTATCCGGCAGCGGCTTCTTGAATATTGCCAACAGCTTCATGCACCGGATAGGTATAATATTACGAGGTCTGAAGGGCTCAGTAACTAGCACCTTGCGCCAGAGTTATTGCCTGACACGCCAATTCGAAGGTGTATCTCCTTCCCAGGTCCGGAACGCACGATAGAACGAATTCTGGTCTTCATATCCAACCAGGAATGCTACTTCTTTGATATCGAGCGAAGGATCTGCCAGGTATTCCCGGGCCTGCTCACGTCTGGCTTCGGTTAATAATCGCTTGAAATTTGTGTTCTCTTCCGCCAGTCGCCGTTGCAAGGTACGATCACTCATATGAAGCTCTTTGGCGACCGTCTGGATGTCAGGGCGCTTTCCTGTGAGGTTGCGTTTCATAATCCATTTGACCACTTCAATAACGGACCGACTGCTCTTCTGTTCATCCAGCGACCGATCCAGAGCCGGGCTCAGGATCTCCAGTAACTCCTCGTTATACGAGAGAAATGGAAGAATCAGATCTTTTGGATCTAGCGTCAGCCGATTATAGCCAGAATTTGTATCGACTCGGCAGCCAAAGTACACCTCAAGGGTATCTACGTCACCCATTGGTTGGGAGAACTCAACTCTTTTGGCAGTCAAAGGCTGGCCTGTGCCCTTCCGTCCAAGTTCGAGCAGAAATGCCAGCGTAATACCGACCAGTAATGGCGGACCCGGTAGCTCCTTATGTAACCATTCGAGTTCAATGATACACTCCTCCCCTGCTTCCGTAATCTGCAAACTCTCGGGAGGACACATCTGCTTGTAACGGACCATTCGATTCAACGCATCACGATAATCACGAGCATGGTACATCGCCAGCACAGGCGGAGGATACTTCGATATCTCATATCCGGTTGCAAGTTTGATGATGCCTTCGGCAGTTTCTCCAATGAGATCTGAATAAGCCTGCCAGATTGCATAGTACTGAGATTGAGTCACTACAGGTTTATTTATTGTCTCAAGAGATAGTTGTGCTGTGCGAGCGATGTCTTCTGCACCAATCCCTATTTGATGTAATCCGGCCCAAAAGCCTGGGTGAACTTTAATTCGATCATTCGGTTGAGATTGCATGCATCCAGACTCCTTTAGCTTGTTCCATTTTTCATTCTGATGTCTAATTATAGAACGGTTGTAGCTATTTTTGAATCTTACCTCGCAGAGCCATTTCCCATCACAATAAAATAAATTGAAGAGGCCCTTGCTGTTCAGCATGGACCTCTTCTACTCTTTTGCTCTTCTAGAAATCTTTAACCGTCTCAACCGCATATTGCGGCAGAGGATTACCAGGTAAGGTTATTTTGGTGATTGCAATCACTTGTTTATCCGACATGAACAGTTTTAGGATTGTTCCTTTGGTCGTTAGTGTATCCGTCACTTTAAGTGTTTCAGTATCATACTGTTTAATCAATCGATCTTTTCCTGTGAAAAAGCTTTCCTTATGCGCTGAATGTACAGCTACATAGTCAAACGGATCGATTGCAGTCACATATTGCATATTACTTGCAGAGTTATTGGTAGCGGACAAAACCGTACCGGCTCCGTTTAATACGTACTTCCCATCAGGTGAAATGCCAATAGTCGTCGAGAACTTGTATTCACCGTGATAAGGAGAATTCTGGTTACTCGTAAACTTGCCATCCATTAACCGAAACATCTCGATATCTCTTGGCGAAGTGTCTGAGTCAACAGCATAGATCCGATCTTCCGATGGATGTATGGCAATACTGCTAACATTTCGAATGGAGGCACTGGAGATTTCCTTCTTTGTCGCCCGGTCATAACTAATAATAGAGGTCCATTGCCCGGAGCCCGAAGTAACGAAGACATGACCAGAATGGTCTAACACAAATTCATATGGATCGATGCGGGTATCCCACTGATCTTTGATTTTAAGCGTGTCTGCTTCAAGTACTACGATCTGTCCTCCCTGCTGCTGTTCAAAGCGGTATGGACTGTAATCAGCATTGCTGAAGATGACATAGATCTCACCATTTGCATATAGAAGCTTTCTGGGAGGAGTACTGAATGCAGTGGACTCTGCCAGAACCTTATTGTCAGCGTAGCGATAAGCAAAGATAGTCGATTGGTTCTCATCAATTGCATAGATAACGGAATGATCCGAATCTGGAATGGCTTCACGTACCGTTCGGCCCATTAGATGAACATTCTGGCTAACAGTTGATGGTTTTTCTACAGATGGCTCTTGTTCCGTCACTGCTGTTTCCCTGAATTGATCTTGGTCAAGCACAGGAATGGATGAAAAGGATAATGCCGTGTATTTCTTGATCCAACGGGATGCATAATCAATGGGAATAGCAAAGTTCAAATCCCCTTTTTCTATACCCATTGTATTTACCCCAATGACTTCACCTTTCATATTAAGCAATGGTCCTCCAGAACTGCCGTTGGTGATGGGAGCCGTAGTCTGTATTAGCCTGTCACTTCCATAGTTTCGAATACCGCTAATGATCCCTGTCGAAATCGTGTTTTGAAGTCCTTCCGGATTACCTATGGCTACTACAGGCTGCCCCGTAGTAATTTTGGTCGTTAGACCTACATGAAGTGGCGGAATATTCGTACGCATTGATGTTTTGACTATGGCCAAATCGAGATTCTCATCCGCTGCAATGACGCCTTGTACGTCATAATATTGGTCCTGACTCGTCTGAATCATATAACTGCTCGAATCAGCAATGACGTGATAATTGGTCAAAAACAATCCGTACCCGATCGATATGGCACTACCGAATCCGAGATAATTATCATCCTTGTCATACGACTCCAGCATGACTACACTCTGTTCCAGACGGGCAACTTGTTCTGTGGACAATGTTTTACCCGTATATGGATCTTTCGAATAAGGAGCAAGTACAAACTTCAAGTAATCAATGATTTCCCTATCCCGTTTTGCATTAAGAATAGTGGTATTACTTACGACGATAATGCCTCGGTCAAAAAACACCTTTTTAGCAAACGCTTCGCTTACGGCCCTTAACGGAATGAACACTCTGCCTTCTTTGTATTGTGCCGGAGCATCCAATGCGAAAGATTTGCCGTTAATGAACATCTTATTGCTGCCTAATGTTACTTTGATGGATTTACCTGAGGCTTTAATTGTAGCTGTGGATGTTTTCGAATCCCATGCCACTTGTGCTCCCAGACTCTCGCTTATGAAACGCAGAGGCAGGAGTGTCCGGTTATTTTTAACCAGAGGAACGATATTAAAATTGGTTTGGTCAATCAACGTGTCAGTATTATCAACGACTGCGTTTGGGCTGCCAAGCGAGAGAATAATAGCCCCTTGGAATGTTGCATTAAAATCAAACGAATCTTCTTCTGCGTAACCTGTAAAAGGTGTACATGATAACCCCAAAATCATGGTTACCATTAAAACAAGTGTGCGTTTCATCATTTTCTTGCTGTCTCCTCGTGATGTCAGATGATAGGCTGTTGCCTTTGACAGTTTACAGGAATTCTACCTATATTTCCTCTGGTATTATATTGTTTTTATTTACATATATCGGATAATCATGGAGTTCGAGTGGATCGCGGGAAGGGGACTGCATTATCCTTCCGGATCATACAAAAACACGACTACCCATGAATGGTCAGTCGTGTTCAAATCAATCATTCAATATATTATGAAAGAATGCCATTTTACAATGTTAGCTACTCGTTCAACGCGGTTTTGATCAGTGCGTTTACCCGTGAATTAAACAGCAGACCGATATGGGATACAAGGGAAACAGAAATGTTGTTCGCCCCGTTCAACCGCGAAAGTGCTGGGGACACAATCGTGTCACTGGTGGAATAGATCGAAGTCACCTTTATTCCACTAGGTGCTGTAGATGTGGTTAAACGATTAGCCCCACCAAGGGTAATTAATTTGTCCACTTTGGAAGCGCCGTCACGGTTAAGTATGTAATATAGACTATTCGCTCCGCCCATGCTATGCGCTACAATGTTAACTTTTGTGTGACCTGTTTGTTGCAGTACATCATCTACAAAACGACTAATTGCTGCGGAGTTCAATAGTTGGTTTCCTTGTTTGCTAGGGAGGTCAATGGCAAATAGTTCATCTCTCGTCCACCCTTGACTACGCAAATAACTCTCAATTGCTGTAAAATTGCTATCTGAACCAGTCAGTCCATGGACCAATACAATGGGTGTACGTGCCGTAGCTGCGGAAGCCTGTGAACTGGATCCTATCCCAGGTACCGATACAGCAAGGATCAAACTCATGAATACAACAAGTAATAATTTAGCCTTTTTCACTTAATCCAACCTCCTGTAAAATGATTTATATTCCATATATTACAAGATAATATATGGAATATAAATGAATCTTTAGTCTCATTTTTACAGGATTATCCAAGTCGGACTATGACTAACATGATTTTATCAAAATCCAGATCTCAGCCTTTTTTATCCTTCAACAATATCTGCACGTAGATCCGTTGCAATCTCAATCATTTTGGGTACAATAGCTTCGTTAGAAATAGCTACATAGATATCCCCCATGTACAAACGAAAAGCAATCTGTGTTCCCTCAAGGTCCCACATAAAAAAATCCCCATCGATGGACATGGTGCTCTCTGCTCCAACAATATGAAGAACCGATGAATAGGTAAATTCGGGCTTGGACTCGAAGTAGAGTTTGCATTCTTCTAGGGAGATGGATTGTTCCGCATTGCTGTCTTGTACGGACCGGGTAATTCGAAAACGCTGATTCATTGAAATGCCTCCACCACTTAATATATTTTTCATGTTCTACAGCATTATATTTTCTCATTTCCATCTTCCACTGTCAAAACCATACATGCTCTATTCTTCGAATTCATATATACTGAATACAGTGCACAACGAATTTCTACAATCAGGAGGAGTCAAATCAATATGTTGAAAACAGAATTCATTGATGTACTATCTATAGTCTCACATAAATTATATGATTCGGCTGCTAATGTTATGGACACGGCAAGCAGGTTAATTCCTGCAAATACGTTTTGTATCGCTCAGTTGGATCATCTATCCACCAAAGTTCTGAACGTATATAATCGCGACAAACTAATTCTGGGTGAGGGACTAGTCGTTGAGAACGCCGAGTCATACTGTGCACTTGTGACTGAACATACCCAAGGTCCATTGGTAATCAATAATAATCTGACTCATCCATTGACCAAACATATGGACGCTACAGAATTCGTAGGCGGTTGTTCATTTGTAGGTGTACCTATACATAATGAGAACGGAGAAATTTACGGATCCCTCTGCTCGTTTGATCAGAATTACTATTCCTATCAACAAAAGGATGTGGATCTGCTTCTCTCCTTGTCTTCATTCTTCACGGGTCTTCTTGAGATGGAAACGACGCTGAAACAGTTAAAACATGCGGAAGAAACCGCTGCAAAAGTGCTGGAAGAGAAGAAAAATCTCCTAGCCGTCCTTAGCCACGAAATCCGTACCCCGATGAATGGTGTTCTTGCAATGGCCAATCTATTGCAATCTACGAAGCTGAATGAGGATCAATCGTTATATGTTAATGTCATAGAATCTAGTGGAACCAGCCTGCTATCTATGATGGATCAAATTCTCGACTACTCCAAAGGAGAAGCGGGTGCGATTTCTCTGGAGATTAATCCCTATAGTGTCGTAGAAACCGTCGACCATGTACTCCAGTTATTCTCATCTGAAGCCCAGAAAAAAGGTGTCCGATTATACGCAGAATACGATATAAATGATCATTTGATGCTTATAGGCGATCAGCAAAAGGTGCGTCAGATCCTAATCAATCTTGTTGGCAATGCGTTGAAATTCACGGAGCAAGGTGAAGTGTGTATCTCTACTCAGGTATCTGCTGATCCAGAAGGTACACTCCATGCATCTTACGAGATAATAGATACGGGCATCGGCATCCCGCAGGATCGCCAAGATCTGTTGTTCAAATCCTATTCGCAAATTCACGGCAACTCCGGAAAGTATGGTGGAGCGGGGCTAGGCCTATCCATCTGTAAACAACTCGCTGAGTTAATGGGTGGGATTGTATGGCTTAAAGAAACAAATCACTTGGGCAGTCGGTTTGCCTTTAATATTTCCAGCGCGTCATCAAAGTCCATGCAAATTTCTAAATGAGGAATATATTATTCTATCTGAAACAGATAGGAGGTATATATGTTGACACAATTTCTGGATGCAAGATCATCGCAAAATGCTGGGTTGTTTAATTCCATTTCCATACCAATTCCAGTGATTAACACGCCTCAACTATTCGCACAGATTGGTCTGCAAACGGCTGGAGCCGGAGCCAATCTACGAGTTTCATTAAAAGGAACCATTACGGTGCGACTACCGCTTGCACTCTTTCAAGTTAGAATTACTATTGTTAGAGGCACCGTTGCTACGGATCCGATTGTGTACTCTGCTAACTTCACGTATGGTCTAAGTGGTCTCCTTAACCCCGAAGTTATAGTTTTCTCTGCCAACGACTACAATCCACCGATCCAGCCACAAATAACGTACACTGCTTTTATCAGTACTAACCTGCTCGGAACGGTGAGGGTGGGCCCAGAAAGTTTCGACGGATTTATCGTTTCGGATTAGAATGCATGTGTCCACCTGTTCCCCCATACTCTTAGCCTGTATCAACATGGGCTAATTGGTATGGGGGTGTTTTAATTTCTGTCGAATTAGTTCCCAAAATAAACATCCAGTTTCCCCGTAGGCGGTGTTGTAGCCATCCAGACGGCTGCCAGATTATCCGGACTAACCGTAGCTGCCGTTATGTAATCTCCGATCAGAATCGTAGGCATCGGTGAGTTACCATTGGGATTGAACGATGTGGTTGTAATTCGACGGTTGGTGAAGCTCGCCCCGCCATCGAACGATTCTGCCACAAAAACGTCCAGAAGGAACCCGTCAATTCGATTGCTGTAATAAATAACCCTGATCGTCCCGGCAAACGGAGATACGGTTATGGAAGGAAAGAAATTCTGCGTGCCTGGAGGGGCGCCTGTAATACTGATCGGGTCTGACCACAGGAGACCATCCGGAGATTCGCAGAGTAATACATCGGTATAGCCAGCTCGTGCATCATTCCATACGGCATATACGGTTCCACTGTTAGGTCCAACGGAAATATCTGCTCCCAGACTTAGATTGGTCTGTACCCGAAAAGCGTAATTCGGTACAGGTAACGGCGAAGGTGCTGGCACAACGGATGATATAAACGTTGCCTGTCGCTCGATTGGGGGCTGATAAGTAATTCCCCCATCGTATGAAATACGCAAAAGCGCAGAGGGACTGGCGGGCCCCGTTATGATATACCCTGCATAAACTTCACCCGAGAATCCAACAGCCAGCGCTGCCCGGTCATGAATTCCTCGCGGATTCGACTGTCGGTCAGGTGGCTCCCAGGTTAGCCCTTGCGAGACCGACCGTTGTGTAAATATGGCGGAAGAAGTCGTGGCAAGTGGTGTATACCCGACATATGCATTGCCTCGATATGGGCTACCGGGAGAACGGTCTACGGCAATGAATGGTTCATCATTATGAACAATAGTACCGAAACCCGCCTGCACGATAACCGGTGGCTGCCACGTTAGTCCATCGTCAAATGAGGTGTAACTTGCAATGGTCCCATCATTAATTCCATTAAACAAGTGAACGGTAACGATAAAGGTATTGGGAAACGTATAGTCTATGGTTGGTGCCTCTGCTCCTGCATACCCTGCCGGTTGAGGAAGTGTAGTCGTGGACCATGTACTGCCACCATCAATGGAACGATAGAATCCAGTCAACGTTGGTCCCGTACTGGTATCTACGGCGACTACGCACATGATATTGGGGTTCAGGGTGTTAACCGCAATGGAAGGTTCGAATTGGCTGCCTGCTAATGCTCCAGTAATATTCACAACTGCCATCTGCTCACCTCTCTTCCTTTAAGGGATATTTGTGAATCGGTCAATTAATGTCATCTCGGATTGGAGCACACGCTGGATGATCTGACCTGTAGAATCAGCACCATATACATGAATGATAGTGCTTGTAGCGCTAAAATAATCACTTTGCACCTCGAAAAAAGCGGCGTTGATTAGTGGATAGATTAGGGTTCTAGTCGCTTGAGGTAATAATTCAAACAGATCATGACCAATAGGTACGCGCGCAGTTTGAGATGTGTCCCATCTGAAAACTTCAAGCTCAATATTAACAGGAGCATTAAGCGAGTCATTAATGCATGTCACAATGAGCTGAGTGGATTGAGTTGCACCCGTGGTCGGATTGTATATAAAACCCGTAGAGTTTGGCAAAAAGCACACTCCTTTCGCAATGTATAGTAAAGTATATTGCGATTCTTGCTGCCAGTATGACTAAACTTCGACTCTTATATTGGAATGATATGAAAATTTTGTTATGCTACATATGCTAGATTACTAGATTACTTTTATAACAAGAATCTACTATTATGTACCGAGTTGGAGGAAACAGACGATGTTCATTAAACGTGTAGGAAAAATTGCTGCGGTTACAGTGATTACTCTCTCTGTCCTTGGAAGCACCCCAAATATCGGTGGAGCCTATGCTGCTCCGGCCATTACCGTTCAACTGGACGATGTCCCCTTAACGTTTGATGCAGCTCCACGCATGGATAAGGGTGTCACTTATGTTCCGTTTCGGACGGTTGGAGAGGCTCTTGGTATCGATATAACGTGGAACAGCAAAACGCAGACTATAAAAGCAACGAATGCTGTCAAAGGTCAAACCACCGAGGTAGTATTAACGGTAGGAAGCACTACAGCAACCGTAAACGGAAAGAACGTAAAACTTCCTGCCCCACCAGTTCAGCGGGAAGGACGAGTGCTCATTCCGCTCAGTTCATTTAGTAACCAATTCGGTGTGAAAGTAAGCTGGAATCAGTCAACCAAGACGGTCTCCCTCGTCTCCCCACAACGCGAGATGCACCTGAGAGCCTTCTATGCATTGCAATCCTTTCAAGAAAAGGATCTCATTACTTCCATGAATTCTGTAGCATTTGGCTGGAGCCGCATTGATCGCGAAGGTCAGTTTACACTCCAGGGGGAAGAGTACCGTCTTCCTGCTGCTGCGGGTGATATTACGCCGCAGTCCATCGTTGCTGACGCAGCAGATCAGCATATCCAACCGCAACTAATGGTATATGCATTGGACGGAAACGGCGAACTGACCAAAATGTTGAGTGACACCAACCTGCGTCAGAAATCGATTGATGGTATAACCTCTGCTGTTACTGAGCATGGTTTTGGCGGAGTGGTTCTGGATTTTGAAGGCCTTGGCTTTCGATTGGATGCGGCTCAGCAACAGAAGTTGCTCAATGGATATGTGAAGCAATTAAAGAGTTCCTTGCCCCAGGATACAGCCTTATCACTAGCGGTACCACCTCTAAACAGTGCTTATAAAGGTTATGATTACAAGACACTTGCCTCTATTGCAGATGACCTTATTATTATGGCCTATCAGTATAATCCGGTTGGCACCAAATCTCAGGTACCTGAGCCAAATAGTCTTGTAGATCAGGCGATTCAATTAGCGATACAGGCCGGTGTCCCGAAGAGCAAGCTTCTGCTCGGGATCAGTCTAAGCAGTGAAACGCCCTCCTCTGTAGATGATAAGCTCGGTCTTGCCAAACGTTATGACCTCAAAGGAGCCGCGTTCTGGCGTCTGGGTCTGTTCCGTTCCTACAATACAAAGATGGAAGATGCCGTGAACGCTTCTGTGATCAAAGAATAGACATCTTTAAGTGGATGCAGCTCACTTAAAACAAAAGAAGGACCTCATCTCTGGTACGTAAAGACGTGGTCCTTCTGTTCCATATTCTCACTTCATTAATTTATCCACGCTTCCAAATACAAGCTTCATAACCTGGGTAGGACCAGGAAAACGGGGCTGAAAGAGAAGGATGATCCCAATGACTGTCGTCACTGCAGTAATCCCCGCACTCACTATTCTGGCTCGCTTCTCTTTGCTACTCTTCCACTCTCCATACATTATCGCAGCCGCCAGCATCAAAATTCCAAGGATTGAGCCAATTTTCATACAATCACCTCATTTCTCAGGCTTATAACAGGAGCGATCTCTGTTCAATTTTCGTCCTCATCAGGTATCCCCTGTGGTCCTGTTGATTTTCCGGTACGTACTACATGTGCACCCACTTTAACTTCCACGTCCAATTCAGGATAGATGGTTTCCCAGTTCTTCTCCTGCTTCTTCCATTGATGCGGATAATATCTACGAAATTCAACAGCAAATTTGAAGAGATCAGTACGCAGCTCCTTCTGGGCCATCTCTAAAGCATCATGAGCCAGAGTTGTAAGCTTAGCTGACCATTCCTGTTCCAATTTAGTTATCACAGCGGGATCAGTCAGATCGCCCTCCGTCGTATTTAACACCACTTCTCCCCGGGTTTGGATGTCGACCTTCATACTCCACCGTTGGTTTACAATCCGAGGCTTCAAGACCGTTTGAATTTCAATGGGCTGGATCGAAAAAGAACCTTTTAACGGCTTAATTTCAACAGGCATAATAATGTTGTTCAATTCTTTTGCAAGTAATAATACACCTACGCTTAGTGGTTCTTTGACCGTCTTGACGTAGCGGTCCTCCTTATAAATGCTCAGACCTTTCACATATGGCGTGGTTGTCAGTTTATCCTGTTCGGGCTCCGGGGGTAAGATTAACATGCGAGACAAGATGACGGAGCTACCTGGACCTTCGATCGATTTACCTAGTTCAAGAGCAGTCATCCGTGTACCCAGCTTCATATTGGCCATTTCTCGCAACGACTCTGCAGAACTTCGCTCCAGAGGATCAAGCAAGGCAAGGATATCTTTCGCCGCCCTTTCGCTGGAAAAGACATATGCATGCTCCCTGAACTGTGGGTAACGCAAGAAGAAATCGATGTACTCTCGAATCCCCCGCTTGCCCGCTTGCTCACTAATGATGATGACTTCGCAGTGGCCCCAGAACATATTCCGAGGAACCTTACGTTGTAACCGATTCAATGCCTCGGCAATTGTATGACCGTCCGCCGTTCGAATCATCGTAACCCCGCTTGGACTACCTCCGCTCCCACTGCTATCTCCTGCACTGGCCTTTCGCGGAATGAAAATCTGTGAAGTCAGTTGCACTTTACCATCTTCGTAATCTATACCCGTAGCCAGCACAATAGCCAAATCGTTAATCTCAATGCGATCCCAGCATCCACTTAAAAGTACACAACACAATATTGGCATTAGTAGTACTCTATATATTCGCAAGTGCTCCTCCCCCATCAATCAGGTGTTCGCTTGATTCTTTCGAAAATGTGCCCACCCTTTCTTCAGCCATGCCAAACCGTAGATCATAGCCGGAAGGATCAATAAAATGCTGATCGTATACAAGTTAGCTGAAGGCCCAATCAGACTGGATGCACCCGATCCGCCGGACACAACCCAGTAGGCATATACCATGCATAGAAACGAAAGCGGCACAACGACGGGTTTGTAATCCTTCAAACCGAACCATTCTGCTGTGGATGTCGCAAAAATATAAAGAAAAACAGAAATTTTGACGAAGATTCCAAAAATCCAAACCGCAATAATCAGGGATTCAATATGTTGCAGAAAGTCTGCAATGGTTATGTATCTTGCGGCAATCATAACCGGATATACAAAGCTATCCGTCAGATCTCCAATTAAAAACAGGCAAAACAGATTGATGACCGTCATCGCGGTTGTTGTTATTAGAAGGGAACCCAACATAACTCGTGTTGTGCGTTTTCTACGATTGACATAAGGAAGCAAGAAGGCAATTACGATGTATTCACTAAACCATGCAGCAGGAGCAAGGGCTCCTTTAATGCTAGGTAGCGGTCCGTTCTCCATGAAAGGGAATAATTCCGCTGGATTCAGTTCCCCGATCAATAGAATGAAGATTAGACTAAGCAACACGATAAGGAGGGTCACAAAGATTTGAGAGGTGCGTCCAACTACTTCGATTCCTAGTCTGACATTAAGCGCACACACCGCAACCATCGTCCCCATTACAACGAATAGCGGAGTCCGCGGAAGTGCATTGTTAACAATGAATTCACCGTACGTCCGTATAATCAAGCCCGTCAAGTGGGGCAAAAAAATGATATACACCAATCCTATTAATTTTCCAGAGATACGCCCCGCAATCGATACACTCGATTGAATGAGTGTTTTTCCGGGGTACAGGCGATCCAGTCCTATAGAGATTGCTACCGCTGCAAAACCAATAATGGAGCCTATAATTGGAGAGAGCCACATGTCATGACCTGCATAATGCATTGTAATTCCAGGAACAGACAAGATGGCTGTTGCGAGAATGGCAGGAAAGATCATGAATGCCAATTGAGTTTCCGATATTTTTCCTTTGTCAGTTAACATGTGTAATCCCTCTCCCTTGATTGCTTGAGTATGAATTGTTCTAATCCGGTTTGTTCCTTGGTGCTGGACGCCACCATACATCCTTGAGTTCCTTGCTCATCGTAGGGGCTACTGGTGACAGATAAGGTGTTCCGAATGAACGAAGACTGCTCAGATGAATGACAACCAGAATGACTCCCAACATGACACCTGTGAGTCCCAGCGTTCCCGCCAGAAACATCATAGGAAAACGCAGTAATCGGGTCGCGATGCTGGCAGCGTAGCGAGGAATCATGAAAGAAGCGATACCGGTTATCGCAACAATGATAATCATGGGGGCTGACACAATTCCGGCACTCGTCGCCGCTTGACCAATAATTAAGGCTCCCACGATACTGACCGCTGATCCGACCTGCTTCGGCAAACGGACGCCAGCCTCCCGCAGTGCTTCAAAGGCGATTTCCATAATGAGCGCTTCCACCAGTGCAGGAAAAGGGATCTCTTCTCTCGCCCGTGCAATACTGAGAAGCAATACGGTAGGAATCATCTCCTGATGAAACGTCGTAATCGCAACATAAGCTGATGGAAGCAGCATGGATAACACAAAAAAAATGTATCGCAGCCAGCGTACAAAAACACTCATAAACACATTTTGATAATAATCTTCGGGGGATTGTAACATGGAAAAGATGGTCACTGGCGCAATAAGGGTGAATGGCGTTCCGTCCACAAGAATAGCAAAGCGACCTTCCAGCAAGTTGGAAGCGACAACATCCGGACGCTCCGTCGCAATCATCTGTGGAAATGGGGAGTATCGCTGATCGACAATTCCTTCTTCAATGTACTGACTCTCCAGTACGTCTCGAAGCTTTAAATCTGAAAGTCGTTTTTTCACTTCCTGTACCAGTTTGGGGTCAATAATTCCTTCCATGTATACAAGTGAAATACTGGTGTTGGTACGATCTCCCATGTTACGTGTATGAATCTTCAATGCAGGTGTCTTGAGACGTTTGCGCAGAAGAGACATATTCATGGTCAACGATTCTGTGAATCCATCTCGTGCACCGCGCACGGTCGATTCAGCTAACGGTTCCTCGGTTGAACGATTTTCAGCTTTGTATAGAGGGTATGTAGTTCCAATCATTGAACCTTCCAGCAGTAACAAAGCTTCCCCCTCTAATATCGCCTGCACCGCCTGAGTGGTTGTTTCAACACTCTTAACAGAAGCCAGAGGAACCTGCGCAGCTTCAATCCCCATCTCCTGAAAAGGCGTTAGTACCTGTCTCTCCAGCCGTTCTGTATCGCATAAACCAATACAATATACGCATAGCGCTGAAGTATGACATGCGGTTTGGAATGTATGAAACACAACATCCGAGCAACCTGCAAAAACAGAGCTTAACATTTCTTGATCAACAGCAAGATGTCCGGTTAACGGCAGGTTCTGTTGTGTTATCAGTGATGTGTCCATACCGCCCTCCCCTTTCTGTGCATGCTGCGTCCAGATATTCTCAGTTAAAGGTATCCTTTACTTATAAGTTGGGATATATACGCAAAATAGTGAATAGCAAAAAGAGCCGCCCTCTTGAGCGACCCTGATGATATAGAATGCTGTTCATTCCTATGAATACGGCTATCTTGCTCTTTGCTATACCCTATTTTCTAGTTATCACTATCCTTTCACAGCACCCAAAGCAACACTTCCAATAATCTGTTTGGAAAATACAGAGAATACAACAATAATAGGCAGGATTGAGATTGCTACGCCCAAATACAAGAGCCCATAATCCATCCCATAGTAACCCTGCACTAACGCAACCAGTACTGGAAGCGGATATTTATCCAGGGAGAAAAACAGAACAAGCGGTGTTAGAAAATTATTCCACGAACCAATAAACGTGAAGATGCCAAGGGCTGAGATTGCCGGTCCCAGAATAGGCAATACAATCTGATTGAACGTCCGGAACTCACCGGCACTGTCCACACGTGCAGATTCAATAATCTCATCCGGGATACTGCTCTCCATGAACTGTTTGATAAAGAATACATTAAACGCGTTAGCCGCGGCCGGCAAAATAATCGCGGCATAGCTGTCCAGAAGCCCCAACATACTGAATAGGCGATATACCCCAATCAGGGCCAGCTGGCCCGGCACCATCATGGTCGCTAACAGAAACAGGAATAACCAGTTCCGCCCTTTGAATTTGAATTTGGCAAAACCATATGCGGTCAAAGCACCAATATACAGAGATAACACGGTTGATGATCCAGCAATGAAAATACTGTTGGCAAATCCACGCCAAATGTTGATTTTGGATACCATGTTCATATAATTATCTACTAAAAACGATCCGGGAAGAAAGGTGAATGTTGAAGCAATCGTTGCATTGTTATGTGTTGAATAGATGAGCATCAGATAAAATGGAATAATGCACAGCACGGCAAGACCAATCAATAACAGATAGATGATGATCTTGCCTGCGGTCAGTCGCCTTGTGGTGGCATATTGCTGAATCGCTGCATTTGGTTGTTCAACTGATTTTGCAGTTTGCATGAGAACTCCCCTCCCTATGAACGGCTCTTCCGCTTGGTCATGATGAAGGATGCAACGGACAACAGTATGATGATAATAAACAGACAAAATGCGATTGCAGCGCCGTAACCAAAACGAGTGCTCTGAAATGCGACATTATAGAGATACATAATGCTTGTCATGGCTGCCCTGTCAGGACCACCATTGCCATTGGTTAATGTAAATGGCTGATCAAAAATCTGAATGCCACCAATTATGGATGTGATCATCTGAAACAGAATAATGGGACGGAGCATTGGCACGATGATATGAATGAAAATATGTTTCTTTTTCGCTCCATCCATCTGGGCAGCCTCCAGTAGCGACGGGTCGATCCCCTGAAGACCTGCGAGGTAGATGACCATGGAATAGCCAAAGTATTGGAAAAAGAGAATCGAGGACACAATCAGACGCATAAACCACGGATCATTTTTCCAGTTAATTGGATCTTGTATGATACCGGTTTGCACCAAAAAATGATTCAGTCCGCCAGATTGCCAGTCAAAGATCAGGCTGACAAGCAACCCAAGGGATGCAGCCGTTACGATATTCGGAAAAAAGTATACGGCCCTGAAAAAGTCCCGTCCTTTGAGCAGCTTATCATTCAAAATAAAGGCTAACACCAGGGAGATCGTCAGCTGCGGAACGACAGATACGCCCCAGATGAATAACGTATTAAACAAGGTTTTGTAGAACAACGGGTCTTGTAGTACGGCCACGTAGTTACCGATCCCTACAAAGTCAGGCGTCGTGATGCCATCAAAGTTGGTGAAACTGATATAGAGCGAATATAAAATGGGGTAAAGTCCAAAAATGGTGAAAATAATAAAGAACGGAGCAATGAAGTAGTAGCCGTAATGGTCCTTGCGAATCGTTTTGGCAAACATGTTCTATCCCCCCAGTTATCATCGGATGTGTGATGTGTATAACCATCGCTTACTTCGAGGGCGTGTCTGAAAACTCCGAAGGAAGGTTTTCAGACACGTCCTAAGCTAATCCACTTCCAGCTCCGGAAATCTCAAGGTGACATCACGTTTGATTCGCTTTACGACTTCTTCCTTGGTCTGAATGTCCTTATTGAGATACAACTGGAGTACATTCTTGTAGATATCGTTGTTAATAATCGCATCATATTTGGTGCGTTCGTATACAGGAATCCGTTTCGCAGCCTCCGAGAAAAATTCGAAATGCTTCTGTCCTCCCAAATAGGACGATGAGAGAGACGGAGCAAGTTCATCATTCACAACCATGTTGCTCGTGAAATAATCCTGCTCTTTCGCGAGCTCCGACAGAAAATCATGGTTAAAGTTATAGAACTCGATAAACTTCCAGGCGAGATCTTTTTTGTCACTTTTACTATACATCGCTATATAAGTTCCGCCTGCACTAAACGCTGAAGGTCCCTGTGCCAGGCCCCACAATCCTTCGGTATCCGGGGCATTTGCCTTGAACGTAAATTGCAGGGCCCAGGTTGCCCCGGGATAGAACATGACCTCTCCTTTTTGCATGGATGCAGCGTAACCCGCACTTCCATCATCATACTCGGCAAGTACTTTCCGCTCACGTGCTTCACGTACAAGATCGAGCACTTCCAAGTAGGTTGGATCGATGACGAGTTTGCCGTCCTTCACCCAAGGTATACCATCATATGAATTCGATATCGCATTCCAATTTGCCAATGCATGTACTTTATTCCCGCTTAGTTGCTGCACCTTCTCTCCAATCTCGAAGATTTTCTCCCATGTATCGATCTGTGAACCCACCTTCTCAGGATCATCGGTGCCCAGATATTTCTTCGCCAAATCCCGACGATAATAGATGCCCCCTGGTGTTCCCTGGTAACCTATCGCTCTGACATTTCCTTCGCTGTCTTTTTCATTGGCCTGCACAAAAGCATATTGTTCCTGGATAAGTTCATTGGCGTTGTACGGCGAAGCTGATAGATTCTCCAGATAAGGAACGTCAATCAGTTCTCGAATATTCGCATTTTCAATCATAAATACATCTGGAGCCTTTGAGGTTGTCTGTAGCGCAGATTTCAGCTTGGTGATATAGAAATTACCGGGGATGTTGACAAAGTTCACTTTGATGTCAGGATGTTGCTGCTCGAATTTCTCGATGGCATATCCTGCTTCATCCGTAAAACTCCACACGGTAATCTCCTGTTGCTTGGTTTGATTGGATGGACTGAACTGACAACCAGCTAACAACAGTGCTGCACATACAAATACAATAGTTGGCTTAAACCACTTCTTCATAGGCCCCCTCCTTCAAAAAGGAAACGCTTACAATTTATTAGAGTATATTGATTTTGGAGAGGGCTTTCTCCACAAATATTGTGCATTACCCTCCATATTTTGTGATATTCGTACGGTGTTTTTTACGAAATTCGGAGGGTGTGCAGTCATTATATTTTTTGAAAAGACGGTTATAGGAGTTTACATTGTTGAACCCATGTCCGATCGCAATCTCCAGAATGGTATCCTGACGGAACAATAAGGCCCACTCTGATTTGATAATTCGAAAGTGATTCAAGTATTCCATCAGTGTTACGCCCTTAATCTCTTTGAACAGCTTGCAGACATGGAACTTGCTGAACTTAATATGTTCCGCCACCTGTTCCAGCTTGATCGGTTCAGCATAGTGCTCCTCCAGGTATTCACAGACCGATTCAAGGAATTCAAATTTCTTGGAGGAAGTATAGGGCCATCCTGAAGATGTTGATTCATCAGTGGTAACCGGTACGATTGTACGTAGTAAAAGTATGATGAGATCATATAATCTGGATACCATTAACCATCGATATCCCGGCTTCTGATTTTTCTTCTCGGTAATGATGACATCTATATAATGAGCCAGATTGCTCTGACTTCCCGTATTCGAGGGAATAACTGTTGTTTTGTTGAAAAGTTGTCCGAGATCCTGAATTTCGGCTTCGGTCGTGAAACTTCCCGTTAACAATTCGAGTCGGAACAAGATAATGGTTAGCTGTTCAGTCCCCGGAAAAAAGCAGTGCACATCCCCTGGTTTGATCAGCAGCACATCCCCTTTTTCCAACTCACAAACATGGTCGTTCACGCCAATTCTGGCACTCTTACCATTGACAAGAATCAGTTCAACCTCATCATGCCAGTGCGCGGCATAATTGAACTGATTTCCTGTGTGAATTACCCGAATGGGAAAACCTTCTTGCATATGACCTGTCTCCAAAAAAGTGGGTACGCCCATCGTATCACCCTCCATTTATTTCCAAAGAAAAAAACTCCTCGTCTTTATATTATGCACAAATGGCTACTCTCCTTTCTTTTTAAGTATTTAAAATTCTACAGAATGGAAAAAACTCCTCAACTCAGGTTGAGGAGCCGAACAGAATCACGTTCCACGCATTGGATGTCCAGTGTATACAACGTCTCTACGATCTCTCCATTCAGCAGTTGGAAGAGAACATGACCTGCAAGCTGGCCTGCATCCCTCTTCGGCTGACGAAAGGTGGTTAGTGGTGGATTCATATACTGAGATGCAGGTATATTGTCAAAACCAATTACGGATAACTGCTCAGGAATTGAAATATCATGCTCCCTGAAGGCTTCCAAGCCGCCGATCGCCATTTCATCATTCGCAAAAAAAACAGCGGAGGGCAACTCTCCTTCAAGCAGTTTCTTGGCTGCAATGTAGCCATCTTGCTTCATGTATTGTCCGCCAATTTTCCATTCAGGGTTCTCTTCAATGCCTGCCTCCTTCAAGGCTTTCAAATAACCTTGATAACGATGGAGATTACATTCCGATTGTGACGGACCACTGATATAAGCTATTGTCCGGTGACCTTTATCGATCAGATAACGGGTAGCCAAGTAACCGCCTTGCGTATCACTCATCAAAACCTTTACAATATGTTGAGCATCCAGATCCCGATCCATGACGACAATCGGAAATCCTGCTTCAGATGCTTCAATAAGCAATTGATCTTGAATATTCTGAGCGATAACAATAGCTCCATCAATTCTTCTTTCTCGGATGTATCGATGGGCTGTTGATTTCTCTCCACCCAACGAACTACATACAATCATATCGTATCCATGACTCATGACGACCGTTTCTATTCCGTTCACCAAATCCGAGAAATACGGACTGGACATGTCATGGACAATAACACCAATGGTTTGTGTACTATTTCGTTTTAATTCAGATGCAGGACCATGCCTAACGTAATTGAGTTGGCTCGCTGCCTCAAGTACTCGGAGTCTTGTCGGCTCACTTACATTCCCTTTATCGTTGAGTACACAAGATACGGTCGAACTGGCTACACCCGCCATCTTGGCTACATCTTTAATCGTTATCATCTTATATACTCCTCAAAGACAGTTTCATCTTTTTATTTCATTATGTCAGTAACACAGCAATACACACCGGACTGTTCACTAGCATTTTAACACGTCAGTCCAGTCATGTCTCTTTCCAAGGCATCGACTACGAAAAAACATATTAAAGAAACCGAGGTGCCTTCATGAGATTCAGTGAATATGTAATAGGTCAGCGCTACGAAACCACATCCTTGGCATTGTCCAAGAGCGATATTATCGAGTTTGCCACAACCTATGATCCACAGTACATGCATTTGGATGAGGAGAAAGCCAAGCAAGGCCGCTTTGGCGGTTTAATTGCTTCTGGCATGCAAACGATGAATATCTCCTTTAAATTATGGATTGAGGTCGGGGTCTATGGAGAGCATGTCGTAGCGGGCACCGGAATGAATAACATTCAATTCCTGAAGCCTGTCTATCCGGATGATGAACTTCATGTCATTGCAGAAGTCATTGGATTGACACCCAGACGAAAAGGAAATGGGATTGTTACCGTGCTGCTGAGTACATTCAATCAGAAGAATCAAAAGGTTTTTCAGGCAGAATTAAGTGCTTTAATTGATAATTAGAGCTGTGAAATAGCTGTGAAAAAAAACAATAAGAAGCCGCCCATCGGCGACTTCTCAGGGTATATTGCGTCTTTTATAAGGTTACGCGTTGTAGCCCTTAAATACCTGCCCCAAAATCTCTACACCCTTGATAATCTGTTCGTCTGACGGGGTTGAGAAATTAAGTCTGATGGCATTACAAGGGTCTTGCTCGTTCACCAGGAATGCATTTCCCGGTACAACCGCAACCCCTTGAGCTGCCGCTGTCTTGGCATAATCAAGCATGGGCACATGTGCTGGCAGGTCACACCAGAGGAACAGTCCACCATCCGGTTGAGTATAGGTAATGGACTCACCCATATGCTCTTGCAGCTTGTCCATCATCAATGTTGCTTTTCTCCGATATACCTCACGAATGCTGTTAATGTGGCCCGCGTAGTCATACTCTGTCATGAACTTGTATGCGAGAATCTGTGGAAGCATGGCTGTATGTACGTCTTCTCCCTGTTTGGCAACAACCATCTTCTCCACAACTTCATGTGGCGCTTGTACAAAACCGACACGCAGTCCCGCCGACAAAATTTTGGAGAATGATCCAACATAGATGACCAGACCCTCATCATCCATAGACTTGATGGTTGGCACATCGTCTCCATTGAATCGAAGTTCTCCGTAAGGATTATCTTCCAAAATCATAACGCCATACTTCTTAGCCAACTCGTATATGGCCTTACGTTTCGCAAGACTCGTCGTTACACCGGTAGGATTCTGAAAACTTGGGATCACATAGATCAGTTTCACATTGGGCTCCGTCTGCAGCGCCTGTTCCAGCTTCTCAATATCCATGCCATCCATCTCCATCGGAACACCGGCAAGCTTCGCACCGGATGCCCGGAAGGAGTTCAGGGAGCCGATGAAGCTTGGACTCTCACAGATAATCGTGTCCCCTTCATTACAGAACACTTTACAGGCAAGTTCAATCCCCTGCTGCGCTCCAGATACAATGAACAATTGATCGGATGGCTTACCCGTTTCAAAACCTGTCTTCAGATGTTGCGTCAATGCTTCCCTGAGGGGAACATACCCTTCTGTAATTCCATATTGCAGAGCCGTGACCGGGTCATGCTCCAGAATGGTTTGGGTGAACGTGCGAATCGCCTCAATAGGAAAGGTCTCCGGTGCGGGGTTTCCCGCAGAGAATGGAATCACATTTTGCCCCGAAGAAGCCTTCAGAATCTCGCGAATAATGGATGGTTGCAGTGCTGCGATACGATTGGAAAATGAATAGTTCATCTTAAATAGTGCCTCCCGACATTTCATCTGACTTAGTTCTCTATCGTTACATTAGATTCTATTATACGAGCATTTCCCGAATTTCCAAACTGTCTCCACAAAATTAATGTTTATACACCAAAAAAGAGGCCGCCGTCAGCAACCTCTTTCGCATCAGTATTGAGCAAAGTTTCAATGGATTAGCGCGCTGCGTTCATCTCGGATAACCGTGTGGCCTTCACGACATAAGCAGCTAAACCGGGGATCATCCGAGCCAGACCAGGATAGAATTTATTGGTTTTGGCAAAAGCCAGCTTTTGAATTCTTCTTGCGCGTCTGAGCAATTGTGTGAATTCACGGCTTGCTTCCAGCGTGTAATTACTTTGCCAATCGGCATGTTCAATGTCGCCTTGCAGGTACTTGTCAGTCCACCTCGCACACAGGAGTGAGGAGCGGAGGGCAATGGACATTCCGTCCCCACATAAGGGCGGTATCATCAGCATGGCATCTCCAATATGCGGATATTGGGACCACGGTTCAGGAACATTGGACAGATGTAGAGGCGCAATCGACACTTGCGTTCCGTCTACAGGCTTTCCTTCGGCTAAACGGGCTGCCAAACTCACGTTGGTCAGGGATGCCGCCTGTAAAATATCGTTTACAGACTTGCCGCTTCCCTGTACGGTATCCAGTGTCAACAATGCGGCGACATTCACAATGCCATTTTCAATCGGAGAAATTCCCACATAGCCACCCTCGCAAAAATATAATTCTACCCGTGCGGGAATCTCGATTCCGCTGAAGTGGGATTTAACCCCAACATATACGGTTTGGTCCCGCAGATCAGGTGCGGAAGCCATCCCACGCGGCTTCTTGGTACCATGTGCCCCGATGACGGCTTTGGCTCTGTAGCTCATCCGCTCATCTCCCTGTTTCACCTGAACCTCATAACTGGCATCCTCAAGCTGCTCTATACTCGTTATCGTCGCTTTGGTAACAATCTGGGCTCCGGCCGCCAGAGCCTTCTGATGCAAAATCTGGTCCAGCTCATATCGACTTATGCCATATGCGAATCCTGGTAGCGGTGCTTCGATCACTCCGCCTTGTGGCATAACGATTTTGGCATGATCCATAGTGCTGGGTTTCTTCGTTTGGTCCAGAAGGTGAATGTCCAGAACCTCCAGCATCTCCTTGGTTTCGGGTGACATGAACTCACCGCAGGTTTTGTGCCGAGGGAACTCTTGGCGATCCAGCAAAAGGGTCCGATGACCTTTTCCAGCCAGTTGCATTGCACACGTACTACCGGCAATTCCGGCTCCGATGACAATCACATCTATCGATTTCGACACGTCAGATCACCTGCCTTTCGTGGGAATAACAACAGAGTAACGGAATAAAGGCTTCCATTCATAAGTCATCGTGTCATGATTTAGCCGTTGTTTGAGTTCCTTCCAATCCCTCCCTGTAAAACCTTTGGCTACGGAAAGAGGCCCATCATGACGAATGTACCGATTGCGCGAGATCATTCGTGTTGTAATCCAGACCGCTTTATAGGATACCGGATGGCGGTGAATATCATTAATGACGACACCATGCCTGGATGCTCGCAGCATATGAGAAACCATATCAACCAGCATATCTCCGTCAAAATGATGCACAAACTGGGAACCTGTCACGATATCTGCTGAAGCATCCGGCAGTTGTGTAAGATCGGCACGTTGTACCCTGACTCGGGGTTCGTCACGGAATAGTTGTCTTGCTTCCTCACACGCCTCTTCCGTCAGATCAACCAATGTAATTTTCAACTGAATGCCTTGGCGATCCGCCCATTGCAGCAGTTTCTGGTTCACATCCCCTGAACCTGCCCCCACATCTAGAAGAGACAGTTCATCTGGCCTGCCGACAGAGTTCCATAACTTCTCAACACCAGCCAGCGTTGGGCCGGGTGCTGAGAATATTTTGTTAAGACGTCTCAGATGTCTTAGCGCTTCACGCAGCTCCTCCCCTCCCATAGAAAAGTCATCCATCAGTTCATCTTCCTTGGCCCGAATGGACAATGTTCTAAAAAAGGACATGATCTTGCTCCTCCATCACTGAAGTTAATGAGGGTACATAAGTGAATTTCATCAACTCTGCGGTGAGTCCCGGTCCAAATGCCATGGCTACACCATCTGTAGAGGATTGACCCTGTACCTTCATGTCCTCACGCATCGCATTCAGCACAAACAGAATGGTATTGGAAGATAAGTTACCATACGTTCTGAGGACATCCCTGCTATACTTTGTTTGCTCGTCTCGCAGTTTCATTACATTCTGCACAGAGTCCACAATCCCACGTCCTCCCGGATGAATGGCCCATAGTTCAGGAAGCTGTTCACTTTGCAATAAGAGACGCAGTTCCTCTTCCAGGTGAATACCGAGCAGCTTCGGAATACGAGGTGATAGATACAGGTCATACCCCAGATTCCCCACCTCCCAGGTCATATCTTCAGTCGAATCCGGAAGAAGCACAGAATAACCCATGCCCAGACTCAGAACATTCTTGTGCTGAGGTTCTGGTGTACCCACTACACAGGAAGAAGCAGCGTCTCCAAAGAATGAAGCTGCAAACAGCGCTTCCCGATCTTGTACGGGCTGAAAATGAATGGTGCACAACTCTACACAGACCACAAGGACCTGTGATCCGGGAGCTCCCTGCACGACATCTCGTGCCATCTGAATGGCTTTCAACCCTGCGGCACACCCCTGATAGATCAGCGGCAGTCGATTAACTCGGGCAGACAAACCCAAATGACGGATGAGCATAACATCAAGACCCGGCAGATATTGACCGGTGCAGCTGACCGTGATGATATGCGTGATACTCTTTGGAGATACGCCTGAATCCTCTAGGGCTTTTTCTGCCGCTTCAATCCCGAGCGGAAGCGCCTCCCGCTTGTATGTATTCATTCGTTCTTCCGTTGTCGGGATGTCTGATCGCTCGCCAGAGGGCAGATATCGGCATTCTTCCAGTGAACCGAGATAGCTCGGTTCCACGGTATATCGCGTTTCAACACCACAGGACCTGAATATTCGCCTGGCAAAACGGGCCAAATCCGGCCGATCCTGAAGAGAAGAAGCGATTAGTTCTGCAATATCTGACTGTGCTACGGGGTGAGCAGGGAGAGCCGTTCCCATGCCAAGAATCGCGATATCGGATGGACTGTTATATTGGTTCATAATAAACCTCCTGGTATTGGTTATTATTTCCTCTAATTAACACTCTTACCCTTAACGATATCGTTATAATCTCAAGAAGGCTCCTTATCCAGTTTATTAACACATCCGCAAGATCAGAAGCTTGGTTTCACCAAGCGATTGAAGCAATCACATTACTGATCCAAAAAAAGCCGCCATTAGGCGACTTCAAGGTAACTTTTTAAACAACTTGCTCAAATAATATCTAACCACTTCTCAGTTCTTTCTACACGTCATTCTGATGTACTTTATTTGGAAAATGCTTCTCTTATCTTGTCACTCATCCGGTACCAGGCATCCTCAGCCATCTGAAGATCGCCAAAATGCGTAAATCCATGAGCAGCTCCCTCATACTCTTTAAGAGTCACCTTCACACCGCTTTCTTCCAGCCTTGCTGCATATGTTCTTGCTTCTTGGGCTAGTGAATCTTTCTCGGCGGTAATGATCAACGCTTCCGGTAGACCCTGAAATGTTTTTGCAAGCACAGGTGACGCTAATGGATCATGGGCATCTTCTGGCGTTTTAAGGTACATGGCATTGAAGGTTCTGGCGATATCGGCTGGAATGGCTTCTTCATAACTCGGTTTCTCGGCCGGATCTTTAGCCACATCCAACACGGCATAATCGATAACCTGAAGTACAATTGGCAGCTCGCCTTCACGTTGCTGATTCAGTAAACACACTGCTGCAGCAAGATTCCCCCCAGCACTATGCCCACCAATGGCGAATAGAGACGGGTTCACCGAGAAGGATTCCGGATTGCCGTGGACCCACTTTACAACGTCGTAACATTCATGGACTGCGGTTGGAAATTTGTGCTCTGGTGCAAGACGGTAATCGATATTCATGACCACACAATCAGCACGATCAGCGATCAGACGACACCATGGATCATCCATCTCTGCTTGTCCGAGGATGAAACCACCCCCATGCATATTGAAGAAGACCGGCAGAGGTGCGGAATGATCCCGATCCGGTGTATACACAAGTACACGCGTATCACCTTTCTTCGTAGGAATCATGACTTCTTCTACTGTGACAGCATACGTGGAACTGGGTTGAAGAGCTGCATCTGTACCGACGACATTTTGACGCATGTGTTGTACCATTGCCAGTTGTTGTTGTTGATCCATAGATATCACTCCTTATTATGATTACCGATGAGTTCCTGCAACCTCAGACTTGAATGATAATTTTCCTCTCTTGTATCTTACTTTTCGTCGTTTCCATTCTCCTGCTCCATACTGGACTGCTTTGTCTTGTGGAACATCATCCAGACCCCCATCAAACAAAATAAAACGCTGCACCCCATGCCAAACAGGCTGCTGGTTTTTAATGCAAGAGGTGAAGCTTGCATGGTAAGCAGTGTAGCTTGAGTCACGACAATGGACACCATGGCATCGGTGAAGTTAATCATTTTCAATGTAGATATGATCGGGTTATGGAGTTGACGGTTAGCCCAGGTACCCTGTATGGCAAATGCCAGTTTGGTAAAAGCGACTGCAGCTACGATGTACACAATGATACCGCTATATATAAAGGCATCGCCAATCAGATACATTCGCAGGCAGACGATTGAATAGGACACACCCAGTAAACACAGCAAAAGACCTCCACGCTTATACACCGCAAGCTCCAACGAATATCTGTTTCGGGGGGAGGCTATTCCTTTGGCAACTTTATACTGATGAAGCACCTGTCCTTTGGCCACACACAGAATCAGATAATACACAGCATTCGTAATGAACCATCCGGAAAGGAGATATAGCCCCAGGATTAACTTGCCTATACCGATCAAGGCATTGATGACAAGGGATGCAACGTTGATCATGGCTGTTCGATCTTGTTTATTTCCAAGGTAACGGTCCCACACGGATCTCATGTATGTCTTCATTTCCATAAGATATTCAATCTACTTGGCGAGCAGACCATTGGCCTTTTTATGAGCGAAATGCCTCACGATTCGACCAGAGATTCCCGAACCCTTTTTGGAAGGGATTGGATAACCATATCATACGAGTGATCGATCATGAAGTAGACATCCTCATTGGACAAGGAACCATCCAGCGTAATGGTATTCCAGTGTTTTTTGTTCATATGATATCCTGGTTGAACTGCTTCATGCTGCTCTCTCAGGTTCTCTGCAATTATAGGATCACATTTTAAGTTCAAGCGACAGTGCTTTTCTTTATTTTCAAAAATCAGCGCGAACATCTTACCCGCGACCTTAATCGCGACTGGATCAGGTCCAAATGGATAATCCTTGATCGCACCTTTCTTCTTCAAACTGTATTCAATCATCGTATCCTTCAAGTCAGTACCTCCCCTTTCACCAGTGGACAATATAATGATACCGAATGTAAGTTCGTATGTAAATAAGCTCTCTACACATACAATAAAACCTCCTCCATAAGATGGAGAAGGTTTTATCTGGGTTTATTTCGGTTTATTTAGGTCTTAATTGGCTCTATCATTCCTTGTTTTGCTACTGCGGCTGAATGAACCATTATTTGATTTACTGCTACTACTGTTCGATCTGCTGCTACTGCTGTTTGATCGATTGCTATTGGATCTACCTTCGCTTGAACGACTGCTATTGGCTTTGCCACTCTTGGCAAACCACTCGGATTTCGGCTTGCGTGCCGGGTTCGCCTTGGACTTCGCCGGTTTGCCTGCAGCCGATTTGTTGAACGCAGGTTTACTGCCCGATGGTTTGCTGGTTTTCTCAAACACAGGTACACCTGTCATCGGATACGGATGACCTTTCACTTCAGGAATCGTCTTCTTGATTACTTTCTCGATATCCTTCAGGAACGGAAGTTCATCTTTTTCACAGAATGAGATCGCCATCCCGCTTTTCCCTGCTCGACCTGTACGTCCAATACGGTGAACATACGTTTCCGGAATGTTAGGCAGGTTAAAGTTAATGACATGTGACAGTTCCTCCACATCAATTCCTCTTGCTGCAATATCCGTCGCCACCAGTACTCGCGTAGCCCCACTCTTAAAGTTGTTCAGTGCCCGTTGGCGGTCGTTCTGAGACTTGTTGCCATGAATGGCCTGTGCCGTAACATTCACTTTGGCCAAATCACGTGTAACCCGGTCAGCGCCGCGCTTCGTGCGTGTGAACACCAATGCCGTGACGATGGATTTATCCTCCAAAATTTGGTTCAACATAAGCTGCTTCTTGCCATTCTCCAACAAATATATAGACTGCTCAATGCGGTCTACGGTTGAAGATACCGGTGTAATTTCTACTTTGACTGGATCAACAAGCAAAGTCTTAACCATTTTGGTGATCTCAGGAGGCATGGTCGCTGAGAAGAACAGCGTCTGCTTTTTGTTCGGCATTTTGGCAATGATTCGTTTCACATCATGAATGAAACCCATGTCCAACATCCGGTCTGCTTCATCCAGAACGAGAATCTCAACCATCTTCAGATCAATACGTTTCTGGTTAATCAGATCGTTCAATCTGCCAGGTGTTGCAATAATAATATCTGCACCTTGATTCAACGCACGCTCTTGTACTTTTTGCGAAACACCGCCAACGATTGCCGTACAACGAATGTCCGTATACCGGCTATATACCTTGATGTTATCCGCGATCTGAATAGCCAGTTCTCGTGTTGGTGTCAAAATTAATGAGCGAATATGCCGTGCCGACTTTGATCCTTGTCCTTTGGATCTTTCGCTTAATAATTGAATGATCGGCACCGAGAATGCTGCTGTCTTGCCTGTTCCTGTCTGTGCACATCCCAGCAGATCTCTGCCAGCTAATACAGCTGGTATGGCCTGTTCCTGTATAGGGGTAGGGTTAGTATAGTTTGCTTTGCTTAACCCTTCCATAATAGAGGGGATAATATTTAAGTCCTTAAATGTCATGTTTTCTCCTTCATTTACGCACATCTATGAATAAGACGCATCTTTTATTTCACACGTAACGTATAAGGATACCATTAAAAACGTAATCTGTACATTATCTTTTTAATATTACTTTGTTTAACTGACCAATTTAAGACCTACTGCCGATCCCAGCACCATAGCGATAAACAGAATTCTTAGGGCATTTCGAGGTTCTCCATAAAACACCATGCCCAGAATAGCACCACCGGAGGCCCCGATTCCCGTCCATACGGCATATGCTGTCCCCATCGGAAGAGTTTTCATCGCAAGGGACAGGAACAGGAAGCTTAAACCAAACCCGGTTACCAATAGAACCAGTGAAATGAGATTACGGTCTTTGTGCAACTTGTTTATCATAAGCACTCCGACCATCTCAAGTACCCCTGCCAAGATAAGAAATACCCAGTTCATTATAGCTGCACCCCCTTATTCTTCTCTTTACTCAGCATTTTAAGACCAATTACGCCGAGTAAAAGTATACCAATGAGTATCATTTTTCCGGCTTGAACAGTTGCATCAAACAAAATAATCTCTGCTAATACAGTACCAGCGGTACCGAGGCCAACGAATACTGCATAGACCGTTCCCACAGGCAGTGTACGGGAAGCTGCAATCATCAAGGAGAAACTGATCAGAATGGCAACCAGTGTAAAGCTCCACTCCAGCAAACCGCTGGCATGTTTCAATCCAATGACCCACCCCACTTCAAACAACGCAGCAATCACAACCGACATCCACGTTTTATTCATACCTGAAACACTCCTTCTCTACTACATTTTCTGTACAACCTGTAAGGGTTCATTAGCGAAAAAACAAAAAAAACCCGGGAAACAAACTGCATGATCGCAGTTCATCTCCCAGGCTTTTATCCCTCCGTGGCACAACCAACAGGTTGCGGGTTTTCTCTCGGACCAGACCGACACAGACATCGCGGAACCCTAGAAAACCTGTTTTTATTCTAATGTGTCTCCAATTATACACACTTCTACTATCTTGGCAACCCCGTTAATCTGATCATGCCATTTATTTGATAATCAAACCCATTAATCCTACAAATGTGGCGGCTTGATGTGGTGAGATCACACAACCGTTAAGATCTTCCATGGTTAACACCAAGGAATCAAATTGGCAATCGCTAAGATCCAAATCCTTCATTTTGGTCCCCGTTAAGGAAGCTTGGTCGATGTTACATTGAGTGAACTCCATTTTCTGAAGAGCCAGATAGGCAAAGTCCGCACCAATCAAGGTACATTCCGAGAAGGAGACCTGTTTCAGATGGGCAAAACGGAAATTGCTGTAATCCCCTAAACCATGAAGGAAACTGACATTTTGCAAGCGACTATTGGAAAAATCAGTTCCGACAAACTTGCAGTTATGCCATTCGATCCGGTGCATGAAGGCACCAGAAAGATTGACATTGGAGAAGTCGCAGTGTTCGAACCGGACATCGGTGAATTCAAATTGTTCCAAGGCAGACTCTGAGATCGTCACATGTCTAAATACAACATTTTCAAAGGAAACCTTACTCGCTTCCTGTTGATCCAATGTCATGTTCTCAATCAGTTTGTGTTTGTACTCCACTTTGGATTCGAGAAAACCAATCGTTTCCGGTTCGAGCAACTGCTCCTGAAGCTTGGGTTTGTCCACTTTCACACCGCATTCCCCGATTCCTTAATAGCCACAACTCGCAGTCGGCTTCTGTCCAGATACCATTGTCCATCCCGCATCAGTTGTGGCTGTACTTTTTTCTCTACAGCTTCCATAATAACATCCTGTTCCGCAGGTGTGATACCCCTGAATAAATACTCCGCGAAGCTGTCCAACCACTTTCTGGGACCTTGCTTAAACGGGGTAAATTGGTCAACATGCTGGACCAGACTAACTCGAAATCCGTTTTGCTCCAGTAGATTAGCATATTCGCCAATGGTAGGGTGATACCATGGATTCCGACCTTCCCATTCGTATCCACGGGCATGCAGTTCTTCCCTTACCGCTGTTATTAATATAGCCGTGTTACCACTTCCAGCAAACTCAGCCACGAACCGTCCGCCCGTCTTAAGCGCTAAGGATATGGATTGTACTACAGCTGGGGCATCCTTTATCCAATGCAGAACGGCATGAGAGAAGACCGCATCAAACGATTCTTCAGACCGATAATGACAGGCATTAGCGACTTGAATATTCATATCAGGATATTTCTGTTTAGCTTGCCTAATCGTCTCCTCTGAAAAATCAATGCCTGTTGTCAGCGCTCCTGCCGCTTCAATTTTGGCTGTCAGATCCCCATTGCCGCAACCCACATCAAGGATTCGTTCTCCATGGGACGGCTGGAGCAAGGATAAGATAGGTGTTTCCTGTAACGCTGTAAAAGGAGCAGAATGACCACTCCACGATTCGTTCGTTTGACCGGATGAATGTCCGTTATTCATAGAATATAATCTCCTTCTTAATTAAGGATCTAATGTATCTATGATAACTTTAATATAAGAGAACTGTCAATTTACTTCTTAGAATATTAAAAAAGCCTCCGGGCAAAGTCCTTCAATGCACGTCTAACCATTTCATCACTGGTCTCTAATTTCATCTCATCCATCCTTCACATACTCCTTGAATTTTTACTTTAAGAGGATGTTGTCTCCACCTCTTCTGTAACGAGCTCTAACCAGCATGAGAAGTATATATCTCGATGTACGGAATTTTCTTCGTACTTGATCTGTGATTCGAGCCTGTCAATTAAAATCTGCCTCACATGGTTTGATAACCACTTCATCATCTTAATCACCCAACTTTTCGAATAAACTTTAATAGTTTAGCTCTGTTAACATACTCTTAGTATGCCGAATTACGGGCTGCAAGCGATATAACGATCATCTTAATTGTTTGCCTGATCCTCTCACTCTCAGGCCATTCCCATCATAATGGTGCAATGGAAAAGGCGATTCCTTGCCTGTAGGCTTACTGAACTCTTTATCTCAGGAAAAGCATACGAAAAAGGACAACCCCGACGAGTTGTCCTTTTTCAGTATTAACATTTGCAAAGTTAAACCAATGCTTCGACGCGCACCGTAACCTGGATCTCTTCATGCAATAATTGAGCAATATCACGAGTCAGTGCATCCACATTCTCCTGCCGGGTTGCCCAGCTGGTACAAAAGCGCACCGCACTGTGTGTATCGTCAACCTTTTCCCAGAAGGAGAAGGTATAATCATTCCGTAATTTCTCAAGCAAAAGATTAGGCAGAATCGGAAACTGCTGGTTGGTTGGTGAGTCATACAGGAAGCGTACTCCCTGCTGTTCGAGTGAATCATGAATTCTCAACGCCATATCCACGGCATGACGGGAAATCTCAAGATACAGGCCGTCTTCCAATAAGGTTTCGAATTGAATCCCCAGCAACCTGCCTTTGGCAAGCAGGCCACCTTTTTGTTTGATCATATAACGAAAATCTGGTTTGATCGCTTCATTCAGGATAACGACAGCTTCACCCATCAATGCCCCAATCTTGGTTCCGCCGATGTAAAATACATCGCACAAGCGCGCAAGATCAGCAAGTGTCATATCACAATCTCGGGAGGCAAGTGCATATCCAAGGCGTGCTCCATCCACGAAAAATGGAAGACCGCATTCTCTGCTGACTGCGTGCAATGCTTGCAATTCTGCCTTGCTGTACATCGTTCCGTTCTCCGTTGGCTGAGATATGTATACCATACCTGGCTGTACACAATGTTCCGGTGACGACTCGTTCATGTGCGCATCATAGACTGCCTTAACCTGTTCAGGCGTGATCTTTCCGTCCTCGCTTGGGACCGTGAGTACCTTATGACCCGTTGCTTCAATAGCTCCAGTCTCATGAACCGCAATGTGTCCCGAGGTCGCTGCAATCACACCTTGATATGGACGCAAAATAGAGGCAATCACCGTTGTATTCGTCTGTGTACCGCCAACCAAGAAATGAACATCGGCCTGCTCGTTGTCACAAGCCTGACGAATAAGCATTCTCGCGCGTTCGCAATGCTCATCCGTGCCATACCCGCTTGTCTGTTCCATGTTGGTTTCCATCAGTTTTTGTAAAATGCGTTCATGCGCACCTTCGTTATAGTCACATTCAAATCGTATCATCGTGTTGTCTCTCCTGCCTTCTTGTTCAACTTCTCTTGTATGTTCATCATGGAGGTGTATACCTCTTGAATCTCTTCTTCATTGAGGTCTTGCATTAATTTCAGGATCTGTTGATCCGAACGATCATTCAATTGGGCATACAGTTCCTCACCCTTGGCTGTCAGACGAATCAGACTGACCCGGCTGTCGGCCGCAGAATTCACTTTCACCAGCAGACCTTCCTTGGACAGCTTGTTTACAATGCGGCTCATATAACTGCGATCAATGGTCAGTGTATCCACCAGATTGTTCGCGATGCTCTCTCCCCGAATTCCAATCTCAATAATGACCCGTACTTCAGCAAAGGAATACCCTGTTCCGAGAATATGCTTGTCGAGTACGCCAAGTATGTTGGTATAGAAACGGTTAAAACGTCGCATGTCAGCCAGAATATCTGGATTTATGTACTGAGAGTCGATGTCAAACCCTCCTTTTTAGTGGACATTGTCAACATTATAATAGTCAGGTTAGTGGACGTTGTCAACATTATATTTTCCCTTGGTATTTGGTAACCTCATTTTTAAGCCAAACCAAAAAGCCGCGCATATGCGCGGCCTTCTGGGGATAACAGCGATCGGAAGGTTATTCTGTCATCGGAGTGGCCAGTGTAAATTTAATTTATATGGATTAAGAGTGACTATATTGCACCTGATGAAGACGGCTGTATATACCCCCAGCGGCGACCAGTTCCTCATGATTGCCCTGTTCAGCGATGCCATCTGTGTTCACTACGATAATTCGATCCGCATTCTTGATCGTTGTCAATCGGTGTGCGATCACAAGTGTCGTTCTACCCACCGACAATTCAGCGAGTGATTGCTGAATAAGTGCTTCCGTTTCCGTATCCAGTGCAGAGGTTGCCTCATCCAGAATAAGAATGGGTGGATTTTTCAAGAACATACGAGCAATGGATAAGCGTTGCTTCTGTCCTCCGGATAGCTTGACTCCACGCTCGCCAATGACGGTATCCATGCCGTCCGGCAGCGTAAGAATTAATTCCTCCAATGAGGCACGGCGAGCGGCATCCCAGATCTGTTCGTCCGTTGCACTCAGGTCACCATAAGCAATATTCTCCTTAATGGTACCCGAGAACAAAAATACATCCTGTTGAACGATCCCGATATGCTTACGCAACGATTGAAGCTTAACATCCCGAATGTCCACACCATCTACAGTGATTCGTCCCTCTTCTACCTCATAGAATCGCGGAAGCAAGCTGCAAATCGTTGTCTTACCTGCGCCTGACGGGCCAACAAAAGCAACGGTTTCCCCTGGCCGAACAGACAGACTGATATCATTCAAGATACGCCGACTGGATTCATATCCGAACGAGACGTTCTCGAAACGAATATCGCCCTTCACACTTTCAAATTCCACGGCGTTTTTGTTATCCGCAATTTCAGGTTCTGTATCAATGATCTCCAGATAACGCTTGAAACCAGCGATGCCCTTCGGATAACTTTCAATGACTGCGTTAATCTTCTCGATAGGTCGGAAGAAGATATTCGACAGCAGCAGGAAGGCCATAAAATCACCCATATTAATTCTGCCATCAATATAAAACCAAGCCCCGCTGATCATGACAAATACCGTGACCAGTCGCATCATCATATAACTCACCGAGATACTTTTCGCCATCGTTTTGTAGGCAAGCAGTTTGGTTTTACGGAAATTCTGATTGTCCACCGCAAAAAGTTCTTTCTCGTGTTCTTCGTTGGCGAACGATTGCACAACACGCATGCCACCGACATTGTCTTCAATGCGCGCATTGAAATTGCCGACGTCTCCGAAGAGTCTTCGATACGTCTTCGTCATACGGCCTCCAAATACGATAATGACCCAAGCCATAATTGGGATAATGATAAAGGTAAGTAGCGCAAGCTCAAGATTAATGTTAGCCATCAGCCAGAATGATCCGATTAATGTCATCACTGCAATGAACACATCTTCAGGTC
Source organism: Paenibacillus sp. 2KB_22 (assembly GCF_052115745.1). NCBI lineage: Bacteria > Bacillati > Bacillota > Bacilli > Caryophanales > Paenibacillaceae > Paenibacillus > Paenibacillus sp. 2KB_22. The sequence goes on from NZ_JBFRHG010000001.1 coordinate 572,707, forward strand.
CATGGTGAGCAACCTCGCCGATATCGTTCAGATCATTCGTGAGATGACCAATTAAATGACCCGTTTTGCGATTATCGAAGAACCGGAAAGACAACTTCTGCAAGTGAGCGAACATCTTCTCACGCATGTTGGTCTCAATGTTAATGCCCAGCATATGTCCCCAGTATGTAACGACATAGTTCAATACCGTATTAAGTGCATAGATGGATAACAGCACAATACAGGCAAGCAAAATAAGAGGCCAATCCTGACCAGGCAACAACTCATTAATGAATTTGCTGACGGCAAGGGGGAAAGCCAACTCCAGAAGACCTGCGAGTACAGCACATCCAAAATCAATCAAAAACAGTTTTTATAAGGACGATAATACGAGAAAAAACGACGAATCATACTTATTCACTCTCACTCTCCAGGTTCTTATTGGGAATTACATCTTCATTTTGCAGTTCGAAAAGATGGACATACTCATCGATGACCTGATCAATGGCTTTCAACTCCCCACTGATTATCGGGCGAATATGTTCATACTCCTCCTGACCAAGTTGTCTGGCGAGCGTTGTTCTTCGATTCTGCATCTGTTCCAGAAATACAAGAATCCGGCCGCGACGGAATGTTTGCGCACCATGGCCCCGTTTCCCCTGATGTTCACCATGTCCTCTGCCACGTCTGGAGCGCTCTCCACGTTGCTCACTGTCACTCACATCACGTTTCGGACGTTCACCTTGACGTACACTTCCATCCGATTCTTCGATCTGTCGATCTCTCATCCTGCCACCTCCATTGCATGTATACATATGTATACAACGCGCTCATGTATACGATTGTATACGCAGTAAAAAACGGTGTCAACCTTAATTTTCCAATAAAGTAACTACGCATGTATGCTCATCACTTCTTTCAATAGAAAAAAGCCGCGATTTCGCGGCTTCTTTTGTTGACACACTCTACTCTATTTCACTCATAAACTTCCTATATTCTTGAACGATTTCTTTGGATCGGGTGTGATGCAAATAATGTTCTCCCTCGAAAGTCATCACTTTTCCATGCACTGAATCTTTGACTTGCTCTTCATGCAAGGGTATCCATCCTTCCGTTTCGGTATCATTCGCTTGTAAGAAGAAAATCAACGGAAGATCTTTGGGGAAAGACAAGTTCTCAGTTGCTTTGAAATTAGGAGCGAAATTTTCGCCTTCATTCAAGTTGTTCGGATTAAACGTATTTTTGAGTGAAAGTATTCTAATTTGCTCTCTGGTTTCATCATCAACATCGGGTGCAATCAGTTGATCAGGGGCCAGTTTCATTAACAATCGGTAGAATCCTGATTTTTTAAGCAATTTGTACGTTTCAGTTGGGAATGGATCATCGTTACCTCCCTGCGTTGGGACACTGCTCTCGATGCCGACAAAGGAAGTTACTTCGTTTGCATATTTGTTCACATAATCCAGACCGTATATCCCTGAAATGGAGTGAGCCATGAGCGTGTAACGTTGAATACCAAGTTGCTGTAACGCTTCATGAATTTCACTAACCATATTTTCCGTAGTACGCTCTTTTTCAGTAATGTCACTTAATCCATAACCGAAAGGTTCAATAACAACGACTTTGTAAAATGGAGATAGCTCATCGATGAGCGGTTTGAAATCAAGGGCTGGAGCGGGTGTTCCATATCCAGGAAGCAATACCACCGTTTCTTTGCCTTTTCCTTGAATCAACACATTCATGTTTTTGCCATCAACCGCTACAAACTGGCCATAAGGTTTTATTTTCCCTTCCTCCGATTTATTGCTAACTGCATTAACAATAAAGACAGTCGCAATAAATAATGCAAAAGCGATAACGATCGCTCCGAATATTTTGAGCAAAATGATTAATATTTTTTTCATCATGATGGTTCTCTCCTGTTGAGTTCATTTACTTTTTTAATGAAATTTCAAATTTGGCTCCAGCCTCACCTGCAAATACAATACGGCCGTTTTCGGGTAAAACAACAACATTCTTACCGCTGACTACGCTGTGATTAATACAAATTCCGTTCTGATCATAGATAGCAAAGGCTCCATTTGCAGGTAACTTCACTGTCATGACTTTTCCTTTCGCAGTAGCGGGTACCGAAAACCATTTGGCATATCCATCTGCTTGAATGGTTGTTGCGGATTGTTTACCGGAATAGATTGGTTTTACCAATCCCTCACTGGCGAATACATAACCTGAAAATGTAAGATACTCTCCATCGTTCTTTTTGGAGAAATGAATGTCCATCGGTTCTCGTCCGGCACTACCCGGAATCTGCAATTGATTGGCTGCTTCGCCTGCTCCAATAATCTTATTATTGGACATATACCCTGGATTCTCTTTATTCAATTGAATAGGCAGGATCGATGTAGCATTAAGATAGAGCATGGATGTGTATTTCGCATTCACCAGATAATATTTTTTACCATCACGCTTTGCCCATGCAGCGTTAATCTCCTTGGGTAATGTATTGGCTTTGAGCTTTTCCGCATTATATTCTGAGAGAGCCACCTGTCCGAGTCCTGGAACGGAGATATAAGATCGAGACCACAGGTAGGTATTCCCATTTTTCTCCACAACGAATTTCAACTTTTCTGTACCATCATCACTCACAAAAGTACCATCTGATGTATAGGTGTATTCTTGAACCGGATTACTTGGAGCCGTGAGAGAGGAGAGCGTCATTTGTCCTGCCTTATTTATTTTGATCTTCGTAACTGAATTATTGCCACCATAATTCCCTGCAAACTTGGAGATTTCTTTAGGCACATCAGCCTTCACAGGTACACCAAATGATTTTTCCGGTTTCCGTTCTTTAATAATGCCCTTTTCTTCAAGTGCGCTAAGTAATAACTCACTCGCAATGAATTGATTGGTTATGCTTGCTCCGCCTGAAGAGATCACGGCTGCAGCCATGTTGTATTCCGGAAGTACGACGAGTGAAGAATGATAAGATAACGTATCTCCACCTTTCGTAACAGCCTTGATGCCGTAGTCACTGAATGGGAACAAGTCCACACTATCCCACCCTAATCCGTAAGACATAGAAGAATCACTATCCTCTGGCCACATGCCTCTTCTGTATTCTTTTTGCTCCATGGCTTCTACCGACTTGTTGGAAAGAATCCCTTTGACCTCTCCTGTGAAGATTTGCGAAAATTTCACCAGATCCTTAGCGGTGGAATATAAGCCTCCTGAAGCTATGATATTATAATTCTCGCGTGGAAGCTGCCCCTTATACACAGGAGAGTAGATTCCCGCCATTTCTCCCGTATTAACTATATCCTGTGGTGTTTTGGTATGATTCATTTTCAGAGGCTCTGTAAAATTTTTGTGTATAAATGCCGTAAAGCTCATACCAGTGACTCTCTCAACCAGAATTTCAGCTAATGTAAATCCATCGTTAGAGTACACCGAATACGCACCTGGCTTTGCCATCAGATTCTGGGTCGCCAATTGATCCAAAAAGGTATCATGTGCATAGGTATCATTGTCCCCATACAGTATAGCACTACCGACAGAGGTTCCGAAAAGCCCGGCCGAGTGATTCAGCAACATACGGGGTGTAATCTGTTTGTATCGTTTATCTTTCATTGTAAAATCTGGCATATAGTTCACAACAGGCACATCCAAATCGATCTTGCCTTCATCAACCAGCTTCATTACAGCGGCTGTAAGCATCATTTTACTGGTTGAACCAATGCCATAGATTGTGTTCGAAGTAAGAGGTACCTTGTCGTTTAGATCGTTCTTGCCCGTTTGACCGGACACCGTAATCTCTCCACCATCAATGAGCGCATATTGCAGACTCGTCGTACCGTACGTTTCAGTCAGCAACTTAGCTTTTTCGATTACGGTTTTCTTTGTTGTCTCATACGTAAGGTTAATGCTGTTATTCATGGCAGCCGGTGCGGCCATTGCAGACATTGGGGCAAGTATCGTCAGCATGAGAGTCACAGCAGCTATAGTATTTCTCTTTCTTGCTCTCCTCACACTCATCTTCAGTTTTGTTACCTCTCTTGGTTTCATTCTTGCATCTACTCCTGTCTTCATCATTGTGTTAAGCCACCATAACGTGGGCGCTAAAGACAATATAACAAACCAAGATGTCCCCCTAATGACTACAACATGAACGGAGGATGAACAGGCAAAAAAAGTTTGCATCATCATACGCAAGGAGGTTAATACAGGGTGTCATAGCCTAGTGAAGGCATGAAATCCAATCACTCTGTGGGTGTTGTGATTGGCAAGATGACTATGAAGGTCGTTCCTCGTCCATATTCGCTCTCCACCCGGATGTCCCCTTGATGAAGCGAGACGATCTGCTTTACAATAGCTAGTCCCATACCGCTTCCTTCATATTTCTGACTGTGGGAACGATCAGCTTTAAAGAATCGGTCAAATATACGCTTTTGATCTTCCGGGAGAATACCAATACCCGAATCCGATATGCGGATCATCACGTTCTTGATATTCTGTTTGATCGTGACGTTAATTCGGGCACCATCTTCGGAAAATTTGATGGCATTGCCGAAGATATTGATCCACACCTGATTTAACTGGTCATAATCGGCCGTGATTTTGGTGGGCTGCAAATCAAGATCGATCTGAATGTTACGGGCCGACCATTGGGGTTGAATAGCAACAATTACTCGTCTGATCTGTTCATCCAGACTGAGCGTGGCGAGCCGCATTTGCAATGATTGAGATTCAAGCAAACTCAGCTTTAGCAGACTATCACTTATTTTGGACATTCGTGCAGTTTCAGTGATGATAATGTCGAGATAATCGCTTCTTTCGTCATCCGGGAGGTCTACCTGCTTGAGCGCTATAGCAAAACCGGAAATGGAAGTGAGCGGAGACTGAACTTCATGGGACACGTTTGCTACGAATTCCCTGCGCATCTGCTCAAGCTGCTTTAGATCGTGCATCATTTCTTCAAAGCTGCGAGCCAAAGTACCTATCTCACCCTTTTGTTTAATATTAAGCTTGACTTTGAAATCTCCAGCAGCTATAAGCCGGGTCGCTTTTGTCAATTTTTTGATCGGTCTTACCAGAAAAATAGCCGCAATTAGTATCAATAGGCTTCCTGCTAACAACGAACAAATCAAAAAGGTTACAACAAACTTGATAAGAAATGAGCTGGAAGAGGAAGTGAGGGGCTCTACAAACATTGCTATGCTTCCCATTTCAGTTTTTATCGGCAATCCCAAGAAGATCGTATCGATTCCATTAACTTGGACCCTTTCCCCATCCAGCACTTTCTTCACTTGTTCTGTAGTCACTAGGAAAGGATGTTGTCCTTTAAGTTCTCCATAGGATTGAAACTGCCCCGTTGCTTTATAGATTCGAATGTGGTAGGAGTTGAGTTGTTTCATTTCACTTATAAACATTTCTGCTTCGCGTAGAGGCAATGTCTCGTAGATGCGGACGATATCCTGGCCAAAGTCAAGCAAGGAGCCTTGTAAGTTTTCGTTTAATTTATCTTGAAATATCCAGGTTGTAGCAAGAAAAGAAAGGATTGTGCCCCCGATCACGGAGACCAGAAAGGTCAGGACTACACGTGTATAGAGGGAGCCGGTCACTCCTGCACCTCTAGCCGGTAGCCAAGTCCCCGCACCGTTTCGATACGAAAATCGGAGATATCGGCAAAACGTTCGCGTAGACGTTTAATATGCACGTCTATCGTTCGATCATCACCAGTATAATTAATTCCCCAAACTTGATCGATTAATTGCTCCCGCGTATAGACTTGTCCCGGTAATCCAGCAAGTTTATACAATAATTCGAACTCTTTAAGCGGCAAGGTGAACGACTCTGTACCCCTCAGGACCTTATAAGTCTGCCGATTCAGAATAACGTTGCCTAATTGGATGGTCTGCGTTAAACCTATACGGTATCGTTTCAACAGTGCCTTGACGCGAGCCATCAACTCAAGCGGATCGAATGGCTTCGTCATATAGTCATCTGTCCCGAGCTGAAATGCTTGTACTTTCTCCCAGGTCTCGTTTCTTGCCGTCAACATGAGTAACGGAAGATCCGGATTGGCTCTTCGAAGTTCCTCGCATAATGCCCAACCGTCCATGACTGGCATCATAATATCAAGAATAACCAAATCGACTGGCGTGGAGGTATAGATAGCCAGGGCTTCCTTTCCGTCTACGGCGTTGATGGTTGTAAATCCGTCGTTGCGCAAAAATAAACAGACGAGTTTGCGAATATTCGCATCGTCGTCAGCAACTAATATCGTAGGCATCGTTTCCACTCTCCTAAAAAAGAATATAAATATATCTTCTTCAATTGAACAAAAGCAGCCGATTACTTTGATCGGCTGCCTTCGTTAAACATGCTACCTTACTAAAATTCATCTATTTCAATGAAATTTCAAATGTGGAACCAACGTCACCTGCAAATACAATGCGGCCGTTCTCTGGTAAAACAACTTCATTCTTACCGCTGACCACGGTGTGATTAATACAAATGCCCTTTTGATCATATACGGCAAAGGCACCATTTGAAGGCAGTTTAACGTTCATGACTTTTCCATTCACCGTTGATGGTATAGAAAACCATTTGGCGTAACCGTCTGCTTGAATCGTTGTTACAGATTGTTTGCCCGAATAGAGTGGTTGTACAAGTTCCTCACTGGCGTATATGCTACCTACAGCTGTGATGTACTCCACTCCGTTCTTTTCGGCGAAATAAATCTCCTTGGTATCACGTCCAGCCATACCAGGGATCTGAAGCTCAGTGACTGCTTCGTTTGCTCCAATAATCTTGTTATTGGACACATACCCCGGAGTCTCCTTACTCGTATAAATAGGAAGAATTGATGACGAATGGAGATAAACTGTTGATGTATACTTCTGATTCACCACGTAATATCTTTTACCTTCACGCTGTTCCCACGAGGCGATAACATCCTGGGATAATTCATTGGCTTCCAGCTTCTCCGCTGTATATTCGGAGAAAGCCAACTGCCCAAGTCCTGGCAAGGATATATAAGATCGAGACCACAGATAAGTACGTCCATTCTTCTCCGTAACAAATTTCAACTTTTCTGTACCTTCATCGTTAACAAAAGTACCATCTGTTGTATATGTGTATTCTTGAGCCGGATTACTCGGAGCTGTGAGTGTGGACACAGTCATTTGTCCAGCATGATTCATTTCAATCTTTTTAACCGAATTATTGCCGCCATATATACCTGCATACGTGGAGATTTCTTTAGGTATATCTGACTTCACTGGCACGCCAAACGATTTTTCCGGCTTTCGTTCTGTAATAATACCCTTTTCTTCAAGTGCGCTGAGTAATAATTCACTAGCAATGAACTGATCTTTGGCACTTGTCCCACCTGAGGAGGTAACGGCTGCAGCCAGATTGTATTCCGGAAGTACGATTAATGAGGAGTGATACGATATGGTATCCCCACCTTTGGTAACAGCCTTGATGCCATATTCACTGAATGGGTACAAGTTCACACTATCCCACCCTAACCCGTAAGATATAGACGTATCGCTATCCTCCGGCCACATGCCTCTTTTGTATTCTTCTTGCGCCATGGCCTCTACCGACTTACTGGAAAGAATGCCCTCGACCTCTCCCGTGAAAATTTGTGAGAATTTCACAAGATCTTCAGCAGTGGAATAAATGCCTCCCGTAGCGATGATATTATAATTCTCTTGAGGAAGCTGCCCTTCAACCAAAGGAGAATAGATTCCCGCCATTGCTGCCGTATCAACCACATCCTGCGGTGTTTTGGTATGTTTCATGTCCAGGGGCTCTGTAATATATTTGTGTATAAATGCAGTAAAGCCCATGCCACTAACTCTTTCGACCAGAATCTCCGCTAATGTAAAACCATCATTACAATATACGGAGTATTCTCCTGGATCTGCTTTCAGATTCTGTAGCGCCAATTGATCCAGAAAAGTGTCATGTGAATACGTGTCATTATCCCCGTACAAGGTAGCATTGCTGCCGGAGCTGCCCAGCAGACCGGAGGAATGATTCAACAGCATGCGTGTTGTAATTTGTTTGTATCGGTTATCTTTCATTTTAAAGTCAGGGATATAGTTCACAACAGGCTTATCCAAATCAATCTTGCCTTCGTCAACTAGCTTCATTACAGCAGTGGTAAGTACCATTTTACTGGCGGAACCAATGCCATAGATCGTGTTCGAAGTAAGAGGCACCTTATTATTTATATCGTTCTTGCCCGTTTGACCGGACACCACAATCTCTCCAGCATCGATTAATGCATATTGCACACTGGTCGTACCGTACGTCTCAGTAAGGATCTTCGCTTTCTCCGCTACTATTTTCTGGGTTGGTTCATACTTCAGATCACTGTTGTTACTCGTAGCTGGTGCGGCCATGACTGACATTGGAGCTAACATCATTAACACCAGAGTTAAGGCGGTGATTGAAGTTCGTTTTCCCGTTTGTCGTCCCATTCACATCATCTCCTGAGTTTCAATTAGAGTTCTTTCGGATCTACAAATTTCACCTCTGGGTAGATGTCGCTCGGCTCCTGTATCAGGTTTCCACCCATTCCTTTCAATTGTTTGTTAAAGAAATCGAGTACATATTGATTTACGATACTTGATCCTCTTTTACCATTGATCTCTCCCGTGATCCCGGACAGTTTAATCAGTTCTGAATAAAATTGAAGATCCGTGAAATTGAAGTGCTGGGTTCCTTCTATATAAATCACATTTCCCCCATGTTCAATAACATTTTTCATAATGTGCAGCTCATCTGAAAGAAACTTAGTTACTTCGTCATTCGAATTTCTATCCTTTTCAAAAGTGGCTAACCACTCTTCAAAATTTCCCGATCTGATAAACATAAACGGCTTGTTTATATCATCTCTATCTTCTACTTCATTCAGTGACCCATCCATATTAACCCCGGCCTTGATTCGATGATCTAAATACGTTGCATTAAACGCCGTTGCACCCCCAAAAGAATGCCCCATCGAGCCTATGTTATTTAGATCCATTTTCCCTTTAAACTGACTTTCAATTGCACCTGAATTCAGCTTTTCGATTTGATCAATTACAAACTCCACGTCTTTTGTCCATATATCCCCAACTTCTCTGCGGTCATCTATGGTTGTCATCTTTGTTGTATAACCCGTTACACGGCCATCAGGAAAAAGGGTAGCAAACGTGCTGTACGTATGATCGATTGTCACTACGATAAACCCATGACTGGCCAGATTCTCCGCCTGTGATGCTTGTAGAACTCTACTGGTTCCCATACCATGAGATAGCAGCACCACAGGATAAGGACTTGCAGAAGGTAATATTTCTACATTTTCATAAGAGTTGCTATGACTATACTTCCAGTAGTCGAGCACAAATTCAGGCAGTTTCAAAGAAGCAGAGAAGCTCTTAATATACGTTTTGAACATTTCTTTATTATTTGGAAACAGCGTGTCACGCTTGTTGTTATTAATATTTTCAGTTGGGTACCATACTTGAACCATTAGCTCCCTCTTATCACTTTGATCTTCAGTCAAGACTTCATCTCTGTTCTGATCTGTAAAATGAAAGGTTTGAGTACCCACTTTCTCTGGACCATCCGGCTTCGGCAAATTAAAGACAGGTAAGTATACGGACAAGAGGGTAGAAGCAACAAGCAGAATGACGATTAAGGAAGATAAACTATATCTCAACACCTTTCCTATTTTTAGATTCACCATTTTTTCGGAATGCCTGAATAAAACGATGATTATGAATAGAGCCGTCATGACATATACCAAAAGCAACTGCCATCTGTATCCCTCAACCAATAAATGAGCTACGAGTATGACGCTGCTTCCTATACCTACACCCAAGCCTGTTTTCTTTGCACTTCTTTTAATAAATAGTAGGTCTACGAGTAAAGCGAAACAGGATAGAACTAAAAGTATCTCAAATAATCTCATTTTGAATGCCTCTCTCTTTCATCACGGACATCGTCCGAATTAGATATATTATGGAAAATCCGCCCCGCAGGACGGTTTCTCCTATTCGTTCATGCACACCTGTTAAGTTAAAGAGTGTACGTCTACACATATTTACTGCGCTTCGTTCATAAAAGCTCTAACGTCTTCAGCAATTTTTTTGAATTGAGTATGATGTAAATAATGTGAACCATCCATTGTGATTACTTTCCCATGTACCGAATCTTTAATCTGTCCTTTGTGCAAAGGTATCCATCCTTCTACCCCTTCATTATTCGCTTGTACAAAGAGAAGCAATGGAAGATCTTTAGGGAAGGTTAAACCTTGAGCACCTTTAAAATTGGAATAAATATGATCCATCTCGTTTAATGACGTGGGATTGTACATGTTTTTGTTCGAGATCATTTTCATCTGCTCAACCGTCTGTTCATCGAACGCAAGTCCCTCATAGGGGTCTGCACCCAGTTTCATCATTAATCTTAAGAAACCTGTATTTCTAAGAAGAGCAAACGTTTTTAATGGGAACTTCGCATCTGTAATACTTGGTTGGGTGGATACACTGCTATCAATACCGACAAAAGCAGTTACCTCATCCGGATATTTGTTCACATAATCAATGCCGTAAATGCCCGCAATAGAGTGACCCATGAGCATGTACTGATGAATATCAAGTTGCTCCAGAGCTTCATGAACTTCACTTACGATATTCTCTGTGGTTCTTTCTTTTTCAGTTTCATCACTTAATCCATAACCGAATGGCTCAACAGCAACCACTTTGTAATATGGTGATAATTGATCAATAAGCAATTTGAAATCAAGCACTGGTGTTGCTGTTCCATAACCGGGCAGAAGCACAATCGTTTCCTTGCCTTCACCTTGAATGAGCACATTCATATTTTTTCCGTCTACAGATACATGCTGACCGTAAGACTCAATCTTTTTCGCCTCAGAATTACTGCTGATTACATTTGTGATATAAACAATACCTAGAAACAGAACAACGGCAATTAAGATTGCTCCTAGTATTTTAAGTATAATATTTCGTACCTTCTTGACCCTGGTTCTATTCTTGGCTTTCTTGCCTTCTGGTTGTGTCACGCTAATCTTCTCCTGTCCTGAACTGTTTGTTCGGTTGTCTTGTTTGGTGCTAATGAAATCTTATCCAATGAAAATGTACTCTCCGTGACGTCAATATGAACTGAATATGAACAAACTAATTAATATTTACCGTTGCGCCATAAAACCCATGAATTTTTCAGCGATTTCTTTGGCATGGGAACGGTATAAATAATGATTTGCTTCCAGCAGCACCATTTCACCACGCGCAGAGTTCTCTATTAACTTCTCGTGTTCGGGAACCCAATTGTCCACTGCAGGATGATTCTTTTGAACAAAGAAAAGAACCGGGAGATCAACTGGGAACGTTAACTGTTCAGCTGCTTTAAAATTGGAATACATGCTTACAATCTCGTTTAACTGAGTTGAATTAAACATGTTCTTTTGTATCAAAATGTTCAATTGCTCTTTGGTTTGTTCATCATACGGTAGCCCAGCATATGGGTCATCACTCATTTTCAATTGCAAACGTGGGAAACCCAAGTTACGGTACCATTGAATCGGTACGATTTCTGATGCTTCAACCTTCTGTTCACTAATCGCTGGAACACTGGTGTCCAGCCCAACGTATGCACTTACTTCATCTGCATATTTGTTCACATAATTCAGACTATAGATGCCCGAGATGGAATGACCCATCAAGATATAACGATCAATATGTAGACTCTGTAACACTTCGTGGATTTCACTGACGATATTTGCCGTACTGCGTTCCCTTTCGGTCTGATCACTTAATCCATAACCAAAAGGTTCAACCACGACGACTTTATAATATGGGGCTAGCTCCGAGATAAGTGGCTTAAAATCTAGTGCAGGTGACGCTGTTCCAAAACCCGGCAGAAGCACAATCGTTTCCTCGCCTTCGCCTTGAATGAACACATTCATATTTTTCCCATCTACGGATACATGTTGACCATAAGGCTCCATTCTTTTTTGCTCCGAATAACTACTGATTTTATTGACGGTATATACGATAGCTACAAAAAGTATGATTGCTATAACGATTGTGGCAAGCACTTTAAGCAAGATGCTTAACACTTTTTTTGTTTTGCTCTTACTTTGACTCTGACTCTGTACTCCTTTGTCTCCTTGATGTTTCACGTTCATCTGCTCCTATCCTCATCTGTATATTGGGCTAACAGGTTGCTAATGCAAGCCTAACCAACAAAGATGTACTCCCCGTGACCAGAGTATGAACGGAGTATGAACAAGCAAAAAAATACCATGTGTAACCATGCAAGGAAACTTGCATATTACACATGGTATGAAAATTGGGTTTTGATACTTGGAAGAATATTCTGTACCTTGGCTTATCCGAATAAACTAACTGTCTGTTGATGGATGGATAGGCAACGTAATGATAAAGGTCGTACCTTGACCAGGTTCGCTTTCCACCCGGATGTCACCCTGATGAAGGGACACGATCTGTTTAACGATAGCAAGTCCCATACCACTCCCGTCATATTTACGACTGTGGGAACGATCTGCCTTGAAAAAGCGCTCGAATATGCGCTTCTGGTCTTCAATGGGAATACCAATGCCCGTGTCGGATATTCGGACACTTACATGGTTGATATCCTCTTCGATACGGACTTTAATCATACCACCATCATTGGAAAACTTGATGCTATTTCCGATGATATTGGTCCATACCTGATTTAACTGATCGTGATCAGCCGTTACCTTCACGTTCTCCAAATCAAGCTCGAAATGAATATTGCGCGCAGACCATTGTGGTTGGAGCGCCACAATAACCCGCCGGATCTGTTCATCAAGACCTAAGGTATTGAGCCGAAGTTGCTGTGACTGCGATTCAAGCAAACTCAGCTTGAGCAGGCTGTCGCTCATTTTGGACATTCGCTTGGCTTCAGCAATAATAATATCCAGATAACGGTTCCGCTCGTGTTCTGAGAGGTTTACTTGCTTCAGTGCTGAAGCGTAACCGGATATCGAGGTGAGCGGAGACTGAACCTCGTGTGAAACATTGGTAACGAATTCCCTGCGCATCTGCTCCAACTGCTGCAGATCGTGCATCATCTCTTCAAAACTGCGAGCCAACGTACCTATTTCAGTCTTTTGCGTGATGTTCAGCTTGACATTGAAATCTCCAGCTGCAATCCGTTTGGTCGCTTTGGTCAATTTCTTGATTGGTCTCACCAGGTATACAGAAGCAATTAGAATCAGCAGACTTCCTGCAATCAACGAACAGCTTGCAAAGATTAAGCCAAATTGGACTACAAAAGAGGCGGAGGGCGGTGCGAGTGTTTCCAAAAACATCGCTTTTGTGCCCATTTCCGTCTTGATCGGTAGCCCCAAAAGAACGGTAGCGATCCCCTTGGGTGTGTCTTGAACAACCCCTCCATTTAACACTTTTTTGAGTTGCTCCATCGATACAGCAGCTGATTTATGTCCATTAAGCTTCCCATAAGTCTGGAGTTTGCCCGTTGCATCATAAATTCGAATATGATATGAATCAAGCTGTTTCATTCTGCTAACGAATAATTCTGCTTCATCCAGAGGCATCGTCTTATATATCTGCACTACGTCTTGGCCAAAGTTGCGTATGTTTATTCGGGCATTTTCATTCAATTTATCTTCGAATATCCAGGTTGACATAAAAAAAGAAATAACTGTACCCGCGATGACAGAGATCAGAAAGGTGAGCACCACACGAATGTATAATGATCTGATCATTCATGGACCTCAAGTCTGTATCCCAGCCCACGCACCGTTTCAATCCGAAAATCAGGTGTAGTCGCGAATCGTTCGCGCAGGCGCTTAATATGTACGTCTATCGTTCGATCATCTCCGGCGTAATCAATACCCCATATCTGATCGATCAACTGCTCACGTGTATAGACTTGACCTGGTGTTCCAGCAAGCTTATACAGTAATTCGAACTCCTTAAGGGGTAGCGTAAGCGACTCCGTACCTCTCATCACCTTATACGTCTGACGATCCAGAATGACGTTGCCAAACTGGATTGTATGTGTGGAGCCAATCTTGTATCGTTTTAACAATGCTCGGACACGGGCAGTCAATTCCAATGGATCAAACGGTTTGGTCAAATAATCATCCGTACCCAATTCGAATCCTTTCACCTTCTCCCATGTCTCACCTCTCGCCGTCAGCATGAGTAACGGGAGATCGGGATTGGCTCTTCGAAGTTCCTTGCACAGTGCCCAGCCATCCATGACTGGCATCATAATATCAAGCACAACCAGATCCACTGGCGTTTCGCCATACACGGTAAGAGCTTCCTTCCCGTCCGCAGCTTCCACTGTTGTGAATCCATCATTTTTGAGAAATAGACAGACGAGTTCGCGAATGTTCGGATCGTCGTCCGCAACGAGTATAGTAGCCATAGATTTCTCCTTTTCCTGTTTACGATCTAATAAAACATCATGCTTATAGTATATTTACAGCAAACATCGTATGTTCTTTCAATGTTCCCTGGATTGGAATAGGCTGTGACCCATTCTCCTTGAATCCTGCCTTTTGAAGGACACGGATGGAGCCAGTGTTTTCTGGTACAACACCCGCTTCGATTCGAGTAATTTCAGTTTCATGTTTGGCAAACTCCAGCACACATTGCAGGGCTTCGCTCATATACCCTTTTCCTTGATGTAGAATATCCGTCACATAACCAACGATCCATTTTGGGGTAGAATCCATTATGATCTCGAACAAAGAAATCTCACCGACGAGTTCATCCGTTGTATGTAGAAAAATACCAAAAGAATAGCGGTTTCCGTCTTCTCTCTTCTTGTTCCAGCTCTCAATGAGTGACCTTTGCCCCTCCAAACTGTAGAAAGACTCCTCCCGATTACTCGCTGAGATTTTCTCGATTTCCGCACGATTTCGAACCTGCAGATCCAGAAGCAATGAAGCATCTTCCACATTCCAAAATCTCACATAGATACGTTCTGCGCTGTATTTCATTACATTATTCCTCCTCTATTAACGTTAGGTGCAATGGCCTGCATTTTCCCTGTCATATCCCCCCGTTTGCTGTCATTGGTCAGTGGATTGTAGTTTGATTATATCAGGTCATTATAAGAGTACGAGCGAATCAAAGAGAATTGTTTAGCCAGGAAATGAGGTGAATAAGGCATATCGTTACGCAGCCAGGCAACAATGGTACCAATCAGGGCCGAAGAACCGTACCAGATTGCGATTTCTTTGTGAATGCCGGATTCTTCGAGTTCATCCTCCATTTCCACCCGATCAATTTTGGCTTTGACCAGCGTACTCAACAATTTGAGCAGTCGTTCTGTGAAAATGGGTGTGCGCTTCGAGGCAAGTACCACCTGATAGAACGAAGCGTTCTCCGCAAAATGCTCCAGTAACTTGACCAGAACAGGCCATGCCTCTTCTGTTCTTTGCTTCTCAAAATGAGGGGCATATTCATCCACGATCCGTTCAATATGCTCAATCATCTCATCAGCCATCTTTTCCATCATATCCGTAATATCACGATAGTGCAGGTAGAAGGTTACCCGATTAATCGTCGCTCGTTCGGCAATTTTGTTCACTGACAATTTTTCAATATCCATTTCCTGCAGCAATTCAACAAATGCACCTCGAATTAACTGACGTGTTCGCAATATTCTTGGGTCCACGGTTGATTTCTTTTCTTCTTTCATTCCCATCTCTCCTTTCAAAATTTTAAAATTACAATTTTAAATAATCAGTCGTTTATTAGTAAGACAGACTACACTTTTTATTTTTTTGTAAAATAAACAACGAAAACCATCCAAAACGTAAATTGTAATCTGTCCGAATATGTATATAATTCAATAAATACAATGTAAACTATACAACACGTTGTAAATTTAGTCACGTGTGGATTGAAAGGATGAAAAGGATTGAGTCAGGCTAGAGTACAAGAAGAATTATCCGTAAAGAAAGGCCCCATCCTGTTTATCATGATTTTGGGAGCCTTCCTTGCAACGTTGAATCAAACGATCATGAGTGTCGCTACACCGGAACTGATGGGTGATTTTAACATCTCCGCAGCAACAGCCCAATGGTTAACGACAGGTTACATGCTGGTGAACGGGGTTCTTATCCCTATCACAGCCTACTTCATGCAACGCTTTTCAACCAAGCAATTATTCCAAGCTTCGATGTTTATTTTCCTGATCGGTACCATCGTATCCGCTCTTGCAACCAACTTCGGCACATTGCTGACAGGACGTATGATTCAGGCAGCGGGCGCAGGTATTATCATGCCGCTCTTGATGCACGTTATTTTAACCTTGTTTGCTCCTGAAAAACGAGGATCAGCCATGGGTATGGTTGGTTTTGCGATCATTTTCGCTCCTGCCATCGGGCCTACACTTGCCGGTTATATTCTGGAGAACTACTCTTGGCAAACGATGTTCTATGGCATGATTCCATTAACACTTATTGTCATTGCCTTTGCGTTTGTATACCTGAAGAATGTATCCGAACGGGTCAACACCAAGTTCGACACGATCAGTGTCGTGCTGTCCACCATCGGATTCGGCGCATTGCTGTATGGCTTCAGCAGAGCAGGAAGTCTGGGATGGTCAAGTGCAGAAGTACTTATCTGTATTGCTGCTGGACTTGTTGCACTTGCGCTGTTCACTTGGCGTCAGCTCGTTTCGGAAGATCCATTGCTCGATTTGCGGGCTTTCAAGTACAACATGTTCTCCCTGACCACGGTCATTAGTATCGCGATTACGATGATCATGTATGCTGACATGATGTTGCTTCCCTTGTACCTCCAGAATGCACGTGGTTACACTGCACTGGAGTCCGGATTATTACTCCTTCCGGGTGCCCTTGTTATGGGCTTCCTGATGCCTGTAGCCGGAAAATTGTTTGACCGGTTTGGAGCGAAATGGCTGGCTGTTATCGGCATGGTCATCACGATCGTGACGACCATTGGTTTCATCGACTTAACGGATTCAACCAGTTATGGTTACCTGGTGTTAATGTCGACCGGCCGCCGAATTGGTATGGCTTTGCTCATGATGCCGATTCAAACTGCGGGGCTTAACCAACTGCCACCAAGACTCGGTGCACACGGTACAGCCATCTCCAATACCGTCAGACAAGTTGCTGGCGCTGTAGGTACTTCATTGCTCGTAAGTGTCATGACCTCCCGTACAACGGCACACGTACAGGATATGATGGCAACTGGTGCAGCCAATGGCCTCAGTCAAAAGCAGTTGGCTACAGAATCCATGATACAGGGTATCAATGATGCGTATGTCGTTATCATCGGTATCGCTGTCGTGGGATTGATTCTTTCCTTCTTTATTAAACGTACCAAACAAGCCAAAGAGGAAGAAATCAAACAGGTTGTAAGACAAAAAGTTTCCATGAATTCAAATTAAGTTATCCAGCCTCATACTTGCACAACAAAGCGGCAGATCAAGACGTTCACGTCTGATCTGCCGCTTTTTAGATTGTTATACGTGGAACCTGTTCTCTACCCAATGATCTTCACTGGCAGATGGGTCAATGACTGTCCCGGAGCTGAAGTGGCCAGATTATTCTCCAGATCAAAGGACTCCACGGGTTCAATTCGAGCAATCTTCTCCACAAATGCAGTCAAGGCAATACTTAATTCCATTCGTGCCAGCGGAGCACCCAGACAAAAGTGTGGACCATTGCCAAAGGTAAGATGTCTTTTATTATTATGACGATGAATATTTAACTCAAACGGGTTTTCAAACATCTGCTCATCCATATTGGCTGCACTCATCCAGGAGATGACAACATCACCCTTTTTCAAGTCCACTCCAAGCAGTTGGTTATTCTGCTTCACTGTTCGATGCCGCTTGGCATTATGAAACCGATAACGAAGCATTTCTTCCACTGCTAGCGGTACCAACTCCGGATTCTGTCTAAGTTCTTCATACAGACTCGGGTCATCGTACAGGAAGGAATAGAATGTATTGGACACCATATGGCTCGTTGTCTCAATACCAGCTCCAAGCAAAAGCATGGTCGTGCGAACAACCTCATCTTCCGTGAACTTCTCTCCTTCAACATCAACACTCAACAGATCCGTAATGATATCCTCACCAGGATGGGTCCGTTTATGAACCACTATAGGATAGAGGAATTGATAATACTCTTGAGCCGCAATCTGTTTTTTCAGTTCACTCTCCTCAGCAGTCTTCGGATCGGTGGGTTGAAACAGAATATCTACCCAGTTCTTAAAGCGATGGCTGTCTGTAAGAGGGATACCAAGCAGATCGGCCATAACCATCGAAGGCAGGGGAGCGGCCAGCGCCTGAACAATATCAATGGTCGTATCCGGTTTAATATCAGCTACGAGCTGCTGTGCAATGTTGCGAATTCGTGGCTCCCAGTTTTTCAGACTACGCGGTGTAAAAGCAGCGGATAACAACGAACGATTTTTTTGATGACGGGGCGGATCGATACTTGAAATGTTTAATTTGTCCGGAGGTGTGCCTTCGTTATTCTTCGCTCCGACCGCAATGGTCGTTCGAGTTCCTTCAGCTGAAAAATACTCATGATTGCTCAGGACCTGCTTCACATCATCGTATCTGAACACATTCCAGGTATCTGTATCTTCGTGATAGTACACAGGATGCTCGGACAACATTTTTTGAAACCAGTGAAGTGGAAAAAACTCCTCAGATCTGGTCTGGAACCCTGTGATGTCCTCAACACGTATCACTTCTTTATACATTAGGAAGCCACCTCTCAGAATAGTTTCATGATTGGTTACATGGGTACCTGAATTGACAGTTCAGCACCTACATCCATTTTATACCACCCGTTCATTAATTGGTATAAACCATTTGAACTAAATCACAAAAACCCCTTAAATAAGGGGTTTTCTTGTATACACAGCGTATATTTAATTTTCAGGGTTTCAGAACACACGAGATATGAGCCGATCAATCCCCTAATTTCGCCAATGCTTCCTCTAGCTGACCCAGCTGTGCAGAAAGGGTTTCAATCAAGTTCTGTGTTTGGTTTGCCTTCTCCATTAAGACTTGTTCGTCCGAACCGTCTATCGATGCATTACCGATTGGTGATGATTTCAATTCGGACAATTCGCGTTCGTATGTTTCTTGTTTCTCCAAAGCGATTCGCAGTTCTTCTTTTGTCGTACCGATCTGATGCTCCAGATATATGATGTCGGACGAGTTCACTCCATCGGATAAACGTTGTGAATATGTCATGACTCACCTCTTTCCATTTCATCCATTGCTTTGCCAACATTATACGGCTCAATATCGATATCCAGTTCCATTCCAAGAGCCAATTTGGCCAATTGACTCCCGATAAATGGACCCATGGTCAAGCCAGAGGCACCAAGTCCATTCGCGGTAATCAGCCCCCGCCACCCTGGCACAGCTCCCATTACAGGCAGAAATCCAGGTGTGAACGGACGGAAACCCACTCGTACTTCCTGGAATGTACTGTTTGCGAGACCCGGTGCCAGTTCCAGGCCCTTATTTAAAACCTCCTGCATACCTCCTGCAGTTACTCTTGTATCATAACCTTCCACATCATTTTCATGAGTGGCGCCAATGACAATCTTCTGTTGATCAAAGGCCAGGAGATATTGGTCAGACGGGGGCATAATCACAGGCCAGCGGCCTGTATTCTCCTCATCCGTGACATGTAAATGCATAATCTGTGCCTTTTGATAGTGTACTTTAAAGTGTATGCCGAGAGGCTTCAGCAGTGTATTGGCCCATGCACCTGCACATACAACGACTTCATCTGCGAGAAAGCTTTGATCATTAACACTAACACCAATGACCCGATCCGCTTCGAATTGAAGCGTGGCGTCTCCATGGATCACTTCCGCTCCATTCCGCTGTGCAGACCGGATCAAGGCATCGCGCAGCGCCCTCCCATCTATACGCGCAGCCCCGCTAATATGTACTGATTGATAACGTTCATCCAGTAGAGGAAAACGATCACGAGTTCCTTTGGCATCAAGAGGTGTAATCTCACCAATCTCCGGTGCATCTGCTTTGCGAAGGTATGCCCGTTCTTCCATCTTGTTGATTTTATCCTCATCCGTGTGAATGCTGAGCGCGCCCACTTGAGCATATCCGGTTTCCGTTTCTCCTTCATCCTCAAGCTCCGCTATGATGCCAGGGTAGAATCGCGCGCCACCCTTGGCGAGCTGATACCAATCCTTGTTGCGTCGCTGTGACAGCCATGGACAGATGATACCGGCAGCTGCATCCGTTGCCTGT
The DNA here is from genome assembly GCF_052115745.1 of Paenibacillus sp. 2KB_22. NCBI lineage: Bacteria > Bacillati > Bacillota > Bacilli > Caryophanales > Paenibacillaceae > Paenibacillus > Paenibacillus sp. 2KB_22. Next base: position 593,017 of record NZ_JBFRHG010000001.1, read on the forward strand.
CCTATATCTTTTCGGTCTATAATGATAACTTCTGCGCCCCGTTTGGCTAATTGATAGGCTGTTGATGCCCCCAGAATACCCGATCCAACTACGATGACTTTCTTCATGTTTGCATCCCTTTCCTTAATCACTCATCCATTATAGCGTATACTGTTTCGCATTCTGTTGGCAAGGCAGGCGTACTTTCAGGTCCAGAAATAGAGACTGATCTGACTGCGGTTCATGCTCGTCCATCCAATATAGAATGGTTGAATCATTTCTTTGAAAACGTTTTATTATTGCTCGCCATTCAATTAAAATTATTCCATTTATGTAATATAATTCATTCTAGGTTTCTTTTAACTCTGTAACCACGCCACTTACGCACATGATCCTTTAACGAAAAGAGGAATAACACGACGATGCCGAAACCTAGCATGGGGAATCCGCTGGATACCGATATGCCGCTCATGATTACAGGGCAAAACCAGTTGACCGTTGATGAATTGATGAATTGGAGCGACCATTCACGGGATTACAGCATTGTACAGTGCATCGGAGGAACAGGGCGAATCGCAGCTAAGAATCATGAATTTTCGATCAAAAAAGGCACAGCTCTCATTTTGTTCCCGGAGGTAACATACCGTTACCACAATCTGAGTGATTCATTACGATTTGATTGTCTGTCTTTCAATGGCTATTTATTACCACGATTCTTGCATACCTTGCAGATCGGGGAGCTGCGCGCCTTCAAGCCGGATGGAATGCTTCATATCCTGTTGCATGAAATTACGTTGGCGCTGCAGTCCCGGCACAAGGATCAGATCTGGCACGTATCTGCATTACTGTACATGCTTTTGGTCAGATTAACCATTGAAGGTAAACGCTATAGTGCTTACGAACGTTCTGATGCCCGATTAAGATTGGATGAACTCATTACTTTTATCAAACAAAATTATCATCAGGATATCTCTCTCCCCATGTTGGCTGAGCAGATGGACGTAACCGAACAACACCTGAATCGGATATTCAAAAAAGAATTTCAAATGACTCCACTGGAGTATCTGATGCGATATCGGTTGTTGAAAGCCAAGGAAATGCTCATTGAAAATGATGCAACTACGGCTCATGAAATAGCCAAAGCCGTTGGTTTTAACAGTGCCAGTTACTTTGGATCGGTGTTCAAAAAATATGAAGGGATCTCCCCTATCGAGCTACGCAAGCAATATCTGGATTAGAGAACCTCCATATCAATCTCGGCCAGCGAGGATAACCGCAGTTCATGCATGGCGAATTCCAGACCACGCGTTACCTCGTTAGGCACGATGATGCAACGAATACCTGCGGCATTGGCTGCCTTCAGTCCGTTAGGTGAGTCTTCGAACACAATCGCTTCCGAAGCCTTGATTCCCAGACTCTGGAGAGCAAGAAGGTATAGTTCAGGATCAGGTTTGACTCTCTTCACATCTTCCGATGTATGAACAACTGTGAAATAATCAAAAATGTCTAATTTCTGCAAGTAACCATGAACCCAGTCCCGTGTGGAGCTGGAAGCAACGGCAAGCTGAATGCCTTTTTCCCTCGCAGACTCAAGCAATTCATACACCCCAGGAAGAATAGCCGCCTGTCCCAAATAGGTTTCGTATTTCTGTTCAGACAGCAGTTTGATATGATCATGATCAATTTTTCTTTGAAGCGCCTGCTCCAGATACAGAAAAGGATGAAATTCATCAAAGGATGTCCCCACATTTTTCGACCATAGGTCCAGACCAAGTTCAACCCCGTGCTCTTCATAGATATCGCGAAACGCATAATACCAAGGTGTCTCTGTATCGACAATGAGTCCATCAAAATCAAATATGAATGCTTTTACCATGAACCTGTTCTCCCTCCAATGATCGGCCGGGGGAGCAGATTAGAAGCGTGCGGTCAAGTCCGGATGAGTAACGTTCACAGACAAAAAGTGACACGTACAGCCCGTTCCAGTCGGCGATTGTGCAACTAATCCAGCTCGAAGTTCCCCTTGTATCGGCATGCCAAAATATCGAATTAGTTTCCACTCTTCCCCATCAGGTGAATAAAAGAATGATATGCAGTCCTCTACTTTCCGTATACGCAGATAGGGATTAGATACGGAGACTTCAACCGAATTGCAATCATCGGATGAACCATCACGTGTGACCACCGACACGATGGTAGGTGTTTTTCCATCATACTCAAAACAAATTTTGCACCAGTTAAGATCATCCGCCATCACCATCAGGCATCCGGAATCGTATTGATTTTTCATATCTACGGTTAACTGGGTTGTGATTTCGAAGTCGCCAGGTACAGGCATGGACAGGAAGGGTGCAGTTGCACGAATATGCTTGCCCGCAGGGTCCTGGAAAAAGTCGGTATCCGCTTTCGCTTCCACCATCACACCTCCCTGATCCGTATAGGACCAGCTCTCGGGCTCGTTCATCCAGCTCCACTGATTCCGTGCTTCTGTTGTCATTATGTTCATCATTCCGTATCCTCCCAAGTTAAGTTATTTTTAGTTTTTTCTGTACTACATATTCGATTGATATACAGAAAACCCCTTCTTCTACATATTTTTGTAAGGTTCCAGCACTTGGGAGTGCTTTTGTGGATCCGGCAGGAAGAACATGATGACCATGAGTACGATATATAGACCAAGAATGACACTGAACAACAGCGTTGGATTGTGATGGTAGAGCAAGCCCGTCAGGTAACCCGATGGAATGGCTGTTAACGTCATAACCGTCTGCACGGCCGAGAACATGTCGGCTTTTTCATGCGTTCCCAATCGATTCATCAGCAGGGAATCCCGATACGTCTGCAAAATGAAATTACCGGCAGCGAGCACGATTAGTGTGAGAAACAACATGCCTATATTCCCCACCGGAATCAACAGAAAGAGAATGGCCCCGGCCGTACTAAGCACAATGGAAAAACCAACATACTTCTCTTCCGAACGCCGTTTCAGTCGCGGAATGATGACCAGATAGAGCAGCATGACAGTGACCGCAGTCACCACTGGAATAAACGATATGACACGGTCATCGAATTTCAACTGCTCCTTGAAGAAAATGACCTGAAAGAAATTCAACTGCAAAATCAGATTCGACAACACCGTAATCAGAATGATCGGGAACAGTCTCCGTTTGTAGAACGATTTGCCGAACAGGCGCAGACTGGCACCCAAGCTCTGAAGTACGCGGGTTTTACTATGCAATCCCATAAGTTCCTTGCCGACCTCAGTCTCATCTGTGTACCGGTTCCGAATGAAGAACATGGCGGTCATGAGGATGCCCCCGACAAAGTAAATGCTCGCCAGTGTAGGTACAATACCGAAATCAGCTATAACAACTCCTGCAATTGGCGTAAGTACCCCGGCTCCAGTAATAATCATGTTGAGAATAGCAAATACCTTGGATCGTTTGTGTTCCTCGACATCCTCTATGATCAGACAGTTAAAGGCAACCGTTACAAACTTCGATGTTGCGTTCAGCAAGTAGGCGATCAGAAACAGCCAGAAGTTCTGGGAGAAAGCCCAGATGAACATGGGAACACTCCAGGCAAGCAGATCGAAGATCAGCGTTGTTCGTTTACGCCCCAGCTTATTGGTAATGGAACCCGCAAACAATTGAAAGATAAAGGCAAAATAAAGATTCACCGAATTGATTAAACCGATTTCAATGTCCGAAAGTCCGGCTTCCTTCATATATAAAGGAGCGTAGAAGAGAACGATCGTGCCCGGAATGGCCCATACCGGTTCGAGTAAAATGGAGTAGCGTGGATTCTTCGGCAAATCTTGAAGCAATTTCAATCGATATCCCTTCCTTCTGCGGTTTTCACCGCTGCGAACTCCAACTTCTCGCAGCGGCAAACCCGCTAATGTCTACATGCTTAGAGTACCTCTTATAGGATAAGAGCTGTTTTGACTGAATTCATCGGCAACTTCTCTCCGGTATGCATGTCATAACCAATCGTTCCATTAAAGGCCTGTTCATAATCACTCAGCAGTTCCTTGGCTGTCACCATCTGTTCCAGTTCCGGAATGCTTTGGGCAAATTTCAGTGCAGTACTGATCATCGAGTGGTTGGCAACTGCACCGATGATACTAATGCCATCATTAATCACAGCTGTTGATTTGAATGTCACCTCATAGCTGTCGTCATATCCCATAGGAATAATTTTGCCACCTTTAGCAATCATCTCAAATCCCACATGAAGCTGGTTACCAACCGCGTCCACCACAATATCAAACTTCTTGTTATTATTGATCTCGTATACTTTATCCAATGTCAGATCCTGAGGATAGAACACATGATCTGCGATCCCTGAAGCGAACTCTTTGCGGTATGGATCAACTTCCGTGCCTACAGTAAGCCTTGCCAATCGTTTGCTCACAAGCTGACACAGAGAACCGATTGCACCTGAACCGAGGACCAGTACTGCGTCACTTGGCTTAGTCCCTGCTTTCATGAACGTCTGAAGCACACATCCCAGTGGTTCGATCATCATGGCCGTTTCCCAACTCATGGAATCCGGGATGGCATAGATATACTTTTCGTCCCCAACAAAATATTCAGCAAAGGTTCCGTGTGTCGTCATCCCTACTTGATAGTCATCAAAATTCTCGCAGTAGATGAAGAGACCTTCGCGGCAATAGGAACAGGTACCGCAAGATTGCGTGGGATCAACCAATACCCGATCGCCGATCTTGAAACCACGAACTTCATCGCCCACCTCAACGACGGTACCCACGCCTTCATGACCAATGATCGTCCCTTTATTGGCAGGTACTTTGCCTTTGACAATATTCAGATCTGTACCGCAGATACCTGAACCATAGATTTTGATTTTCACCTGGTTTGGTTTTTGAATGGTTGGCTCCTCAATCTCCTGATAAGTCACCTGTTTGAGATCCTGATATACGAGTGCTTTCATTGAATAATTCCTCCTAGTCAATTGTCGATTTCTAATTTGTGGATTAAGCTTTAAACGTTTTCGAAAATTGCATCAAATGAAGATGTTCCTGCTTCTGAATCTCTTTCCAGTCTGACAGGATCTGTAACAGAGCTTCCTCGACCCACAGCAATTCTTCCCGTGTATGGGCATCCGAGAAAATCAAGTAACCTTTGGTGAAGATGCCGAAGTGAGCCATTCTCTTCACCATGAACTCGCGGAAAGGGTCCGTTTGAAAGTTATCCTCGGCCAGGGATTGAATGCAGAAGCTTGCATACGTCCCTTTCACTTCCAATTGATCTGTTAATCCGAGTAACACAAGTTCAGATTCCAGACGATCCATGATCCGGGTTGCCGGATCACGCCAGGTCGGCCATACTTTCGCATTCTTCATTAATCGTTCACAGGCAATGGCTGCCGCGAGCGCTGTTGTTTCGCTGGAATGGGCATTGCTGAATCGGACTTGTCCCGACAGAGACATCAAGTGCTCTGGCCCCAAAACCGCTGCGAGCGGTAACCCGTTTGCCATACCTTTGGAGATACAGAGCAGATCAGGCCAGATGTCATATTCTCCTGCTGTAGCACGTTTGCCCATTCGAATACCGGAAGTAACCTCATCGAATATGATAATGATGTCCAGAGACCGGCATAGGTTTACGACTTTCTCCAGCGCGTCCCTTTTCCACTCGTTGGGACATAAAACAATACATGCGATATCCTCGGGAGATGAGGTAATCTGGGCCTCAATTCGCTCTGCAGTAGGTTTGTTGACCCAGATTGTCGAACGCTCGATATCTACTGGAATGCCCCGTTCTTTCGTTTGGCCACCATAATAGCCGTATGCGGACCAATCATGCCACCCATGATAAGCCGTCGCAATAACCTTGCTTTTGCCACTTGCGGCACGAGCAAGTCGTACGGCCCCACTCACTGCATCGGCACCACTCTTGGTGAAGCGCAGCGACGGATAACGACCCTCGAACCGCTCCAGAATTAACTCGGCGCATTCAAGCTCGATATCTGCCGGTACCGAAAAGCTTGTCCCTTTTTTCAGCTGATGAATGACGGTTAATTGGACTTCATGCCTCGCATGGCCCCAAGACGCCGTACCCATGGCCATTTCGCAATCCAGCCATTCATTTCCGTCGATATCTGTAAATCGGGATTTGTAAGCCTCTGCACAACATACGGGTGTATGCCCCGGAAATAAACGTTCAGGTGCTTTGGCTAAAGTGCTGCATCCGCTCGGAATTACCTTTTCGACTTGCTCCAACCACTCCAGATTACGGGTAAATCTTACGGCACGATCGAGCGTGCTCTCTTTTTCTTTCACCTTAAGTACCTCCCTGTTTATTTTCGTTGTGCGTGTATTATCGAACTTTGGTTCCAGGCCAGCATCCATCGTAGATGCGATCCATCGTAATTACATTGCCATACAGATCAATGATCAGATCCTTGGCTCGATGAGCATGTCTCATCTCAATCCAGTAGCGGTTCTCTAATAAACGGGCGAAATTGTCTACCAAGAACAGTAACCGGTTCTCACTATGAATCAGTTCCTTACCCAGTACCTGTGGCAGCCAGATGGCCCCGTTGGAATTGAAGCGATTGGAATAGTCACGTACCTCGGCTACATTGGCAAAGTCAGCTTCCTCCAACTTGGTCCAGAATGTATCCGCATCACTTCGAACCTCGGCAAGGTCAATTCCAACAATCGGCAGATGCTGGTATTCAACTTGGCTCTCTAGCTGCGCTTTCAGATGACTGAAAACGAAAGGCCACACATCCGCCTCGATTTGACCGCCCCACTTTTTCCAGAAGCGTGCCAGATTATTCTTGCGGTTGAAGTTCCGGTGAATGCCGCTGCTGCGTTCCCAGTGATATGCTTGAATATTCGGATTAATGACCGTATCGTATCCGGCAGCTCTTGCCCGCATCTGATAATCAAAGTCCTCGTACCCGTTAAAGAATTTCTCATCGAGGTTGCCGATGGTCTCATACACCTCCCGCTTCATGCCAAACATGGCGAACACCACCAGTTGAACCGAGAAGGTTTCTTTCGGGATATCATCAGGGGATGCGTTCAGGAACAGGTGTCGACCGATGGTGTCTGCAAAAGCAATGCCGCAGTGCTGCACACCTCCGGTTTGCGGATACAACAGAACGCCTCCAATCATGCCAATCGTAATATCGCTGTCCAGTGTCTCTTTCATCATGGGTTGCCAATTCGGTTGAAGAATGGTATCGGAATCCAGGAAGAAAATGTACTCTCCCTTGGCAAGACTCAGTGCGCTATTAATCGACACGGCGCAACCGAGTGGAAAATCATGCTGAAGAATTTCGATGGTCACACCTTCTCTTACTTCTTGCTTCAGTTTATCCAGATGTTGAAAGACTGCTGAACCGGAACCGTCGTTGATGAAAATAATCTGGGTGGATGGGCTTACCGTCCGGAGCAGCGAATCTGTGAACAGGTTCAAAATGTTATAGTCCTGGTTGACTGGTACAATAATGGTGTAAAGCATGGAATCCCTCCTGATTTGGGTTGATGGAATGAGTACTTGAACTGATGTTGAACTGCATAATTACAGGTAGTTCTGCCCGACCTCCTCGCTTGAATATTTTGTCTTTATTTGGTAATGATTTGGATCTACTAGAAATTTATATCATTTTTTGTAAACTGGAAATCTTAAATTCTGAACCCTGTTAATATTTGAATATTAGTCAAAATCAAGTCCATGATGCTTGTGCATTGAGAAACGCTGTTGTGAACGCAAAAAAACACCCCCAAAGAGTCTGCGTATCTAACGATACGATTGACTGTTAGGGGGTGTTTTCGCTAGTGAAATCTGATGTTTTTGCTTCTATTGGCGCTGACCTAGTGCTGCTTAAACCCATGATAAAACGTGTCTACTACAAGCGCAGGGGCTGCTTTTCTCGCGATATGACCACTTACAACCTGCTGCCACGTCAGGAACATGATGGAATACAGCACATCGACAATCCAGGTTTTATCAAGATCGGAGCGGAAATAACCTTTCTGTTGTAACAGACCGACCGCATGCAGTACCGGTTCTCTCAGTTTCAGATCTGCTCCCTCGATCTCTGGATTATAGTTAATGGTGGTGTCATGAGCCAGAAAATATATTTTGTCGCCTAATGGAATCAGCGCCTCGATAAGCTCAGGTATGTACTTTTCACAGTGCTCTTCATCCAGTTGAACTTGTTGCATAGTCTCACTGACCACCTCGATTGCGCGTAATCCCAGATGAATCATGAGCTGTTCACGGCTTTCCACATATCGATGTAACGTAGCAATTCCGATTTTTGCAGATTCTGCAATTTCATTCATGGAAGCATTCGGTTTTTCAATCAATAATTTGGTGGCCTCGTCCAAAATGGAATTGAGCCTAGTTTGTTTGATTGTAGTCATTTCCTTTTTCATTGGTATTACACCTCTTAGCGTGTATAGTTCAACAATTGATCTGTTCATCCATCATATGATTGGATTAGACTATAAAATTATAGCATACTTCCTCAACATTCCAATGCGTGCGTGCAACAAACAACTTTTATATTGTTGATGGAGAGATGAGATTGTATAAAGATTAAGAGCCGCCATATGGCGGCTCCTAACAAGGAATTGTTCTTCGTTACTACTCATAATTCAATGATTCTTGTTGCAATATTGGTACAAAATTCACGATCATGCTCTACAAAAAGCAGGGTTGGTGAGTATTCCAGTAGCAAGTCTTCAATCTGCATACGTGAAATGACATCTACATAATTGAGTGGTTCATCCCAAATGTGCAGATGAGCTTTCTCACTAAGACTTTTGGCAATGAGCACTTTCTTTTTTTGACCTGCACTAAACGTTGAAATATCTTTCTCCAATTGCAGTCTGGAAAAATCCAACTTTCGAAGTATCGATTTAAACAGGCTCTCATCAATCCCCTGTATCGCCGCATACTCAGATAAATGCCCTCCGAGATCAGACGTGTCCTGCGACACATACGAGATTTTAAGCTGATAATCCTTTCGGAAAAGGCCTGTGTAAGCAATATCTTCACCACAGATCAGTTTAAGAATGCTGGATTTGCCAGATCCATTTTTACCGTAAAGGGCAATACGATCTCCTTTTTCAACCGTCATACTGACATCCTTGCACACTGTATTGGCCCCGTACGATATCGACACATGTTCCAATTCAACAAGTTCATTCTTGTGAAAATCCAGCTGATGAATCTGCAGTCGTTCTGCACTCTCGATATTTTTGAGAAGTTTAGACTTATCTTGAATCGCAGATTGCTGCCTTTGTTCGATATTTTTGGAACGTTTCATCATTTTGGCAGCCTTATGCCCAATATATCCTTTATCCACCTTGGAACCGGAGTTTCTCGTACCATTTTTGGTCTTTTCGACTTCATGGGACCAACCACCGGTCCGTTTGGCAGAATCGGATAAACGCTTGATATCTTTTATTAATTTCTCATTACTCGCAAGTTCAAACTGATCTTGCCTTCTTTTATTTTCCCACCAAGCGGAGAAATTGCCTTTCTGAATCTCGATGTTACTCTTATTGATGGAAAGGATGTGGTCTACACTTTGATCCAGGAAGGATCGATCATGAGACACCAAAATAAATCCACTCTTGCTGCGGAGATAATCACCTACGATTTCTCTCGCATGAAGATCAAGATGATTGGTTGGTTCATCAATGAGCAGAAACCGATTGTCCTTCAGGAACAAGGCAGCCAGCATCACCTTTGTTTGTTCTCCGTTGGATAACGTGTCGAAAGGCCGATACAATACATCTTCCGACACCTTCAACAGGTTAAACTCGCGTACAACTTGCCAGTGCAGATATTCAGGATGAATCTCGCCGATGACATCGACCGTCATGGCTCCCTTATTCTCTACCTGGAAAGGAAAGTATTCAAAGCTAACATTCGCAGAGATATGTCCGCTGTATTCATATTTACCGAGCAACAGATTGAGGAATGTCGTTTTGCCTCTGCCGTTCCTGCCGGTAAAACCCAATTTCCAATCGGAGTCTAACTGAAAACTAACATTTTCAAATATATTATCGTAACTGCCATCATAGGCAAAGGTCAGGTTGGTAACGTTAATTAAAGACATGCAGATCATCCTTTTTATGTGAAATATAAAAGTAAACTGACGGGATTTCACCATCGAACCTGGCATGGATTCCCTCACTTTAATATTTGAACATAATCAGAATTTAGATTCGCTTATACGATAAAGAAACCTGGCGATATAACATTCAGCGCCAAGTAGATCTATGCATAGGAGGATAAAGTGTTGGATTCTGATTAGTTATATTGTGAACCATGCCATTGTTTAAGTTCGTTGACAGGTCCACATAAACATCTACAACCTCTAATTCTGTCATCACTTTATCACCCCTTTGAAAGCTCATAATTTGAATACAGAAAACGTAACATGGAATATGATATGGGTCAAGGCGAGAAAGCAGATAGGGCCTCATCGCACAACCCACCTAAACCACTCTTTGTTTAATTCTTAGTCGCCATTCGATTGTTTCTAATCAAGCCTTCCTTCCATGTCCGCACGTAAAGATTAATATAAATATCCCAAAAAATCGAGTTCTCCTTCTCCCCATGGCCGGTTTCCAACTTCTTTAATCATTAGCCCCTCCACCTTTTGAGTCCCTACTCCAACTGTAGTTAAGGTTTCATGATTAATTTTCAACCACGTACATGTGTTGCTTACCGTTTTGAATCCATTTTTGCTATACAATTCCTCATGATCCGCAAATAAAAGGACAAAATCAACATGCCCTTTGGCCAACCTTTCCACTTCGGATATTAACAAAGAAGCGATTCCTTGAGAGCGAATAGCCGGAGAAACACACAAATCGATGATCCCCATCACTCTGATCGGTGTTCCATTTAAATTCATCACCCTGTAATCCAGTCCCACTTGCCCAACGAGTTGGTTGTCTGGGGTGAATGCCAATACTCTACTTTGTGGTATTTGCTTAAAGAACAATCTGTCTTTCGGATAAACCGCTGGAAAGCTGGCAACAAGTAATTCTTGAAGAAGAGTTGACCATTCTTCACTTAGATCCACATCATATGTTTTGATTAATTTCAGAAAAAATCCTCCTAAACCACGTTATTCTGTTCTTTGCTTATGTTATCAGCTTTACTTACCTCTACGTAAATTTTGATGATGTACTCATCGGGATTACTTTCTGCAAAATAAGTAAGCAGGTCCAGTGCATACACATGTCCACAGACTTGCAGTCCCTCTTTTTCTATCTCCTCTTTCATGAGGGAATACGTCTCCGGCATGCTTTCGTATGAACCTCGATGATTCATGACGGCATACATCCCTTTTGGCTTAATCCATATCGTTTCCCCTGAAATGGGAGCTTTTATTTTGTTGCCAAAGTAATCCGGATAGTATTCTCCTGCCTCATAGTGCTCCTGAGTTAAGATCGTCCATACCGGAAACTCATAGTCGATCATCTGTTCATCACAATGGGTCCTGTATTCAATGAACTTACGGAAGAATTCCTTATCCCCATCCCCTTGTTCCAGTTGTACAGCAATAAAATACTCCAGCCCACATTGTTCAATATGTAGCCCTTCAGGAGAAGCATCCGTGGCTTGTTTCGTCATTTCAATGGCACCACTTAGCAGCTTTTGCATGCGTTTGATTCGTTGTTGCTCCAACTCAAGTGCCTTTAATTTCTGTTCAAACAGCTCAATTAACAACGGTGTATTCTGATTTTGAATAAACGACTTAATCTCTTGGAGTGAGCTTCCTGCCTTCTTTAGCACATGTATGACATCCAGCACATACGTTTGTTGCATACCATAATAGCGGTAGCCCTTGGCATTGGTATATTCAGGCTTTAACAGCCCAATCTCGTCATAATGAAACAAGGTATGTTTGGTCACTCCGCAGATCTTGGCAAATTCACTGGTGGTAAAATGTTGTGCGTGATGTCCAGCCATCTATGGGCCCTCCATGTACATATATATGTAGTCTAAGTTTTATCAATATAAATGCATTATAGTGTGTAAAGAAAAGTTTGACTATAGGGTTACCCGATAGTTTAGTCTTGAATTGTAAGTTATTCATATCGTCGGAGGGAAACATGTCTAAATTCAAACGTTGGATGATTCTTGTTATTGTCTCAAGTGCACTATTACTCATTGTGATGGATATGACCATCCTGTACACAGCCCTACCCAGCTTGACCCATGATCTCGGTGCATCTGCTTCGGAGAAATTATGGATTCTGAACGGTTACTCCCTTGTCATGGCGGGTCTTCTTCCTGCAATGGGAACACTCGGGGACCGTCTTGGTCATAAAAAAATATTTACCCTGGGCTTGCTCGTCTTTTCTGCTGCTTCTCTTGCTGCTGCCTTTTCTCCAGTACCGGCTGTGCTGGTCATGAGCAGAATTCTTCTTGCCGTAGGTGCATCCATGATGATGCCAGCGACATTGTCGATTATCAGAGTTACGTTTACGAATGAGCGAGAACTCGCACTGGCAATCGGCATCTGGGGTTCCATTGCATCAGGTGGTGCTGGACTGGGACCGATTGTTGGTGGACTGCTTCTTCAACATTTCTGGTGGGGCTCTGTGTTTCTGATTAACCTGCCCATAGCCATTATCGCGTTTGTATTCGCCTTGAAAATGATCCCTAAACATCAAGGGGATACCTCGAAAAAGTGGGACTTCACCAGTTCCATTCAGATCATGATTGCCATGGTCGGAATTATCTATTCCATTAAGGAATTCACAAGACGCGAAGGATCTCTCACACTCGCTATCATTGCTGCTGTTGTCGGTGTTCTGTCCCTGATCATCTTTATTCGCCGTCAGAATAACAGTCCCAACCCACTGCTGGATCTGTCCTTATTCAAAGTCCCAAGATTCAGCACCGGCTTTATTACCGCACTGGTTGGCTTGTTTGCACAAATGGGTGTGCAATATATGGTCACTCAGCGGCTTCAACTGGTGGAAGGCATGTCACCTCTTCAGGCTGGACTATTCACCGTATCCATACCTGTTGCAGCACTCATCGCCGGACCTGTTACGGGGGCCACTATGCACCGTGTGGATGTTGTATATATCAAAAGCTTCACTCTCTTCATCGCTGCCCTTGGCATGGGGACGTATCTGATGTATTTCAACGCTGGGTTCACCGGGCAGATTCTCGGTTTGGCACTGCTTGGTGCAGGTCTTGGATCAGGCATGACCGCTGCATCACATTCCATCATGAGTTATGCCCCACCACACAAAGCGGGTATGGCCGCTTCCATTGAGGAAGTGGGTTATGAGCTGGGCGGAGCATCCGGTATTGCAATCATCGGAAGCATGTCGACCCTTTTCTACACACTCGCTATGAAGATTCCTGTGGGAATTAGTGTGCCAGCCAATGCGAAAGACAGTTTGGATGAAGCGCTTATCGCTGCCGAAAGCTTGCCCGCTGCGTCTGCTGAATCGCTCAAAAATGCCGCCTTTGCTGCATTTGACCAATCCTTCTTTGTTGTCATTGCAGGTGTGACCGTATTTCTGTTCATTGCTGCTCTGATTATGAGTTGGGTTGCTGTGCGGTTGAAACGAGCCCCAAAGCACAGCGTTAAAACGTAATGAAATTCACTTCATGAAACAAAGCGAGGTATATATAATCATGTGGTTTCCAATAACCAATGGAGTTGTTATTTTATTAGGTATAATAGCTATTTTTCTGATCGTTAGAAATATGTCAAAAGAAGAGGATTAACTGCTGACTGTCGATAACTTAAACAGCTTGTTACCATTTTTAATTAAATTAACATCAAAAACCACTACCTGAGTTGTTTCAGGTAATGGTTTTTGACATGCCTGATAACCGAAGCTTACCACCATGCTGCACCTCACGGAAGGTAGGCATCCTCTACCTCAACTTTTCGTTCATTCCCCATCGCAATGTATCTTACGTTAATGACATTTCCTTTCTGAAAATGGGGAACATGTGTGATTGGAATATAAGTCTCTACAATTGTTGGGAAGGTGCGGCCGTCAACTTGGGTTACAGTCAGATCCAACCGCACACCAGGCCTTCCATCCCTACTGGATGATGTCTGTACAATATCATGAATTATTGCTTCTGTTGGAATTCCGTCCATCAGAATGCTCTTGCGAAGGTGATGTTTCTCTGTATTGTTACGTAACAGTTTAAATGCCATAATCGTAGTGATCGTGCCTGTTATAAGCCCAAAGACAATAATAGCAACAAAAATAATTAATGTGACGGTCATGATAACCTCCTTTTAGTTGAAACTTATGTTAACTACTTCTTGTTTAGATCTCTTTTTCCTGCCTATTCTCTCTGAATCGGAAAACCTCAAAGTCAAAAAAGCCGCCTTAAGGGCGGCTTCATGCTGTCTATGTGTTCAACTCAATCTACTTTCGCACCATACGAGCGCACAAATAGAACAGCTTGTTCGCGATCCAAACGTACACCTTTGATATCCAGTGATTTCAGATCGATGCCTTCCAGGCTAGCCCCTCTTAGATCGGCCCCTTGCAGCTTGGCTCTGCTTAATACAACTCGGGTAAGATCACAGTCTCTCAGATCCGCTTTGGTGAAATCCGTGTCCGTAAAGTCAGCTTCAAAGAAACGAATTCCTCGTAAATCCTGTTTGCCTAATCGGGTATGTCTCAGATTTGTATAAGACCAATCGCCGTGACTTAGTGTGATGCCATCCATTTGCGCACCTGAAAAGTCTGAGCCTGTCATCTTGCAGGAGCTGAATTTGGAAGCAAATAGATTCGCACCACCGAAGGTACAGTTTTCAAAAGCCGATTCCGTATGAATCGAACCATTCATCGAAGCGCCTTTGAAGTCACACTCGATGAACCGGCAGTTACTTGTCTCGATCTCTTCCATAGAAGCGTTCATAAATGTACACTGTTTGAAAACACAACTTATGAGTTCTCCATAGCGCAAATCGCGTCCCTCAAAATGTACTGCTTCATATTCCTGATCCTTATATTGATACACTGGTTACACCCCACATTGTATATTTCTCCGTCTTTCTTCATTAAATGAACTTTTTATACTATACCACACCCCTGTCAAGTACCTGCTTAAACACCCGTAAAAGTCAAGTTACTTTTTTTATGAGAAAAATCTGAAAACTAAAAAAGGAACGCATAAAGCGCCCCTCCAGCTCACACTTTTAACTGTTCCAATGTGGGCTTATATATATGAAACTCTCCAGTTAGCTGCTTGTCTATTCCTAGCAGAAAGCATTACACCAGTTTTTTGGACATTCGGTACAGGGATAGCGAAGGTTTATTGATTTCCCCTACTCTCTGGTATCCCAAACGCTCGTAGAGTTTAATAGCTAGTAGATTTTCCTTTTTAACCGTAAGTGAAGACTTGGAGAAGCCTTGTATCACAGCTTGCTCCTCTGCAAATTGAATGAGCTGTGTCCCTACACCAAGTCCTCTGCTCTCAGGCAAGGTAGCCAATGTTCCGATGTGGTATTCGTCATTGTCTGCTTCTTTTAATGTCACCATGGAATAGAACTCTTTCCAATGTTGAAGATTATACTTAATCAGGCTCCATTGACGAAGTTCAAACAGCTTCGTGAACGTTGGCAAAGCGAGTTTGTTCATTAAAGTGGTCGGATAACACATGATCATGCCCAACGTTTGGCTACCCATTTTGGCTTCATAAGCGTATTGGTGACTGAATCGGTTTTGATTCGCACGCCATAACTTGTTGAATGTTTTTTCTATAATGCCTTTATCTTTGGTTCCTGCAAGCGAATAGGCCATATATTCAAGTGCCATCTGATTTAGTTGCCCGCCGACTAAGGATTGTGGACTGGCTTTTGTTATGGAAATCTTATTCATCGCTGTCACTCCTCTAGGTAGCTGAAATTGGATTAAGTCCTTACATCAGGTTGGTTGAATGATAACCCCTCAACGATCACATTCACCGTATCAATCGTTAATCCGGTCAGCTGTTCCACATGTACTCTTACATTGTTTTGTAATTCCCTGCAGACTTCATGCACTTTCGTTCCATAACGAACAACAACCTTCAAGTTAATCTCCAATCTGGATTCTACGTTACGGACGGCTATGCCATTTTGCAGACTTTTCCCACTCCACTTTTTGGTGAATCCTTCTACAAATCCTGTCGACATGGAGGAAATCTCACTGGAAGTATTCGCGATCTTGCCGACAATTTTGGAGATCACATCATCCGATATTTGAATTTTTCCCAAAACATGTTGAATGGACATCCTAGGTCCTCCTCTTTACGTCTGAATTATTGATAGATTATAATATCATTTAATATAAATATAAATCATGCGGAGTCCGATTTCAACTTTTTGAATTCGGTCGTCCACATTTCTACCTGTACATATCAAAAAAGCCGCGATCATCGCAGCTTCTGTTGGTCATACTATGGGAATTTCAATTGAATACGGACAGGAATGTGGGAGGATGGCCCGGTATCTGTTCTCCCTTCCTCTACTGCCTCTGTTTCTTCTACTTGCACGTTCCACTGTCTGCCAATTAACGATTGCAGCAATTCAATCTCTTGTACGGTCAGATGAATATGCTTCAGTGACAGTTCATCTTGAACATAATCCCGATCCACCTTACGGTCAAACCGGAAATCGAGCAATCGTTTCAACCCGTTAATATGCAAAAATTTGAACTCATAACCTTGACGTATCGCCTTTTCCCAATCGTCTCCGATATCAGCTGCTGTCTGTAATCTTTCATCAAAATCCATCGCGGATTCCTTAACCAAAGGTAACAACTGGGAATAGTCCCGACGTTGTAAACATTCAATAATCACTTCTCCCGGTATTCCACTTGTCAGCACATTCTCTACAAGGAGCCCGACAGGAATGGACAGCTGAGTTCGACTCATTGCTCTCCCTCCTCAATCCCGAGATACTGATTGAACCAGGCATTTACCTGTTCGAAGCTATCGATCCGCAGTGAAGGTTTACCGCTTTTGAGCAAACTGTGGTTGGAGCCCGGATAACGAATCAGCTTGGTCTTTTTGCCGTATCGTTTTAGCGTGGTATACAATTCCTCCGCTTGCGCAATCGGTGTCCGATAGTCCTGTTCCCCGTGCATGATCAGAAGTGGCGTCTCAATGTGATGTGCATGGGCAAGAGGTGAGCGAGACCACAGGAATTCGGCGTTTTCCGCCGGATTCCCCCCGATGACTCCCTCGACGTAGGAAATACCAATATCGCTCGTTCCATACATGGACAACCAGTTGGAGATACAGCGCTGGGTTACAGCTGCTTTGAAACGGTGCGTATGTGCTACAATCCAGTTCGTCATTACGCCGCCATAACTGCCACCTGCGACACCCAGACGAGATGCATCAAGGAATTCATACGTATCCAATGCATAATCAACAGCTTCCATCAGATCCCGGTAATCCCCTCCGGCAAAATCGCCACGGCAAGCTCTGGCAAACTCCTGACCGTATCCCATACTTCCGCGAGGGTTGATCCATAACACAGCGTACCCTTGCGCAACGAGTGTCTGCATCTCATGACTGTATGTTCCCGTATACATCGCGTGAGGTCCACCATGAATCTGTAGTATCAGTGGTAGCTTCCCATTGTTGTCACGTATTGCCGGAGTAGCTAACCAACCTTGAATCGGCCATCCATCGGAAGACTTAAACTCTACACGCACAGGCGCATTTACGGCTAAACCAGCCATGAATTCATCATTTCGCCGGGTGAGCCTGAACATCTCACCACTGTCGACATCCACGCGATATAACTCTCCAGGTTGTTGAGCAGTCAAAGCAGCGATAACCAGCGACGTACCATCTGGCGTTAAGGTATACTGATACACATCCTTTTCACCAGCACCCGTCACCGTTTGATAAGCTCCATCTTCTTGAATGCGGTACACGTCCACATTCCCGTTATGCGTTCCGAGCACATATACACCACGTTCCGGATGATGGACATCCGAGATAGGAGAAGGTGATACACCTGCTGACTTCATATCTCCCAGTGCTGCGTTACCAATCTGCATATCTAACTGTGGTGCAATTATCCTGGGTTCCCCCCGATGAACTGGGACAGCGTATAAGCTGTTGTGGCTCCCGCTCCCATACTCACGATCACTGGCGATTAGGATCAGCTGCTGCCCATCCGGTGAATAGGAGAACTGGCTCACTGCCAGACTGGAATCCGTCACTTTGAAGAGATCACTCTCTCCCAATCGAATGCTGTATACATCTGTAAAGTACAGCAGATCCGCATCGAGTTCCTCATCCTCCACTTGCTTGGATATGAAGGAAAGGTACTGGCTATCTGGCGACCATGCTGGAGCACTGATATTCCACAGCCCAGAAGTCACCTGTGTGATCTCCCCACTTCCGATCTCGTATACAAACAAATGGCTGTATTGACCATCCCACCAGCCAGCCCCTTCCGCCTTCGGCGTTGTACGCTCAAAAACCTTGCCTCGCAGCACAGGTGCGGGCTCCTGTTGGGCGTCATCGTTCTTCTGTTGATCCTCTGGTTGCACTTTACTGGTAAACGCAATGTACTGCCCGTTCGGGGACCAGATATAATTCAATATTTTACGTGCGGGAGAGATCAGCATGACAGGCTCTTTTTTATCCGGATCGAGTACCCATAGTCCCTTACCCCCATCCGCGGAGCGAATGAATGTGAGCTGTGTGCCATCCGGCGACCAAGCGGGAGATGAATCCTTCGTACCATTCGAAAGTGCAATATCTTCATCACCATCGAGCGAAATCCCTCGAATTTGCGTGTTATATTCGTTTTTATCCTGATCTATGGTCTGTTCCACATAAGCCACTTGTCCGTTCGGGCTGACAACAGGCTGACTTATCCAACGATAGTGAACCAGATCCTCCGGCATAATTGGTCTTTGATTCATCTTCATGGCTCCCTTCCCTGTTTATTTTTGGGTTGTCTCCGTACGTGGATCAAGCACATCACGCAGCCAATCACCAAGGAAAATAACTCCGAGTACGGTAAATGTAATGGCTAGTCCCGGGAATGTAGCAACCCACCAGCTTGTTGCAACGTATTGTCTGCCATCACTGAGCATACCTCCCCAGGACACATCGGGTGGTTTGATACCCAGACCCAGGAAACTGAGTGATGCTTCCATAATAATCGTCGTGCCGACATTCATACCGCAGATTACGATAAAGGATGAAAGGATATTTGGCAGAATGTGTTTCACAATCAGTCTTCCATTCTTCGCGCCGATCGATCTGGCCGCATGAACAAAATCCCGCTCTTTGATACTAAGTACCTCACTTCTGACCACACGGGTGAATGGAACCCAATTTGTCACCCCGATGACAAAGATCAGCGTTGTAATACCCGGACCAACAATCGCCATCACAACAAGCATGAACAGAATGGTTGGAATCGCCATGAAGGCATCACCTACACGCATGATGAGTGCATCCAGCCATTTCCCGTAGAATCCGGAGACCAGCCCCAAAATGGCGCCAATGATGCCTGACACAATTACGGCACCCATCCCGACGATTAAGGAAACCCGAGCACCATATACAATTCGGCTCCACATGTCTCTGCCCAGATTATCGGTACCCAGCCAGTATTCGGCCGTTCCACCCTCAAGCCATGCAGGCGGTTTAAGGCGGTTGAGCGGATTAACCGCCCCTGGATCATGACTCGTCAATAGAGGTGCACCTATGGCGATTAACACAACCAACAACACAAGCACAGCACCAAACATTCCGGTCTTGCTGATGATCAGTTGTTGCCAGATATAACGAAATCCCGTTGGTGCACGCCCATTGTCTTGTTCCTGTTCCGTACCCGGAATTGGCATTTCATTGCTGCCTGTCATATGATTGCACCTCCTTCTAATCGTATTTGATGCGCGGATCAAGCAGCCTGTAGGCCACATCCGTCAAGATGTTGATTACCACAACGATAAAGGCAATGACAAACACCGCGGCCTGTACAATCGCCATATCATGTGTGTTGACTGCAACGACCAGCAATTGACCCAGTCCAGGCCAGGAGAATACCGTTTCCGTAATCAAAGTTCCCCCGATCAGACTTGTAAACTGCAAACTCATAATTGTCACGACCGGAATCAATCCGTTCCGAAACGCATGTTTCACAATGACAACCATCCGACCAAGTCCCTTGCTGCGGGCTGTTCGAATATAGTCCAGGTTCAGAATCTCCAGCATGCTGGAGCGAATCAGCCGGGTCATCTGCGCAGCTAATCCAACGCCAAGTGTGAATGCCGGCAAGATCAGATGTGACAATCCACCGCGACCGGATACCGGCAATACACCCAACATGACGGAGAACAAGAGGATAAGCATGATCCCCATCCAGAAGTTTGGCATTGCCTTACCAATGACGGATATTCCAGAAATGATGAGATCGGTAAACGTATTTCGTTTGACGGCTGAAATGACTCCAAGTGGCACAGCCATAAGTACGGCAAAAAACATGGCGGCTACTGCCAGTTCAAAGCTGGCAGGCAATCTCTCCAGCACGAGCTCTAACGCAGGTTGATTGTAGCGAAAAGACTGTCCGAAGTCTCCCTGTATCGCACTGCCCAGAAACTTCACGTATTGCGTATATAAAGGCTGGTCCAAACCGAGTGCCTGCGTCAAAACAGCACGATCTTCAGCGGTAGCCGTTTCAGGCAACATTAGCGCAACCGGATCCCCGGTGACTCGAACCAAAATGAACACAATTAATGAAACAATGAACAGCACCGGAATGATCTGTAGTAATGACTTAAGTACATATTTGCCCATTCCTTGTTCACCTCCCTTGTTAAGAAAAAGAACGGCAGGAACATGGTTATCCAGTCCCTGCCGTTCACGGCCTTATCTTTTCAATGACCGGTTGTTATGCTCGATGTTACTGTGCAACAGGTGTGATCTCGTCAGCATAGAACATCTCGTCACTGCGCGGCGCGAAGTTCACTTTCGCATTTGTTCCGTAGACACCTTCCATTTGGTACAGATATACAGCTGGGCGTTCTTCAGAGAAGATCTGCTGCACTTGCTGATACTCTTTCTCACGAGCTGCAGGGTCCATGTTCACCAATGCCGATTGAAGCAGTTTTTCTACTTCAGGATTGTTGTAATCCGACTCGCCTTTGGCTTCTTCCAACATATAACGATTGTAGTTATTCGAAGCATCGAACAAGGAGTTACCAATACCGATCATGAAGATTTCTTTGAATGATTTGGAGCTGTAACGTTCACTAAATGCACTTGCTTCCAGGACATCCAGGTTGATTTTGAATCCGGCTTGTTCCAGCATCGCTGCAACAACTTCAGCTTGTTCTTTGTATTGTGCGGAAACGGAGATGGTCATCTCGGCTTCACCTTCTGCATAGCCAGCTTCTTGCAGCAACTGTTTTGCTTTTTCCAGGTCATAGAGTGACGTTTTGTACAATGAAGGATCAGCACCGAAGTTGCCTGGTGTTACGGACGTGCGAGTTACGATACCTGCTCCGCCGGCAATGCTGTCCACGATTCCTTGTTTGTCGATCGCCAGGTCAATCGCTTCACGCACTTTCGGATCAGCCGTGATGCTGCCTTCCGTCTGACGGAAGATCAACTGAAGCACACGCTGGATTGGTGCTTTGACAATCTTCTTGTCTGCTTCACCTTCGATCCGTGCAATGTCAGTGGACGGAATGGAAGATGCAACATCTACACCACCGGCAAGCAATTCGGATACACGTGTAGAGGCTTCAGGAATAACGCGGAATACCACTTCATTCCATTTTGGTTCACCATCGAAGTAGTTCTCGTTTTTCACCAATTCCACACGATCATCTTTGGTCCATTTACTGAACTTGTAAGGACCTGTGCCTACCGGTTGTTTAAGGAAAGCATCGAATCCTTTATCCGCAATATATTTTGCCGGCAGAATTCCAGCTCCCATTTTGGACAAACGATTCAGCAAGAGCGGATCAGGACCATCCGTGATAATGTCTACGGTATAGTCATCCACCGCTTTAACTTCTACGATATTTTTGAAATAACTGTTTTGTTTCAGTGTCTCGTCCTTGGCTACGCGCTCCAGCGTGTATTTTACATCTGCCGAAGTGAAAGGATCGCCATTGTGGAAGGTTACGCCTTCACGCAGTTTGAATCTCCATGTTGTATCATCAACCTGATCCCATGATGTCGCAAGTCCCGCCACTTTTTTCTGTTCACTGTCATTCTTGATCAAATAATCAAAAACATTGACCAGAACCGCCTCACTGGAGGTGTTGTTGTTGTTGTGCGGGTCGAAACTCTCAATATCTGTTGCTGCAGCAATGGTCAGTGTTGTACTTGCGCTTCCACTGCCCGTTCCTTCTGTTGCGGCATTGTCATTGGTGCTTGTCGTTTTTCCTCCGCAGGCGCTGAGTACCATGACGATTGCCAGTAACGTGATCCACAAGCCAGTCCATTGTCTTTTTTTCATTGTGATTGCTCCCCCTCAGAAGTTGTATTCCTTGCCAAAAATTCAAGAGCTACTGCGGACAACATGCCCACACCATAAGGCATCGCTGTCTCATCAAGATCAAACATGGGATGGTGAAGTGGATATCGAGTCCGTTCCTCATCATTACCAGATCCAAGTCTGAAAAACACGCCCGGAATCTGTTCACAATAAAAAGCGAAATCCTCGCCCCCTGTAGAAGGTTTGATATAGTTCCATCCCTTCTGCGCATTAACCTGGTCGCAGGTCTCTGTCAGCAGGTCAACCATGCCGAGATCATTCACGACAACAGGGTATCCATCACCGTAGACGACTTCGCATCCTGCTCCGAAAGAATCACAGACCCCTTTAACAACCTGTTCGATCAAAGCTGGCATCCGTTCACGAATGGCAGGTGAGAGTGTACGAACCGTACCGATCATCTCCACTTCCGGGGCGATGGCTGTTCCCATATAACCTCCGGTGATTTTGCCAATGGTGACTACAGCGGGTTCAAGCGGATCGACCATCCGACTGACGATATTTTGCAAGGCGGTGATGACCTGAGCAGATACCGCAATCGCGTCAATGCCTTCATGCGGACGAGCCGCATGTCCACCCTTGCCAAACACCTTGATAATCAAGGGATCAGCTGAAGCAAATGCAACGCCCTGACTTACGCCCAAGGTTCCCGTGTCCTGTCCAGGGGTCATGTGTAACCCTGCGATGGCATCAACCTTCGGATTCTCCAGAACACCGTCCTGGATCATGGCTCTCGCCCCTGCGAGTCCCTCTTCCGCTGGCTGGAAAATGAATTTGATGTTGCCTGATTTGGGTCTTCCAAGGCCAGTTAGCAACTGGGCAGCTCCCATCAGGATGGAGGTGTGAGCGTCATGTCCACACAGATGCGCTTTGCCATCTACTTGCGAGCGGTATTCCACCGCTTTCTGATCCTGGATTGGCAGAGCATCCATGTCTGCGCGCAAGGCAAAGGTTGGTCCATCTGTCTCTCCGCGAAGCAGGCCTGTGACCCCGGTCTGTCCCACATTACGTGTAACTTCCAGGCCCAGGCTTTCCAGATGTTCAGCTACGATAGCGGATGTGCGGTGCTCCTCGTAGCCAATCTCCGGATGGCGATGCAGATCTCTGCGCCAGGCGCTTAACTGGGCTTGTAGTGGCTGAGCCAGCTTAATCAGTTCTGAACGATTCATTCGCTGTCATTCCCTTCATTTTCATCCGATTCAGAAACCAAACGGGCATAGATCGCGTCAGCTGAGAATTCAATATGTCTTTTCATCGTCTCCCGGGACTTGAACCTGTCATGTGCTTTCAGCGCTTCAAGAATCTCCATATGTACACCGTGGTTGACGGTACGTATGCGGTCATCATAAGGCATCAAATCCAGAGCCGGATTAATTTTGGTCCGGATCTGTCTGACCGCTCTCTCGCAATAGGGATTCCCCGAAGCTTTGGCAATGGTCAGATGAAATTTCACATCCAGCGCCCTGAACCATTCCCTTGTACAGCCTGGCTCTATACTTTGTTCCATATAGCCCTCAAGTAGCTCCAGTTCGCCTGCGGTGATCCGCTCAGCAGCGAGAAAAGCTCCCTCCGGCTCGATGATGGTTCGATATTCAAACACCTTGAGCATCTGTGACCAATCCCGTTTAATCTCTTCTCTGGTCCGTTTATGCGAATTGGCTGTCAGAGGCAGTACAAATGTTCCGCCTTTGGCACCTACCCTTTTCTCAATCAAGCCTTTCTCTTCCAATGAAGAGAGTGCCTCGCGAACGGTAATGCGGCTTACATCAAAAATCTCTGCCAGATCGCGCTCGGCTGGAAGCTGTTCTTCACTCATCAATTCTTTCAAGATAATGGCTTCTTCCAGTTGTTCTCTTATGAATTCACTAACCTTTTTGGTGGATACTTTCTCAAAACGAAATGAAAACGTACTGGACATCTAAACACTCCGATCTGTATATGGTCTAGACCTTATACCATTAATATAATTCCGACTAAACTTATATGCAATACTTTTTTTCAATTAAATTCATATTTTTTTCTCACCACCTCCCAATTGAACCATTTGGGCACAAAAAAGACGCATCTGCACGCAGCAGATGCATCTTCCCCTTAGTTGATTTACACCGTTCACTACGATGACAGAACAACCTTCCGATCACTGTTATCCCCAGATTTCTTTGAATCCCTTTTTGAAAGGGGGAAAATCCGGGGATAGCGTATGCTTCCGATGTAGCTTTCTTTCAGAAAGCTTGTAGGCGAACGCTCCGCTTCTTCAGGTTATTTCTGTCCTCTCCGTTTTGTGTAAATGTTTAGTTCAATCTATCTAGTCTTTTCTGCCCTCTATACCTTTTTATTAGCAAAGGGTCTGAAATCCTCCGTAACTGCAAGTTTGGTGCTTCCCTCCAGGTAAAAGTTATCATCTGCTCTCCACGTATGGCTTTTTTTGTTTTTTCTCCGGTGATACACATAATTGAAAGGTGAGGTCGCGTACGCTTTGAATCCTCTTTTCCTGCATTGTCTCAGGAAGGTTACATCTTCCCCTACTGAACGGTCCGTGAAGCGGACCTTTTTCAAGATCTCCCTTTTGAATAAAATAGTACCCCCTTGCACAAATTCAACCGGTTTATTTTTTTCAGAGGGGGATCTGACCAATAGTGTCTTGGAGGCACCCAAGTAGACCAGGCAGGAATGTTTGCCCACAATATCACTTTTAGTCCGTCTAAGTTCTCTCACCTGTTCTGTCAAATAATATGGCGAATAGTAGTCATCATCATCAAATTTGGCAATCAACGAAAAGCGAGTCCTTGTTATTCCGGCGTTCAGGCTTTGTCCTAATGAAATGCTCTCCGGAACTTGATATACATGAACATTGGCAAGATTTCGAACGCGGTTTTGGAATGACGTCAGATTCATACTGTCATGATTCAGGACAATGATCAGTTCTTTGCTTTTATAATGCTGCCGACTGTAATTTTGCAGGATGTTTTCAAAAAATTGCGGCCGATTGGTACATACAACAATGGAAACACCATGACTCATTTTGTTTTTAGTCAAGACATACCCTCTTTTCAGCTCAGTTTTCTCTCATCATATGTACCGAAATAGAGTCTGGTATGGACCAATAGCTAGGGCTGTCTCAAAACTCGCTGAAGTGCATCTTTTACCGCCTTTTCGCCCCCTGCTGCGTCACTTTCCCTTGACGTGCCCCGGCACGCCTGCGGAAAACTTTCTGGCTTGGAACGAAAATTCGGCAAAATCTGCTTCCTTCGGAGTTTTCAGACACGCCCTAGTAACCAAAACACCAAAGAACCCTCTTTCCCCAATAAAGGGACAAAGGGTTCTGTAATCTGTGCTTTCTGTATTTCCTTCTGTTCTATGCTTCGCTAGCGTTATTCAAGTATACAGCCTTACCTGTGCGAGCAGATTCATAGAGTGCTTCCAGGATCTGAGATACAACCAGCGCTTGTTTTGGTGTAACGACTGGCTCCTGATCGTTCTCAATCGCTTCAATCCACTTTCTCATCTCCACATCCGGTGCGCTCTCGCTCTTACCATCGTAGAATGCTACCCCGCCTGCACTCAGTTCAATCTCGTTGGTGTATAGACGGCTGAATTTCTCGCCATTGATGCGCAGTCCGTTCTTCATATCCGCACCTGCTTCGCTGCCACTCAAGCTACATTTGGCTTCATCCACGTCCAGTGAGTTGAGCGCCCAGCTGGATTCCAGCATGATTGTTGCTCCATTCTCCATCACAATCATGCCGAAGGCCGAGTCTTCTACGGAGAATTGTTTCGGGTCCCACGGGCCCCAGGCGTTGGCCGCATTTTCACGTTGCGAGAGCTCATTATAGGTCGTGCCGAGAACAACCTTTGGTTGATAGTTATCCATCATCCATAGCGTCAGATCAAGTGCGTGGGTACCAATATCAATCAGCGGACCGCCGCCTTGTTTCTCCTCATCCAGGAAAACACCCCAGGTTGGTACTGCTCTACGTCTAATGGCATGTGCTTTGGCAAAATAGATATTCCCCAGATCACCCGCTTCGCACACCTTCTTCAAATATTGACTGTCTTCTCTGAAACGGTTGTTGTATCCAATCGTCAGTTTCTTGCCGGTACGCTCTGCCGCTTCAAGCATGAGTTGTGCTTCGGCAGAGGTCTTCGCCATGGGCTTCTCACACATAACATGCTTGCCTGCTTCCAGGGCAGCAATGGAAATCTCGGCATGAGAAATATTCGGCGTAAGCACATGCACAATATCCAGAGACTCATCTTTGAGCAATTCCTGATAATCGGTGTAGACTTCAGCATCAGTAGAGCCATATTTCTGCTTGGCTTCATCTGCACGTTCCTGAACAATATCGCAGAAAGCCACCAGTTCAACATTATCCAGTTTACTCAGACTTGGCAGATGTTTACCATTCGCGATTCCACCACAGCCGATAATTCCGATACGATATACTTTACTCATATATATTCACCCTCACTTAAGTATTGGTTGTTTCATTTTACGAAAAGCCGACGGGGTCATCCCCAGACGTTTGCGAAATACAGCATGCAAATAGTTGGCATTATTGAAGCCTGAAGCGAGAGCGATCTGTTCGATGGATACGTTACTTTCCTCCAGATTACGGCACACGGCGCGCAGACGAATATCCTCCAGTACGCGGCTGAATGGCATCTCAGGCTGTACTTGATAGAAGATTCTCTGCAATTGTCTGCTGCTGATATGAAGTTTCTCAGCGACATGCTCCAGCGTGACTACTGTTGGATGATTCGCCTCCATATACTGAACGGCATACTCATAACGATACGCCGACATGTCCCGAACAGGGGCTTCCGGTCGATTCCCACCGGTGTCGTATGCTCGCACGGTTTTGAGTAATATGCTAATGACCAGTTGCTTGATTGACGTATAATAACCTAACAATTTCTGATCACATGCCTCATAGGCTTCCAAGAAACACTGCATCGCGCGATGATAATCATTCACCGGAGTATGCGGAAGCGTTCTCAGCTTTTCAATCGTCTCCTCGGATTCAGCGGCTTCCCAAGGATCGACATGCTCTCTTGGCTTGTGAATGATATCCACATGAAGACATAGTTCATCCATATCCTCTTTGGCGTCCGCCTCCTGATAATGTACGACACCCGGACCAGTCAAATACAGCATACCTTCCGAAAGTGCATGTGTCTGATCATCAAGAATAACTTTGCCTTTTCCTCTCGGGATAAAATGAAACTCAAACTCCGCATGATTATGGAAATCCACAACTCGGCCTGCTGGAAAAGAAGTCAGATGAAATCGCATCACGCGAATCTCATAATGTCCCCACACCATTGCAATATCCAGTCTCTCCAGGAGATCCTGCCGTTCAAGCATTTTCTCATAAGGATACAGGCTCAAGATTGCACACCTCCTTAATAAAACCTAACGCTTCAACTCACTCAGAGCGATTCTGCGCTCTTCCTTGGCAGAGAGATTCGCAGCTTCCATCAACCGGGTTAGCTCCATAGCGATCTGCACGTTTTCAATTGCATCCGTATCATTTTGTATATGTGCGACCCACTGATTGAATGCGCTTTCTCTTTTGTCTGCCAAAGGAAGTTCAGTCCACTCTTCATACTGTCCCTGTGCTGCTTTTGTACGAATCAACAGCTTTTCATCAGGTGTCCCGTACAGAAGTGTACCTTCCGTACCATGAACCTCAATCGTAAATGGAGAATGGCTGTTCACAAAACCAGCTTCAACAACGCCAACTGCTCCGGAATCCGTAAACAAGGTTGCAACTGCATTATCTTCCACTTCTTTGCCTGTAATGTATCCGAAGTTCGCATTAACCGCTGTTACTTCCTGACCCAGAAACAGTTTGGCCAGATACATTGGATGGCAGCCCAGATCAATCAGTGCACCGCCCTGACAATCCTTCAGAACATAGAAGTGTTCAGGTAACCAGTTCGAAATCGCTCCATCATGCGATAAACGCGCTCTGACGTAAGTCACTTTGCCAAGCAATCCCTGGTTAAGTACATCCTGAATCGTGAGCGTATACCCTGCATTCAGACGTGGTAAGGAGACTGTCATCTTGACTTTGTTTGCCTTTACCTCATGAAGGATTCTGTTGGATTCCGCTTGTGTCGCTGCAATAACTTTCTCCGTGAAGATGTGTTTCCCTGCTTTTGCAGCAGCGGTGATCACTTCTTCATGGATGCGGGTTGGCGCATCTACAATAACGGCATCGATGTCATCCTTAGCCAGCATATCTTCGAGTGAAGCATAGAATGGTACGTTTAAACGTTCAGCCGCTTCCTGTCCCCGCTTGGCATCTTCATCCCACACGGCTGCGATGACTGTATCTTCATGTTCCTGTGCCTGCTTGATGTAATCCCATGCGTGAACATGCCACAAGCTAATTTTCCCAATTCGAATGGTCACTGTTGTTTTACCTCCAAAGGATATAAGCTGAACCTGTAAAATTTACACTGAGCCACTCCGATTGCAGTACCATCTTCCGATCACTGTTATCCCCGTATTTTTTGAATCTTTTCCTAATGGAGAAAATCCGGGGATAAAGGTGAACGCTCCGCTTCTACAGATTGGTTCTGCACTCTTCGTTTTCGTGTAAATGTTACATTCATCTTATATAATATTCTGACATTTATCTATAAGTTATCACAGACTTCATGTATTTTTAATAGAAACTCACGACAATAAATGTATAAGATCACGACATAAATATCATTAGATATTGATTCATCATAACGCTTTGGTGCAGGAGCACATGACAAAAACCTCCTGTCCACGCACAGTGAACAGGAGGTTCCTAAGATAATAATGTTCAAACGTCAACTCAACGTAACGCATACCCTTGTGTAACAATCTTGAAGCCGGATACCGTCTGGCTGTCCCCCTCCAACGTATCCTTGACCCGTTCCAGCACATCGCTCTCATATACGGAGGCACATTCGAATCCAGGCTGAACGTTCAATTCACCAGCTTCGGAATTCAAATTATACCAGCGAGCGATCACGTCTCCGGTTTCCTCTGCGATCTTCAATGTGGAGAAGGCTAGAGACGAACTTTGTGCATTCCACGCTAACCATTGCTTCGACAGAGGTAGTTCCACCTGTTGCCCATCAGCTCCAGCATGACCCTCTTGCTCAAACGTGCGTGCTAATGCCCCTAGCTGCACAGTTGTCCACGGAATCGGATACACGTATGCGGATGCACATGCACCTGACTGTGCCGCATCACCTGCAAATGGAATAATCGCATATTCCACACTCTGAGGTCCCAGACATTGGGCTTCCGGTGTTTCAAACACACCCCAATCTCCCAGTTCCGAAGAGGCGCGCAGCAGCGTAACCGCAATCGTACTACCTTCTTCATGCTGTAAAATCTCGTATTCATTCAGCCCTTTGTTTGCAATCATCAAGCCATGATCACCATCGGTCACATGTACAAACGCTTGCTGATGCTGCGCATTACTCGGATTCACCCATTCCTTGGCCGGTGTGTTCGAACGTTTGGCAACCTCAAAGATGGAATCTGCATAATGATCCTCTGTCACCAGTCCCGATGGAAAGAGTGCGCGCAACCGATGATCCTTGGCCTGATTGTTAAATTCAGATTTTACTTTGACCATATTACTGCCTGCTTCTAGCGTATACGTTGTCTTAATCACCAACGGAACAGTGTTCTTCACCCGCTGCGCCTTCCGTTCTGTAAAAGGAACCATTTGGCGCTTCTCCTGTTCGAACAGTTCATCTGCTCCAGCAGGAATATCCCAGTGTAATACACTCTCCATGACTGCACGATACGGAGATTGCTCCACGATCCGCAGGTCTGCCTTCAGATGTTCAGAGGTCAGAGTCGTCTCTCCGTCAGGCTGACGATAGACGTATTCATTGCCGATATCACCAGTGTTCTCATATGAATTCAGTCCCCTGTATACTGCACCGGAGACCTTATCTTCAATTGTTGCCGTACCATTCTCTTCAATCGTCACCCGCAAATGACCGTTTTCCATCATCATTCCCTGAACCTGAATGTGTTCGCTCGTAGCGGGCACTTCAGCAATCTCAGGAATCTCTGTTTGCTTCTGAACTGGAATGAGAGCATACGTGTTATAACCCAGCGAAGGTACATCCAACGCCTGGAAAGTCACTCTTACTTTACGAGCCATATAAGGCTGTCGGAAGCGATCCTTCGGAAGTTCATAACCGAAATGGGAACCCAGATCCTTGATTTCTGCTGAATACTTGCGTCCATCCGAATCGATCAGCTGATACGCTGGCAGTGCATCTTTCTCCACCTTCTGCGCAAGTGCCTGAGGATTAGGCCCTTCCGGGAAAAAGGCTTTGTCCACAATCAGGTCCATCTCCATGATTCCATTTCGATTCCACCCACTCGTGTTGAACACAGTGAACAGCACCGCTTCCTCTCCCCAAGCCTCAGCAGGTTGCACATGAATGGATTCAGCAATCGCCTGCGCGCTCTGGGAAACTAATTTCTCTGCAAGCTGTCTGCTCTTGGCGAAGCGGGTCACCATCTCACGGTGAACCTCATCCACACTGCATCCGCAGATGCTATCATGCGGATGATTCTGCATCAGCATCTTCCATGCATGTGTCAACAGATGGTGCGGATAATCTTTTATCCCGGCTATGTGGGCCATGGCGGCCAGTGGTTCGGCTACCTTTTCAAGCAACGTCTGCCCCTGCTGATTCAACTGTTTCAGATACACCCGGGCGGATGCCGTATTCACCAGTGTTCCCCAACCATCCGTGTGCTGACTGCGAAGTTCGCCTTCGATGGTCGCCAGATGCTCAGGGACATCTTTCGTAACCGCCTCAATGTAATCGTCAAAATTGGAGTGAATAAATTCCACATCAGGATACAACGCAGCCGCCGTGCGTAAAGCCTCGGGCAGATCCGTCTGGATCGGCTGGTGATCACAACCATTCATGAACAACAGATGCGGGGTCGAGGCGAACTTCTCGGCATCTTCCAGATTTTTATCCCAATATACTTGGGCTTTCTCTGGATCAACCGGAACTTCCATCCCGTTACAGTACCAATTCGCGAACAAAATGCCGAGCACTTCCGAACCATCTGGCGAACGCCAGATCATCTCAGAATAGGGAGATTCGTAACTATCCGCATCTACCACAGCATTATTGAATCCGGTAGGCTTTACCCCGCGCCCGAAGATCGCGTTATGAATGTCGGCTTGTTGCAGAATTTGCGGTGCCTGTCCCATATTTCCGAACGAGTCTGGAAAATATCCCGTCTTGGATATCACGCCCAAAGGTCGAGCATCACGATGCCCGATGAGCAGATTACGCAAGTTGGCCTCACTGCTGGTTAGAAACTCATCCTGTAACACATACCATGGGCCAAAATGAATGCGTCCTTCACGAATATAACGGTCGAGCCTCTCCTGTTGTTCAGGTCGAACCTGCAAATAATCTTCACGAATAATCGTCTGCCCATCCAGATGGAAATAGCGATATTCCGGGTCCTGATCGAGCGTATCCAGCAGTTTATCCATCAGCTCAATAAGCAGAACATGATGATGTTCATAAGGCATATACCATTCGCGGTCCCAATGGGTATGCGAGATGAGATGTGCCGTCTTTTTGATTGTCATGTTGCGTACCTCCTGTCATTAACCTTTGGTTGCCCCGCCCATGCTGAAGCCCTTGGACATGTAGCGCTGGGAGAAGATATACAGCACAACCGAAGGCATCGTATAAAGTAGTGAAAATGCAGCCAATCTGCCGTATTCAACCATGCCGTGGCTGCCGAAGAATTGATAGATCGTGACCGATGCCGGAAGTTTCTCCGGTGTCTGGAGCAGGATGTATGGCACGAAGAAGTTGCCCCAACTTCCCGAAAAGGTAAATATCGCTATCGTTGCAATACCCGGCAGCATCAATGGCGCTACGATTCGTCTCAAGCCATTCCAGACGGACGCTCCGTCAATCCATGCCGATTCTTCCAGATCAATGGGCACCGAATCCATGAAGTTTTTCATCATCCAAATACCGTAAGGAAGTGAAGATGCGGTCAGGAACAGCATTGTGGCAATGATGCTATTTTGCATTTTGAAGAACAGAAACATTTGAAATACCGGAACCATCACGGCCGTAATCGGAAGAGCTGTCATGAACAGAATGGATAACAGGAAGCTTTTTTTGAATCTCATTTCATAACGGGATAAAGGATACGCGGCAAGAACCGATACCAACACAACCAATATCGCTTGCCCTCCTGACAGAATCAGGCCGACACCAAATGAACGAAGATTGCTCGAATCCCCGAGTACATCCTTGAAATTTTGAATGGTCCAGGTACTTGGCATTTTGATGCCCTGCTGTGCGTTCGGGTCAAATGAAGCCAGAATGATCCAGAGCAGCGGCAATAAAAAGCAGAGCCCCAGAAAAACTAGAATCCCGTACTGGATTTTGCGTTGAAGCCCATGTTTGACCATAGGGATCGAACCTCCTTCATGGTTACACTTTCACTTTCATGGTTCTCATGTAGAACAGGCTGGCGATAATACCGATGAACAACAGAACCAGCGATATGGCTGTGCCGTATCCAAACTGATAGTTCACAAAAGCCTGGTTGTACATGAAGATCGGCAAGGTTTGTGTCGAAGTACCCGGGCCACCACCGGTCATCGTATAGATCAGCGTGAATACGCCAAGTGTCTGTAGAGTGACTAGCATCATGTTGGTCACGATGGATCCTTTTACCATTGGAATCGTAATGTGTCTGACAATCTGGAACCCGGTGGCACTGTCAATAATCGCAGCTTCTTCAACTTCCTTCGGGATATCATCCAGTGCCGACTGATAGACCATCATCGAGAAGGCTGTGCCGTGCCAGATATTCGCGATAATGACACTCACCATAGGGAAACTGAACAACCAGGAGATTGGACTTGCCCCAAACCAACCGAGAATCTGATTCAATGAACCATTGTCACTGAAGAAGGCAACCATACAGAATGCCACAACAATCTCGGGTGTCACCCAACCGGCAATGACGATGATGCCAATGACCCGGCGGAACGTCACATTTTTTTCTTTCATGAGAAGAGCCAGAATGAACCCAAGCAATACCTGACCAATCACTGCGGAGAAGATGAGAAAGACCAGCGTACGCCAGACACTAATGCGGAAGTCCGGATCATGGAACATATTAATGAAATTCTGAAATCCGACAAACTCCAAACTCTTGGCTGCCGCCCCGGTCAGAGCCATATTCGTAAAGGCAAAGCAGATCGTCAGAATGATGGGAACAATGAAAAACACGAGTAATAACAGTACGGAAGGCATTAGAAACAGAAATGAGCCTGGTGCTTTCCTTTTCATAAGTCACTCTCCATTCGAACCGGAAAAAGGGGAGATTGTGCCTCCCCCTCCGAATATATCGATATCCTTATTTCTCTTCGATGCTGTCCGCGCCAAGGGAACGGGATACGTTGTCCTTCAATTGTGTAACTCCCTCTTCCGGCGTCAGCTTGCCAGAGGCAATACTCTCAACAATGCTTTGCAATTGTGCGGATACCG
Source organism: Paenibacillus sp. 2KB_22 (assembly GCF_052115745.1). Lineage (NCBI taxonomy): Bacteria > Bacillati > Bacillota > Bacilli > Caryophanales > Paenibacillaceae > Paenibacillus > Paenibacillus sp. 2KB_22. Next base: position 627,094 of record NZ_JBFRHG010000001.1, read on the forward strand.
CTGCATATTGATCGTTCGCTGGACGGAAGTGGGCCACATTCAGGAGTTCCTGTGCTTCTTTGGTATATGGACGATCCGTATACCCTTCAACTTCTGTGGAATCATTACGTGGACTGAGGCTGCCTTCCGCTATTACGCGTGCAGTCGCATTTTCCTTATTCATCAGAAACTCGATAAATTTCCAAGCTTCTTCCTTGTTCTTCGCTTGTGCAGGAACAGACCAGGCCCATCCTCCAGACATCGTCGTTGCACCAGGTGCTTCCCCATTTTGTGTCGGGAATGGTGCAAAGCCTATTTTCTCTTCGACGTTTGCAATTGGAGCAGCACCGTTCTCGGCCCATGTCGAACCTGCCCAGCTGCCATCTACTGCCATCGCCAGTTTGTCTTGCGGGAACTGTTGCTGGAATGCGATACTGCCAGCTTGTCCATTCAAGGCAACCTGCATGGTCGGACCTGTTTTATCCGTGTTAAACACTTGATCTATGAATTTGAAGGAATCCAGAAGACCCGGGCTGTTCACTACCCATTTCTTGCTAGTGTCGTTATACAGCGTATCCGCCGTACCATAGAGCAGCATTTCCAGCGTTTGCATGGTGACACCTTCACCGTTTGCTTTGCCCACGATCATATTAAGCGGTGTCACACCCGGCAGTTTTTGCTTGATGGTACGTGCTGCTTCGAGTACTTCTGCCCAGCTTGCAGGTTTGAACGGAACTTCCAGACCTGCCTGTTGAAACAGTTCCTTGTTATACCAGATTCCGCGTGTATCCGAGGTAGCCGGAACGCCGTACACTTTGCCATCTTCTCCAGTAACCCCTGCCTTCAGATTGTCGATGATGTGTTCTTCCCAATCGGGCCATCCCTGAACCTGTGTATCCAGTGGCTCCAGATATCCCGCAGCAGCATCGGATTTGATGATGGATGTATCTTCGGCAATGACATCAGGTGCCGTATCCGGGGATTTCATCTGCAAAACCATTTTGGATGTATAATCACCCTCACTTGCCAATACAGGCGCAATGTTGATTTTGATATCCGGATTTTCTTTCTCGAACTGATCCACCAATCCTGATTGGAAAAACTTCGTAAGTGTATCTTCAGATCCTGAAGAACGGAACGATACGGTTACTTGCTTCTTGCCATCACTGGTTGTGCCTGTACTGGAACTTCCGCCTGAACAGGCTGTCGTTAGAATGAGCAAGGATGTCATAACTGCTGCTACCGGCATTTTCAATGATATTTTTCTCATGGTTCGCTCTCCTCTTGTCGAAATTCAACGAACTCCGAACGTTATGATGTACTCGCAGGTTCTCTCTTGCTTTCCTATCTATTTCTGTACGCAATCCTATTTCTCTACGCGGAATCCGCAATAATCCATCATCAGTTCACTAAAGAGCATGTTGGACCATGAAAACCATGGACGTGTATATTCATGTGGATTGTTAGCCGAAAAGCCTTCATGGGTCAATCCGGTGCCCGCATCCGTTTGTTGGATGAGCTGGAGCAATCGCAGTTTTTCGTGGCGATCCTCTGTAGTTAGCCCCTGCATCGATAAAGCGATATGCCAGATGTATCCTTCCGGTGTATGCGGACTTCCGATTCCAGCAGCTGCTGTACCCTCATAAAAATACGGGTTATGCGAGGATAGAATGAAACGGCGCGTATTTTGATACACCTCGTCGTTCTCATCCACGTATCCGAGATAAGGTAAAGACAGCAGGCTCGGCACATTGGCATCATCCATCAGATTGTGATTGCCTTTCCCGTCGGTTTCGTATGCATATATGGTTCCATATTCCGGATGTTCAACGGTGCCATAATCCTGAATACCTTTGTTAATCTGTTCCTCCAACTCTTTAGCATTCGCTACCAGCACTTCATCCTTGAATACGGTTTCAGCAATTTCCTGTAGATATCGAAGCGCCACAACGGCGAACATATTGGATGGAATCAGATAACCATATTCACAGCGATCGTCGCTGGGACGGAATCCCGACCAGGTCATGCCTGTGTAGGCTGTTTCAGTACCTCGTCCCTCTCGGCTGAGTGTATCGGTTTGGGGAGCATCCAGACGTTGGAACGTGTAGGGTGATTTCGTCTCATGATGCTGTTCCACTTGCCATAACTGCATGATAATCTGGGCTGCTTTGCGGAACGTGTCATTGAATTGTGTTGTTCTGCCCGTGTTCTTCCACAAGAGATAACTGAGCTGAATCGGATAAGCCAGAGAGTCAATCTCATACTTCCGTTCCCAGATCCAATCATTCATCTGCGTCAGATCTTCCTGATGTCCTTTCCCACTCTCCGTCTCATTAAAAGCGTTTGCATAAGGGTCCAGAAGAATATAATTCAGTTGACGCTCAACCAGTCCAGCGATCATATCGGCGATATCTTCATCCTCTGAAGCGAGAACCAGATAAGGTCTGACCTGAGCAGCAGAATCACGTAACCACATGGCAGGGATATCTCCCGTAATCACAAAAGTGGTTCCATCTTCTTTGCGCTGAATTGTGGTCGCCATCGTATTGGTAAAACAGTTTTTGAACATTTGGTTAAGTTCCGGATAATCCGGCATACGTTTGTTAACCCGATCAATCATGTCGTATATCGAGGGGGAAATGTCTTGATCATCTCTGGGTGTCAGCATGTTGTCCTCCTTATGTAATCCAGTTTGTTAACCGCTTTCATCATCCTAAAACGAATATAATGTTATGTCAATATATTTATTTGTATATTAGCATGTTATTCTCTTTTCACATCACTAAATAATATACCAATCAAAGTGATGCTCCTTTATTAATCCACACCAAAAAGAGACCTCGTTTCCACGAAGTCCCTGTCTGAACCCAATAATTATATAGCAGCTAAAATTAACCTTTTTGTATCAGCGTACTCGTTGATTTCCCCTTCACCAAGCGGGCAGGCAAAACAACTCTGTTCACTGCCATTTCGTTGTTCTGCATACTTTGAAGCACCATCTCGAATGCCTGTTTCCCCATATCAAACTGGCTCTGTCGCATATGGGTCACACGGCTTCCTTCGGCAGCGTTCGGACTGTCAAAACAAATGATGGACAAATCTTCCGGAATCCTCAGACCAAGCTGATCAGCTGCCTGTTCTGCAAGTAAAGCAATATGGTACTCCGCAGCAAAAAGTGCAGTAATCTGCGGGTATTTCTGTAAATGTTCCACCAGTGTCTCCACATCGCGGACCTCGACTTGAGGATCGAACACACTAGGCAATGTCGAAAGAAAAGATTCTAACCACAATTCCCTATTCACCAGTACACCTTGATCATGATGTGCCTCAATAATCCCTTCAATTCGTTCTTCAATCGGTGTGGTGTTCGCCGGAGGCTGTGTCAGAAAAGCGATGTGTCGATGACCAAGGTTGAACAGATAATTCATCCCTTCTCTCGCCGCGCCTACGTTATCCGTACTTACCGAAGAAGCTGGAATGCCTTTCAAATACCGGTCAATCAAGACAAACGGGAATTTGTTAACGACCAGTTTAAGAATCTCATCGCTGAAATATTCACCCTGTGCCGGGAAAATGATCAATCCGTCCACACCCAGTTCCAGCAGTTCCTGAATGCTGCGTTCCTCCTGCTCGGGAATCCCGAAGGATCGTCTAAGTACGAGAAAACAATCATGCTCTCGTGAAGCTTCTTCCATGCCATATAACAGTTCTGTACCATACATGTCACTGAAGTTGGTAATGACCAGACCAATGAGCAGCTTCTTCTCCGGATCTTTAACCGCACCATGCGGAGCAGGTCTGTTAGGTCTTTCCTGTAACCCCTCTGCCGTATCGGCTACAAAAGAACCCCGTCCCGGCTGACGAACAATCAACTGTTCACTCGCCAACATTTCAAGCGCTTTTTTCGTCGTAATCCGGCTAACTCCGAATTCATCACATAATTCCTTCTCCGAAGGAACACGTTCACCCACTTGATATTGATGAAGCTGTATCCGTTCGCGCAAGGATTCAAAGATCTGTTCATACATCGGCTTGGATGCCGAGTCTTTCCCCAATACAAACACCTCCATAAATACCCATACTTCTCATGTTCTACATCCTAATATATCATGTTATATCATTATTGTGAAGAAAGGAGACAGAGATAGCTTGTCTGGCTTTCTATGTAAATAACCGTTCTGGTTATGAACCAGGACGGTTATAATTCTTCACTTCATTTGTTGGTGGACTGACGATAATATCGAATCACCTTGCGATACATCGTCTTGTCCTTTAACTGATTGAATATATAGGGATCTGGCTTCGCATTCACCTCAATAATCCATGGAGTCAGACTTCGATCAAGCCCGATATCGACCCCAATGCTCTTCAAACGCGTATACTTTTTACTCATGTGTCGAGCTATGTCAATGCCCAAGCAGTTCATCTCCTGGATCAATTCATTAATCCGTTTCTCAGAAGCATGGGATTTCAGCAACGTGTGAATGCTCATTGGCTTGGCACCACTATGGTAGTTGGTCACGATTTTCTTCGGATGACCCAGTCTTCCGATGACCCCCGTCGCTTCCCATTTCTGCCCGGGATTCAACTGGACCATTACCCGTATATCAAAGCGTCTGTTGTGATGTTGCAAAAGATGAATACCTCGCTGAATGAGATAGCTCTTATGCTTAACCAGATGGGTCAGACTTCGATGGAACGACTCGAAGCTGTTGAACGTTAAACGCTTTTGATGGATCTGGTAGGCAAAATGATGATTGTCCATCTCAGCTTTAATGACTCCCATTCCAAAGGTGCCTATCTCAGGCTTGATATATACCATTCTATATTTCCCCAGCATGGACTTCAGGTTGGATTGGCTATATCGCTGTGTATCGGGGATAAATGGTTTGATCGCCGAGTTATTCAGCAACATTTTGGTTTTGAGCCATTTACTTCGTAGCGGTTGGGATCGTTGTAATGCATCAACTCCCACAGTTTACTCCTCCTGTCATCGTATTTTTTAATCCTAATGCTGCAAACCATGCAGTATATGCATTTTGGTTGAACTAATCTTAGGCTTCAGCTATGAAAAGAGGATATAACAAAAAGCCGACAAGCCCGGATACCTCGGCTTATCGGCTTCTTGCTTAGATGGTCAAAACGCAGTTATCATCCATGTCATACTTTGTTTAATTAAGGTTGCAGACCCTCAGCAGACGGTGGACTAGATTCATTCGATTCCGTCTCTGCTGGGCTCGAATCTGGTTCTGGAACGGATTGTTCTTGTGCTGCACTGACGAACAATCGTCCAGCTGCTTCCGCCTCTACTTTGTTGCCTGCTGCATCCTGAGCGCGAATCACAATGACTCCCCCCTCTAGAACAAGGGATGAAGGTGTTGTGTACGTACCCGTGTAACGACCAGGTTCGGTCTCCACTAATGGAATCTCTCCTGCCCCTTGGGCATTCAGATTCAGCGGTAACTGAATCCGGAAAGATGCTTGCAGACCAGGTTTACTGTCAAAAGATACGGTGACACTTTCCCCTGATGTGATTCGAACATCTTCAGCTGGCGTAATATTCGTAAGTTCTGGCAACGCCGTTTCCACGTATACGGTGCGGGTTACCGTTGTTTTGTTGCTAGCGAGATCGGTTGCTGTAATGGTAATCGTGTTCTCGCCTTCGTTAACCAATACGCGATGACTGAAGCTTCTGTCTTTGCCCACTTGTACGGTTTGTCCGTTAACAGTCAACTTATCGAGGAATTGTTCCACGACATTACCCGTTACGTGAACAACTTCCGCATTGATCCGGCTTCCTTCCGTCGGGCTCGTGATGGTCAACTGCGGTTTGGTCTGATCCAGAATAATGACGATAGGGAGTGAACGGTCGGTTGTTTTTCCGTCCACCACGGCCTCGGCAGTAATCGCATTAATCCCAGAACGGAGTTTCACACCGTATGAGAACTTCCCATTTGCGACAGTTGTTGTACCAGCCAGATCTTTGCCGTTGTAAAACTTGATCTGAGCGCCGGATGCCGGAGACGTTCCCGACACGGTGAAGGTTGATTGATTCGTATACGTGTTCGCAGGTGCTGTGAGCACAGGTGCATTTACCGGATATCTCACAACTGCACGAATCATGTAGTTACCTTCTTCTGCAGGTGAAGTGCTCCACGCTCCACCTACTCGCTGCCAGCTTCGACCTGCATTTGGACCATCCTCATCGGTAGCGAGTCCCGGAGCGCTAGTTCCAGCTAAACTCTGTACATACACGATATAGAAATCACCCGTTACAATGACCGGTTCCGGGAATTCAACAGTTGTCCATTGATCGTTACGAAGTGCAGTACCGTCAAATGGTCCAGCCAGTTGTCGTCCCGGAGCTCCGCCCGCACCCGATGCATCATATACGGCATATTGGAACGCTGTGCCTCCAGGTACTGGCCATTCGGTGTTCCAGAATCGGAACGATGCACCTGTCAGTTGAGCGGTCTCCAGCTCTGGTGTCATTCGAACTGCCCAAGCGTTATCCGCAGCGTTAAAAGCTCGTGCGTTCTCTGCTGTTCCATCATCATAAGCAATTTCTCCAGGGAAACCGATGAACGGCTTCAAGGCAACATTCGCCTCTGCCGTACCATTACCAGGTACAGTCACAGTGACGGTTTTACTGTAATAATCAGCAGCCCGGATGGACAGAGTATAACTTCCTTCCAATACCTGAATAACGAAGCTGCCATCTGAACCTGTGCGAACTTCACCTACATTGGCATCTTCCACCACAAGAACAGAAGCATCAGCCAGTGGTTGTCCTGTCCGCTCATCCGTTACTACACCTTCAATCTGTCCATGCGGGATTGCTTCCAGATTAAAGTTGGCTTTGGCTCCACTGCCATCGGTGATCGTTACCTGCTGAGTTCGAGGATAATATCCATATGCCTCAGCTTTTAACGTGTAATCACCTGCTACGTGTGTGAAGCTGTACTTTCCTGTAGCCGAATCCGTCTTCACCGAACGCCCGGTTTCCAATACGGTAACCGTTGCACTTGCAGGCAGGCTTTGTGGATTAACCGAACCTGTTCCTGGTTTTTCAACTTTCGGTTGTTGCTGTTTCGTTTTGTTAAATTCCGCTTTGTCTGTCCGCGAAATTTTGTACCATGGGTTATCGTAGGACGGTTTTGGTTTGTCACTGTTAAGTACAACCGCACTGTCCTCGGTTACCGTCTCCGCAGCAACACCCAGTACTCGGAAATCATCAATGAACCAGCCTGTCTTCACAACACTGTTGTCTGAGGTCAGACGGAATCGGAATTGTACTTCATTGCCGGTAAGTGCCTCCAGGTCATAAAATACCGGTGTCCATTGTTTACCGTTTGTACTATGAGAGAATTTGCCCAGTTCTGACCATGTTGTTCCACCATCTTTGGTGACTTCCACATATCCATAATCGTATCCACTCTCAATCTCGTACCAATGATTAAACGTAAGTGTTCCTTCGGACACATCCGTCAAATCAATGACTGGAGATACGAGCGAATAGTTGGAGCCATTTTCGTACGTATTGTCGAGATCAGTCGCCCAGACATTTGGCGGAGAAACCGCGCTGGCAGGTCCCGTTACCGGAATACCACGTTCCCACTCATCTTTGGTTCCCGAATGAGTCCAGCCATTATCATCACTGCCGTCGAAGTGATCGATGTAGATATCCTCAGGCACTTCCACGGTAATGGAGACCTCATTCGACTTGTCACTTTCATTGCCACTATAATCTAGTGCCGCAACGGTATAGTAATAAGTCGAATCCGTAACTGTAGCTGTATCCGTAAACGTTGTTCCTGTTGTATTTCCAATGGATTCATAACCTGTACCTGCAGTTGTGGAACGATACACAACATAGGATTCGAGATCCTCATCGCTCGGTCCAATCCAGTTCAAGGCTACGTTGCCCAGAATATCCGCGGTTGCATTCAATCCCGCAGGAGCTCCTGGTGCAAGCTCATCCAATTCTTCAACTGTGAAATCATCCATGTACCAGCCAGCCTTTTGCACCGAGTTATCACTGGTCAGATTGAATTTAATAAATACCTGCTGTCCCGCATATTCGCGAAGGTCAATATATTGTTTCTTCCAGTCACCACCCGTACCCGTGAAGCTTAACAACTCTTCGAACACATAGTCGCTGTCCTCGGAAGCGATATATACCTTTCCAAAGTCGATGTTATTCTCCAGATCATACCAGTGTTTGAAAGATACTAACGCACCTTCTGGACTCTCGGTGAGATCAATTGGTGGTGCAAGCAGATATGCGTTACTATTCGCCAGATAAGTCCCTTGCAGGTTGGTTGCAATCACCTTGTCACCGGAGTATGCACTTCCAGGACCACTGCTCGGTGCTCCCCATACCCAGGTACTTCCGGTTCCACCAGTGGTGAAACCCAGCTGATCTTCTTCAAAATCCTGAAGGTATCCTGGCTGAACGCCATTGGAGACAGCCACTTTATATACCTGACTTTCAAATCCGTTGTTGCCGTAGTCGTTCACGCGAATATAATACTCCACACCTTGTGGCTCAATAAGAAATGCCGGAATGGTCGCTGTGTACGTACCATCTTTGTTATCTCCGGCAATCCGATTCATCGGCAGATAGACGTATTGGTTGGTACCTGTCGTTTTGGCAAAAGCTTCGACGGAGACTACCGCGACATTATCTGTCACATGAGCCGTTAGTGGTATATCAATGCCTGTAAAGGCTGAGTTAACAGGGGTGTGCGCCAGTACCGGCTCTTCCAGGTCATCTCCAGCTGTAACCACTCTGCCGGATACTGTGCCGATCCCTTCGAGTACAGAACCCACCGCATCAAGAGCATTAATAATGCCGTGACCGTAGCCATTATTAGGAGATGTCGGATACTGACTATCTGTTCTCGGTGTGGCTGTATCTGTAATGATCTGCTCCAGCTGATCCACTGTAAGGGAATGATTGGCCTGAAGCAGTAGTGCAGCAAGCGCAGTTGTATGCGGGCCTGCCATGGATGTTCCGTTCCAGCCTCCCTCATATACACCGCCCGGAACTGCTGAACGGATATTCACACCAGGAGCAGATACTTCCGGTTTGATCTCACCATACGGGGATGGGCCCAGCAGGGAGAACGAAGCCAGATTTCCGTTGATATCGGTTGCTCCTGTAGCAAAACTTTCAGGATAGTTGGCCGGGTTAGCAACAGAACCAGGTCCGCCCGGGTTACCCAGTCTCACATTTCCTGCAGAGAATTCCGGGAAAATCTGAGCATCACGCCAGGCTTGCACCATCGGCCGGAACCATTCATCCAGTCCTGCACCTCCGCCCCATGAATTGTTGACGACATCCGGTGCAAGTTCAGGATGAAGATTACCTTCCGCATCCACCGGAGCAATCAACCATTGTCCGCCATCCAGAATAATGGCATCTGTTGTTTCCGGATTGAATATTCGTACACCAATCCACTTCGCACCAGGAGCAACCCCGATCTGGTTGGTGCCATCTGCTTCGGAGCCAACCATCGTACCCATGGTGTGTGTACCATGCCCGTCTCCGTCCGCAGGAAGTGAAGCATTACTGTGTGGATCATACCAGCTCAGTTCGGGATCAACAATATTACCCGAAGCATCCAGTCCCCGCCATTTGCTGCGAAGCGCAGGGTGGGTATAGTCCACACCGCTGTCGAGATTGGCAACGACAATCCCTGTTCCATCGATGCCCCGATCCCACACGGCTGGCGCATTGATGTAATCCAGGTTCCATTCCACGTTCTCTGTTGCAAGCTTGTCCTTTGCAGCAGGCTCTTTATCTTTGACTCCGACTGAAGCGTCTTTATCTGGCGTTTGGAGAGCATCTTTGGCTGGTGCCGCACTCGCCGGTTCTTTACTCACTTCGGCTTTCTGTAAGTATCGTGTCTCATTCGGCAGAATTTTCTCTACCTCAGGCAGCAGCGCAATCTGTTCCATGACTTCTTTGGTACTCGTCACTGCCAGTGAATTGACAATAAAATAGCTTTTATATTCTTTGACCTTGCCCAGGCCAACTTCCTTTTCCAGATAAGTTTCCAATGGATATTGTGTACGTGAGGCCGTTTCTCGCAGAGAGCTGACGACTGAATTCCGAACGGACAGCTTTGTGGCTGAAGCCGTTTGTTTGGCGATGGTCGCCTTTTCGAGGGCCTGCTTGGAGACTGCTGCTGTATCCACCTGTTCCTTCATTTTCACCAGATAGGTAACATATTCACTACCTTCAAATTCTTTGGTCAACTTGGCGTTTACTTTCGACTCCGAAACTTTGGCAAGTCCAGATTTCATATCCAATTTGGATGATGTGGAGTTTTCAGCTGAAACCGGATGAATGATCGAAAATGCAAGGAGAAGCGAGAGCCCCATGGAGATGGGCTTGCGTAACCGATTAATCTTTATCAAACTTTTCCACTCCTTTTACCCGGTTTTGTATTTTAGTCTGGTACATGTGCCCTTCTCTGCAGAATAAAACGGTAGACTAACCTTCATTGCGGACGGAATAAACGCCCTGGATTTCACATTAAGCCTCACCTCCTTTACAGGTTTGGTTAGGGAGCAATATGAGTCAGAAGAGATATACAGATCAATCTATGTTTTTTACTTGGAAGTTTAGGAGATTAGGAACGACTTGGGTTAAGACGTAAACCTAAAAGGTTGGGTGTTTGAGTAATGCAACGAGAGTGAATGTCTATAAGCATTCATGTGGAAGGGTAATCAGGAGCGTTAGCAGAACACTTTCTAAGGAGTGGTGAATATGACTTTCGATCGTGATTCGAGTGAGTGTGAACGCATTTAAATTACATATAATAGTCGATTAGGGATTTAATTGGATTTTATTGGTATAGTATAAAATCATTATCCGATATATACAAGCATTTTATTGAAAAATATAGAAAATAAGTCTTTTTAATGCTTTTATATGTCTCATGTCGCTTACGTATTTCATCTTATTTTTCGTATTTATGTATATTTTTGAAGAATTATAGATTGGTCTAGTTCTATATAACCATGACTAACATTCGAAATTTCTTTTCAAGAAAAGAAACGACATGAGATCTCTCATGTCGTTCATATCAAAATTTATATCGCGTCATGTAATATTCACGCCACCACTTGCATAGCCAACAACAGTATTCAGAAGAGTAAGCCCCGTTGCCGTTGCGGAGAATACGAGCAGAAGACGTGTCTCTGCTGTCACAGGTATCGCCAATCCGTTTGTTATGCCATTAGAAATACTCCCCAAAGCAATTAAACCAGTAAGTGGCGGAGCCAATGTCACTAAAGCCCCGGGAACTGCTGTAAAAGCATTGTTTGGTGCAGGAGAACTGAATAATTGCGCAGTGATGGTCACCGTTGAACCTACTAAGGTCAAGGCTGCTGTGGTACTAAAATAGGCAGCAATGGCTGTTATCACACCATCTCTAGGAGCAGAGAACGCAAAGTTAATGAGTGGGCCGACAACCGTCCCCGTTAAATCAATCGTGCCACCCAGAATGCTGACTCCGGTTGCCGAGCTTCCGAAACCGATGAGACTTGTGGTTCCTACCAGTCCACCAGCAACAGTTGTAAGTATGGCTGGTCCGCCAGAAGCAAACGGTATTATAGCTCCTGAACCTGTAGCCCCAGTAATACCAGTGCTGCCAGTTACTCCGGCAATCCCCGTTGCTCCGGTAGCTCCGGTCACCCCTGCAATTCCGGCTGCTCCCGTATCCCCTGTCACACCCGTTGCTCCCGCTAAACCAGGGTCTCCCGTTACTCCGGTTGGCCCAGTTACTCCCGCAACTCCGGCTGCTCCTGTATTCCCTGTGACTCCCGTGGCTCCTGCAACGCCAGGATCACCTGTTACTCCTGTAACGCCTGCTCCTCCAACGGCTCCTGTGCTGCCCGTTGCACCTGTCGCTCCTGTTGCACCACCTGCTGGGCCAGGAGAACCCGTTGCTCCAGTAGCACCCGCTGCTCCCTGGGCACCAGCAGGACCTATACTACCTTGAGAACCAGCAGCACCGGCCGGGCCTTGTGGACCAGGTACGCCCTGAGGACCCGCAGGTCCTGCAGGTCCGGCCGGCCCTTGACTCCCTATGTTTCTAAGCCCTGTTGTGATCGCCAATTCGGTCGCACGGATCAAAATGACAAGTTGATCTTTCTCAGCCGAATCGATATTTCCCTGTAAGATGACAGAGAGTAATACATCCAGCAATTGTTGCAAATTGGTCGCCACACTGATGGGAGAGAATGGTACGGCCTCTGCAGATACAATGGTAAGCTCCAAGACAGCTTCGAGGTCTGCCCTGGTTCCCTTTTTCAAATCCGAATGATGAATCAGAGCCAGTAATTTACGCAGTACCTCAATCAGAAGTGAAATATTGTGCGGAGTAGCATTGGCAAAAACCTGTACAATTGCTCCTTTTAACTCACCAACCAGCTTGAAGAGTTCTTCAGCTTCGATTTCAAAGCACTTGTGATGTTCTTCTTCTCCTCTATTTTTCTTAAATATGTTTCCACCAAATCTTATACGTTTCTTTGGCTTCATCTGTCGGGATCTCCTCCTTAGTGAGTCAACTTACTCATTCCGGCATTATTTTTGGAGGTATGGTGCAGCGAAAATCACTTAATAATAAGTCGGGCGAGCCATACTGACAGCACTTACAGGGATTATATTCTCAATATGAACTGAATATCTCTATCCACGAGTGGACATACATTCCTTATTTTCGTAATGTTCAGACTAATTTTGACACATTTGAAACGATCATGAATGTTGATTTTGATAGGAGTAAGATTTTTAGCAGACCTGTGCGAATGAACGGTTCACACTCTGGTTCCTTTAATATATTAGCTAAATGATTGCGAATTTTTCAGGCCGAGGAAGGGGATTACCGGACATGAGCAGGCAAGTAATTATTAATGCGGACGACTTCGGACTGTCGCCTGCCATTAACGAAGGGATTATCAAAGCCTATCAAGCAGGAGGAATTACGAGTACTTCAATGATGGTCAATATGCCGGGCTTTGATCATGCATTGCACGCTGCCCGGTCACTACCTGATTTCGGGATCGGTTTGCATTTCAACCTCACATACGGATGCCCTGTTTGCGATCCGGGAAGCGTATCTTCTTTAGTGAAAAAAGATGGTTCTTTTCATAACGGAAATAGTGTATATGTACGAGATCCCGCTGATATCATCAAAGAACTTGATGCACAATGGAATCAGTTTATAGAAGCCTTCCGTTACCCTACACATTTGGATGCCCATCATTTGCTGCATCAGAACGATCCCATGATATATCAAATTATGTCGGAGAAAGCCATTCGGGAAAATGTACCACTCCGCAAATCTCAGATCGTTCATTCCATTCCCCAAGCGCCCACCCCCCGAATGACCGAGATGATATTATTGGATACTTATGGAGACAATGAAGGTTTGCAGCGACTGCTTCATCATTTGTTTACGCTGCAAGAAGGAACCACTGAGATTGTATGTCACCCCGGCTATGTGGATGATATTCTGCTTGGGATTTCGGAATGGACGGACATTCGTGAGCGGGAACTTGCCGTGTTCATGAACGAGGAAATTCCCCGTACGATGCGGGCATTGAATATCTTGCCTGTTAACTACACAGCGTTGAAAAAATCACTGGAGGAACCATGTGAACTCCCCATACGTCCATCAACACCACAACCCATAAATAAGAAAACTTCCCGTCACAACCCGAATCGTGCAGTTAAACGCAAACGAAAGACACCTCAATTATTCAAAAAACGAGGTATCAAGTCTCGCCTGTCTACAGCTCGAACCCGGAAAAGAGTGTAAGTCATTGCAGAATATTGATTATTACTGCAAAAGTTAATCAACCCAAAGAGCGCTATCCAATGAGTACGAAACTCCTGGATGCGCCCTTTTTTTATATAACGGTATTGGAAATGATCTTTGAGATTAATCCAATTCAATTTTGAAAACAATCGGTGCATTACTCTTCACAGTTGTCGTTGTGATCGCCAGTGCGTCCGCAGTTCTTTCCCATTGCGGTTTTTCTTCGTATCCAAGTACCTGAATGTCTTGAATAACGCCTTGGAAATGATGAGAACCTTCCTTCAGCGATTTAATGTGAATCACTCCGTTATCGGGGTAGGCAAGAACCGTGGCATACAGACTGCTTTCTTTTATCGTAAATCGTATATCTTCACTTGTAAATATCTTCGTATCTCCATCCGTGAACTGCCCTTCCTTCACCTCGGTTGGACCCTCGCCAAACGTGCGCCAGAATGACGTGTCATAGATCGCTTCTCCATTCACTTCAAGCCACTTGCCGATACTCAGCAAAATGTCGCGATCTTCATCCGGTATACTACCGTCTGCTTTGGGTCCAATGTTCAGCAGAAGATTTCCGTTCTTGCTTACAATATCGACGAGATCCCGAATGATCTCCTCGGCCGTTTTATAGTTATTATTTTCCGTATAACACCAAGAGTTTTTAGCGACAGCCGTATCCGTCTGCCAGAAATAAGGCTTAAGATCAGCGAATTGTCCGCGCTCCACATCCGGAACGGCACTGCCAAACATATAGGCCTCATGTTTATAATTGATTGCTACAGGCTCGCCCCATTCTTCGCCTTTGTTATAATAATAGGCCGCAAATTTCTTCAGATAGGGCTTGAATGCAACCGTTTGAATCCACCAATCGAAATAGAAGACCTTCGGCTGATATTGATCTACCAGTTCACAGCAACGAATCAACCAGTCTTCCAGATACTCCTCGGTTGGAGGCGAACCATACAAATCATGATGATCCGGTTCTGGCATGGCAGGCCAATAGAAATCACCGCGTTTCAGGGGCTCCTGTATATCTGACTCGAATTCCTTCCCGTGAGACATAAAGAACCAATGCTCCGCACGGTGGGACGATACACATAAGGTTAATCCCTGCTTCTCATATGCAACCTTCATCTCACCCAGAATATCTCGTTTGGGGCCCATTTCATATGTGTTATAGTGAGAAATAGAGCTCTTGTACATCTGAAAACCATCATGGTGCTCAGCTACAGGCATAACATATCTGGCTCCGGCCTGTTTAAATAAAGTTGCCCATTCGTCGGCATCAAACTTCTCTGCACGAAACATTGGAATGAAGTCTTTATAGCCAAAATCCTTATGAGGTCCATACACCGCTAGGTGATGTTCATAAGCCTTGGAGCCTTGGATATACATATTTCGCGAATACCATTCGCTATCATAAGCCGGGACGGAATACAATCCCCAGTGGATGAATATACCAAATTTCGCTTTTGGGTACCATTCGGGAACTTGGAAAGCGCTGAGCGAACTCCAGTTGTCCTTGAATTTACCGTTCGCAATCGTTGCTTCAATCTGTTGCAAATATTCCTTTTTGTCCATGAACTGTTCTCATTCCCTCCGTTATCGTCTGCACTTGTATTGTAGTGTTACGGCCAAAGGTTAAACATGCAGAACACTAACTTTTAGATGGACAATACTAACCTTGTATGGAGATGAATAGCATGAATCACCAAACGTTGCTTACAAACTACCTGTCCAATCTGCAAGTTGAATTATTCATGGTCAACTATAATCGGTGCGACATGGATTGGCGAGATCTGGATTATACACCGGATTACAGCAAGTTTTATTTCATATGTGAAGGTGAAGGCTGGCTCAAGATTGGGAATGAGGAGTTTTACCCTGTGCCTAATCAGCTTATTTTAATGCCAGAAGGGATCAAACAATCCTACTCTGCAATTAACGACCGTCCTTTTCTCAAATATTGGTGTCACTTTAGTGCAAAGGTTGGGGGAATCAATTTGTTCCAAATTCTGAAATTCCCGACTAGCTGTACGATGGATCAACCTGAGTTGATTCAAGAAATCTTTAGCAGCATCCTTACATATGCCAAATCCGACTCAGTCTATGCCCATATGATGGCCAAGAGCAAACTAACCGAGTTACTGTCCCACTATATAATGAATCTGGATCTGGATCAGATCTCTTTTATTAACGTGCCGGTTATGGAGAAGCTATCCACCATTCTGGCTTATATTGATTCCAACATCGAAGAAAATATTTCGGTTCAGGATCTGGCCCAGATTGCCTACATGCATCCGAATTATTTCATTCGATTCTTCAAGCAGCAGATTGGTCTTCCTCCGATCCTCTACATTACTGGCAAAAAAATCGATAAAGCCAAGGAATTACTGACCTGCACCCCGAACACGATCACTGCCATCGCCGAGAATCTCGGATTCAGTGATTTGTATTATTTCTCCAGACAGTTCAAAAAGCATACAGGACTCACACCTACGGAGTTCCGCAGACAAACTACGGTTCGCACATCGTAAACATGGTGCATACAAGCTCATATTAAAAGGGAGTCTCCTCATTTGGAGCTCCCTTCTATAACCAGTTTCTATTTAGTCGTTCGTGCTGAATTACTTTCTTGAGTTCTCTTAAATATGCGTAACCATAGTTCTGATCCGGTTCAAGGTATGCACCTTCCGCCCATTCATTCCAAGCGTTAACAAAGAGATATTCACTCTTGTACACTGTCCTCGCTCTCTCCATCTGTCTTGATAGATACAGCCCAAACTTCTCTGGGGTAGACCCTAGCGTACTCTGTCCGTCAACGCCTCTACGCGGTGTATTGTCCCAATTGACAAAAGCACCTGGATAGACCATTTCCCCGTTACGATGTGGTGTTCGTTCGAGAATGGAGGACCATACCTTGTCATAATTCACAGCAATATGCTGCTGGCCCTTGATGTTCATTTCGATCCAGATCCCATTCATATGTCCATGTGCAAACGTGTAATGCGGTTCAAATTCCATACTTGCATCAAAGATCTGCCGATTAAATGTAGGGAATCCGCCAATGGTCTGCACAAAATGAATCCCTTTCAGGCCGTGCTTCAAAGCCAATTCACGCCAAAACTGAATCATTTCCTCACATTGAGGAATGCTGGCTGGCCGATAGATCAGAAATAACGGCTTACCTTTCACTCGAATATATCGTTTGTCCTTAAATACCTTCACCAGATAATTAAAATGGTCTTCCCAATCCTCTCGATCTCCATAGTTCTGGGCCATGAGAATATCCGATTCCTGGCCATCCCATTTTCTTGTCCATGTTTCATTGGCCCATGACAAACAAAATGGAAAATCAGGCTCCCCACTATGCAAAATTTCATTCACTGGTTTTTCGAGCAGGCGCTTGCCCTTGAACCAGTAATGATAATAACAAAATCCATAAATGCCATGATGGTTGGCTGTTTCCGCTTGCCACTTTCGTACATCTGGATCGGAGAGATCATAATATTTCCCCTGAAAAGGCTGGTTAGGCTGACGATGACCCGAATATAAGGGCGTGGCTTTTTTTACATTGGTCCATTCAGTAAAACCTTCCCCCCACCAACGGTCATTCTCCTCAATCCGGTGAAATTGGGGTAGATGCAGAGCAATTACCTTCAATCAGAACGCCTCCAATGCAGCAACATGATGCAGCTTACACTCCTGTGATCCTTGATGGTTATATAAACATGATATCCAACAGTCGCAGTGTTTTTTGCAGATGGGATTGATTGTATTTCATGTATGCCAGGGCATGGCTAGCGGCCAGTCTTCTTGCATCAATACTCTGCCAGTAATGTTCAAACTTCTGAATGAGTTCCTCACAGGAGTTGAATAGATGGAATTTACTAAGGTCTATCACGTTGCTCTGATTCACTGATGGTCCTATGAGCTGAAACGTCCCGCATGCGGCAATTTCCATCACGTTTTTGATTGATTCGCCACTATGAATAACCAGTTTGCTTCCGTTATATAACATCTGGCGAGCTTCACTCCTATGAACAGGATAAAAATCCCCGATTTGTGCCCAACCCTTCCCGTCAACCCGAACTTTTTTGTTATCCAGAAGACCAGATTTAGAAAAGGTCGTTAGGATACTATCCGGTTCCGCATCTCCGATGATATAAACATCCGATTCGTACTCCGGAGAAACAGTTTGCGGACAGAATATATGTGGATCAGGCGGCATTAACAGTTCAATAGGAGCACGGCCTCCCTGATGATGCTGATGGTCACTCATTGACCATGAATTCTGTACAAACACGTGATCAAACCACGGCAAAATAGCATCCCTTTGATTTACATTTTGATTGGGAGATAACCAGATTGCTTTTTTTGAGGCGGATGCTTTTAATGCAGTGATATTGTCACTCGGAAAACTTTCATCACTTCCAACAATCAGAATCAGGTCAACCTCCATAGTAGACAGAATGGCTGAAACGGATTCTATATATTTAATCTCATTTACATGCCTCACGAGATGTTTAAGGCTCTGTTCAATTAGTACACAATGTGATGAAATTTCCCGGTCATTGCACGGTGTAATCAGAAGCACATTTAACTCCTTATAGATCACTTTGGACTTTACTCGGCTAGATGCATACTCCTCCTGCATCATTTTCAACCATTGCTGCTTAAGATCCAATTGTTGTACTGCCATGTGTTTGCGCATGGATTTCAGTTTTTTGTTCAGTACTGCATGCATCTGTTTCAGAAATAACTGGTTTGCATCAGGGACTGAACGATTCTTTTTTATGGACTTAACCTGCATTTTGGACTTCTTTCGGATAGCAAACCCTCCCGTTCCGTACGAAAACATTCTCTGCCTACAATATGCACGAAATCGTGGCATGGTTTCTTCTGTTGAATGCTTCGCTGGCTCTTCATTGTAAAACGGGCTTTATCCCAGGCATATAATGTGTGGTCACCCGGGTCGGTTCAAATCTTGTCCTCATAGAATATATGAATACGATATAGGAGATGATATCTTTGCCAACATTTGATAGCATCCTTGTCACCGGCAATCAGACGATTAATCAGAATTTGCACGTTAATGGTAATCAAACCGTTGGTGTCAATCTAAACGTCAATGGTAGCCAGACCATAACAGGCAGCCTTCAAATCAATGCCAGCTCCTCCATTGTTAATCATCTGGGTGTAGGCGGAGTGATTCAAGCTGGAGACAGCGTCAAGGCTGCTACACAATTAATGGCACTCAATCAGCCTTCTCTTCCCGTGTCCCTACCAACTCTACAACAGTTCAGATATTACAATCCTGGTGTTGCGGGTCAACCCGGTCTGGTCTTAACCGGAACCGCTGGCAACCAATATATTCTGTTCGTTGATGAGAGCAGTGGAACACCCCATCTTGCCATTCAACCGTTATAATGCGATCCATCCACAGACCAATGTCAGCAAAAGAAGCGATATCCGTCTACACTCCGGATATCGCTTCTTTTGGTTTCTTTTCTAATGATATAGCCTAGTATAACTTCGTCCATTTATACATCTGTGATTAATATGGACAAGACACTCTTGCTTTCCAGCTGGAACTGCATCAACACATCGTCGCGCAGCTTAACCTGTACATTGCCCGTCGCCTCCCCATCATTGAAGATGACTAATGCTACGGAACCATCGACATTTTTAAAAGCCACAGAATAAATTTCATCATCATTGGACGTTGATCCAATCCGAACAGCCTTGGGACGAATCAAAGCACTAAAATGTGCCAGGGCATAATAATCAAGTGTATACGTAAGTTCCTTGGTTTGCTGATTCACCTGAACGATCCCGCGACACGTACTGCGACCAAATCCCGGAACGGTTGGCCCGTTGTTCTCATCAAGTGCCATATTCCATAGTACGAATGACTTGCTGTAATTACGAAGAATCTGAATTCCCGTTCGTATCACATTGGAGAAGGCCTGTTCAAATGGCGGGATCCACTCTCCGCCTGAGCCTTCGGTGAAATGCACTTCTTTGCCTGCAAAGGCTTCGTATACCTTCGTTTGAGCAGATGCATCGCCCCCATACCAGTGCCAGGCTACGCCGTCCACTGCCTCTCCCACTTGTTCCAGCACGGTAAGTGGATAGCCCGGTTGATCCCAGTTGTGATCATAACAGAAAATTTTAGTTTGAATATCGTTACGAACAAAGGCTGGTTTGAGATGGTTTTTAATAAAGTCCGCTTGCGCTTCGGCTGGCATCAACATACCAGGATAATGCCCCGGTTCATAAAGCGCCTCATTCTGTGGTGTGATGGCATGGATCGGTAATCCATGCTCTGTATACGCTTGAATGTATTTCACAAAATATTCGGCATAAACCGGATACCATTCCGTCTTCAATTGTCCGGTAATCATCGATCCGCTCGTTTTCATCCACCCCGGTGCACTCCATGGTGAAGCAAACAGTTTCAGTTCAGGATTCAATGCCAACGCCTTTTGCGTTAACGGAATAACGTCCTCTTCATCATGTATAATACTGAACTGGGTTAATTCTGGATCTGTCTGCTGTTCTGGCATATCGTTATAACTGTATACCGTTCTCGCATAGTCCGAAGCGCCCATCGGGTTACGAATGACCGAGAGCCCAATACCTTTCTCCGGATGGAACAGCCGGGACATGACTTCTTCCCGCTGCTCCTCATTCAAGATTTGATTGATCAGATAGGCGGAAGAATCGGTAAAAGAAGCACCAAATCCATCCATCTCCTGATACGTTAGCTGATCATCCAGAAGAATGGTCGTTGTCTCCAGATCAGGGGCAAGAGGTTGCAATTGATCCGAGGACACGGGTACAAATAATTCATCTTCTCCTGTTGTTTTGTACATTTTGAATGTAGTCATAGGATTCTCCTTCATATTTCTATTATTGAATGCCTAGTTTCTCTTTGTTCAGTTTCATCTTTTCACTTCGTACCTTCACAATCTCTTCCCAGCGGTTTTCACCTAAGAAGGACTTGTAAGCAGCCAATGCGTTGTCATACGAGGCATCATCCTTGGCCCGTACCATACTGACCAGCGTTGTATTCCATTTCGTATTGATTGCTGACAACGCACGAGCTTCAGGTGTACCTTGATCCGGACTAATATTTTCCAAAATAAAGTGTGGTTTCAGCTTGCCTTTGCCCCACTCTTGCATCTGTTTGATCGCTTCCGGAAATGCATCTGCACTGAGTGCTTTGTGACCGTCATGACCGAAGAACATGAACTCACCCATCCGATAATCCTTTTTGAACTGATCCGCGTTATTGAGTTGCAGCTCTTTCACCGCTGGCAACAATTCTACGCTGCCGTCAGCTTTGGTTTGGTAGGTTTCCCCCTCGATTCCGTAATTCATGAGTGTCTGGCCTTCTTCACTTAATAAGTATGTGAAAATTTGAATGGCCTTGGCCGGATCTTTACAATCCTTGGAGATGAAATTAATCATCCACCCGGTTATCCCGGATTGATTCAATGTCGGGGCATTGCCCTTGGTGCTTTGCGGACCATCAATTGCAACATATTCTTTACCCGGGTTGGCACTCATGTAAATTTGCAGATTTCCTCCTTGTTGAGGTGTACCGTCAAGCAGCATGGTCGCGTATTTGCCGGACTTTACTTTTTCCTCAAAAGCCGTTCCATCATCGGCAAAACTGTCATCACTGATGTTGCCGTCTCTGTACACGGTGTTCAATGTCTTCAACCACGTGAGGTAATCTTCATCCAGATTACGATCGTAGAATTCTCCCGATTCGGTCTCCAGCGGGACGCCGATGAAATCTTGCAATGTATCACCAAGTGAACCTGTTCCTTCACCAATGGAGTTGAATCCAAACGGAATCAGCGCAGGGAACTCTTGCTTAATTCGTTTCATTACACTTTGGAATTCTTCTGGCGTTCCAATGACCGGACTACCCAAAGCTTCGTACACATCCTTACGAATGATAAATGCCGTTTTTGCAGGAATGTTACCGCTATCATAATCCTCCTGTGTGTTAGAATAGTTCGGGTAACCATAGGTTTTGCCATCCGCTAATTGGAACCAGTTCAATGTATCGGCAGCCGCAACTTTATTGAAATAAGGATCATATTTTTCCGCCAGATCGTTCAGGGGCATAGCCCAGGTAGCAGCTTTTTGTACCACTGGAGAATTCGAGTCAAATACGGTTAGCAGGTCAGGCATATCTCCGCCGGCGAAAAAGGTGTTTAACTTGGTATCATCACCCGTGATGAATTTAATATTGATGTTCAGATCCTCTTTGATCTTCTTCGTGACAATGTCCTTGCCAAAATCGGTGTTCCACCAGTCAGCATTGACGTACCACGTCAGGTCTGTAGCTTCTTCCTTTTTATCCAACTGCCAAGCTGGCTTTTCCGGGTCAACCGTATACCGATCTTCAATGGATACCCAATTCCCTTCACTGGAGCCTCCAGAGCCACCGCTGCAACCCGTTATCATCATCACTGCTGCAAGCAATGTGGCGAACAATTTAATCCCTTTTTTTCCTGATGCCTTGTTCAACTTCCACATGTTTTGTTCCTCCTCATATTGGGGTATTTGTTTCTTCTATTCCTTGACCGCACCCAGCATCATTCCCGAGATAAAGTATCTCTGAACAATGGGATAGATCAGCACGATCGGGAGTGTTGTAATGACAATGGTGGCCAACTGCACGCCTTTGGTCGTTGTTTCGATCACAGCCGAACCCCCAACATTTTGCATGGATTGGGTCTGGGACTGAACGATAATCTCATACAGCATCATCTGAAGTGGATACAGTGACTGATCCGTAATGTATAACTTGGTTGTCATGAAGTCGTTCCATTGCCCTACTCCATTAAATAGTGCAATTGTGGCCATAGCAGGCATGGAGAGTGGAATGAAGATTTTCAGGAAAATATGCCAATCCCCTGCGCCGTCAATCTTAGCCGATTCTTCCAGAGAATCCGGGACATTTCGGAAGAAATTCATCAGAATCACGACATCATAGAAACTGAATAACGCTGGAATAATGTACACCCAGAAGCTGTTTAATAATCCAAGTGATTTGATTAACAGATATGTTGGGATCATGCCACCGGAGAAGAACATCGTGATGACACCCATGGCAACATATAATTTACGGCCTCTTATGTACTTTTTGCTCAGACCGTAACCAACCATGGCACAGAAGAACACATGTGTAACAACACCAATCGTTGTTTTGGACACCGATATGAAGAAGGCCTGCCATATGCCCTGATCGTTGAATACCGCTCTGTAATTCTCCAGCGAGAATTCCGGGGACCAGAAGATGAATCCACCTTCCGCCAACGCTTTGCCTGAGCTAAAGGAAGAGATAATGACATTCCAGAGCGGAACCAGAATAACGATCGTACAGATGATTAACAAAATCATATTTAAGGTATCAAAGATCCGACTATCGAGATCTTCTTTTGCCACCTTTCCATTCACGCGGGATGCCTCCTTCTACAACACAGATTGATTATCGTTTAATTTGCTAGTAATTTTGTTCGCCGTTACGAGCAGAATGACAGAGATGATTGAGACACCCAAGCCAACGGCCGTTGCATATGAAAAGTCACCCTGAGACATCCCCATACGATAGACGTACGAATTGATGACTTCCGCTTTATCGCGGTTTTGGGAGTTCATGAGAACCAGGGTCTGATCCAGATTCGACCCTAATAAACCGCTTACAGTTAGAATCAGATTCAGGCTGATAATGGATCTCATATTAGGCAATGTGATATTCCATATCTGTCTGAGACGGCTTGCACCATCGATTTTGGCAGCTTCATAATACGTAGGATCAATCTTTGCCATGATCGCCAGATACAGAATCGTTCCCCAGCCTGCCTCTTTCCAAATATCCGATAAGGTAGCAATCCACCAATACTTGCCTGCATCCAGCAAAATGTTCTGCGGTTGCGAGATTACTCCCAGACTAAGCAACAACTGGTTAAATAAGCCCGTTGTTGAAAACCAGGTGATCAGCATTCCCCCAAGTACGATCCAGGACAAAAAGTGAGGTAAATATGAAACCGTTTGCACAAACTTTTTAAAGCGTCCGCTGTTTAACTCATAGATCATGATCGCAAGAATAATCGGAATGACGAAGCCGATACCCAGTTTCAAAAAGCTGATCCCCAGTGTATTCACAACTGCATCCCAGAAGTATTTGTCAGACAAAATGATTCTGAAGTTATCCAATCCTACCCATGGAGCGGTAGCAAGCGTATCAATGACCGTGTAATTTTTGAAGGCAATCGTCAATCCGTAGATCGGGATATAACAGAAAATAATCATAAATATAATGCCAGGGATAATCATGGATTGAATCTCCCATTGTCTTCGATAATCCACTACAAATTCTTTGATCCGTTGCCCGATGGGCTTCTTTCCGTTAGGACCGACCGTATGTTTACCAGTTGAAGTTTCTACGGCTAATTTATCCACGTTTTTTTACTCCCCTCCACCTTGCATTCGTTATAAAAACGTTTTTATTTTCCGCCATAAAAACCCCCTTTGTTTGTATTTATGTAAAAAAAGACCGGAGAAGCAGCTGAGTCAACTTATGTACGATAGTCTTTCCGGTCGATCTTCACATGACTTGAACCTCTAACCACCAGCTCACCCGCCAATTTTTGCGCTGCCCCTTGTTCTTTCTCCTTGATCATGCCTACCAGTTGATTGATTGCCAGGATACCCTGTCTTGCAATCTGATTCCTTACCGTTGTGAGCGGTGGAGAAAAATATTGTGCGATATCAATATCGTCGAAACCCACGACACTAACATCTTGAGGCACTTCAAAGCCCTCTGACTTCAACGCATGCATACAGCCAATTGCACTCAAGTCATTCCCTGCAAGAAATGCATCCGGCCGCTTGCCGGGATGCAAATGAAGAAAAGATTTTATAGCACTATATGTGCTATCCTCCTCAAAATACCCCTGTATAATGTAATCTTCATCGATTGGAAGCTGGTATTCATGCAGGGCAGCCAGATAGCCATCTCTACGTTGCACACTATCAAACATCGTGTCCACACCCGAAATATAAGCAATTTTCTTGTGCCCAAGCCCAATCAAATACTTGGTTGCTTCGTAAGCAGCCACATACGAGTCAAAAATGACACTTCCCATCGTATCGCTCTGATAGACCCGATCCAGAAAAACAGCCTTGATCTTATCTTTCTCCATGGCGATAATATCTTGTTCATCGATCCGAAGCTCTTCGTAGATAATGACGCCATCCACCCGCCGACCCAGAATATTACTCATAATAACGTGTTTATCCTTGGTCACAAATACATTCAAACCATACCCAAGACGATCACATTCGCGAGACATCGACTCGACCAGCTTATAGAAATACGGACCCGATACACTTGTAGTGAAAAAACCGAGCATTTTGGTTTGACCGGACTTCAAAAGCTTGCCGTTCAGATTAGGCACATAATTTAAACGCTCTGCCACCTTGAGAACATGTGATTTTGTCTCCGGGTTCAAGACATCTACACCATTTAAAGCGTTGGAGACTGTAGAGATGGATACGCCTGCTTCCCTTGCTACATCTTTAATCGTTATCTTTGCCATAAGTTTTGTTCCTTTACTATAAAAACGTTTTTATAATGTTTAAATTATCATAAAACCGTTTTCATGGCAACACTTTAATTTATGAGTTCATACATCGTGTCCTTTATCCATCGTTAGATGTTGCTGTGGCGCAAAAAAAACGGCTCACGTAAGAGCCGCCATTCTTGAAGCTTTCGCTTACTACTCCTCATCCTGGATATACATGGAGTAAATCTGTTGCAGCTGCTCTTCCAGACGTTCCATGCGCACAAAACGATCCGCTCGAATATACTCCTTCTGCTCCACAATCATGATCATTGTTGGAACGGTAAAAATAAGAAACTTGGAAGCGACCTCTTCCACTTCGTTAGCATTAATGTGACCCAGATATATGGATGGATAAGGTTCAAGCAGCGCCCTGATCTTGGGCAGTAAAGCGTGACATACACTGCACTCTGGACGAGATACATACAAAAAAACCAATTCATGTTGGTGAATAGCTTCTTCAACCATTTCTATGGATGTTAACTCATGAATAACTTTCACAGAAGCTCAATCCTTTCAGTCATTCGATGGCTTACTTAGGACGTGTCTCAAAACTCACTGAAGTGCATCTTTTACCACCTTTTCGCTCCCTGCTGCGTCACTTTCCCTTGACGTGCCCCGGCACGCCTGCGGAAAATTTCCTTGCTTGGAACGAAAATTCGGCAAAATCTGCGCCCTTCGGAGTTTTCAGACACGCCCTAGTTAAAATTTTTCTTTTCAAGTATAGCCTATGTGCGTTAAAATAAAATGGAATATATCCCCATATGAAAGAGGTTATGGCATGAAAAAATCATTCTTATTTCTGTTCACTGCCCTGGTTGTTGTTACTTCCTTCTCGGCGTATGCACCTGTATCTGATGCCTCTGGCGATATTGGAGTAAGCCTGTTATCCGATCGTCAACAGGGTACAGTAAAGTAGCACTTGTACAGAAACCAGCAGGCGACAATTCGGATAACATCTGAATTAGTCGCCTGCTTTATTTCATCCATATTGATTTTATTTCCAATCTCTCTTCCGCAGATAAGATTCAAATACAAAAGTTCCAAACGGTAAAAGACCGGCCAGTCCACCCATCAGCCAGCGTGTTATCTTCCACTTTTTGACCAGAGCCAAGTGTACGAGCGCAATAAGGTACAAAGGAAACAAAATACCATGAATCATGCCCATTACGGCTACAGCGGAAGAGATATCTGCAAAATATTTCAGAGGCATAGCAATAAAAATTAATAGAAGTAATGACACACCCTCCCATATGCCCGCAATTCTGAATCGGCCTGTCACTGTTTTCATAAGGTCCATTCTCACCTTTCCCGCTAATCGTTTGTGAAATATGTAACTTGTAACATGATACGAAAACTTCACGCCACATCTCCGTACAGATATGCCGTTCTGAAGCTCATCTTCAGTATAACGTATGTGTCCGATTCGAAGATGCTTCAAATTTGAATAATTATTGAATCCATAAAACCAGATTCCTACATCAGGTCTTACGGATTCAAGTCGTCTCACGCTCAATTAGCTGGTATGTCAGCTTCTCGGTTTTCAACTCTGTTTTACCCAATACAGCCCATAATTGATGAAATGCTTGGGTGGCTTGCTCCGCAATCGGATTGTGTATGGTCGTGATTCCAAGAACACGGGAAAGCTCAATATCATCAAACCCCACAATGGCGAGTTGTTCCGGTACTTGAATATTTCGTCTGCGTGCTTCACTCAGAATGCCGATGGCTGCATAATCATTCGAACATAATACAGCTTGTGGAAGTTCTGGGCCCTCTGCCATTCTGCGCATCGCTTCTTCGCCATCTGTGGAGCTGAATACAGAATATTGATACGCTTCAGACCACACAGGTAACCCTTTGCTCTTCATAAAAGATTCATAGGCTTCACGGCGGCTCTGGGTATTCAAACTTTCAGCCCTGCCAAATGCATTCGCAATTCGGGTGTATCCTCTCGAAACCAGATGCTCCAGAGCTAACTTATACCCTTCTGCCTGATCCATCGCGACAGACGGAATCTCGTCGTTCCCCATTCGCTGCCAGGAGACAATGGGCCCATACTCCATATATGCCTTTAATTTCCGAGGGTCATTGACACAAGCAATAATAACCAGTCCATCGACTCGTTTACTGCGCAGATCTTCGAACGCCTGCAATTCAATCTCCGGATCTCCACGGGAGGTATAGATAATCGTCTGAAACCCAAAATCCATAGCTGTATCAATGAATTGATTCATGAATGTAAGAATGATCTCACCTGTGGTAGAGGTCACAATGCCAATCTGCTTCGTTTGCCCTGTAGATAACGATATCGCATTTCGGTTGGGAATATAATTCAACTGTTTCATAATATCCGTGATGATCTGTCTTGCTTCATCACTAACATGCGGAGAATGATTAATCACGCGTGACACTGTCGCTTTTGAGTAACCGGACCGCTTCATAATTTCATCAAACTTGGACATCGGAGACTCCCTTCTTGCTAACGAACTATATAAGTTCAACCAATACTATTTTGAATAATAGTATGCCTCAGATTGGGATCAAAAGTAAAACTTGACGTGTAACCCGTTACAACGTTTAAGCTTTTTTTATGTCATACATGAATCATCTTAAAGTGCGTGTTCAAAAAGATCGGTTTTCAGTACCGAGAAGATGGGATGAAGCTAGAAATGGAGTAGCAGAGCGTAGGGAAACTACGTGAGCAACGGACATTTCGGCTGAATTCCATATTCGATGCTGATGATGCCGTTAGGCATCTTTTGTAATCAAAAGCGGGCTTTTTGAACAACATCTTAAAATCAATTTGATGAATGGAGCGATACAAATGAGCAACTCTCAAAATCAAACCTATCAATTCCCGGAAAATTTCCTGTGGGGTGGCGCAATTGCAGCCAATCAGGCTGAAGGTGCATACAATCAAGGCGGCAAAGGATTATCTACGCAGGATGTAGCTCCCAAAGGCATCATGGGGCCGATCACGGAAGAACCAACCGAAGATAACATGAAACTGATCGGTATCGATCTGTATCATCGTTACAAGGAAGATGTAAAACTGTTTGCAGAGATGGGCTTCAAAGTATTCCGTACGTCCATCGCCTGGTCCCGGATTTTCCCAAAAGGGGACGAGCTGGAACCGAATGAAGAAGGTCTGCAGTTTTACGACGATCTGTTTGACGAGTGTCACAAATACGGGATCGAACCACTCGTAACGTTATCCCACTATGAGACACCTCTTCACTTGTCCAAAGAATACGACGGCTGGGTTAACCGAAAAATGGTTGGATTCTACGAGCGTTATGCAACTACTGTCTTCAACCGTTACAAAAACAAAGTAAAATACTGGCTTACTTTTAACGAAATCAATTCGATTCTTGAAGCACCCTTCATGAGTGGAGGCATCTACACGTCAAAGGAGAAGCTTAGCAAGCAAGATCTGTATCAGGCGATCCATCATGAATTCGTAGCTAGTGCTTCTGCTGTGAAACTCTGTCATGAGATTATTCCTACGGCACAGATTGGTTGTATGATGCTCAGTATGCCTACCTACCCGCTGACACCGAACCCAGACGATATGATTAAAGTCATGGAATTCGAACACAGCAACTATTTCTTCGGTGATGTGCATGTAAGAGGTCGCTACCCTGGTTATATGAAACGTTACTTCCGGGAGAATGGAATCGAGATTCATATGGAACCTGGCGACGAGGAAATGTTGCTTCATACGGTAGATTTTATCTCTTTCAGTTATTACATGAGTATCTGTCAGACGGCAGACCCGGAGAAACAAATCGCAGGTGAAGGTAACCTGCTTGGCGGCGTACCTAACCCTTATCTACCAGCTAGTGAATGGGGATGGCAGATTGACCCGCAAGGCTTGCGTTATGTGCTTAACATGTTTTATGACCGTTATCAGAAACCACTGTTTATTGTAGAGAATGGTCTTGGCGCTGTCGATGAGTTAATCACGGGTGCTGACGGTGAGAAAACAGTCGAAGATGATTACCGAATCCAGTATCTGAATGATCATCTGGTTCAGGTTGGCGAAGCCATTGAAGATGGCGTTGAAATTATGGGTTATACATCATGGGGTTGCATTGATGTGGTCAGTGCGTCTTCTGCCCAGTTGAAAAAACGTTATGGCTACATCTATGTTGATCGTCATGACGATGGTTCAGGAACACTCGAACGTTACCGCAAAAAATCCTTCCATTGGTACAAAGAAGTGATCAGCAGTAACGGGAAAAGTTTGCAGCGTTAAGGTTTTTCAAGCAATGTTTAAGCAAATGTAACAGATTCATCCGTCTATCCCCCAGCAAATAACATGAAAAGTGTCGGATATACGATACCTTGGCATGTTTACTATCTGGGGGATTTTATTTTATTAAAAATACCCGATGATAAATGATAAACATCGGGCATTCTCATTGGCTGTTAGGATATTCTTTACTATATGTTCTTCACTACATCCCTGCTGTACTTTGTTTTGTCTTCTTCCGTTATCTCGCGAATGACCCTGCACGGGTTACCCGCAGCAATCACCCCAGACGGTATACTCTTGGTCACTACGCTCCCTGCTCCAATGATCGTATTGTCTCCAATCGTCACACCGGCAAGAACGGTCACACCGCCACCGATCCACACATTATTGCCTACCGTGATGGGTCCAACAATCTCCAGACCTTCATTGCGCTGCTCCACATCAAAAGGATGGCCTGCAGTATAAAACCCACAATTTGGAGCCACAAAAACGTTATCTCCAAAACTAATTTTGCCTCCATCCAGCATGACAATATTATGATTGCTATAGAAGTTCTCACCAATTTCAATATTATAGCCATAATCACATACAAATGGCTGTTCAATCAGGAAATGATCAGTCGTTTTCCCGAACAGTTTCTTAATTAACGCTTCTCGTTCATTGATCTTGCCTGGATGGAGCTGGTTATAATCGTAACAAAGTCCTTTGGCATACAAACGCTCTTCAATTAACTCTTGATCATAATTGGCATTATATAGTAGCCCTAATTGCGATTTCTCTTTTTCAGTCATCAAGTCGATGCACTCCCTATCTTCTGCCCTTAATTAAGTTAAAGCTCTATCTCTCTAATGATTCTAGCAGGATTGCCGCCCACGATCATATTATCCGGAACATCCTTCGTAACCACAGCGCCTGAAGCAATAACGACGTTATCACCTATGGTAACCCCTGGATTAATAACGGCTCTACCACCGATCCATACATTATTTCCAATCGTGACTGGCTTGCCATACTCTGCTCCCGTGTTACGTTCATGCGGATGGAGTGGATGAGTAGCTGTATAGATATGTACATCTGGACCCATTAAACAATAGTCTCCAATACGAACTTCACACACATCTAATATCGTACAATTAAAGTTGGCATAAAAATGGTTGCCTACATGAATGTTATATCCATAATCCACATGAATATTAGGTTCCATGCCCAGGTGTTCACCTGTAGATCCAAACAGTTCCTTCAGTAACTTGGTTCTAAGCTCACCGTCAGTTTCTGTCGTTTGATTGAATGTGCGCGTCATTCTGCGTGCATATTCTCGATCCTTAGACAATTCGAGATCAGAAGCCATGTACAGCTCGCCATCCAGCATTTTTTGTTTTTCCGTCTTCGTGGTCATAATCACTGCTCCCTTGGTACAAATCATATAGTTTAACTAACATTAGATAATACTTTTTAAAACTATTTTAATTATATAGATTACGATGAATAAAACAAGTCTTGCTCTATATGAAAATAGTTGATACGACTCACCCGCAAACTCGTAAGATAGCAAAAAACCTCTACACCCCATTGACTACGGGGATGCAGAGGTTCAAGTTTTTTGTCTAATTTCTTCATTCTAAGCAACCGCCTGAATGGTTTTTTCCTTCACGCTAATGGCATAGATGGCGGACACCAAACCAAGCAAAATGAGTACAGAGCCGACCCATCCGGTGTGCAGAATCGATGAATGATCGATCACCATGCCACCGATATAGGTACCCAGTGCAATACCTGCATGTGCGATACCTGAATTGGTGCTGATTAGCGTTTCAGCTGTTTCCGGCGAAGTTTTGATAATGAGACTATTCTGTACAGGCATAATCGTCCAGCTCAGTGCACTCCAGATGCTTAACAATATCAAGAAGGCAATCAAAGGTAATTGAACACTGAACGGAATGACAGCCATACTCACGATAAAGGGAATCAGCACAATGACTATCGCTTTAGCAGGATGCAGACGATCGGATAACATGCCCCCGATGCCTCCACCTGCAACAGCAGCGATCCCAAACATCATATAGATAAAGGTAACCATCGTCGCGCTGGCACCCAGGGTTTCTTGCAGAAATGGTGTGAAATACGCATATAAAGTCAAATGACCCGCAAGCACAAGCAAAGTCGTCGCATGGATTGCCAACATTTTCGGATTCCACAGAGCCGTAAGCTGTTTCTTCAGGGATACCGCAGGGATCGGCTGCACACGATCCATCGCAATCCAGATAGCTACCATAACCACTGCGGTCAGTATAGCGATCAACATAAACACTTCACGCCAGCCAGCCAAGTTGCCTACAAAGATACCAAGTGGTACGCCCAGGATAAGTGAGGCACTGCCTCCCATGGTAATGGTCCCCACCGCGCGTCCTTTATACTGTGGTTCTACAATGCGTGCTGCAAGCGTCAGGGAGAGCACAAAAATAAGTGAACCGGTGGCTGCTCCGAGTGCTCTACCCGCCATAAGCATATAGAAGCTGGTACTGAATGCAGAGATCAGATTACTAATCAGAAATACAAACAGCGTACACATATATACTTTTTTACGCTCAAATCTGGCTGTCATATTCAATAAAATCGGCGCAGACAACGCATAGACAAGGGAGAAAATAGAAATTAAATACCCGGCTTTCGCCAGGGAAAGATGAAGATCCGTAGCAATCAGGTCCAGAATGCCGCCCAAGATCAGTTCAACGGTTCCGACCACAAATGCTGCGATAGCAAGCACATATACTTTCTTATTCATGTTGAATCCTCCTCAAAAGTTACAACTACGATAGTAACCCATAAGAATGAAAGTTTCAATAGTTATTCTCATTATTTTTCAAACAAAGATATAACAAAAAAACTATTCTCCAAGAGAATAGTTTTAATAGATCAACCTGGTGAGCAATCGCTCGATTTCAGCATCCTGTAACAGTTGGTCACCATATTTTTGGGTGATTTGGGTAAGAGCAACATCATGGTAGAAATAATCAGTCATCGCTTTAACAATCGGTTTGGACATCGTCTTGATGGCTCGCCATGAATCGTGTTCCACACCGGCAAACAACAGATAAGCATGATCCACAATGAGCAGTTGTGATGGCTCCGGCGCGTCAAGTAATGGAATCAACGAGTATTTCCGGGTTAAGGAGGTCTCCATGCCCCCAACGGCTAACACTTCAACATACACTCCCTGCTTTTCCTTCTGCTCCAGCAGTTCACGATATTTCTCCATTCGCTCATTCCATGCCAGAAAAAGAATCGATGATTCCGCTTCCTCGATAAGTTGTTCAATGTTTGATCCAATGGATGATTCATCTTTTAACGTCCAGATATGTTCATCCGTGAATGTACGTTTGATTTTGTAACTCTTCAGTTCCTCAATATCTTTATCAAAATCAGCCTTGATCTTATGAATAATGGACTGAATATCCACGGCCATATATAATTTCTTCTTTCCATCCATCGTTGTCAGCACCGTACCCTTGTCGATCAGCCGATTGAGTACCTCATATATTTTGGCTTTGGGAACGTTGGAATAATTAACAATGGATGTGGCATCAAGCGGTTTATCCTGCGCAAATATAGCCTCGTATACCTGACTCTCATATTGTGTAAAACCGAATTTCTGCAACATATTTGGATCGGCGCATCCCTTCTTATTATGTCTGGTCTATCTAGTTTAGTCGGCTATACTTCCCATGTCCAGTATGTCCCAACTAACCCGGGATTGTTGAATCAAAATTAAATTTAGCGATGTCTCCAAAATAAAATCACTTTCCAGTGGTTATATTAAGAATCGGAATACACATTTTGCTTGTGAAAGGAGCTGTAATTTTCAATGGAAAGCACGCAAGATTTTGTGAAGAAAGTTAACGAAAATGCCGAAAAACAGCGTCACAATAAAAACAACGGCAAGGGAACACCAGGGGACAAATTGCCATCGAAGCAGCATTCTACGAATAAGTAGAGTCTATTTATTGAACAGCATGACTTCTGTCTAGCACCCTTTCCTCTACTTTTCATCTACTATTAAGAACCTTTAATAGAAAAGAGATGATTAGTATGGCTCGTGTAAACGCTGTTCCACAACCGGATCTGGTATTAATCTACTGGTCCAGAAATCCGCTCGTGCCTGGTTCTGCGCGCAGAATCCAAAGTGTACGTGTGATTGGCAACACGTCTCCGTGTACATTCACATTGGTTCCCGGCGTATTATTGATTAATGCATTAAACTGTTTGCTGGACAACGATATTGGATTCAAAGTGGTATACCGCCAGAAAACGTCAACCATCAGTGGAGTTCTGTTATTGAAACGCAAATAATTAGAAGCAAAAAATGGTGCCTCCCTTTAAGGAGCGCACCATTTTTCATGTTCCATTCTTGGATAATATGAATCAATCATTCTATTGGTTAGCAGCGATCGTTTCATTCACTTCCTGTGTGATCTGATCACCGCCAAGTTTCTTCCAATTGGCAACAAAGTTATCGAACTCGTCAATCGACAGGTTACCATAGATGATTTTCAGGAACGTCTCGGCTCTCAATTTATCCAGCGTAGCTTGCTTGGTATTCATCGTTCTCGTTGGTGCATAGATGAATTCATTCATGACAATCAGGTCATTATCCCGATAATATTTAATCACACCTTGTGAACTCTCTGGGCCAAATATCCGCTCCATATGCCACTTGTCGAGATTACCATTCCGATAATCCATAATATCATCATAGAACAGCTTCGCTTCGAGTTCCAATCCGGACGTATCTCCTGTTTCAAGCGCCTGCTCCACTTCGTCCTGCGCCTTCACATTTTTGTTGGCTGGCAGGTTAGAGACCGTCGCATTATGAAAACCAAGACCTGTCAGTCCATTTAAGTAAGCAGCCCGTTCTTCCTTCGCAGACTCACCGAACATTTTCTCAGCCTGGAAATTGAGCAATTTGATTAACGCTTCCGGATGCTCGTAACCTTTGCGAACGGCAAATATGCCGCCCAGGCTAAGATGGTTCTGTGTTTTTGCCGGCTGATCATCAATCGATTGAACCGGGTAAGGCATCCAGTCGATGTTCTTGTCTTTCTTAATCATACTGCTAACCTGAAAAGGTGCCCATTGTGGCAGGAAGAACATGCCTGACTTGCCTGCATTCACATCCTCCATCATTTTAGCAAAATCTTTAACGCCAAATTCGGGATCAAGAACGCCCTTCTGATACAGAGTCTGGAGCTCACGCAATCCTTCTTTCACTTCCGGTTGGATCGTTCCATTCACGACTTGACCTGAAGCATCCTTAATCCAGGTTTCGAGATAACCATGATAGCCGAGCAAGAACGCGTTGATAGGTAAATCCTTGTTTAAGGCAATACCGTACGTATCATCTTTGCCATTTCCGTCTGGATCTTCGAAGGTAAAGGCTTCCGCAATCTGGATGACATCCTGCATGGTTTTAGGTGCCTCAAGCCCAACCTTTTTCAGCCAATCCTGACGAATCCAGATCATATCCGAGGAATCCAACGAACCTGGGAAGCTCACCATGGCGTATATTTTTCCATCCTTGGTTACCGGCTTCAAACCTGCTCCATCTTCAGCAGACATGAACTCCTTAACCAGTTCGGATGCATATTTGTCATATACTTCGGTCAGGTCCTCCAGCATCCCTGCTTCATGCAGTTGTTCGAATTGAACAGCGCTCACTTTCAGTACATCCGGCAGATCACCACTCGCGAGCGTGACATTCATCTTATCGTTATAATTGGCATCCGGAACAATCCATTCGTACGATACATCAATACCGAGTTCATCCTTATACCCTCTGGTCCAGATGTTATTGGCGTGTGTATCTCCTTGTGCTAGCGATTCTTTCCCCGTTTCATTCATGGTAGAAGTTAATTTAATCGGTGGGTCGTATTTCGTAAGTGGTCCTCCTGCATCCTGCTGTGTGTTCGGCTCAGCTTCATTCTCGGCGCTTCCCGCACCGGACGAACAGGCTGCAAGTGTGGTGGCTAGCACCATGGTTAATGTTAATAATGAGAACTTCTTGAATGATATATTCATGCGAATCCCCCTTTTTTCTCCTCCCGTGAGGTATAATATTATATTACAAAGAAAGCGCTATCACTTCGAGTGTACCCCGTTGACATCTGGTATCTTTGATTTACTCTTTGAGACATCCTCTAACTTTTCTGATCACGATACTCTTGAGGGGTGCAACCTGTCGCTTTTTTGAAGAAACGATAAAAATAATGCTGATCGCTAAACCCAACCTTCGCAGATATTTCATGCATCTTGCAGGTCGAACCCAGAAGCAACTCTTTGCTTCGCTCCACTCTAAGGTCATGGATGTAGTCGGATATACCTTTACCTGTAATCCGTTTGTACCAACGCGACAGATAAGAAGGATTAAGAGAGACTTCCTGTGCGATCCGTGTGAGTGAGAGGTCGTCCTCCAGATGGTGCTTGATATAATGATGGATCGTGATCAGTATCTGTGATTGGTCGTTCAAGCGAGCATTGCTTCGTTTGGAGATCATCCATTCGTATGCAGATTGATAAAAGATAACCAGTTCGGACCATGCGGTATGGATGTCAAAATGCAGCATTCGGGACAGCGCTATTTCTTCCATTGCCGATTCATATAATCCTAATTCGTGCAGGACTTCAATGAACACATTGGCTGCGCCATTATAGGTTTTCATACGAAAGAACGGATCTTGAAGTCCTTTCTTCGCAGCCTCGCTCCATTTATGGAAGGACTCCATCCACTCCCGGTCACCTGCTGTTATTCGCTGTTTGATGTGCTCCAGATGCAGTACTACGACACCCTGTTGATTCATCATGCTAGGAGTGTAAGGCAATTCATCCTGGATATTGACACGCAGCAGCTTCTCCATCCCCAGCCCCGGACTCTCATGAATCGATAGACGCAACTGCGCAATAGCCTGATTAACCCTATTCCACTCTACCGCCTGCTCACTAATCATGATGGATACAGACAGGTTCAGACAGTCCGCACAGGATTGCTGCACAGACTCCAGTGTGCCATAGACAAAACGAAGAGTTTGTTGCCAGTTATCCAGCTGACTCCCTCGTTCCCCTTCAGTATTAGATACGTGGGACGGATGCGCCCCTTGCGATTGAATAAAGCAAGCGATGACCTGAGTGTCCAGATCAATTGCCTTCACCTTGGCCTTGTCCTGCAGTAGTTCCTCTGCAACATTGGCAACGGCATAGCGGATTAAACTGCGATCCGCCTGAGATTGATAGTTGTTCCATTCTTCTACCCGGATGATTACTGGAATAACGAGTTGATCGGATTCGAAAGGTAGCTGTACAGCATCAAGTTCTTCCTGAAGTGAAATGATATCATGGCTTTCCGTTCGCTTAAGCACATCCAGCAGCAATTGACGCTGTAACTGGGGCAGCGCTCGTGGCAATTTACTGCGAAACCATGCAGCTTGGTAGCGAAAATCATTCTCTTCCGAGATCTGTCTTAATGCCCGTTCTACCGCAGCCCGAATGTGATTCATGCCCTCTGTCTTTAACAGGTAATCAACAACGCAAGGATTCCGAATAGCTTGGTGTGCATAATCAAATTCGTTATGACCTGTCAGCAAGAGGACTTTGCATCGTGGCCACCGATCCATAATCTGCTCAATTAACTGCATGCCATCCATGCCAGGCATACAGATATCGCTGAGTACAATATCAACCTTTACCGAGTTCAGCCAATCGATAGCTTCATAGGCAGAGTATGCCTTGATTATCTCCATGTCCTGAAGATTTGCTTTTTGAAAGAACGCATACAGTCCGTCCAGAATAACGGGTTCATCATCTACGATAAGCATCCTCTGCATGACGTTACTCCCCCTCCCATGGAATCTTCACTATAATGCACAACCCACCGAGCTCACTTCGCTGTGCTGTAAGACCATAACCAGCCCCGAATTTGATTCTTAATCGCTGATTCACATTGATGAGCCCGGTTATCTCTTCGTTTCCATGTTTCCGCTCTGTTTCCTCAAATGCAGATTGCAGATAAATCAATGTTTCATCACTTAACTGATCCCCATCATCCTCAATGCGAATGGATAGATTGTCCAGGCACTTTTGGTACGAGATCTGTAGGATACCTCCTTGGCTGCGTTTGGCTAGTGCATGCTCAAACACATTCTCTACAATCGGCTGAATCATGACTCTGGGAACGGAAATGACTCTGTATCTTGCGTCCAGATCCTCCAATTCTAATTGAATCCTCGAACCAAACCGGATTTTTTGAATGGATGCATAGACCAGCGCATGGTCAATCTCAGCCCCCAACGATACCTCCGTATGAGAATCCCGAGACATATACCTGAAATATTGACCCAGGTAGTCGGTGAATTCCTGAATGAGCTCCACATTCTCCACCTCAGCCATTTGCTTGATGCTGAACAGACTGTTGTATAGAAAGTGAGGTTGAATCTGGGATTGCAGATGTTTGAGTTCCGCCTCACTTGTTCGAATGCGTGCAACATAATTCTCATCGATCAAAATATGTAAGCGTTCTATCATATGGTTGAATCGGGAGTACAAATAGCCGAATTCATCCCTTCTGGATGAAGGAATATGTACACTTGTCTGGCCCTGTTCAGCCATTCTAAATCCTCGGATGAGCAACGATAAAGGTTGGTGAATCGATCTATAGATCGAAAACGAGAAGACAATAATAATTACAACCGACATGAAGGTCACCATCCATAACCATATGTTGTATTGTTCCAGTGGTGCGCTCAGCACATCCTGCGGAATAGTGGCTGTCAGCGTGAACGAATGATCTTTATCGTGTAAAGAATAATAGAGATATGGATCAGATTGGAACTTTGTAACTTGCATGGACTCAGACGGTTCAGGCGGAACTGTTCGAATCGGTTTTACAGGTGCTGGCTGCTCTGAAGAAGAGATGACTACATTATGGTGTTCACCAAAACTCAGTGTAATCTCACTTTCACCCGTTTCCGACAGTTGCTGCAAACGATGTTTCAGTTCTTCAGCAGACAAGCGTATTCCTAATATAAAATTGGGTGGCTCCTCATGGTTCATGTTATACGGATTACTTTTCAGGAAATAGAGATCGTTATTGGAATGCGATAATTCGCCATTCAGATTCCCCATCGTCGCGAGCAGATTCTTCCACTCGGTATCCTCTACATCCCGAATCCCGTCCGCCGCACTGACCCGTTTATGCAGAGCGGGAACGTAATACACAACATCACTAATATAAGGACTCGTCACCATGATCTGACCCAACTTATTGTGAATGTTGTTCAGGCTGGACGTGATTTCATACCTGCTCATAATCGCAGCCCTTGTACTTAGCGTGGACATGGGTTCATCAAATGAAAATTCGGTAACCAGCGCACTCATTCGCTCCAATTCGAATTGCAGATGATTATGGTAGAAGTACAATTTGGACTCATGGGCCTTCTCCACCTCCGTTTGCATTTGTTTGGAGCTGAGTTGCGTAATCATAATGCTTATCCCGTACAGGGGCAGAATGACCAGTATAAAAGCAATCATCAGTTTGACGACAATGGATGACTCTCTCCATCTCCCCCAAATGAATCTCAACATTCCATCTCCCCTCTCCTCAATAGCAAAAAAGGAGCCAGAAATCGGCTCCTCCATCGATTGGTTTTCCTCCTATCGATCTTATCCCTTTACACTTCCGACGACAAGCCCATGAACGAAATACCGCTGCAGGAACGGATACACGAGTAGAATCGGAATAACGGACAAAAAGATCTGGGAAGCTTGGGTAGTTCTATCCGATACCTGACTTAAGAGTGTCGCATCCTCCAGCGTCATCATCTCGCTCTGAATCATCGTCACCTGCTGTAACATGGACTGAAGATATGTAGCAAGCGGATAGCCTTCCGGACTTTTCATGTAGATCATGCCATCGAACCAGGCGTTCCAGTGTCCCACCATGGCGAACAGCGTAATGGTCGCAATACTGGGAAGTGAAATAGGAAGATAGATGCTGCATAACGTGCGGAAATGTCCTGCTCCATCCATCCAGGAGGCCTCTTCAAGTTCCTTTGGCAATCCCCGGAAGAAATTAAGCATTAGAAGTACATTAAAGATCGGAACAGCACCCGGCAGAATCAGAGCCCAGATGGAATCCAACAAGCCCGCTTCCTTAACCACCAGGTAACCCGGGATCAATCCTCCACTGAATAACATGGTGAATACGAATATCCAGGCATAGAACGTTCTTGAACGGAATTTCGTAGCCTCTTTGGAGAGCGGATAAGCTACCAGAATCGTGAAGATCAGATTGGTCGTAACCCCCAGAATGACACGTAGAAGGCTCGTGCCGAATGAGTTCAGGAATTGCTGATTTTCCAGAATGTATTGATAGGAGGACAATGTAAAATCCACAGGCCAGAATGTGACGCTTCCCGCTTTGACCGCATCACTTGAACTAAATGAAATCGCTAATATATTCACAATCGGGAACAGGCATAACAAGGCAAGAATCGTCAGGATGACGTAGTTAAACCCTAGGAACCACTGATAGGCTCTTGAAGCGTGGTGCATGACTCTGCCTCCTTTCTAGAATATCCGATAATTCGCGAACCGATAGGCCAAGAAATAACCAAGTCCAATAAAAATGAACGAAACGACAGATTTGATCAGCCCCAACGCTGTGGATACAGAATACTGTGCATCCTGCAATCCAATCCGATAGATCATCGTATCGAGAATATCTCCTGATTCATACACCAAAGGATTATACAAATTGAACACTTGATCAAAACCGCCGTTGAGTACATTCCCCAGACTAAGCGTTACCATCAAAATTACGATCGGGCGAATGCCTGGCAGTGTGATATGCCATGTCTGCTTCCATCTTCCCGCTCCATCCATAACAGAGGCTTCGTAGAGTGACTTATCAATATTCGTGAGGGCAGCAAGATAGATAATCGTACCAAATCCGAATTCTTTCCATTGGTCTGTGATGACAAGTATGTATGGAAACCACTCGTTACTGGCCAGGAATTGAATCGGGTCAATTCCGAGGGATTTGAGCAACATATTAACGATCCCCGTGCTCGGAGATAACACATCCACGATGATTCCCGCCAGAATTACCCAAGAGAAAAAGTGAGGCATATAGATTACAGTCTGAATCGTTCTTTTGAAACCTGTCTTGCGAACCTCGTTGAGTAATAAGGCTACAAGTACCGGAATGACCAAGCCGGACACAATTTTCATCGTTGATATAAATACCGTATTCCATACAACTTGCGAGAAACCGGGCAGATCGAACAGATACCTGAAATTATCCCACCCCACCCAGTTCATGTTTTTGAATCCGGCAATGGGAGAGAAATTCTGAAAGGCAATAGAGAGCCCCGCCATCGGAATGTAACCGAATACAATAATAATCAGTAGTCCGGGTAGAATCATTAAATGAAGCGGAACGTTTCGGATGAATTGTTTGTAGTTGGAACGCATAGCTGACTCCTCCTTCAACGTTTATTATAGGAGCAGCCAGATCACCGCAATAGTGTGGGCTATTTACTTTGGGTATCTTTTGTTGACCCTTTGCACAGTTCAACCGCCATACCAAAAAAGAATCGAATCAGTTGCAATTCTATTCTTAAGCCATTAGAATGAACTCTTTTGAGATATGCTTAGACATAGACATGACGGACAGGATTCGCTAACTACGATATGAAACCTTACATTCCATTGTACGTAATGTAATATTTACCATTAGGGTGTAGAGGAAACTGTTATTTATTTTGATTACAATGAGGGATATTATGAAAAAACAATTTATGGTACTTGGTCTTGGACGATTCGGTTCAAGCTTGACACACACACTCATCAAAAATGGGCATGAAGTGCTCGCTGTAGACAAAAGCGAAACTCTTGTTCAGGAGATTTCAACGGTGGCAACCCATGCGGTACAAGCAGATTGCACTGACAAATCAGTCCTTATGGAGCTTGGGGCAAGCAACTTTTCACACGCTATTGTCGCGATCGGCGAAGATCTGCAAGCAAGTATACTAACCACTTTGTTATTGAAAGAACTTAATGTGCCCAAAGTAACAGCCAAAGCAAAAAATGATAACCATGGCAGTGTGCTTAGCAAGATTGGTGCGGACCAGATCGTTTATCCTGAACGTGACATGGCCACAAGGCTGGGAAATCAGCTTAGCTCAGACAACATTATTGATTCCATTGAATTGTCTTCAGATTATAATCTGGTCGAGATCAAAGCTCCCTTAAGTATGAATCAGAAGACTTTGCTAGAACTCAATATTCGGGCTGAATATGGATGTACGGTTATCGCCATCAAAACAGGGAATAACCTGAATATCTCACCCATGGCGGAAGACACAGTCCGTGCGGGAGATATGCTCTTGTTAATAGGCAGTAACGATGACATTCGAAATCTGGAGAGTGATTATGAACCAAAGAGATAAACGCTTGACGGGAACTCCGACTCTGATAAACATTGAATCAATTGTAAACAAGTTGAAAAATAATATGAGCCCTCCACAACTCATCATGATGATCTTCTTCACTCTCATCTGGATCGGAGCCATATTGCTGGCACTGCCGATATCTTCAAGTACCGGGACTTCCATCGGTTTACTTGATGCCTTGTTCACAGCAACCTCCGCTATATGTGTAAATGGGCTGATTGTCTTGGATACAGGGAGTGTCTTTTCAACATTCGGACAGGTCATCATCATGATTTTGATTCAGGTTGGTGGACTGGGTTTCATGACACTAGGTGTAATGGTTGCCATTATTCTGGGGAAACGGATTGGTTTGAAACAGAGGCTTCTTATTCAACAAGCCACCAATACCTCCTCTGCTCAAGGTCTGGTTAAGCTATCCATGTATATTGTACTTATAGCCTTTGCTTTTGAAGCTCTGGCTACCGTGGTTCTTACATTGCGCTGGCAGAGCGATTTGGGATGGGGACAAGCTTTCTATTACGCCATATTCCATTCCATCTCTGCCTTCAATAATGCGGGTTTCTCTCTTTGGAGTGATAGCCTTACCCCATTTGTTGGTGACCCGATTGTTAATCTTACAGTCATTACGCTCTTTATCATTGGCGGCTTGGGTTATATTGTGGTTGTGGATGTATTCCGCAAGCGTTCATGGAGAAAGCTCTCCCTTCATTCAAAAATTGTGTTAATCGGCAGTTTTTCTCTGTACTTGTTTGGATTTCTCACCATTTTTTTACTTGAGAGTTGGAATCCTTCTACGTTCGCTGATTTATCTTACAGTGAACGTATATGGGCTTCTCTATTTCAGGGCACTGCTCCTCGAAGCTCTGGATTCAATACCATTGACATTGGAAGTATGTTGGCCACATCCCAATTTTTCATTATTATCCTAATGTTCATTGGGGCTTCTTCCGGCGGAACAGGTGGAGGAATTAAAATCAATACTTTTGTAGTCCTTGTTCTTGCAACCATACAAACATTTCGGGGCGGCGGACAGATTCATGCCTTTGAGCGTAAAATTGCAGAAGAAACAGTAATGCGTGCACTCGCTGTTGTCTTAAGTTCTCTCGCCTTTGTGCTTGGGATCTCCATTCTGCTATCCATATCCGAAGGCATTCTTGAAAATCATTTTCTGGATGTTCTGTTTGAAGCCACTTCAGCATTTAGCACCACTGGACTCTCGATGGGTCTGACAAGTGAGTTGAGTGTTGCCGGTAAAATTATAGTCTCTATTACGATGTTTGCAGGACGATTGGGACCATTAACTCTGGCTTTCGCACTGGCTCAGAAGAAACGCACATCCAAAATAGGTTATGCAGAGGACCATGTCCTTATTGGTTAACATTCCTGACTACTGACATGTTAATCTTATTGCGGAAAAGTAATTCCTTTTTATTTCAAAACAAGTTCAATAGCAAAACGCCCCCTTATCGCAAACGACAGATGTCTGCTTAAGGGGGCTTTTATTTATATATTTGCTTACAGTAGATCCATAATAAGAACATTTACCGAATGAGCTGACAAACCAACGATCACTGATTCACCATTCAATTTTATCTCCTGTTCTTGGGGAATCACTTTCTCATCATTCTTCTGATTCACATTCGGAATATGTACCAAATGATCTTCTCCAGTAAGTGTGATCAGTCTGGCTGAAGCATCAACCTTCAGATCCTGAAGGCAAATCCGGGTTGATTTATCCACACCATCTGCATTCACCAGTTTCACATACACATGCCGTGCGTCTTTCGTAACAGAGTGGAATACTTCCCGGTTGTATGC
Source organism: Paenibacillus sp. 2KB_22 (assembly GCF_052115745.1). Taxonomy (NCBI): domain Bacteria; kingdom Bacillati; phylum Bacillota; class Bacilli; order Caryophanales; family Paenibacillaceae; genus Paenibacillus; species Paenibacillus sp. 2KB_22. Next base: position 671,135 of record NZ_JBFRHG010000001.1, read on the forward strand.
TTCCAGCTTGTAATCCAGAACCTTGCTGGTATTACGTCCGTCTGTATAGGAACAAATCAGATTTTTTCCTGTATCCCCACCATAGTTAACCGTGATTGTATAATCGGTCCCATTCTCGAGTGGTTCATAGTTGGCCGCTCTCAGGTTACCTGCTGCCGAACTGGATGAATAATCTCCTAATGTGTAACCTTCGATCCCTTGTTTGTACACCTTCACTCCTGTTGCGTTCCCGCCGTAACTGATTGCGTACTCTATAACATCCTTGTTCTCCGGCGAGATATCCGTCAGTCCTACACCGATGTAAAAACCATCCTCACCTGAAATTCTTTCAGCCTCAACGTGCACCTTGTAGTTGGTCCATTCGTCATTCAGCAGATACAATCCATTTAATCCACTTGATTGTGCCTTCAAAATGAGTCCTTTTCCTGCGGTTAACGTGTATCCTTCCGATCCAGGAATCTGACTCCATGCCTCACTAGGTTTTGTACGTTCCCTGAAATCTTCATCTAACAGTATGGTGCCATCCACATTGGACGTGACCTTGACTCGCTTCACCACGATGTCTGCATGACCTGTTGCAATCTCGATGCCGCCACGTGGAATGAGATTCAGCGGTTTGCCTTTGCTATATGTGGAGAACGAAGTCTCAAGTACCTGGTCCCCTACATATTTTGCAAAAAGCTGCTGTACATAATAATTCGGTGTATACCACACGGTTTCATCATCAAACCAGATGCAGTCCGGCGTCCAGCGGTAGGTACCATCCGTTAATACCTTGTTGAACAATGGCGCATACGCAGCCAGGCGAACAACGTCCGCATTATTTTCAAATCCGGTCATGATCGCAGCTTCCGCAACCGCACCTGCCAGCGTGTTTTTGTCCGTGGAAGCATACTCTCCCACAAATACTTTGGATGTTTCTTTCCAATCGATACTTCCATCTTCATGGTAAGCCCGGTCATAGTAATTGTACCGATCCACGTTATTCAGCAGATATTCATTGGAGCGGTAGTAGTGCTCATCTGCAATGGTGTCCATGTAATTGTCCTGATTCTCATACCAAGTTACGGTCTCTTCAATCACCTCTGTACCATCTGCAAAAGCAACTTGAGCTGATCCGGTGAGGTTCCCGCTCAGGAACTTCCATCCTTCCTGGTACGCATCATCATCCGCCTGAGCACCAACCGTCGAGATAATGTGCAGTTCATGATCAGGATAGTTCTGCTTCATGTACTCATCTATCGAACGTTTGAATACTTCGAAGTTGGCAAAAAATTCAGTGCCCCAGTTCTCATTGCCTACGCCCAGATAACGAAGATCAAACGGTTCAGGATGTCCCATCTGGCTTCGTACCGCTGCCCATTCGTTTTGTTCAAAGTCTGTGCTGAGCGCAAAGTCGATCAGGTCTGTAAAGTTGCGGATATAATAATCCCTTAAAGCGCCACCCGCAGGGTGAGCATAATCCGAGCGTGCCTGACACAACACACCGCAAGCCATGACTGGAACTGGAGCGGCATTCAGATCTTCCGCCAGTTGGAAGTACTCCATATAACCGAGACCCATCGTCATCATGTAACCCCAGACATTATAATTTTCTTTGCGGAGCTCAACCGGACCCACAGAATCCTTCCAGTCATATACGTTATCCCAGATGAAAGATCCCTCCGAGATACATCCTCCCGGAAAACGCAAGAACTTCGGATGCAGATCTGCGAGTGCCTGGATTAGATCTTTTCTCAATCGATAGTTCGGATTACCTGTGTAGTTGGCATGTGCTGTAGCCGATATTCCCTCTTCTGTCGGATCAGCTCCCCATACATTCTGAGGGATTAAGGACACCATATCGATGGAGATTTCACCTTCAAACGTAAGTGCTAGTTGACCAAGTACAGTTTCCGTTCCGGTAAGTGACAAGCCGTATTTCTTCCATGTGTTTCCGCCTTCAACATGTAACGTTACCGAATCACTGATGGAAGTGTCTTCTCTATCCTGCAATTGAACAGTGATCGTTCCTGCCGATTCTGCTTTTGCCCATACGGTAAAATCATACCCCTCACCCTGCTTGATGGACATGGCACAATGCTGGTTGGAGTCTGAGAATCCACGATTTCGAATTGTTGCCCCATCCTGAACCGTGACATAATAAGCATTTACTTCAGGATCTTCCACGTTAAAGTGAACGTTCAATCCATCCGTATGCTGTACGAGCATTTTCTCCGTATCGCCTGACCAGGCAAACAAAGGCTCACGATTTCGACCTGTCGAACAACCACACTCTCCAGAGTCATGCGAGTATGTATCAAATGCAAAAGATTCAAATGATCGATTCTGGACAAGCTCTGCATAGATACCGCCATCTGCCGCGTTGTTAATATCCTCGTAGAAAAGCCCATACATGACTTCACTGATGTCTGCCACCTTCTGATCCCCATGGATGGTGACCGTATAAGGCGGGAGATGCGCCGGCACAACAGACACGTCAAAGCTTTGGCTCAACTTACGATCACCTCTGTTCAGAAAAGCCCGGAGCGTAACCTCTTGTGCTGATGCGATCACCTGAACTTCTCCGCTCTCGGATAAGACTTCCGGCTTACTGGAGCTCCATTCAACAGACACTTTACCACCCAGCAAGTCTGCAGGTAATGATACATCCTTGGTGATGATTCGGTTGGGGAAGGACAAGTACTTGTCCGCCGCAAGCTTCACAATCGCTTCATCTGTCAGTGACTCACACATCACTTCAATGACTTCATCCATGGTGAGCGCTGCCCCATAGATCCGAAAGTCGGATAACGAACCTGCAAAATCCACATCCGCTGCATACTGGGAACGTCCAATATAATTCTGGCTATAATTCTCGGGATCGGTGAAAGAATCAAACCATTCGCGCAATTTGGCATAATTGCCACTGGATGTCTGACTGATCGAGCCGTCTGCGGCCTTCTCCCCATTCACATACACAATCGGACCCGCACTGCTCAATGTTCCCCCTTGGCTGCCTGCTACGGAGAGTGCAATATGCAACCATTCTCCGCTTGCAACTCCTCGACTTGGGTGGACAACCAGATTATCTCCGGCGTATAACGTACCCAAAAGCTGACGTGTCAAAAATAAATACGGTCCCTTCTCTCCTTTGCCAAAGTCAAAAATGCGCTCCCACACATTGGAGCCTTTGCCGAGAAATACCCAAGTTGCAATCGTAATTCCCGTGTTATCGCTTACATCACGAAGCAGATCCGACGGTAATTGTAGATAAGAAGTTCCATTCGCTCCCCCGTTGAAAGTTACAGCCGATCTTCCTTTTAACTCGGATATGACAGGGGGTAACTCGCCTTTTGCCAAACTATCATTTCCGTTCCCGGAACTGTCTTTCCCAATCTGAACAGCATCTTTGAACGTGTATTGTGCGATTAATTGGTTTTGATATGTGGTCATGTTCTTACCTCCTATGTAATTTGGAATTGTCTTCTCTTGCTTTTGATTTGCATAAGCATAAAATGATTGATAAATATTTAAACACATAATCTAAACGTAATACTATCGCATTACAGAGCCCAATTTCAATCCTAAATTTGAGAATGACTGCTGTTTTATTTATGTTTATTTCTATGTAAGATGCTTTGTCGGTCCGTCTCCCCACTCTTATTTTTATTCATTTTGCTATAAATCCATCATATTTATGGTTTACAAACATATAAACCAATTGATAATATATCAAATGAAAGCGCTTGATATAATGAAATACCCAAAGGAGGTCTGCTGAACCTTATATCGTGTGTTGCCAAGTATCGGGTTATTTTTCATTCCGGGGATTAGGAAAGGGGAAACGTATGAAACGTTATTGGATAAACGTACTTAACATTTCTGTACTAAGCACCGCATTACTTACTGCAACAACTTTGACGCCGGTCTCGGTGTTCGCAAATGGTTCAGGGGCAACCGTGGGTAACTCACAGACTTCCACCACACCTCTCGCAAATCCTGCTACATCATTCAAAAATGTTTCCGTTCATGACCCATCTGTCATTAAGGTGGATGATACGTTTTATATTTTTGGTTCACACTTGCAAGTGGCCAAGTCTAAAGACTTTCTGAACTGGGATCTCGTCGCATCGGGTGTTACGGATAACAATCCTGTTGTCCCCAATGTAACCAAGGAATTCGCTGAAGCGCTGGAATGGGCGCAAACAGATACGTTATGGGCAGCAGATGTCATTCAATTGGCGGACGGCAAATTTTATATGTACTACAATGCTTGTAAAGGGGACTCTCCGCGATCAGCGCTTGGCATTGCTGTCGCAGACAATATCGAAGGCCCTTATAAGGATCAAGGCATTCTGTTGAAATCCGGCATGTGGGATCAGATCAGTGAGGATGGTACCATTTACGATGCAACGATCCATCCCAATGTGGTCGATCCTGATGTCTTTTATGATAAAAACGGCAAGTTATGGATGGTGTATGGCTCGTACTCCGGAGGGATTTTCATTCTGGAGATTGATGCAACGACAGGTAAACCACTGCCAAATCAAGGTTATGGCAAAAAGCTGACCGGAGGCAATCATAGTCGTATTGAAGCCCCTTATATGCTCTACAGTCCCGAAACGGATTATTATTATCTGTACCTGTCTTACGGCGGACTGGGTGCTGACGGAGGATATAACATTCGAGTTGCTCGTTCCCAAGCGCCGGATGGTCCTTTCCTTGATGCCGAAGGAAACGATATGATCAACGTTAAAGCGGACAAGGATAAACCGCTATTTGACGATCGTTCCATTGAGCCTTTTGGAGTCAAATTAATGGGGAACTTCCTGTTCGAGAGACAGATTGGCGATCCCGGTACAGGCCTGGGAACCGGTTATGTATCACCGGGACATAACTCAGCTTATTTTGATGCGGAGACAGGCAAACAATATCTGATCTTCCATTCCCGTTTTCCGGGGCGTGGTGAAGAACATGAAGTCCGCGTACATGAGATGCATATGAATGCAGACGGTTGGCCCGTCGTTTCTCCGTATCGATATGCTGCCTTGGGAGAGGATACAACGCAACTGACAGCTCAGGATATCGCCGGTCAGTACCAGTGGGTGAATCACGGTAAGGACATCACGGCGGACATTCAGCCATCGCAGACCGTTCGGTTCACAGCAGATGGGCAAATTAATGGTGCCGTGACAGGAACATGGAGTCTCGGCACAGACAACAAAGTTCAGATTACATCGAATAACGTTGTGTACAACGGCGTTTTCACACATGAATGGAATTCGGAATCCCAAAGTACGGTTCTAACCTTTAGCGCCCTCTCCTCCTCCGGGATTGCCATCTGGGGAAGTCAAGGTGTTGAACGAAGTGATCAGGACATTGTAGATGCAATAAAAAAAGATCTGAGCATTGGTAATACGGATCATGTGTTCTTCAATCTCTCACTGCCTGCAAAGGGATCAAGTGATGCAGACATTACGTGGAAAAGCTCCAATACTTCGGCTCTATCCGCTACTGGTGTAGTGCAGCGACCACGCGCTGGCAAGGGGGATGCCAAAGTGAAATTAACTGCTACGATTCGTAAAGGAGCTGCGGTAAACTCCAAAACGTTCAACGTTATCATTCCGCAGCAAGCGGTAAGCCCATTGCTCGGGGAGTATACGTTTGAACACAAGAAAATTGCAAAAATCGCACAGGATGACAGTAAGAACAAATATCATGGACAAGCTTATAATGTGGTGAGTTCTGCTGCAGGTGGCAAAAATCAGGCTGCCACATTTAACGGAACCGACAGTTACATCCAGTTGCCTGGACTCCTCACAGATACAACGGATTTCACCTTTAGCGCTTGGGTCAATTGGGATGGCGGCGGGTCCTGGCAGCGTATTTTCGACTTTGGAAATGGCTTGACAAGACATATGTTCCTTACTCCATCCCAGCATAATGGGGCATTACAATTCACCATCCATAATGAGGGACGGGATCAGAGTCTGATTGCTGCCAATCCCTTGCCTTCTAAGGAGTGGGTTCATGTGGCTGTAACCCTTCAAGGGGATGTGGGCACTCTATATGTGAATGGCACATCTGTTGCAAGCAGCTCCGAGATCACCTTTAATCCTAAGGATCTGCAAGTGACAGAAGCTTATCTGGGCAAAAGTCGTTATGCGGCTGATCCGTTCTACAAAGGTAGCCTGGATAATGTAAGAGTGTATGATAAAGCATTAACAGCGAAGGAAATCCAGCGTCAGGCCAAAGAAAAGCCTTAACCCGATCTATATCATAGGCGCTGGGTTCTATAACGAACACACCAATAAAGCAGCCAATGTATTGAACTGCACACCTTTGTTAGACATGTTTAACAATGGAGTTGCAGTTCCTTGCATCAGGCTGCTTTGTTGGCATTTCATATATGCATTCATTCTTTCATCGTTCGTTAAAATTACAGCCGAATCCTTGCATATTACTTCGAATAATGAATAACCATGTTTATTTTATTGGTCTTAGCACCAGCGTTAACATAGGCATGAGGCTTGTCCGCTCCAAAACGAATGGATTCCCCTTGGTTTACCGTATATTCCTCCGTCCCAACCCGAATCGTAACTTCCCCTTCAAAGACCGTAATAAATTCTTCCGTACCTTCGATATGCGATTCTGCATTTAACGCAGACTGGGGGTCCATCTCCATCATATATATTTCAAAACGCCGACCCTCTTCAAAAGGAAAATGCGGATATATTCGTACTCTTCCTTCATCCTCCATCAAAACTTGAATATCATTGCCCGTTACAACGGTAGTATCTGACTTCGGTTCGTGGATCAAAGCAGTAAAAGAAATTTTCAGGCCGTTGGCAATCTTCCATACAGTTGCAATCGATGGATTGGATTCGCCCCGTTCAATCTGACCAAGCATGGTCTTGCTGATACCGGACATTTCGGCAACCTTATCCAGACTAAGCTTTCTTTGTTCCCTAAGCTGTTTCAAGTTCTGGGCAAGAATATGATTAATGTTCTTCAAAATCCATCCTCCTCCATATATAAACAAGTTGTGCTTTATAGCGTACATATTGTACAATGATAAAGAACGTGCGTTATAACGCACATTTTAGTTTATTATATCACACAACTTGAGAAGACGTGGAGGATACATGAACATTATACCTTTGGTGACATACGCAATCATCGCATCATTTACACCGGGCCCCAACAATATCATTTCCATGACGCATGCAAGAAATAAGGGTTTCCGCAAGACCCTACCGTTTATTAGTGGAGTTGCAGCTGGCTGCCTGCTTATTATGTTTCTGTCCAGTTATTTCAACCTTATTCTTCATCAATATATCCCCAAGATCACACCCATTTTGAACCTGTTGGGATGTGTGTACATGCTTTATCTGGCGCTCAAAATTATGCGAAGTAAACCTGCAAATGCGGATGAGAACAAGGTCAATCATTATTCATTTCTATTTGGGTTCACCCTGCAATTCATTAATCCCAAAGTCATTCTGTATGGACTTACGGCCATATCCGTTTTTGTTCTGCCTCTTGGACAATCGCATGTTCAACTCATCGCATTTTCCTTGTTGCTCACCTTTATCGGCATTAGTGCCAATATGACCTGGGCATTTGGTGGTCTGTTATTCCAGAGCTTTCTATTGCGATACGAACGTCCAGTTAATATCGTGATGGGTATTTTGTTAATCTACAGTGCTCTATCAATCCTGATGTGAAATGCACCAAGAAAAAGCGTCCACTCATTGAATGAGCTGAACGCTTTTAATTTCAACCTAATTCCGGTCTCCACCATGGGTGTGTAGGATAATCCTCTGTATGAAGTACAACCTTCTCGCCGATTTTGGGTGTTGCAATCTTAACTTTCAAAGCATGTGCAGCCTTGGTAATCCGTTCAACGGGTTCATTCCAGGCATGATAAGCCAGCGTAAATGCCGCCCAATGAATCGGGATAAGCAACTTGCCACCTACATCCAAATGCGCTTGCACCGTTTCTTCTGGCATCATGTGAATGTTGGACCACCGTTCGTCATATTGCCCACATTCCATCAAAGTCAGGTCAAATGGCCCGTATTTACTGCCAATTTCCTTGAAATGAGGGCCGTATCCGCTGTCACCACTAAAGAACACTTTTGTATGTTGTCCAGCGATGACCCACGAACACCATAAGGTAGAATTACGGTCGAATAATCCTCTGCCTGAAAAATGTCGTGCTGGCGTACAAGCAAATGTTAGACCTTTGAACGATAACTCATCCCACCAGTTATGCTCGGTAATCTGCTCCGAAGGCACACCCAGTTGAATCAGTCGACGGCGGACGCCAAGCGGCACGATAAATCGCTTTGTTTTATCCTTCAATCTGCGAATGGAGTCATAGTCCAGATGATCATAATGGTCATGCGATATAATGATTGCATCCAGAGCCGGGAAATCCTCCGGTTGAATCGGTAGATTCGTGCTGTAACGTTTGGTACCCACCCAGGACACAGGGGATGGACGATTGCCCAGCATCGGATCAAAGAGCAACCTGTGACCCTCGATTTCAAGCAAAAACGCCGAATGGCCGAACCATGTAACCTGCGGATTATCGGATGCACTGAATGATTCTGCAGGTTCACATATCTCCATGGGCATCGTACCTGATGGCCTCCGCTCTACATCTCCACGCATGGAATCTCTCAATATACTGATCAAGGACTTGAAGTTCATGCCGGCTGAAGTCGGGAGCTGATTTTCGTATTTTGTCATTGTACATACCTTCTGTTCTATATAATCGATCTGTGATTCAGCATTGGATAAAATATATTCATATCGTAGCTATATATTAATTCATTGGCTGTTGATATTCAATTTTCGGTTAATTAAGACAGAATTAAGACTGTGTTTTCTCTCATATAAGATTGGGCGTATATGATAGAGAAAATACATGGAGAGTATGTGATAGAACATGAAGAAATGGCGTAAAAGGATAGTTAAGTTTTTGATATTCGACCTGGCTGTGATTCTGTTGCTTCTGAGTACAGGGGTGATCTACCAACAAGTAGGTGCAAGACAAGATGCAAAAATACTTGTGCCTCCTGGAGAGTTGTACAAAGTACATGGTGAAAATATGCATTTATATACGGGTGGAGAAGGCGATGTTACCGTAGTGCTCGCCTCCGGCTGGGGTACCGCTAATCCCTATGTAGACTATTATCCGTTATATGAAAAACTCGCTCCCAATACGAAATTCGCAGTATATGACCGATTTGGCTATGGATATAGCGATCAAACCGACCAGAAACGTGATGTCGATACCCTCGCTGAGGAATTGCATGAGTTATTACAAGTATCCGGACAGAAACCACCTTATGTATTGGTTGGACATTCACTCGGCTCGCTGGAAACCATTCGTTTTGCGCAAAAATACCCGGAACTCGTCAAGGGTATCGTCATGATTGATGGCGGAAGCCCCGAATATTATGCGAAGGACGATGACTCTTTGGCAGATACAATTGGTGGTTTTGCGAATAAATTCCGTATCCAAACCGGATTATTCCGCCTCTCCATGCAATCAGACCTGGTTGTCGAGACATCCAATGCCAATCGTAACAAATTGAAACTTGTACCCGATGAACTGAAGAAAATCGATACAACTGCTCTGTTGCACAACTATGGAAATGCAAACACGTTGGATGAATTACGTGAAATAGCTGAAAATGCCAAAGTGGTCGTAGATCACAAGCAACCGTTTCCGTTTCCACTCACGATACTGACGGCTGACTACCTTGGTGCTAGTGAACCCGACTGGGATAAATCACAAGCAGAATTCATATCCTGGTCAGATGATTCCAAACAAATAACCATTAAAGATACCGATCATTACATCCATCAGTATCATCCTGATCTCGTTGCCGATGAAATATTGGCCCTGGTGAAGAAGTAACTTACACTCTACCAAAGTAATGAGGCTATAGTAAAAAAGAAACCCCAAAGATTATCCATATCTTTGGGGTTTTGCGTATGAGATTTATTGTGCTAACGCCAGCCTTGGCCGCTCGGCTCTGAAATCGCTGAAGGCTTGCTCGATCTCTGAAGAAGTAAGCTGGTGACGATAGAAATACTGTTCCATTGCCTCCATTTCGGTTCGATCCCCATTGTAGATGTGTTCAATCTTTTGAATGACCTGATTATACAGACTCTCACGTCTGGCTATTACAGGCTCACACAACCAAAAGTCTGTTCTTTTCACATCACCGGTCTCCGTCCAAAGCAAATTCTCATATCGGATAACATCCCAGTCCCAATATCCAGCATGAATCTGCTGAAGCTCTGTCGTGAACATATCATATATCAAGCTCGGAGGAATATGTCCATACGCCGCACGGTATTGTTTCAGATTACATGCGTCAATCCACTCTGTCAGGGTGTACTCCCCTGGTGAATACGCATACAATTTAGGTGCATAAGGATTATTTTGCAATGACCTAAGTGCTTCGCTTTCCATCTCCCCATCCAACCTTGCACGTGAAGCGTATACCTTGAGACAATAGTCTTGCAATCTATATACAACCGAACTATTACTAATAAGTGAAGCCTGTAGTGTGAGATGGCCATTTTTTTCGTAGTGCAACAGCATCTCTTCGATCGCGTTATCCATGGGATGAATGATTATCATAATGAGGTCTCCTTGCGTGAAGATAAAAATATAAAGCGTTTTCGATTCATTAAAAATTGGACTAATATAATCCTATATTACCCTTTTATATTAGTATGAACATATACAATCTTGCCGGAACATGAAGTATTTGCTCTGAAATTTTATTCTTTGAGCTACCGAAGTTCGGCTATATACTTACTCTAATGCCTGAAACCCGTTTCACGTCAACACAAATTATCGAACATATAAATTTCTTCAAACAAAAGAGCGATGCATCCTTATGGTTAAGGACGCATCGCTCTTGATATTACGTAGTTTACATTAATTAATGCATTGGACCTTGTTGTCCAGCTTGAGCGCCAACTTTGACCCGTTTCACAAAGAGTGAAATGATCAGTCCGATTACGGCAAGAACCAATGCAAAGACAAACGCATTTTGTACACCTGACGTGAAACCAGCCAACTGATTCTCCGGGGTCTCCGGGTTCGCCACACTGCTCAAGAAACGACTCTGTCCTGCGCTCAGGATACTTACTGCCACAGCCGTACCAATAGCTCCGGATACCTGTTGCAGAGTATTCATAATCGCAGTGCCGTGAGGGTAGAACTCAGGAGGCAATTGGTTCAAACCGTTGGTTTGTGCAGGCATCATAATCATCGAAATACCAACCATCATGAACACGTGCAATGTAATGATCATGCCAAGGGAAGTTGTTGCTTCGATACCTGTATATAGGAACAAAACAACGGATACGATAGCCATCCCGATAATAACAAGCCATTTTGGACCAAACTTGTCGAACAGACGTCCCATAATTGGAGACAAGAATCCATTCAGCAAGCTACCTGGCAACAGGACTAGTCCAGCAGTCAACGCTGTAACCGCCATACCTTGTTGCAAGTACATCGGCAGAATCAACATCGAAGACAGCATCATCATCATAGAGATGAAGATCAGGATCAGACCAATTGTGAACATTGGATATCGGAATGCACGCAGATCCATCATTGGCTGTTTCATTCGTAGCTGACGGATACTGAATAACAGCAAGGACAACACACCAATAACGAGAGTGGCAACAACGACCGGACTCGTCCAGCCTCCGCCAGTTTCCCCGTGTCCCCCTGCGCTACTGAAGCCGTATACGATACCACCAAATCCAAGAGTAGAAAGGATAATGGATAGTACGTCAATTTTGGGCTTGGTCAATTTCGAAATATTCGGTAAGAACAACAAGCCACATACCAGTGAGATAATGAAGAACGGCAAGGAGATCCAGAAGATCCAGTGCCAGCTCAGATTAGCCAGGATCAGACCGGAGATACTCGGACCGCTTGCTGGCGCAAACATGATAACCAAACCGATTAACCCCATGGCAGCACCACGTTTTTCAATCGGGAAAATAACCAATATCGTGTTAAACATCAGTGGCAGCAACAGCGCTGTACCTACAGCCTGTAGTACCCGTGCCACTAACAGAATTTCGAAGCTAGGTGCAAGCGCAGCAACAAATGTGCCTGCAATGGAGAAAATCAGGGACGTTGTAAACAGCTGTCTGGTTGTAAACCATTGCAACAGCATACCGGATACCGGTACCAGGATTCCCAACACAAGCAAGTAGCCTGTGGTTAACCATTGAATCGTTGTAGGTCCTACTTCAAGCAGACCCATAAGTGGTGTCAAAGCCACGTTTAATGCCGTTTCTCCAAACAGACCTATAAAGCCGCTCAGCAGCATTGCGAACAAAATCGGAAATACCTTGTATTGCTTCGTTTCTTGTTGATTCTGTGCAGAATCAGCCTTCATGGAAACCTCCACGATCCCATCCTCCTCAAACGTATCGAACTTTCTTTTTCTCTGTCTCTTGGTATAACTTATTGAATCTGTTTGGCGTTCTTCGTCACAACCGACAAATACTCAGCAGCCGTCAGCAGAGGCTGTTTATCCTGATTCGTCAGGCTGATAATCAGTGCTCCCTCCATCAAAGAAATGATCAGAAGTGCCGTCTCCCGTGCCTTCTCTTCACCAACGCCATCCAGAATCAGATGTTTCTTAATAACATTCTGCCAATCTGCAAATACACCCTGACATGCAACACGCAACTGTTGACTTATACACGATGTCTCCACAGCTGCCCAGAAGCTGAATGGCAGAAATCCGGTAAACCCGGCTGCTTCTGTTTCATGAGCCAAATCATGAATAAATCTCTGAATGGCGTCCCCTGTATTGTCATGGGCTGCAAATGTTTTCTCAAATGTCTGCAGGATATGTTCATTGGCTTTTTGAATACACTCGTGCGCCAGCTCTTCCTTGCCATGCGGGAAATAATGATACAACGACCCTTTCGGCGTACTACTCTCTTTGATGATCTGATTCAGACCGGTCGCATGATATCCTTGTGAAAAAAACAGTCTCGCTGCTGTGCTGACTATGGACTCCCTAGCATTAGACTTTTCACTCAACGAAAGCCACTTCCTTCAAATAATTATAACAATCGGTCTATATAATTAAACCCGCTCAGATAGACACTGTCAATCCTTTTTATTTCAAATTTTAGATGTAAGCATTTTCATATGAATTCATCACGCCATCTTTATTTTTTTATTGTTACCTTTCTTACATTTGTTTCTCAGAAATTAGGGCACATTTCTCTGATCTCGAATAAACATACATCAGTGTGAATTACATTTAATTTCAATTTATGAGAAAAGGAGTGAGAAACTTGGCAATCCTGCTAACTGGCCCTATTGATAATAGTCCAGTAAATGGCGTACGACCCACCCAGACTGTTTCAATTAAAATTGAAAATCAGAGTGCTGTGAACGCCGCGACTATACTCATACAGGGATATTCATTAATTACAACCAGAGCTTTATATGTCAGTGAGCAATTCACAATTTTACCCGGTGCAGTAGCTACACGTAGTTATTTTGCCGATATCAACAGCTTCGAATTCGTTATTACAGTTACAGGAGCAACCCCTGAGGACATTTTGGTTTCTTTTTGGGGGAAAAACAGTGCTGGCTCTTTAGTTGCTGCTCATCGACTCGTTTATTCCGAATTATTTGGCAGTGAGAATTTTAATGGAGCTACCGGGGCTACCGGTACAACAGGCGCTACAGGCACTGCGGGACTTACAGGACCTACTGGACCTACAGGTGTTTCTGGAGCCACAGGAGTTACTGGGGCAACGGGCGTCACAGGAGCTACTGGTATTTCTGGAGTTACAGGTGTTACAGGTATTTCTGGTTCAACAGGTGTTACAGGAGTGACGGGCGCCACTGGGGATACAGGACCGACAGGTCTCACTGGTGCGGTTGGCATTACGGGGGCCACCGGCATTACGGGGGCATCAGGTCCTACGGGAGCTACAGGTATTTCCGGTTCAACAGGTGTTACAGGGGTGACGGGTGCCACTGGGGATACAGGACCGACAGGTCTCATGGGTGCGATTGGCATTACGGGGGCCACCGGCATTACTGGTGCATCAGGTCCTACGGGGGCTACAGGTATTTCTGGTTTTACAGGAGTTACAGGATCAACAGGCGCTACTGGGGATACAGGTCCGACAGGTGTCACGGGTGCAACGGGTGATACTGGTCCATCAGGCGGTCCAGAAGGCCCTACGGGTGTAACGGGTAATACAGGTGCAACAGGTGCCATAGGAGTTACTGGTTCTACGGGGGTTACTGGGGCTACCGGAATCACTGGAGTCACTGGAGTCACTGGAGCTACTGGAGCTACTGGAGCTACTGGAGCTACGGGTACAATACAGCCCGATCCCTTTAATGTATATGTTTTACAAGGCGCGGTGGGCGGAAATGGAACACAGGCTAGTCCTTTTGGAACGATTCAACAAGGTGTAACCGCGGTATTTCCAACGGGAACCGTTCATATTCTTGGTGGCACATACCCTATTACTGCGAATATTACCATTAATAAAGCAGGAGTAACTCTAAAAGGCTACCCTAGTACAATCATCCTGTTACAAGCTGCTGTTATCCCTTTCACCATCATTGGAAGCGGAATAACTATAGACGGATTAACGATCACGAGTAACAATCCTTATGCTGTTGAGTTTATTCAATTAGGTGGAACTAACCATACCGTAAAAAACAATACGATCTTCGGTCCTCCGCAAGCAGGTCCCTCTTCAGGTTGGGTTGTTAATCGGGGCCTCGTCACCCAGATTGGAAATATGACCGGATTGATTGTACAACATAATATTTTTTATTCCTTGCGTCAACCAGCATACTTTAATCCAAACACGACTGGAGAAATTATCAACAATGTAGTTTATAATACTAGAGGATTTGTAAATGATCAGGCCGTTATGGTTTTCTCTGGAAATTCATGGGGCAGCCCAGTCAATGCGGTGGATATTGCACTGCTCGCAGGTACAATAACAGGGCCCCCTTTCGATCCAATTACCGCCCTGAGCGCCAACAACAGTACAGCAACGATTCAGGATTCCAGATAAGAATCATTTCTCGTTCTTACAAAATGCCTATTCCAAAAACAGCCGCCGATTTGGATATGAAACTCCAGATCGAACGGCTGTTTTTGGATGAGCAGCAATGTTCCATTACTACTTAATAGTTAACATAACCTGCGTATGTCACGGTCCAGGTGTAACCTGTCTGACCATCAACTGATTTTAGTGTGAGTTGTCCCCAGTATGGATCAACATTATAACTTGCTGTCATTGGAATATCACCAAGCGTTGGAAATTGAGACTTAGGTAGAATGGTCTGCCAGGTTATATACTTTTGTGCGTAAGGAACTACTTGTGTACTTTCTGGTAAACTACTGATTGAAGTTGAAGGTACACTAGCTGCAAAAGATGTGGAGCCAAGCGTGAAACATGCAACGACACTTAAAAGACCGACCAGAAGTTTCTTTTTCATCTTCATCTTCCTTTCGTATTTAAGTACATTTTCATCATATAGAAAAGCATTCTATTAGAATGTAATATTTGTCATATAGTGAAAATATTTGATGTAATTTGTGTGAACTACTCTTTCATTTTTAAGTTTTAATAGATCAAATGAGATAATTCAACCGTTCGTTTATTACCTGCCCATACGTCTTGCACATATCGCCCTTCGGCTTGAAGCTGAATGAGCCAGTCTTTCGCTTGCTGCATCGTTGCTCCCTGAACCTCCTGATACGCCTGCTGCAAAGTCTCTTCCACCGCAGGAGCCATCTGGCTTCCATCACCGCATACGTAGATCCTTCCATTGTTCGCTAGCATCCGTAGCAATTGCTCGGAATCCTCTTTCATTAGATGTTGTATATACGTTTTGGGCTTGCCTTCAGCACGAGAAAAAGCAGTGTGTAACTTAACAATGCCTTCTCGTTCGTATTGTTCTAGCTCCTGACGATAGATGAAGTCTGCATCATTCCTGCACCCAAAAAACAAATGCGCCTTACTCAGCGGCAAACCTCTCTGTTTCATGTCAGCTCTTGCCTGGAGGAACCCTCTGAACGGTGCAACCCCCGTTCCCGGTCCCACCATGATCATGGGAACATCAGCCTCTTCCGATAGAACAAATTCGGATTCCGGCGTCCGTACAAACATCAGTATACGTTCTCCGGATTGGCAATTGGCGAGGTATGATGAAGCAACGCCAAGGTATATGCCCTTTCCACTCCATGCAGGCTCTTTTACTACCGATACGGTTATGCTCGCTTGCTCCAAATTCAGTCTTGGCGAGCTGGATATTGAATAATATCTGGGCTTAAGCGGAGGCAATAGTTCAATGAATTTTTCAAAAGGTAACTCACACGCTTCATATTTTTCTAACAGGTCCAACATGGTGATTCGATGGGCAAGAATATAATCCCTATAGCTGTTTTCGTCCAACATGCCTTCCAGTTCACGCTTATGAGGGGGGCATACCGTATGATTAGCCAACTCCTGCAACTGTGTTCTGGTAACAGGTGTTTGCAGTTCCACACATTGAGTGAGCAACTCTTGTACCTTGACGGGACGGTTCAGGGGAAGATGTGTAAGGTGTGTCGTGTCCGAAGTTAATTGAACGTGGACATCTCCACTTAATCCGAACCGACTCAGAACCCGGTCCACATTCTGCGGCTGATTGCTAGGCAACACGCCGAGATGATCGCCTTCTCTATAAGTCATACCTTTAGGAAGCAACACCTCAATGTGACGTGTGCTTCTCCCACTTCCCATCTCCTGAAGTTCTTTATTAACTAATACCGTGGCATAGCTGGCATCATATGTTTGTGCAAGCGGCATCTCAGCTTCCTCATGGACAAACTCCATTTGAATTCCTCTTGTGCTTGGCAGCGGTGTCTTCTTTCGCATATACATCAAATCCCGGAGCGGTTGGCCATAGCCGCAGCGATTCACTTAGAATCATCCGAATATAGGAAAGCTGAAGAATTTCTTCATATTGAGGTGATTCACTGACCAATATCTGATCGACCTCTTCATACGCCTTTTGAAGAGATTCGGGATTTTTCAGTAAAAAATAGAGGGCAAAAGATAACAAGCCACTCGTCGTTTCATGTCCGGCAATGAGAAACGTAATAATCTGATAACGTATATTCTCATCATCCAGCATTTCTCCAGTCTCCGGATCTTTGCCATTCAGCATACGTGCGAGCAAGTCAACCTCTTCGGGTGCTGAACTTGCTTTACGTTCCTCTATAATTTGATCTACCAGTGAGAACATCGTCTGAATATCGTCCTGGAACTGTCGTTTGGTTTTGACCATCAGCAGATTCTGAATTTTCAAACGCGAGCTCTTCTGCATCGCTTCATTTAGCGCCCTGACCATGCTCTCAATAAAAGGACTATGATCCTGTCTGTAAAAGCTGTTAAACCGATAATTGAATCCACATAGTCCAATGGTATCCAACGTAAGACGTGTCATATCGTCTGCAACATCAATCGTATCGTTGGAATTGAGGCGTGCCCACTTGTTGATCAACTGTTCGCCAATATCCACCATCATAGGGTGATAACCTTTCATGGCCTGTTTGCTGAAGGTGGGAAGCAGAATGTTATGGGCCTTTTTCCAGTTGGGTTCTGATGTTCTACTAGTGAATAAACCATCGCCTCCAAAAGCACGGACGTTTTCGAGTTCATTGTATACAAACTTGTCAAAACGGGACACATCACATAACTCAGCAACAAGATCTGGCCCAGATACGATTAAACCGGAATAACCAGGGACGGTAAGTCGATATATCGGTCCATACTGTTCAGCCAGTGCGCCTAGCGACAACGTTGGTTTATTTTTATCAATCAAAGGCAGATTTCCAAGCGGTCCATACATTTTAGGTTGTGGTATGTAAGGTGTATTATTCATGATGATCACCTCTTATCTGTACGTCGTGGAGCAAGGTATTCACTAACCAAGGGATGGCTGCTCTGCTTTCATTCATGTATGACCTCTCCTTTGCCGTTTGTATAATCGATAGTAATATCTATCATTTAATATTATAATAAATCATTTTTAACTTGATATCAAATTATCTTCCGGGTGCATTCCTCTTATTGGAATCATTCAACGTTTAGGCTGAAAACAACAAGTAGAGGATTGCATATGCAATCCCCTACTGTGTGAACTTGTGACGCTATCGCTATGGTTCTATTGGTTCTATAACGCTTGTTCATATAATCTAATGATGACTTGGCTCATCCCACTTCTCAAAATTCAATTCAGTATTGATGCTTACCGCAGACAATGCTCCCAAAGACGCAGCCGTGATGGCCTGATACAACTCAGATGCTGCATCACCAGCACTGTATACACCCGCTATAGATGTTTTGCCCGAAGCATCAACGATAACCGTTCCTGATTCTGAAATATCACAACCGATGGCCTTCGGCAATTCTGATCCGGTGAACAGTTTGGGTTGGAAGAAGACTCCCGTGCATGGAATCGCTGTACCATCATTCAGTACAACTTGCTTTACCATTCCATCTTCAGATTCAATGGATTGAACCGGTGCATCGAATACAGTAACATGATGCTGTTTCAACTCTTCACGTTGCTCATCGGTTAAGGAATCTGATCCATTCGTACAGATCGTATAACGATCTGTCCAGCCGGATATGACTTTTGCCATATGTAATGCCTTATCTCCACTAACGATGATGACCAGCGACTGGTCTCTTAGCTCCCATCCATCACAATATGGACACACGAACGCACTTTTGCCATAAACCTCTGTCAATCCGTTAATATCCAGAGGCAGATCTTTCTTACCTACTGCAAACAAAATCTTTTTCGTACGATAGCTTGCCCCCTGTGTAGTCTTGATTACAAAATCACCATCGCTACCAGTTACCTCTGTTGCCGTATCGGATGCAAATTGAACTGAAGGGTATGCTGCAATCTGCTCTTTGGCTGCTTTGCGAAATTCACGAGGACTAGCCCCATCTCTCGTCACAAACCCATGCGTCTCCTTTGTAACCCAGTTTCGCGGTGTCTCATCGTCGATGACTACGACGTTCTTACGGGCCCTGCCGAGTACAAGGGCTGCATTAAGCCCCGCTGGTCCTCCACCAATAATAAGTACATCCAAGAGTTGATTCGTATTACTCATATTATTCACCCTTTCCAGATATTTAATATCTCTAATTTAATTTTAAAAATAACCTCCGCTTTCTCTTAAGAAAAATAATTCGGAGATTTACAAGAGCTCTTTTAAATAAAACCATTAAAGATATCTTATATCTACAATAAACAAATCCCAGGCATTTTGCAACATATATCTTTATCTACATTCTTCAATCCAGTCTTGTGCGTTGAACAAAAGAACATTTACACTTACACTTACACTTACACTACAATGACATAACAAGCTTCACATCGCAATTATCCCCGACTTTTCAATTCTCTCTGTAACACAGAAATAATTATTTAACAATTAAAAAAAACCTTGTTTTTAAATTGTTCACAATCAAATGACATTATTTTAAATACTAAAACGTTAATTAAATCACATAGTGTATTGAATGGTATAATAGCGACATAATATATAAGTATAGATATAGGAAGTGAGTTCTTGAAAACATTGAACAATGGTTCACAGACCAATATCAGCCTGGAGTATAGCTCGATTCCGAAAGTATTCTTCGATACGATCAAAATCGGAATCATCAAGTCCAACCTGATCGCCATGTTTGCGGGTTTAAGTTTGGCTTTATATGTATTTGATGCTTCAATCTTAGCTAATATTGTACCAATCATCCTTTCCTTCATCGGGTCTTCCCTTATTATTGGGGCAGCAGGGGTGTTTAACAACTTGTATGATCGCGATATTGACGCGATTATGGAACGCACGAAGACACGTCCTACCGTTACGGGACGCGTAGATACCAAGTCGGGTCTAATTCTCGGTATTGCAATCACCATCATCGGGGGTATCATGTTGTACATCGCTTCCCCATCTGCTGCCGTATTCGGTATTTTGGGACTGTTGCTTTACGTGTTCCCTTACACGATGTGGACCAAGCGTACTACGATCTACAACACGGAAGTGGGAAGTCTTTCAGGTGCTGTGCCTCCGCTCATCGGTTGGGCAGCCATTTCACCGGAACTGGGCCATTTTGAGATCTGGGCATTGGTCGTAACGATGCTCCTATGGCAAATGCCTCACTTCTACGGCATTGCAATTCGTCGTTTTGACGAATACAAAGCTGCTGGCGTTCCCATGTTGCCTGTCGTTAAAGGCATCAGACGGACATACATTCAGACGAATGTGTATCTGGTACTCTTACTGATATCCAGCTTTTTATTCTGGCCGATGAGTCCTTTTGTCGCTATTGTGGCATTTCTGGTTACCTTGGCCTGGCTCATTCTCAGTGTTGCTACCTTTGATCGGAAAGAAACGGAGAAATGGTCCAAACGGATGTTTATCTTCTCCATTAACCATATCACTATTATCTTCTTGGTCATCATTGCGTATTCCTTGATTGCTCAAATGATGAGATAAAACCGTTATACACGTTATAACGAAAGAAGCCTTACAGACTATACTCTTTCAAGGAGTAGTCGTCTGTAAGGCTTTTTTGGTTTTTTGCTTTTTTATTGTCTTTTCTAATTTTTAAAAGCTATCCTACTTTGGCGGGAGTTTGTTCTCCTTGCCACAGCAGTTGCATCTCTTCATTGGTGGCAAGCAATTCGGCCAAGCTTCCCTCAGCTTCAATGCGTCCATCTTTCATAACAATAATATGATCTGCTTTGGAAAGTGCTGCCCTGCGGTGAGAAACCGCGATGCAGGTGACATCCGGCTCTTGGAACAGCCCTTCCCATACTTGTTGTTCAGTCTCCACATCCAGTGCGCTGGACAGATCGTCAAAGATAAACAAGTCCGCCTCGGTCATTAACATGCGCCCTGTAGCCGCCCGTTGAATCTGCCCGCCTGACAGCATCACCCCTCTTGGACCAACCGGGGTCTCAAGCCCCTGATCCAGATGTTTGATATCCTTCTCCATCACAGCTAGACGAATGGCTTTTTCAAGCGCTTGCTCCATGTTACCCTGTTTGCCCTGGACGATATTTTCTTTTAACGTATCACTGAACAGTCTTGGCACTTGTGGCGTATACGCTGCTCTTGGCGGCATCAGGAACGTGGCTGGATCAACAGCTGCTCCATTCCAGTGAATGTCCCCTTTTTGCTTGGGTAACAGTCCAAGAAGTGTTCGTACGAGCGTTGATTTACCTGATCCGATCCGTCCTGTAATGACCAGAAATTGTCCGCGTTTCAGGCGAAAACTGATCTCTTGTAAGCCATTTTCCGAATTCGGATATTGATAAGTCAGATTGTTAACCTCAAGAGATTGCAATTTCTCCTTGGGATCTCTCTTTTCACTTACAAGCTCCGGCGGATCTTCATACAGATAGATTTCTCTCGAATCCATGATCTGGTCTTCTTCCCCTGGGCGGAATAGCTTACGCATGCGATCATAGGATACCTTGAGCCTTTTGTGTTGAAATACCATATAGCCAAACAGTGAAATGCTAAATCCGATATTAGCCAGATAACTCGTGAATAAGGCAAAATCACCTACGGTAAAGTTCCCTGCTTTCATCTCAGCGGCACACATCAGTAGAATTAATCCGGTACAGATACTTAACACATGCTGATTCATTGATCTCATCCACTGCTTGAACAGATTGTCTCGAAGTGCAGCTTGGCGGCGATCTTCATTCAACTGGTTGAAACGTGAAGAGACATTCTCTTCCGCCTGACCCAGTTTCAGGGCTTGCACTGCTCCAAACGTTTCCGCAATAAAACTGGTAATTCGCCCAGTCGCTTCACGATTAACCTGTGCATACTTCCGGGCCCGATTCCCCGACAGGTTGTTGAGTAAGGTCACAGCTACCAATGGCAGCACAGCAACCAACGTGATCTGCCAATTAATGTTCGCCATAATGACGATGGACACAATAGCGAATACGAGCCGTCCCCAGAAGTCCACCCATGATTCTACATACTCGACGACTTCATCCACATCATCCCGAAAGCGACTCATCGCTTCCCCTGGTGAAGCCGGAAGATTACGCCCAGGCCAGCGCATGATCGCTGCGAGCATGTTGGTACGCAAAATCGCCTGAACATGATACAGATACGTAACCCATGCATAGAAAGCTACAAAAAATGTGCCCACCCGAGCCATTCGGACCAGAGCAATAAAGATAAGCGGCACAGCGAGCCACATATAGTCATTTGACCCCACTGTTGTGCGATCAAAAAACCACTGCATCCCAATACCAATGGCTAACGGCAAGGAATGAAATATACACCATAACAATCCGTTGATTACAAACAAGAATGGCCTGAATCGAAACAAACGGCCTATAAATCCTGCTACAGTCATGCCAATTCCTCCTCTCGGCCTGTAATGAGCAGTCTTGCATAATGAGATGCCGGGTTACTGGCAAGTTCTTCTCTCGCTCCAAATTCCAGTACCTTGCCATCCCCGAGCACCATAATCCGGTCAACTTTCTCGAGTGTAGCCAGTCGATGAGCAATAATGACTCCGGTGGATTGTTTCATTAACTGGTCAATTGCAGATTGCAGCATGCCTTCGGTCGCAGCATCCAGACGTGACGAAGGCTCATCCAGAATAACCAGACTTGGTTCGGTCAGGAATACGCGGGTTAAGGCAAATAACTGTGCTTCCCCTGCCGACAACGAAGCTCCACCTGCTGCCAGATACGTATCGAGTCCTTCTGGTTGTGAATTAATCCATTGGCTAAGTCCAAGGCGATCCGTCGTTTCCTTGATCATGTGATCCGATACATCCCCATTGAAGAGAGTAAGATTGTCACGCAGCGTGCCATCAAACAACTGCACATCCTGTGTCACCATACCCACCCGGCGATAGAGCGCTTGTAATGAAAGCTTCGTGATATCCTTTCCACCTACACGGATCGTCCCCCGATCCAGATTGTACAGGCGGAGTAGAACACGACTAAGACTCGATTTGCCGCTACCTGTGCGACCGATGATTCCCAGACGTTCTCCAGGTTTGATGGCAAAATTAATGTCCTGCAATACGGGTCTATCCTGGTTATAACTGAAATGTACCTGACTGAATTCCAATCCAAGCGGTCCTTCAGGCAATTGTTTCTCTATCCCCTCTTCAATCACACTCCGCATGGACAACAGCTCTCTGGAGCGCAGCATACCTGATTTTGCTTTTTGGAACTCCTGTACCTGATCTCCCAGCATCTCAATCGGATCATTCAGCATTTGCGTATATTGGTAGATCAGAAATAATGTTCCGATACTAATTAGGCCTTCCATATAGTAATGCACACCCAACAATAGCACCGCAGTGACCGCCAGAGCGAACAGAACTACTGTGGTATTCCACGGAATAACCCGAAGCAGCCAGGCTTTTCTCCCCTTACGGAATACCGTGCGCATCGTGCGGTAAAAGCGGTTCATCACATAGGGCACATGACCATTCGCTTGCACATCTTCAATCCCGGCAATACGTTCTTCAATTAATCCGAACAGAGCGGCGCTTGCCGCCCGTTCATTTTTGGAAGAGTCTACGCCCAGATTTCGGATGAAGACCATGAACAGGATCGATAACAATGTGAACACGGTCATGACCAAAGCAATAGGCACATTGACGCTGAACATGAACCCGAGAATTCCGGCCAGCAATACAAAACTCCCGATCACTTGCACAATAAACATCGCGAAAAAATTGGAGATACTCGTTACGTCACCATCCACACGTTCAATCATCTCACCAGGTGTTTTCACATTATGAAAACGCATATCGAGGCGCAAACAGTGCTTCAGCAGATCTCCGCGAAGTTGATTCGTAGCCCGCCAGGCCACATCATTCCCCAAATAACTGACCGCTACCGTGATAAGTTGATTAAACACGGCGACAACCAGAAATATTCCGGCAAGCTGAATGAGATTGGTGAGGACTCCGCCACTTGCCGCTGTATCGATAAATCGTTTGATAATCTGTGGATTCAAAAGCTGAAGCCCCGTTGATGTCAGCAACATGATTAAAAGTAAGGCCAGCCGCCCTTTGACTGGTTTTAAATAGCGTAGCAGCCAAGACATGGAGCGTTTCTCTGTTTTGGGCACAGGTCCCACCTCTTCATAGATTTATTTAATTGTTCTTGCCAATTTATTGATGGTCTTATCGACACAGCAACTTTCTCTTACTAGGATGAGTCATACATAATGACATTAAAATCGGTATTTCCCGCCCATAATTGATATGTAGAACCTATGTTGACCATTGCACATTCTCCTTTTTACCAAAGTTAGTTTTATAAAATAACACTTCAAATGCTCCTTTCCATGTGAACGGATTGGTGGGATGCATGCAAAAAAGCCATAGATGAACTAAAGTTCATCTACAGCTTATAACCAAAAGAGACCGGATGAAATGCAAAGCATTTCCCGAATCTCCTCTGCATCGCAATAATGATGAGCGTCCACGACAGGGGTGCACAAACATGACTGTCCCAACGCGATCATTACCAAAAATTGGATTAATGTCACTATGCTCATGCGTATTCAGTTATCGATTTGAAATCTGTATAGGCATAAACATAATCATCATCCCACCCGTTTCACATATTTGTTGTTTATTGTATTCGCTGGTTTAACATCCGTCAAGATAATTTTAACTGAATTGTTATTTAATTCATGTCATTAATCTTTCAATTCCTGCTACATACTCAATGATGTGGACTCCGTTTGCTTCTCTCTAACAACAAGACGTCTATGTGCTATCAGAAGAAAAGGTACTCCCAGTGCAGTCGTCAGTGCAATCGGTACAAAGACAGCGAGCCCATTCTCCGCTCCAAATTGACTTAACAACACCCCTCCCATTACAGGAGCAATGACACTACCAATATTATTGAAGCCGATAGTCCCGAAATACGTCCCCTTCCATTCCGGCTTCGCAATCCGGTCGATGAGCATATCCATCATCGTGAACAACAATACTTCCCCAATGGTAAATAGTATGACACTCATCATCATCATGAGTACTCCTTCAGCGATTCCGACCATCATCAGACTGGTTGCGACCAGCAGATTACCTACAATTAGAGGGACCAGCGGTGGAAAGTTGCGGAAGGTTCGCACAAGCGGATACTGAATTATCAGTACCGTCACGGCATTCAGAGAAAGCATGTAAGAGAACATCTGGCTTCCATTTTCAAAGATCGGGCTCCTCGCCAAGTACTGTGCCAACGTAGAACTAAAGTGCCCGTAACCCAGAACACAAAATGTGGTACCGATTAATACCGGCAGAAACACCCGGTCCCGACCGGTGGTCATGAGTGCTTCACGCAAGCGTGGTGCAGTTGCCTGATGACGCTCTGGCAGATTGGCATGCTGTAACTTGAATTGCAGAAATAATACAAGTCCGTATGCTATGTAGACCAAGCCGGAAATCACAAAAGGAAACGTTGATTCAGATGATCCCAGCTGAAATCCGATAATTGGCCCAAAGACCACACCAAGATTAATTGCAGCATATCTGAGGTTGAACACCAGCAATTTGTTCTGCGGAGAAGTAATATCCGATAACAGGGCTCTGGAGGTAGGCTCGAATACTGCACGGCATAATCCGTTTAACGTATTGGCAACAAAGAACACCCATAGATGCTCTGCTGCTGAAAAAATGAAAAACACACCTGCCCAGCTAAATACCGAGATTAACATCACGATTTTGCGACCGATCCGGTCCGAAATATAACCGCCATAAAAGCTGACCATTACACCTGCCAGCGAGCTAACGGCCACAGTAATACCGGTCTGGGTCGGTGTAGCCTCTAGTACACGTGTCAGATAGATGGATAGAAACGGGATACTCATTGACGTGACAAGACGTCCAAACATGGTTCCGATAATGATGGTCCATGCCAAGGGGTGAATCTGCCTCAAATATTGCTTCATGCGAACTTCTCCTATTCATTCTAGATGCTTCCTAAGCGGACTTTTTGAACTACCTCTACTCATGTATAATTGTAAGGATAAAAGGGGGAAAGAAAAGTGTAAACATATGATCACACTTTTCACCTTTAATAGAGGAGTCATGACCATGGATACCCTACATACACACTTTATAAGGCTCGCCGGGGCCGAACAACTTTCGTTCAAGCTCCATGAACCTGTAGCGGTAACAATTGATAGCCTGTCCGCTGCCTTGTGCTGCACCCCTCGTAATGTGAAGTTCATTATTAGAAAATTGGAGGAGCAAGGCTTCATCCATTGGCAACCAGGCCGTGGTCGTGGGCACCATTCGGAGTTAACGTTGCTGCGTAGCATGAATGAAGCGCTGGAAGCAAGTTTTACCGAACTTCTCGCTAAAGGCAAAATGAAAGATGCCATTGAACTCATCGGAACCATTCAGATGCATGATTCACTGCGAGAACAGCTCATGCTCTCCCTCCATCAACAGATGGGATTTCACAGCCACGAGGAAACTTCCTCAGGTCAGGATATCCTGCGCATTATGAGGTCTCGCCAGTTAGGTGATCTGGACCCAGCCTTTGTTTATACTGCATTTGAAACCTATCTGCTGAGCCAGGTCTGTAATACATTAATCACTTATGATGCCAAGATGGAATCATTCCGGCCAGCATTGGCTCATATGTGGGAGTGCAGTGAGGACCATCGATTGTGGACCTTCTATCTCAGGAAAGGTGTACGTTTTCACAACGGTCGTGTCATGACGTCCCGGGATGTGCAAGCGACGTTGCAACGATTGATAGATGTGAATAGTCCGTCCATCTGGTTGTATCGGGATATCGAGCGTGCTGAAGTAGCTGGCGATTACTGCATCAAGTTTGTTCTTCGTCGTCCTAATCGGTTCTTCTTGCATTTGTTCAGTTGTATTCGAATGACGATCCTACCCTACGATTACAATGTAGCCAATACCTTAATAGGTACCGGTCCTTTTCAGATCTCTGAGCTGAATGAAGATGTGTTGGAACTTACCGCATTTGATGCCTGCTACGGCATCCGGCCACATCTGGATCAAGTCCATTTCTGGTTTGTGACTGACCTGAGTCCGAATGATCGCTATTATGAGCTACCAGGTACTGATCGATTGAGTCTCACAACAGGCTGTGAACAGACCAACAGCATCAATTATCCGGCGCTGGGTTGTCAGTATATGCTGTTTAATTTTCACAAGGAAGGCATCCATCATCATCCCCTATTTCGACAAGCCCTGCGTATCGTCTATGATCCGGTCGCGCTTGTCAGAGATCTCGGTGGCAATCGGATCACACCAGCCAGCAGCTTCCTTCCCTGGAGAAGTGCAGCCCAAGACTGGACAGCGGTTTCTCTTGACGATGCTCGTGAATTGCTGCATAGCTGTGGGTACCAGGGTGAGACGATAACTTTATCGTATAAGCATAATAAGGACGCAGACGTAGCGGAGTGGTTCCAATGTCGTGCGCAGTCCATCGGAATGAACATCAGCATGCACGCCGTTGTGGATTATTTCAACTCAGAGGAAACCACGAACGCCCAATTGATCTTGGCTGAAGAGATATTGGAGGAAGATTGGCAGTACGGCATGATTCATTTTTTCAAAAACCTGTCCAATCATTTTCATATGTGTATGTCCCCTGTATTCCAGTCTCAACTGGATGACAAACTGGATCATTTCGCAACGCTTCATCGGGCAGACCGCACAACGCTCCTGGATGAAGCTGAAGCCTTGCTACGTGATCACTGCTGGATCTTGCATGGCTGTCACATGAACAAGCAGGCTGAACTGGATCAGAGCATTTTCGGCATGCAGATAGCAGAATTCGGATATATGGACATCTCCCAATTGTGGATCAAAAATCCTTAGGGATATATGTTCACAGACGCAACTGTGAGATACAGGGCTGAACAAAATCATGGATCGGCAAAAAAGCCGCTAGCCTATTTACGATAAGCTAACGGCTCTATTGCCGATCCATTTTGAGTGCAATTAGAGATTATTTTTAGTGTAGTAGGTCTCCAATACCTGCATGATGGACTCGATTTTAATCGGTTTGCTGACATACGCATCCATGCCTGCCTTCAAACAGTTCTCCATGTCTCCTCTTACTGCATTTGCAGTTACCGCAATAATGTATGGACAACTCTCGGGGGGCAAAGAATTTTTAATCAATTTTGTCGCTTCGAATCCATTAAGCCTTGGCATATGAACATCCATGAAGACAATATCATATGAATTGTGTTTGACCGCCTCGACTGCCTCAACACCATCCACCACATGATCCACGAAGTGCCCTTTTTTCTCAACAATTCTGCTAAGGACGAGCTTATTCACCTCATTGTCTTCTGCGATTAATATTCGCAAGGCTGAAGTTCTGCTCTTCTTCTGCTGTTGATCTAACCTGTTGCTCTCTTCACCGTTATTTAATTTGAATTGGGCAGTAAATATAAATATTGTACCCGGTTCATCCGACTCCTCGATCCAGATCTTTCCATGCATAAGCTCTACCAGTTTCTTGCTAATGGCAAGGCCAAGACCCGTACCTTGGGGTTTGCGGGTCATAAAATTCTCCAGTTGGTAGAAAGGTTCAAATAATTGTTGTTTCCTCTCAGCGGGAATCCCAATGCCCGAATCCTTTACCTGAAAATAAAGCTGCACGGTATTGCCGCGCTGCTCCTTAACCCCCACTTTAACTTCCACGCCACCTTCTGAAGTGAATTTGACCGCGTTGCCAATGATATTGGTAAGTACCTGTTTAAGACGATAAGCATCACCATACACTGGAGTTGGAATAGCATCTTCTACGCACATACGAACATCCAGCTTCTTTTCACGAGCCAGTGGTTTAACGATTTGCACCGTCTCGGTCACGATTTCTACGGAGTCAAAAGGATCTTCCACCAGATCGGTTTTGCCTGACTCGATTTTGGAAAAATCAAGAATATCATTAATGATGGCCAGCAAGGAATCTCCACTCTTCTGAATGATTTCAATATATTCCTTTTGTTCCCCGCTAAGTCCAGGAGTATCCAAGAGCAAATCCGTCATACCAATTACACCGTTCATAGGTGTACGGATTTCATGACTCATCATCGCCAAAAATTCACTCTTGGCCTTATTCATTCTTTCCGCTGTCTCTTTGGCTACAAGCAGTTTTTTTTGCTCTGTAATGTCCTTCGCAATCAGGTAAAACCCGACATTGGATTTATTAACAATGATTGGAGCAAGTGTAGCCAAGACCTCTGTCTCAAAGCCTTCCGTGTGCCGAACAGCGTTGATCTCCTTCTCAGCCATCTCATAATTACTCCCCAGAATCAGACCCAGATTACTGGCTCCGATAAATCTGCTTATGCTTGTGCCGATCATTTCAGCCACGGGACAGCCCGTCATTTTCACCGCTACTGGATTCGCATTCATAATATTACCATCCATGTTAAACGATATAATGGCGTCATGATTGTATTTCTTAAGCGAAGTGTATCGCTCCACAGATTCCTGCAATTTAAATTCGATACGTTTGCGTTCAGTAATATCCTGTAGTGTTCCGTTTAGCTGGACTGGCTGACCATTCTCATCGAGCGTAACTAACCCGCGTAAGTGAAGATACTTCTCACTTCCATTCGTGCTAATGTGCTTGTACTCGAAATCTAGCGCTTTCCCTTGTTTTACCCATTCCATTTGTTCGTATAAGGAGGCTTTATCCGCGGGATTAATCACATTAGCTATATCACTTGTACGATATGATTTTCGTGTACGTTCGAATTCAAGAATCTCAAAAATCTGATCTGAAAGAGCGATCTGGTCATTGACCATATCCCATTCCCAACTGCCAATTAAGGCGATGCGTTCAGCCTCTGCACTGATGTCCTTATGTTTTTTCCGTTCGGATACATCTCGTCCAATTGAAAGAATCTGCATTCCATGCTCAGCATCCCCAAAGACCTTGTATGTGGTTTCAAACCACAGATAATGCCCATCTTTATGACGGACCCTAGTATTCAACAGATTACCCTTGGTCAAGTCCATCTGTGAAATCCGTTCCAGATCTTGCGGATGAAAATATGCATCATTATTTTGACCAATTACTTGTTCTGGCGAATAACCCAGTAAACCTTGAACGGAGGGTGAGCAGAATCGACAAACACCCTCCTGATCGGCAATATAGATGATCTCCTGAGCATGATCTGTAATAAGTTTGAACATCTCTTCACTATACAGAAGCTTTTGTTCAGACATTTTGCGGTCAGTAATATCAATAATATGGCAAATAAAATAAATAGGTTCATCCGTAATTTCGCTACGAACTAATGTAAGATGCAATGACGTCCATAAGATGTCACCATTTTTATTGATGTATCGCTTTTCGTATTGATTTTCTTTTACTTTACCTTCAAATAACTCGTAACTACAGATCATATCTTGCGGTGAATCATCCGGATGTGTAATATCCTGGTACGTGAGATCCATTAATTCATCACTTGTATAACCTAGCAAACAGCAAAAAGCAGGGTTCACTTTCATCCATTGTCCTGTTGGAGCAACGAGTGCAATTCCAATAGGTGCTTGGTTATATATCTGCTCGAACAATTCATGATGATCGACCTTTTGAACCTGCATTGTAAGCTCTCCTTTTGGCATATAAACTCCATGTATAGATTGTCGAAATCTAAAGCTTTTCCTGATATAAGATATTCCATAAGAATGGGCCAGTTTTAAAACCACAGTACCTGCTTAATACCCAGAAATCCAACCATTGAAACAAATATTTTTAAGAGATTTGTGTCTATAAAGTCAAACAAGGTCTGGAATCCACTACTATGGAGTCCCGACCTTTGTCAGTATATATCATTATAAGTCATATGCAATAATGAATCGCTAGAAAAATGGATTAGCGCTCACGACCAACAAGATAATCCAATAAATGTCTCAAAAACAAAATCGGTTTTTGCATCTCGTTCAATGCATCTGTAGCAAGACAATAATGCTCCCACATCTCTTTCTTCGCACCTTCATCACCAAGAATGGATACAAAGGTTGAATTGTTGTTCCGCTCATCCTGACCTGCAGGTTTCCCAAGTATGAGGTGATTCCCCTCGAAATCCAGCAAGTCATCCTTGATCTGGAAGGCGATCCCCGCATGATAAGCGAACTTTTTCAGCGTAGCCATCTCCGGTTCCTTCACTTGAGCAAGTATGGCTGGCATGACCAGTGCAGCTTCGAAGGCAATGCCTGTTTTGTAAAAACAGATCATGTTCAACTGCTCAAGGGTTAATGCCTTGCCTTTGGAATTCAGGTCCATCGCCTGCCCCATACACATATCCTCTGCTTTTTCAGCCGAATATTGAATGAGAGTAAGCACGGTTGCTGCATCAAAGCGATTCAATGAGGATTGCTCTCCTATCGCCTTCTGAATGAGAAACAGACCCGTAAGCTCTGCTGTGGCGCTATTGTGTACCTGATGCAGTGTGGAACGTCCACGCCTTGTCGAAGCATTATCCTGCGTAGGCAGATCATCAAAGATCAGGGAAGCGGTATGCATGTACTCCAGCGATCGTAGCAGCGGAACAATAGATGATTCGGGTAGGCCATACTCGCGCACGCCCATAACCCAGGTTAATATGGGGCGTAACCTCTTTCCGTCTCCCTGCAAGCTATAATTGGCTGCATCGATCAGCGTTTCTTTCATCTCATGAAGTCCACCGGGCTTCGCAATCTGCAACTCCACATTAATCTGTTCGCGAACTGTTCGAATGGTCTGCTTGAAGTCCTCTTTCTCATGCTTGTCATTTTTCAATTGAAGCACGACATGATCCCGTAACAATTTATCGAGGAAATCAACGTCATCTGCTTTTCTCACCATCTGTTGAACCAATTGATTGAATTCAGGCTGCCCCGAGGCAAAGATCGTCATCACTTCATCATATTTCTGCTGCCCCAACCGTTCTTTACAACGCTTCAGACCGTTTATAGCACGATCTAGTATGACCTCTCGGGTCTTGGCGTCCGAGTTGTATACATCATGGATTAGGTGAGAGATGACTGCCCAATACAATTCATATGGATTAATCAGATCAGGGCGCAAGTCACGATACTTCAAGTAGTACGTATACGGAGTTACGGCCCCTTCTTCCATATCGTCAAACATATCGGCAAAATCATCTGCCAGCTGATTATATATCCCGTAATAGAACGTTCGCAGATCGAATCCTTCATCCTCTGGTGCACTGAGAACAGACCGGACGATTAATCGGGAAGACGAAGATTTGATAATAATCGGAATGTACAATTCTTCATTGGTATAATTTGCATTAGCTAATTTCTTGTTGCGATCAATCTCTTGAGACTGAAAGAAAACATAGGATTGTTCTAAGAATGTGCGCTGTTTCTCTGGATGCTGGTAGTTCTTGATGTACTCAAATGCTTCCCGAAGCTCGGAATGCACATATTCAATCACTTCAAGGTTACTGCCTTTCCACTCTCCCAGATCAGGTACAACCCCGGTAAGAAGTGCATCTCGTATCATCAGTGAATATTGTTCTTTTTCCTGAACAGTCAAGGCTTGAGAATCCAGCAGGTCATCCACAAATGGATACGTCAAACCGTATGAATAACCGAGTCTGATCGCCGCATCAAATCTCCGGGCCCGTTCCTCAGGTGGGGTCTGCTCGTTCATCTCATCGTCCACATGAAGAACCACGCCAAGAATAATTTTGATAAGCTTCCGCTGCGCCTGCTCTGCATCCAGCTCCTTCGGAATGTTGGATGCTACATTCTTTAATTTGTTCATCACCCAGATGACAGCCGTTTCAATGTGCTCCTTCTGTCCCCACCGGTACAATGCAGCAAGACTGATATAATCGGGCTGACCTTTGCGTCCAGTGGCAGAGCCCATAAAGTATTTTTTGGTATTCTGGACAACGTGCTGAATTCGGGCCTGCGTATCTGGAGAATCAAGGGCTTGCCCCAGATCTCGCATATAAATATATGCGATACTCCGATCCAGGTAATCATCCAGCTTTCCAGTCGTATTCAGCCAGTGGATATATCTATGAACATCCCGGGTATCCGGTTTTCTTTTGCTTGGTGATAAAAGAGAAAGCCAAGCAAAACGATGAATATGTTTTTTTTGCCATACATGAATATCTTGGATAAGTGCTGTTGTATACGTATTATCCATAAGTTGCTGCCTAAGAGTAGTAAAATACTGAGATGCTTTCTGCTCAGCTAGCCGATATCCTGCATCAGCCTGTTTTGTAAGTACGTTATTCATAGGGTGGATACCTCAACTTCTATTAATGTTAAACATGTATCCATGAAAGGAGATGAGGTGCTCCATGGACGAAAACTGAACTCATTTGATGGTGTACCCAACGCGTCAGCTCATGTTCATAACCTTTATACGGCGATCCACCCGTTTGGTTACGAAATCGTCACTGTACATTCCTACGTACGTGATTTTACAGAATGGAGGACCAGACTTTGACCGCTGTAATGGCGATAAGTACGATTAATGCGTACCGAAGTACCCTCACATTGATCATCGAACTAACCTTTGAACCAAGGGATGCCCCCAGCAGACTGCCGATCACCGTGTAGATGATGGGCTCCATCGGAATGTCTCCACCCGTAATTTTCCCTATCACGCCGCCAATGGCGGAGATAAATACAATCGCCAGTGAAGAAGCAATCGTCGTTCGCACGGGGATGTTGAGAATCGTCAGCATGATGGGAATAAGGATAAAGGCACCTCCTGCCCCAACAATTCCTGATACAATGCCTACTGCAAAAGCAGTGCCTGCTGCAATCCATCGGTTAAACACCAGTGGAGCTGAGGTATCGAGCTTTCCCTTTCCGGGAATCAGCATAAGCACAATCGCCAGAATGGCCAGAATGCCATAGATCAGATTAATAACCCTTCCTTCCAGATGACCGGAGATGAACCCGCCGATCAGACTGCCAGCAAGAATGCTGGAGCCCATGTACAGCACCAATCCGCGGTGAACGATCGCCCCATCACTTCTACCCGTTTTTACTTTTCTCCGGAATGCAATCACACCGGCAAGTGAAGCAAAAAACACTTGAAACATACTAATCGACGATACCTCATGTGCTGAGAATGGCTCCAGCCCCATCCAGGATGGAACATATAACAGTAGCGGATAATTGATAATGGCCCCACCAATACCCAACAATCCGGAGAAGAATGAACCGACCAGACCGAGTATAAACATGATGACAAAAAGCAGAAGATCCATCGGTTATGCGCTTCCTTTCGTGCAATATAAATCTCATTTCGATACCACTCAAAAGTGCTATACAAGGCGAATATAATCCGTTATAATGAAAACCAAGTAAATTAATCCGAAATGAGTGATTAAGCATGTTTAACGTGTTGAAGACTCTTTTTGAAAATAAATGTCCACAGTGCAACGAAAAATTACAAGTTCATAACGATGCGTTATGTTCAACCAAAACCTGTCATCAATGTCATTACAAAGAAGAGAGCTATGGCTCTCTCGGAGTTCGAATTGTATATGACACCACAAAATGATAAAAAGATATAGCCTTGTTAATTGTATCACGATCTCTAAATTTTCGGGATAATTCGACAAACTTATTTCCATCTCATATGCCACGATTACTTTATAATGAAAATAAAAAAAACGGTGCAAAACGAATATATCGTTCTGCACCGTTTTTTTGTTTTTTGAGGATGGATGAGTCCCCTTAATTCTAAAGGGTTACTTATTTGGTTTTGAAGCTCAGGAAACCATCATCTACTGCTACGGTTGTACCATTCACTGCACTTGCTGCATCACTGAACAGGAATGTAACCACACTGGCTACTTTTTCTGGTTGAATAAGCTCTCCACGCATATGTTGAGTAGCAAGCGCATCTTTCATGGCTTTGTCATCGCCGAGAATCGGTGTTTCGATAAAGCCAGGTGCTACACCAACGACACGAATTCCATGCTCCGCAAGTTCCAAGGCACCGGATTTGGACATCATAACAACAGCAGCCTTGGCTGCATTGTAGTTGAAGCTGCCTACTGCAGCAACACTTCCATAGATCGAAGCAGTATTCACAATGGTACCTTGAACATTTAATTCAACCATTTTTTTCGCGCCATAATACATGCCATAGTATACACTGTGCTGATCTACATCAATGACTCTGTGATAGGATTCCGGGTCCATCTCCAGAAATGGCTTCACAAGTCCAATGCCTGCGTTATTGAAAATACCGCTTAACGTACCATATTTCTCTACTGTCCAGTCGATCAGTGCTTTGATCTCGTCCCCTTTGGATACATCCACTTTGTATGTGCCCGCTGTTCCGCCTGCTGCTTCTATCTCTGCAGCAAGCTTCTTCGCTCCGTCTTCATTATAGTCAGCGATGACAATAGTCGCACCTTGATTCGAAAGTTGAAGTGCTGTTTCTTTACCAATACCACTAGCTCCACCCGTAATAATGATTACTTTTCCATTGTGCTCCGTCATGATTCAGTTCTCCTTTGGCAAAATATTTTTATAACTTATAGTAAGTAACTATATTTAATTAACCTATATGTTCATCATACGCCCCTACCACAGGCTTGTCAAACCATAGAGCATTCTTACTCGATTACGTTATAAATGTCATACATATATCATGATTATTTCGTATTAGTCTAGCTCCTAACACATTAAATATGCATGAGTTTTCAGAAAATAAAAAAAGCGAAGATATCAGTGATTCATTCACTCCGATATCCCGCCCTTATAAAATATGAGAATTTCAAACTTATTCACCCTGAAGTCCGCTCAGCGGATCTCTCAAGTTGTTAATGTTGGTGATTAACTCAGGAATGCCCGTCTTTTCCCAATTTTCTGCTGTAAAACCTTGCTCTGCAATCGTATTCTCGAAATTGTCCACAACTTCCGTTAATTGCGTATTGTAGCTGACCAGATTTTCATGAATGCTCTCTCCTATTGCAGGAGCGGTTAACTGTGAAAATTCGCTTGCTTCTGCTTGAATCAGATCAATTTTCTCCTGAATCTGAGTGGTTATCTCCGGATTATTCACCGCCCCCGATGCGAGCTCTTGCAGATCAGCCCCGGCGTTTGATACCTGTTCTATATAATCAGTAGCCCCACTCACATAATTTAAACTTTCATTGGCTTGTTCTACGACAGAACAGGCCGAAATTAAAAGAATACTTGATGCGATAAGGCCTGTCATCATTAATGTGTGCTTTCTTTTTCTTATGAACATGATCATCTCCCCTTCTCCTATTCGGAATCTTTGTTCCAAGTCCATGATACCTGTTCAGACTGCTTCATTGCAAATGGGTCTGCAGCCAGCGTTATTAACATGTATAATAGTAGAATCACACGGTAAAGGGATGTCATGATTATGCTTCAAGCTTTGAACCAACGCTTGAACCGCTTCATGCCACTGATTACCCCAATCAGCATTATTGTTGGCGTGTTATGCGGGAGTTTTCTTTCTTCTTATACCTTTTTATCTCCTTGGCTCTTTGCATTCATGACGTTCGCTGGAAGCATCAGTCTTGGGATACGGGATTTTGTAAACGTACTGAAGAAGCCGTTCCCCTTGTTTGTATGTCTGTTTATTTTGCATTTGGCAATGCCTCTAATAGCTCTCGGCATGGGTCATCTGGTTTTCCCTACAGATGCGTACACCATAACGGGCCTGGTTCTGGCAGCCGTTATACCCACAGGAATAAGCAGCTTCATCTGGGTCAGCATCTATCGGGGTAATATCGCACTTACGCTTTCCATCATCCTGATTGATACGATGCTTGCTCCTTTCGTAGTGCCCGGAGTGTTGTCCCTGTTTATTGGCACCAGTGTTACACTCGATACGGCAGCCATGATGAGCAGTCTGTTCTGGATGATTGTGGTGCCATCCCTGCTCGGTATGTTGCTGAATGAGTGGACCAAAGGCGCCATTGTCCCGGTCTGGGGACCGAGATTGAATCCATTATCCAAATTGTTCATGGCGTCTGTCGTTGCAATTAACGGATCTGTTGTTGCACCTTATTTGGCCGATTTCAACTGGAAGTTGGCTGGTCTTGCGGTCATCATTATTTTCCTGGCATCATTCGGTTATGCACTAAGTTACTTTATTGCTCGATTGTTGGGCTGGAATGAGGCCGATCAGGTCGCTCTGGTGTTCAATGGAGGCATGCGTAATATCAGCGCAGGCGCAGTACTCGCTGTTTCGTATTTTCCGCCACCCGTTGCTGTTCCCGTCGTGCTCGGCATGGTATTCCAACAGATGCTTGCTTCCCTGACAGGTTATCTGCTCGGTCGTCGCTCTCAGCTTCTGCATAAGTCAGATAAGACATCTGCCGCCTAACAAAATATTGGATGATTACAAAACGCCGACATGCTTGTCGGCGTTTTGATTTGAATCGCTATGATTACTAATATCGCTACGATACTGCTACGTTTCGTAAACCTAATAATTCATTTCTGGGTTTACAAATCCACTTTCATATTCCCCAGCATCTTGGCAACTTCAGGGTCGTCAATCTTCATGAATAGACTTTCCTTGGTATCCAGCGTGGAAATGGTTGCGATCTCTTCCGGACTCAATACAAAATCGAAAATATCAAAGTTCTCGACAAGCCGCTCTTTGCGTACCGATTTTGGAATAATCACGATGTCTTGTTGCACAAGCCAGCGGAGTACAACCTGGGCGATGGATTTGTTATGTCTCTCGGCAATGGAAGCCAGTACTTCGTTGCTAAATAAATTGTTGCGACCTTCCGCAAACGGTGACCATGACTGGTGTTGTATGCCCTGTTCTTTCATAAAAGCAGCACTGTCGACCTGCTGTTGAAACGGATGTGTTTCGATCTGATTGATGGCAGGCACAATTTCGTTATGAACAATAAGGTCCATCAGACGGTCTGGCAGGAAGTTGCTGACGCCAATTGCCTTGATCTTGCCCTCGCAGTACAGTTCTTCCATCGCACGCCAAGCGCCGTAGTAGTCACCAAAAGGCATATGAATGAGGTACATATCCAGATAATCGAGCTGCAGCTTACTGAGCGATTTGGCAAACGCCAGCTTGGTACTTTCATATCCGGCATCCTGAATCCATAGCTTGGTCGTGATAAACAGTTCTTCCCGCGGTATGCCACTGCGCTTGATCGCGCGTCCAACTGCTTCTTCGTTCAGGTATCCGGCTGCCGTATCAATTAAGCGGTAACCTGCCTTCAATGCTTCATATACCGTGTTCTCACATTCATCGGCATCAGGAACCTGGTAGACACCAAAGCCGATGATCGGCATTTTCACTCCATTATTTAAAGTTACAGTTTGCATATTAACGCCTCCTAAGGTTCTATTGTGAATCGCAAGTCTTCACGTATTGCTGAAATTCAGCAAAAAAAGCAGTTGTTCCACTTCCGTCCGACTTGCGTTACAATAACCCTAGCTCCTTCGTGTTACACGAAGTCAAGTGGTCTCCAATATATTTTTTACGAGGAGGATTACATATGTATACGGTTCAGGATGCTGCCCAGCTTACGGGACTCACAGAGCACGCGGTACGCTTTTACACGGATAAAGGTTTGGTTCCAAGCATTCAACGCAATAAAAATAACATTCGGGTGTTTGATGAGGCATCCATCAACTGGCTGCATGGTGTCAAATGCCTCAAACAGACTGGCTTACCGATTGAGAATATTAAAACATACGTCGATCTCTGTCTTGAAGGGGATTCAACCGTTGCACAGCGATTCGCACTTATGATGGAGTACAAGGAAGCAGCGCTGATTCAGCTTGAAGAAGCCAAGAGCCGGGTTGCTCATTTGGAAGAGAAAGCACGTCAATATCAAGCCATTTTGGAGCAACGCATCCCGGATATGACCAATCCTATTAATTGGGAAACCAAACGCGACGAAGAAGGTAGCTGTCCGGCTTCTCGGCTAAAGAGTCGTATTCTTCCTGAATCCGAAGCTCCGTGCCCGGCAGCTGCGCAGTAAATAACGCTCACAATCCTGTCGGCGTTTTTCACTTTACATATTTCATACCACTCCATGACTCCACTCCGTTTTCCGATATAGCCCACAAAAAAAAACCATCAACAAGTGATGGTTTTCATCTAATCATTCTTTTCAGAAATCTGCTACTGTTCATGATTCTTTGATGCTTATTTCGGCTGGATATATCCTTCAGCTTTAAGCAATTCAGCGATCAGAACCGCACCACCTGCCGCTCCGCGGAGCGTGTTGTGGGACAATCCAACGAATTTGTAATCATAGAGTGAATCTTCGCGCAGTCGGCCTGTGGAGACACCCATTCCGCGTTCGATGTCACGATCCAGTTTCGTCTGTGGTCTGTTCTCTTCTTCAAAATACGTAATGAATTGTTTTGGTGCACTTGGCAGAGCCAGTTCTTGCGGACGACCTTTGAACTGCAACCAACGCTCCAGAATTTCGTCTTTGCTTGGTTTTTTCTCGAAGTTCACAAACACGGTAGCCAGATGTCCATCCGTTACCGGTACACGAATACATTGTGTGGTAATTAATGGAGCAGAAGCTTTGACGATCTGATTGTTCTCGATGCTACCCCAGATCCGAAGAGGTTCCTGCTCACTCTTCTCTTCCTCGCCACCGATGTATGGAATGACATTATCGAGCATATCCGGCCAGTCCGTAAAGTTTTTACCTGCTCCCGAGATTGCTTGATACGTGGAAGCAACGACCTGAGTCGGGTTGAACTCACGCAAGGCGTGCAATGCTGGCACATAGCTCTGAATGGAGCAGTTTGGTTTTACCGCAATGAATCCAGTTTTGGTACCCAGACGTTTGCGTTGAGCTTCGATCACGTCCAGATGTCCCGGGTTTATCTCAGGGATTACCATGGGTACATCTGCTGTCCAGCGGTGAGCCGAGTTGTTGGATACGACAGGTGTTCCTGTTTTGGCATAAGCCTCTTCGAGCGCTTGAATCTCATTCTTTTTCATATCAACCGCACAGAAAATAAAATCAACCTGACTGGCAAAAGCTTCGACCTGGGAAGCATCCTGAACAACGATTTTCTTCACAGCTTCCGGAATAGGAACTGCGAGTTTCCATCTGCCTTGTACGGATTCTTCATATGTTTTACCTGCCGAATTGGCGCTTGCAGAAATAGCTGTTACTTCAAACCATGGATGTT
Organism: Paenibacillus sp. 2KB_22; assembly: GCF_052115745.1. NCBI lineage: Bacteria > Bacillati > Bacillota > Bacilli > Caryophanales > Paenibacillaceae > Paenibacillus > Paenibacillus sp. 2KB_22. Next base: position 711,425 of record NZ_JBFRHG010000001.1, read on the forward strand.
GATCGAGCAGGTCTACAAAACGCTGACCTACCATTCCCGTTCCACCGACGATACCAACTTTCAATTTTGCTGACATTCAATCATCATTTCCTTTCGGTTTAAGTGATTCTTCTCATTGATCCATTTCATAACTCACAAAAAACGTATTATGAAATGGACTTCCTAATTAACACTATTCAGGCGATTCCAAAGCGTGTAGTCACAGCCCCGAAAAAACCAAAAAATCCCATCCCCAAGACAATAGTCTCAGGGACGAGATTGAATTCTCGTGGTACCACCCAGATTCGCCAATATGTCACCATATCCGCCTCTTCAAGTAAAGGTATACAACCATATTGCAAGCTGTAGACCATCCATACTCTAGCTCTGTAACAGGAGCGCCTGTCACACCATCCCTTAATGCTAAGTTCCGATGTGCTGCTCTGAGTCTTTATTCAATAAAAGATTCTTTACTCCTTTTCAGCTACCGGAGCTCTCTTTGAAAGAATGATTTTTATCTACTCGTCTCTTCGTCGCATTTGATATTGCGATTATAATATCAAAATTACCGTGATGAAGTAAACACATTTTTTTTGGATATTGAAATTTACACGTTAATTTCTTACTGTTTGTTGGCAACAATTGCATACGTACCCAGTGGACTCCCAGGCCCCGAGGCTCGATGTGTTCTGAGTAATTTCAGTTCGGAAAGAAGAAGTGTTTTTACTTTGTCAGGAATCGGAAGCAGTTTCAGTTCCACAGGTGCTTCTGCCAGTGTCATTTCAGTTTCCCACCGACCGTCTTGCAGCTCAGGAGAATGGATTGAAGCCTCTTCCTTGATCGTCCAGCCTGCCGAAGTGACAAGTTCTTGTATATCCTCCGGTGTAAAAAGCGTACGCACATTGGAGAAGCTGTTCTCCTTGTAACATTCGACCTGGGACTGAATGAGAACAGATAACCAGTGCGAGAGCTGGCTCACATCTGTAACGCGTGCATCCCATTCGGCAAAACATAACTGATGTCCCCATGTCCTGACCTTGCTAAGAATCTGGGCGAGTTCGTCAAACGATTTCAAGTACCAGGAACAATGGGAAAGTACGATCACATCAAACTCATTCTCGGCAAATTGGGCTTGATCGCTTAAAATGTCAAAATCATAATCCATTCGAATTCGATCACCCAGCGGAGAACTCCGTAGCTTGGCTGCCGCTTCGCCTACGGTCAGCGGTGAACCATAATCCTCTGGAGCAATATCTACACCATGAACGTACCCATGCTCCCCCACCAGATGTGCAAGCACGGCCGTTGTATCTCCTTGACCACAACCAATCTCCAGCACGCGGCTACCTTCCTGTATCCCCCAAAAAAGTCCCAGTTTCATCCGATGCTCAGTCTGAATGTACTGAATGGCGGCGTTGTCCTCCACGTCCATATACTTAATAAGGTCCCTGATGATAGATTCCTTCATGATTCCTCACTCCTCAAAGAGCAACTTGAACTACTTGCTCATTGTAGCGTTACTGGAAACATTGTACAATGCTGGATTCTATGAAAGAACCATGTACGAAGGAGAGGCTCTCTGGTAGCAGCAGATGTGGGCCTCTGCTTCATATCAATGCCTATGCCCACTGGGTTGCAAGCTTCTGAAGATAGGGTGTCAGCATGGGCTGTAATTCCTTGCGCATCAGTCCGATCTCCAAGATCGCCTGAATATATCCGAATTGATCACCAATATCGTAGCGGCGTCCCTCCAGTTCAAGGGCCAACAGTTCCTCCACTTGACTCACTACTTTCAGGGCATCCGTTAACTGATATTCCCCTCCAGCCCCTCTCTCAATCTGATCAAGGATTGGAAAAATGGAAGGTTTCAGAATGTATCTTCCCATTACAGCTGTTCGGGATGGTGCTTCTGCAAGAGAAGGTTTTTCGACCAGATTGGTGACTCGGTGAACCCGGTCCTCTACACCATTCGAATCAATGATGCCATATTTACTCACATTTGCCGCGTCTACCTGACGGACACCGATGATCTGGCTGCCTGTCTTATCATAGAGATGCACCATCTGTGCAAGTGCAGGCGGATCAGACACCATAATGTCATCTCCGAGTAGTACAGCGAAGGCATCCTCTCCTACAAATTGCCGTGCACATCCAATGGCATGCCCCAGACCCAGCGGTTCTTTTTGACGAATAAAATGAATATTAGCCATCTCGCTGATGGCCTGCACCTCTTCTAGTAAAGTCTGTTTGCCCTTGGCATACAAAGAATGTTCAAGTTCAACCGATTTATCAAAATGATCTTCGATGGATTTTTTGTTACGTCCAGTCACAATGAGGATATTCTCAATGCCTGACTGCACTGCTTCTTCAACAATGTATTGGATAGCCGGTTTATCCACGATTGGTAACATCTCTTTCGGCTGTGCTTTGGTTGCTGGCAGGAAACGGGTTCCGAGACCCGCTGCCGGAATAACTGCTTTTTTAATTCGCATTTCAACATACAATCCTTTCCTTTGCTTCATATAACCCATATTGCACGCTGCGGGCAGCTAAGTTGCTATACGAAACACCCAATATCTGCTGGACATATAATTCAGCACCATCCCCATCAAGGTCGCCAGGATCTTACTCATCACGAGACTCCAACCCAGCATATCGTGCAAAGTCATCAGAATCAGTGCGGATAACGCGAGAACGACGAGATTGGTGATGAGAAAACGAATAAGTTTGGCTCTATCCCCGTCCCCTCGCGCCGCATCTCGAAAAGTCCACCTGCCATTCAGCCAATAACTGTTCGTAACGCCGCAGCTGTACGAGATTACTTGCGCTATCAGAACCGGCACACCGATCACAGCGAGTATAGCAAATACCACCGCATCCACTGCCGTATTCGCAATACCCACAATACCGAACTTGAAAAGTGTAACCAGACGTTCAGTCATGATGAGCAACTCGTGCTGTCAATCGGGATTGCGCTTGCTGGCCCTCGGCTTGAACCACATCTCTCACAATGTATAGCGGACGCGCCTTGGTCTCATCATAGATTCGGCCAACGTACTCGCCCAAAATGCCCAGCATGATCAAGATGAATCCGTTAAACATCAGCATGATACTCACAATGGATGGCCATCCTTTAATCGTTGAATCTGTAAAAATGGCCGAACCAATAACCGTTAACATGTAGATGAATCCGCCTACCGACAGGATTGCACCTACATATCCTGCAAGCTTGAGCGGTTTATGCGAAAATGACGTAATGCCATCCAGGCTCAGCTTCAGCATGCGTTTCAGCGGATATTTTGTTTCGCCTGCCAAACGTTCATCACGTTCATATTCAATAGCCGTCTGACGAAATCCTACCCAACTGACCAATCCGCGCACAAATCGGTTTTTCTCCGGAAGACGTTTCATCTCATCACATACTTTGCGGTCAATCAGGCGAAAATCTCCGGTGTCTACCGGGATATCCGTATCCGTTGAGGCACGAAGTACACGGTAGAACAGACTGGCCGACCATTTCTTGAAGCGAGTTTCCCCACTGCGTCTGGTGCGTCGGGCATATACGACTTCATAGCCCTCTTTCCATTTGGCGATCATATCCAGTATCAGTTCGGGAGGGTCCTGCAGATCCGCATCAATAATCACCACCGCATCCCCCACTGCATAATCCATACCCGCTGTTATCGCAATCTGATGTCCGAAGTTACGAGCAAAATCAATCAGCTTCACACTCTCGTCCCAACGGGCGTAATCACGGATCATCTGTGCACTTCGATCCACGCTGCCATCATTGATAAACAACAGTTCATAACTCTCTCCTGTGCTGCCCATGACCTTCTTCAGACGCCGATAAGTCTCCTCGATCACCGCTTCCTCGTTATACATGGGAATAATAATGCTGTATCCGTACGCGTGAGCCATGTTCGTCCCCTCCCTTTTCCAATGGACTTCGTTCGAGATTTTCATTACAGTTTATAATTTCACTTCGTACAAGGTGGTCTGTCCGCCAAATCCGAATCCAAATCCGAGTCCAGCTTCATTCTCTGTATCTCCATTATTCATGGACCCGGTGTCCGTGCCTGTCTTCCATTCTGACGTTGGAATCTCGGTTCCATGCTCTTTGATCCAATCGGTAATTTCTGAGTTTCCTCCGCGGCCACCCATGCCACCAACCATGAAGTATTTCACTTGCCCGCTCTTGACGAGTTGCTCAAGTTCCTCTGTTGTGTACACCGGGTCTGATCCGGAAAAACCTCCAAGCGTGATCACCGCTGCTTTCTCATCGATGATATAAGGTGCTGCCTGATTATAGTCCGTAGTTGCGAAGAGATACGTTTCGCCTGTATTGTGTTCTTTCAGATAATTCAGTGTGGCTGTATCCACTTCTTCGTTACGGCTGCCCAATCCGCCACGACCACCCCTTGAAGGCATTTCTGTATCTCCTGCACCGTTCCCCATCGGCATGCCCATTCCTGCTCCACCAAACATGCCATTGGAACCAGTAGGTCCCGCTGCCGGAATCATGCTGTTGCCACCATAAGTAATTGGGGTGAATGCCCAGTAGATTGGACCAATCAGCATCACCATGAATCCCGCGATAATGAAGCCTTGTTTCCATCGATGTGTGCGATGAAGCATAACGACCAGAATGACCGTAACCAGAATGCCTGCGATTAATTCACTAATCGACCAGCCTGCACCAATCGTATCGTTATACACCTGCATGATATACCAGCCGAACAGCGTCGTAAGCAGTACGGACACCGGAAGCAACCAAGCTTGCCATCCGGTGCGATCACGATATAATTTCCACATCGCTACAAATCCTGCGCCAGTCAGCGCTGCAATTGGAGGTGCAAGCATAATCAGATAATATTGATGGAAGAACCCTGCCACACTGAAAAAAGCAGCAACCGGAAGCAGCCAGGCCAACCAGAACAAGGCCTCCTTGTGCTTGTTGGTTATATTTCTCCGTCTTAACCCTGCAAATATGGCAATGCACCCAAGCAGCACAACTGGCAATAGCCAACTTGCTTGACCTGAAAGTTCAGTCTGGAACAGACGCAGAGGACCTTTCTCCCCTGTACCAAACATGCCTCCCATGCCTCCGCCACCATTACCGCCAAAATTTCTTCCGTTTGGCATTTCCATATCATTTGGCATCTGTCCGTTCGGGAAATTACCATTCGGCCTATTCATGCCGCCCATGGCGTTTGTACTGTTCGAACCATTCATATTATCGTTATCCGGTGCATCGACATCTTGCCCAGCCTCAGGAACACCACTGCCTGTCTGATTAGGGCCTGAAGACAAGTCTCCTCGATTGCCACGATTGTTTCCCTGTCCGATCCCATTTGGCATACCTGCGTTACCTGCCGTATTCTGCTGGCCCGTTAGGCGAGCCAGACCATTGTATCCAAAGGCGAGTTCCATGACCGAGTTCGTTTCACTGCTGCCGATATAAGGTCTTTGGTCTTCGGGTATGGAATCCACAGTGACCGCCCAGGATAAGGAAACGACCACCAGAACTGCTGTGCTGCCGAACAGCAGGATGATCTTCCTTCTCCATTTCGCCTGAAATGCAAGCAGATAGAACAAGTAAAAAGCCGGGAGGATCATGTAAGCTTGAAGCATTTTCATATTAAAGGCTATGCCTATTAACCCAAAGGCAACCAGAATGCGCCAAACACTGCCTTGTTTGCTGCCTTTGAACAAAAACCATGAACCCAGCAGTAGTGTAAACACCAGCATACTGTCAATATTATTGGTCCGGCTGACTGCCGCCACAACAGGCACAGTCGCCATCGCAAGTGCCGAGATTCGTGCTGCTGCAAGACCATATGTAGGTTTCACCATGAAATAGATCAGGAGCACTGAACCGATTCCCGCTAATACCTGCGGCAAAATAACGCTCCATCCGTGCAATCCGAAGACATAGGCAAAGGCCGTTTGAATCCAGAAGACAACAGGTGGTTTATCTACAGTGACCGAGCCTGCCGAGTCTAATGAAGCATAGAAAAAGTTATGGAAGTTGCTGAGCATACTACCAACGGCAGTCGTATAGTAGGAATTGGCATATTGATCGTTCCAGATACCGTACCCATTCAGAAACGCCGCCAGTAATACAATCGGCAGAAGGACAAGATCCATCCTTCTTTTGGTGTTATTCAATGTTAATCACTCCTTCAAAGTTCTTCATGTCTAATATTGTGACATGCCAAAATAAAACTGGGATGAGTACCCGCTGAATGTTGTCTGAGGATAATTCACAATCCTTTCAGCTAAATTTCAGTTTGGCAAGCGATAATACAACATACAGTCCCTCTTAATTGAGGGAGAACTATGATGGAAGCAAGCAAGGAGGAACCCCGCATTATGAAGCTTAGCAGCGGAATTAAAATACTATTGGCTGATGATGAACCGCATATTTTGCAATTTCTAGAGCTTGGATTAAGCAATGAGGGCTTCGATGTGCGCACCGCGCCGGATGGAGCGGCTGCGCTTGAATTGGCGCTTGAATTCAAGCCCCATATGGCTATTCTGGATGTCATGATGCCAGAGATGGATGGATTCGAAGTGGTCGAACGCCTGCGTAAGACCGGAACTCAGGTTGGCGTTATTATGCTGACAGCGAAGGACGAAGTCGAGAATCGGGTTAAGGGCCTTTGGCTAGGTGCTGATGATTATATGATCAAACCCTTTGCCTTCGACGAGCTGCTCGCTCGGATTCAGGCCAGACTACGCAATCAATTTCCTTTATTAATAGGAGCTGTCACCCACGGTCCCTTCCGAATTGATGATCAGCGCAAAGAAATCACCTATCAGAATCAGGTCCTGGAGCTATCTCCTACCGAATACGAACTGTTAAAATTTATTGTGCTTAATCATGGGATTGTACTTAGCAAAGCGACCATTCTAAGCCGGGTGTGGGGGTATGATTTTGGCGGGGAAGAAAATATTGTGGAGGTATACGTTCGCTCCTTGCGCGACAAACTCGGGGATAAAGAGCATAAACTCATTCGCACGCTTCGAGGTGTCGGTTACAGGGTGGATCTCTAATGAACTCGCTGCCTAAGAAAAATAAACTTCGTTTAAGACGTCTTCACCAATGGATCTGGCCTCGTTCACTGCGTTCTCAATTGCTCTCACGTTCTCTGTTCGTGCTTGCTGGGCTACTATTGTTAATCGGTATCCTGCAATTCTGGATCATGGAAAGCTTTCTCTATCGGAATCAGGCAAAAACCATGGAAGAACAGCTCATGTCCATGCCCCCGGTTTGGCTCGGAATTCAGTCACGTAGTGGCTCTTCCAACAATCCTTTCGGTGGACAGGCAGGAAACGGGTCTGGCAATCGGGTGCTGTTTATACCGGACCGTTCACTGGCCCTGTTTGATAATCAAGGTACGTTCGAGGATGTTTTTGGAGAAGACGCTCTGAAAGCCCCTCATCTATCAACCATTGAATATCAAGACATTACAGATGAGTTAAAAGAACAAAAACATATTCCCTACCGGATCGTAACGGATAACCAAGGGAAGGAGCAATTGATTGTCTTCGGTTCACCGGGTCCTCGCAATCGCGGCTTACCGATGGTCCAGATGGGTACAGCTACGAAACCTCTGAGAGACTTGATTATCAGACAGCTTCTGATCTTCCTCATGTTATCGCTGTTGGCCATGGTAGCCGGTCTTATTTTATACACTAAGGTATTACGCCGGACACTGGTTCCCCTGTCAAACATGGTGAATAAAGTACAGCAGATCGATGCAGGCAGCCTCGCAGAACGCCTTCCCGTCGTTCAGGGACAAGAGGAAGTGGATCAACTTGCAGTCTCATTCAATGGCATGCTTGAAAGGCTGGAGAACTCGTTCGAAGCGGAGCGGGAATCGAAAGAGCAGATGCAGCGTTTCTTGTCCGATGCTTCCCATGAGCTTCGTACCCCGCTTACCTCCATTCATGGCTTCATTGAAGTTCTACAGCGGGGTGCAGCGACCAATCAAGATCAATTGTATAAAGCACTGGACAGCATGCACGGCGAATCCGTACGTATTAACAAACTGGTTGAAGATTTACTGCTCCTGACCAAGTTGGACCAGGCTCCGAAGCAGGAGCGTGAGATCATTCAGCTGGACAGTCTGCTGCTCGAAATGCAACCACAACTTGCCATGATGGCTCAGTTGAGGTCCATTCATCTGGACTTGACGGCTGCGGTCCATATACTGGCTGACCCTTATAAGCTGAAACAGGTTGTGCTGAATCTGTTCCATAATGCGGTGCAGCACACCGATCCAGAGCATGGAGCCATCTCCATAACGTTGTATGCCACGCACCATAAGGCTGAATTGTCAGTAAAGGATAACGGCACAGGCATCGAACCTGAACATCTGCCTCATATCTTTGAGCGATTTTACCGCACAAGCAGTTCTCGTTCGCGCAAACAAGGTGGTGCAGGTCTCGGTCTAGCCATTACCCGCTCAATTGTGGAGTCGTATGGTGGGAAAATTACAGCACGAAGTCAGGTAGGCGTGGGAACTGAATTTATGATTTTGATGCCGCTGTATAAGGCTGATGTCTGAATTGAGGGTAGACTCTACGCGAATTATAATTTAGTTATCCGTAGCTCTACGTAATAACTTCTTATAACTAATGTAAGTTATAGGATAACTCTCCAAACGCCGCATTTCCTTCATCTTACTTCCGGCTTTTCATTGCCATGAAGAATCCCCCATCATTTCAATTAAGAAACGAATGGGGGATTCTTTTTTGTATCTGTTTGATAGAGTGAAGAGTAGTAGTCCAATTGGTTTGAGGTTTGAGGCATCCGGGCTTACAAGCTTAGGAATCTGAAGCCTCTTATTCAAGGATTTACGGCCTATAAATGCTTCTCATAAAATACCATTGTCATTTTGTCGTTAATCGCTTTTGTTGCACCCGTTTTTTTGTAGCCTATCTTTTCATACAAATAACAGTTCCCTTTCTCTTGTAAGATGGTACCCAATTTCCATGACTTTGCATCATCATATATCTGCTCGACCATTGTTAGGACTTTTTGAGCAATTCCTTTTCCTTGATGTTCTGTCAGTATAAAAATTGGGCTAATACTGTAGATTTGATTTTCTTTTTTCACGACTCTTATTCCACCAACAGCAATTTCAAGATGACGAATTATGAAATAATCTGTAAAAGATTGATTGATTTGAGTAATAATTCTTTCTACGGTTTCATTAGCGGGGCTTGTTTCAAAATCCTGATATTTTTCTAACAAAGGCATAAATGCTTTGACTTTCATCTCATGAACAGTCACTGCATCTTTCAAATCTGCTTTATCTAATGAAACCCTCATTAAATATATACCTCCGATTGATACGCTGGTTAGAAATATGATTTTATAGTACGTGCTCTGTTACCTTGGTACAAGAAAGATGTTCGTCTACGTTTGGTATTTGTTCATTTACAACAAATAAACAAGTTAGAACTAACCTATTTTTCTTATTCGACGTTATATTCCCATATTCCTTGCTACCTAAATAACGGAACCACGCCAATAGCTTCATCTAATTTTCCGCTATCATCCAAGAGACGAGATCAGTCAGAATGGACCTCAAACTTTTAGACCCTCATCCCCATCATCGTGTGGATTACCAAGGGTACACGCCATTCACATCTAGGAATTCTCCGTTATGACGTTTACCGTCTGTCGCATAGCGCACGATAATCGCAGCGCCAGCTTCTTTTGATTTACCGCCTTCGGCATTGCCGTTAAGATCTGTTGACGTGAATCCCGGTGTGACTGCAAAGACTTGAGCTCTGCTGTTTTTGACTTCATAGGCCATGGAAAGAGTCATGGCACTGTTGGCCGTTTTGGATGAGTTATAGTCGAAGGCATTTAAAGTAAATTCCGCATTTTGCATATGGTCCAGAGATGCCATGTCGGTCGAAACATTAATGATTGTACCTTCATTATCTTTGATTAACGGGAACAAGCGCTGATTCAAACGGAACGTGCCGAAAAAGTTCACTTCGAAGGCGTTCCGCAGGTCTTCCTCTTTTGTATCCGTGAAGGAATGAGAGAACGCACCAGGCATACCCGCGTTATTGATTAGAAGGTTTATTGCGGGATAAGTCTTATGAATCGTATCGGCTGCCTGCTCAATGCTCTTCAAGTCGATCATGTCGATCTGTACAAATTCTACATCTAATCCCCTGGAAGTTAACTCCGAAACAGCTGCTTCCCCTCGTTCGACACTGCGTGCGCCGAGGATAACTTTCCAACCTGCTTCACCCAACTGCTTTACGATCTCATATCCAATCCCTTTATTTGCTCCGGTTACAAAAACAGTCTTTTTCATGCGAATCCTTCTTTCCCTAATATGATTTTTATTTAACAATGTATAAGTTACTATGCTACACTTAGTGTAGGTCAAATTATTTTTATAAAAGGGAGATTCACATGTTAACGATCGGAGAAGTAGCGAAAAAAGTTGAGATTTCAATTGGAGCGATCCGCTTTTATGAAAGAAAGGGACTGCTGAAACCTGCTGCACGAAATGAGCAGAATAACCGTCTTTATTTGGAGGATGATCTGAACTGGCTGGTCTTTATCAAATGCCTTCGCGAAACGGGGATGAGTGTGGAAGACATCAAAAAGTATTATGATCAGGTCAATGAAGGAACCTCCACCCTGAAGGAAAGAACCAAGCTGATTGAGGACCAAAAGCAAAAGTTGCTGAATGATATCGAGGAGAAAAAAGCGCAGCTTGTTCATTTGGATAACAAACTGGAGCGCTATTATCGAGGAGAAAATTTTTAAAATAATCTTGTCCTATAAATTAAATGAAAGAAAAAGATCAGGTAGCCAGCAATAACTGTCTAACCTGATCTGAAGTGTTTAACCTATAGCGATTTTAAAGAGGATAAAAAAGTTCAATCAAAAAAGACCTTCGCGCTTACATAGTTGATAATGGATATAGGGTTCATCCTCGATCTCGATCAAATTTAACCGTTCAAAATCACATTTCTGTATGACCTTGTTGGATGCTTGATTGGTAGTCAAAGCGATGGCATTTAATATTTCCACGTTGGTATGTTCAAACAAATACTCCGTCATTCCTTTTACTGCCTGCGTTGTATAGCCACGATTCCTGAAGTGTTTGGAAATACCGTACATAATCTCCCGATTGGGTGCTGGCAGTTCGTCCTTAATCCCTGAGCAGCACCATCCTATGAACTCATCATTCTCTTTAAGCACGATAGCCATACGTAAATAAAGCTCTCCGATATTGCCACCCGCCATCACAGCTTGTTTAAAACGCTGATTCTCAGGAATTTCATATTCGGTGAGCCACAGGGTCCTCTCTTCCATTGTAGCGTTCCATCCCGGTAAGAATTCATACACCTCGGGTTGCCATGTGATTTCTTGCAGTTTCTCCAAATCCTCAAGTCGATACTCGCGCAAATAAATATCCTTGCAATCGATGATTAATTCTTCGGTTTGTATAGATTGTTTCATAAGGTTACCTCCACATACTGATTTACGTTACATCATTATAGAAATAGGGCCGTGTACCATTGCCTTAAAGGCAATGCCTTGATATGTATAGCGTCAGGATCTTGGGTTTTTTCCAGTTGGGGAAAACACTCTGGATATTGAGCCAAATATTCGCTAACACACCATCGAACCGACCAGTTAATATCTGTTGACCAATTTATCCAATTATGTATTTCCTCCTTTGGAGCATTTTGCAATAATCCATGCATATACCATCCACGCACTCCTCCTTCTGTTTCATTCATTAAATACACCCAATACAACTTTCGCTCTCGTTCGTTCATCGGTTCGCCGAGGGTCGATACTGCAATTTTACGAACAATAGCGGATGAATCCTTAGTGAAGCTCCACAACTCTTCACGTGATAATTCCCCCCTCTCCACTAAAACTGTTAAAGAGAGCGCTCTTTCGATATCATCCATTGAATGAATTGTGCTATAGAGATTTTGATTTTTTATACGTATCATCGGTAAAGTTTTTGTTATGTACCTTGGCTTATCTGCCCTGTTCATATAACGAATTGCATTCTCAACGTTAATTCGAGGAGCCAGGTTATCACCACCCTCAAGTGGTTCTCCATGCTCGACTAATAAATCTCTCAGCATCCCGGAACTTAAACTCGGAAATTGGGAGAACAAATGGGCCGCAACACCAGCAACAAGCGCAGCCGCTCCAGAGGTCCCCCCATAAAATGATACGCGCTGACCCGAATCTTCAGTTTCATAAGAGGGGATTGTAAGGTGTAGTCTGGGCGCTAATATATCTGGTCTAAAATGACCATCTCCATTTCTGCCATAAGGTTCGTCAGGAAAAGGAACATGTAATGAACGATCAGCCTTTCCACGATCCACGTAGCCCCCTACTGCTAAATATTGTATTGGAGGCATGATGTTATTTAAACGTGTATTCCCATTCGAACAAATAACCAAAATGCCCTGTTGTACAGCTGTCGACAATGCTTTAACCGTTGAGTTCTCACTCGTATTTTTAAGATAAACTTCATTATCTAATGCCTGCCAACCAGTGCTTAAAATAATTTTTATATTCCATTCGAGCCCATGTTCAAGAATCCATTCCATTCCTTTTTTCAGACGTTCTCCTTCTCCAGTTGTAAATGCCCCATGATCTAATACGATGAATGTTGCTGCTGGTGCAATCCCGACATGAATCTGTCCCTCTAATAGAATAGGTTCATGGGCCAAAGCTAGTACACTCATAAGGCCATGCTCACCTTTCCGATTATCCTCCTCCCTGTTCATAGATGAAATGTCTCGCATAGTGACAGTCATATTTTCATGTACGGTAACACATTTAATTCGTGTATTTAAGTGATTTACGAGATGATGTGGTTTAATTGAATCGATAATTACAATCCCCACACCCAGACCAGAAGTATGAAAATCAGGCCGTTCAGCAAAACCTAACCTTTTCCATGTCGGATCGGGTATCGCTCTATCCACACGATCACCTCTGATTTTGATATCATTAGAATATACTTTCACCTTCAGCTTAATGTACATTACCATTTATCCAACCGAACATTGGCAGACTTCAAGCGCCATAGCAATCTTATTTATGCTGGAGTCAAACAAGCCCTTCTTTTGCCATAAACTCGTCTTTGGTTAATCCAAAGAGGATCAGATCCTGGTATTTTCCATCCATATAGATCACCTGGCGGCGCACACCTTCCTGAACACATCCAAGTTTTCTCATCATCCCTGCGGATGGTTCATTTCCTTGGAGTACATAATCATTAAATTTATTGAGCCGGCGCTCAAAGAAGGCATAGTTCAGCAAGATTCGAACAGCGCTGGTTCCGTATCCTTTTCCTCGATGATCCCTGTCAATTTGAATGCCAATGCTAAAGGTACCGTTTCTCTCATCAATGCTGTTCAGGTTCACACCTCCGACATTCTCACCATCCATATTTAGAATGGTAAACATGATCCGTCCTTTGGCTAAAGAAAAATCAGAGAAGTTTTCCGTGAAATTCTTCGCTTCGACATGGGTTGGCGGTAACTCTACTGCACACTCCAATAACCGACGAGCAGGTGTATCAAAGCGGTTATAATAATGATCTTCCCAATCTTCCTCACGTATAGCACGCAATCTGACCTTATCATCCTGCCAGAAATATTGACTATAATCGATCTCTCTCATTCCGAATCCTCCACCTATTCAACCAATTTTTTACTCCGAGCTACAAATATAATAACCCATAATGTGGAATTGGAGGAGATTTGTTTTATTTAAGCACAAACGAAAACAGCCCCCGAACAGGACAAAACCTGTCGGAGGCTGCGCTCTAATTTATATCCATATCACATTACGATTCTTCCGTGTATTGAGGTTTGGACACATTATCCGGAACCGTTTCGTCAAAAACATCCTGACCCGGATAATCCCGTATTTCTCCCTCGTGAAGCTCATGATTTTCATAATCAAAACGATGTGCGGACCTTTGATCCACCCGCCACGGAGAACTTTTCCCGAGAGACTCGGATAACAGAGATGAACCGTAAGGACCCTCCGGGAATTCTTCAAGAGTGATATCGTTTCGCTGCGACTCCACCGTAGACACATCGGTATATTCTTGTCGTTCTTCACGCAAAAACTTATCTTTCATCGTTCGTCCCTCCTGATCCGCTTCCAGATGATCCACACACACTTATTGTGAGCAAGGTCAAATGCATTTATGCATGATCTTTGGAAAACACTGCGTTAATGATTCTAAACCAACATCTGATCTGCCACCTGATCCATTACTGGATCCATCACGATCATCATCGCCATCACAATTGGCGAACCCATACTAATAGTACAAAACCAATGAGGCCAGCCATGCTAATCCAGGTATCACGCTTGGACCATACCAATAACGAAGAACGTGCTCCAAGCATAGAATGTTCTCTAACTTTACGCATTTCCATCGCAATGGTCATATCCTCTGCACGTTGGAACAGCGCCATTAACAAGGGAATCACCATTGGACCCAAATCACGAATCCGCACGGTATTTGGTCTTAAAGCTACCTTTCCACGTGCCCGTACGATCAGCGAGAATCGCTGCCACTCACTCCAGATCATTGGGATAAATCGAAAGATTAACGATACAGCAAGAGCAAACGAAGCTACGGGCAGCCTGATTTTTTTGCCGATCCCGAGTACCCAGTTCAGCCCTTCTACCATTCGCCCATAAGGCGTCGTCAGTGAAAACCATAAACTTGCCAACGTGACGATAAACAAACGATAGACATTCAGCAAAGTGCCCTCTGCCTGCATCAGGGAAAAGCCAAAGTGCAGACCTCCTCCCTCTGTTGAAAGGGTTGTTCCAGATAGCGCCGTTGATATGATGAAAAAAAATAACAGTGGCTTCATTAGCTTCATGCATCCAGCTAAAGTCTGACGCGGAAGCACAGCAAGCGCGGCCACGACCGGCATCAGTGTTAACGTTAATCCCAACCAGCGCTGTTGCAGCATCGCTGCGGTGACAAGCAAAATATATAAAATCCATTTCAGACGCGGGTCCATCACGCCATATAGTCCACCTGAATGAGTCAATGTGTTTGGAAGAAGCTTTGGATTGGCCCCTTCTATATTCTCAATCACATCGTCGCTCTCTGCCACCGTAATTGCTGCTCCCATCGCCGCTTTTGATTCGTTCCGTAAGCCCACCTCAACTAACGTAGACTGAACAATACTTTCCGACATCTCCTCTGGCGTCATCCCGGTAAAAGACAGATCAAAACCCGCAACCCTCATCTGCTGTGCTAGTCGCATCGAAGGTGGCAGTCCGATCCCTGTCTGCTCCAGCAATTCAGGCCTATCGTGAAGTTCTCGCGGCGTAAGATCGGCGATTAGGCGACCTTCCTGCAATAACAATACCCGATCCGCACAAGGCAAAAATGTATCCAGATCATGGGTTGCTACCACGCACCCACCACCTGTCTGACGATGTTGCTCCAATGCATCCAGCAAAAGCCCGACACTTTGCCCTTCCAAACCAGCGCTCGGCTCATCCAGCAGAAGCCAGTGTGGGTTGGTCACCATTCCGAGTGCAAGACCTAGTCTGCGCTTCTCTCCCCCACTTAGGGCAAATGGCGACCTGTCCAGATGAAAACGTCGTTCCAACTCCGGAGATATTGGCGGGTCCCATTGGTTCACTGCTTTCGTAATCTGCTCTTGTTGCTGGCTCTCGGAGAGTCGATAAGGACGCAGGGAATATATGAATTCTCGCTGAATATTTCGGGCAAACAGTTGTTGTTCCGGAAATTGAAATACCAGACCCATTTGCAATAAAATCGACTGTTTCACTTTTCCTTCTTTCCAGAAAGGCATGCCATCTATCGTAATACTGCCTGCATCTGGAGGTTTCAGGCCAGCCAGCGTCTGTAGTAAAGTTGTTTTTCCTGAACCCGTACAGCCCAGCAGCAACGTGATTTCCCCACTGTTCAACTGAATATTTATATCTTCAAGCAGTGCACGTCTGCTCGATTCCGATCCTTCTATGCTTATATTGGTTAATTCGATCTCCAACTTGCGACCTCCTTAGCCAATTGTTCGGGCCTTAGTGGCATGGCTTCTGGACTCATGCCTTTTTTGTACTTGAGCAATAACGCAGTCTTTACAGTGAACGGAGGGTCCAGCCCTAATCGTTCACAGGGAGATAGCTGCTCTTTTTTCAGAATAGTCTTCTCATTCTTCTCTGTTTCATAGAAAAAGGACTCAGACTTCCCGTCGTAAACACAACGCCCTCGGTCAATAGCAATAATTCGATCACACAAGGTTGCTTCTTCCAGATGATGCGTAATCCAGATTACCGTTGTCCCCCGCTGGGTGATCTTCTGAACGGTGGCCTCAATGCGGTCTCTTGCTCCGGGATCAAGCATGGCTGTTGGCTCATCCAGAATCAATACGTCTGGTTTGGCCGCGAGCGCTACGGCAATATTAAGCAGTTGTTTCTGTCCACCCGATAACTGTGAGATGGCCATATCCGGGGGATATTGAAGTCCTACGGTATGTAAGGCGTCCTTCCTTTGCTCCAATTGTTCTTCTACAGTATTCATGAATGGTGACAATGCATAATGAAATTCCTCTTCAATCGTGTCCCCCAATACCTGTGCATCCGGTTGCTGCAATACCCCCCGAACTGTAAGTTCACCTGAGATATTCCGCACCCCTCCCGATAGTGGAATGAATCCGATGAGTAGCCCGGCAAGCGTACTTTTCCCACTGCCATTCGCCCCAACAATACTAATCCATTCTCCTTGATGAAGCGTAAAGGAGACACCATCCAGTGCTTTCCTCACTTGACCATCTTCGGAAGCATAATGCACTCGGACATCTTCTAATGTAATGATAGGCAGGTTGTCTTGCATTTTAAATTAGTCCTTTCCCTTTCTATTTCTATGTGGTAAGATCCTGATTGTTAACCACATTTATTAACTTGGTTAACAATCATATTACCAAAATGGAGAGGATTGTTCAAACATGAAATTATCTTTACGAGGCATTGTATTCAGCGCACTTATGGCCGCAATATTAGTACTTTTTGGTTACATAAGCATTCCTATTGGCTTCTCCCCTGTACCGATAACATTACAAACCTTGGCTGTCATGTTGGCTGGGGGATTGCTTGGCCCACTATATGGTTTCCTAAGCGTTACGATGGTTGTTCTGCTCACTGCGCTTGGTTTCCCTTTACTGCACGGGACAGGAGGACTTGCGGTGCTTCTTGGGCCTACCGGAGGATATGTGATGATGTGGCCAATCTCCGCATTATTGATCGGACTGCTCCTTGCACGTATCAACATCAAAGGTGTCACAGGATTTATTCTCGCTTTTATCATATTCGAACTATTTGGTTCACTACTCGTATATGTATCGGGTGTCCCTTGGCTTGCTTATGCTTACAAAATGGACCTACCTGAGGCCATGATTCAAGGGTTTTATCCTTACATTATTGGGGATCTGATTAAAGCTGTATTTGCCACGATCATCATCGCCCCAGTTCGCATGGTATTCCCACCTCAACGTCTCACAGGTAACATGCATTCAACGGTTGTAAAAGCGGAATCTTAATAGAAGCTACATATCCTATTAGATCACGAGCCTCCATATTCTCAAACAAAAACAGCCAAAATCAGTGGCTGTTTTTGTTACTTCTCTTCCTCTAAGGTTGTTCTGTCATCGTAGTGTCCAGTGTAAATATTCTTTAGTTCAACTTATATAGTCACCTGAAGCAATCGCCGATCTGAAATCTGAAATTGTTGATCCGCTGTATGTTCAATAAACCTCTGATCATGAGATACATAGAGAATCGTTCCTTCATACGCCTTGATAAAACGCTCCAACGCTTCCAATGCATGCATATCCAGAAAATTCGTCGGCTCATCCAACAATAGAATGTTATATTGTCCAAGAAACAAGTGACATAATTGAAGACGAATCGCTTCTCCTCCACTTAATGCCCCAACACTCTTGAGCAAGTCATTGCCTGTAAACTGCATCGCGTGCAACGCACTTCTCAGCTCTGATTCCTCATATTCCGTACGATTTTTCAGGAATTGTAATACAGTTTCTTTCGTCGTGAAACGATAACTCATTTGCTGAAAATAACCGAGTTTTGCTTTTGGAGACATCGTAATATGATCTCCAGCACGGTAAACATGGTTAAGCAATGTGCTTTTCCCGCTACCATTGGCTCCGGTTATCGCTATTTTTTGTTTTAGTGGAATTTGAAAACTTACATCCTCCAACAATATGTTTCCTTCCACCTCAAGCGTAAGGCGATCTGCCATAATTGGAAATCGGTTGCGCAGCTCCAATGTTTTCGGCTGACGGAAGATAATTGGCCGATCCTGCTGTACCGCACTCACCTCTTGAAGTTGTTGCATTCGTTGTTCAATCGCTTTAGCGGCACGATGCACTGCTTTTTGACTGGTACCTTTGGATTTGGTTTCAAACATGCGGTTTGCTTTTGCCTTGGATTCTTTTTTGGACATGCTTCCGGCCTGTGTTATTTTCTCGGCTTTCTTCATCTTTTCCCGGGCGGCCAGCTCCAATCTTCTTTTCTCCTTGGAAAATTGTTCATGTGCCAGGTTCTGCTGTTCACGCTCCAGCCTCTTCTGTTCCTGATAGTCGCTATAGTTACCAGAATATACGTGTACTTCTCCCTGATGAATTTCCCAGATCGTGGTCACCAGTTCATCCAGAAGCGCACGGTCATGACTAATCAGCACGATTGCCCCATAGTAATAACGCAATTCATCCAGTAAAAATGTAATGCCCTCTTGGTCCAGATGGGTTGTTGGTTCATCCAGCAACAATACTTCGTGGTAATGAGTGAACATCTGAGCCAGTTTTAGACGTGTTTGTTCTCCGCCACTCCATGTCTTAGCATGTTGAGGCACCGCTAATTTGCTGAGTAAAGCGCCGTCAACTTCCAGATTTTCGTTAGGTTGGGGTGGTTCTACTTGTTCCAAATAACCAAACTCAATGTAACGTTTTACTTTTCCGGCTGTCGGCTGGATCTGTCCCGCCATGAGTTTCAACAACGTACTTTTACCCTGACCATTACCACCCACTATACCGATGCGATCCAGTTGATGCACGGCCAGTCGCTCAATGTTCAACACTACTTTATCCATATAGGTCATCTCAACCTGCTCTAATTCAAAACATATCTTTTCCATATTCGCTACCTCCGAAATAAGATTTATTTCGTATCGATAGCGAAGCACATTTCTATCGATACGAGCTTATCGTGCCAGCTCGTATCAATAGAACAGTAACGTCATCATAGCGGTTACCTCCTGTAGTCTCAACTGAACATCATGTCTGATCAAATTAATGATAAGTAAAACAAAAAATCACAGGCCAAGGCCTGTGATTCAATGTAAACGGGAAAACAAGTTAAACCATGTATATAAGGTCAGGATGATTGAAAATGACAGACTGGTCCCGCTTACTCTGAACGAACCGTCAGAGCCTTTGAACGTATTCAATTACCGATTCAAAGGAAGGAAACGCAATCTCATCGCGTGTGTCATGTTCAATAATCCACCTTTCATTATCATGTAATAGAAGTACATTTCTAATTATAATTTTCCAATTCCACCATGTCAACGGAACCAACAATACTCTAATTCATTGAATTTGTATTGATTCTATTTTATTACTCTCCCTTTCCACTGTTCAACTTCAATAGAAGTTCCTGGCTATCAACCTGACCTGTAGCCTGCGGAATGACTTCCTCGTAGTTGGCGGAATTCGTTACGATAATAGGCGTCACCGTATGATAACCGGCGGCCTTAATCTGCGCAATATCGAATTCTAGCAACAAGTCTCCCGCTTGAACCCGATCCCCTTCTTTGATATGTGAAACAAAATGTTGTCCATCCAGCTTGACCGTATCTACGCCAACGTGAACCAATATTTCAGCACCGGTGTCTGATACTACAGCCAAGGCATGTTTTTTCTTGAATGCAACGGTAACTGTACCGTCGAATGGCGCTACCACTCTGCCCACAGCTGGCTCAATCGCAATCCCTTTACCCATTGCTCCCGATGCAAATGCCGGATCTGGAACTTCCGACAATTCCACGATCGTTCCCTGAATTGGGCTAAATACTTCTTCGTCTGAAGCATTCATTGTACGGGCAGGTTGCTGAGCAGATGACGTAGAATCGGATTTTGTTTCTTCTTCTTCAACCGGATCTTTGAAGCCCATGATGTACGTCAGTACAGCCGAAACGACAAAGGATACTACGATACCCAGAATCAATCCTGGGAAGCCTTGCCCACCTGGTCCGTAGAAGATTGGCAATGTCAGCAGTCCCGGTGCGCCGGATGCAAATGCCAATGTACCCGCTTGACCAATAATAGCTCCACCAACTGCACCACCGATAACTCCTGCAATGAATGGACGTTTCAGTGGTAATGTTACCCCGTAGATGGCCGGTTCCGTAATACCGAACAAAGCCGTCAACGTGGATGATCCCGCCAGCGTTTTCAGTTTTTTGTTCTTGGTTTTCAACATAACCCCAAAAGCAGCACCCGTTTGAGCAAAGATTGAAGCTGTCGCAGCCGGTTTAACACCATCCTGTCCATACACTGCAACGTTGTTGATAAATACCGGAATCAAGCCCCAGTGTATTCCGAAGATAACGAGCAGCTGCCAGCTTGCACCCATAACGGCTCCTGCGAGCAATGGACTGAATCCAAATGCGGCAACCAGTCCAGCTGCAATTCCATTACCAACGTAGACACCAAATGGTCCGAATACCAACAGTGTCAGAGGTACCATAATCACTAGCAAAAACAATGGTGTAACAAAGTTTTTCACGCTATCGTGAAGTGTTTTATTAAAGAGCTTTTCCAATTTGCTCATGACAATGACAGCTAAAATGATAGGAATAACCGTCGATGAATAGTTCATCAGAATAACAGGAATACCGAAGAAATCCGTTGGTGTACCCTCTGCTTTCAACGTGACGATGGATGGATAGATGAGTGCTCCCGCGATCGTCATCGCTACAAACATATTTCCCTGGAATTTACGTGCTGTTGTAACCGCTAACAACAGAGGCAGGAAGTAGAAGAGACTATCTGCTGCTGCATACAGGATCGTATAAGTTGTTTCTGTCGTTTCCAGCCATCCGATATTGCTTGCAATCAACAATAACCCTTTTAGAATACCGGCTCCCGCCATAACACCCAGAAGTGGAGCAAAGATGCTGGAAATGATATCAATGATACCGCCAATCCCCTTGGCTTTTTTGCCCGGTTTTTCTTTGTTTGACGAATCATCCAGAATGTTGCTGATCTGTCCAATGGCATTATAGACTTCAGGTACCTTGTTACCAACAACAACCTGAAACTGACCTCCATTTTCTTTGACTGCAATGATGCCTTCTGTTTTCTCCAGTTTGGCTTTGTCTGCCTTGGCATCGTCCTTCAATACAAATCGTAACCGTGTTGCACAATGAACAAGCGATTCCACATTCTTCTCACCGCCGACCAGTTCTACAATCTCTTTGGCCAGTTTCTCGTGACTCATAATCTGCACCCCCACTTTTTCTCAAACAGGCCTCTTACCGATTTTTTTGCACACAAAAAACCTAAGCCTTGAGTAAGGGGGCACAATGGTCCTGACCTTCTCATGACTTAGGTTTTGCCTGCATAACCAGTAACAATCCCAGTTAAATCGTATTCAATTCCTGTTAATCACATATTATTATAATTAAACCATTTTTGTCAACATTTAAATATTATCGATTAACTACTCGTTCGATATGAACCGTCAGATACAACTTTTCTTCATTGGTCAGCTCATGGTTGTACTCTTTTTTGACAAACAACTCAATCTTCTCCGCACACGCTGCGGCATCAGGATGTTTCTCCTTAATCATGTCGTAGAAATGATCATAGTTGTTGTCGTAATGCGTACCACTGAGCACTCTCTGAGAGAAAAACTTCAAATGTGTAATAAAGCGAAAATAACTAAGAGAATCCTCATCAAATTCCATTTTGAAATGATATTTCGCTATATTAATAATTTGCTGAATAAACTTAGTAATGTTCATCGTTGTAATGACTTCTTCGTTCATCTCTGCGTTGACAATATGAAGGGCAATAAACGCGGCTTCATCTGGTGGAAGCTCAATATTCATGCGGGTGTTGATCTGTTCCAGCGTCCTCAGACCCAGCTCAAATTCGGGCTTGTACAACTGTTTGATCTCCCACATTAATGCGTTCTTGATCTCCACGCCTTCCCGATAACGTTCGATTGCGAAGTTAATATGATCCGTAAGGGACACATAGATGTTCTCATTGAGCTTTCGGCCCAGATTCTCACGCGCATACGTGATGATCTCTTCCACAATTTCAATCAGTTCCATCGGAACTTCACGCAGCAGCATTTTGAAATTATCGGATGTCTGTTTGTTTTTCAATGCAAATACTTTCTGGATGCGGGTCTCGTCTACTTTATCCCCCGGCTTTTTCTTAAAGGCAATCCCACGTCCCATCACCACAAGCTCTGCTCCATCGGCCTGATAGATGCTAATGACGTTATTGTTGATAACCTTTGCTATTTTCACTTCAATCCCCCCGTCACGTTCCACTCTCTTGGCAGTTATACATCGTCTTTTGGGCATACAAAAAAAACCTGAAGCATCACAAAACAAACAAGACATGGCAGTCTGCTTTTTTGGGTGCTTAGGTTTTGCCTACTTCGTGTAGTAACAATCCCAGAAACGATATAATTGCGTCAAGTATAGCGCGAACCCGACGATATGTCAACGCTTTCAATGCGGGGACAATCGGAAGTTCCATGGTTATATAAATTGAACTAGAGAATATTTACACTAGCTACTCCGATGACAGAACAACCTTCAGATCGCTGTTATCCCCAGATTTTTCGATTCCCTTTTTAAAAGGGAAAATCCGGTGATAAAGGCGAGTTCATGCTTACGAAGTTGCTTTCCATTGAAAGCTTTTAGCTTTGCTTCTCCAACTTTTTCTGTCCTCTTCGTTTTGTGTAAATGTTTATTTCAATTTATATAGATGAAACTTCCGATGTTTTATTGCCGTACAAGACCATTTTAATTCAGAAAAATATAAACTACTCGTCGCCCAGATTTGTCCCGTTCGATTCGATTACATTTTTATACCAATCAAAACTCTTCTTCTTCAGTCGTGTCAGTTCACCATGACCTTCATTATCACGATCCACATAAATGTAGCCATAACGCTTTCTCATCTCACCTGAGGATGCACTTACAATATCAATAGGTCCCCAACTGGTGTAACCGATGATGTTGACCCCATCCTGAATGGCCTCACCTATTTCGGCTACATGTCGTTTTAAGTAATCAATCCGGTACGCATCATCCACTTCACCTTCCGGGGTAACCACATCATTGGCACCAAATCCATTCTCAACGACAAACAGCGGTTTCTGATAACGGTCATGTAATTGATTGGCGGTAATACGGAATCCTTTGGGATCAATCGTCCATCCCCATTCGGACTTCGCCAGATATGGATTGGCTACCGAGCCAAATACATTGCCACTGGTCATATTTTTGACGACTTCAGGATCGGTACTGGTTGTACGACTTGAATAGTAGCTGAACCCGATATAATCTACCGTATGATTTTTCAAGATTTCTGCATCTTCCGCCTGCATAACGATATTTAATTCGTGGTCCTTGAAGAAACGTTTGGCGTAACCCGGATATTCCCCACGTGACTGCACATCGATGAAGAAATAGGACTCTCTATCTTTTTCCATACCCTGGAACACATCTTCCGGATTACAGGTATACGGATAGAAGCTTCCTGCCGCAAGCATACAACCAATCATGGCACCAGGGATAATCTCATGACATGCTTTGACTGCTAATGCACTTGCAACCAATTGGTGGTGAGCAGCTTGATATTGAATTTCCTTGATGTTATCCCCTTCATTGAACGCCAGTCCCGCCCCAAGGAACGGAAGATGAAGCAACATGTTGATCTCGTTAAATGTCATCCAGTATTTCACCTTGTCTTTGTACCGTGTGAATACCGTTGTAGCGTACGTCTCGAATAATGTTACCAGTTCACGACTTCTCCAGCTGCCATACTTCTCGATCAGGTGTACAGGTACATCGAAGTGAGCTAGTGTAACGACAGGTTCAATGCCATTCTTCAATAATTCATCAAACAGGTTATCGTAAAATTGCAATCCTGCTTCATTCGGCTGTGCATCTTCTCCTGTCGGGAAAATCCGTGCCCAGGCAATGGAGACACGCAGTGCCTTGAATCCCATTTCGGCAAACAGAGCAATATCTTCAGGGTAACGGTGATAAAAATCGATCGCTTCATGTGAAGGATAGAACTCGTTAGCGAGCGGCGTAAAAGCCGGAACATGACCTTTCATAATGCTCCTGCGGTTCTCTCCGGTTGGCAGCAAGTCAACAATACTCAGCCCTTTGCCATCTTCCAGATACGCGCCCTCCGCCTGATTCGCAGCAATTGCTCCACCCCATAGAAAATCTGTAGGAAATTTAAAATTCGTCATCATCATTCTCCTCCCAAATATGTAATTCAGCTATCCGCTCAAATCGTTAGAATATTAAAAAGACAAAATATTTAAGTTGAACTGCATAATTACACATAAACGGAGAGGACAGAAAAAATCTGGAGAAGCGAAGTGTTCGCCTTTATCACCGGATTTCCCCTTTAAAAAAGGGATCAAAAAATCTGGGGATAACAGCGATTGGAAGATTGTTCTGGCCGCGCAGTCGTCTCGTGTAAAATCGGTTGTTCAACTTAAATAGAAAAAACCCGAACCAGCCTGGGTACACGATTACGTGTAAACAAGCCAGCTCAGGTTATGCCCATATCGGTAACATTCCCAGATCACAATTATGCGGATTGGATAAAACTTTAGCAAGAATCAGAACGGTTGTCAACTTCTTGAAAACCGGTTTAACGAAGAAATGCCCATTACGATATTTGATAAAATGCAGCACACGTCCCTCCAAGAATCATCTGTTGATCTGACACAGATAAGGAATGAATGTGAGACTTAATGAGACCGTATACATCAGAATACGAAGCCGCAAGGTTGCTCACTGGCCAATCGGACCCAAACATTAACCGTTCAGCACCAAAGGCTTCTATGGCGATGTTCAGAAAGGATGTAAAGTCACTCGGAGTCCAATTTGCCCAATCTGCTTCAGTCACTATTCCCGAAAGTTTGCAGTATGCATTTGGTTGGGCGGCCAATGACTCCAGTGCTTCTTGCCATGGTGAGAGTATACCTGATTTTATGTCGGGTTTGGCCAGATGATCAAGTACAAATCGTTGTTCAGGAAACGCTTTAACCAATTCAACGGCATAAGGCAGTTGCTCCTTAGATACCAACAGATCATAGGCCAAATCATACTCTTTGAGCAATGAAATCCCGCGCTGAAAGTCTTCTCTCAATACATACTGAAGATCAGGTTCATCCTGTATGACATGACGCACACCCTTCAGAACCGGATTGGACGCGAGCAGTTCAAGCTGATTTCGAACATCTTCCGAACAAAGATCCACCCATCCGACCACACCTTTGATAAACTCGTATTGGTCTGCCAGTTCCAGAAGCCACTGGGTTTCTGTCAGTGATTGTCTCGCTTGCACTGCAATGCATCCGTCCATCCCCGATTGTGCTAATATAGGTTCCAGATCTTGTGGGTTAAAAGACTGACGAATGGCTTTCATCTCTTCCCCAATCCATCCATACTCGGCGATATTGTATTCCCAGAAATGTTGATGTGCATCCAGCTTCATTTTACATTCCTCCAAGGGTATATGAATCTAATTATTGTTAGAATCAATTATATCATCACAATTCCAAATAAAATCATTATCTTTACACAATCTACTAGCTAAACCAAATCACTAATTATCACATGAGTTTTATTTCAATTGTGCAGGTATCCCCCTATATATAATCATGATATATTAAGTTCCGAAAACGCTTTCAATACATAATTCGGTGGTGATCCCATTTTTGAACAAGTCATGATTTGGTTTGAGTTGAGCTCCATTTTCACAGTTGCTTAACTTCTATTCAAGTTCAACCATTCTAACTGAAGGAGATTATGTTGATGAAAAAAAATCGTAAATCGGTCCTCTCTCTTACACTTGTAACTGCCATGATTCTGTCTCTGTTCTCTTCGGCTGTCGCTTCCGCTGCAACAGACAACAGTGAACAGGCCCGTACCTCAACCGCGCCAAGCAAAATGCAGGCATATGTGAACGCCATGGAGCCTGGCTGGAATCTGGGTAACTCTCTGGATGCCGTTGGTGAGGATGAGACAGCATGGGGCAATCCGCGCATTACGAAGGAACTGATTCAATCGATCGCAAGTGAGGGTTACAACAGTATTCGTATTCCTGTGACCTGGGAAGCTCACATCGGTGACGCACCCGACTATACAATTGATTCCGCTTACATGAACCGGGTTCAAGAAGTAGTGAACTGGGCCCTCGATGCCGATCTCTATGTCATGATCAATCTTCACCATGACTCCTGGCGCTGGATCAGTTACATGGAGAAAGACCATGACAACGTGCTTGCACGGTACAACGCAGCTTGGACTCAGATTGCGGACAAGTTCAAAGATGCATCCGACAAGCTCATGTTCGAAAGTGTTAACGAACCCCGCTTCTCCGAAGGTGGCACAACAGATGCGGCTATTGGATATAGCATGCTGGACGAATTAAATACTTCGTTTCACAAGATTGTAAGGACTTCGGGTGGAAACAATGATACACGTCCACTTGTCCTTCCGACGATGCATACCTCTTCTGCTCAACCGGATCTGGATGCCTTGAACAAGACCATTCAAAAATTGAATGATCCCAATATTATTGCAACCGTTCACTATTACGGGTTCTGGCCATTCAGTGTGAATATTGCAGGATACACCAAATATAACGAGGAAGTCCAGAAAGACATTACCGATACATTCGATCGGGTATATAATGCTTTTACAGCCAAAGGCATTCCGGTTATTGTCGGTGAGTATGGCTTGCTTGGTTTTGACCAGCACACAGGTGTCATTGAACAAGGAGAAAAGCTGAAATTCTTCGAATTCGTTGGGCAATATCTGCGTCAAAAACAGATGACAACCATGTTATGGGACAACGGACAGCACTTTGGACGCACAAGCTTTACTTGGTCTGATCAGGAACTATTTGATACGATGAAAGCAAGCTGGACAGGTCGCTCATCCACAGCTGAAACGGACCTCGTATATCTTAAACAAGATGAAGCCATTCAAGATAAAAAAGTAAAACTTAATCTGAATGGCAACAAATTCAATTCTTTGAAGAATGGCACTACCCCACTTGTTAGAGGTAAAGACTACACGATCAGAAAAGATGTACTCACGTTAAAGTCCAATCTGTTAACCAAATTGACAGCCTCTGATGATTTAGGCGTACATGCCACACTTACAGCAGGATTCAACCAAGGTGCCGACTGGAACTTTAACATCATTAAATATGACACGCCTAAGTTAAACGGTACAACAGGTACAACCAGTGAATTTGCCATTCCAACTACGTTTAACGGCAACCAACTGGCAACGATGGAAGCGACATATGCAAACGGAGAGAACGCCGGTCCACAGAACTGGACTTCGTTCAAAGAGTTCTCCTACACATTCAGCCCAGATTACGAACGTCATGTGATCGAGTTAAAACCTAACTTCTTTAATGAAACGAAGGATGGCGAAGTCACCCTCAAGTTCCACTTCTGGAATGGAGATGTGATTACCTACAAAATCACGAAAAATGGAACCAGTGTTGTTGGCGTAGCTTCATAATAGTTATAGGGATTCCTAACTCAATCTATTTCCCATCGGAATCACGAAACGTTCTGTCCAGAGCAATCGGCTCGGACAGAACGTTTTTCCTTTGACTCAGAAATTCCGTATCCATTATGAATGACCGTTCACAATAAAAACGAAACATCCCCACTCTGGCTATGAATGACATACGTTGCACCAAGCCCCTTATATACAAGACCTACTGGAGCCTTGTTACTGGAAACGACATAAAGCTGTTGCGGGTACCAGCTGTGACACAACTGGATATCCTCGCAACACTGAGGCAGATTATTCTCGAACACAAATGCATTGGAGACGATATATTCGGGACGAGTCTGTTGTATCCCTTCCGTTATTTGAATATAACGCAAAGGAACTGTCCCAAGTGTTAGAAGTTGTTCTCGTTCCTCTTCACTGTGTACAAGCACAACGAAGGCTAACCCCTTTTTCAATAATACATCCACGAAATTCATCCCCGCTGGACTGTGCCCTGCTGATACAACAATCATTGCCTCATCCATTGCTGTCTACCTCGCCTTCAATCAGATCCTGCATATTTCGTTTCAAATACGTTATGTGCGAATCATAGTCCTCTATCTGCCTTTCTGCAATTGAGCAGTATCCGATTCTGCACTTTTCTGATTGATTCCAGACCGTAATCCTGTTCATATCTTGTATAATCCACTCTTTACTCTATAATTCTCCATATTTCTCGATCAATCATAAGCGATTATAGAAACCGGATTAACCGGGCCATAATCGCAGATATATCTCTTGTTAATCGCTTACACGTAGAGATTTAAAGCAAAAAAGTCTTCAAAACACCTATATTTCACCCTTGGATTATTTTACTTCATGCTCGTTTGATCGTAATATCATCGGCAGGACAACGATAACAATAAGCTTATTTAGCTATGGAGGTTGAACGGCGTGATTGCAAGTTGTGATGTGGGCATACAGCGAGAGATGAGTGCTGATCCTATAATCAGTTCAATGGAGATTATCCGATACGATATGCAGAGATTGCCATGCCTTGAGACCGATCAAGCAACCTGCTACTGTGGATTATTCAAGATCTCATGCGGGGAGACACATGGATTCGCTGAATTTAAACTATCTGAAGGAGCTTACCCTACAGATCTTGTACACTGGGCTTCGGTGTTCAGAGTGTTAAATGGCATGCAGCCCAATCAGGCCATACGTCATATCGAGCAACAACGAGAAATCTGGGGAAACGAACGTGTCCTGTTTGTGGAGGAAGCTGTCCGTAATCTATTGTTCAACCTGGAGAAACGAAATGATGGCTCCTCGAAATTGAGTCGGGAAGAAATCCGTGCTTTTCTGATGCAATATGCGCTGACGTATTATTCCTTTTGAAATTATTTTTTGGGGTGAAAAACAATAGAAAAAGGCAAAGGAACCTGATGATACATTCAAGTTCCCTTTGCCTTTTATGATTAGTACTTTAATGAGCCATGTAGTAATACATCTCTATTTCAAACGATCAATTATTGAGGTTCATTGAACTTCACAATAAGTATTGCTTCCCCATTGGCTTGCACACGACCAGTTGAGGTTGCAGCAACATTTGTTATTGCTTCATTCCCGCTTGGAATCAGCACAGGTGTTATCAACGGCAGACCCGCAGCCTGAATGACATCCATGTCGAATTCAATTAATAATTGTCCTGCAGTTACACGATCTCCGCTATTCACATGCGCGGTAAAACCGTTTCCTTTTAGTCCAACTGTATTAATTCCGATATGAACCAGCATCTGTACACCTGTCTCATGCTCCAGAATCACCGCATGTTTACTCTTGTTCATGACATGTGCGATGACACCATCAAACGGTGTGTACACTTTACCTTCTGATGGCTCAATGGCAATGCCCTCACCCATATGTTTTTCAGAGAACGCCGGATCAGGAACCTGTTCCAAAGCAACGACGGTACCATTCATCGGCGAAGCGATTTCGAGCAGATCTACCTTAGGACGATTGCTTATAACAGCATCGGTAACTGAATTAGCGCGCGGATTAGAATCCACTGCATGAACGTCAACTGATGATACTCCACTGTTGTCATGGCTCAACGATTCCTCTGCAATCGGTTGATCCTTATATCCGAAGAACCAGGTAAGTGCAAAGGCAATGGCCATGGCAACCACGTTGGACAAGATATACAACGGCAGTTGGCTGTTGAGATAGAGCAATGTTCCGGGAATAACCGTTACTGCCATGCCTGTACCTTGCAGATGGAACAGGGAAGCGATGAAACCACCCACACCACCACCAACCAGTCCCATAATAAATGGTTTCATGTAACGCAAGTTAACTCCGAAGATGGCTGGCTCGGTAATGCCCAGAAATGCGGACAAGGAAGAAGGTAATGCGAGTGCTTTGAGTTTCATATTTTTGGTCTTCAGACCGACAGCGAGACAAGCCGCTCCTTGTGCTGCCATGGCGCAGGTAATGATGGCGTTGAACGGATTAAATCCCGTTTTCTCCAGTAGTTGAATCTCCAGAAAATTAAAGATGTGATGTACACCGGTAACGACAATAATCTGATGGAAGAATCCAATGATTATACCTGCGATGCCAAACGGAAGATCCAATACGGCAGTTGTTCCATGCAGTACCCACTCTTCTAGGGAATGGAATACGGGACCAATCGCGAATAGTCCAAGCGTAATCATGACTGTTAACGTAATAAAAGGAGTCAGAATCAAGTCCAGTGCCTCAGGTACACGTCTTCTTAATACCTTTTCAAACTTGGCTCCAATCAAACCTACAAAGAACGCAGGCAGAACCGATCCCTGATAACCCACGACAGGTATAAAACCGAACATATGCAGCGGCTGTGCTGATCCATCTGCCACCGCGTAAGCATTGGGTAATGCCGGATTGACCAGCATTAGCCCCAGTACGATACCTAGTACCGGACTTCCGCCAAATACGCGGAATGCGGACCACGCTACAAGTGCAGGTAGAAATGCAAAGGCCGTATCCGTCAGGATTTGAGTGAATAACAGGAAATTGGCCGAAATATCATCCGGTGTTGCACCGAACAACGCCAGAATTTCATTTTGAGTAAGTAATCCGCGCAATCCCATGAACAGTCCGGTAGCTACCAGAACGGGAATGATGGGTACAAATACGTCACCAAACGTGCGGATAGCCCGTTGAAAAGCATTGCCTTCCTTTTTTCCCTGACTCTTCACATCATCCTTGGATGATCCTTCGATTCCCAGCTTCTCAACCTCTTCAAAGATTCGATTCACCGTTCCCGTACCAAAGATAATCTGATATTGACCCGAGTTGAAAAAGGCGCCTTTCACCTTCTCGATGTTCTCGACCGTTTTCTGATCAATCTTTTCTTTATCTTTCACCATGATGCGAAGGCGTGTTGCACAATGTGCAAATGATGCGATATTCTCTTTGCCCCCGATGGCATGAATGACTTCCTGGGCAATGCGTTGATTCTCCGACATGTTATCTCATTCCTCTCACGTAATACTTAATAATGCCATTGTGTTGCTTCAAAATCAGCTTTGCCTCCGCGTGCAAAGAAACGAATATCCACGCTGTCCCGGCTTGGGAAAATCCGGCTGGTAAAGACCTCTTCCCCATCGTTCACAAAAACCTCGACTGAAGATGCATCTACGAACAGATGGAACTTAATCACTTCCGCAGTAAGTGTGCACTGTCGTACAACGCCATTCTGCTCTGCCAGCTCGGCACCAGACATCGTCCGATCCAGAATAACTTTCTGCTGAATCCGATCATACAGAAGAATCGTTTTCTCAGTTCGACTTGCACGGAATTCGATGCCCACCATCTCTGCATCTACTTGGCTTATCTCACAGATCAGCTCAAAGGAAATTCCCTTCAAACCAGTGAAAGATCGACTCTCATGGTCAATCGTTGCGCGAATATGCGTGCCTTCCTCCTGCTGACGCAATTGGATCATTTCAGCAACCGGTTGTTGAATTAACTTCCCGTCTCGTAGTGTCAACTGCCGAGGAATGGTCAGGCAATGTGCCCAACCGTTATCATCTGTCGGATACGCCAGATCGGGAAGCCCCATCCAACCAACAAGAATACGTCTTCCGTCCGGGCCCTGCATGGTTTGCGGAGCATAGAAGTCAAATCCACGATCCAACTCCTGAAATTCACCATGATTGAACTCTCTCGTCTGGAGATCGAGCGGCTCACCGATCAGATAACCGGACTGAAAAATATTCTGATAATGATCTTCCGCAGCATCTAAGCCTTGTGGGGAAAAAACAAGTACACCTTTCCCGTCCATCTCCATATAATCCGGGCACTCCCACATGTAACCAAAGGAGGTTAGCTGCGTACGAATTTCACCAAGAAACTCCCAGTTGTTCAGATCAATGGAGCGATACAGTACCGTACATCCCGTCTCGTCTGTTCTCTGCGCACCAATTACACAATAATATGTGTCTCCTTGTTGCCACACCTTGGGATCTCTGAAGTGTTCGGTGTATCCGGCTGGTACAGACGAGATTACGGGATAATTCAATTTGGTTACTGAACCGCTTTCATCCATGACTGCCAAGCATTGATACGGATGTCTGACCCAAGCCTCATCCCTCGTATTGCCTGTGTACAGCAAGTGCAGGTTGCCGTCTTTTTCAATCGCACTGCCGGAATAAGCTCCGTGTGAGTCATATCTGCCACCCGGTTCGATTCCAATCCCGATATTTTCCCAGTTCACCAGATTGTTCGAGCGGGTATGATACCAATATTTCATGCCGTGTTCTGTTCCAAGTGGAAACCACTGATAGAACAGATGATAATAGCCTTTATAATATACAAAGCCGTTAGGATCATTAAGCAGACCTGTTATCGGCTGAATGTGATAACTCTGTCTCCATGAACATACGGATATCTGTGCTTCAAGCTTTGCAATCTCTCCAGGCTCTGCTTGTTCAATTCGTCTGTAGCGTTGCTCTCTAGTCATTTTCATAGCTGTTCTCCATTCTCGCTTATATAAGTTAGACCAAGAAACTTCACACTGGGACTACGATGGCAGAACAATCCTCCGATCGCTGTTATCCCCAGATTTCCTGATCCCTTATCTAAAGGGTGAAATCCGGTGATAAAGGCGAACACTCCGTTTCTTCAGATTTTTTCTGCCCTCTCCGTCATGTTTATTTCTTATTTAACTTATACGAAAATCAAATTATAGGAACCGGTTCCATTGATCGCAAAAAAATAATTCCATTTGGCATGAATGCCTGCCCGTGTTCGCATATCCGTATTGGATATCCACTATGGAACCGGTTCGATGGAATTATCATAAAGGATGTTTTTATAATTTGTCAACGCTTTCTCGAGGAATTAGTTCGACGTCCAGTGTTGTTCGTTCCTCCACCGACTCGCCTTTCACCAGACGAATAATGTGATTCGCCGCTACTTTGCCCGCCTGCAAATAATGATATTTCACAGTCGTCAGCGTGGGGTGAATCATCTCCGTAATATCATATCCGCCAAATCCGGTAACGGACAAATCTTGCGGTATGCGGATTTTATTGGAGAACGCAATCTTCATCACACCCAGTGCGATATTATCCGTAGCCCCTACAATGATCGTTGGTGTGATCTCTTTCAGAATGGCTTCAGCGGTAACGATGGCCTCAGACATCTTAAAGCTTGTCTCATAATACTTCACTTCACATCCACCACACTCAGCGATTGCTCGCTGGAACCCTTGTTTACGATAAATCCCTACAGCCCGATCCTTCTCGCTAACTCCCATATACACGATCTTGCGGTGACCTTGTTCGACGACATATCTGCCCATCTCATAACCTGCCTGATCATCATTGTGAACCAGACTATGTAGTTGTTCATGCTGCTGTCCCACCAGTAGCACCGGAATACCGATG
Organism: Paenibacillus sp. 2KB_22; assembly: GCF_052115745.1. Taxonomy (NCBI): domain Bacteria; kingdom Bacillati; phylum Bacillota; class Bacilli; order Caryophanales; family Paenibacillaceae; genus Paenibacillus; species Paenibacillus sp. 2KB_22. The sequence continues at coordinate 745,242 of NZ_JBFRHG010000001.1, forward strand.
TCCTCCACTGCTTTCAGATGTGCTTCTGTCACTTCAGCAGCCAGCAGAATAATACCCGATACCTTCTGTCTAGCAAAATCATATATGGCGTCAATCTCGCGCTGCATATCCTGACTCGTATTCGCGATCAGCATCTGATACTGATTACTTCGCAGTTCTTCATCAATCCCGATCAATGTCTGGGATGTCGCAAAAGAATCGAGTCGTGGCACAACCGTGCCAATGATACTGGTCTTCTTCGCCTTTAGACTCTGTGCAAAAGTGTTTGGGACATAATTGTATTGTTTGATAATACGCTCAATCTTCTGGCGGGTATCTTCACTAACCGATCCGCCATTCAGGTAGCGAGAGACCGTGCTTTTCGCCACACCTGCCATCTGAGCGATATCAGAAATCGTTTTATTCATAAAGACTCCTCTTGTTTCTTTAACTAGTTTACCTTTTATTATACTTCGAATCGCAAAGCCATGGCGAATTAGATTCACCTCCGTTTATGATATATCTATCGTACATTCTCGATGTAATAGTAAAAGCCCGATATCCATGTGACGTTCATACCGAAGTATGATCCCACATTCATCAGGCTGCTAAGCTTCCATATCCCGTTTGCACAGACCATTAGGGCAAGGATAATCCCTGTCCCTGCTGACTCAGACCTCAATAATAATAGGCAAGATCATAGGTCTTCTCTTGGTTTGAGCGTAAATATAGTGACCGATCTCGTCTTTCAGCTTTCTTTTGATCACATTCCACTGATTCACCCCAGCCCCGGTCAACTCATTCATCCGGTTTAGAACAAGCTCATGAATCTCATGCATGAATTCTTCCGAATCCTTAACAAATACAAACCCTCTGGAGATAATTTCGGGTGACGTGACCATCTGTTTTTCCGTTTTGCTCAGTGTAGTCACAATCACTAGCATGCCATCGGAGGACAGTTGCCTGCGGTCGCGAAGTACAATATTGCCGACATCACCCATGATCAGACCGTCTACGAGACTATTTCCTGATGCAATTTTTGGACCTAGCGAAGCAATGCCGTCTTTGTATTGGACCATATCCCCATTATTCACGATAAACACATGATCACGCTCTATACCTACGGATTCAGCAAGCAGTCTGTGTTGATACAACATGCGAAACTCACCGTGGATCGGAATCAGATAATCCGGTTTCATCAGAGTTAACATCAATTTGAGTTCTTCCTGACTACCGTGTCCCGATACATGCATTCCTGCTGCACCACTTGAACCATATATCACACGTGCTCCGAGAACATACAGGTTGTCAATGACATGTGCAAGATTCCGTTCATTCCCCGGAATGGCTCCGGCAGCAATAATGACCGTGTCCCCGGCGTTAATTCTTACGTGAGGATGTTTACCGGATGCCAAACGCGATAATGCTGCCATCGCTTCTCCCTGGCTACCAGTACATAAGACAACAACCTGTTCGGGCGGAAACTGATCCGAATCGATAGCTTCAATCAATAATCCATCAGGAACTTGCAAATACCCCAATTCACTGGCCACCGATACCACATTCACCATACTTCTGCCCAACAGTGCCAGTTTGCGTCCCGTCTCGAATGCTACATTTACAATCTGCTGTACTCTGCTGACATTTGACGCAAAAGTAGAGATAAATACTTTTTGTTTTGCACGGATAAAGGCATCCAGAATGTGGTCTCCCACAACTCGCTCGGAAGGTGTAAATCCCGGTCTTTCTGCATTGGTGCTCTCGGAGAGCAAAATATGGACACCCTGTTTGCCAATCTCGGCCATGCGGTGCAGATCTGGGAAAGGTCCATGTACAGGAGACATATCAAATTTGAAATCTCCGGTATGCACGACATTGCCCGCCGGGGTCTTAAAGAAGATACCAAGACAATCCGGTATACTATGACTGGTTGCGAAAAAGGAAACCTCGATTCCTCCCAGCGTAATGCTGGAGTGAGCATCTATTGTATGCAGGTCCGCCTTGCGCAGAAGTCCATGCTCTTTCAGTTTAAGCTCGATCAACCCTCGAGTGAGCCTGGATGCATACACGGGGATGTTCATTTGTTTTAACAAATAGGGAATACCACCGATGTGATCTTCATGTCCGTGGGTAACCACAAGACCTCTTACTTTATCCAGATTCTCCAGCAGATACGCAACATCCGGAATGATCAGATCAATCCCAGGCAATGTCTCATCGGGAAACTTCGAACCACAGTCAATCACAATGATGTCCTGATTGTACTGGATCAGATACATATTCTTCCCTATTTCATTCACGCCGCCAAGTGCAGCGATATACAGTTTGTTGTGGGCTAGATTCAACGCTATTACTCCTCCTCTGCGTGGCAAACGTATGCGATACGGATCTATATTCCTAGTATGGAAGCAATCGCCTCACTTATGCATTTCGAAGTGATTATGCCAAAAAAACCACCACGGAATTTCATTCCGCAGTGGTTTATAAAGGATAACTTATGAAATCATGAATGATACCATGGTTTACTCAGAACTTTTTCATATACGAAACTGAAAACAGTTATTACACCAACGATTTATCACGCTGTAGCAATACGTCTTGTTCATAGGTCTTAATATCGGTGATCCACTTTTCACGAACGGGAACGCCTTGCTGATCACAATAGTAGTCCCAGATTGCGCCAAACGGATAGGATTTGAACTCTTCCGTTAACGCGAGACGCAGGGTGTAATCTCCATCCAGCTCGGCTTGTTTCAGAGCATCCACCGGTTCCAGCATCGCACGGAGAAGGGCTTTGATCGTGTTGCGAGTACCCACAACCCATGCAGCTACACGGTTAATGCTTGCATCGAAGAAATCCAGTCCAATATGCGTGGTCGCAAGCAGATCATGTCGAACCAGTTCACGGGCAATTTCCAGCAACTCATCGTCCATGATTACCACGTGGTCACTGTCCCAGCGCATCGGGCGGCTTACGTGAAGCAGAATGCCACTTGTAAACAATGACAAGGACGACAGTTTATTGGAAATAACCTCTGTTGGATGGAAATGACCTGCATCCAGGCAGATTAACGTATCATTTTGCAACCCGTAACCCATATAAAATTCATGAGAACCCACCACATATGCTTCCGAACCCAGACCAAACAGCTTGCTCTCTACCGCGTCCAGGTTATGCTCCGGGTTAAGTGATTCGGCGAATACTTCGTCCAGCGATGCCTTGAGACGTTTGCGTGGTGTCAATCGATCAACCGGATTATCCTTGAATCCGTCCGGTACCCATACATTGGTTACACAAGTCTGATCAAGCTGTTCCCCGAAGTAAGCACCAATCCGGCGCGACGCCTTGCAGTGATCAATCCAGAACTTGCGAATCTCAGGGTCTGGATGACTGAGCGTGAACCCGTCACTTGATTTTTCATGGGAAAAACATGTCGGGTTGAAGTCCAGGCCGAGTCCTTGTTCTTTGGCCCATTTCACCCAGTTCTCATAATGCTTTGGCTCAATCTGATCCAGTTCAACCTGCTCGTCTGTATCCGTGTAAATCGCATGCAGATTGACCTTATGTTTACCGGGAATCAGAGCGAAAGCTTGCTCCAGATCGTTACGGAGTTCTGCTGGTGTGGTCGCAGCCCCCGGATATTGTCCTGTAACGGAAATACCCCCTGTTAACTCACCATCTTTATTCAGAAAACCTTTGACATCATCGCCTTGCCAACAGTGTACGGATACTTTGATCTCCGCGAGTCTGTTCAGCACCTCGTCCGTGTCAATTCCGTGCTGGGCATACAATGCCTTGGCTGCTTCATATGCTTGCTTGACTTGGTTATCCATCCGCAAGAACCCTCCTATTTTAACGTGTAAATGCTGCTGGTACGCCGCCATCAATGGTCATCATGCAACCTGTTGTTTTTTCGGATTTTGAAGAGGCAAAGAATGCAATTCCTTCTGCAATATCTCTTGGATAGATATTTACGAGCAATGTCGTCCGTTTGCGGTAATACTCTTCCAATTGATCCGGCTCAATCCCGTATGCCGCTGCACGTTCGTTTCTCCAGGAACCGTTCCAGATGGCTGAGCCCTGTAGAATGGCATCCGGGAGAATCGTGTTGACACGAATGCCATACTCTCCACCTTCTGCTGCAATGCAGCGTGCCAGATGCGCTTCCAGCGCTTTCGCTGAACTGTAAGCAGAAGCACTTTTACCCGCATACACCGAGTTCTTGGACCCGATAAATACCATGCTTCCCCCAATACCCTGTTGTTTCATCAGCTTGAACGCTTCACGAGCCACGAGGAAATACCCTGTGCCCAGCACATTCATGTTCAGGTTCCATTCTTTCAGGGATGTTTCGTCAAACGGGCTGGATGTGGCCAATCCTGCATTGTTCACGATGATATCCACTCCGCCATATTGCACCGCAACATCCGCATAAGCAGATTGGACGGCTTCCTCATCGGTCACGTCCATTTTCAGCGCATAAGCACGATTCGCACCGTACTGATCATTAATTTCCTGTGCTACCTTCTGTGCGCCTTCCAGATTAAGATCAGCGAGCACCACATGCGCGCCTTCGGATACCAATCTACGCGCTGTTTCACTACCGATACCACCTGCGCCGCCTGTAATAAACGCCACTTTGCGGGAGAATTCGGTTTCTGCCGGAGCGAGAGACAATTTGTATAGTTCCAGCGGCCAGTACTCCACATTGTAAGACTCGTTTGCACTGAGCGATACGAATTGACCCAAGCTAGTAGCTCCACGCATAACAGCAATCGCTCTATGATACAACGCTCCGCTTACTTGGGAAAGCGCCCAACTCTTGCCTGTGTTAATCATGCCCACACCAGGAATGAGAATAACACGTGGTGCCGCTTCGAACATGACATCACCTTCGTTTTTGTTGCTCTCAAAATACTGTTGATATTGCTCTTTGTAGGCAGCTACACCTTCTATCAGCTTGGCTTTTAAGCCTTCAATATCTTCCGCATCCGGTGTCCAATCGATGAACAGTGGTACCACTTTGGTATGTACCAGATGGTCCGGGCAAGCTGCACCCACCTGAGACAAATCCGGGGAATCTGCTCCGCCTACAAAAGCAATTACGTCCTCCTGATCATCAAAGGACAAAATCATTTTTTTGCTATCTGATACCGCTCCACGAATCGTTGGCATCACACGTGATACGATCTGACGACGAACATCAGCGGCAAGTGCCGGGTGCTTCACACCACCAAACAGACTTTCTTCGTTCACCCGTGCTTCGATGAAAGCTTCTGCTTCATTGATAATCTTGATCGTTTGAGCGTAACATTCCTCGGATGTTTCTCCCCAAGTCACAAGTCCGTGTTTTTCCATCAGTACGAGCTCTGCATTAGGATTCGAGAATACGCTTTCAGCAATCATTTTAGATAACGTAAACCCTGGACGTACGTAAGGCACCCACACAAAACGATCACCGTAGATCTCTTTCGCCAATTCCTTGCCGTTATCCGCACAGCACAGGCTGATAATCGCATCCGGATGAGTATGATCCACATGCTTATATGGAAGGAACGCATGCAGAAGAGTCTCGATAGAGGCGCGCGGGTGCTTGGCATCAATCATGCAATGTCCCAGATATTCAACCATCTCTTCATCCGACATGGATTCACGTTCAATTAATGGTCTGATATCTTCAAGCCCAAGTCCGGTAAAATGCTTCGCTTCCATGGAACCCAGATCTGAGCCGCTGCCTTTCACATACATTACTTCTACATCACGACCACGAAAATCCTTCACTGTCGTTTTGGTAGACGTATTACCACCGTATATGTTACATACACTGCGATCAGAACCAATGAGATTGGATCTGTAAACCAGCTGTTCAAGTCCTGTTGTTTTCTCAGAAGCCTGCGGTGCATTCCATAAACTCTGTACCATTTGTTTCCCTCCGATAATGTTTGTTTTATTCCTGATACGAGTTTAACATCTTTGTTTTATTTTGAAAACAAAATATTTTAAAACCAAACGGAAATATTCAAAAGTCATCAACGATTGAGCCATTTTATTAAAAAAACACCCTGACGTGAACGTCAGAGTGTTCTGTTTCATCGGGGGATTAGAAAATCCCCGCTTTTTGGGAAGTGTTTTTAATACCGTAGGTATCATTAACTACAGTGTTTCCAAAGCTCGTTAAGCTTCCATTCGGACCTGTGGCCATGTCCAGATAGTTCAGACCAGAACTGTTTCCGTACCAAGACCAGGCAAGCCAGCCTACCCCTTTTTCCTGACCATATCTCATGATGGCATACTCGTCCACATCACCGTTTGTGTGATAGCCGCCGAATTCACCAATGATCAGAGCCAATCCTTTGTTCAGCACATTCTCCATATTGGCTTTGACCGTTGCAGCATCTTTACCAGCATACTCATACATATGAATGGAGAAGACAGTATTTTTCTGAGAGTCAGCTGCAAATACACTTTGTCCATAATCCACGATGGATTGAGGGAACTGTCCCCATCCGGCTGCATCCACAATTAGCGTATTTTTGATTCCCGCATTTCTTAGTTTAGGAATGGCTTGTTTGTAACCATCAGCCCACGCACTTCCATTCCACGTTCCATACCATTCATTAGCGATATTAACGATTACCCGATCTTCTTTGCCAATCAAAGCTTCCTTAATGCTAATCCAGTAGTTCACCGCCGCATCCAAAGAATTATAATCATCCTTCCCTGTGGCGTCATGTACTTCGAGTACAGCAATCATTTTATTTTGGTTAACCACATTAATAATATTTTTAACTGCGTTCAGATCATCTTTGGTGTACAGGCTACCATTCGATAGAACAATACGTACTGTATTGGCCCCTGTTTTGGCGATTGCAGGGATAGCGGTATTCAAATCATTCTTGAACCAGGAATGTCCGTGATTAACACCTCTCATGACAAAAGGCTTGCCTGTGGAATCATATAACTTGTTTCCGCTTACATAAAATCCTGTTGCAGCAGATGCTTTAGGGGCTGCACTCCCCAATGCCATAAACATGAGAGCAGCAATAACCGTGAAGATTGTACACTTTTTCAGATTAACCATTCGTTTGGAACCTCCTGAATTTGATTTTTTTTATTTCAATTAACCCTGCTCTAGGCAATAAGTTAACTAAAATCATTGGTAATAGAGGTTTTAATGGGTAGAAAAAAAACAACAAATAACCTTATTTAGTTATATAACTTAATTAAAATAAACTTTATCGATAAGGTTATGAATTTATAATAAAATGAAAACACTTACTAAGCAAGTCTTTTTTACCATTGAATAGAAATCTTTTCTTTTTACACCACACATCAAAAAAGGCTCTTCCCCTCACAACCGTTCGGAGAAAGAACCCTCAGTATTATAAATGTCAGTTAACTCTTGTACTCTTTGGTTTCGATGAAGTGTCTTCCCTACCTGTTATTATCAGACCAACCCGGTAATGCGGTCTCACCCGGATCTCATTAAACTTCCCGATCTCCACACCCTCAAACCGCTCCACATAAGCCTGATTCACATAACTCTCAATCGTTCCTCTTCGAATTGGAGTTATGGACAGACGAAGCGCGTGATCGGCCAGCAAATGACGGGATTGCTTCAAACCAAGCATCCAGCTATGCCCATAGTGAATATGGTCTGTTAACATCTGATTATGAATATGTGCTGCTGCAACGTCTCCTTCATAATCAATCTCAACCCATACGTCATCTACTTGTTCCGGCCACGCTGTATCCAATCTCAATGTTGCTGCATACGCTTTGGGATAATCAACCTCAACAGCAGGCTCGTAAGGCGAAACTTGTAATGTGTACGTGACGAAAATTCCCTGCTTTGACTGGGATGACACAGCATATTTTGAAGGTGAAACATGCTCTGGAGCCGGATAGAAGGATACCTCAAACTCTGAATGCTCCAGGGAGTTGCATATAAGCATCTCATTCTGCACATACAGATGACTGCTGCTAATCACAAGCCTCTCTTCTCCGCCCACACGGAAACGGTAGGCATGCAATGCCTCTTCACGAGTCAATGTAATGATACGTATGACCATACCGTCCGATGTGGTGATTCGCAGATGATGGTCCTTGCCTGCCATCGGGTGAATAACAACTTCATTCCCCTGCTCGGTTACAGTACCTTCGGGCATATCCACATTCGTAACAGACGATATATCCATAACATACTCAGGTTTCATGCCTTCATGAGCATAAAAGACAGCCGTAAGCTCCTGATTTACCATAAACCGGGTCAGTGGCTGAACGGTAGCACTAATGATCTTCATTCCATTCAGATTCATATGGAAAGGCAGAATGGCTGCCATGCCGGATTTCAGCTGCATCGTTCCTTCTCTTGGATAATAAGCAGTCCCTTTGCCGGTATGCAGCTCCAATTGTATATCTCGATCAGGCAACACCACATGATCCTGATAATTATTCATGAACAGGAATCCTGAGCCATCTTGTTGACGAACAGACCAGCGCAGATCCATCGTGTTCTCTGGTGTTATCGAATGTTGCTCTTCCGGTATAACACTGCCCATTGGCGCAAGCAGCTCACCGTATGCTTCCAGAAACATCGACAAGGTTCGAATGCGGTCATACGATTCACCAATACGTCCAAACTCCCCGAGCGGGGCTTGGTAATCATACGTCATTTTGGGCAATGCCTGTTCATTCATATACGTTTTTTGCCCTACCGGATTGGTTCCACCGTGATACATATAATATCCAACCAGATTACTGCCATTCGCTAGTTTTACAATGGTCATTGCCTCAACACTATCCGCATCTACAACCGGCCGAGCGTGATAACTGACCTGCATGCCGCCAGCAAGTTCGCAATACGAAGCAGGATACTCCAGACTGGAATAATCCACTTCTTCAACAGGATTCATATGCAGATCCCGGAATAAATACTCTCGGCTTGGAGGCTGATTGGGAATCCATGGTGTGTACGCATACCCCGCGAGCATGGGCAACGTTCCTTCTTCAGGCACCGCAGCATTACCCCAGGCCGTGGCAGTATAGAACATGGGATGTATACCGACTTCTTCAGCAATACTGCGAAGCACCTTCAGATGTTCACGACCGTCCCGACCAGAGGAAATGTATTTGTCACGTGTATAACCCCAGGCATCCATGGGTGCCCCAGCGTGCATATACTCATTTTCCAACTGTACGGCTATTACGGGGCCACCCTCCTGATAGAAACAACCGTTAAGCTGACGAGCAATCTCACGATATAATCGCTTGGCGTAATACAGATACCCTTCATCATTCGATCTCATTTCAAATGGATAACTGAATAACCAATCTGGCATCCCTCCATTACGAACTTCCCCATGACAGAATGGACCAATCCGCACGATCAGTGGCAGCTCATGTTTGCCACACAGATCCACGAAGTGCCGCAAGTTCAGGTTTCCTGACCAATTAAACTCGCCTTCCTGCTCCTCGTGAAAATTCCAGAACACATACGAAGCGACGATGTTCACCCCGCCTGCCTTCATCTTCAGTAATTCTTCTTCCCACTGTAAGTAAGCGAATCTGGAGAAATGAAATTCACCTACCACGGGAATATGAGGTTTATCATTACGAAGCATATAATAGTTGGTAAAGTCATAAGACTCCCCTCGTGGATTCTTGCCGCCACTACCCGTCATGCGACCCGCACGAATCTCTTTATCTTTTGCATCCAGTATAAAACGAATCTGGCTTCCTGCTATACTATCGTTCATGGATTATATAACTCCTTTGGTATATATGGGATAGGGTTGAGTCGATTAGCAATTATCTATGGATGACTGCCCCTTGATGATTGGGGTTCTTCTCCAGAACCCGCTCCAACTCAAGTTCGGCTTCATTTGTCCGACCTAGGCCAAGAAGACCTAATGCTCGCATGTATCGGCAATGTTCTTCATTACGCTGGTTGAGATCATCGTCAAACACCAGGAAATCGGGCAGAGATACCGCAAAATAATCCATTCGGATGTGATCATGCATATGTCTTTCCGCATAGTCAATGAGTTTGTTAAAGCGTCGGTTGGCTTCCTTCACATTGCCAAGTTTCTGCCAGGCCAGACCCTGATAATAGATGGATTCCGGCGGTTGATCATTATAAAACATCGCGCTTGCCGGTTCATTAAGACCGATCGATGCTCTGTGGAAACTCTTCTCTGCAGCCTGATTATTCTTCAATTGCTGGTAGGCACAGCCAAGATAAAAGTAAACGGGATTGTCTCCGGCTCCCTCTAGCTTACCTTCACCTAAGTTCTCTGGGTAAACCAAAGCCTTCTGCAGCAGCTCCAATGCCAGCTCCGGTTGTTGTTTCCCCAGGTTTTGCTTCGCCAGTTCCGTCAGTGCCGTAACATACTGTCCTGTAACCTTGCCTTCTCCGCCCTCCCAAGGATGAAACCGCCGTGCCTGAAGAGCATCCCATGCTTCCTGATGACTACCCTGCATATTCAATAGAGTTACCCACTCGATATACAGATCATCACGGTGGTGAACCAACTCCATATGCTGTTCCAGCAATTTGATTCGACGCCCGCAAGAATACCCTATCTTCTTGTGCAATTGATCCAACTCGTAGAAGATTCGGGCATCCTGTGAATCCAATCGGAATGCTTCCTCTAATGAAGCCAGTGCAAGATCGGGGCGATTCAGCTTGTTATAATAAGCCAGTCCCAGATTCCGATGTACAGTCGAAAATGCAGCATTCTCCTCGCGTGAAGCTTCCCAATGGGTAATTGCTTCCTCATAGCGTTTATGATCATACAACCAATTTCCCAGGTAATAGTGAGCACGGGCATCATTCGAATCCACCGCTAATGCATCCTGAAGCACCATGAATTCAAATAACGTGTTAGGAAAGCAATAATCCGTTGGAGCAGCTTTCCCTTGTTTTTGACATTCCCGGGCCTGTTCCAGATCCCCCAGTTGACGATGCAGGTAGGCTTGAGCATAACCAACCATAGGATACGGCTGTAAATTTTCGGATTCAACATACGATAGTACCGTCAGTGCTTCTTCCCACAATCCACAATCCGCGTAATCTGCGGCTAGGTTTAGATAATTATGAACGTCTCCTCGCATCAGACGATGGAAATGCTCACGTGCTTGCTCCGCTTGCTCTCTCTCTGAAGGTGCAGTCGCTCTGTTATAGATCAGGGCTAATTCATGTGCGGCTCCAAATTCAACCGGGTCCAGTTCCAACGTTTCATACGCATATTGGATGGCCCGTTTATCTTGACCCAATCTGCGCAACAGAGCCACCTTCAGATGCCGAGCCTTGTAGTTTCGAGTGTTACGGATCAGCGAACGTTCGATATGATCCAGCGCTTCCATGTCCCGATGTAGCGCCGTATCGATCTGAGCTAGCATGTAATAACCCGTATCCTGAAACTGTACGGACCATACGGCTTTATACAGTGCTGTGTAGGCTTCTTCCTGTTTCCCCTGTAGTTTCAAGCTCAGACCGAGTTGGTAAAAAGCTTCACTATCATATGGATTCGTATTTTTCCATGTCAGCGATTGTACGGCCTGTCTGAAATGCTTCTCTGCATCTTGAAACAATCCTCTACGCAGAAGCAATGTGCCATACGCAATATTTAGACGAATATCCGTTGCATCACGCGTCAAGCCTTCCAGATAATAAGGTTCTGGTTCATACGTGGCATGCCGATATTGCTCCAAATGAAGACCAGCCAGATATAGTTGTTCATTCGTACGAATCTCGGATGGTAGCGGGAGTGGTGTGGCCGGGTCTGGGACTTCCTGAATCTCAGAACGTTCAGGCTGATAGGCCACAAGTACTTTTCCTTCCGCAGTTCGAACACTTAACTTTAATTGATGCCATTCATCTTGTCCGCTCCACGGGAATGAAGACTGATACAGTTGCGTAGGTGAGATATTGCATCTCTCATGGAGATATACCGTAGTTGGTCCAATCACTTCAATGGTCACTTGTTCAAAAACCGACGTCGCATATACCATAACGGTTACCGCTCCGTTCGTTTCGTCCATTTCCAGATTAACTGCGGCATCAATCGTTGCATTTTTGACCATGCCAATTCCTTTATACGGCATAAAATACTGCGAAAATGATTTGGCTTCATAGGGCTGCAACCACGTAAAATCAGGCTGATTATCAGTATAGATCCCGGTCATTAATTCAATATAAGGTCCATCCTCGTCCGTTAACTGGCGATCCCAGGCTTGCCCGAATTCCCCGTTACCCCAGGTCCATTGTTTCTTGCCCGGAGAAATATGATGATTGGCTACATGTAGCAGCCCTGCCTGAACCCCGTGGTCATAACCCCCTACAAAATTATAATCCGACTTATATGCCATATAGGATGTTGGAACCGGTATGTTTTTGTATCGCGAGATATCCACACCTTCGGAATAGTCCATCTTGTAATAGGTGCCGGTTGCGATAGGAAAGCGGGATACGTCCCGTTTTCCATGGTCCAGCACAGCCGTTACATCCGGTGGAAACACGGATTGTGTATGATCGTTGACGGCTACAGCCGGGTTGGCCCACCATAGAAAAGTTTGAGGTGCGCTGGTGCGATTGTATACCTCGGCATGGATTTCAAGATAGGCTTTGCCGGGATGTAATGTGAAGCCAGCGGTCATTTTGGTACCATACATGCGATCAATCTCACCCACCCACACGGTAGCGCTTCCATCTTCATTACTGCCAAATGTATAATCAACTGGACCAAATGTGTTGGGCCGATGATGCTGTGGCCAGTTGAATTCGATTCCCCCGGAAATCCATGGCCCTGCCAGACCCACAAGTGCAGGTTTAATGACCCGGTTATAATATACAAAATCGTAATTGTTGGTCCGATCCAGCGCACGATAGATTCGTCCACCCAGTTCTGGCATCATCTCGATACGTACATATTCATTTTCGAGAATAATTAAGCGATACGACTTCATTTTTGCCTCATCTTCAATGCTGTCGATCACAGGATGCGGGTACACTTTCCCCGAACTTCCCTGGTAGATTCTCTTTTCAAGGAACATCGGATTTTTGTCCGGTTTACCTGTACCATAAGTTGGAATATCTCTGGTCTCTTCCCATATGCGAACATTTGATTCCGCTGTCACGTAGTTCAACTCCCTCACTCCTCGGCCTCGTACTTATTGTGATCATACGCTCCGACTAGCAGGAAGAACATTAACATTAAGCGGTTCTTGATGGACGATCTTCGGATTCCTCCATAATCAAAGAGAGTACCTATCCACCCAATAAAGCAGTGAAAGGTACTCTCTGATCGATCTTGATTCACTTATCTACGGCGTGCAAAATCCACAAATCTGAACTTGTCCGGTCGATGCCTCGACTCCGTATACTGAAATTGACTGGCATCCTCCAGGTACACCTGGCTCCTCACCACAACCACATTATGGAACCCTTCAAGGTCAAGCAGTTCCCTGTCTTCTGCGGTGGGTTCTTCCACCAAAATCTCTTTTTTGGCAAACGAAATGGAAAGCCCCAGCTCTTGCTCAATGTACTCATAGATGGAATCATTACAGATCTCTTTGCTGAGTCCGGGAACAAGCCGCTGGCTGATGTAATCTTTGTCCAGTATGACATGCTCTCCATCCACTTTGCGCACACGTCTGATCTCCCAGACCTGTTCATTCAGACCAAAGTTAATTTTCTTGTGCAACGCCTGATCGACCTGTTGCTCTTCAAAAACCTTCACATACGTTTGAGCGCGATGTCCCATTTTTTTGGCTAGTTCCTTGAAGCTAACCAGACCTGAGATGGGAAAATCGATCTTGCGTATGTCCAGTACAATTGAGCCCTTGCCTTGAATCTTCTGAATATAACCTTCTTCGTACAACATTTTCAATGCTTTGCGAATAGTCTCTCGAGAAGTTTGATAACTTTCCGATAGATCCAGTTCCGATTGAAGCAGCGTGCCTGCCTCAATCTCTCCAGTCCGAATACGATCTGCAATATCTTCATATATCCGGATAAATTTATTATTCATTATTCATCACCATTGTTCATTACCCTTTTTTATCATATTGGCAACCTATTATAACATTAAAAACCACTCAAGCGGTAATGTCGTTACTGCCGATGATTACAGTATCACTTGTAAGAATCAATTCAATCTAGATATGATGATCGAACGCTGACGCTTTCTCCACTTGATCTGTATGCTTCTCATTCATAACTTGAATCAGCTTATTTAAACGGAAGATCAGCGCTGCAGCTTCGGATCTGCTTAAGTGCTGCATGGGACGGAAGCTTCCGTCTTCATATCCAGTAATCATGTACAAACCTGCAAGCTCCTGCACTTCTTCTTTGGCCCAATCGGATACATCAATCTGATCGGTAAATGCTCTTGGGGAAGTCAGCGGTTCCGGTCTGATTTTACGAACCACATTGGCTATGATCTTGGATGCCTGTTCACGTGTTACCAGCGCATGTGGAGCGAATTTCCTATTCCCCATACCTTGGACCATCTCATGCTGAACGGCTGCCTTAATCTCAGGAGCAAACCAATCATCGTCGTTTAAATCCTGAAATCCATGTTGTTGTTCATTAACCGTTGTATCCACACCCATCAGACGCACGATTAATGCAGTAAACTCTGCACGCGTGATTGGACGGCGTGGTTCGAAGCGAGTTTCACTTACACCTTGAATGATATTTTGTTCCGCCAGCCAGGTGATCTGATCCTTATTAAAAGTTTGGCTGATATCAATAAATTTGATATTTTTTTTCGCAGGTAACTCAGGTTGCTCATCAGAAGGTTCAGGTTGTGAACTCACCTCATCGGCTTTTACCGAAGTATCTGCTGGATTTGAAGCTGTACCACTACCGCTCCAGGCGGATGGTGGATACGGAAAAGTCATGGCTGCGGCCCGTTTGCTTTCACTTTTTTCACCTGCTGAATTCTCTGTCCATACTTCCACCTCATAATGTTGCTCGGCATTAAGTCCTGTCCAGACATAACTGCGCTGTGTGCCACGATAGATCTCCCTATCTTTATGCGTGATTACAATCACTTCATTTAATGATTCCAGTTCCCAAGTCAGCTTAATCGTGCTTGTGCCTTGCGCTACGGCTGCAACTGTCAGATCTTCGGAAGGCAACGTCTCGAATTCCGGAACCTGAAGTGCCTCACCTTCCCCTGCCTCATTGAATGGGATGATTGCAAAGTCGGTATAACGCTCTGCACTTTTCAACTCAGACACATGTATGGATGTCTCCGTGGTCGTTCCTACAAGCTCTTCATTTCGATAGACTCGATAACCCGCAGCACCCGGAATCAGTTCCCATACAATGTCTGCACCATGGATTGAACGTCCCTCGACTGCAGGAGGTGAGGCAGCACTACCGGGCAAAGTCATTGCATGAAGGTAATAACCCCCATCACTAGTTCCTGAGGCATTCATGGTCTTGACTGTATAGATATAGTTCACGCCCGGTTCAAGTTCCTTGTCGTCATAGAACAATTCGTCTGCAGGAACACGAGTAACCTCCACACCGTCACGCTCAATGATGAACTGCTCGGCACCTTCGACCCGGCTCTGTTCCAATAGAAGACGAATGTGGTCCTTCGCCGAATGATACTCCACTTTGACAGGCGCTGCTGGCTTGGTCAGGACAGAATACGCCTTCATCTCCGATGTATCTCCCTGATCATTCTCTGTGTAGATTTCAATCAGGTACTGCTTGCCTGCATCCAGTTGATCAACGATAAACTCTTTTTGTGTGCCGCGGTATACTTCTCTACCATCCAGCAATACAACGAATGTTTCGTTCCCATCAGGGAAGTCCCATTCCAGTTTGGCATGATCTGTCTCCGCGTATATCTTCATTTCCAGTGAATCAACATGAGGCAAGGTATAAAAAGGAGTCACGGTCACCAGGCTTCCTGAACCAGCCGTATTATAAGGAATAATCTGTACCTGATCATATCGGGTTGCACTCTCCAGATGAGTTAATCTCACCTCGGTGGTATCACCATCGTCAATAGTGGTGAACATCTGATCTCCGATCCGTATGGTATATCCCTCCGCACCTTGTACCTTTGGCCAAGAGATCAATCCCTCCTTTTCCCCAATCATACTTGCATGTAAAGGTTCAGTAATGGTCGCAGGCAACGTTCGCACGTGAACTTCGAAACCAGAGTCACTCTCACCCGTTGCATTCGATGTTTTGATGGTGTACAGGTAACGCTCTCCTGGTGTCAGTCCATGATCTTCAAATGAATCTTGATCTGCTGGAACCTTAGCGACTTCAACTCCATCCCGCATAATGATGAATTGCTCTGCTCCCCGTGTAGAGCTTCCAGTCAGATCCAGCACCGCAGTCTGATCTGTGATGAGTGTTATGCCTGCCGTCTGAGGGGATATAGGTTTCGTTAAAACCTGAATCTGAATAGACTCTGACCGATGACCCTCTTCATTAATCGCGATGAGTTCGAATTCATACGCTGTACCATCCAGCATACTATTGAGATGTACAGACGGTTCAGACACGCTCTGCACATCTCCCGTTACCCGATTGCGAATCTCATATGCAGCCGCTCCCTTAACAACTTCCCAAGCCAGATCCACCTTATGTGTTCCAGCGTTCACTCTGATCCCTTCTGCAACCAATGGCAAAGTTTGAGTCATTGTACTGAAAGTAAGCGGCGCACTCGTTCCACTCGCATTGACCGCCCGAATCACGTAAGTGTATTTCGTTCCTGGCGACAGATCCTTGTCTACGAATTGGGTTTCAGTTGAATCCATCTGAGCAATCTCTCTTCCATCCCGTTCAATGACGTACTGATCTGCCCCTTGGACACCTGTGTTGCTGAAATCTAGACCAAGGCTGTTTTTTGCCACATCATATACTGCAACCTTAGCGGGCTTCTCAGGCAAAGTCAGCAGGGATACATCCGTCGCTTCAGAACGAGTCCCCTGTCTGTTGACCGCCCATAGTTGATAGTGATGCCACGTTCCATCCTGAAGCCCTGTAATCGTTGCTTCATTCTCAATTCCCCTATAGACCTCCTTGCCATTCTGCTCAATCACATATTCAGCGGCACCTTCCACGACCGACCAGGAAACTTTTGCCCGATGTACTGCAGGATCTGCAAGTATCTCGTCAGGCGACACAGGTTTGGACAAACGGATGAGCTGCGCTGTCTCACCTGGACCAGAAGTATTCACAGCCTGAACTTCCAACGTGTACTCTGTACCTGGCAACAATTCCTCAGCTGTGTAGGTCAGTTCTGATGTTCTGCCCACTTCTGTTCCATTGATTTTCACAATATAGAGATTCGCCGTATCTACAGCTTGCCATGCAAGTCCCATACTTGTTTCACCAGTCCATGTGACATTCAGTCCTTCCGGCCTGCTAGGTAGCGTAAGAATCGAACTACGGGTGGATGCACCGTACCCGGCAGCATTGCCTGCCTGTACTTCATAGGTATACTCACGACTGTTTGACAGATGGTGAACTGCCAGTTGTGTATCTGATATTTCATGGCTCTGTCCATCGATGACCACCCGATATTTCGTTGCCCCAACTACAGGCTCCCAGCTCAAGATCGCTCCCTGTTCAGTTACTTGAACAATATGAAGTCCCGACGGGCTCTCGGGTAGCGTTGTTCCTGATACCGAACTGCGCATACCTTGTCCACTTTCGTTCACTGCTTGTACATCCAGTTGATAAGAGGTTCCTGAACTCAATCCCGCAAATACCCATTCTTGGGTTCCGGCAGGAACCGTTCCTGCCTTCTCTCCATCCAACCATAACTCATAGTGATCCGCTCCCCGGACTGCTTCCCAATTCAGATGAAGGCTCGCTGTGGAAACATCTGATACCTGTAATCCGGACACCTGCCCAGGTAACGTCTTGAGCAAAGGTAATTCTGCCAATGGCCCTGTTCCTGTCTCATTACCGGCAACCAACGCGTAGCTGTACTCTGTTCCGCTATCCAGACCTGAATCCAAATACTCTGTCTGTTCCCCTTCATATATGGCTGCTCCATCACGTGAAAGACCATAATACGTTGCAGAAGTCACTGTCTCCCATGTTAATGAAATATCATGCTCCCGAATTTGAACCGCCATGAATTCACCAGGCACTGCCGGCAGTGTGAGAAATCCGGTTCTACTGCTACCGCCTGCTCCACTTTCATTCATTGCCGTGACCGAGATGTTATGCATGGTCCCTGGGACGAGGTTGCTGATATAGGGAAGGTTGGCAGGGTCAGATACCGTCTGATCAAACACGGTGGACCCGTCCGAAGTAGCAGCGATGATGCGGTAAGCATCTGCTCCCCTTACTGAATCAAATTGAATTTCGGCCAAATGGGGCTGGGAATCTACTTCTCGAACGTGCAACGTTCCAGGAGCTGCCGGGATCGTTAATACTTGAGCGCTAACTGCATCACTTACTCCGGTGTGGTTTCTCACTCTAACTTCATATTCATAGACCTGACCACCGCTTAGGGAGTAATCGATTATACTGTGGTTAGGATAATCCAGTGTCCATGACTGTCCTGTCGTTTTATTCGTTATCTCATACTGATATCCATCGGTATATCTTTCCCCCGTTGGCAATTCCACTGTAAGTTCAGCTGATGTCTCAGCGATCTGTGTCATTCTCACATGTTTCGGTTGCTCGGGCTTGCGTTGAACATGGTAAGGTGATGATGTTGTCTCATATGTATTGCCTGCTCTGTCCATGGTTTTGGCATGGATGTACCATATGCCTTCCGATTCAATGGATATTTTATACTCGTCAGAGTGAGCTTCAAGCCAATGATCCGGTGATTCTGCACTGTTCGTAATTCGATAGAATCGTTCCAGTTCCTGAATGCCTGAGTGATCGTCGGCATACTGAACGGTAGTGGACATGTCCATGTCCGTCCAGTCATGTCCGTTCGGTGCAAATGTAATGGTTGGCGCCATCTGATCCACATAGGCGATTCGACTGACTTCCTTGCTCACATTGCCAACGGTATCCCTTGCTCTGGCCCGAATGGTGGTAGCCCCGTTTGCACTTACTGTACCTTTATTTCCTGTCATATAAGGGCCGTCATTCATGCTGTATTCATAGGATATCGCTCGTTCATCCACACTACCGGCGATTGTGAATTCAACATGTTCTTTGCTCCATCCAGCAGAACTTAAACTGATTACTGGCTCGGTTGGCGCCGTCGTGTCGATTCGAACCGTAGCTTGAGCAAGCGTGCTTATATTGCCTACATGGTCAAGTGAGCGTACATATACGATCGTTTCTCCCTCATCGGTAACCGTCACTTCGCCCGTGTAATCGATCCAGGGACCTTCTTCGCTCAGTCGATATTGGCTTTTGGCAAGCCCGCTGCCTGCATCTTCACCACTGGTTATTGCAAAAGTTACATGCTGATTCGTCCAATTCTCTTCACTTAACGTTATCGTCGGTTGCTCAGGCCCAGTCTTGTCGATTCTGGCTGTTGCCGAAGTGGAAGCACTGACATTGGCAGCCCGATCAACACTTCGTGCATAAATCTCGGTTATCCCTTCTCCACTGAGTGTAAAAGGGGTCCTGTAGTCGATCCATTCTCCCTCGCTTCCCAGCTTATACTGTGTCAGATCAATGCCGCTTGCTGCGTCCGTACCCTCTGTTAATGTCACCATTACTGCCGCTTTTGTCCATTCGGGCGGATTCAACGAGATGACAGGTGGCGTTGGTGCTGTCCGATCTACCCTGGCTGTCACAGTCGTTTCCTGCCCTGTATTACCAAATGCATCCATACTGCGTGCCATAACCGTTGTGTTGCCTTCGCTGCTTACGGTAAACGCAGCACTGTATTCACGCCATTCTCCTGCCAGACCGACTTTAACTTCAGTCTTTTGAGTTCCGCTCAAGGCATCTTTTCCCTCTTCAACCGTGACGAGAACATCTTCCTTGGTCCAGGAGGATGGCGTGAGTGTAACAGAAGGAGCAGTTGGGCCCGTCGTATCTTTCATCATCTCTCCAGCGGATATAAATGGGGTCTGTATCCCTTCTCCATTCAGTGCCGCAACAAATACTTCATATTTTCCATCCGCAAGTCCAGTCAGGGCAAACGCTGTACGAGTGGAAGTTGTTGTTCCCGTTGCGAGAACTTGCCCACCTGGACTGCGTATTTCGGTTTTGTACTGAGTGCCGTCAGGATTGCTATTATTACTCCAGCTCGCTGTAACAGAGTTGCCTGATTGTGTCACAGCCGCCGCAGCGGGTGGATTAGCCAGTGTATACTTGGAAGCTGGACTGGAGTAACCCGTGTAGGAACCACTTGAATTTTTGGCCCGTACCGCAAAAGAATAATTGGTATTCGGAGTGAGCCCTGTCACTTGTCGACTGTTTGTTGTACCTGTATCCACGATCTGATTCGTCGTCATATTCTTCAGTTCATACGTAACGGATGCATCATTCGCCTTCTTATCCCAGTTCACCGTCAAGTTATTAGAATTAACCAATGTATATGTCGGTGTTCCGGGCACAACAAAACTTCTTACCGTAAAGTTAACGGTGCCTGCTGAGGACACCCCACCTTTGTCATCCATGACCCATACTTGTAATGTGTGTGTGCCATCTGGCAGGGTGTCAGGCAATGTGTAATTGGTGTTAAAAGACTGATTTGAACCCGTTGCGGTCATCTGGGTCAGAATATTCTCAGCCCCACCATCAATGGACCATTTTACGGTCAACAGATCACCTATATCCGTATCTCGCGTTGTACCGGAGATCTGCAGTTGCTCGCCTTTGTAATAGGTTTGACCTGAAGAAGGTGCTGTTAAGGTAAACGAAGGTGGAGCATTTTTGGGGCCGATCCCCACAATGGTTGAAAATTTGCGTGAAGCCTGATTCGCTGTTGTCTTGGCGTCCCACCAAAATTGTGCAGCTGTATCACTCGCCGTTACGGTCTGGCCTGGAGTGAACGCTGAAGGTGAAGACCCTCCCGTGAGTTGGGCGCTGTCTGGGCTGCTGTACTGGCCCATATATATGCGATCTGCATTCACAACATTATACGTATTGGCATAAAAAGCGGTGACCTGAACTCCGCCGCTGTAGTTACGCCATCCATTCTCGATGACTTCAAATGGAGAAGCATCATTGCCATTCACCATCGTATCCCAATAAAATGTTCCACCCAAATTCAGTGCCGTTCCGCTACGGTTGATGGCTTCGAGTTCAACCTTCATGTACCCACCTTGTGAGGTAGCATTAACGATAGATACACGCAAAATATATTCCACATTGTCTTTTTGCCGTGACATTTCAATCACATTATTGTTAATTCGGTAATAATTCAGCGGCAATGTTTTGAAGTTCACGGGAGATCCGTTGTGGTCGATAATGGTGGATACATTCCCTGTATCGCCACCGTAAAATACATTCGTGTTTGGTAGTAATACAATTCTGTATTTACCGTCACTGTTCATCTCCACTTTCACCTTGGAGGACTGTACAGCCTTCATGCTGGACGTGTCGGATACAATCCCGATCGTTTCAACCGTTTCAGCCATTACCGTGGTTGCGCCCCATTCAAGCAACAGGGCTTGAGGTGATAATAATGCAAATGCCAGCACCACCTTGGTTAGCTGTTCCGCTTGTTTCTTCACACGTTTTCCTGATTTCTTCAACGTCTACTCTCCTTTTTGGCACACAAAAAAGGGAGGCACCCCAACAAAGGAACGATGTCCTAAGTTGGGGTGCCTCCCCTAACAAGTGTCATTTTTTCTTGATTATAACGATTCAGCTCATGAATGTAAACAGTTGATCATGAACGCCTTACTTTTCATTTCTCATCTCTGATCTTCAATAACGCTTCGTCCAACGCGCCAACGACCTTGTCACACCAACCATCAAATTCCGGATCTTCAGTCTGTAATTCAGGATGGGCCAGAATGTGCTCAATCGTACTTCGAATGCCCTGGTCGGCTCTTGTCGTTGCTACATATTCCGGAACAAGCCGTTTCAGCTTACTGTTGTCAAATACAACGGTGTTGGCTTTATCCCCCAGCAAACCGCCGCGAAGATCCTGGTCACTACATGCTGCCAAGAACTCGGAAGGTACATGTACCGCATGAAGCTTAACTCCCAACACGCCGGCAATAATTTCATGAATCTGATTCCAGGTGACGGATTCGTCCGAGGTGATATGTACCGATTCACCAATTGCATGGATATTTCCCATAAGCCCGATAAAACCTTTGGCAAAATCAGTATTGTGCGTAATGGTCCACAGTGAGGTACCATCTCCATGGATGATAACGGGTTTGCCTTCACGCATGCGCTTGAGAACCTGCCAGCTGCCTTGAGCACCATGAACACCGAGAGGTACCGATTTGTCGCCATATGTATGGCTTGGACGCACGATGGTCACAGGGAATCCAAGCTCGCGGTATTGTTTCATCAGATAGTCTTCACAGGCAATCTTGTTGCGAGAATACTCCCAATATGGATTCGATAAAGGCGTTCCTTCCGTGATCCGGTAATCAGCCAAAGGTGTCTGATACGCAGATGCTGAGCTTATAAAAATAAACTGCTTCGTTTTATCCTTGAATAAACGGTAATCTCTCTCCAATTGAGATGGTACAAAGGCGATAAAGTCTGCCACAACATCAAATTCCAGATCAGCTATCAGTTCCGCTACACGTGCCTCGTCATTAATGTCCGCTTGAAGTACGTTGATTTCCTTAGGTAAGTCATGGTTATGATTGCCTCGATTAATCAAATACAGTTCACAGCCTTGCTGTGCAAGCATCTCCGTAATGGCCGTGCTGATGGTGCCTGTCCCTCCAATAAATAGCGCTTTCATTTTCGCCACCTCCTGATCGATTTTACCCACTTTCCCATGATATCACGCACCAAAAAAAGGAGCAAAGCTCGGTGACCCGAAACCATGCTCCTTCTGCTTATACGACCTTAATCGTTGCATATATCATGTACATGCCACAATGGATCTCGTATTCTCCCTTTGGCAGATCTTTGTCGACCGTATAATAATTGGGTCCCTTTTGCATGTATAGATCCATGCCAAGCTTTTGTGATCCGACTGATTTGACATGTGTCACCGACCGGGTCAGAATAAAGTTGATTTTGGTCGGTACGCCAGCTTTCACCTCGATAACGTCTGGTCCAAAACCATCGTTACTTACGTCCACATCAATGACTTCATATCCCTTCAAATCCTCCGGTGTCTCGGCTTGTGCAGTTACAGCACTTCCTGATCCCGGGGATACGTCTTTGCCCATAAAATAAACCAAAAATGATCCAAGCAGTACAATAACGGTCAGACCCAGCGTTAACCAAGGCCAGGTTTTTCCAAACCAGCTTTTTTTCATATAAACACTCCTCATTCGATGTCCCATCAACAATCAATCAACAGACGGATGTATTCCTTAAGCATACCTGATTCGCGTGACAATGAAAATGCCCCCTCTGGGCTATTGTATTTGAGCAAGATTAACTCATTAAAAAAAGCCTGATTTCTCAGGCTTATCTACGGTTATTCCCGTTCATGCTTCGCAATATCCCTTTTGGTATAACTCAGGAATATATCGGTGTACTTCGACTTCGTCTCATACGTAATTTATACAACTCTGGCAAGGCTACACCAATGAGCACAATGATAACTCCGAACCATTGCAATCCGCTGACATGCTCATGGAGCACAATAGAGGATAGCAGTACTGCAATTGGAAGCTCCACTGCACCCAGAATTCCGGCCATGTCACCACCAATATGCGGAACGCCGATAGCGAACAGTACGGGTGGAATGAAAGCCCCGAAGAATCCGAGCAGCAATCCAAATACAAGCAACTGGCTCCAGATCAATCCGTTAAAGAGGAATGTTGGCGGGAACAAAATGCACAGCAGGATTAATCCGCCTGTAACCATCCATGCACTGCGGAACGCCGGATGCGCTGAAGGAACTGCTTTGCCGCTGAACAATACAAACAGGGAATAACTTACGGCTGCCATTAGTCCAAGAGCAATACCCAGACCGTTGAACTCACCCAGTCCCTGTTCCAGGAAACCCGCTGCCAGCAAAGTTCCGCCAAACAGAATGATCAACGTCAGGAACGTGACTTTGTCTGGACGTTGACGTTTGCTTATCGCCTGAATCAATACACTAATCCATGTGAACTGGAACAACAGGATAATGGCAAGTGAAGCCGGGATGTAACGCAAAGACTGATAATACACGAGACCCGTAATTACCGTTGGTGTTCCGGCAGCCATCAATAACAGACGTTGTTTCCACGTCAACCGCTTGAATACCTGTGCCACGGCTCCTGATGATTTGCCATTTGCCTGTGACTTGCGTTTTGTTCTAAATCTTGTGTATAGCGCCAGCATCCAGGAAAGAAGAAAACCCGTAATCAGCTGTGTTCCCACAACCTCTCCAAGTTTATATCCTTCGCCATACGCCAGAACCACAATCGTGGATAATATGCCATAGCTCATCGCTCCCGCGAGAACGGACAGATAATATTTCATTTGTGAATAGACCTCCTGATGATAAGAAAATACGCCTGCATGTTTAGTTCATGCCAAGGTCACAGACACCATACAAATGCAAAAAATCCTAACTACGAGCAAGGAATACATGGATTCCTTGGCATCGTAGTTAGGAAGTATAGGCTTCCCGTAGAGACCCTCGCCCTGTGTACACTTTCGGCCTGCGAGGTTATACGAAATGATATATGCAATTTGATGTAATTCGTGTGTGACGACTTTTCATATATTACATGGGAGGTGAGGTGGTGTCAACCCTATTCCGTATAAAAAAACGTCATGTTCAATTAGAGCCTGAGTAATTCCACTCCAATGTTTGCTGTAGACCTGCCTTCAACCCCTCCAGATCCAGACCATCCACAGCGAAAGCCTCACGGATCAAAGGCGGCGCGACAAATTCATCATACTTGCCCAGATAAGGAGCTTCATCTTCAGCCAGTAACGCAGATGCGTCTTCAGCCGTCCGACACTCACTCATAATCTCGGCTAACAATGTTCGTTCATCGACCTTGCCGGACACTACAAAATAATATGGCTCCATGGGCACAACGGACCGCAAGGCAAGTTTCTTGGACAAATTATGCTTCATCAGGCGCTCCAATGTACGGAATGATTTACTTCCTACCCAAGGAAGAACATACATCGAATCTCCCCCTGCCGGAATGACGACCTGCTTCAACAGTCCGCTTTCACGTGCTAGACGGCGTGCCCGTTCAAGTCGATTGACGGCTTGTGGTGACAGGTAGGGATAAATCACTGAGTCGGACAACACTTCACGCATTTTCTGTACCACCGACGTATGAATATCACCTCCCGCTCCAAGCCATAACGTATCTACTTTACCTTTTGCAGACTTCACATACACAGCCTTGTGCTTGTGATCGACCTCTTCCACTTTCCACAGTTTGCCTGCGAGCGAGAAGCAATAGCCAGGTGGGGGCACGGTTGTAATGGAACCAATCTCTTCCGAGCCGTTCAGTACTTTATGTTCCTCATCATCCTTAAACACCGCGTAGAAGCGATAATTGTTCACGATTTTCTCACCTGTCAGACCGATAATCAATGTTCGATCCTCTGTCCATTGCAGATGATCCGTCTCAATGAGGTAATTCAAGAAAGCCTGATATTGATCAGGTCTAATCAACGCAAAGGGGGCCAGCGACAGGATGGCTTCTGCAAGATCTCTCGGCTCCGCCTCCCCCATACTTTTCAGCATGCTCATCGTCTGATGGTAGAGCACACCTATGGGCATTTTGCGGGCTTCAAGCGGCTCGACCCACTTTGTTTTTACATATAGTTCGATAACAGCAATCGCACGCATCAACGTCCACGGCATACGTGCTGGCAATTGCGCTTCCTCATCCTCTTCCTCCGGACATACAAAAAGCATCTCTGATGCCATGTCCTCTCGTCTCCCCGAACGTCCCAGACGCTGTACAAAGCTGGACGCACTATACGGTGCACCGAGCTGAACCACACGTTCCAGTTCGCCAAGATCGATACCCAGTTCCAGCGTGACCGTTGCCGCAGCAACCGCGGGCCCCGATCCGGTGCGCAGGGCAGCTTCTGTTTCCTCCCTCAGCATGGCGGAGATACTTCCATGATGCACATGGAACACATCTCGCTCTTGCCTGCGAGCCGCTACCCGCCGCATCTCAAGAATAGTGACCTCAGCGTCCGTACGGCTGTTGGTGAAGATCAACGCTTTTTTACGATGTGTGCTCTCATAGATGAAGTCGTAGTATGCTTTGCGTGCGTTATGAAGCTGTTCCGCTTGCTCCTCGTCCTGTGCATCTGGAAAAGAGAAATGTTCCACCCGCAGTCGCAGCTTGCGACCACCTGGAGAAGAGACCACAGCCACTCCCTGCTGCGTTCCGGCAGCAAGCCAAGATGTAGCCGCATCATAGTCACTAAGTGTAGCCGACAATCCAACTCTTCGAGGTGCACAGCCAGCCATGCGCTCGATTCTGGCAAGCTCGCTGAGTACTTGAATCCCCCGATCCGCTCCCATGAAAGCATGCACCTCATCGATAATGACGTAGCGCAGATCATGAAACAGCGCAGGGATCGCATTCGGTCGATTCATGAGCAGACCTTCCAGTGATTCTGGCGTAATCTGAAGTACACCGGACGGATTTTTCATCAGTTTTGTTTTCTCCGCCTGAGGCACATCCCCATGCCAATGCCAAACCGGAATATTTCCTTCGGTTAACAGATCCTTAAGACGTTCGAATTGGTCGTTAATCAGGGCTTTCAGAGGTCCGATGTACAGAATGCCCACTGATTTGGAAGGCCGTTCATGCAGCTCGGTCAATGCAGGAAAAAAAGCCGCCTCCGTTTTGCCGGAGGCCGTGCCTGCCGCAATCAGCATATGATGCGGGGTATGAAAACAGATATTGCAGGCCTCAATCTGAGCAGGCCGAAGCGATTCCCATCTTTTTTTATAAATAAATTCCTGCACGAATGGCGCCAGCCGATAGAATGGATTATCACTCATAATTCAAACTCCGCCAGAAAGTCGTCCAGATCATCCGAATTTGCGGAAGCATCCGCCCCTTTGCCCGTTTCCTGAGGTTTGGCAGCCCGTTCACCAAGTAATTGAGTATAAGTCACTTCGGGATTCTGGTGGAGCGTATGCAGTACATCCATAAAGTCCCGTACCACTTCACGCGTTGTTAGCAATTCATCCGCCCCCAGTCGATTCACCGCCGTTTGCATAAAATCAACCAATTGTTCATCCGTCAGACTTGCACTGTATCCAAAATGTAGAGCATGAATCTGCCGCAGCTTCTGAAGTAGAATCAGAATCTCCTCATGTGATAACATTGCAAGTTTCAGGATCGGCCCCGTATAATTTGCATACGCTTTGGCTGCATAACGACCATCAATAAGCCTGGAGCGAAGCGCTTCATAGCTGTATAGTCCGCGTCGTTCATCCTCCACAAATTGCGGCGTACCACCTACAAATATGCCCAGGTGCTCCGCCTTGCCCTGCATTGTATCATTAAACATAGTCAGCAATTTCTCATAGTTGCTTTGACGGGAGACGCTGTTTGTAATTTTGTACAGATTCACCGCTTCATCAATGAACAACAGCAATCCTTTGTATCCAATGCGCGCTGTGAATTCAGACCACAATTTGAAGTAGTCATACCAGTTATCATCGTCAATGATAACACCAACAGCCAGTTCTTTTTTCGCTTCCGTTTTGGTTGCAAATTCTCCTCGAAGCCAGCGTAGTGCCGCCTGTTTGCGATCATCATCAGCGAGCTTGTACCCATTCCAGTAGGAAGCCAGTACCTTGGCAAAATCAAAGCCGTGAACCAGATTCTGCATCTCCCCCGTCACCGCATAGATTTGCTTCTCTACTTCCAGCGGCAGAGCGGGATCATCTGGGCGCAGGTTCTGACTCAGCATCGTAGATTGTTGCAGGCCGGCGATCCATTTTTGCAAAATCGGCTCCAAGGCTCCCCCATCCGGGCGTGTACGTGTAGACAGACGAGTCATTAGTTCGCGATATGTCGCAAGTCCCTGCCCTTTGGTCCCCACCAATCGTCGCTCTGGTGACAGATCGGCATCTGCCACAACAAAATCGCGATCCATGGCATAGTTACGAATCATTTGCAAAAGAAAGCTTTTACCACTGCCGTAACGGCCGGTAATGAGTTTGAACGCAGCGCCACCCTCGGCGATATTGTCCATATCCCGCAAGATGGCTTCCACTTCCGGTTTTCGGCCAACAGCAATCTGCTCCAGTCCTATGCGCGGGACAACACCCGCCGTTAATGAATTGACAAGTGCGGTGGTCAGCCGCTTCGGTATTTTAAGTTCTGTCACTACGTATCACCTCTTCACATGTTCGAACACATCTATATAATCAGGAACAATCCGATCACCATCGATCAGAAGATCACCGATCGTATCCATAGCCACATCATTAATCTCATCCAACAGAAGCGCAGGCATCGTTCCATATTGCTCAGCCAGACGTATCAGCTCCGTATCCGGATTTGCGCCAAGAAGAGCATGAATCGCATGCACCTGCTGAGGGGATAGTTCTTTGGCAAAAAGCAGCCATTCTTCATCCAAATCAGCCTCTGCACACGCGTCCCATTGTAACCCAATTGATTCGGCTGACCCTCCTGTTGCAATATCTACTACCGATGGGTCAGGCTGCATGGAATCTTCTGTTGGAATGATCTCATCCCTTGCTTCCAGTGCATCGACTCGATCGCTTGTAACATTTGCGTTATGAACCTCGTCATCCTTCTCTTCAGAAGGGTGATCATCCTCAATTGTAAGCGCCAATCGTACGTATTCACTTTCTTGCTGTAACGATGCCAATTTTTCCGTATCAATACGAATCACCGGTGGTTCCACCGTCTCGGCCTGCTCGGTCGCATATGCTTTGTCCAGGTAACGTTCAATCAGATTCGCAAGTTCAGGCTCTAATGCCTGTCCACGCAATCGGCCTCTGAATCCGAGCAGTTCACGAAGTTTATTTTCAGTACATCGATAGATCCGCGTAACCATCTGTACAAACTCAGCTTGTTCACCTATGGGCATATATCTGAATGATACTGATCTTCCGTAGATCGAATCATCATAGACCGCTTTGCGAAACAGTACGCGCTCCACCGTGCGTTCAACGTTGGGTTCAGTCTCAGACAACAGTCCAACTTGTCGCGTACGTTCCAGGTACGAATGAACCAAGGCCATGACCCGTGGGATATACTGCTCCATCACTTCTTTGCCGCCATCTCTATAGAACTTACTGAGTGTAATATCGTAATCATAGTATCTTTGCAGCATATTCAGCGAAATATCCGATACCTTATCCTGTAGAATACGTTGCAGCTCCCTATCCAGCATCTCTGCTGGCAGATAACCGCCCGAAAGGCCCATGACCTCGGATAAAAACATGTCCAGTTGATGGACCAGCACATAATCGACCATCCACTCTTGCATATATATATTTAATTGAGGAAGCCGTTCACGGTAGTTCACCCATAGCTGCTTTAATTGATCATAACCATCCTGAGCATTCTGCCAGCCAATGCCGTTAATCAACTCATATATATGAACAAATAGATAGGACAGATCAGTATCCGGGTACCTCCCCTGACGAACTTCCTTCCTCCAATACAAATACCACTTGCGTTGGGCTTCGTTCATTACCCCATACGTTGGCCAGTAGCTCATAAAGGGAACCCAGGGAGACACATCTCCTTCCATCTCTGACCACTGCTTTGCTTCCTCTACAAAACGTTTCTCCGAGGACAATATGACCCCACGATGCTGCATCGTATCATGTGCAGACTGCACAATGGTTGAACGATCAGGAACCGGAACCGATGCTGTTTCAGGTTCTTCGCTCAGATCTATCTCCATGAATTCCAATTGTCTAGAGTTGTCTTTCATAGAACGTTATCTCACCCTCCTCCAAGGCAGAATACGAACAAGTGTATCCATAGGGATCATTATAACACTAGTGCTGTGTCTGCGGTGATGAAATTAACACATTATTAAAACCAAAAAAAGAGAGCAGTTCTGCTCTCTTTTGGTTCATATTCATATGATATTGATAATCCAGGTGTATTCGTTAAGAAGTAAGGTTACATGCCCTAAAATCAGACTACAATTGCGCGATTCTTCCCTTCACTCTTGGCTTGGGCCAGCGCTTGAGTGGCTTTTTCAATCAGATCCGATACACTTGACTGCTCATCAGGTACCAGGACTGCACCCCCGACACTAACCGTGACGATTCCACTCGGACCCGATGATTCTCGCTGGATCTGAAGAGCCAGAACATGTTGTCTAATCTCTTCCGCAAGCTGCGCTGAATATTCAGGAGTTGTGCTCTTCATTTTCAACATGAATGTACCTCCGCGAAGACGGGAAATTAGTGCATTGTGCTGCTCACTTACCACGGTGAGTACCTCACCGATCCATTGCAGACACAGATCGCCTCCCTGAAGTCCGTATGCCGC
Organism: Paenibacillus sp. 2KB_22; assembly: GCF_052115745.1. Classification (NCBI taxonomy): domain Bacteria; kingdom Bacillati; phylum Bacillota; class Bacilli; order Caryophanales; family Paenibacillaceae; genus Paenibacillus; species Paenibacillus sp. 2KB_22. The sequence continues at coordinate 775,762 of NZ_JBFRHG010000001.1, forward strand.
GTTATATGACCGGAAATCATCGATATCTACAATGAGCAATCCCAGACTGCATTTCTCCTGCAAACAATCATCCCAGTCATCCTGAAGCTGAGACTTGAACACCGTTTGAATCGGCATATCTGTTAACGGATCTGTGTTCAAGTAATTTTGCAGCTGGCTCGTCGTTTCGGTGTAATTGTCATGTTCATGGTGAGACGCCCCGCTGTGCAGCAGGACCATAACAGATGGCTTACCCGCATGTGTAACAGAAGCAAGTGTAATTTCAAGCAACAATGAGGTACCTGCCGCTGTGGTGAAATACGACTGGCTGGTAATTAAACTTGTGTTATTGTGCTTTAATTCCTCGAAATTCTGTTGCAATGTGACTCTCGTTTTGTCAGGTATAAATTCTCTGAAGTCCTTGCCCATCAGGTTTTTGGAACTCTCGAACCCGAGCAGCTCAGCAGCCTTTGTATTACAATAGATAATCTGACCGTCAGTCAGAGTAAAGAATGCCACGGGCGAGTAATCCATTAACTGCAAATAACGCTGTTCATTTTGTCGCAAAATACGAGCATTCTGCAGCGCCTGTTCTTCAGCCTGAACCAACTGATTCTCCGTCTGCCGGCGTACAATGGTTTTGAGTAAAGGTAACACACTCAGCTCTTTCGTAGTCCATGGATACGAAGTTGACTTTACAACCTCACGCCATTTCTCGAATGATTTACGAGGCGACAATCGCATGCCGTCATCCGTCTTGAGCACCGCTTTGGCTGGGTCACCCGCCCAATCGACAACCTGCACAACCTCAGGTCGGAACCAGATCATGTAGTTATGCTGTCCAGGCGAAATGGCAACATAAATAACCCCAGAAGCCTTATCCGGATAAGCTTTGGCTGTTTCATACTCTGAACTCAGTTTCGAAGTATAGTAACTGTAATCCTCAGACTTTCCTGCAAGCCAACCTGCCAGTTCACGAATCTGGCCGCTGTTTGGCGTTTCACCATATAACAATAACTTGTCCTGGTAACAGATCGCTGCTCCGGCAGCATCCATCAGGTTTAACACCGTCTCTTCTTCTCCCTGTAATTCCTCAAGTACTCGGGCAGGACTTGTGTTTCCGATAAAAATGTTGGCAATTCGTGAAGCGGCTTCACGGGATTGAATCTCGGATTGATAATCATCGAGTTGCTGACGCTGAAACAATTCATTCGAGAAAAACGCGCCCAGGAAATTGCACAGATTCCGTACGCGATGGGGTACATATCTGGCCGAATAATGATGGCATGTAATGAGTCCCCACAGTTGATTGTTATGAATGAGCGAGATCGTTACAGTCGCACCTACACCCATATTATGCAAATATTCGATATGAAGTGGAGATACGCTGCGCAGGACCGAAAGACTCAGATTCAGCGGTTTGCCAGTGAGCGGTTGTAGCATAGGCACAATCTCGACGGGTTTATAATTTACATTTACAATAGTCCGCAGCCAATTGCGAAGATACAACTCCCGAGCCTGTTTCGGTATATCCGATGCCGGATAGTGATGTCCCAGGAATGGTTCGAGTTCTTGTTCACGCGCTTCAGCAATAACTTTACCATTCCATTGCTCATCAAACTCATAGATCATCACCCGGTCGTAACCGAGCATTTCCTTCACCTGTTCAGCTGCAATCTGACTTGCCTCCACGCGACTGTCTGTGCTTTTCATCCGGCCGAAAAATCGGGATATCCACTCAAAGTCAGTGGTCTCCACGTCCTCTTTTTCATAAAAAGGTTCGATCTCCAGAATGAGCAGACCTTCACTCTCATGAAGAACAGAAGAGAAGACCCGTTCCTCACCGGATACCTTAATGGTTAGATCCATGTAATGCAGGTCAGAGGTGACATCCGCATTGAAGCTGCTACCCAACAGTTTGCTTACTTCTTTCTCGCCAATCAGGTTCTCCAAAGGCATGCCCAGAATATCCTCATAGGCAATGCCCAGATGGTCCTCCGTATTTTGACTACACTGAACAATGGTTGGCGTAAGACTGGTATTGATGGCCAAAAGAACACCATGAGGTTGAATAAAGCCGGGGATATGAATCGGTTCTTTATCACAGTTATTCAGATCTATCGGATCATTTGTGTATGTTCCCTGATGAAGCAATGTGCGGTTCAACAAATTTTGTTCTTTCTTGGACTTCGGTTCGGCCATGGCCAGGAAAATCCCCTCTCATGATGTTATATAAGTTGAAATAATGATTATTTACATTGCACTACGATGACAGAATAACCTTCCAATCGCTGTTATCCCCAGATTTTATCGATTCCCTTTTCTAAAGGAAAAATCCGGTTATAAAGGCGAACGCTTCGCTTTTCCAGGTTTTTTCTGTCCTCTCCGTTAGGTGTAAATGATTAGTTCAACTTATATAGATTTCTTTTAATTACTTGTCCGTATTAATCCATTGATCCAGCAGTCGGAATGTCTCTGATGCACTGTGCACCATGTTGTCATGATCTTCTGGACTGCTGATGGACTGCTGCAGCAATGTCATAAACTCGCTCCATCTTGTTCTTGTCTCTGAGCCATAGGCGTTGAAATATTCCAATCCACGATCAGCTTCAATGGGTAGGAACTGCGACAAACGTTTGGTCATGATCTGTCCACCGTTCGTGGACCCCTCAATGACATACAGGTATCCAAACAAACGGGCAGGTGTCGAAATATCCGGCAGTTCTTTACAGCGCGGAAGTTGGCTAACTTCCTCTTCACTTGCACCAAGATTGTGCAGATCTTTCTCCAGTAGTCCAGCCTTGCCTCTAATCTCGATATCCAATCCCGTACTACCCCAGAAAGGCTGCTGTACAGCCTGATCTTCCAACGGTTTGAGGAATCCATAAAATTTCTCTAAATATGTTCTATATTCTTCTATAGTCACAGTTTGATTCATAATGGCTTTCGCATAAGGGTTCTGTTCTACTTGTCTGTGGTAATGAGCTGTCTCGCTCTTCAGACGTTCCATAATAGTTGTTGCTGTCATCGTAGTTATCCCCTTTCACAATCTGTTCTGTTGTTGCCAATGAGTGCTTATCATCAACTGAATCTCAGTATATATTGAAATAGAAACCGTGTTCGTTGCAAACAGCTCATTTAATGCAATAAAGACTCTATGTAAGTATACTTATTCTTGTTTGAGAAAACTATACGAATCCAACATCAGCACAGAGTTAACACCTTTCTTCGTTGTTATAGTAACTTACTGCAATCTGTATGATTTAGTATTAACCGAAAACAATAAAAATGACCCCCATAATCTGGAAGGTTGTAGATTTCAGATCTCAACATGCTACACTGTTTTTATATCCTGTCATTGGAGGAATGCATTCTATGGATCTTACTGTTCAAGACGTTGTACTTCATCTCTTAGATAACATTGAACTGCCAGAAAACACGGTGGATCAGCTCATTACCGGCTCACTTGATTGTAAGGTCACAGGTATTATCATTGCTTTTATGCCCACACAATATGTGATTGAACAAGCCATACAGCAAGGTGCTAACTTAATTATTGCGCATGAATCCCCGTTCTATAACCATCACAGTCATACGGATTGGCTTGTAAATGATTCGGTTTATACGGACAAAAGGACGTTGATCGACGAAGCAGGCATTTCCATCTATCGATGTCATGATATCATCCACCGCTTCCAACCGGATGGCATTACCGAAGGATTGATTCAGGCCTTGGGGTGGTCCTCTTATGTGGAGCAACGTCTACCGGAAGCAGACATCCTTTCTTTTTCGGAAGGAAGAACCGTCCAAGCTATTGCTCACCATGTGAAAAGTTGCCTTGGGATCGATTATGTACGCGTTGCAGGCAATCCGGAAATAGTCTGTAGACACGCAGCGGTATTGGTAGGTTTTCGTGGCAATGGCCCTGTGACGATTCCCTTGATTCATAACAAGCAATTGGATCTTGTCATCGCTGGAGAAGGATTCGAATGGGAGACACCGGAATATATCCGTGATGCTGTGCAACAAGGCAAGTCCAAGGCACTGATTATGATGGGACATGCCGAGAGCGAGGCTCCGGGAATGAATCTATTGGCAGACAGGTTGGCAGGACGTTTTCCTCAACTGCCTGTTCGTTTTGTAGGCGAGAAGCCTTTGTATACTATAATCTAATAATATGGATTTGATTTTGTACGGAGAGGATCTAGTTTTATACTCATTGCCCGGCGTACCCCGGAGCTTGTATACTTTCAACGTTTCGGGGCGAGTCGGCAGCCTCTCTTTTCATTTCTTGGATAATTTCTTGGATAGTTTCTTGGATAGCTAATGAACCTGACACACTCTATTTAACGAATATTTGCAGTTTTCACAACTAACGAATCATAGAAATCTTATTCCTCCATTTCCCCTGTTATTTAGCTACTTTCTACCCAACATAGTCCAATTAACGTGGCCGAGGTTCGTTAGATTTCTCAATACAATCGAATCAATATTATAGGGTGTCACTGGTTCGTTAGGATTATGATGTAAAATGAGTACTCCGCAACATATGCCGCGCATCTCTTTATGCCTATCTGCATTTCCCGGGTTCTTTATTGTACTCTAGATGCTGTGACTTCAAAGCTCAGGACATTTGTCCTTGGCGTTTGGGGTGAGTTTATCATTAAATAGAAGTCGAAGTAATTGAATAAGGAGCGTACATATGAGAGGAATTATTTTTGCTTTACTGGGCGGCGCGTGTATCACGCTCCAAGGTGTTGCCAATACTCGGATTAGCACCGACATGGGCACATGGCAGGCCGCTACGATTACACAACTGACAGGATTCATATTAGCGGCGCTGATCCTAGTGTTCGTTAGAGACACCAACCTTCAAGGACTAAAACAAGTAAAACCCATGTACCTGGCTGGAGGTGCTTTTGGCGCAGTCATTATATTCAGCGAAGTGACGGCCATTCAGCAAATTGGGGTTACGTTCACGATCTCGGCCCTGCTCATTGCTCAGCTGTTCCTGACTTTTCTGGTGGATAGCAACGGATGGTTCGGCGTGGTGAAACAAAAGATGAAACTACCCCAATTTCTGGGCATTGCCTTGATGATCACAGGCGTCATCATTATGAAACTGTAGCTTTTCGAGAATATAGTCGGGGGTGAACAACAGCGTGGAAGAGACCCATAACGAGCAACAATTAATATATTATCTGAAGCAATATCAACTCGAAAAGGTATTTCACGAGCCCCTGCGTCCCCATATGACGTTATGCCACTTCGAGAAGTGTGAACTGATTTGTCGTGAAGGGGAAGCCTCCGAATATTTATACGTGTTGGTCGAGGGTAAAATCAAGATTTTTACCACCTCCGCTCAGGACAAAACGCTCGTGCTTTGCTTCAAGACACCGCTTGAAGTCGTCGGTGACATTGAATATGTCCGTGAAAGCGATATTGTCAACACGGTTCAGGCCGTGTCACCTGTGGTGATGCTTCGTATTCATTATCAATGGCTCGCTGAGCTTGCCGGCGATTATGCACCTTTACTTAAATTTTTGCTCAAAATCATCTCACACAAATTCTACATTGACTCGAACTTCTCCAACTTCAACCTGATGTATCCAGTGGAGGTTCGTCTAGCCAGCTACCTGCTCTCCATTTCGACAGAAGAAGCTGGTAGCGTCGTTCACGAAGATCTGGACGCGTTCAATCTGACTGACATCGCGAATCTGATCGGCACCAGTTACAGACACCTGAACAGGGTCATCCAGAAACTCTGTGCAGACGGATTAATCGAACGACATCAAGGACTGATTATGATCAAAGATCGATCGGGTCTACGTGAAATAGCAGGTCACAATATTTATGAATAAGGAGTTCGACAACCATGTTAATTACAGGGATTTCGCTTGCGCTCTTGGCAGGTGCACTTGTCAGTCTGCAAACGATATTTAATAGCAAAGTCAATGAGCGCACCGGTTCATGGTCCACAACAACGCTGGTACTTTTCACCGGATTCATTGCTTCGTTCCTCATCTCTCTGCTCGTGGAGGGCAAGAATACATTCAGCTTTCAGCATATGCAACCCTGGTACTGGATCAGTGGAGCCATTGGTGTTGGTGTAGTGTTCTGTCTCGTGCAAGGCATGAAGTTGCTTGGTCCCACCTATGCCATCTCGATCGTGCTGACATCCCAACTGAGCTTTGCACTCCTATTCGATTCCATGGGGTGGCTAGGTCTGGAGCAAATTCCTTTCTCGTGGAATCAACTGCTCGGTGTGCTTGTCATTGTCGGCGGAATTGTGTTGTTTAAGTTCGGTGGGGCTAAATCGGAAAAATCAGATCCGTCAGATACATCCGACAAGTCGCCTGGCTCCCTGCAATCCAACTCCTAAAATAACCAAAAAAGAGTGTCTCCCAATCCCGCTGATTGGACAGACACTCTTTTTTTGCAATCAAACCACGTATCGTGCAGCTTACTCTGCAAACTCTACGTTATGGTACACCTGTTGAACATCTTCAAGGTCTTCAAGCGCATCAATCAGTTTCTCGAACTGAGCTTGTGCATCCTCTGGAAGTTCAATATGGTTCTGTGCAAGCATCGTCAGCTCGGCTACGGTGAACTCCGTAATACCGGCTGCTTTGAATGCTTCCTGTACAGCGTGGAATTGATCCGGTTCTGCATATACGATGACAGCTTCGTCTTCATCCACGATATCACGTACATCTACGTCTGCTTCAAGCAGAAGTTCAAGTACTTCCTCGGAATTCTTGCCTTCTACACCGATAACCGCTGTAGGATCAAACATGTAAGCAACAGAACCGCTGACACCCATGTTTCCAGCGTTTTTGTTAAACGCAGAGCGTACTTCCGGCGCTGTACGATTGACGTTGTTGGTAAGTGCATCCACGATGACCATCGCACCGTTCGGTCCGAAGCCTTCGTAACGCAACTCTTCATAGTTCTCATCCCCGCTGCCTTTTGCTTTTTCCATTGCACGATCAATAATGGCTTTGGGTACATTATACGTTTTGGCACGTTCCAGCACGACTTTCAGTGCACGGTTCGCTTCCGGGTCCGGTTCGCCCTTCTTGGCAGCTACATAGATCTCAACGCCGAATTTAGCGTAGACCCGGCTCGTATTTGCATCTTTTGAAGCTTTTTTTTCCTTGATATTATTCCACTTACGACCCATATCGTTTCCGCTCACTTTCAACATGTAATCTGCTTTCTACTATGCCATTATATCTTGTTGAGCGTACTTCAACAAGTTAATACCTACGAAAAACTGGGAGTAACTGCGGTGATTATCCATCTCCATTTGAAGATTAGCCTCAGTTTATCCTCTCATAATCTCTCAGCAACAACTAACATTACCTCTACTCACTCCATATATAACAAACAAGAAGCACCCCATAAGGAATGCTTCCGTCCCTAAATCAGTCCTAACTTCAGTTCATCTTACCCGGTCAATTAAGCGTGAAATTGTCGACCATCCAACACTTCAGGAACATAGCCTGCACGAATGACAAAGTCTCCGAAATGTTCACCTTCATAGCGCTCTTTGGCATATTGGTTCACCATTGGCGTCAACGTGTCCAGAATCTCGGTTTCGCCAATGTTTTCTTTGTACAGTTTATTCAGGCGATGGCCAGTGAAGCTGCCACCAAGATACATATTGTATTTGCCTGGTGCTTTACCGATAAATGAAATCTCGGCCAGCATCGGTCTTGCACATCCGTTCGGGCAGCCTGTCATGCGAATGACAATCTCTTCGTCTCTCAGCCCGGCTTCGTCCAGTACAGGCTCCAGTTTGTCGATTAGAGACGGCAAGTAACGTTCGGATTCAGCCATTGCAAGGCCACAGGTCGGAAGCGCAACACACGCCATCGAACTTCTGCGCAGCGCAGAGTAATGTGCCCCATCGGTCAGGTTATACTGCTGAATGAGTGCTTCAATCTTTTTCTTCTTCTGGCTGCTAACGTTACCAATGATCAGATTTTGATTGGCAGTCAGACGGAAATCACCCGTATGCACTTTGGCAATTTCACGTAAACCCGTCATGAGAGGATATCCATCCACATCCTTGACACGTCCATTTTGAATGAACAGCGTGTAGTGCCATCTGCCATTATTGCCTTTTACCCAACCATACCGGTCTCCGTTCGTCTCAAAATGATACGGACGTGCCGCATCCAATTTCCATCCCAGACGGCTGGTCAGTTCTTCGACAAACCACTCCACACCGCGATCATCCAGCGTATATTTGAAACGAGCGTGTTTACGAACGGCACGATCTCCATAATCACGCTGAATCATGACTGTTTTCTCAGCGACATCAATCATTTGCTCCGGAGTACAGAAACCAATGACTTTAGACACCTGAGGATAGGTTTTGGGGTCACCATGAGACATGCCCATGCCGCCGCCAACGGAAACGTTGAAGCCTTGCAGCTTGCCGTTCTCCACAATAGCAATAAAACCTAGATCCTGTGAATAGACATCCACATCATTGGATGGTGGTACAGCAATACCAATCTTGAACTTACGTGGCAAATACACTTTGCCATAGATGGGTTCAACTTCTTCGTCAGAGTCCTGGGAATCAATCACTTTCTCGCCATCCAGCCACAGCTCATGATAAGCCCGCGTGCGAGGGTCCAGATGATTGCTCACCTGACATGCCCACTCATACACTTCAGCATGCACATCGGATTGATTTGGATTCGGGTTACACATCACGTTACGGTTTACGTCACCACATGCAGCCAGTGTGCTTAGCAACGAATCGTTTACTTCGCGAATGGTGTTCTTAAGATCCCACTTCAGTACACCATGCAGTTGGAAAGACTGACGTGTGGTCAGACGAATGGTCTGATTCGCATATTTATGTGCCACTCTGTCCATCATCAACCACTGCTCAGGGGTTACAATCCCACCGGAAGCACGTACACGCAACATAAATTGATATGCAGGTTCCAGCTTGGACTTGTGACGCTCATTACGCAGGTCACGATCATCCTGCATATAACTGCCGTGGTGCTTCATCAGACGATTGTCGTCCTCTGGAATTGCACCCGTGATGCGATCAGCCAACGTTTCGGTCAGACTTCCGCGCAAGTAATCACTTTTGATCTTTATATCTTCCACATCGCTATTCATGCGCTGTGGGTTAAGTAAGTTATTATAAACCATGCTGCTTTCTCCTCTCGTCTCTGCGGGACGGTGCAATTCGGCTAAGCCGGTAATAATTAATAGACGTCCCGCTGATAACGTTTCTCCTGCTGCAACCGTGTCAGATATTCCGATGCCTGCTCAGGTGATAAGCCACCTTCTTGTTCAAGAATCGTGATGAGCGCAGCATGCACATCATGTGCCATTTTTTTCTCGTCACCACAGATATATACGCTTGCACCTTCCTGAAGCCACTGGTACAGTTCTTTGCTGTGTTCCAGCATACGATGCTGTACATATACTTTCTGTTCCGTATCACGTGAGAAGGCTACATCCATCTTCGTGAGTACACCATCTTTGAGCCAACGCTGCCATTCCGTCTGGTATAAGAAGTCGGTGGAGAAATGCTGATCTCCGTAGAACAGCCATGTCTTGCCCTCTGCTCCTGTTTCTTCACGCTCACCAAGGAAAGATCTGAACGGCGCTACACCTGTACCTGGGCCAACCATGATGATCGGCGTATCCGGATTCTCAGGAAGCTTGAAATTCGGGTTATGTTGTATATATACAGGCAGGGTGTCGCCAGCTTCGATTCGTTCAGCCAGATGTACCGAGCATACACCGTAACGTTCTCTGCCACGCGCTTCATAACGAACCGTACGAACGGTAAGATGAACTTCATCCGGGAAAGACTTCGAACTACTTGCTATCGAATACAGACGTGCCGGAATTTTGCGAAGAACAGCTACGAATTCTGCAGCAGGAATACCTTTCAAGTTATAATCCTGAACCAGATCCAGCAGATCACAGCTATTCATAACTGTGCGGAATTCGGATTCATCTGCGAGTAACGCAGTCAGGCCACTCCCAGGATTCAGTTTCGCAAGTTGTTCCACGACCGGTTTCGTCACCGCTGTAATTTCAAAATAACGCAGCAACGCTTCGTACACAGATGCCTGATCCCCGTTTTTATTCACGGTCACGCGCTCATCGGCATTCCAACCCATGGCCGCAATCAATTCATCGACAAGGCGCGGGTGATTCTCAGGGAATACTCCAAGGCTGTCACCGGGCTCGTAGTCCAGGCTGGAGCCTTCCAAAGACAATTCAATGTGGCGTGTTTCACGGTCCGATCCTCTGCCATTCAGATTGAGATTCTCCAGCACTTCAGCCTTGAATGGGTTCGTACGATCATATTCGGATTCCCCGCCGCTCACCGCAGCTGTAACAGCCTCAGTAGTTACCGTGCTCGCAGCGGCAGATGTACTGCTTAGGGATGCCAATACTTCATTCATCCACTCCGCAGCCGGTTCATCAAAATCAACATCACAGTCCACGCGTGGTACAAGAGCTGTACCTCCCAATTCCTGCAATCGTTTATCAAAGTCTTTACCTGTCTGACAAAAGAACTCGTAGGAGGTATCTCCCAGAGCCAACACCGAGTAACGAAGCCCTTCGAGCTTCGGAGCCCGTTTGCTGTTCAGGAATTCATGTAAAGGAATCGCATTATCCGGCGGTTCTCCCTCGCCATGCGTACTGACGATGATGAGGAGATTTTCAATTTTCTTGAGTCCGTTCGGTTTGAAATCTCCCATCGATGACAACGTTACCTGTAGGCCTTGCTCTTCAAGTTTCTTGGCCAGCTTCTTCGATAGGCCGCTGGAATTCCCGGTTTGTGAACCGAAAAGCACGGTAACTTCACGAGATACTGGCGCAGCACTGACTGGTGCAATACCTGTAGTTGGTGCAGCCTGTACCAGGTTAGCAGGAGCCGCTATTGTTGCGCTTGCCTGAATTGCTGCAATATATCCGCTCAACCAAGTCCGTTGTCCATCGGTTAATGTAGGAATAAGACGATTAAGCAGTTCAACTTGTTCTTGATTAAAAGGGCTATTTGTCACTTGAAGTTCCACTGTTTGCCACCTCGCGCATTGCTTCGATTTTAATTCCGACTAAAATCATCACATTAATTTAATTTCTTCTCTCTAAAACCTAACACACCGGGTGTTGAGGGTCAATTTCAATGATTTTATAGCATTTATCAGTTTCGCTGATAAAGGACAAAAAACAACAAAAACCCTCCTTTTCAATTCAAGGACGGTTTTGTTTTATTTTAATTGCACGGCCAGCTCAAGTTGAAGTTGAAAGTGGAATATAGTCACTAAAATGATCTCCCAGCACGCTGCTTTTATCTCCGTATACTCTGTCCAAATGATTTTCTCCCCACAGACATATGCGATCAATGATGTCCTGTAGTGTCAGGCCATATTCGGTCAGCTCATACTCTACCTTGGGCGGAATCTCAGGATGAATAATTCGATGGATGATTTCATTCTTTTCCAAATCACGAAGCTGCTGGGTAAGGACCTTCTGGGTAATGCCAGGAATGGCCCTGCGAAGTTCGCTTGTTCGTTTTTTACCTGATATCAGCTGATGCAGAATAAGAATCCTCCATTTTCCACCGACCAGTTCCAGCATCGCCTGCACACCACTCTCATATTTTTTCATTTCTTGTTCCACTTGTACTCCCCCATAATTCACATATATGTATACCTATTATTAAAAGTAACCGAAGAACCTCAAGGTATCTACAGCACTCGAAGGTGCGTACTTCTCAAGAAGATATCATGAATCTTATAATAACATTGGTCAGAATGTTTAACCAAAAAAAAAGAAAAAAGGATGGTTACTCCTACATGAAAGTTAAACTGGTCGTTACTCACCCAAGACAGGATTCCCTAACATTTGCCGTGATGAATCGTTTTATAGAAGGTATGCAGGAGAATTCCCATGAAATTGATATCCTCGATCTATATCATGACGGATTCGATCCATTATATGGCGTAGAAGATGAGCGAGACTGGCAAAATCCCGATAAACAGCATGCCCCTGTGATTCGCAAAGAGCTGGATCGTGTGCTTGCGGCTGATGCCATTGTATTTGTTTTCCCGATCTGGTGGTATAACGTTCCCTCCATGCTTAAAGCTTATCTGGACAAGGTATGGAATATGGGGCTGCTAAACAAGGCAAACTCCAAAAAGGCACTGTGGATTGCACTAGCCGGGGGAACGGAGGCTTCATTCCATAAATACGACTATTACAACATGATCTCCAATTATCTGAATAACGGGATCGCGGGTTATGCAAGAATGCAAGAATCCCGAGTCGAATTTCTCTATGAAACGATCTCAGAATCCAAAGAACATATCGAAGGCTTGCTGGAACAAGCCTATCAAATCGGCAAAAACTACAATTAACAAAGCACTGACATTACAATTAACTACTGCAAAAGCATAGGAAGTTACTCGTTCGTTGAGTAACCAACTCTCCCCATGGCAGGCGCATAATCAAGAAGGCTTACTCCAACCTGAGTTCTAGGTCAGAGTAAGCCTTCTTTTTCACACGCTACGATTCTGGTGTAACATCATTTATTCCATACCAGCTTGCTCATCATCGCATAAAGCAGCGTAGCCGATTCGGCTCGTGTCGCTTCATCAAGTGGTTTCACCTCACCGTTGTACCCATGGGCGATGCCCAGATCCACAAGTAAAGCTACACTATCCCGGGCATAGGAACGAATCTCGGAAGCATCACGGAAACGAGTGAGGTTATCCGTTGCAGTCGTCTCGGCGTCAACCAGACCAGCGGCTGCAAGCGCTCTAACTGTCAACGTCATCATCTCCTGACGAGTGATCGTGGACTCTGGCAGGAAGCGCCCGTCACCAGTACCACTAGTGATACCTAGTGAACGCGCAGCTGTAACTGCTTCGTAGTACGGAGCCTTTTCGTTTACATCAGTGAACGCATTCCCGGAAGAAGCATTCAAGCCGAGCGCAGTCATCAACCATTGCATGTATTGGCCTCGGGTCATCTCCTGTTTTGGATGCAACTCTGTGGAATCATCACTTGCCTTGGCATCAATCACACCTCGGACAGCCAATGCCTCCATCGCTTTCTTGGCCCACTCCACTTCTGCAAGATCTTTGAATGTCTGCTCCACTGATACAACAGCATAATTTCCTGTGGATGGCGTTACCGAAAATACAAGTTGCCCGCTGTTCGAATCGTAGTAACTTTGCGGTAATGGCGTTGCCACGCCGTTCGCGCCAATGGCAAATGCTACAATCCGATCCTGCTGAGCATTTGGCGTTAATTGGTAAGGCAGACGAAGGTTCAACTTGCTTTCCGATGGCCATGGTTGACCATCCAGTTGAAGTTCAAGCTGGACTCCATACTGCGTGCCAAGCTGATCTGCGACTGTTTTTGGTAACTCTGTTCTGACCAATCGGATGGATGCCATTCCATCACCAACGATGTCCTTCGTTAACAGTGTCGCAGGAAGCTCCAACATGCCCAGCTCTGTAGCTATGTTGAATACATGAGACTCATCCTGAGCTATCAACGCAGAGGTAGGGAGAGATACTTCATATGCCGTTGCTCCCGAAACCGGCTTCAACCGAAGTTCGACCAAGCGCTGACCCGCTACTGTTACGGGGGCAACTTTAAAAGCATCTTTAATCGTTGAAGCATCCACGTTGGACTGCACTACACCCTTCTGGTCAGAGTGTCCCTGCAACTCCAGAACAGAACGGTCTTTCTCCGGTTTAGGTTGTGGTACAGCATTCCCTGCACCGCCATTGTTGCTTGAACCAGAACTATTCCCTGAATTTCCACCGGAATTGCCGCCTGGGTTGCTACCCGAACCAGGGTCCGATCCTCCGGGGGAAGAAACAGACGCAGGCACCTTCACCGTCAAAGGTACAGTCAAGGCTCTTGTGTCGTCAGAACTTCGATTAATTTCCAACTCCAGTGTTACTGTTGTTTCCTTAGATGGTGGGACAATTGTTCCATCAGTCTGAATGACGGACGGTACCGAACTGGAAGCGATCTTCACCGTGAAACCTTGCGGTACGGATGGTAATTTCAGTTTTTTCGCACCTGCGGAAGGCTGTTCCAGTGCCGTAATGCTTGTAGCTACATCGGCAGCAGTCTGCTGAGCTGTATGCACCTGATAAGCGGAAGATATACCTCTCACGGAGTGCCCTGTCGCATCCAAAGCTTCCACTTTGTAATAATATTCACTGCCGGGGTTCAGTTCACTGTCCGTGTACTCCCGTCCATTGCCGTTATAGACCACCTTGTACTCACCTTGTTCGCGATCTGAGCGGTAGAGCTTGTAGCTTGCTGCACCAAGATGAGCATCCCAGTGAAGCGTTGCGCTCATTGAATCCACCGCATCCGCATTGAGACCAGCACTGTCATTAACAGGTGGTGTAGCATCTGGCTTAACGATCATAATCCAACTAATCATCGGGTCCTGCGATGCCGTATTGCGCACGGTCAACTCCAGTTTGTTGTCCGACACACTGATGCCTTTGTGGGCTCTAACACTGGCGGGTGTAAACGTAACGGCCCCGGTATTGGTGCCATTGATGATGAAATTGGCTCTGCGCGATGCATTCGTCCAAGGATCGTTGAATCCGGCGTACACATCATATGTTCCGTTCGGTACATCAAATCTGTAGGATAAGTCTGTGCCTTTAGGAGAATTGCTGATATTGCCACCGTTCAGATAACGTACGGTCGAGAATATATCCCCACCATTCGAACCGGATGGCAGTGCATCTGCGCTGACATAACCCCAATTACTTCCCTCAGCCGGAACGTACATCTGATCGGCCGCTCCCGGGTTCGCAAGTGTTCCCTTCATATAAGCACCTATGAGACTGTAATCAGCCGTTTCGTAACCCCCGCTGTTCACAAAATATAGTGTATTCTCCGGAATGACATTTACACGAACCGCCTGCTTTTTGTTGTTATATTCCGGTGTCGTTACCTGTAACGTGAGCGGTCCTGGCTTAGCAAAATCTTCTACCGTCATGGCCCGGTTATCAATCGTCCATACTGCTGGTGTTGACACCAGTTCACCACCGTCGCGTACGTTCAATGTCGTTGGCAAGGATGGTACTTTGTCAAGCGGCACGGCTTCTGGCAATGGATCAGCAATATCCACCTTGCCCATCGAATTCAGCAGATCCGGTGTCCAACTGTTATACCACTTGATCGCGATGTCGGAGCCTATTCCAAACTCAATGGGCAAGAACACGTATTTTGCAGCATCATTCGAGAAATTGCCACCATTCCACGTATCCCCCACGTAAATGAACTTGCCTTTTTCCGAATCGACCGGAATGACGGATGTGGTCTGTGTGCCAAATGCCTTGCCTGGATCGGGATCACTTGGCAATGTGCGCACGAACGGATTGGTCTGCGTTGACCACGGGCCAAAAATGTTATCCGCCACCGTCACTTTGTTTTCGTTAGGGGCCCAGCCGGAAGCTCCGGAAGTCAAAATATAATATTTCCCTTGATACTTGAACATCGCTGGTGCTTCGCGTTGCCCTCCCGGGAACACACGCACGTAATCTACGCCATACTCAGCCTGATAGGTCGAATCACGTACCGGATTGCCTTTATCATCCGTTCGTCCTTCCTTATGCCACCCTGTTACGTCACTATAGTCTTCGTTCAGTTTGGAGATATAGAGCGTCAGGTTTTCTTCGCTGGAGTAGATCAGATAACCGGTGCCGTCATCATCCTTGAACAACGTCATGTCACGTGCCATGCCCTTATCACTTGGGAAGTAATCCTTCTCCCCTTCCGGAGTTCTGTCCATCCGGTAACTCTTCTGATACACAAAAGGTCCAGTTGGAGAGTCGCTGATCGCATAACCGGCGCGCGCCTTACCGTAGTTCGCATTATCGTTATAAGGGTCCTTATCACCATCCATGTGAGCCCACATCACGTATTTCTTTGTTTTGTCGTTGTAGATGACCTTTGGTCGTTCAATGATCCGTCCTTTGCGAATATCTGCCCAGATATCCACGCGGTCCTCACGCCCCGCATACAATTTGGAGATCAAAGGGTCATTGTCAAAATCATCCATGGATTGAAGTGTCGATAGAGCCATGCCCTCATCTGTCCAGTTCATTAGATCCTTGGAAGAATACACACGCACACCAACCGCTGGCCAGCCGCCCTTATGATATTCGCCATACCAGTAATAGGTCTCCGTCTGTTCATCGTAGAAAAAGCCAGCACCATGCGCATCAATCGGCTTCCCATCCAGATCTGGCCACAATTGCCCTGGTGTAATGCTTGTGCGAACTGTGGCAACACCCAACGGTGCGGATGCTGGAGAAGTTACGCCGTCCACGGTCGCCTGAATGATGTAAAAATATCCTGTGCCCATCGTCAGACCACTATCGTTAAAGGTGCTTTCATTCCCACTGTAGACCTGCTGATACGTACCCGCAGCACTGGTAGACCTGGAGAGCGTATACGTTACATCAGATCCAGTAAGGGCATTCCACCCCAGAGAGATGGATGTATCCGTCACAGCTGTGACAGCGAACTCTGTGGGAGAATCAATGGAGTACGTAGTGGCTTCTGCAACGGTGGCAGCTGACTCACCAGCCGCATTGAAGGCTATTACGCGATAGCTGTAGCTGGTACCCGGCTCAAGCTCCTGATCTGTATAAGTGAGCCCCTTCCCTTCATAGATCTGCTCGTATTGCTCACTGCCAGCTTCGGCCCGAACCACACGATAACCAATTGACTTGTCCATGGCGGACCAAGATAACTTCACGCTCGTTGCGTTGAGTGCTTCGGCCTTCAATTCGCTCGGAGCTTGAGGGGCCGTCGCTGTAGTTCGTACTTCCAGCGGCGCAGACCACAAGGATTCAGTTAATCCTCCGTATTCATAGGCAAGCTTGTAATAGTAGACCGTATCCCCGCTTAATCCTTCATCTGTGTATCCCACAGTTCCGGTGTTGGTTACCAGGGAATAACCGTCTTCAGGCGTAGAGGAACGGTACAGGCGATAGCCTGATGCACCCACGAGTTCAGACCATTGCAAGGAAACTGAAGACGCCGTCTGCTCAGCAATAGAGAGCTGAATATCGTTCTCAGGCGGTCGCTCGGCAATGGTCACGTCATCTACATGTACCGATTGCCACTTATTCCGAATGCCCACGGTACCTGAACCGTATGTAGGATCGACCAGATCGAATATCAACCGGTCGGAGCCGTTTTCGGTGATATACCCTCGAATGGTGCTACCTGATAACACCACTTTGAGGGTATACCATGTATTTTTGGCAAATGCATAGTCCACCGTTTTCAAAGTTGTATCTGATCCGTTCACCCGTTTGGAGAAAACGAGTTTATTATTGGGAACCTGCATTTGAAAATAGTAAAAGTTGCTCTTATCCTGAAACCGCGGCAATATTCCCGGATACCCCTGACCGGCTCCCGTGTAAAAGCGCATGGACACGGTCATGTCCGACATGGAGTCTCCAGTAGAGATGATGCCTTCATTGGTATCGCTCTGGAAAAGCGTGGAGTTGGACGCATCTGTCGGGTCAGCGAACACTTCCCAGTTGCCTGAGCTTACGTTCCACGCAGGTGCTTCGGTGTATTCCCCATCCGAAAAATCGTCCTGCAGCAACGTGGCGGGTATACTACCCAGATCGGCATACGCTTTACTCGGCAGCATCAACGGTCCGGAAGACAGCGCAAGTGTTGCAGATAACATGAATATCATGGGTTTCCTGAGTTTATCCAATGTTCATTCTCTCCTTTGGCGTGAAAGATGAAAGCATGGTTCTTGTATGCGCGGTGTTGTTGTTCAACCTATCCTCAGCAGCCGGCGTTCAGTACAAAAGCGGGGTCCACCTCCTTATTTTAATGAAACCGGTTTCATTGAAGAGTAAAAAAAAGACCCGTCTTCCCTTCTAAGTGCAAAATGGTACCCATACGGAATACCGTGTCTTCTTCGCCCCTATGCAGTGAAACAGGTTTCTAATATATAAATGTAATCGCTTTCTTGGATTATATTATTGCCTTATTCAAGCTGTCAACTGTGAATTGGGCTCCAACATTTTTCGTTAAAACCACGCAAAAAAAGGCGCGAGTTCTGCCTGTTTTGCAAGCAAAATCCGCGCCTTTTCTCATGCTTCGAGCTTGTTCGCAAGCTCGCTCGCATTATTTAGAATACTTTGGTTGTCCATGACTCACAATTCCACGTCTCCGTAACTACATCACGGTAGAATTCCGGTTCGTGGGAAATCAGAAGAATACTGCCTTTGTAAGCCTTGAGCGCACGTTTCAACTCTTCCTTGGCATCAACGTCCAGATGGTTCGTCGGCTCATCGAGTACAAGCAGGTTGGTTTCGTTATTGATCAACTTACAGAGACGCACTTTGGCTTTCTCGCCACCACTTAGTACAGCTACTTTGCTCTCAATGTGTTTTGTTGTCAAACCACATTTTGCAAGTGCAGCACGCACTTCGAATTGGGTATACGAAGGGAACTCCTGCCAGATCTCTTCAATACACGTATTGTAGTTGGCATCCTTCATTTCTTGTTGGAAGTAACCAATCTCCAGATGTTCACCGCGTTGAACGGTTCCTTCCAGAGCCTGAATTTCACCCAGAATACTGCGCATCAGGGTTGTTTTACCGATTCCGTTCGCACCAACGAGGGCGATCTTCTGTCCCCGTTCCATACGCAGATCCAGTGGTCTGGACAATGGTTCGTTATAACCAATCACAAGACCTTTGGTTTCGAAAATGAGCTTGCCGGACGTTCTTGCATCACGGAAGTTGAACTGTGGTTTCGGTTTTTCCTTGGCAATCTCGATGACTTCCATCTTGTCGAGTTTCTTCTGTCTGGACATTGCCATGTTACGAGTTGCCACACTTGCTTTGTTTCGGGCTACAAAGTCCTTGAGGTCAGCAATTTCTTGTTGTTGGCGTTTGTACGCCGACTCCAGCTGCTGTTTTCTCATCTCATGCACTTCTTGGAAGTGATCATAATCGCCCACATAACGGGTCAGATCCTGATTCTCCATGTGGTAGATCAAGTTGATAACACTGTTCAGGAACGGAATATCGTGAGAGATCAGAATAAAAGCATTCTCATATTCTTGCAAATAACGTTTCAACCATTCAATATGCAATTCATCCAGATAGTTCGTAGGCTCATCAAGGAGCAGAATATCCGGTTTTTCCAGCAGCAGCTTGGCAAGCAGTACTTTGGTACGCTGTCCACCACTCAGGTCATTGACGTCTTTATCCAGACCAATATCCGTCAGACCCAGACCACGTGCGGTTTCATCCACTTTGGCATCGATCATGTAGAAATCCTGGTTTGTCAGCGTATCCTGAATCGTGCCCACGTCTTCAAGAAGTTGTTCAAGCTCCTCGGGAGTTACATCGCCCATTTTGCCATACATATCATTCATTTCCTGTTCCATGTCGAACAAATACTGGAACGCGCCGCGAAGAACGTCACGGATCGATTGACCTTTGTTCAATACAGCATGCTGGTCCAAGTAACCAACACGCATCCGTTTGGACCACTCCACCTTGCCTTCATCCGGCTGAAGCTTTCCTGTAATAATGTTCATGAAGGTGGATTTACCTTCACCATTAGCCCCGATCAGACCAATATGTTCGCCTTTCAACAGGCGGAATGAAACGTCGTTAAAGATAGCACGGTCACCAAAACCGTGACTTAATTTTTCTACATTTAATAAGCTCATTCATGACACCTTTTCTATATAGACTTAATTCTTTGTTTATTATAAGCGTTATATCCTGCACAACTCAACGCCCTATTAAAAAATATTGCACCTTTTTGTCTGAAATTTGCCTTATATGAAAGGATGGGTTAAAATTTTGCCTTAACGAATTACTACTATATAGAACGGAGCTCTTCGAAGAGCATCAGGTGAAGAATATGATTGAAGTGAAACAATCCAAGCTGGGTGATGGTGGTGAGTTTAACCGCGGGGTATTTGCTACTGTTGATATTGCGAAAGGAACCCTTATCCATCAGGCACCCGTTGTGCCTTACCCGAATGAAGATCATGAGCATGTCGAAAAAACGATTTTGGAAGATTACGTGTTCGAATATGGGGCGAATCATACCGCCATTCTGCTCGGCTACGGCAGTCTGATCAATCACTCCTATGAACCTAACGCTACCTATGATATCAATTTTGATAACCACACCTTTGACTTCTATGCGTATACAGACATCAAGGCTGGCGAAGAAATCGTAATCAATTACAACGGTGAGGAAGACAGCATGGACCCGTTATGGTTCCTGGATGATTACGAGGAGCGTATGCTGGAGTTCAATAAGTCCAATGATGATGAGGGTGAAAAAGAGACCAATCCCCAATCCCAGGATACGGATACGAGTAAATAAACGTTAAACTTAAAAGTTTGCATGGACCGTCGTTGTAAATGCGAAAAACTTGCGCCCCCCGGTGAATTGTAAAATGAGCACCTGGAATACTCTTCAGGGTGCAAAGTTTAAGCACGAAAATAAGCAAGCCCTCCGTTAACGGAAGACTTGCTTATTTGTGTTGTCTTTCTTTGTAACGAGATATACTTGCTCAAATTTCATTAATTATCGTGCATCTTAACTTGTTTTAATCCGTAATTGGAGGATCTGTGTGTAAGTCAGCATCGGGTGGCGTGGATTTCCACTTGGTAAAGGCTACCTCGAACCCTGCACGCTTCGGTGAACATAGAAATGGGCCTGCGTGTTTGTTCATCGGATAGGCAAACCGTGCAACCCGAATCGTACGCCAAGGATGCTCATCTGTACGAGCCCGAATGACAACAGCCTCATTACTGTAGGAGGCTCTGATCGTCACAATTCGTCCACCCCACTCAGGTACAGGAGATAGGGACCAATCCGAATATGTATCCGTCACGACAGCTCCAACATGAGCAACACCGTCATTAACCTCAACTCCGGCCTTGATCCATTGATCTTCTCCGTACCATAACATCAACCCCGCCTGATCATATAATTCGGTGAATGAGCTTAGATCAAACGATACCTCAATCGCTTCCGTTCCGTCCCATGGAGCAAGCATGGCGTGTCCATCCCGATGACAGAACCCGTAGAATGTGTTCTCCCAGAAGTCACTGCCTTCCCGAGCTTCCACAACGAAACGATCCCCATCCATCCGTGCAGCAACGGGTTCCTTCGTCCACTTGCCTTCATGAAGCCCAATAAAATCCGATGACATCGTTGTTTTCATCCTTCCTTCCGTCCCAAGAGGTGTTTATCAGCAATTCTACAATAGAGAACCCAGGTCCGATGCAGCAGTAGGATATGCAAAATTCATGGTGTTTAACTGATCGATAGTCAGATTGAACTGAATCGCCATTGCAAAAAGGTTGATCAATTCTTCTGTTTTGCTCCCGAGCACATGCGCGCCCAGAATACGCCCAGTTGATTTATCGATCACTACTTTGGCCATGGCAAATTTTTCATGAGTTCGCTTGTAAGTATACCATTTCGACATATCATTTACCTGCACCTCATAGCCCTCTTTCTTGGCTTGCTCCGTGCTCATACCTACAGCTCCAAGGGCAGGGACAGTAAACACAATGGAAGGCATCACTTTATAATTAGGTTTGTGTTGATTTCCCTCCAACAAATTGAACGATACAGCCCGGGATTCCTGACCTGCTAACGGGGTTAAAGACAACCCTTTTGTATCCGTTACATCGCCAGCAGCATACACTCTCGGATTACTTTCACTTTGCAAGTACTCGTTCACCGTGATCCCCTTTTTACTGTAGCTGACGTTGGCTTTCTCCAATTCCAGCCCATCCACATTAGGAACACGCCCGGCTCCATGAACGACAAGTCCGCACTGCCACTGGTGATCTGCACCATTACGTGTGCCATGAACGACATAGGCGTTCCCCTCTTGCCGTATGGACTTCACCTCCGCGTTCAAGTGAACATGAATGCCGATCTCTTTTGATTTATGCAACAAAGATTCGACCAGCTCCACATCAAACGATTTCAGAGGCTGTTCACTCCGATGCAGGATATGGACTTCCGTCCCGGCTCTGGCCGCAATATGCGCAAACTCAAATGCAATGTATCCACCGCCTACCAGAACTAATCGATCCGGCAGCTGTTCCAGATCCAGAAAGTCATCACTATATATCAGATGCTCTGAGCCCTCAATCTCAAGTGGCGCAGGTCTTGCACCAGTAGCAATCAGAATGTGTTTGCCATGGAGCACTTCTTCCCCCACTTGAATATGGTTTTCATCGACAAATGAAGCTTTACCATGGAACGTATCCATTCCGGCCTGTTTGAATTGATCTTCACTTGCTCTAGGTATGCTCTCGGTAAAGGTGCGCTTAAAGGCCATAAGTTCAGACCAGTTGATGGTCGCCTGTCCCTGAATTCCTTTCCCTTGCATACGCTCATTCCAGTCAATCAGCTCAGCCGCTCCGGCCAGCACTTTCTTGGGATCACAGCCGCGCAGTGCACAGGTTCCACCGAACTCACGTTCATCAATCACAGCGATTTTCCAGCCAGCTTCAGTGCAACGGGTGATTACAGAGCTTGCCGCGCTTCCTGTACCAATCGCAATCAAGTCATAGGTTTCTTGAGTCATTGTAGTTCCTCCTCATCCTTTTGTTACTTCTATTGTTGGGATACACAACGTTAGAGCAATCCAGCCTGTTTAAGGTACTCCGTAGCCACCTGCTCAGGATTCGCTCCATCCACGTTCACGTCATAGTTCATCTGACGCATCTCGTCATCCGTAATCTTTCCAGCAAGCTGATTCAGCACCTCAACCAGTTGTGGATATTGTTCTGCAGTTTCTTGACGAAGCATCGGCGCACCTTGGTACGGCGGGAACAATTCCTGATCATCTTCCAGCACAACGAGTTCATATTGTCTCAACTCACTATCGGTGGAGTAAGCATCTACGAGATTGATATCGCCTCGTTGAACAGCTCCATAGCGAAGCTTCGGTTCCATGGTTGCAACGTTCGGGAATTGAATTCCATACTTCTTCTGAATACCAAGGTAACCGTCTTCCCGATCAGAGAACTCCATCGTGAATCCTGCCTTCATCTGCTGTTCCACGGGCTTGAGATCCGAAATGGTCTTGAGATTGTATTGATCTGCGATGCTCTTTGGAACGGCCAACGTATACGTATTGTTATAATTCATAGGTTTCAGAAGCACCATGTTGAACTGGCTCAGCATTCCATCTCTGGCCTGTTCGTAGACCTCTGTCCGATCGGTGCTGACTGCCGTTTCCTTCATGAATTCGGAGATCGCTGTCCCGGTGAATTCGGGATAGATGTCAATATCACCTGAGTTGAGTGCGTTGAAAAGGAATGGCGTTTTACCTAATCCAGGCTTTAGTTCAACGGTCAGATCCGTCTCTTTTTCGATCAGTAATTTATACATGTTAATCAGAATCTCCGGTTCAGCTCCCAGTTTGCCAGCAATTACGAGATCCTTCTGCCCTCCACGTGCCAAGAAGGGAATGGTGATGACAAGTATCGCGATTATTGCCAGCGAACCTAGAGTAACCAGGGTTTTCTTGAAGGATAACCGCTGGAACTGACGCAATAATACATCAAACAAAATAGCCAGCAAGGCAGCCGGAATGGCTCCAAGGATGATCAGTGCCGTATCATTCCGATCAATGCCCAGCAAGATTAATGCACCCAAACCTCCTGCGCCGATCAAGGCAGCAAGTGTCGCCGTTCCTACAATCAGGACCATAGCCGTCCGAATTCCGGCCATAATGACAGGCATCGCCAGTGGCAGTTCTACTTTGATTAGACGTTGTCGACTATTCATGCCCATCGCATTCGCCGCTTCGACCATGGAAGGATCAACTTCGGATATGCCTGTGTACGTATTGCGGAGTACAGGAAGCAGCGCATACACCACCAGTGCAATGATTGCAGGAAGTGTGCCTATGCCGAATAACGGGATGAGCAATCCGAGAAGTGCCAAGGAAGGTATCGTCTGCAACACAGCCGTAACCCCGATAATTGGTTCAGCCACTCTTGGTTTGCGTGTCAGGTATATACCAAGCGGAATAGCGATGAGGACAGCAAAGAACAATGCGATAAATGAGATCTGAATATGTTCAAGAAGAGCAGACAATAACTGGCCTTTACGCTCGCTGAACACCTCCGTGAATCTACTCATGTGCCTCACCTCGTTCCTGTAACTGATCAGACCAGTATTTCATCAGATCTGCCCGATTGATCTCGCCAATAATCTGTCGGTTACGTTCAACCAGCAAATGCTCGTGAGAACTCATAATCTCAACCAACTCCGGTAAGGTAGTTGATACGGGAACAGCAGTTTTCGCAGATTTGGGCACATGACCAGGTGAGAGTGGTGACATGATGGATTCAAGATCGAATACGAATGGTGAACTCGTGTCCGCATCAGAACTTCCGACAAACTCACGTACGAAATCATTAGCTGGATTCTGGATCAGCTCTTCCGGGGTACCTACCTGCAATACTTCTCCATCCTTCATAATGCAGATGCGATCGCCCAGCTTCATCGCTTCCTGAATATCATGGGTGACAAACACAATTGTTTTTTTCATCTGGCGCTGGATATCCAGAATATCGTCCTGCAATTTCTCCCTGCTCATCGGATCGAGTGCACTGAATGGTTCATCCATCAATACAATCTCGGGATCGGCAGCGAGTGCACGCAACACACCAATTCTCTGCTGTTGTCCACCTGATAGTTCGGCAGGTTTGCGCTCGCTGTACGTATCTCCGTGCAAACCAACCATGTCCAGCAACGTATGTACGCGCTGCTTGATTTGATCTGACTTCCATTTTCGCAGTTCAGGAACAACCGCAATATTTTCGGCAATCGTCATATGCGGGAATAGTGCAATCTGTTGCAGCACATATCCGATATTCCAGCGCAACTCGTGAATGTTGTATTCATCAATTGAGCGTTCATTAATGAGCACTGCTCCATCTGTTCGCTCAATCAGACGATTGATCATTTTGAGCATGGTGGTTTTGCCACATCCACTCGGACCAATCATGACAAACAATTCTCCCTTGTTAATGTTGAGGTTAACCTGACGCAAAGCCGTAGTTCCATCAGGATATTGTTTTGATACATTTTCGAACTGAATCATCCGCTCTCTTCGCCCCTTTATCAAACATTCATTCTCATCTATTTCCCCAAAAGTGTGTTCGTATAATCACTGCTGTCCGTAGTGCCTATGATTATGCAGAGATCCATATTTCAATCAACGATGTTAACATGCTGGTAGACAGGCAAAAAGACGGGCACTAGGCACCGTCTTCTCTTTAAATACAATATGTTTCTTCCATTAATTCCATACTGCCCTATGATTTTGAACAAATTGCTCCATGGAGATTGGACCATTCCCCGTCAATTTCAGCACGATATCCATTACTTGAAAATAAATGCTTTGATTTTTCACAAAGTGGTATAATGAGAATAGAAGCGCAAAATTAATTCTTTTACCACTTACAACCTTGACCACATATAAAGGAGTGTACCCATATGTATATTCAAATTACAGATCTGGCTGCAAAACGATTGACGGAAAGCCTGAATGACCAACCCGGATATTTCAAAGTGATCTATGACTTGGAAGGTTGCGGATGTAACGGAGTTATTGCGATTATCATTGTTGATGAACTCGCGGCTCTTGACGCTCAGATTGAAACCAATCTGGTTCCGTTCTATGTCGATCCGAAACAGCAACTGAACCTGGAACAACACATGAAGCTGGATACAGAAGAAAATTATCCTTCTTTTAAATTAAGCAGTGACTCCGGTGTGCTCAGCGGTAATGTTCGCGTTCGTGATACACGTGCCGTAGCTGTGGGAAGCTCCGGTGGATCTGACGCCTGCATGTTGTAACCCAGTCTCCAGCATAATTACAGTAATCTAGTATTAACTCTCTTCTTTTCACAACACAAGCCGTTGCATCTTATGCAACGGCTTTTTAACGTCCTTTTCCTTATATGCCTCTACGAGAGTTGCAAAAAAGACTCTAGCAAACTTTGTTTACAACTCGGAAACAATTGGAGAACCTATGGATATAATCCTCTAGTATACTCGGTATATAGATTCATATATTCCGAGGAGGAACACACATCATGAAACCTTTTACTCGTAAATCCATCATATCTACAATTCTCATAGGCTCTGTTGTAGCAGGTTCTGCTTTTACTACGTTTCCCATCACTTCAAACCTGAATCCCATCGCGTCTGCTGCAAGCTCCAGCTTCACTCAATTTCTGCATGATAATGCACCTAGTCGTACGATCAAAACCATTAAAAATGTGGCAACCGTAACCAATGTGTCCAGTACAGTTGTACTTGTCAATAAAAAGAGAAATCTGCCTTCGACTTACGCACCTCAAGATTTGGTTATACCTAATATTCCTTTTAGCTTCTCAGGCTCAAGTCCGAAGAAACAGATGCGTAAAGTGGCTGCAACCGCTATTGAAAAGTTATTTGCTGCAGCCAAAAAAGACGGCATTGATATCAAAGCCGTGTCTGGTTATCGCTCTTATGCGACTCAGAAATCGATCTTTGACCGGAATGCCAGCATCAAAGGTGAAGCTGTTGCCAATAAAACAAGTGCTCGTCCAGGACAAAGCGAACATCAAACGGGTCTTGCAATGGATATCTCCAGCGCTTCCGCCGGTTATGATCTTCAGCAAAGCTTCGGCAACACCAAAGAAGGCAAATGGCTAAAAGCCAATGCCCACAAATACGGATTCATCATTCGTTATGGCAAAGACCAAGAGAAATTAACTGGTTATTCCTATGAGCCATGGCATGTACGTTATGTCGGAGTATATATTGCTGGTGAAATTACCAATCAGAAACTTACACTGGAGCAATATTTGGAACGAGCCAAATAAGGTAGCTAAACTCCTGCTTCGTCCGTTACCCGATCAGATAAAACAAGATTGACTATAGATAGCAAGGCTGAAGTAGAAGATGGGGCCGCTATTGCCCCTCTTCTGCTTCAATCTTTTTCATTTGAACACTTCATCACGTCCCTGCGATTCTCCTAAAGACAAGTGGCAGTCTCTTCAGACTTTCAGTTCCAGCCCAAGAGCCTGCGCCAGCAAGTAGTGCATTATGGCACAAATACAGTGCGACATTGTACACGATTGAACCCAAAATAATCTCCATAACGACAAAACGTTTTAACGTCGAAGATTGGATCACATATACCCGAAATTCATGCGGGTCATGTCTTCCCTTAAATCTTGTGATGAGAGCTTTCATGAATCACCTCTAGTGTTTTATTCTAGCGTATGGCAGGCAAACCTTGTCTTATTCAAAAATAACACTTACATAAAGTAACCAAGTGTGTTATAGTAATTTTATAAATCATACATAAGCGAGGGAAACCATCATGAGTGAGTTCGAGAATCTGGTTAAAAACCGCAGGTCGGCCGTTATTTTTGAAGAAGGAATTGAGATTTCGGAGTCTGAACTGCAAGAGATGTTTGCCCTGAACAAATTTGCACCATCTGCCTTTAACCTGCAACACACCCACTATCTTGTGATCAAAGACGAGGAACAGAAAGAGAAAGTCTATGAAGCTTCCCAGCAATATAAAGTAAAAACAGCTTCTGCGGTCATCGTGGTTCTGGGCGATGTCAACGCACACCATCATATCCGCACCATTAACGAAGGTTTGCTGAATCTGGGCGCCCTCACTCCGTTCCAATATGAGCAAGAATCCCAAAGTGTCACCGAATTTTACGAATCTCGCGGCAGATTCTTCCAACGTGAGGATGCGATTCGCAATGCCAGCCTGTCTGCCATGCAATTGATGCTGATCGCTCAAGATCGCGGTTGGGACACCTGTCCAATGATCGGCTTTGACGCAGAAGAATTACAACAAAGCTTGGATATCCCTAACCATTACGTTCCGGTCATGTTGATCACCATCGGCAAAAAGTCGGAAGCCAAACAACGTCCGCGCGGTTACCGTAAACCAATCAATGAATACGTTAGCTTCAACAAAATGCACGCTGAATAAACAGATAACCCGCCAAACTAACAAAGCAAAAAAGCCACGATCTCGTGGCTTTAATACGTTTCATAGATTAATGTGTCCAACATATGAAATTCATCATCAAACTCCGCGTATATGTACAATCGACCAGCAGGTGTATCCCCCGCATCATATCCCAATCGAAGGTAACGATCTCCCTGGAACTCTGCGTCAGCCAAAACCAATTCATTGATATCCTCGTCCGGATGGGCCTCGGCGATTGTTTTAAGCGCCTGCTCACCAAGCATGTCCCATCGATCCCACGTCGCTTCCATATATGGAGACAATACCTCCATCTCCGCCTTGGTTGAAACCTGTGCAGTAACTACAAGCTCATTGTCCTGAATCAGCAAGCTCATCTGATAGTTGGACATTGATGCGTCATACCGAAACACACCCATTCCATGAATTTCATGATTAGATTCAAATATCAGATTGTCCGTATACTGCAATCTTTCCAATTTAAGATTATGGCCATAATCCAACTCGGTCAATTTGTTCTCGGAACAATAAAGCTCTCTTAATTGCACGTTATGACGAAGATCCAGCTTGCCAATATGGTTGTTAAAACAACGGATACTCTCCAGAACCAGATTTGAAGTAAGATCCAGCTGTTTGATATGGTTGTGGTTGCATCGAAGTTCAAGCAAGTTTGGACAGCCGGATACATCGAGATCCAACATGTAATTGTTGGCGCAATCAAGTCGCCGCAGGTGTATATTGTGTTCAAGCTCAAGAGTGAAAAGAGCATTATAACTGCAACTCAGTTCCTCCAACTGCTCAAGGCGCTCCAAAGCTAGCTCCGACAACATATTCCAATGGCACTCAAGCGTGACAAGTTTGGAATTATGAGAAAGATCCAATTTGCGAAGTCGATTAAAGCTGCAATCGAGTACCTGCAATTCTGAATTGGAATGGAGGTCCAGAGTAAGAAGCTGATTCTCTCTGCAACGTAACGTCCTGAGCATGTGATTCTGAGCAAGATCCAGACCCGTCAATTGATTATAGGTACAATCCAACTCTTGAAGACCCTTGAAATACTCAATTCCATCAAGATTACTAATATTATGATTAGAAAGTTGCAATGTCTCAACCTCAAGAACGTCACTCTCCTGAATGAACCCCCTCTCATTACAAAAACGATCCATCACAACTTGCCTGAACCGTTCATCCGTGAAGGCATAGGTGATATCCATATCCCACTCTTCCCCTCCTGTTCTCTTAAAACGTCCTTTAACATATCCTTCCTATTCTACGAGTTTTGGTACAGGGAATCAATTCATTATGCAATATTTTTTATACCATGTTAGCATCCAACATGTAAGAGAAATCGTACAGAGAGGATGATTTTCATGGAAATGGTTATCGAAAACCTCCCGTCGTGTCGCCTTGCCTATGTTCGACAAGTGGGGCCTTACGGTCCGGCCAATGCCCAAGCGATGAATACACTAAAACAATGGGCAGACAGAAACCAATTGCTTCATGAATCAGCAACATTACTGGGTATCCCCCAAGATGACCCGACTACCACACCACCCGAAGAATGTAGATATGATGCCTGTATTATTATCACGGAATCTGAACGCCTGGAAGATGACATAGTTGAGATTGGCGAGCTATCAGGCGGAGACTATCTCATCTGTAAGGTGAGACATACGGCAGAAGATATTCAGCAGGCATGGCGTGTGATCATTCCTCATTTACAAACAAGTGGTTATCGGATGGACAGTAAGCCGGTTATAGAACGATATCGCTGGGAACTGCTCCATCAGCATTGGTGCGAAATATGTGTGCCTGTGAAATCTGTGTAATCCATGTTACGAAGAAACGAAAAAAGTGAATTCAAGTTGAAGTCACTTTCTCGATTAAATACTATTAATACTATATAAGTTGAACTAATCATTTACACGATAACGGAGAGGACAGAAAAAAACTGAAAAAGCGAAGCGTTCGCCTTTATCCCCGGATTTTCCTCTTCAGAAAAGGAATCAAAAAAATCTGGGGATAACAGCGATTGGAAGGTTATTCTGTCATCGTAGTGTCAGTGTAAATAATCTTTAGTTCAATTTATATAGCCAGATTAGAAAATTAAAATGCCCAGTTGCCTTTACGGAATACCGGCTCGATTGTGCCATCCTGTAACTCACCATCGATATCCAGCTCTGCGGAACCGATCATGAAATCGACGTGGGTCAGACTCACATTGCACTCATGCTTCAACAATTCATCGTTAGACATCGTTGTGCCATCTTTCATGTTGAATGGATACGCACTTCCCACAGCCAAATGGCAAGATGCATTTTCATCAATGCCCGTATTATAGAAAATACGATTCAAGTTGGAGATCGGGGAGTCATGAGGCACGAGTGCCACTTCACCCAGAAAACGTGCTCCTTCATCCGTGGCAAAGAGGTTCTTCAGATGCTCTTCACCAGATGCTGCCGTAAAGGCAACAACTTGTCCGTCCTTGAAGGTGATTCTCATCTGGTCAACCAGTTGCCCGTTCAGGTTCAGAGGCATGGTGCTGCTAACATAACCGTTCACCCCACTGCGCTTAGGCATGGTGAATACTTCTTCAGTCGGCATATTGGCGACCGTATATACGCCTTGTTTATTTTCGCTGCCGCCACCGCCCCAGATATGGTTATGGACTAGCTCAATTTTCAAGTCTGTACCTGGCGCACGGTAATGCAGGCTCTTATAGTTCTTTTGGTTCAGGAGATCACTCATGCTATTCAGGGTATCCAGATGCTCTCTCCAATTTTGTACGGCGTCTCCGCCATCAACACGGTTCATTTTGAAGATGGTTTCCCACATCACGTTGATTCGGTCTTCTTCCGGGATGTCGGCAAACACTTTGTTCGCCCAAGCCTTGGTAGGTGCTTTGATCAAACACCAGCTAATTTCATGATTACGTGTGTATTTGGCATATCCTTTACGTGCTTGAGCAGCAGCCTTAGTCGCACGGGAGACGTTGTCCGAATTAATCCCATTGTACAGATCCGGGTCAGGTACTTTGATCGTCAACGTTGCTCCGCCAGCTTCGGCGAACTTCTCCATCATGTCGCCTTTCCAGGATGGATAATAATCGAAGCTGTCATCCGAGCCATGCTCGAAGCGACTGCGGGTAATGTTGTCGTCATCGAATTCCACTTGCACGTACTTCGCTCCGGCTGCATACGCTTTTTGAACAATCAAACGTGTGAATTCAAGCGTTTCGATGGGGGCAGTGACGAGCAGATCCTGTCCTTTTTGAATATTTACACCGACTTTGACAACCAGTTCTGCGTATTGTTCCAATGACTTTTCAAAGGTTTGTTCAAATTGACTCATGGTTGTGTTCACTCCTGTTTCATATATTGTACGACCGCTTTCGCTTCTGCAGAAGCGATTCCTTCTCTTTCACTACGCATGATCAATTTGCAAAATTTCATCTATACAAAAGGATTTAACTATTTCGCTTCTCTTGTTCACGCAGTTCGATCCGGCGGATTTTACCTGAGTTGGTCTTCGGCAGATCCGTAACAAATTCGATCTTGCGTGGATACTTGTAAGGTGCTGTAATTTCTTTGACATGGTGCTGCAATTCACGCATCAGTTCTGGTGAAGCCAGTGAATCATCTCGCAGTACGACAAATGCTTTCACCACATTGCCACGGATCTCATCCGGACTCGCAACCACCGCGCATTCCTTCACACTGGCGTGTTTCATGAGTGCTTCTTCCACTTCAAATGGTCCAATCGTGTAACCCGAACTGATGATGATATCGTCACTTCGGCCTTCAAACCAGAAGTAACCTTCTTCATCTTTACGTGCACGGTCCCCTGTTACAAAATAATCGCCACGCTGACTCGCTTCCTTCCGTCCCTCATCCTGATAATAGGACCGGAATAGAGCTGGCATCTCTTTGTGCACCGCGATATCTCCTACTTCACCCGCAGGAACAGGTTGCCCCTCTTCGTCAATAATTTCAATCAATCCAGGTGTGATCGACTGACCCATGGAACCAATGCGTACAGGCGCATCTTTGAGACTGCCGATTAGCAACGTGCTCTCGGTCTGCCCATATCCGTCCCGAATTGTGAGGTCGAAATGCCGTTGGAAGATTTCAATGACTTCCTGATTGAGCGGTTCACCCGCAGACACGGCACTGCGCAGATGAGACAGGTCATAATGTCCAAGATCATCGGCTTTGGCCATCAACCGATATTCGGTTGGTGTACAGCAAAGGACATTAATTTGATGTTCCTGCATCAGTTCCAGGTAACGCTTGGGCTGGAATGATCCATTGTAGACCAGTCCGGTCGCGCCTCTTCCGAGCACCGACAGGAACGGACTCCAGATCCATTTTTGCCAGCCAGGTGCCGCTGTTGCCCATACGGTATCTGAAGGCTGAATATCCAGCCATAAGGAAGAAGCGATCCGCAGGTGGGCATATCCCCAACCGTGGCTATGTACAACTCCTTTGGGATTACCTGTTGTTCCTGAAGTATAAGCAAGAATAGCTGTATCATCACGGTGAGTTTCCACTGCAGCCATCTCATCGGGTTGATTTTGCATTAACTCATGCACATTGACCCAACCTTCAGCAGGTACGCCAACTTCTCCATTAGGAGATGCTACGATACGATGTGCCAATGACGGCAGATCCGCGTCCATCTTTTCCACTTCCGAGGTCGTCTCGGACCATACAATAACAGCCCGCGCCTCAGAGTGACGCAGACGATATTCCAGATCTTTAGCCCGTAACATCTCGGAGGAAGGAATAACGGCAATCCCCAATTTAAGACAAGCAATGTAAATGACATAGGCAATGATACGCCGTGGTACCATGACCAACACCCGATCGCCCTTCTCCAGTCCAAGTTCACGCAAACCTCCAGCAAGACGAT
Source organism: Paenibacillus sp. 2KB_22 (assembly GCF_052115745.1). Taxonomy (NCBI): domain Bacteria; kingdom Bacillati; phylum Bacillota; class Bacilli; order Caryophanales; family Paenibacillaceae; genus Paenibacillus; species Paenibacillus sp. 2KB_22. The sequence continues at coordinate 808,757 of NZ_JBFRHG010000001.1, forward strand.
TCGCCTGCTTGAATAAATCACCATATGTGATCTCTTCCAATTCTCGTTGATCGCTGAGCCATCTAAGTGCAATCCGGTCTGATGGATGATTCTCCATCTCGGATGTCAGGTTATAGCTTTCAGGCGAAATCCACTGTTCAAAGTTCAAATGGAGCCTCTCCTTCGTAGTTCAAATGTAAAGCTTCTATATATTATACCCTAAATCCTAGGACCAGGTGCTATGAACTAGGCTCATTCCAAAAAAATAAACATAGGTCAATTAATGAACTATTATAATAGATCTTATCCTATAAAGAAAATGACATATAAAAAAATGGCACCTTCCTGGTCATCAGGACGGAGCCATTTCATGTTTAATTTTTATATTACCATAATCTTTGTCTAACTATAATTTTTCGGTTACCACGGATAATTACCCATGCCGTCAAGAATGCTTTCGATCTCATTCAACTCTTCCGTTGTCAGGTCCGGTGCCTGGAGCGCAGCTACGTTTTCTTCGATCTGGGACACACGGCTTGCACCAATCAGTGCGGAGGTAACACGGTTACCACGCAAGATCCAGTTCAGAGCCAGTTGAGAGATCGTCTGTCCTCTTCTTTCCGCAACCGCCTGAAGCGCGTCAAACTTGGCAATCCGTTCGTCCGTATAAGCTTCTTTTTTCAAATTGCCTGTTGGATTGGCTCGTTCTTCCTTAATCTTGTCGACATATTTATTCGTCAACTGACCGCGACCAAGTGGACAGAATGCAATTGAACCTACACCTTGCTCATCCAGTACATCCTGCAAACCGTCTTCAATCCAACGATTCAACATGGAGTAATTCGGCTGATGAACCAGACATGGCGTACCCAGACGACGAAGAATACTTACCGCTTCTTGCGTCTGTTCTGCATTATAATTGGATAACCCCACATACAGTGCTTTACCTTGCCGCACAATATGATCCAGCGCTGTCATGGTCTCTTCCAAAGGTGTATCCGGATCTGGACGGTGATGATAGAAAATGTCTACATAGTCTAGTCCCATCCGGCCAAGGCTTTGATCCAGGCTTGCAATCAGGTTTTTGCGGGAACCCCATTCGCCATAAGGTCCATTCCACATGTGATAGCCAGCCTTTGACGAGATGAGCAGCTCATCCCGATAAGGACGCAGATGTTTTTTATAAATCACACCAAAGTTCTCTTCCGCTGATCCTGGAGGTGGACCATAGTTATTCGCCAGATCGAAATGGTTAATTCCGAGGTCAAAGGCACGCAAAATCATCTCTTCCTGAATATCCAACGTACGGTTACCACCGAAGTTCTGCCATAGACCCAGTGCAATTTGCGGCAGTCTGATTCCGGATTTACCAGAACGTACATATTTCATCTCATCATATCGTTGTTCACTCGCAGTATAGGGCATTGTTATTCTCACTTTCCTGTATGGTTTGCCTTGCTGCTTCTAATCTTAGTCATTTCTCGGGCAAAACGATATGGCATTTCACTATAACCATATGGAAAAATGACTGTTATCTATATTAACTAATCTTCAATGATTCATCTTTTACACTAATTAATATGTTAAAATGCAAGATGAGACGAAATCATACAGGAGTGAATACCCTTGATTACGTATATGTTTAAAAGCAATCATTTTCAGGAGCTTCAGCTCCTTCATTATGGCACGGAAGCCTGTACACCAGGTCATCACTTTGGCCCTGCCATGAGAGACTATTACAAAATTCATTATATTTTGAATGGCAAAGGCACCTTCGAAGTGGGAGGCAAAACGTACCCCTTGCACAAAGGTCAAGGTTTTTTAATTGTTCCGCATTCTGTTGTTCATTATGAAGCAGATCAGGATGACCCTTGGGAATACAGCTGGGTTGCTTTTCAAGGCAGCAATAGCCAAACCTTTTTACAGCAAGCTTGTCTGTCGGAGCATCACCCGATTTTTGAGCTGGGCAATGAGGATGACGAGATGCGATCCTGTCTGCATCGAATGATTAATTCGCGCCACACCCACAAAGGCTGGGAGATCAGTATGACTGGTTTGCTGTATCAATTCTTCTCCATTTTGATTGATCAGGCCAACTCCGAACATCTTCAACCCATGCCGGATTATTCGAAGGAAACGTACGTAACGCAGGTAATGGACTTCATTGAAATGAACTATGCCAATGCCATTACCGTTCAATCCATCGCGGCCCATGTCGGCTTGCAGCGGAGTTACTTGTGTTCTCTCTTCAAAGATCAGATGGGAAGCAGCATTCAGTCGTATCTGGTCCATTACCGGATGCGCAGGGCAGCCGAATTGACCCTTGATCCCGGTCTGACTATTGGTGATATTGCCCGTTCCGTGGGCTATACGGATCAATTGCTTTTCTCCAAAATGTTCAAAAAAGTGATGGGCGAAGCGCCCACCTATTACCGCAAACATAAAACAGCACCCTCCCAATTAAGTTGCTAACTTGGGAAGGTGCTGTTTTGCTCCATCGGTAATCCTGACATTCATTATTCCTTACATTCGGTTATACCGTCTCCTGCATGGATATGCCGACGACTTGCACTTTAATTTCATTGACCATAACACCCGCTAATTGCTCCACGGCCTGTTGAACGTTATGTTGAAGTTCACGGCAGACCTCGTGCATCTTGTTACCATATTGAATGTTGATGCGCAGCTGGATGGTTGCCTGATCGTCTTTGACGTGTACGTCAATCCCTTTTTGCAGACTCTTGCCGCTGATGCTCTTGGCAATCCCTTCAGTCAGCCCCACAGACATGGAGGATACGCCATTCGTGCTCTGCGCAGCCATCCCCACGATCTTGGACAGCACATCGTTCGAGATGTGAATGGTACCCATTTGAACAGATTGAGGTGCGATATATTCAGGTTCATTGTATTGTTTTTCGATAATTTCAGACATGTGCTCCACTCCTTCGAATAATTAAATTCTATGCATTCTGCCATTTGTCCTTGAAGAACATGTTATAGATTCGAACCAAAAGAATTTTAACGATCATATACACCGGGATAATAATCAGGATGGCAATAATTCCACCCAGGTCGCCTGCACCCAACACCAGAATGATGGTCGTGAGCGGGTGAATATCCAGCTTTTTGCCGAATACGTACGGTGCTACCAGGTTGTCCTGAATCTGCTGAGCGACAAGAATAATAATCAGAGACCAGATGGCAACTGATGGTGATACCACGAGACCCATGATCACAATAGGTACAGACGACACAATCGCTCCGATAAACGGAACAAAGTTCATGATGACCGCAATTACCGTGAGCAGTAATGCGTACGGCAGTCCAATAATCAGGAAACCAATATACATCAGTACACCCAATGCCAGATTGACCAAAACTCTTCCCACAATAAAACCACTCAACGCCTGATCAATCTCAATTACGACTTCACGGCTGTCATTTTGGAAACGTTTTGGAGCGATATGTGCCAATTTACGACCAAATTTCTCGCCTTGTAACAACATATAGAACAAAAGAATCGGTAGTGTAAACAAGATGATCGCAAAACTGGAAACGAGTGAGAAAAATCCACTTACGTAGTTGGTCACAAAGTTAAATCCTTTGTTGATATACTCCGTGATCTGGGAGAAAGGTGTCGAGCCCTCAGGGAACAAGGCCTGAATGGCACCATTTTGCTCCAGCTCTCTCAGCTGGTCACTTAATGAATTAATTAAACTTGGTGCGTTATCGACCAGATTGAACAGTTGCTCACGTAACGATGGCCATAAACCAATGATGAAGAACACTCCCAGAATAGCAATAACCAGATAGATTAGCAAAATACTTAGCGTGCGATTTATTTTCTTTTTCTCCATATAATTCACAAGCGGCCTTAGCAGATAATAAAAGAACACCGACAACATCATCGGCACGGTAATGACCGTGATCATGGTGACGAGCGGCTGAAAGATGAAGCTCACACGTGATAATAAATAGATATTAACCAATATCAGCGCCAGTGCAATACTGAACCGGACAAACGTATTTACTTTGAACAAAATATTTCCCTCCACATGGACATTTCTTCTCTTATTTAATTTGGAATCTCAATGGTAAACACGGTGGTCTCTCGCCCACGCCGGGAAAGGATCAGCCGTCCGCCCATTTTCTCCGTATTACGTCGTGCGATGGACAAACCAAGTCCGGTGCCTCCGGTCGCTGTCCGCGCCTCATCCCCTCGTACAAACGGGTCAAAGATCGTTGACCATAGTTCTTGAGGTATGCCCACTCCGTTATCTGCCACCTCTATCACCACATGGGTATGAAGCGGAATGAGTTCAACGCGTAGTTCGGTCCCGATTGGATTATAAGACAGAGCATTGGTAATTAGATTCTGGATGACTCTGGATAACAGCTCCGGATCGTACCTCGCGTAGATCACCTCATCCGGAACAAGTACATGAAGGACAAACTGTTTCTGTTCAATTTCTCCATACGTATCTGCCATAATCTCGCGCACGAACTCTCCAATTTCTCTTCTCTCAATCTGCATGTGGAAATCAGGCGAATCCACCTTGAGCAGCTCCAGCATATTCTGTATCATGCGCGCAACTTGAACAGACTTGTTATAGATGTATCCCAAAAATCTTTGCTGCCTGTCCTTGTCCTCTCCACGTCCTTCCACCAATGCCTGCGCATATCCCTGTATAGATGTTATCGGTGTCTTCAGATCATGGGATAAGTCTACAATTAGTCGCTGCTTGCTCTCTTCCGCATAACGTTTCTCCGCAGAGGTGTTCTCAATGACATCCGCCATGTAGTTGAAGGTCTCACCAATCTGGACAAACTCCCTCTCGGCAGAGATCGACATCCGTGTACTATAATTTCCCTGGATCATCTGTGTAAGACCAGAGGAGAGAATACTAAGTGGCTTTTTGATTCTCCGTGCGACCCAATAGCTATATACAAAGATCAACAACAAAACTAAACCAATGCCAATCATAATGTAAAAGGATAACGGGTGCTTCAGATTGGTAATCAACTGATTATCATTAATCCTTACGCTGACCAGATCACGCGGGATCTTGAGCAACACATACGTTGGCGGTCCTTCTGCCTTTAACGGAGTGATGGAGTAATAGTACAGTTGGTCGCTTCGGTTCTCCAGTCCTGCATACAGCTCGGCTTCACTGTATTGGGTGAATGAATCCTGCTTGTCTCCCACATGATGAATGACGTTACGATTCGCATCCAGAATCTCAATCCAACCCCCGCTGTCCTTGAGACGTTGAATCTCTGTATCTTTCCCTCTCGACACCGAACCTCCACCGGAGTAAAATTCGTTCTCCAGCTCTGCCACATACACGTGGGCTTCAACATTCAGATCTGGATCAACGACCTGATCCGAAATGCGGAAATCCACGACATCCAGTGACACTATAAGGTACACGATCAATACCAGTAACAGCAAAAAGAAGTTGAACAGCAAGAAATCCAGTGTCAGGGATGTCTGCAACAGTCGCTTTTCTCTAGCTTTCCATGGGCGCTTCAATTTTGTATCCCAGTCCCCTTATCGTTTTGAGATATTCCGGTTGTCTGGAATCACGCTCGATCTTCTCCCGAATGTTGCTGATATGTACCATGATGGTGCTGTCCTCGTGCGCATAATAATCGCCCCAGACTGCTTCGTATATTTTTTTACGGGTGAACACTCGGCCAGGTTGATCAAGCAACAATTCCATAATTTTATACTCTGTAGAGGTTAATGTTACAGGTGTTCCTGAACGAAAAAGCATACATTGGGATCGATCCAGCGTCAGATCACCCAATACCAGATTCTCTTCTTTGGCAGCGGGGATCTCCGCTGCATCAAATTGATTCACTCTTCTGAGCAAAGCCTCTACTCTGGCGACAATCTCAAGCGGGTTGAACGGCTTCGCTATATAATCATCTGCCCCAAGTCCGAGTCCAAGGATTTTATCGTGATCCTGACTTTTGGCGGATAGGAACAGTACAGGCATGTGATGTGTGGCCCTGATCTGCTTAATTAACTGCAACCCATCCATTACAGGCATCATGATGTCCAGTATGACCAGATCAATCTGTGTTGAACGTATACATTGTAGCGCCTCGGCTCCATTCACGGCAGTCTTAATGGTATAATCCTTCTCCAGATAGAGCTGAAGCAATTCCACAATCTCTGGTTCGTCATCTGCAATTAATACGGTGTATCTCATGTTATTCCTCTCATTTCCTATACTCTATGCCTATCTCTACATTATTACTATATACTACGTCTCTTAATTCAACCTAAATCATTTCTAAAGATAATCTAAATAAATAGAAATAGAGCCCTGGCAAAGGCCAAGGCTTTAACTAAAATAAGGCCGTTCTCATTCTACATTCAAGCTGTTCATTCTTCATTCAGACTATTCGTATTGAGATCATTCCTGAACTCCCGACCGGAGCCACGGTTCAACTTTGGTCAATAAGCGTTCCTTGTCATATTGCACATATTGGCTCGCCCGGTTGCGCACAGGATCACCTGCATAGAAACGTTCATACAGATCATGCCTTGCTCCGAGTGGACTTCCTGTCAGTTCCCATGCCAATTGAAAAAGACGAATCTTCTCCGAAGCTTGCATCGTTACTCCGCCAAGATATTTGCTCATCATGGTGCCTATCCTTTCATTGCCCTCAAACATACCCGAGGGGATCTGCATCAGACCACCCGCAGCAATCGTCTTCAAAATCTCCACTGCGCGCGGATAATAGCGATTGCCCAGATTACGTGCGGTTTCAATATATTTGAATTCCGGCAGCCAGTTGCCGTATGTGTCCGGTTTGGACTGTGCTTCAGCAGCAATAATCAGTCCCTCGATGGTCTGCATCTGACTGATCATCTCACCGAGTTGTTCCTGCACATTCAGGAAAGAGTCCACCCCGATCTCCTTGGCAATGGCGGAGGTCACGGCTGTAATGAACTCCAGTTTCGAGTTTAATCGAATGACGCTCTGGTGATAGGCTAGACTGGCTGAAGCTGTATTACAGCGAATCTGCCATACGGCTTCAGGATTATTGTGCAGTAATACACGTTCCCAGGGTACAAATACATCGTCAAAAAATAATACGGCATCCATCTCATCATACTGGGCACTTAGTGGATGTGATCCATCCGAATCTTTTGCCGCAAATGATTCTCGACACATCATATGCAAGCCCGGACTGTCCGCGGCTACAATTACCATATGGGCCAGCTCTGGCAGGTGCCCTGGAATTCGTTGAACGGGATAAGCAATGATATCATCGGCATACGGCGCAGCCGTTGCAACCATTTTGGCTCCGCGGATCACCACACCCTCCGTATTGCTATGGACAATTCGCAGCATGGCATCCTCATCTTCCCCAACAGGCAAGGATCGATTAATCTGAGGGTCCCGCTGGACAATCGTCAGGAAAGCATCTTTACGTTTGGCTTGTTCAAAGTAATCGGATATTTTACCCGCAAAAGCGGGGTCATGTGCTGTCATCTCATGCCGTGTTGCATACCAACCAGTCAGGCGGGATCGAGCATAATCAGACAATCGGCTCATTACCCCATACGTCCGATCAGCCCAGAGACGAAAAGCATCCGCCCTGCTGTTCACGTCAAGAACTGAACGAGGCACAAGAAAGGAGCGGTGCACGTAACTTCCCGTCTGTTCGTCCCAGTAGGCCACGGTTTCCCGCGTCTCCGGGTCATCCACCAGATTGAATAATCCTTCTATGGTTTGAAGTGTTCCCTGAAAGGCTTGATGTTGGGTTACCTGGACACGCTCTCCGTCCAGCCATACATTGCGCTCATCATTCAATCGTTGAATGTAAGCCTGTCCCCGAGACAGCGTGATGCTCATGATATGTCCTCCCTCTCAGGCACCAGCCTGACATTTCTGTAATCCCATTCATCTAACTGCTTGAGAAACTATGTAGTGATACATTCTGTATCTAATGAAATAGTACTGTGCCTTGGATAGAAAAGTCAACAGACACCGAGCCATGAGTTCGGTGTCTGTTGGGCCATTCATTTTTAGACTAACTTGGAATACATATGGCGCAGATACCGCCAGCGCACAAGTGCAAAATACAAGATCTGCATGGAAGCAAACACCATGAAGATACGCAGGCTGTATCCGAAGACCGAGAAATCAACTAGCTGCTGCAACGCTACAAAAGCGACCGAGCTGTGGATGACCGCCACCAGAATCGGTAGGAAGAACATCAGCAATAGTTGCCTTGTCACAATCTTACGAAGTTCGGGACGGCTGAGTCCCATTTTGCCAATCATGCGGTACTGCGCTTCATCCCGTTCAAGGTCTGCGTAGAGTCTGAAATAGGTGAAGCTTGCTGCAAAGGTGAAGAAAACAATACCAATCAGTCCGCTCAGGATCAGGATAATTCCGTTCGTTTGTTTCGAATTGAGCCAGTCCACCACAAGTGCACTCACCTGGAAGTAACCTCTATTGGAATGATTCTGTTGAATGGATTCGATCAATTCAGGAGCAAAGCTGCGTGTACCCATCCAATCTTTAACGATAAATTGTATCGTTCGACTCGAATAGAAACCTTCAGGCATGCCTACTTCCTCGTTGTACGCTGGTCTCATCTTATTAAACAATTCGTCGGTTACGACGTAGAGATAAATTTCATATTGAAAAGGAATCACAATCTCAGTACCAGGTGTCGATAGCTGGACAGGTACACGCTGATTATCAACCTCCAGATTGACCTTTCCTCCCGAGACTCCTTGTTCAACCTGTTCACGGTACTCCTTGCGAATCGCCAAATTGCTTGGTGTCATAAATGACTCATCGATCTGTTTCAACGTACGTTCTTTATACCCCAGTGCCTTCGCAAGACGGTTATAATCACTAAGTTTGATAATCATCCCATTATTATTTTCACCTATAGGAGCATAACTGCCCTTCACGTAGGGAACTTGATTATCAATCAACGTTTCTTCAATCTGACGAATATGTCGATCTGAGTCGGGAGTATCCCATGAATTCGTATAACTGAATGCGTATGGATTCGACATGGATGACAAGCCTGGATCAGCAATTGCGAGCATGGTACCTATTCCCGTAAATGAAGATGCAGAGATAATACTTACCATGAAAAACATGATGGCGTTATCTTTCATTCGATAGGTAAGTTCCGATAGGAAGAGCAGATTGGTTTTACGGAAAAACAACCGTGAATTGCCTTTGAGTGCCCGGATAACGTACACACTGAGCTGTGTGAACAGTAAATACGTACCTGCAATCACGACCACGACACTTGCCAGTAATAACGGAAACGAGAAGCTTACCCACACAAATGTGAATACCCCTGCATAGCCACCGCCAATGAACAGTACAGATAGCAAGGCGAGCAAACGCGATGCTTTGGGTTCCGGTTTTGGCTTTTCTTCCGATTTCACAAGATCAATAAGTGAACCTTTGCGTATGAGCAAGGATGACGACATGGCGATGACAACGAACAACAGCAGAAATGCACCAACCGTCAGGGCAATGCCTTTCAGCGGAAAATAGAACCGAAGACTGTTCTCAACAGCCAGCATGGAGCCACAGATGAGCAGAATCAATTTGCCGAAAATGAGACCGAGTCCGATGCCCGTAATGATCGAAGCTAATCCGATACACATATTCTCCATAAACAGGAGCCGGTTCATCTGTTTGCGTGTCATGCCAAGGATCAGGAAAATACCAAATTCTTTCTTGCGTGTCTTCAGAAACGAACCTACCGAGTAGAGCAGGAACAAGAATGAAAAGATGAATATAATGATTTCTGCAATCATGAATCCCTGGTTGGCCAACAAAGTAACCGTTCCATTGGAACCCTTTAACCCTTCTTTCAGATCGGGATGGAACAGGAGCAATGCGTAGATAAAGAAGATCATGACGGAAAATGTACTGCTCAGAAAATGAGCCAGATAAATTCGTTTGTTGCGAACAACGTTATTAATGGCGAACTGGCGAAAATTCATGTCCGGACCCTCCCATTAGGGATAATACATTAATAATCTTCTGGTAAAAGGCTGCACGATTATCGCCGTAATGAATTTCGTTGTAGAGTTTGCCATCCTTGATAAAGACGACCCGACTGCAATAACTTGCGGCAACTGCATCATGGGTAACCAGCAACATCGTTGCCTGGTCTTCCTGATTGCGGGTTTCCAGAATCTCCATCACATCTCTTGCCGCCTTCGAATCCAGATTGCCTGTTGGTTCATCAGCCAGAATCAGCTTGGGTGAATGAATCAGCGCTCTCGCAATAGCCGTACGTTGTGCCTGTCCACCGGAGATCTCATATGTCCGCTTGTTCAAAATGCTTTCGATGCCGAGCTTGCCTGCAAGTCGTTCCACACGTGTGTTCATCTCTGTCAGTGAAACGCCGTCAAGCGTAAGGGGTAATACGATGTTTTCCTTGACCGTCAGTGTGTTCAACAGATTGAAGGACTGAAAAACAAATCCCAGTTCTTTACGCCGGAACAGCGCGAGTTCATCCTGATTCAATTCAAACGGATTCTTTCCTGCAATCCGTATTTCTCCTGATGTTGGATGATCAATGGTAGAGATCATATTCAGAAGTGTCGTTTTACCACTACCGGATGGTCCCATAATACCGACAAACTCTCCTTCCTGAATACTGAGGTCAATACCTGATAATGCTTCATACGATACGATGCCTTTATAGATTTTGCTGATCTGTTTGACAGAACAAATCTCCATAGTCACAACTCCTTAGTCATGTATAAAATTTAAATCAAGAGACAATCATGCTGTGTGCATGCGGTTTATGCGTGGCCTTTCCTTTGATCTTCTGACTACAGTTTATCGAAACTTCGGCCATTCTCCTATGGTTTAACCTTTCATCAACATGACAATGTTGTAAGGTTGCATCATGGTGAGCAAAAAAAAGACGTCTTTGCCCAACTGGGCAACTGACGTCTTTACTTTCACTTCAACTCATATTCAGACTTCTTTCGTTTCACAATACAATTCCACTCTTGTCTGTAATCTGTCACCTGATACTTCAGGAGTTGAATGTAATTCGGACAGTCGTTCCTTCGCCGTACACGGATTCCAGATCGATCCGATGGTTCATTCGCGTTAACACTTCTTTGGCAATATACAGTCCCATGCCTGTGGACTCCTTGAAATGCCGCCCGTTCTCCCCGGTGAAGAACGGTTGGAAGACTCGATTCAGATCAGACTTCGGAATTCCGATGCCTTGATCCTGTACTTCCAGCACGATGGAGCGTTCCGCTTCATATGCACGCATATGGATCTTTTGCCCGCTACCCGCAGAGTACTTGATTGCGTTCGACAGTAACTGTACCAAGACAAAACGAATCCACTTGGCATCGGACTGCACAACCAGCGCAGAATCAATATGCATCTCTGGATAGACGTGATTGCGGATGAAAAATCGCTTCAGCTCATGGATCGCCTCTTCTCCAGCAGTTTTCAGTATAACGGGTTCAACACTGAAATCCTGCTCGAAGGTATCCAAGCGTGCCACATACAACACCGTTTCCAATCCCCGTCTCATCTGATCCGCTTCCTCCCGAATGCTTATAAGCCTGGGATCGTCATCTTCCTGATCTTCCACGGTCAACTCAATGACCGACAATGGTGTCTTCATCTGGTGTACCCACTGATTCATAAACGTCAGATATTCTTGCTGTCGCTGTTCCAGTCGATGCAGGTGAGCATGATACTGTCCGTATTGTGAATCAAGCAGCTTCTCCAATGCCTGTGATAATGGACTTGTTTCGTTCAAGGGTACAAATTCCTTCAACGAATCCATCGATCTGGATATCCGGGCATAAAACGAGCGATGTGAATAATAACGATAGATCAAATAGCCAACATACAAAAATAATCCCAACGCTACAGCATAAGCAGCCGTAGTCCAATCGTTGTAACCGTCATACCAGAACACGGCAACAACGGTGAACAAGATGGCAACAACCCAGCACGTTAAAGCGAGATGTTCTCGTATAAACAGTCTCATGAAGAAGAAGTCGCCTTCCAGTTGTTGTTCAACCGGTAACCCGAACCTCTGACCGTTTCCAATGCATCCGTAATGCCAAGCTCGGCTAGTCGCTTACGCACCCTTGTTACATTAACGCTAAGTGTGTTGTCATCCACAAAAGAGTCGTCCCACAGCTTCTCCAGGATGGTCTCCCTGCTCACTAGTTTGGGACTGCGGCGCAATAATGTTTCCAACAGAATCGTTTCCTTCTTCGTCAACTGCACTTTGCGATCACCCAGCTGAATCTCCAGTCTTTCCAGGTAAACGACCAAGCCATTCAGCTCTACCTTGCGTTCTTCGTCACGTGCAGCATAATCCCCATACACTCTGCGCAGCTGACTACGGATTTTGGCAATGACAATCTCATGTTCGAACGGCTTCGTAATATAATCATCCGCTCCGTTCTCCAGTGCCATGACCTGATCCATCTTTCCGCTCCGGGCGGAGATAAACAGTATCGGGCAGGTAGACAGTGTACGAATCTGGCGGCACCAATAGAAACCATCGTAACTGGGCAAGTTGATATCCAGAAGTACAACATGCGGCTGTACCTGCTCAAACTGTTGTACAACCATCTCAAAATCCTCGGCCAAAACGGCCTTGTCTCCATAACGCTCAATATGTGACTTCAATAATCCCGCAATCTTGGGATCGTCCTCTACAATCATAATGGTATACATGGTTGGGTCTCACCTCTGCCAAAATCATAACACAGGATCTGTTATCGAGCATCGATTTGCTGACGCCAATCCACAATATCTGCGTTCAACTGCTTCAGGTCACCGGAGGCTTTCTGGTCATCTGATAACTTGTACTGCTGCTTCAATGCCAGGATTCGATATACACTTTCATCTATTCTAGATTCGGAGATGTCGCCTGACTTCACTGCACTTATTAATGTATCAAAAATCGTTTTGGCACTCTCATAACTATGAGCTACCAAAAGAATGTCACTACCTGCTTTAACAGTTGCTAGTGCAACTTCATTCAACTTAAAGTTCTTCGTAATTGCTCCCATACTCAAGTCATCTGTAATGACCACACCGTCATACTTGAACTTCCCGCGCAAATGCTCACCAATGATGACATCAGATAAGGAAGCCGGATGATCGGGATCAAGCTTCGGAAACAGAATATGTGCCACCATGACTGCTTCCACTTGCTCCTTCACTGCGGCCTGGAACGGAATCCATTCAAGCTTGGCCAGTTGTTTTTCCGTTTTATTCACGACGGGCAGATCGAGATGGGAGTCCACGGACGTATCACCATGTCCCGGAAAATGCTTCACGACTGGAATAATGCCTTCACTCCGCAGACCTTTCATCTCAGCAATCCCCATACGCGATACCAGGTCTGCCGAACTGCCGAATGAACGATCTCCGATCACCGGGTTCTTCGGATTACTGTTCACATCCAGCACGGGAGCGAAGTCTACATTAAAACCTGCAAGCTGGACTTGTCTGGCCAGCAATTTCCCCATCGTTTCAGCGAGCGCGCTATCTTTTGTCTGGCCTACCTTTTTGTTGGAAGGAATGGTTTCCACCGTCTTCGGCATACGGCTGACTTTACCACCCTCCTGATCCACACTCATGAAGATGGGTACCGGATTGGACTGATTCGCTTCCTTGATGGATTGCACAAACTTGGCTGTTCCCTCGAGTGTCGATACATTATTGGCATAGAAAATAATGCCCCCTACCTTCTGATCCTTAATCATCTGTTTGGCCTGATCATCCAGCGTTGTACCCTGAACACCAGCGAGTATCATCTGTCCAATCTTCTCTTCTAACGTCAATGAACGGAGCTGCTCCTGAACTGGATCGGTTTCCTCTTGCACTTCTTCCTTAGGTGGAACGGTACTTTGCTCCGGAGATGAGGAAGTTTGTCCTGTGTTTGAGCCGGTATTTGAATGGGTATTCGAGCCTGTTTCGGAAGATGGTTTCTGAGCTTGGCCACATGCCGATAATAGTAGAACGATGCCAAGCAGAAGACACAGCATCTTTAGTGATTTTCTCCATGGATTGTTTGGGTTGAAACTATAGTTGTTCAAGGAAATTTATCCTCCTTATGTAATCTCGTCTTGGTAATTCAAAGGTTCAGGCCTAACCTTATCACAAGGTGAATGATTTTCAAAATGAGCGCTTCTGAGGATTGAATCGTTGTGCTGACATATATGCAGCGAAAAAAAAGGTTGCTATAGAACCTGAGATGTGGAACTTCAATGGTGTTGTGACTATGCGCGTGTGTGATGTATGGGAGTAATAAACAGGTGCAGCGGTGTGGAAAATGTTTTTCTATTGTGAATTTTTCATATGTTGAAATTATTGTATAGGTAGGTGAAAAAGCCGCCCAAAGGCGGCCTATTTGTTCGTTTTTGTTTCGTTGTTGTTTCATTTTCCGTTGTAAATCGTCGCCATTTGGCGTTGGTTCACTTTTTGCGAAACGTTCTTAGCCTTCAATTAATGAAGTGTTTGCAACACTTCCGTTGTAAATGGAATGATTTCGGATATGCGACCTTCCCGAACTTTGGCAGGCCATTCTGGATCACTAAGCAGAACGCGACCCAAGGCAATCAGGTCAAACTCATTATTCTCCAGCTTCTCATTCAATAGATCCAAGTGGGCATCTCCTGTTCCCTGGTTCTCAGTCGCTCTGTCCACAAATTCAGCTTCAAGCCCTACCGATCCAACCGAAATGGCTGGTTTGCCAGTGATCTTCTGTGTCCAACCCGCGAGATTCAGCTCAGATCCTTCGAATTCAGGTAACCAGAAACGTCGTGTAGAGCAATGGAATATATCCACGCCAGCAGCACTGAGTGGTGCCAGGAATTGCTCCAATTGTTCCGGCGTTTCCACCAGACGTGCTTCATAATTCCCCATCTTCCATTGGGAGAACCGGAGCACAATTGGGAAATCAGGGCCAACCGCAGCACGACAAGCTTCAATCACTTCAACGGCAAATTGGGTTCGACGTACCAAATCACCACCATAATTGTCGGTTCGTCGATTCGTCTGCTCCCAGAAGAATTGGTCAATCAGGTATCCATGGGCTCCGTGCAGTTCAATTCCGTCAAACCCGATTCGCTGTGCATCCGCTGCTGCTTGGGCATATGCCTGCACAAGCTCTTGAATCTCCTCTTCCGTTAATGGTTCACGTGATGGTTCACCTGCCATGCTAACCCCTGACGGACTTACAGGCTCAGCTTCTGCGTTAGGCAAGTCACCGGAACGTCGTGCTGTACCCACATGCCACAATTGTGGCATGATTTTGCCACCCGCTTCATGCACTGCTTTCACTACATTAGCCCATCCTTGCAACGAATCTTCACCATGGAACAATGGTATACTCGCTCCGCTGACCGAAGAAGGATGATTAATGCCTGTACCTTCCGTGATGATAAGCCCCACTCCGCCTGCTGCTCTTCGACGGTAGTATTCAGCAACTTCGGGTCCAGGTACGCCCTCTGGTGAGAATCCGCGAGTCATAGGGGCCATAACGATTCGATTAGACAAGGTTAGCTTGTCCGAGGTAAAAGGTTTAAATAATGCTGAAGGTACGTTCATCGTATATTGCTCCTTTGCAATTGGAAGTATGGAACTTTCGCATTCATGTGAAATGCGACATGCTTTTGTATATCTTAACATTTGTAATCCAGTTGACTGGTATAGGGTTATTTCTCTATCCATTTTATAGTTTCTTAATTTTATTTTCAAATTTTCGAAGTTAGTCGTTCAAACTAATCTTTTAGATAAAAAAAGAAAGCTACCTTAACGGCAGCCTCTGTCTGATCACACTACCGAAGCGGTCTGACATGCACTCTACTGTATCTTAAGGTATTTTCCCGGTCACCAATAATGTGGATGTAGCATAGTATATAATCCATAATCTTCCTTCCAATTTAATTAGCATTTACGGGGATATCATTGCGATTCACTCGAAGCAATTTCCCTGACGAAGTCGATAACACATCGGGATCAGTACCAAGACCAAAGTAGAAGTCACCCTCGTTCTCTTCGAATGACTTGGCATACGTGTCCTGATTAAAACGTAAAATCTCATTCCATGTTGTCAGATCCGTGGATTGGTAGACCCGATTGATATACAGATTGGCACTTTGACGGGTGTACGTAAGCACATACACCTTGTCATCACGTAATAGCACATCGGTCGGGAGCGCCTTGGCATCTGGCAGATTAACTCGTCTTACCTGATTAATATCTGTCATGACATTCAAGGATTTGGGCAGCAGTTGTCCATCATTGAACACGCCCCCAGCTATATAGAGCAACTTGTTATTAAAGTTAACATTTTTCCCTATCTTATTATAAGGAATCGTGCCCGTTTGATAGGTTAGTCCAGGCAGCATTTTGCTGCCATAGATGACAACATCCCGTTTCTCAAGCTTTTCATTAATCTCCAGGATATTGGTTTTGTCATTCCATATTTTATTGGCAGGATACATCATGCCAGATGCATATAATTTGCCATTCAGATGGAACATGGTATAGGCGCGGAAGCCAAACGTATTGATCGTCGCATATTTCTGCCAAGTTTCACCTTCATTATGAGAGATTAATATCGTTGGTTTGGACTCTGTACCTAGCGCGGCAAACATCTTGCCCTGATACGAAGCCAAATCGTATACGTGTACACCGAGTGGAAGATTACGATATTTGGTCCATACCTCTCCATCCAGACGATAGAAATTGCCCAGTTCCCACTTCTCACTATCCGAATCATTGCCAGGAATATATAACTTGTCGTTCAGCACTCTGTAAATGTCAATCTGTTCCTCATCCACATACATCTTCGTCGATGGCAGAATGCCCGGATTGCTGTTGGTTACCGTCTGGGTCTTGAATTTCGCATTTGCTGTATCATAATAAACGACTGGAATAGGACCTGAATTCGGCGCTATACCCAGATTACTGCTGTTCCCATGACCCAAATATATCTTGCCGTTGTACAATTGCATGTCCCAGACGTTATTGGCATATGGCGTTTTGCTAAAAGGTCTCCCCAGCAGTTCAATCTTCGATGTTACATCCGCTGAACTGATCGGTGCATTCGACACCTTGGCAAGCCCACGTTCAGTCACCGCTGGCTGACTCGTTGACGTGTTGCCTTTCAGCTTGGAGCTCCCCATAAGCATCCAGCTCACTCCAGCGACGATGGTCAAAATCATCGCTGTCCATTTCGCATGTCTCTGCATGTCCGCTTCCTCCTTCATAGTTTCACAATATTTACCTTCACACCAAGATGATACAAATTGTATCTTTTTATACTATGTAATTCGACCGGTACATGCAACAAATTCCGCCCGATCTATACAAAAAAAAGTAGACAATCACATCTGATGATGTGTTGTCTACTCGCTCTTACTATCTGTGGATTTTATTCTGCTTTCACCAAAATTTTAACCTGGTTTTTCTCTTTCAACAATGCTTCAAATCCATGTTCCACCACTTCATCCAACGAGATTCGTTTGGTTACCAGCTTGTCTGCGGGGAAGAAACCTTTATCCATTAGACTGATGACTGCCGGGAACACATCGCGATAACCGATAATGCCGTTGACCGTACGCTCTTTCATAACAATAGAGTTCGGGTGAATCGGTGCTTCCTGTTCAAAAATGCTGACGATCATTAATTCACCGCCAATACGTGTGGAATCGATCGCTTGTTGCAGTACACGTGGCACACCTGTTACTTCATAGGCTACGTTAACGCCACCTTGTGTACGCTGATGGATCTCTTCTACCACATTGAACTGCGTTGGGTCAATCACAATCGCACCCAGTTCTTCCGCTTTGGCTTTCCGTTCGTCCGATAACTCCACAACATATATATCAGAAGCTCCCGATGCTTTAAGAGCTTCAATAACTAATAATCCAATCGGGCCTGCACCAAACACGGCTGCGGTATCGCCCACTTTCAGCTTGCTTTGGCGCACGGCGTGAAGTGCTACAGCCGAAGGTTCAACCAGTGCACCTTGCTCATACGAGATTGAATCCGGTATGGCATGGACCATGTATTCTTCAGCAGTTACATATTCGGAGAATCCGCCTCCGCCACCAGCGAGTCCTAGGAAACCCATTTTATCGCACAGATTGTATTTGCCTTGTTTACAAGCTTCGCAGTGTCCACATGCATAGATCGGTTCTACAACTACACGATCGCCCGCCTTGAAACGTGTAACGCCTTCCCCTACTTCAACCACCTGTCCTGAGAATTCATGCCCCATGACTACAGGCGCTTGTTCCCCTGTTAGCGGATGTGGTGCTTGAGCCGGAATGAAAATAGGACCCGCTGTGTACTCATGCAAGTCACTGCCGCAAATGCCGCACCATTCCACTTTTATTTTGACCTTACCTTCTTCAGGGTGAGGTTCATTAATATTTTCCAGACGTAAATCTTTGACTCCGTGCCAACGTAATGCTTTCATTCATTTCATCTCCCAGATCATAATTTATAGTATAATCGGAAACGTTTCCGTAAATTAAATATGTCACATTTTAGATACGCTGTCAAACATATTTCTCCACTAATATGTCTATTTCGTGATCAAATCAAGTTCACTTTAGAGCGCTTACACGTTTATTAAAGTTATTTTAGCGGTATTGTGTAACCGATGTAATCCAAGTTATTAAGATATACCACGGCAAATAATAGTGCAGACGGAATGAAATATAATCATACCTCGGCATAAATCTGATCCATTCACGGGATACTTCATGGCTCAAATGTTATAATTAAGTTATATAACTATCGCGAATTGCATACATATTCCTAAATATTCGGAATCGTTTCCGATAAAGTGAGGTAACCGTACATTGAGGAAAGAAGAGAAACTTACGATCAAGGACGTGGCTGAGCGTGCCGGCGTGGGCATCGCTACCGTATCCCGGGCCATCAACAATTCAGAAGGTATAAGTACTAAAACACGAGATAAGGTGATGAAAGCCATAGAAGAACTGGGATTTGTACCCAACACCTCCGCACAGAGTCTGAAAATCCGGCAAACGCACCAGATCGCGCTCGTTGTACCCGATATACGTAACGCCATCATTCCGGAAATTGCCTGGTCTGTAGAGCAAACGGCGAAGCAGCACGGGTACCATGTCGTGCAAATCAATACGGCGGGCAATGCCCGAACCGAGCTGGAAACAATTCGTAATGTGAAAAAATTGCATGTGGATGGATTGATCTTCATGCCTCTGGCATATCCCAAAACGTTACCTGGACTGATTGATAAAGCGCCGCTCCCTATCTCTATGATTAACTACGGCAAGAAACTGGAACCGGGAATGAGGGCAGATATCGTCTCTCTGTCTCAACCCGAAGGCAAACTGGTGATGGAGCATCTGTTCAAAATCGGCCGGACTCGAATCGCATATGCCGGTGCACCCAAAGACATTATTGAAGAGCGCTTCCGTGCTTATGAGCAAGCTGTAGGCCATGTGGACATTTCTCTCGTCTACTTTGGTGAGGATTTTTCATTGAACACAGGTGCCAATGCTGCAGATTATTTCTATGGGCTTACGCATATGCCAGATGCAGTCTATGCCATTAATGATATGGTTGCCATCGGATTGGTTAATCGGTTCAAGGAGTTAGGGGTTCGTGTACCTGAAGATGTGGCTGTAGTGGGTGTAGATAACAATCAATGGACCACTGTCTCGTCTCCGCAGATTAGTTCTGTGTCCATTATGGGTGAAGAAGTTGCCAGACTTGCTACCGAACTGTTGTTAAAACGAATTCGGGAGATGAACACGACCGAGTACGAACACATCCAATTTGAACCGCGCTTAATCGTTCGTGAATCAAGCGTCGCCATGATTCATTCTTCCCAGCGAGGACCACACAGTTAAATTTGGTTTGGTGAGGGGATGGGTCGGTAGGAAAGAATATATTTTACGGCTCTCCCTTATTTGTTTTGCTAAACAGATATCCTAAAAAAGGTGTTGCTCAGGTCTAACTCTTTCCTGGCAGCACCTTTTTTGTTTATAATCCCATATATCTAAAGCTGCGCCTTATTCAGCACCGTTCATTCTAAGGAAGCATTTGCCTGATCGGTGTTCCGTTCAGGAACATCGCTATGTTCTCTACCGTTTGCTTATAATAGATCTCATAATTGCCACGAGTCACATAACCCAGATGCGGTGTGGCCAGGACATTGGGCAATGTTCGCATAATATGGTTAACCGGCAGCGGTTCCTGCTCATATACATCCAGACCTGCACCAGCAATCAAACCACGCTGTAATGCATCTACCATAGCTTCCTGATCGACAATACCCGCTCGCGACGTATTAATGAATAGCGCACTCGATTTCATTTGTTGAAATTCGGCTTGTCCAATCAGATTGCGCGTACGATCACTTAATACCAGATGAATGGATACAATGTCGCTCTGTGCAAGCAGTTGCTCCTTGGTCCCGGACCAGATCACACCATGTTTTCCGGCTTTCTCTCGTGTCAGATTCTCGCTCCAGGCCATCACATTCATGCCAAATGCTTGTGCGATCTCCGCCATGCGAGTGCCTATTTTGCCCAAACCGAGCAATCCAAGTGTTCTCCCATGCAGATCCAACCCTACAGTGCTCTGCCAGTTTCGATTGGAGCGAAGTGCATTATTCTCCGTAACCAGCTGTCTGGACAGTCCCAGTATTAGCGCCCACGTAAGTTCCGTTGGTGGATTAGAGCTTCCCTCGGTTCCACACACAATGATCCTTTTTTGCTCCGCAGCCTTAAGGTCTATGGACGCATTGCGCATACCACTTGTAATCAGAAGTTTTAGCTTAGGTAGCTGCGAAATAACCCTCTCCGGAAATGGTGTACGTTCCCGCATCAGGACCACAATATCGAAATCTTGCAGTTCCTGGATGACTTTTTCTTCGGAGCCCATATAGTTGTTAAATGTCTGGATCTCCACCCGATCCATCAACGAACTCCAGTCTGCCGACATCAGTGCAACGTTCTGATAATCATCCAAAACGGCACAGCGCAACTTCGTATCCATTCCTGATCTCCTCCTATATCTGCTCAAGTCTTAACTATATTGTAGCAACTTCGGCCTGATCTGCCCAATGCCCTCAGACACAGATAAGAGAAGGGAAACAACTTCCATCATCCCTGTAAAATGAGGTACTCTGCATCACGTTAATAAGTATCATTCCGATTGCTGTAACAAAGAGAGTGTGATCTGGATGGTCTGCTCTACAAACAAGCGGTCCGGTCCTGATTTCATCAATACAGTTAGTCCAATCATGGATACAACCAAAGACTGTGCTACCGCACTCGCATTCAAGTGAGCGGATAATTCCCCGCTCTGTTGGCCTCTTTCTATCGTTTCCTTGAAAAGAACACCCAGATACATCTGATGCTCCCGTGTAAGGACAGCGAATTTGTGGTCATGGGGAGCCAGTTCAACCATCGTATTAATACAAAAACAGCCATGACTAGGCTCGGTCACACTCCCCTCAGCTCCAATATGTTCAAACAGCCCACGAAAGGCCTCTCGCACCGTGGAGCCCTGTTGAAGTCTGGCTCTGACTTGAGCCGCATGCTGCGTGGTATACCTGCGAAGTGCGGTTTCGAATAATTCCTTTTTATCGCCAAAAGCCGCGTAAAGACTGGGACGTTGAATGCCCATTGCAGTCGTCAAATCACTCAAAGATGCCGCTTCGAATCCCTTGTCCCAAAATGTATGCATCGCAGCATCAAGTGCTTTATCCGTATCAAATTCCCGTTGTCTAACCATACAATTCACCTCTTTATGTATCGATCAGTATATTTATATTTTAAACTCATAACAATAAATAAGTCAAAGATCACTCATTTGAAATGAAATAAGTCCAGCTAAAAAGCGTTTTTAACTACTTTGAAACTCTCGTCCAATTCTCTGTTGACAGTGTTCATGCAAATAAAGTATGGTTATCCCGAAACATATAATACCGATCAGTACATAATAGAAAGGTGATTGCCATTCATGCTAACTTCTACTCCAGATGCACAATTATCCAATAAGGATCGCCCTGCCATGTCACGCTTAGTCGCTCTTCTCTTTGCCGTGTGCAGTGGACTTGCGGTCGCCAATATTTATTATGCTCAGCCTTTGCTGGACTCGATTGCTCATGAATTCAGCCTCTCTCCATCATCCATAGGAATTGTCATCACAGTGACTCAAATATGTTATGCCCTGGGGCTGTTTCTTCTCGTTCCACTTGGTGACCTCTTGAACCGCCGCAAGCTGATAATCATGCAAATGCTCTTATCCGTACTTGCACTGGTTATCGTAGGAACCGCACAGTCCAGCTCACTTTTATTCACGGGCATGGCTGTCGTAGGTCTGCTCGCGGTCATTACACAAACATTGGTTGCCTATGCTGCACACTTGGCTGCCCCTTCCGAACGTGGTCGCATTGTCGGACAGGTAACCAGCGGAATTGTCATTGGCATTTTACTTGCACGAACGGTTGCAGGTACGCTGAACGATTGGCTCGGGTGGAGATCGGTATATCTCTTCTCTGCCAGCCTTACTTTACTCGGAATTGTCGCCTTATTTCTTGTTCTCCCAAGGCTACAATCTCCACAAGTGAAACAAAGCTATATCCAATTACTCGGTTCCGTCTTGCAACTGTACCGTGAGTTGCGTGTGTTACGAGTACGAGGTGTGCTGGCCATGCTGATTTTTACAGCCTTCAGCATCTTGTGGACGTCCATGGTTCTGCCACTAAGCAGCCCTCCACTGTCCCTGTCTCATACGCTTATAGGTGCATTCGGTCTCGCAGGAGCGGCTGGAGCCATGGCCGCTGCCCGTGCAGGTCAACTCGCCGATCGGGGCCTTGGGCAAAAAACAACCGGTATCTCTCTTGTCATTCTGCTCTTGTCCTGGCTACCCATCGGTTATGTCCATCACTCGTTGTGGTTCCTGATCCTGGGCGTTATCCTGCTCGATCTCGCCGTGCAAGCCGTACATGTTACCAACCAGAGCCTGATCTACGAAGTTCGCCCCGAAGCACAGAGCCGCCTGACGGCAGCGTATATGATCTTTTACTCCATCGGCAGTGCAACCGGCTCCATCGTTTCTACCCAGGTGTATGCATGGGCGGGTTGGACAGCGGTTTGCTGGTTAGGTGCAGGTGTTAGTGCAGCCGCACTTCTGTTCTGGATGATCGATCGTCATATGTATCGGAATCTCGATCGTTGAATTAGTCCAGTTTATTCCACACCACAATAAAGAGGGTTGCCAACGGACCAAATAACAGGGAAATCAGAAACCAGTTCCGACCACTTCTGTTTTTCCCCTGTGCCAGTCCGGCATTAATCAAGGCAAGGGTGCCCCAACCTACATAATATTCATTGTCAAACAAACGTCATCTCTCCTTTATCCATTTCATTCTGGATGCTGTTCAAGCATCGCTTTGAGTTTACGATTACGACTCTCCAGAAATGCTTGCATGTATCTTTTTAGTACAAGGCGCTCCGCTGCCCAACCCAGTATTCCAAGTGGCGCTTCAAACCGTAGTGTGTCTCTCATGCAAGTCTTCTGATCTCCAATCGCGCTGAAATGATGTTCATGTCGCATGCTCTTGAAAGCCCCCGTCTCCATCTGATCCACAAATAGAAACGGTCGTTCAAACTGCACAATTCGGGACTTCAACTGCTGTCTAACCCCAAAATGAGTAGCCTGAAATGTAACGGTATCCCCCGCTCCAATTCTTCCTGTGGTTACTCCTGCGACGGCTCGTTCTCGCGTATGTTTCCAGACTGTCTGTGTATGTAAGTCAATATCTCGGGCATAGTCAAAGCACCGTTCAATTGAGGCATGTATCGTAATCTCGGTAGTCACTTCAATCATAGCGATCGCTCCTTGGCAGGAAAAATAAGGTCTTTGCAAAGTATACGCTTGCTACCTTGGTCGAACAACACATCTAGGATGATATAACAAAAAACGGGTCCCCTGTCTTAGTACAGGAGGCCCGTCTTTCAAAAAAATAGAATGGCAATGATGGAGTAACGATAACCATCGATATTAAATAAGCAATTCATCAATGGCAAGCGTACGCTCTTTGGAGAGATCACGATATTCTTCAGATTCCACTTTGATGAGCGGTTTGAAAATATCAGACGTATTGTTCATGACAATTACACCTTTTTCACCATTGCTGAGTAGGACTTGTTTCCCGATGAAATTAGGAAGTAAATGTTGCATCAATGCCTGAACCGGCTTTTCATTCAATTTACCAAATCCCATTCCATAAATATCTCTAAGGTTGTTGATCAGGTTTGGATTGCTTCCACCGTGACTCCCGGATCTCATGCCTATATAGATATCAGCTACAGATACGATCTGGGTATAGGGATGAATTTCACTTTTATCAAGTTGCATCGGATAACCCGACCCATCTTCCCGCTCGTGATGTTGTAGAGCAACCAGTGCTGTCGCTTCATCCGTCATCGAATTTTTGATGATTTCATGTCCATATATCGTGTGACGCTGCATTTCAAGGTGCTCGTCCGCTGTCAATGGTTCCGTTTTGTTCCGAATACGGTGGGATACTTTGCACTTTCCAATGTCATGCAGATAACCACCGCGACTAATCTGATAACTTTCTTTCTGAGAATATCCAAGCCAGTTCGCGAGGTAGAAGGACAACAACCCGACTTGAATGGAATGTGTATAGTTATTGACGTCATCCCGCTCCAGCATCATCAGGAGATGAACGACATCTTTCTGCTCATCCAGTCCCTCAACCATCGGTTGCAGTGCATCATCCACCATGGTGGCGTTGAACTTGCCAACAGTCAGAGCTTCGAGAAAAGCATTTTGATAATTATGTACAGTCTGAATAAATTGGGACTTCATCTCTTCTTCAGGCGGCTCTTCCTTCGTACTTGTACTTAACCCGGAAGCATGCTTGGCGGCTGCAGCAAAAAATTCTGCCTCCGTAATTTCCTCTTCACGTGATTCAATATCTACATAATCTACACGGTGCTGCATAAGCAAGGTAATATCCTCACCTTTGATCACAGTTCCCTTCCCGAGAACGTGTAATCCTGCATCACTGAATGTATCCGCAGTCAGACGGTCTCCGTCTTGCAGGTTCATAATATGGATTCTCAAATCGGTATTCCCCCTGAACAATTCATTATAGTAACAGCACCCAATGGAACGGGGCCACAAAAATACCTATACTTCTTTATATCGTTATAATTCTTCATTTCATACATAGTTCAAACGACCTTAATCGCAAAGGTAAATACGAACATGTAAGACTTTATCCTCACTCCAACATCCAAATTAGTCCCGGTTTTAAACTTTTACACACTTTTGTGTCTTATCGCTATATCAGAGCAAGCCAAAGAAGTTCAAACGGTGAGTTTGAACTTCTTTAAGACATCTCATATTAGATTTTGATTGAACCCAGACTTGCTCCTTTAACAAATAAACGTTCAATGCTCTTCTCTACCGAAGCATCGGGAATCAGCGGCGGTGCTTGGTGAGGTTTGGTGCGCGCATCAATAATCACCTGATCACAGCCCCAATGCTTGTGGTCATATCCACTATTAACTCCATACATATCATGCGAAGGGTTGCTCCTAGTAAAAGTTGCCCATAAGAAGTTGCTGAGGTTAGCACTCAGGAACGAACTGTCGTCACATAGAATGATCATCGGGCAAGAGTCCAAACCACCCTGTTCTTTCAAAAGAGACGTGAATGCTTGCATTTCCTGTGCTGTATCCGCATAACTCGTGAAGGCAGATGTCTGAATCGAAACAATGCCTGGCATGATGAGCTGCGGATTCTCATAACCACGAATGTTTTTCAAAGACTCCGGAACTTCCGTGCACAGATCCCGAACCTTGTCGCCATATGCTGCAAACACGACCTTGCTTCCGCTGTTCAGTCCTGTACCTGAGTAATCCAGCGTATCAATCGTCGTATGGGTGTGAAAATGAATATCCCGCTGCATGTTCATACGCTCCAAGATATAGGTCAGGAATTCGACTTCCTTATGAGTATCCAGAGGCTGCTGATCCTCAGCGGTTATAAACAGGTACTTCGCCAGACTGAGCTGACCCGTTCCCAAAATACGGTTAGCAATCGTAAGCAACTCTGTTGGCTGTTTCACCGCCTGATACGGCGTGTAACGTTCACTACCAATGGCGAACAGCAATGGATGGACCCCTGCCGCATCGACCGCATGTACTTCTTTAACGCCCGGAATCTCCTGTTTAATCGCATCCCCTGTAATCTCATGTATCAAATCACCAAACGCCGTATCCTCTTGAGGCGGACGACCAACAACCGTAAATGGCCAGATGGCATTAGGTTTGGCATAGACTTTATGCACACGCATTAACGGGAATTCATGCGTCAGACTGTAATAACCCAAATGATCGCCGAACGGACCTTCGGGCTTCGTCTCGCCTGGGTAGATATCACCCGTGATGACAAAATCAGCATCATTACTGATGCAATATCCGTCCTTGTAACTGTACCGGAAGCGACGTCCAGCGAGTAAACCGGCAAATGTCATCTCACTAAGTCCTTCAGGCAAAGGCATAACGGCTGAAAGTGTATGTGCTGGTGGACCACCGATGAAAATACTCACTTTCAGTGGTTCTCCTTTTTTGACCGCTTTGGCTTGATGTATACCAATTCCGCGATGAATCTGATAGTGTAATCCAATTTCCTTGTTCATTTCAAAATCATTGCCATTCAACTGGACCCGGTACATCCCCAGATTGGAATTCATGATGCCTGGTTTATCCGGATCTTCCGAATATACCTGCGGCAGTGTCACGAATGCCCCACCATCCATTGGCCAATGCTTGATGAGCGGCAGGTCCGAGATTTGAATCTCTTGTGCAGACACCGGGAGGCTGATAGACTTCTGTTTCGGCAGCGCCTGCCACGCAGCAAGACCTGTACGGACATGCTGAAATGGCGTCTTAAGCGCCTTCATGGGATCGTCACGAACTGCCATGACCCGTTGTACGCCTTCAAGCGTACCGCGGAACATGAATTTGCTTCGTTCCACCGTGCCGAACAGATTCGATACAGCCTGGAACTTCGAGCCTTTTACATTTTCGAATAACAATGCCGGGCCTTTAGCCTCGTGCACTTTCATATGGATGGCTGCCATTTCCAGATGAGGATCAACCTCTTCTTTGACCCGAATCAAATGACCGTGCTGCTCCAGATCGTTAATACAATCTTCCATATTGCGATATTTCATTGAATGGCTCCATTCTGTGTATGATAAATTGATTAAGTTCATAGATTCACATAACGCCTCTTCTATTTTATCAAATGATTCACTGCTAAACAAAACTATATATGAAATTTTGTCGAGTATCCTAATATCAAAAAAAGCAATATGAAGCAATCTGAATCCTGAATGCACAGGAGCCGATTGTTTTCATATTGCCGCTTTCTATTCTGGCTTGCCTTAAGATGTAATAACCGATCTGGGAATTGTGACAATAAACTGCGTACCTTTTCCCACTTCGCTCTCTACATCAATTGTACATTGATGCAATTTCAATATTCTAATCACAATGGACAACCCTAATCCATTGCCTCGAAGCGAGCTGCTTCGCGCTTTGTCCACCATATAGAATCGATCAAAGATATACGGGAGGGCTTCCTCAGGTATTCCTTGTCCAGAATCTCTAATCAATACCTTCACGAATGAAGATGACGTCTCAATCTCGACATGAATGGTACCCTTAGGGCCGGTGTATTTGATCGCATTGTTTATTAAATTCTGCCAGACTTGATCAAACAAATCTTTGTCCACAGTGATCTCGCAGGGCAACAAGTCCAATTCGATCTGTATATCCTTCTGGGACCACTGCGGCTCCGCCAGTAGAATCGCCCTTCTTAATTGTTCATCGACCTGGAACGTGGTGAAATGAACCGGATGATGCTCCGAATCCAGCGAGGCTAGCCGAAGCAGATTATCACTGAGCCTCGATAAGCGCAGCGTTTCCTCATAGATAATATCCAAATGTTCTTTCTGCTCTTCTAAAGGAATAACACCATCCTGTAGCGCTCTGGTAAATCCCCTGATCGAAGTGAGCGGAGACTGCATTTCATGAGAGACGTTGCTGACAAAGTCATCACGAACAGAATCGATTTTTTGCAACTCACTGGCCATATGATTAAAGCTCTCCATCAGTTCCCCAAACTCATCCTGATTGTTATGCTTCAACCGAACCGACAGATCACCTGATGACATCTCCTTCGCAGCGACCGTTAACCTCTTAATCGGTTTCACAATGTACCCGGACATGAACAGGATTAGTAGGCTACCAATGACCAGTACCGTTAATAGGGAGGTTAAGAGCGTGTTTCGCAGTGTGTGAAAAAGAGAAGAGAAATCGCTTTGTATCAGGAAAGTGCCGATCCCCTCGTTTGTTCCGGGAACACCTATGGTCGCAATTCCATCTTTACTGGACATGAACATTGCATCGGTTGTCCCCGCCTCAAATAACGAATGAACTTTATCCTCTGGCAAGGAAGACAACACTTCACTTTGTTGATTCACGGGCGTGATATTCAAGCCGTAGCGGGCAAAGATACCCAAGCTAGATTTCACTTTTTCCGGATCATCAATCAGGTTAATCATTGTAGCGATGTCTTCAGCAAAGGTAACCATAAAACGATTCGGCGCCTTTTCGCGGGACCCGTTATTGATCATAAAGGAGAGAATTAAACTCACCAGAACAATCCCGATAAACGTAGCTACAATTCGAAGTCGCAGGCTCTTCCTCAACATGTTCATGTCCGCTCCAGACGATATCCAAGTCCTCTTATCGTTGAAATCACTAGCTCAGGTACAGGTTCAAGCCGTTCCCTTAAGCGCTTGATATGCACGTCGACCGTACGCTCATCGCCTTCGTAATCGATGCCCCATAGATCATCTATAAGCTGTGTACGTGTGAATATTTTCCCTGGCGAACTCGCCAGAGAAAATAACAATTCACATTCCTTCTTTTTCAATTCGATGGTTTGACCATCTGCAACGACCATCAGATTGCCCAAATCAATCGTTACACCGCTGATCTGAATGATATTCGATGAACTTTTGTTATATCGTTTCAATAATGATTTCACACGCAGGATTAACTCCACAGGATCAAAAGGTTTAACCAGGTAATCGTCTGACCCGGCATTAAATCCTCTGACTTTGTCCTTGGATTCTCCCTTGGCCGTCACCATCAGGATCGGAATATCCAGATAAGATCGGATATCTTCTGTCAGTTCAATGCCGTCGATTCGCGGCATCATTACATCCACAATTGCCAAGTCAACTTTCGTATGAGATAGCATATCTAACGCCTCTTGACCGTCTGCTGCTTCCAGCACGGAAAATTGATTCTTTTCAAGATAGATTCGGATTAATTTGCGGATATGGGAATCGTCGTCCACCACCAGAATCGTGTTCATGTAGCCATTATCCTTTCCGCCATTCGTTTTATTCGTATCGCAAGGATTCCATCGGGTCCAGCTTCGCCGCTTTTGATGATGGCATCAAACCAGCCACGATACTAATCGCTGTACTTACCACGAGACCAAACAAGATGTAATATCCCGAGAGATTAATCAGTTTTGCTCCAAACGCATTGTCCAGAAGTATGTTTAACACATAACTTATGATCACTGCAAAGATTACCGCAATAATACCACTAAATACGCCTAATAAAGCAGATTCCGAGAAGAATATTCGTTTGATATCCTTCTTTCTTGCTCCAATCGCCCGCAGTATTCCGATCTCTTTCGTGCGTTCCACGACACTAATATAGAGCACTACCAATATCATGATACCGGATACGATCAACGAAATGCCTGCAATACCCGCAAGTACAATGGAAGCCATACTTACGTAAGTCGTAATATTCTCCATGACCTTGGCCATCTGGGAGCCTGCGAAGCCAGCGTCAACAGCAGCTTCATTGATATCATTTACATATTTCATATCGGTTGCATAGGCGTTAACCTGAATCGGTCCAATCGTTATTCCTTTGTCCGAGTACATTTGCTCTAAAGTCTCTGATGAAATGTATCCCGGGGATTGTTGCATTGGAGATCGTTGATCTGCCGCTTCATAGATCCCTGAGATCGTTATTTCCTTCTCCAACGTTACTGGTTTATTATTGCTATCCATCTCATTGATATATAGAAGCACGGACTTGCCGATCATGGAATCAGCTTGGTCATTTCCGCTTAATTGTTTCGCGGTATCGAGGGGTAACAATATCTCATTTTCTGCCGGGAGAACCCCCGTTGTCATCAGTGCTGGATCAAAAGCATCCGTTAACGTCGTTAACTGCGTAAGTCCCACACTTTGTTTTTCATTCACCATTGTCGATTGGCCTGTAATGGTCGTAATTGTCTCTACATGATCCACATTAGGGAAATTGCGAATCGTCTCAATATCAGCTTCGGTGAACGGTTCACCTGTTGCCATCAAGGCTTCGGGGCCTTGCATGTCTTTGGCTTCTTCACTCGGCTTGGTTATATCCACAAGCAAAGGGTCCATACTTGAATTGATTTCGTCGTTCATATACGTCGTTATCCCATTCCCCAAGGAAAGCATCAGGAGTACACTTAATATACCTATAGATCCACCCAAAGCTACCAGGACATTACGCTTGGCGTTTAGTTTCATATTTTTGAGTGCCATCTTGAACGAAGCAAGCAAGCCCAGGCTCCGGGAAGTACCCTGACCACTTTCGTAGACAACCGTAGAAGGATCTTTGAGATGAATATCATCACTGATGCGCCCCTCTTCTACCTTCACAATACGTGTACCGGAGTCAGCGACTTTCTGCGAGTGAGTTACGGCTATCACCAGCATTCCCTTTTGGGCTATACTATCGAGCAAAGCCAGGATTTGATCTCCGTTTTCTCGATCCAGCGCACCTGTCGGTTCATCTGCAAGAATAATGTCCGGATTGTTGGATAAAGCCCGTGCGATGGACACCCGTTGTTTCTGACCTCCAGATAATTGGTTGGGACGTTTGTTCAGATGATCCTTCAGTCCAACCTCTGTTAATATATCAACAGCACGTTGGTTCCGCTCCTTCTCATTGGTGTCCGTCATTTGCATCGCAATCGTCACATTTTCGAGGACAGACAGATGCGGGATCAGATTAAAGTTTTGAAAGACAAAGCCGATATTATTCTTCCGATAATCATCCATTTCCTTCTCTGTCATGGCACTTAAGTTCTTGCCACGAACAATGACTTCCCCTTCATAATCGGAGTCCATGCCACCAATAATATTCATCAGTGTCGACTTACCGCAGCCAGATTCACCGAGGATGGAGACGAATTCACCTGTCTCAAAACTCAGGTTCAAACCGTGGAGTACCGGAACTTTTTCTTTTCCATATAAGGTGTATGACTTCTTCACATTTTTAACTTCGAGTATTTTCATATGGATCTCTTCCTCTCCTGATCAAGCACAATATCTATCTATTTGATGTTCATATCGTAACAAATCAGTGTGAACTGATAATGAACTGGAGCATTGGCCTGTAGGAGGTTGTTCAAAAGAACGATATGTAAAAAAACCTATACTTCCTTGAAGCAAATCATTTCAAGGAAGTATAGGTTTATCGAATTATTATTAGATCAATCCGGCTTTTTGCAGCAATCTTT
This sequence comes from Paenibacillus sp. 2KB_22, assembly GCF_052115745.1. Taxonomy (NCBI): domain Bacteria; kingdom Bacillati; phylum Bacillota; class Bacilli; order Caryophanales; family Paenibacillaceae; genus Paenibacillus; species Paenibacillus sp. 2KB_22. The sequence continues at coordinate 840,475 of NZ_JBFRHG010000001.1, forward strand.
TCACAATCGCCGCTGACTGCGCACGACTAATGTCTGCCTCTGTCATCAGCTTGCCATCAGCACCTTCTACCAGATCTTGTTTAATCGCCGATGCAACCGACTCTGCTGCCCATGCTTGTACTTTAGCACTGTCGCTGTATGAACTTATCAGACTGGTTGTCTCTGAAGCATCAGCCTGTGCCAGACCGACCAGTTTCATCGCACGTGACACAATGGTCAGCGCTTCAGCACGAGAGATTTCACTGTTTGGACGGAAGCTGTCATCAGCATAACCCGAGATCAATCCGTAGGACACGGCCGTCTGAACCTCATCCTCATACCATGCGCCTGTCTTCACATCCGTGAACGATGCTGTTTCTGTGTTATTCGGGGAGTGCAGGCCCAAACCTCTTAAGAGAACAGCCGTGAACTCTGCTCGTGTAATACTCTGATCCGGCGCAAACACGTCATCACCAGTACCTTGTACGATCAAACGCGATGCCAGATCTTGTACGTCATCACGACTCCAGTGATTCGTTACATCGCTGAATGTTGCCGGATGATAGATCAGGGCATAAGTGCTGTTGGTCAAGCTGTTAATAATAGCAGAATCTTGTCCATTTCCTTTGATAACCTTGGTCGGCACATGCAGAAGGCTGCCATCAGGCTGAAGTACAACTCCAGTCGTGATCTTAGAACCACCCACACCCTCTGGCAATGTGATGGAACGCTCTACATAAGCGTTGAAGCGATCCACATTAACTTGCTGTCCATTCCAGATGGCTTTTACTTCAAAATCAACCGGAGCTGCAACCACCGTAGTGTTCTGCATCTTGTCCGCTGCGGACTGAATGGCTGTTTGCTTGGATGCAGCGCTAGGTACAATAGCAATCTGAATCGTGACATCTTCCATTGGAACGGCGCTTCCGAATTTGTTCATAACCTGATCAATCTGAATCTGATTTGCCGGGAGGGTATACGTACCACTGTCTGTCTGAATGACAACTTCGGCACTGCTTCCTTGCATCGTTTTGACCAGTTTGCCATTCAGTTCACCAACGACCGCACCCTTGCCAGTACCTGTCATCGGCAGCAGAAGCGTTCTAAGTCCACTACCAATCTGATTGATGACTTTGTCATTATCCACGTGAATCGTGGTAGTCACCTGATTGTTTACTGTTGCTGTAGTAGCCGTTGCAGATTGTTCCTGTTTTTGTCCGTTCACATAGATGTCTACACCTTTGGTTGCCGCTGGAGTGGATGGAACAGGAGTAACGACGGGTGATACACTTCCTCCCGAAGATGAACCTGGATTCGGTGTAGAACCCGAGTTGCCACCACCTGAGTTGGCTGCTGTAATTGTGATTGCTCCACCGGACAATTGAGTGTAGCTCTCATGTTCTACATTCGTAAAATGCCAATGCTCTGAATCCGTTTGATCTACAGAGAGCTGTTTCGTTCCAGGCGTCGCATTGTTTTTGGCTTTGATCTCGATATCAAACATTTGTTGTTCATCTACAATCGGATTGTTCCCTCCAGAAAAATCAACCCAAATAATCCGTACCCAGCCTTCCGCATTTCTGATTTCATACTGGAAGTCTGCTACACCCTCTTCATTTGGTGATGTGGTGATGGCGTTGATCGATTTAGGCGTGATCCGAACAATTTCCAGCGCAGACGTATCATAATCAATCTGCATATTATAAGCTTTCACCCCGAAATAGGACTTTTTCAATACAACAGGTACATGAACGGTCTCCCCTGCCTGTACGCTTACATTTGCAAATTGTACTTGTGATGGTTCTACCGGTTCTGCCCCAGCTACATTGGGCAAAATAAGTGAAGAGAGTAATGTCAGTGCGATCAGACCCGACATTGTTTTTCTGATTCTAGGACGTTTCTTTTTCGGTTGAAACATGTAATAGCCTCCATGTCTGTATCAAATGATAGATCGTATGGTAAAAATAGAAAAAGTGTTGTTATTCGTTAACTAAAATAAAGAATATGAATTAATCAGGAAGTTGTATTTTTTCTTTTCCAACAATGAATGTTCGTCTAGGCTCCGTATTTGGGTTTGAAGTGGAGTGGGTAATAACTTCAAGCACAAGATAATGATTCTCGTCCTCAGATGTAACACTATGCTGTTCTCGTGTCTCCCCTACGATTGGCACCCTATCTTCTCCTAAAGCGTCTGTTGCGCGGTACCACTGATAAGAAGGAGTATTAAGGGTATCATCATAATCAATATCCATTAAATAGTAATCAACAGCAACTGCACTCTCCATGTAATCCTTCAATTGACCATTCAGTACATACGGGGCATCATCCACTTGCTTAAAGGTCAACACATAGTCATTGTTTTTCCCGCCAAGTGTTTTGCCATTATATCCTTTTAGCAAAGCATCCATGTCCCCCAGAGTGGTTTCCGTATTACGATCCACATCCATTCGGTTCATCTCTACATAAGAAAAGCTGCGGCGAGTCATCATGTTACGAAGATAATTGAAAAGGTCAGATGCATCCAAAGAATTCACTTTTCCGTCTGCATTTACATCCCCTTTTTTACTAATGTAAAGTTCAATGTTATCCGTAACAGTCTCTGGTGCACCAGAGATCATATAATTCGCTTTCAATTCGATGTTGATTTTGCCGCTTTGGCGAGGAATAACCACCAATGTGCTCTCAGGCGTTGGCATATTCTCATCTTGTCTCGTTTCTACATACACCTCAGCGATGCTGTTATCACTTGAGCTGGCTGTAGGCGAGCTATACTCATCGGATCGAAATTGTGTACTTAGATTGATTCTGATGATATTATTGATGGTCACCTCGATGGGCACATCGCGTAAAGAAGGATCATTTGGTTTCGATGAATAATTTAACCAGTTGATGCCATCATTAAGAACAGGTTGTGAAATGTTTATTACCGGACCAATTGCACCTGCGTCAGCCTGCGGAAGCGTTCCACCTATAGGCAATGCAATGCCCAATCCGAGCGCAGTCAACATGCTTTTTTTCAATATTGGCTTAAGCCGTTTTTTGTTTTGTTTCCCCTTCAATTCATGTTCCTCCTCGTGTACATTTCAAATTTGAACAACTACATGCTCAGTATAACGAGTCATTCTGATCCAATTCTGAACAGGACCATAGAACTATTCCCAGTTATAATTCGACAAAAAACGCCATGGAGTAAGCCTCCATAGCGTTTTGAGCACAAATATTTTTCCAGTTTGGATTAAATTCACTAAAAATTAAATTCCCTCAACAATTCTTTTTGCTCTAACCTTCACCTCACGGTAGAGTTCATCCTCATCAATCGTTAACAACTTCCTGCCTTGCATGAGGATCTGACCGTTCACAATCGTGGTATCCACATCCGCCCCATTTACACTGTAAGCCAGTAGCGACTCTACCTCATGTACTGGTTGAAGATGTGGTTTCACCAGATCGATCAGGATCAGATCCGCTTTGTGCCCCACCTCAAGTACACCCACTTCATCCTGTAGGCCCAGCAGACTAGCACTTCCGCGTGTAGCCATGTGTAGAACGTTTTTGGCTGGCAAGCGCGTGGGATCGCCATAATCCAGCTTTTGCAACCAGGTCGCCGCTTTGATCTCCTCGAACATATCCACGGTTGTGGCACTTCCCGCTCCATCGGTTCCGATCCCCACGTTAATCCCCTGGGCCAACATCTCGGTAATCGGAGCAATTCCACACCCCAGCTTCAGATTGCTGACCGGATTGTGTGCTACACCACCGCGCATACCCTTCAATCTGCTGATGTCCCTTCGATTAAGGTGTACGCCATGCGCAAGTAGGACATGTGCCTGTTCGAACATCCCTGCTTCTTCCAAATATTCTGTCGGTGTCATGCCATAACGCTCTCGAATCTTCACGACTTCTTCCTTTGTCTCAGCCAGATGAATATGCAGCGGGATATCCTCCGCGACAGCCATGGCAATGACTTCACGGAGCGGCTCCATGGGACAAGTGTAGGGAGAGTGCGGTCCATACATGGTTGTAATTCGCCCATCGGCGGCTCCAGACCAGCGCTCTACAAGATCGATCGCTTCCTGCAACCTGCGTCCCCCATCGTCCTCCATGAATACCATTCCTCGTGTCAACGATGCCCGGATACCTGTTTGCTTCACCACTTCGGCAATCTCGTTCATATGAATGTACATATCGGCAAAGGCAGTGGTACCCGAACGGATCATCTCGGCGATGGATAACTTGGCTCCCCAAAAGATATCTTCCGGGTTCATCTGCGCTTCGGCAGGCAACATTTTGCGTTCGAGCCAGTCCATCAGCTTCAGATCATCCGAGAATCCCCGGAGCAGGCTCATTGGCGTATGTTGGTGGGCATTAATCAGACCCGGCATGGCGATCTTATGGCGGCCATCGATAATCTCATCTTGCGGTTGAGGCAAAATGTGGTCAGCAATCTGCGTAATGCAATCTCCTTCAACACGAATATCCCCCGTAAAGGGGGCATCGGCATCTTTCATTGTTAGGATCGTAGCTTGCTGGATCAGTATACTCATTACATTCACGGCTCCTCTGGATTAGTTATCGTTCCTTCCATATCCGAGGTTAAGCCTTCACGTAACGGCAAGGTCAAGTCATTTTAATTTTTGAATCGTCATCTTTCTGAAACTTTGTATAAAAGGTTTGGGATCGATTTCGACCATATATGGATATACTCCAGTGCTCGTGTGCAGATAGAAAAATCCACCTTCATCACCCATACGGCGAAATGACATATCAAACACTTCCGTAATGTTGAACTCGCGGTATTTGGTCACGATTTTATCTGAATACAGAATCATCGAACGGGCATTCATCTCAATCTCTTGGGCGAGACCCGTCACTTCTCTCTGCACTTTGTAATAAGGTAATACAGCAACGCAGTTCATGATCTCCCTCCATTCATGCCATGATTATTGTTCCATCATAGCAGATCGGAGGGTACCAGCAAAAGAATTGAAACTAGGTGATCTGGGTCGTCACCTGTAGAGGCGTATGAAGCGCATCCTGAATGTCCTGTAAAGAGAGGACCTGTTCAATATGAAACACACCATGTGGCAACGCTGACTCTGTTTTATATACGTGTTCGGCCACGGCTGCTGCCACGGCGGCTGTCGCATCTGCTTCTTTATCGCCAACAAGCAATTGTTCGACGCGGACTTGTTCCCCATTTTCCCATCCTACGGCATCGACCTTGACCGCATACATCGGCTCTCCTCCAGGAATAAGACCAAAGGCTTTCACTGTTCCATTACGAATAGACGGGATACGCAGCAGGGAAAACAACCCTGCACGTTTGGAAATTGCCATGGATGTTGTGATCCAGCGGGAATCCAGGCATAGTCTGGTCGATACGGTTGGAATACGTAAGGTTCGAGCAACCACGTGTTGGTCCGAAAAATTAAATCGATACGCCTTCCGGTTCCCCAATTCCGCTCCAAAATCGATCCTTTTGCCATCCCCGAAACTTTGCACCTCCGTAGGCTTGCCCTTTTGCATCACTTGGTAGGTGGCATTCATCTGATCAACCGTCCACTCCACGGCTGCTTTTCCGTGTTTCTCTCCAAGTCCCAACATCACGGTAATGTCTGCTTCCTCCACCTGATCCATATGCATGGTCGCTTCGCGTACAAGCAAGTTCGTTACTCCCGGTGATAGTCCAACGCTGAGGATCGCGGTCGATTGGGAACGTTGCATTGTGGTGTGCAGCTGTTCAACCTGAGCGAGAAAATCGTACTTTGCAGAAATATCAATATAATCGGTTCCGGCTTGTGCACAGGATTCAACAAACCGGGTATCACTCTGATCGACACACATGATGACCAGCTTCACAGACCGTAACATGGACGGCTCCACAGGTTTGGTCACATCCAGTTGTAGCGGCAGTACCGCACCACCAGTAGACCTGCTGAATTCTTCCGCACGGTTCATGCGTGTACCTGCTGCCCATACTTTACCCGGGAACAATTTCCCCAGTTGAGAACATATCATCTGCCCTACTTGACCATAACCGCCAACGACCCAGATCTGATCTTTCATAGGCTTCACGTTAGTTTCGAATTGCATAATACCCCTCCACCCAGAACGCCCCGAAGTAACTTGTAATATGTGAGAAACCGCATTCGGTCAGTAGCTGAGTCATCTCTTCAGAGCATATTGGATCGGATTCACGGCCCAAGGAAGCAGCAAAACGCTCCCACTCTTCAGGAAGCACACCTGCACTCAACATGTGATCCTTCCAAGCTTGCATCATGACTGAATGTGCAGGTGAACGAAGATCGGCATTTACAGCCGCAATGATTAGGGGTGCACCCGGTTTAAGTCTCGCTGCAAGGTCGGTCAGAAACGTTCTTTTGGCCTCCATCCCTTGAAGGAAATGCAACATGAGCATACTTGTCGCCCCATCATATAAAATATCCTCCGGCAATGCTTCAACCGTGACAGGTTGCAGCGTCACTCTGGAGCCAATACCCGCTTCCGCGACTCGTTTCTCAGCAAGTTGCAGCATCGGCAGCGAAGGATCTACTCCCGTGAACATCCAGTTGGAATGGCGTGAACCCATCAGAGCTAATTCTTTTCCCCCTCCAGCTCCAGCAACAAGTATATGAATTTCGTTGTTATCCGCAAAATATGCTGCAAGCAGCCGTTCCATTAGATCATGCATATGAGAATAACCCGGAATTTTCAAGGCTATCGATTGTTCGTAACGATGAACATCTGCTGTTTCCCAGCTCATCGGTGATGGATTGTGATTCATGGGCACCGCGCTCCTCTTGAATTGAAGTTAGACTTGACTCGTTGTTCGTCTAATTTCATTATAGAAGGATACGCTGAGCCTACAATCCCAGAACATTGGGATATTCACATAGAGAGAGGAGAAACCTTGTTGACATCACCTATTGACCGGAGCCACAGACTTATCACTTCTCTTGAAAAAGGAACCTGGACCTCACGTACCTACCGGGAAGCTGTTCTCAAACAGATCCAATCGCTTGTACCGTACGACGCATACTGTTTCACCACCGTTGATCCTTTGACTCTTCTCACCACTGGAGCTGTGACAGAAGAAGGCATTGAAGCTATTCATGATCGGTTATTCATCAATGAATACATGGAAGAAGATATACATAAATACGCTGAGTTAATTCGCAGCGGTGAACATACAGCTACACTTCACACGGCCATGAACGCACAGTATGAACAAAGCCCACGTTATATCAACATTCTTCAGCCAGCGGGGTTCGGTGATGAACTGCGCGCCGTATTCGTCAGTGGAGACGCTTGTTGGGGATATCTGACGCTGTATCGCAAGACTGAGAATTCTTTTTTTACAGAAGAAGAACGGTTGCTGATTCAGACCTGGACTGCTTCGATTGCATCGATGTTGCGGTCCACAAGTCTGACCCTTGTGGAGGAAATCACGAGTGGAAGTCCTGAGGAACCCGGGATTATGATCACCTCGGATACGTTCCAGCTCTTATCCCTGAACGCCCCGGCAGAGTATTGGCTGTCCCAATTGCGTATGCTGGAACATATAGGGCCGGATGTTCTGCCCCGTCCGGTACGTGCAGTGAGTTCGCACTTGCAGCGCAAGAATCGGGTAGAACAGGCTGACGATACTCAACTCACTCCCAAATCGCCCTCCAAAGTCTGTATCCAGCTTCCGGATGGCCGTTACCTCATACTTCATGCCAGTCTTATGCAACAACTCGTGGGACCGGATCAGATTGCCATCCGTTTGGAGCAGGCGATGCCGCAGGATTTGCTGCCCTTGCTTGCCGAGAGCCATGGATTATCCAGTCGAGAACGGGAACTGCTGGGTTATGTGCTTCGCAGCTATTCGTCCAAAGAGATTGCTGCAGCGATGCATATTTCTGTCTACACCGTTCAGGATCATTTGAAATCGATTTTCGCCAAAACCAAGGTATCCTCACGTCGCGAGCTCATCTGGTATTTCGTTTCCCGTTTCCAACTGTCGAATGAACCGGCAATATGACGTGACAGAACAGAGGAATAGCTGCTCAATAGAATGCGAGTACATTTAATCTACTTCGTTTCTTGAATACAAAGAAGCCGATCCTAAAGGATCGGCTTCTTTCTTAGGCTTTTGCAACGTATAACACGTTCGTACTAAATATCTTGACGATGCAATGATTACGTCCATATCTTTTCCTACGACTTTGCAGGTTTCCGAGTAGATTTGGATGAACCAGATTTTTTATTCTTTTTCTGACTCACTTCCACTATTACAGGCTCCTGCGGGTGTTCTACAGGGTACATCTTGCGGAATAATAACGTCTGTAGTACCAGGAACGAACCCCCAACCGTCCAATAGAGCGGCATGGCTGCAGGGGCTGTTAGAGAAAAGAATGCCATCATTAATGGGGAGAGATATCCCATAATGGCAAACTGTTTTCGCTGTTCAGGCGCCATATTAGCTTGGGATACCTTCGCTTGAATCAGATAAATGACCGCGACCACCACAGCGAGCACGTAATCCGGCGCACCGAGTTTGAACCAAAGGAACGAGTGGGAGGACAACTCCGGTGTAAGACGGATCGCAGTGTATATACCGGACAGAATAGGTAACTGAATGAGCATCGGCAAGCAACCGATATTCAGCGGATTGAAGTTATGCTTCTTGTATAGCTCCATCGTTTCCTGAGACAGCTTTTGCTTATCAGCAGGGTCATTTTTGCCTTCATATTTTTTCTTGAGTGCATCCATCTCGGGTTTCATGGCATTCATGATGACTCGTGTTCCCTGCTGGGACTTCGCTTGACGCATCATCAACGGCAACAGTGCTAGACGAATGACCAGCGTAATCACGATAATCGCGACCCCATAGCTTCCATTAAATATGGTGGCAATATGCTGAATCAGATACGACAGTGGAAACACAATGTAGTGGTTAAAAAATCCCGGTGTCGATGAAGTAATCTCCGACACGTTGTTGCTGCATCCGGCAAGCAGCATGACTGCAAACAAAATTGCAATCAGGCCATAGATCCGTCCCTTGCCCGATGTAAAAGTGAACCCCTTGTTCGTCTTATGTTCCATATATATCCTCCTCGTTGATTTGTTGACCAATCGTTCAACGAGGAATGACAATCTGGTTCATCTTCATCGGGCGCTTCTCTTCGTCTAATCATGCGGCTCCAGTCTTCCTGTCTGTGCTGTCTGTCCAAACACAGGGCGGGAAGTACAGGTTCAAGTCCACCACCGACGCCACCTTCCACCCAGTACTCGGTCATGCCACAATGAAGATGGGCAATGTAGGCATAACTGACGGTGAAGATGAGTCCAATCGAGAATAAATATGGTAATAACTCGTGCAGTTCAAACAAGGGATTCACCCCCTTTATAGGTTAGTTTTTATATTATAACACTTACATATTGTTTTTGCATAAATCCGTACGTGAAACCAACTATTATTCAGTTATTCCGTTCTCAATTTGGACAACTCTAGCTCAGCTCTGTGTCTTGCTACGTTATAAGAAGGCCAGGAGCGATCTGATCTATCCATGTCCAGGTAATCTTGACGTTCCAGCATTTCCCTCTTGAGATCCGGGTACTCCTGCAATGCAAACTCTCGAAGTAACGGGACTGCATCTGCCGACAGACTCGCCAGGTAGGTTGCATCAATATTGCCAGTCTGATGATAACGTTCAATATTCAGTGCTGCAATCCGATTATCCATGCCCACATAGTTGACTGCAACATATGCAGTGAGTGCAAGCACAATATACCAGCGGATCAGCGGTATGGACGTGTAGCGTATACGAAGGCCAGCAATCAGCAACAGGAGTGCGAGGAAAATCATGAATGCGTGTACCAGGAAGCGAATGTACGTATATCCATATGCCTGCTCATAAAGATTTAGCCGCATAAACGCGGAATACAACATAATTGCTGAACAGCTGACCAGAATCAGAAGCAGTACCTGATGCACGATGGAACCCGCTTTGCCACTCGAACGGGTGTATTGCAACGCAACAATAAGGATTAAAAAGTTAATACCGGTGACGAGAATCAGCTCCACAAACCCACTTCTCGCATACTCTGCGTAAGACAGATCTACCGGAAGATGTCCTTCTCCCGCACCAAACAGATACGAAAATTGTACAAGCACAAACAGAACGTACACACAGTTAATAACGATTAGCATCGTCCCCACAATGATAGGGTCCAATCTGAATGGTTCCCGATGAACCGGATTGCGTTCGGGCTCGGGTGTAATCTTATTCGTAAACGGACCTTCAGTAGTCGCGTTCACAGGAGAGACTTCCTGCATATGATCACGCGTATTCGACGCGGATGCTGCGCCATTTTTCCAATGTGCGTTCGCCCTCTTCTCTGCCTCATATTGCATTGGCTGTACAAATCCCCATACATAACTGAACAGAACTACACCTGCAATGACAATCCAGATGATTCTCGGTATCCCTGGGGTAAAAGCCAGCTGATTCAACCACTCCGGAAAACCGGCTAAATACTGGTCGAAGACCCCGTCAGCAGAAGACAGTAACGCGATGACGACAACAAGAATAGGCAAGGATGCCACAAGGCCGATGAGCACTTTGAAAACAACCGTTTTCTGTGATTTGCCCATGCCACGCCCGCCCGCTCTCACAGCAAGGGCCGCAACAGTCCCCCAATGACGTATAGCTTGAGGCAGCAGATGGTCAATTGCCGTACCGATTAACCCGATCTCCCACCACTGCTTCCGTTTTCTGCCCATTAGATAGGTCATATGTAAGATAATTACGCCGGGTACAACCAGGAAATTAAGAACACGGAACAGTTCATTGTCATAAAACAGGAACGTTAGCGACAATAACAGCACAACACCCGCTACAAATGCATCAATCCACTGGAAAGACCTCATACGGTCCCGTGCAAACAGATACATAAACACATAAAAGAGAATGACAAAGATCGGATACGATACGCCCAAATCATTACCATAGAATAAATACTGGTGAATGATAGCAAGTATCCATGCTGACAGTAGCGTGATTAGAGCGCGTTGCGGTGAAGCCATTATTTTATCAATCATGGGAAAAACCTCCATTAACCTTTCTATGCTATATTCTAGATGATAAAATAGGAATATAAATAGAAATTAAAATCGATAAAACTTCTTATTTTAGAGGAATACATCAGAGTTCACCTCCAGGAGGGAATCAACACTTGAAATTACATCAGCAATACCTGCTGTTGCATCGTCATTACGGTCACCATACAGAACATGAACTTACACTCGCCAATCTCGCTGAATTGCTCGAATGCACGCATCGTAATACATTAACGATTGTCAAAAAGATGGTTGCCCATGACTGGATAAGTTGGGTATCCCAGCGTGGCCGCGGTCGGCGTTCTTCACTGACCTTACTCATCCCGGCTGACCAAATCGCTGCTGAATACATGATGCAGGCCATGAATCGCCGTGAATTGCAGGAAGCTGCCGAGCAGGTGAGTGCATTCTCCAGTTCAACAACCATGCAGGATTATCTAAACCAGTGGTTGCTTGGGTATTCGGGACATCATACAGAAGCCGGCACCAATAATGAGCAGATTGATACGCTTCGGTTGCCCCTGCGCCAACAGCTTCATGCGCTTGATCCGCTGTACATTAATCTGTTGGCTGAATCCTTTGTTACTAGCCATGTCTTTGACGGGTTGGTTCAACGTGGTGAAAAAGGCGGGATTCTCCCCTGTCTCGCTCATACTTGGGATGTCAGTGCAGACCGACAGACCTGGACGTTTTATTTACGAAAAGGCATTACATTTCACAATGGTCAGATGCTGACGTCTCATGATATTGTGCATACATTTGAACGGCTGCAATCTACAGATCGTCGGACATTGTACCGTGATGTGAGTAAACAGATTCTATCTATTGAAGCGGTCAGTCCCTTAACCGTGTGTTTCCGGCTTAAAAAACCTCACGAATTGTTTTTGTCCTTTCTTACAACAAGTCGTGCGGCGATTGTCCCCTCACCGGGAACACACGAACAGAAGATGAATCATGCGGGTGATCCACATGGAATGCAAAAACCTGTCGGGACGGGACCGTTCAAGGTCATTGCCTGGGATGATCACTTGTGCAGACTTGAAGCTTTTTCATCGTATTTTCAGGGTAGAGCACATATGGACCGGGTAGATATCCTGCAAATTCCGTGGAGTGCCTCGGCCAAAATGGATGATAGTCAAGATATCGAAACTCCGTTCTTCCATCTTGTTCATAATCCGTCTTCTTCTACGGGTGCAGACTGGACACAGATTAGTGCAGGGGTGATGGTTCATAAATTACTCACGTGTAATACGCAAAAAACCGGACCGTTAAACGATCCGGTAGTAAGAGCACACATCCAGTCATGCCTTGCTGAAATGTATAAAGATGACCGACATGCAGATGAGTCTAAGGTCGTGGTACCTGATTTTAGTAAAGTGAGTACCCAGATGGTCCAGGTACATTCGGAGGGATGTAACCATATATCTCAACGACTCAGTGCCACTCGAGCCGTATCCCTGCACATTGCAACCATTCCACAATATCGCAGGGATGCCCAACAACTGGCATCTATATTGGAGCAGTGCGGTTACTCCTGTACCGTCCGCACAGGCACGATGGAGCAGTTCAAAGGAGATCTGCGGCTGGAATCTGATCTGATTCTCTTTTCTCTGATTCGGGACAGAGACGAAGAACTGCGCAGATATGATCTTTATTCCACGTTGTCTGAGCATCTGGAAGATTCTGCTCGTATAACGATTCATGAGATGTTGCAAACCATTATCGCCTCTCCGATTGCAGCAGATCGAACTTCTGAATTAGACCGAATTGAACAATTCTTGGTTGATCAGAATTTACTGTTCCATTTATCCGAAAAGCCAGTAGAAACCGCTTATTTGCCTTCGGTTCGTGGCCTATCTTTCAACAGCCAGGGCTGGGTGAACCTGCGTCATATCTGGTTTCCTTCTGACGAACGATCACATCCGTTAGATTAAACATCGTATTATATTACTTATACCATCCGATCACGTGTCTATTTTATTTTGATATGGTCGTGATCGGCTGTCTCGGTTGGCTTCTTAATGAAATGGTATCTTTACGTCGATATACTCCAAGCAGTAAACCCATCATGGCGTATTCTAAGATCAGATGAGAACCAAATCCAATAAAAGGGAATGTAACGCTAACAATCGGAACCTTTCCGGTAGTCATCGCCAGCGAGTAAAACATTTGCAATACAAACATCATTGTAATACTGAACACGATCATACGACCAAATTCATCGAGTACACGAGGTAACATTTTCAGCATACTAGCAAGAAACCATACGATTCCAAGCAAAAGCACTATGCCTGCTAGCCAACCAAATACATCAATAAGCATTACACCGGGATAGTCCATATAAAATCCTTTAAAGTGGTCAAAAGACGTGTCAGAACCGTTTCCCCACCATCCGGCGGAATGAAGAATACTCATAATTGATTGGTTATAGCTACCATGTCCTAGCGGGTCATTTTGGAGATTAAACACGGCAGTGAGTCTCTCAAACCGCCTGTACTCACCACTCAAAAACAATTGCATCATAGTGACAAGTCCCGCAATTGCAGCCCCTACAAATGTATAAAGCCATTTTTGTGTAATCCAGGCAAACAAGATAATAGTTGCCGTTCCGAATGGAAACAATCGTACCCAATCTGAAGCTTGTAACAGGCTAAAAGACGGCAAAGCCACAAGAAGAATATAAGTTGAGACGGATTGTACGTCACACTTAGTACGCAGCTTATCCAGCATAATCGCGCCTATGGCGAGGGGCAATACCCACATGGATATCGTCGTGAGATCAATGGTTAACCCAAATATGCTCCAGAACCGTTGTACACCATGATCAAACGGTGATACCAGCGGATTAATCCACAACATACCACTTAACAAAATATAGATCCACCAAGCAGCTTTTTTCCATTTCCGATAATCAAAATACATCAAAAACACCATCAGTACTAAACCAAAAATAGTGTAGATCAAATGACTTTTATACAAGAACTGAAAGGTTTCAACAGAGATATTTGTCGTATAAATCCACGTCAGCAGCAGACTTATGATTAGCAAACTGGAAAGTCCCGTTAACAGCCCCCAATGCATTCGATGACGATGTAACCGATGCATACTCTTGCCTACAACAGCTGGATCGCCCATCTGTTCAATGGCGTATGCAATTGCTTCTTCTTCTGAATAACCTTCTTGTTCTTTGTCCAAAATCATCTCTTCCATGTGGTTTCCCAACTCATCACGCAGGTCGTTATGTACTTCGCGAGCTTTAACCTGAACACACATGTGATCAAGATAATGCTGAATTCGTTCATCTCGATTCGTCATGTCAGGCCTCCTTCCCCAAGCACCCGATCCACAGCTCTACGGAACAAATTCCACTCCGCTTTTTTACTTTCTAAGGCCTCCATGCCCTTGTCACGAATCGAATAATATTTACGTTTACGGCCTTCAACCTCCATCCAGTACGACTCTACCCATCCTTCAATCTCCATAGCATGCAAAATAGGATATAACGTGCCCTCTTTCAGATTAAACACACCCTCAGATTGACGATGTAATTCCTTAATTAATTCATAACCGTACAACGGTCGTTCCTTCAATAAAGTTAGGATTAGTGTCTCGGTACTACCCTTAATCATTTGTTTGTTAACCTGCAACGCGCTCACTCCTTCCTTTTCATACTTTTAAATCTCTTCTGATCATATACATCGGAAACCTATGCATAGAACAACTAGGTATGATATTACCTTATCCTTCCTTTTCTGTCTAGCTAACATGCTTCTTTATTTATGTTAAAATAAACAAGTCCTTTCATTCACGTACTCTAATGATGAATCTATCTATTCGTATAACTCAATTACATATCTTATTTTTTGAATCTAGCTAAGGAGGCATTACATTCATGAGCAAACTAATCTTCTTTCTCGGCGGGGCCGGAAGTGGCAAGACCACCCTTGCCAAAACCCTTTCCCGTAAACATAAAGCGGCTTTCTTCGATATGGATATTCTGCTTCGTCCTGCGGCTGAGGCAATCATGACCCTTCAGGGACTTGATCCATCCGACCGAGATTCGCCTGAATACAAGAAGTTGTGCCGTGATCTTGGATATCGTATTACCATGGACGCCGCTCTGGATAACGTTCAGTTGGGTATCGATACGATCGTTGTGGGGCCATTTACTAAAGAAATCGGTACCCCGGATTGGATTGCTCAAGAACTTGCACGAATTGCACGTTCTCTGGAAGATACGGATGTGCGGGTGGCTTATATTTATTTGGAGAATGAAGCATTGTATCACAAACGGATCACAGCAAGACAATCTCCATTGGATGAATGGAAACTTGCAAACTGGGATGCCTTTAAAGCTTCTCTCGTCCGAAAAGAAGTAGCATGGCCCCTCCAAGCTTCATCCGTCGCTTATATTGACAATTCCAGTGATGATCCTGCGATTGCCTATGCCGAACTTGAACGACGGATGTACGAGTAGCTTTATAAAATTCACATCACAATTCCTTTGCAATATGTCGCTTCACATGGAAAATAAAAAGACGAAACAAAAAGAGGTATTTGTCGAGACCCCCATTGGGTCCATCATGACAAATACCTCTTTTTCATATATTCAAGATCATCTTTTCATATGTTCAAGATCATTCGCAACTCGCTATTCACCTTCTGCGATTGCGGGATCACGCAAAAAGGTTTGCGGAAGTCCTGCCATAATAAGTGCGTACTACGGAATCGCAATAACATTCGAACTGATAGATTATAGATGTACTTAAATGTAAGAGAGCCAACATCTCTCAACTCAAAGGAGAATTTCATGAAATCTTACGTAGCAACATGTCCAGCTCAACAACAACAGAACTACAAATCGAATCACAAGTGGAAACGTACTTTAGCCAACATCCTCCTGGTTGCATCTCTAAGTTTCACCACAATAACCAGTGTATCGGCAGAGAATAGTCTCCCCCTTCACCAGGTAACCCCTCAGGAAACGGAATCGTTCATCAATCAGTTCTTCTCCCAGCCTGAAATGAAGTCTGCTCTGAAAGGGGCTGTCGTCACCGTTGTTCACGATCAACAGATTGTGTTGAATAAAGGATATGGTTATGCCAATGTGGCAAAACAAATCCCAGTCGATGCCGACTCCACTCTATTTCGTGTAGCCTCCATATCCAAAACGCTGACAGCAACCGCCATTATGCAATTAGTTGAGCAAGGAAAATTAAAGCTTAATGAGGATGTCAGCACATACACAGATGGTCTTGATCTGACCAACCATACCGGAACAGCGTTAACATTGGAACATCTGATGACCCACACCAGCGGGTTTGATTTCACAGATGCAGCAGCTACAGACAGAGAGCTGGGAAGTTCTTATCCGCTTGAGCAATTCATCAAAGACCACCAACCGTCCGTTGTCCGCACGCCAGGAGAAGTTTTCCGTTACGACAACTACGGCTATGCACTCTTGGGCTACATTGTTCAGAAACAGTCCAAACTTCCGTTTGAGACTTATGTACAACAGCATATTTTCCAGCCACTCGGTATGTCGGATAGCCATTTTACACTAAGCAAAGACTCGCTCAGTAAACTCGCGACTCCTTATGGCGCTGAAGGGCAGGCATTACCGCAATATCCCAATGTACCCGATAGCTCACCTGAGGGTGGATTAATTACGACTGGACGGGATATGGCTCATTTTATGCTTGCGCAGCTCAATCAAGGTTCATACCAGGGTGCACGTATACTCGAACCTGCATCCGTCCAGGACATGCAAACGTTGGATGTCTCCATACACCCTGATATACCCGGCACAGGTTATGGATTCGAATCCACCTATTCGCAATATAATCATGGACGGAAAGTCGTGAGTAAAGCAGGCGATCTTGCGGGCTTCCACTCCAATCTATGGCTGTTGCCTAACGAGAAGACCGGACTATTTGTCGTCTCCAACAGTGATGGATCTGATCTGCGAGAAGCGCTTTTTCAAGCATTTATGGATCATTTTTATCCAAACAACGAAACACATTATGCCGATTATATTGTACCCGAGTCTTCACTCCGTACCTACGAGGGACTGTATCGGGATATCCGCTTGCCCGCATGGTTGTATGATGTTTCAGCAACAGAGACAGGACTTCAGGTGATAGACGCTTATGGCACTCACAACTTAACCCCCGTTAAGGACATGCTGTTCATGGATGATGACGGTAAACTCGCTGGTTTCAAAAAAAATCAGTCAGGTGAAATCTCTTATTTCTATTACAACAAGTCAGATAGCTGGTCCGAAAAATTGGCTGAAGCCAAGCCCTATGAAGATGTGCCAGAAGACCATCCTTATGCTCCGTACATCTATCGCTTAACACAGATTGGCCTGTATCCACAGGATCAATCCCGATTTGAACCTGAGAAGCCTGTAAGTCGTGGAGAGTTTGTAACACAGGTCGTAGGCATAAGCGGGATGTCGATTTCGACTCAATCACCAAAATTTAAAGACACCCAATCAAGTCCTTATGCCGCCTACATTCAAACCGCCCTTGAACTGGGTATTGTGCAAGGAAATACCCGTGGATTGTTCCATCCTGACCAAGCTATAACAAGGCAAGAGGCCGCGGTGATTATTTCGAGAACGGCTCAACAACTACTTGGTGCACCTGCCGTAACTGCCAATCTTGCCGGTTCACAGGATCGTTGGGCTAAAGAAGGTGTTCAATTTGTAGTCGCTTTAGGTCTCTACGGTCCAGAAGTATCCATATCCAGCAGCGGTGCTGTGGATTATAGATCGAAGCAGCCTATGCTCAGACAGGAATCATCAGTTTTGATGTACAAAATGTTAGGCACTCTGCTACATTAACATAGAGTGATGCACGGCAAGCCATGACATTGCTTCATGGCTTGCTTTTTCACATCATATACCAATGATACACATCATAAGAACGGATGATTACTCGCATGGAATTAAGAAATTCATTACATAGAGTCACCACATATAAATTTAGTTCTGTTTGGTTTGTCACGATGTTGTGCTTTATACTGACAGCCACGTATATACATATCTCTTCATTTTTTAATC
Organism: Paenibacillus sp. 2KB_22; assembly: GCF_052115745.1. NCBI lineage: Bacteria > Bacillati > Bacillota > Bacilli > Caryophanales > Paenibacillaceae > Paenibacillus > Paenibacillus sp. 2KB_22. The sequence goes on from NZ_JBFRHG010000001.1 coordinate 858,624, forward strand.
CTTATATCGGTCTTTCGTTAACACCAAATGCCTCTAATTCTTGGGCAGTACATGATGTAGATCCTCAAGGTTTAGCATATACATCCGGGATTAGATCGGGTGACACTGTTATCTCGTTGGAATCCAAAGGAGAAGTCCGATTACTCCATCAAAAAGGTGAATTCTTAGTGACTGAAGCCTATACCATTAGCGTTGAGAATTCTAGCGGTCAGGCATCCGCACATACAATGAAGCCTGGACCACGTGAATGGTTTAACATCGGATTCTCATCCATTTTGGAATTATTGCTATTGCTGACAGGAAACTACGCCTTGTTTAACCAACCCGGTTCACGAGTGATGCGTCTGTTCTACCTGCTTAACCTATCCATGTCCATATGTATACTGACGATATACACATCCCAGTTACCTTTATCCAATTATATTCTGGCCTTTTGTGCTGCATGGTTACCTTACTGCTTAACCGCATTTTATGTTTCTTTTGTATTTCGTACCCGGTTGCATCGGTTCCGATGGTTATTATTCATTAGCAGAGGTATTGCCATTGCCTATTCTACAAGCCTGGCATTTCTATACATCAAGCAGTGGATGATGACCGATGTTCAGTTTATTCAAGGCGTTACCACCGTCAGTACTCCTGTTACACCGTCTGGTCCAACCAATCTGCTTAACTTTATTCTTTGCGCAACCCTTCTGATCTTAATCTGGATGACATGGGTTCATCGTAAAAGCTACAATCGTAAGGAGCAGAACCAGCTATTGCTCTTGTTAACAGGAATCATGGTTAGCCTGGTTCCCTTCATCATCTGTTTTGCCATTCCAACCCTGCTGCAAGGAGAACCGTTGTTGCCTGTTGAGTACACATTGATTGGATTTCTGCCTTTATCATGGATATTTACATATGTACTTGTACAACGGAGTATGCTTGATTTCAAACTGGTTATGCCAAGATTGATGATTCATGTACTATATATGCTGATCGTATTTTTACTATTTCTGGCTGCTTCTCACCTGGAAACATTAATTCATATCAGCTTGCTGTTCGTCTCGTTTATGCTGATCACTTGGGCGTATCAGTACACGCTCACCCGCTCACGTAAGAAAAACAAACTCAATAAGGACTGGCTGGAACACCAGCAACTACGGTTGACTGTGCGAATGGCTGAGCAGCAAAACATGCGGGACATGATTCACGTGTTTGCCGAGATGTTCCACAAGATGCTGGATATTGAAGGCGTCATTGTCATATGGATTGATGATAAGCACAGATATTCTCAGGAAGGTACAGGGGTTTTTGCTTCCATTCAGAATATCGATAACGAGGCGTTGGATATTGAAGTTTTACGACAGAAATATGACTTGGCACAGGTTTGGGAGCTTTCAGGTGAACCAACGACGGAGATGATAGGATTTCTAGGCATTGGTCACAAAGAAAATCGCACCTTTTTTTCAGCAGAAGAGCAGGAGATCATTGATAAAGGCAGGCTGGAAGCGATTCGAATGCTCATCAGTGGCAAACTCTTATCTGATCTGCAGAAGCGATATGAACACCGTGTAGATCAGACAGCTCTTCATGAACACCAGATACGCCGTCATCGGCAGTTCAATGATATTATGATGGAAGCCCAACAGGCAGAGCGTATGAAAACCTCTTATTTCCTTCATGACCAACTGCTACAAAACCTGATTTTCCTGTCTCGTGATTTGGAGGAATTACACGATACCGGAGAAACGCATAAGGACCAAACGGCTGTTTGGCTGGAGTGCCTGTATGCTTCCCAGAGAGATATACGTCAATTGTGTGATGATCTCTACCCTCATATTATGGATCGAAGTGACCTGGAGGGAGCGTTGCAATGGCTCATCCGTACACTTCAAATACAAAGTGGTATCAGAATGGAACTAAACTATAACGCCCTCTCTGAAGAGTTAAAGCACGAACCTCTGAAATCCACCGTCTTTCGGACGATCCGTGAACTTATTATGAATGTGATGAAGCATGCACAGGCATCATTTTGCTCCATTCAGGTACATAGAAGGGATGATGACTTAATTCTCCAAGTATACGATGACGGCTCGGGGTTCAACGTTCATACCACATTTGATCCTGCAACAGGGCACTTCGGTCTGATATCCATACAAAGCAGCATTCAGCATCTCGGTGGAGAATTCACCATACATTCCAGCCTTGGCAAAGGAACCTCAATCAACATTCGTTTGCCTCTAAAGAAAGGAGCTACTGAATAATGAGCGAACCCATTACAGTCGTATTGCTTGATGATCACCCTCTGGTTATGGAAGGTCTCAACAACCGCTTAAACCGCGAACCCGGCATACAGGTAATGAAGACTTTCAGCGATCCTTTGCTTTTCTTATCCGAAGTAGAGGCGTTGCGACCAGATGTTGTCGTCATGGATATCCGCATGCCCCAGCTTGATGGTTTTGAGGTTGTAAGAAGATTGAAAGATCAATACGGGTTATCCGTCAAAATTATATTGTTATCCGGGTACAACTATCACGAATTCCAGTTGAAGGCTTATGATCTGGGCGTCCATGCCTACTTGTCAAAACAAGCAACATATGGACAGATTATCAACGCCATTCACCAAAGTATGTTGGGTCATGTGCTTGTTCCAGAGACCATGTTGTCCTCTAATCTAGAGGAATCACTCACTGCAACAGAACGCGAAGTGCTTAACCGTATTGCACTGGAGATGACCAATAAGAAATTGCACAGGATATGGCGCTCAGCCAACGTACAGTGGAGTATCATATCACCTCTATTACACAGAAATTTGGTGTTAAATCCAGAATCGGGGCTGTTGTCAAAGGCTATCAGGCAGGTATTCTCGGTGACGTAACACTCCCTGAGAAGCGCTAAAAACATTCACCACTTTAAAAGAACAACAAAAGAGCGGCAGAACACCCTTGTAATGCAACCTGAGGTTGGTTCTTAACCGCTCTATTTGTTAATTACTTTCCTATAAGGGGCATTCATGCTTGGTGCGTGTGCTCCCTATCCGCGCTGACGTGCCGCTTGACGCTCAGCAATACGAGCCGTGATTAGCCCATGACTCTTATCGATCTCTTCCGGTGTACACGCGGCTTTTAACTCATATACTTTCACCGGCGAACGATCAATAATATCCAAAAATGAATCAAAAAAGGTCATGTCTTTACTATGAATGTATGGACACCAATGATCTGCCAACCCTACGGTTTCATGAATATGCACGCCAACCACGTGATCAATCAACGCGTTAGCCTCACGTACATTATCGTACAGCCCCATTCGATCCATCATCATGCCGTGACCAATATCGTACCAGAGACCAAGCGGCGCGCCCTTCATGCGTCCAATAATCGTTCCCGCTTCGTGCAAAGTCGGCATCTGATAACAGCGCGAACGGGTCTCAATACCAAAATTCACTCCATATCCTCGCTGCTCCGACAAATCACATACCTCTTCCAGACTCTCCTGAATCCGGCTCAGGTAATGTGCGCTGCCATCTTCCCGCTTCTCCAGCATCTCTTGCCATAAAGATTGATACGCCGGGGAGTCCGGCCCCTGATCGTGGTATATCTTTTTCAACGCTTTATCTATATTGTATTCAAACGGCACCTCACCCGGATGTACAACAACAGCCTTGGCGCCATAACGATGTGCGTACTCGGCTGAGCGAAGTAACAGTTCAATCGCTCGTTTACGGCGCGGCTCATCATCGAATCCGAGCAGGACGGAATCCGTCCCATAATCCGGATCAGCCACATGCGGGAATGTATTATGCACACTGGATACACCGATTTCTCCCCGTTCAATCATCGGTTCTATCGTCTGCAGCATCTCTTCCGTAACGTTATAATTCAATTCCACCTGTCTGAATCCAAGAGACTTGATCTCTTCAATCATGCCTTGTCCGGTCGTATGACGTTTGATGTTCCAACATGTTGAAAACGAATATTCCTGCTTGTCCGTGTACATGATTGGTCCTCCTGTCTCTCATTTCATTCCTATTCATATTCCATTTAGCTCTATCTATATAAGTTGAACCAATAAACTTTAGACTAGATCACTCCAATTGCAGTACCATCTTCCGATCGCTGTTATCCCCAGATTTTTTTGATCTCCTTCTCCAAAGGGAAAAATCCGGAGATAGCTTATGCTTCCGATGCAGCTTTCTTGCAGAAAGCTTTCAGGCGAACGCTTCGCTTCTTCAGATCGGTTCTGCACTCTTCGTTCTCGTGTAAATGTTCAGTTCATCTTATATATCTATTCATTCCTCTGTCCATTGTTTTCACGGAGAGTCAATTCAAATCTCATCTGGTTAGCAGTCTGCCCAGGCACATAACGATAGATGATCTCCGCATGATTCACATACATTAATACGGATGGTTCAGGGGCTTCAGCCTTCACGGTACACGTAAGCCCAGGGAACTGCCATAATGCTGGTGTAATGTCCTGCTGACGAAGGGATGGCCCCCTGATTTCAAAATAAACATCGATCTCTTCCGCCGTATCCAGCTCCACATCAATGGTTAACGAATCCGGCGTGAGATCCGCATCGAACGTCACTCCGTGCAGATGACTGTTCCAATCCTCTCCTACCTCACGGCGGATCAAGCGGAGATAATAACGCTCCCCCGTCTCCGTCTGCCAGTGAATTGTGGCGGGATGCATCTGGCCGTTGGTATTCACACTTCCCGACATGGCCCCGATCATCCGGTCCTCACCAATCCATGCTTTGGCAGTACATAGATTCCGATTGGACGTTGGATCATTGCGCTCACACAGTTCCATGAACTGTTTCTGCACAAGCCGATCCGCTTGATGAGCCTTGAAATACGGCACGGCTTCCGCGGGTACATCCACCCCAAGGAGCGCAATCAGTGGATCATGACCTGACTCACAGTTGATTCCTGCCAGATATTCATAGCCTTCACCGAGCAAAAGATAGATAAATACACCGATCGAACTATGCTCTCGCATCTCCATGTCGTACGCCCGAGAGAATGGGCCGGAGAGATTCTCCAGGTTGGCATTGTAATATAGCGCAATGTTATTCCACAGCCCGTGTTCAATCCGGTGTCCAATTTCAACTAAACGTTGGGTGAGTCCATACTTTCGATACATGCCAAGCACGGAGAGATCCACCCCGTAATACGTTGTCGTATTGAATTCAGCGAATGTACCGTCGTACTGTTCAAACTCCTTCATCATTCCCTCTGCCTGTTCGTCCGAATGCTGAATCCATTCTGTTCGGTTCAAGCGATGGCCGTAGTAGTGGGTGATGAAAATATGCATTAACTCAATATTGGTGTTCATTGGGATTACGTCGGATAACCTTCGCTCTATTGACCCTTGAACAGCCAATTCCATTGCATGGTCCATTCGTTTCATGAGTGTATCTGGCATAAGTTCGGAGAATTCGGCAGTTACGACCACACAGACACAAGCGATAAACTCGCGCCAGTTGGGATCATAGCTGATCCAGACCGGTGGCAGGACCTGATTCACTGCCGAATGAAACAGGCGTTTCAGTTGTTTGGAATCTGCCGTCTCTGTGAGCAGAGATCCATCTTCCTGTAGTTTATGGATAAACTGCGCAGACACCTTCTCAAAGGTGCGTTCCAGGAAATAGGACGTGCCTGGCGCAAAAGATTTCCAAGCATAGTGACCCGCTGGTGGATGCGCATCATTTGGCCGGGTCGCGAAGGTTCCGTGATAGATCTCATCCGGAGCGTCATATTGAACATCGAGCACCTTGTGGAACACTCGTATCGCGCGTTCCACATCACCAGGCTCACTTCGAATCAACAACCCTAGCGCATAATGTGCGCTGGCTCGTGTGCTGTGCTGCGATGAATCCTCCTCTTCAAAACTCCGAAGCAGATCCAATTCTTTATCATAGAAGCTATCCATCATCAACATGGACTGATTTACAAGATACTGCTGCTCTTTTGACATCTTCTCTACTATTCGTTGTGTCATGTCATGCAACCTCCCGAGACTATAGGTGCGTGTTCAAAAAGATCAGTTTTCAGTACCAAGAAGATGGAATTAAGCTAGAAATGGAGTAGCGGAGCGTAGGACAACTACGTGAGCAACTACAATGTTTCCGAAGGAAACATACTTCGTAAGCCTCCCGCTTATTTCGGCTGAATTTCATATTCGATGCTGATGATGCCACTAGGCATCATTCGTAATCAAAAGTGAACTTTTTGAACAACCTCTATTAACCTTTTACAGCACCTACCATTACGCCACTGATAAAGTACCGCTGCAACCACGGATACACCAGCAGGATCGGTAACGTGGAGAATATAACGCTGGCTGCTTTCAGACTCTCAGGCAGGACCTTAACGGCACCAATGCCTTCATTCTGCATCAATTCTGTAATCTGGTTTTGCTGAATCATCTGATACAATTTCAATTGCAAAGGATATAGTTCAGGCTTGGTAATATACATGAGTGCATCCTGGAAACCATTCCAGCGTCCTACCGCGTAGAATAGGCTCAGTGTTGCCATAACCGGAAGAGATAGCGGCAAAATAATGCGCATAAGTGTTCCGAAGTGACTGCTTCCATCAATGCCCGCTGCTTCTTCCAGACTTTCGGGAATACCTCGGAAGAAGGTAATGAGAATGATCATATAGAACGGACTAATCAATCCAGGCAGAATAAGTCCCCATGTGCTGTCGAGTAGATGCAGATTTTTGATCAGAATGTACTCGGGAATAATACCTCCACTGAAGAACATCGTCACCACAATGACAAGCATAAACCACTTGCGCCCCTTCAGATTACTCTTCGCCAGCGGGTATGCCGCTGCAATGGTCATCGCCATGCTTAGCACCGTACTGAGGACGGTCAGCCAAATAGTATAGATGAGGGAACGAATCATCGATCCATCTGCAAATACTTTGGTATATGCCTCAAAGGATAACTCTTTGGGGAAAAAGGAAACTTCTCCTGAACCGATCGCCCGGTTCGAGCTGAGCGAGATCGCAATAATATGAATGAATGGTGCAAGACACAGCACCATCGTAATGATAATAAGAATGACGTTTACCGTGTTGAATATTCGATTCGCCGTGTTTTCAGACATCCCACTCACTCCTTACAGATCATATGTGAATCAAATCCACTACATAATGCTCTCATCGGTCAATTTCTTGGACGTATAGTTTGCTCCGAGTATGAAGACAAGTCCAACTAAGGCCTGGAACAAACCTACAGCTGTTGCGAGCGTGACCTGACCAGATTGTAAACCGACACGATAGACAAACGTGCTGAGCACATCCGAGTATTCACGTACAGCCACATTTCCGATAATAAACGGTCGGTCGAACCCGATGGAGATCATGTTGCCGACATTGATGATCAATAAAGTAACAATCGTCGTTTTGATGCCGGGCAAGGAAATGTGCCAGATTCTGCGCAGCCGACTTGCTCCATCTACTTCTGCCGCTTCGTACAGTTCCCGGTTAATGCCTGTCAGGGATGCCAGATACAGAATCGTACCCCAGCCTGCACTCTGCCACACGCCTACCGCAAGATACGTGAAGAGCCAATAGTTTTTGTCTGAGAGGAATGGCAATGGATCAAATCCCATGCTCATCAAGATATTGTTGATGAAACCGGACTGCGTACCGAATACCTGAAGCACGATCCCTCCAATAATAACCCACGAGATAAAGTGTGGAATGTAAAGCAACGTCTGTGCCAGCTTTTTGAACCAGGCCTTCTTCAGCTCGAATAATAAGATGGCCAGTATAAGCGGCGCCGGGAAGGAAACCAATAAATCCAGCATGTTTAGTACCAACGTGTTGCGTAATGCAGTGTAGAACCCCTGATTTTGAAATACTTCTCTGAATGCATCCAAGCCAATCCACTCACTACCAGAGATCCCTTGAAAGAAGTTAAAATCCTTAAACGCAATCTGCACGCCATACATTGGCCCATACTTGAAAATAATGAAGTAGATCATGGGCAGTAGGAGCAACGCATATAGTTGCCAGTTTCTGCGGAAATAGATGCTTGTTTTCATAAACCTTCCCCCCATGTCATTCAGGATTCTTCATCAAGGCGATGTTGCCATCGCCCTAATGAAATCCCTGTTCTTTGTTGTCATACACATTGGATGTGATCTCTACTCTACTTATTTCATCGCTTTGTAAGCTTCTGTACGTTCATCCAGGATCGCTTGCCCACCGCTTGCCATGTAGTCCTTCATCATGCTGTCATACGTAGCTTCAAAATCAGCTGGTTTGGAAATGGTTGTTTTCACGAAGAACTCCATAAATTTGTCTTTCAGGCCGTTACCATAGCGCGCTTCTGCATCAATAGGTTTGGAGAAGCGTACCGGTTGAATCGTGTCCGTGTTGGAAATGGCTACCGACTTGCGCATATCATCCCGATACTTCGATTCTACCTGTACGACATAAGCCTCTTCATTTTTCTTGTCATCCCCAACGTATTTACCATTGACGATAATGGCAATGTCACCGGAATTATAGATACGACCTGCGATTTCAGGAGAAGCATCATCTTTGATCAGTGGCACACCATCCACAAGCTCATAGTTCTCATTTTCAACACCGAATTGCAGGTCGAACAAGTTGTTGCCTGAAGCCATCCAATCCAGGTACTTCATCGCTGCTTCCGCATTTTTGCTTGATTTTGGAATCATGACATACATCGCATTGGGAGCATATGCCGGTTTGGCGAATTTGCCTTCGGAGTTTTTGAATGCATCAATCGGTGTGATCACTGCACCAGGTTGATTGGTTTGCAGGTTTTTGTACGTACCGGAGATGTAAATCTCCCCTGCATCCTCGGTGTAGAATCCAACTTTGCCGTTAGATACATCTTCCCACAGCTTTTTCTTGTCTTTGTCGAGTCCAAAGTCCTTGCTCATCAAACCTTCATTATACAGTGTGTTCATATATTTCAGGGCGTCCTTGAAACCAGGCAACAACGTTGGATAGTCATTGGAACCCAGTTGTTGAGTTAATGTATATTTTTGTTCTTCCGTCAGCGGTTCAATGAATGACCAGATCAGAGGTTCATATTGAGCCGAAGCAATGGACATCCCCATAGGAATAAGTCCTGTGCCAACCTTACCCGGATCTTTTTCCTTAAAGGCCTTCAATGTTGTATGCAACTCCTCAGCTGTCTCAGGTGAAGGCAATCCGAGTGCGTCCAGCCAGTCCTGACGAACATAGGATGCGTACTTGCCAAGTACAAGACGTTTACCTGGAACCGCGAACTGTTGCCCATCGTATTGACCGTAGGCCAGTGTTTCATCTCCCAGGAACTTCTTCAGATTAGGGCCGCTTTGATTGAGCAGATCGGTAAGTTCAGTCAGACCTCCTTGCTCTGCATACCGGTTGAATGTTCCCGAGTCGTAGGTAAATACGATATCAGGTACTTCAGAGCCACTCGCCATCAGAACGTTAAGCTTCTGTACTTCCTCCGAGCGAGGTACCGGAACAAACTGAACATCGATGTTGTTTGGATCACCAAACTTCTCTTGAATGAAGCGAGTCAGATAACTGTCCGAAATGGTGTAGCCTGCCGGAGTATTTCCCCGGTCGAAGATTTCTACTTTCAAAGTCGTTTTTTCCCCCGAACCTGATTCTCCTGATGAAGATGCAGATTCGCTTCCTGATGAACATGCGGATAATAATAGAGTGAATGCTGTTACCACTGCGAGGATTGAACTTGCCTTGCCTGCCTTACGTCTTTGAAATAATCTCATTTGACCTTTCCCCTTTCGCACACACTCTGATATGGATTCACATGATTGCCACTCCACTTTGTTCCGTGCATTTCGTTGCACCTGTGAATGTCACTAATCATTACATACGGTCTAATGATTAGACAATAAACTATTTTCAAAATGTAAAATTCACGATTTTTACGTCAAATCCCGCGATATATAAACATATTTCCTGACAATATACAATTTTCACGCCATCTATGTTAATTATATTAACACAATATGTTGCGTTACGTAGGATTCTCATACGCAATCTGGCATCGCCCAGCTTGCAATAATCCTTTTTCCATTGAATCTCTCTTCAAAAGAAAGAAAAAGAGACCACATCTTATGTGATCTCCTTGTTTAACAACACTTGTAGAACGATTGAACTCACTAATTCCTCGGCGGAAGATTAAACTTCACTTGACCAAACAACGTATCGATGGCATTTCCCGCAAATTGATCGATAACATGTTCGTTGCTCGTGTCCGTATGTTCCAAAATCAATACATTATACTTCTCATCATAATGCATGCCGCCCAAAATAAATCGTACTGGAATGTTCAGTGCCGCCCCTGCCTTCGAAATGGCCTGAATAAGTTCGGATTCATGCCTTTGTTGACTTGTTGTGTAGGTACCAACAGGTATAGTTATCGCATATGACGAGTTATCTACATTAAATGTAAATGTGTTATTGCTTGCTGTGATGGTAACCCGTTTACTGATATCTACCGTTCCCCACACTTGCTGTCCGTATTTGTACATCATCTTCAACTCCTGTCCTATTCATCTATGGATTGTCATAATGTTAGTATAGGACATTCGTAAAATTCCTTAACATACCAGCTACACTGGCCCAAGATCGTGGTTGAGCATCCAAAAAATCTCCTGCAAAGGCGATAAGGAATGAACCTTATTCCCTCATACAGGAGATTTCATAGATATCTCTAAGATTATTGGATTTCACCCGCTAACGGGTGTTCTAACACGACCAATATCATTATTGATCCCCTTGTTTTCCACTTTGCTTGCGGTAGTCCCCTGGTGTCACGCCCATAATCCGTTTAAATACTCTGCCGAAGGAGATGGCATTGGCATAACCCACTTGCAGAGCAATATCCTGAACAGCCATATCGGATGCGGACAACAAACGGCAGGCCTTTTCGACCCTCAGTTTCACCAGAAAATCAACAAACTTCATCTCAAACTCTTCCTTGAACAAATAACTCGCATATTTACCCGAAATCTGGAACCGATCACTCAGATGTTTTAGCGACAGATCCGGATCATCAAAATGCTCTTCAATATAGATCCGCAGCTCGTTGATCATCGCACGATGACTTTTCGTCTCATTCACAGACACATAATTGCGATAGACCTCTTTCAGCCATTCCTGCAAAATGTCTTGAATTCCCTCCAGTGTCTCTACCTGCTGGATATCACTGCGAAGACGAGTCAGGATTTCCTCGGCAAATTGGCTCTGTAACCGCTCAGACAGCTCCCCGAATTCACGGGACAACATCTGGATTAACGCCTGCAGCAACATGCGAATATCGTTATCTGTAATCTGATCTTCGCTGAACGCAACAAACATCTGATCCAGTTGTGTCCGCCAGCCATCACTGGTAAGCCTGAATTCACGGACAAAGTCCGCGAGCATCTGCAAGTACTTGTACGATTGCAGCTCAATACGATCCGGCAGTTGCTCACTGAGAACGATCGCATCTTTACCAAGGGTAAGTCTATGCTGCAAACCTGCATCGGCACTTGCATAGGATCGAGTAATCTCCTCCCAGCCCGTTACGGTTCGTCCAATCCCGAAGGTAAACCGGAGACGGAAGTTTTCCGCAATCCACATATGCATCTGCTTAGCCAGATCCATAAGCAATTCACGGTCCAATCCTTCCTGTTCATCCGATGCAATCACCACAATAAGCCTTCGGTTCCCAAACCATTCAGCCCAACCGCCGAATTGGGTCTCGTTCTGCACAAGTTCTTCCACTACATTCATAAGCGCGATCTTCAGAATATTCTGATTGGTCGAGAGGTCGTCACCATTCATCTCCGCAATGAGGACAGCAACACTCTTCGGTTCCATGAATCGTTCCTCTAGCGGTTGCAAATGGCGAAGTCGTTGACGGAACGAATCCATTCGCTCCCCTTCCATCAGATCAACAAGTAACTGCCTGCGATGAATCAGCAGGTTTTCATGATGCTGTTTCTCATAGTCAACCGTTTGAGCAATCAGATGTTCCAACGCACGGTCGATGAGTGCCAGTTCATCCTTGACGGATGGAGCTGCTTCATCCTCCTCGGCACGTGGCTGTAACGCCTGAATTCGATTCATGATGAGCTGGATGGGCCGCGTATTTCTGCGCGTAATGTAGATCAGTCCCGCCACAGCGCCAATAATCGTTAATAATCCAATGCCGATCCACACATAAGAGACAAGTGATACCCATGAATACAGTTGACCGGATTGAATGCCACTCTCGAAGACCAGACCAAGCTTGTCGGAAGACACACGATTAAGGATTTCACCTGCTGAAGGGTCCATTTGATGCGCTGTATAGATCAGATTGTCGCTCTTGTCCCGAACCTGAAGAACAGATAACTTTTCATTCGTCATGTTATCAATCTGCCGTTCTACTGCATACATGCGGATCGTAATGACGAGCAGACCTTCTCCGCCCCACGGTAAAGGAAGCCACTTATTCATGCTAATCACCTGTGAAGGTACGTCAAAGGAACGTTCCTTGTATTCACGTGGCAGGTTCCAACCGAGGTTCTCCCGATCTTTCAAGGCTTGTTCAATATAAGCACGATCTTCGAAATCTTCCAAGCGCATCATGCCTCTCGGGGTGAGGATCTGGGAATCTGACATGCGATAGAGATAAATGGATTGAATCATATCCTGTTGATCCAGCATACGTCCCAGCCCGCTTGCCGCATCATAGATGAACTGACTCGATAATTGTCCCTGTCCGGCCTCCAAAAAACGACTGTATGTCTTGTTCGCACCAATGTCTTCAAGCAACCGCAGTTCAATGTCGCTTAGCGAGCGTTCCAGTGTATCCACGATATAGCGGGTGGAGATCATGTCGGCTTTTTGCGTTTCGTTACGTGAGAGTTCGTTGACAATCAGGAAGGAGAGAAAGATCAGAATGGAAATCGTAAGCAGAAAAATAGGAAAATAGGAATACATCAACTTGGTGTGCCAATTCCGCTTCAGATTTACTTTCATAGGCTCCAACTCCTTCCATCTCTATTCTAATGAGTATGATCTTCTTTGTTCTTTGGCCTGCTTGCTGACGATATACAGAATCACCGATCCTAGAGCCGCACTGATCGTGCAAGCCAGATACATCAGTGACGGACCGCCGGAATCGAGTAAATATCCGTTAAGCATATTACCAACAATTCCGCCCAGGCCGGCAAACACCATGTTAAATAAACTTTGTCCAGTGGCCTGCATTTCCCGTCCCGTAACCGAAGCCACATACTCCACTGCTGCGATATAGAAGAATCCGAAGGACAACCCATGCAGCACCTGAACGCCAATCATCACCTCAGGCGTTGGCCATAGCCATTGTATTCCCCAACGTAACATATACGCACCGGCTGCAAGCAACATCGTCCGTTCATGTCCCCATTTTCGGAGTACGAATGCCGCTGCCAACATGGATGGAACATTGGTGATCGATGCAAGCAATAGCGCTGTACCTGTCATCTTTACAGAACCGCCAGCCATCTGAAATGAAATAACAAAAAAGGAGTTAAACGCAGTGAGCGTTTGGTTAACCAGGAAACAACCTGTTAGAAATAGAAGGAATGTCCGGTTTCGGAGCAATCTTGCCAAACCTACGGAGAAGGTTACCGAGGACGAGGATATGCTCGTCTGCCGGGGGAGTGTGCTTGCCAGTATGGCGCTCAGAACGTTAAACATCAGAAATGGCAGCCATAACATGTGAATGGAAAACTGAGAGAGATACATCCCTGCTGCAAATCCACCAACTCCCGTTCCTATGCTCCCGAAGAGTCGGATCATGCCATATGAGGTGTTGGCTGCTCTCGCTGCGGTAACCGCATAGGAGTCAGCCACAGGTATTTGAGTCACTTGGAATATAGTGCATAAAGTATAAATCAATATTAATACAATGTACACTTGAATATTGTAGAAGTACGCTAACGATGCAGGAACAAGCAGGCTTATTATCAGTACGAACCGTGTCTTTTTAAATTTATCTACCAGAATTCCCCATATAGGTTGAAGAATAATAGATACAAGTGTGCCAAACGCCATGATAAATCCGGTTTCTTTACTGGAAAAACCTTGTGCAACCAAAATGGGGTTAATGTACGGGTTAAACATTCCCCCGGCAAGCCCCATAAACAGATACAGGCCCTGCAATTTGATTAAAACACGTTTTGCATCATTGAAATCGGCTTTTGTTTTCTCTGTGTAAGCCTTCATATGTCTGCTTCTCATCCGGATCTCCATCCTTTAATTCTATAGTAGCTTCACCTATTCTCTATTGATATGTGCGCGCTAGACTCGACCTGATTGCAGCCAATGCCCCAATTGCTCCTGCTCTATTACCGAGTTCAGCTACAGCTAAACGTGCAGGCAGAACGGTATAACGTTCGAGGCGTGTTCGCACTTCATTTAAATAATAGGATGGGTTGGATGCTGCCACGCCACCACCGATTACAATCATGGAAGGATTCAGTAAAGCCGTAATATTCGCCAGACCTCTAGCCATATAACGCATAGGCAGTTCCAGAATCTCAAGTGCAGCAACATCACCTGATTCGGCTGCCTTGAATACATGTCTGGCTTCAATCTGCTCCATTTCCCCTCCTGCCAGACTCATGACCAGAGAAAAGGCACTTCCCTTTCCATCCTTAAAATAACGTCTTGCTTGTTCGGTAATTCCCGTACCTGAAGTCGCTTGCTCAAATACGCCAAAGGAATCCGCATCTGCAACGTAACCTTTATGAAGCCCTTCGTCTCCTGCAATGAAATGCCCAATCTCACCTGCTGCTCCATTTTGTCCGCTGTAGAGTTGTCCATTCAGGATAAGAGCAGCTCCAATGCCAGTTCCAACCGTGACCATCACACAGTGTTGATGTCCCTGCGCCGCCCCTTGATCATATTCTCCCATTGCGGCCAGATTCACATCATTATCCAACATGATATTCCCGCTATAATACTTCGCAATCACAGGGCGAATATCTTGCTCAGGCCACTGAAAAGCTGGAGCATTTCGAAGTATCCCTTCCTCCTGCAGAATCACACCAGGGAACCCCAAGCCTGCACCGGAAAGTCGATCCAGACTGCATCCAACTTCGCGGCAGAACGTGTCCAGTTCAGCGAATAACCATCGGAAGAACTCATCCGGCTGATCACTGACACGCGTAGGCAAGATACGTTCATGAACTTTGCTTCCAGCCTGTCGTGATGATAAAAGTATCAATGTTTTGGTGCCTCCAATATCAATACCTGCAATCCAACCGGATAGATCACCTCCAACCGTACCATCCTGATTAGACGGATACTCATTACTTACGTTTTTCACGGATTCTGTCATCCCGTTTCCCTCCTCAGATATTGTATATCCAATCTCTTATTCCAGCGCTTCCTGCTGAAGGTTCAGCATCGTTTGTTGTATGGCTACCTGCACCGCGCCAGTGACAACAGCTTGCTCACCAAGCTTGGAGCAGATTAACTGTGGTTGCACCGGGAATTGCTCAGATATGATCTGCCTCATTAAAGGCAATAACACATCGCCATTTCCTCCTACGCCTCCGCCAAGCACAATGAGATCTGGAGCAAGCACAACGCTAATCTGACGCAGAGCTGAAGCAATCATTTGGCTGTATTGTTGTAAAATATCTAAGGCATCTACTTCTCCATTGCGTGCGGCTTCAAATAACTTCTCTGGAGTCAAGTGTCTGTTAAGATCATCTGCAACTACGTCTACATTTAAATCCGCGCCTGAATCAGCAACTGCCAATAGTTCATCATGCGGATTAAGGTGACGTTTTGCCACCTGCATCAGACCATCGGCTGATAACACTTCCTCCAGACGACGGCCATCCTCCATCAGCATCTCTGCGATCTCTCCGGTTAACCCACCAAGACCTCGCAGCAGTTGGCCATGTACCATGATGCCAGCGCCCGTCCCTGTACCGATGGAGAAAAAAACAAACAAGTTATAACCTGCTGCTGCACCACTCCGATACTCCCCAAGCGCCGCAAGATTCACATCATTTTCCAGAATCACTTCACAGGGAAAAGCTCCTGACAACGACTCTAGAGAGAATGCTTGTTCCAGACCGGCTAACGGGTCTACAATACGATTGATACGTCCTGAATCAGGCAAGACCACGCCCGGTATGCCGAACCCGATGCACTGAATCTGCTCCCAGTTCAGATGATTCTCATCAAGCAATTCGTTCATATGGCTTCGAAGAAGCTCCAGCATCGTCGCTTCTGCTTGCTCATGAGCTTCTTGGACTACCATGGGATGTGTTCTATAAGCGATAATCTCTCCATTCAGATCGGATAATGCGATCCGAATACGTGTTGCGCCGATATCTATACCACAGACATAATAAGCCGTTTCATTGAAACGGATGAGAGTTGCTTTGCGACCCTGAGCATTGTCAGCTCTCCCCATTTCCCTTACCAGATTACGGTCAATCAGATGTTCAACCGCCAACGACACCGTTGGTTTACTAAGTCCGGTCTGACGGCTGATATCCGCTCTCGACATGGTTCCCTGAGTTATGAGGGCATCCATAATGAGATTTTCATTTAGATTGCGCATATATTGCGGTGTGCCAGCCATGTTATCGCCTCCCTTTATAGTTAGTTAAGTTTATTAACAAATTAATTAAATTCAATATATCATCGTGCCTGATAGGTGTACAGCTTTTTATCATTGCACTCTTTTACTAGAAAGAACTACGCCTTTACTTGTAACACAAAAGCCTAATAAAGGAATTATTATACAATAATAGACGTTTATATATTTCCGTTACAATATCCTGTTCATATAATACCTTATCACAATCAGGGAGGGTTCAATATGTACAGAAAGCATAAATGTCATCATCCAAGACCAAAGTGTTTCTACAAAAAAATTACGAAAACTTGTGTTACTAAAATTAAATATGTCCCTACAAAGTGTAAAAAACACTGTCATGTAACGGTTGAATATTGTGGAGTCAAAAAAAGAAAACATTATTAATATTGTTTGCCCTTCTCTATAGAGAAGGGTTCTTTCTTTTTGAACTAGATTAATACCGGCTACCATTAACCTATCAAAAAAGTTGCGGTGAACGATCACCGCAACTCCTTTCTTCCTTATATACATATCATCAAGTTTTGGAGAGTTCAATAAATCCTTCCCCGAATACATCACGCACATCATGAATCGTGATAAAAGCAATCTCGTCTTCAGCTCGTACAATCTTCTTTAGCATGGAAACTTCCTGCTTGCTAATGACAATGTATAGGATCTCTTTCTTATTTTTCGTGTAATACCCATGACCGGATAACACGGTTACACCGCGGTCCATCTTCTCAATCACTTGCTTCGCAATCTCATCCTGTTTGGAAGAGATAATCATAACCGCCTTTTTCGGATTGAGTCCTTCAATAATGAACTCCATCGTTTTGGTACCCACGAACAGCAAGACAATCGTACACATCAGACCTTGCGGCCCTATAATGAAGAAAGATGAGAACGCCACAATCAAATCAAAGAATAATAATCCATAACTGATGTTCCAATCCAAATATTTATTGGCAAGCCGTGCCAGGATAACTGTTCCGGCTGTTGTTCCCCCTACTCTAACAATCAATCCGATCCCAAGACCCGCAAACAATCCACCAAATATCGTATTAATCCACAGCTCATGAGAGTCAATTGTCCAGCTCTCTGTCAGATGCAGAAACAATGAGTTGAACACAACCGCAATAATCGTATACACCGTAGTCGTTTTATCTAGAAACCGGTATCCCACAATTAACAAAATACCGTTCAGGATCAGGTTCATCAGTCCTGGTGACCATTCAAACAGGTAATACAAAATAATCGTTATACCCGTTACCCCGCCTTCAGCCAAATCGTTCGGGATGACGAACAGGTTCACCGCCAGCGCAAACAGAAATGCACCTGCCATAATAAATAGAATATCCGTAATTCGTTTCTTCATTAAGCATTCCATCCAATCCATCAGAAATCAACCTAATCGACCCGTCTCATAAGTTGTCATAATCACTCAAAGATAGATTTTACCATGCTCACAACAAAATTTGTATACATAATACAAATTGTTGCGTGATTTGTGCAAAGGAATTTGTAAAACGTTCTCTTTTGTCTTCTGCCAAGCCGTTCAGAATCATACACCCATGACAAATGTCATGGTCCATCATTGATATTCATCATTACAGAGGGCTGACGTTTATGACTTACTGTCATGTTCGGATTGTTTTACAATGATAAAAACGCTTCCTAGAGGAAAGTCTTACCGGGAAACGTCAAGTTGTAGCTGATACAGTTATAACGATTGAAGGAGGACACACGTCAATGAGTAGAAATAAAGAAATGGCGCTAAAAAAAGAAGTCACCCCTTACGAAAAAAATGATCTCAGATTAAGTATCCGTCAGTTAATCAATACATTGCTCCCGCTCTTCCTGCTATGGGCTGCGGCTTACTTTAGCTTATCGGTATCCTACTGGCTGACCTTCCCGATTGCCTTGGTGGCATCCGGATTTGTACTACGGACATTCATTATCTTCCATGACTGCTGTCATGGTTCATTCTTCAAGAGCAAACGTGCCAATGATATTCTCGGTACCATTACTGGTGTATTAACAGTGACACCCTATCAGCAGTGGAAAAACGAGCATTCTATCCATCACGCGACAAGCAGTAATCTTGACAAACGTGGTGTAGGTGATATCTGGGTTATGACGGTTGACGAATACAAAGCAGCTTCTCCTTGGGGACGCCTCTTCTATCGGATTTATCGTAA
Source organism: Paenibacillus sp. 2KB_22 (assembly GCF_052115745.1). Classification (NCBI taxonomy): domain Bacteria; kingdom Bacillati; phylum Bacillota; class Bacilli; order Caryophanales; family Paenibacillaceae; genus Paenibacillus; species Paenibacillus sp. 2KB_22. The sequence goes on from NZ_JBFRHG010000001.1 coordinate 877,436, forward strand.
CCCGTTCGTATTGTTTTGTATCGGACCCATCTACGTGTTTCTGTTGGCTTACCGTTTTAACCGCAAAGGTGCAAGACGTAAAGAACGCATCAATACACACCTAACAACAGTATTGATCGTAGCCCTCTATGCATTCATGTGCTGGTTGGTCGGATGGCAGGCTTTTGTAATGGTGCAGGCACCTATCTTCTTCTTCTCCGGTTTCTTTGGGATCTGGCTGTTCTACGTGCAGCATCAGTTCGAAGAGACGTATTTTGAACACGAAGATGAATGGAGTTATGTAAAAGCAGCTGTCGAAGGTAGTTCTTATTACAAATTGCCAAAATTATTGCAATGGATCAGTGGTAATATCGGGTTTCACCATGTGCATCACTTGAGCCCGCGTGTACCTAACTATTTCTTGGAAGAAGCACATAACGCAACACCACCCTTGCAAAAAGCAACTACCATTACATTACGTTCCAGTCTGGTTGCTCTGCGCTTCCGTCTGTGGGATGAAGATTCTAAACAGTTCATTAGCTTTAGACAGCTCAAAAATCTATCCCGCAAACCTTATGTTCAACCAACTATCCGTGTTACGAATCCAGCGGGTCTGACAGAGAAGCCTTAACTCTGTCGGATTCGTTTTCTTGTGTTCAAGCCATAGTCATGCTACAGTCATGCTACGGTTGAGTACAAGTGCAAGGAGGAGAATCATATTCAGAAGTGGATGCAGATTTTTTATAAAAATACAGGGTTAAATCCTTATGTATGGCTCGTCTTTTTCATCCTGCCCTTCTATTACATTTCACAATATTCCAAATTATGGACGATGGTAACCGGCATTGTTATCATTCTCGTTTTCTTCGTCTGTTATCTGCTCGCCTTCATCACCAAGGGCTGGCAGGTATACATGTGGATTGGTTTGCTCATTGCCATATCCATTACGATGACTATCGCCTATGATTATGCCTACTTTTCATTGTTTCTTGCTTTTTTTATTGGGAATATTAAAAATAAGGCTGGTTTCTTCACCCTCTACTCGGTGAACTTGGGAGCCAGTTTCCTAACCATTAATTATGGTTTTATCAATCAAAGTTCATTATTGGTGAGTCAGTTCCCGTTTGTATTCATCAGCTTAATGGCCTCCATCCTGCTTCCAATCAGTACGTATAACAAAAACAAGACTGAACAATTGGAAGGCCAATTGGAGAATGCAAACAAGCGACTCGATGATCTCGTAAAAATGGAAGAACGCCAGCGTATCGCTCGTGACCTGCACGATACACTCGGACAGAAACTCTCTCTGATCGGTCTGAAAACCGATTTGGCGAGACGACTGCTCCGCAGTAATCCCGATCAGGCTGAGATCGAATTGAACGACCTCAGACAAACGGCAAGCACAGCTCTAAAGGAAGTCCGGGAAATGGTCACCACCATGCGTGGTACACAATTGGTCGATGAACTGTTCCGGGCGGAGCAGATTTTGAAGGCCGCTTCCATTGAATATATACTCGATGGCAATCCGAAGTTACAAGACACGTCACAATTGAATGAAAATGTGCTTGGCATGTGCTTGAAAGAAGCTGTTACTAATGTGGTCAAACATAGTCAGGCAACAGCATGTACCATCATTATTGAGGAATCACCCGCCAATAATATACTCACTGTACAAGACAACGGCGTCGGAATAGAACGATCACACAGACAGGAGCGGCGAGGAACAGGGATTTTGGGCATGAAAGAACGACTTGAATTTGTAAACGGCTGTCTGGATATTCGATCTGATACAGATATTCAGGGTACAGAGATTATTATTCATGTTCCCAAACTCGTCCGCAAACCGATAAAGGAGGAAGAATCATGATCAGAATTGTAATCGCGGAAGATCAGCGCATGATGCTCGGTGCCTTGTCTTCTCTCCTCAATCTGGAGGAAGATATGGAAGTCGTCGGACGTGCCAGCAACGGCCAGGAAGCCCTTGCACTTGTCCAGGAGCTTACACCAGACATCTGTCTGATGGATATAGAAATGCCCGTGAAAAGCGGCCTCGAAGCCGCAGAAGAACTCAAAGGAATGAGCTGTAAGGTCATTATCCTGACCACTTTTGCCCGGACCGGATATTTCGAACGTGCCTTAAAAGGCGGTGTCCGTGGTTACCTGCTCAAGGACAGTCCAATAGAAGAACTTGCCGAGGCGATCCGCCAAGTTATGAATGGCAGACGCATCTTCGCTCCCGACTTGGTAGATGAAGCTTATGTAGAAGAAAATCCTCTGACAGAGCGGGAAAATGCCGTGCTAGGCCTCATGGCAGATGGCAAAAACACCAAGGAAATCGCCGGACATCTGTTTATCACAACGGGCACGGTGCGTAACTACATCTCCATTATTCTCAACAAGTTAAATGCCAGTAACCGCATTGAGGCCATCACTCGCTCTAAGGAAAAAGGGTGGTTCAAATGAAAGTACCGCTTTAACCCATTGAAACATAAATAAGCATGTACTCCTGCTTTACATGCTTTCATAACATCTCTAATAAAAAGGTTGGCCCAGAAAAAATCCTGGGCCAACCTTTTTAAATATATACCGCAACCATCCAACACTCATCTCTTCTACAGTTCAGATATCCATAAATTACTCAAGATTTCACAGATACAGTCATGCCAAGAGCTTCTAGTGGTACTTGATCGGTCTTAAGCTGATGAATTTTATTACCGTCCTGCCATGAGATCGTTACATGAACAGACTTTCCACCACTTGGATATTCAACCTTGATATATCCTTTATCTTTCGGTATAGGCAATGTATGTGACTCCAGGTACTCCACCATTTTCTTCGCTATGCCCGGATTATTCATTTCATCTTCGGAAACCGAACGAATTTGCAGCGTCCATCTGCCTTCTTGCCAAGTCAGATATTGACTGCCTGCCGCACCTTCAGCCATGCCTTTGATGCCATGTCCCAGGTCTACAGCCATATCTGCTGGAATATCTTTCAGGTCCGTCTCAGGAAAAATGCTATCCTGATCAGGGTTCTTATAAGTCTTCACTTCATAGGAAGCCAGTACAGGTATCTTACTGTCGGATGCCGTTAAAGATTGATCATTAACAGCAACCGACTGAGTGGTGGCGTAGAAGTTCACTTTAAATGCATCAGCCGTATTGGAAGGTATTGCTGCACCCAAATATGTGCCTTTGTCCAATGGGAATGAAGTGGGTAACGCTGCATTCTCCATCTTCAACTGGTTGCGAACTTGCTTGATCACATCATTCACACCTGATTGACCTGTGGCAGTATGGTTTCCGCCGGCCTGCGTTCCTGATGTTTCTACACTATTCACTGTTCCCGTGTTCTCTTTGGTTCCTGTTTCATTTTCATTAGAGAAATCAGCACCACCGCTGCCATTCTCGGTCTGTTCACCCACTGTTGTCGTTGGTGAAGAACTACTCTCTGATGATGAAGCATTGGAATCCGGTCCGCCACATCCTGCCAGAGCAAGTAAAACGGCTGTCGTTACCGGAATAGTTATCCATAATGATTGTTTCTTCATGATGTGTACCTCCTTCGTTTTAGCCAATCTATTATCAGGGTCTACTCTATCGTCTGATTGAATTGGAAAATTGAAAATATTAACGTTTGTCGTTCCAGAAGTTAACCGGCTGCACTTTCTTGCTTAATACTTCAAAACGATACCCTTCTGCCTTCAATGTTTTTAATACTTGCGGTAATACTTTCAGCGTCGCTTCCTGGTCGTGCATAAGCACAACCGGCGTTGTTCCGCTCTTTTGCACATGGTGGATCTGCTTCATTACACTGTTATAGACTTTCTGGTGATCTTTCTTGTATTTCCAGTCTTCCGAATCCACATTCCAATCCCATAGATGGAATCCACCCTGACCCAGCAGCACGTTACGGAATGCCGGTTTGAGATATGGTTTACTACCATATGGCGTCCGAACGAGACTTGTTTTAACTCCAGCAACCTTGTTCAGACTTACATTGGCCTGTTGCATCTCTATCAATCCGCTATATGCGGATTGATAGAATTTGCTTGGAACGTGACTCACCCCATGTAAACCCAATCCATGCCCGTCAGCTACAATTCGTTTGGTAGCCTTCTGAAATTTCTCCATCTGAGGACCCAGCATGAAAAACGTTGCCTTCGCATTATACTGATCCAGAATATCCAGTAACTGACCCGTATGAGCGGTAGGCCCATCATCAAAAGTCAGATATATGATTTTGGAATTTGCTTTGCTTGCACGATCCTTGGAAGTAGCGGATTTGGCAGATACCGACTGCGGCAATAATAGTGGAATGATTAGTAAAATAGCAAGTGTGACCATGATAGATTTGCGAATATGTAACATAATTAAAATCTCCCTTGTGTGTTATATTTCCCCGGGTGTCCATGTTGTTCTACCTTCATCCCTTGGCGATTAATCCTAATACTATCAAAGGTAGTGACTGCTGTTCTCGCTTCAAAGGCTACGGTAGAGTTACACTTTTGTCAGATAAACCTAAAATTTAATACGAATTTGATAGATTTGAGCAAAATAAAGATCCCGTCAGGATAGATCAATTGTGACATATCCTTTATTACCCACATTCAGGATTTTGATAGACTTTTGCTCCAATTCAAGCAAATCAATACAATAATTAAATAGCTATGCATGCAAAAAAAGCCTGCACAAGTGCAAGCTTTTTCGTCTTCAATCAGCATATGGCATCAACCCGTCATCCCTTGCAAGGAGACCTAACCCCTATTGCTTTGAGGGTGATTTCCTTATGCCGTATGTAAAAGTCTTTTGTTCTTGGAATCTTCTCGACTCCCTACGTGCATTTATTCAGCTGGAGCTGTGAATGAACGTTTGCCAAACTCGGCATCCAGCATATAGAAGGCATTGCTGTCTTTTTCAATGCGGCGCAACTTCTGAATAATGTTGTCAAACAATGCTTCCTCTTCAACTTGCTCATCAATGAACCATTTCAGGAAATACATTGTCGCATGTTCACGTTCGTTCAAGGCGATGTCAGCCAGATTATAGAATTTTTTCGTGTTCTGCTGTTCATGAGCATAACCATGCTCAAAGACATCCAGCATCGAAGCATATTCATTCTTCGGTTCTGGCAAAGCCGCTAATGTAGCACGGTGTCCACGATCATTCAGGAATTTGTATATTTTCATACCATGGAATCGCTCCTCTTCGGCTTGCACAATGAAGAAGTTCGCAAATCCATCCAGACTTTTGCTGGAACAATAGGCTGCCATAGCCAGATATACATGAGCGGAATAAAACTCGAAGTTCATCTGTTCATTTAAAGATGCTGTTAACTCTTGGCTCATTATCCAAACACCTCTTTCTTTCTCTAGGGATGGTTATATTCTAACATAACGCCAGCAGGACTTACACCGATTTTCTACAAAATTCGCCAATGACTGAATGGTTCTCCTCCTATATAATTACATAGTCATTATCAGAATAATTCCAATCTGGAAGGTAGGCTAATACAATAACATGAACACCTCTTCACAGCTCAAAAAAACAATCGGCATGCCGCAAGCCGTTGCGCTCTATGTAAGTGCAGTACTCGGTTCAGGTGTCCTGATTGTACCCGGACTGGCTGCTGAGCTGGCAGGTCCAGCTTCGCTATTGGCTTGGGGCGGCATGGTCCTGCTAATTCTGCCACTCGCTTTATCCATGGGACTATTATCTGCTCGATATCCCGATGCAGGCGGTGTATCCCATTTCGTCACCCTTGCTTTCGGACAACGTGCCGGAACAATCATTGGCTGGTTCTTTTTGATGTCAGTACCCATAGGAGCTCCTGTCGCAGCTCTGACTGGTGCAGGATATATGACGGCTGCGTTGGGGCTAGGTGAACATATTAGAATTGCGATTGCTGCTATAATGCTGGCAATTGGATTGATCATTAATATCGTTGGTATGCAAGTTGCGGGTAAAGTACAGATTGGTGTCGTCATCGCTATTGTTGCTGTGCTGGTGATGGCCTTTGTACTGGCTCTTCCCAACATGGACTCCATCCATTACACTCCATTCATGCCTCATGGCTGGGTCAGTATCGGTCAAGCCGGGGCGATTCTGTTCTGGTGTTTTATTGGCTGGGAGGCGGTATCTCACTTGTCTGAAGAATTCACTGATCCTCGTAAAGCAGCCATTAAAGGTGTAACTATCGCTGCGATTATCGTAGGTGTGCTCTACTTCCTGACAGCTCTGGCTACCGTAGGCACGCAAAGTTATCTTCACGGCGGGGCCGATGTATCCCTCGTATGGATCATTAGCCAACCTCTCGGTATCTGGGGTGCTTGGATCGCTGGACTGACTGGCATATTTATCTGTACTGCAACCGTCATTGCCTATGCTGGGGCAGCTTCACGGGTTGGTTATGCACTCGCGAGACAAGGGGCTGCACCGCGTTGGATGGCTCATCTGTCCAATCGATTCCACACACCTGTAGCAGCAATCGGATTCCTGGGGATCTGCTTCATTCTGGTGCTAAGTGTCTATGCAAGCGGCATCGTTTCACTTACAACGCTGATTCAACTTCCCAATGCAACCTTTATCCTCACATATCTTGGGGGCTGTGCAGCAGGCATCCGGTTATTGAAAGGCAGTCGCACCGGCGTGACCATCAGCTGGATTTCCTTTGTAGCCACAGCGATCGTATTCCCTTTTGCCGGATGGGCGGTATTGTACCCGGTTCTTATTGTGATTCTCTATGGCTTGTTCAGCCGCAAACAACCTTCCAAGATCTGAACGAACAAAAAAGCTCTGCCGTGATGGCAGAGCTTCTTTCATTCTTTCGAGATATGAAATTATACCAAGAACGCTTTGGAGATGATAACCAACAGGATGAACAGAACCAGAATGGCACCTACAGAAGTGAAACCTCCGTATCCGTAGCCTCTTGTTTCTCCACCTAATACTTCGCTCATTGACCGTACCTCCTCTGCAACAGGTATGGGATATCTTATGCAGGAAGTACGACTTTGACAGGGCGGATGCCCTTATTATTCAGATTGCTGTTTTTTTCGTTCAATACCGGGGAGATTGCACACGCATGATATCCAGAAAAGGCACCTTCGCCGTGAACTCTTCTTCGGTATACTCTACATGCACAAGTCGTGTACGGGAGTCCATTTTGACAATGACTCCTTGCACCTGGTCTTCTTTGCCCCATACGGTCAACAGTACTTCCGAACGTTCACGAAAGGCTTCAACCAGTTGATTTCCCAACTCTTCAAGTTCAAATTCATCCCGTGTAGGTCTTTTTGCTACTTTTGCTTTTGCCAATGTGGCTGCCTCCTCTACTCCGACGTCCCGATTCCACGGGTTGATTGCCGAGTTCGTATTCAATTAGTATACCATTCATTTGCGTTCGTGTAATGTCATGACAGTTCATTGGGGCAAATTTTCCAATTCATCATACGTAAGCTGGTTGGCGTTATTCTTCACGGTATTCTATAACAATTGTATACTCGTTCGATCGAACTTCACCGCTTCGTCTCTGTCCGTTCAGTTCATAAGTATACAGGGCAGTCAGGAAACCATTCAGCGTTCCCGTCTCCTCTGTAGATAACTGCGCTACATAGGAGATATTTTTCTCCGCGCCCGGGGCCAGTTCCCCCAGATGTAGATACCTTGGCGAAGAGTATTCGGGTATGTTCCATTGAACCTGACCTTCCGCCTGACCACTCCATTTGGCTCCCGGTGGAAGAACGCCTGTCAATTGTACACGGGCAGACAGAGAGCCTGTATTCTCAACCCGGACCTGAAAAGATACGGATCCTCCCTGCTCAACTAGATTAGGATTTACTCCAACGTGAACCTTGATCATCGGGCTTTTCAGGTAGACCGTTGCTTCGTTGGAAGCAGCTATGCGCTGCACCGTTCGTGAATCCGGCAATCGATACGTATACAAGAGACGCGCCTGGTTAACCAGCTCGGATGGATCAGACATGGCTGTCCTTTGTTCTATAATCTTTGCTTCAAATTGAATATTGACGATAGACCGTGCAGTTACTGTCCCGAGGCTAACTCCCTTGACCGGATTGGCCCCGGGCCGCTTGACCCCATTCCAGCTGAGGCTCCCTTCAACAAACGTCATACTGGCCGGCAATGAATCCGATACTTTGGCATCCACCGCATAATTACTTTCATTTGCAATGGTAATGTCATATTGTATGATGTCATCCAATGAGACAACTACCGGATGTACCTTTTTTTGAATCGAAATAAAAGGCTGGATGACTTCAAGTGTGACTTTGTTTGAATAAACGACTTCCTGCTTGCCTGAAGAAGTATACTCCAGCACCGCCTGAGTTGGAATGCTCTCAGCATCCCTTACCGAAACAACCTGTACCCGATATTGAATGGTAACTGAACTTCCGGGCTCAATGTCACCGATCTCTATTCCAGAATCCGGGGTCATCTGGGGGGCAAACATTCCATTAATAACAACACTTGCAGGAATAAATACAAGGCCAGGAGCCAAAGCGATGGTCACCTTGGCACCTGTAGCTGTCAGAAATCCCGGATTGCTCACAACGACACTGTACAAAACCATATCCCCTGAGAAGGTCGAGATATGGTCCGATTGAAGGACCACCTCCAGACGGGATGAGGCCAAAGTGACCTCAACCGCATTGGAAAGTTCTCTGCCTGTAACTGTTCTGCCTTCTGGTGTTAGAAATTCATAGTTTACTTGCGCCTGATTCAACAGCTTCAGTGTCGAAGGCAAACGCACGATGGCAACTTGAAAGTGGTAGCGCAGTGTGGCTCCCGGCGTGACCTCAGCAGGAGGAAGCCCAAGCTGGGGTGATGCACCGGGTAATGGAATCCCATCACGAAGCACACTATTCGGAAGCAGTGATGTATCTTCCGAGAGCGGATCCACTACATGCACGATGGCGGTTCGATTACCAGAATTCGTAATCTCGATCTGATAAGTGAGCGACTGCCCCAGTGCAGCTACAGTCACATTGGATCCCTTTCTTACTTCAAGTCTGGGTCCAACCCATGGGGTGACTACGGTATTGGAATAGGCCACCTGTTCCAGTTCAGTCGTACCCGAGCTGAATCGAACCAGGGACTGATTCTGTAGCCAGTGGGACAACGGACCGGAAGATTGGCTCATATCACCACGACCCCTACTCTGAATGTCACGGTCACCGAAGCACCAGCAGCAATCGATCCAAGTGTTATTCCGGTATTCGGATTGCCGGTTGGTCTTGCAACTCCATCCACCGTTACGCTTCCGGGTACAAACACTGTTCCTACCGGTACAGGGTCAACCATGACCACATTATTGACCGCTTCAATACCGGCGTTTGTAACAACAACCGTATAAGTGATTACATCACCGACCACTGCATCAATGGCATCAGTGCTTTTGACAACCGTCACGTTAGGTGAAGATACTGGAATGACAAGGACGTTGGAAGACACCGTACCCGTTAACTGACGGCCATCCGGCGGACTAAATGTATAATTGGCCACGGCTTGGTTCGTCAACCGCTGATCTTGCGGCAGCGAATCCACGGTAACTTCAAGGGTGACGGTCACATTAACGGATCCCCCTGGCGATATGCTGCCTACAGCAATGCCTGTTTCCGGATTGGCTCCTGGTTGCGGCACACCATCAATTAAAACACTGTTCGGAAGAAGCACAGCTCCATCCGGAATGTTATCTGTCAAGGTCAGATTAACAGCCAGATTTCCGCTGTTGTTGATGGTAAAAGAGTAAACGATGGTGTCACCGATCGTAGCATTAGATGTATTTGCCGTTTTGGTCACGGCAATGATTGGTTGATAAATCGGTGTGACTACGATATTCGAGTATGAAGCACCCGAGAAGACACCCGATGTGAAACTTACGGCTGACTGACTGCTCACAACAGGTGGTGTAGGCAGTGTATTGACTCGCACTGCATAGGATATTGCTGCTGAGGCTCCTGGAGCCAGTGATCCAATGGCGATGCCAAGTGCTGGGTTAGCCGAGGTACGCGGAACACCATCCACCAGAACACTTCCGGCGACAAATGTGGTAGCTGGATCGATCGGATCGGTTAGTACCACATTGTTAACGGGATCAATTCCGTTATTGGTCACAACCATCTGGTACACAATCGTGTCGCCGACCACTGCATCTACCGACGTTGTTGTTTTCGTTACACTGACATCCGGTGCAGATACCTGAATGTTGAGCGAATTGGATGTTAGACTGCCTCCCAGTGTTCTTCCGTCTGGCAGCGTATACGTAAAGGTTGCAGAAGCCTGATTCGTTATCGATTGGCTCAAAGGAAGAGTGACAATGACCACCGAGAACATAACCATGGTTGTTGTTGACACGACGCCCAGCGGAATACCCGAAGCCGGATCGGCACCCGGTACAGATGCACCATTGACGATCACACTATTGGGCACAAGCTCAGTTCCGGCAGGGATCGTATCCGTCAACGTAACAGAGGCTCCATAGTTCCCGGCATTAGAGATGGAGATGCTGTACACAACGGTATCCCCGACCGTGGCTATCGTCTGATCCCCCGTTTTGACCGCCGTCAGAATCGGCTGGAACACCGGGGTTGTAACCGTATTGGAGAACGTGGTGGCTGAGAACACGCCGGATGTAAAGCTGACCGTGGATTGATTGTTCAAAACGGTACTTGCCGGGAGCGAAGTAACCCGAACACTAAATACTACAGTCACGGTAACCCCAGGGGCAATGGAACCAATGGTGATCCCGGTTGAAGGGTTGGCACCAGGGCGAAGAACCCCATCAACAAATACGCCAGTTGGCGCAAGAACGGTGCTTGCCGGTACCGCGTCTGTGAAGACTACATTACTGACCGTCGCAATTCCGTTATTTGTCACTGCTACGCTGTATGTCACAATATCGCCAACAGAGACCGACGTTGATGTCGTCGATTTCACTACATCGACATCCGGAGCCGACACGGTGATGGTAAGTACATTGGACAGAACAGAACCTGTAATCGTCCTACCGTCCGGCAATGTGAAGGAAAGAGCCACCGAAGCCTGATTCACCAGCTGTTGCGGAGACGGCAAAGTATCGATAACGACAGAAAAAGTAATGGTTGTTGTCACACCGGCAGCAACAGTGCCTGCCGAAATACCTGTGGCTGGATTGGCTGCAGGCAGCGGCTGGCCATTCACAATGACACTGTTCGGAACGAGAATGGTTCCCGTTGGGATATTGTCCGTCAGGTTAATCTGGGCCCCATAGTTACCCGTGTTGGATACAGTAACCGTGTAGCTAACCGTGTCACCTACAGTAGCGTTCTGTGTGCTTGCCGCCTTTGTTGCAGTGAGAATGGGCTGGAATACCGGTGTGACCACCGTATTGGAAAATGTTGTGCTCGAGAAAGTCCCTGATGTAAAACTGACTGTGGATCGATTACTCAGCTGGCCGCTTGGCGGTATCGCATCCACACGGAAGGCAAAAGTTACAGTTGCGGACGCTCCTGGAGCAAGTGTGCCAAGTGATATCCCGCCTGCCGGGTTGGCTGCAGGTTGCGCTACTCCATTCACGGTCACACTGCCTGTGACAAAGGAAGCCCCTGCAGGTACCGGGTCCGAAAACTGAATATTGTTTACAGGAGCTATACCACTGTTTGTTACCTGAACGGAGTAAGTGACGGTATCACCTACCGCTGCCGCAGTTGAAGGTGTACTTTTAACGACAGCAACGTTTGGAGAAGAGACCGGAAACGTCAGCGTATTTGAAGTGGCTGTTCCTGTCAACGTACGTCCGTCCGGAGGTGTGAAGGTAAAGGAAGATGTAGCAAAGTTGCTAAGCTGCTGCGGAGATGGAAGTGTATCCACAACCACAGCAAACGTAATAACGGCGGTTGCTCCAGCTGCAACATTGCCTACTGGAATACCTGTTCCCGGCGTCGCTCCAGGCTGCGGCACACCTGAAACAACAACACTGTTGGCTACAAAAGAAGTCGCAGCAGGAATCGTATCTGTGACGGTAACATTGGCCTGCAAATTGCCCGTGTTGCTGACAGTCACCGTGTATACAACCGTGTCACCTACGGTGGCATTGACTGTATTGGCGGTTTTGACGAGTGAAATCTGCGGTTGGATAACCGGCGTCTGTGTTGTATTGGAGGAGGATGACCCCGAAAATGAACCGGATGTGAAACTGACCGTCGACTGATTGTTAATCTGCGAAGGGATCGGCATGGTAATCGTCACCTCAAAAGTTACGGTAACCTCAGCTCCTGGAGCCAAAGTACCGATTGGAATACCGGCGGTCGGATTGAAGAGCAGGAATGAAGTCCCGTTCACAATGACGCTTCCGGGTACAAATGGGGTATTCGGAGGAAGAGGGTTGACATATACCACATTGTTAACTGCTACGGTTCCGTTGTTGCGAATAACAGATGTGTACCTGATGACATCCCCGACTACGCCGTAATCTACATTGTCACTATTAACAATCGTTACATTGGGTAGAGAGACAGGAATAGTGATGGTGTTGGATGACGAGAATCCGGCAATCGCTCTTCCACTTGGAAGTGTGTATGAGAATGAAGCAACCGCCTGGTTAGTCAACTGTCTTGAATCAGGCAAACTTGTTACCGTTGCGACAAAAGTAACTGTTGTGCTTGAGTTGGCTGGAATTGAGCCCAAACTAATACCTGCTGCCGGACTTACACCTGGTGTGGGTACACCGTTAATAATGACACTGTTCGTACTGAAAACAGCTCCCGCAGGAATCGGATCCGTCAAGGTAACCGAAGCTGCGATGTTACCTGTGTTGTTAATCTGAATGCTGTAATTAAAGGTATCTCCTACCGTCAGATTCGTTGTACTTGCTGATTTCACCACTTGAATGACGGGCTGAAATATGGGTGTACTAACCGTAATCGATGAAGAGACACCATTAAAACTTCCCGACGTAAAGGCTGCGCTGGCACGGTTGGTAGCTGATCCTGTGGAAGGAACAGACGTCACTCTGGTCTGGTATGTCACGGTGACGCTGCTTGAGCTGTTTAAGGTTCCGACAACAATGCCTGAGACCGGACTTGCACTTGCGGAAGCTGTTCCGTTAATGGTGACACTGCCCGGCACAAACTCCGAGCCGGTCGGCGTATCCGAAATCACCAGATTTTGGACTGCACTAATTCCGGCATTAGTTGCAATAACGGTATAAGTAAGAATGTCTCCTACAGTCGCATCAGGTGTGTTTACCGTTTTGCTAATCGAAATATTAGGGGCCGATGCAGGTATTCGAACGATATTGGATTGACTTGACCCTGAGAGATTCCGTCCGCTGGGAAGCTGGTACGTATAAGTTGCGGTACCCTGATTCTCCAGTGTTGGCGGAGATGGAAGTGTACTCAGTGTTGCGCGAAATACGACCGTAGCTGTAGCTCCTGGCGAGAGACTGCCCAGCGTTATACCGGTTAATGGGCTGGTTCCCGGACGCGCAGTACCATTCACTGTTACCGAATTCGGAACAAACGTCAGTCCTGCAGGGATCGTATCGGTTACCGTAACTTGAGCAGCTATGTTTCCGCTGTTTGTCACCACAAGTGTATATGCAAGCTGATCTCCCAGCGTCGCATTCGTTTGACTCGCCGATTTATTAATCGCAATGACCGGCTGGTACACAGGAGTAGTGATCGAATTGGAGTTGGAAATACCCGTAAAGGTACCTGAACTATAGGACACAGAAGCCCGATTAAGCAGCGATCCTGATGCAGGCAAGGATTGAACCGTAACCTGAAACGTCACCGTCGCTGAACTTCCCGCAGTCAATGTTCCAACAGATATGCCACTGTTCGGATTAGCCGATGCAACGGCCGCTCCTCTTACGGTGACACTTCCCGGAACAAATATAGTTCCTGCCGGGAGAGCATCCGTCAGAATCACATTGTTAATCGGCTGAATGCCACCGTTCGTGGTAACCACGGTGTAGGTGAATGTCTCTCCTACGGCTACGTCACTGACGGAAGCGGATTTAACTGCGGTTACATTGGGCAAAGTCACCGGAATCGTCAAGGTGTTAGACGCTATTGTTCCTGTTATGGTCCTTCCGTCAGGCGAGTTAAACGAATACGAAGCGGTAGCCTGATCCACAAGGGTTGGCGGTGTAGGCAAGCTTGTGACCAGCACTTGAAAGGTAACGGTATTCGCGCTACCCGCAGCAAGGCTGCCCAAATTCACACCAGTCGCGGGATTGGCGCCTGCAATGACATTTCCGTTCAGGCGGAAGCTGCCTGCTACATACGAACTGCCACTTGGGATGTTATCTGTCAATGTGACGCTAGCCGCAACATTCCCTCCATTGTTTACCTGAATCGTGTACGTTACCGTGTCACCCACCGTGGCATTGGTGGTACTCGCCGACTTCACAATGGACAGGTTCGGTGAATATACAGGAAGTGTGGAGTTGTTGGAGGGAATTACGCCAGTAATCGTCGGCCCTCCTGCCACACTCTGAAACGTAAAAGCTGCATTGGCCGAATTCACAAGCTGCAAGATGCTTGCATCCTGTCCGATAAGTGCCCGGTAGGTTACAACAATACTGCTTGACAGGTTTAATGCACCCAGCGGAATACCTGCGGTTATATCCAGTGTTGGGCGGGATACACCTGCAACTGTGACGCTCCCAGGAATAAAAGTAAGTCCTGCAGGCAATGAGTCGGATAGAACTACACTGGCGGCACTGGCTGTACCTGCATTGGCAACCGTAACCGTATAGAGAATGCTATCCCCCGCTACCGCACCGGTGGCCGTTGACCCCTTCGATACGGTAATTCTTGGTGCGTTAATATCGACTTGAATGGCATTGCCATTAACGATGTATGCATCGCCTGAAGTCGTTAGCGTAAGTACTGCGGAGGATTGATTGTTAATCAGCCTGGCAGATACATCCACATTGGTAATATCCCAGCCTTGACGACCGCCGACGATGTTGGAACCCGGAGCTCCGTTGATCTGATTTCGAGTTCCGAAAGTGCCCGTTGTGTTAAGCGCTCCCGTATCCCCATTGATTTGGGATGCAAAGAAGTTCGCAGCCAGATTGTTTGGCCCGGATAGGGCCACTGAAGTCGCAGAGGTCGGCCCGAATAATGCCTGATCACCTGTTCGATTCGCGTCACCTTCCTGGGCACTGAACAGTGCTCTTCCTCCGAGTACACCGGAGAGAGGGGTTGCGAATCCTGTCAGTGTTGTAACGACTGGTGGTGAAGTGGATTGCACAAGTACGCCGCCTGCACGCAAAGACATGTTGCGAAAAGGGAGATTGGGATTCTGATAAATAACGCCAAGCGTCCATCCCGCATGATTGGCTGTAGCATCATTCGTAATCACAATCGTTCCCACGACCGCTCCGGTGATATATGTACCTGCTCCCCCATTTTGTACAAGTGTCGTTACATTGGCTGAACGTACATAACCTGCGGCGTTGTTACCCAGATCAAACTGATTGTAAGTCGCCGGGTCAGGTGTAACACTGAATGAACCTGCAGGGGTGATGAACGTTACCGGATTGTTGATCGCTGAGCTCAGATTGACAGTTCCATTGATATAACTTCCGCCCCAGATTAATTCCGCATACAGAACGGTACTGCCCGCAGGAAGAACAAGGATAGCAGCAGAACTGTTACTCTGATACAAGCTTGTGGTTCCCAGTGGGTAGGTTCCATACTGGACGGTGGTGTTGGTTGTGGTAAAACCACCAATACTGTCCTGTGTTCCCGGTACCCCTGCTGTTTCCGAACGACTCAGTCCAAGCGTATTGCCCGTAAACGTAATTGCTCCCGTAGCGTTAACGGTTGAACGAACGACAAGAGGAATGGAATTCACCTCCCCTTCAGCAAGAATTACAATCCTATGATACGGAGCCTTCTAACAGTCTATGTCGCTCTAACCGAAATTTGTATGTCCTTCCTCGGAAAGTTTCAGTCAACGCTTGTAATATAATGTAAGCTTAGTTCCCATGCTTTAAATATAATGATTTGCGTTTTATGCATTGTGATTTATAATCATCATATACGAGAGTAATTCTGTCGTACCATTATGATGCAGTCAGCGGTGATATATGAAGAGTTTCCATACGCACACTAGCCACATCCCAACTGAATACGAATTCAAGCATTCCAAATGGATCAAAAAAATGCTTCATGCCTACTGGATTGTCATTACCTCACATTTAGTCATTCAGATAGGCTGTTTCCTATTTCTGGATTATGATCGCACCCCTATAGATTTCATGATGAATGTCCTGTTCTGGCCTACGACCATCAGCAGTTCATGCATTTTGCTAGCAAGTTGGGTTGATCGGCGCTTCAGTTCATATTCCTTTTACACCATGTCTATAGCCAGCACGGTTATCGCCTGAACGATAATTCATGTCAATTATGACATTCGAATTATACTAGCGATCTGCCTGTTGCCCATCTTCGCTTCGGTACTGTTTTTCAGTAAAAAGAGAGTATGGATTGTTTGCATGATGCAGATGATGGGTTATCTTCTGGTTCTGTTCGATCCGTTCTATCGACTGTACCTGTCTTCATTTGACATGGTATCGATTCCTGCTTTTTTAATCCTAGGTACATATGTAGCACAAGTTATCGTAACCAGCGGAGTTGAAGTGCTGGTTGATCTTCAGGCCAGTATGCTCGCCAAGCAGGACCTTATTGTGCGAAATGCCATTATGACCAAACAGTCCAAAACAGATGGCTTAACCAACCTTTATAATCAAAGCTCGTTCAAGGATTATTACGAAAAAGCATTTGAGTATGCCAACAGCGGCATGAGTATGCATCTGGCCCTGATCGATATTGATGACTTCAAATCCATTAATGATACTTATGGTCATCGGGTTGGAGACATCATTCTGGAGAAAGTGTCCCTGATCATCCAGGAAACCATTACCTCAAGTGATATTGCAGCACGGTACGGGGGCGAAGAGTTCGCCTTATTGATGTTTGAGCAATCTTTCAAGCAGGCCTATGCCTTGGTGGAACGAATTCGTCAGAAAATTGCCCTGATGGGCCACCTGGAACTTGGAGGAGCTTCCATCACAGTGAGTATCGGTCTCAAAAGTTACAATCCTAATCTAAGTAAAGATAAATTGTTTGAGGAAGTAGATGCCTGTCTGTATGCCGCCAAACGAACAGGTAAAAATAAAACCGTAACATCACTTGACCTGACTTCGTCCTTCGTAGAGAAAATATAAATAAAAAAGTTGTGCTGTACACCGGAATGCCGGTTTGTACAACACAACTTTTTTGGGTTTGCATATGATCAGCAGGCTGAATCTCTTTATACGCTCTACGTTTTCATTCCGCCCATTCCCAGCGATGACGATTTTGCTCCAGCCTGGGATGAAGATCACCTGATGGTCCGTCAATGATGAGACGCAGCTCTTTGATCCAATCCTTGAAGGAATCAAATGAAGCAAACATATTCGCCATTTCAGTTGTCATATACAAGAAATGAGGAGCTGGGTATTCCGACGTGATATGGCGCAGCGCGCTATCCACAGGCGTATATTTCTTTCTCTTGCCCTCAAGCCCCTCCACACGTATACGTGAAGTTGGATGTTCCCGCCGCCAATCGTGCAAGCGGTCTTCTCTTTTGTAATATGCCTGTATTGTATCCTTGCTCATTCGCTTAAACGTGCTCTCGTGTAAAGGATACAGCACGAGCTGCTTAAATGAACGAGTGTCCACCGTTGCAGCAGCGCGTTCGAGTTGCTCATCAGTCACATGTTCGAACGAGTCATAAAAAGTCAGTGTCCCTCTGCGGCTGTCCACAGGTGGCTCATAACCGTAAGGTACCGATGCATATTTACTAGACATTTCACCCCTCCTTGTCTATAAGATGATACGCGCAAAGGTGATTGGGATAACCCAACTATTGTTATTATACGCTAACGATCCTGCTTCAACTCGGAATAAAAGGTCATTCTGTTCTTGCCTGCACGTTTGGACTCATACAACGCTTCATCCGCCATCCGGATAATCTCACTTGGGTTATTGCTGTTGGTTGGATATTCAGCCCCTCCGATGCTACATCCAATTCGAATTCGCTCGTATTCAATAATAAACGGCTTGTTCAGACTTTGAATGACGGTTTCTGCATAAGCGCTGGCTTCTTCCCTCGGATGACTTCCAACCGACTGAAGTACAATCAGGAATTCATCTCCGCCCAATCGGACCGTAATGCCCTTCTCCTGACCAAGAGAGCACAGACGCTGAGCCACTTTCTGTAACAGAACATCTCCAACCTGATGTCCAAGCGTATCGTTGACACGTTTGAATCCATCGAGATCCAGATAGAGAAAAGTCAGCGTGTGATTTTCACTTTCGGTCTCCAGAGACTCCTCCAGATACACTTCAAGGGCAGTGCGATTTGGCAGACTAGTCAACTGATCATAATGCGCCAGATTCTGCATTACGACCAGTTCTGAGTCTTTATTCGTGAGAGAGGTCAGCATATCTCGAAGCGAACGGGACAACACTTCAATCTCCGTAATCCCCTTATTCTCGGGAATTTCAAGCTCTTCCCCTGCTCGCAGTCGATTGGCCACTCTGGTAAGACGCACAAGCGGGGCAGAGATCAGACGTGAGACAAACCAGCCAATGAGTGCAAACAGCACAGTAACAGCGAGTCCCGCCCACACATTGAACCACATCAGGTCAAACACAGAAGCAAAAGCAGTCGACTTGACTTGACGAATGACTACGGTCCAGCCTAATCCGGGATAATCCAGGTGACCCTGGCTGTAGGCAAACCCTGTCACATATTCCTTACGATCTGGCCACTCTTCAATGGACCAGCTGCTTTTGTTGCGCTCGGCCTCTTCGATGCCGGGCAATACTAATGGTTTCCCGATCCATTCCTTCGGCCCCAGGAGCACTGTACGTTCCTTTTTACTTACGATAAAGAACTCAATGTCCTTTTCTTCTCTTTTCAATGGGGCAAGCACGGATTCTTCGACTTCCTTCGCCCATTCCCAGCTTAAATGTGCAGCGAGCACACCCTGAATATGTCCTTTGCTATCCTTCAGTGGAAAACTGATATCGACAAATTGCAACGGCTCTCCCGTTGGATTTGGTAGCAGCTTGGCAAGAAGTACTGCGTTATGCACATCTCCAATGAATTTACCCTTGATCCCTTCCTGATACACAGGTCGCTCTGATAAATTTTCCCCCAGCAAGATACCATCTGTCGCAGCTAACACTTTTCCCTTCGGGTTCATGAATCCAACCCATGAGAATGAGGGAAAGCTATCTTGTAGCTGATCCAGCAACATCTGAATCTCATCCGGTTGGAAACCATCTTCCAACGAAGCCATTCGGCCCAGCAGGTCCAGTTCACCCGCGCGAGCGGACATGAATCGATCCAGCTTGTCCGAAGCCTGTGAGGCCGTGCCTGTAAGCGAGTGACCAATCTCAGTCTCTACAGCAACAAATGACTTTTGGCTAAAAATAGACCCAATCGTCAGGGTAACCAGCAGGGATAACACAGCAAAGATGACTGTAAGCACAGTTCTAATTTTGAATGACATTACTTCCTCCATTACACGGTGAAACCATCTTGCTTTTCAACATAACTATGCTGCAAAGAGTACACGGAATGTCACCTCGGACGTGTCTCAAAACTCGCTGAAGTGCATCTTTTACCGCCTTTTCGCCCCCTGCTGCGTCACTTTCCCTTGACGTGCCCCGGCACGCCTGCGGAAAACTTCCTGGCTTGGAACGAAAATTCGGCAAAATCTGCTTCTTCGGAGTTTTAGACACGCCCTAATCGTTTTCATATTTATCGGAACTTGTGTGTTTATTTATTATACATTCCCATACAATAATTACTGAAATCTTCACCGTGTTTCTTCCATTCAAAGAATAGACACGATTCTGTATATACATACTTGGGTTATGAATATAGAGAGCAAGCATATCCTTTGAGGATTATGCGCCTGTATGTCACAGAGAGAGTAGTCGAAATTCTAAACATTGGGGGTGTAATGTTGAGCCTGCTTCATGTTGCTGTTATCCTGCCTTTTGCCGCTGGCATTCTCCTTGCCGTGCTGCATCGTTTCTTCCGTAAAATTCATCTGGGATGGCCGGTTCTTCTTGTCCCGGCACTATTATTTGTATACTTTGCGAGCCTCATACCCGCTGTGTCACAACACAATACCGTATCCGGAAATATCCCATGGATACCTTCACTGGACATTGGATTTAACCTGTACCTGGACGGTCTGAGCCTCATGCTGACACTGCTAATCACCGGAATCGGTGTCCTCGTTGTTCTCTACTCCATCTTCTACATGGATATGAAAGAAGCGCTAAACCGCTTTTACCTGTATCTGTTGATGTTCATGGGAGCCATGTTGGGCGTGGTGCTGTCTGATAATATGATCGTGCTCTACGGATTCTGGGAATTGACCAGTATTACGTCATTCCTGTTGATCGCATTTCATTACAAACGTAAAGCCTCGACTTCAGGAGCACAAAAATCCTTCCTGATTACGGTATTTGGCGGTTTCGCCATGCTTACCGGATTCATGATGATGTATCTCATTACCGGAACATTCAGTATTCGTGCGACTATTGCAGGTTTGGGACAGTTTCAGGAGAGCGCACTATTTCTGCCAGCACTTGTCTTGATCCTGATTGGGGCTTTCACCAAGTCAGCCCAATTCCCGTTCCATATCTGGTTGCCGGATGCCATGGAAGCTCCTACACCTGTCAGTGCCTATCTGCATTCAGCCACGATGGTCAAGGCCGGACTGTATGTTGTGGCCCGGTTTACACCGATATTCGGTGGACAGGGACTCTGGTTCTGGCTCGTTACCGGCGTTGGTCTTCTGACTTTGTGTTATGGATCATTCCTAGCGGTGAAAAAAAACGATCTCAAAGCGATTCTCGCCTATTCGACCATCTCTCAACTTGGTCTGATCATGTCCCTCTTAGGAGTTGGATCTGCTGCTCTCTACTTCGGATATGGCGAATCCTCTGCGATGTACACCGTGGCAACAACCGCTGCGCTGCTTCACCTGTTTAATCATGCGACATTCAAAGCCGCTCTGTTCATGGTTGTAGGCATTGTCGATCATGAAACGGGTACACGTGACATCCGAAAGCTCGGTGGACTTGCTTCATTCATGCCAATTACATTCACCGTAGCATTAATCGGATCACTTGCTATGTCGGGTATACCACCGTTCAACGGATTCCTGAGCAAGGAGTTATTCTTCCAGGCGATGGTCGAAGTCACGCATCTGCGAATCTTTGGACTTGGGTCCTGGAGTGTCCTATTGCCGGTATTGGCTTGGCTTGCAAGTGTGTTTACCCTGATCTATGCGCTTATTATCGTGTTCAAAACATTCCTCGGTCGTAGCCAAAGCGAGATCCCTGCCGAGAAGCTGCACGAAGCGCCCGCTGGTATGCTCATTCCGCCTGTTGTTCTAGGTGTTCTTGTCATTGTATTCGGACTCTTCCCGAATCTGCTGGCCGGATCACTGATTGAACCGGCAATGGCAGCTGTGCTTCCATCCCTCTTGAATGGGAATGAGCGCTTCGATGTACATTTCTCCCTGTGGCATGGATGGACTCCGGAACTGATTATGACGATCGGAGTTGTGATTCTCGGAATCACTCTCTACAAGCTGTTGCCACGATGGAGGAATATTTATGAGCACTATCCGCAAGGATTAACGATTAACAATATGTACCATGTTGTACTGGATAATCTTCAGCATTATGCACGCAAATGGACGGAAGCCTATATGAATGGCTCGGTTCGTAATTATCTGGTTTACATTTTCTCATTCACGGTCGCCTTGTTGGTCTATGCCTTCTTCCGTTCAGGTGAAAATATTACCTGGAATCTGCAGGGCAATGCACCTTTCTCATTTTATGAGGTCGTTCTGCTAGTCACGCTCATCGGTGCTGCGGTTTCAATTCCTTTTGCCAAAAACAGACTGTCGGCAGTCATTATGACGGGCGCGGTTGGTTACATCGTAACCCTGCTGTTTGTACTCTTCCGGGCGCCGGATCTGGCATTGACACAGATGATTGTCGAGACCGTATCCGTTGCATTGTTCCTGCTCTGCTTCTACCATCTGCCTGAATTGCAACGTGGCAAATCAAGCCGCAGTTATCTCACGGTAAATATGATCGTAGCCATTGCAGTCGGCGTTGTGATGACCTTTGTTGCTCTAGCTGCAAGCGGAACAGCATCACTGGACAGCATTTCTACCTTTTTCCTTCAGGAAGCGTATGAGTCTGCTGGTGGTAAAAATGTCGTGAACGTGTTGTTGGTTGATTTCCGTGGCTTCGATACATTATTGGAGATAATGGTGCTTGGCGTTGCTTCATTATCCATCTACTCCATGATTAATCTGAACCTCGAAGCAAAAGATCTGGGAGCTCGCTTGAAGTTCCGTAAGAAGGACGAAAGTCAGGAGTCCGAACCTGCTCTGGATGATGAAGCGGACAATACGAAAAAGTATGGTAACCGGGAACGGAGCTCATCCTCATGGGATACTGTACCTTTGCAGAGTAATGATGTATTGCTGCAAACAACCACCAAGGTCGTTGTGTTCATCATTCTGACATTTGCCATGCACCTGTTCTTCGCAGGACACCACAATCCGGGCGGAGGTTTTATCGGCGGCTTGGTAACAGCGGCAGCGCTCGTATTGATTGCCCTGGCATTCAGTACGGATACGATACGCAAAGCGTTACCCGTTGACTTCCGTGTTCTAACAGGAATCGGATTGGGTATAGCGTTACTGACAGGTGCAGGTTCATTTATATTCGGAGTTCCATTCTTGAGCCAAACCTTCGGTTATTTCGAACTTCCTTTGCTGGGAGAGACAGAACTCGCCACGGCTATGCTGTTTGATCTTGGCGTGTATCTCGCTGTCCTGGGTGTCACCATGACCATCATTCTACAGATCGGGGAGGATCGCTGATATGGAAATATTGATGTGTGTAGCCGTTGGCATTCTGTTTGCGGTTGCCGTCTTTTTAATCTTGTCGCGGAGCCTGCTCCGAATCGTACTTGGCATGTCCATACTAACCCATGGTGTGCATCTGCTCTTGATCACCATGTCACGTCTCAAAACAGGGGCACCACCCCTGCTTGGGGAGATGGCCGAGCGCTATGTCGATCCTCTTCCTCAGGCTTTGATACTAACTTCAATTGTAATTAATTTTGGACTCACTGCGTTCTTCTTTGTTCTCTCATATCGTTCTTATCTGAAGTTGAAAACAGATGATATGGAAGAAGTAAGGGGGCGCCCATATGAATAATCTCGTCGTTCTGCCGATTCTATTGCCTTTGATTACAGGTGTTCTGACTTTGCTCTTTTTCCGAAAAACAAATATCCAGCGGATCATTAGTGTCATCGGACTTTTGTTTACAGCAGCGGTCTCAACGATACTCATTACTCGTGTGACTCAAACTGGAGTGCTAACACTTAACATGGGTGGATGGGCACCTCCCTATGGTATTGTGCTAGTTGCTGACATGGTGTCTGCGTTGCTTGTTGTTGCTGCTTCCATCATTGCGTTGGCGTGTCTGCTGTATGCATTCCGCAGTGTAAACAAGGAGAGAGAAGAACATCACTTCTATCCGTTCTTTCATTTTCTGATCGCAGGAGTTAATGGTTCGTTCCTAACCGGAGATTTGTTCAATTTGTTTGTCAGCTTTGAACTGATGCTCATCTCTTCCTATGCACTGATTGTATTGGGAGGTACGGAAAGACAGCTTCGTGAAACGATTAAATATGTCTTGATTAACATCGTTTCTTCAGCCCTGTTCGTCGCATCCATTGGCTTCCTCTACTCCATTACTGGCACACTGAACATGGCAGACTTGTCCGTGAAAATTGCTGAAGTGGGACAGAGCGGGGTCATTACCTTAATTGCCGTCCTCTTCCTGATCGTATTTAGCATCAAGGCTGGACTGTTCCTGTTCTTCTGGCTGTCGGGCTCTTATGCGGCACCACCTGCTGTCGTCACTGCATTATTCGCAGGATTGCTCACCAAGGTTGGCTTGTACGCCATTGTGCGAACATTCACACTGATCTTCTATCATGATCCTGATTTCTTCCATACCCTGATCGGATGGATGGCTGGTGCAACGATGGTCCTTGGTGTCATCGGTGCGATCTCGTACCGCGATGTGAACAAAATTCTCATCTACAACGTGGTCGCAGGTGTAGGTTTCGTTGCTTTTGGTATGGCTTCAGCCAGTCGCCCTGCACTGGAAGGTCTGCTCTTCTACATGCTGCATGACATGTTGATCAAAACATTGCTCTTCCTGCTCGGCGGTGCCTTGATCGCTGTTGCCGGAACATCCAAACTCGACAACATGGGCGGGCTGATCCATCGCTATCCGCTGCTCGGCTGGATGTTCTTCATTAGCGCACTTGCCTTGGCAGGCCTGCCTCCATTCAGTGGTTTTCCGGGGAAGTTGCTTCTCTTTGAAGGTGGCTTGCAAGCAGGCTTGTATGGTCTGACCGGCATTGCGGTGCTTTCGAGCTTGTTGATGTTATATTCGGTACTGCGCATCTTCATACAAGCGTTCTGGGGCGAAGCGCCTGCCGGGGTTGCCAGACGCCCATACGCGGTGAACGGCCTGTTGATTCCTGCCGGAATTCTGTTTGTATTCATCATCGTAATGGGTGTGGGGGCTGAAGGCATGTTCCAATTGACCTCCCGCGCAGGCGATATTCTACTGCATCCCAATATTTATATTGATGCCGTATTGAAGGAGTAGATGTCTATGGCCTTTCAGATTGTACTGAATCTTATCATTGCCTTTGTATGGATGTTTCTGAACAATGCCTGGAATGGTGTTGGTTTTCTCATAGGTTACCTGCTCGGACTGCTTCTCATCGGGGGAATGCGCAGATTCTTCCCCCAGCGCTTCTATATTGTTCGAGTCTGGGCCATCTTCAAACTGATTACATTGCTGTTCAAGGAACTGGTGCGAGCCAGCATTGAGGTTATACGCCAGATTATCAAGCCCAAGCTCGACATAAGGCCCGGTATTTTTACGTATAAAACTCAATTGTCCTCGGATTGGGAGGTCACCCTGCTCTGTCTGCTTATTTCATTAACACCAGGTTCTCTGCCACTTGAGATCTCGGGTAATCAACACAAACTGTTTATCCACGCGCTGGATATCAAGGATGAACAGAAAATGAGAGATGATATCCAAAATACATTCGAAAAAGCAATTATGGAGGTGACGCGTTAATGTTATCCTCACTGTTGTTCATCTCATTGCTCATTCTCTCTTTAGCCATACTAGGTTGCTTGTACAGGGTACTTCGAGGACCATCCATGGCTGACCGGATCACGGCACTGGATACCATCGGTATCAATGTGATTGCCATCGTTGCCGTTCTGTCGATGATGCTGCAAACTCAGGCCTATCTGGATATTATCTTGCTGATTGGCATTCTGGCTTTTCTGAGTACAGTGGCATTTGCACGTTATATTGAACGGGGGGCGGTATTCAAAAATGATGGAGATCGTTAAGGTGACCTCTGAAACAGCTATAGGTTTGCTCGTACTGCTTGGTGCATTACTTAGTGCCCTCAGTGCGTTCGGACTTATTCGTCTACCTGATGTATATCTGCGAGCCCATGCCGCAACCAAAAGTATGACGCTTGGCGTGTTCTGTGTACTAAGCGCGACATTTTTCTACTTCTGGTACTTCGATAACTATATCAGTGCCCGCTTGTTGCTAGGTATCCTGTTTGTATTCATCACGGCTCCTGTCGCCGGACATCTGAACGGACGGGCTGCCTATCGGACAGATGTGCCACTCTGGGAACAGAGCGTTCAAGATGAACTGGAACCCTTGTTAAAAGGTAAAAAGGTGAATCATGAAGCCAAGGACATGATGGAGTAATCCTCCATCTCAGGCATAGCGAATACCCCCGAGGATCAGCCGCCCGTTTCGCGGATTGTTCCCGGGGGTATTTTTTTATTTTCACACACAGATCATATCAAATCCGGATCATGCTGGCCGATTAAATTGCACGTCAGAATCCATTCAGTCCCTGTCTTCTCAGATCCGCAGCCACAATTCGTGCAAGCTGTGCAGCACCTTGACGATTCGGATGCAGACTATCCCCTGTCATATACAGAGCGAGTGTTGCTGCCGGACCAATGGATGTGAAATAGGCCGAACTCAACTTATTCAGTTCAACCAGGGTGACCCCCTCTTCCTGAGCCAGTGCACGGGTTGATGGATTGTACCAGCGGTTCTCCGCTTGATGTACATTGGCTGTATTAAAGTCTGTTGCCCGGCCCTGGGGCGTGGAGAGGATGACTGTTGCTCCTTTGTTCTTCGCCTGGCGCACCATATCCCGCATAATCTCTTTGAACTGCGCCTCCGTTGTATTGTTCTTGGCATTGGTATCGTTAATTCCGAATTGCAAAATAAAATAATCTCCCGGCTTGATATACTTGAGAATTGCCTCCATCTGGCCATCATCGCGGAATCCTCTTGCAAACTGACCACTTGATGCCATATTGCGGACCTGGAAGGTAGCGTTGTTCACATAAGACGGCAACAGCTGTCCCCAACCCCCTTGTACACTGCTGCCAAGTGGATAGTAATTGCATACCGTTGAGTCACCACCAATGTAAATTGTGCGGTTGGTTACGGTCTGATTGGATAACTTCCGGATCTCGAGTGCGCTGATTGTAAATGCAGTACCTGCTTTTCCTTCCGTAATGAGCAGATTGAGTTGCCCGTCAGTTATCGGAATTTGAAATTGATCCGTCGCCCCGTTGCCCGTCATATTGATGATCTGGTATACACCTTCTGCAGCCACACTTGCTCTGGCTGTATTGCCCAGGACCACTTTGACCTCATAGAGACCATTGGACAGATCCACATTGAAGGTATTGGTGCTCTTCGTGCCAAACGTCAGAAACTGCACGGCGTCACTCATCACTCCGCTTCCAGAAGCAGTCACATTTCGCATATTGCCAGGCGTATTGAACCCATAACCTTTTGTAGCTGTATAGGCATCTCCTGCAGACACGCCTGTGTAACCGTTCTCAACAGCTCCCGAACCAAAATCAAATCTGTAATTGTCCGTTGCTGCCTCGGCGACTTGCCCTCCACTACTTCCCAGACTGATGCCCAACGTACTTGCAAACAGAACAAGACAGAGCAGAAACTTTACCGATATTGACCATTTCATCACTGAATTCTCCTCTCGAATCAGAATTATATTGGTGCACGATCCACAACTTCACAGAACTTGATCAAGCCAGTCATAAGCTTTAGCTCCGCTAATCTCATGTCCACCTGTAAAGAAATCCGCATCCAGTGATTCTGATGCTCCCGCCTGCTCATATATATGTGTCAAACGGGCATACGCCTCTCTCGCTGCATGGATTGGGAACACCTGATCATCACTTCCGGCTTCAATAAAAAGTGGCCTAGGCACAATCAGGCCGATGAGATCCGGCAACTCCGCTTCACGCAGGATACCTGGCACATAGTTGTCCAGACAATGGTTCCGATCCAATATGCTGCCCTGGAATGTATTTGCATAACCGCTTACCACAGTTGCCCTGAACCGTTCATCCAACGCGGCTGTAAATGCGGTCACCAGTCCACCTCCCGA
The DNA here is from genome assembly GCF_052115745.1 of Paenibacillus sp. 2KB_22. NCBI lineage: Bacteria > Bacillati > Bacillota > Bacilli > Caryophanales > Paenibacillaceae > Paenibacillus > Paenibacillus sp. 2KB_22. The sequence goes on from NZ_JBFRHG010000001.1 coordinate 905,096, forward strand.
GATACCCATGCTTCCAATTCGCTCCGAATCCACTTCTGGCCGAGTCGATACATAATCCAGTACACGTGTTGTTTCATACACCCTATGACCGGCTAGGGTCTTCCCCACCATGAGCAGATGCGCAGCAATCTTCGTACAGGAACTTACCCCTGGTGGCGCATTGCGGTCCTCTATCAATCTTCGATCACCAAATCCGAGCAGCTCTGGAGCCGCAACCACATAACCACGCTTCACAAGAGCTACAGCAAAGTCCTTGTGTAATCCGGGTTCGCCTGTCCGTAGTGACCCATCCGGTTCCATACCCGATATCTCTCGGCTACCGTAGCCATGCCCATGACAAGCAACGATAGCAGGTTTCTTGTTTTCGGTAATGCTTCCATCACCCGGAATTAATAAATACACAGGCATGCGAAGTCCTGCATAGGTCGTAATTTCAATTCGCTCCCGAATATATCCGTCACATATAATGCGCTCCAGTAAGACAGGATTCAGCGCGGCCGCCATCGTGGGAAAACCGCCCAGCCGTTCTTTCACACGTGTACGTAACTGATTACGCCATAACTCCAGGGGTTGATCTGCATGATACGCGGAACGACCACGAAGATTCGTTTGTTGTTGTAGATAGGCTTCAATATCAGACATGGGCCTGTGTCCCTCCTGTTTTTCGTAGGATAACGTAGATATAAGACTGTCATATGGAATTAATCCCATCCATTATAGAACATCTATGTCACCCATGAATTGAACATGTTTGCCTGTTTTGAATGGAATCACACGATTTCTAGCCAAAAAGGATACCTCCAACCTGAAGACAGGTTACGGAAATACCCTTCATTTGATCTGACCTGGCAGCCACCAGTTCCACCTGCCCATTAATCTCATCAACGCAGGTACCAATATTAGGCGGATCAATGTAACGTCAATCAATACCGCTGCCGTGATTCCGATCCCTAACTGCCTCACACCTGCAACTTCAGCAAAAGCAAACGGCACGGTCACCGCAAGCAGAATTGCCGCTGCGGAAGTAACCAGACGACCTGTAGAAGCCAATCCCTGTTGGACAGCTACATCACTGTCTCCGGTTCGTCTATACACTTCCTGAATACGGCTTAGCATAAACACCCCATAATCCATGGATATGCCAAACACCAATCCTGCAATGAATACAGGAATCATAATGGCAATGGCTGGTTGCTCCATGCCCAGATGTCCTTCATTAAACACCCACACCAATATGCCAAATGAAGCGGCTAAACTGAGCAGATTCATCACAATGGCCTTGATTGGAATGAGTAGAGATCGGAATGCCGCCAGTAACACAAGATAATTGGATACCACTACAAATACCAGCACTTTGGGCAGTTGATGTGTAACTTCCTGCATGATTTCAACCTGCTTGGCAGCTTCCCCACCATAACGTAATTTTACGTTGTTCGAACCTAGTGCATAATCGTAATTCCTCATTCGTTCCAGCCAGTCTGCGACCTGCTCCGATCCAGGCTCCCCATGCACGGTGGCTACCAATCGTATCGAATGATCAGAGACCGTTGAACGCAGCCATGCCGTCCTTGGTGACTCCTTGCCTTTTAGGGCAGAAGTGAGCGACGACGGTGGAATTCTAAAAAGGTTTTGTGAGCCATTCTGACCCGGCTGTAATAGGCCCCATGGTGAAACAATGCTCACTACGTCCGAGTCCTGGAGTAATTGACGTGCTTTGTTGTGGGCCATCTGCCAGTGTGAGGCAGTCAACCGCTCCTGCTGTCCGCCAATCACGATCTCGATGGTGGAGGTATTTTTCGAACCATAATCATGCTGTAACAGCTCTGCTGCCTGTCGGGACTCCATTCTGGCTGGTAGTGAAGAGGCATCCGGGACGGACAGTTCCAGCCGGGTCACTGGATAGACACACAGAAGCAGCACAACCGTTCCTCCGATTGCCATGCTGACTGGTCGTTTCATGACCATTGCTGACCATCTGTGCCACACTGAACCTCTAGGTAACGAATGGACTGAATTTTGCCTGAAGACCCGATCCGCAGACAGTGACAGTAGTGCTGGCAGCAGCGTAACATTTAACAGTAACGATAGGAGTAGAACAATGACAGCCCCCAAGGAGACACTCAGAAACATCGGCAGCCTGATCCAGAGTAGACCCAGCAGCCCAAGGAGTACGCAAGCTGCCGAGAACAACACTGCTCTGCCTGCTGTACGTAATGTTCGCTGAAGAATTTCGCTTCGCATATCCAGACTTCTTCCTAGAACATTAGCTGCACCTTCATAGGCCCGCTGAACTTCTTCCCTGTACCTGCTCAGGATGATCAGGGCAAAATCTATACTGAGTGCCATGCCCACCATGGGAATGACGTTGATGATGAAGTTGGACAGTTCCAGATGATAACCAAGGAGCGTTGTGGCTCCCATAGCGGTAATCACAGCACTGATGCCCATCATGACAGCAATCAATGCGGCATATAGACCCCTGAAAGCGAAGCACAGAACGATTAGGGCAATCGGCAGCCCCACCATCTCTGCCCGTTCCAGGTCACTAAAGCTCAGATGATTCACATCCTGCTGTACGACGGCCTTGCCGGTCAGTTGGACCGTACCCGGACCGTCTGTAGCCAGCACGACGCGCAACTGCTCAATCGGAGGACCCATCTGATGCGGGGGCACATCCATCTTCACAAGGGCATATGCCCTGTGATCTTGTAGCGTCACCCTTTCGCTAGCATCCAGAGGGAACGTGATAGAGCTTACCGCAGGCAATGCTTGAACCTGTGTCAGACGTTCCCTGATCCACTGACGGAACTCTAACGGCGAGGTATTTTCCTTTTTCTCAAAAAGCAGAATAACCGGATTAGCAGGAGAAGCGAATTCAGCCTCCAGAACAAGCTCAACGGCTTGTGCATCTCCGTGAACCCGTTTCAATCCGTGATCCTGGACAATGTCAGGCAACCTCCACGCCCAGACCGCTGACATGCCGATGATAAATACCCAGCAGAGAATAATGAACCGTGGATATCGGCTGATGAAGGCAGCAAGTCTGCGATAAGCCATACCTAAGCTCCTCTGCGATCAGATTAGTCATTCGATTACGTTCATCGGTAAGATCTTACGCACATCCGACCACTTGCGGTGCATGTCTCCTTCACTCGAATTCGCGAACTAATGGATGACATGCTTTACAGGTGTTCTGTTCGCCATGGGGACAGGAATGTATGTAAAAGGAAGTAATTCTGCGGTCAGTCCAGGTCCAAAGGCAAGCGCTATTCCACTCGAATGATCTTCTTTCTGTCTGTAATCCTCGCGGATGGCTTGAAGTACAAAGAGAATCGTCACAGACGATAGGTTGCCATAATCCCGCAAGATGTTACGACTGTATGAGACCTGCTCATCTGTCAACTGATACAACTTCTGAACGGCATCCACGATACCTCTGCCTCCCGGATGGATCGCCCATATTTCAGGTAAACTCCCCCCTTCAAGCAGCCGCTCAACCTCTGGCCCGAGATGTAAACCAAGCAGCTTCGGTATCTGTGGTGAAAGGTAGAGATCAAAGCCTGTATTGCCCACTTCCCAGATCATTTCTTCTGTACAATCCGGGAGCAGCGTTGAGTATCCACAACCCAGTCGAAAACATTCATTGCGGTCTGTTCCGGACGCGCCAATAACACAGGCAGAGGCGCCGTCTCCGAAGAACGATGCAGCATACAGGTCGTCCCGTTTGGCAGATGGCTGAAAGTGAAGTGTACATAGTTCCACACACACGATGAGAACTGTAGCCTTCTGATCTGTCGTTACAATGGAATTCGCCAGTTGGATCGCCTTCAGACCCGCTGCACATCCTTGAAACACCAGTGGAATCCGGTTGATCTGCGGTGACAGTTCAAGCTGTTGGATCAGCCGAACATCAAGTCCGGGCAGGAATTGCCCCGTGCAACTCACCGTAATGAGATGTGTAATTTCCGAGGAGGATACGTCTGCATCCCGAAGCGCCTGTCCGGCCGCCTCCAGACCAAGAGGAACAGCAGCAGCTTTGTATTTGCCCATACGCTCCGATGTAGTCGGAACTTCCTCCCTACTAGTGAAAGGTAAATATCGGCAAGAATCCACAGGCTCAAGCAGATTGGGTTCACACGTGTAACGAGTCTCCACACCGCACTGATTAAAGATTCGTTTCGCCCATCTTCTCGCATCCGGCTCATGTTCCAGCGCCTGTGCGAGACGGGCAGACACATCCTTTTGCTCAATACGGTGGGCTGGCCACGCGGTTCCTATTCCCATAATACTTGCCCCTTTAGTTTCCTCAAGCTGGTTCATCGGCTTAACCTCCCTATATAGTCTTGTCTTTCGTAATCAAAAATGGGCTTTTTAAACAACCTGTATATCAAATAAGTTCATATAGAAATGTGCAGGATATAGTACAAGTCTATTCACTCCCTGTCCCGTTTATGTTCATATCACAACGAAAGGCGGACAACCTATGCGAGTTTCGCATGTGTTGTCCGCCTTTATCTACAGGGTCAAACCCTTTCACAAATTACATATAGGATCTTTCATAACTATTCTGGCCGAATTATGGTGAATCTCTCTCCGAGCTTGGCATAATCATTACCCGCAAGTCGGCTGACTGGTTTCAAATGATCCATCAAGATATACCCCTTGTCCGGATTATAGACTTCTTCGCTGAAATGATACTGCACTATGCGTACCAGCAACAGATCACTCATCGGTTTGCCATCATCGTTGGTAATGGGAATGTGCTGATACAGCTCACACTCCATCCGAATAAGTGCTTCCTTTATTCCTGGCACGGCGACCTTTGTACTTGGCACTGTAGTCAGTTTCGTCCGCTCAAGCTCACTTTCATGGGGTTCAAGGATAGCTGCTGTCTCATTTACTTCTGCTATGATTGCTTCATCACATATATGCACGACCAGCTCTTTATGAGCAAGTACATTACGCGCAGTATCTTTCATCATGCCGTCTTTACGTGCAATGGATATGGATAACAGCGGTGGGTCCGAACTGACCACATTGAAGAAACTGAAAGGCGCTGCATTGATCACATCATTCTCATCTGAACGTGTCGTCACAAAAGCAATTGGACGTGGCACTACCGAACCACTCATTAGTTTATAGTTGTCTCTTCCCGTTATCTCACGTGGATCCAATGAATACATATGTAAATATCCCCTTCCTTGCTCGTGTAACAAGTGTCAATTTCACTTCAAGACACGATCACACACTCATATTTATTATATAACGTAAAATGCTGAATTAACAAAAAAACTCCCTGGTGCCTATTGCACCAGGAAGTAGGAACATGCTTTTTCATATGGACTATTTATTATTTAACAATGCTGTTCTGAATGTCTTCCATAATTTGAAGGTTCGCTTGAACTCCACTATACAACCAGCTGCTAGACCGGGTGAATTCAAACAAATTGCCATTTTTTACAGCCGGGATACTTTGCCACACTGGATCTTTCAGTGCTTCCGCCCCAGTACCTTCATCACTATTCACAAAGAACAAGTAGTCTACATCCATTTCCGCTAGCTTCTCCATAGAGATGGAAGACCAGTTACCTGTTGCATTGGCAGAGATTTCTTTTACAACTTCAGGCTCTTGAAGTCCAAGCTCTTTGTACATTACTTCTCCACTTGATACGTTGTCACTTACAATAAAGAACTTGCCGCTAACCAACCAAATGGCCGCTGCTGATTTTGTTCCACCTGTAACGTTGTTGATCTTTTCCTTGATTTCTGTAGCTTTAACTTCGTAATCATCCAGCGCTTTTTGCGCTTCATCACTCTTATTCAAAATCTCACCGATTTTCAGCAACGTTTTACGCCAGTCGCTATTGATCTCATCGCCAAGTACATAAGTAGGTGCAATTTTACTGTACTGTTCGTATTTTTCTCCTTCAACCACACTTTCAGAACCAACAATAATCAGATCCGGGTTAAAACTTGTTACCGCTTCAAAAGGCAGATCAAAAGCAATCGTTGGGATACCATTCAGATCTTTTTGCAGATATTCCTGGATTCCGTTGGCTACCGACCACTGGGCAACTGGCTTAACACCTAGTGTTACCAAATTGTCTTCCAGATAAGACGCGATGACACGCTCCGGATTAGCCGGGATGGTTACTTCGTGTCCCATAGCATCTGTTAAAGTGCGCTCTGTAGCGGCTTCTGTTTGCGTCTCTGTCTCGGTTGTTGTGTCGTTCTCTGCCGGCTTCGCTCCACATGCTGCTAACCAGATGGACATGACCATCACCGTAATCAAAAGTGTGATCATCTTTCTATTTCTCTTAAACAATTTATTATCCCCTTTCAATATGAAAACCTTAATCGGCGTGATTGTGACAGATATCTACGTTCAAAAACATTGATACTATTATTGATACATATAATATCCGTATGTACATTTGACCAATTCCATTGACAATGATAATTGTTATCAGTCCAGTTGTCAATCCGATTATGTCCCGAGTGGATCATATAAAATCTTCTTGGCGAGATTCACCTATAGGCGAATGCCGCCATATGCTGAATGCAGAATACGACGACAGGAAGGATGTTCTGTACATGTATTACGAATATAACCCTTATATAAGTTATGGAGAAGACCGTTCCTTTCAATTGCCTCCACTGTTCCCAGGAGGTGGCGGTGGCATACCGGGTGGTCAGACGTATCCGGGTACACCTGGCGGTCAAGGCTCCTATCCTCCATTCATTCCAGGCGGAGGACCAGGTCCATATATCCCTGGAGGCATTCCGGGTACAGCAACGGGCGTACCTGCGCAACTGGCACAAGGCAATCTGCCGACGCTGCTTAGTGCCTATCCCCGGCCAGTAGGTCAGCCTCCGGCAGAGATGATTTTTCTGTATAACCTGATCAAAAGCAGCCCGGGTCTGCTTCCACTCTTCCTCCAGCAACAGCCGCAAAGTCTCACTCAAGCTGTGCAATTTGCACAGACGGGTGCAGCGGCACCTCGAGAAAACGAAGAACGTGCACTGCCCAACTTTTGCTACAACCGGTGGTCTCTTGTCTTCACATACAATGATGTGTACCTGATGTGGCCCGCCATCAATCTGTTTGGTTTTGTGGTGGGCTACTTCTATCCATTTCTCACGCCAGGAATACTGTCCAATACACAAATTTTGTTTGCGCTCTGCTAAACTTGTCCTTACCCACAGCAAGAGCCTCGCTTGGAAGCATGATTCCTTCCAAGTGAGGCTCTTTTTCGTTCTATTAACCGCAGAATCAGTACATTTAACTCAACGCCTGACCCTTCTGACGCTTCCTGCCCCTACTGACCATTAGGAAGTAAATCACCAAGGCCCCGAGATCAGCACACGCGATAACGATTCCCATTGGCACAGCTGTGCCTTCTCCTCCGAGACCTACGAGTGGAGCAACGATACCACCGAACAGGAACGTCATCACACCAATAAGCGCAGACGCACTGCCTGCAGACTTCTCCTGATTGGCCATTGCTAGGGCGAAGGACGCAGTATTGACCAGCCCAACACTGGATACCACCAAAAATAATGGAATCAGTACAGAGATTAGATTACCTCCAGCCAGAATGGCGATGAGCAGTGATGTTCCTCCCAGCGCCGCGGTTAGCAGCCCTGCGATTAACAGGCGGGTTTCAGATACCTTACCTGCAAGTCTGCCTGCAACCTGACTGGCCAGGATAATGCCAAGCCCGTTTATGGCAAAACAAATACTAAACATTTGCGGGGATACCCCGTATATTTTCTGAAGCACAAACGGTGAACCGGATATGTAGGCAAACATGCCAGCCGCTACGAAACCCTGGGTCAACGCATAACCCATAAACTGACGATCGCCTGCGATTTGACGAAACGTAATCAACGTCTGTTTCAATCCCCCGCTTGATCTGCGGTTGGAGGGCAATGTCTCTCCAAGGCCGAAAATAACAGCCAACAGCGTCAGTATACCGATGAGGCTAAGCAAAATAAATACGCCCCGCCATGACGTATATGTCAACAATTGTCCACCAATGATCGGTGCAGCAATCGGGGCTACGCCGTTAATCAGCATTAACAGGGAGAAGAACCGTGTCAGTTCCGGGCCTGAATATACGTCTCTAACGATTGCGCGCGAGATGACAATCCCAGCCGCTCCGGCTACACCCTGAATGAACCGCAGCACAACAAAAGAGCCCATCGTAGGGCTGACCAGGCAGAGTATGGAAGCTATAGTATAGAGCACAAGTCCTGCAATAAGCGGTGTTCGCCGACCACGTACATCACTTAGAGGTCCGGCAAGCAACTGTCCAACCGCAAGTCCAATCATACACGCCGTCAGACTGAGTTGAGCATACGAGGTCGATGAACCGAACTCATCAGCCAGTGTAGGTAATGCGGGTAAATACATATCCAGGGACAACGGCCCGAAGGCCGACAGCGTCCCCAGAATTAAGGCCATCCGTACACGGGATGTGGAATTCGTGTTCAATGAATCTATTGTACTTTTCATCGAGTACTACTCCCCGCTACCCAGCAGTTTGAGCAAGTTGGACGGCAGTGTGAACTGTTGGTTGTTAATAATGATACGGCGCAGTTCTTCTTCATCCCGCTCGTTCTCGGCGTCCTTGATCTCCTGAATTTCCCGGTGAAGTCGTTCCATCTGTTGATCCAGAGCATTGGCGGAGTCTGCCGCACTTTTCAGTTCCCTGGTCAGATGCTCGGGAACATCCTTATTGTATTTATAAAAAATCTTATGTTCCAGACTCGCCCAGAAATCCATCGCGATCGTACGAATCTGAATCTCCACACATGCTCGTTCCTCGCCATTGGACATGTACACAGGCACTTCCACCAGAAGGTGAAGGCTCTGGTAACCATTAGGCTTCGGATTCTCGATGTAGTCTTTGACCTCCAGTACACGCAGATCACTCTGGTTGCACAGCATATCCTTAATGCGATAGATGTCCGAGATAAAGGAACATGTAATCCGTACCCCGGCGATATCCTTGATATTTTGCTTGATGCTCTCAAACGTTAACTCATGATTTTTACGGAACATCTTGTTCATAATGCTCTCAGGAGATTTCAGTCTGGACTTTGTATGCTCAATTGGACTGTAATCATGCAGAGACTGGAATTCTTCCTTCAATACTTCAATCTTGGTCTCCATTTGATCCAGAGCAAATTTATAGATCATCATAAATCTCGTAATTTCATATTTAAATTTCTTGAATTGATCGATTGGATGTGGAGCGTTCATCATGGCTTTCTCCCTTTCTTTCTGCACACTAAAGTTAGTTTTATGAATATGAGGACAAGCGGTCAATCCACATGTCTCCTGAACCATTATAAATCATCTGAAGCCAATAAACGAATTTCTCACCTTCGGGGTGGCGATTTAGCCTGGAAGGTATGGGAAATTATTTTACGAGCATCATATAGAAGCATCCCTGTCATTGGGCCATTCATTTGCCGTTCATTACTAATAAAAGAGGTGGATCTCCCTGCTCTATCAAGTGACGTATTCATCCGATACACTCCGGGTTAAAGCTTATCTATTCCTGCCACGAGGTTGTTCATTACCTGATATAACGACATATGAATCTTCTTATCCTCGCTCTGTCTCATCTGCCTTTTCGGACTTCACTTCCACACTTAAGTCTCTACATCTGCAACCGCTCGCCAGCGACTACCCTGCTGCAAAAATACATGATATCGCACACACACAAGAACAGTGGCCAGTGCTGATCTATTGTCGTGGCGGACTTGGCAGCTATGGCGGGGTAAATACCGTTTGGCTTGAGCAGTTTGTACATAAAGGTTATATTGTGTTCGCCCCATCCTATCGTGGCAACGAAGGTGGTGAGGGTCGTGACGAGTATGGCGGGAAAGATGTCGAAGATGTGCATGCCGCATACCGGTTGATGCAGCATTTACCTTTTGCCGACTCGACTCGGATATCGTTAATGGGGTTCTCCCGTGGGGCCATAAATGCTGTACATACGGCAACTGCCTACAATGAGGGCCCGGATAAAGTACATAAATTAGTTCTTTGGAGTGGTGTTTCCGATGTGGAACGCACTTACCAGGAGCGAACCGACCTGAGGCGCACATTAAAACGGGTCCTAGGTGGTTCCCCACGCGCAGCTCCGGAAGCTTATCTCGCCCGTTCTCCCTTATCCAAAGCGAACAAACTGTCTTGTCCGGTGCTGATCATGCACGGTACATCAGATACACAGGTGAATTATAGCCACGGAACCCGAATGTATCACTGGCTTAAGCGCCGAGGTGCAAACGTCACATTTCACGCTTATGGCGGGCAGGATCATCATTTTCACGAGAAAATACATGAGTCAGCGGTAAACAATATGTTTGATTGGCTCGCTGCACCTTAGCCTGGCGCTATGAATTTCATTTTGAAGAAGCATGGGGTATGGCTGTATACTGGAAGGGCTATGTTTTTTTGAAAGGACGGATAGAATGAATCAAAGCACCCTCCAAAAATACGCCATGCTGCTTCTCTGTATGTCTGCCGGAATGGTGGATGTGATCGGATATCTGGGACTGGGGCATGTGCTGACAGCCAACATGACAGGAAATATTGTTTTATTGGGTATTGCCATTGCCCGTGCTCAGGAATTTGTTGTGCTCCGCTCATTGCTTGCTCTCATTGGTTTTATTGCGGGCAATGCCATTGCAGCACATATGGTTGGACCTGTGCAGACCAAAAATGGCTGGTCTACTAAGGTCACCGCCGTATTTACGGTTGAAAGCATATTGCTCCTCCTGTTCGCAATCGCCATGATTAGTCCATTTTCAGAACAACTGTCCTATCTGTTAATTGTCATCCTAGCCGTTGCCATGGGAATGCAAACAACTGCGGCACGTCGAATTGGAATTGCTGGCATCTCAACAACCGTGCTAACCAATAATCTGGCCGCTGTGGTTGAGGACACCGTAAGCATCCTTAAAAGACTGCGACATGCTAATATCCGATCGTTAGCTACAGCCCTGTCTACAGACGCCTACCTTCGTGCAGGTGCTGTTGTCATCTATTTGGTCGGCGTCATTGCAGCCGCACTGCTATTCCACCGTGTGCCCATGATCGCAGTCTGGATTCCTGTCCTGATCATTGGCGGCGTAACCTTGTATGCCCGGTTGCATGGATGGGGAAGGTCACAGCAAAGTGAAGGCCAATAGTCGAAAAAGGATTCGCTTGTGGTAGATTGTTTCCTTTGAACACATTTTCCAATCGCACTATTCATTTCATCAATGCAGCTTCTTGCCGAATAAACTTGACCAGATGCTGTGCAGCAGGTGACAACACTTCCCCTGCTCGTGTACATACGGCAACCGTATTTCTCAGCTGTACTCCTCGAACGAACACACGTGCTAGCTTACCTTGCCGCACATCTTCCTTCACAACCAAAGAAGATATAAAGTTGGCCCCATAACCTGCCTTCACCGCACTGATCGTTTCATTCAGCCCGTTGAACTGAAGCGCAATGCGGGGAGCGGCCAGGTTATTGGTTGTGCATAGGGACACGAGTCGCTCACGTGTAGCACTGCCTTCTTCGCGCATGATGAACGGTTCTGCCATCATCTCTTGCAGCTTGATTTCTTTTCCTGCATACGGATGGTCTGGGTGCACAACAAACCACATCTCATCGTCAAACAATTCGTCCCATTGGACACCCACATGTGTAATACCACTCCCACCATACACTGCAATCTCTGCCTCATAGCGAAGTAACTGGTCAAATGCCATCCGGGTGTTGGTTGTGCTCACAACAATCTCCACATCCTCGTGCATTTGCTTGAACCGCGCAATCCAGGCCGGCAACAGAAAATTCGAAGGCAAATAGGTTGCTGTAAGACGTATCAGTCCTTTCTTACCCTCCCGAAAATCCTGCACAAAATTCTCGACATCCTGCTCCAGCAAGAATAGACGTTCTGCATAACCTGTTAATTGTACCCCCGCATCTGTAAGCACCAGCCTTCTCCCCTCCGAAACAAAAAGCTGAATTCCCAATTCACGTTCAAACTTTTTCACCTGGGAAGATACAGCAGGCTGACTAATATTCAGTTCCTCTGCGGCACGAGTGACCCCGCCATATCTCACGATGGCATGAAATAATCGTAATCCATGCAGATTCATGTGTTACACCTCTTCCATATCAAATACATAACTTAAATTTATATTAACATATATAATATATATTTTATTTATACAATTACTCCAGCTATAGTTGAATTATGAAACCCAATACAAGAACCAAGGAAGGAACATTGAAGATGAAAAATACAAATACGAACCAACTACAGCATACCTGGACTCAAGTCGACGACTACATGAACGATCTGCTGATCCCCTCCGATTCCCTGCTGGAGCAAACATTGCAAACCAATGCCGAAGCTGGACTGCCCGCTCATGACGTAACACCCAATCAAGGAAAGTTACTCCAGCTCCTGCTGCAAATCCAAGGCGCATCCCGTGTACTTGAAATCGGCACACTGGGGGGCTACAGTACCATCTGGATGGCAAGAGCGCTGCCTGAACACGGACGTATCGTCTCCCTGGAATCGGAATTACGCCACGCGGACTTGGCTCGAACCAATCTCACACGTGCAGGACTTATGCACAAGGTTGACCTGAGAGTTGGCCCTGCCTTAACCACCCTTCCGGATGTTCAGGAAGAATACAGGGAACCGTTTGATATGATCTTCATCGATGCTGACAAACCGAGTAATCCCGATTATCTGAGATGGGCCATGCGACTGACTCGTCCGGGGAGTCTTATTATTGGTGACAATATCGTCAGAGACGGTGAAGTGATCCGCACTGACAGCACGGACCCCAGAGTTCAAGGTGTTCGATCATTCCTGCAGTTAATCGCGGATCACCCCCGGCTTGAAGCTACAGTACTGCAAACGGTCGGTAGCAAAGGTTACGATGGATTCGTCATTGCTCGTGTGTTGGATAACCCTGAACCAAAATAAACAGTGGTCAATTCTTCCGCAAATTCCCCTTTCCTGTTAAACTGGAATGACTACACAGGCAGACTGGAGGGAACCACTTGAGAGTTTTACAACAGATTCATGCTGAAATTCGCGGCTGGTCCCGCAATATTCAACTTTTTTTCCTGGCAAGCATTCTGTATCAGATCGGAAATGGCATGTTCTCTGTCTTGTACAATCTGTACATTCAGGGGCTGGGTTATAATGATACAATGAACGGCCAGATCGTAAGTATTCAATCACTCGCAACAGCCATTATGTTTGTTCCTATCGGTCTATGTGGTGATCTATTCAGTCGCAAGCGGCTGCTCATTACCGGGGCGTTATTCAGCGGAATCTTCCTGATCGGACGCTCCTTCGATTATTCAGCTACAGGACTGATCTGGTTCGCGGTATTTTCTGGCCTTTTCGCTGGTGTATTCCAAGTACTGGCCATTCCTTATCTAGCGGAAAACGTCAAGAAAAGCCAGCGGCTGAAGATGTTCAGTTATTATTCATCTCTTGTGCTCGCTTCCCAGGTGCTTGGTAGCCTGGGTGGCGGTGTATTCGCAGATTTGTTACATACGGCAGGACTCGCCAAAGTGACAGGACTTCAGACGGTATTATTTGTTGGTGGTGCAGCAACACTCGCTGCGTTCATTCCACTGTTATTTGTAACCGAAGACAAGGCCGCTCCGCAGACAACAACTTCGGCGCAATCTGATCTTCAACCCAATGCGGATCTTAAAGAACGTTTGACGAATACCCCGAGCACGAATGATTCAGTCACCAAGAAAAAAGATTCCCGACTGATTGGTCAGTTTGTAGTAACCCAGTTATTAATCGGATTAGGTTCAGGACTGGTTGTCCCATACCTTAATCTGTATTTCACCAATCGCTTCTCGGTATCTCTGAGTGGGATGAGTCTGCTGATTGCACTTGGTCAGATTATGACGATTGTATCCATGCTGATTGGTCCTACCCTGGCCGCAAGGGTCGGGAGCGTACGAGCCGTTGTCATTTTCCAGGTCATGTCTCTGCCCTTCCTTCTATTAACAGGCTTCACCAATCTGTTGTTCATCGCTTCGCTGAGTTTCTTGTTCAGACAAGCGTTGATGAATGCAGCCAATCCCATTCATTCAGCCATACTGGTGGATCGGATCTCCGACAAACGTCGCGGGATCGCCAATTCACTGATGCAGACTGCTTTCATGATTGGATGGGCTACCATGGGCCCCGTTCAATCCTATCTGGTCACCACGTACGGAACGTACTGGGGTTACGCGATCACATTCAGCATCACAGGCAGTTTATATGTCATTTCATCATTGATGTACTATGTAATGTTCAGAGAACCCAAACCTTCCGCTGCTACTCTTGCAGGAGAAGCATGAGCAGGACAATAACAGCCTGGTTGTTCCGCAGATAAGCAACGTATCTCATCATCAGGAGTGATCACACATGAACATGAATCTTCCATTGAACCTGAATGAATACCTGTATCTCATACCCCCTCATTCAACCGGTAGGCTAAACAAATGGAACTGATGCGCAAGCTTGGTTCCTATGTTGTCTTTCGGTTTTTTCTTAGTCTGGGTGTCGCTGTTCTTGGTGGATTACTGTTCACAGCCATTCATACACCGATCCCATGGTTGCTCGGGCCAATGGTATTCATGCTGCTTGGTTCCCAAGTTGCCAAATGGCCACTCATGTGGCCCGCCTCCATTCGAGACTATGGCATTCTGATTGTTGGCTATTCGATTGGACTCACCTTAACAGAAGAGGCACTGCACGGCATTCTGCAACAACTTCCCATGATGCTGCTGATGACCTTGCTGTTAATCGGATTGTGTGTAATTACGGCCTACATCGCTTCAAAGGTAACCGACTTTGACTTCCCCTCCCTGCTGGTTGGAAGCATCCCAGGAGGACTGTCCCAGATGGTGTCCCTTGCAGAAGAGATGAAATCCATCAATCTGACGCTGGTTACCTTTTTGCAGGTGACTCGACTGATCATGATTGTCTTCGTTGTTCCGTTTCTGCTATTCAGTCCGTGGATTGGAGGCACAGCAGGTGGCGGTTCGGATCAGCCTTTCATCGACGTAGCAACATGGGATGCCCTTTTCCCCGAAATTCTCCTTTATGCTCCGCTCTGTGTAGCTGGTGCGTGGATGGCACGCAAACTTCGGTTTCCAACGGCCTTTATGCTGGGCCCCATGATCGTCATGTGTGTTATCCAATTAAGTACCGCACTGCATACGCCCAGTCTTCCAACTTCCCTGCTGAACGTATCGCAATTGATGATTGGCAGTCACGTTGGACTGATGCTCAAGCCGGAACAGTTGCAACGTAAAACGCAGACGGTGACCCTCGCCGTGATTAGCAGTGTACTGCTCATTGTTGGTGCGCTTGGATTGAGTTATCTGTTAATGAATGTGTTCTCCCTCACAGCGGCTACCTCACTACTAAGTATGGCCCCTGGCGGAATGGATCAGATGAGTATCATGGCACATGAAGTGAATGCCGACCTTTCCGTAGTATCGGGGTATCAATTGTTCCGCATCTTGTTTATTTTCTTCATCGTCTCTTCTGTACTCAAGATGATTCTCGTACATATGTTGAAAGGAAATAAAGAATATCCTAGTCTACAATGATTATATTCCTGCCTGATCCCATGCCAAAGAGAGTACCCTCTTGATATCACATCCTGCGGATACTCTCTTTTATTTGTACAGACTTCACTTCAGCGGCATTTGGCCTGTTCGCTTATAACCGAAATGACTACTCATGAATAAATTCGGTTGTACATCCAGCCCACAATGCCCACCGTAACTACCGTTGCCCCAATAATAAATGCATAATACCCCATCTTGCTCTTGGACCCCGAAGTCTGATGATCATAATAATCCGAGTTACGTCGGTAAAAGCCCATCCATAACTCTCCGATCATATTCACAACAACCAATACAAAACGTTTAACAAGTCCCACGGTATGCAAGTCTCCTCTCCCTAATCGACCTTCTTCCATATTAAGTATAATTATCCTATTTAATTAAAACAAGCCACTCAAACTTCTTTCGGTGCAGTTTCTTGCTCCAACCAGGTTAGAATATCAAATGCTTCCTGATCGGTGCTACCACACATCTCTTCCTCAGCCTGCAATCCACTGCATACGGCAGGACGATCTTTTTGGCCAAAAATTCCGCAGCGATTATCATCCGTAAGCTGCACACAACGTACACCTGCCGGCTTGCCATGAGCCATGCCCGGTATCGGTGATGATATGGAAATCGCGATACAACATGCGGCACAGCCTGTCCTGCATTCCATACGTATTCCCTCCTAATTTCAATAACTATAGTACTTGCAATATGTGTTGTAAAAAGAACGGTTTTCAGTTTTTGAACTACCTCTTAATTATGAGCGATTTATCCAGGTCCAGGTTCGTGCGAGCCCCTGCGCGATTCTCCGATTCATGCTTCGATTCGAAAAATACCCCCCATGACTTAGCGGATTCCAACTCATAGCCACGCCGCCAGAGTTCACTTCAATGTCTTCTTTAACCGCTCTCTCATACGCAGGATCAATGGGGCGTAACGGATAACCCAGAATATCATCCCGATCGTAGAAGTTCACCCACTCCCCTTCCAGTCCAGCATAATATTGATTCACCTGGGCAGAGGGCACCTGAATTGGGCAACTAAAGTCATGGTAACGTAAACTCCATAAGGGCAGGGTTGTACCAAACGAGTAAAAATTAGTCAGCGTGTCCCCCCGCTCCAAAGCCGAGTTCACATCCACAATCTCAGGAACACGACTGGACGGATATTGCATATCGTAGAAGAAGTTACTCGCGATTACGGCACCCAAACTGTGGGCAACCACACAGAGCGGAGCTTCGGGTCCGTTACGCTGTGCAAGGGTATGCATCGCCTGATTCAACGTTCGATGTACGGCATCATAGTTATGGCCTTGATTTTCCACAGGTTGATATGCAACCGCGTCAGCCAGGTAATGGATGACAAATCGTCGCAGCGCCTGGTAATTCAATCCCGGAGAGCTGACGAGCTGTTGAAACAACGCCTCTTCCCGCTCCTCAAATACATCCGCCCAATATACGGGCTCAATATCCAGCATCTGTTTGGAGGCTCCAGGCAAGACCATCACCTTGTCCAATTCCTTATGCAAAGAAGTAATCAGCTTGTCCGCGTACCCTTCCTTTCGCATACCCAGCCCATGAATGACCATCACCGCAACACGTGTCATGGCTCTCCTCCTCTAGGAACTCTTTCTCCACCATATGAACGCCACTACTCGAACATGCCTGTAGCTTGTTATGTCAAACGATACCTTCTAGTGACCATTATCTTAAAAATGTGATTCTTCCATTTTATATACAGTTTACCATGATAACCATGGAAATAACGATCATACAGCAAAAAGGAGCTGCACATCCGCAGCCCCTTCATGTAGTTGTATTTAATTAACCTTTCAGATGAACCTTCAGCACACCATTCTGATTGGATGTAACATCACCTGTTGTGACTTCCACCCGTTCAACCATATCCTGACCATCTGGAATGATAATCGGAGTAATCAGCGGGTATCCCGCATCTTCAATGACCTTACGATCAAACTCCAACAGCTTTTGCCCAGCCTTAACATGCTCGCCAGCTTCGACATGCATATTGAAACCTTCACCCTTGAGGGATACCGTATTAATCCCGACATGGATCAGAACTTGTAGTCCACTCGCGTGTTCAAGAATTACCGCATGTTTACTTTTAATCACATGAGCTACCTGAGCATCAAACGGGGCAACAACAACGTTGCCGGAAGGCTCAATGGCTACACCCTCACCCATCTGTTTCTCGGCAAAAGCCGGATCAGGTACTTGCTCCAGTGACACGGCCTGGCCTGTTAATGGCGCCATGATTTCAAGCGTATTTACTGCTTCGTCCCCTACTTGAGCTGCACTACGTGTGCGCTGGTTTGGATCTGTTTTGCCAGTCGAAGAGGTAACACCCGAAGCAGCAGATTGCGATGTAGCCGCTGTAGGCTCAGCATCCGTTCCGTTGCTTGCACTCCGATCTTCTTTTCTCAGTTTGGCTCTGCCAAAAAGGACCGTCAATACAAACGGTACAACCAAGACGATCGCCATGCCGATGAAGAAGACGCCCCACTTGTTAGGGAAAATCGACAGGAATCCCGGTACGCCACCTACACCGATGGAGGTTGCCTGAACATTATTTATCGTCAGCAGCACACCACCAATTGCGGAACCGACCATACCGAAGATAAACGGATAACGGTAACGGATATTCACTCCGAAGATCGCCGGCTCAGTTACCCCGAGGAATGCTGATACCGAGGACGTTGCCGCAAGTCCTCTCATTTTCTTCTCACGCAGGACAAGCATCATCGCAAGTGCCGCTGAACCCTGTGCGATATTGGACAATGCCAGCATCGGCCACAGGAACGTACCGCCCTGACTACCAATGAGCTGAACATCCACCGCGAGGAATGTGTGATGCATACCGGTGATAACGAGCAGAGCATATAGACCACCGTATATCAGACCGCCCAGCGCCGCGTATGAATCGTATACATAGATCAAGCCGGATGTTATTGCATTCGCAATGGCGAATGTAACCGGTCCAATAATCGTAAATGCCAGGAATCCGGTAATCAGCAACGTGACTGGTGCAACGACCAGCAGTTTAATGGAATCATGAACTCTTTTGTTCAGGAAAATTTCCATCTTCGCAAGCAGATAGGCTGATACCAGTACCGGCAGTACCTGCCCTTGGTAACCGATCTTCTCAATCTCCCAGCCAAACAAATTCCATGTTGGTACTGTGCCATTATTCACGGCATCAGCATAACCGTATGCACTCAGCAGATCGGGATGTACCAGAATGAGACCAAGCACGATCCCGAGCAGCGGACTGCCGCCAAACCTTTTTACAGCTGCCCAACCAATTAGAGCTGGCAGGAACGTAAAGGCTGTACTCGCAATTGTATTAATAATGGACGCAAGATCCTTCCAGGCTGGGTAGACATCCACCAGTGATTTTCCATCAAAGAAAATGCCTGGACCTGTCAGAATATTGTTAATCCCGAGCAAAAGACCTGCAGTAATGATCGCTGGCAAGATTGGAATGAAAATATCCGAGAGTGTTTTAATCGCTCGCTGAATTGGATTTTGCTTTTTACCAGCGACCGCCTTCACATCATCCTTGGAAGAACGATCTCCCCCGGTAATCTGAATCATCTCATCATAGACCTTATCCACCAGACCAGGCCCAATAACGACCTGGAATTGTCCCTGGGAAGAGAACTGTCCTTTAACCAGGTCATTCTGATCCAGGCTTTCGGTATCCACTTTACTCTCATCATACAAGGCAAACCGGAGTCGTGTAACACAGTGTGTTGCAGCTTCAATATTCTCTTTGCCGCCGACTGCCCGGACGATCTCCTCAACCTGTTTTTTATCAATTGCCATAGTGTCACTTCCTATTTATAAAATATGATTAGTCCTGTTGTGGTACAAGCCACATATAGGATGCATACGGACTGAGGGAGATTTCCTGCGTCAGAGCAGGGGCCGCCTCTGTATTACCAATGAGTAATTCAGCTGATTTGCCTGCAATATGATCATTCCAGACTACTTCAGGAAGCGAGAATGTGACGTCCCGTTTACTGAAGTTGGATACCACAATCAGGGTTTCACTTCCATTGGTCCGTGCGTACGCAAATACATCCGGGTGTGCATCATCCAAGCGTTCATACAGACCGTCGATCAGCACGTTTACCTGTTTACGCAGGGCAATCAATCTGCGGTAATGGTAGTAGATCGAATCCGGGTCAGCCAGCTGCTGTTCCACGTGAATGGAAGGATACCGCTCATCCACCTTCAGCCAAGGTGTTCCCGTAGTGAAGCCGGCGTTCTGACTTCCATTCCACTGCATCGGTGTGCGGGAGTTATCCCGGGAACGCTCCTTCACGATTTCGAACGCTTCCTCCGCTGATTTCCCTCGTTCTTCCTGAAGCAAGCGGTACATGTTCGTCGATTCGATATCGCGGAACTCGCTAACGTCATTCCAGACTGGATTCGGCATTCCGATCTCTTCACCCTGATACACATAAGGCGTACCTTGCATTCCGTGTATCGTTGTCGCGAGCATCTTGGCACTCTCGGCACGATAGTCACCATCATCGGCGAATCGGGACAGTGCTCGCGGCTGATCGTGGTTATTCAGGAACAGTGCGTTCCAGCCTCCACCGGCCTGCATGCCTGTCTGCCACTCACTGAAGAGCTGCTTCATCGCTTCAAAATCATACGGCATCAGTTCCCACTTCTGACCATTCGGATAATCCACTTTCAGGTGATGGAAGTTAAACGTCATTGAAAACTCCCGGGAAGCCGGGTTCGAATATTGGATACAATGTTCCAGTGTTGTGGAGGACATTTCTCCTACGGTCACCATGTTGTACGGTCCGAATACTTCGTCGTACATCTCGGTGATATATTCATGTACACGCGGTCCATCTGTGTAGTACTTGCGTCCATCACCAGGCGATACGCTGCCATCGTCATCCGGGAAACGCTGATCTTTGGAGATTAGGTTGATCACGTCCATACGGAAACCGTCTACACCCTTTTCGGCCCAAAACTTAATCATATCCCGTACAGCTTTGCGTACTTCCTCATTCTCCCAATTCAGATCTGCCTGCGTTTTATCAAATAAAGTCAGGAAATATTGTCCCGTCTGTTCATCATACTGCCAAGCAGGTCCACCGAACTTGGATTGCCAGTTGTTCGGCACACCGCCATCCGGGGCAGGATCTTTCCAAATATAATAATCTCGATACGGATTATCCTTGGAAGAGCGGGATTGCTGGAACCACTCATGATCGGTCGAGGAGTGATTTACCACGATATCAATCATCAGTTTCATATCGCGAGCCTTCAGACCTTTCAACAGCTCGTCAAAATCCTCCATCGTCCCATAATCCGGATTAATCCGGTAATAGTCCGCTACGTCATATCCATTATCATGTTGCGGGGATACATATACCGGCTGCAACCACACAATATCGATACCCAGATGCTGCAAATAATCAAGCTTCTCGGTTAATCCACGAATATCTCCGGTACCCGATCCGGTTGTATCATTAAAACTCTTCGGATATACCTGATACACCGTTGATGTCTTCCACCAAGATGACGGAGTTGTATTGTTAGAACTCATGTTAACGCCTCCAATAAATTGTAATGCTCTCATGTGATGTTCTCGGTTAACTTCATATCTATATTACATAACTAAACATGTATATACAAGTTGAAACTATAATATGTATATTCTTCGCCTCTTCTACTCATTCCCCATAAACCTTTCCTCTGTAACATTTATTTTGGAATCAGCGTTCGTGAACTCCATGATATCTGTATTGGTACAACAAAAAACCGTCTGTTCTCCCCACAAGTGGTGTGGGCAACAGACGGTCTATCTTGGTTATACTTGGTTGGATATAATTAAATGGTTGTTGTACTGGTTTGTGGTAGGCACATCCTCTTATGACATCTCTGGTGAAACGGAAGCTTTCCCCTGTTTGTCCTGCAGATTCAACTTCAGTAAGGAGAGCGCAGCTTGTTCTTCCCTTTCCAGTTCAGCAGCACTGATCTCACCAGAGAGTACGGCACGCATTCTTTTCTGATCCAGCAAACCTTCCCATTTTGCAACCACAAATGCTGCAACACAGTTGCCCATCAGGTTTGTGAAAACACGCATTGTATCCATGAAACGGTCTGCACCAAGCAGCAGAGCAACCGCTGCTACCGGAAAAGCATTGACGGCTACTGCCGTTGCGGACAGGGCCAGAAATGCGGAGCCAGGTACTCCTGCCATACCTTTGGAACTTAACATCAACACCAGCAGAATCGTAATCTGCTGCATCAATGTCAGTTCAATCCCTACGGCTTGAGCAACAAATACCGTTGCCAATGATAAATAGATTGAAGCACCATCCAGATTGAACGAGTACCCCGTCGGCACCACAAGACCCACAACCGCACGATCGCATCCCGCCTTGGTTAGTTTGTCCATCATGCGTGGCATCACCACTTCCGATGATCCTGTTCCAATCGCCAGCATAACTTCAGCACGAGTATACTTCACAAATTGCAGGAAATTCAGCCCTGTGATCCACCAGGCAGCGAGTGCCAACATGATGAGAAACAACAGTGCTGCGCCGTAACAGGCCAGAATCAACAGACCAAAGGACGACAATGTGGAAGCCCCATAGGCACCTACCGTGTAGGCCATGGCTCCAAATGCACCAATCGGTGCAAGTTTCATGATATAACCGATGATGCGGAACACAATGCCGAGCAAGTTCTCAATCAGCGTCAGTACATTTTCTTTCGCCTTACTCTCCGTTGCTGCCAACGCAACCCCGAACAGGCAGGCTACGAGCAGTACTTGCAGAAGTGCATTCTGTGCGAAGGCATCCACAACACTTGTCGGAATAATATTCATGATAAAGTCTACCGTGTGCGGTAACTCGGAACCATTCGTTTTCGCTTCAATGCCACTTGCGTCTATGGTTGAAGGGTCTACGTTCATTCCGGCACCTGGGCGAAGCAGATTGGCTGTCCCCAGTCCAAGCACCAGCGCCACTGTAGTTGCAATCTCGAACCATACGATGGCTTTCAGTCCAATGCGACCTACCGACTTCAGATCCCCGATCTTGGCAATGCCTGTCACAATCACCATGAAAATCAGTGGTGCGATGATCATTTTGATCAATTTGATGAAACCTGTTCCGAGCGGCTGCAGCAAGCTACCCAGATCCGGCCACAGTATGCCTACCCCAATCCCGATGATTACCGCGACAATAATTTGAAAAAATAGTGATTTCACAAATGACATGAACGCTCCCCCTGTTTGCGGTCAATTCGGATTTCCGTTTGGTTTCCGTGTAACTTTTTATATCATTCCAGACGAGCGTTCAACAATGGAATTTCAATGTTTTTGTCATTTGTACCAAGTCTAACGGTGAAAATTGAACCTGAAACCGAAAAAAGACGAATATCGCGTCAGTTATCTTGACGTGATATTCGTCTTTATCCAAAAATACATTTATTATTGAACAGGGGTTAAATGTGGTTTATAGGGTAAGAGAATCTCCCGGAGCCAGCACACGCCCTTCCAACCCTTTTGCAGCCAGCTGTTGCACGAAATGTTCCGCATCCTGACGAATCACCGGGAATGTATCATAATGAACTGGAATTGTCAGTTTGGCATTGAACCATTCGGCCGCTTGCAGTGCATCCTCTGGTCCCATGGTGAAATGTCCACCGATCGGCAAGAAAGCTACATCAATATCATGACGATCACCAATCATTTTCATATCCCCGAAGAGACTCGTGTCTCCAGCATGCAAAATCGTTTTACCACCAATTGTAATGATATATCCAGCAGGCAAACCCGCATACATAATCCGTTGTTCTTCTTCCAACACAATCCCGGAAGTATGGAACGCCTGAATCATTTTGGCTTGAGCAAAGCCAAGATCCACCGTTCCGCCCATATTCATGCCGAGCGTATCCAGACCCTTCCAGGACATATATGTAGCCAATTCCACAATAGCCACAACTTTGGCGTTATTCGCTTTGGCAATAGGTTCAGCATCGAGGATGTGATCCATATGTGCATGTGTCAGCAACACAACATCGGTCTTGATATCTTCAGGCTTCGTGACGGCAAGCTCGTTGCCACGCAGGAAGGGATCAATGATCAGTGACTTTTCTTCTGTGCCCAGCTGTACACTGGAGTGACCATGGAACGTAATATTCAACAACTCGGATTCCTCCCGACATGTTTTATTATTTTGAAACCAATATTGATTATAAATCATAACTCTTCACCAACGCAAAATTGGATATCTTCCGCCTCACTGCTTCCTACGATATACCCTTGCTTCATACGGTTGAAGCTGAATGGCACCTTCATCGGTAGAATAACGTCTGCTTACATTGCTGATGATCAGCTTGGCATGCTCCGCATCCCACCCTTCAGGCCACTCCATCTCAGGCTCATGCCCACGGAAATTCAGAATGACCAACATCTTCTCATCATCCAGCGTTCGTGTATAGGCATAGATATCCGGATCATCCGGCAGCAGTAGTTCATACGCGCCATAGATAAGCACTTTATGTTGTTTGCGAAGCGCAATCAGCTTCCTGTAATAATGCAAAATGGATTGCGGATCACTTTCGGCATCAGCTACATTAATCTCGGGATAATTATCATTCACCTGTATCCAAGGCTGACCTTGGGTAAATCCAGCGTGTTCCGTATCATCCCATTGCATCGGCGTGCGGGCATTATCGCGACTCTTCAACCAAATCGCCTGCATGACTTCATGCTTCGACTTACCTTGACCAATGTAATGATTATAATAATTTTTCGTCTCAATATCCCGATATTGCTCGATATCCGGGAAAGCGACATTGGTCATGCCGATCTCTTCTCCCTGATAGATGTAGGGTGTTCCTTCAAGTGTAAGCATCCACGTCGCCAGCATCTGAGCAGAACGCACCCGATATTTACCATCATCACCAAAACGGGAAACCGGGCGTGGCTGATCATGGTTACCCATATAATTAGCGTTCCAACCTCTACCATGCAAAACCGTTTGCCACCGGCTCATGATTTCTTTGAGATCGGTCAATTTCCATTCCTTATAGTTCCACTTACCGATTCCGGAAGATTTGGCATCGATGAACATATGCTCAAACTGGAATACCATATTAAGCTCGTCACGATCCGTTCCCACATAAGCCAGCGCTTGCTCAGGCCCAAGTCCCGAAGTTTCGCCAACTGTCATGGGGCCGTAAGGTTTCAGGATCATGTTATTCAGCTTCTTCAGGATTGAGTGTACCTGTTCCAGGTTGGAAAAGAGCTGATAGGCTGGAACCACTGGCAGATTATTCGGATTGTGGGCACTTGGCAGACCCTCTGCCTTGGCGATATGCGCCACTGCATCGAAACGGAATCCGTCTACCCCTTTTTCCAGCCACCAATGCACCATCTCATACATTTCTTCTGCCATCTGTTCATTGTTCCAGTTGAGATCGGGCTGCTGTTCCGAATACAGATGCAGATAATATTCATTCGTCTCGGGATCATGCTTCCATACTGAACCTCCAAAATAGGATTCCCAATTATTTGGCACCTGCCCATTTTTGCCTGAACGCCAAATATAATAATCCCGCTTCGGATTCATCTTTGATGAACGCGATTCGGCAAACCACGCATGTTCATCCGACGTATGATTTAACACCAGATCCATCATGATCTTAAGACCACGTTTGTGTGCCTCTGCCAATAAGCGATCAAAATCCTCCATCGTGCCATACTTGCGCAGAATGGCGTAATAATCACGTATATCGTATCCGTTATCATGTCCTGGTGAATCATATATGGGACAGAGCCAGATCACATCCACGCCCAAATTCTCTAAATAATCGAGCTTCTCACAGATCCCCTGCAAGTCGCCATATCCGTCTCCGTCCGAATCCTTGAAGCTGTTCGGGTAAATCTGGTATACCACACTCTCTTTCCACCAAACTATATCGCCCACCTCGCTTTCATCTTTGTACTATATATAAATTGAACTAAAGGATATTTACACTGGACACTCCGATGACAGAACAACCTTCCAATCGCTGTTATCCCCAGATTTTATGAATTCCCCCTATAAGGGGAAAATCCGGTGATAGCCTATGCTTCCGATGCAGCTTTCTTTCAGAAAGCTTTTAGGCGAACGCGTTCGCTTCTTCAGGTTATTTCTGTCCTCTCCGTTTCGTGTAAATGTTTAGTTAAATTTATATATGATCTCTGTTCACTATATTAAGCCGTTAATATGTTTTATCCGAAATGATTCCCTTGTAAACATTAGTAAGGGTTCTTATGCAAAAAGACCCGGTCATGGACCGCGATCTGCGGCTCATTTACGAGTCTTTCTTGGTGAGAATAAGAATAGTTTAAATCCGGCGTAACCAATCCAGGCACCGACTGTGTTCAGAATAATGTCATCCACATCGAACGAACCTACACGTGTAATCAATTGGGTGACTTCAACACCAAGCAGAAGCAAAACAACTGTGGATGTAAAGGTCAGGAACGAACGACACCTCCGAAACAACCACGGAATCCAGATGCCCAGTGGAATGAACAATACGATATTGCCGAACAAATTCTTGACCCAGGCATCTGTATGGTACCTCTCCCTCTCCAATAGAAGTGGCCGAATGGTCTCAAAGGGGACGAGATTATATTGATAATACATGCCTGGTGTTCGTCCACTGACAAACAGTAAATTGCCCATGATCAATACGTATAACACTGCCATGAAACCAACCGTTGCAAGTATCCACTTGGAGTGGAGCCACGACTTTTCGTTCATTCCCTCTATCCTCCGACCTTGTTTTCCGCGAAGCGGTAGGTCTATTTTAACGGGATATAGATCTTCATGTCCAATTGTTCAGGAGTTGATTTCCAGACATCCGTCACTTCAAAGTCCGGTCCTTCCCTCCGTTCATAGTTCGACTGTGGCAGCCAACTGCCATAGATCATTTTCCTGATATCCTGCCCTGAGCCTTCCACGGTGAACTCTGCATACAAGCCTCCCGGAATTTCAATCGAGGTAAAACCGGGTTCAAGCACCTGAGATGCTCCACTGCTCTCTTCACCCACAATAAAAGAAAATGCTCCATCCTCTTCGAAATGACAAGCCACACCATAAGCCATATCAGGGCGTGTCCTCTCCGGGATCGCCATGAATCTCTGTTCCACACCAAAATCGTGATAAAATCCAGGTATTTCAGCATAATGCTGATTGTCATTCAGGTTGGTCTTATATTCATAGCCGGCAATCCAGTTCGGTTCCCGTGTGACCAGACGGGGTGTGTTCATATGGAATGTTCCATTAAGCGAAGTTCGATAATCATTAAAATCAATGCTCTGTTGCATCTTCAAAAGAGACAACTGATCCGCTTCCAACTTGCGCAGCTTCGCGGGTGTCTTTCCAAAGTAGGCTGAAAATGCACGGGTAAACGCCTCCTGGGATTGATAGCCAAAGTTCATCGCAATATCCAATATGCCTTCCGATGAGCCCCGCAGCATCCTGGCAGCCTCCGTTAATCTTCGTCTGCGCACATATTCCAGTACAGTGAATCCGGTGATCGCCTGAAATAAACGTTGAAAATGAAACGCCGAAAAGCTCGCAGCAGCAGACGTCTCTCTGATATTAAAATCATCCTGCAAATGCTGCTCCAGATACTCAATCGCAAGCTGAATTCGTGTGTAATGATCCATAACATCGTGTCCCCTATCTCATTCGAAATATCAAACGATTTCTTATGTAGTATGACTGAGATCCGTAACATTTTTTTGATTTTGTGTGCGAACTTGTATGAGTTAGGATAAGTGAAATCCGTTTCTCTTCATTCTGAATGTCACTATAATAAAATGTATGCCAAAATCCCCTTGTTCCACAAGGAGATGTTTATCTCTGCTGATTGATTAACCAGTAGAGATAACTCTTGTGAACAAGGGGACCTATTTGTCTAGAAATCTATGCTTAACCTTTCCAATTTCCGGACACGGGATGAATACCCCAGATATCTGTGGCATACTCACTAATGGTACGGTCACTGGAGAATATACCGGAATGCGCCGTATTTAATATCGCTTTTCGAGTCCAGCCAGGAATATCCCGATACGCTTGGTCAATGGCAGCATGCGCATCTGCATAAGCAGCAAAATCACGCAATACAAAGTATTCGTCACCATGAGCTAACAACGAGTCGTAAATATCCCAGAACTCCCCGTCACGATAACAGAATGCACCTGGATGCACCAGTTGCTCCACGACCTCGCGAATGCGTTCATCGTGCTGCACAATCTCATTCGGACGATAGCTGCCGGAACGATAATATTCCAGCACTTCGTCTGCACGCAGACCATAGATGAACATATTTTCTTCTCCGACTTGCTCTGCCATCTCCACGTTGGCTCCATCCATCGTGCCAATCGTTAAAGCACCGTTCATCATAAACTTCATGTTGCCCGTACCGGACGCTTCCTTACCTGCGGTTGAGATCTGTTCACTAACATCCGCAGCAGGAATGATTTTCTCTGCAAGAGAGACGGAATAGTTCTCGAGGAAAAATACCTTTAAGCGGTCATTCACGGCCGCATCCCGATTCACCGTATCAGCCACGGTATTGATCAGCTTGATAATTTTCTTGGCAAAATAATAACTCGGTGCTGCCTTGGCACCAAAGATGAATGTACGTGGTACCATATCAAACGAAGCATCATTCTTAAGCCGGTTATACAGATGCATGACATGCAGAATGTTCAACAGCTGCCTTTTGTACCCATGCAGCCTCTTCACCTGTACATCAAAAATGGAATCCGGATTCACTGATGTCCCGGTATGGTCCAGAATATACGCAGCAAGCCGCTCTTTGTTATCCCGCTTAATCAAACGGAACTGCTCCTGGAATGATGCATTATCCGCAAAGCCAGCCAACTGGTCCAGCTTGCCCGGCTCTGTTATCCATTCGTTACCGATGGTATCCGTAATCAGATCCGACAGTTTCGGATTGGCATGCATCAGCCAGCGGCGATGGGTAATACCATTGGTTTTGTTATTGAAACGCTCTGGATACAGTGCATAGAACGGAGCCATCTCGCGTTCTTTCAAAATCTCGGTATGCAATGCAGCAACACCATTCACGCTATGACTGCCTACAATCGCCAGATGCGCCATCCGTACCTGATCGTTCGCAACAATCGCCAGATGCCCTATACGATCCTGATCTCCCGGATACCGATCCAGCAGCATGCCACAGAAGCGTTTATTGATCTCTTCAATGATCATGTAGATCCGCGGCAGCAGCTTGCTGATCATGGCTACAGGCCATTTCTCAAGCGCCTCACTCAGCGTTGTATGATTGGTATACGATACAGTACGAGTTGTGATATCCCATGCTTCATCCCAGCCATAACCCTTCACATCAATCAGGATGCGCATCAGTTCTGGAATAACCAAGGTTGGATGCGTGTCGTTAATGTGGAAGGCCACTTTGTCAGGCAAACGATCATACGGCAGCTCCAGCTTGTTGAACGTGCGCAAGGCGCTCTGTACGCCTGCTGAACACATGAAGTATTGCTGCTTCAATCGCAGCAGCTTTCCTTCATACTGGGAGTCGTCCGGATACAGGAATTCGGAGATCGATTCAACGGAACGGCTATAATCCAGATAACCGTAGTAGTTCGATGGCGTGTCAAGTGAAGTCTCACGCTTCGGCTCGGCACTCCATAGGCGCAGTGTGTTCACATGAGTTTGACCATAACCGATGACAGGCACGTCATAGGGAATGGCTACAACCGATTCGGCATCTTTTGTAACAAACTGATATTCCCCATCTTGCTCGTGAGCTTCTACCCGGCCCCAGAACTGGACTTCCACTTTTTTGTCTGGACGGCGGACTTCCCATTCATTGCCCTTATCCAGCCAATTGTCGGGTAACTCTACCTGATTGCCATTGATGATTTTTTGCTCAAACAACCCGTATTTATATCGAATGCCACAACCATGTCCTGCATATCCGAGTGATGCGAGTGAATCCAGGAAACAGGCAGCGAGTCGTCCCAGACCTCCGTTACCGAGTCCTGCATCCGCCTCCTGTTCTTCTACCTCTTCCAAGGAGAAGCCCAGCTCAGCCAAACTATCCCGGACGAGTTCCAATTCATTTACATTCAGCAGATTGTTGCCGAGCAGACGTCCAATCAGGAATTCCAGCGAGAAGTAATAGACCTGTTTATCCTGGCGCTGCTTGAACCCCTGATTCGACGCTGCCCAATCCTGTCCTGCATATTCACGAATCATGCTTCCCAGTACGTGGTACACGTCTTCCTGTGTGGCTTCTTCAATCGGTTTGCCCAATTTGCTGACCAGATTCCGTGTAAAGATACTCTTGAACGTTTCTTTGTTGTCAAACAAAAGTAGGTTCCTCCCGGGGAAATCCTGCAGGATGATGGCGGTTCATACACTCAACATTTTGGTTTGAGCATGCGCACGTTACGGTTACGAATCGTTCTTTTGATCGCTGTTATCCCTGTATTTTCTTGAATTTATTATTTAGATGTGAAAATACAGGGATAAAGGCGACCGCTACGCTTCTTCAGAATCGATTTCGTCCCCTTCACTTACTACTACGCTCTTTACCAAACAACTTTCGTCTACGAACCTTAAATCCATCCTACAGGATTTTTATTTTATATATATTTATAGAAGATATCGGTTACGTGTGGGCTTTAGATAATAGTGCTTTTCGCTAAAATGTATGGATTTGACCGGTCACCGATCAACGTCTGTCCTCCGGTCAGCTTCACGTCTTTATCCAAAATGACGTTCTCAAGTACCGTCCCTTCACCAATGTAACATTTCTGCATGATGATGGAACCTTTGATTTTGGCACCTTTCGCCACCTGTACACCACGGAACAGAATACTGTCCTCCACCTCTCCACCCACAATGCAGCCATTGGCAAGGAGGGAGTGTTTAACATTCGCGGTATCCAGATATTTGGCGGGAGCTTCATATTTGATTTTGGTTTGGATCGGATCTTCCTTGAACAGTTGTTCATATTGCCCTGTGTTGAGCAGATCCATACTGTTGCGATAATAACTGTCAATGGAATTGATGACTGCGTGATAGCCATCATATGCGTACGCAGCGATATTCAATCCATCCGGATTTTTTTGAATCACATCCCGGAAGAAATGGCTCTCGCCATGATCAATGCAGCGCTGCACCTGGCGCAAGAACAATTCTTTTTCCATGATGAAAATTTCTGTATATATATTCGGGTGATTAGCGCTTTGGTGAATGTCCACCACGTTACCGTCCCCGTCATGGTCAACTTTGACACAGGCGTCATGCTCAGGCAGCAACTGATCTACTTTTTTGCAGACCAGTGTAACGTCCGCTCCTTTGCTGATGTGATACCTGTAGACATCCTGGAGGTCTGCTTTGGTCACATGGCGACTACCCGCATGCACAACATATTGCCCTGCACCTCTGTGGAAAAAGTCCAAATTGTTATGGAAATGCTGCAAGTCCCCCTGTGATGTGTCTGTTGGATCGTTCCAGTCTGGTGGCAAAATGAACATGCCCCCATGCTTGCGATCCAAATCCCAAGGTTTGCCGTCACCGAGATGGTCCATCAACGAGCGATATTTTCGCCTAACAAATACACCAATACTCTCAATTCCTGCATTCATCATGTTGGATAGAACAAAATCGATCAGACGGTAACGCCCGGCATAAGGCACCGCGGCTCCGCAGCGAAAGTACGTCAATTCCTTCAATTCCTCAAGTTCATGGTCAAGGTTAATAACTCCAATCAATTGTTTCATCGCATGCACCGTCCTTTTGACTTCAATTAGGCCTTGCTGGTTATTCCTTGGCGAAGCAGACGTTCCAGTTCTTCCTGATCCACGAGCAATATATCACTCTCATCTTCCGGTGCAGGCGAAATCTGTGTTCCATCGGGAATAACCAATCCTTCTGCGATAATAGCTCGGTAAATGCGCACATTCTGCCCGATTTTCACTCTTGGCATGATGACCGAATCGATAACAGCACTGTTCTCCCCAACTTCTACCCCGTAGAAGAGGACGGAATGGTTGACCTCGCCGTGCACAATACTACCTTCACTAATAATACAATTGCGAACCTTCGCCGAAGGCGAGATGTATTGTGCAGGTTGGTTCGGATTACGTGTAAAGATACGCCAGTCCGGATCATTCAGATTAAACGGTGTGTCTTCGTCCAACAGGTCCATATTGGATTCCCACAGACTGCGAATGGTACCTACGTCTTTCCAGTAACCTTCGAATGGATACGCATATAAGGATTTTTCGTTTTCAAGCAACAAAGGAATAATATCTTTACCAAAATCATAGGAGGTGGATGCCTGTTGTTCATCCTGGATCAGGAAACGTTTCAGTACATCCCACTTGAAGAGATAGATACCCATGGAAGCGAGTGTGCTCTTGGGCTCGGGAGGTTTTTCTTCAAATTCATAGATACTATAGTCCTCGTTGGTGTTCAGCACGCCGAATCGGCTGGCTTCTTCCAATGAGACATCAATGACCGATATGGTGCAATCCGCATCTTTATCTTTGTGATACTGGAGCATTTTTTCGTAGTCCATCTTATAGATATGATCCCCTGACAGAATGAGCACGTGCTCAGGATCGAATTGTTCAATAAAGTTCAGGTTACGGAAGATGGCATCTGCTGTACCACGGTACCAGTTGCTTCCGTCTTCACGTTCATGGGGAGGAAGTACGTATACTCCGCCATTTTTACGGTCCAGATCCCAGTCACTGCCAATACCAATATAGGAGTGCAGGACAAGTGGCTCATATTGAGTTAATACGCCCACTGTATCAATACCCGAATTAGAGCAATTACTCAGCGGAAAATCAATGATTCGGTACGTGCCGCCAAAATATACCGCTGGCTTAGCCAGTGATTTCGTTAATCCTTTTAACCTCTTCCCTTGCCCTCCGGCAAGTAGCATCGCTACAACTTCTTTTTTCGCCATCATTACAGCCTCCTCCACGTGCATTCGTTCTGATTCATTTCAGAGCCCATAATCGATATTCTGTTGTGTGGACACTGTTGTCATGATTAGGAGCATGCTGTACAGATGTGTAACTGGATGAGTTTTATTGCAGTAGAACTTGTTTGATTGTGAAGCCTGAAATAGAGATGATGCGGTGTAGAATTGCCTTGATTGTCTTACAGAGGTGAATGTTAAATGCAGAACTTAAGGTGTAGCTCGTGAACAATGTAATAGACTACTCCTATTTAACATTAAACACGAAACGGACTGGGGAATCTTACTGGAAAACATCGACATCAAGTTGCGGGTAAGATTACCCTTTCTCGTGCCGCTGTTATTCATATTGTATTCGATAATAGTTAATGAAACTCCTTTTGGAAAATTCATGGTAAAAGTGTGACACTACTAGACCCATAAACCTATAAAATCAACAATACAGGTCTTACGAATCAGAAAATGGCAATTTATTTGTAAATTTTTAGAGGATTATATAGAAATGTGTCGAATAGAGAGATGTAGTATGAAAGTAGTGTTTGAATTTCCTTTAAGCATGCAGTCTATCAAGGAGTTACATACTAATAACTATAAATTATTTGGAGGTCTCTATGAGTCGTATTATTAAGTATAACAGGTTTACTGATAACGGAAGTTTGTCACGTGAAAAGGAAGATCTAACATATACATTGTTTGAAAAGTTAGATTTTATTAATGAACTGCCTAAAATCTCATTTTTCAGAAGTGATTTTAGAGGATCAAGATTTGTAAATGTATCTTTTTATGAGAATAATTTTGATCGTGCAGATTTTATTTCAGCGATATTTGAAAAATGTTTATTCACTGAGATTGATATTGCAGCCTCTGAAATTAAAAATTGTTACTTTAATGAATGTAATTTCACTCTAAATAATTATGCAAACACGTCGATACAAGAATGTACTTTTGAAAACTGCACTTTTGAAGATGAAAAATTTTTAGTGAACATGAAAAATTGTAAGTTTATAAATTGCACTATGAGAAATTGTGATTTTGAACGTTCTACAACTGAAAAATTGGAGTTTAATGAATGCGAAATCTATAATACCGATTTGGCCACAATGCATGCTGAAAATTTTATTTTTAAATCATGTGTTTTAGAAAATGTGAGTTTAGGAAAAAGTTATATTTTCGGTTATTTATTTTATAAGACAGATATTTCGAGACTCGATGTGCTTTACAGAGGAAACACCGTGAAAATGAATGTTGATAACTTCTCAGAATATATCATTTCATTATTAACGCAACAAAGATTTTCTGAATTTATAAATGCAAATATATTCTTGTTTAGAAATTTTGAAGGAGTACCTGATCAAATCAGTAATGCATTAAGTGAATTATCAAAAATAAATAATACAACTCGCAAATTAGAAATGACCAATTTATTTGACATGTTTACATTCTATATCTTAAATAATCAATTACCCTATAAGCTTGTCTCCAAGGTATTAAATATTTTAGATGATTTTGATTGGACAGCATTCCCGTTTGAAGAGCAACTTGTGTATATTTCCATGCATAAAAAAATCGAAATGATAATGAATACTTTTCATTATGATGACAGTTTCATTGAGAGTGCGGCAGGAGAAACTCTTTTTGTAACGTTCAGATGCAAAACAGATGATTATCAGGAAGCTCTAAAATTAACCAGTGACCTATTGGATGACCTTCATTTGAAATTGGGATTAGATAAAAATTATAAATTAATACAAAAAGAAAAAGGCTCATGGATTTTAACTTTTGCAGTTGTTGGTGTAGTAGCATTGATGATGCCAAAAATGTTAAATGACTACTCCAAAACTTTCTTTGATTTTTCCTTAAAACGAAAAAAATTAAAAATTTTAGGAGTGTTGCTTGACAATATTCGTATAGACCCTGAAAACATACCTAAATCTTTAGAACAATTCAACTTAATTTTAGACACCTCTGAAAAATCAGGTCTGACAAATCCAACGTTTGATAATATTATTGTGACTGAAGCTTTCAAAGAAATAGTTAATCAAATAGATATTGGTGCATAAGGAGTTTTAGATCTACTATAGAACTCTACAATTTTTCTTAAAGCAGGTATTAGTATAGACTGTTCAATCGAAAGATTGACTCTGAAATAATAATGGGTTTGACTTTCAAAGAGATATCTATCATGGGGTATTGTTAGTATGTTAATATTCTCTATTAATTTGCTAGCAATATCCATGTTGTTTTTAGTACCTATTTCGCTATAAGGTACCCCTATTAAACAGAAGTATCCACTTTCACAAGCACTAATAACATATTCCGTGTCCATTAATAATGTTTTAATCAACTCAAAATTATTCATTGCAAATAAAATATTACTTTTAATTGTATTTAATACTGTGGATCTATTGTTGCTATCATAAAGTTGTTTAAATAGCGTGACCTGTGAGTAGACTAAAGAACCAAGGGAATGAACGGAAACTCTTTCAAATAGGCTTATATTTTCTTTACTACCATAAACTAAACAATTCTTGATTCCATTTAAGAACAGTCTCTTAGATATGGATTCAATGATAATAATTTCTGGATATATATCGAATAAACTAAGTAAAAATTCATCTATAACATTTAAATTCCCCAAATTCCACTCCATACCGCCATACATAAAATCAATCAACAATGTAACATCATGCTTTTTGCAAATGTTAACAATATCAATATACATATCTTTTGTAATTTTAATACCGCTTCCCAATAAAGGATCATTCATTATTAGTAAATTAATTCCATATTCAATAATGATGTCTTCTAATTTATGAAAATTTATAGTTACTTTTCCTTCCTCTAAAACCTCAATATAATATGTATCAACTTTTAAATCTTGCAAAACTTTTATATAAGTAAAATAAATTGGTGTAATTAACAATGCCTTCAGTTTCTTTTTCATATGAAATAGATTAATTAATAAATATGCACTCGAAGTTCCATTTGAAGATATTGAGAAGTCGAAATTATTTGAATTAACATTGGTATTGTCTAAAGCCTCGTGGATGAACCATTTCTTTGCTTCCTGTAACTCATCTAAAAAAAAGTAATTATTTTGACTTTGATCAAGGCTGCTGTTCACAGCATTTTTAATGATTTCAAGGGGAAAGTTTAGACTATTGTTTTCTTTATTCCAATTGGATAAGAAACATGTTTCACTATTAATTTTATGTAAAAGTGGTTCTATATTTGTATCATGATATAACGGCAATTTCATTACAAGACCTCCAAATAATTTATAGTTATTTGGAGGTTTTTCTCTACACGTTTAGGTTATTCCTCGGATTAAACCTCGACAGCACATCCTTCTTCCGTTCAACAGACACTTCTGTGTATATTTGCGTTGTGCTGACATTGGTATGTCCAAGAATCTCTTGCACTGAACGCAAATCTGCACCATTGTTCAAAAGATGTGTAGCAAAGCTATGCCTCAGATAGTGCGGTGTTGATTTTTTGCTAACCTTAGATAAGTCCCTGTATTTAGAGTAAATATCCTCAATGGAGTAGATGGAGAGTCGATCACCGTATTTATTGAGGAACAAGGCATCGGATTGAGGATCGAAATGTTCGCGGGCATGCAACCATGTTTTAATTTTATGGATGACCTCGCTACTTGAGATGTAGAGCAGACGTTCCTTACGACCTTTTCCAAAAATCAACACGGTTTTCTCTTCGAGATCGATGTGCTCCATATCAATATTCACCAGTTCACCAATACGAATTCCAATAACATAGAGAAGTTCAATAATTGCATCGTTGCGAAGATTAATTCTTCTTCTAAAACTCGTGTGTAATTGTTTCATGTGCTCTTGTGGTGCATTTAATAACTTTTCAACCTCACTTACAGAGAGTGTCTTAGGAATACGTCTTGCCGTTTTAAATTTTTTTCCGAAACCAATAATTGGGGACTCGACTATATCACCGTTTTGAACCAAATAATTAAAAAATGCTTTGAAACATATGTACTTTCTTTTAATAGTCGAATCTTTAAGTGTGTGTTCACTGTTTAATTGTTCAAGATACATACGCAAATTTTCTCTGGTCACATCATGGATATGTTTAGCATCAAGCCACTCTACAAGTCTGTTGAGATCAGACAGATAGGCTTTAATGGATTTAAGGGATAGATTCCGCTCTACGCTTAAATAAGTCTCGTATTGCTTAATATAGCTGTTTAGGTTACTTGTACTAAGTCTCATGATGCCTCCTGATGTCGATGTCATATGTTGCCAATGGCCCGACCTACATTATTACGCATTGAACTCCATTTGTGAAGATGCTCAAAGGCATATATACAATATTCGAGATTTGTGAAAAACAAAAAAAGAGCCGGATTCCCTCCGACTCGATACGTTCGCACTTATATAATTTTGCGGAACAGCTCCATCACTTCATCCTTGGACGGTTGATAGGGATTGCCTGGTGCACAGGCATCTTTCATTGCGTTATCCGCAAGCAATTCCACATCCGGATCTTCCACACCCAGTTCAGACAATTTCTCAGGGATCCCAACTTCCTTCGATAGCTGACGTATGGCCTCAATGACGTAATCGGAGCACTCCTCATCACTTCTACCCTTCACATCCATACCAATCGCTTTGGCAATATGACGGAATTTGCCGGGTACATGCTTGGCGTTTAACTCCTCCACATAAGGGAGTAACATTGCGTTGCACACACCGTGCGGCAGATCATATACGCCACCCAGTTGATGCGCCATCGCGTGGACATAACCTAGACCCGCATTATTAAATGCAATCCCGCCAAGGAAACATGCGTACGTCATATGTTCCCGCGCTTCCAGATCACTGCCGTCTCTCACGGCTCTTGGCAAATATTCAAAGATCAGTTCAACAGCTGCTGCAGCTGTCGCGCTTGTCACAGTGAACCCTCCAGGCGTCACCATCGCTTCCACGGCATGAGTCAGGGCATCCATTCCCGTGGCCGCTGTGAGACTTGCTGGCTTGCTGAGCATTAACTCCGGATCATTAACCGACAGGGAGACCAGACTATTACGGTCCACCATTACCATCTTCACTTTACGTTCCTCATCTGTAATCACGTAGTTCATTGTCACCTCACTCGATGTGCCAGCCGTTGTGTTAAAAGCAACAAGTGGCGCGGACTTATGTTTCGATTGATGCAATCCTTCATATTCACGGATATGCCCACCGTTGGTAGCCACAATGCCAATACCTTTGGCAGCATCCTGCGGTGAACCTCCGCCTATCGATATAATGGCGTCACAGCCATGATCCTGGAATAATTGAAGTCCGTCATGTACATTCTGACATGTTGGATTAGGCTGAACCTCATCATATACGACATAGTCTAACCCTGATTTTCTTAATATAGACAGTACCTGCTCTGCAACGCCTGAAGCAATCAATTGACGATCACTTACGACCAATGCTTTGCGGATCCCCATCTGTTCAATCATCTGGCCTGCTTCCTGTAAACACCCTCTACCCATCAAGTTCACGGGCGGAACATAATATGCATGTGTTGCCATCTGAACCAGCCTCCTGTAACCCCTGATTTACTATCTACATTGTAACTGAATCCGTTTTCAGATATAGTGAAATAAATCACAATGAACACGATAAATGTTACACTGAGGTTGATTTTTACCCGTAATGAAAAAGACGACCCAGACACCCGAAGGTCTCCAAGCCGTCTATCCTATCTATCTTAAAGCTATGTCCACTACTTATACCTTACAATGGTACTTTCATTAAAACATCCTTATCCTTACGAAGGCTTACAGCGCCTTATCGTTCACGCCGTCAAGCCATGCCTCAATATCTCCAATTACAGAGGAAACACAACCGTCCTCAAATGGTGAGTTCAATCCAGCCAGTTCAACCAATCCGGTGAAGGATAGGCTTCCTCCCGCTTTGCACAATGTCAGATAATCGGCCCATGCGGACTTCATATCTTCGTTACTGCGTTTCCAGAACTGGAATGCACAGATTTGTGCCAGCGTATAGTCAATGTAATAGAATGGCGAGGAGAAAATGTGACCCTGCTTATGCCAGAAACCACCCTGCTCCAGATAAGCATTATCTTTGTAATTGATGTGTGGCAGATAGGTCTTCTCAATGTTGCGCCATGCCTGCTTACGCTCCGTTGGTGTCGCATCCGGGTTCCCATACACAAAATGCTGGAATTCATCCACAGCTACACCATAAGGAATGAACAACAGACCGGAAGACAGGTGATCAAATTTGTACTTGTCCGTATCTTCCTTGAAGAACAACTGCATCCACGGCCATGTGAAAAACTCCATACTCATGGAATGAATCTCAGCGGATTCATATGTCGGCCAATTGTATTCAGGCACTGCAAAATCACGGCTCTCATACACCTGGAAAGCATGACCTGCTTCATGTGTCAATACATCGATATCACCGGATGTACCGTTGAAGTTGGAGAAGATAAACGGCACTTTGTAGTCGTTCAGGAACGTACAATATCCGCCGCCCTGCTTACCTTTTTTGCTTACCAGATCCATAAGCTCGTTGTCGGTCATCATCTGGAAAAATGCATCCGTCTCTGGCGATAATTCAGCGTACATTTTTTTACCATTTTCAATAATCCAGTCCGCGTCACCCTTAGGTGTCGGGTTACCCGTCTTGAAGCTGAAGCCCTGATCGTAATAATACAGTGTATCCACATCAATCCGATTACGCTGGCGCTCTCTGAGCTTCGTCGCTACAGGTACAATATAATCGCGAACTTGTGCCCGGAAGTTGGCTACCATCTCCGCGTTGTAATCCGTACGGTTCATACGATCATAGCCGAGTTCCACATAACTTGGATATCCCAGTTTCTTCGCAATCTGTGTACGTACTTTAACCAGTTCATCGTAAATGCGATCGAATTCAGCCTCATGCTCAGCCATGAACGTGTATCTGGCTTCCGAAGCCCGCTCACGCATGGAACGATCCGTGGACAGTTCAAATGGATGCAGTTGTGGCAACGTGCGCTCTTCACCTTCGAACGGAATTTTGGCCGAAGCGATCAGCTGATTGTATTCTGTGGAAAGTTTGTTCTCCTTCTGGAGTTCTTCAATAATTTCAGGGCTGAATGTTTTCAGTGAAAGATCCGCCAGCTGGAACAGCTGTGAACCCCATTTTTGCTCCAATTCATTGCGGAATTTCGAGTTAACCAGTGCACGGTAAAAATCCGTAATATATTCCTGCACAATCGGTGCATTTTCATCCAGAAATTCGTTCTCTGCTTTGTAAAACTCATCATTGGTATCAATGGAATGACGGATGTAGACCAATTGGGCTTGCGTCTCAAAGTCACTGCGCAGCGCATTAATCTGATCCATGAACCCACTCTGTTCCTCAACCGTTGTCGCAGCTTCAAAACCGCTCAACAGCTCACGGAAAGATGTCTTGATGTGTTCCAGATTCGGACGTGTATACGTATACTCACTAAATTTCATTTATGTACACCCTTTCCTGTTTGGCAGAATCTCGGGAGTACCCCGAGTTAAACTACCCCCTATTATACAAAAGAGTAGCTAAAAAATCCCATCTTTACGAAAAATATTTGTCCATCGGTCAAATTTATATAGCATTATTAGTTACATATATTACATGATAATGTAAGGTCAGTTCTTCAAAAATTTTCGCCACACAAATAAGCCCGCCTCGCATTAGCGAAGCCAGCTTATAGGTTGTCTCTCTTCTTTTCACATTTAAACAATACTAGCTTTGGTCTTTATCCATAATCTGATAGAACCAGCCCATTCCGACCATGCCCACGACCATAATAACAGCCATAATAATGATATATGTCATGAATGTAACCTCCCTGCTTCCGTATATTCATCACACTACTACTAGTGTACACGGTGAAGCGCCGTTTGAATTGACCGAACATTGACAAAAATACGAAATCTTTAATTTTAATATATTGATTATTCCCCAAGCACACTAAATCATACATACCTCACTGCACGGTTCAAAGTTTCATCCGCCATGCTTACGGTGTATACTATACTTCTATGAAATGGAATTTGGATTTTTACGCAGAAAGGTTGAAAGACATGTCGACTCGCATCCCCTTACGTCAGCTATTTCTTACTATTTTACTAGCCCTTATGTTATCTGTTTTAACCGCCTGTGCGGATGGAGAAGCCCATTTAACGGTGAATATGGACGGATCAACGGATCTGGATCTCAATCTCAACGTAAAGAACTCCGCTCTTGGAAAGATTGGACAAGACAATCTCATGCCTCTGATCGCAGATGCATTGAATCGAAATAACTTCCAGGCAGAGGTTTCGGAACAGGGCGATCAGAAGCAACTCACAGCGACCACTCATTATGAAAAAAACAATACGACCAGCTTTGATACATCCGAGTTACCTCAAGGGATCAAAGTTGAACAATCAACTACGCCCGGCTTCTTCACTTCCAAGATGCACCTTACAGCAGAAGCCGACCTCATGGAGTCCATGCCGGATGGTGAGATCAAAAATCAGATTAACAAAGTACCTAGCTTTCTTAAGAACCTCTTGTTAAAAGATGTTAACTTTGACTTCAAGTTGTCTTTGCCTATCAAAGCAGCCGATTCCAATGCGGATCAGGTAGAGGATGGCGGAAAAACGCTCATTTGGCACGTTTCACCCCTCCAGATGAATAAACTGGATCTGACTGTACAGGTTCCTAATATTCGGAACATCATCATCATCGCAGTCATTGGTCTATTACTCATCATTGCTCTGCTCATTTGGTTTTTTGTTCGTCGCAGACGGGCCAGACAGGTCCATAGTGCAAGATCACATCGCGGAAAAAATTAATTTCTTTCACACCAATTTTATTTGTGACTTGCCAAACGGTGTTATGGATAGTAGAATACATCCGTACTGTGTGAACGGTTAATTTTTTATTAAGCAAAGCTAAAGAGGTGACAGGTTTCATGAATATCCGCGAATGCCCACTACCTGGTATCGGAGTTAAGTACCAGTTTGATACAAAGGGCGGCCATCAGTTAGTCATTATTGTACATGAGGACGGACGCCGTGAATTATTCTCCGTTGATCCACAAGACAACGAAGAACTCACTCTGATTGCAGATTTGGAAGATGACGAATGCGTAACCCTTTCCGGGTTAATCGGAGGCTGGTCGTAAATGACAGAATAACCTGTACCTTGGATTCCAAGGCACAGGTTATTTTTCTGTTACGTCACCCTTTGAGAGCGAATATATGGAACCCATGTATTGAGTACGCGGCTAATCTCCGTAGAATGGAACGGTTTGCTAATAAAGTCTTGCATCCCGCATTTCAGACACTCCTCACGGTCACCAGCGCCTGCAAAAGCTGTAATCGCTGCAATAACCGGTATTTCCGGGTGGGTCTGTCTGATTCGACAGGTCGCTTCAATCCCATCCATAACTGGCATTTGAATATCCATAAACACGAGGTCATATTGAACCTTGTTCAATGAATCGACGGCCTGTGCCCCATTCTCAACGATATCACATACTCCGCCAAACTTGCGCAGCATCTCCTCCAACAGATGACTGTTGACCGCTTGATCTTCAGCAATCAAAATTTTGATGTCACTGGCCAGACTAGCACGATCCAATTGCAGTTCATCAGTCGCAGTGATTTCGATCGGGTCACTACTTTCCTCTTGCCAACGCTCAACCACGAGGGTGAACTGGAATTCTGCTCCCTCACCGATCTCACTCTGCACGCCAATCGCTCCGCCCATTAATTCCACCAGTTTCTTGCTGATCGCAAGCCCTAGACCTGTTCCGCCAAACTTGCGATTGATGGCCGGATCAAGCTGTGAGAAGGATTGGAACAACTGATGCTGCTTTTCTATTGGAATACCGATTCCTGTATCTCTCACCTTAAAGGTCAACATCAGGTTGTCCCGACCATGCTCATCTGAGAAATCAGCACCTACGCTCACCTGAATACGTCCCTGCTCTGTGAATTTAACAGCGTTACCCACGAGATTAATCAAAATCTGCCGGATTCGTGTCTCATCCCCCCGAATGCGCTCAGGAATGTGATCCGACACTTCACAATAGAGTTCAATATTTTTCTCTGAGGCCTTCAGTGCAAACAGCTCGATTACCCCACCCAGCATCGCCTTAATATCCACTGGTGCTCGCTCAAGATCCATTTTGCCTGCTTCGATTTTGCTGAAATCCAAAATTTCGTTCAAAATGTACAAAAGGGATTCGCCACTTTCAATCATGATCTCCGCAAAGCCTTTCTGTTCATCATCCAGTTCGGTTTCCATTAACAGATGGGCCATGCCCATAATGCCGTTCAGTGGCGTACGAAGCTCATGACTCATAATGGCTAGAAACTCGGACTTCGCTCGGTCTGCATGTTCTGCTGCTTCCTTGGCACGTATGATGTCCTTAACA
The DNA here is from genome assembly GCF_052115745.1 of Paenibacillus sp. 2KB_22. Classification (NCBI taxonomy): domain Bacteria; kingdom Bacillati; phylum Bacillota; class Bacilli; order Caryophanales; family Paenibacillaceae; genus Paenibacillus; species Paenibacillus sp. 2KB_22. Next base: position 948,264 of record NZ_JBFRHG010000001.1, read on the forward strand.
GATGTCATATCACGGAAAACCAAAACTGCCCCGCGGGTTCTACCCTGATCCATAATCGGCTTCAATTGGAACTCCGCCAGAAAACTGGACCCATCCTGTCTCCAGAAAACGGATTCGGTACGCGGCAGACCTCGTCCCTCACGAACAGCCTGTAGAATTGGTGTATCCTTGGATGGATAAGGGATGCCTTCGCTCTGCATTTGGATCATCAATTGCTCTAGTGCTTTGCCATTCATTTCACTTGGACAGAAGTTCATGATCTCCGCAGCGGCCGGATTGGCAAAGTTCAGATTCCCTTCCAGGTCCAGTCCGATAACACCCTCAGACATGCCATTCAAAATCAATGCCCGTTCATAACTAAGATTCTCGATTTCCTCGACGTAACGTTTGGACTCTGTAATGTCACTGGTAATCCCGTACACTCCAACAACTTTGTCCTCAAGTAAAATAGGAACATTAATCACATTTGTTTCAATTCGCTGCCCATTTTTGTGAATTAAGCCTATCTCGTAGCTCTGTGCAGTGCCCTTCACCGTTTCCTCAAAATGATGTCGAGTCTTCTCCAGATCCACAGGATCAATGAGGTGATCAAAAGATCGACTCAGCAGCTCCTCCTTGGTGTGTCCTGTCAATTGTTCCTGACCCACATTGGCTTTCAGTAGATTGCCTTCCAGATCAAGAGAAGCCACACCCAGGGGATTACAGTCAAATAATGATCTGTACTCCTGCATGCTTAACTGTTGTTGCTGGCTGGCTGTGATATCCCGGGTTACAGCGACGAGTTCTAACAATTCACCTGCGCTGTCATAGACATAATGTGTAATGGTATCTGCCCATACCGTAGATCCGTCCTTATGTTGCAGGCGATAACTGAGCCGTTTGGGAGCCAGACCCCTTCTCTGCTCTTCCATATACGCTTCAACCAAAGGCACATCCTCCGGACAGATAACGAATGTTCCCGGCTTACCTATAACTTCTTCCAATTCATAGCCGAGCATGCTCTTGCATGCATTCGATACATATTTAAATGTACGACTGGAATCAACATCATGTATTGCAATCAGGTCCAGTGAAGACTCTGCCAGCAGCCGCGAGATGCGACTGCTCTCTTCCAATTGCTTACGTTGCACAATAAGGATTTTCTCTGCATCTTTTTGTTTTGTAATATCAGCAGCTTGTACGAGCAAATACAAGGGTTCACCACTCGTTTCATCCCTCACGATGCAAGCTCTAATGGTTGCCCATAATAACGAACCGTCCTTTCGTTTCAGACGAACCTCTGTCTCGTACATCGGACTTGTTTCATGGGTCATTTCCCAGAACTTGCTGCGGAATTCCTCCATGTGCAGATCTTCTTCGTAGATCATATGTATGACCGAAGTATCGATCAGTTCATCTTCACTGTATGCAAGCATCTCGCAAAATGCAGGATTAAGTTGCAGCCACCGTCCGTTTACATGCGATGCGACAGCAATGCCGATTGGTGCGTGCGTATACAATTGTTCGAACAGAGATCGGCTCTCTGTAATGGATTTCGACATTACATGTCCTCCTTTGTGAGAATCTGAATGTATTCCGTATGAATAGATCCACCTGAACATAACTTCATCTATAGAGTACTACCCCAAATGCCATGATTTATAAACGAGATCAGACAAAATGTCCTTATGAATTGCATTTTTAATCTTGGAAGCTGAGAACGTTCAATGTGTACATACCAATTCGAACACATCACGTCATATACTACACAATACTCGTGCTCTCCTGATTATACAATGTTGAATATTCGAATAGGAACGGAGGTTATGGATTATGATCATTGTCGCAAATCAACCCGCCCTGCTAAACCGCTCGGAATGGTCTGATTTTGAATGGTATTGGTTACAGCAACTTCAGAATCGTCCAACGAGATATGTTTACCAATCCATGGATCATCTTCGATTTGAATGGGACTTGAGAGGCTCGCTCGTAGATGCAGCAGAAGGACTGGATCGAAGCGGGGTGAGTTTTGCTTCCTTTGAAAAATCCAGATGTAATCCTGCCTACTGGAATCGAAATGCAGAGGGTGGGTTCGAGCTAAAATCGAACGTGACACCCGCCGACGGCATCCGGGATATCTGGAGGAATGGACACTTATATGCCTTTGAATGTGCAACAGCCACTGTCATTGTGCTGTATGGTGGCGTGCTGGGAAGCATTCGCGAAGATGCTTTTAATTCGCTGTTTCGAAATCTGTTACTCTTTGACTGGCATTATGACAGCGACCTGCGACTGACTGAAAAAAACGGTAGTGAAACCGCGCTTCCAGGAGATGTGCTGTATTTCAAAAATCCGGATGTTTCTCCCGAAACTCCCGAATGGCAGGGAGAGAATACGATTATGCTGCGCGAGAACTGGTATTATGGACACGGCATTGGCATTGCACGCGGCGAAGAAATTATACGTACCCTGAATCAGTTCCGCGTTCCAGGTAGCCGGGTCTCCGCCTACTTAATGGATATGGTTATCTATCCGGACTTCTTTTATTTATCTCGATTCGCCAAGAACAGCGAGAATAATGTTGCCGCTGGTTCTACACCTGTATTACCCGGACAGTTATATGTACGCCTTGGTGGCAGTCGTTATTTACGCAGCTGAATTACTGGAACGGAAACGGCCTACGCATTTAATTGCATCCATGATATCTCAATCTGAGTGACGACAAACAAGCCCAATGGTGCAGCAGTTACCCCGCCATCTCATTGGGCTTTCCTCACATTCAAATAATCATTACTTTATCCACCTTGGCCTTACCCATGTGCTACCTCAATAATCGTCTGGCAATTTACGCGTTCGGGTCCAGTTGCACAACAACCTGTTTACCACTTACCTGAACACCCGTCGTTTTACTACCGAATTCAGCCAGCGATTTGCTTAGTTGTTCTGCCCATTCCTTGCCAGCAGCTCCCTCTTTGGCTCCATGCACCTGGATGACGAGTTTTACAGAATCACCCTTCTTCAGAATGCGTTCCGCCTGAGACTGCTTGGTATCCCGGTCATGATCCTCCATCGCAAGGTTCAATCGAATTTCTTTTACTTTTCGTTTATCAGGGGATTTACTCTCTTTTTTCTTCGCCTGCTGCGCTTCCGCTTTGGCTGCTCCTGCGCCGATCAGCTTGCATGGAGGCGGACTGGTCATCAAGGACAAGCACACCAGATCTACTTTATGCTGCTTCGCAAGTAGAAGAGCTTCCTGCGTGGACATCACGCCCAGATCTTCACCGTTCAATCCGGTAAGCTGCACTTCGGCTGCTTTGATTTTTTCATTTTTGATCATGATTCTTCCTCCTCTACATCAAAAGCCTGTCCTGACCATTTAAGGATCAGAGCAGGCTAGGATGGTGTTGCTACTATTTGTAATACATATCAGCGTATGAATAAGCCAATCCGTCCGATTTATAGCGTGTTGAATGCTTCCGTCAGAACCGGAACAATTTGTGATTTGCGTGATACTACGCCTTTCAAGAGTGCTCTGCTATCAGACAGCGTCACATTGTAGGCTTTCTCCACAGCTTTGGTGGATGCGCCATATGCCAGAGCTACGGAATCGTTATTCAGAATGTCTGTTACGACAAATACAAACAGGTCGAGACCTTTGCTGGAAATGATCGCTTCAATGGCTGCTTCAAGCTCAGGTTGCTTCACGAGAACATCATTCACGTCAACGGCATTAACCTGTGCAATTTCCACTTTGGATTGACCCATTACGAATTCTTTGGCATCCAGGGAAATCAGTTCAGCAATTGTTTTTTGGCTCAGATCCGCGCCGGCTTTCAGCATGTCCAGACCGTAGCTGTCTGCATCTACACCAGCAATGGCAGCCAGTTCACGTGCAGCGGCAACGTCCTGCTCTGTGCAAGTCGGAGATTTGAACAACAGGGAATCGGAGATAATGGCAGACAGCATCAGGCCAGCAATTGGTGCACTCACTTCGATGCCATTTTCCTTGTACATTTTATTCAAAATGGTTGCTGTACAACCTACAGGCTCTGCACGGAAATACAGAGGTCCGCTTGTCTCAAAGTTAGCAATACGGTGATGGTCGATAACTTCAACGACTGTCACTTCCTCAATATCGCTTACACTTTGCTGACGCTCGTTGTGGTCAACCAGAATAACCTTGTTTACTTCATTTGCAGCTGTTTTAATCAGACGTGGTGCTGCAATTTTGAATTGATCCAGTGCAAACTGGGTTTCACCATTGACTTCGCCGAGACGAACAGCTTCAACGTCCTGACCCAATTTTGTTTTGAGATCCGCATAGGCGATTGCCGAACAGATCGTATCCGTGTCGGGATTTTTGTGACCGAAGATTAACGCTTTTTCCATATTTATAGCCCTCCGTCAATTCTCATTTAGAATAATACATGTCATATTTTAATCATACCCTACTGATTATAGCGCTTATAAGGCTTAATTCCAATCCCGTTACAGCGAATTAATTGCAAATCATTCTCAGGTAAGTCATCTTAGAAAAAAATAATATCCTCTCTGTAATTCTAATTTACAGAGGTCTTGGCCACATTAGCAATCAGGTGTTTCTCCAATTTTTCGCCTTCACACAAGGCCTGTACCAGCGCTCTGCCTGAATCCGGTGTCATTTGTCCATACCAGTCACCCTGTGGATACACAATCGTCACGCATGCATCGTCACACTGACCATTACATTTGGTACGAGTCGTATGGATGAATCCTCCCGCCTGCTGTTTAACAATCTCGTCCCGTACCGCCTGAGTTACTTCTTCCCCATCGTTACGCATGCATGTTCCACCATTACAGAGTAAAATGTGATGTTGCAGTTGATCCAGATTATAGATAGCCAAACTTGGTTCATTCCCCTCAAGTCGATATGATATGTATCCTATTTATTCCATCGTACAACCTTATAAATTAGCATATGAATTCCTGATACGCAACGAAAATATTAAATCTCGGGCTCTTCAACGCTCTACCCTTGCCGTACAAAAAAGGTCTGTAGACTGCCATCCTCGCTAATCTCCAGCAAGTTCAATTGTGCTCCGTAGGCACAACCACCATCAATGCCAATTTTGTCTCCGCTTGGGTCAAACCAAATCCCAGTCTCCTCATGCAAATGCTTTACGGGTGTGTGTCCAAATACGACCGTCTCTCTAATCGTCGTTGGTCTGGAATAGAATGATTCCCGAATCCAAATGAAGTCCCGCTCGGACTGGTTTCTCCAATCCTCGATCTCCGGGTTGATTCCGGCATGCACAAAAATATAACCCGGGATCTCGTACACCAGCGGAAGCTGATCCAGAAAACGAAGATGATGTTCATAGTGTGTACGTATCCACTGTTTGGCTTCAGCATAAGCTTCCCAATCTATCTGTTGCTCATCATAAGTAAGCTCCAGATCCAGATAACTGGCCATCGTCTTTAATCCACCATTACGAATCCAGTGTTGATCATATTGTTCAACATCCTGGGTCAGCGCCTTGACCATCATCGCATCGTGATTGCCTTTGATCACTATAATATTGTGCTGTTGCTGAAGCTGCATAATCTGTTCGATGACCTGTTTGCTGCTTGGACCGCGATCCACATAATCACCCAGCAAAATCAACTCATCTTGCAAAGGATTATAATCTGCAAGCTTAAGCAGTGCATTCAATTCATCGTAACAGCCATGAATATCACTAATGACACATCTGCGCATGTGAATCTCTCCTCTCCCTGATCACGCAAGAGTATAACCGGAACCTTGCAAGAGCAAGATTCCAGTCTGTTCAGAGTAGTTATTCCCGCTTGCTCACCATTAGTCCTGCTTGAGTCCAAAGGCATCTGCAATCAAGCCGAATGAGCGCAGACGTGCTTCAAACGAATGGACCGCTGACGCGATAATGACTTCATCCGCTTCATGACGTTCAGCCATAGCGGTAATTTTGTCTCTCACCTGATCCGGTGTACCCACGATGGAAAAAGAACGACGTTGACGGATCTGTTCCATCTCCATCGCTGTGAATGGATAGTTGTTCACCGTCTCCAGGGATGGGAAGGAACTTTGTTCAAGACCTCGTCCGAGGCGCAGGAAGAAAAGTTCATTGCTGCGTGCCAGTTCAGCCGCTTCTTCCTCTGTCTCTGCACAGAATGCCGAGACAGCAATCATGGAATGTGGTTTGTCATTCAGGATGGACGGCTTAAAATGTCTACGGTAATGTTTCATTGCTTCTTCGCCGCCTGGTGTCCCGAAGAATTGGGCAAACGCATACGACGTCCCTTGCGCAGCTGCAATTCTGGCACCTTCGGAGCTGGAACCCAGCAACCACACTTCGGGTACCGTTGGAACCGATGGTCCGGCTACCAGTGATGCAAACCGATGATCCTCAGGCAATTGCTCGTGGAAGTATCCGCCCAGATCCGCAATCTGCTGTGGGAAGAATTGTACATTCGATGATTTGCCTTCGTTCAGCGCTCTGCTGGCAATCGGCATTCCGCCTGGTGCTCTGCCAATTCCAAGGTCAATCCGCCCCGGATGCAACGCTTCCAGCAGACGGAAATTCTCTGCAACCTTATAGGCACTATAATGAGGTAACATGACTCCACCGGAACCTACCCGAATGTGATCCGTATGTGCAGCCACATGTGCAATCATCACTTCAGGACTGGAAAAAGACAGCGCACCACTACCGTGATGCTCCGACATCCAAAAACGGGAATATCCCAATTGATCCGCATGTTGCGCGAGTTTCACCGTTTCCTGCAGCGTATCCTGCACACTACGGCCTTCATTGATATGTCCATGTTCAAGTACACTCAGTTTCATATATATTCAATCCTCTCATCTGTTAGGTTCTTGATTTCTGTGAATATGAGTTCTTGCGGATGTTACACGCTATTGCTCACTTCATTCTTGCTTGTTCCATTGTAACATTAATTATTACAGTTTCAAACTTTAGTTATCCTCTTTTATTACCACACTTCTGCAAGAAACATGCAAAAAACGCCACCAGCTTTTGAACTGGTGACGTTTGGATCTAGTGTTGAGATATAACCTATTGCAGAAAAAATCAGTTATGGCGCACGTTTCGGTAACAACTTCACATACTCGTCAGACAGTTTCATCAGGCTGAGCACATGTTCATAGTCGGCACGATAAGGTTCCAAATCCGTTACCGGTTCATACGTTTTAAGTGAGTAGGCTGTTCCATCATCAAACCCTGCACCCGGAATAAACATGATGTCATTGTTGACAAATGAACCCGTCGGCAAGTAATACCGGATACCGAAGGCATTATGGTCCATGTTGAGCAGATCATGTCCGAAGGCCGTGAATTTCTGATTCTGGAGCGAAACGCCCATCAGATTCATGATTGTTGGCAACATATCCAACTGACCGCCTGGCTGCTCAATGACTTGCCCTTTGGTCTGTTTGGGCGTGTGGATCATTAACGGAATGTTGAATCGACTAACTTTACCGTCATAAGGGACGCCCAGATTAGCCTGAATCTGCTGTGTAATCTCTTCGTCAGCAGGCAGACCGAAGTGGTCTCCGTAGAGCACTAAGGTTGTGTTATCCCATAATCCATTCGCCTTCAACTCATTAATGAGTTGACCAATGGCATAGTCCGTATAGTTGATCGCTTGCAGATAATCGTGAAGCAGTTTGTTCGTGATGGTTGCAGGAATCGTGATTCGTGCACGATCAGCGGGGATCGTAAACGGCGAGTGGCTTGATGCCGTAATGAACTGAGCATAGAACGGCTGATTTGCCGCCTGATGCGCAGTCATTTTTTCCACGCCTACACGGTACAACTCTTCATCTGATGGTCCAAAATCATTAAACTTGTCGTTCTCGAAGCTCGGCTTGTCGAAGTAACGAGTGAATCCGAGAGCAGGATACATTTTGTTCCGGTTCCAGAAGGTAACGTCATTGACGTGGTACGTCTCGGACTCATATCCTTCTTTACCCAGTAACTTTGGAAGACTCGGCAGTTCACGGTCACTATACCCTGCCGACATGGGAACAACGCCGGTTGGATAGATAGACGTGTTCGACATGAACTCAGCGTCTGATGTGTTTCCCTGTCCAATCTGTTGGAAGAAATGAGAGAAATAATAGCTTTCTTTCGCCAGATCATTCAATACCGGCGTTAACTCCTGACCGTCCAATGAAGCATTAATCGGAAAATTCTGAAAGGACTCCAGTTGCAATACAATCAGATTACTGCCTTTGGCCTGACCAAAATATTTGGCCTTCAAAGCTGTGCCGTCACTCGGTTTATCCTGATACGGATACTTGCTAACCAAGTCATTGATCTTGGCAATCGTTTCGTTAATGTTGCCATTCGCAATGGCCTCATTCTCTTTGCTTGTCATAATGGCAGACGAGACCTGGTAGTTCAGGAAACCGAGATTCTCGGCGCGAACCAGTTCGTTATCAATCGTTTCACCTTTGACAATAAAACTGCCTGACAGCACGATGCAGAATGCAGCGGTAAGCGCAACACCGAGTTTTCCCCAGTAACGTTTGCGAATTCTGCCAAACGTCAGACCGCTATCGCGGTAACTGCTGCGGTTACGCCCACCGGTACGTCTGCGCATAATGAACCATATTGGCAGTGCCAATATGATGTCTGCAAAAAATAGAAAGTGCTCCGGTCGTACCAGAGGTCCGATACTGCCCCGCACTTGCGCAACCTGACCTAACTCACTTAGCACGGTATATGTGGGTACCGAACTGAAATGAACGTTATACAGCGTTGCCGCGAACAGAAGTAGAGAAAACAGAATATTGAATCCTCCATAAATGGCTCGCTTCCAGCCTTTGGGCACGATCAAATCCAGTAGGCATACCAACGTTAACGCACCTAATGCGTCGGTCAACAGACCGATGCCGGACAGACCCTGGAAAAAGAAATACCGCAACAGTGATAGCTTCAACAACATAAGAATGAATAACACGGCGAATAAGGTCCGTGATGAAGTTCGTTCATTTTTGGAATTATACATGGTCGCTTTCAACCCTTACCCTGAAATTTTACGTTCATTTTACAAAACGCATATTTCAGTATAACAGTTTTCTGGTTGCTATTCCATGGAAGTTCCGTGTAGGACAGGGTAAGCGTTACGCAATTGTAGAAATATCTGCATTCTGTGTGTTCGCGACCTCTCTCTGTCCCTTAATGGCTGCTTGTGCAGCTGCAATTCGTGCATAAGGGATCTGTTCAGGCAAGCAGCTAACGTAATCCATGCCAATACGGTGGCAGAACGTAATCGACTCCAGATCAACCACGTTCTCTCCGCAGATCCCTGTTTTCAGATGAGGTTTTCGAATTCGACCTTGGACTACCGCCATCTCTATCAGCTGTCCGACTCCTTCAATATCGAGCACATCAAATGGATTATTCGTTACTATACGAGAATCCGTATCACGTTGAAGGAATCGCTTCTCGGCTTCTTGGCGACTATATCCAAACGTCATCTCTGTCAGCTCATCCGTGCCAAATGTGAAAAAGTCTGCCTGGCGAGCAATGTGAGTCGCCGTCAGCGCCGCTCTCGGAGCTTCGATCATCGCCCCAACTCTATACAGACAATGCCGCTTCTCCTCACCAAGCACTTGGTCAGCCACATGATCCACCAGATCTCTCATCACTTGAAGTTCATGCACATGACCGATCTGCGGGATCATAATCTCGGGGCGTACCCACCAGCCTTGACGGATGCCTTTCACTGCTGCACGGAATATTGCTTCAAGCTGCATATCCATAATTTCAGGGAACACGGTACTCAGACGACAAGACTGTTGCCCAAGTGTAGGATTGTGTTCGTGCAATTCACTGACTCTGCGAATGACGCGCTCCAGTTCCTCCAGTTCAATCTGACCGTCTCCTTGTTCCTGCGGCTCCTCTGATTGTAACCATTCACGTCGTTTCTCCAACACGCCCAGATCCGGTAGCAGTTCATGCAACGGCAAATCGAGCAAACGTATCGTTACCGGGTATCCATCCATCGCTTCGAATATCTGTTCAAAGTCCGACTGCTGCATCGGCAACAGTCGCTCCAACCCACGCCTGCGTTCGAATTCACTGTCTGCCAGAATCATTTTCTGTACAAAAGGTAGCCTCGCAGGTGACAACAGCATGTGTTCCGTCCTGCATAATCCGATTCCCTCAGCCCCCAGTATCCGTGCTGTTATGGCATCCTGCGGTCGATCAGCATTGGAAAGTATCGTCAACTCTTTCTTTTCATTAGCCCATTCGAGCAGCAGTTGCAGATCGGATGATGAAGGTGAAGCTGAGTTATTCTTAGAGGCTGCACGCTCATCATTCGTTACTGGCTGGAACTGTGTGGGAAGATTTCCGATGCTCTCTTCTCTGCCCGAATCTGTATAATGCTTCCGCACTTCCGTGATATGCCCAGGTTGGATGCGCAACAGTGCTTCCTCCTTGGTGATGAGTCCTTCATGGACAAAATCAACAGCACTCCTCAGTAAGGCTGTAGAAGATAATCGGGCGGGCTGGGTGTACACAACATACAAAGCGCCGGAATCAATTACAAAGGTAATCTCCTGCACTTCTCCCTGACGCGTCTCCAACTGGCTACCTATCTCCAACAAACGTGTATATAGCTCAGGTTCGTCATCTCTTAACCGCTCCAGACCGTGATCCGTTTGATCGGCGTTCCCCGTTGAGACATACTGTCCAATAATTCCCTTTTCTCCTGTAAGTGGGTTGCGCGTATATATTGTTCCGGTCCCGCTTGAGTCTCCACATTTCCCATGCATCATGGTCTGTATAAGAACAGGAGCGCCTTGCTCCGAAGAAATGTAATATGGTTTACGCATGCTCTCATCCTGAGATCTGGATGCTTTAACACGCTGAGAATGATATACCGCACGTACTGCTTCTTTGAATTGAAGTTGGACATCCTGTGGAAATGGGATACGCCCCTTTGCTTCAATTAAATATTTAAATTCAGTGATGATTAATTCAAGCTCCGCTTCATCCCTACCCTTGACGTGGTTCGATATTTCTGTGAAAAATTCAAACGGAATTCCATGGATCAGCTGTCCATATGCCTTTAAGTAATTGAGGTAACATTGAAGTGCATACAACCGATTACCGGTTTGACGTGCGAGTCCTTCCACGGTAACATCATTTAAACCAACATTTAGCAGTGAATGTATGGCCGCTTCTGATGATCGATCCTGTTCAGTACGTACCGCGAGCAGAAGCGGATTCTCCGAATGTCCGAAGAATTTTCCGGTTTGCTGTTCCAGGTGCCGGATCGCGGTCACAATCTCTTCCTCTCCTTCACCGGAAAGATGTCCAAGACGGGTACAGAACTCGCGACAGCATTCCGTTGTGACTACAAATCCGGCTGGGACAGACCAACCTGCATGCTTTAGCTCCGCAAGATCAGCCCCTATACTGCCCATTAGCCCCTTCATCTCTGCCGTACCTTCTTCCAACAGAATTACCCGTTTTGTCATTACAGCTCTCCCATCCGCCATTCATGGCTATGCTTGAAGACTTCAACTTGCCTTACAGATCAGCCTTCACTCTAATGGTATGTCGTAATCTTTCAGTCAAGGACATTCCGCTTTGCATTTTGTGCTCGTTATCCTGTTTTTTTGTAAACGCTACACTAAAATGAGATGAATCTAGGCTATTCTGGCAATTGCATTCGCTCATTTATCAAATTGAACAAAAAAGAAGCCCCTTCAGCTAGGCTGAAGGAACTTCACATTGGTTAGTATTCACTTACCTCAAACGTCAAATGTTTTATTCCCATTCACCTTTTTTGACGTAAATCGCTTCATAAGCAACAATTACATTCGTTTTGTCTGTTACCTTTTGTAAATCATCGATCACAACTTCTTCTTCGCTGTAATCTACTAAACTCGAATCAACTTTCTCGTAGACCCCACAGTCCTTCACATAAATTACATCTGGATGATTAGAATCATATCGTAAGCTTTCCGGAAGATCTTCAGGCAAGATTTCATGCGATTCGGCAACCGTAGTCCTCGGTACCTCTGTAACAGGAGCCATCCCGATAACAGCTACTACTAAAAGCGATGCCCAGATTTTTTTCTGCATATGATGTCTATTCTCCTATTCATTTTTCCTATATCATACAGTAAATCCGATTAGTAGAATATTTTATTCATTTTTCTTCGAGTTTAACTTAATTATTGAAACCAGCTTGTTTGTAATTTTAACTCTCATCCCTCAAGCCATAAACCGCAATATATCCTCAATCTTCTTCCCATGGGATATCACACCGTAGTTCATCCAGCTCATGAAATCTACTTCATACACATTACCGTTCTTCACCGCAGGCAGGCGTTTCCATTCATCCCTGTCGAGTAGTTCGCGCTCATCTCCTGGTTCAGAAGAATCCCCAGTATCAAAAGTAATCAACAAGTGATCCGCATCAAGTTGACTTAACTGCTCCAATCCAATGGAAATCCTACGCTCCTGTCTTGTCCATTGCTGCACACGGGAATGCGGATTCAATCCAAGATCCTGATAAATTACAGGGCCTACGTATCCTTGCTGATCCCCATAGAGAGTAATTTCCGACGCAGATATGCGCAAAAACGCTACCGTCTGACCACGCATATAACGTGTTAAACGTCCTTTCGCTTCCAATGCCTTGTCCTCATACGCACCAATTACATCTTGGACCCGATCCATTTTCCCCAATACATCGGCTGTCGATCTCAAAATGGAGCGCCAATCCTCTCCCAGCTGTTCTACGTAAAACGTAGGGGCTACCTGCTCAAAGCGGTCCAGATTCCATCGATCATATCCCTTGTCCAACATGATAAAGTCAGGTACATTACCCAGATTAAACTGCGCATCCTGCTGGCTCACATCGAATTCGGGTACATCATCCAACCCCAGATAATGCTGTCTGCCCCAGGAGTGATGCGAACACTGCAATACAGGTTTTATGCCCAAGGCCAACAAAAAGTCTTCCAGATACGGAGCAAACACACGAACCTCTTGACGGTGATGACGGCGATACAACCCAGGTGAAATACCAGCATACTGCTTGAATCGGCGACCAAAATAATACTCGCTGCTGAATCCCACATTCTGAGCAATCTCATGGATGCGATCATCCGTCAGCTGCAATAGTTGCTTCGAGCGCTCCAGCCGAACCGTATTCACATAATCAAGCGGAAGCTTGCCTGTAATCCTTTTGAATTGCCGAGTGTAGCTGGCTCTGGTTAGACCAATATCTGCCGCGAGCTCATCCACAGTTATCGTCTGATCATAGTGGTCGTCAATATAACGAATTGAACTTTGAAGACGGGCACGGTCATCTGGTGCATCTGTTTCCGGATCACTCTGGCGAAGCAAGGCGCGAAACCACTCCTGGAAACGAAGCTGTACCTCCCAGTGCTCCATCCAATCGCTAGTGATCTGTTGACGCAGTATTTGTTCCAAGGCTTCCAGACATGAACTCCACGGACTGTAACTCAGCTGAATAAGAGGGAGCGCTTCTTGAGCCTCAATCCCTTTAAGAAACTCTTGCTGCTCAGTCGTGATTATCGTAGACGGATGGTCTGAAATATCTTCTTTCACCTCAGCCACCAACAGATCAAGCTTATAATATTGCAAATCACTTTCTGTCCAAGGAGAGCCTTCTATCTTAATGGGTGTTCCCGCTGGAACAAACATAATCATTCCTTTTTCCAAATGATGAGATTTCCGATCCGAGTAAAGCATCGAACCCTTTCCAGACGTAACTACAAATATGGAGGGTGAAGACGACATTTTATGTAGCAAACGTTTAGCGATATCAGATTTATTATGATTTATGTATTCCATATGCTGAAGCGTACACAGCCAGGGCTTGGGGATCCATTGTATTATCGTGGGGCACATGTTCATCGTCCTTAACTGAGAATTGTTATCATTTAAAATAGTGTATACGAAAAAAGAAAGCTCTTCAACCCTGACTGAAGAACTTTCTTTCTTATGGAGTTATTCTTATGGAGTCATTTTTTCCAACAAGTCATCAATTTTCATGGAATTCGCTGTAATCGCACCTGATTGCCAATGTGCTCTTTCCATGATGTACACCTGATTGTTCTTAACCGCCGGAAGGGATTGCCACAACTTACTGTCAAGTACCTTCAAGGCTTCCTTGTTCTCGGGGGATGACCATTCTCCATTGGAAGGGAAAATGATAAGATGATCCGCATCAAGCTGCGGGATGGCCTCCTCAGACAGAATTTCCTGATATTCCTCCATCTTGCTAACCAGAGGATGAGGTGTTAGGCCAAGCTCTGAATAAATAAATCCGGTAAATCGATTTTTCACACCGAACAGTGCCAGTGTGTCATCGTTAACATTCAACCGGACAACTGCAACGGTCTCGTCCCCGACCGCTTCCTGCAGCTTCGCCTTCGCATCTGCAACCTTGGCCCCGAATGAGGCAGCAACTTCTTCACCCTTGTCTGGCTTACCTACAACATCGGCAATGGTTTTTAGAATTTGATTGGAATCCTGCAGTACGCTCTCAGGCAAGCGATACGTCGGTGCCACCTTGGAATACATCTCATATTTCTCCATATCCACGCCACCATCTACAATGATGAGATCCGGATCATTTTCCAACAAAGCTTCAATACTGCCCGTAGTATCAAATTGCGGAACATCCAGTCCTAAATAATCCTGCACACCCCACAAAGGATGATACCACTGTACTACAGGTGTAATATCGAGTGCCTTCAGATAATCTTCTACATATATTCCAGCAATCCGCTGTGGTTGAATCGGAATCGTCACATCTCCAAATTCATCCTGAACAACTCGTGTCGCAGGCTCTGTCTCGGTTCCGGAAGTATTTTCTCCAGAAGCTGCACTTTCAGTTGCAGGAGTCTGTTCCGCATTCGTAGCGGTATTTGTACTACATCCTGAAATCACGAGACCCATGAGAAGTAATGTGATTGTCCACCCTTTTATACCTTTAATAAAACCTACCATGATACCCTTCACCCCTATATGATCTGTTGATGTAATCGTGAGAATGTAATACATATAACGTATAATGATTATCATTCTCATCTATTGCTTAGGTGAATTGTAACTCATGCTTCAACCGACTCACAATGTACATTTGATGCTATTTTTTTATACAAACGAAAAGAGCCAACGTGGCTCTACCCCCGCTTATCCCAGGGGCAACCTACCTTGACGATAACTTTCCAGCAGCTTGTTCACAAAGATATCATTCACCATATCATGTAACAGTGCAGCGCCAATTAAACCCAGATCATCACTCACATACCCGGCTAACTCAGGTTCGCCAGTGAGAGCTAACGTTTGTTTGAACGCCTGTTCCCTGCATGCGCGCAGCACCTCTTCTTCAGCCACAGCAGTAGCTTGAGCCCATCGTTCAAAGGATTGCATCCACTCGTCAGCAAACGTTGAGGCATCCCTATCATCCAGATAAACCTCCACATCCAATCCTTCGAATGTCTGCTGAGTCAGAATCCGTCCTTCGTTAAGTTCCGACAGCAGCTTCTCCACATCTGTTCTGCTCATCGATCTCCCCTCCAGTTCCTCATCATGTCAGATACATCTCAGGTATAACAAAACGCTTCATCATGCGCTTGGGATCGGCTGTAAAATGATTCAATTGAAGTTCCTCATATTCACTAAGGATACGTTCAAAGATATCAGCGATCACACCACAATCTGCCAAAGCATTGTGCCTGTGAATCCCATCTGTATTCAGATCGTAATATCGAATCAGAAAATCCGTAGAGACGACCTCGGTAATCTCAGGATGAATGTACGTGAACATCGCTTTTGTATCCAATACCAGGTTAGTCAACATCGGGAGTCCATACTCATCGCAATGTCGCTTCAAGATGGGCAGATCATATTCATATCCTGCTTGTGTCACAAGAACGTTATCTCCAATGAATTCCTGAAAGGACTGAAATGCTTCTACAAACGACGGAGCCTCTACCATATCCTCATTCGAAATGCCTGTTAATTTCGCCACAGCTTCTGGTATAGGTTTGTTCGCCCGTGTAAGTGAAGAAAATGTTGTATTACATTGTTGACCTCTTTGGTAATGCATCGCACCAAATTGTGTCACACTCTCCACCACAGGATTAATGCCCGTGCCTTCGAGATCAAATATACAGTACATTCTATCCTGTAATGAAGATACGCTTAGATTTTCAATAAAGTATGTATCAGGTAACAGCGTCATTTTCATCCGTTCAACTCACACCTCTCTGCTCTCATCAGGGTTAATGCATTTCTCATATATTATCCTGTCACTCCCACAGTCGTGTCACCTTGACCAACTTGTGCGTTCCGTTAAACTCCAACTTATAGATATCCGGCATCGTAGTACTTTCCCAGAAATCGTAACCGTAGGAAGAATCATAATGTTGAAAAATAAGCGTCATTACATCTCCATGGGTTCCGATGACCACCTTGTGACCCGCATGTTTATCCAGAATTCTATCGATCACCGCTACTGCCCTAGAACGAGCCTGTTCACCAGACTCTCCACCAGGATACGCATACGTAGGATCACGGTACAATCGTCGCTTGGCATCACAAAAATTATCATGCCTCACATCCGAACTCGACAACTGGCGTTCACGCAGATCTTCCTCTGTCACCACAATTCCACCTGAACGATCTGCCAGAATCTGAATTGTATCCACCGCTCGCCTGTAAGGGCTGGAATAGAACTGTTGAATCTGCTCCCCATGGAGCAGACTGGCAACCGTTCCCGCATCTTGATGACCTTGCTCTGTCAGTCCACGCTCGCGTTCTCTTCCTTCAACATATCGAGACTCCGCATGTCTAACAAAATACAAAACCGTAATGGTCTCGCTCATCATGCGTCCGCTAATCCTTTCTTCTTCTCAATGACAATCAGGCAGGTACTATCTGGCAAAGGCGCAGGTTCACCTTCTTCGTCCATGAAGATAATTCGTTCTCCAAGTGCTTCTGTGTACCCCTCCTGAAGGAAATGTTCAAAGGTGAACATCTCGGCTTGTTCGCCTAGCGCTTCTAAAATACAGTTCTTATAGTCGGTCGGTGTAAAAATACCGAACTGTTCCTGAATCTCATGCACATATGCCTCTTCACCCCACGTATAGGTGTAGAGAAATTCCATCGCATCGTTGATTGGCAATACAACCTCATTGTCGGAGAGCCGTTCATATTGAATTGCACGTCCCTGAAAATCCGCTGCATACCGCTCCAGCCAGCGCATCCCATCCGGTTCCAGAAAACGAATCCGGCGCTTCTGCGCCTCGGGTTCACTCATGATGCCATCCCGAATCAGAATTCTTCCTCCAGGTGATAGTACACGGAACGAACTTCTCAGCGCTGCCACAACCGTATCGGAATTAAATCTTCGACCGTCCAGTTCAATATATGAATATAATTCATGCAGAATGGATGAGAAAATAACCGTATCCACGGTGCCTGGCTGCACATATTGCTCCAGTTGCAGGGCATCGCCCTTCATGACTTGCCAGTGATGTCCTTCGCGCTGTTTTTTGCGCTCCAGCGCTTCAATGACATTGGCTGAGATATCGATACCAATCGGCTCCACTTCCGGTTTTTCCTGCTCAATCAGATCCAGCAGAATCCCTCCACCTGGACCGATATCAAGTACCCGTTTACCGACGATATAGTCTAGCAGTACTTTTTTGTAATCACCGGAGCTGTTCATATCGGACAAATACGTCTCTTCGTTGTGGAACCGGTCATAGGCATCCCGGCGTAATCCGAACAGGTCAAATAACAGCAGCACAGCCTTTTCATATAACGGTGACTTTTCCGCTTCAATACAGAATGCAATCAGCTTCTCGGCAGCGGGGGAAAATTCGAAGGTCACGAACAATGTATCCGGCAGATCCGTATGACGCTCCATGCGATGGGTTAGATGGGGATAGACGATCTGCTCCCCTACCGCAATCTGTTCCCATGCGTATTGTTCCAAATATTTTTCAATCATTCGTTTCTTGTAAATGTTGAGCTTCTTGACCCCTTTGTAGTCGTAATACATCGTATTCATCAATGGTTCGAAGCTGATATGGCGAACGATTTCAGATCGACCCTCCATGGATGTTGGAGTCATACTCTCGCTGCGCAGCGTCAACAGGAACACTTTCACCATCTCCTGCAACGAGAAATCCTGCATGGCCGACTCTACATACCACAGCGTACGATGAGCCAGCGGAGCCAGTGCCTGTTCTACATCCAGTTCCTTCTGGAGCTTGGCGTAAGCCGTATCCATAGCTTCTCCCTGCCGAATGGATGAACTTCTTAAGCGGGATAACCGTTCCTTCACGCTCCAGTCCTCATGATCCGGTCCAGTGATAATCCAGCCTACAATTCGCTGTACTTCAGCCTGCACCTGATTCCATAACGCTGGATCAACGCCTGCAATAATGCACTCATTTAAAGCTATCAGGATGGTGTGCAGTTCACCTGTAGTAAGCCATCCTTTGACGATCAAGGCGTGAAGCGGAGCATTCTCGGCAAATGGAATCTCGCCGCGTATGTATTGACCAATAAGTCCATGCGTAGCAATTAGAGTGCGTATAATCTCATGCCTTGGTGTGTGTGAAGTCAACGTATCATGCTCGCTTATACCTGTACTCTTACTTTGGGCACCAACCGGAGATCCAGGTTGATTGATACTCGTCTCCTTGGTCTTACTGATGTCATGATCCAGATGCGCTGCCCCTGCAAATAGATCATATAACTGGGCGGACCCCACATTGTGCACAAACAGGTTGACGCCTTGCTTTTGCCATACCCGCCGCTGCTCAAGTGATCCGGCCTTCGCCGTCTCTGACCAGATTAATACGTCCTCCAGAATTTCTCGCACCCAAAAAGAAACCTGAAGCTTCTCCAGCACATGCAGTGTACGCTCGGTGTAATCCAGCACCGGATTCGTACCCTCAAGTTCGGCAATGGAATGAATGCGTTCGAGATTAATATGGGGCTTCTCTGCTGCTGCCAGCAGTTGCAGCCATGGCTGCTGGGCTTCCGGCGTGTTACCTGACTTATATGATTGTATGGCCATTAATGAATGCAGCATGAATATATCCCCTCTCGTTCTCTACCCTTAAATATTATATCGTTAGTCGTCCAACAGACGAAGTCGTTCCTGAACAAACTTAAGCAGATGTTCCACCTCTTGAGCGGGCAGATCCTCGTCAAGACGCGCGGCAGCAACGGGCAGCATCCAGCATTCAATTGCTTCACGTGTAATGCCGGAAAGTTGCATATAATGATGGATGTAATATTCGATCAGCGATTCACGAGCCGTTTCAAACCCCTTTCGTATAGCAGGCTCTGTATCCTCCGGCAAAGTGCCGCTCATTAATATTACCCAGCTACGAGCCGCATCACCCCCTGGATCTCCTGACATACCAGTCATCCAATCGATAACCCAGTATTGATCGCCGGCATCACTGAGCATAACATTATCGGGGTGAAAGTCGCCATGACAGATTTGCTGTTGATCCGGCAATGTTGTTAAGTAAGAAAGGATTCGCGCTTGATCACCCTCTGATAATAATCGAACATTGCGAATCGCTCTGGATAGAATCTGCTTCTGTGAGGGGAGTGTTCCTTCATCATCTCGCTCGCAATGAAGTCTATAATGAAATTCAGCCATTTTAAATGCCAACTGCTCTAGTAGCTCAGGTTGCTGAATGATAAGGGACAACAGGGTATTTCCCTGAAGTCGTTCAAAGACAATGCCTGCACGCCGCGTAGTATGTTCTATTAAAGATATTGCGTGTGGGACGGGGAGTCCTTTTTTGTATGCCAACTCACTTATTCTAAATTCATTCTGTACTGCTTCGAGTGGAAAATCCATTCGATATAACTTCATAATGTGCTCGTTCGAATACGCATAGATTTCCGCAGTTCTTCCCTGACCAATTCGCTCCATATCTATCCGCCCTTTTATTCGAACTCACTTCCTCTGACTTTAGAGAAAATCATACAATCGACCAGCGTAACTGTACTGTTCCGCCGCATCTTGCGTAGTGTGCCTTCCAGCGTATAACCCGCCCTTTCAGCTACTTTGGCACTTCGCACGTTCCGGGCATCACAGCGGATTTCAAGTCGGTTTGCCTCCAGATGCGTAATGGCGAATTGCTCAATACCTTTCACCGCTTCCGTCATCAAACCCTCACCAGCTCGCGATGTTCTAATCCAGTAACCGATCTCGAAACAGCGTGCATTCCAGTCGATGCGATGTAACCCGCTGCTACCTACGAATTCATCCGTATGTCTATCCCGTAAATGTAACATCATGTCGGTACGCTCCAGATATCGCAGCCTTGCTTTGCGAACCGTCACTTCAGACTCTTCCAATGAAGGGATCTTCTCGGCAAAAGGCAACCACAACCTCAGCTGCTCCGCACTCTCACGGACCGCTTCATTCACAGCCTGGCCATCCCCCCACTGCGGTGCACGAATCGTGAGACGTTCCGTATGAAAGCTCTCGGGGATCGTTAACATCATCGGATTAAATGAAGACGACTCTGTCATGGTTATACCTACTCCTCCACCTGAAATATGGAATCAATGATCAGGGGCAAGTTGTCCCTCACGGACACTGCACCGAATACTGAACGGGCGTGCACGCCTTGTTCCCCGAATACCTCCATCATCAGATCCGAGAATCCATTCAGCACTTTATGATGCTCCTGATACGAAGCGGACGCATTGATAAAGCCCTGTACTTTAACTACTCTCTTCACCCGATCCAGCGAACCCAACACATCCCGAACGACAGCAAGCACCTCCAGTCCAGCGTTCCGGGCAAAATCATATCCCTGCTCTGTTGTGAAGTCTGATCCCAGTTTGCCACGTTCGGAGGTATCTGGTCCTTTCCCGGATACATACATGATTCCATTGACAATAACGGCATTCGCATATTTTGCTGCGGGGGCGCTGGCCTGTGGCAAAATGATCCCCAGTTCATTTAATCTCGTTTCAATCATCGTATATTCTCTCCTTCTTTTAGGGTTCTAACGGAACCTGACTCCTTATATTCCTGCCTGTAGACTCTTGGTGCTACCTGAACAGTACGCTTGAACATTTTGCCAAAATGAGAGAAGTTACTGAATCCGGCAAGCCATGCAATATCCGTAATGGATTCCTCACTTT
Source organism: Paenibacillus sp. 2KB_22 (assembly GCF_052115745.1). Taxonomy (NCBI): domain Bacteria; kingdom Bacillati; phylum Bacillota; class Bacilli; order Caryophanales; family Paenibacillaceae; genus Paenibacillus; species Paenibacillus sp. 2KB_22. Next base: position 969,461 of record NZ_JBFRHG010000001.1, read on the forward strand.
CTCGCAGCAAACGCTGTGCTTCCTTCACCCGTAACAGATTCAGATAATCACTGAAGGTAAACCCCGTCGTTTGTTTGAACAATCGACTCAGATAATGCGGACTAATGCGAAACATACCCGCCACCTCTGGTAATGTCAATGGCTTCTGATAGTTCTCATTCAGGTAACGCACGACGGCCTGTGTCTTGGGATGAAGAACCGGCTCACGATCATCGGAGCATAACCTGCCCAGATGCTGATTACGATAGGCTTGCAGCAACACTTCAATAGCCCGGTGACGAAGCAACAGGTTACTTCCCGGCTGGGGACGAAGCATTTCATCCACCATTTCGCTTACCATCCGCTCCAAAACCTCCGTGACCTGTGAAGGAAACCTTATAATAGGGATCTCCCAGCAGAAGGGCTCTTTCAAGGCTTCAACTAACTCCGTTGAAATAGCCATGGCTGCAAAAAGCTCAGGCTTCAAATACAGCACCATTCGCTCATGGTCGGGCATGCCACTCTCCAAGGTCTTATGCACCGTATTCCGGTCAACAAACACCAAATCACCAGCCTTTACCCGGTAGGTCCGATCCCTAATGAAATAGATACGCTCGCCAGACAACAGGTAATACAACTCATAGTGATCATGCAGGTGGTCATCCGTCATCGAGAAATATCCAATGCGACGATCATATTCAATATGTAATAAATCCGTGGGATCATGAAAATCTGCACTGAAAGGTTCTGTCATGTCGGCCTCTCTCCTTTCCATAAATTATAGCAAAATATGCGGCATTTGAAAGCGGTTACGCATAAAATGCGGCGAAAGAAGTACTCCCTTGTTATAGTCTAAAGCTATATTCAAGGAGGCGATAGACATGAGTAACAAGAAACGTTATGTATTAGTCGGAACCGGCGGCCGCGCGGAATTCTTTTATGGTGCATTAACCCGGGATTACAGGGATACTTCCGAGCTTGTCGGCTTTTGTGATATAAATCAAGTCCGCATGAATTACGCAAATCAACTGTTGAAGGAAAAGTACAATTATCCCGAAGTACCCACTTATCCTGCAGATCAGTTTGATCAGATGATTGAAAACGAGAAGCCTGACTATGTCATCGTAACCAGCGTTGACCGCACCCATCACAAGTACATCATTCGCGCGATGGAACTGGGTTGTGACGTTGTCACCGAGAAACCAATGACGATCGATGAGGAGAAATGCCAGGACATTCTGGATGCAGTCAAGCGGACTGGCCAGAATGTCAGAGTTACCTTTAACTACCGTTATGCGCCGCACCATACGAAGATTCGGGAACTTATTCTGAATGGTACCATCGGAAAAGTCACGTCCGTTCACTTTGAATGGCTGCTGAATACCCGCCATGGGGCAGATTATTTCCGCCGTTGGCATCGGGACAAGCGTAACAGCGGCGGACTGCTCGTTCACAAATCCACCCATCACTTCGATTTGGTGAATTTCTGGATCGGCTCGCAACCGGAGACCGTGTTTGCATTCGGTGATCTGATGTTTTACGGCAGAGAAAACGCAGAAGAACGCGGTGTAACGCAGTTCTACAATCGAGCAACTGGTAACCCGATCGCGAAGGAAGATCCTTTTGCACTGCATTTGGATTCGGATGCTCATATGAAGTCCATGTATCTGGATGCCGAATCAGAAGATGGTTATCAGCGGGATCAGAGCGTATTTGGGGATGGTATCAACATTGAGGATACAATGGGTGTTCTTGTGAAGTATCGGAGCAAAGCCATTCTGACGTACTCCCTCGTTGCCTATCAGCCATGGGAAGGTTACCGCATTGCCATTAACGGCACCAAAGGCCGGATTGAGATGAACATTGTGGAGCAATCCTATGTCAATTCATTAGGTGACAAAAGTAAGGAAGGTGCTCTGATCGGTAAAACGTTGCGGGTCCTTCCGATGTTCGGTGCGCCATATGAGGTTGAAGTGGAGGAAAAAGCAGGTGGGCACGGCGGTGGTGACCCGGTGCTGCTGAATGATCTGTTCGGAGAGCCTGTAGAAGATCCGTTCCATCGCGCAGCTAATCACGTGGACGGTGCAAGATCCATTCTGACGGGCATTGCAGCCAATCGTGCCATCGCCACGGGTTTGCCTGTCAACGTCAATAATCTGGTTCGTTTCTAAGTCTCCCAGATCTGCACTACATTATTAATTTCATTATAAAGGCTGCGCATATTACGCAGTCTTTTTTATATTTTTATAATTACTCTGCACGCAAGTCGACTCGGTAGAAGGAGGAAATCCATGTTCTTCTCTTTAAAAAACCGCCTGATTGCCTTTATCGTTGTCCTGTTTGTCCTCGCTTTTGGTACCCTCTCCTACCTGCTCTTTAAGGAATCACGCACGGTCATTCGTTCTTACATCGAATCCTCTGCTCTTGAAAAAATGGAGGAATATGGGTCATACGTAGACATGGTGCAGATGCAGATCTATGATGTCGCCTCACTTGTTTTCAACAGTGATATGGGCAAGAACTGGGATAACGCGATCAGTGATCCTAACCTTCCGGAAGGAGAAAAGATGCTGGCCAACCTCGCGATGAGCCGCTTCCTCACTCAGGCAACCAACAGTTACACCAGTATCTCGGATGTATCCATCTATCGACGGAATGGACTGCGAATTGGCAGCGAGAATCAGGTAGCGTATGACCCTGCCTTTGTACAAGAATCCTGGTACACCAATTTCTACACATTGGGGGAACGCTGGTTACCTGCACACACCGATCAACATGAACGTGTCAGAGATCATGGCAATCCGGTGGTCAGTCTGCTGATGCCTATTGGTACCTTTCATCATGCTACAGCGCAAAATGTCATGAAGGTGAATGTCAGTGAATCCTATTTTCTGGAACCGCTCCGGCGCATCCATCTGGCGGAGAATAGCACTATTTTTCTACTGGGTGAGCAAGGGAATCCCATTCTGTCACAGCAGGTAAACGCGTTAGGTGCTGTAGCTACCGCAGAGATCGATCGGTTTCGAAACAGCCCGCTCAAATCCGGTGTGGCATACCTCACCAACCATGAAGGACAGCGAGACATCCTTGTTTTCAAGAAACTGGGGCGTACCGGCTGGATGTTGGCAGGTCTGGCACCTGAAAAGGAAATGTATCTCTCTCTCCATAAGCTCCAAAGCACGATTGTGGTGGTGACAATTGTCCTGATTCTGGTCTCCCTCTTGGCGGCTGCATGGTTATCCCACGGTGTAACCAAACCTTTGACCAGACTGGTGCTGGCGATGAGACAGGTTCAACGAGGTGCTTTTGACCAAGCGGATTCACTTCTGCCTCCAGATAAAAATGTAAAGAGTGAGATCAGTTATGTCATCTTTACCTTCCGTTATATGATCAGTCAGCTGCGGCAGCATATCCAGAATGAATTCGAGCTGAAGCTGCTTCGCCAGCAAGCTGAGTATAAAGCACTTCTCATACAGATTAATCCGCATTTTATGTTTAATACCTTGGAGCTGGTAAGCAGTCTTGCCATTCAGCGTAGAACGGATGATACGGTTCAGGTCATTGAGGATTTGGGTAAAATGATGCGCTTTTCCATTAACACCAATGACGATCTTGTTCCCCTAACGGAAGAGCTAGATTATGTGCAGCGTTATATCTCCATTTTGCAGACCCGTTTCGGTCATAAGCTCGACATTTCGATAACAAAGGATGGCACCCTGAACTCCATGGTCATCATCAAGTTTATTCTTCAGCCACTTATTGAAAATGCAGTGAAATACAGCTTCCAGCATCAGACAACAGCTCAGGTCCATATACGGATCAACCGACTGTATGATCGTCTGCATATCCGCGTTTCAGACAACGGACCAGGTATTCCAGCAGAGATAATCCATAGAATGCATCACCCTGATGCTTCCCCCTCATTGGAATCCATATTGCTTAATGAAAGCTGGCATATTGGACTTGGCAATGTGATTGCTCGTTGCCGCCTGCATTATGGTGCCTTGTTCACGGTTCATATGAAGAACGATGAGAGCAGTGGCGCATGTATAGAACTGATTTTACCCGTACAGGAGGAATATGATGTACAACGTATTAATCGCAGATGACGAGATTGAAGTTCGCGAAGGATTGAAATTGAAAGTCGATTGGCATGGCATGGGCTTTGCCATAACAGGAGAAGCGTCTAACGGAATCGAAGCGGATGAACTTTTACAATCTGAACATTTTGACTTGCTGATTACCGATATGAATATGCCTGTTATGGATGGCGTCCGATTATTGGATGTCTGCCGCAGTTATAATCCTTCCATTCAGATTGTTATTATCACGGGTTATGAAGATTTTCAATATGCCAGAGCAGGTGTCCGTAGCCAGGTCATGGATTATTTACTGAAGCCTGTAACCCGGGATGAACTAAAAGCCACTTTAGGCAAAATCAAAGCGGATCTGGATGAACAACGTAAAGTGCGAGGCGATTCCGAATTGCTGCAATGGCGACTCTCTCAGTATTACCGGGAAATGAAGGAACGTTTCCTTCTTGATCTCGTCAAAGGCAATCGCCTACCGCCTTCCTCCATGCCAGAACGGCTGAGATTGTTCCATCTCGAATCATGGCAGGATCAGAAGGTCTGTTTCATCACCGCGAGTATAAGTCAATCGGACAAGCAGGATCTTCGAGAAGATCGCTTACACGAGCAGATGCATCTTCCTTTCGAGATGGTATGTTATGAAATCGCCCAGTCTGATTCAGACAATGTCCAGGTATTTCATGATTCGGCACACGCAGGGATCATGCATTTCATCACAGCAGACGGTGTACAACACGAGTTCATCCAACAGCTCGCGGGACATACGGCATCCGTTTTTTCCATGAATATTAGGGTTGGGATTGGACGATCTGTATCTGGACTTGAGCACTGGAAAGAAGGTTATATCCATTCCCTTCTGGCTTGGAATTCAGCTGAACGGGCTGTCAGCGGGCTGAACCCTCAGGCAGGAACAGACTATAGTCCATTACTGCCTGAAGAAACGACACGCATGCTGCATCGCTGCCTCATTCGTGGGGAACTGGACTCCTTCCGCAGCATCATCCACAAGGAAATTCACGAGGCATTCCAGCTCTCTCCCTCCCGAATGACACGAAGTATTTTTCAAATTTCACTGTTGATGGATTTTCCTATGGCCCCGGAATGGATACTGTGGCTTAAGACGCCAGATCAAGCAGAACGCTTATTAATGCAATGGGCTCAAGACTTCCTGAGTCGACAACTTCCTTCGGAAAATGGGGATGGGACGGTTATAGAGTTAGCCAAGCGATATATCGAAGAGAACTACATGCAGGAGCTCACATTGACGTTACTCGCTGAACGATTCAACTATTACCCTACCTATTTCTCCGAATTGTTTAAGGAAGGGGCAGGTACCTCTTTTGTTCAATATGTGACGGGCGTTCGGATGAAACATGCCTTGCAACTGCTGAAGGATACTCAATTAACGGTATGGGATATTACTGAGCTGACAGGTTTCAGTTCGCCAAGTTATTTCAGCTCGAAATTCAAAAGAATGTTCAACATGAGTCCTTCAGACTATCGCTTGCAGCATTCCGAAAAAATCGATAACCATGATCCGAAGAAATAAGATTCAAGCTTCTCCCCTTCCCCGGTATGATGTGGTTACCAAGAGAACGCCGCATGTTGTAAGCGGATTCACAATGGGTAACCATGAATTTTATCCATGCAGAAGGGAGGCACATGATGAAAAAACAGACCAAGCCGTTATACGGTCAGCAGAATACCACAGCCTACTTGTTTCTTCTGCCCTGGCTGATCGGACTCTTCTGTCTGACACTGGGACCGATGATTGCGTCCCTATACTTATCCATGACCAAATTCAATCTGCTGTCATCACCGACTTGGACTGGACTTAGCAACTATGTTCACATCTTTACCGAGGATGATACCTTTCGCAGGTCCCTGGGGCTGACATTTTATTATGTCTTTTTATCCGTTCCTCTAAGGCTTGCCTTTGCTCTACTGGTGGCAATGGCGCTGAACAAAGGAATTCGAGCCCTCGGCATCTACCGGACCGTATATTACATCCCTTCACTCTTGGGTGGCAGCGTCGCGATTGCAATCGTCTGGCGGCAACTTTTTGAGGGGAATGGATTGGTCAACCAGTTTCTAAGCTGGTTTGGTATCTCGGGACCATCCTGGATTGCGCATCCGGACTATGTGGTCTATACCATCATCACCCTATCCGTGTGGCAATTTGGGTCTGCCATGGTCATCTTTCTTGCGGGTCTGAAACAGATCCCGGCAGACTTGTATGAAGCTTCCGATGTCGATGGAGCGGGAAAGATACGTCAATTTTTCGGAATCACCCTGCCCATGCTCTCCCCCGTTATCTTTTTTAACCTGATCATGAGCATGATCAATTCATTCCAGGCGTTTACACCCGCTTACGTGATCGGAGATGGCCGCGGGGGTCCACTCGATGCAACAATGTTCTATACCTTGTACCTGTATCTGAAAGGTTTCTCGTTCTTTGATATGGGTTATGCTTCGGCTCTGGCTTGGATCATGTTGGTCATTATCGGGGTATTCACCGCAATCGTTTTTGTTACATCCCGATTTTGGGTGTTCTACGGGGATAATCAGGAGGGGAGGTAATGCACATGCCAATCAAACGACAACTGGTTCAGGCCGGGAGGCATGCCGCCATTATACTTTTCGGTCTGCTGATGTTATATCCTGTACTATGGTTAATTCTCAGTTCGTTTAAACCGAACCATCTCATTTTCACCAGTGGCAGTCTTTTCCCAACCAGCTTCACGCTGGAGCACTATATTAATGGCTGGAAAGGTCTGCAGGGCATCTCCTTTGGCCGTTTCTTCGGCAACTCCGTTCTGATCTCGGTCATGAGTGTGCTGGGTAATGTGATCTCCTGTTCCCTTGCAGCCTTTGCTTTCTCCAGATTGAAGTTCAGATTCAAAGGCCTGTGGTTCAGCATGATGTTGATCACGATTATGTTGCCTTACCATGTTACTCTGGTGCCCCAGTACATTCTCTATAATGTACTTCAATGGATTAATACGTATTTCCCGCTGATTCTGCCCAAGTGGCTCGCGCAGGATTCCTTCTTCATCTTGCTCATGGTTCAATTCATACGCGGTATACCGCGGGAACTGGACGAGAGTGCAACCATTGACGGTTGTGGGCAATCACAGATCTTTTTCAGAATCGTAGTGCCTCTGCTCGTTCCGGCACTGATTACAACAGCGATCTTCACCTTCCTGTGGAGCTGGGATGACTTTTTCAGCCAGATGATCTATCTGAGCAAAATTGATTTGTTCACCGTGCAGCTGGGCATCCGGTCTCTCTTTGATCCCTCAGGACAATCCGATTGGGGCGCATTGCTCGCCATGTCTACTCTGTCACTGCTTCCCGTGACCATCATCTTTTTACTGTTTCAGCGATATTTCCTTGAAGGCATTGCGACAACAGGTCTGAAGTAACAACACGTTTCTCATTATCCATAGTCAGGGGGATTCACCATGTTCAAACGTTTCATAATCGGTATAATCACTTCACTTTTGTTATTCGTAACAGCTTGCTCTGGAACAGACCATACGGGTGCTACTGATAATACGGGCGATGGTAATAACAATGGAACTACCGAGGGCGGACAGGTCGAACTTCGCATCATGTGGTGGGGTGACCAGAAACGGGCAGATATTACGAATGAAGCCCTGAAGATCTTTCAGGCGAAACATCCGGATATTAAAATTTCAGGTGAATTTGCACCCTCCTCTGGATATTTCGACAAGCTGAATACCCAGTTGGCATCAGGCACAGCACCGGATATCTTTTTCCTCGGTGGAAATGTCGTTGATTATGCCAAAAAAGATGTCCTGCTCAACCTGGACCCATATGTTGGCAACGAACTGAATCTGGATGGTATGGATGAAACTATGATCGAATACGGACGTCTCGACGGGAAGCTGCAACATATTTCTGCAGGTGCCAACGCACGAGGAATTGTTGTTAACAAGGCACTCTTTGAGAAAGCCGGCGTGCCTTTGCCAGCTTCGGATTGGGACTGGGCGGACTATGCCACCGTCAGCAAGGAGTTATCCGACAAACTCGGGGACGGCTTCTATGGAACCTATAATTTCACCGTCGACGGGATGGATATTTTTCTAAAACAAAGGGGTAAACAACTGTATGACATGAAAAACGGTACACTCGGATTCGCCAAGGAAGACATTCTGGAATGGTTCCAGTATTGGGAGAAGACTTCGGCATCCGGCGGTGTAGTCACACCGGAATTGCAGGTTTCCAACCCGCATGATGATACCAGTAAATCCCTGTTGATCACAGGCAAAGCAGCCATGACTCTACTGCCATCCAACCAGCTCGCTGCATTCCAGAGCTTGACGGAAGACCCTTTGGTTCTTCTCCCTGTACCACGAGGTCCTAAGGGAACGGGTGTTGTATTTGAGTCGAGTCAGGGATTATCCGGGTATGCCAATACCAAACATCCGAAGGAAGTGGCAATGTTAATGGACTTCTGGATTCATGATCCTGAGGCAGCCAAAATCCTCGGTAATGACCGTGGCGTGCCCGTTACGGAAGCCAATCGTAATCTTCTTCAGGAAGGTGCAGGCCCTGTGGAGGAGATTGTCTATAACTATACGAGCCTTGTCTCCGAAGCTACGAAGACTGAACCTTTTGACGTAAGCTACAACCCGCCGGGATTTGCAGAGTTCTCCAAGTTAGCTCAGACGACGAATCAGGAGATCGGATTTGGACGAAAAAGTGTGGAGCAGGCTGTCTCGGACTTCTATAACGGGACCGTTCGCATCTTTGAGTCGAATCAATAACCAGAAGCTGTGAGGAGGAACATATGACAGAAGAGATACTGAATCGTCTACGCAACATGTCGATCATGGATCAAGTTCAGCCTGTTAAACCGGAAGATCAGCAGTTATTACAGGAATGGCATGCGTCGGGTGTCCGGTTTGCAGCATCGGGCGGACGAATGGAAGCTACGTATTATGCGGCAGTTGAAAAATTGCTTGCTTGCATCCTGCCCATGGGAGACAGCGATCCCATTTTACAAGAAGGTGGCATCTATCTGGGATGTTGGTTAGAGAGCACAGGTACCATCAATGCGGAGCTGCTGTCTCGCCTGCTGCCTTCCGTATCCGAAACAACGTACCTCGCATTTGCCAAGCAGCAAAGAGATGATGGATTGCTTCCGTATAAACTTACGGCAAACGGACCCTCTTTCCGGCAAATCCAGTTGGTCACTCCACTGGCACGCAGTGTATGGAACCACTATCAGCTTCATGACAATCATGGCAAGCAGTCACCTTTCCTGAGCACCATGTACAAGGCTATGGTTCGTTACGATGAATGGATTGCACGAAACCGTAATACCCGAGGGACCGGCTGTGTAGAAGCTTTCAGTACGTTTGACACTGGACATGACTTATCCCCCCGATTCTGGCATGTTCCGGATACACCTTATATGAATGATGCTTCTGCCTACCACCTGGATTCTCCGATTCTGCCTTTTCTGGCACCGGATCTGACTGCCAATATCTATTGTCAGCGCATGTATCTGTCCCGCATAGCTGAGGAGTTGGGGGAGTCGGGAACGGATTGGAAAGGCAAAGCCGAGTCCAGCCTGGAATGTCTATTTCGTTATTGTTACGACGAACAGGATATGTTCTTCTATGATCGGGATCGCAATGACGAATTCGTCAGAGTGCAATCCGATGTGCTGCTCCGCGTGATGGCCTGCGAGGTGGGCGAGCGTGAATTGTTCGATAATCTACTGCGTCGGTATCTGTTGAATACAAGCAAGTTTTTCGCAAAATATCCTTTTACATCAATCTCAATGGATGATCCCCGATTCGATCCCTTTTCCTCCTATAACAGTTGGGGAGGCGCATCCAATTTTCTGAGTCTGATTCGGGCACCACACGCATTTGAGTACCATCATCGATATGTGGAGCTAACCTGGGTAATGCAGCCTATCTTGTCTGCTCTGTCCAAAGATAAGCGTTTGGGTCAGGTACTCAGCCCATGGACCGGAGAACAAGGTTTTACCGAGACTTACTCACCTACTATCCTTTGTCTTCTTGATTATGTGGAGCGTTTATGCGGAATTATGCCTGTTGGATCGAATCAGCTCTGGTTTACCGGACTGCTCCCCATCGATATGGATCATGGTGAGGTCGTATCTGGCAACACGGCTTATAGCCGTAAGGTCCTTGGAATAGGATATGAATTGGTGAACACCCCGGATCGAATGACGGTATATATGGAGGGCAATGTTCATCTGGACGGCCCGTCAGGGATTCGGCTTGTAACGGATCGTCGTGGACATCTGGAAGCCGTCATCGGAATGACCGTTCGCACTGTCGAGGGAGAGCTCTTCTACCAAGGAGAGTGCATCCCAATTCGGATCAAAGGAAATGAAATGCAGCGTTACGCTGACGGAGGTTTCAGAACCGAGCGCGATATTGGCATCATCCATCCTGCGTATCGTTAATGGTTTGTATGCAAAAAGCGCAAGTTGCGGAGGCTTACTGCCCTGCACTTGCGCTCTTGTATTTTTTTATTTCTACACTTTCCGGTTCCACGCCGGGTGACGATAAAATTCTATCGTATCAATATAATTTACCGTGAAATGCTGTTCTACATCCGACAGGTTCAACAGTTTGCGGTCGATTTGCTTCATCCCCATGACCACATCATGCCTTAGCAGGTCCATCGCAATTTTGCCTACAAATCCGCCTTCCATCTCCTTATGCTTGGCACGAAACTCTTCATTGTAGATCAGTTCAGGTGTGAATGCCGCTTCAACGAATGCATTAACGAGCGTAAGCTCATTGCCGTTCATCTGTACTGCCAGATAATAATTGCCACGCTCATCCTGAATGAGATCTTTATACATCTCTATGATCACTTGAATCACTCCACTATTATAAAATGAAACCCCGTTAGCCTTAACGAACATGGGCTATTAAACGTACACCTTCCTACCCCGTGCCTTCATATACTAGGTACAAATGGCGAACGGAGGAATACTTATGAGCTGGCAGCATCTCCATACTGGAAAAACAGTTCAACAGCGTCTGGCAGAACTCCAGGGGCACCTTGCAGAACTGAATACTCCACTCTCCGGGTTGGAACCGGGACGTATTCGTCGTGTCTATCCAAGGCAGTTTATCAAAGTAAACCGTCAGTTATTCATACCACTCAGTCTGAATTCCATTCGGGTATTCGATATTCCTCGAACACGGCGAGGCGTCAGAGTGGGAATCCGCACGACTTTCCCTTCCTGGAATGCATTTAACAATATCAGATTGGTGGGCGTGGGACTGGATTATCTTGAACTTCAGGGAAAAGGCAGAGTCCCTTCCCGTATTCTTTTTCCTCTCTCCAGCGTCGAGTCGATCTATCGGCCAACCACCGGAAGAAAGAACCTGAAACGACCTTGTAGGCGGAAGTAAAGCTGGTACTTCTCGAAAGCCATACAATGGTTCCCGAATGTCTATATGCGGGTGCCCCCTTCCAATATATAATTATAACCCATGCGACCACTCATCTGCTGAAGAATCATTTCATGTCAAAAAGCGGTGAGAACAGAACTGCTTCTGTATCTCACCGCTCAGCCAGTTACGGATCAAGCTGACCCTTCACATGTGTACATCAGATGCCTGTCCATACGTCCTTGGCATAACGACCTTCCTGCTGAAGCTGATTAAGCCAGTCTTCTGCTTCCTTCACGGATTTGCCATGAAGTTCAGCGTATGCCTGCTGAAGTGTGGCTTCCACATCAGGTGCCATCTTGCTGCCATCACCGCAGATATACAGATGCGCACCCTTTTCAAGTAATGGAATCAGATGACGGGCATCGTCTCTCATCAGATGCTGTACATAACATTTCTCTTCCCCGTTCACTCGGGAGAACGCCGTATGAAGCACGACAAGCCCTTCTTGCTGGGCTGCTTCCAGCTCGTTTTTGTACAGATAATCATGCTCGGGATTCCGACATCCAAAGTACAGATGGGCTTCGCCAACCTCTTGACCTTGTTCCTTCAACACATGTCTTGCTTGTATAAAACCACGGAATGGGGCAACGCCTGTACCCGGCCCTACCATGATGACGGGAACCTGTGCATCTTCCGGCAGTTGGAAACCGGATTCCGGTGTCCGTGTGAACATGACGATCTCGTCACCCGGTTTCAGGTTAGCCAGATAGTTGGACGCAATGCCTTTGTATTCTCCCTGTCCACTCCATGCCGGAGCACGCACCACACTCACCGTAATACTCGCTTGATCAGGCTGAACACGCGGTGAACTGGAGATCGAATAATATCTGGCTTTCAGTGAAGGCAGTAATTCAAGGAAGCGCTCGAACGGCAGTTCACATGCCTCATATTTCACCAGATAATCCAGCATGGAGATCCGTTTATTCCGAACTTCATCCATATACACAGATTCATCAAGCAGCGCTTCAAGCTCCTTCTTATGCGGTGGACATACCGTGTATGCTGCCATTTCTCTCAGCTGAGCACGAGTGGCAGCTTCTTGAAGCTCAACGCTATGACTAAGCAGATCATACAAGTTAACCGGTTGATGCAGCGGCAGATGTGCGGCACTTCGACCCGATGCATCGAGAACCAGATGCTCCGTTCCCGTGAATCCATACCGACGAAGTACACGTTCCACCAGCTCCGGTGGGTTCTGTGGCAGAATGCCCAGATGATCCCCTTCCTTGTAGGTTATGCCTTCAGGCAATTTGATCTCGAGGTGACGTGTACTCCGTTCACTGCCCGCGTCGTGAAGCTCTCTGTTCTCGAGCACTTCTGCCACATGGGCATCATACGTATCCGCAAGCGGTGTTACGGCGAGTCCGCTGACAAACTGTACAGATAGTGAACTGCGTTCGCTGTTGGAGCTTGTATTTAGCTTCAGTCCCATCGTTCGTGCGAGATCTGGCCATAATTGCTCTGTCCAATCCCCTACCTGCTTCTCGAAATCACCGCTAGCATCTGACTCACCCAGCGGCGACAACCGCTCTGCTCCTCTGGAAGATAACTGTTCATCGATTAAACGCGGAATACGCTGATAGGTACTGGCCCAGTTGTGGTCACCGCATCCAAGAACAGCGAAACGCACCCCTTTGAATTCATTGGCATCCGCGTGTTCAATCCACTCGACAAACATCTTGGCATTGCTTGGCGGCTGACCGTTATAGGATGCACTGACAATAATAACGGCGCCATCCTTCGGCAGTTTGCCAACACGATCATCCAGCGCAGCGACCTCACTCCGGAAACCCTGATATCTGGCAGTATCCGCAATCTCACGTGCTATGCCTTCCGCCGTCCCCAGATTGGAACCGTATAGAACAAGCATCGGTGTATGGTGGGCATTCGCTGCATCCGGCTCTGTTCTTTTGGCAACCGGCTTTGGTTCTTCGACCGCTACACCTGGAACCGCCATGACGGGCTGGCCTCCACGCGCACGTACCCGAATGGTGAAGTTATCCGGTTTGAGCGTCAGCGTTTCTTTCACCTTTAACTGATAATCGGAATGATCGATGAAGTCAAAATGCTTCAACACCATGCCCAATACCAGCGTTGCTTCCTGAAGTGCAAACTGCTGGCCAATGCAGGCCCGTTGACCGTTACCAAAAGGTTTGTAGGCATCATGCGGCACTTTGCTCGGATCTTCGAACCGTTCTGGGCGGAATTCCTCTACGTCGTCTCCCCATGCTTCGCGGTCGCGATGCAGCTTGGGAATTAGCACACTGACGCTATCGCCTTTTTGCAAAGGATATTTACCCGCAAGTACGGTGTCCTCTTTGGCATATAGGGAAAATGCCGGGGCCGTCGGCCATAACCGCAATGCTTCATTCAAAACCATGCGAACGTACTTCAAATTGCGAACCTGGTTGTACGTTGGAACCGGATCTTTCAGAATCTGATCCACTTCTGCTTGCGCTTTAGCCAGCGTATCCGGATTCTTCATCAGATAATAAACGGCGAAGGATAACAGACCACTTGTGGTCTCATGTCCAGCAATCAGGAACGTAATAATCTGATAACGGATGTTCTCATCATCCAGTGTTTCTCCCGTTTCCGGGTCCTTGCCACTGAGCATGTGGGACAACAGATCGTCTGCGCCTTCCTGTGGTTTCTCTTTGCGCTCGGCAATAATGTGATCCACCAACGAGAACATCGAACGGATATCCTGTTCAAACTGTTTCTTTTTGGTGATCATCAGCTTGTCTTGCAGACGCAGTCGCTGCAATGAACTCATGGATTCGTCCAGTGCACGAACCATGCTCGTAATGAATGGATGTGGTTCTTCCCGGTAGAAGCTGTTAAACCGGTAGTTGAAACCACAGAGTCCAATCGTGTCGAGCGTAAGACGTGTCATATCATCCGGAACGTTAACCGTCTCATCCGGATTCAATCGTGACCATTTCTGAACCAGCTGCACCGCCAGATCAATCATTTTGTTGTGATAACCCTGCATGGCACGTTGACTAAAACTTGGCAACAGAACGTTATGGGCTTTTTTCCAATTCGGCTCCTCAGTCCAACTCGTGAATAATCCATCTCCTGCAAAAGCACGAACCTTCGCAAGGGGTGCCCACACACGTTTGTCGAATTTGGATTCATCCGTTACCTCAGCGACCAGTTCGTGACCTGAAATATACAATTCTTTTCGCCCGGGGTACTCCATACGAAAGATCGGTCCATATTCCTCAGCTAGTTTCACCAGAGATTGCACCGGCTCTTCAAAGTTTAATTGCGGCAAATTGCCCAGTGGGCCAAATGTTTTTGGTTGAGGCACTGAAATTGGTGACATGGCGCTCACTCCTTCTTTCCAAGTTAAGAGTTCTACAACTAATAAATAATGACTTGATTACAGACGCGATTACACATACCCTTCAGTTCAACAGTCTCAAGTTATTTTTTGCACAATTTCATATTTCATCCAGATAACTGTTAAACCAAAAAAAAGAACTGACTGACCGGAATGGTATATTGGTCATTTTTGATTAAAAAAAATGGATGAACTCGTTATCTCCTTTTACCCTAACATTTCCAGTTCCAATCTTCAACCGTCCCAAAGTCATAGGACCTCAGGACAGGGATTACGGTATAACTAGGAATTCTTCAACAGAATCTGGATCGCCGGCTCTATCTCCAATGGAGCAACTGTCGTTTCATAACGGCCCTGGACATTCCCGCTGCGGTCAATCAGGAATTTAGTAAAATTCCATTTAACTCCATTTCCTTGGTACAATTCTGGATGCTTTTCCTTCACAAAGTTGTCCATCCACTGCCCTTGCTCCGTGTCCAGATCATATCCTTGAAATGGCGCTTCTTCAATCAGGTAATGGAACAATGGATGAATCGATTGCCCAATGACCTCAACCTTCTCCAAGATCGGAAAGGATACCTGAAATTCACGCCTGCAATACTGGACTACCTCAGCGCTACTGCCAGGTTCTTTCTCGTTAAACTGATTACATGGGAACGCCAGAATCTCCAGCCCCTGTTCACGATATTTCTCATACATCTGCTGAAGTTCACTGAATTGCCGGGAGTAGCTACACCGACTTGCTGTATTCACAATAAGCAGTACTTTCCCTTTAAAAGCAGACAAATCAACCTCGTGGCCATCCATAAACGGAACCTGGTAAGAAAATATACTCATTCACAACGCCTCCTCTTTCTCTCTCATATCTCATATCAATTCTCTCTTGAGAAAAATTATACACCCACCACATTAATAGGGGAAATATATAATAAGTATATTATTAATAGTTTTTAACTATATAAACTAAACAAAAAACTGTCCTCAGCAGCCACATGCTACATCTCGGACAGTCTTCCAAATCATGTTGCGCCATCACGCTCAACTCACCGTTAACCCATAATCAAACCATATACAATACCTGGTCCGTGTACCCCAATGGTTAGATCATTTTCGATATCGGAAGATCGGCTTGGGCCTGAAATAAAGTGGATTCCTGCGGGAAGATTCTCTCTTCCCACTTCGTCAAATCGATCCAGCGTCTCACCCAGTCTGGTGTACAGCCGATCTACTGGAATAATGATGATGAGTACCGTAGGCAGCAGACTGACTGAACGACCTTTTTCCGGTGAAGAAAGTACAGTAACCGAGCCTGTGTATGCAGTTGCATAATCCGCCATGACCACACCGATATCAGCCTCAGCTGCCCGAGCCCTCCAGTTCTCATCCGCCTGACTATTCCAGACTGAGATCTGTACATCGGGTAACTGTTCTTCCAATCGGAGATCTTTTAGCGCCTGTTCATTCTGACGAATGATATATCTGGCACTCAGTTCATGAGATTTGTTAGCAATGAATTGAGATACTTCTTCCATGTTCTGAACCCGGGCAATGTGTGCGCCTACACTTACAAAGTTATCCGTAAATGCTTGAATACGCTTCTCTTCATCCCATTCCAATTCAGTCCAAAAGTCGGGTGCGCCCCGAAAGGGTTGGGTCGGCGCATGGCGTTGCCTTGGTCTCCTCAATTTCGAAGCAATGTCATTCATGAACTGCTCCTGTTTCTCAATGGACTTCTTCTCCAATTGTGCAAGCCATTGCTGATGTTCAGTGACCATGCTTCTTCCCCTCCCCTTCTTCTCGTTCACGAATAATCTGTTCCATACGGCTGCGAACGGAAGAATCCATGGCTTGTTGCTCCTCGTTCAGTTCCTGATCCAGCTTGTTCCATTGTTGCCGGAAGGATTTCTTGGCGAGACTTGGCGCAACCCGATAATTGTTCCAGCCTTTAAGTGGACCCAGCTTGAGAGAAATACCGTTGTTGCGCACAACTACCTTCTGCCCGATCTGTCCCAGACGTATGGCCGCACTGAAGCGTTTGGAATTGGAAACAACGGCAGCAAAGCCCTTCATGCCCATGCTCTCCATTTTGTTTCCATGACCATCTTCCACTTTACGCCTGCGTAGATAAACGAGCATATCATGTAGCGGAATTTTAACTGGACATGCTTCATAACAGGCTCCACACAGACTCGAAGCACCCGCAATATCATTCCATTCATCAATATTGCCATTGAGTGCAGGTGTCAGTACCGCGCCAATCGGACCACTATAGGTGCCACCATAGGCATGGCCCCCAATATGGCGATATACTGGGCAAGCATTCAGACAAGCACCACAGCGAATACAATTCAGCAATTCCTGGAATTCAGGATCACCGAGTTGAAGAGATCGACCATTGTCCACGATAATAATGTGCATTTCATCCGGTCCATCCGCATCCGCTGTACGGCGAGGACCTGTGATGCCTGACATGTACATCGTCAGTTTCTGACCAGTTGCGGAGCGTGGCAACAAGGTTGCCATGACCTCCAGATCCGTCCACGACGGGATGATCCGCTCCATGCCCATCAGTGTAATCTGCGTTTTGGGAACAGTGGATACCATACGGGCGTTGCCTTCATTTTCGAACAAAACTATGGAACCTGTCTCTGCAATCGCAAAATTGCAGCCCGTCATGCCGATATCCGCCTCAAGGAACTTCTCGCGCAGCTTTTTGCGAACAAATCCGGCAAGTACCGTTGTGTCCGGCTCCAGAATTTCACCCGCTTCCTTCGATAACAACTCTGCAATCTGATAGCGGTTCTTATGGATGGCTGGAATGACAATATGAGAAGGGGCTTCGCCTGCCAACTGAATAATGTATTCACCCAGATCGGTCTCGATGGCTTCAATGCCCGCTGACTCCAACACATGATTCAGATGCACTTCCTCCGACACCATCGATTTGGACTTTACCACCGTAGACGCCTGCTTGTGAGCCGCAATATCCAGCGAAATGGCCGCTGCTTCCACCGATGTATCTGCAAAATGAATATGAACCCCGTTCGCACGGGCGTTATTCACGAATTCATTCAGATAATAATCCAGATGTGCAATGGTATGCAGACGAATCTGACGTCCACGTTCCCGCCATTCATCCCAGTTTCCATGTTCTTCTGAGGCCGACTTCTTCCCGTTACGCAATCGTTCTGTTGTGAATTTGACCGCCTTACGCAGAAAATCATCATTCAAGGCCAGTCCGGCACGTTCTTTGACCGTCGTATCCATAACTCCCGGTTGGCTCATCCAGTTCGCACCCCCTCATACAATAGTTCCGCCAGATGCATCACACGCACCGGTTCATTCCGATAACGCAGATTACCTGCGATATTCATTAGACAGGCCATGTCCAGCCCCACCAGCACTTCGGCTTGGGTCTCTTTGACATGATCGACCTTCTCCGTCACCATCGCTCCAGAAATATCGGACATTTTGATGGCAAAGGTACCCCCAAACCCGCAGCAATCCTCAGCAAACGGCAGTGGAACCAATTCCAGTCCCTTTACTTGGGATAGCAATGCCATCGGCTCATCCTTTACACCCAGCAGACGACTGCCGTGGCAGGATGGATGATAGGTTACTTTGTGTGGAAAATGTGCGCCCAGATCGGTTATCCCGAGTACCTGAACGAGGAATTGAGTGAATTCATAGGCTTTGGCTTCCAATCGTTTTGCCTTCTCCAACCACACCGGTTCATCCGCGAACAGTTCGGGATAATGATGAATCATATACGTACACGATCCCGAAGGACAGACTACAAAATCACTGTCGTCAAACGCTTCAAGAATCGTTTTGGCCGCTACCCGAGTCTCATCCCAGTACCCGCTATTATAGGATGGCTGACCACAGCAGGTCTGAATTGGCGGAAAATCCAGCCGAACGCCATGAGCGGCGAGCAACCTAACCATGGCCTCCCCCACTCGGGGATAGATGGCATCGCTGAGGCAGGTAATGAATAAGGAGACCTTCATAATTACACGCTCCTATTAACTGTTTAGTAGATGGATAACTAAAGAATATTTACACTGGACACTCCGATGACAGAATAACCTTCCGATCGCTGTTTAAACTGTAATAATCCCTATGTCGTATCCGCTCAAACGGTCTGTCTGTTCAGCCTCCAATGGCTGATCGGTAACGATCGTATGGACTGCATCTAACCCGGATACACGAGCAAAAGCACGGACACCAAATTTACTGGCATCGGCAAGTAAGATGACCTGATCGGATATGCCAACCATCTTTTGCTTCAGCCTTGCCTGGAGTTCGTTGGATTCACTGATTCCGCCGCCTTCAAGATGTACGCCTTTGCAAGACAAAAACAATTTGTCCACATGATACATCTCCAGAGAACGCTCCGCGAGTGGCCCTACAAAAGACAACGAGCGAGATGCCAACTGGCCTCCCGTTGAGATGACCTCCACCTTGTCACGACTACTAAGTTCAGTCGCTACCTGAATCGAATTAGTTAAGACTGTCAGCGGAAAATCAGGCATGTTCGCTGCCATATAACCTGCCGTTGTGCTGGCATCCAACAGAATGCGATCACCCGGATTAATCATCACCAGCGCCGCATGTGCAATCCGCTTTTTCTCTTCCGCATGGGTTGTCTCCCTAATCCTGTAAGGGATCTCCGGCTGATCTTCCTTCACACTCACGGCACCACCGTGAGAGCGACGCAGTCGTCCTGCCTGTTCCAGACGATCCAGATCTCGCCGGATGGTTTCCTCCGTCACCCGGCAGCGCTCACTAAGCTCGGATACACGCATACTGCCCTTAACATTCACCATCTCCACAATCCGGTCATACCGCTCGGCTGCCAACATGTTACATCTCACTCCCCGCTTGTGAAGTGGATGAAGCCGTCATACGCAGAAATCTGCCGTAAGCCTCTTCCCAGATTGACCCGTCCTGCGGCTCATACGCAGTTACCGGAAATGAATCACGAATAGCCTTGCGAGCTTCCCAGATATCCTTAAAAGCTCCGCTCGCCATCCATTGCACAGCCATATTCCCGATAGCACTTCCCTCTGCTGGACCCGCCCATACCGGCTTGCCAATGGAATTCGTAGTCCACTGACATAACAGGCGGTTCTGGATACCTCCACCGACCATATGCAATCCGTTGAACGACTGTCCCGATAATTGTTCCGTCCATCCCAGAACTCTTCTATACTTCAATGCCAGACTCTCCAGAATTGCCCGGGCAATAGCCCCCTGATCCGTGGGTACCACTTGCCCTGTATCACGGCAATACTGGCGTATTCGGGTTGTCATATCTCCTGCTGGCATGAACAGTTCATCATCCGGATCAAACAAACTGGCAAATTGAGGTGCCTGTTCCGCCTTTGCCAATAACGCATCGTAGCTAATTCCCTGCCCCTGACGCTCCCACTCCCGCATGCTTTCCTGCAAAATCCATAGACCCATAATGTTCTTAAGCAGACGGAATGTTCCGCCCGCCCCGCCTTCATTCGTGAAGTTCAATGCCAAACTCTCGGTACTAATAGCAGGATGATCTATCTCCGTACCCATCAGGGACCAGGTTCCACAGCTCAAGTAAGCAAATGAACGTTCCGTTGCAGGAACAGCCACAACGGCTGAACCTGTATCATGCTCCGCAACGGCGATCACAGGTATAGAAGAAAGACCAAGGTCGTTACAGATGCTACTGCGCAATTGTCCAACACGGGTGCCTGGCATCACCGCTTCGCCGAAGAGTTTCCCCGAAATGCGAATATGCGCAAGCAACTCACCGTCCCACTGGCCCTCCGATGGATTGTATAATTGTGTTGTCGTGGCATTGGTGAACTCATTCACCGCTTCTCCCGTCAGGAAATATCGAAGCAAATCCGGAATCATGAGAAACCGCTCTGCTTCATGAAGAAGCGGAGAACCGCTACGTTGAAGCGTTGCCAACTGATACAGGGTATTAAAGCTAAGAAACTGAATCCCTGTACGTTCAAAGATTCGCTGAGAGCTCAACTCTTGGCGTACCTGATCCATCATTCCGTTAAACTGTGTATCACGGTAATGATACGGGTTACCCAGCAGCTCACCATTACTGCCAAGCAAACCAAAATCAACGCCCCAGGAATCGATCCCGAGGCTCTCCGGCTTTTCTCCCTGCTGTTTCACAAGAGTAAGCCCTTGCAACAATTCATGATGCAATCGCAGAATATCCCAGTGCATCCGCTCGCCAACCTTCACGGGTTCATTCTTGAACCGATGAATTTCGCTTGTTTCGATCCCATGATCATTCAGATGCCCCAGTAGCGCTCTTCCGCTGCCAGCCCCCAAATCATAAGCCAGAACACTCACCGCGCTTCACCAACCTTTCGAGCCAATTCTATTTTCCAAACGGTATCTCTTGATTCAGTCCGCAACCCTGTACTTTAATCTGTATTTGTTGTTTGTTTGTTTTTGTTTAATACTGTTTTACTTTATTTTACGAGTATATCACCATTGTAAGCGTTTGAATACCCTTCGATTCTTCTTTCTTTTGGGTATACCAAAAACGACTCTCTCCCAATTAGGAGGAGCCGCATTTCTTGTTTTACGTATAAAACTGGCCTTTGTTTACGCCCGACTGGGGCTGCACGTCTCTTTCAAAATGCTTGAACCGTGTCCCCTGATACGTCAGCATCCCTCGATCATGTTCAACCAGCATGCCATAATGGTTTCCACCAACAATCAGTTCAATGCGCTCCCCATTGTCAAATTCAAATGTAACATAATAACGGGTCGTCGCACTGCTATCCCCGCTACCACCTGAGACTTCCGTTCGTTTGGCCATCACCGTTGAATGCAGGGTTAACAATGTTGCAGCGTTATTCGATGACCACGTGCGTACCCCTGAGATGATGGCATATACAATCACACCGGCAACAATAAGAAATACGGCACCAATAAAAATGGAAACAAACGCACCCATGGCACCAAACTCATTTAATCCCGAAAAGAAACCACCCTGATTGCCTTCAAAACCTGGTACTCCATTCATGTCATCAAACACACCAAAGCCGTCCACGCTTAATCGGCCCATCGATGAGGACACGCTCGCTAACGCCATTCATCATCGTTCCTTTCCCCTTGCAAAATAAGATGCACCGCCCCCACGCAAGGAAGGCGGTGCATGCAGACAACCCGTTCTGCCTTGTCCGTATACTATATGAACCAGATCAGGAATACAGACGTTCAAGTTCGTCGACCAGGCTGCCGACATAAGCAACTGCAGAACGAATCGGCTCAGGTCCGGACATATCCACACCGGCGAGCTTCATTAACTCCTGCGGTGTGAGACTTCCACCGGCTTTGAGTGCTTCGAGCCAGCGATCTACCGCAGGCTGCCCTTCTTCCCGAATCTGCTGTGCAGCCGCTGTGGAAGCTGTCAAACCTGCCGCATAGGTATATGGATATAGACCCATATAATAATGAGGTTGTCTCATCCACGTGAGCTTGGCCCCTTCATCAATGACCAGATCAGGTCCCCAGAATTCGGAAAGGATGTCTCCTTTGAGCTGACTTAACGTCTTCGCCGTAATGGGCTCATCATTGGTTGCGCGTGCATACACCCTGCGCTGCAATTCACCTTCCAGCAGATGTGTAACGAAGTTATGGTAATACGTGTTTAAGAGTTGCAAAATGACCCAGCGACGCATTCTCGGATTATCGGAACGTTTCAATAGATGATCTGCCAGCAGCATTTCATTCATGGTCGATGGTGCCTCAATGAAATAAAGAGATGGTCTTGTATTTGTGAGCCGTTGGTAACGTCCCGCAAGCATAAAGTGGCCTGCATGTCCCACTTCATGGGCAAGCGTAAATGCTCCGCGCATATTATTCGCCCATGAAATTAAGATATAGGAGTGCGAACCGTATATAGAGGAGCAAAATGCCCCTGTAGATTTGCCTGCATTATCTGCGTAATCCACCCAGCGATCACTAAATGCACGCTCTACGATCTCGCCATACTCCGGCCCAAGCACATCAAGTGCTTCTCGAATGAGTGTGCACGCCTCATCATATGTAATGGCAGGGCTAAATTCAGGATCAAGCGGAGCCTTCAGATCACAAAACATCAGTTTGTCCAGACCCAGCTCACGTTTCTTGAGAGCCGCCAGTCTGCGCATATGAGGTGCGAGTTCCTGCTGGATAATATCCAGAATATTATTGTACATCTCTTTGCTTACTTGCTGCGGGCTGAGAAGCATATCTGTAACATCGTCGTAACCACGCAGCCTGGATAACACAACCTGCTTCTTCACTTCGGTTGCATAACCTTCTGCAAACGTATTTTTGTAATCATTTAAAGTCGAGCTGAATGCAGCATAAGCAGAACGACGCAGCTTGGTATCGGACGACATCTCATAATTATTCTCATAGAATGACCAGGACAGTGGCCGATTATTGTCTTCTCCATCAAGAGCATCGTCAAACGTCATGTCTGCCAGTTTACCGCGCAGATAGATACGGTATGGTGAATCCAGTACCTCTCCTAGTGAAGCCAGTACCTTCTCGGTCTCTGGCGTAAGCCGATGTGCTTTTTCTCGAATTAAACGCTCCAAGCTCCGCGCATACGGCTGCAATCCCGGAAGTTCTTCAAGGTAACGTTCAACGGTTCCCTCCGGCAGATCAACGATCTCCGAATTAACAAAAGACAAGGACGACGACAGATTCGATAGGATATCTCCTGCTTTAGCTGAATTCTCAATATTGACCGGATTGGTGCTGTCCTCTGACTGCTTCAAGCGGGCATAAGAAGCCGTCTTGCCGATACGCTCCTGCAAAGCTTCACGAGCATCCAGACAAGCCAGCAATTGTTCAGCGCCTTCGCCCAGACGTCCTTTGAACGTTTCAATCTGGGCAGCAGCCTCAGGAAGTGATCGAAGCTCCTGCTCCCACTCTACATCGGTTACAAACAAGTCTCTCAGATCCCAAGTGGTTTCCGGGTTTACCTCAGCACGTGTACGTATTTTTTCCATCTTTAGTTGTCATCCTCCTTGCATTTTCCAATATATCTCATCGTATCATAATCGGTTTATGTATACATGACATCTGCAAATAATGAGACTTTTGGTTCAGGGGAGTATAGGTTGGACTAAAGAATATTCACACTTACCACTCCGATGACAGAACAACCTTCCAATCGCTGTTATCCCCGGATTTTTTGATTCAATTTTATAAAGGTGAAAATCCGGTGATAAAGGCGAACGCTCCGCTTCTTCAGGTTCTTTCTGTCCTCTACGTTCTCGTGTGAATGTTTAGTTCAATCTATATAAAAGGGGCATCTGAAAAAAAGGCAAAGTGCATGCTTTAATGTAGCTTTCTTTCGGAAAGCTTTTAACTTCGCTTCTTCTAGCTATTTCTGTCCTCTACGTTTCGTATAAACTTTTGTTCCACTGACCATGGTTTGAAAGTAACTAAAAAAAACGCTAGGAGATGGAAAAACTCCATACACCAAGCGTTTTAATGAATATAACTAATTAGCTTTCTTTCCAGATTACATTTTCACCGTAATTTTTACCCCAGTTATACATTGCGTGCAGGACAGGCATCAGGCTCTGGCCGTGATCTGTCA
This sequence comes from Paenibacillus sp. 2KB_22, assembly GCF_052115745.1. Classification (NCBI taxonomy): domain Bacteria; kingdom Bacillati; phylum Bacillota; class Bacilli; order Caryophanales; family Paenibacillaceae; genus Paenibacillus; species Paenibacillus sp. 2KB_22. The sequence goes on from NZ_JBFRHG010000001.1 coordinate 993,977, forward strand.
ACGTATATTCTACCCGAGGAGGGACTTCTGCATAAACCTTACGCTCAATCAGCTTGTCTTCCTCGAGCTCACGCAACTGGTTGGTCAGCATCTTCTGGGTAATATGAGGGATTAAGCGTTTCAGCTCACTAAAACGTTTGGTGCCTTCCAGACCCAAATGCCACAAAATGATCAGTTTCCATTTGCCACCGATCACCGCAAGGGTCAATTCCTTCTCACAGTTGATTTCTTTCAGATTAATCCGTTCCTTGACTTCGGCTGCCATGGCTCCGAGCCCCCTCATCTTCAATCTTATATCGCGTATATTACGCATATCACGGGGACACTTCACATAAGGTAAGCTTTCCGCTCCATGCATGATGTAATAAGTACATTCATTCGATACAGCTTTCTATTAATTCTACTACAGCCTGGTCGGGATGCAAAGTTTAACTCAAAATTACGGATAAATCTAAACAAATGAATGCCTATGCATCGCAGAAAAGACCAGAACCCTTCATAATCAAAGGATTCCGGTCTTCCATCTATTCACTATTCCAGGTTAGCGTGGCGGCCAAACATATCCGCTCCGGTCATACCCTTCATTTCCATCATCGTAAGGATGAGAGCATCCATGCCGATTAACAGTCCCTGTTCAAACAGCGAGCCCATTGGCTGGATGGTTACTTCCGCTCCGGAAGTCGCTGTGTCCTCTTTGGCTGAAGCCGGAAGGCGCACTACCGTAGTTGCCAATTGACCAATCGTGGACTCTGGCTTGATCGTAATCAGGCCGACAGGTGCTCCTGCTTGACTAGCCTTCTTAGCCATCGCTACGAGACTGCCTGTCTCTCCTGAGCCAGAGCACAGCAAGAGGAAGTCTTTCGAGCTGATCCCGGGTGTAACGGTCTCGCCCACCACATATACACGAAGCCCCATCTGCATCAATCTCATGGCAAAAGCCTTTCCCATCAGACCTGACCGACCTGCTCCTGCTACAAAAATCTGTTCTGCAGCCAGAATATGTTCAGCCATCGCTTGCATTTCTGCATCATCGATCTGGCTCAGGGTACGTTCCAGCTCCTTCAAGATGTCAGCTGCGTACTGTGTTTTGCTCATCTGCTTACCCTTGTTTAACAAGACGTTGCATTTCAGCTGCAACTGCGGCTTTGTCAGCTTGTCCTGTGATACCGCCACCTACAATAACCAGATCCGGTTGTGCTTTGATTACTTCTGGCAATGTTTCCAGCTTGATTCCACCAGCGACAGCCGTTTTAGCGTTTTTCACAGCAGCTTTGATTGTTTGCAGATCTTCGAACGGGCTTTGTCCTTCAGCTTGCAAGTCATAACCTGTGTGTACACAGATGTAATCTACGCCAAGCGCATCAATTTCACGAGCACGTTGTTCAAGGTTAGGCACGTTGATCATGTCTACAAGAACTTGTTTGTTTTGTTTCTTCGCTTCTGCTACTGCACCTTTGATCGTGCTATCGTTGGTTGCCCCAAGCACAGTGATCAGATCCGCACCAGCCTCAGCAGCTTTCATGATTTCATAACCGCCTGCGTCCATGATTTTAAGGTCTGCAAGAACTTGCAGATTAGGGAATGCTTCTTTCATCGCTTTTACCGCGTGCAAACCTTCATTAATAACAATTGGTGTACCAATCTCAACGATATCAATATATTGTTCAACCTCTTTAACCAGTGCGATACCTTCAGGGATGTTTACCAAGTCGAGTGCCAATTGCAATTTCATCATTTATTTCTCCTTTGTTGTTCAAATATGGGCCGTTCCTGTAAAAATAATAATTAGATATTTAGCCTGCACCAATTTGTCTGTAGAGATGCATGCAGTGTTTGTTTTGGCTACTCACTCATTGTAGACCCTGACTATCCATTCAGGAAGTACGCACTTTGAAGTGGGGTAGTTACTTGGGCGATACTATTGATAATCATTCGTTGTTAAACGAATTACATAACAAGATTAATCCTCTGTTCAGATCCGTTTACAGCAGAACAGCAACCTAATTATCACGTTGGATGTTCAATATAAAAGACCCCGCCACATGGCAGGGTCGTTATCATTTCAATCCAGCCAAGGCTGGTATTAGAAATTTATCATTTTACATTTTACAGATATACAGGTTTCACGCATACCGGCTTGGATACACCCGTGCTGTGACCTGTGTATTTCAGACGTCCGCTCTCCTGATCCACTGTGAATGTCACAAGGTTGTTGGTGTCGCGGTTAGCAGCGATTAGCAATTTGCCGTTAGGTGTCAGAGCAAAATGACGCGGGTGCTCACCTTCAGCAGAGACATGCTCAACCAGTGTGAGGTGACCTTTGTCTGCATCTACTGCAAATACAACGATGCTGTCATGTCCACGGTTAGAACCATATACATAACGTCCATCATTGGAAACGGTGATTTCTGCTGTTGTATTCTCTTTGCCATCATATCCATCAGGCAATGTGGATACGGTAGACAATTCAGTCAACGTACCCGCTGCTGCATCATATTGGAACGAAGTAATCGAAGAATCCACTTCGTTGATCACATAAGCGAATTGACCATTCGGGTGGAACGCCAAGTGACGTGGACCTGCTCCCGGATGCGTTTTGGTTTCACTGTGCAGCACAAGTTCATTCTTGTCTGCGTCGATGGAATAGATCGCGATTTTGTCCGCACCCAGATCCTGTACTATCATGTATTTGCCATCCGGGCTGAAGAATGCGGAGTGCACGTGTGGCTTGTCCTGACGCTCAGGATGCGCACCTTTGCCTTCATGTTTCTTCTCATCCAGAAGCGCTCCAACTTCACCGTTATCCGTCAAGGCTTGCAGACCTACCAGACCACCGTGGTAGCTGGAAAGAATCAAGTATTTGCCGGAAGGATCACGCTGGATATGACATGGTGGAGCTGAAATGGAGTCATTCCGGTTCAGCAACGTTAATTTTCCTGTAGAAGGATCAATGCTCAGAGCTACAGCTTCAGACATTTTGTTGCCTTCAGCTGACGCTGTTTCACCAATCGCGTACAATTTGTTTCCTTCAGCATCCACGTTGACAAACGTTGGGTTTTTCACGCCAGCGATGCCATCAAGCTTGGACAAGCTACCTGTATCCTCATTCAATTCATATGCGTAAATGCCCTCATTTTCCGCTTCGGCGTAAGAGCCGGCCAGTACGAGCAAGCGTTTTGATTCACTCATTACAGTTTCCTCCTCTATGTGTATGTAATCTTGTTGCACCTCTTCTATAATAAATCTGCCATATCAAAATAGCAATCCGCTGTCGCTGCACATTAGGGAAATCCTCTCAGTTAAGCAAGGCGATTACTACAACATGATCATCCTGAAATCCATGTATATGGAGTTCATCTTCTGCTATGATAAGATAGGTTTTTCATCGAGAAAGGACTGAACTGCATTGCTTCACTCATTTTTACTCACGTTATACCATGTATTTTTGCCGATATCACTTCCCGTGATCGGTGGTATTCTGTTAAAACGCTTCAAGAATTGGGATACCCGGTCGCTCTCGACCTTTTCCCTTTATATTTTGAGCCCTGCGCTCATCTTCAATACATTGCTGCATGCAGAGATTACCTGGACGGACGTAACCAGCACGTTCTGGTTCTCCCTCATAAATCTGATTGCCCTTTGGGCACTCGCCGAGCTGTTAAGCCGGATTTTCCGTCTGGGTGCAAGCGAAAAAGCGGGTCTCACCCTTGTCTCCACGTTTACGAACTGCGTGAATTACGGGCTCCCGCTTGTACTGCTTGCCTTTGATCAGCTTGGATTGGACAAGGCTTCCGTCTACGTTATTGGACAGATGATCATTGTTAACACGGTAGGTATCTTTTTTGCCGCGAGATCCGAATTCACCGTAAAAAATGCGATTCTGTCCGTTTTCCGCATGCCATCCATTTATGCTGCTGGCATCGCCATTGCGCTGCGTGCGTCCAATCTGAACCTGCCTGAAGCACTGGATGGAGGGATTGCCATGCTGGCTATGGGTTACTCTCCTGTCGTTCTCGCCATTCTGGGAGCACAGATGCTCAGACCCAAAGGGGCAACGGTGCCTTGGTTGCCCAATGTACGCCGAGCCTTCTGGACCGGACTTGTGGTGCGTCTCGCAGCTGCGCCAATCCTCTCCTGGCTGATTCTGACCGCTCTTCAGGTCGAAGGTACGTTGTTCAGTGTGCTGCTGATCCTCGCATCCATGCCCACCGCAGTGAACGCCGTTATTTTGGCTGAACAGTTCAATGCTTCACCGCAGTTTGTATCTCGTTGCATTCTGTGGACAACTGCTGCATCCATGTTCATGCTGCCCATTATGATTGTGATGGCTTCCTGATTAACACCGGAGGTGATACCGAAGCGATATCCGCTTGTCGGCGTTTCTCCAGCCGGCGTTCATAACGCCGGTTGAGCGCTCTGACGTAGAAAAATTTCACGACAAAGTACGATATCACACCAAAAATGACACCAAACACGGACATACCCGCCAGAATATCCAGTCCACCAAGCAACAATTCGCTCACGGCCGACCAGTTTCCACGAAACAGCTCCATGAATGCACTCTCATGTACCAGTCCCTGTCCCATGCTGTGAGCCGGCAAAATCCATGAACCAATCTGTTTCGCAAGTGGCATCAGAATAATAGGTAAGAACGTAAGTTTACCAATCACATTACCAACAATCGCTGCTGGCATCGAACCACCAGACAGTCGCACAATGGGATAGAATGCGAGATAGATCAGGGAAGCAGTTGAGATGACGATCAACTCGAGCCCGAACCCTATGGCAAATCCGGTGGATACTTTATGGGCACCTCCGGGAGCACGTAACAATTTGAGAAAATTCAGCTTCATAGCACGTGTTAAACGTACCCAGCGGTTAGTTTTGCGCTTCTGTGTGTTCATACCGAATGACTCCTTATTTTACACAAATGACAACTTGAATCGTCTATTCTTCAGTATATCACACCGCGTTAGCTCCTGTTGTAATAATGACCGGTTGTGTCTCCATCTGGACATTACCTGCCACCGCTCGGGAGATCATGCAGGATGATTCAGCCTTGTGCGCTAAACGCTCAGCCTTGGTAATATCCGCCTCTGAAGCATCCTGGCTGAGTACAATCCGGGGTCTATGTACGATCCGTTCGTACGTAAATACGTTATTCGTAACATCTACCGTTGCTTCCGATTCAAGCGTCAATTCATCCGGCGTAATATCCGAACGCTCCAGCATTGCTGCCAGCGTGATCAGGTAACAGGTGGAAGCTGCACCCAGCAGCATTTCGTCCGGGTTGGTTCCCGTACCGGGTCCGCCCATCTCCTGCGGAATCGATATGACCGTTTTTAATCCACCCGCATCGATTGTTCCCTCACTGTTACGTCCCCCATTCCATACCGCTTTCAGATGAAAAGGATGTTTCATGACACTTCATTCCTTTCTGATTTACACACGTATACACGTAATATTTTGCTCGATCAATGCGTTAACTTGCTCTTCATCTACACCCTGATCTGTAATCACTTTCGCCACACTGCTCATCTCAGCGACTCTGGTAAATGCCTGTATATTAAATTTGCTGGAATCGGCAAGTAATATGACTTCATCCGCAATCTGGATCATTTTCTGCTTCACCAAGGCCTGTAATTCATTCGATTCACTGATGCCTTTAGTCAGATGCACCCCTTTACAAGACAAAAACACTTTATCGACATGATACGCATCAAGCGAACGTTCTGCCAGCGGTCCTACAAAAGACAGTGACTTCGAAGCCAACTGCCCACCTGTGGCAATCACACGAATCTGCTCCTTGTTACTCAGCTCTGCGGCGACCTTAATCGAGTTGGTTAATACCGTCAGTGGAATATTCGGCAATCCTGCCGCCATATACCAAGCCGTTGTACTTGCATCCAGGGCGATCCGGTCGCCGGATTCAACCATTTTCACCGCTTCGCTTGCAATTCTGCGCTTCTCTTCTGCATGGGCTACAGCCCGTTCCGGATACGGAATCTCCGACTGTAACTCTTCCTTGTATTTTACGCTGACTGCCCCGCCATGGGACCTTCTGAGCCTGCCCGACTGTTCGAGCTTGTCCAGATCACGACGAATCGTCTCTTCCGTCACCCCGCAACGCTCACTAAGTTCGGTCACACGCATGCTGCCTTGCGTATCCACCCATTCTACTATTTTCTCATACCGTTCAGCTACGAGCATATTCCTTCACTCCAAACCGTTGATTATCCAGTTGATCCTGTTCATCCATCATACCACAGAGCGATGACAAGGAGAATTTGGACCATGTGCAAAAAGAGGGGGCTTTCGCCCCCTCCGTTCCAGTTCTGAAGTGTATATTATTTATCTTCTGCCATAGGGAACCAACCCGGTGTGTGGATGATTGCATTCCACAACCCGTCCGGGATAACCAGACGTTCCTGATCGGATTTGGTCAGAATCGTTTCAATGTCTTCTTCACGTCCGCTCTCGATCTTCTCGACCCAATCCGGCTCGATAATCAATTCACGTCCAATGGCTAGCAGAGGTACTCCCGTTTGGAGCGCCTCAGCGGCCTGATCAGCGGTATGAATCGAACCTACACCGATCACAGGCATTTTGCCGTTCACACGATCCAGGATGAACTCCATTCTTGAACGTGTATCTGCTTCGCCACGTCTTGGCTTGGACCAGAATTCGTTCAGGGAAACGTGCAGGTAGTCAAGATTTTTATCTTTTAATGCATCCACCAATGCATACGTATCTTCCATTGTGAGTCCCGGTGTTTCCGGTTCTTCCGGAGAGAAACGGTAACCAATGATGAACGGCAGTTTGGTATGTTCAGCAACCACTTTCTGAACCTCATCCACGACAGCAAGCGGGAATGTCAGACGTTTCTGCGTACTTCCGCCCCAACGGTCTTCACGTCGGTTGGAATGCGGGGAGAAGAATTGCTGGATCAGATAACCATTAGCACCGTGAATCTCAACACCATCAAATCCGGCTTCGATTGCACGACGTGTCGCTTCACCAAAGTCTTTGATAATGGAAGTAATCTCGGCATCCGTCAATTCTCTTGGTTCAGGCGATCCTGGACGCTCACTCGCAACCGCACTAGGAGCAACCACTTGACCCGCAGGTACAGCTTGTTCAGGCGTCAGACGGCCGGCATGGAAAATTTGCAATATGGCAACGGAGCCCTGTTGTTTCATGGTTTCAGCCAGTTTCTTCAGACCAGGAATGAAGCGATCATCATAGACACCAAATTGAGCGGGGAAGCCAATGCCATGCTCGGTTACATGCCCTACAGCCGTAATCGACATGCCAGCACCACCGGTGCGTCGTGCATAATAAGCGAGTTCAGCGTCGGATATGGTACCATCAGCATTCGAGGACATATGAGTCATGGGAGCGAGCACGATACGGTTTTTCAGTGTAATACCAGTCGGCAGTGAAACTTGTTCAAACATCTGGTTAAACTTTGGATTCATTCGTGGTTCCCTCCTGATTATAAATATCTCTTTTAATAGATATATGAATATATGCGTTCACTTACTGTAATGATTATAGTTACGTTTCTTTGCAATTGCAACTCTTCATTTTCAGAAAGGAAAAAAAGAGCAGAGTGTCTCCAGACTCTCAGCCCCTTCATCTTCTTCATACTACCCCAAGTCCTTCACTCTATTCAAAGGATTCTTAGAAACTCCGAACGTAAGCCAGCTTCTGATCCATCTCTTCTACGCACTCGTAACAGTCGTGTTCATCGTTGGCGACCATAGGGGTGACTGGATACAGATTCATCTCTGTACTGTTATACGATTTCAATAGCGGTAACAATTGAGTCACCCGTGTATTAGCCGGGTCAAGCCAAGTGTTGATCTCTTCTTCGGAGAGGATCGCCGGCATTTTACTGCCAAACTCGCGTGTAACCATGTTCGCGCCTGTCATAAGCATCGTGCAGGTACGAAGCGGCTCTTTCCGTGTATCTCTCCATACTTCGTATAACCCAGCTATGCCGAACAGACCGCGATCTGGCATGACAACACGAACCGCATAACTTTTCTTGCCTTCTTGCCGCCAGTAATATAATCCATTGCAAGGAATGACGCAGCGCTTGGTCTCTACCAGTTTGTAATAGGAAGGATTCTCATGTACCGTCATGAGATTCGCGTTAACGGCATCACGACCCCAGAATGGAATGAACCCCCACCGGAACTCATCCAATACACGCTCACCATCCTGATGCAAAATAATCGGCGTATGCTGGGTTGGGCTGATATTGTATCGGTTTTTGTAATAATACATCACTCGCTGAATCTTGAAATGATCTCTGACTTCGTCCAAATCGGCTGCCAATGAAAAACGGTTGCACATGCTCTAGCACTACCTTTCCCTGTGTATGTTGGATGTATTGTTTGTAACTTCAGGGAAATTATGCATTGCATATTGAACAGAAAATGACTTATTTTGACACGATTATGGTCTGATCAAGAGTTATTTCATTTTTTTCACGACAAAAACAATGACCTCGGACTCATTTCAACTCAACTATTCCTTGTTACTATAATAGAGATTAAAATACATTTATTGGAGGTTTTAAGTATGAAAAGGAAGTTTTTAATGAGCATCATGTTGTTCTCGGCAATTGCGATGTTCGGCAGTACCATCTATGCAGCGACCTTCCTGACCTACGGTTATCCCAGCACTACCATCCCCATTCGCACGTATAATTACACCTCCGCATGGCAAACCCCTATGGACTCTTCCCTTGCTAACTGGAACAATGCCGGTGCCAAAGTTCAATTCACCAAAACAAGTAATTCCCCTAACACCATCACCGTAGGAAACTTCAATAACACAGCGTATGGTGTCAACTACGCCTCTGTATCCGGCAGTCAAGTCGTTAGCTTCCGCATTGAACTCAATGCATCCACCATCACCCCTGACGCGACCAACTTATCCAACTTCATTCAAAGCGTATTCGTCCACGAACTCGGTCACTCCATCTGGCTTGGTGACAACCCAACAACAACGAGTCCTTCGATTATGTCATACTCCCGCAACCGCAATTCCATGACCAAACCTCAAACCTTTGATATCAATAACGTAAGATCCAAGTACTAATCCGCTTCGAACTCATCTCAAAATCCAAGGAGGATTCCTGTCCATGAACAAAAATCGAGTATTAACACTGCTTCTCTCTTCCATTTTCATTCTATCTGCTGTTGGATGTTCTTCTGTTACACCTACTGCTTCCTCGTCGAATGCACCCATGACCATTATTGCTTCTGAAGATTACCCGAGTTATGCCAGCATTGGCGACCTGTCCGAGAGAGCAAACACCATTGTTAAGGGTAGTGTTATTGAGACTCGTGTTGAGGCTGTAAATGATATCGTACAAGTTACCGATGCTGCCAATGAAAACGAGTTGACCCCCGCCTCCGATCCGGGTGGAGATCCGTCTTCTTTTGACAAAATCTATACGATCCATACCATTCAGGTCGCTGAATCCTATAAGGGAGGTTACACTGCCGGGGAACACATTGAAGTGAAGCAACTTGGCGGACAATTAGGCAACACCGAGATTATTAATGATGACAACCTCAAGCTGATCCCTGCCAAAGACTATGTACTTTTCTTAGAAACGTATGAAGACACCCCCGCCAGCCTGCTCAACTCCGTTCAGAGTCTCTACGTGATCAAACCTGCCGACAAGTCGAATCAACCCGGCCAGCAACAATCTCAGTCAGAAGTCATTGTGAGCGCAAACCCCGAGAATGACCTTTCACTACAACTTACGGATCTGCAAGAAATTCAGAATGAACAAAAGAACCAATAACTCTTATACGGCAAACACACCGCTATTTCATCTCCGTACAGACAGCTGATCCCCTCTACTGTTCAGTCATACATAAGCATATGAGAACCGTGCTGCTCAGCATACTGGGCAGCACGGTTCTTGAGTTTAATGTGGATTCAATCCTCTGTTGATATGGAGTCTGCTTCTCCACTACCTGAGCTATAGAGCAGCCTGAATTGCTGCGGCGTCATTCCGATGTAAGTCCGAAACATGCGAATAAAATAACTGCTGTGTGTGAAGCCACATTGGGAAGCAATCTGCTTCACAGTCAGATCTGAATCTGCCAGACTTTTCTTCGCCGCCAGCATACGGCAATCCAGCAGATAACGGCCTGGGGGAACCCCCATGATGCTTTTGAACATGCGATTAAAATAATACATGCTGTATCCCGCTGTATTTGCCATGTCGGCAAGACTTAGCGGCTGCGTACAATGACGACGGATGTAATCGGCGGTTGAACGAATCGTATCCTGATGACTCAGTAAAGACGTGCCCGCCAGCGACTCGGAGTTCCTCGTAAGTTCCACCAGTAACTCGTATAGCACGGCAGATAATCTGGGTTCGTGTACACTCTCATAATGTCTACCAAGCTGGCATAATTGTTCATGCAGCGCCTCGAAGCGTTCGAATCCCGAATATGTAAACAGCCAAACCTTATCGGGACTACGGAGGTCCAGCAACCGCTCCAGATCATAGGCTTGTAGATGTATCCATCTGACATCCCAAGGGTTGGAGGGATCAGCATAGTAATGTTGAGCCTGTCCTGGTGCATATAGAAAACCTTGCCCAGCCACCAACCGCACGTTTCCTTGTTCTGTTCTGACATATCCCTGTCCACTGAAAATCAGATGTAAATTGTATTCCCGTATCCCGTCTGGACGATGCTCCCCATGCTCTGGATCGATATATCTTCCATAGGCCAGCGGATAACAGGTGTACCCGGCGAATCCCGGCTCAGGCATAAACCAATGTGTTCGCATATGTTCAACCTCCTGTTTACGTATAGGATATGGAGACTAGGAATAGCAAGATCATGATATCCTGTCGCAACATGTTGTTATATTCCCTTGTAATTATCCAGTATACAATGAAATAGACTCGTACAAAATTCACAAGATCATGATGCTTATACTAAAGGAGAACAACCGATATGAATACATACCGTCCCGTGCAAATGGGCGTCGATTATTATCCAGAACATTGGGACCCTTCCCTGTGGGAACAGGATGCCCGTTTAATGGCTGACAGCGGAGTGCGCATTGTGCGTGTGGGTGAGTTCGCCTGGAGCCGAATGGAGCCCACAGATGGACAATTTGAATGGGCATGGCTTGATCAAGCGATCGATACCTTACATCGTCATGGACTGCAAATTGTAATCGGTACACCCACCATGACACCACCACGCTGGCTTACGGAAAAATGTCCTGATGTCCTGCCTGTGCTTCCAAATGGTCAACCGTATCACGAAGGCATTCGAGGTCATCGCTGTTATAACAGTCCCAGTATGCGAACGTACAGTGCAAGAATTGTGCAAAAACTGACTGAGCGCTATGCCGAACATGCGGCAATCATCGGCTGGCAGACCGACAATGAATTCAGCTTCACGGATTGTCAGTGCGCCGCTTGTGCGGATGCTTTGCGTGTATGGGTTCGTGCTCGCTACCACAGTCTGGATCAGCTAAACCAAGCTTGGGGGACTGTGGTCTGGAGTGGCGAATATGGCGATTGGGAACAGGTTACGCCGCCGTATGGAGGCTCCTCGTTCCAGAACCCTTCATTCCTGCTGGACTACTCCCGTTTTCAATCGGATTCCATTGTGGATTTTCAACATATTCAGGTTGAGATTATTCGCCGCAATTGTCCTACGCATTTTGTCACCCATAATTTTCACAGTTATCCGCAAAAGGCAGATCAATATAAAATCGGTCAGGAGCTGGACTTCGCTTCTTTTGATTATTATCCGAACCCTTCACCGAACAAAACAGATACCGCCCCCTACAGCGGCGCACTCTCTTTGGATCTGACACGCGGCATTAAACGCCGCAACTTCTGGATCATGGAGCAGCTGAGCGGCCCTCCGGGATGCTGGTTCCCAATGTGGCGTACACCGCAGCCCGGCTTCCTGCGTGCTTACGCTTGGCAGACGATTGCTCGTGGAGCTGATGCGGTTGTGCATTTCCGCTGGCGGAGTGCAACTGTGGGAGCGGAGCAGTTCTGGCACGGGCTGATTGATCACAGCAACGTTCCAGGGAGACGTTTCAAGGAGTTTCAACAGCTATGTAACGAAGTGAACAGACTCAGTGAGCGACTACAGGGTTCAACATTGCATAATGAAGTCGCGATTCTGCATTCGCATGATCAATTGAACGCCCTTCGGATTCAGCCGCAAGCCGAAGGACTGGAATACTACGAAAATATGAAGGCCTGGCATCGCGCGTTGACCAAATTGGGCATCAGTCCGGATGTTATACACACTTTGGAGCCACTGGATGGCTATAAAATCATCATTGCTCCGCATCTGTACCTGCTGGATGAGACTACAGCAGAACGTCTGCAAGCTTTTGCAGCAGCCGGAGGCATCTTGGTCTTAACCCATCGCACGGGTGTCAAGAACGACAATAATGTCTGTGTCATGGCACCGCTCCCAGGTCTGTTATCTGCCTGTAGTGGTGTGCGGGTTACCGAGTATGATCCCGTCGGCGGGGATACCGTTCAGATTCGTGACGAACAAGGCCGTCTATATAACGCTACCCAGTGGGTGGATGTACTGGAACTGGACACGGCGCAGCCGGTCGCAGTGTATGCCGATCAATTTTATGCCGAAAGTGCCGCTGTCACCCGGAATCACTGGGGTAAAGGTGAGGTCTATTATGTGGCAACCCAGCCGGAAGAAGCGTACTTGAGCCAGTTATTGCGAAGCATCGCAGAAGGCTGTGACCTCTCCGGGATTCAGACTTTGCCACATGGTGTACAGGTGACCACCCGCTCTGGTCCGAATGGAACGTTCCGTTTTATTCTCAATCTGAGCCCGGAACCTACCTCCATTGAACTCCATGCTTCATATACCAGTGCACTTGACGGGAAACCGAAAGGACCTCATCTGGAACTGGACGGTTATGCGATCGAGATCCTGGAAATTCACTAACGATAACGATAAGATAAGGATAAGCATCACTAATAAAATTACATGGTTTCAAAAAACGAAAAAGGCCCGCTGTGCATTTCGATGCACTCGGGCCTTTAACTGTGGGCAAGAACTCCCATTCCTTATTTGGTCGGTGTATGAAGTTCAATAATCCATTCAGCCAGATCCTGTGTCTGTTTCAGCAAGGCGATGGGATCACGGAACCAGGATTGTTCCTCTGTCCATATGTACACTCTTCCATTTTTGACAGCAGGTAATGAACCCCAGACTGGATCTGCCTGAAGGTCTTTCAGTTGAGAATTGCTGGTCAGAACAATGTAATCTCCCGCGTATTTGGAGAGCAGTTCTATGGAAAATTCATGATAGGCGCCCTGCATCAACTCGGATGGAATGTTCTTCGGGGCTTGCAAACCAAGCAATTCATAGATGTTACGTCCTCCACGGCCTGACTGATTGCCAAAAATGAAAACTTGGCGATCATATTCCTGCATAACAGAGAATGTAGCGTCAGGTGGGACAACGTTCTGGACCTCCAGCTTGATTTTGGCAATCTCCTCATCGAAATCAGCCAGCCATTTCTCTGCTTCCGCTTCTTTGCCAAGGACTTCACCGAAATAGTTTACTTCGTCCTTCAGTGTGGGGAAAGTGATGGATGCAATTGAAACCGTTGGTGCAATCTTGCTGTATTTCTCATAAGCCGCCTTGTCCGGATTCAATGTAATAATGAGATCCGGGTCCAGTTCCATCAATTGTTCAACGGAATCCCCTATCGTTGCAAGACCATCCATGTGTCCTTCCAGATAAGGACTATTCATCAGAAATTGCCCCCCACCGATCGGTTTGACACCAAGAGCAAGCACAGTTCCCAGATAATCGATAGCAGCCACTCGCTCTGGATGTGCAGGGATCTCTACCTCACCAAAGGTCGTTTTGACCATTTTGGTTTCTACTACTGCCGGTTGTTCAGGTTCAGCCGCGACCTCGGATGTTTCTGCCCCCTGCTGGGCTGTTCCACAAGCACTCAATGTGAGTACAAGCGCAAGCGACATAATCGCTGATTTGAAATGGTTAAACATGTTGAGTTCCTCATCTCCAGTATATTGATAATGATTATCATCATCAATTAAAGGATACCGTTCCTCCCGGCCTGTTACAATGGATTCATTTGTTGCATATATTGCACTTTTTGAAACTGATTTCGAGTTTGCCTGCTGCTTCAACCGATATTGCCCCGGTGTAATGCCGGTCTCTTTTTTGAATATACGGTTGAAATAGAACGGGTCCGTATAACCCACATACGCAGCAATCTCCTGTAATGAAGCTTCCGTAGATGCAAGCAAACTCCTTGCCTCACCCATTCGTAACCGAATCACATATTCTGTCGGAGTACACCCCGTCTGTTCCTTGAATTTGCGAGATACATATTGCGGACTGTAACTCAAGGACTGGGCAAGCGAATCAAGTGAGATCGATTCCCGATAATGAGCTTTGATATATCGCAAAACCTGATCGGTAAGCGAAAGCTGCTGAACTTCGTTAATCATGCGACTCCGCTGTAACAATACAATCTGTACCAGTTGAAAGAAGTACACTTTGACCTGAATTTTGCCCACTTGCTCCTGCCCTGACCAGCATTCATGTATATTCCGCACCAGCTCACGCAGCTCAAGTGCATGATCCGGCGCTGTCGCCCAGGACTCTTCGAACGGATTGCGCTGGTTCAGCATCATTCGGTACTCCACCAGCACGTTGGATGGCAGCGTTGATTTGTACAAAATCAGATACACCTCTGTCACCCCAGTCGCATCAAGGGTCAGACGCCTTCCTTTACCCCCGTGCAGCAGCAAGAACTGGCTTGCAGTCCATACCTCTTCATCCAGCCAAACCTGTCCCCTGCCTTGAACATACACAAATGCACTGGTCGGTAACACATAATTACGTATGGACTCGTTGGTTTCCAGTGATATAAAACGCACATCAAGCACGCGAACCTGTACCTGATCCCACAGATTGATGTCATCCTGAATAGCCATATAGACTCCCTTTCCTAAGTGCCCCGCCATGTACAATACATAGCATTGTGACTACAGACCCACTTATTAATTGATAATGATTATCAATTATAGCAATGATGGTACCATCTTTGAAGCCTACCTCCGTTTTTGTTGGATGCCGCAAAATAAAAACGGTCGAAATCCCTCTTATGAGAGATCTCAACCGTCCTGATGTTAAGCCTTATTATCGTTTGATAAAGTCAGCCATGGAACGAACCTGAATGAGTCCTGTATTGGAAGCCGCATCGGCAGATTGCAGCCCTTCTCTACTCGACAAATGACAATAAATACCCGTATCGTTCTTCCTCCATCTTGTCTAACGGAATAAACCGTATAGAAGCACTGTTAATGCAGTAACGTTTGCCGCCACGATCTTCGGGACCATCATCGAACACATGCCCAAGGTGGATATCTCCTGCCCGGCTTCGTACCTCCGTGCGCTCCATACTAAAGCTCGTATCCGTTGTATAGGTAACAACCTCAGGTACAATCGGTTTTGTAAAACTCGGCCACCCACAACCAGAATCGTACTTATCCCGGCTGGTGAACAATGGCTCTCCCGTTGCAATATCAACATACAGACCGGGCTCCTCATTATCCCAGTATTCGTTACTGAACGCATGCTCCGTATCATTGTTTACCGCAACTGCATACTGTTCGTCTGTTAATCGTTCCTTTAATTGCTCATCTGTTGGACGTGCATATTGAGCGGGATCAATCGCAATCTCCAGGTCATCCAGGACAGTCATATCAATGTGACAATATCCGTTCGGATTTTTTTTCAAATAATCCTGATGGTACTCCTCCGCCAAATAATAATTCTGCAGAGGCATTACCTCCGTTACGATGGGTTGGTCATATTTTGCTTGCTCTGCCTCTACAGCCTGTTCTATAATTTTGGCATCTTCAGGCAACGTATAATATATTCCAGTCCGATACTGAATACCACGATCATTGCCCTGTTTATTCAAGCTGGTAGGATCAATAACTCGAAAATAAGATTCAAGCAATTTCTGCAAAGATACTTGCTGCGGATCATATTTTACATGAACAGTCTCCGCAAACCCCTGGTCCCCGCGAATAACATCCTCATAGGTTGGATTCTCTCCTTCACCGTTGGCATAACCGGAAGTCACATTCTGGACCCCCGGAATACGAGCCATATATGCCTCCACACCCCAGAAACAGCCTCCTGCCAAGTACAGGTTACTCAGATTTTCCTCGGAGACACTCGATGCCTTGACAGGTTGAGTAGATATCGAAGATGAAGCTGAATGATTCTCAACCCTGTTTCCACAAGCAGACACAACTATCGCTATAACAAGGAGGCACAAGCCGAGCAGCGTCCTCTTCATGACACTTCCTCCCTTCTCACAAAATCTCTTGTAATGATTCCATGATCTGTTCATTGGATGCATGCCCTGGCTGCGATTTCGCTAAAATACCATCAGAGCCAATATAAAAGGAACTAGGATATGCTCTGACACCAAATTTCTTGGCCCATACACCTTTCTCATCCAAAAGAACAGTTATGTTATCATACGGCTGTTGGTCAAACCATTCGGTAAACGCTTGGGAGGACTTCTCTCCTTTGTAGTCTGGCGTCACAATCGTAATGACTTGAAAATCATTGTTTTGACCAGCCAGATTGTTCAGGTCTTCCAAACCCGCAAGGCAGATGGAACACCAGGAAGCCCAGTATTTCACATACACTTTCTTGCCTTGAATATCAGAAAGTCCAACCGTGTTTCCTTTCAGATCAACCAATGAAAATTCAGGAGCCGTCTCTCCCTTGTTCATCATGGTTGACGAACTGATATCGGATGTTGATGCTGGGGCTGATGATGACCCCGTTTGTTTTGATTCAGTTTGCTGTGATACACATGCGCTCAAGATCAACAGTACTCCAGCGAATACGATTACAGATACCATCCATTTCCGTGCCATTTTCACACCAAATTCCTCCAATGATTATTGAAACCAGGTCACCAAGCTGTTTAGCCGGTCTGTCATTAACAATAGTCCCATGACAATAAGAATACAGCCGGAAGTTATTTTGATGACACCCATGTACCTGTATAAACGACGTATCCGCTTCATAACATATTCCGAAAAAACGGACAGAATCAGGAAAGGAATCGCCAACCCAAGGGTATAAAGGAACATGAGAAACCCGCCATACAGTGGAGAGCCTTCTCCTGCGGCGATACCAAGAATGGCCGCCAGCACAGGCCCGATACAAGGAGTCCAGCCGAAACTAAACGTCAGACCCAGCAGGAACGCTCCGATATATCCCCCTCGGCTGGCATGATCGCTTGACAGCTTTCTCTCCCGCTCCAGCCAGGATAGTCGTATTAACCCGGTTTGATAAATCCCGAAAATCACCACGATGGCTCCGCAGAAGAAAATAAACACAGGACTTGAGATCACATTACCAACGATGCCGGAACCAAAACCGAGTAGAACAAATACCAAAGACAGTCCAAGAACAAATAAAAATGTCCGCAAAACAAGTGTACTCCGCAGCCGAACCGAATTGGTGTTGGGCTCCTGCTGATTCGTACCGTTGACCATGCTTCCAGACAGATAAGACACATATACCGGGATCAGCGGCAGAATACATGGCGCAAAAAACGATAACAACCCTGCACCAAAAACACCGAAAAGGAATACCAAATCACTGGTCAAGTCATTCACCACCTAAAGAAATACTGCGCAGATAAACCAAGGTTAGCGATTGACATAGATCGGAAGTGTGAACCAGAAGCAGCTTCCTTCACCTTTCGTACTCTGAACCCCGATCTCGCCTCCATGGAGTTCCACAATCGATTGAGCGATGGCAAGGCCGAGCCCGGCACCTCCATTGCTCTTGCTGCGTGATTTGTCAATTCGATAAAAGCGTTCAAATATACGCGAAGTTTCCTCCGCTTCAATGCCTTCTCCTTCATCTGTAACTGAAATTCGTATAAACGGCCTCTTCTCTTCGGCAGCCAGAATGATTTTCCCTTCAAAAGGAGAGTATTGAATGGCATTTTGCAGCAAATTGGAAAGGACCCGCTTCATTTGTGCAGGCATCATGACCGCGGCTGGTAATTTATCGGGCAAATCGATTTCAACGTTCAGCGTTTTCTCGGCGAGATGAAACGAAAAACTCTCCAACGTACTGAGCAGCAACTCATCGACGTGACAAGGCTGAGGCTCAAATACCTCCCCTTGCGCTTCCAGGCTGGATAATTCGAACAAATCTTGAATAAGCCCTCCCAAACGCTTCGTTTCAAGTCGTATCGTGTTCAGGTAACGTTGAAAGGTTTCTTTATCCTTAATGACATCATCCTCCAACGCTTCGACGAATGACTGAATGGATGCCAAAGGAGTCCGTAAATCATGGGAAACATTGGCGACCAACTCTCGTCTGGCGTTTTCTGAAAGATGCAGATGGTCAAAGCTTTCCTGCAACTTGGAACTCATTTCATTAAATTGCTGTGCCAGGAGCTTAAATTCCTGTGGACCAATGAGAGGGACTTCCGTATGGAAATCCCCTTCAGCAATTCTCATCGTCTTCTCTGTAATTCGCGCAATCGATTTCTCTAATGGCTTGGTCAGCAAATATTGAAGAATAAACGAAAGCAAGCCTACCCCTGCCGTTATAGCCGATAACCAGTACAGTTGTTCAATCGTAAGCAGCATTTTGGAATAACTGACAAACAAACAAATTAATAACACGCCAATACCCGTGAGACTGGACAACACCAAGTACGTACGAAGTTTCATGAACTGCCACCCGCAAACTTATACCCTATACCCCAAACCGTTTTAATATATTTTGGATCAGAAGGGTTCTGTTCAATCTTCTCTCGTAATCTCCTTACATGTACGGTCACCGTTGTTGTGTCTCCCTCATAGCTAAAATCCCAAATCTTGCTTAACATCTGGTTACGGGAGAACACCTGACCCGGGTGACTTGCAAGCAAATACAACATTTCAAACTCCGTAACTGTCAATTCAATTTCCTGCCCGCTGATGTGCACTTCGCGCTTGGTAAAATCAATGGTAAGCCCTTCATAACTGATCATATAATCAGATGTTGTAACAGGCGTTGCCTGGGCAGTTCGCATTCTCCGGAGAATTGCCTTCACACGCAAGACGAGTTCTCTCGGACTGAAAGGTTTGGTCAGATAATCATCCGCCCCCATCGTCAGTCCCATCAAACGATCCTGTTCCTCACCCCGGGCTGTGAGCATTACGATGGGCACATCCTCGGTTTGCCGAATTTCGTTGCAGACTTCCCATCCATTCTTATGTGGCATCATCAGGTCGAGCACAATCAAGCTTGGCGTTTGGCTGTGCCACAGCTCAATAGCCTCCAAACCGTCCTTGGCCGTCACAACAAGATAACCTTCCCGTTCCAGATACCTGCGACAAACGTCCGTAATATTTGTATCATCATCAGCAACAAGTACACATTCATTCAAACGAACCCACCCCATATTCCAGAAAATACATTTGAGCCAATCATATCATATGGTGATGGCGATGCTTAGCCCTTAAATTACTTCATTCCCATGGCTGGCATCATGTATTGTTTAATTACAGACTCAGCCGCATACGAATTCCCTTCATGGATGACAGACATCGATTTCAAGTTAACTTGCTTACCGTCTACCATGATTTTTTTCGATCCAATCCACAATTTAATCGTTTTTCCCACAGGCATCATCATGTCATCTTTCATCATTTTGTCGTCTTCCATCATTTTGTCATCTTTCATCTTCATTTCGTCTTCCATCATGTTGTCGTCTTTCATCATCTTGTCGTCCATTTTGCCCATATGCATCAAAGTTACAGATCTGTCCTTGCTGTCCCACATAATGCTGTAATCATACATTTTCGCCGCCTGTCTCAATTGAACAAGCTCCATGCCATCCTTTTTAATCGTTTTCATATCTGCAGCACTTGCCAATCCAGAAAAGGCCATAGACATCATCAATACCGCTGCTACCATCACTTTTTTGCTCTTATTCGTTTTCATCATTCTTATCACTCTCCATTCGTTTATTACTTACATGGATTACAATAAGCAAGACAGCTTACGATTCTCTAAGCGAAGTATTACGAAACCATTACGATATATAAATGGAGTCAGGTTTCAATAAAAAAAACGGTTGAAATCTCTCTTACGAGAGACTCCAACCGTTTCTTCTAGGTCAAACGAATAAAATCAATCATGGATCGAACCTCGATCGGTCCCGGATTTGATATCACATCATTAGACTGCAATCCCTTTCTAGAAGTGAACTGCACCTTCACCGGAATGCCAGGAATCAAGTCGAAGAAGTTATCTGAGAAGACACCCTCCACATCCGAAGATAGCCATACCTGTTTAGCAAGCACATCACTTTCCAGTACCAGATGAACGCCGTTCTCATCCGCTCCTCCGCTTACATTGATGTTTGCAGGCTGCAGAGCAAGGTCTTTGGACGGTACAAAATAGTGTTCCTGTACGATATTCGCCGCACCTTCCTGTTTCAAATCCAGGCGCAGCAGCGTGTTAGCTGTATCATGACCTTCAAGCCATTCTGTGTTACGTAATGACAGCACTCGATCACCTGTATTAGGTGCCAAGGACACGTCATGTGTTTCATCACGATGCACCGTTCCATCGAACCCGAGTAAACAAATCTGTAACTGCCCTTTTACAGGTTGTAATTGATCTGAGATGATGTATATATCTGTCGTATCTTCCTTAGTTCCATCTACGGATACCAACACATCGCTGAAACTGCGTTTCGCATAATATTGCAATGCTTTCCAACGACCCAGGTAGTCCATTCCTGCCCATGAAGCCACCGGCCAACAGTCATTCATTTGCCAGTAAAGTGTACCCATACAGAATGGTTTACGGCGACGATGCGCCTCAATCGCTGTCTTCATTGCTTCCGCTTGAAGCACCTGGCTCATATACAGGAACGATGGGAAGTCCTTCGATTCATGCATGTACATATCCATGTACTGTTTGATCAGACGATTGCCTGCCCCATTCTTTTGATGAGCCAGCATGACTTCCGATTCCAGAGCCAGATCCTCTTCTTCCGCGTAAGTGCGTACTGACTTGTACTCCGGGAAAGACTGGAATCCGTATTCACTCATGAAACGACCCACATGCACATTATAGTTTTCGAATGGTTCTACATTGTGCCACACGCCCCAGTAGTGGATATCCCCTTCGGCTGTGGACGGGTGCGCATGTTGCTTCTCATCCCCTGTCAGTGATACAAGTGGTGAAGAAGGCCAGTAATCCACACCTGGAGCATACGCTTCAACGACTTCTGGCAGCAGATCATGGAAGATGGCTTCGTAATCGGCCCAGATGCTCTCACGCTGCTCGGCAGTAAATTCCTTTTTCCAACCCCAGCCACCATTCTCAACATAGTGAGCCCAAGCCGAATCAATCTCGTTGTTCCCACACCAGAGTGCAATACTTGGATGGTTGCGCAGACGTTTCACATTATCAATGGCTTCATGTCTCACACTGTTCAGAAACGCTTCATCTCCTGGATACATGCTGCAAGCAAACATGAAGTCTTGCCATACCAGGATTCCATATTCATCACATAGTTCGTAGAACACATCCTGCTCATAGATTCCGCCACCCCACACGCGGAGCATATTCATATTGGACTCGGCTGCGGATACGATCTCATGACGATAACGTTCATGAGTAATTTCAGTGATGAAGCTATCATTCGGAATGTGATTGGCCCCTTTGGCAAAGACCGCAACACCATTTAGTTCAAAGTAAAAGGATGCTCCTGCTTCATCTTTGTCACGTACCAAGCGAATGGAACGAAGCCCAGTCTTCACTGTAGATTCAGCCACAGCCCGTTCACCTTGAAGAACTTCGGCAAGGAAAGTATACAGATGCGGATCACCAAGCCCACGGCTCCACCACAATTTCGGTTCATTAATGGAGATTGGAATCTCCACAGTCTGAGTTCCGGGCTGAAGCGATACGGATCGCTCCCATCTCTGTCCATCTGCACCGATACGAATGACTGTATCTACCGCTTGTGATGTCTCGACTTCCACAACAGCTGTTAATGAAGCTGAGGTAGCGCTTACTTCATTTTGCTGGACGTACACATCATTGATTCGTACCTGTGTCCAACCTTCAAGACGTGCTTCACGCCAGATTCCACTCGTTACAAAACGCGGACCCCAATCCCAACCATAGTGATACGGCGCTTTACGGGCAAAAATACTTACTCTCTTATCGCCAAGTCCGCCAACATCGGACTGATCATTGGATGCAGGCAACGCATATCCGAGCTTCTCCAGCTTCGGCAGGTCTTCCTGAATCGGAGACCGAAAACGTATTCGAAGGATATTGCCGTTCTCCTTTAATACAGCCTTTACATCTGCCTTCCATACTCGGAACATATTATCTGCGGATAACACATGCACATCATTCACATACACATCCGCATATGTATCCAGGCCATCAAACACCAGTTCCAGATGTTCCTGGGAGAACAACGCTTCGGCAACGTCAAATTCCGTCTGATATTCCCAATCTATCTTATCAATCCATTGTACTTCCTTCTCGTTTGTTCCATAAAAAGGATCTGGAATCTTGCCTAGTTTCAGCAAATCTGTATGCACACAGCCGGGTACCTGGGCCGGCATCCACTCTTGATCTTCGCAAGCCTTGAACGTCCAATTCTGAAAAACCTGTGATTGTATTGTGCTCATGACAGCCTCCATTGTTGTTAGAGTTGGTATCAATATTTTGTTAGGTTTTGTTATTATAAAAACAAATAACTTACAAAACAAAATTAACACGATATGCTTCTTCTAGTCAATCTGTTTTGTAATTTAATTTGTTAAACAATTGCTGCATATCAAAAAGACATGAAGCTCTAATCTCTCCATGTCTTTTAACTTAACTTATTTACCAAGATGCTTGTCGTTACAATGATCCAATACGTTTCTACCATATCACTCTAAACTGGCGTTATATTCATCTCGAATAATTAATTCCGAATAGATCAACTTGCGTTCATAAGGTTCATCCGGATGCTGAATCCGCCACAACAGCTGATCTACCGCTCTCGTGCCCAGATTATCTTTGTTAATGTGCACCGAAGCAAGAATGTGCTCATCCGTCTGCGTATTGTCAAACCCGGTTACGGCACAGCGTTCAGGTACCTGAATGCCTCGGTTTCGGAGTGCCTCAAGCACGATAACAGCCGTATGATCATTCGCACACACAATGACTTCAGGGATGTCCTCCAGCTTCATTTCGGCAATGGATCTCCGAATCTGTTCGTACTCCGCTCCCAGCAAACCTTCTTGCTGTTCCCCTGCCAGCTGCTTCTCTTCCAGCACCGTACGATATCCAAGCCAGCGTTCTCGAAAACTTGCCGCATCAGGCAGTTGCCCAGCAAACTGGAACCTTCTGTAGCCTTTTCCAACAAGCATGAGAACGAGTTCTTTCATACATTTCATATTGTCCGTAAAAACCGAGTCTGCGTATACGGCGGGGTCTTCATGATCTACCATGACCAGTGGAATACGCAGTCTGTAAATTTCCAGCAATACCGATGTCGAGATGGTGCCCACGGTAATGACTCCACTGATTGCTTCGGGATTAAGAACCGAGAACATTCGATCTGAAGAGGGCTCCGTCAGTGTTAAAATATCCATTCCCTTCTCATTCAACCTCTCAGAAATGCCGTCAAACACAGGCCCCCAGTACAAGGAGGATCGATTCTGAGAACGAATGTTGGGAAACAAAATCAATATGGTACCTTGTCGCTCTGCTTCTGGCTTCATCTCCGTTGATATCTGCGTCTCCCCCGGATAACGCTTCGGTTCGGTTCTAAAATATCCAAGCTGTCCCGCCGTTCTGACAATCATCTCGCGTGTATGCTCACTCACACCAGGCTTGCCCGTCAGTGCACGGGAAACTGCGAATTTGGACACCCCCGCAGCATCCGCAATTTGCTGCATGGTAACTCTTTTAGCCATCCTACTCACCCGTTTTTCCTAATTTTCCATTCAGTGTAGCATAAAAAACAAAAATCAACAAAACAAGGTTATGTTATTCTGATTTTGTTAGGTAGTCGATTATCTCTGTTACACTAGCTGTACGACATAACCAAAAAAGGCCCTTTCCCCACCTTCCATAGAAGATGACGAAAGGGCCTTGTCCCCTGATTATACGCCTGGTGCTCCCTGATCCCCGAGTTCGGACTGTAAAACCGGGCGTTTTCTGCGCCAGAAGATAGGCTGTGGAAGTTTGATCTCTGTGATCAGAACACCGACCAACATCATCGCTGCTCCTGCATATCCTTGCACCGTTAGCGATTCCCCTTGAAAGGTAAATGCAAAGGCCGCTGCAAACAGTGGTTCGAGTGAAAAAATCAGACTTGTTCTTGTGGGAGAAGCATGCCGCTGCGCGAGCGTCTGCAAAATGTACCCCAAGCCACTACATAATACACCTAAGCCGAGAATCGCTGCCCAGGATTCAGCTGTATCGGGCATACGTGGCGTTTCTAGCATGAATGTAGCTGCAATTCCCCACATCGCTGCAACGCCCAATTGGACCGTTCCCAATGTTAGCGGATCATGCTTCGGTGTGTACTTGCCAGCAATCATAATATAGATGGCATACACCAGTGCTGCTAGTATACACAGAATATCTCCCGTGTGAAGACTCAGCTCATGTTGAAGCGTCAGCAAGCCAAGCCCGGTAACTGCAACGAGGATACTGAGCGTCAATCGTTTGTCCGGCATACGACGATGCTGGATCGTTGTGAGAATAGGCACAAAAATAACCGCCAAACTGATCAAGAATCCCGCTTGAGATGTTGTTGTTCGTTGTACACCATAGGTGATGAATACAAATGCAGCAAATAAAGCTGTCCCCATAATAGCTCCTGCCACAAGTGTTCCACGATTCATGTTAAACAACCGCCGATGAAAAAGAAGTCCTGCCGCAATAAAGGCAATTCCAAAACGAAATGCGACCAGATTCAATTCTTGCATGGACTCCAGGCCCGATTTCATAAACAGATAGGATGATCCCCATATGACCGTTGCGAGCAGCATCTGTATGTCCGCTCTTCTTGTTGCCTGACCTTGATTAACCTGTACACCATTCATCTTGCTTCAACCTTCATTCTATGTATTCTGAGCTGTGTGATCGTGCGTCAAACTAACTCGCCTTGGCAAGTATAAACGATCTCTTTGCATTATAAAAATGAATATTTATAATAGATTATATGAAATAAACTCATGTATTCAAAATGGGAAGGAACGGAACCATTCATGTCACTGATTAAATATGAAATATTGAATACCGTTGTGGAATATGGAAGTCTTACCAAAGCAGGAGAAGCGCTGAATATCACCCAATCCGCAGTCAGCCATGCCATCGCAAGTCTCGAGACCGAATGTGGCTTTTCACTACTCCATCGCGGCCGCTCCGGTGTACGGGTTACCGCTGAAGGTGAACGCATTCTGGGATACACACGTGAGATTCTGCGCTGGACGGAACTGATGAACCAGGAAATCTCCCTCATTCGCGGCGCGGAGATTGGTACTGTGCGTATCGGCACCTTCGCGAGTGTCTCCACACAGTGGCTGCCAGGCATTTTGAAACAATTTCGCCTGCGTCATCCAGGAATTGAGATCAAGCTGTGGGAGGGCGATTATGCTGAGATTGAGGGTTGGCTGGCTGGAGGTGCCATCGACCTCGGATTTCTATCCCTGGGTGATTCCTCACCTTTTGAGACGATCCCATTACAAAAAGACAGGATGATGTGCATCCTGCCTCTGGATCATCCTCTCGCCTCAGAGGAATCTGTTTCGTTTGATATTCTACTGGAGCAACCCTTTATTCTGCCCAAGTGGGGCGGGGATAATGAGATTGAACGACTGATCCGTCAGCATGCAGCCAAGCTCAATGTCGTCTATGAAGTCGCAGAAGATCAAGCCATCATGGCGATGGTCCGTAATGGTCTCGGCATCAGCTTACTGCCGGAAATGGTACTTCAAAATCATACCGATTCGCTTGCGCTCGTGCCACTCTCTGGAGATCCTTATCGCACGATCGGCATGGCGTGCCCGTCTTTGGGCAATCTATCGCCAGCTACGCGGCGTTTCATTGAAGAAGTGCAGCAGTGGCTCGGTACGTCTATGTAAATTGGGAGATCGAACTACCAATCGTCATGATCGACTTTTTCTATCCGTTACTCACGTTACTCACAAATTGGATCACGCCGAGAGTCAGCAGCAGTACAAATATAATCGCAATCGTGATGCCAAAGCCAATCAGGAAGCGCACGCCAGGTGAGCGTTTGGTCTGCTGGCTGCCTCCCAGATTATCCAATTTCCGCTCAATTTGATCCAATCTTTCATTTACCTGTTTCAGATCTTGATTGGAGTTCACATTCATCCATCTCCTTTTCTGCGTATTCGATCTATTCCCACACCCGATCCAGCTGATCTGCGTAATAGCGGATTGCTCTGTTATAGTCATTGATTCTCTTATCACTGGATGTATCCGCAAGTTGCGTCAGCAATCGTTGCATCGCTTCTGCATGTTCCCCCAGATTGTAGAGCACCATCGCATAGAACACCTCAAATTCCCGGTACGCCGGGAATTCTTTCATCCCTTTTTCAAACCAAGCCTTTGCCTGATCGTATTGTCCAAGCGTTCTGTATGTACTGCCTAGTCCGAGTATTGCTCCTGCTCTGTCCTCACCAGGAAGTCCAAGACTCAGTGCCTTCTCATAATGCGGGACAGCCTCCCGCTCCAATCCAAGCGAATCATGTGCCCAAGCCAGCTGATACCAGGCATTCGCATTCTCGGGTTCCTGAACTGTAATCTCTTGCAGAACCTCAATTGCTTCCTGCACCTTGCCTTCTTGTCTCCATCGTACGGCCTGTTCCAAATCACTCATGCTGTCACTTCCCAACTTGCATTATAATTTCCACATATATAATTCAATTGTTTTATTATACCAAAAAAGCACACTAAAGAATATGTTTCAACAACTTAAGGTTGTCCAAACCCTATTCCATCGTGTGCTTTTTCATCCGGTGCAGGCTGTTAAAGCAGCCTCTCTCAAAATGATCTGTTCATCACTTGATTAAGACCAAGTCGTGTTCGCGACCATCACAATAAATACAAGCATGAGATAGTTCACCGAGATTAGAAAGTTCACTTTTGCCCACTTTTCATCATCCTGTGTCTTCAATCCGCTAAGTGTATGCACGAACCAGATCAGTCCACCGAGCAGAGATACAATCAGAAATACCAGACCAACGTAGTCGTAGTAATACAACAGGAATACAGCAGGAAGCAGCAGAAAAACATAAGGAATCATCTGAAACTTGGTGCGTTTCACCCCTTTAACCACAGGCAACAAGGGGAACCCCGCAGCACGATATTCCTCTACCCGGCGAATACCCAATGACCAGAAATGTGGTGGTTGCCAGAGGAACAATAGCGCGAACAGTAACCAGGCTCCCGCATCAATTTCATTGGTTACAGATGTATAACCAATGACAGGCGGCATCGCTCCCGCAATTCCACCGAGCGATGTGCTCCACGTTGAACTGCGTTTCAACCACATCGTGTAAATCACGATGTAAGCGAACCATCCAAGCAATGCCATCCAGCCTGATAACGGATTCACCAGGAGATACAGTACTGCTAGTCCCACTACACCAAGGATAATGCCATAGCCAAGTACAAACCCTGGCTTCAGATGGTTAATGTAATCCATCCTTTTTTTGGTGCGCTCCATCTTTTGGTCCAATTCACGGTCCCAATAATTGTTGATTACACAAGCTGAAGCAATAACCAAGGTTGATCCAATCACGACCAAGAGCAGAGTTAACCATGCGATATCCCATTTCGAAGCTACCCAGAACCCTACCGCCACCGCAAACACATTTAGCCGTAGAAGTCCGGGTTTAGTTAATGCAATCATGTCTTTAAGCATGAGGCTCCTCCTGAACTATGTAAAAACGCCATTCCAATAATGATACATGTACCTACCATTAATTACAATCGCTTTCATGAATTTGTCATAACCAAAAAGCATCCCTCACCGTTCCAATGAACCGGAGGAATGCTTGAATGATGAATTTCTTCTCATTTTATGGGATGTACTGCTGCACAATTTTGGTAACTTTTCCGTCCTGCACCGTCAGATGATATGGGAATACGGACAGGTCAAGAATACGGGTATTCTCATACAACGATTCGAACTTGGATAATGTCACAGGTTCATTCCACTGAATGTCTGCACCCTGCATCGTACCATCTCGATCATACAACTGCATCAACACTTCAGCATTGGCACTAACCTCAACCTGTTCCTGCTCTTTGCTGTCATTAACAATATAGTAACCATCTGGAGCACCGTCTATACCAGCTTCCGGATTGCGCTGTGCAAAAATCGCATCGGCTTCTTCACCCTGATACCAACCAATCTTGTCCACTGTCATAAACAATTTGCCGTCTTCCATGTGCATACCTTCAACATAGGCTGTAAACATCTCGGAGTTCGCAACCTGTGCTTCTTTGGCAGAAGGCTGTTGGGCATCCGCACTTTCTTGAGCATTCGCAGGGGTAAGCAAATATGTAGTCAGCACAATCATGCCAAGTAAAGCAACAACTGCACCGATCATTCGTAGTTTCCATTGTTTTGCCGCGTTCTTCATAGGTAACATCTCTCCTTAATATGAACGTTACTATTCCTTAACCGGAAGTCTTCCTTATCAAACGCTCAGGTGAACTATTAATTTCAACGTTCTCTCTTTTCCTATCATACTTGGAACAGCGAATATAAAAGTATCAGCCAGATTAAAAATAGTTACAATGAACGTCATTACTCCTGTCTGTCGTTTCCGTAAATGACAAGAACCCCTGAAAATCTCTCATTCAGGGGTTCTTGACTAGCATAAGATTCTTATGTTTGTTCATGAATCTTATGCTTATGCATACATGTTCATTTTAATGATTGGTTGTGGAGTCTTGAGCCAAACGAACGAGCATATGAGCCAGCATGTGACGTTCATCTTCCTTGCCGACATTCCACAGTTCCTGAAGCAATTTTTCTTCACGGTTACGAGGCTCTTCGTTCGCAGCCAAATGGTCAGCTACTTTCTGGGCAATTTTAGCCATCTGCTCTTCGCTTAATCCGATAGACTCGCCCATCGCAATTCGTTTACCCAGGTATTCTTTGAATGCATCAAAGTTCTGTAAAATCTGTTCTCTCTCTTCCGGTGCAATCTTCTCGATTGCATTGTCCACCTTGTCCGTTGAAACCTGACCATCTTTATGGATTACATGATTTTGTTCATTCATCTGAATAACCTCCTGTATATTAGTTGTTTATTGGTTTTAACCTTAGACTTAATAATCAATTGGTTATCTATAATATAAACGTATTGCAGAAGTTTAATCAGCACGTTCAATTCTGTATATATCTTCTATGGTATGAGCAAGTACACGTTTCAAAAGAACTACAGCGGTTAATCGTTTACATATGTGTAACGGTGTTTGGATATGTTAATGAACACCTTACACCTTATACAATACGAACCAGGAGGGATTTCCCATGCGTGATAAAACCAAACCTGAGAAGACAAAGGATGAACTTGAACCAGGCGTGAATACCGTTATCCATCCAGACAAAAATAATCCCGGACCAACCGATATGATCGAAGGTGTGGTTGGCGATATCGTGGAAAATATTCGGAAGGATTTCTCCCATGACTCGAAGTACAAAAATTCTTCTTCTCATTCGTCTGAGTCATCGGATAAATAATTGTCCTTTTTCCAGATGAAGTTAGCCCAAAAAGACCTCCAGTCATATTCATGGCTTGGGAGTTCTTTTTGGATTAAGGAAAAGTAGTATTCTAATTGTTCTAACTCAAAATTTTGATCATGAAATCCACATTTAATCCTTTGTCATCTGCTGTAACGCCTTATGAATCCAGATCGCGGCAATGGAACCTTCCCCCATCGCAACGGTTGCTTGTTCTGCGTGCAGTCCCAGATCCCCGGCTATCCACACATTCGTCGCTGCCTGCAAGCTGCGCGGATTAGCTTCTACATGTTTATTATCAGCGATCACAGCTCCAAGCTGCTCCGCCAGTTCATAGTGTACCCGATTGCCTCCAAAAGCGATAAAACCTCGCTCAGACTCAAAGATCTGTCCATCTTCGGTCAGAATACCGGTGATATGGCCATCCTCAATCTGTTGCACTTCCTGAACAGCCGCTTCCAGATAACGAACGCCCGCCTCTTTCATGCTGCGGTGAAGCTCTGCAGAGATGGGGGCCTGCTCATGATTGATATATAACAGATCATTCGTACGCTGAATTAAAATCATCGCCATATTGGCACCTGCTTCGCCAGATCCCAATAGTACCGTACGTTGATCCTGAATCTCATAACCATCACAATCGGGGCAGACATAGACTGTTCGGCCAAGCGTCGGGGTTAATCCCGGAATATCCGGAACTCGATCCGATAGACCCGTTGCCAATAACACAGTTTTGCTCCTATATTCAACTCCGGAAGTACCGAACAATTGAATCTTCTCTCCATGACGGCCTGCTTGCACAATACGGTCTTTCTCAAAAGATACACCGGTCCGCTCTGCCTGCATCCTGCCTCGGGCTCTGAGCTCTTCACCGGATACCCCATCGGGGAACCCAAGGATATTATGATACGTCCGGCACAGGGTTGATCTGCCTTCTCCCGCGTCGATTACCAACACCTGATGAGCTGAATAACGTCCAAGCTGAATGGCTGCCTGAAGCCCTGCGAGCCCCCCACCTACAATTATGCAATCAACCTCTCGCATGCTTCTTCTCCTCCTAAACACTATATATATTTTGTCCTTATATACATTAAACCGTTCAGCCAAGCTTAAACGATTCCTCATATTGCTTATCTTATACCAAAACAAACAGACCCAAACCATCCGGCTGTATCCCGGTTCGCTTGAGTCTATCCAAATCATGAATATTTAGAAGTTATACGATTCAAATCGCGAAGCATTCGAAATGGCGTTCCATACATCGGCTGTTTCGCCGCCCATATACCAGTAAGCCAGACCGGCAATCTGCCGTTGCTCACTCATCAACACTTTGGCCGATAACGAACGACTGTCCTCTGCCCATATATATCTTGTCATACCGTTACTGTTGTACCCAATCATATATTGAACCAGACTTGCATCCCATCGTCTTACAGATCCTGCGGCATGCGCGCGCGTTCCCTGTTCTGACAATGTAATGTCCCAAGAACTACTTGCCGGATTCACTGAAGACCAGTCTCGTGTATACAACGGAAGGGCCAAAATGGTTTTGGGACGTACCACCTCGGAGAGCATAGTATCCAATGCCCTTTCCACCCATGGAAGAGACGCCACGGATCCCGCTATCGGATCACCGTTCCAGTGTTCCTCGTATCCCATCAGCACCATATAATCCGACACAGCGCCCAGTTTGGCATAATCAAATGCATCCGTCCAATCTGTACCCAGATCTGGTGATACATCCACAGACACAACTGCACCCAGCGCGTGCAACGTAGCCGTCAAGGAGGTCACAAATGCCGTTAACCCTTCACGATCCGCAGGATCAACATTCTCGAAGTCCACATTAATACCGTCCAGTTTATATGTTTTGACATAAGCGGCTACCTGTGAGATGACAGCCGCTCGGTTGGATGAGCTGGATAACATCTGATGCGTAAGTGCCGAATCGGAACGATTCCCAAGCAATGGCCATAACTGCCTATCTGTGGCGGATGCCCAGGAGATCAGTGCCGGGTCCGCGTGATCCGTTACTTTCATACTGCTGTTCAGGAAAAACCAGCGCGGGACGAGCGTATTCACTTCAGATTGTTCCACCTGCTTCTTGAATTCAGCGGTAGTGGAATTATATTGCCAGCCCAACTGAACGCCGAGTTCATCTCCACGTTGTAACTGTTCAGACCATGTTTTCTTTTGTAAAATGGCATCAAGCATTACGGCTGCTTCTTCTCGCGTTACCTGATCATGCGGTCGGAACATGCCTCCGCTTCCCCGCATTAGTCCAAGCTGGTATACCGTCTGCACATAAGGGCGTGCCCAAGCCGATATATCTGCTGCATCGAAATACGTTGAAGACAAAAGCGCTGTCTCTGACGGTTGCTGTTTCAACATCCGAACAAGCAGCGCTGCCGCTTCTTCACGCGTAATGGACGCATTCGGCTGGAACGTTCCCTGACCCTTGCCTTCCAGAATGAAAAGATTCGTCATGGCCGCAACGTTGCCGTAATACCAGGCATTCATACTGATATCCTGATAAGGATTGATATTATTTTTTACTGGCTTCAAACCTAGCAATCTCACCGCAAATGTCGCAAATTCTGCACGAGTGACGGCTTTCTTCGGTTCAAATGTAGTCTCTGACGTACCGGCAGCAATGCCTTTGTTCACCAAATGTGTAATGGCATCCTTGGCATAGCTGGTACGGGTATCCTGAAACTGTTGCTGCACAGTGGCAGCCTTAACGGTTGTGCTATAACCACACATCGATCCAAGTACTACTAGCCCGCATAAAGCCGCTTTCCACACATGTTGGCTCGTAATATCTTTTAATCTATTATTCACATCAAAAAGCCTCGCTTCATTGGATTACGATCAACTATCATCGTATCAAATTGAAGCGAGGCCGTATGTGGTTAAATGTTGGGAAATGCGAAGCTTACTTGTGTACTTTTACGCGCTCTTCAATCGGTTGGAATTCTTTCTCACCCGGTGTTGCCGTTGGTTTACCAAATGGCATCTGAGCGATCAATCTCCAGTTCTCTGGAATGTTCCATTCTTGTTTCACTTTTTCGTCAATCAACGGATTATAATGCTGCAAAGATGCACCCAGACCTTCTTGTTCCAGAGCCGTCCAGATTACCAGTTGCAACATACCGTTGGATTGGTTAGCCCAGATCGGGAAATTATCTGCATAAGCTGCAAAGTTCTGTTGAAGCTGTGCGATTGCATTGTTATCTTCAAAGAAGAGAACCGTACCGTATCCACTACGGAATCCGGTCATTTTTTCAGCTGTGGATTTAAATGCTTCTTCATTGCCTACCACTTCACGCAAAATTTCTTCTGTGTGATTCCACAATTTATCATGTTGTTCGCCGAGCAGTACTACAGCACGGGATGTTTGTGAGTTAAAGGAAGTTGGTGTATATTTCACCGCTTCTTCTACGATTTCCTGGATTTTAGCATCCGAAATTGTAGATTCCTTGCTGATTCCATAATAAGATCTTCTGTTTTTCAACGCATCAAAAAAAGTAGTCATTCTTATTCGCCTCCCAAATTTTTTTCATTTGCCAACATAGTAACTATAATATAGTAACATACATTAGTCAACAAACTAATTTATTTTCACTAAATATACATTCACCGAAAATACTTCATCATTTTTCCTCAAACAGCCATTAACGTAATCCTTCACTCGCCTTTTTTGCGATAATCCGCCCGGTATTTCTCTTCGGTAGACGAGTTGCTTTTTGTTTGATCCTTGTTCTTCTCTTCCTGAGCCTCCATATTCAGATCTTCCATCGGAATTGGATCTACAGTCTGTTCTTCTTCATAACGATCAAGCAGACTTTCGTGCTCTGTCTTATATTGTTCAGGATTGTCATGGGATTGTTCCTGACGGGTATCGTTGTTATTCTGATCCGGTGTGCGCTGTTTCATTCATATTCGCCTCCTCTGGTTTCATTACCTTTCTTTACCTGTTCTGCGTGTGCTCTAAACACAGTAATACGCATTCTCCGAACGAAAATCAACAAAAAAAGCCAACCAGACAAGCTGGTCAGCTTATAGAAGACTTCTATGATTGGCGATGCAATTGGGTACGGTACAGATCAGGCGAACATCCCACACTTTGTTTGAACATCCGACTAAAATGCGAAAGGCGTTTGAAACCGGACAATCGACTTGCCTCTGTCACCGTGATCTCTGGTTGGAACTGAAACAAAAGCTTGGCCTGATTGATACGACGGTCATACAGGTATTTGAATATCGTCAAACCTGTCATTTCCTTAAACATGCCTGCCAGATATGGTTTGGAAAGATGTAATTCCAGTGCCAAATCATCCAGACCAATATCCTTCATATAATGTGTATCCACATAACGAATAATATGCTGGACATGGCGCTCCTTCTCCGATGAGGGAAGTTGTTCTTCGACATCACCCTGGCAGATCTCTGCTACAAAATATAACAGATCACATAGTCTGACATTCATGCGCTCTTGTCTGAAATGGCTCTGACTCTGAGATAGACGATGAAGATCATGCAATAGAGCTTCAAATTCAGAGCGGCTATCCCCCGTCAGATTGACCCGGCAATTTCTGAGTTCTTCAAATGGCCTCAGGACCTCAACTATACGGTCAGCATGCAGGCTGCTGCGTATGGCAGACGGATCAAAATGCAATGTGCTTCGCTCATAAGTACTGCCAGGCTTCGGATGTGGTCGATGAAGAGTCAAGCCATGCATTAACACCAGATCACCCGGCTTCAGGTTGTATACCCGGTCTCCTATAATGTAAGTACATTCTCCATCATGAAAATAATAAATCTCATAATGTGGATGTGAATGGAATCCATCTGACTTGCCCGGGTTATATACAGTGGTGGAACGGTAACTATACTCTAGTGAAGCACTAAATTGCATCATGCTCGGCACATTCATGCACCTCCTGTTCGGAAGAGGGAAACGATTTGTGTCATGCCCCTGTAGGATATATGAAAGTGAAATTATAGAAGCTGCTTAATACTCTCTTGAATCTCGTCAATGGAGTCGATAGGTTCGAAGCGTCTAACCACACGACCTTCTGCATCAATCAGGAATTTCGTGAAATTCCATTTGATTGCATCTCCATGTAACCATTCTGGTGCTTTATCGGACACCATCAATTTCAATAGTTTGGCCTGTATATCGGTTTCATCAAAGCCAGCAAAAGGCCCTGATTTTTTCAAAAAGTCGTAGAGGGGGTGCGCCCCTTCTCCATTCACGTCCAATTTGGAGAACATCGGAAATTTCACACCATAGTTAATCTGGCAGAAGGATTCTGCTTCCGAACTGCTTCCAGGCTCTTGCTCTGCAAACTGGTTGCATGGGAAACCAATAATCTGAAGTCCTTGATCCTTGTACTGGTCATACAGCTTCTGCATGTCATCAAACTGGTGCGTATATTTACATTTACTTGCCGTGTTTACGATGAGCACAGGTTTTCCTTCATATTGATAGAGTGGGAAACGCTCTCCACTGGTTCTGGTTACGGTAAAGTCGTAGATGGTTGGCATAAGTCTAGTGCACCTCGCGATAGTTATGTAGTCATACAGCATCATATGATTTTATATTATATACGAAGTTTGAACTATTGTATTGCGGAAAGATCGTTATTCTCCCTTTCAACAGAAAACCCTTCTGCCGCGAAAATTTCTTCGTTCAGCAAAAGGGGTATATGATGGATTGCAGTGGTAGCAGCTTCAGCCCTTCACGGCACTTCCTGCCACGCCCTGAATAATATAATGCTGCCCCACCAGAAAAACGATGATCATCGGAATAATGCCTGCCGTGGCAGCGGCCATCATGCCGTTGTAATCCACATTGTTCTCCAGAATAAAGTTCTGCAGACCAAGCGGCACGGTATACAGGTCTTTGTCGATGAGGAACACAAGCGCATTCTCATAGTCATTCCAGTGCCAGGAGAAATCAATGATCGCAAGTGTAGCCAGCGCTGGCTTCGCCAAGGGCAGAATCAGTCTGAAGAATATACGCAGGTGACCCGCACCATCGATAAACGCCGCTTCTGAGATCTCGGATGGCACCGACAGGAAGAATTGCCGAAGCATAAACACCCCAAAGATCGTGAACATTCCAGGCAGGATCAGGGCCCAATGCGTATTATAGATGCCGACCCATTCGAACATGAGAAACTTGGGTACAAAGAGCACCTGCGGGGGCACCATCATCATCGAGAGATAGATGAGGAACAGTGTCTCCCGTCCTTTGAATTGAATTCGTGCAAAGCCATAGGCTGCAAACGCCGAAAGAAATACAGCTCCAATGGTGCTAATTAGCGATATTTTCAACGAGTTCAGATAATATGTGGCAAAGGTATCCGCTCCGCTCCAGACTTTAATGTGATGCTCCCAGTTCAGGCTGGAGGGTATCCATTGGATGGGATAGGTGAATACGTCCGCAGGAGATTTGAACGACGTGCTAATCATCCAGATGAACGGCATAATCATCAGCAAAGCAAACCCGGACATCAGAAGTGTCAGTATGATTCTTCGAATCTGGGTTAAGGACTCCATGCGGAATTTACCTTTAGGTGCATGCGGAGCTGTGGGCTTCGCGTTTGCGGCAATTGATTTCTCCATAACGATCCCTTCCCTCCTTAATAGTGAACCCAACGTTTCTGTCCAACCCACTGCAATACTGTGAAGACCATGATGATGGCAAAGAGCGCCCAGCTAATGGCAGCAGCGTATCCCATCTCGTAATAGCGGAAGGCATTCTGGTAGATAAAAAGCGACAACACTGTTGTACTGTTTCCCGGCCCACCCTGAGTAATCGCCTGAATAATGCCAAAGTTTTTGATCGTCATAATCAGTCCTGTTATCAGCAGTAAAAAGGTCGTTGGGCTCACAAGCGGCCAGATCACTTGACGAATGGTCTGCCAAGGGCGGGCTCCATCAATCTTAGCAGCCTCAACTAATTCCTCCGGGATCTCTTGCAGAGCTGCTAAATAAATAATCATGTTGTACCCCAGCATGAACCAAATCCAGATGATATCAATCGCATACATGGACCATTCCGTTGTCGATAACCAGCCAGGTGGATTTGTAATACCGATCCCCCGCAAAAAACCGTTAATCGGTCCCGACGTTGGCTGGAACAGCAGCATCCAGACAAAGGCGATCGCAACGCCGCTAGTGATATAGGGCATGAAATAGAGGGCACGCAGTGTTTTTTGCCAGTACACCGACTTGTTCAATGCTACAGCCACGATAAATGCCAAACCCATCGATATTGGAACCGCTAACAGAAATACAATTGTATTTCGCAGCGCTACCCCAAACAGATCATCATTCAACATTCGGCGGATATTGTCCAGCCCCACGAAATGTGTCTCCGGGCTCATGAATTTGTAATCGGTGAACATGAGATAGAATGAATAGACAGCCGGTATAATAAAAAACAACAGCACGCCAATCATATTGGGCCCAATAAACAAATACCCGAGCCTGCTCTGTCGTTTCATCCAGGATTTATGCATATGCTCCCCCACTCCTTAACATCTGTTCTGGAATTAAGCATAACAAGATGTCCTCCAGTATTTAAGGAACAAAACCCTGTACCTGATATCACAGATATATGTATTTTGTCAGTCCCTTACGGGAGGATAACAACATGGAATTGTTCTATTTTCTTTAGGCCGGATAACCTGGCTAATGTCATACCTATAATGCTTTTTTTCGTCTATTGTTTATATTGAGAAGAAAAAAACCGCCCCCTTGGGGACGGTCTTCGGACTCATTGCTTTTGCATTCTATTGATTCTGCTTCAGCCAGTCATTATGGCGTTTGACCATGTTCTGTACAGTAACTTCGGCAGTCTGGTTACCAAGGAAGAACTTTTCATACTCCTGTGCACGCAGATCGACCACCTCTTGCGCAATGCTGCGGACAAACGTAGGTGTCTTGTCACCGTACAACACAAATTCCAGTGACTCTTTGTCATAAGAATCGGCATAATCACCGAGCAAATGATCAATGGCAGTCTGTTGATCAACCGCATTCGAGGAAGGCAGACGTCCACCGGCAGCCATCGGCATCATTCCCCCATCTGCGTACCATTTCAAGAACTCCCATGCGGCTTCTTTATTTTTCGACTTGGAATTGATCGCGATAAAGTCACCAAGTCCTCCGCTCTTCACCATATCTGCTTCCTGTGCAGCCAGTCTCGGTACCGGAGCAAAGGCGATTTTCCAATCCCGTGGGAACTCGGTCATGTTGTTCGACGTGCGAATCAGCCATTCCCCGATGTTAATCATGGCAGACTCACCACCAAGGAACATGTTCTCCACCGGCATTTTGGAAGTCAACTGTTCGCCGAGTGGAGGTGTGGTTGCATCCTCTTTCATCATTCCGTTCAATGTCTCCAGCCATTTGGTGACGAGCGGATCGTCGAGATTGGAAGTACCGTCCGCCTTAACATAGCCGTTCTTGACCAGTACAGAATCGAGCGGGTCCACATAGGAAGCGGTATGCTGCACCAAACCGTACTTGAAACCGGTTTTCTTCAGCTTGAGCGCATATTCACGGGCTTCATCCCAAGTCCAGGCTGTGGGTACACTCAGTCCGGCCTGATCAAGCGCTTTCATATTTAAAGCGAAGAAGGCAGCGTTTTTCTTGGTGGGCATACCGTAATATTTGCCTTCTACTTTCCACGAAGCCGCGTCTTCTCCCATTTTCTCGTCAATGTTGTAGTCCGTGAACTCACCAAGATCCAGTGCCGTCCCACCCTTGATGCGTTTATCGAGATTCGTCAGGGTGTAATTGACATATAAGTCAACGTTCTGTCCGGTGGACAGCGCCGTATCCAGCTTCAGGTTACCGTCGTCGTCATTCACAAACCGCACATATTCCACCTGAATGTCAGGATGCTCTGCATTCCAGGTATCCACGACTTCCTGCGGACCATTCTCCGGCGGCACTGCGCCCCACATGGTAAGCTTCACTTTTCCCGCTGCTGCTCCACCACCGTTATCTCCACCGTTCGTCTCATTTTTACCAACACAGCCGGCAAGTAAGCCCAGCATCAGCGCACCAACGATGAACCCCGTTAATCCTTTTTTGATTCTCATCTGGTCACATGACCTCCCTGAATTGAAGTGGTACCTTCCATAACATCGTAGCAGGGACCTTGCTGGGTTCATAAGATACATATCCATGATTCGAATTGAACAAAAATACGGATTTCGCTTCCTTGCCTGAGCACTCGGTACACATATTCCTTCTACTCATCCTGTAAGTCATGAGCGATGGCGATATTGACTGGGCGTGCAACCGGTCCAGCGCTTGAATATTTTGATGAAATAATTATCGCTTCCGAACCCTACCCGGTAACCAATCTCCTGTACGGGAAGATCCGTCTCACGCAAGTATTCCGCCGCTTTCTCCATCCGTACCCCATGCAGGTAATGAATCAGGGTATGGCCGGTTTTCTTTTTGAACAAAGCACTCACATAATTCTCACCCATCATCACATACCGTGACATCGATTTGACGGTAATGTCCTGATCGTAATGCTGACCGATATACTCAATTATTTTGCTAATCTCCGGATGCTTCACAATCGGCTCACGAACAGGTGTAAATGGAAGATCAGTCTCAGACGGGGGTGCAGAAGAGACCGTAAGGGACGCCGGCGTTGATGTGAGCTCCGAGGCAGGAGGCGCCACTTCATGATGATTTGTCTCTGTCTGTGTCTCCGTGTAAGCTCCCAATTCCGCGCTTACCTTCCGTAATGTATCACGCAATGAATTCACACTCATCGACAGCTTCAGAATATAATTGGAAGCCCCGTACTCCATTGCACGGCGTACATATTCAAACTCCCCCATACAGGTTAGCATCACAAACTTGGTTTTTAACCCGGCCTGACGCGTCTGTTTGAGTAATTCCAGACCATCCATACCCGGCATGACAATATCGGTCAGTACCAGATCAGGTGCATCCTGTATAATCATCGCCAGCGCTTCGGTCCCGTTACCGGATTCTCCGATGACCGTGAAGCCTAGCTCCTCCCAGGAAATAATCTCTCGCACCGACTCCCGTACAAATACCTCATCCTCTACAAGTAATACTTTCCACATGCCCGATTCCCCTCTCCAGTCGGCTAGTCTGATCGCTTCTGTACATAAGGCGTCGACAATAAAAAAGGAATGCTGAACCTGACCAATGTCCCCGGCTTGGTATCGATCACTTCAAGTTCACTTTGGCCTTTGAACAATAATCGCAGTCGTTCTTTAAGGTTGGACAGGCCAATCCCCGGGCGCGTGCGGGTCATCTGCTGACGTTTCGATTCCTCCATGCCAATTCCATTGTCTGCTACCTCCAGCATCAGCATTCCTGTGTCTTGCCTATATATCCCGATGCGGATCTGTCCAAGTTGCTCCATTGGTCCCACACCATGATGAATGGCATTCTCCACAAGTGGCTGCAAGCTCAGCTTGGGTACCAGCGCATACTCCAGCTTATCGTCAAAGTCACAAGTCACCTCAAAGCTATCGCGGTAACGAATCCGCTGGATATGAAGATAGGCTTGAACCAGCTCAATCTCGTCCTTCAGGTATACCAATTCGACCTGTGAATTCAGGCTGACCTCCAGTAATTTTCCCAAGGAAACACACATCTCGGAGATCTCCTCATTCCCGCTTCGTATCGCACTCCATTTCATTGTATTCAATGTATTCAGGAGAAAGTGCGGATTCATCTGGGCGAGGAGCATATGAAAATGTACCGCTTCCTTCTGGCGTTCTTCTGCTTTGAGTCTGTTAATCATCTGATTGGCATCATCCAGCATCGTATTGAAGGTACGCGTCAGCTCCAGTACTTCCCCACGACTGCGGCCTTCGGGAATACGAATCTTGAGGTTTTTGCGGACAACCTCCCTCATCTTATTCTGTAAGTGCGACAAGGGGCGCGTGAACGTTGCCGAGATCATAAAAGCCATCACTACAAATGCGCCTGTGAAGCCAAAAAAGGTCAGAAAGTACCGCTGTTTAAGCTCGGATATCTCTGTAAACAGGATGGACAGCGGAATACGATTCACCATATACCAGTCCAGTGATTCGATGTACACGTAGTTAATCAGCGTATCCGAGGCTGGATCAGTCAGATAAGCCTGTGCCGGATGCAGAGCTATTTCACGTGTAACTTCCGGGGACAGCGCCGCTGTTTTGGATGATCTGGCTATGGTCTCTCCACTTCCTGTAATAAGGTAATACTCCTGATTAGTTTGTGAATCCTTCAACATCGTTTGGAACCAGTACGAGTAATCAATGCTGATTCGAGCCAATCCGTACCGCTTGCCGCTGCTATCTTTCATATAGGCATACAGCGACAATAGATACGGGCTGGAAGATAACTCCCGCAGCACATGGTTGGTATCCCGGGCATCCCAGCGATAGAAGAGTTCTTCCGATTGAAGCGGGTGCGAATCTGCACTGCCTTTTGGAATGGTTATTTCTCCAAGACGTTCGCGGAATTGCTCCAGATAAGGGCCATAAGCCAGTGCTGTTTTTGGCAAATACGAAGTGTAAACGCTATCATAAAAATCCAGCAAGGTGAAATACACCGAGGGATTATATAGAAAGAAACTGTTGTTAATCATCTTGAACTTTTCTTCCACCAGTGACTTGTTCTCCAGCGGCGTACGACTGTCCGGGGAAGTTAGCACACTTCTTACCGCCGAATCCTGCTCCAAAAAAATAAGCGTTTTGAAGGCAATGCTCATCTGATCCTCCAGAGAGCGGTACATCTGCACCAGCTGCTCATGGCTCTGTTCACTGATTTTCTGCTCAACAAGGGATTCAATCTGCTGATAATTGTAAACATTCAATGCACTGAACGGCAAGAGAATCAACACCACAAATGCACCAAACAGACGGTACCTGAGCCGCTGTGGCAACCAACGCTTCCAGTTTGGCTTCTTCATTCTTATGTGCTCGCTCCCCTGCAATTAATGACCCCATTATAGCACCACCCTGCCATTTACAGCCGCAGTTGATTGATTTGCATGGATTTGTGATATTCGTTGCCTGCATCCATGTGAAATGCACAGATATGTTCTATTGGTGAAAGAAATGAATGAATCGATGGTTGGTTGGTTCGTTGGGACCCTCATCTCACACTTGATGTCTTCTCCGATACTCCGAGGGGCTAATTCCTATGGTGGACGAAAATACACGGCTCAGATAAAATCCGTTCTCATATCCACATCTCTCGGCGATCTGCGTAAGGGTCAGACGGCTATCTGCCAGCAAGGCTTTTGCTTTTTTGAGACGAATCGCCTTCAGATAATCGGATGGTGTTTCTTGAAAGGCCTCCCGGAACCTTCGGGTGAGCTGGACTGGACTCAATGCCAAATGTTCAGCCAACGTTCGCAGACTCACCGCCTCTCCTGCCCACTCCTCCAACAAAATCGCTGCTTCTGCCATCAGAGCATCTTCCGTGAATTTTCGTTCCATTAGCCTGCTCTGCCTACGCTCCCATTGATACAGCCGCCACAATTCCAGCATCAGATGGGTTTTCCATCCCGTTGCTGCCTCATCATTCTCTTCGCTTGCCTGACGCAGATAAGCATATGTTGAAGTCAGCCGTTTCGTATCATTAATCAGAGATTTTCCGATTGGCGGCAGAAGCTTCTCCCCCTCTGCGGTGTTACAAGAGAACTGCATATAGTGAAACGTCAGCGGGGTTACCGTCTCTCTGCGAAAAGGAACTTGAGGTGGACACAACACCAGATCAGCGAAACCCGCTTCACCGCTCTGCCCTCCAATTTCATACCGAAACATCCCTTCTTCAACGGCAAAAACCACCCAAGCGTCGTAGATATCTTCTGCGAGCGCAAATGCAGCTTTCTTCTTCCAGTAGATGTGGTTAAGGAGGTCCATGATACACCTGCCTTTGTTATGAAATAAAGTATATGCTCGATGATAATATAGTGTATTTGAAAAGTAAATATATAGAACT
This sequence comes from Paenibacillus sp. 2KB_22, assembly GCF_052115745.1. Lineage (NCBI taxonomy): Bacteria > Bacillati > Bacillota > Bacilli > Caryophanales > Paenibacillaceae > Paenibacillus > Paenibacillus sp. 2KB_22. The sequence goes on from NZ_JBFRHG010000001.1 coordinate 1,036,883, forward strand.
AATATGAAATTATAGATATGAAATATGAAATCTAAGCTTAGACTCATCCATATTCAATGAGAGAGGTGTTTGTATGAAGCACGAACTCGTTAAACCGGATATCACCGTCATCGGCGGCGGGCTTGCTGGCGTATGTGCTGCGATATCTGCTGCCCGGCTGGGCCAACAGGTCGCGCTGGTACAGAATCGACCCGTGCTCGGCGGTAATTCCAGCAGCGAAGTACGGGTGTGGGTCTGTGGCGCTACCGCCCACGGAATTAATCGCTATGCTCGCGAGACAGGCATCATGGGGGAACTATTTGTAGAGAATCAATATCGTAATCCGGAGGGTAATCCCTATCTATGGGACTTGGTCATTCTGGAAGCCGTTCGAGCCGAACCCAACATCCGTCTATATCTGAATACCGATGTCCATGAAGTCGAGGCCACGGGGGATGCAGAGGAACGCACGATCACCTCTGTAACCGGGTGGATGATGGGGTCTGAACGCAAAATCCGATTTGAGAGCCAGATCTATCTGGACTGTACGGGCGATGGACTGGTTGGCTTTTTGGCTGGTGCCAAGTTTGCACTCGGCCGGGAAGCCCGCAGCGAATACGGTGAAGAATGGGCGCCGGAGGTTGCCGATCAGATCACGCTGGGCAGTACACTACTCTTTTATACCAAGGATACGGGTGCACCCGTCCGTTATATCCCGCCTTCTTTTGCCAAAGATATCACGCAGACGAGTATTCCAATTCGCCGGGTCATTCGCAGCGGGGATTCCGGTTGTCATTACTGGTGGATTGAATGGGGCGGTGAACATGACACCGTACACGACAATGAGCTGATCCGTGATGAACTATGGTCCGTGATCTACGGGATCTGGGATTATATCAAAAATTCCGGTAAATTCGAAGCCGACCATATGACGTTGGAGTGGATCGGTTCCCTGCCCGGCAAAAGGGAGTACCGCCGCTTCACGGGTGACTATGTGCTCACTCAGAACGATATTATCAGCCAGCGGGAGTTCCCGGATGCCGTTGCCTTTGGCGGCTGGTCCATTGACCTGCATCCCCCGCAGGGCATGTATGCCGAAGCGAGCGGCTCGAAGCATATGCATGCCGATGGCGTGTATCACGTGCCGTTCCGCTCGTTGTATTCCGCCAATGTGTGGAATATGCTCATGGCCGGACGCGACATCAGCGCATCACATGTCGCCTTCGGCACAACGCGCGTCATGGCAACATGCGCGGTCATCGGCGAAGCCGCGGGTACGGGCGCAGCGCTCTGCGCGGCCATGGGGGTGTCGCCGCGCGAGTTGTACGCGAGGCATCTGGCGACGCTGCAGCAGACGTTGCTGCGGCAGGACGCTTCCATCATCGGGGTGCGTAGCCACGATGAGCTGGATCTGGCCCGGCGTGCCAAGGCTTCAGCCTCCAGCACGCTGAAGGGCATCGCTCTTGAGCAGCCTGGCGAGACGTACCCGCTGGGTACGGATGTTGCCCTGCTGCTGCCTGTGCATCCATTGCTCAGCGGCCTGGAGCTGCTGCTGGATGCTTCCAGCGATACCGCGCTGACGGTAGAGCTGTGGGATACGGGGCGTAAGGAGAATTACGTCCCCCATACGTTACAAGTTACGGCGACCGCTAAAGTTACAACGGGAACCAGGCAGTGGGTGAAGCTTCCGCTTGAATGGCGACCGGAAGAACCGCAGAATGCTTTTATCATTATCCGGGCGAATGAAGACGTCACCCTCTACCATTCCACGGAAGCACACAGCGGGGTACTGCTCTTCTTCAGAACAGAAGAGAACCATGTGTCCAAAAATCTGGAGGATCATGCCACGGATCAACCCGTTGTATTGTGGTCCATGCAGGGGTTGGCGCGTCAGCCATTCTGCTGTCGTACCCTTTCTGAGACGACGGCCTATTCACCAGAAAATACAGTCAACGGTTATCATCGCCCTTACGGCGGGCCACAGCAGTGGATGTCCCAACCGATGCAGTCTGGCAAGCCGGAATGGGTGCAATTGACATGGGAAGAGCCACAAACTTTGGCTGAACTGCACCTGACGTTTAATGATGATGTGAACGAGGATCTGGTTAATCTGCATCACCATCAGACAACATTCCGTGTCATTCCTGAACTGGTGCGTGATTATCGGGTCGAGGTATTGAGTCGGTCTGGGGAATGGCTTGAGATTGTAAGTGCAGCAGAAAACCGTAAAAGGAAAGTCATTCATCGTCTGCATACTCCTGTGCATACACAGGCGCTTAGAGTAAACATTGATGCCACCAATGGCAGCAAGTACGCGGAGTTGATCGAGATTCGCGCCTATGGGGAGTCAACGTTGACAGGTAAGAGTTAATCGCAAAACACATTAAAATAACCCCCTGGGATTCTCATGAATTCCAGGGGGTTATTTTAATGTGTTTAAAGTATAGAATATTCGAAGGATTATAGAACAAAATAGGTGCTCTTTCAAACAAAGGAGGATACAGGAAACGGTATCCCCTATCCTCTGCACATGCCCGCCTTATTTTATTCGGTGGCTGGGACCCGCAATCCCTCAATCAGGATAAACAATGTCAGTGCTTGTCCATAACCCATTGGACTTATAGATATATCTTTATAGAACTGAGCGTCCTGCCCCACAGGAGTTCCGTAGGACACCTGCTGTACAACTCCGTTATCATCAATTTGCTGCAGCACTGCTTCAAGTGCCCTCTTACCGGTATCGCGATAGGACTCATCCAGATATCCGTACCGGATTCCCTTGAGAATACCGTATCCAATCGCTGCCGTTGCGGAGGTTTCTTGGTAAGAGTCCGGATCATCCAGTACAGTGTGCCACATCCCATCCTCACTCTGAAGCTTGCTCAGCGATCTGACTTGAGCGGTAGCTGTATCCAAAAGATAGGCCTTCAGCCCATCTTCAATGGGGATGATATTCAGAAAATCCATAACCCCCGCCGTATACCATGCATTGCCTCTTCCCCAATGAACAGCACCATAGTTATGATTTTCGTTGAAATCCCAGCCGTGATAGAACAGCCCGGTTTGTTTATTATATAGGTATTTAATATGCACAAGGAATTGCCGCTTGGCTTCTTCCACATAGGCTGTTTTCTTAAAATATACCCCAGCCTTGGCCAGAAATAATACCGTCATAAAAAGGGTGTCAATCAGAATCTGGCCATTGTTGGCGTCTCCTGTGATCATATGCTGGAACGCACCATCTCCGGTTCGTAGCAGTTCGTCCATAATCCAGCTGCTCCATTCTTCACAGACACGTTCATATTCCTTGTTTCCGGTTAATTCGCATAGTGATATCAACGTAAGCAGCGGAGCACAGGTATTCACATTTTTTTCTGGTAACCCTTCCATCAGCCTTGCATTGTACCATGATTCGAGAAATTCCAGCGCCTCGGCATCCTTCGTTGCTTCATAGAACTGAAGTAGGCCATAAAGGCCGACACCTTGCGGCCATTCCCATAGGTGGATGTCGATTAGTCCAATGGGAAACTGTTCGTTGATGCTTGTATTTTTCATCGATTTCATGGCATCGGATACCCTGCTTATTTTCTCCAGAAGCACTTCTTGATTCGGCATTATGGCTCTCACTCCCTAGATTTATTGCTCTTCATCAACGATTGATGTCCTGTAACTGCAGCTGTCCCCTTACGCCATATCCGTCATGTACAATTTCCTCTCCTTGAACAAGAAAAGGCTTGTTCATTCCCCACTGAATGGAACCGTATACCGAATCGGTCAGGCTGAGCGTCAGAGCAGTACTGTCGAATTGCGGGCTGGAGGAACGAACTTGGTTTATAAAATGGCTAAATGATCCGAATTGCAGTTCGTTTCCTGCTCTGATGATCCAGGCGTTACGCAATCCAGGAGAAATAAGTTCACGCTCTTTTGTCACCCCATTGGTCTCCATACTCGTCCCGTTGGCAGCATATAGCGCCACATATCCTTTATTCAGACGGGCAAAATACCAGTTCTCATGCTGCGCCCACTCTGTGAAAAAGCTCGCAGGAAAATAAGCATGTGTCCAATCCGAAGTCTGATCTGCCGGAATATCAAACATCATTAGAGCGATCCCCTCATGCTGAACAACGTCAGGCAATATCCCGTTTCCAGCCCAAAAGCAAGGTCGGCCATCTCCATGCTTGTAGATTTCTGCTGGATGATTCACCCATATCTGCGCTTCAGGGGACAGAGACAGATGGTTGACATGCTCCTGATAACCTGGCTTGCCTGGACGAAAGCGAATGATTGAGGAAAGAGCGTACTCCTCTGACCGATGATGATAGAGCTTGGCGTAACCTCCCTTGCCCTGCTCATTGGCGAACACCAATTGCTGATTTTCCCCAAGCAACAGATGCTCCTGATATGCTGCTGGAGGAATGTAATCTGATAAACTCAAAGCAACATTGCTGATTGAATAATTGTTAACATTGCCGATGCCATAACCGATCCAGCACATGGAAGTCGTTCCAGCTGCATAACTACCCAGCAGTTCCTTCTCATAACTGCGGCCAAACGTTGTGGACATGACGCCTTGATGCATCTGAACGGTAATATAATAGAATAGCAGGTCCATTGCCTTTTTCGCTTGCTGCCTGAGCTGCTCATTATGGGCAAATTCATAGATATGCAACAGCCCCACTGCATCAATAGGAATGTATGCACTTGAATTCCATTCTGCCAATCCTTCATCCAAAAAGCGCTCAAACCATAAGCTAAGCCGCTGCTCCGCTTTTTGACGGTGAACTTCACCGGACTCACCACTGTTGCTGAATGTTTCAGTCCCGAACAGTTGTCCGGCTAACAGCTCATTGGTATGGAATAACAGAGCATGGTTCTCACTGAAGAACCACATCACATCATCACCAGGTTCATCAATCCAATATCGATAGCCCAGGATACTTGCTTTTACCCGATCCCAGAACAATTCACTGAACAGACCGCTATTTCGTTCATCTCTCCACAGACGAAACAGCCCCACCAGATAGAAGTCACTGCAATCCTTTCGTTGCTCGATCCCTTCCACACCTTCAAGCAGCATGTTCTCCGCTTCTTGCAGATTGCCATTTGTTTTTAACATGGCGATAGCCGTATGAATGTTACGACTGCCCTTCTCAGCAATACATTGCAGAGCCAGAGATTTGCGTGCTTCAATATCCGCAGCTTGCTGAGCAGCTTCATCATAATCGGTATCGTAGGATTGACAGCCGAACTTCTTCGTCAATGCTACGTTTGAAACTGAAATCGTCAGCGTGAAGTATACGTAATGATGGCCAATTTCATTGGTGTGTGCCAAAACCATATCCGTTTCCTTTTCGGCTATGTGTATTGTCTTGTTTTCGGTGCCATCAAAGAAATTGCCATACTGGATATCAACTTCTCTAACGATGTCCGGTAAGGGAAGCGGCAGCTTGAGCTTAATCTGCTCCCCTCTAAAGAGATCCGAAGGAAAATAAGCCTGTTCAAGGGCTTGTTCTGCGGATTTCACGTTTTCCGCCAAATGAGGAGCAATAGGCAAGGAAATTTCCAATTCCTCGTCTCCCAGGTATTCCACCGCAAAAGCATACATGGTATCCCGCTCAGCGAGATCCTCCCAGCAGGCATAGATCTCATTGATTCCGGCTACAAGTTCAGCTTTGATAACGATTTCCTGCTCCTTGTTACGCATGAGTGGCGCAAAATCCGTTACTACTTCCCCATTCACCCACAATGTCAGACTGCCATAGGTCTTAATCCGCAAAGAGGCGGTATGTGTAGTCGCAGAAATCAGCCTTGTCGCGGCGTAACTGCGCAGATGTGTCGGTACAAACCAAAATCCGGATTGCTCCACCCGTGGATTATTCCAGGGAGAATACAGTGTCCACGGCATCCCGTTTTCTTCTCCAACGAAGCTGTCTCCCGGGCTAGGAAACTCGCTCCATTGGTCAAAAAATCGGTTCACTGGCTGCGTTCTCCTATGTTCTACAAATTCTTTTCTGCATGGATTCTCATGAATGGCAAAACCATCGATAAGCCAATCATTAATATCTCCCTCCATCGTTGTTGGAACAAAGGCAACAGGCTTCGTATATATGCCGCTGATTATCCAATGATTAATGACCTGATGGTGGCCTAATTTCATAGGTTTATAATTCAAGGTATCCGTCCCGTCACGGGTAATATCTGACATTCAACTCATCCTTTCATTCCTGAAGTAATCATACCGCTGACAAAATAACGCTGGAAAACCATAAAAACAATAAGTACCGGAAGCATCGTGATTACGGACATGGCCAGGAGACTGCCCCAATCTACGTTGTATTCACCAATAAAATTAGAGAGCGCAAGCTGAATCGTATATTTTGATGGATCACTAATAGCAATTAACGGCCATACAAAATCATCCCATCTCCACATGAAGGAGAAGATCGCAAGCACGGCCAGAATCGGCTTCGCTATGGGAAGAATAATGCTCCAGTAAATTTTCCATTCACCGGCTCCGTCCATCCGGGCAGCTTCCAGGAGTTCGTCCGGTACGCTTAGCAAGTACTGCCGCATAAGGAACACACCTGTCGGAGTTGCTGCTGGCGGTATAATAATCGCGAGCAGGCTATTATACATCCCAAGTGCACTCAGTACCTTGAATATGGGGATCATAATGACCTCAATCGGAATCATGAGGGTTGAGATAAAAGCGATTAATATGATCGAGCTTCCGCGGAAGCGGTACTTCGCGAGTGCAAAGCCTGCCATGGAGTTGATCAGCAACAGCAGCAGCGTTGAGCTCAAAGTTACGATTGTACTATTCATAAAATACAATCCAAAATTACCTTTTTTGAATGCCTCCTTGAAATGCTCGAAGGTGACTGGCTCCGGCCACAACTTCGGAGGAAAGCTGTACAGATCGCTATTCGTTTTCAGGGCAGAAATTACGACCCACAGAACAGGCAGGAGCCACACCACTGCGGCAACACTTAACATACTGTAAATGACGATTTTGACCATAGGTTTCATTACCATCACGTAGCCCCTCCTTTCGATAGACGGAATTGCAGAGCTGAGAATCCGCCAATGAGGATAAACAGTATCACCGACATGGCGCTGGCTAGCCCAAGCTCCTGCCTGTTAAAGCCAATCTCATAGATATATTGAACAATATACGTGGTTTCCTTGCCCGGCCCACCGCCTGTAAGCGCAAACATAAGTGGGAAGGCCTTGAACGCGTCAATCAGACATAGCATAACAACGAGTAAGCTTGTAGGCTTCAAAAGTGGGAGGGTAATATAGCGAAATACCTTTGTTCCCGTTGCGCCGTCCAAGCGGGCAGCTTCATAATAATCCGTAGGTATGGCCTGCAAGCCTGCGATAAAAATGACCATGAAAAAGCCTGCACGAGACCAAACTGTTGCGATAATCACAGCCGTATTTGCCCAAAAGGGAGAGGTCAGAAAGCCTACAGGTTCCACACCAACCACCGTTAACAGATGATTCAAGATGCCGAATGAATCTCCAAAAATCCACTTCCAGGTCAACCCTACGATAATGTAAGAAATCATGGTCGGCCAGTAAAATACGGCCCTGAAGAACCCCCGCATTCTAATCTCGCGCGCAAGCAGCAACGCAATGCCTAATGCTGCTGCATAGATTAGCGGGACAACAATTGCTGCATAAATCCCCGTTCGTCCGATGGTCGACCAAAATTCCCGATCCCCTATGATTTTGATATAATTCTCCAGCCCGTTGTACTTCATTGGGTTCAATCCATCATAGACATGGAAAGAATAATAGAGACCCAATAAAGAGGGAAATACGATAAACGTTCCAAAGATCAGGAGGTTGGGAAGTATAAACAGATAAGGAGCAATAACGAGCTTCCTGTTCTGTTTTGCCAGCGTATTACGATTTGATCGTTGTCCTTCACTCATCTGCTTGCCCCTTTCTTATGCGTTACTCGAAAGGGAGCTTAACAGGAATCGATAAGCCCCCGTATAAGAATCAAGAAATGGTTTTACGCTTATTGACTGCCAATAGCCTCGTTAATCAGTTTGGCTGTTCGATCCAGTGCTTCCTGCGGAGTTGCCTTGTCTGACAGAACGTCCATAATGTTATTTTTCAAATCCGTTGAGATTTTAGATATAAGCGTTTGCTTAGACCAGTCATTCGCTGCAAGAGGTGAACTGTTCTTCAGTTCATCCGAGAAAATTTCAAACATCTCCTTGCCAAATTCATAATCCAATACGGAGCTGTCCTTCCGTGGACTCATAAACAATGATTCTTGATTATATTTGGAATTCACTTCTTTGGAGGTTAAATATTCAATGAATTCTGCTGCCTCCTGCTCATAACCACTGCCTTTGAAAGCCATGAGAAACTTCCCGCCAGGCACAGATGAACGTTGTGTTCCTTTCGGCATATAGGTGACGCCCCATTCGAAATCGGTGATATCCTTGTAATTGCTAATCATCCAGTTGCCAGCCCAGTGGGTAGCTACCGTCCCGGAACGGAACAGGTTGTTGGGGTTCTCCCCTCCGAGCCATACCGATTCAGGCATAATTCCATCTTGATGAAGTTGCTTGAACATCTCCATCGAACGGATTCCGGCTTCACTGTTAATGGCCGCCGCACTGCCATCCTCTGTTAAGATACTTCCACCATTCTGGTACAAAAGAGTGGACCATCGATGCGGAGTGACATCCCATACCATGCCATATCGTGCTCCACCTTTGTCCATAACCTCTTTTAATGCAGCGATATATTCCTCCCACGTCCATACCTGATCGGGTGAAGTAGGTACCTTGACGCCCGCTTTATCAAATAAGGTTTTGTTATAAATAAGTCCATTCGCTGTGACGTCCATAGGCGCAGCCACCAGCTTGTCATTCATAACATAGTAAGGTTTAAGAGAGTCGATAAATTGATCCTCAAATTGACTGGCATTGTCCACGTAGGGTGTAAGATCAACCGCCTGATTAGCAAATGATCCGGTATCCGTGACCCGGCTCAGAGCAGGTGGCTTTCCACCAGATAACATTGTTTTTAATTTGGTTTGCATGTCCTTGAAACCAACTTCAATCAGATTGATCTTAACTTTGGTATTCGTTTGCTCATAATCTTTAATGATTTCCTTAATGACTTCTCCTTCTTTTCCATCCGAGAACCACAGGAAATCCAGCGTCGCTTGTTTCGAATTAGCATTGTTACCTGTATCTCCGCAAGCAGTCAGTACGATGAGTAACATGACCATTACCAGGCTAGTGATGAGCTTAAACGTTGTTCTTCTTGTCATATCAACATCTCCTTGGAAGGGTTTAATGAATTTTGGCTTCGTTAAGCAATTCATTTTTGCGGAACAACTGTGGTGATACACCCACATATTGTTTAAAAGCCCTGCTAAAATATACAGGTGTGTTAAAACCTAACGTCTCAGATATGGACAAAATCGGTGCATCCGTAGACAGTAATAATTTTTTGGCCTCTGCAACCCTCTTCCGTATTACATAATTGCTTATGGTATATCCCGTTGTCTCTTTGAAAGAATGACAAATATAGTATTTATTCAAATGGAGTGTTTTGGACAGATCATCCAAAGAAACATTCTCCGTGTAGTTCTGGTTTAAATAATGAAGAACCCGGCTTACGCTGGTCTGCTTCTGGGAAGAAAATAAAATAGGATCCGCGGATTGCTCACTGGTCGTTTTCCGGTAAATCCGCAGCAGCAATTGGGTAAGACTTAATTTAATCATTGTTTTGTGTCCTGTATTTCCTGCATCCATCTCCTCCTTGATCCCCTTAAATATACCTGTGATGTGTTCACGCTCCTCCAGGGACCAATGCACCAGCAATCCATTGGGATGTCGGAATATGGACATCAGATTCTCCAATTGACTCACAGCAAGCATGTCCAGTAACAATAATTCCGTAAAATTGACGAAACTTCGCTTGTATACGATTTCTCTTGAAGGATTGATCCGATGGGGCACACCCCCTCTGAATATAAACATATCTCCAGGCAGCGGCTTATATATTCGGTCACCGATTAAAAAGGTCGCGTCTCCTTGGATAAAATAATGAATCTCATACCCATTATGCGTATGAACAGGCCATTCATCCTGAAAATTATCTGCTTCTGATCGCACGTAAACTTCATTTTCCTGCAAAGCAATATTCGTCGGGGTGTGTATGGTTAGCATCAATAAAGATCTCCCTTCCCAGAATATAAATAGCAATATAGTTTAATAATTTACAATGATAGCGCTTTACAATGAATTGTATCACAGTTATTTCAATCTAATCCGAACAATATTGCTGTATTGTTGATCACAATTGTTGAAAATGATTAGAAAGGAATTCATAGGGAACAGACGTAGACAACAAAAAAACCGCTGACAGCCCATAGGCTATCACGCGGTCAATTAGCTAACACATTGAAACATCTTCTAATCTTTTAATAAAACTCATCACCCTCGAAATAACGTCTCTATGATTCGTTACTTTTCAAGCCCAATCATCCCAATGTTTTTTAAGAAAAATAACTTCTTTCTCGTAATGGGACAGATGGCCTTCTTCTACCATTTTGATAAAAGCGACTTCCCCGGCAGCCGCACGATCAGCCAATGTCTTACACATGAAACGGATGCGAGACAACACCCATTGCTTCAAATCCGGCGGTACAGCCACTCCGTATGTGCTCAGGAATAATTCAATGCGTTTCTTCCGAACGGCTGCGTGCACTTCACTGCAATAAGGGATAACCTCCTTACCACTCATCTGAGTTGGCGGTGAGAAATTCGCCAGCGGAACGCAAGTATATAATGTATAGGCAATATCCCACAGGCGCGGACCCGGGCCGACCATATCGAAATCGATAATCCCCTGTGGCACGCCTTCCTTAAATACCACGTTGTATAGTGCAAAATCGTTATGACACACGACCTCATGTTGCTCCGTATCAGAATAGGCATTGCTGGATTGAGCGGCAGGCAAGTACGAAACAGTCGCATCATGATAGGTTCTCAAAAGTCTTGCAACTCCCATTAGTGATTCATCTGACCACATGTACGCTTCAATCTCGGGATAATCATTGCCTGGAACGTGTCCATCAAGATAGGAGAGCATTTCTCTTCCTTCCGCATCAACACCGAGATATCGTGGAGCCTGGTAAAAGCCCTCCTTTTCAAGATGCACCAGCAGCTCCTGAACATAAGGATCAGGTCTGGAACTCCGGCGAACCGTCTCTCCGATTCTGACAACCTGATTCACATTACCTCCTGTTAATATTTCCTCCTGTTCGGCCACTTTCATCCCTCCTAATACTATCTTTCTTGGGTATGGTTGTGATTACGACTCTTCTTATAACTCCCTGGAAATCCCGCGACTAATAGTATAAAACCAACCAAAAACATAAAGTATACGAGTAATCCTGTTGTATTTTCATTCGTCTGAGCGAATGGAGGCACAGTAGTCCCCCCTGAAGCATATCCTGCTTCTACTATAGCGACAGATACTCGTATTGAAATTCTCTCCATCGTCGAAATAAACACACTGCCAAGCATGAGAATTACACCCAAGATTTTGTTGATATTGTTCATTTTATGCCTCCTAATATGATCCGTCCACCATGTTACATCAGCACGATCTACTTCATGTCTTTCGATTCTCCATTCCATATTCCTGCATTTTATATTCAAATGTTTTCCAAATACACTCTCATCATAGCAAATAGCGCCGCCATCACTGACGCCGCTGTTGTAAACTCACTGAATATGTTACGTAGCCACCACATGATGCAGATCCATACGATGTTCGAAAAAAGCCGTTCGTTCCACATGATACAGATCATAGATCTGTTCCTTGGCATTAATGAATTGATATACATCGGGATACACATCATTGGCTAACTTCACATAAGGCAGTTTTTCTACCGCTTTTCTGGATCTTATATTTTGCTTTCGAATTTTCATAAATACCGTTTCAATCGCATGTTCCAGAAACAGTTCAACAAAAAAGGCTGATTTCGCTCTTTGGCTGTATCCATTACCAAAATACGGGGATCCAATCCATGTAGCCAAGAAACCCGTTTGCTGCTCGATATGATACAGATCAATGGTACCAATCGGCTGCCCTGCTCCATTCAAAATCGTTCGGGTGATTACCTTCTTTTGTTCTTCTTCGACCATTAATTGTCTAGTCAGGAATAGGTACTCTTCATACGATTGACATAGATAACGAACGTAAGGAGAAACTGCGGGGTCCACCATCAAACTGTACAATGAATGGCATTCCTGCAAATCACGTTTTTTTAACATTCTGTCTACCACCTAGTCCTTTGAGTTCGCTATATCGAGCAAATTAAGTATATAAAAGGTATTGTGGGATTTGATGAATTCTGTATATGGCTTATGTAAAATGCATTGGGAAATATTGTGGATATCACCTCCCGCAACAAAAAAAAAAAAAAAACGGCATGTCCCTTTTTCAGGAACACGCCGTTTGCTTGCATGGATTAAGCTAGTTCGTCTATTATTGCATACCTTGCATGATCGCATTAATGATGTTTTGTTGAGTCACGGTATTGTTCGAACGGTTAAACAATGCGAATCCATGTTGACCGTTATGCCCGTTATCCCAATAAACAGGAACCATTTTATATTTTTTAGCTTTTGCTGTAACTGCTTTGGCATATGCTGCACGATATACATTGTTGGTTGAATCATACGATGTTTTATCAATTGAACCGAATTCACCAATCACTACAGGATAGCCCTGAGTGACAAATTTATCGTACATGGACTTGAACTGTGATTCCAAGTAATCCTCTTGTCCCCAAGTAGATTTCTTTGCAGGATTCGTAGCCGTTGCACCCCACTGCGTGATATTACCGTTTTCCTCACCTGCGAAATCCCATGGAGAGTAGTAGTGTGCCGAGATCATAATTCTTTTCTGCGAACTAGGAATGGCCGAGGATCTGAAATTATCTGTCGGGAGCACAAAGCCATAATTACCAACGGTGAAGTCAATATTAGTATTCCAACCTGGAATCAGCAACCATCTCGCATTATTGTTACCTCCGGTCTGCCGTACCGTGTCCACAAAAATTTGATTGTATGCGTTCAGATTAGCGTAATACGCCGAATTCGGATTACCATAGTTGCCATCGAACACCTCGTTCATGGATTCGAAAATAAGACGATCATTGTAGTTGCTAAACTTGGTCGCAATCTGCTGCCATACCTTTTTATACTTTTCCTTAATGGCAGTCTGATTGCCACCATTTACGAGCAGCCATCCACCCTGGACGGAATTGTACCCATCGCCATGAATATTGATGATGACATACATACCTTCATTGTACGCATAGTCCACAACTTGCTGAATTCGATTCAACCATGCCGCATTAATTGTATAATTGGGAGCGCTTCCAATGTTATTCAAATAGGAGATGGGAATACGAATAGACTTGAAGCCCGCAGCTTTCACTTTTTGGATCAGCGCCGGAGTCACCGTAGGATTGCCCCAAGCCGTCTCACTCGGTGTGCCATTTACCGCTGCTTCCAGCTGATTGCCCAGATTCCAACCTGCACCCATCTCAGCCACCACTTGCGAAGCGTCTGCTGCTGATGCTTTAGGGCTCCATCCGGTAAAAGCCACGGCAGCCACTAACACAAGCGCCAAGCTGCTGATGCTGAATTTCTTCCATTTTTTGAACATAACCATACCTCCGCTTATTCTATTATTTTTAACAAGCAGTGCAGTTAATCTATTGATTCAGATTGAATGATTCGAGAATTCGCGCCTCCTTTCCTATCGATCAAACAAATGAAAATTTCGTCTGGCACCAACATAATAACACATATATGGAAAATAAATATATATCTTTATTGCTCTTTTTTGACGATTTACTACAAAATAATCCATCTAACCGTTTAATTTAATTGCTTGAATGTGTTCTTGATCAAAATCAATCATCATGATGTGATCGTGCAGGATATTATCTCCGCAAGATATTGTTGCGCCGTAGTCGGCTATACTGTTAAATGTGATATCCACGCGATAGACTTCAATCTCATTAAACCAATTCTTATGTACCTTTTCATGAAGTTCATTTTCATAATATTCTCGAAAGACAGTCTCACAAGTTGAAAACCACTTGATGTAGTCTTCTATTTTAATGACAATTGAATTTAAAGATGTATTTGTGGACACATATATTCGGACGTCATTTAAATCCTCATCCTGTATGTAATGTTTAAAGATTTGCACAGTATTTAAAAGAGTGTAACACCGGTAACTCTCATCACTCTCTTCTTCAAGCTCAATGAATTCACTTAACAATATGATCTTGCTCCTTTCCATGCATCTTAAAATAGCTCAATTAACCAATTTAAGAATTTATCTTTCTCTTCAAACTGTGGGTAATGCGCCGATTCGTTAAATACAACGAAATCTTTGATCGGTGCATCGAGTACTTTGAAATAATCACGTGCTGCATTCGCAGTGGTCATATAATCATATTTACCCATCACAAAATAACTAGGAATCTCCAGATGATCCACAATATCGGGTAAATTTTGATCAAATGCTTCCCTTAGTAAGATGTCTTGCGAACTGAACATCCCTGAATAAAAGCGAATCATATCTAATCCATTGTATTCGGGATTCAAAAGGAATCCTGAGATATAATCTCTATTCTCATTGATAAGTCTGGCAGCGCCGCCGTACTTTTGCAAAAGAATTCTAGGTGTAAGATCATTTCCTTGCTCAATCGACCCACGAACTAGCTCCAGTTTTTCAACATCCGCTTCATTACCTGCTTGTTTCGCTTGTTCTAACGTGTACTCCAAACTCTCCAGTTCGCTCTGAAGCGTATCTCCCATCTGCCCAATGCCAATATACGCGTGAAACTGAGCTGGCGCCTTAGCCGCAGCTTTCATCCCGATGTATGTACCAAATGAATGACCGATTAATATAACCTTTTCTTGATTTAACTCCTTAGATACATAATCCCTTAACGCTAACAAATCATCTACTAATACATCTGTTGTCAGATTCGAATAATCCTCAAAAAAGTGATAGGACTTTCCGCTCCCACGTTGATCATAATGCACTACAGTGAAGTGTTGCTCAAGCTCCTGCTGATACTTCCTAACGTAAGGAATCTCCGAGCATCCCGGCCCCCCATGCACAAAAATCAGGATAGGATTACTCCGGTCAACTCCCCTGATCATGACCTCGTGACCTGCGCCGTTGATTTCGATCTGCTCTAACATGCTGATGCTATTTTCCCCTTTAATTTGGGGTGTCCATGTGGGAAACATCAAAGCAACTATGGTCATTAACATAATACTTAATAAACTGTACTTGAGTGTTTTACGGATTTTTTTGCGCATATAATGCTCCTTAATTACGGGCTTAAACCTATTTGTACTGACACTTTCTCTAGCGTAGCGGATACAACAATTCAACGGGTTCTTTCATTAGTTCTTCTTGGAAGATGTAATTATGATCGGCTCCTATGATACAGAGGATTCGTTTCCCTGGATGAGCTTCAATTGTATTTTTGACTCTTTGAACCATAATCTGATTACGGACCACCCAGCGGAAGTTCTGTGCCTTCGCATTCACCTGATATAACCATTCATATTTTTGTCTGGTTACGCGATCGAACACTTCTGAATTAAAAGGAATCTCGCCAAACCGATACGTCTCCATTTGCTCCGCAAACCAATGATCATCCTGTTGTTCAAGTTCCTGGCGTTCCTCGCTCGAATAACCGTTAAATGGATCAAACGCATTCCACACATCCAGTTCAAACCAATCAATAGGCACAAATGGGATGTCCTGCTCTTCGCACAAAGGAAATACCATATCCCAAAACTCACTGGCCGGTTCTCCCCAGTATCCTCTATCATGTTTGTCCTTCTGATATCTCAACCAACTCTGTGGATGAACTTCACCACAAATGAGATCTGGCTTAAACTCAGTTATCACATTCTTGTAAAGAGAAAGAGAACAATGATATCGCTCCCTGAGTTCTGGATTATGAATGGTGCCAAGTATGCCTACTGTTGTTGTCATGTGCCCAGCTCCTTTATCATGTGTATATCTTTCGGCTCTCTGTCATAAAGTTCCTGATCAAATTCACTAGTAATCTGGCTGCCCTGGCTTCTGTAAAAGGATACTGCTGATCTCGTTTCTGTGGAGGAGATATACAGATACTGTGCGCCACGTTTCTTAGCCTCTTCACCTAATTGGTTTAGAATACGTTTTCCAACGCCTTGTCTTCTGTACCCGCGTGAGACATACATCAAGTCAACTTGTAATTGATTTTGCTCTCTTCCTCTAAGTTGATGTGCAAGCACTCCGAATCCAATTAATCGCTCCTCAGCAAATGCGCCATATGCCATACCCCCTTGTTCAAGTTCGTACACATATCGATTTTGGATCTCCTCCAAAAGCTTCTTATCCCAGTTGGAGCACTCATGATTTTGTTTTAGCTCTACTAATTCGTTCTCTCTCATTTCATAGATGAGATCAATATGTTCCGAACGGTCTATTTCCCCCAACTGGTTGACATCTTCAAGGGTCAAAGTCCTATATGTTATCATGGTCGTTGCCATCTCTCCTTTAGTTTCAGTTCCTACAGCTTAAATCAGCTTATTTTAATTACAGGCAACTCATTCAAATGATTTATTTCGATGGTGTACTTTTCTAACCCATCGTTGTCAAGTCCATCCCATCTATCCGAGAAATGATAAAACATATCTCCGAAGTTCATCCCTTCAGGCAATACGTCCACAAGTTTTACTTCATCAATCTCCGATTCGGGTAAGCTATCAAGCCATTTAACATCAGCATAAGAGACCATACCAAAGCTCCCATTCCATTCATATACTCCATAAGGTGTTAATTCAAAATGCACTGCACCTGTCTCTTCATAGAGTTCTCTACTTGCCGTATGTAAAATGGTTTCCCCAATTTCTTTGTTGCCTCCTGGGATCTCCCAAACTCCTCTTTTCCTATTTTTGATAATGATGAATTTATGGTTATATTTAGCGATTATCACTGCAAATTTGATTAACTCTGGATCAAGTTCATCTAGATCAAACCATTGACTCATGCTTTCCCTCCAATTACATGACTACTCTTTCAAAATATAATGGTTAAACCACTGAAGTGGTAACAAACTATCATCGGATATAATTGTTGTGAATACCGCAACCAATCCTCGCTTTTGGTTAACAAAGATATACTGCGCTCGTCCACCGCCCATACCCATAGCATAAAACGTTTTATTTTCAGCTTCCTCTTCCTTGATGCTTTTCATTATGCGCCAGTGGTAGCTATATAAGGTGTTGGAAGTAAGAGAAGGACTTACACTTCTAGCAATCCAGTCAGCAGAGATGAGTTGTTTCGAATTCCACTCCCCATTCTGAGCTCCATCCTTTTGTTTCTACAAAATCACCCTGCGTTACGTCCAATGCCACGTTAAGTATTCGTCTTATAATCTTTTCTTCAAGAAATATTGAACAATTCCATCAGGATACTCATCAATTAATCCAAAGACTTTATATCCCATCTTCTTGTAGAATTCAGGAGATTGATAGGAGAATGTGCTTGTGTGTGCAAGCTTACATCCTAAATCAGAAGCCATGCTTTCTGCTTGCATGATTAAAGATTTTCCATATCCTTTCTTTCTGTGTTCCACATCTATCCAAAAATTATCAATATATAATGTTTCACAATATGTAGCACAGAAGATCCCACCAACTGCCTTACCTGTCTTGTCCCGTAAAAAAAGATTTATAGTTTGTCCAGGCTTGTTTAATAAACCATTTGTTTCAGAGACATTATAGTTATATAAGTTATTACAAACGGTTTTATAATCTTCTTCATGATCACCAAATACGATTTGTAATTCACCCTCATGATTGAGATTATTCAATGTTTAAGTCACCTCATTTAGAAAATCATCACATGTAATCTTTACAAGATTAGAATTTTTCACCTTATTGCCAACCTGTAGATCACTTCATCATCTGAATTGGTTCTATTCTCACTAATGAAGGACATGCTCCTATACAAGTTCTGTGCTAATTCGTTATCACGTGCAACCGTTAATGAAATAACCTTGCATAACGGATGCTGTTTCGTGATGTAGTCTAGAATGGCTCTTATAGCGCGCTTTCCCATTCCTTTGCCTTGATAGGATTTATCGATTTGAAAACCACCAATCCAATAATTATCCGTACTATCTGGAGTATAACTCAGATAAAAGAAACCCAATACCTTCCCATTGATCTCAAGTACGTAAGGATCAAATGCTTCATCCCACGGTTTTATATAGGCGTAAGCGATCCCCTCAATAACAGATGGAACTAATGAGATTTGGTGTTCATACAAAGATATCTTCAGCGCCTCTTCCCAATTCTCTCGTGTGACTGATTGAATTTTTATATTCACCTCTGTATCTCCTCTTTCGACAAGCTTTGTTTAAAGCTTTGATTAATTCTAAATTTCTTTTCACTCTCACCTAAAATCACTTCCAAATGATGTTCAATCAACTGTATAACTTGTTTTTTATTCTTAATGATCATTGCTGTCTTGTTATTTTCGTTAATCACATCTATCGCTGCACCTATATTATATTGATGGTTCCACTTCACAATCATCTTGCCTAAGTTATTAAATGACTGCTTGTAATTCCACGGCTGCAAGCCCAGTCTGGACAATACAAACCTCTTTATAATTCGATAATCTCTAATGAAAACATTTGGGGCTAATATAAAAATCAAATCCGCTTCCTGGATGGACTTTAATGTCCAATCTTTGCATTGTGCTCCTTCTATGATCCAAGCCCCTGAACTGACAATAGATTGGACGGATTCATCCCTAACATGTTCAGGGTATCTCAGATTTTCGGCGCTTCTGTCCCAGATGAGATTGTCTAATTCATAGGAAGGAATACCGTATTTATCCGATAATTCTTTGGCTAATGTTGATTTCCCACTACCGCAAGATCCAATAATTCGAATTCTCATACATAATCTTTCTTCAACAATGCATAGATGACATTATCAACAAATCGATTTTTCCAAATAAAATTCTCTTTCAATATGCCTTCTGCCCTGAAGCCAATTTTCTCAAGCAAAGTTCTTGATCCCTTGTTCTCTGGCTCTATAAACGCTTCAATTCTGTTTAATTCAAGGTTCTTGAATCCATATTCAACGATTCTCTGAGTGACCTCACTCATATAACCCTGCCGCCAGAACTCCGGTGCTAATTCATACCCCATCACAGCTTTATGATGTTGTTTCATCCAACCATGAAATCCACATGTTCCAATAATTCTATCGTCCGACTTCAAAGCAATTCCCCAGCGGATAACCTGACCGTTTTGGAATCGTTCATTCCATCTTTGTACGAGGTCTTCTGCTTGTTTCATATTCGTAAAAGTTTCTACATCGTAGAATCTTGTAACTTCATCTGAAGAAAAAATATGAAATATGTCTTGGGCATCACTCTCTTTAATCTCTCTTAACAGCAATCTTTTGGTTTCTAGTTCAGGAAAAGGAGTCATATTCAATTCACCTCAATCGAGTACACCGCTACTTTTTTCCCTATGATGTCTACGTCCTTCTCGTGTTTCATGCCATTCTTTTGCGCGACTTTCATAGAACCCACATTGCCATGTTGAATTAACGATATTAATCGTCTCTGTTTCAAGTGATCCATGCCATATTCTTTCCATGCTTGTGCTTGTTCATATCCGTAACCCATACCCCAGTATTGCTCCATAACCCAGTAACCAACTTCAAGCTCATTCGCGCCTTCAATAAGTTGAGGAATCAGTCCAGAGGTTCCAATCAACTTTTGATCCTCTTTATTGAATGCAAGGAACAGCCCCTTATCGTCTTTATTCCAGTTGATGAACTTTTCCAGGCTTTGCATCGTTTCTTCCTTCGTCCAGGGTCCTCCATGTCTTATAAATCTCATCATATTTGGCTCACGTGTCATCTCGAAAAGCAAATCGAAATCATTTTTGGTATATTTCCGAAATATAAGTCGCTCTGTCTCTATCATACTCTCATCTCCTTTTTCTTATATTTCACTTCAAAATTGTTTGTTCGCGATCCACTGTCGAAGTGAAAAATGCTTGCCTAATTTCTTCTCGAAATACTTCTTGATACCGATGTCTTCCGATTTGATCAAAACGCGCTTGAACTCGCTTTACGTGTTCTGTATCTGATTTTATCTTTGTCTCAATCTCTTCGTATTGTTCAGGGGTATCGTATTCCCACATCGCAAAAATCTCGCTGGTTTCATCATCGATGGGTGTGTGCCATCTCCCAATAAGTCTTGATCCATATTTCAATTGGGACGGCAGTAAAATATCATTAAATAGAGCATTAAACTCTTCTACAAAAGAAGTCGCAATAACATAGGTTTTTCTCCTATAAATCATCATCTGTACCTCCTTATGAGTAATAGAAGCAATAGACCTATCTCGTCATAATTCCCGATGTAATTTTCATGTTCAGAACACGTATTTCTCAGATATTCCATTTGGTCATCCCAATAGTAATCGGACAAGGTGAAGTCCCTCCTTCATTAAGATGTAATCGTATTCATAAACATTCAAATATCATTCAGGAAAATGATTAGAGTGTGTCTTCAAGCTCAAGCAATTTTCTAAGGAACATAGGACATCTTATTCGGCCTCCACGTCCTCTTTAAAATTGTAAGGAACCTGAGACATTTTATTCCCCAATATCATCTGACAAAAACGCTACAAAAGGCTATTTATTCAAATATAGCGTGTCTCAGATTCCTTAGTTTTCGGAGAGCGTCTCAAACCCCCGAATAAGACGTGTCAGGTTCGTTAGACAAATTACTTAAGTGTTACTTGCGGCAGCAGGGCGGTCTATCGAACCTTAGCACTTAATTCCAAGCGCCTTTATCACCAGACCGATAGTGTTGTCCTCCTATCATTCTCATCCGTTACATAATTGAGAGATTTAAACCCCTGTCTATTTATATGATTATATAATTCCTCGATTTTTTCCGGGTCTTTGCAATAAACTGTGACGTAGATACTATCAATTACAAGAAGAACCAGCCGACAGTCACTCAACATATAATCTTCATAGGTGATTACATCAGTTATTTTTGCACCTTTTGGAAATGCTTTTAAATTGGAAAATATTAAATAATACTCGTTGTTATCAATAATTTTTTGTAGTTCTTCTCCATTCATGCCCATAACCATATCCGGAAAAAGATCATCTCCTAACGTATCGTCCTCAATGAAATAGGATTCTTCTCCACCAATAAACCAATCGAAATTAGATACTCCTATTGGTTTTAAAATATCCCCAAGAAAGCTACCATAAGTATTTGGAATCTCAAACTGTATGCCTCTGTTCAATTGTTCACCCTCTTATCATTTTTACAGTTCGTAGCATAATAACAAAGCAGTTATCTCACCCGATATTTCTCATTGTTTATAATTTCACTGACGATTTCAGGTAGTTGATCTTCTGTAAAATGATTTGTATACAGCTTGTTATCTACTCTCAACTCCAGATGATTTTCAAACTCATCCAGCAGAATCACACTTCTTTCTTTCATTTGATGTTCTTCTGCTCTTAGACAATCTCTATGAATAATGGTTTGACGATCCACCATCAATACAACATAGATTACGCGAACATGATAGTCTGCCAATTCTGTCATTAATCCATCAACGTCTTCCGGAAAGGAAACATAGTCCAAAACTACATCGTATTTATAATCCAATAAATTTTTCACTAGACTAGATATATTTTTCCACGTTAAGTCGTTTGTATCCTTATCAAGCCAAGGTTTACCTCGTCCTTTAACCGGCAAGTGGCTAACCGCATCTCCAGAGATGTATGCACTTTTATCTAAAGTCTGCACCAGCAACTTGGAAGTTGTAGATTTCCCTACTCCTGGGGGTCCAGATACAATATATAGGTTATTATTCATTTCGTATTCCCCTTACAATATCTTTTGGAAACTTCCAATATCCAGTTTTCTATCAAATTTATATCCGATCTCTTTGAACAGAGCACATTGTTCATAACCATTTCTCTCGAATAATGATTTACTTCTCGTATTCTCCATGCAAATCGTCGCAATTAAGGTATGGAATCCTTGTTCTTTTGCAACTTTCTCAATATAACGAAGTGCTTGTTTGCCCAAGTCTTTTCCCAAAATATCGGGCTTCAAATATATAGTGACTTCTCCACAAATGTCATATGCCTGTTTACTCTTATATTGGGTGATCAGAACATAGCCCATCATTTGATTGTTTTCAAGAATGACGTACGTTTTATACCGCGTATCCTTGTTCATCACAGAGGATTTAATCTGATCCAGGTCTAATTCCTCTGTATGAAACGAAATCGTTGTATTCATTACGTAGTAGTTATAAATACTTCTTATTTCAGGGAGGTGCTGTTCGTTTACTTCTTCAAAGGTCACTGTCGTCAATTAAGATCCATCCTCTTCTGTTCATTTTCTTCAACAAAATCAGCGTCTATTTAAGAAATCTCACATCACCGAATTCCCTCTAAATCAGTAGGTAACAAAAATCTGCCTTCTGTATCAGGCTCAAAATCATATGTATGCAATACGGCATCTAGATTTAACTCACCGTAAATATGAGGATATTCCCTGCCTTCATTATACAGATATTCCCATATAACTTCTGCTCTTATTTTAGGACCTTCTTCAATATGAGTTCTATGATTTCCCTGGTTTCCAGATGGTCGGTAACAATGTGGGTTTGAAATTGTTCATTCTTGAAAGCTTCAACACACTTGGCTGCTTGTTGATACTGCCAGCCTCCATGTTCATCTCCGCGTTTAGCCAAACGATGATATATCGTCTCTTCTGTAGCCGTTAGGCAAAAATGATGAATATCCTGATCGATCCCTCTCATCCCGTTATAGATGTAATGAGAGTTTTCCTCTTTTCCCGAACCAAACGCGCCGTTAATCATAATGATCATTGGATCAATCCACTCCTAATAAACAAATGGTTTCAATACACACCAAATTTTCCCTGTCCACATTTTCATCCATTATAAATGTTTCCCTTCCACTTTTGTATTACAAAATGTCCAAAAACACGATGAAATCCCATTGGGCTTCCAATGGGATTTCATATCTGTACATTTTTCAATTAACCCTGCGATAATTAATTTATTTCCAAGTAATCAATATACACGTCCCATGTCCCGTCATCTGCGGTTACAACCAGCTGAATCTCCTGGTTTCCTGTGCCATGAGTAACATTATTAAGCGTATACACCGCAGGGTTGTTTCCTCCGAAGTAAAAGGTCCCCTTGGTCTGTCCGCCAATCTTCAAATCCACTCTAGCCATATTGGCATTGTTTGAAGCCCCACGAAGTGAAAAATTGTGAGTGCCCGTTGCAAAATACTGCGTGTATTTAACCAAATCATTGTTAGCATAGAGCACTACTCCATTGAAAGGAGAGCTTATATTCCCTGTGTACTGGCCACCTTTGGTCATATTCTCAGCTTCCACTTTTGTTGAAGTACCTGGAGGATTGGTCGTGCCTCCATCAGGCGCGACTGCCCGACCTGTCGCCGGTGAGATCATGCCGGAGCAAAGGCCACGATTCTTCAGATTTTGTGCAATCTGCGGAATCGCCTGAAGTGTCGTCTGGTACTGATCATGCATTAGAATGACATCACCACTTTTCATGGTGTTCACAGCCGCTACAATCTGGGTTGCACTGGCGCCATTCCAGTCTTGGGAATCTACGTTCCACAGCACTTCAGTCAAGCCATTTTGGCTCACAACGGATTTCAAGGTTGCATTAGTCGCACCGTAAGGAGGTCTGAACAATTTAGGTGAACTTCCAGTAATGGACTGAATCGTTTGCTGTGTCCGTGTAATCTCTGACGACATCTGAGAACTGTTTAACGTAGTCATATTCGGATGTGTATAGGAATGATTGCCGATCCACATGCCAGCTGCCACCTGTGCAGTAACCAGAGATTGATTGTTTTGCGCATTTTGTCCAACATTGAACATCGTTGCCCGTAAACCAGCCTGCTTCAATGCGTTAAGCATGTTTGTTGTATTTCCAGATGGGCCATCATCAAACGTCAAGCCTACATAACCATTTGGACAGGCTGCGTCCGCAGCACGAGCATCAGGCACTGCAGGAATGGAGAACAATGTACTGAAGAGTGCGAGAGATATTACCGCTTTTGCCAGCTTTCCTTTGAACATAATATTACCTCCTCATATTTATTCACAGCATAATACCTTACTACACTCCCTCTCTTTATCAACGTTCAACCCTCGAAAAAAAGCGCTTTCAATTAAAGGTAAACCACAGCCTCCTTTTCTCATAGATAAGACTTTAGTTCAAGGTGAGTTTAGTATAAACGATAAGGTTATTTAAAGTAAATTCTATTTTATCCAAAATGTTCTATTTTTTCACGTACTCTAAAATCGTCTATTGTACATCTCCCGTTTAGCACTCTCCTGTGTAAAAATGTCCTCCGGGGGTACCATGCGCTTCGGAAGTGTACGTCCTGCAATAATTTCCTTGGTAGCCTGCATAAGCTGAGGACCAAGCAGCGGGTTACATTCCACGACAGCGTTGATTTTCCCACTCGCCAGAATTTCAAGTGCTTTGCGGGAGCCGTCCACCGAGACAATGATGATGTCCTCACCCGGCTTCAGCCCAGCTTCTTCTATCGCTTGAATGGCGCCAAAAGCCATTTCATCATTATGGGCAAAAAGAACCTGCGGCCTTTCTTCTTCCGGAACCTGAAGGAAACCTTTCATAACTTGTTTCCCGTTGGCCTCCGTAAAATCGGCAGGAGCACTTTGTGAGAAAATGATATCTGTCCTGGTGTCGAAAATGCTTCTAAATCCCTCGCCACGCTGGATGGAAGGCGTAGAACCACTTGTGCCTTGCAGTTCGGCAATTCGTATCGTACCCGGATGATTTCGCATCCGATCCTGAATGTACTTCCCCGCCTTCACACCTTCCTCATAAAAGTCTGATCCAATCGTTGTCACAAAAAGTGAAGTGTCTTGGACATCGACTGACCGGTCTACAATGATTACGGGTATGCCTGCATCCTTGGCCTCCTGAAGTATACTGTCCCAGCCCGATTCCACGACCGGTGCAATGGCAATGACATCCACCTTTTGTCTGATGAACGACCGAACAGCCTCGAACTGTTTCGTCTGAGACTGTTCTGCATTTTTTATCACAAGGGAGATTCCCGATTCAGCCGCAGCAGTGCGAATAGACGTGGAGTTGGCCAGACGCCAGGCACTCTCTCTGCCCAGTTGTGAAAAACCCAGGACAATTGGTTTCGTAGAGGTATCCCTTGCTACCGCTGATTCCATCCATTCCTCAACAGATGGGAGAGTTTCCAAGTTGTTAGACGAGATGGGAGGAGACACAGATTCAGACTCAGGTGTTGTACAACCGACAAGCAGCAGTAGCAGTATGAACAAGCACAACCCGTTCACATGTCTTCTCACTCACGCATCCCCCATCTCCATGTTAGTCTCTGCTGCCACCATGCAGAGCACATCTAGTTATATAATTGTTCGGTATTTGTGTGCAATATCATTTCATTCGATCCACTTAATGCAGTGATTTCGAGGATACTCGCCGCCCGCTAAGAAGTCGTTGGAACAAAATAAAAACAAACAGCATTAGCCCAATCACAATCTTGGTCCACCATGAACTGAGCGTGCCTTCGAAGCTAATTATAGTTTGGATAGCCCCCTGGATCAATACGCCAATAAAGGTTCCCGCCACGTACCCCACACCACCTGTTAACAAGGTACCTCCGATCACAACAGCCGCAATGGTATCGAGTTCAAGACCCATGGCGTGTAATCCATAACCCGATAACATATAGAAGGTGAAGACGACACCGGCAAGCGCGGAGCACAAACCGCTGAACGTGTACACCAGGATTTTGGTACGTGCAACCGGCAATCCCATGAGCAGCGCGGATTGCTCGCTTCCGCCAAGGGCGTAAACGTTGCGCCCGAACCGGGTGTAATGTGCCAGGTAGATCGCGAGCAGTAGAATCACCAGAGCAATAATCACATTAATAGAGACAAAGCTGCCCCCTGGCAGGGAAATTTTCGCCTGTGCTACCTGTGTGTAAAATGGATTCGTAATGGTAATGGTGTCGAGACTGATGACATAACACAGCCCACGCGCCAAAAACATGCCGGCCAGCGTCACGATGAAGGGCTGAATTTTAAAATAGTGGATGATCGCCCCCATAACTGTGCCAAATAACGCACCCATCACAAGCACCATCGGTATAACGATGGCAGGTGACCAGCCCTGCTTCTCCACCAGACTTGCGCTAATAATGGTTGTCAGCGCTATGACTGAACCAACCGACAGGTCGATTCCTCCTGATACAATGACAAAGGTCATGCCAATTGCCGTGATAATCAGAAATGCGTTATCAATGAGAAGATTAAGCAGCACCTGTGTGGAGAAGAATCCCGTGTACCTGAAAGACCCTATGGCAAACATCACGGCCAGCAAGCCGAAAGTGACAAAGACCGGGAGATACTTACGATTAAGAAACATGGCGGTTAACCCCCTGTTCGGCTGGATATTTCCGTTTTTTCCAACGGATCACCATGGAATTGCGGAAGGAATCAGATTGAATCAAACATACGGCTAATACAACGAAGGCTTTGACAACCAACGTAACTTCTGGTGGAACGCCAATCATATAGATCGTCGTTGTTAAGGTTTGAATAATCAGCGCTCCAACGACGGTACCCATGAGATAGAAACGTCCACCATTGAGCGAAGTACCCCCGATCACTACAGCAAGAATGGCATCGAGTTCATACCACAGACCCGCGTTATTTCCATCCGCACTGGATACATTCGAGCTGAGAATAAGCCCAGCAATGCCGGCACACAGACCACAGAAGACATAAACTGTGAGAATAACCGTTTTGGAACGAATACCTGCTAGTCGGCTCGCGCTCGCGTTACTTCCGACCGATTCAATAAACAGTCCCAGTGCCGTTTTTCTCGTCAACAGAGAGGCCACAATCAGGACTGTTAATACGATGAAGATGGAAAAAGGCAATGTTGCTAACGAACCAGCCCCGATATAGGCGTAGTTTGCATTGGATACCGTAATAATCTGTCCACTCGTAATCAATTGTGCAATCCCACGTCCGGCTACCATCAGAATAAGCGTCGCAATAATGGGCTGAATTCGAGCAATCGAAACAAGCGCCCCGTTCCATACGCCCAAGATCAGGGAGAGACCCATCGATAATCCGAGTGCACCCAACACAAGCCCCAAGGAATTCTGGTCTACTCCTCTGCTGATACTCATACAAGCTACGGCACCAGAGATCGCGACAATGGAGCCCACGGACAAATCGATGCCTCCGGTCGCAATGACAAGTGTCATGCCGATCGATACCAGAATCAAAGGCGCTCCAAAATTGAGAATATCAATCAAGCTGCCATACAGATTTCCTTCACGCATAACGAGGGAGAAGAAATCCGGAGAGTACAGCAAATTAAAGATTAAAAGTAAACCAAGCATACATAACGGCCAAAACAAATGATGTTTACGCATCTTGCCCGCCATCTCTTTAACCTCCTGCCATTGCTTTCATAATTTGCTGCTGATGGATCTGTTCCCCGCTGAGTTCTTTCACTTTTTTGCGGTCCCGGAGTACAGCAATCCGTTGGCTGACACGAATCACTTCTTCCAACTCGGACGAAATGAATAGCACGGCCATGCCCTGCTTCGACAGAGAGAGCACCAGCTTCTGTATTTCAGTCTTTGCACCAATATCAATGCCACGCGTAGGTTCATCGAGAATCAACAGATCCGGGTTCATCAGTAGCCACCTGGCAAGCAGCACCTTTTGCTGATTACCGCCGCTCAGATTTTTAATTAAATGCTCCGGGTTTTTCGGATGGATATTTAACAGGTTGATGTACTTTTCGGCGATCTCATCCTGCTTCTTGCGTGAGATCGGTTTGGACCAGCCGCGTGTCGCCTGTAAAGCCAGAATAATGTTCTCCCGGATGGTCAGATCATCGATGATGCCTTCGGTTTTACGGTTCTCGGAGCAAAAGGCAATATTCTGATCAATCGCATGACGCGGCGACTTGACCGTACTTCCTGTACCCACAACGAGCAGCTTGCCTTCGTCCGAACGATCTGCACCAAAGAAGAGGCGAGCGATCTCGGTACGACCAGATCCCAATAGCCCAGCCAAGCCCACGACTTCTCCCTTGCGAATGTCCAGATCGAACGGCTCAATGGCGCCTTTTCGTCCAAGTGCCTTGGCGGTAATTAATAGTTCTCCCGACTCCGCCTGGGCAGCATCCGTTTCCTTCGGAAGCTCCTCTAACACCTCAAGCTCCTTGCCGATCATCTTGAGCACCAGTTCCATGCGTGGAAGTTCTGCGGCTATGTACTCTCCTTCCAATTCCCCATTACGGAGCACCGTTAGACGATCCGACATTTCGTATACCTGATCAAGAAAATGAGTAACAAAAAGAATGGCGAGACCTTCACTCTTTAATTTGTGCATAATTCGAAACAGTTGCTGAACCTCGTTTTTGTCCAGACTGGATGTAGGCTCATCCAGTATGAGCACTTTGGCCGAGATGCTGAGTGCTCTTGCAATCGCAATCAGTTGTTGAATCGCGACCGAGTAATTCTGTAAAGGAGCCTTAACATCAATGGACAGATGTAATCTGTCTCGCAGCAGGTTCTCCGCATCTTGGTTCATTTGCTTCCAATTGATTTTGCCAAATCGCATCGGCTCCCGCCCGATAAAAATATTCTCAGCAACCGTTAAGTTCGGGCAAAGATTAACCTCCTGGTAAACGGTACTGATTCCCGCCTTTTGCGCTTCAAGCGGACCGGAGATCGAAAGATCCCGGTTATCCATGCTTACCGTTCCTTCATCAATGGAATAAACGCCGGTCAGAACTTTAATAAGTGTCGACTTTCCCGCTCCGTTCTCACCCATCAAGGCATGAATCTCGCCCGGAAACAAGCGAAAGCTGACGCTGGACAGCGCTTTAACGCCGGGAAATTGTTTGGTGATGCCTGTCATTTGCAAAATGGGTGCTTGCTCGGCCATATAACCCTCTCCTTTGTTATGGAAAAAAGTCATTTAGCGACAGCCTGGTCGAAAAATGACTTTTCGGTGTTATACGAATCTGCTTTTAATATTCGCGTGTTGGCAATGCTTCTTTGGCTTGCTCCGATGTGAACGTTGTCTCATCCGTTACGATTCGGGGTTCGATCTCTTTCCCGTCCACTACCGCTTGAACCGCTTCCATTAATTGAGGTCCTAACAACGGATTACATTCCACGATAAAGTTGATTTTGCCATCAGCAGCAGCCTGCATCCCATCCTTCACGGCATCAACCGAGATAATGGTGATATCTACGCCTGGTTTCAGTCCTGCCGCTTCAATGGCCTGAATTGCACCAAGTGCCATATCGTCATTATGTGCGTAGAGAACATCGATTTTTTTATGTGCTTTGAGGAAAGCCTGCATGACTTCTTTGCCTTTGGCACGTGTAAAGTCACCCGATTGTGAAGCAATCACTTTAAGCTTTGAATTGGAAGCAATCAATTCCATAAAGCCCTCTTGACGGTCATTCGCCGGTGCGGAGCCTGTAGTGCCCTGCAGCTCAACGATATTGATCTCGTCTTGTGTGTCCTTGTATTGGTCACTAAGCCACTGACCTGCTTTGCGTCCTTCTTCTACGAAGTCGGAGCCAATAAAGGTTTTGTAGAGGGTTTTATCCGGGGAATCCACAGCACGGTCCGTCAAAATTACGGGAATGCCTGCATCCTTCGCTTCCTTCAATACGGTATCCCAACCGGATTCCACAACAGGAGAAAAAGCAATCACCGTCACCTTCTGCTGGATGAAGGATCGCAAAGCTTTAATCTGATTTTCCTGCTTTTGCTGCGCATCCGAAAATTTCAAATCATAGCCTGCTTCTTTGGCTGAATCCTGAATCGACTTGGTATTCGCCGAACGCCAGCCACTCTCTGCACCAACCTGTGAAAAACCAAGTGTAATTGTTTTGGCGCTGGCAGGTGTACCCCCATTGCCATTTGTTGAAGTTTCATTATCGGAGCCTGCTCCTCCATTAGTACTGCTGCATGCCGTGCTAACCAGCATCACCATAGCCAATGTTATGGCAAGTCCCCACTTTTTTTTGGTTCGCATGTTGTGATCCTCCCTTTTTCATTTCACCTTGTGGTGTGATCACATTATAGAACGCTTTCATTTCAAGCTTATATGGAGTATCTTGTTTTTTTAATGTAATAATTTAGCAATTTCAAAAACGGAGATCTAGAACGTGTAATTTCTTTGTTTAATTGTGTAGTATTTAGTGATTCTCTTAAATATCTAAAAATCATGTTATACTAATGGTACATTTTCGATCCCTTCAGATGGAGTGGAATACGTTGAAACTCATTCAGTGGATTGCTTCAAGCCTCAGGCTTAAATTACTCAGCATGTTTATCATCCTCAGTTCAGTACCACTGATCGTGGTTGGATTGATTTCTTACCACAAATCCTATACGGTTGTATCCAATCATAACAAGGCCTCAACACAACTGGTCGCCGACCAGCTTGCCAGGAACATTGATATCTTGTTTGAGGATACGGAACGGCTACTCGAACTGGGCAAGAATCCACAAGTGCTTCAATACCTTTATTCTCAATCAGAGTCCTACCCGGAAGCCAAAGCCATCCTTCAGACCTACAATCTATATCGGGAAACTTACAAGTATGACAAGGTACTTAATATCTCATTCGTGAATTTCTATGGTAAAGGCATAAGTGAACGAAAAGGTGTGTTCAAGCTGGAACGGAATCCGCTGCGTAACCCTTACTTCAAGTATTTGATACAGTATCCGGATGCCATTCTGCGTATCCCTCATTCTGCAGCCTATGCTGAATATAACAGGCTGGATGGATTTGCTTACCCTAAACAGAATGCGCTTTCAATTATAACCACAGTCAAAGAACGAATCACGCACGAGGTCATCGGATTTATAGTAATTGATTTGAATGATTCGTTTATTGATGATTTTTTGACGAGCACCCCCATTAAGGATTCAGGTTTTTTCTACATCAGTGATCAACACGGAAATACTCTTTTCAGGCCGGATGCCACCCCGGCATCCATAACAATGATGGATCAGATCCGATCAATACCCTTACATCTGCAGCATGACAGCTTTATCCTGTCCGCAGGATCCAAGCCGCAATTCGTTGTATACAGCACCTCCAAACAGACCGGATGGAAAATGATCGGGGTAGCTCCTTATCAGGAAATCATTGCAGAGGCCAATAGCATTCGCCAATTGATCATCATCACGGTTTTGTTAAGTGCCTTCTTTGCAATATCATTATATTTTTTCCTGAATAATCGACTGATTCTTCCCATCCGGATTCTGATGAACAAGATGCGTAAAGCTGCAAACGGTTACTTGGAGGCCAAAGTCACACCACACGGCTCGGACGAAATTGCTGATCTGGGCAAAAGCTTCAATGTGATGCTGGATAAGCTCAAAACATTAATCGAAAAGAGTATTCGAGAGAATGAACAGGTGAAAATAGCTGAACTACGTACGCTGCAAGCTCAGATCAACCCTCACTTCCTCTATAACACGTTGGAATCCATTCTATGGATGGCGGAAGCAGAGAAAAAAGAAAATGTAATCAAACTTGTGCAGGCCCTCTCGAAGTTCTTTCGTTTAAGTCTGAACAAAGGATTTGACTGGGTATCCATTCAAACCGAGCTTGAGCATGCGCGAAGTTACTTGGTTATTCAACAGATGAGGTACCACGATATTCTCACCTACGAGATCAGCGTTGACCGTGAGCTTCAGGATTATCCCATTCTGAAAATGACGCTGCAGCCCTTGATTGAAAACGCACTATATCATGGGATCAAGAACAAACGCGGTCAAGGGCGTATATCCATCCACGGATATATTGAGGAAAATAGCATCATTCTCACCGTACAAGACAACGGAATCGGCATGTCTGCGGATCGATTGGCTCAATTACGTGAAGAGCTGGAGAAACCGGCAGGTTCCCGTTCCCCCCAAGATGACGAGCAGGAAGGCGGATTCGGTCTGCTCAATGTACATCACCGGATTCGGCTTTATTTCGGACCAGCTTATGGCGTTGAAATGGAAAGTACGTATATGGAAGGAAGCACATTTATGATTCGTATCCCCAGAAGCAAGGAGGTTAACCGTTGAAAAAAGTCATGATTGTGGATGACGAAATTGGAATTCGGGAGAATATACGCAACTGCATTGATTGGGAAAAGGAAGGTTTTCGCTATTGCGGGGATGCACCCGACGGCGAGCTTGCGTTACCTTTAATTCATGAATGGGCACCGGATATTCTGATTACGGATATTAAAATGCCATTTATGAACGGACTGGAACTGACCTCCATCGTTCGCAATCAGCAACCTGATATCAAAATCATTATCATGAGCGGTCATGATGAATTCAGCTATGCCCAGGAGGCCATCCGACTCGGTGTGACCGAGTACTGTCTAAAGCCCATTAGCGCAGCAGAGCTAATCCAGATGCTTCATAAGGTCAGCAAACAAATGGATGAAGAACAACAACGCATGACAAGCCGAACGATCACCAAGGAAAAACTGCTGGCCGATTTGTGCGGGGGACTCATCGGTACAACCGATGCGATTGAATCAGCCAAACAACTCGCACTTCCTCTCTCAGCCAGGTATTACACCATTGTCATTATCGACGTTCGATTAACAGAGGATTCCCCGGATTCGGAATCCATGATGAAGAAGCTGATTCCCGTACTGGAGGAAACTCGTGATCCCCACGTAGAACTTCTTCCTTATATTCGAAGCCGGACGGAGATCGTGCTTCTGCTCAAGTATAATGACGATGAGAACATATCCGTATATCTGGAGCAGCTTCGCGGGCGGGTTCGTATGGAGCTGGAGCATATGTTCAAATGTAATATTATTCTGGGTATTGGCAGTCAACAAGAGCGGTTGCAAGGCATTCATGTCTCGTATCTGGAAGCGGAGGAGGATAAATATATTACCCGGCTTACCCTTCAGAACAGAGCTTCTCTACGTGAAATTAACCTGGATGAGCAAACGACTCTTTTTCTCGACAGGAATTCGTTTCTTGAATTTCTCAAAATCGGCAGCCCCAATCTGCGTGACCATTTTGTGCAGGAGTTTGCCGCTCCATTACAGTCCTTCGACTGGAAGTCCTCATCGTATGGTTTCTATCTGTTGAATGATCTTACGTTGGAGTCGTTTCGGCTTGCAAATCAGCTGTTCCGCATGAGTGACCATTCGGATGAGAACATTACTTCCCTGCAGCAGACGATCCGGAAGATTACGTGCTGGGAGGATTGCACCCAATATCTGTGTTCCCTGCTTAACCTGTTATGGCAAAGAAGAGCAGCATGCTCCGGAAAATACAGTGATGTCATTGATCAGGTAAAAGCCTATGTATCCCGTGAATACAATAACGAACAGGTCTCGCTGAAAATGATCTCTGCACACGTAAGAATCAGTCCAAGTCATCTAAGCAAGATTTTTAGTCAGGAAACTGGTCAAACGATAACGGAGTATCTAACCCAGATTCGAATCGGTAAAGCCAAAGAGCTGCTGAAAACGACCAGCAACAAAACCTTTGAAATTGCTTACAAAGTCGGTTACAACGATTCTCATTATTTTTCCAATATATTCAAGAAAATAACAGGTTTTACGCCAAGAGAATACCGAACGCAAGGAACCGAGGAATCGCAGGCCAGACCATCAGATATGAGAAAAGAGCCGATGTATGAGTAAAGTCAGATTTGCACTTTTACTTACACTAATACTGTTGTTCCCGATGATCATTTCATCCGGTTCCGCACACATTCATCCACAGCAAATGGTTGCATCACTTCCTGCAACTTCACCTGTAGAGAAATCTGCAGCGAGCAAAGCTTTCGGTATTATTTATCCAATGACGTATCCAACCTATGAGATGATCACGAAGGATGCAACGGAGTATGCAGGGAAACACAATATCACATTAATTGTAAACGCACCTGATGAAGCCAATACCGAACAACAGATCCGTATCATGGAGAATATGATCAAACAGCATGTGGACGGGATAGCTATATCTCCTGTGGATGCTGCTGCACTTACACCCGTTATTGATGCAGCCCAAGCTGCGGGTATTCCTGTCATTACATTTGAATCAGATGTCCCATCCAGTCATCGAATCGCTTATGTGGGCGCTGATAACTATCGCACTGGCCAGCAGTTCGCGATGACGACTACAGGACTTCTGAATAATCAAGGCATGATTCTTGTCGAGAATGGTTTGGAGGAGATGCAAGGTTTGCAGCAGCGGCTTAATGGATTCATTGACTACATCCGCAGTGAAACAGACATCGAAATCTTGGAGGTTCGTTATCATCAAGGGAATGAAGATCGCGCCATGTCCGATATGGAGAACATGATTCAAGCTCACCCTCACTTCAATGCGATTATCGGACTCGATTTTGTTTCCGTCTCTGCTTCTACCCTGATCTGGAAAGCGAAAGGCCTTAACCGGCATTTGATCGCGTTCGGTGACAGCCCGACCAGTGAAAACGGGTTGCTCAACGGTCAATTGTCTGCCGTTATTTCGCAGAATGAGGGAGTCTGGGGTGCCAAAATGATGGAGACCTTGTTACTCGCAAGCGACGGTTTGCCCGTGCAGGAATTTATTGATACGGGGATCATTGTAATCAATCAGGAAGGAAGTAAATAATTAAGGGGATGTCTGCCTGTCATTCAGATGACAAGCGAACATCCCCCCTTTAAATTTTCGTACACGTAGTTATTACATCCGTTCATCAAGTGTTTCTAAAGAAAGATGACCTTTTTCTGAGAGTTGTTCATATCTACCTATTACGCTTAAGCTTCATAATGAGCCGATCCAGAATGAACCCCACTCCGCCCCAAAAAATCAAATGGAACAGGTATATTAACGGCCTGAAAAATGAAGTCGTCTCTGGATTTGTATTTATTTTGGTCAACCAGTCATTCAGCAACGGATTTAAAGGATTCGTTAGATAAATCAGAATATTCTTATCATCGTTCCCTGATAGATTAATGAAACATACGGTTAGCGAGAAAATGACAAACCAAAAAGTCAGCTTTTTCAGTATGTTCAGCATAGCGAGTGGGTAAACCTCCTCTCAAGTATGATGAGCCCTTTTGAGAAGCTATTTCTTCCATTCGTTTTCTAATATGCTCATCTCGATAAGATTCCAGAATGTATCTTCATGTCTTCTCGCATC
Source organism: Paenibacillus sp. 2KB_22 (assembly GCF_052115745.1). Lineage (NCBI taxonomy): Bacteria > Bacillati > Bacillota > Bacilli > Caryophanales > Paenibacillaceae > Paenibacillus > Paenibacillus sp. 2KB_22. Next base: position 1,072,314 of record NZ_JBFRHG010000001.1, read on the forward strand.
ACGAATAAGTCCTTCTTGTACGAAGCCCGCTTTTTCATAACATCGGATGGCTGAGACATTAAAATCAAATACACCCAGACTAATCCGGTGTAGCTTCTCCTCTTCAAATCCAATTCGAAGTGCCTCATCGATCATTTGCTTTCCATAGCCTTTACCCTGATATGGCTTACCAAGAAGCACCTTACCGATACGTCCTGAACGATTATATCGATCGATACCGCCAAGAGCAATATGGCCCACAATCTCTTGAGTTGATTCATCCATCACTTTATAAATGAACTTATTCGAAGTGTTCTTATCATTCGCACCTTGCAAATAATCCGCTAGCTGTTCCTTGGAAAGTGGATAATGGAACTGCGGGCCAGCCCACTGGAGCAGAAACGCTTCATCTCCACTCCATTCGATTAGTTGATCAAAATCTTCCGGTTCAAAGTATTGGAATGTAATCATGTTGATCTGCCCTTTCTTTTTTATGTCATATCATATCCTATTTCAGTTCTCTTGTATCGTCATAATTATCAGTTTCATCAAAAGCTCTGTTTCTTTTATTCATTTCACGTATGGAGTGCTGAACCCAATTCATTCTAGTCAATAAACAGATCATTCCACCCAAAATACATATCGCGCCTATCCAATAATTCAGTGCAAAATTCACTTGATAATCACTCGGAGTATAACTGCCAGCTGCTGCTGACTGGAATGCTGCATACCCTAACTTGGGAATTACCTCTTCAATCATTTTCGAGATTGTAATAATCACAATGCCTAACATGATAAAGAGTAATGAGAAAATACTCTGTAAATGCTTCAAATCAACCAACCTCCTCTACGATCCGAATCGCGTGTGTTTTGACACTACTTGCATCTTAGAAGACGAACAACTTCGCCATCAATCAGCCCTTCACTTACTCGGTGAAAACCAAACGATTCATACAGCTTCCCGGCAATATCATTTTCCAGCCTGTGTCCAATCATGATGCGTTTGCATTTCAGCGATTCTTGCATCAGATCAATCAACTTCTTAAGGGCTTCTCTTCCATAACCTCTGCCCTGATATTTGGAATCTATCATTAGAGCAAGAAGCCAATAGTTATCCTCATGATCCGCCTTCTCTGAGTACACAGTAAATCCAACCAGATCAGAATCAAAATAGATGGCCATGGGTTGAAAGTCTTCCACTACCTTGGATTCAGCAATCCAATATACAACCGGCGCGGGAAAACTCTTTTTCTGCTCTTCAGATACTTCCAGTTGAGTACATGCATACCAATTATCTACCGAGACACGTTTTAAATGAATCATAGTTTGAATTCCTCCTCTTGATATTTACACAGAGGAATCCCTCGGAACGCTTCCTTGATTCCTCTGTGCTAGACTAAAACACCTCCGGCAATTCCATTTCTTCTACTCAGATTCGTATTGTTTCTCATATCACATCACTCCTTTCACATTGTTGTGCAAACCTCTTACCACTTCAATCACCTCATGCTAAACCTTTGATCTCTGATAGTTCAGGAGTATGTTTGACAAGATCAGCCATTTCACAAGCTGCATTATCTGCTAAAGCCGCTTTAACTGCATCAGTCCCTCTTGTCTTCCAGATCGAATATATCCATTTGGAAAAACCATATGCATTCATGCGGTGACCACGTTCCTGTATCTGCATGAACAATTTCATACTTTCCTCATACCTTTCAATATCCGTTAAAGTACAGGCCAGATTGTTCAACGCAATGTTGATATCTCTCTGTGAATTTCTGGAGACATTAATATCCTCCCAGCTACCGACCACTTCGTCTTTTCTTGAAATGGGCAGTGCTCCAACATTGATGTTATCAATCGAGTCCATCGTTTCGTTCACAAGACCTTGAACTCTGACAACGTCCCCGGCATGATAAAGCCTAGCCAGACGTTGTTTGTTGTATGTAATCCGGGCAAAAAGAATATTGGACCATGTCTCATCTTCTTGTATGAGTTGGTTCATATTTTCAAGCACACTGTCCATTTCGCTGTACCTCTCCAAAACCCAAAGCGAACCACCCAAAGCCCGATGGCTCTCGAATCGAGCACCTCGGTTGGTATCCAGCTTAGGTGCATGATCACAAGCATATTGGTACCAATCAATCCAATGATCAAAATAGTTTCCCAAGGACAATGATAACGCTTGTGTCGAATCCGAAACGATCCAGTGTAAGTGCTCAGGGGCAAGGTTTTCTTTCCCCCATTCGAAGAATGCCCGGTGATTGGCATAAAGCGGTTCCGGCTCTCTTAACAAGGCATAACCATCAGAAACATTCCAGTAGACCCAGCCTCGTTCATGGACAGACAATCTTCTGGATTGTTCGTAGTTTTTCAGTAACTCAATCATACCCCGATGATCCCCTAGAACTACAGTTTCCTGGAAAGCTTGAACGATATTCATTCCCATCCTCCGTCTCTTAGGAAGCTTATTCTGTCATAGACAGTGCCAAAGCACCGAGCAAGTAAACCTTATTTCAAACGTACACAGCTCTTACAGAGGCTTCGTGCCGCAAGCTGTAATGAAATTCATCATGGCATAGGCTTCCGGGGAATGATTTATCGATTCAGAAGCGTGTTGCAGCTGAGCAAATTCCTCTGAACTGATCACACCTTTTTCAGCAAAATGTACAAAGCGATTAAGATTAAACTGCTGCTTAAACCCTTCTTTGCCTAAAAGATCACTATGTTGAAGGACAGAATCAATGTCAACATCGATGTATCCGCTCTCAGAAAGGAGACGCGGCAAACTTCTGCCAATTAAGCGATTACCGCCGTGTTGTGCTACATAGTCCGAAATCTTCATTAATACCGTATGCAAAGCAGGAACATCAGGATTCACTGCTCCAAAAACGCCGTCATCCACATCAATAATAGCAAGACGACCGCCAGGCTTCAGTACACGATATATCTCTTTTGCAGCTTCGTCAGGATTGTTCAAATGAAGAAAGATAAGTCTTGCCACGACAAAATCAAAAGAATCATCAGGCAGATCCATCTGGTAGATGGACGACTCTACAAATTGTAATCGCTTGGAAGGAATATCTTTCAGCCGTTCTTTGGCTTGTGCTTGCAGTGAACGATCAATCTCAAGCGAGGTAAGCTCGCTGTCCGGCAGACTATTCAATAGCTGCTCTGTAATGTACCCTGGTCCGCTTCCGACCTCCAATACACGCATTCCATTTTTCAAACCATACCACTCTAGATTTCGAAATTCTTTGGGCCACCCCATTAATGCCTGCATCTTTAACCGCGCCAACTCCTCTTGAAAACTTAACACCGTCGTTTCAATATTATATGTTGAACGTAGATCACTCATATTTTATTCCTCCTGTTCTGCAATGGAATGATAAAAACGTATATCCTTAGACCTTTTTCTTCCCTAGAAAAAGAGCAACCTTATGTTGTTTCTCTATCGTTCCACCTGCAGCATCAATGGAACCTTTGACTCGCTCCAGAAGTGAATGCCGAACATCATCAGAAAGCTGCTGATGTTTGGAATTGGTATTTATCAGCGCGACATACTCTTCGCTGGAACAGGACTGTATCCAGTTATACTCCTTAACCATAATATCCGCGAACAAGCCGGATCGTTCAGTCATTTCTTTGCGTTCCTGAATGACTTCATCCGGCGAAGGATAGTGCGAATCATCCAGATGAGGGGCTAAAGCTATGTAGTGGGAACGAATTTCATTGTGCAGCTGGTCATAGACTGGTACATGAATTGTCCAGAAAAGTCCAATGCCGCCTCTATTCTCTAGCAATTCCCAAGCCCGGTGGTAACCAACTTCCGGATCAATGAAGTGAAAGGCCGTTCCTGACACAATCAATTGAAGTCGCTTTCCTTCGTTATTCCAGTCCTCAAAGGAAGTATTGATTACTTGAATCGATGGATATGACTTGAATTTGTCTGCGGTGAACTGTGCCAAGTTACTGCCTAATTCAATACAGGTGATGTTTGTATAATCCTTGCTCACCAATCCGCCTGTGGCCTGCCCCGTTCCGCAGCCAACCTCAAGAATGGAATCCTCTTTATTAAGATTCAGATATGTAATAATATCATCAAACATTTCACTCGGATATACGGGTCTATATCGTTCATATTCATGTGTTACGAGATTAAACGTTTCCTTATTTTCCATTTCAGTAGCCCCCATTTCAACCGCGATTATATTCTCCCATTTACATGGACTAAATTTCCCATATTGAATAAACTTCTGCCTGAATCCACTGTAATCCCATTACTCATACATTGCGCTGTATCGCCCGGATTACTGTAGTCGGTGCTCAACTTCATTAACCCAATCTCCTGCTTCGTCAGCCAGTAAAGTCTTCCAACCAAGTAGCTTAGCCGAATGTAAATTTTTCTCTTGATCATCTATAAATAGAACCTCTTCTCCAGCTACCAGGAAGGTTTCGACCCGTTGGTATATCTCAATCTCAGGTTTACATAAACCCACTTGGTTAGAGATGGTTACACTTTTGGTAAATGAGCTTAAACGGCCCAGATTCGGCTCAATCCATTCCTTGCAATGATTGCTGAGTAGATGGATATCGGCGGACTCACTCCATCGCTCAAGGTATTGAGCGGCTGGTAAGGGAACAATTGAATTGGTTAAGATGTCCTTCGCTCGGCTTATTGATAATTCGGGATACATTTCCTTCAACGATTGCCAGAACTCTTCTTCCCTCATCATTCCTGTCCAGAGCTTTCGTTTGATTCCTGCAAAATGTACTTTCAAAGATTCTGCCGATAGGTTGGTTTCCACACTCATATCTTTCCAGCACGTCAACGACATATTACTTAACAAAACCCCTGCGATATCTAAAACGATCTGTGGTCTGCCTTTCATTTTATCGACCCCCAAGTTCATCTAATACAATGTATAACAGGGCTCAAGTTACTTAAAAGCATCATGTGGAAGGACAGCATGCACACCCTTAACGCCATTCACAATTTGGGTGATACGCAGATCAATTACCGCGCTTCCAAGTGCAATCGCTTCCACTCGATCTAGTCCGTACAACTCACCCATCAGATTAAGCATCCCGTCTAATGCTTGAACCGTAGCCTCATTCAGATCTTCATGAAAACCGAAGGTAATCCATCCGGATGGCGTATGTGCACGAGGATTTGTCAGAATCATATCATCAATTACGTTGATGGTGATATCCACAAGTTCCATTGGACATTCAATCGCCTGACAGCTGACTTCACCATCTCCCTGGCGTGCATGACCATCACCAATCGCGAGATAACCTCCGTCTACAGGGATAGGTAAGTATAATTTACTTACCTGCACCAGTTCCTTGCAGTCGATGTTGCCTCCACAATAGCGAGGCGGCCAAGTCGTATGAATTCCTTTTGACTCTGGTGGCATGCCCACGACTCCCATGAACGGAGAGAGAGATACAGTGAAAGTTATTCCGTGTATTTCACAGGTTCCACTCATCGTTTGGCGATCAAGTGTCCAGTTCAGCGACAGTTCTTCAACCTCTGTTAGATGTAACTTCTGGTTCTGCCAGTTCGGATATCCACCAGCGGAAGTAAACCCGTAACTCCCGGGTACGATCTCATTGAAAACAATCTCCAACGTCTGTCCTTGCTTCGCCTCTTCGATATAGATCGGACCGATTAATGCATGACCTCCATCTTTTTCACCTTGTCGATCAAAAGGTTTCATGCGTTCCGAATAACTCACACCCGTTCCCCAACCCGCATCCAGCGTCTGAAAACGAATGGAGTCACCAGATTTCACGCTCAATATGGGAGTTACCTCATTGGTAAATGAACCGATCAGATTTGCCTGAGTTAATTCAATTGTATGAGTACTCACTACAATCCCTCCCTAGTTTGGGATACATATTATATTCAAAGCAAGCAACATGCTGTATTACGTTCCGCCCCCTGCCTGCAATCCTTTACGCTTCAAGGTTGGAAAGATATTTCTTCAACGGTTGCATATGATGCTGGTCATGCCATATAAAATCTTTAAGGTATTGGGGAATATAGAATACGTTCCCCTTGGCGTTCAAATACGTCTGATGAAGCTGTTCTTCCGATAACCCTCGAATTTCATTCATAATTTTATGGCGGTACGTGATAGCCTTATTTACGATTTCGGACGTCTCTGTTCGGTTCCCGTACTCAATAGCTTTTCGATTAAACTCTTCAAAATTGATATGTTTCAACGTAACTTCCTGCTTCAGCGCAATCTTCTCAATCGCTTCCTTGTAAAAATATCGGTCCCATAACATGATATGACTTACTAGTGATTTTATCGTCCATTTCCCTTCTTCCAAGCTGGAATTCCAGCTCTTCTCTTCAAGATGATTCATCGTCTTGGCAAACAACGCCCATTCTTCAAAAGTTTGAAGCAAATCTTCAATCTCTTTGGTCATGATTACATTTCCCCCTTCTTTCTTTTTGAGATGATTCACTGCCCTATATGTTCTCTTCGGTTCCGATTCATCCATCCCAAAGCATAATCAACCATCTCTCTTTGGGGTATCAAATAACTTACAGCTTTCCCTACCATTCCTTCGGTAACGGCGTTAGTCTGGATCTTAAACTCATTAAAAATCAATTCAAAATCATCCGATTCATTGTTAATATCATCGTATGTAGTCCATTGTTCAATTCCATCCAACAGCATTTTTACTCCCCAGACTTTTGGCTTAACAAATGTATTCTGCTGTTTATACTCGGCCAGGTGCAAAGAAGTGTTACTATTTGTAGGTGCACCAAGGAACAGAATATGTCCACTCAAATTATAGATTTTTCCTAACGGTGATTCCTCATTTAATGCATAATGCAAGCTATGATTTTCCGTTATCTGTTTTGCCTCATTCCCCCGGGCAGCAAAAGACATGTGCGGATGTGAGCTTCGTAACACACCATCTTGCTTCCGAAACACCTCAGGAATAATACCCATATACGAGGTTGGTGTTAGATCAGGATAATAAGTGGGCATATTATCTTTGATGAACTCAATCTCCTCTGAAGACAGGTTCGCGTCATGCTCCGAAGGTTCACAAAGATGTTCTGTTTGAGTGGGCATGACAATGGTTCCATTGATTCCAACGGCTTCTTCCAGAGCTAAAATAACACTCACTGGTCCGCCTATAACCTTACCTATTGCTTTGAAAGAAGAATGAACAATTATCGTCATGCCCTCCCTTATCCCCATTGACTTTAAATCATTAACTATACTTTTTCTTGTTTGTAATTCCATTTGTGATTCCTCATTTCACCCGTATCGATGCCACTACAGCTTTGTTGTATCATCTTTACATATTTTTCAATGGTTCTTGATGGGGCTTGAACAGCGCCGCAATAATCCTCTCTGCACATTCTTCCGGTGTGTTCATACTTGTATCAATGGAGTACCTGTAGTTAATGTTTTTGGCCATGATCTGATGCTGCTCATCCGATTGCTCTTCTCTGCGATCCCCACGCTCAATGTTACGCTGACGGCAGATGTCGAGGGGGCAATATAACTCCACAATATCCAGTGGATAGTCTTCAAAAATCTGTTTGACTTGTTCATAATGCGGCGCGAGCTCCGGTCTTTCCACAAGTATTCCATCGATCAGAACATGCTTTCCATGGTCTGAAAATACTTTTGCCGTATGATACATCATTACAATCGCTTCACTCAGATACTTCCAGTAATCCGTCTGAAGATGTTTATCACCGATCGTATTTTCAAAAAGATCATTAGCGACAACATAGAAAAACGGATCATCGTATGATTGCATCGCCTCTACAATTGAAGTTTTACCAGAGCTGGTTACCCCGTTCAAAAATATAATTTTGCCTTTTTCCATGATAGTCATCTTCCTTTGCTTAAGTATAATTTTATAAATGTAATACAGCGTGTACTACGTGTGTTTCATTGATTTTTTAAGCAACATGATCTGGCCAATATGATAGGCATTATGTATACATAGATTGGATACAACTCCCCACCATGGCGCGTTGAAATAGGAGGGGATTGCACGAGTCAATTTATGTTCTTCGCTATCTTCGAGTGCCTAGTTCCAATCACTAAAAACGGTTTTCAGTCTATGTAATGTCTTGTGCCACTCCACATCGTTCAGCTTAGACGGATCTATGTCAAATGTATCCTCATTATTCACTGAATGCTGCCCGTCTACCTGTTCGGCAATATATCTCTCAAGCCACCTCTCATTCCAGAAAATAAGATGATTGACGATCGCCCAAATGGAGTGCTGCTCCTCATTCTTTACATAAGCGGCCTCGGCCGCATTGAGGTCTGTCAAAATATCATGAAGCGGAATAAACCAGCTCTTGTCATGATAACAGGCGTTCAATTGGTCTATGAGAATAGCTTTGTAACTCATCGTTGCACCTCACTCAGATTAAGATAAAATTTATCCGTCCATTGATTTCGCAATCTTCATCACAAGATCTTCTGACATATTTCTGCCATTGATCTCGTATTGAAGTGCCTTCCCATGCACATCCTCTTCGATCCATATCAATTGGGAAGTTTCGTTATTGACAATAAAAAATGCTTGGACGCCACGTATGGCTACTTGCTTAACCGTAGTACCATCATGATCAGGCAACGTGATTCGGCTCTTTGTTGTTCCAAAAATATTAAGTTTATAACCACCGTATTCTTGATACGTGATGCTGATGCCCACAACCCTCTTATTTGGCTTCAAATCTCGTATCACTACATTTCTGCCTGTCCTGTTACTTTCTTCAACCATTTCTTCGATTTCTTGCGGAGTTAGATTATCAAATCCATAAAATACATGAATGGCATCGATATCAGAATTAATCGGAAATTTCGGCTGCCATGGAGAATAAAGTTTCTCCAATTGTTCCAAACCCTCCTCCCATGGAATGGCTGCATAATTGGTCTGTTGCGTGAATTGGTTCTCCGTAGCATCTGCGGTATAAATCGCCTTCCCCTCACCAGGCTTTAAGTCAATGACGATCCGGTCAATCGCACTATCGTTGCGTAAGGATTCAATTTGAATTTTTCCAAGCACATCTCCGCTTTTGTTTTTGATATCCATTGGTCTTTCACTCCTTTTCTTTCAAAATACCTTTCGATCTTCATACAATAGAAGCTAAGCCCTGCAGAAGATAAAGCGATCATGAGGACTCCAAATATGTAGATGGTCCGCAAGATATCCTCGTAACCATAACTTGTCGTTTATTCGTCTGAGATAAAAACCTTTTGGAAAATCAATATCCTCCGTAAGGGCTTCAGATGCTATGGTGATGGAGCCGGACGGAGCTTTCCTCTCCTCTGAAATGTTGGTAGAAACTATCTCGGGCTGATCCAAATATTGCAGTCTTAGATAAGGTCCTAACTCAACCGGACAACATTCCAACCCTAGATCATTTGCCCTTCGAAACAGTTGAAAAGTCGTAGCCCCATCCGAAAACCCAAGTTGTCTGACGGTCAACTCAACCGTTTGCAAGCTTTGCTTTGTATTGGAGACTATAAATCTTTCATCATGTAACAACTGTTCTCCATATTTATTCAATAAAATAGAGTTTTGGTCCAGTTTCTGAATAAGCTGTGGCTTTGTTAAGCCGCCAACGTCTACTATTCTTATTTCAACTGAACAGTCAGGAAATATTTTCTCGTCTTCAATCAACATTCGTATCCCCCTAAACCCTCGGTGATTGATAGCAGCTGACCAAAGTTCCTCATTAGAAATTCAATTCACAATCATGGTGTTCCCACACATCAAATATGTTGCCGTCCAGATCTTCTAACACAAAAAACTTCCCATAGTGTCCCTCATCACTAATATCCCCTACTTTCACATTCTCTGATGTTAAATAGTTATGTAAAGAACCAATGTCATCGGTGAAAAATGTAATGACCCATCTCTTTTTCTGATGTACTTCAAATGTCGCTCGTGTTTCATTATCGCTTTGGATCAAGTCCAAAATTGGACGTTCACCCCTAAATAAACTCAAATATCCTTCGCGTTGGTGGCGAATGTTAAATCCAAAATGTTGTACAAACCAAGCAGCTGACACATCAAGATCTCTGACTGGTATCACGTTGTAGACAATACCCAAAATCCTTCCATTTCCCATATGTTACCTCCATACTTGAGACAAGTATAAGACCCTACCACCTCTGTGATAATATACAAGATTTTATTTGAGCAATATGATGCTGCCCGTGCCAAACAAATCTTTGAATCGCGATATCCAATGAAATTGTACCTAACACTTCTGTTCGGAGTTTTCGTCTAAACTGATCTGGATGTAAACCATACAATAGAACGAGAAATCGCTTGTGCAGTATTTCCATCAGCAAAATTGAATTTTCGATGGGCGTATCCCTATAATCATGTAATGATGCCCATAAATCCTCTCGATACGAGCTTGCCATCGGTTCCTCTTCAGTTAATGCTCTCTTGAACCTGATATAAGCGTTCATGTCATTGTCCGCAAGGTGGTGCACAATCTGTGTGATTGTCCAACCGCCTTCACGATAAGGAGTACAGAGTTGATCATCATTAAGATGTTGTGTAATCTCTTTTAAGGTCTTCGTAATTCCGGGAATTTGACCTATGATGTCAATTCGGTCCTCATTAGAGAAGTTAAGACTTGGCTCAAAGTGTCCTATTGGAAAGCGTATATTTTCATCCAAGGTTGAATACCTCCATTTTCCTACCATAGAACCAAATCATATCCAATATAACCCACAATGTTCCATTTGCGAAGTGTAAAAGCAAAAAAAGGAGCAACCTCGTTTTCGGGCTGCTCCTTATATTAAACTACTCTTATATCTGTATCCTAATAAGAAAGCTAGCGCACTTAAACCTTAGCCACGAAGGTACAACAAATAAAAATCGCCCTAATATTGGGTAGAATGGTGTTGTCCGGAGTATCACCAACCAAGAGAGGAGCGTCTATAAGATAGAGTCTACTATAATGAGTGACCTTATTCTGAAAATTCAATCAAAAATGGATGGCTTTGCTCATCTAATGCATTCTGAATTCTTTCATAGAAATTCCCCCATGTGATCATTTGCCCAGCTTCTTCTAAAGTAAAGTAGCCCACCTCTTCACTTTCATCACTTGTAGTTAAAGCTCCACCAATCGGTTTTCCAGTAAATATATTGTTGCATACGCCGCGCGTTATGTTCTGATACAAACCACAAAATTTAATTAATTCAATGTCAATCCCTGTTTCCTCTTTCACTTCTCGAACTGCTGCCTGCCTAATAGTCTCTCCTTCTTCAACACAACCCTGAGGCATTTCCCAGCCTCTTCGACCTTTCATGAGTAAAATCTCATTATGTTCATTGAGAACGATTACACTTGCAGAAACGATAAATTTCATTTTAGTTCCTCCTATGTTGGTTTATATATCCACTCTTTTTCTAATTGCTATAGCTAAATCCCTAGAAGTGAAAAGTGTTGTTATCTGATGATCCCAACTTCTTTGATAAACTCACAAAATGCTATACCATATCTGAAATAAACATGGCTTTAGTTCCTTTTTCTGGCTTAAATCCAAATAATCCATAGAACTTTTCTGCACTATCATAGGATATAAGCACTTTTGTTTTGATATTAGAATATCGACTAAGCATTTGTTCCATCATTCTCTTTCCAATTCCCAATGATTGGTAATCTTTGTGTACTAACATGTAATGAAAATATACTGTCATCACGCCGTCAGACAATGCATTAATTAAACCAACTAATTTGGTATCATCCCATGCAGTAATAACCGTATGCGAGTTGTTTATTGCTTGTCTAAGATCTTCTGGGAAATCTCCTGATTTCCAGTCCACCGAGTGAAACAGTTCTTGTATTGCTTGTGTATCAATGTCTTTTATTTCTTTGAAAATGATTGTCATTATATTGCTCCTATGCTTGTTGTTTTGATTGGGAGTATTGGACAACGTTTCTATATTCAAGAACCCCGAAGGGGATGTTTGCTGAAACTCTTCTCAAAATCCATCCGCAGCCCCAGGCTCCCAAAAAGCAATGTTTGAATATTATGTTATACGAAGCACTTCGCATCATCGAACTGCATTCAAAATCTCAATGATTAAAATAGCTTCATCTTTATACCCTTCAAGATCATTTAGTTTAATCCATTCAAGTTCATGATCTCTAAATTGATAGAATCTAATGACGACATCTTCTCCTTCAATTGTAGAACTTAAAATCAAAATAAATTCATTTTTAGGGTAGTTTAACTTTAAACTCTCTTTCCAATTCGAAATAAGTTTTATTCCAGTCCTTAAATCCTTTATATGGTAATGATTAATTGAAGCTTCTAAATGCGTTCGATCTTGATAAAGGGTTTCTTCAATAGAATCTATCTCTTTTAAACTTGAAGCATCAATGATGATGCAATTGTCCCATTCACGAAAAGTAGGGTTAAATAAATTCGAATTAATAGATTCAATTGATTCAATTGATTGAGCAAGCTCATTCAATAAATTTCTCATCGCCTTGTTTGTTTTCATATTTCCCTGCTTTCGAACTGTTTCGTATAATGTTCCTGTATTCATGAATATTCATGAACCCCGAGGGAATTGTTTGCCTGATACGACTTCCCCGAAATACCAGTATCATCATTCATTTTTTAACTATCGTTCCGTTAGTTAACCCCTTTGACTGATTGGGTAGTGCAAACCACTCTCCAAGGCGAGTCATCTAACCGTCTGGTAATAGAGACCAATGGCTCCCGACTTGAAAGTTTTATTTTCAATAAGTTTAAGATTGATCTTCTCTTGGAGTCCTTGAAACAATGGCAACCCGCTACCGATCAGGACAGGAGAAACTGTGAGTTTGTACTCATCGATTAGATCAAGACCCATCACGTGGTGCGCAAACCTGGGACTGCCGAGGATAACTATATCCTTGCCTGGCTGCTGTTTGAGGTTCTTAATCTCTTCCTCCACATCTTCTTTCACCAGTCTGGAATTGTCCCATTCGACTTTCTCCAACTTTGTGGAAAATACGATTTTGGCTGTCTTTTCGATCCATTCAGCATGATTCCGTTCATACGGTGAAGCTGATGGGTCTGAAGACACAGATGGCCAGTAACTATGCATCATCTGATAAGTTCCACGTCCCCATAGGACAGTGTCGGCAGTACTCAAAACTTCTTGCGCGTGTTTCTCCAAATCAGCATCGTAGGAAACCCAGCCAATATCCATTTCACCGTTCGGCCCTTCTACAAACCCATCAAGTGAAGCGTGCAGAAATAAAACGAGTTTTCTCATTTTCAGATCTCCTTTGTTAATATGATGTAATGTATTGACTACAAGATACCATGTTTTTTTATTCTTGTACTGATTTCATCTAACATTCCTGCATTCACGAACCAAGCCGACTTAGATAGCTCTTATCTTAGGGGAATAGATGTATATATATATCATTCATCTTCAATATATTTCTGCCAGATCAAGTGCCCAATGGCTTGTAGTGTGAATGTTGTGTTAGATGATGAAACCTAGAGTTTCTTTTTCCCGCACAATCCTTCTAAGATTATTGCTACTCCATCGTTATCATTAGTTTCTGTTATTTCATCTGCAATATCTTTCAATTCAACTACTGCATTCCCCATTGCTATTGAATATGCAGCTGACTTGAACAATCCTACATCATTGTGATCATCACCAAATATAATCAATGAATCCAGTTCTTCATTGTATATATTGCAAAGTCTAGTAATTGCTAACTCTTTCGATGCTTGAAGTGGCATTATTTGAATCAGTTGATTTTTATCCGTAATCAGTATATTTACTTGCTGTCCAAACTTAGAAATAAGTCCTGGAATCTGATGTTTGCCTGAGAGCAATATCTTTGTAGCTTCATATTGTTTTAATTCTCTCAATGATTTAACTATTGGGTTAGACCTTGCATTCATTGTGGTAGTATAGTCATATTGGCGTAAGCCAAACCATTCATCTTTTACTTCCATTGTCATATCGAGTTGCGAATAATGATGTAAGCAATAATCGATGATTTCGGAAGTTAAATCAGATGGAATTGATTCATAAAATTCGGTCATGGATTTATTACATATTGTTTGTGCTCCGTTATAATACACAAACGCTCCAATATCCAACAACTCTTTAGGAAGAAAAAACTTTACAGCTCTAGGAGGGCGTGCTGTTGCAAAGATTATTCTCATCCCGCTCTGATAACAGGAAAGTACGGCTTCAAAGTTTCTTTTAGAGACTTGATTTTTAGAATTTAAAAATGTACCATCCAAATCTAAGACAACTGTAGAATACTTCAATGAAACGCCTCCTCTACATAATTCATCAGGTTTTCATCTAATGTTTGTGCATTCCTGACGTTCAAGCGGCTTAAAAAACTCAAGGGAACGGGTAGATAGACTTAGCCCATTGAATGTATCGCATTATACCGATTTCTTTGAACTTCTTATAAACGATCCAGGGCATATGCAAGCAGTAGAAATGCTGTGTTATACAACGATACTTCCTTCTTCAATTCCACTAATTATATCTCTTACTTCTTTTAGATCTCTGCATATAAAGTCGGGTTCTGCAAAATCTGTTTTAATCTTATTTAACCGATTTAACCAGACTGTCGCTATTCCTAAAATGCCTGCTCCACCAACATCGCTCATTAAGGAATCCCCGATATGTAACACCTCTTTAGGAGACAGATTGTGTCTTTCTAGGGCTTCAATAAATAATTCTGGTCTTGGTTTATATGATTTAACGTCTTCACTTGTAATTATTTCATTTACCTTTATTCCATGATAAGCTATGGCGGCTTTTACATCGGATGTGTCAATATTCGATAATATGTAGACTTCATATCCTTGAAGAGTTTCAAGAAATGGAATTGTATCACTAAATATTTTAGGCTTAATCCAGTGATCGAATTGCTTCTGGATGATCTCATTTACATCACAGGTTGATCTATATTTAGAAATCGTCTCGGATAATGATAGAATCCCGAGTTCGCGCTGGGATTTAAATGTCGCACCATAGCTGTTTTTAAACATATTTGAAAACATCTCCCACCAGTATCTCCCTATATCACTTACTTCGCATTCTTCCATACTATTTTCTTGTATTTCCTTACAGATTAATGGGATGATATCGTCATCCTCATGAACCAGCGTTCCATAAAAGTCCAGAAATATTGCTTTGATACTCATCATCCCGTCTCCTTTAATTAAACTCTCTAAACCTGTTCTGCAATATTGTCGTATAGCGTTCCTGTATTCAACCCCCGAAGGTCTGCCTGATAAGACTTCCTTGAAATACACCTGGAATACCAAGGTTTATTAGCCAATAATAGTCAATAAGTTATTATCCAGTGTTTTTATACCCATGAACTACCTACAAATTCTTTCCACATTCATTAAGTACTTTATTTACAAATTCGGTCTTCCCATCCGTATAAGACTGGCGATTTTCTCTATATTTAATAGCAAGTTCTTTCTTTAGATTGGCATATTCGACTACAAATTCGGGATTGCTTAGTAATGCATCTCTGAAGGAAATATGTCTTAATAACTCTTTGCTCTCTTTATTACAAACATATAGATGATGTTCAGGTTTCTGTATTTCCACTATACTATAGGGAACATTTGCATCTTTCCTTGCAAAAGCTTCTTTGTTCTCAACGCCCAAATTTCCTTCATGATCGTAACCTAAACTTTCTAATCCTTGAATTACATCTGGGAGCAAAGCCATAGAATCAATTACCACATCAATATCTAAAATAGGTTTTGCCGCTAGTCCAGGTACTGCAGTACTACCAACGTGCTCGATTCTAAGTACTAGATCCCCGAGTTTATGTTCTAAGATAGATTTCAGATCAAAAAACATTTCAGGCCATTCATTGTTGTATTCTTCAATAATTATTGACTTTATACGCATCCTTGAGATCCCCCCGCAAAAAACGAATGTTTACGATAATGTTCCTTTGGACCCGAGAGGTTTAAGATAATGCCTTCCTCCAATTTACCAACAATGATTATTTAAATACTACTCATCACTTCACCATCTTTTCGATTTTTTTGCGTTGGTTTCAGATAACGTTGTTGTATTCATGAACTAGAGAGGCTTGAATAATCTTACGATCCATTACGCACCTCATATTGATTTTGATTTTTCTCTTTGAATTCACCCATAACTTCTGCCCGACCGAGGGCAGCCCCATGAATGAGCATGTTTATGTAAATTCAGTCATTTGTTGAATTACTTCCAAATTGATTTTTGGAATCTTTCTTAAAATTATGCTTATAACTTCTTCTGTTTCTTTATTATCTGTGTCAATATGTTCTTGAAAATTAGTATCTTTAAATGCAATTAGAGCCGCGTTTGTTTGCTCCTGATACCAAAAATCAAATTTGTCTCCACGTTTTTCAATTCGTTTTTTGATCGTCTCTTCAGATGCTAAGAGGCAAAAATGAAAAGTATCTCGATCAATACTTCTAAATCCATTTAATATGTAGTTGAAATTTTCGGACTTATAAATGGTCATTGGAACAATAAGATGTTTCTTATACCTATTCATCAATTCTTGAGCGGTCTGTACTACAAGTATTCTCCATAGTGCTATGTCCTGAAAATCATCAGTTCGTTCTTCTTCATAGTAAATCTCTTCTGTTATGATTTTCCTCAACATATATCCAATTTCTTCAGGATCATAAATCATACTATTAGGTATTAGAGGCTGCAGCTTTTGAGAAGTCGATGTCTTGCCGGATCCAAATGACCCATTAATCATAATAATCAAATGATCACTCCTTCTGGTTTAGTTTTACGTTTTGTGGGGAGCACTAGCGACGATGTTTGAACATTTGGTTAGGCAATGTCGTTGCCCTCCATAATTATCTTTACATACTCATCCCAATCCTTACCGTCTGTATTGATTTCTAGTGTTGGCACTCTTGAGATTTGAGCTTGATGTCTTAATACATTTTGGACTTTTAATAATTCATTTACCGACGATCTTACTTCTTCTTCTGTTTTATAGATCCATTCTTCGGGTTGTCTGCTTTTAATTCTTTCTTCTACGACTTCGGGCGAGATTGTGAGCAAAATACACTTGGCGTTTAAAGACTCAAGCTGTTCTTCTATTTTATTTATCTCATCCACATCCGAATCTGCAAATGCAGCTCTATGATTTAAGTGAAATCTCTCCAACACATAAAATAGTCCCCTAGATCCTCTAGATGCAGGACCAAGTTGAATTGCCCAATCGTTTAGTTTCTTTAGCATTTCAACCCGCTCTTTAAGTAACTCAATGTGTTCTTTTAGCGTTAGACTCACATATTCTCCATGTTTATTATTCAAAATTTGAGAATAATGTTCTCCAAGAATAACTACACTTTGTTCTAAGGATTCTTCTTGTGATTGATAACGTTTAATTGCTTTTAACACTGAAGTCTTCCCGGCATTTGAGTATCCCTCAAGTATTACTCCTCTAATATGCATTCGGTTCTCCTTCCACTAGCAATTATTTCGCCTACCGTTCCTGTAATCATAACGTTCAACATTAGTTGAATGGGTTTGATAAAGCGCTCTCAATATATATATAGCAGACCAAGGCTCCGTGAGGAGCCGCTGCTTGAATATTATGTTATACGACGAAATCGCCTCTCAGAGTGACCAATATCGTCAAAATGTTGTTAACCCGAGGAAGCCCTGGAAGCAGCCATTGTATTTAAGGCGTTCTCAAAGTAGCTATATACTTCATCTGCAATTTCCAGAAACTCTTCAACAGATACATCGCTATCCAAGTAACAAGCATACAGATACTCAACTAAAGCGCCGTCAATCGAGCAATAGTTTATTATGGCATCCTTCATCTTAATGATTTCATCTTCCCATATCCCTGTATCTTCTAAAATCAAAGAGTATAATGCACGAATTAATCTCTTAGAGTAACCTTTAATATATCTAGTTTTCAATGAGTGATCACTAACATTAGAAAGTGAACGATGTACACGATCTACTTCCTCCTTGGTATCTGTATTCAAGTCTACAATGAATTCTGGAGAAATTATGATCGGGGGTACTTTTTCACCAATGTCCTCCCCATGTATGCAAACACAAATGATCTTAATCCAAAACCCCCAATCATTCGGTCTACTTAATACATCATCCATCGAGCAAATAATCGTATCCACCTTAGTAACGAATGGATATTCTTCCAAAAGCCTGTCTTTGATATTTGACAATCTTTCGTAATCAATATCTTCGGGATTTGCACATACAATAGTAAAGTCTGCATCTGACTTAAAAGGTTGAGCTGTTCCTTTGGGAATCGAGCCACACATATAAATGCTATGAATCTTACCTTTGAATTCGTAAAGTATACGATCCACATACTTATCAACCAAATCCTTATATTCACTTTGTATTGCAATTCTATTGATAACTTTTTCTAATATCATATAGACTCCTCCTAAAATAAGAACTTCTTCAAGCTACTTTTAATGAATTTACGACTTTCAATGTGCTTGGTTTATTAAGATTGAGATATATTCTTCATCTTTAAGCCTTGTCACCTTACAGTTCTCATTGCATTCAAATTCTACTATTCTCTCTTCAATGGTTTTATTAGTACGATCTTTAAATATGTCCTCTCGATCATAGTGAGGAAAAATAAGCTTATCGGTTACACCTAATGCCTTAAAATCCGTTAAATTCATTGTGTTCATCTGTGGAGTAAAGAAATCGACAATGTTAATATTCGGGCCCAGTAATAACGTTCCTGCACTTACTCCAACGATAATTACATTCTGTGCAGCCAGTGTTCTAATAACTTCATCAGCACCACTTTTCTTCGCGTAATACAATAGTGTAAATGGATTTCCACCATTGATATATATAATATCTCTATGTAACAGAGTTCGCGGATCATCAAATTCTATATCTACAAAATTGATATGCTGAAATCCAATGTCCTTAAACTCTTGTAATGCTCTTTGTGCATATCTATTGGTTTCTTTTCTAGGGGATGCTGTTGTAATAATTGAGACCTTTAATTGAGAAATTTCTCCATCAATAAGCTCCAGAAATTGATTTTTAATATCTTCAGTATAAAAACCACAAGAGGTTAGTAACAATCTACTCATTTTAATCCCCGTCCTTTAATAATAGTGTATCTAAACTGTATATTGGATTAAGCATTCTCCTAATTTCTGCTAACGTCCCTGTATTCAGGACGCGTCGTATGCTGAGTGTCCGGCGCACCTTCTTGAAGTAAATCCAGTTGATAAATATTTTAGGTTTTATATTCAGTCATTTGAGCTTGAGAGTAAGTTTTCCTTTATAGGTATCAAAGCTAACTGTCCCGCTCGTCCATTTTGGAGCAGAGTAATCAAAAATATCTTCTTGGGAAAGATATAAGTCGTGTGGTTCTTCTATCACAACTTCCTTAGTCGTTAACTCAGTTAAGAATAAACCCCAAAGCTTCGTTTGGTAGACACGATACTGTGTAATGCCTTGATCCAGCAGATTAGCTCGGTGTTCAACTATAACTTCTCTATAATGCCCAGGGCCAGGGATATGCAGATGTTCGTAGCTGTATGGATCAAATACTGGAGCAAATGAATGCTTAATCAAAAGAAGAAAAGAAAAAACAATCAAAATAACAAACAAAATTAGCTTTCTTCCTTTGCTTCTATACCCTAACCAAAAAAATAAAATGATGTGTAGCACGATAGGAATTACAAAGTTACTTTTTTTGAATATAGTAATATCATAATTGATGACACATGAAAATAACCAAATTATATCTATAATCACGATTATCAAGATAAATATCTTTCGAAGTTTCAGAAGGGAATTGTTCATGTTTATATATATTCCTTTCGCTTCAGTGCTTTAATGGAGCCTTTTCTGATTTGTTACAAAGTAACCTGGAGGAAATGGGTCGGCATCATACAAAGCTAACTAAATTGATATCGTCGCTGTAAGAACCTCACTGGCTTAAGGGGCAAATGCCCCGAGTCAGAGGACCTTAGAGCTAGTGCAGGATTATCCGGCTGTCCCCACTTCCCCGAATTGCCCCTTCTGCACCGAGAGCCGGATGGAACGATGCGTGAATATGTTGTTATACACAGCACCCTCTTCTACGAACAAGCTATTCGCTATCTGTTTTTTAGCTTTTCCAATAATTCTAACTCCTCTTCCTCTGAAAGTTGTTCTTCCGCTCTTGCTCTCGTCTCATCTATCTTTCGTACTATTAATCCTCTTTTTATAAGCCATTCTTCACCAGGTTTCATGGTAGTTGCTGGATGTGGATATACATCCTCACTTATAATTTTCTCATCAATTATGTAAATGTATCCACATAACTTACCGTTATGAAATCTTGTGCCATTCTCATCAAAAGCAACAATAGATGGTTTGTGCGAAAAGATTCTTGCTATCTCTCGATCTTGGGTTATTGTGCTTCCGACTAGTAATTCATTTAGAAATAATGGCGAGCCATGAAACCAAGGCTTACTGTAGTCCCATTCTTTCATAATTATCACCTTCAATTAAGTTATATGTTTCTTCTTTGTATTGTTCTTTAGTTTCTTCTTGACTTTAGAGTATTGAGTATAGCGTTCCTGTATTCACGACCCGACGTATGTCGAGTGTCCGGCGTATGCCCGCAGCGTGAATATTATGTTATACGGAGTATACTGAGGCTCAGATACTAAGAGCCTCCCTCATAAATTGGTTTGGGAATTTCTTTAGCTTTACTAAAGGAGTGTTATTGTTTATTTTATTTAATTCGATGATATTCATTTCTTGTATTGGTAAATAATCTTCAATCATGAATTCAGTCATTTTAACCATATCTGTCATTGATCCAAGGACGCTTCTATCATACGTTTTGATGAACTTAATACTGTTCGCATTACTAATGTAGTTGTTAATTAAGGATTCAGAGATTCCTTCCGCTTTTAAATTCTCTATAAGTACATTGAGAAATATCTCTTTAAAGTTCTTATAATGCTCCTTCCTTATTCCAAACAAAATAAAGCAATACCTTGTCTTATTATTCATAATAATTAAGTTATTCTTTTTAGCCATTCGAAATACATTGGCATGCCATTTGTAGAGTTCATCCTCTAATTCATTGTTCTGTTCTTCGATAAAAGAGCTAGAATCAAATAGCTTCTTAGTACATGAGATTGTTATCATATATATATCCTTTCACAGTCTATTTCGTCTAACGTTCTTGTATTCATGAACCCGAGAGCCTTAAACGACGGTAGGGATTGGGTCGAAGACCACACTACGTGAATATGTTGTTATATGATGATTCGGGCCACCACGATTGCACTACAAAATTTTCTTGAATCCTAATTCCTTACATATGACAAATGACTTTCCTAATATTGCTACTTTTAATTCTTCATGATCTGATTCGAGTTGTATTATGTTTGGATTAAGATGATTCCTTTCTAGCACTTCCTTGTATGTTTTAATAATTGTCTCTGGTCCTTTGGCCAGCAGTCCCTGTTGTTGGTTTAGGAGCCAATCAAGTGATCCATTCATAAAATGTTGAAATTCAATCCATTTGTCTGTCACTTTTTGATGTTCAATTAATAGTTCTCCAATGACTTTAAAAACTTCATTTGATACCCCTTTGAAATATAATTCATTCGTCGGTTCAAGATATTCGAGTAATAATGGATGATTAGTCTCGAGTTCTATATCTTCAATAAAATCTAAAGTAATTTTATAATCTCTAACTTGTTTAAATTCAACTTCCCATTTTTGAATGATCAAATCGGTAAAATATAGAAAAACATGGAACTCAACAATTAAGTCTTCACCCGTCTCTTTTGTGATGACTGGACGAAGATAAACGTCATCTTCAAATATCGCATTTTGAAACTCCTTTTGAAATATCTGATAAATGGTTCTTCACCAACTTTCCCAAATTGTCGTATAACGTCTTTGTATTCACGAAGCCTTACTGGCTTAAGGGCGTCAGCCCGGATCGTCAGACTTAGCCAGTGCAGGGTTGTCCGGCTGATCCCACTTTCCTGAAATCCCCCTGCCGAACCGAGGGCGTATGACCGATGCGTGAAAATATTGTTAGGCGATTCCGATTTGAGATACCCACACGTTCTTAAATTTACTGAAATATTAAATTAGCGATGTTATTAGTAACTTCGTCTACATTTGTGGTCGAGAGGTTATTCAAAACAATAATACATACTTGTTCATCCAGATACCTGGTTATTCTATTTTTAAAGCCTACAATTCCACCTCCGTGGTAAACACTCTTACTAGCTTTATTATTAAATAGTTCTTCTTTAACAAACCAACCGTACCCATAACCAAATCCATAATCAGTAAACAGACGCTGCATTCCTTTATTTGAAACTAATTGGTTTAAAGATAGTGCAAGTTCCCATTTGTACAAATCTTCTGTGGTCGATAAGAGATCTCCCCCACCTGATGCAATGGACATATCAATAAAATCAGAATTAACAATGCCATTTTTATGATCGAACTCATACCCGGACGCTCTTTGTAATATAATCTCCTTATATTTATCCGGTCCTGAACAATTCATAGATAAAGGGCGGAATATATTCTCTTTCAAAAATTCTTCATAGGACTGCCCTGTTACCATTTCAATTAAGTAAGCCAACAGTAAATAACCAGAATTCGAATATTTAAATTGAGTGCCAGGCTGAAAATCTAACGGGAGTTTCATTATTAACTCTGTACTTATAAGTAACGGAGTATATTCCTTCATTATTTTTTTGAAATCTTGGAGTTGAGTAATATTAGGGATTCCTGATGTATGAGTTAAAAGATGATGGATAGTTACACTTTCACTGTAGGGACAATGAGGAAAGAACTTGGCTAGTCTATCACTCTCGCTAAGTAAACCTCTCTCAAAAAGAATCATAATGGCCATTGAAGTAAATTGTTTGGTTATCGAACCAATACGAAATCTAGTTTCGGTTGTACACTTAATTTGATGTTCTCTATTTGCTATCCCAACTCCAGCATTAAATAATATTCTGTTGTTCTTGGAAACCAGAACAGCACCGCTAAATTCTTCTCTCTGGTATTTATTCTCTAAATAATCATTTATCTCGATTGTTAATTCATTCACCAAATCACCACTTTCGGGAATAATAACGTTTCTTAAGGAAACGATCATCGAGCTTTCACCTAACGTTTTGTGTTCAAGAACTTGCGTAGCAAGTTCTCATATGAATCACTACTCTACCAATCCCCATCATTGGACCAAGACGTAGCCGATGCTTGAATATATTGTCATATAGATGTTGGCGCCTTCTTGACTTACTCACACGTACTATAAATTAAATCCATCTTTAATTAATCTTGCAACTTCATCTGCACTTAAATTTGTATTATTGATTCTCAGATAGTTCTCTCTAGTAATTTCTCCCTCTTTTGAATAGAGTCTATGTTTTTCAATCGTTTTGATTAAGTCCATTTCAGAATGTTCAATATTTCTTTTTGTTGGTTTTTGATCAAGTCTAAACGCCGTTTTATTTCGTTTTAATCTTTCTTCTATATTTGACTCTAATTCAACAAAATAAATTTCTGCTCCTTTCGATTCAAACATGTTACATGTTTGCTTGACGAATTCCCAGTCCTCCTGAAGATCAAACCCCCAAACGTAAGTGAAAATAAGTCCATACTGGTTGCTGCTTGCGAAAGATTCAAAAAGCTCTCTTCTTACGATACTTGATAACCTCCAGGTTTCAGTACCAAAACCAAAAAAGGGATGAAACAGCTCGATCGACATGTGATTGTGAAACAATTTCAATTCCGTTATTTTCGTTAATTCATGACCAACCGTCATCTTCCCGACAGCCTGTGGGCCAAATATCAGTATGAACTTAATAGTAATCACCCCTGTTCTTAATATCTTGCGCCAATTTCTTATAACGTTCTGTATTCACGAGCCCGAGAACCTTAAGGTAACTTCAGCTGCCGACCGCGATGCGGTTAGGTCCGCAGTGTTGTTCGCCTGAACCCCAATTCTCTGAAATCCCTCGGGCGAACAGAGGACCGTCAGGTCCGATGCTTGGATATGATGTTATATGCTGTACCGACTTCTTCAATCCACATCTACATTCTCATTTTCATTGCACTCTACAAAACTGTTATTTTTCTTTATAGTCATTTGCTGCCTCTTTAATTTCTTTATTTTTAGAATTAATCCCCAATTCAATTCCCCAATCTAGCAATTTTGGAATTGCCTCTGAAAGTAGCTCTAACAATCTACGATACTCCCATTCATCGTCAAGACAAATTGCTGTTTTAGCTACATTAGGGAGATGTTCTATTAGCCAATCAGAAGGAATTGTTTTAATCTTTTTCCTCGCTATTTCAATTGGGTGGGTATTTTGTGGCTGGCAAGCCCATTCAATAAGGATCGTGAGTATTTTTATTCCAAGCCCCGTAGGGATACGTTCAATATCTTCTAGTCTAGTTGATATATTGGGAGATATTTGATTAATCTCATAATCTATTTTCAGTTCTTGCCACGATGCCATATCACTATTCATCATCCTTCCCTCCTAATACATTCATCCTCAATTGGAACTTAATTCTCTGGGATTGCATATAACGTTCTCCCATTTACGAACCCTAAAAAGCTAATGCGCGAATGCGCCGGGTCGCTTCGCTATTTAGCCTTGCAGGGTTCGCCTGATTTCATCCATTTCCCAGCTGCATCCGGCGAACCAAGGGACGAATGTCCCACTGCGAAAATGTAATGTTATAAGATGTCCATGGCCTTTGAGTTATCTACACCTTGGTTTTAATATCTATATTAATTTCTTAGAAAGTCAGGCGTTCGCCCCATAAATTTGCCGTTGTCCTTTTCAAATTCATAACCTTCATACAACCCTTGTGCATCCCTTGTTCCAAGAATACCAAATAGATTCCTATATTCTTCGGCTGTTGTAATGCTTTCAATTAATCTCTTGCCTATCCCCTTCCCTCTGTATTCCTCATCAATGAAAACATCGCATAACCAGTAAACGGTCGTGTAATCTGTAACCAATCTAGCTATCCCTATCTGTTTTTCACCCTTATAAACACCAATACATTCTGAGTTTTCAAATGATTTTCTAATTTTCTCTTTTGATCTTCTATTCGCCCAGTAGCTTCTTGACAAGAAGCTACTGATGGTTTCAATATCCAATAATTTTTTGTCATCCGTGATAAGATATTCATCAAATTCTATATGCATGTCCAATTCCCTCTTTCATATGTAATATGGTTTTCCAGGTCTTCCGTCGATTTCTTATAACATTGCGCATTTCTGACGTCCAAACGGCTTAAGGACCGGAGGTTCGTGTGGCCTTGCCACTTAGCCGGTTGACGAAGCAAAAAAGCATTGTTATACGCTGCCCCTTTTACTTCGATCCCACATCCTTATATGTCTTGTGTGTTTTATGTATTTAATATGTCTTTACGTGTTTTATCTTTTGGTTCTATCTTTTGCTCCTATCAAATCCGTTTCCGCATAGGAAAGATCCCCTCATTTACTCTCGTACGCCTTCAGCAGTATTAAATTTGGATTGTGTAGTAACTTCATCCAATTAACGCTAGCTTTATAAGAGGCTCGTGTTCCTCGGACCGGAGATTTGCCGATGGCTTCATTCAGATTCCTGCTCATGTTGGACACCCCTGCCTTAAGCTATGGCTGACTTCTAACCTCAACATTCGGGACTTAATCCTTGATGTAGAATACATGCTGAACGCACAATCAAAATTTAAGAGGATTGTTGTCCTCCCTTTAATTCGCAATAGACAAATATGTATTAATGACATGCACAATACCAAAAAGTACTGTTGGTATAATAGCCAAATAATTTTGAAGCCAAATCTCAGCTAATATAAAATATATTACCGGGAGAACGGCCATCCCCAAAAAAATAATCGAGTTTGCGTTGCCTGTAAAATACAATATCCATAGCCCATAATAAATAATCAACATTATTGCCATACCAATTATATACGGACATCGCATTTCAGATGCTTGTTTTTTTACAACAAATATCAGAAGAAAGAAAAATATCGCCTGACTTCCGTGCTCCAAAACATCTAAAATCAAATGGCTATTTGCATTGTTTCCTGATATATCTGACGCAGGAATTAAAAAATAAAATATATTTGGCATCATTGGCAATAAAAAGATGATCAGACCCTTCCATGAAAAACCAAAATGATAATTCATTTGATCCTCTCTTTCGCATAATCAAAATATTCTTTGGTTTGCACTTTATTATGAATCCGCTTCTCTGGAATTCCAATTGATGACCGGGGAGCATAACTAACGATGTGGTAATTTATTGTTATATGTTACACCTTCTAATATTCCGTTCATCCTGGTTTTCAACTGCTACGTTGTAAATGTATTCTTTCACCTATATTTATGATTTGTTATTAATTCGTTGTATGGTCTAACATTCTTAAGGGGTTGCGTATAACGTTATTGTATTCACGAACCCCAGAGGGATTGTCTGCTGAAATGCCTCTCCGAAATCCATCAGCAGATCAAGGCTCCAAAGGAGCCGTTGCTTGAATATTATGTTATACGACGGAATCACTTCACGAATATACTTTCACTATTTTTCTTCTTCAGGTACATATTCAATTAAATCAGATAATTTGCAGTTAAATGTATCGCATAGTTTGAA
The DNA here is from genome assembly GCF_052115745.1 of Paenibacillus sp. 2KB_22. Classification (NCBI taxonomy): domain Bacteria; kingdom Bacillati; phylum Bacillota; class Bacilli; order Caryophanales; family Paenibacillaceae; genus Paenibacillus; species Paenibacillus sp. 2KB_22. Next base: position 1,099,013 of record NZ_JBFRHG010000001.1, read on the forward strand.
TAAGGTTTCCAGCTTTGTTGTTTCTATATTCGTTTCCCTATATAACTTGTTGATTGAGTTCCGACTTAAGCCCGATCTCACCATCAATTCGGTTATATCATCTATTCGATGTTTTGCCATGAGTTCTCGTATATTGCACTTGATTATGTTCATCTTTTCCCCTCCATAGTTCTATCTTATCTTCCATATTAGGAATCATCAATGAAAAGCGAATTTTTAACTCTATAAAGTCAAATTACCACCTCGCAATTAACTTTATGAGGTTATATAATAACTCTATAGAGTTAATCGAAGGAGGAATAAGATATGGTTAGTACATTAGAATCGCTAGCAGCACCACTTATAAGAATACGTCTGGAATTACTCTATACTGAGCTTTTGGAGTGTCATGCGGAATACACTCAATTTTCTTCTGAGTCAGAACAATACTTTAAAACACTTCGTGATGCTTTACCCGATCAACTTCAACATACGGTTTTCCTTTACGAAGACGCTCAAATTTCTCTTCAATCCATCTTAGAAAGGAGTATCTACATACAAGGTTTCAAAGATGCTCTACACCTCTTTAGTGAAAGTGAATTGCAAAACTCTAGTATTTAGAGGATCATATGATCCTCTTTTCTATTATATTTAATCCTGTCGTATAACGTTTCCGTGTTCACGAGGTCCTAGCACCCTAAACTGCTCGTCGAACGACTAGTTCGATCAACTGGCCACGACCGCGGTTGGGTGGTAGGATGTGTAGCCTGAATCCACTTCCCTAACTTATCTCCTGGCGATCGAGGCGGCTTGTCCGCCAATGCGGCTTGTCCGCCAATGCGTAAACACCTTGTTATATGATAAGGACGCCTTCCTCGACTACGCTAACTTAGAAAATCGATCTTTTATTAAATCAATAATTAATTTGTGTTTGACTTTACTTGTATATAGTATTGTAAGATTCTGACCATCATTAAAATGAATAAAGTAATTTTCCTTGTCATTTCTGATAGCTAGTTCCCCTATCTTCATCAGCAAATTAAAGTCAATCCAATCATCTTCAAAATGTATTTCCCATTCATATTTCTGATCATCTAAAATAAACGATACTTTAGCATCTTCATTATCAAAATCTACATGGCTGTTTACCTGTTGTATTTGCAATTTACCACCAGTTAAACTTACGAGTTCATTAATGATTTTCGAATAAATCTCTTCGTTCTCAACGCATTCGGTATCAAAGCTCCAAACATCCTTCGACAATCTAACTTCATTGTCATTTTCATCAATAAGATCTGAACCCATCATCGAAAGTAAGAGAGAATAGGGATCGTCTTCGTAAGTTTCTCGATCAAAATGATACAACAACTCTTTAACAACACCATCATCATCAGTTGTGAAAGATATACCAATATCTTTGAGAACCTCTATTTGGTTTTCTAGTGAGATCTTTGTTTCTTTCGATTTCTTACCAAAAAAGTTAAACATCCTTGATCCCCCTTAATATTAGCTAGCGCCCCTTTCATACAACGTTCCTATATTAACGAATCGACGCATGTCGAGTGTCCGGCGTATGCCGGGCCAAGGACGAATGTCCGCATCGTGAATATAATGTTATACGAAGCCATTGAATAGCATTCAAAACCTCAATGACTAAGATAGCTTCTTCTTTGTAGTCTTCAAGATCCTCCAAATTAATCCATTCAGGCTCGTCATTTCTAAGTTGGTAGAATCGAATTACCACATCTTCGCCTGTGATTGTAGAACTTAAAATCAAAATGAATTCTCGTTCAGGGTATTTCAATTTTAAATGCTTTTCCCAATGTGCAATAAGTTTTAGTCCTGTCTTTAGGTTTTCAATATGATAATGATTAATTGACGCTATGAAGAAACCATTTATCCAAATCGAACAGGTCTAGAATAGCTTTAAGCTTATTGGTGGGTTTAAATCTGTTAAGTCAATCAATAAATTTCTCATGGCACTATTGGTTTTCATATTTTTCCTGCTTTCGAAGTGTTTCGTATAACGTTCTGGTATTCACTAAACGCCCAAGCCTTAGATAACTCTTATCTTAGGCTTGGGCGTTTGTTGATTGAGCTTCCTCCATAATTATACATCTGTCAACCAAGGGGCGATAGCCCCGCTGCGTGAATACAATGTTAGATGATTGATTGGCCTTCTTCGGATTAGCTATTCAAATTTTCAACGTTTAAGTGATTAATACAATTATATAGTTCACAATCCCATCTGAATTGGTCTTTATTTAAAATTGTTACCGATGTATTATGGAGATGTTCTTCTGTATCAATGTGCGGAATTAGTTTCTTTAAAGTCAGTCCAATTAGTGCTCCATGACTTATTATCAATATTTTTTTGTCGGGGTGCCTTTCAGAAATGTCCATTAGGCACTTCATTCCTCTTGTGATTATCTCAGCATTTGGTTCTATACCAAGATCTAGTTTGGACCATCCGTATCCCCACTTACTTACTCTATCTTGTTCAGTTGTTCCCTCAATAAGACCGCAGTTCATTTCTCTTAATCGTGGGTCAGTTTTCACTTCAACATTCTTAATCCTTCCTATAATTTCTGCTGTTTCGAATGCTCTAGATAAGTCACTTGAATAAATATAATCCCACTCCTCGTTCTCCATTCTCTTAGATAGTAATTCAGCTTGTCTTCGTCCCTCATCATTTAAAGGTATATCGACTTGTCCCTGTGCCCTGTATTCATAATTCCAATCTGTTACTCCATGCCTTATAAGTCCTATCAATGTCATACTTGTTCCTCTTTCATTTCATTTTATGTTTTTAGGATACTGCCGATCTTTCATCTAACGTTCCTGTATCCACGACGTCCCACCGACTTAAGGCTCCGCCAGGAGCCGGCCGCGATGCGGTTAGTCGGTATGGATGTGTCCGCCTGATTCCACTCCCCTGCCATTCCCCTTCGAGCGGACCGAGGAGCCGGCAAGCTCCGAAGCGTGGATATGATGTTATATGTAGTAGGCCGCTTCGAAGCAACACTCACAATCAAAAGTTTTTATCAACAATTTTTTTTAATAATTTCGGTTTCTTTTGTTCAATACTTTGAATTAGTTCTTCTCCAAATATACTTATCGATTTCTCCCAGGGATGACCCAAAAATCCCCATTTGAATTCTTTCTGTATAAAGAAATAATAATCACCATTCGGAAAAATAGGCACTGGCCATTCTCCAAATTCATCTCTTATGCTCTCTATTCTTGGATTAAAATAGTAACACCGATGCTGCCAATCAAGCGCTAAAACGTACTCATTCTCTTTAGTACATTCAACAAAGATATTTTCCATTTTTTCTTCTAAGTCCTTATATAATTCTTCGTACTTATTATCCTTATATATATCACTAACATCATATTTTATATATGGAGCACTTATCTGTAAGCTAGGCCACTCATTAGGATGAACACTGGGCTTAAATTTCAAATCATTATATATCTTATCCCATATTTCATTTTCTTCTTTTTCATTTATTTCTATCCAATTCTTCATTGGATCTCCCCTTGCTTGTTATTTAATGCTCTAGGCCTATTACATATAACATTCCTGTATTCACGACCCGACATATGTCGAGTGTCCGGCGAATGCCGGACCAAGGGCGTATGCCCGCAGCGTGAATATTATGTTATCAGAAGTTCATGACCTCGTAGCTTATCACTCAAATTCTTTTTTTGTTATTTTTGTTTTAATTGATTCTATTATGAGCTTCTTCCCTTTACGATCCTGTTCGGTTTTAACTTCTCTTTCAAAAATGATATCTAGTTCTTCCATTCCCAATTCACTTAATAAGGTTTTACTCTCCTTCCTTATCTTCTCCCACATTAAGTTATTACTCAATTCATTAGAATCACAGAAAAAATCGGACTTCTGATCTTTGATAGATACTTGTAAAAACTCACTATAACGATTCAGACAATCCAGTTCTTTTTCGTCAAATAAATTGGAGGCCTGCAGCGCAGCCTTTTGATCTCTATAATGCCATTCGAATTCCATTAGCATTTCGTCTCCAACACATCCGTATCCCATAATCTCAATTTGTTTATAGGAAGGTGACGATAAGGTAATCAATGTTTTTATGAGTTCTTCATAGTGATATTGCATGACTTCACTATCATTCATAATGTCCTCCTGCTCTTCATGAATTTCTGATAACGTTCCTGTATTCACGATCCCCGAAGGGGTTGTCTGCTGAAATGCTTCCACAGAATTCATCCAGCAGACCAAGGCTCCAGAGGAGCCGCAGCTTGAATATTATGTTATACGACGGAATCACATCTTCGAGTTAACCAACATCCTCTTATACTCTGTTCTTTCATTGGTCTGTTAGATGTTCCAAAAGATCTCCAGGTTAGCATTCGTGAAATCTACTTGCAAGGGTTTTAAAGAAATTCTTCAATTACATAACGAATTAAATATAAATTCTAATTAGAGCCAAACGGCTCTCTTTTCATTTGATTCTGTCATATAACGTTCTTGTGTTCACGACACCTTTCCCCTTAGATAGCTCTTATCTTAGGGATAAGATGTGTCCGACTAAAATCATCCATATCTTTTCTTCATCAGGCCGGACCGAGAGCAGAATGGGCAAAAGCGTAAAAATGTTGTTGGACGAAGTTTATTGGATCCTCATCGAGTTCACCCAATATTATTGACTCTTTCATAAATTGATTTTTCAAGAATATACTTCTCATCTTCTTCAGTAACAAAATCACTAAATATTTCTGTAATAATATTTTTCATTTTTACTAGACGGTTTCTTATATCTTGTTGCATTTGTTCGTCTGCGTTGATAGCCAGCAGTTGCTCTAACAGAAGTATGCTAATAAATATAGAAAGTATAATTGCATCGTCAGATTTGCCCCGATGGTGAGGATTAAATTTTTCGTTACTTATATAGTGCTTAGAAACTAATATGTTTGGATGAGTGAATCTCGATAGTTTTTCATACAATTTATCAAAGATAAAAATATCCTCTTTATAGGGACTTGCAGTGGCCATTGAATAATTAGAGATATGACCTATATATTGTTGCCCAGTTACTTTATCAACGATAGTCCTCTTATCAAACTTACCATTACTATGAATTAAATACTGGTGGGTTCCTTCTTCCATACCGATTCTTGCTGCCACCAAATCATCTAATCTTTCGGGATAATTTAAAACATATATTATGTTAACATAGTTTTCATAAACCGATCTTAATAGATTGAGTGAATCTTCAATCAGTCCGGCTTTTAATTGAACTTGAATAGATTTAAAGGTCTTAAACGATTTAGTGACACAAAACATAATAAAATCATTATGAGTGAGGTCTATCCCCTTAACTTGGTCATACTTTGCAATGATCATTCCAAACAAGTAGAGTGCAGATTCAAATTCTACCAGTAAACTATTTTGCTCACTATCTGATACAACTTCTTCAAATTGAAGTTCCTCATTCAAATCATAGTACTCTGCCAAGGCACTACGCCATTCACTTAACTCTGCATCAGTTAAATTCCCTTCGTACTCTTTGACTACTAATCTACCAGTCTTTTTATAGGCATAGATAAATGCTGGGTCTGCGTTTATTTCTTCTAATAATTTCACCGTCATGTTTTCAACTTCATATTCATCCATTGGTGATACATATTGATCATAGAAGAAAAGGTCGTCGTCCTTTGGTTCTCTACCATATATCTCAATGAATCTTTTCTCATGTTCCTCCATAGCTGCAATCATATCTGGATCTTTGATAGGTATTGAACGTTTATAAATGCCGTCATCATCTAAAATCCAACTGAAATTTTTATTAATACAACATTTTTTGAATTTCTTTTCACTTCCACATGGACATTCAGCATTTCGTGAGGGTCTTCTTTTCATATTTTCTCTCCTCAATAAATTTCGTCTTACGTTGTTGTATTCAAGACGTCCGACGAAGTCGGATGTGTCTGCTGAAACGCTTCCACAAGACCAAAGCTCTAAAGAAGCTGCAGCTTGAATATTATGTTTTACAGCGGAATCGAATCTTCGAGTTAACCAACATCCTCTTACATTCTATTCTTTCATTGGTCTGTTAGATGTTCCAAAAGATCTCCAGGTTGGCATTCCAATGCCGTACATAATTTATCAATGACTTCTAAAGATACATACTCATTTGTGTTGAGCTTTGCCATCGTTGCCGATGAAATTCCCGTCATTCTTAATAAATCTTGTTTCTTAATCTCCCTGTCAATCAATAATTTTTGGAATGGTTTATAACTTATCATCTGGTACTCCTTTGTATCCAAATTAAATTTTTCTTTAATTATATGAAAATATATTTTTTTAATCAAAAATATCTTTGATATGTCTTGACTATAATTTTCATTATGATAAAATAATATTCAACAAGTTAAACTTTTGTTCGCAAAATAAAATATAATGGATGGTGATCATTTTTGTACAATTCTTTAGAAGTCTTACTTGATTCGTTGATACGTAACCGAATTGAAGCCTTATATAGTGACCTTCTCAAGAACAACACTATTTACAATCAATTCTCTTCTGAGCGAAATCTTTACTTCAAACAGTTACATGAACTTCTACCTCAGGATATGCATAAAACTCTATTTCTTTACGATGATGCAGACCTCTCAGTTCAAACAATTCTAGAACGTGAAATCTACTTACAAGGTTTTAAAGATGCCCTTCAATTACATAATGAATTAAATATAAATTCTAATTGAAAGCCAAACGGCTCTCTTTTCATTTGATTCTATTCTATAACGTTCCTGTATTAATAACTCCAACGGGATTCTCTGCCGATGTACCTCTTGGAAATCCATCCAGCAGACCAAGGCCACAAGGATTCGGTGCTTGGATATTATGTTATACGACTAGAAATCTCTTCTCGAATATACCTTTATTATTCATCTTCTTCAGTTTAAAACAATGACTGCCCTAACACTCATCGTAGGCAGTCATTGTTTTATCGTTTTTAGTTCTTACAACCATTTTTATTGCAAGTAACAATTGCACCAGTACTCATCCAATGATCCGAATGTTCATTGGTATTCGTGCCACATCCAGTAGTTCCACCTTTACTTCCACTGTGCACAATATTTGTTGGAATATGTTTAACCGCCATGAAAATTCACCTCCATTATCATAATTTGATTTCAAATATATTCTAGCACCTACTAAAAAAGAGAACAAGAGTTCCTTTTCAAGATTTTTCTATTTATTAATTCTGTCGTATAACATCATATCTACGAACTTCGTAAATACCTCTCTTTCTAACGAATATCCGAACTACATATAATATAACCCATAATAATCCATCTGCGAAGTCACCAACGTACTCAAAAAAGCAGTCCGAGTAAACTGTCCTATATGTTAGCCATAACTAACACGTAGGATGCAGTTTACACCCGGGCTGCTCTTTCCTCACTCACCAATAGAAGAATTAACGATATTCTTCAGTGATCTGAGTTTGCTCCTTTTGCTCCCCTTAACCTAAAGCCTTTACTTCGTTCCGCTACTCCACACCACGCGCTCGCTCATCGCTTTATGTTGTGCAATCAGGCAGAGTTCTGCCGCTTTGAAGGCATGTTCCTGCGTCATGGCTGTCTCGGTGCGGTCCAGACAATCACGAATGAGTTGGCCAAAGAACGGGTAACCGACCTTGCCTTTTACATTGTAGCGGTACTCCCCTTCATGATTGACCAGATACACCTGATCACCTTCTGGCTCTCTTGCGATGTCGATATACTTGCGCAGCTCGATATAACCGTCCGTTCCCAGAATAACTGTACGTCCATCGCCCCATGTGCCCAGACCATTCGGTGTGAACCAGTCCACTCGGAAGTAACCGGACGCTCCGTTGTCACCAATCAGCGAAGCTTCGCCGAAGTCTTCCAATTCCGGGAACTGTGGGTGATTGAAGTTATGCACACGACTGAACCCTACCTCAGCGTCCGTACATGATGCAAACGTCAGAAATTGTTCGATCTGGTGACTCCCGATATCACAGAGAATGCCGCCATACTGCTCATGCTTGAAGAACCAGTCGGGTCTTCCTCCGGCATTTAAGCGATGCGGACCAGTACCCATAACTTGCACGACTTTGCCGATTGCCCCTTGTTCAATGAGCTGTCCTGCGTAGATCGCACTTTCTACATGCAGTCTTTCACTGTAATACACCATGTACTTTTTACCTGTTCGCTTCACTTCTTCTCGTGCAAGCTTTAATTGCTCCAGCGTGGTAAACGGGGCTTTGTCTGTAAAATAATCCTTGCCTGCGGCCAGAACTCTCATGCCAAGCGGTGCACGATCTGAAGTGATCGCTGCACTCGCCACCAATAACACCTCATCATCTGCAAGCACTTCAGCTTCAGATCCGGCAACTTGAGCCTGTGGGAACTGCTTCTGAAATGCCGCTACCTTCGCCGGGTCTGGATCATATACCCATTTGAGGGTAGCCCCTGCCTCCAACAATCCCCCAACCATGCCGTAGATGTGCCCATGATCCAGCGCAACAGCAGCAATGGTGAACTCACCCGGACCACATACGACCTCTTTTGTGACACTTTTCGGTGCATAGAACATCCCGTCTTTAGCCATGTCATCCCATCCTTATTATAAAATGTTCATTACAATGAATTCGTTTTTCGTCTAATACACTGTCTTCATTTAAACGTCTGACTCAGATCAGCAGGTTGACTGCCACTGAATGCCTTGTCTTTCTTCGTCGTTGATCCAGCAATGCGTTCCTGCAGATGCTCATAGAACAGATCCTCATCGATCGGCAGATCCACCCAATTATCCGTCCATGTAGACAGCAACATCGCATTCGACAATGTTAATCCGTGAATACCATCCTCACCGGGAGCAATAAGTGGTGCGCCTGTACGAATCGCATCCACCCAGTTACGAATCAGACCCGGATGCCCCGTTTCCACACCTGTAATTGGAATCTCGCATTTCCAGCATTCCGGCTGTCCAAAACCTCCGGTAAACCGCTGATTGAATTCCGGCTCAGATTCCCGAAGTCGCCAGAACGTAAGTTTTCCATCTTCGATGACAATTTTACCCCGGTCTCCGTTGACCTCAAATCGGTTCGTACCTGGTGCTTCGCCAGTAGTCGTTACAAAAACACCTGTTGCTCCATTTTCATACTCCACATAAGCGGTTACATCATCTTCCACTTCAATGTTCCGATACTTGCCAAACGAACAGAAAGCACGCATTCGTACCGGCATCATGCCGATGGTCCACTGCCACAGATCCAGTTGGTGCGGGTCTTGGTTAATCAGTACACCGCCACCTTCCCCTGCCCAAGTTGCCCGCCAGCCGCCGGAATCATAGTAACTCTGGGATCGGTACCAGTTCGTAATAATCCAGTTGGTACGCCGTACCTCGCCCAGTTCCCCCGAAGCGATCAAATCTCTTAGTTTAATGTAGAGTGGGTTGGTCCGCTGGTTATACATCATGGAAAAGACTTTACCGCTGGCTGCGGCTGCTTCATTCATCTTGCGTACCTGTTTCGTATATACACCGGCAGGCTTCTCAATCATGACATGCAAGCCATGCTGGAAAGCCTGAATGGCCTGTTCCGGATGATCATAGTGCGGCGTTGCAATAATGACCGCATCAATCGTACCCGAAGCCATCATCTGCTCTGCATCCTGCCAATAGGTGACCGTAGCCGGAAGATGACTCGATACCCAGCTCTCCATTTCTCTTCTTACATCACATACGGCGACCAGCTCTGCACCGGGTACTTCTCCGGCAACCAATGTTCTGGCATGAGCTGCTCCCATGTTTCCAATACCAATCACCGCTACTCGTACGATACTCATGACTGCTCCTCCTCGTCCACACGACACTCAATTTCGGCGAAAACGTCTGCAAAATGCTGTAACATCGCCTTGGATTCCAACGCACCACTAAAGTCCTCTATTCCGTAATATCCGTCATACCCGACGGCACGAAGATCCCGCACCATCTGTACCCAATCGACCATGCCTTCAGTCAGGGGGGTCCATTGACATTTCCAGGCTGTATTCAGAGCCAATCCGCTACTCTTCTCAGTCATATTAGCCGTTTGCGAATCTTTCCCTTTTGCTTCAAACCATCCAGCATTTTTTACATGTACATGAGCCAGATAAGGCCCCAGCAACTCAAGTCCCATCCGATGATTCTCATATCCTTCATGCACCATATTGCCTGGATCGTACAATACACCCACATGCTGCGGGTCGAGCGATTGCACAAGCCGATAGGCCAGCGATGCCGTCGGTGCAATCGTCTGGTGATGTGTCTCTACAATCGCCTTGATGTTGTACTGTTTGGCCAAATCCTGTACTTCACTCAGGTAATCAACGGCTTTACGATACAACTCAGGATAACGGGTCTTGCGATCATATCCAGGAACACCCACACGCATCATAGATGCTTCCAACCCAGCCGCAGCCTGAAACGCCTGCTCGGTGGCAGCTAGATCTCCACAGTTCAGATACGGCACAAGTGCAATGGATTTCCGACCTTGCCCTAACGCTGCTTCACGAAAAACAGGAACCTGTTCCTGCCAACGGTCCGGATCTACCGAGCATCGATTATTTCTCCAATAAGACGGCTCTTCGGACATTGCCTCTTCAGGAATTCCACGAAATCTCCACTCAATACCATCAATCCCCGCTGCTGCCGCAGCCGATGCCAATTCCTCTGCATTCAGATCAGGGGTAGCCACAGTGAATACAGACAGTTTCATCATGCTCCATCTCCTTATGTAAACGTATTCATTTTATGTCGTAAAGGCATTGTATCACTCCACTGAACGTCACCATAGGGGAAAACGCCAACAGATGAATGACAGATAACGAACAGAGCATATTCCCCATTCAGAGATAACTTCTCCAGAGAATGATAAGATTCATATCAAAAAGACATCCCTGGAACAGAATTCAATTCTGTTCAAAGATGCCTTGTACAATAACTATATCAGGTGAAATTCTAAGAAAAGGTTCCTATCCATTATCCAATCGCAACTTCAATAGCAGATTCCGGTTCTGTTTCTGACTTTCGTACTCGTCCAATTTACAATCCGAACAAATTTGACTAATCCCGATCAAAGAACACGTGTTCAGCCTGTATCTTACCTTGCTCTATTGTCATGATACCAAATGAGTATTGCTTCTGAAAACGTTTATCCGTAGGCGACCCCGGATTAAATACCAGCGTGTTGTCAACAGTGTGCATCACCGGGATGTGTGAGTGTCCGTAGATCACAGCATCCACATGCTGGCCTGCAAAGGTATGAATTGCATTCTGCTCCGTACCCTTTGACCCGAGATGACCGTGCACAAGACCCAGACGAAGTCCTTCCACTTCAACAATGCGGGAATACCCCAGTTTTTCAGCGATTTCGGACGGGTCCGTATTACCAGCTACCCCTTCAACAGGCGCATACTCGCTAAGCAATGGATATACGCTCCAATCCGACCAGTCACCCGCATGAAGAATAAGATCGGCACTCGCAAGTACATCAACGAGCCTAGCCGGTAACTTCCGTGATTTACGTGAACAATGCGTGTCGGAGATGACTACAATTTTCATATAACAACCCACCTTTCCTTTACCTCTGACTACAATCTACTCTGACTGCGATGGGACAGCTAACATCTGGGAACTGGAACGTTCCATATCTTCAAGGGTAATGGATGCGAAGAACTGCTCCACCTTGGACTCCGCAACCTGATACAGGTTGGTCAAGAGGCTGTCTATATGCAAGCCCACTTCACAATCCGGGTTACAATTGCCGTGAATCGGAAACAATGGACCTTCGTCCTTCGCAGCCTGATAGATCATGTCTAATGTGATTTCACTTGATGGCTTCGCTAAGTAGAAGCCTCTTGTTCCAGGAGAAGAGTTCACTAATCCTGCCTTTTTCAGCCCGCCCAGTATACGTCTGACGACGACAGGGTTGGTATTCACGCTACCTGCAATATGTGCAGACGTGATTCGTTCAGGCGCGCTGAGTGACAATAACAACAAACAATGCACACTGACCGAAAAATGAGTACTCATGATTAACCACCTTTATTTAATATAATCCTAGTCATGCTGGTTTTATTCAGAGAACAGATCCTTCTCGGGACGTGCCCTGATCTTGAGTTGTCGCACACTATATTCCAGTTGTTTCACAATATCATCCAGCTGTTTGCGATCAATCTTGGTTGGATCTTCCACCGGTTTCGCGGACGACTTGAGATCTCGAATCGTTAACTGCTGTTCTTGCCATTTGTCCATCAGATCTGCAATATTGGCATAAAAACGTTCGTAATCTTTGATGACCAAGTCAAGATAAGCATCTACCTCATCCGGATCATAACCACGAAGTTTATAATTGAATTGTTTTTCATGAATCGATAACGCATCTAGCTGCACTCCCAATTGTTTGAACAATTGTTTCTGTTTATCCAATCTTCGTTTCATATGTTCATCCATATTGACAACCTCCATTATAAGCCAAGCCGTGGTCCCTTTACCCAGTGAAGAACATGCGGCATTTTCTCTCTCTATTTTTTATAACACATAATTCGTCAGATATAAAACGCTACGGCCCTATTCCTCACAAAAATGATTGCTTTTCATGCAATTCGGGTAAAGACTCACTACACCCCACAACGGGAAAAGGAGCGTGTTTTATATGAGTACATTAACCAAAGATCAACACCAAGAACTGAAAAAGGCCCTTTTGGAGCAGCGTGAAAACTTGCAGCGTCATTTTGAATCCAGCATGGAAGACGGTGCTCCGGCTCAGTCGCTGAAAGATTCAACCGGTGAGCTGTCCTCCTATGATAATCATCCGGCAGATGCTGGTACGGAAACATTTGAACGTAGCCGTGATCTGGCGATCGACGATACATTAACAGACGAATTCAATCAAGTGAACGACGCATTGGAACGTATGGAGCAAGGTACATACGGAACCTGTGTAACGTGCGGAAAAGATATTCCCTTCGAACGACTTGAAGCTATCCCATATACCGCCTACTGTATTGATGACACGCCTAATCGGGAGATCAGCAATGATCGGCCCGTAGAAGAAGAAGTGATGACCATGCCCCCGAGTGGTGCTGGCGAAGGAAGACAGCAGAACGCCGGCAAGTTCGACAACGCAGATGCTTGGGAAGCGGTCGAAGAATACGGTACTTCCAATTCACCCGCAACCGCTGCCAAACGTGATGTAAAAGACTATGATGAGAACATGTAATGTGATATTGAACTGAAACGGTTATGCGTCTTCATTGAAATTCATGTTGGAATTAATGCAATACAATGCACAACACACGACCGTTATTCCCTCTTATCACGCATTAAAAAGCCGCCTATGGCGGCTTTTTCTTGTTATCTCCAACATGTCTAGCACATAAGCCTTTTACTTGTATTCAAGTTATAGTTAACACTGAACACATGTATGCCGTCCGTTTATTCTTCTGATTCAAGATCAGATGATGCAGATTCCTGCCGCTTAGAAACAGATCGAGATCGAGACTTTTTCGGAGTTGATTCGCCCGTACCAGACGTAGCTTTCTTTTTCTCTTTTGCATCTGTCTTAGAAGCAGGTATTTTCACTATAGGTTTAGAGAGGGCAGAGAATAACTGAAAGACCTCATCTTCCCCTCGGTGATTCTCTTTCGTTGTATAGGGTTCACAGAGTTTTATAATGTTCTTATATAATTCCTCTACCTCGTCTCGAGTAGCATACAACGTGATGTCCGAGAGAAACATCCGATCTTCGTTTTCCGCCTGATGCATGAACCGCTGACGACTCTGTTCGAACATCTCATTTAATAATTTGAGTGTTTCAGACCGAAACACCTGTTTCAGTGGTGAGTTTTCATTGTCTTCATCTTCATGACGAAGATGGATTTCTCCGGAGTATGGTTCGTAGTATTTTGCGATAATGCCATTAATCTCACGCGTGGAAACGATCGTCAGCAGACCAATTTTCTCCAGCTTTTTTACATGATAGTGCACTTTGGCTGGCACCTCACCCATCTGGTCGGCGATTTCTTTGACAGTGGATGGTCTGCCCTGCCTGTTAAACATATTCATAATCTGTATCCGATACGGATCGGAGTAGATTTTAATTTCTTCAATGGTTGAAAGAACCTTGTGCTCCATTCCTGTATCCTCATTTCCGGGGTACCTGTTGTCCATCAATAACTCTATTATACCGCTGCGTCAGGGCTTCGGTCAAAACGAGTCGGAAATGACTTGATACAGAAAATCGGCCAATGGTCGCTTCTGAATGTACCTCATAGAGCACTCCGAAAACTTTTGCTAAATAACAGCATACCTGCTGACATGGCAAGCATAATACCGAAAACGATAAACAGAACAGGCATGCTCATCCAATCTGCAAGTGCTCCCGAAACCAGGCTTCCAAGTGGTGCGACACTCACGACGAGCATACTCTGAAGAGCATACACTCTGCCTAGCATCTCGGAAGGGGTAACCTCCATCAGATACGTAGCCAGAGGGGTCGTAGCCAGTGGTATACCCATTCCCATCAGAAGACAAAAGACTGCTGCAACAGGCAGTTGAAAGGACGTCATATAAGCCGGGAGTGCCGTCATGGCATAACTGAGACCCAACATAACAACACCGCTGATGACCAGAACACTTTTACGATAATTGGCACCCCTTTGCGCCATCCACACCCCACCAAGCACCATGCCTCCTACCATCAGCCCACTGAGCAGACTTAATCCCCCGGCACCAGCATGCAACGTTTCAATGACATAGGGCGTACGAAGAACATTGAACGGCATCAGGCAGAAATTAACGAAGGCAAACAACATGGAGACGATCAACAATAAGGCATGTTTACGGAGAAAATAAAAAGCTTCCGCCATTTCGGAGAATATACTACGTTTATCGGATGGAACAGAATTCAATTCAGATAATGTTTTATTTTCATTGTTAGCAGAATATTCAGGATATCCAACTCGGCTCATCATTAAAGCACTTAGCGCAAACAAACCCGCATCAATCAGGATCGTCCAGGCAATGCCTATTGAAGCAATGAGTGCACCAGCTACTGCAAGTCCTGCGAGTTCGGCCACTCGGGTTGCGGAAGAAGACATGGCATTACCCGAAAGCAGCATCGATGGGGGAAGCAGTCTCGGCACACTGGACACTTCGGCAGGAATAGTGAAGCACTCCAGCAAAGAATTCAGAATGGTAATGACAAACAGATGCCAGACTTCAAGTTGACCCAATCCAAACAGCAGCGCTGTAATACCTACGAACAACCCCCGGCCGGTATTCGTAATCACGATTACTCTTTTGAGAGACATGCGATCTACTAAAGCCCCGGCGAACAGACCCAGAAAGATACTCGGCAAAAAATTCACTGCCAGCAAAGTACCCATCAGCACTTTTGAACCGGTCAGAATGTACACCATCCAGCTGTATGCAATCGAATCAATGGAATCACCAAATCGGGATACAACTTTACTGAGCATAAACTGCATATAAGGCCTGATTCGTATTAATTCCCCTATACCTTGCTTACCAACGGCTGTGCTATCATTCATGACTTTCCACTCCCTAACGTTAAAATATTTTTCATGTTAATTTTATTTTAACGTAACTTATGCAGAAATCAATACCTTCGTGAAAATAATTTTAACGTTAAGTAAGACTCGTTACTTTTTCTTAATCTCCTTCTAATGTTTTCGCAATCAACACAAGAAATTTATGACACCTCCTAAACCACAAAAAAAGCAGACCACATGTGGTCTGCTCGGCTGGATTGAATGTATTTAAACTGCCTTTATTTGCTGCTACTTCTCAACACGCAATATAAATCCAGGCTGTTCCGCCTGTACCTCCAACATCAAATCGCGTACCCGTCCTGCTTCATTCCCCAGTCGGTCTTCGCTGATTCCGTAGTTGGTCCATTTTAGCTCTAGTGGAAGTTCAATCGTGCCCGTCAAGCAGTCCCACAGAGCGTCGAGATTACCGCCATAAAAATCCGGCAGCTTCAGCTTATCCTTTAATTGCTGATGAAGTTCAGCGCTACTGGCAAAGTCTTCTCCATCCAGAATCACGGTGTTCATGACTGCTCCTTCCTCTATTTCATGCGTGTAAATGATGCATAGTGATCTGTCGTTTTGTAAATGAGTCCATCATTGGAGTACACAATCCGATCCGAATTACGGAAGCCAGAAGTATAGTTAATATCTGCTTCGCGCCATGTACGTCCGCTGGCCGAAGGCAGAAGCCCCTCCCGATTGCCAAATATGTCTCCTCCGATGCTTTTCCCAGGAGCCACTACAGCCAAGTTTCCTTGTGACGCTACCCAGCCGAGTCCTGTGGCCTGTGATTTGGTAATAAAGTTACATGGCAACGTTCCGTTTGCACTCAAATAGTTAGCCACACCGGTAAATGTATTGATGATAGTACATGTTGCAGCAGATGCTTTCTGCTGTGGGGCTGGGGTGAACTGTGAACCTGTGAAGAAAACGAACGTTAACAAGAATGCCAGTAAAGCGGTCGATATCAACTTTTTCATCAATCCGGCCTCCCAATCCTTCAAAGTAGATGAACGTTGTCACGATATACGTACTGTAAGCTGTAACTGTCTAGTTGTACGTTCTGCTAGATTATAGTAAACAAGTCATCTCATGACTATTTATATCACATCAATTTGGTAGAAATATCAAATTAGAATGTTTAAATTGTAAAATATTATAATTATAACATTTTGAGACAGAAAACAGACTCTCATCCCTGAAGATGGAGTCTGTAGTTTCTAGTATGTTTAAAAGGACCTGACCTAATCAATCAACTGTACACGTTGACGCGTTCTAGCTGATTCCAGGCACGCATCAATAACGCGCATGTTTTGAATGGTATTTTCCGGACTGAAAGGTAGGGCTGCTCCATCAAGCACAGCCGTTGCAAACGTCTCCACCTGAAGCACATAGGAATTCGACACCGATACACGCTCCTCACGGCTAACCGAATCTGTGTGTACAATAATCTGAGGTGGAATATCGCTGTTCTCCCAGCCAAACACTTTTGGCAGTTCAATCCGCCCCTCTGTCCCGAGAATCTCCATCTCCGCTCGTCCTGAAGCCCACATGCCACAGTCAAAAGTCAAAGCGACCGAATTCGGAAATTCTACCAGACCCGAAGCCATCATATCCACGCCATCATGCTCCTCCGAGAATAGAGCGTGTACGGTCACCGCTTCCGGTTCCTGACCCAGATACATCCGGGCAGCCGAGATCGGATATACGCCAAGATCAAATAATGATCCGCCACCCATCTCTCGTTTGAACCTCACATTTTCCTTATCATCAGCGGTATTACAGGTAAAGTTGCCATGGATCGCTCTGACGGTGCCAATCTCCCCGCTGGCTATAATCTCTTGCACACGTCTGTGTTTGGGATGATATCGATACATTATCGCTTCTGCAAAAAGAACGCCATGCTGCTCACACGCCTCAATCATTTCTGCCGATTCATCTGCATTCAGGGCAGCTGGTTTCTCACACAACACGTGTTTGCCAGCCTGTGCCGCTTTGATGGTCCATTCTTTGTGCATATGGTTAGGCAAAGGAATATAGACGGCTTCAATGTCCGGATCGGCGATGAGCTCTTCATAACTGCCATACGATCTGGCAATGCCGAGTTCTTCGGCAAGGGATTCCGCCTTTTCTTTGCTGCGGCTGGCAATCGCCAAAACCTCACCGCGTTCGGACTGCTGGATCGCCGGAATGACTGCATTTTTGGCAATGGTTGACGTACCGAGTACCCCCCACTGTAACTGTCTGTTCATGCTCATCTTCCTTTCGTACCGTAATTGTCCTCTTCTGCCTTGTGTAACATGCCGAGACAACGATCCAGATCCGTTTTGACCTGTTTCTTGTATAGCTCAGCCTTCTCCGCACCATCATCCGTGAAATGATATAGAACGATTTCCTGAAAATCGACCTTGGGATCATTGCCCTTCAGCTTCTTCGTGCGATAAAATACCCCCTGCTGTACCAATTCATGCAGTGCCCGATATACCTCGCTCTGGGGTGGAACATAACCGTAGTCTTTGAATTCCTGCTTCATCGCCTCCAGCATTTCGTAACCATATCCCCTGTGCTGTTCAACCATCGTAATTAGATACAGCTTGATAAATGCCCGCTGTGCAATCATAAAAGCCACGTTCATTCCCCTCCTGTCAGGACCTATATATCTAGTATTATAAAACTTATGTTCGGGTTCTGCCATCTTTCTCCGTATTACCTTCCTTTTATCCACCTTCAAAGGAGGCGAGCAAAAAATCGTGTGGATACGCGTTAACCTGATGGAAGCACGGGAAAAGGTTTTCTATTGTGAATTTTTCATGTATTGAAATTTTAATTTATACTCAAAAGTTTGTTTTATTTCAGAAACTCAACGATTCGTTCAATCGAATTTAATCATAAGACTGAGCAAAGGCTGTTACATCTGTACTCCTGAATCCTGTATCCTGCATACACGAATCCTGAGAGACCTGTATTAATGATTTCTGTGTTGCCTTTATTATTGAATCCTGTGTAGCCTGTATTACTGAGTTCTCTGTTGCCTTTATTACTGAATCCTGTATTTCTGTACCGGCATATACCCTGTACAATCGTGTGCAGCTACGAATCTGTTGTGAATTTTTCATATGTTGATGGATTCATTTGTTGTGGACAGTTTTTGGCACGGTTCCCACAATCCATTTCCCCCAGCTTACACGAGAGATGAGCCATGTCAGTACACAGGATAATGCAAGAGCGAGCAACCAGGTAATGATCATGCGAACGACAGGGTTCCAGCCCATCGCAACATAGAACAATTCATCCGGAATATAGCTGTACCGCAGCATCAACATATGCATCAGATAACCGCCATACGATACACCACCAATCCATCCGAGCAATCGTGTAGCCCTGAGATTATGCAGTTTCCCGGCCAACTGGTACATGACCATAATGGAAGCGATCAGAAAGAGTGCCATATCAGGGCGAATCAGACTGACTGTGTAAAATGTAATTTTGATTCCCTCCGGCTTCTGAAACTCCAGCATTAATAAATATGTAAACCGAAGTCCCAGAACGATAAACACCATCCAGTATACCCAGCGTAACCGATGAATCCATTCATTCCAGTGATGCACGGATAACCCCGCTGCTGCACCAAGCACAAAATAAATAAAGAAATAGAGGAAATTGCGGTCGGCATACGTTGTAAAAGCATCTGTCAGTACCGGGATATTCAGCCGTTCCATGAACTTGGCGATGTTTCTTAATTGATCCGCAAGCACAAGATACACCACGCCCGAAATGAGCAGAGCAATCAGACGCCCCTTGGCCTCATATCGGTTATATACATAACGAATTGCACGCAAGAAGAGCGGAAATAACAGATAAAACTGGATCAGCATAATAATGTACCAAAAGTGTGAAGTCGTTTTACCAGTAATCAACTTCAACCCTAGATCGGGGATATCATTCCATCCAAATCCGCTCCAGCCACGCGGTGCAAGTGTAAAATAAATGAGTGACCAAATCAGATAAGGCACGATGACGTCATTTACTCTTTTTCTCATGAACTGACCATAGTGCAGCTTGTCTCCCGTGTTATAAAACAGCACCATACCTGTTATGAATATGAATAAAGGAACTGCAAATTTGGAGAGCATCAGCAGTATAGCCAGTAACACGCCATCCTCCAGTCTCGTTTCCGGGACTATAGAGTAATGTGCGATGGAATGCTGGAGAACCACTGCGGCAAAGGCGATTCCCCTTAAACTCTCTATTTCTGTAATTCGTTCTTTGCGAGGCATACATTCAGCCGTCCTTTCTTGGTTTTGCAATAAAAACAAAGTACAATGAAGCCGTATAACTTAATGAGCGGGGTGATTCACATTTCTAGAACAGACCAAGACGTAACCACTACCGATTCAAAATATGTCCAACAGCACCTGGCTAACGAGCGAACTTTTCTGGCCTGGGTACGCACCGGTATTGCCATGGCAGGCATCGGCTTTCTTGCAGCCGGATTCGGCTTCAATTCCTCGGCGTACGATCGTCTTGCACATATTGCCGCCATTATTAGCGGGATCACATCTCTGTTTGGCGGTATATCCATCATTGTGTATTCGGCAGCAGCCTATCATCGAAAGCGTACACAAATCAATGAACAAACCTTTCAGGCGTCGACCGGATTAATTCGTTTTCTCACGATAATGCTACTGGTGATTGGACTCGCTTTGGCTGTACTGCTCTATGTATTGTTATTCCCTGTCTGACTGCGTAAAAACACCACCCGCCATTATTGACTCAAACATGCAACACAGGGACAAAAGCCGGCATCCCATAAGGAAACCGGCTAATGACCATCTTGGTGGATCATATATGTCATTCCATTTTACAGATATAAAGTCATTAGATTCTATTTCATATCAACCGAATGTGGCAAGATTACAAGAATGTATTGTTACCCAATCGCGCTGCCTTGGTTTGGGCTTCCAATCTGCGTTCTTCCATATCCAGATCCGGTCGTTCAGCAGGTACATCTGTACCATGAACTTGAGCTCTATCCCGATTAAGTTGGCTATTACTGCTAAACACATCGTACACATCAGTGTCTCGGTCGGTAGAGTCTACAAGCAGCAAAATTTTTCCATTCTGTACATACTCCTCATACTGTTTAGCATCCTCTTCCGGAATACCTAGACCTACCAGGCCACCCACCAATCCGCCAGCTCCTGCACCCACAGCTGCACCGGTAAATGCTGCTGCAATGGGGCCTGCGGCCAAAATAGGACCTATGCCGGGTATAGCCAATGCACCGATACCTGCGAGCAGTCCGGCTACGCCACCAAGTACACCACCTGTTGCTGCACCCGCAGCCACACCTTCAGGGGCTTTTGTACCTGTCTCTTCCCGAATCGCCTTCAATTCATCCCGATCTTGCGTAACAACGGAGATCTCGTCTGAAGTGAATCCTTGTGCTTTCAGACCCTCGATAGCCTGCGATGCTTCACGTTCTGTATTAAACACACCTACGATTTTCTTCTGCATAGTGAATTCCTCCTCATCTTATTGAGTGGTTCGCTATGTTATTACCCGCCTAAGTTTCTTTCAAACGCTTGCACGTCAATATAGTATGTGTTGATAGCAATGAATTGCTGGTTATTCAACTATAGCGTGTTTTCAGATTCCTTAGATTGCTGCGGGCGTTTCAAATCACTGAATAAGACGTCACAGATTCATTAGCGCTCCGCTCCATGTTGTTTGGCTCCACGCACGTCCATTTATGCTCCGGCTTTCGGCAGGGTTGAAGTTACGCTCTGAGGCGTGCCTTCAAACCTCTAAAGAAGCAGATTTCACTGAATTTTCATTCCATGCCGGAAGTTTGCCGTAAGCGAACCGAGGCACGCCAAGCGAAAATGACGCAGCAGTCGAAAATGCAAAGTGACGTAGCAAGGGCGTAAAGGCAGTAAAATATGCACTTCAGCGAGTTTGGAGACACGTCCTGGTTAGAGGATAATTCTTGGAAGTAGAGAATGATTCGATCTGTTACAAAACAGACCGTTGTAAAGCGGATTCTAACCCTGATAACGCGCCCTTTGTGAACCTAATCATTGATTTTGAAAAAAACGAAATCATTCATCTATTTCCCCCGTGGTTTGGCCCGATTGGTGGCCACTGCTTCAAGTGGATTATCCGGCCAGTAATGCTTCGGATAACGTCCTTTCAGATCTTTTTTGACGTCAAAGTAGGTCTCACGCCAGAAATTGGCCAAATCTCGTGTGACCTGTACAGGTCGCTGAGCCGGCGATAACAGGTGGATGGTCACTGGGACTCGCCCACCAGCTATACGCGGTGTCTCCTGTTGTCCAAACATCTCCTGTAATCTCACCGCTAGAGCAGGAGCCTCGGGACGGCTGTAGTCCACGGGAATACGCGATCCACTGGGTACCTGTATATGCGTCGGAGCTTCATCGTCCAGTTCTTGTCGTTGCGCCCAGCTCAGACCTCCAAGCAGTACATCTTGCATCGACAATCTCTTGAGGTCGGCTGCCGATCGCATGCCTGTCAGATAAGGGGTAAGATGTTCTGCCAACTCTTCGGTCAGATCATCTTCGATCAGGTCAGGCCACTCAGATAGATGGATATGCAGGAACCGCAGCCTGTCCGCAAGTTGTCTGGACGTTTTGGTCCATGGCAGACAATCCAGCCCCTCCATCCGTATTCCGGCTAACAGTGCTTCAAGCACCTGATCTTCAGGTGGTTGTGTAATACTGCTCTCTTTCATCACAAGGGCTCCAATACGAAGTCTCTTATGTGCTCGCACGCTGCGGGTATTGGAATCCCAGGCCACTTGCACTTCATGGTGCAGCAGGTGCTGACCTGCCTGTAACAATGTCTGCTCCTGCAACGGCGCAGCCAGCAGGATGCGCGCATCTGCGCCCTGGTCGTCTGCCTCGGCTGCGACCAGATACGCTGAACGGCTCAGCGATTCTGTCGCTGCGAGCCGTACGCCGCGGCCGCTGCTCAGCAGATAGCGGCCGTCCTCCCGGCGTTGCCCGATCCGGTCCGGATAGGCGAAGGACAGCAGCAATCCGCAGCTGTCTTCATCCGGCTGCACCGGATCGGCCGCCGGGTCGAGCGCCGAGCGCAGCTGGCGGCTCTCCTGGAGCATGCGCCGCACGGCCGCGCCGTCTGCGACAGCCGCTGCCGCTTGCGGCATACCGCTGCTGTCCGCGGTCAGCAGCGCCTCTACGCGCGGGCGCATGTCCGTGCCCGCGCCTGCACTGCCACTGCTGCGGAGGCCAGCAGGCTCCTGCAGCAGTGCCGCCAGCATGCTGGCGTAGCTGGCCAGCCCAAGCTCCGCCGCGCGGAGCAACATGCTGGCCAGTCGCGGATGCACGCCGAGCGTGTTCATCCACCGCCCGAAGGGCGTGATGCGGCCTGCGTCATCCAGGCCGCCCAGCTGGCGCAGCAGCGCCTGTGCCTGGCCGTAGGCGGCGTCAGGCGGGGTGTCCAGCCATTGCAGCTCTGCTGGGGACTGGACACCCCAGACGGCAAGCTCCAGCGCCAGCGGCGCAAGGTCCGCGGAGGTGATCTCCGGGCGAGCTGCCTCAGGCAGTCCCCCATGAACCTCCTCGCTCCACAGCCGGTAACACACCCCCGGGGCAATTCGCCCCGCACGACCCCGCCGTTGATCGGCTGACGCCTTGGACACCGGCAGGGTGACAAGCCGGCTCATGCCCGTACGCGGCGAGAATGCCGATGCTCGGCTCAGCCCTGCATCCACCACAATCTTCACTCCAGTGAGGGTGAGGCTGGATTCCGCAATCGAGGTGGACAACACCACTTTCCGCCAGCCCTCAGCCGCCGGACGTATAACCTCATCCTGTTGTTCCACGGGCATGCTGCCATAAAGGGAATGCACGTTCACATGTGCAGGCAGCGAAGCATTCCATAACTCCCGTTCTGTACGATGTATCTCTTTTGCGCCAGGAAGAAAAACAAGCACGTCCCCCTCCTGTTCGGCTAACGCCCTCTTCACCATCTGAGCCGTGAACTGTTCCAGTGGCATGGCTGCTGGTCTTGGCACATATCGTGTTTCCACCGGAAACGTACGTCCCGGACAATGAATGGATCTTGTACCTTCGCCAAGCAATGAACAGACAGGATCTGGATCAAGGGTCGCCGACATCACCAGCAATTTCAGATCTGGACGTAACATCGCTCGGGATTCCAATGCCAGAGCCAAACCCAAATCCCCATGTAGGTGACGCTCATGGAATTCATCGAATATAATCATCGCTGTATCCTCAAGACCCTGGTCCTGCTGCAACATCCGGGTCAATACCCCTTCCGTCACAACTTCAATACGCGTCGCCTGACTCACCCGGGTATCCATGCGTACACGATATCCTACAGTCTGACCCGCCTTTTCCCCTAGCGTAGCCGCCAGTCTCGATGCAGCCGAACGCGCAGCCAGCCTTCGAGGTTCCAACATCATGATCTTCCGTCCCGCAACCCATGGCTCGTCCAGCAAAGCCAGCGGTACAACAGTTGTTTTTCCCGCCCCCGGCTCTGCAATTAACACACCTGTATCTTGATCCCGAAATAACTGTCTTAACTCAGGAATAACCTCTTGTATCGGTAACTCTATATGCATATAATCGCTCCTAATGAATGTACCCTATCGCTCTTCAGTATCTCTATTCGAATGTTAGCATTATAACAAAAAAAGCCGTTCCGGAGGAACGACTATCCCAGACACACTTACTTATCTAAAATTAATCCAGAATGCTCACTTAACTGAGCAATGACTCGGCACCATCAATGACGATCTCTGCTCCGGTAATATGTCTGGATTCGGACGATGCTAGGAAACTTACCAGATCGGCAACATGTTCCGGCTGACCCGGCCCGTCCGCAAGCGGCTGTTGTCCTTCCGGGAACTCCATCGGAATAATGATCTGTTGCAGATCATCCGTTTTGACCGTACTTTGATCGATATTCGTCGCAATCGCTCCTGGGCAGATCACGTTCACACGTATCTTGAACTTCGCCAGCTCAAGCGCAGCCATCTTGGCAAAAGCAACCTGCCCTGCCTTGGACGTGCTATAAGCTGACATACCAAAGCTTGAGAAGCGTTGATTACCGTTAATCGAACTCGTAATGATAATACTGCCGCCACCCCGTTTTTTCACGTGAGGCAATGCATATTTAATGGTGAAAAATGTACCGTTCAGGTTGGTTGTAATAATCTGCTGCCAATCTTCAACCTGAATCTCCTCAATGGGTGCCGATACACCGTTAATACCCGCATTGGCAAAAACGATATCCAAACCACCGAATAACTCAACGGTTTCCAGTACAGCCTTTTCCACACGTGCCGGGTCGGAAATGTCTACATCAAACGCTCTTGCCGCACCCGGGTGCTGCGCATTAATCTCTGCTTCCGTTTCCGAGATTCGATCATTCACCAGATCAAACAATGCAACATGTGCACCCTCTTTAGCCAGCTTAACCGCAGTAGCCTTCCCAATACCGGAGCCTGCTCCGGTAATAATCGCAACCTTGCCTTGAAACCGTGACTTGCCGTTATGTTGTGTCATTATCCATTCCACTCCTTCATTTTAGCAATTATGTAAGAATGTACGTTCAAGCTTTCATTAGCCAATTCTTCACAAGATTACCCAAAAAGAGTGTCTTTTAAATCAACACCAACAAGTTTTTTCACGTTTGGACTACAACAAAGTCACCGCATCGTCCGGTTCGATCCACAACTTGCTATCCGGCGTTCACCATTCCAGCTCAATGAAAGCGGCATCATCTTCAAGACCGCCGGTATGTGTAGCATCCAGCAGTACCTGAATGTGTTCATCGGGGACATAGGCCTGAATCGCATCC
Source organism: Paenibacillus sp. 2KB_22 (assembly GCF_052115745.1). NCBI lineage: Bacteria > Bacillati > Bacillota > Bacilli > Caryophanales > Paenibacillaceae > Paenibacillus > Paenibacillus sp. 2KB_22. The sequence goes on from NZ_JBFRHG010000001.1 coordinate 1,124,474, forward strand.
AAGTCGTTTAATCCATCCGTATATAACTGAAGACGCAGTGAATCGTTTGCGGACCCTTTTGTCTCGTAGATGTGTGGCTTACCACCAACAGAGCCTTCAAGTGTAGACCAACGCTCATTTGTCTTACAGTGAGTCTGAAAGAATTCAGAATCTTCCTGGCCATTACGCCACAAGCGAATACGGGAATCTCCTTGCCACGCAAGCCACACCCGACTTTTGCGACCGCCTCCCGTAAGTTCAATCCGTCCACACACATACATGGCCTGACTGCCCCGACTTCGCTTTTCCATCAACACTTCACGCAGCAGCAAAGGCGAACTTTCCAGTGGCTGTAATTTCTCCAATTGCTGAGATGCAGGAAGGGTTAGATCATGGAGAAGACGCTCCACTCCCTCTTCTGTCGGGTGTTGCGTCGTTTCCAACCAATCCAACAAAGCATTCCCCAGAAAACGCGCTGCAAAATCTCCCAGGTAACTCATGCCTACCCCATCACACAATACAAAATTGCAGATATTTCCTTTCATACGTACCGCAGCAAAGTCCTGTCCGGTATCTCCCTGATGTACCGTCTCAGCCGCTCTGCCATAACCATATCTGCACTTAAATGTGCCCTGATAGCGGGTTAGTGGCTGTTCTCCCGTCTGTACACTCACATAGCGAAAGTTGCCATGCCGCTGCTCGGCATGGCCCCCCTTATCTCCAGCAGACAATGTTGCCAAACGCATTGCTCTCATGATTCCCCTCCTATCTCACAGGCGTAGCAGCGGACATCTGAAACCCGATCGATACCAATTCTGCACAGGTACCTGGCAGCATCATGAGTGCACCGGGTGCAAGCAAATAATCAGCTTCAACAAGCATTTCCCGATAACTTTCGGGCAGAACGGATGACATATTCCGCAGCTTTTCTCCATGCTCATCCTGTAGATTTGTTTCCGAAGAGATTCCCTTCCATCTTCTAGGTTCAGCAATCGGCCCTTCCAGCAGATGATCCGATATAAAAATATTCTCTACCAGCACATTGCCATCAGGCACACTCATGCCCATGATTCTTTTCGCAATGGGCTCGGGATCATCACCTGTGGCTACCCCATCGGTCATGTGGCACACAAGTGGTGCAGGACAATCCTGCATATTCGGAATTTCGGCCTGGAGAATCTTTTCCGCCTGCAGGAAAGCCTTCGCAGAATCCGAGAACCGTTTCGGGGTCAGGTCAGGCAAAGATCCAACTGCAGCGATCTCGTCGATTCCTTTGATACCGTTCAACAAGTCATATACATCATCGCTGTAAGCCAATATGGCTATGCGATAGCGAGGTGTCAGACGATTTCCCTTGGTGGACCGAAATACCATTTGGCGTATCGCGAGAGATAAGGCATCATAGACGACGTCAATCCGCCGCCGATTTTCCAGAACCATATTCATGGAGGCGCTAATATCAATTAAATATATAATGAGTGCAGGTGTACGCTGTGATGCTTGAATTGTGTAGTTCATCTAGGATGAGTCACCTCCGTCGTTCACTTTATAAGTTAGGCAATGTATAACTGGTGTTGCTCAGGAATTTGTTAATGGCACTCATTCTAGCGGCCACTTTGCCGACTCCTTTGAAATAAGCAGCATCGGTATTGTATAGAGTTTTGAAATCACGAGCATACGCTTCCGCATTTTCAATTTTTCTGCCTTTTTGTGCGTTATACGTTTTATTGTAATGAGCAATCAACGTAACCACATTCTGAGCACGCTTTTTCTTGAGCGCGGCTTTCTGAGCAATCTCCTGTTGACGTTTAACTTCAGCTGCCGCTTTACGCTCCGCTTCCTGTCTTGCAAGTTTGGCATCATTCTCTTTTTTCCAGACCAGATAGGCTTCATATTTTGCCTGTTTATCGTACTTCTCCTGCTGTGCTCTCTTGGCAGCTTCTTTCTTCTGCTGTTCCTGCTTCACCAGATAGGCCTCATATTTCGCCTGTTTGTCATACTTGGCCTGTAATGCCTTGCGTTCTTCTTCTTTTTTCTTCGCTTCAGCTTCCTCCTGTTTGGCTTCAGCGAGCTTTTTCTTTTCCTCAGCATCCAGTTTTGCAGCTTCTGCGGCCTTTTGCTTCTCTTGCTCTTCCTGCTGTTTGATCGCAGCTGCCTTTGCAGCTTCAGCCTCTTCCGCAGCCTTGACCTCTGCCAGTCGTGTAGCTTCCTGCTGTTCTTTCTGCTTCACTTCTGCCTGATCGGCAAGTATTTTGACCGTTGGAACACTACCTGCCAGCAATACAATAAGCACAGCGGAAGAAATCATGAACTTCTTGGATCTGTAGAATGGTACAGGTACAGGCTTGTCTGTGTCTTCTTTTGGATTAAGCTTGGCATCCAGTTCCTTGATTGCAGCCTCCACTTCCATCTGCATCGCGCTGTTATGAGGAATGAAATGATACAGCGAACGATACACTTCCAATGCAGCAGCTGGTTTATCTTCGTCCTCCAAGGATCTTGCTTGTAAGAACAGACGGTTCACAACCGCCTCCTGATCGGGAGAGTGCGGCGTTTGGGGAATGTTCCCCGCTTGCGTATTCACTGGTTCACTTACTGGTTCTGAGCTCTTTTTCAGATTCCCATCCGCTTCGGACGGATTGCCAGCTTCTTCTTCCGATGTCGCAGCCGCCGCCGCATTCGCCTGATCCACGTCTACCGCAGCCAATGCAACATACCACTCACCAAATGTCGGACAGCTGCTCAGATCGTGACTTTCCCAAGCTCGAATAAACAGATCGGACAGTCTGGAACCCCAACGCTTCTCTAGGGACTCCCGCATCGCATAATACCGTTCACTCACCGTTTGCATTTCATGCTGGTCAAAATAACTTTCGCCCCACGCTTTCTCTACAATCACAGGGTCCGACCAGCTTAACATTTCAGCAATGATAACAGCTCCGGCAAATCGGTCAGCATATGAACTCCACAAACCGCTGTGCACTGTTCGATGGGCTGCATAACCGGGTGACCCGGCAAGCAGGGCATCCGGACGATCCATCTTGGAACCGTACATCTGCTCGACATCCACAAGTTCTACCGCAGACGTCTTCCCCAAGTTCTCCACTTCGGAAAAAAACGGAATCATTACATTGGGAGCGGACATATCGCAATGAGCCAGTCCACGTTGTTCCATGGCCGAACCCGTCCCAGCAAGCGCTCTGGCCAGCTTCAGGCTCTCCTCAGCCGTCAACTGTCTCTGATCACTGATCACATCGAACCAGGTCTGACCTTGCACCCATGGCATCAACACCGCATATAACAGATCGGGATGTTTTCCAATGAGCGCTCCGTTTCTTTCCGGAGTGAGCACATCACGCTTGCATACCTGCAAACCTGGCAGTTCACTATAAGACTCCATATGCTCAGACTGATATACCATAGCTGGAATACGGAATTTAGGAAAAAATACTTTTAGTGCTTTGGCCCCATGAAGGGAACCATTTCGGGGTAATAACTGATAAACAATCCCCTGCCTTCCGGCTTGGGCATAAGCTAGACCCGGCGCAGCCGGATGCTGCCCAATCGTATAGGCAATGTCGTTAATCACCACTTCATCCCCGGGATTCGGTTGAAAAGACATGCTTATCCCTCTCTCTGTCCTAGTGTCATAGTTGCAGCAAAAACCGGGTGTTGTGACAACGCCCGGTTTTTGCTGTAGTTGTACATCTTCAGCTTGCTACCCGCCAATGATTCAGAGCGAATTCAGACTTCAAATCGGCCTGATCTATGTAAAGCAGATTAACGAGCTTGGTCAGCTGTACGGAATTTGTTAGCAATAGCTGTAAGTTCTGCGCTGATGCTGTTCAGCGTTTGAACGAACGATTGCATTTGTTTGCTAGCTTCTTGGAACTCCTGGAAGAAGCGTTGCTTTGTCATACCTTCCCATTGTCCTTCCATGCTTGTGATGGATTGAGTCAATGTAGATACGATTTGCTGACTTTGCTCACCGCTTTGTTTAAATTGGTTGGAAACCTGATCAAGCTGCTCTGGGGTAACTAAAATACGTCCTGCCATTGGTAAATTCCTCCTTGGTTTGTGCAATTAAATTTTGACTTGTTCAAATTGTACTATACCAGGATCGATCGGACAAAAGCCGAAGGACCTAATCCTATTTACCCCATTTTCAGCCCTTGAAACTTCTCCTAACAGCCTATTTACAAAAAAAGATTCATTTTCTGCTGTTGCTTTTATTCACCTGTTTCAGGAAACCACAGGCTCGGTCCCTCTTCTTCCCCGAAAGGAAGGATCTGTGAATCTCCATGCTACTGGCTCAGGCTGCATGGCCTGAACTAATGTAGCCGGGGAGCCATCAGGCGGAGCGGCATCCTGTACACGATATACGGCCGCCATTGCGGAAAGGGGATCGGATACTACAGCTACAGTTGCAGAATGTGCAGGCATGATTTCTCCTGTACGATTGTTCTGAAGAACATTCAGCATATTGACCGCATTACCATAGGCTGTGTTCACATGACTCAGCACGGAACGATACTCCATGTCTGCCTGCTGGAATAACAATGCTTTGCGTCCCAGCTGTACGCTTAAGTCCATTAATCGACGAAGCGCATCCTCGCCCAGTCGTTTACTGTGATTCCATTCATTCATCACCGCTGCGCGGGATTCAACCTCCCACTCCAGCGAATGAATCGCCTGATCCAACACTGTCATCTTTTGCTGTATTTGCTCCGCTGCATACTGAATCTGCTTGCTCAGTGCCCGAAGCACATCCGGTTCCACACGAATGCGCATTTACCATCACCTTTCCTCTTCCCCTGCAGGCTGTTTAAGCCAGTCCAGCAGCATCTCGTGAAACTGTTCTCTAGTCGTCAGTGCTGCAACTAGCCAATCATCTGAAGCCGCAGTGCTCATACGGAACAACCAGTTGGATACCGCACTTGCTGCAAATGCTGCAGACTGTGACTTCCAGCCGTCTTCATTCCATACGAGCAAACGAAGCTCCCCGTCTGACTCCTTACCCACCAGACAGCGTGCCAGCGCAAGTGAGCCCTCAGGATCACTTGTCTCCTGTGCGAGTTCATCTGCTACAGTCTGTACCTCGCTGTTTTCGAGCTCATTCATGACATCATAAAATTTTTTCTTGGAGCACATTAGTGCCGGTTTCTCCGCAGGAGAATGGCCGCTCCATTTCATCCGCTCTATCAGAACATCAATGGCTTCACGAACACTTCCCAGATCGCTGAGCCGGAATGCGTCCGGTACGTCGTCAACACGGGAAACTTCAACGACCCGCTCATCCGTGCAATGAATATAACTCTCATACGACTTGCCGTTGATCGTGTAGCGAATCCAGCAAGCTCTGTCGGACAATCCGGCAATGGCTACCCTGGAGAAAACGGTCGGTGTCATGATCAGCTCATCGGTTTCCTGATCCCGAATCAGATATCCTTTGTCAAGCAGGGAGGTTTTCACACGCTCCCACTCCATCGCGATATCCTCCGCCATATAGCCGCGAAACGGATCTTCCACACCAAGCAGTCGGTCTGAACCGAGAATACCCGCCAGGAAAAAAAGTTCTTTTGTTTGCAACGTGACTACCTTTTGCTTAGAATCATGAACCGTCAACATTATGAGCCACCTCCCCTCAAACTACAACATGCCATCGGTCACGAATTTCAGAAATCCAATCGGTCATTTTCCAGCTCTCATCACATGGAACTGCACCTTTAACCCTGGAATATTTACGTTTTACATAATAACCTTGACCCGGAGGCAGTACCTTCAGCCCACCTGAGCTACCTCCGGATTCCGAATAAGGTATACGGAAGAACGAGAGATCGTTAGGGTCTAAAGTCCCGAACAGCATTCCGCTCTGGGAGGCCTTCACATCCGTTACCCAGTCAGAACCGAAGGTCGGGAAGTCTGCCGGAACCCCGGATAGAATCACGTGTACACCACGATCCCTTCCTTGACGAACAATCGCTCCCAATTGATCTTTTACATTAAAATCGTTTAGCTGCTTGGACAAGGTGTCCGCATCATCGATAACGAGCACAAGTTCCGGTCCACCGGAAATCTCGCCTCTTTTCAGAACTTCATCGTACAACTGTTGAATCACAGGTGCAAGCTGTTCTTCTCGCGATACATGTCCACGGACATGGGGCAAACTGCTGATTTCCCCCAGTCCACCTGAGCCATAACGCATATCTACTGTGTATATTTGTACATCTTCCGGAGAAGCATGATAAGCCAGTGATAACATCCATGTCAACAAAAATGTCGTTTTGCCGCCTTCCATCGGACTCGTTACCATGAAATGTGGACCTTCACGCAGATTAAGCTGGAATGGTTCCAGATCATCCGTAAGCAGTCCCACAGGGACAGTTATAGATGATGTATCCCAAGCCTGACCATATGATCCTGTCCGAATGAGCAGATCCTTGAGTTTGATCTCTTCCGGAAGCGGAGCAATCTGCGGCGCTTCTTCCCCTGTCCAGCCTTGGCGAATCTCAGCGATCGTACGGCGCAATGCCGATGAACGTTTGCCCTCATCTGCCCCGGAAGAAGGTAATGCCGCCTGGAACATCAACGGAGGTACTTGCCCTTTGACCAGACCTCGTCCTGGCGGAAGTTGGCTTGGTGCCTTGGAAGGTCTTCCCACGGCATAATAATAATCACTTGGATCGGATAATTCAAATGAAACCGCATTGGGAATATTGCTTCTGAATTTTTCAAATACATCGGTTACCCGATTCGCAGTAAGCACAAAAGTGATACCCAGACTTCCGCCTTCACGCAGAATCGTCTCCAGAAGTTCATTTTCTTCCGGATAGGCATTGCGGAATGAAAGATAACCATCGATAACCACCACAACCTGCGGGACAGCCGCGTGAGCTGTCCGGCGGTAGGCCGAAATCGTTTTAACACCCACCTCTGAGATGATATCTTTGCGTTGTGCTGACAGCTTGAGGATATAGCGGAATAACCGTTTGATACGGTCTTCCTCTTCCGCCATCATCACGCCACCAATCTGAGGTAGTGCTGCAAAGTCCTTCATCATGCGGCCCATGTCGATAATGTAACCATGCCAAGGCTCAGTTCTATTGGAACGGGCCAGCGACATAAGCAAGGTCTGAACAAATGTTGTTTTTCCCAGTCCAGGCATGCCGTAAACGACCAGATGGCCTTGATCCACAGGCAATGCGAGCGGTTGTTGGCGCTGATTAGGGAGATCATCCAGCAAACCAACCAGTGGTTTCAGACCCCCGCCATCAAGCAGCAGATCCCGATTCTCTTCTTCCTGCCAGTCCTGAAGACCTTCCCATTCCAGTGTCTCTGGTAAAGGTGGCAACCATGGTCCTGGCAAACGACGGATACCTGCATCCGCTGCAGACTTCGCAACATAATCAATAAATACCTGAAGCTGTTTCGGAACATCTTCACCTTTGAGAACGGCTCTGCGCTCTCCGGTTAACAGAGGCTCCCGCTTACCATTCAGGCGTACTTCCATGACAGGCAGTACCGTCGTTGAATCCTCCTGTTGGTTATACGGTGCACCACTCCAGGCGAATTGCATTTCTTCAAATACTTCGTCACTACCAACCTGGAAATATCCACGACCAGGCTTCGTAATCCAGGCAGCATTTGGAATCTTGATCATGTCCCTACTATCTCCCTCACTCTGTACGCGAAGGCATATCCGGAAGCGCGAATTACTCCATATTTTATCGTCCACAACTCCGGCTGGCTTCTGGGTTGCCAGAATTAGATGAACCCCAAGTGTCCGGCCAATGGCCGCGATACTGATCAATTCATCCATGAACTCCGGCTGATCTCGCTTCAATTGAGCAAACTCGTCAATGATAATAACCAAATGCGGGAGTGGCTGTTCATGTCTGGAACGCAGAATTTTGTAATATTCATCAATATGCTGAAGGTTTCCCGCATCATTTAATATTTTTTGCCTTCTGACCAGTTCGGCGCGAAGTGAGATATTCGCCCGTTCGATCAGATTCCCATCCAGATTGGTGATCGTCCCTACCACATGAGGCAGATCAACAAATGTATTGGACATACCGCCACCTTTATAGTCGATCAGCATGAAGGCCAGATCATGCGGATGGAATTCAGCAGCCAGTGAAGCTACGATGGACTGGATGACTTCACTTTTACCTGAACCGGTTGTACCTGCAATCAGACCATGGGGACCATGACCCTGACGTTCAATTTTGTCATGCAGGTTTATCGCTATTTTTTTGCCGCCAGCTCTTACACCCATTGGTACGGGCAGCGTGTCCGGATATCTCGTCTGCCCCCATCTGGATACCACATCCAGATCTTCCACGCGTGATGTGCTCAGCATATCGAATAACGGAAGCACTTGCGGGATATCTGAAGCAGATGACCGCTTTAACCGGATCGGTGACATATAACGGGAAAGCGCCTCTGCCATCTCCTTCGAGATTACATCAGGCTTGTACGATTGTTGAATAACATCCGCATCTTCCGTTTTTTTGATATACACCCCTTTGCCTTGGGAGGCATCCATAATCAACTGACAATGCATCGGTAGAGATTCCTTACGATTAGCCAGTATGATGGTGCATACATCGATGTCCTGAGCAGATTCCAGCAGCAGTGGAAGTAACGGTTCTTCTTCAATCAATTGCGTATCGGAGAGAATCACAACGTAACACGGCGTTTGTATGCTTTTCTTGTAGCGATCTTCCTTATTGTTACGGCGCCGGTTCAACACGGAAAACAAGCTGTCCGCCAATTGATGCGCACCGCTGTGCCTGTCGGCCATATAGCGTTGTCCTTGGTCTTCATCCCAGATATGGGGCATCCAGCGAAGCCAGTCCCATTCCTTGCTGTCCTTTTCTTCATAGAAAGCAGCAAGCTTCAGTTCATCAGGCGAATGACGTACGGTCAGTTGTGAGATGATGACTCGCAGGGAAGCAAGCACTTCCTCCCGATCACCGACCAGTCCCATAACCTTCGATTGGAACAAAGGCAATGTAATGGAAGCATCCGGTACCGTCTGGAATTCAGCCGCAAGTTCATGGGCCGCTTCAATCAGCTCGTCCTTCTCGTAACCATCAATCCGCGGAACCTGAAGTTTGATACGGAATGGAATCTCTCCCGTACCAATGCGCACCTGAAGGAAATCATCATCCTCTGGTGAACGCTCCCACAAGGAACTGTTCCGGTTCTTCACCACTTGAAGACACACACCCGGATCACCATGAATTTCGTACAGGCTCTTCACTTGCTCCGCCTGAGCTTCTTTCAGTTCTTCCCGGTGTTTGTCCAGTTGGGCAAGATACATTGTTTTTCGTTCTTCCAATTTTATGCGATATGATTTCTTGTTGCTCAGATACACGAAGAATGGAATGGTGTAAGAAGTAAGCATCATCATGACCGTCATCATCTGAAACATCATATAATTGCTGTTGTTCATTTTGCCGGTCATATTGATATATACGTAGAAACCAATGCTGACCATGGTCATCATGATCGGCACAATAATGGATATCATGGAAAACGTAGGTTTGCTCGGTTCTGTTGGAGGCCTGAGTATTTCGAGTCCTTCTTCCTTGAGAACCGGTGTCATTCTTGGAGAACGCTGATATAACACATTCACGAAGAGAAGACCTCCTTTAGTTCGCTCAATAGAATGTATACGTTCAAAAGCCCTATTCGTTGCTGTCCTTTTGAAACAATGAACGTCTTCCATACACAGGCGCTTCTTCCGTAGTCGTTGAAAAAGCCCGTTGGACACGTACGCAACTGCCTTGCCGCAGCCCTGTTTCCATTAACTGCTGTGCGTTCTGCGGAGAGAACCACAGCCCTTCCGGAAACTTGGCTTCAAGGATGTACTGAATGCCGTCTCCCGGTGCCTGTCCGAAAATGCGAACGCCGAGTAATGTCTTCAAATGTTCAATGGTACATTCATCCGGAACATCGATGTCGAACCATTCTCCTTCCTCGCGGCCGGAATACACGGTTAGAATCATCCGAATCCCTCCCATGGTCTCATATGTAAATTGTCCTAATGTCAGATTAAATCAAAAAAAAGAGAATGAATCGTTATATCAACCCTATTTTCTTACATAAACACCCTGTTTGCAATGTACCACCTGTAATTTTGTTACATATGACCCACGTATATATTAAAATATCGTACATTCGACTCAGAACTTTCGTGGCAGTTATGCATTTAAATATTGCGAGGATACGAAACTTTTTATTTCTTGTTCCATTTAAATGGAAATTAAGTTTCGTTTTTCAGGACTTTTATTCCTTCGCTCACAATTGAATTGTGAACACTTTTCAAACATTACCCACCTTTATGTTTTCATAAGCTGATTTTAAGGTAATTTTAAGCATTGGAATTTAATATTACCTGTATGAAATAACAACCGTGAGGTGATTTCAAGTGAGAACCCTAATAACCTTTCAAAACAAATCAATCCCTGTATATTTTAATCAAGAAAACAAACAACCTATGCAGAAGACATTAAGATTGCTTAGCAGTGCTCTTGAGCATAAAATTAGCAACGGTAAACGCGCCATTCAAAAATGTCTGCATTCTTTAATTAGTATTGAGATTGTTAATGGAGAAGCCATTCTCCACAGTCGAAGTGAAAACGACTCCCTTGCTTTATCATTATATTAAATGGAGTCTACCAATTCACATTTATTACAAGACATGAAAAAGGAAGCTGTCGTTACAGACAAGCTTCCTTTTTGAGGTGTATACACGTTAACAGCGGATTGCAATTATGATCAGCCATCACACTCAGTGCAGTTTGCTCAGGACATAGGCGGCATCATGCTCTTCCGCAATCTCGGCTTTACGAATACGAATGACAAACAGCCGAACCAAATTGGCACGTGTATGTTCTTCCTGACAGGTATTCAGTTTCCTCAGAATAAAGCGGTCAATGGACATGAATTTAAAGCCCCTTTGCCATTGGATTTACGGATCGATTCTTCCGTGTATCCATAAATAACCAGATAGCGTCGGCCCCAAACAACTTTTCCGCTCTTATATTAAGCCGTATTTTGCTGTGGTGTATAATTGTGCAAAAGGCCCGTCCCACCAAGCTGGAGACGGACTTTCGCATGATTTGTCGATCTTTTTGCAACCCACTCTAATCATTCAAAAATACCTCTGCTAGTTCACCCTTTTTCGACTTATTTCACTCCCGGATATTCCCGATATTGGTGCTGAATGCTGATCCAGCGAGTACGTGTAAACTTCTCAATTGCCCAATCACCACCGAAACGTCCAATCCCCGAAGCTTTTTCACCGCCAAACATCACATGCGCTTCATCGTTCACAGACTGATCATTTACATGCACCATACCAGATTCAATGCGCTGGGCAACCTGATAGCCTCGATTCAGATCTGTGGTGAATACGGAACCACTAAGTCCATAAGGAGTATCATTCGCCAAACGTACAGCTTCATGCTCATCATGAGCCTTCATGATCACTGCCACTGGGCCAAACAATTCCTGCTGCACGATATCTTGTTCAGGTTTAACATCGGTAAGTACCGTAGGAGACAACACACTGCCTTTACTGTCTCCACCGAGTAATAACCGTGCGCCTTCGGCCTTGGCTTTGTTCACAAGCTCCAGCAATCGTGTTACTTCTTTTTCCCGAATGAGAGGACCCACGAGTGTTTTGGCATCTGCCGGATCACCTGCCTGCACATTCTTCGTTTTGGCAACAAATGAATCGACGAATCTGTCGTAAATATCAGCATGCACAATGATACGATTCAGAGCCATGCAGATCTGCCCCTGATGCAGAAACTTGCCAAAGACCGCGGCTTCGGCAGCACGTTCAATATCCGCATCGTCCAGCACAACCATGGCGTTGTTGCCGCCTAGTTCCAGTGCCGTTTCTTTTAAATGTTCACCCGCCAATTTACCGATCCCCTGTCCAACTTCTGTGGAACCCGTGAATGAAATTACTTTGGGAACCGGATGAGCGACAAAGTAATCCCCAATCTCACTGCCACTTCCAGCAACGACATTTAGCACGCCTTCAGGCAGACCGGCTTGTTCGAACAAATCGGCGATGAGCCAACCTGCCGTAATCGGAGTATCCGATGCCGGTTTAATCACCACACCATTGCCAAGGGCAATCGCTGGAGCTACGGATCGAAGGCATAGATGCAAAGGGAAATTCCATGGCCCGATGACACCGATCACTCCCTTCGGCTCTCGAACCACACGGTTCTCTTTGCCAGGGGTATTGGACGGGATAATCTCACCCTTCATGCGATAAGGAAAAGATGCTGCTTCATCCACAATGCGTTTAGCTGCTGCAAACTCCGCCTCCGATTTGATTCGGGTACTCCCGGATTCTGTGATCAACAGTTGAATGATCTCCTCTTTTCGCTCTGCCATCAGAGATGAAACTTTCCGCAGTACCTCTTCTTTGACAGCAGGTAATGACTTCGCCCACTCAATCGAATTTTTCTGAGCAGACTCATAAGCCTTATCTATGTCTTGCTTATTGGAAGAGCGCCATGTGGCAATAACTTCTCCCGTATAAGGGTTGATATACTCCATTGTTTTCTCACCGGAGCCATCTACCCATTTGCCATTAATATATTGTTTCGTCCATGTTATATGTTCGGTGTCCATTAAAGTCATTTGAATACGCCTCCTGAACAAGATTGAATGTCACACCTGCATAACGGTGTAATACATCATTAACCTTGTTCAGAATTACGCAAACGCGCAGCCTTGAATTAGCTATTCCATTCTTTATGCTTAAGGGAACAATACAACCTACAGTGTCCTATCCCTATCTGCACGTCTTTCATCGATCGGGCAGGCTCTTCTCTCCAAAGAGGCTTAAGTCTTCCCATCCGTAGCCAACTTCGATCAGATCTTGGCCACCAATGCGGATGGACTGTGTCTGGACTGGAGTCCCTCCCATCTTTTCATAGAAGCGACAAGCTGAATTACGCTCCAAAGCCCATATGATCAAACGTTTCATATTGTGGGTCTGCAGATCATTAACGACATGGGTCGCCAGTTGCTGACCTATCCCCATTTGTTGCACTTCCTTCAGCAAATATATAGCGTACAACTCTCCATCATAAGGTAATTTGCCTTCACGCTCCTTACCCCCACAAGCAAATCCGACAATGTTCCCATGATCCTGTTCAGCTACCACCAAGATCTGATCCTTTTCGCCAGAACGAATGGTCTTCTCCCACTGGGACAATCTTGATTCTATAGTCAAATGATCCAAAAAATCGTCGGGCACAATTCCCCGATACGTTGTTTTCCAACTCTCTGTATGTACATGCGCTATTCCTTGCGCATCCCCTTCGCGCGCCGGCCGGATTAACATCGCTATCACTCGCTTTCTCTCGTAACTGCCATAGCTTTACCATATTATATGTTCATCTTTCTGTAATTCCAAATTCATCCACTGAGCTACCTCTTATAAAGTAAAATCCGGCCCTACGGCCGGATCGTTACTCTTGTGCCTACAGATACCTTGGAAGACAGATCCAATACATCCGAGTTATACATGCGTATACAACCATGGGAGACAGACTTGCCAATGGACCAAGGCTCATTGGTTCCATGTATGCCATAATGGGGAGCTGACAGTCCCATCCACAACACGCCAAACGGCCCACCTGGATTGGATTGTTTGTTAATAATCGTGAAATCCCCGTTTGGACTCTGCGTGAGCATCTTGCCGGTGGCCACAGGATAGCCCTTAATCACCTGATTGCCATCCAGAAGATATAACATGTGGTCAGACAGATCTACAATAATCCTGTAATCTGGCATAATGACATCCCTCCTGACCTATCTTATGCAAGGTACCGGATGATGCCCGCCTGATTTCAGGCTTCCTCCCACTCTTTCACACTACGGGAGTGCTTGGGTTTGCGACTACTAGCCGGTTTGCTGGAGGCAGTACGCTTTCTGGATGCCACTTCTTCCTTGCGTTGCTGATATTGCAATTCCTTCTGCATTTTCAGATAATTATTCAGTCTTTTTTCATCTAATGAACCATCCTGTATGGCCTCTTTCACTGCACATCCAGCTTCCCGTGTATGACTGCAATCCAGGAATCTGCACGTGGCTGCAAGTTCTTCAATTTCTCCAAACGCATGTGACAGCCCATCATTCCCCTCATCCCAGAGATTAAGTTCACGCATTCCTGGAGTATCGATCAATACCGCTCCCTGTGGAAGTACAAACATCTCCCGGTGTGTTGTGGTATGTCTCCCACGGCTGTCTCCCTCACGGACGGACTGTGTAAGTTGCACATCCTCTCCCATCATCCAGTTCACCAGCGTAGACTTGCCACTGCCAGAAGATCCTGTGAGCGCAACAGTCAACCCTGGCTGCAAATATCTTTCCAGTAAGGATTTCCCTTGACCCTCCACTGCAGATATCGCAAGCACTTCAACACCTGGAGCGATTCCTTCTACACTTCGGATCTGTTCTTCCACATTGTTACACAGATCACTTTTGCTCAATACAATGACTGGCCTTACGCCACCATTCCAAGCCATCATCACGTATCTTTCGAGTCGTCTAAGGTTGAAATCATGATTAAGTGCAGCCACGATTAACAGTGTATCCACGTTTGCGGCGATTAATTGTTCTTTGGTCACTGGACCTGCCGCCTGTCTAGATACCCTGCTCTGACGAGGCACCAGATGGTGAATAATAGCTTCTTCACCTGCCTGACCTGTAATCGCCACCCAATCTCCAACCGCTGGTACCAAACTGGTCTCCAGACTATCATGACGCATTCGGCCCGAAATTCTCCCCCAGCATTCGCCCTCTTCTGTAATCAAACGTTGCAGATGTCCATGGTCTGCGATAATTCTGGCTGGCTTTCTCTCCTGCTCTTCCATTCCTGTCTCTTGCCACAGTTTCTGCCAATTTGCAGACCAGCCGTACTTTTCAATATGATTATCTAAAATAAAAATTCCTCCCAAAATAGGTTTGTTTACTTCGTTCAAGACCAGTGAACAATCATCTCCGGTTCAGATCAAAACAAAAAAGCCACGAGTAGAAATACACCCGCGGCAATAAGTAGTTAGCCGAATCAAAGATCATCCCTTCTCGTTGATATACCGGATAGCATACTTAACCATCCGCTATAAACAATTCAGGAACACCCTTTTATCGGCAAACAAAAAAGCCACGGGTGCGTCACCCGTGGCTTCATCTGAGCATGACATACTTCACGTTAAAATGGATACTGCTATCCAGCTAACGCAAAATTACATGCTTTGATCCGTCCCGGAGACGCTGTTCATATTCAAATTAACGTATACTGCATTTAAGTTTGTCATAAACAATCGCCTCCCTTGTAGAATTATCCATTATGTTACACAACGCCCTCTGCAGTTGTCAAGCCTGATTTTTATCACATCTAATCTATTTGACCTGATCCCAGCGCGTCCACATTTCCTTCGGATTCAGTTCATAGATCTCCTCTTCCCGATACATGAACTGATGCATGATAAATTCCCGCCGAATGGTGGCGAAATCTTCATGATACTTCTGTATAAATGTATTGATTTCTTTCTCGGTATACTTGCGACCGAATTCAAGCTGCTCAACCAGATGACCAAGTACAATCAGCTTTTTCTTGTATTGAGCCGGAATCTGACGCAGTCGTCCATCTTTGGAGAAAAAATTTCTCATGACCGAGGCTTTCAATGTTTCGTTCACATCACTCATATCCGTAACCTCCTCTCTCTTAAAGATAAAATCAACCGAAGCCTGTGCATTCTCGCGGATAAACGAAGGATTGAGTGTAAAATACACTGTATTTTTCTCCCGTCGTTCCTTAATCAGCGCCGCCTCTCTCAGCCTGGATGCATGATGTGTCACGGTTGGCTGTGACAGATTCAGCCGCTCGGCAAGTGCCTGTCCATGCAGTTCACCCTGTGCCAATAACAGCAGCATGCGAAGCCGGGTCGGGTCAGCCAACGCTTTATGATAAGCCACAATTTTCTCCAGCTGCATCATCGTTCATCTCGCTTTCATTTAGATAAATATCTAATTTGATATTAGTCTTTTCTTCTCTCCGCGTCAACTCCTTTGGAATCATGTATGCTTGTCTGAGTTAAACTCACGCTTGAACTGGCATTGGCTCGTTATTTACGGTAGGATTATATTGCTTGAAATAAGGAGGATTAAGAACATGGAAGATGTCATTATTATCGGCGGAGGCCCATGCGGTCTATCTGCTGCCATTGAATGTGAGCGGCTGGGACTGTCCGCTGTGATCGTTGAGAAATACAATATCGTTCAATCTATTTATCTGTATCCAACCCATATGCAGTTTTTCAGCACAGCCGAGCTGCTTGAGATCGGGAATGTTCCGTTCAGCACACCTAATGATAAACCGTTTCGTTATGAAGCACTTGCCTATTATCGCAGGGTAGCCGAACATTTTGGTCTGCGTGTTCATAACTATGAGGAAGCCCGTGAAATTAAACGCAAGGATGATGGCACGTTTGAGGTACATACGCTCAATCGCCGCGGGGAGGCCATCGTACATGTTGGACGCAATGTAGTTGTAGCTACCGGTTATTTTGACCATCCTAACTATCTGGGCATCCCTGGAGAAGATAAAGATAAAGTAACCCACTACTTCCGGGAAGCCCACCCCTATACCCGTACACGTGTCGCCATTATTGGCGGAAGCAACTCAGCCGTGGACGCGGCCATGGAACTGGTTCGAGTCGGAGCACATATTGATATGGTTTATCGCGGCAGTGGTCTGTCCCAGCATATTAAACCATGGGTACGTCCGTTATTCGAGAGCATGGTGACAAAAGGCCGCATCACGCTGCACCTGGAGTCACGCGTAAATGAGATATTGGATGATTCGATTCGTCTAATACACACGGATGGTTCCACTCGTGAACTGGATAATGACTTTGTTCTGGCAATGACCGGTTTCCGTCCGGATCGACAACTACTCACGTCGGTAGGTGTGGAGATGTCTGATGATATGGATAAACCTCTATATGACGCACAAACGATGGAAAGCAGCGTACCTGGTGTATATGTGGGCGGAGTTATCGCTTCGGGGCGTAATGCCAATGAAGTCTTTATTGAATCCGGACGCTGGCATGGACGGTACATCGCGGAACATATCGTTAGCAGACAACGCGGACAGACTGAAGGGAAATGAAAACCATGGATATGACTTCCCTGCTGTTGCTCGTATTTGCGGCTCTCGGGATTATCAGCAGCAACACACCCGTGACCGTAGCGATGGTATTTCTGTTATTGCTACGCGTCTTGAACCTGAATCAGGCATTTCCATGGCTCGAAAAATACGGACTTACACTGGGCATCATCATTCTGACTATTGGCGTGATGGCACCTCTTGCCAGTGGCAAGATGAGTCTGCAGACCATTGGCGAGTCTTTCCTGCACTGGAAATCACTACTCGCCATTGGTGTAGGATTACTGGTGGCATATCTCGGAGGACGCGGCGCTACGCTGATGGGGACACAGCCAACTATCGTCGCAGGACTGCTGATCGGAACGGTACTTGGGGTTGCCCTGTTCAAGGGTGTGCCTGTAGGGCCATTGATTGCTGCAGGAATATTGTCACTGCTACTGGGCAAATCCTGATGCGGGTTGTGATCGTTGTGACCTGACATGCTCTGCAGATTGGCTGTATTTCCCACCGTTGTGTGATATACTTCTATTCATGCAAATTATGTACACGAGTCTACAGCAGAATAATGCATATTAGAGGTTATGCTGTTGCATGAAGTTATAGATTCACTTTGCAACTATTAATGGCGCAGGAGGATTAAGGAACCATGTCACGTCAGTTTATTACAGAAGCCGTGATGGTGGCCATTTACGGTCAATTGCTAGCGCCGCCCGCGCCTGTTGAATATATTGTTCCTTATACCACCATCCTTGAGCTATATGAATTCCAGACCAGTCCTGATCCCATGATGGATAACCCGGCAGATGATCAGCATGTGAAATCCAAAATCAATGAAATGATTTCTTATTTCGAGGAACCGCTGAATAAGAAAAAAATAGAGCGTGCGTTACTTGTTCCATGGGCCAAAAGCCCCTCCATTTTATTTGGTGACCAAGTATCCATTGCCATTATCAACGCAATAGATACGGCACAGTACGGGGAGTATTTCGATCCGATTGAGACAGAATTACTGCTGACATCTCAGCGCCTGAGTATCCCGATTCTCACCGATCAGGTTGAACTGATCGCACGCATCATTGAGTCCGAATCACCAGTACAGGTATTTGATATTGATGATTTTGATTTTGCGATGGATGATGAACCACTGGATCAGGTATAATTCATGCTCTGAGCACGTGAATCGAATTCTTAAAAAAATGACCTTGTCACCCACTTTACGTGGATGCCAAGGTCATTTTTTGCGTCAACACTTATTTTATTCTGTAATATCCCGCGCTAACAGAATTCGGCTAATCTCATTCAGAGGTGGTAAAGACTCCAGAGCAAAAAACTTAAGACCCGCATCACTATTTACACGCGACTCCACAAGATCATCCTGAATGATCACTGTCCGAAACAGGGCAATGACATAATACTCTTCATCTCCGCTCGAATGCATATGCCGAAGATCAGGCCCCGAATACAGACCTTCCAGAATCATGGTATCAGCAGTCCAACCTGTCTCTTCCCATAACTCCCGATGTGCAGCATCTTCAATGGCTTCCCCAGGGCGCATCTCACCAGCTGGCAACCGCCACTGACCGTGCCCCGCATGCTGAATCAGCAGTAATTCACCTTGTTCGTTCTCAGCCCGCACCGCCGCTTTTACAACAATGTGAGAGCGTTTTGCGATATACTGGGCCAAATCTCGTGCTGGCAGATTCACTGCTTATCCCCTCCTCCTACTCGGAAGCCGGTGGCGACCTGTGATTCATCTATTGCCTAGCAGCATACTTCAAGGATTAGATATTTCAGTATAACGATATTCGATATCCTGACCTTCATCAACGATATCCACATGCAGTTGGTGCCCTTTCAAATACCAATAATCGTGATCTTCCATAAAGAATTGAATTCCCGACACTTCGGTTTGATCCGCAGGATGTCTTGGTTTCTCCACAGCAATACCTAGCGAAAATCCAGGGTGAAGACCTCCGCCAGAGCTATAACGGGCAAAAAATCGAATGCTGTCTCCCTCGTTCAAATTCAGTTCTTCTTTGTACCAGCGAGCAGCTTGATCGGATACATGTATGGTACTCATTTGGTGTCAGCTCCTTCTGTATATATATGTTCCATCATATCTCTACAGGGACTTGAATACAAACCCGAGTGCCCACATAAAGACAAAATTAATTGTGAAAAATGTTTGACAGATTGTAAAAGCCGGTGTTAAGATGCAAACATACGAGGTCTACATTGAATTTATTTCCAAAAAAAGAAAGGGTGATTACGGTGTTTAACAAACATATGATTGTTCAATTCAACACACAATTAAATACCGGAGCACACCCGAAATCATTATTTCGTTCATAAGTCGGCATTACAGGCGGTCTTTCATTAGAACCTCTGTGATGTTTACTCACAATCGAACTTATATATGGTGGCGGCTCTGTTCTCGGAGCCATGCTGCCGTATGATTATATGAAGACATACCGCCTGCGTGCGGTATGTCTTTTTTTGTGGGTACATTTCGGCATACATGAACGGAATCTGCATTTTTCGGACATCGAAAGGAAGGGATAACACTTGTTCTCTGTACTTAAAAACCTGGCCTGGTTCTTCCGGCTGGAACGCAAACGATACCTAACCGGTGTCATCTTGCTTATTCTGGTGGGCATTGCCGAACTGCTGCCTCCTCGTCTTCTTGGCAATGCCATCGACGAGATAGTGCGCGGTTCCATTACCGGCACCTCACTTACGCGTTATATCTTGCTTATTCTAGGAACGGTCATCATTATCTATCTGGTTACATACGTTTGGATGCACAAACTGTTCGGTGGTGCCAATCTGGTGGAGCGGCTACTTCGTTCACGCTTTATGGACCATTTGCTGCGGATGACTCCTCCCTTTTTTGAGAAAAACAGAACGGGAGATCTGATGGCTCGGGCCACCAATGATCTTCGTTCCATTGCCACTACAGCGGGCTTCGGTATGCTGACTTTAACAGACTCTACAGCCTTTCTAGCCACCGTATTGTTCGCTATGGGTTTCCTGGTAAGTTGGAAACTGACCCTGGCGGCAATCCTGCCATTACCTTTTATCGCCATTGCCATGATGATCTATGGTAAAGCTGTACATCAACGTTACACCCTTGCACAGGATGCATTCGGAGATATGAATGACCAGGTGCTGGAATCCATTGCCGGGATCCGTGTCGTGCGTGCTTATGTGCAGGAACGTCTGGACGAGAAACGGTTCGCCGATGTGACCGAAGATGTGTATCGCAAAAACCTGGCTGTTGCCAGAATGGATGCTCTGTTCGAACCCACCATCCGGCTCTTCGTTGGACTCAGTTATGTGATTGCACTTGCCTACGGCATATATCTTGTATTCCACAATGAAATTACCCTGGGTGATCTCGTATCATTCAATATGTACCTGGGGATGATGATCTGGCCTATGTTCGCCATCGGCGAATTGATTAACCTGATGCAGCGCGGTAGCGCTTCACTGGATCGGGTCAACGAGACTTTATCGGTAGAACCTGCTGTACAGGATGTGGAGCAACCTGCTCACGTTACGAATCCGGAAGAAATTGCGATGCATGATGTTACATTCCGTTATCCCAGCTCCACTGTCGACAATCTCAGTCATATCAGCTTTTCGTTGCGACGGGGTCAAACATTGGGTGTTGTGGGTCGGACGGGTAGCGGTAAGTCTACTTTGCTCAAACAACTGCTTCATGAATACCCTGCTGGTTCGGGTACATTAAGCATCTCGGGTCATCCGATTCAGGATATCGCCAAAGATGACTTGCATAGCTGGATCGGTTACGTACCACAAGAACAAGTGCTGTTCTCCAAGTCAGTTCGTCAGAACATTCAATTTGGTAAACCTGGGGCCAGTGATGAAGTCATCATGGAAGCCATTCGTACCGCCGCTTTTGACGGGGATCTGGGAACCTTATCGGATGGACTGGATACACTCGTTGGTGAAAAAGGAATCTCTCTGTCCGGTGGACAGAAACAGCGGGTATCGCTGGCGCGTGCCTTTATTGCTAATCCTGATATTCTAATCCTCGATGATGCTTTATCTGCTGTCGATGCACGTACTGAAGCCAAAATCATTGAAAATATACGCAACAAACGCTCGGGCAAAACCACGCTGATCTCGACTCATCGCCTGTCTGCTATCGAACATGCGGACCGAATCATCGTACTGGAGCACGGGAAAATTACGGAAGAAGGCACTCACCAGGAATTGTTAGCCATGAACGGCTGGTACCGTGAACAGTATGAACGGCAACAGGTCGAGTCCAATCTGTCCACGTAGGAGGTCAATACATTGAAGTCTAATACAGGCAAAAGGCTGCTTGATTACGCCTTGAAAGCCAAAGGAACATTTATCGCCGCATTAATAATGCTTACTATTGGTGTTGCGGCCGAGCTTGCCGGGCCGTTCATCGCCAAATCCATGATCGACAATCACTTGCTCGCGATTGAGCAGCCTTTCTATGAGACGACAGCTTCAGATGAAGCCGCAGTCTACGACGGTAAGAATTACAAACGCGAAGGCTTGTTCGAACCGGATGAAAACAAAGGTTCTGAAGTCCGGGTATTACAAGCCGGCAGAAGTTTTTATTTTGTAAACGAACCGGTCAATGCACCTGACGGGGACCGCACCTATGCGGATGGAACACTCACGGTTACACGTGCAGGTGAAGTGACAGGCCAATATGCGGCAGCCCCCCTGTCCGCTGGTGAACTGTTTGCTTTTTACAAACCGGAGATGCCCAGCATCTATCAATTAATTGTGTACTACATGATCTTCCTCGTGATCTCGGTCATTATGGAGTTTGGTAAAACATTCTGGCTGCAGTCCTCGGCCAACAAGGTTATTCAAAAACTGCGCAACGATGTGTATGCCCACATTCAGCGACTGCCGGTGCACTTTTTTGATAACCTGCCCGCAGGTAAAGTTGTATCCCGGGTCACGAATGATACAGAAGCCGTCAAGGATCTGTTCGTTGCCGTTCTTTCGAACTTTTTCTCAGGAATCATCACGATTACAGGTGTGTATGTCGCACTTTTCCTGCTCGATGTTCGCCTGGGGCTGATCTCATTATTCGTCGTGCCGATGCTCATTACTTGGATTGTGCTCTATCGCAAATTCGCCACTCGCTACAACACGATCATTCGATCACGACTGAGTGAGATCAATGCAATCATTAACGAGTCCATTCAGGGGATGTCCATCATCCGCGTATTCCGCCATCAGAAACAAACCAAACAGGAATTCGAAGATCTGAATGATGACTATATGAAACACCAGAACAAAATGCTTAACCTGAATGCCTTCACCTCACACAACCTGGTTAACGTATTACGGAATATTGCCTTTGCGGTGGTCCTGTGGTACTTCGGTTCCAGTGTGCTGGATGGCACAAGTATTATCTCCCTGGGTGTTCTGTATGCCTTCGTTGATGTTCTGGGCCGTTTGTTCCAGCCAATTACCGGCATGGTGAATCAGCTTGCCAACCTGGACTCCTCCCTCGTATCTGCTGGTCGCGTCTTTGAGCTGATGGATGAAAAAGGAGAACCCGTAACCGATGGCTCCATGCCAAGATACAAAGGGAATGTTGTCTTCGACGATGTATCCTTTGCCTATAAAAAGGATTATGTGCTCAACAATATCTCGTTCAAAGCATCACAAGGTCAGACGGTGGCTCTGGTCGGCCACACCGGTTCGGGTAAAAGCTCAATCATAAACCTGCTGTTCCGGTTCTATGATCCGCAAAAAGGCAAGATCACGATCGATGGTCAGAACGTTAAGGATCTGCCTAAACAGTGGATTCGCGAGCATATGGGGATTGTACTTCAGGACCCGTATCTGTTCACAGGCACCATTGCTTCCAACGTCAGTCTAGGCGATGAGAAGATCTCCCGTGAACGAATTGAACAGGCGCTGCGTGATGTAGGCGCTGAGCGTATACTGGCTCATTTGCCTCAAGGCTTTGACGAACCTGTCATCGAGAAAGGAAGCACATTGTCTGCTGGTCAGCGTCAGTTAATCTCCTTCGCTCGTGCACTCGCATTTGATCCGGCCATCCTCATTCTGGATGAAGCGACTGCCAATATTGATACGGAAACGGAAGCACTCATTCAGAACGCACTTGAAGTCCTCAAAAAAGGACGTACCACCTTCATCATTGCTCACCGTCTCTCCACCATTCGTTCAGCAGATCAGATTCTGGTTCTGCATCGCGGGCGCATCGTTGAGCAGGGTGCACATGATGAACTGATGGAGCTTAAAGGCCGCTATTTTAAGATGTATCAGCTTCAGCAAGGTGCGCAAGCAGCAGCGGTCGCAACGCTTGAGAATCCCTCAGGCGAGACTGTTCGAACATCAGCTTCCTTTGCAGGAGGAAATGCATAATATAGTAAAACAGAAATCTGTTGTGCACATATCATTTTTTGATTTAATTAGTAAAACAGGCAACACAAAAACCGGTCTACACAGCTACCTTAGGGATTGCGGTGTAGATCGGTTTTTTAGTTTTATCAGGAGCCATGTTACTTTGCTGCTTATTTCCTCCAGACAAAAAAACAATCCGCGAGCAACCTCACGGCTGCTGGGGATTGTCAATCCATCCTTTGATCGTATATCCCATGTACATCACAGTCTCCCTTGCGAGAAAAGGAAACTTGCTGCGCCAGGTTCGATAAGCCGTTGTTCGTGTCGGAGAGGGTACGGCATCCATACCCAGCCCGGCAGCCAGCTTCATGGCCCGTTTCATATGCAGCGGATCACTCACAATTGTATAGGTGTGATAACCGGCCTGTTCACCAATTGGAATTGAATTGAACAGATTCTCCTCGGTAATTCTGGATTTGGTCTCTATGCGAATGTCCGCAGGATCTACTCCATGTGCGATAGCATACTTTTGACCAACTTCAGCTTCTGTATGTTCTCCATCACCACTTGATCCACCTGTGAAAAGCAGATTACGAACTGTACCTTGACGGTATAATTCAATCCCGTGTTCGATACGTTCACGAAATACAGGTGAAGGGTTATCCCCCTCCACGGCTGCACCCAAAATGATTGCTGCATCCGATATCCTCGATGAATCCTCATCCGTAAATGCAGATATACGTACTGCGGTAACCACAGTCCATAGGATTCCGACTAATAGTACAGCCAGAGTTATAATTAATATCCAGCGTTTCGTTATCCGTCTGCTTGTCATTCATCCTCTTCCAAAGCCCTTGCTTGCATACTCTCGTTATGCATACGCTCCAGCGTTTGCAGAGCTGCTGCGGATTCGGCATCCAGACCAAGCTCTGCAATCCAGGCACCCGTATATTGCTGAAGACGGATCTCCAACTCCTGTGCACGGTCTTTGAAATCCTCCAATTCCTTAATCATGCGTGATCGTCCTTCCGGACTAAATGTCTCATGAATTCGTTCCTTGAAATAATGATGTACGATACGGTTACGTTGCTGCCATAACTCATTCAATTGGCGAGTCTCTTCCTCAGAGAATGTAAAATGATGGCGTACTTCGTGAATGAGCTGCCCCAGTGAACTGCTCATCTTTCGTTCGTACAGATCTTCCAGGTCTTCTTCAGACACAGCCTTGCCCTGAGACATTTTCATTAATAAAATCAGATTGACCAGCTGCTGTTCAAGCGCCTGCCCGTAGTACACGGCCAATCCGTAATAGGCAAACAATTCCCTGGAGTGTTCGCTGTCCAGCATGTCACCATTCTGGATATCTGTATTTTGCATTGCGAGCGCCTCCTTCAACCGTACGATGTTATCCATTCCATGTCACTCTATCCTAACCAAACCAAGAGCAACATTCAAGTTATCGGAAAGCACGTCTTCTAACCCCGTAGATCTCTTCTCCCAGACAGCCACACATGGATGATTAGTAACGCTAATGCATAGATCACAGTCCACAGCGTAACCGAAACAAAAGAGTTCATCTTGGATTCATCAAATAACATCATCTCACGAACCAGATAAAAGGCTGGTGGAAGAATACGGCCGACCCATTCTAACGATTCAGGCAAACGTTCGCTTAAGGAACCTTGGATAAACGATAGTAATAACACAATAATGAGAGCAGGCATACTGCGACTAAGCAAGGGAATGTACGATTTTTGAAAGAATACACCGATGCCCAATCCCAACAGTGACAGTCCAAGATGTCCTAACCAAGTCATCATCCACTCCTCACTTGTGGGTTGTCTATCGAACATTCCCGCGAACACGGGATATAACACAGTGATTGCAGTGAGCATGAATTGCATGATCCAGGCACAGATGAATTGACTTGTTACAACCTTACGCCTGCTTCCTGCATGAAGGACAAGCAGTTGATACTGCCTCGCAGGTTCGGTATTCATCACCATTACTCCGAGCCAAGCAGCTGCCAGAAATAACAGCATAGCCGTGACACTGTAGCTGTCCGTAATAGGGTTGGGTTTGTAGGAATAGATTAGCAGCATGGAGATGATATAAAAGATAACCGGTGCAAAATATTTCTGTGAGCGAATGTGATGCCTTAACAAATATCGGGTCAGATGGATCATTGCGCTTCTCCCCCCGCATCATCCATGGAAGAGCTTAAGTTCACAGATTCTGTGACACCTCCACGACTCGTATGTACAGCTGGATGTTGACCTTCCAGCAGACTTTCCATATGTAATTGACTTTCCTCCTGTTGCACAGACACCACCGAACCTCCGGATGCCAGAATCATTCTGAGGACATCATCTGTTGATTGTTGAACCACTCTCCAATCCCACACCCAAAATTTTGCGTTCCCTAAGCTCGTATTACGAACTAAAGACAACACTCCCGGTTGTGATTTGAATGGATCGTCAGCCAGATCCACTCCAGTACGGGTCAGACTTCGAATATATACAACTGGTTCGCCAGCTTGCAGTATATCCTCTCGACTCCAGTAGCGGAGCACGCTGCCTTTCTTCAACACAATCACCTGGTCCGCCAAACGTTCAATAAGCAAAGGTTCATGACAAGCTGTAACGATGCATGTTCCTTCACCCTTCCATTCCCCCAATAAGGATACGACTGCCTCTTGAGCTGGAATATCCAAACCTGATAAGGGTTCATCCAGCAACAAAAGACCACCCGGTCCAGGTAAAAGGGCCTGGATCAAATTTACTTTTTGCAATGTGCCCTTGGACAATAGGGGTAACTTCTGATCGATAGCGGTATCCAGATATAGAAGTTCACTAAGTTCTCTAATCCGCCCACGCAGTACTTCGGGGCGAATGCCCCGAATCCGTCCCATCTCCCACAAGTACTCTCCAGATGTAAAGGGTAAACGTGGCAGGCCATCAACTGCATATCTTTCAGAACCCTTTAATATGCGATGAATCGATCCTGTATCGGGTAACAAAATACCTGCCAACATACGTAGCAACGTGCTTTTGCCCGAGCCGTTTCTGCCAACAAGCACAGCACATTCACCCTGTTTCACTTCCAGATTAATTTGATTCAGTACCTGAGCATGACCTAATCGCTTGCTCACTTGTTGAAGCAATATACCTCGGACTGATGAGTCTGGTGTAGCTTGATCCGACTTCTTGAAAATACCACGTGTACTCCATGTCATTGGGATCACATCCGTTCCGGGGCCTGCACACCTAGCAAATGTAAACTGTACGCGAGTCGTTCGGCAGTACGTTCAGCTAATGCAACCCTGAAGGGTCTTACATCAGATGGTGCATCCGCGATCCGTTCGGCGTGATAGAAGCGGTTGAACGCTTGAGCGACGTCTATTGTATATTTGGCAATGACCGAAGGCTCACTCCGATGAATTGCTTTTGCCAGATACTCGGGATATTCACCGAGCAGTTTCAGCAACGCCCAAGCGGTATCTCCGATACTGGATGAAGTGGTCACTGTTTCATTCTCACCATCCGCAAGGCTGGCGTTAGTCAGATGGTTTTCATTTTCTACACGTATCGCTTCTTCTGCCTTGGCAAGCACACTTTGAATCCGGGCATGGGTATATTGCACATAAGGTCCAGTCTCTCCTTCGAAACTCACGGCATCTTCCAATGAGAAGTCCACATCATTTAACCGATTATTGCGCAGATCACCGAAGATAATAGCACCTACACCAACAGCCTCGGCCACCTTCTGAGGGTTCTCCAGATTCGGGTTTTTCTCCTGAATAATCTGCAAAGCACGAGCGACTGCCTCATCCAACACTTCCTGTAAGAAGAGGACTTTACCGCGGCGTGTAGACATTTTCCGTCCCTCAAAACGCATTAATCCAAACGGGATATGTTCACACTTCGCAGACCATTCATGCCCCATCCGGGAGAGAACCGCAAATACCTGCCGGAAATGCAGCTTCTGCTCGCCTCCGACCACGTATAACAACCGATCTGCCTTCATCACCTCATGACGATACACCGCCGTAGCTAAATCCCGTGTAGGATAGATGGTTGTTCCGTCTTTTTTGATAATCAGGCACGGGGGCATGTTCTCGTCCTCCAGACGTACCACGAGTGCTCCATCACTCTCTTCAAGTAAACCTTTCGCCTTAAGTTCTTCAACCACCGCGCCCATCTTGTCATTGTAAAAGCTCTCCCCCAGCGTATGGTCGAACTGTACATTCAGACGTTCATACATCCGGTTGAATTCCTTCATGCTGACTTCCACAAAGAACGCCCATAACCGCTGTGCTTCTTCATCCCCTTGCTCCAGCTTGCGGAACCACTCCCTTGCCTCCATCTCCAGAGAAGGATCGTTCTCTGCCTCATCGTGGAAGCGCACATACAGTTCCAGGGACGTACGGATCGGATCTGCCTGCAATGCTTCATCATTGCCCCACCGTTTGTATGCTGCGATCTGCTTGCCAAACTGGGTTCCCCAGTCTCCCAGATGATTCACACTTACTGAGGTATAACCCGCTTCGTTATACAACCGATACAGTGCTGCACCAATTACAGTAGAACGCAAATGTCCGATACCGAAGGGTTTCGCGATGTTAGGGGAAGACATATCAATCACGACACGCGAACCCTGACCAAGCTGAAGCTTACCGAATGCGGCATCACCCAGTTCTTTTAGCAGATTCGGCGCGAGCTCCTCCCGATTAAAGCGGATATTTACATACGGCCCGGCGGGAGTCGCTTCAATTCCAACTGCCTGCAAGCCAGTTGCGAGCTCGTTCGCAATAACTGCCGGTGCTTTTTTTAATGACTTCGCCAATGCAAAACAAGGGAATGCTGCATCACCCATCTCCGCTTTTGGTGGGACTTCCAGTAATCTCAGAACCTCTTCTTCATTCAATCCTGTTAAAGGCGCAATATCGGCCGCAGCCTGCTTCATCAACATGTCAAACACTCCTTATCCATTCATTATTGGCTGAAAATAAACACAAAAAAGCTCCCGTCTCTACATAAGAGACGAGAGCTGACTTAACAGTTCCCGCGGTACCACTCTAAGTGAACAGCTGCTCTTCATATGCATCAACATGCATACCAGTAGGACCTGTTCCGCTCGATGTGTATAACGGTCGCAAGCCGGGTTACCCTCAGACAGATCTGGCCTATCCCCAATCGGGATACGTACATCTTTTCGGATAACCATCTCACGGGTGCGGTTCACTCAGGTCATGTCATACCGGCTTCCACCTCTCCCGGCTCGCTGTCATGTATGGATCTGGCTACTCTCCCGATCATTGATATTCTTTGTTTCAATTCATTGCCATCATTATACATACCACAGTCAGACTTGGCAACCTGCATTAAAAATCCCCTACAGAAAGGCAACACATAGGCACATCGTCTCAGATGCCTGTGTTTCACTACCTTCCCTTAGGGGACCAAGGTCATTATCGGTTTTAATTATATGTTCCAGTGAAATAGTAATTATGCTACTGCTGCCATCAACCGGCAAGCTTCTGCACATCTGCGGCAAGCCTCTGCACATGCTTGGCAGTGATCGTGGTTGTGTTTGCCACACTCTGCGGCGCAAGCTTCACAAGCTTTCACACACAATTCGCATATTTCAGCAATGAAATCACTTCCACGTGTCATCGCTTGTGCAGCAAAACTGCAGATCTCCGCACATTCCCGATTCAAACGTATACAATCACGCAGCATCGCCAGATCATATTCTTTCAGACTCGATATGTAACATACGTTGCAAGCATTCATGCACTCCAGGCAAGCATCGATACATTGTTGATATTGTTGTTGTGTCATTTAAAGTTACCTCCCAGGCAAAGTTTGCTATGCTTCTTAATACCCAGTTGGGAGGAATATTGAATCATTTAACTTACTTTATCGCTTCCAATTCCAGTAATTGGTCACGAATGACAGTCTGGTCAAAATGTTCACCTATAAACACAGCAACATTAGGGACATCTCCCTGAGGTGTGATCTTCATGTAGTCCGATTCACGGTAGGCATACTGGAACCAGAAGCGGCTCGCCGTGTCACTAAATGATAAAATGCCTTTTGCTCGATACACATCACGTGGCAATGCGGATACAAATTGTTCAAACGCCTCGCTGTTCACCGGTTGACTGAAATAATGCGTATAGACCATGACATGTTCGTGTGAGGCATGAGGAGTTGCATTCTCGTGACTGTGGTCATGAACATGGCTATGGGATGCGTCAGTATTCGTATCATCGCCTTGGACTGTATGATCTGTATGTTCATGACCATGACTGCATCCATGTGCGCCACAGGCTTCTGTATGCACATGATGATCTTCGTGAGCCGGCTTATCTGCTTCAGAAGCTGAATCACGTACATGCACGTCTGCCCCACTGCGAAGCAACAGATCCATCTCCACCTCACATTTAACTGTAGGGATTACAGGTGCGAAGCCATTCCATTTTGCCAAAAGCTGTTCCAGATCCTTCAGTTCCTGTACACTCACCCGATCCGTTTTGTTCAAGAGAAGCACAAACGCACAGCGAATCTGCTCCTGCATCAGTTTAAAGGTCTGCCCCTTCTGCTCCTGATACAAACCAGATAGATGTGCTGCATCCACAACGGTAATGAGACTTTTCAGTTCCAGTCGCATGTAGAGTGAGGTCTCCGTTACCGCATCCAGAATCTCCATTGGATTCGCCGCACCGGTTGCTTCAATAACGATCACATCGGGTGATTCCTCCTGAACGAGATCAGCAAGTTGCAATCCCAAGTCACCACGTACGGTACAACAGATGCATCCACCTAACATCTCTGTCATGGGAACGGTGGAATCCACAATCTGACCATCCAGATTGACTTCACCTAACTCATTCATGACCACTGCGGGACGCAAACCCTGCTGTTGCCAATGTTCGATCAACTGAACCAGCAGTGTTGTTTTGCCACTTCCCAAAAAACCTGACAGTATATATACAGGTATGGATTGTTCTTTTAAAAACGTTTCATTCATGCGTATACACCTCTCTGATTGTCCTTCTTGTAACCTAGTCTATCTATATCTAGCGAGTGTACACCATCCCGCATTCGTTATGCAATCATGTTCAATTCTTCCCCAGTACATTGCCTGATGCTAACGGATGGTCTATGCTATGAGGACATGTTGATTGAAGGAGGAAGTTTCATGACTAATTCAGTGGAACAACATCGCCAGGAAGCTCCGACCACGGTATCGTGCATGATTGTTACAGTGTCAGACACGCGTACCAAAGACACGGACACCAGTGGTCAGCTCATGCATCAGCTTCTGAATGAAGCAGGGTATCAGATTGTTGAATACATCATTACACCAGACGAAACGGAGAACATTCGAAGCATTCTGCAGGATGCAGCTGTTCGTGATGATATCGAAGCCGTGCTGCTCAGCGGCGGAACAGGGATTGCCCCCCGAGATACGACCTACGAAGCGGTATCCTCACTACTCGACAAGGAACTCCCGGGTTTCGGTGAGATCTTCCGTTTTCTCAGTTACACCGAGGATATCGGTTCCGCTGCCATCCTGAGCAGAGCCGTCGCTGGAACAATTGGACGCACAGCGGTATTCTCCATGCCGGGTTCCAAAGGTGCCGTCAAATTGGCCATGGAAAAACTCATTTTGCCTGAACTGCGGCATGTCATGCGTGAAATATATAAACCCGTCTGAAAGATCAGACGGGTTTTTCGGGTTAATTTTCAGCTGTACGGTAAAGTACGAAGGGTATCTCGCTCTACTTACCTTAGTTGCCCCAGCACATGTTGGAACACCTGCATGACATCCTGCTCATACTTGTCCTTTTCCCCACCCGAAGCTGTATACACGAGTGAGACGTATCCTTTGCTGCGAATCGTTGTCCGGCCAAGCGCATTCTCCAAGACAGCCTCATCACGATTCTCACTATACATTTGTTTCATGCTGGCAGCCCGGGTAGCTGCATCACTGAAAATATGGACTTTCACGATGTGTCTGCCACTTCCATTCAACAAATACATATAAGAAATCCCACCATGCCCGTCATCGGCAGACATATTATTCATCAGCTGAATGCCTTTTGCTTCAAAACTCTTACTGATCTCACTTACCAATTCACCGTTTAATCCGTGTCCTTGACTCTGTGCCCGTACATTTCCTTCATCTGTCGCTTCGCGGGTGTAGACCTTCCGCTCCTGTTCAATAGATGATACCGAACAAGCCACCAGGGACCAGACACTCGTGATCAACATTCCACTTACAAGTACCGACTTCATTGTTCTTCGAACCAGACTTCTTCCTTTTCTATCAAAACACATGCCAATCCTTCCTTTCCAGCCACATGTACTGTGACCCAATCAGGTAGAATTAGCATGTCTTAGGACTTAGAATCTTATGCGGATGGCAGATCTGATATTGTATTGACCACAGTCCGACCTACTGCACCACCTTGGAGTATCGTCTCAAGCGTATGTGGCAACTGCTCTAGAGAAACTTCTCGGATTCCCAGTTCAAGCGCACGCTCCGGTTTCCATTCCCCGCCGAGCAGTTCCCACAATCGTTCCCGACGTTCCATCGGACAATATACAGAGTCTATACCAATAAGCTGGATGCCACGCAGAATAAACGGAAGTACCGTAGATTCAAAAGCTGTGCCTCCGGTTAACCCGGATACCGCTACTGCACCTCCGTATTGAATCTGTTTCAATCGCTCCGCGAGAGCAGGTCCTCCTGTTGGATCAACAACACCCGCCCATAGCTGTTTCCCCATGGCTCCTTTAGCTGGAGCATCAGCTTCTTCACGAGTAATAACCTCTGAGGCTCCCAAGTTTCGGAGCAATGACTCCTCCTGATCCTTCTTGCCTGTGCTGGCTGTTACTTCGAAGCCAAGTTTCGCCAGAACTGCCACTGCCATACTTCCAACGCCGCCCGTTGCACCCGTAACCAGAATCTTGCCCATCGCCGGTGTTACTCCAGCCTGCAACAGCGCATCTACCGAAAGTGCAGCCGTAAATCCTGCGGTTCCAATCGCCATGGCTTCTTTCTCACTGAGACCCGGTGGAAGAGGCACCAGCCATTCACTGCGCAGACGAGCATACTCGCTGTACCCTCCGTAATGGGATACGCCAGGTTCGAACCCTGTACTGATCACCCGATCTCCTGGTGCAAAACGTCCATTGACCGACTCCTCTACCGTTCCGGCCAGATCGATTCCCGGTATCATCGGGTATTCACGAACGACACCACCCTTCTCAAGAGTCGCGAGTCCGTCTTTATAATTGACACTGGAATATTGCACCTGTACCGTTACATCTCCATTCGGAAGATCTTCCTTCTTCAGTTGCTCTATTTCCGCTTTCACTCCGCCCTGTTCTTCTTTACGGACAACATATGCGTTAAAATGGTTTTTCATCGATAGCCACTCCTTCTTCGAATTTTATATATTTTTCCATTAAGCACATGAATTGTTCCTATTCAGGCTTAACGGCTACCTATTGATTTTATCTTAAGATTCCTGCTCAAGGTCAGTATCTCCTAAGCGTCAACAGATAGATTAGCGGGCCCACGATGGGGATGATCCCTGCCGCAACCCAAGCAGATGAACGTCGACTGCCTTTGGCATCCCTGTATATCGCAATCACGGAAAGCAAGGTCAACAGCACAAAATCAATCGTCATAATATGTACAAAGGAAGATTGCTTGAACGCGTCCACATATACATCCGGATGACCTTGCGTCACGGCATAGAATGCGGTCCCCAGCGTCAACAACAGAAGGACTACATGTGTCAACTTGTGGGCTGCTACTCTTCCAATTCCCGACTCCCGCTGACGACCAAAATGCAAGCTTGCGTAACCCGATGCTCTATTTGCGGATGATGACCACACATAGTAGGGAAGCAGGGCAAAAGCGCCTAGTCCAAAAGAAAGCAAGACAAAAGGCCAAGCCGGTACACGGCCACTTCGTTCTTTCACAGATGTTCTTAACAGCATACAGGCATAAACTGCCGGGAAAATACCTAACCACGAAAACACAGTAAGCAACCAAGGCTCTTTGCTTTGCACTGTAATCAGTTCTTTGAATATTGGATCACTTCCAAGTGACTGCCCCGGTGCCAACATCAATGCATAGGCAATAAAAGCGATCCAGACCAGTCCTAATATCCATCTCATGTCTGCACCTCCTCTTACTTTCATCCCCTACAGCTGTGGGATTGAAACAATGCTTGAATACTTAATCGGCATGAAGGAATTGCCCCAAAGCGTTGAAGCAAATTTAAATTTGCAAAAATGCAGAATTTGGCGTCTCCTGCGCTTTCCCGAGAAATAATTACTGAGTCGCCCCTTTAAACACGTGTTCTAAAAGTATGCTTTCCAGTATAACTTATTGAATTGCGCATGACCATTTCCAGTATAGCCTGCTACCTTGGCAGTCTGTCCATGAGATTTCTTACATATTGGTCCATCTCATCGAGTCGTTTAAGAAGAACGTATACACTTTATGAGCATCAAAAAGGCATAAGCCAGTATTCTTACCTGGTTATGCCTCATTGTCATTCTTGAGTTTAGATCATTCCTCTGTGGATTTCACATGTTCCGCAATGAGCTTCTGCTTCATATTCCATGCCGCAGGGCTGATGTTCACACGGTAGATCTCCGGGTTGAGCTTCCGTTGGTATTCAGGCCAGAACAGGTTCATCTGTTCCCGATGATACGCCCGAATCTCATCCAGATTAGGCAGCTCATATACTTTGCGTCCGTTCACAAAGATCGGCTCCAGCATATTGACCGCTTCGTAGCGGGTAACAGTTTTCTTCAGGTAAGGATGTAGCGGGTTGAACAGCTTGAGCGGTCCGCCCTGTAGCGGCTGCTCTTCATCTGGATAGCAGATATAATCCGCAATCGCTTTACCATGTTTCGGATCAATGATCCGGAACACTTCCTTTTTACCTGGAGTGGACACCTTTTCAGGATTGGCAGAGATTTTGATCGTAGGCAGCATGACACCGTCCACTTCACGCTCCACCAATTTGTACACTCCACCCAAAGATGGCTGGTCAGAAGCGGTAATCAGCTGTGTGCCAACACCCCATGTATCAATCCGTGCTCCTTGAGCCTTCAGGTTGAAAATCGTATTCTCATCCAAATCATTGGATGCTACAATTTTCACATAATCCAGGCCTGCCTCATCCAGCATCTGACGCGCCTGAATGGACAAGTACGCAAGGTCACCACTGTCCAGACGAATCGCATTCATCTTTTTGCCTTGGCTCTCCAACTTCTTGGCTGTCTTGATGGCGTGAGGTACTCCACTGTTTAACGTATCAAAGGTATCAACCAACAGCGTAACCTGATCAGGCAACACTTTGGCATACACGTCAAACGCCTCCTGTTCGCTCATAAAGCTCTGTACCCACGAATGGGCATGTGTACCTGCTGTTGGGATTCCGAAGCGCTCTCCGGCCAGCATGTTGGACGTTGCATGGAAGCCTGCTACATAAGAAGCACGTGCGCCCCAAATGGCAGCATCCGCTTCCTGTGCACGCCGTGTACCGAATTCGAGCAACGTATCCTGTTGTGCTACCTGTTTGATCCGCGA
This sequence comes from Paenibacillus sp. 2KB_22, assembly GCF_052115745.1. NCBI lineage: Bacteria > Bacillati > Bacillota > Bacilli > Caryophanales > Paenibacillaceae > Paenibacillus > Paenibacillus sp. 2KB_22. Next base: position 1,159,689 of record NZ_JBFRHG010000001.1, read on the forward strand.
AGCCTTGGTTGCAATCAACGTCTGATAATTCATGAAGTTAAGTATCGCCGTCTCCACCAATTGTGTCTCCATAATGGAGCCTTCTACCCGAATGAGCGGTTCGTCAGGGAAAACAATTGCGCCCTCCTTCATGGAATGAATCGTCCCCTGAAATGAAAACTGGAGCAACTCTTCCAGAAAGACCGGATCGTAATTTTCCTCTTGTTTGGATAAAAACTTGATGTCGTCCATCGTAAACCGAAGCTGGCTGATATAGTTCACAATCCGCTCCAATCCGGCAAATACCGCATATCCGTTGCCAAAAGGAAGCTTACGGAAATAGGCTTCAAATACCGCCTTCCGCTTGTGAGTACCATTCACCCAATGGGCGTACATCATATTGATCTGATATTTATCCGTATGTAAAGCCAGGCTAGTTGTCTGCATTTGTCTCATCCTCTCTGACTTCCGCTCGTGCCCCCAGATCTCATCTGAGGACACGGGTTAACATATGGAGACTTATTCTTCATGATTCTGTTCATCCGTATTAAACAAACAAGTCTCCCGTAAAACTCTATACACCATTCACCACATTCATCTGGTTCCTAACAAGAGTTCAACCAAACAGGATTATCGATTAAATTACGCAAGGACTGTCTCACTCGCCTTAACCACCGAAGCACCCAGGCTGGAACGAAAATGTCCAAGCGCCCACTCATGACCTGCCGGATTAAAGCTGGCAACAGCATCTTCATATACCGTAATATGAAAACCTTTGTTGTAAGCGTCCACTGCGGTATGCAATATGCAAATATCCGTGCATACCCCTATGAGTGCAATATCCGTAATGCCACGTGCACGCAGTCTGAGTTCCAGATCGGTCCCACAGAATGCACTATATCTCGTCTTATCCATCCAACGAATATCGTTTTTCCGTTCTTCCATCACTTGGGCAAGACGTCCATATAACTGTCTTCCCTCCGTATTTCTGATGTTATGAGGTGGGAAAAGTACTGTCTCCGGGTGGTACGGATCATTTTCTTCGTGTAGATCCACGGCCATGATTACCTCATGCTTGTTCTTACAATAGGCCTCGGTTACAGCTGCAATCGTCTCTTCGATCTCTACTGCCGGCTGACCTACAGGCAAAGAACCTGTCACAAAATCCTTCGTAAAATCAATCACAATCAGTGCTTTCATCGTCAACACTCCCTTAGCCAGAAATGGTTGATCCTGATTCAATCCCATTGACACATCTTCACTTTGTTACGTATAGATGGAAAGGCGTGGTACGAGTTCTGTAAAACGATATAGCTGCGCCGGACGCTGCGAGTACTGGTTAGAACTCACCAAGTTCCCCTCTTCATCCCGTACCTCTTCCACAATGCCTTTGCGACTGCGGGTAGACGTAATCTTGCGAATGAAGTTTGGTTCTTCAAAATCCGGTACAACACTTTGAATAACCTGGTATAATTCACTTAATGTAAAATCACGTGGCAAGAACTGACGAGCAATCGTCGTTTCCAGCATCTGCTGTTGAATGCGTCGATAAGCATCTTCGATGATTGTTCTGTGATCAAAGGCAAGTTCCAATTCTTGCAGCGCCTCCTGAATGGTGAACAATCCAACATCTTCAGCATCATCTGCTGCTTGGCGTTGATCCAGCATCCATTCTTCCACAAGCGCGAAAAATGCGTGAGAGATAATCCAGCCCCTCGGGTCACGACCCGGCTGACTGTATACATTCAAGTACTCCAGATGTCCACCGTCTACACCTGTCTCTTCCATCAGCTCACGCTTTGCTGCTCCGTAGATGGATTCATTCTCCTGACAAAAACCACCGGGTAAGGCCCATCTACCTGCAAAAGGCCAGCCTTTGCGCTTGATCAGCATCACTTTCAGTTCCCGAATGGGAAGTGTCTTGGTCACCGTCTTGCGCTCCCGCTTGGTCAAGGTGAACATAACGATATCCGCAGGAACACCATCGGGGGTACGATATTTCTTGGAACTATAGGCACGTGCTGCTTGTTCGTCGCTCTCTGCATTGAAGTGTTCATAGTTTTCGTTCATGGGTGCACCACCGACTATTTTCATTTTGATAATTTCATTATGACATAATAATATTTTTTGTCAACTGCGGGATTCGTGCGTTATTTTCTCGGACGTGCTATACGGAATGTAGCCGTAGCCATGCACCCCAACGTGCCCGATGCATCACGAACCTCCGATTGAGTCGTAACACTGCGTCCAGCCTGATGTAGTACCGTAGCCGTCACCGTTAATTCTCCTTGTTTCATCGGTGCGAGAAAATGTACGTTCAGATTCGTTGTCACACAGCCATCTACTTCCATTGCTGCTGTTGCAACCATCCCCATAGCTTGGTCCATCAGTGAAGTCAGTACACCCCCATGTATAATCCCCATGGAGTTGGTATGATGTTCGCCTGCTGTCAACGCGATCTGTACTTCTTTGCCATCTCCTTTAATATATCGACATCCGAGAAATCCCCAGAATCGTCCGGCTCCGTCTTCTACCATTTTGTCCAAAATGCTCATTATTCATTTCTCCTTTATTCACTATACGTATCAAGCTCTCTTGATGTCATGTGTCGTTAACATTAGAAAAATCAGCGTGCCACACAAAATAACCCCACAGCGTGGAGCTTTGCTTGGAATTATATTCCGAGTACCTGGCGATAGCCACTCCACGTTAACAGTTATGCAATGTAAGAAAAGCTTCTGATCGAAGCCTTATCGATGATGCCACATTCGTGGTTTAGCAGTTGCTTTTCTTGCGATTATCGAATCCTTCAGCTCCGCTGAAAACTTATAATTTTATAATCATCAAAAAAGGCGCGGACAGCGTCCGCACCCTTCCGTCATTTAACCGCAACTGGTCGGAGGTGAATCCGTTCCAGCCTCCACGTTTACTTTTTCGGAAACCGTATCCCGGATTACCGAGATCACGAGTTGAAGCAAGTAGTTGATGTCGCTCTGGCTCTGCTGGAATTCCGTAACCAATGGAATACTGTCCAGTTCGCTTTGCAGATCTTCAATTTCCTGTTCAATTTTGCTGACCATCTCCACATTTTTGAAGCTCTCAAAAGCAACGATTTCTTTTTGCTTCTTCTTGATCGTTGCAATCAACTGCTGGATGCGCTCATGATCACGAATTTTGGTTTCAGCCTGTTGAAACTGTCTAACTTCCTCACTCGTTCCGAGCATATCAGCCAACTCTTTGGCTTTTCCCATAATGTCGTCGCGTATGACCAGATTGCGCGTATCGTAGGTAGGCATTCCGTAATGGTTGTACTGCACTTCTTCCTGCGCCACTGAAATCGCTCCATTCTATGAGATGATATAAGATGAGAACCTGGGCTCAAATGAGTTCAAACGTCTGCTCCATGACCGCTGCGGGTACGGATCGTTCTTTTGATCGCTGTTGTCTCCGGATTTTTCTGATTCCAATTGTTTAAGGTTAAAATCCGGAGACAAAGGCGAACGCTTCGCTTCTACAGACCGATTCCGTCCCCTCCGCTACTTGCGCGAATGTCCGAACCTGATATTGAACCCCAAAATTCTCATCTTATTGGTGTGTGTATTACTGATTGGCAGCTACCGGCTCAGAGAGCAGGTTGCCCCGAATATAAAAAGTCATCGGATCGGTGATTTCCACTTGTACGAAAGTACCGATCAACTCTTTGGGTCCTTCAAAATGCACCAGCTTGTTGCTGCGCGTACGTCCTGCCAGAACTTCGGAATTCCGCTTGCTCTCACCTTCAACGAGCACTTCAACGACTTTACCACGTTGTTCTTCATTGCTTCGATGGCTATATACGTTGATCGTTTCGTTCAAGCGCTTCAAACGTTCCTTCTTCACTTCCATCGGTACGTTGTCTTCCATCACCGCAGCCGGTGTACCTTCCCGTGGGGAATAAATAAAGGTATAGGCAAAATCATACCCTACTTCACGGACAAGGGAAAGTGTATCTTCAAACTGTTCTTCCGTTTCCCCCGGAAAACCAACAATAATATCCGTTGTCAACACAACATTCGGGATGGCCTTTTTAATTTTGTCAGCCAGTTTCAGATAGTGTTCCCGGCTATACTTGCGGCTCATACGTTTGAGTACTTCCGAACTGCCAGATTGCACCGGTAGATGAATGTGCTCTACCAGATTTCCGCCCTTGGCCAGCACTTCAATCAAGTGGTCATCGAAGTCACGTGGATGACTGGTTGTAAACCGTACTCGCGGAATATCAATTTGGCGAATGGCATCCATCAAGTCACCAAAGCTGTAGTTCAGATCGGTGAAGTCCTTGCCGTACGCATTCACATTTTGACCAAGCAGAGTGATCTCCTTAAAGCCTTGTCGTGCCAAATCCCTAACTTCGGCAATGACATCTTCAGGACGACGGCTGCGTTCTTTGCCCCGCGTAAACGGAACGATGCAATATGTACAGAACTTGTCGCAGCCATACATAATGTTCACCCAGCCGCGCATACCCTCACGTTTCTTAGGCAGGTTCTCAATAATGTCGCCTTCCTTGGACCACACCTCAACAACCATTTCTTTGCTGAACAGTGCTTCCTGGATTAGATGTGGCAGTCGATGCACATTATGTGTACCAAAGATCATATCCACAAAGCCATGCTTCTGCATAATTCGGTTGACGACGCCTTCTTCTTGGGACATACACCCGCATACACCAAGTAATAATCCCGGACGTTCGAGTTTTAACGTTTTCATGTGACCAAGCTCACCAAATACTTTATCTTCCGCATTTTCTCGTATGGCACATGTGTTGAGCAGAATAATATCAGCTTCTTTGCGATCCTCTGTAGCCTGATATCCCATAGACTCTAGGAGTCCTTTGATAGTCTCCGAGTCATGCTCGTTCATCTGACATCCATACGTATATACAATATAGTGTTTGCCTTGCCCTATGTTTTTTAGTTCATCGGGAACGGCATTTTCGTATAACACCTGAACGTCTTCCTTGCCCCGCTGTTTCTCCTGACGATGATTGGGTTCCGACTTGATGTTAATCTCACGGCCCCGGATTCTTATCTTTTTGCTGAATTCATCTTGCGAAATTACTTTGGCATCGGAGAAATCAAAATATTGGGAGTAATCCTTTTTTGAGTCTTTAGCCATTTCCTTCGGTCACTCCTTACAGCCTCTAGTAATAAAAAATCGTTCATTCATCCCTGTTCCACGTGAATTACTTGCTTGGAACATTAAAAGAGCATTACAGCAAATTATAGCATGAATTGGGCTGTAGTTCCACATCCAAACCGCATGTCCCTTCGTCTAATCCGAAACATGCAATGCTCAGAAAAACACTCAGAAAATACAAAAACCTGAGCCTTGCCATCAGGGCTGGAATTAACCGACCCTTAATGGCTGTGCTCAGGTTTATACGTTATTCAGACCGCCCTAATTGGCTTCTGAAGCTATTCCATGTAATTAATCGATGATTTCAGCTGTGTCGCCATTACGAGCGCCAGCAGCGTTAGCTTCATCTGTATCAATATGCATGTCCAGTGCGAAAGAATCGGATACACGAGCCAGTACATTTTCCAGTACAAGACCGCGATCTCCGCCGAGGCGAACTTTCAGCATTTGTTTGTCCTCGATACCCCATTTAGCAGCATCAGAAGTATGGAAGTGAATATGACGAGCAGCAACGATAACACCTTTATCGATCGTTACTTCGCCAGCAGGACCTTTAATCGTGATTCCTGGTGTACCTTCAATGCTTCCAGATTCACGTACAGGTGCTTTAACACCAATCGCAAATGAATCTGTCATGGAGATCTCCAGTTGCGTTTCAGGGCGAACAGGTCCAAGAATACGCACTTTATCAAACTGTCCTTTCGAACCAATTACCGCTACTGTTTCGTTAGCAGCGTATTGGCCAGGCTGGGACAGAGGTTTAAATTCAGTCAGTTCATAACCTTTGCCAAACAAAATTTCAACGTGCTCTTGGGATACATGAATGTGACGGGCAGATACGCCCACAGGTACTGTTTTGCTCATTGTAAATTTCACTCCTTGTTTATCTATGGCCTGTACTCAGGCTCTTAACAATCCAATGGTATTATACCCCTTTTTGGAGTGAAATGAAAACGAACTGGTGAAAATTCATGAAATACACTTATTTCACCATCATTCCCCTCCTTTATTTGGAAAACAAGCTTTATTCAGCCCATTCTGTCCCACAGACCACTTCACGATTTTAAGTTAGGCCTTTAACTTTGGATTGCTCTCTGGCAAGTGTTCCCCCAGATAACTCATTGCATTCCCCCACAACCAGCCCCGTACTAATTGTTCATCATAATGCTTGAGGAGGATTTCCGTCAGTCTTGGATAATGCCCCGAGTGTTCAAGTCTCTGAATATACGTTGAGATTCCATCAAAATCAGACCCCATCATCAGATGGTTCTGTCCGCCCTGAGAACAGATCTGCTCGATATGAGGAAGCAGGTCTTCGATAAGCACTTCCCCCTCCTGTTTAACAAACCAGGGTACAAACGTCAGTCCGATCCGCCCTTCCCGGGCAATGATGGCCTGGATCTGATCGTCTTTCAGATTACGCACATGGGGACATACGCTATAGCTGTTGGAGTGGGAGGCGATAAAAGGACGCTTACTCAAGTCAGCCAGTTCCCAGAACCCTTTCTCCGTCAGATGCGACACATCCAGCAGCATTCCGATTTCATTACACTGGTGTACCAGTTCTTTCCCTTTCTCGGTCAGACCTGCCCCACGCTTCTCCATGACTCCGTCAGCCGCCCAATTGGCATAATTCCACGTTAGTCCAATGATTCGAACGCCCATCTGATAACATAACTCCAGATAGAACAGGTTGCCCTCCAAACCATCTACACCCTCCAGTGTGATTAATCCCCACGGACCCTCTGTTTGCCCCACCTGAGCCACCTGCTCACGCCATAACAACGTCTGTGTGCCGCCAGGCCGCTCTTGATTTCTCTCTACACGTCTACGATAAATCTCCAACTGCCCCATCACATGTTCAAACTTGCCTCTGCCAAGTACTTCGGGTAAATAGATGGCGAACGCCTGCAACCCTACTTTCCCCTCTTTCAAGCGTTGCAAATTCACATCCAGTTCTGGAGCATCTTCAAAAGAAAGAGCAGGCTGCATCAAAATTTTGCTCAGTGCATCACAGTGAAAATCAGCTACACGCCAATCAGACATGGACATCTTATACCCTCCTCAATATTTTATTGCAAAGAAAACGCAAAAAAACCTGTCTACATCCATCGTAAACAGGTTCAATGCATACTGCATGTATTATCTGGGCTCCACAATCAGCTTAATGGCCGTTCGGTCCTCGCCGTCGATCACAATGTCTGTAAAAGCTGGAATACAAATCAGGTCAACTCCGCTTGGTGCTACAAATCCCCGGGCTATCGCTACCGCTTTAATGGCTTGGTTCAGTGCTCCCGCTCCAATTGCCTGCAGTTCAGCATTTCCACGTTCACGAAGAACCCCTGCAAGAGCGCCGGCTACAGAATTAGGATTGGACTTTGCTGAAACTTTTAATACATCCATGGTAAGTACCTCCCTGGGAATGTTGAAAGTTTGTTTCCACTTACTAGATGTTATTCGCGGGAGGCAAAAAAATTCCTTCTTTTTAGACGGGTTTCCCTGCAAAATGGGACAATACCCCTATTCCATGCGCCACTCGTCCTCCATCAGACGAATTTTTTCGATGCGTGTTGCCGCACCTGTAGCTTCATCAATTTCAACAAACACACCATGGAAATGCCATTTGCCATCATCCACAACGAAACGTACCGGGAGCTGGGTGTAGAACTTGCGCAGCACGGCCTCACGCTCCATACCCAATATGCCGTCACGCGGCCCTACCATGCCCGCATCCGTCAAGTATGCCGTTCCTCCAGGCAAAATCCGATCATCGTTACTCTGTACATGTGTATGTGTACCTACAACGAGAGACGCACGTCCATCCAGATGCCATCCCATGGCAATTTTCTCTGACGTCGCTTCAGCATGCATATCGACCAGAATACATTTATAGTCCTGACGCAGCTCATCAACAATCTCATCAGCTACACGGAAGGGGCAATCCAGAGCAGGAAGGAACGTTCTTCCTTGCAGATTGACAATGGCCAGCTCTTTCCCTTCGCCTTTGACAACCGTGTATCCTCGTCCTGGTGTACCTGGTGGAAAGTTTGCTGGACGAATCATGCGAGGCTCATCATCTATAAAATCAAAGATATCCTTATTGTCCCAGGTATGATTGCCAAGTGTAATACCATGTACACCCCAGTTGAAAAACTCATTTGCGATTGCACCGGTAATGCCACGACCTGCTGCCGCATTTTCACCATTCACAATCACCACATGTGGCTTATACTTCGATTTCAGGTACGGTAGATTTTCCTTTAATGCCTTACGTCCCACGTTGCCTACGATGTCACCTATAAACAAAACTTTCATTGATTACTGCCTCCTCAATTCCTGCAAAGTCCTTTTACTTCAAATGTTGAACCTTTGCAGGACTCTATCTCTTTTCCGTGATGTGTAGTTTGTACAAAAGCCTTTTAGAGGTTGTTCAAAAAGCCTGCTTTTGATTACAAAGGATGCCTATCAGCATCGAATATGGAATTCAGCCGAATAAGCATATGCTCTTTTTGAACACACACTTTAAGAGGCTATCAAAAGGAAAAGTGGCCCACTACTGCGGCCACTTTTCCGTATTGCTCTATTTTGCGTATTCAACCGCACGGGTTTCCCGGATGACGGTGACTTTGATGTGACCCGGATAGTCGAGTTCATTCTCAATCATCTTCGTGATGTCACGGGCGAGGCGGAAGGCTTCAGCATCATCGATCTTCTCAGGCTGTACCATAACACGAACTTCGCGTCCGGCCTGAATGGCATACGATTTCTCGACACCTTCGAAGGATTCTGAAATCTCTTCCAGCTTCTCCAGTCGTTTGATATACGTTTCCAGCGTTTCGCGGCGTGCGCCTGGTCTTGCTGCGGAGAGCGCATCTGCTGCACCAACCAACATGGCAATGACCGAAGTCGCTTCGCAATCTCCGTGATGGGACGCGATACTGTTGATTACAACCGGATGTTCTTTGTACTTCTTCGCCAGCTCCACGCCAATTTCGACGTGTGATCCTTCCACTTCGTGATCCAGCGCTTTACCGATGTCATGCAATAGACCTGCACGTCTTGCCAGAGTTACGTCTTCTCCGAGTTCGCCAGCCATCAATCCAGCCAGATAAGCGACTTCCATCGAATGTTTCAAGACGTTCTGACCGTAACTTGTACGGAACTTCAACCGGCCCAAAATTTTGATCAGATCCGGATGCAGACCATGCACGCCCACTTCAAAGGTAGCTTGCTCACCGTATTCACGGATACGCTCATCCACTTCTTTGCGGGATTTCTCAACCATCTCTTCAATCCGTGCCGGGTGAATACGTCCGTCAGCCACCAGTTTCTCTAGGGCAGTACGGGCAATCTCACGGCGAATCGGGTCAAAGCCCGACAGAATAACAGCTTCTGGCGTATCATCGATAATGAGGTCAATCCCTGTAAGGGTTTCAAGCGCACGGATGTTACGTCCTTCACGACCGATAATCCGGCCTTTCATTTCTTCATTTGGCAGGGTAACAACAGATACCGTTGTTTCCGCTACGTGGTCAGCCGCACAGCGTTGGATGGCGAGTGTAATAATCTCGCGGGACTTTTTGTCCGCTTCTTCCTTCGCTTGTTGTTCAATGTCCTTGATCATTTGAGCCGTCTCATGACGAACTTCCTGTTCTACGTTGGACAGTATGATACTGCGTGCGTCTTCCATGGTGAGGTTGGATATACGTTCCAACTCTGTCACCTGGTTTTTGTAGATCATTTCGATCTGCTGCTGAGTCTCATCAATTCGTTTCTCTTTGTTAGCCACTTGCTCTTCTTTACGTTCGAGTGATTCCAATTTTTTATCCAGCGACTCTTCTTTTTGCAACAATCGTCTTTCTTGTCGTTGAATTTCATTCCGACGTTCACGAGTGTCTTTTTCAGCTTCAGCGCGAATGCGATGGATTTCATCCTTCGCTTCCAGCACCGTTTCTTTCTTCAGTGCTTCTGCCTCTTTCTTCGCGTTCTCCACGATTTGTACGGCAGCTTGTTCCGCACTAGAGATTTTAGCCTCTGCAAGAGATTTGCGAATAAAATATCCTACTCCGAACCCAATGAATAGCGCGGCTGCAACGAGAGCGATCGTGATTGCAATTTCCATACTGTTCACCTCCTCGTTGGTTCCTCCAAGGCATTCCTTGGGTCAATTTGCAGTTTTCAAACCTTACATATTTTTGGGAATAACGAATACTCACGGCGATCCCCCGCCGATTTTCATTTCACATGTACATGTTTCCACGTACTCTTCACTGTTTCCAGTGAACCCATAATTAAGAATGGTATAAATCTTAAGAAACCGAAACCGCTTTTTTGGAAGGAAAAAGGGTTGTCCATTTCTTACAGACTCATGTCCATTTTAGTATTTGACGAAAGAAATTGTCAAGAGAATGCAGTATAGAGACTCTAGTCTGCTAATCCCATAACAACGCTTCGTCATCTTCAGGGTCCCCAGCCTCATCTTCTTCAATTAAACAATTCACGACCCGGCGTACCATATCCATTGAAAAACCACGTCTCATTAAGAAGGGAAGCGTTTTATTTTTCTTCTCTTTGACGTCCCCTTTGACCTGATTCCATTTTTTTCGTCCGGCACTCATAGCAGTCTCAAATTCCGCATCCGTACTGACACCTTCCAGTGCTTCAGCAATGAGATCATTGGCAATGCCCTTTTGACGAAGCTCTTGCCTTATCCACAGTTTTCCCTTCCGCTTGCCCTCCATACGCTGTCTTGTCCATTCCTTCGCAAATAGGTCATCATCCACCAGCTTCTCCCGCTCAAGTCGATCCAGCGTCTCTTCAATTAAAGGTGCAGCGAACTCTTTCTGACGAAGTTTCTGACTTAATTCATGACGTGTACGCGGCTTATGCTCCAAGAAACGCAGAGACTGTGCATACGTCCGTTGTCGCTCGTCAGCTACAATGATTTCTTCCAGATCCTTCTTCATAAACGTATTGCCTTGAGTCATCCTGTATTTAATCATTACATCTTCAAGAACCGTAAGGGAGTGGATGCCAAAAGTGATTCGATAACGAGCTTGCCTGTGCTTCGTTCGTTCTACACGTGTAATAACAAGTTCTTCGTTGTCCGGGAATTGGGATAGGCCGTCCTGTTCTGCTTCTTCATATAAATCCTCGTCCTCTTGATTCATTCAGGTCTCCCCTTTCACATCATTTTCAATCTGATTACACCAAGCACATGTTCACAAATGACAGGGAACGCTAATACAAAAGGCCGGGAACTCAGCCCGGCCTTTATCTCCACAGTTAGCGTGCCAACAGCCCCTGTCCATTGGGACAGGGGCTGTTGGACAGCAAGAGCAATCCCACTACAGTCCATTATCCAGATTGATCCAAGCTCAATCAGATAAGTTTACGGAGTCCAGTGGGAAACACCCTCAGGGCCCTCCCTACAAGGGAGGATGTGAGAGATTACTCGTTGATTTCAAACAATTCTTGTTCTTCTTCTGCTTCTTTTTGTTGCTCTTCACTAGTTGGCGCAGGAACTGCGGTAGTCAAGTTACTAGCTACCCGAATTTTTTGTTCAATGATTTCAGCAATGTCTTTATGCTCTTTCATGAACTGCTTCGCGTTCTCACGACCTTGTCCTAAACGCTCGCCTTCGTAGGAATACCAAGCACCACTTTTATTAACGATGTCCAGCTCTGTACCAATGTCAATGATACTGCCTTCTCTCGAGATACCCTCACCGTACATGATATCCACTTCCGCTTGTTTAAACGGAGGTGCCACTTTGTTTTTCACAACTTTAATACGAGTACGGTTACCAATCATGTCATTGCCTGATTTGATACTCTCAATACGACGTACATCCAGACGTACCGTAGAATAAAACTTCAGAGCACGACCACCAGGTGTTGTTTCCGGGTTACCAAACATAACGCCGACTTTCTCACGAAGCTGGTTGATGAAGATTGCGATTGTTTTGGATTTGCTGATTGCACCAGACAATTTACGCAACGCCTGAGACATCAAACGCGCTTGCAAACCAACGTGTGAATCACCCATTTCGCCTTCAATCTCTGCTTTTGGAACCAATGCAGCTACAGAGTCAATAACGACGATATCTACTGCACCACTGCGTACAAGAGCTTCTGCAATTTCCAGCCCTTGCTCACCCGTATCTGGCTGAGATAGAAGCAATTCGTCAATGTTAACGCCCAATTTGCTTGCATATTGAGGATCAAGAGCATGCTCGGCATCGATAAATGCTGCTTGTCCACCAACACGTTGTACTTCAGCAATCGCATGCAATGCGACAGTTGTTTTACCTGAAGATTCAGGTCCATATATTTCAACAATACGGCCTTTAGGCAAGCCGCCTGTTCCTAATGCAATATCCAAAGCCAAGGAACCGCTGGGAATAATTTCCACATTCATATGAGTGGACTCACCCAGTTTCATGATGGATCCTTTACCAAATTGCTTCTCTATTTGACGGAGCGCCATATCAAGCGCGGCACGACGGTCTGACAATAAGCTCACACCCTTTACTGTTTATAAGATAATGATACCTTGTTTTAACACGTTTGCCAAGCTTTTTTTCGAACATACATTCGTTTTTTTTTGTGAAGGCCGAGGCGCCTCTTCCTCAAAGAAACTTTCCATTAAACAGAAAAAAGAACCGTAAACAAGGCTGTAAAGCCTAATTCTACGGTTCTTCCGTCTTCCTTAATTATACTTCCTTAGAGCTTCAAATGCAATCGAAGCTATTAACTAATCAATCCATCGCCACAAGTTTTTGCCATAAGCGATAGAGAATCGCTTTGGCTGAACGAATGCGAACAGTCTCGCGATTGCCATTAATACGCAGCTCATGAATTTCCGTCTCTTTTCCACGTTCAGCAAGAGCGATGAAGACAAGTCCGGGTGGCTTGCGTTCCGAATATCCCGGTCCAGCTACACCAGTAACAGCCAAGCCAAAATCAGCATCGCCAATCATGCGGATCTGCTCAGCAAGCACTTTTGCAACCTCAGGACTTACCGCCCCAGGTGCATCTTCACCTTCCAGATAATCATGAGGCACATTCAGCAGCTTTTCCTTAATTTCATTGGAGTAACAAACAATTCCACCTTTGAGCATTGAGGCACTTCCCGGTACAGAGGTCAGACTTTGCATGACAAGCCCTCCTGTACAGCTCTCAGCAGCGCTAAGCGTCAGCCCCATGTCAGACATCATGGTTACTATCGTATACTCTATAGGCACATCCTCGTTCGCGTAGAGATGTTCTGTCAAACGCTCCCGAATCTGAACCTCCATCGCATCCAGCTTCAGCTTCGCCTCTCCCTCACTCGCAGCCTTAGTAGAGACACGTACCGTAACTTCCCCTTCGCTGGCGTAAGGAGCAATCGTAGGGTCTGTCTGCGCGTCAATCAGATCCAGCAGTCGATCTTCCAGAGCAGATTCACCAATACCAGCGAATTTGAGCATTCGGGAATAGATCGGCATTTCTTCTGTGAGCACATGCTGGAACAGCCAAGGCTTGACTTCCTGTTCAAACATTGGAATCAGCTCTTTAGGTGGTCCAGGCATCACAATATAATGTTTATCATTATCAGAAATCGCATTTCCTGCCGCAAGGCCCGTTTCATTGGCCAGAGGTGTACCACCATCAATAACGATCGCCTGACGTCGGTTATTCTCTGTCATGTCCACATTACGATCTCTGAAAAAGCTCTCGATTTTGTCCATCGCCATTCGATCTGTATGCAATTTTCGGTTAAGAACAGCTGCGAGCGCATCTTTGGTCAGATCATCTTGAGTAGGTCCGATGCCACCGGAAAATAAAATAACGTCTGCACGGCCCTGCGCAATGCGAATAGCTTCACTAAGTCGGTTCAGGTTATCCCCAACCACCGTTTGGAAATATACATCGATCCCCATCGCAGCCAATTCACGGGATAGGTATCTGGCATTGGTATTGACGATTTGTCCAAGCAGTAGCTCTGTGCCAACTGCAATGATTTCTGCCTTCATTGAGCATCCTCCTGTACATATGGTGAGTGATCAAAGGGCAATAGGATAATTTCCTATTGCCCCTGACCCAATGCTTCCTTCATGATTACCCATTTAAGAACAAACCATTATGCTTTTGTTAAATGAAGCAGGTTTTTGTTTTTGATAAAGTAATCGATACCCGACCAGATGGTAATAAGCGCTGCTGCCCATACCGCGATAATATCGGCGTGAATACCCGTGTATGAAAACGGGAAATTGTTTAGCAGCAACAGCACAATTGCCACAATCTGAACTACCGTCTTCAGCTTGCCCCAATTACTGGCAGCAACAACCGAACCATCCAGCAATGCGATTTGGCGCAAGCCGGTAACTGCAAATTCACGACTAATAATAACCACTGCAATCCAGGAATCCAGCTTACCCATCTCCACAAGCGAGATCAAAACTGCTGTAACCAACAGCTTGTCTGCGAGTGGATCGAGCAGTTTCCCCAGATTGGTAACCATGTTATTTTTTCGCGCAAGGTATCCATCAATTCCATCTGTGCTTGCGGCGATGATAAAAATAACAGCAGCAATCAATTGATTATATGGAAGCGAGAAGCTTCCAAGCTGCAACGGCTCTGGATAAAATGGAAAATCCACGAGCAGGAACACCATCAAAAAAGGGATTAAGCAAATTCGTGCAAGCGTAATCCGGTTGGGTAAATTCACAAGACGCCCTCCCTCATATCCTCCATTACTCCAAACAATCATCATAATCCCGTTATCATCATCCGGAACATGAAATGTACAGTTTCAATGTCAATCCATATTAACATGATCCCACTATGTAGAAACGCAAAAAATAAAGTCAACCGCTCAAAAGCAAAACCGCTTTAAACGTTCCGGCGACTTCCAGAAGATGTACTGCTTTTCACAAAGTCAGCAAACGATGAGGTCTGGACTTGATGTATGACTGCCAGCAATGCACACTTAGTATAATATACGCCTAATATCGTGTCAAAAAAACACTTCTGCTACAAAAAGGCCATATTATTTGAAATTTGTATATTGCAAATCCAGAGGCAGGTTAGCACCATTTAGCAGCTGCATGACTGCTTGCAGATCATTTTTACTCTTACCAGTTACCCGGAGCTGGTCCCCCTGAATCTGACTCTTCACCTTCATCTTGGAATCCCGAATCAGGATATTGATTTTCTTGGCGATGTCCTGATCAATCCCCTGTTTAAAATTCAAACGCTGACGGACTGTACCAGAAGACGCTGGCTCTACCTTAGCGTAATCAATGTTTTTCAATGGTAGACCACGCTTGGCCATTTTGGATTGCAGCACGTCAATGACAGCCTTAAGTTTGGTCTCATCATCAGATACGATCGTTAACGCATCCTTATCCAGTTTCAGGCTGCTCTTGCTGCCCTTGAAGTCATAACGAGTGCCAATTTCCTTCTCGGTTTGTGTAACGGCATTTGTCAGTTCTTGCAAGTCCATTTTGGACACGATATCAAATGAATTTTCTGAACTCAAACCAGTCACCCTTTCAGTTAATCGTATGTTCTGTAACATTATAGAGGATACCTTAAGCAAAAGTCTAATTTCAAGCTAGTTTATACAAAGAAAAAAGCATTTTTGGCTTCCACTTGAGGTGGCTGCCAAAAATGCTTGCTGGTCCAGCTTCCAACTAATAACGGCTGCGGTTGGGCTGTCTGAACATATCGAGCACACCCAGAAGCACATGTGCAAGTCCAAAACCCAATATTCCGTAACCCCAAGCACTTGGAGTCAGGTAATAACCCAGGAGGCTGACAATGATCCCTAAACCTGTTACGATCCAGCTGACTGTCACAGCCATCCACCTCACTTCACCAAAAGTTAACTGCAAGTTAAGACACGATTATTGTCTCCTGCAGTTGCCCCGGTTATTCGCTACCAGTGGTGCCTCCTGTAGTGTCCGTTGAACCATTTTCAACTCCTGTGGAAGAAGCAGTATTACCACTGTCTTCACCAAGCTTCAAACGGATCCGATTAGTCGCCTTGCCATCCGTTACAACTTGCCCACCAACCTCAATCGTGGTCGCTGCAGCGTAACCGGACTTAATATACATGCCTGCACTATCCAGCTCAAAGGTATAGCTGTCGCCTTCGGCCGTATTACCATACTCCAACTTCTCTCCACTGGAGTTCTCGCCCTTATACACTTCCAACCAGCTATGGCCTGAGGCTTTGATTGTAACCGTTACAGGTTTCCCTGCACTTCCGTTAACTTTGAAGTTCGTAATGTTGCCTGATTTCCCATCTTCTGCAACCGTTACAGCAGACGGTGAATTATCTGTCGGTTCCTGATTTTCTCCCGTCTGTCCGTCCGTTTGACCGTCCGTTTGGCCATCAGTTTGGCCATCCGTCTGTCCTTCTGTGTCTGTACCGCCACCGTTACCACCAGCGTCGCCTTCACCCGTACCCTCAGCGCCTGAGTCTGTTGCAGGCGGATTAGATGCCTGTCCGTTGTCGGCAGGTTGATCCGGTTTATCTTCAGGCTTTTGTTGACTGTCTGTAATTTTGACCGAATCAAGACCCGGATTATCTGTTTCATCACCATTGTTATACACCACGTATACATACAACAGAACTACGATCAAAACAGGGAATGTCCACATCAGCGCGACGGACATCCATCGATTACTACGCTCAACCGGACGGCTGGAACGCTTCTGTATAACCGGTTCCATCGTTGCTTCCGCCTCTTCTGCCGGTACGTCTTTTTTGTGTCCCTCCAGCAGCTCATCAGGGTTCAGTCCAACGGTCTCCGCATAGGTTTTAATGAAAGCACGCACATAGAAGCTACCCGGCAGCACTTTATAGTCTCCTGCTTCTATGGCCTCCAGATACCTCTTGCGAATTTTTGTCATTTCCTGTACATCGTCAAGACTCATCCCTTTTTGCAGCCGGGCCTCTCTTAACTGCTGACCCAGTTCAGACATGCCATCTCCTCCTTATGTTTATCTCATGAGTTGTTGCTAATCTATTCCATGATTCCGTACGGAGCCTTACAGTTCGTCGGTATAGCTAGCCGTAAACGTATCATAAATAATTTCTTCATTCGGATTGTTGCGAAGTTCAATAATAATATCAAAATCATTAAAATCATATTCGGATTCCTGAACAAAAATATCCGGATGTTCAATAACTTTGGTGCTAGGCATGGTCATAATATCCTGCAACAGGTTGTAATGCCGCTCGCTGGAACGAATCGTACTTACAATTCCGTCAATGATGAAGACATTGTTCGGGTTCAATTCGTCTTCGGACATTTGACTTCTTATCGTCTGACGAAGAAGTGTGGAGGAAACAAACGTCCATCGCTTCATTGCACATACGCTACCCGCAATAATGGACTCCGTTTTACCAACACGAGGCATTCCGCGCAAACCGATGACCTGATTGCCTTCCCTCTTAAATACTTCACCCAAAAAGTCCACAAGTAACCCAAGTTCATCTCGTGTGAAACGAAATGTCTTGCGATCATCCGAGTCACGGTCAATGTATCTGCCATGACGCACGGCCAAAATATCCACCAATTTAGGTTGACGCAAAGCCGATACGGTGATGCTGTTTACTTTGCCAAGCATTTCACCAAGCAAACGGATTTTCTCATCATCATCCGATTCAAGCAGCATACCTCGAGTTTTGCCTTCCACACCGTTAATGGTCAATATATTCACTTCAAGCATCCCCAGCATAGAGGCAATATCGCCTAACAAACCGGGTCTGTTCTTATGTATTTTATATTCCATGTACCATTGTTTAGATTCCATTTCAACACCCCGTAATGCATTATTCCACATTATTCGACAGCAACAGAACGTGTCCACTGGACAACAAACTGAGACATCTTCTAAAAATGGGTCACGTTAATGATATATAAAATGAAAATGAATTACAAGAACAGCTCTGTAATCCGTTTGTAATCATTAGAGAAAAGCCCCCTTGCGGGAGCTCTTCATCTGTAATCTTATGCGTTTTGTTTGGCCAATTTGACCATCAGGCACGCAATCGTACGACGCTCATCTGCATCGCCGACATCCCATAACTCTTTCAATGCCCGGTTGGAATGGTTCGCCGGATCGACTTTCTCATCAAGGAAGTCGCCGATTTCATACGCAAGTTTGTTGATGGTTTCTTCACTCATCCCCATCTTCTCTGCTTGCAGTACGCGGTCACCCAGGAACTTCTTCCACGTGTCAAAACTGGAGAGCACTGTTTTTTCTGTTGACATGATAAATCCTCCTTAGATGACGCATGAGATTTAAAATCAACAGTTGTAATATGTGCTTTCGTGGCATTTTATATACGAGCATCTTGAAAATAATCCGGAAGACGGCTGCTTCTCGGCAACCTTCACTTGTTTTGTTCATAGCCAGTCAAGTTTTCTTGCTGCTCTATGTTAACCAACCGCCATTTGGACTGATAATCTGCCCATTGATATACCCCGATTCAGGGAGGGCCAGAAAATAAACCAGTGATGAAATTTCATCAGGTTGAGCAAGTCTTCCTGCCGGAATTTCCTCTTCCAGCATCTTCAGTTCACTCTGGTCCAGATGATCCAGCATGGATGTCTGAACGGCGCCAGGAGCAACGGCATTTACGGTTACTCCGGAAGGCGCGAGTTCTTTCGCAAGCGCCTTGGTGAACGCATTTACCCCACCTTTGGTTGTAGAATACAACACTTCGCAAGAGGCACCAGACAGCCCCCAGATCGACGATACATTAATGATTCGGCCATACCTTTGGGAGATCATGTGAGGCATCATTTCCTGTGTACACATAAACGTACCTTTGAGGTTAATCGCCATCACTTCATCCCAGATCTCCTCTGTTACATCAGACAACATCCCATAGTGCGAGATTCCTGCATTGTTCACGAGGATATCTGGCATGAGATTGTGTGACTCCAGCTTCTCACGCATACGTTCAATCTGTTCCCGGCTACGAAGATCCGCAGACACGGTCATGATTTTCCCACTGCCCTGATCCATGCACCGTCTGGCGGCTTCATTCGCTGCTTCATGCGATTTCATATAGTGTATAACAACATTCATCCCCACTCTGGCGAAACGTTCTGCGATAGCCGCTCCGATTCCACCACTTGCTCCAGTTACCAGTACAGTCATTTCCCCAATTGCCTTCAATTGTCCTGTTCCCCTCTCCATATCAAGGACTCACGACTAGCGATACAGCCAGTTGATCCCAGCGAATATGCTCTCTCAGTCTGAGATTTACATCTTCCAGTGTAATCGATTCATAGAGCGGGAGCATATTGAAGAAATCACCGCCACGGAATTGCTGACGTGTAAATTCATGCGCAATGTTCTCCGGAGAGTTGAGCATACGCAAATATCCGCCTATTTTCTTTTTGCGTGCACGTTCAAAATCCGTGGATTCGAACCCCTTTTCTACAATGGCATCCACCTCTTCACGTATACGCGCCAGCAGTTGATCCGGGTCTTTCGTATCACCACCAATAGCTGAAAACGCGTATTGCGGCGAACTGTTATACTCATGTCCAAAGCTGTCCGAGATCAGATCTTCATCATAGAGCTTCTGAAATAATCGTGTGCTTGAACCAAACAAAAGATCCATCATCAGCTGCGTTGTCATATCCCTGCGTAACAATTTTTCTCCGGTAAGTCCAACGTCCGTCTCCTTGAATCCAAACAGACATTTGGGCAGTGAAACAGCCAGTTTGGCTTCCCGTCTGGCTTCTCCTACCTGCTCAGGCTCAGGCTCAAAGAAACGTTGAATACTCCCCTGTGGCTTATAATCTTTCTGTTCCTGGTTCGAACGAACCATATCAATGACTTCCTGCGGATCTACACCACCTACCACGAATAAGAGCATGTTACTCGGGTGATAGAAGGTGTTATAGCACTCATACAACATCTCTTTGGTAATCGTACGAATGGATTCCACCGTTCCTGCAATATCGATATGCACCGGATGTTTCTGATACATGGCTTCGATTAATCCAAAATAAACACGCCAATCCGGATTGTCAGCATACATGTCAATTTCCTGTCCGATAATGCCTTTTTCCTTTTCCACATTTTGATCCGTGAAGTAAGGATTTTGCACAAAGTCGACTAATGTTTGTATATTTTCATTCACATGTTCGGTCGCTGAAAACAAATAAACCGTCTGATCAAAGCTCGTAAACGCATTAGCTGAGGCACCGTAAGACGCAAATGTTGCAAAAATATCGCCTGTTGGTTCTTCAAACATTTTATGCTCCAGAAAATGGGCAATTCCATCCGGAACTTTCACTGCTTCCTGTCCTTCAACCTGAAAATGATTATCCACCGATCCATACTTGGTTGCAAACGTAGCATACGTTTTCTGGAATCCCGGTTTAGGCAAAATATAGACATGCAGTCCGTTATCCATTACTTCGTAATATAGTGTCTCCTGCAGATGCTCATACCGAATGCTCTCCACCGACTATTCCTCCTTCTCGTCCCGCAAGAAATAAATCGTATCCAGACGGAATTGTTCTGCCGCCTCACGAACATCTTCCTTGCTAATATGTTCTACCTGAGTCAGCAGTTCTTCAGCCGTTCTCTCTTTGCCAGACAACTGTCGATTGAAATCATAAGCGATCATCTCAAAAGCAGAATCCTGCATTTCCTTAAGCAGGTTACGGATCATTGCTTTGGTCTGGGACATTTCCAGATCACTGATTGTACCGCTTTTCATTTCTTCCAGCTGCTGCTTGATGATGGTGACAGCCTTCTCATAATTAGGGATTTCAATCCCGGATTGAATCGTGGCAATGCCCTTATGTCCGTCGTATCGCGAAGACGCGTAATACGCCAGGCTCTCTTTTTCACGAACATTTACAAACAGTTTGGAATGAGGATAACCACCGAGAATCCCGTTGTACATTAGTGCTGCTGCATACTGAGGATCTCCATACGTGATAGATGTACGGAGTCCCATATTGAGTTTTCCTTGACTCACATTCAGTCGCTCAACAACGGTCTCTACTTCCTTATCTCCTCGAACCGCGGCCTGTGTCTTGTAATCGGAGGAGGACGTTCGATCTACATTGAAATGACGCTGAACAAGGTTCTCCACCTCTTCCAGTGTCGTATCCCCTACCACGTACAGATCCATACTCGCCTGTTGTAGCCACTCCTGATAAGACGCAGTCAGTGTGTCAGGCTCTATCCCGGGCAGATCCTTTCGCTCACCCAGGGGATGAAGACGGTACGGCTCGTTCTTGCACATTTCCTCAATACTGCGTTCAGCGGCATAGCGCATTTTATCATTCACGATGGACTCCAGCTTTTTCCGCACCGTCTCTCGCTCTGCTTGTACATAAGACGTCTTGAAATGTCCATTCTCCTGTGCAGGTCGGGTAAGAACCTCTCCCAGGAAGGCAAATGAACGATCCAGCAGTTGCTCATCCCCTCCAACAAAGGAGTCATTAATGGTATCCATCCGAAACTGTACAATCTGATAATCCCCGCGTTTATAGACGTCAAAACCAAAACCGGCTCCATACAGATGCTCCAGTTGCTCACGAAATTGCGTTGTTTCCGGATAGGACTCCGTGCCGCGTCGCAGAACAAAAGGTGTCAGCGCTACTTTGGTTACTGTATCTTCTCGTAAGGGAACGCCTGCATATAGCGATATAGCAAACGTTTTAAAACGTTTAGTCGGAAGCACATGTATACGAAACTCTCTCTTGCTACCTCGTTCAAATCCTGATGTATTCAAATGTCAAAACCCCTTTACGGCGTCATTTGTCATGCAATCGTATTACGCTAAATGTAACAACCATTTTAACCCATTCAAAAGGCAAGAAGCAACCGAAGTCACGCCTTCTGGTTGCTTCCAACATCATCACATACAAAAAATATGTTGCCCGATTGTTTTCACCTGTGGACGGGTCCAGATCCATTTGGATGTTGCTGTCTTTGGATTAAAATAATAGAGACAACCACCGGACGGGTCCCAGCCATTCAGGGCCTGCTCAACTGCCTTTTTGGCTTGTGCGTTTGGTTCCAGATAGATCTGTCCGTCCGCTACAGCCGTAAATGCACCTGGTTGAAAAATTACGCCTGAGGGTGTACTTGGAAAGCTTGGGGATTTTACGCGATTCAGTATTACTGCCGCTACTGCGACTTGACCTTCAAACGGTTCACCTCGGGCTTCACCATATACGGCGTTAGCCATAATCTTGAGTTCATTCTCCGAGAGACCGAGTGCATTGGCGGACCCCATATTATCCTGCTCTTTGTCTGCTGTGTTGTTGCTGCTTCCCCCACCCCCACCTGAGGATTCCTTGTGAAGCGGCGGTTCTGTTGGCGACCATTTGGTTGATGCATTGTACAGCTTGAGCTTGGTTTCAGCTCCAACCACACCATCTGCCTTCATGCCAAACTCGGATTGAAACCATTTGACGGATTTCAGTGTGCTGCTGCCAAAATTACTGTCGATTTTACCATTGTAAAATCCCAGGTACTTCAGACGTCCCTGAAGCTCATATACATCCTGACCATAACTTCCATATTTCACTGTATTGCTGCTAAACGTAGGCAAGGCCTGTTCTTCTACCTGCGGTGTACGCTCGGCTGAACTTTCAGTTGCTGTATTCCCAGGAAGCAAATAACGGATTCCCAATGCGGATATCAGCAAAATAGCAGTGAAAAGCCATAGGTTCATTTTTCGCATCGACTGTGCTCTACCTTTCTCTTGTGGGATTAACAGAATCGCTAAGGTTATTATGACAAGCCTGCTTGTTTCCTATGCACCAAATCATCCGATCTTTGGAGTAGATGGCAAAACTCAGTCTGCTGAGCAAGCAAAAAGCCCTCAACCAATACGGTTGAGGGCTTAAACGACCCGTGCTCCAAGTCACTACGAGCTTATTTTATTCTGTTGATACTGTTCAAGCGAAACCAGCACTTCCCTTGGTTTGCTACCCTCGTAAGGACCGATTACACCCCGGGCTTCCATGGAGTCAATTAAACGCGCTGCACGTGTGTAACCAACCCGCATACGACGTTGCAACAGAGAGACAGAAGCTTGTTTTGCCTCAAGAATAATCTGTACAGCTTGCTCATATAGCTCATCCTGTACTTCATCTGCTGCCTGAATGGAATCATCCACTTCAGGTACAATGGACTCATCATACTGTGCTTCACCTTGACCACGTACGTAGTTTACAATATTCTCGACTTCTTCATCGCTCATAAATGCACCTTGTACACGAACCGGTTTTGATGCACCCATAGGCATGAACAACATGTCTCCACGACCCAACAGCTTCTCTGCTCCACCCATATCCAGAATCGTTCGGGAATCCACTTGTGAGGATACGCCGAAGGCAATTCGCGATGGAATGTTAGCCTTGATTACCCCGGTAATAACGTCAACAGAAGGACGTTGTGTGGCAATAATCAGATGGATTCCGGCTGCACGAGCCATCTGAGCGAGGCGCGCAATGGCATCCTCGACATCTCCGGCTGCAACCATCATAAGATCTGCAAGCTCATCCACAATGACAACGATATAAGGCAGAACAGCCGCAGGATTATCTTTCATCAGATTATTGTAGCCCTCGACGTTACGCGTGCCTGATTTGGAGAACAGTTCATATCGTTTCTCCATCTCGACCACAATCTTTTTGAGAGCAAGTGACGCTCGTTTAGGATCAGTTACTACTGGCGCCATGAGATGTGGAATTCCGTTATATACGTTCAACTCAACCATTTTGGGATCGACCATCAGGAACTTCACTTCATCCGGCTTTGCTTTGTACAATATGCTGGTAATAATCCCGTTAATACACACCGACTTACCGGAACCTGTAGCACCTGCGACCAGCAAATGGGGCATACGAGCCAAGTTACCAATGATTGTCTGTCCGGAGATATCTCGGCCAAATGCAATGGTCACTTTGGATTCTGCATCCTGGAATGTTGCTGTCTCCATTACTTCACGCATCGTTACAACCGACACCTCGCCATTAGGTACCTCGATACCTATAGCGGACTTCCCGGGAATCGGCGCTTCCATCCGAATGTCTTTTGCAGCCAGAGCCAACGCGATGTCATCAGTTAGGCTGACAATCCTGCTGACCTTAACTCCAATATCAGGCTGAATTTCATACCTTGTAACAGCAGGACCCCGAACCACTTCAAGTACTTTGGCACGAACACCGAAGCTTTCCAGTGTAGCTTCCAGCTTGCGCGCTGTCTGCATATAATCCTTCTGATCACCCGCCTTG
The DNA here is from genome assembly GCF_052115745.1 of Paenibacillus sp. 2KB_22. NCBI lineage: Bacteria > Bacillati > Bacillota > Bacilli > Caryophanales > Paenibacillaceae > Paenibacillus > Paenibacillus sp. 2KB_22. Next base: position 1,184,131 of record NZ_JBFRHG010000001.1, read on the forward strand.
CCCGCATTGTTAGGCTTGGCAAGAAGACGGAAGGATGGCAGCTTGTACGGCTTAGGAGGAGGCGGTGGTGGTTTCACTGGTTGTGTGTCCAACCCTTCAGGAGTCGGAGTATCTGTTCCCAACATTGCATCATTAGGCATTTCTTCTCCACTCTGAATCCCATCCACTGCATTCAGCTCATCCATACCCGCACCGGATGCTGACCACTCTGTCTCTACCAGTTCATCCGTTATTTTAATGGCATGTTCGCCCTGTTGAACTACGTTTGGATCAGCGAGATCATCAGGGAATGGATAAGCATCGTCCAAATCATCTTCAATGCTTGCATCTTCGGCTCTGACATGCTCGAAAAAGTCACGAATGATTGGTGCTGAGTTAGGTTTAGCCTGAACAGGAACATGTGATGCAGCTGATTTGTTCGCTACGTCTTCATTTGCATCCTGCCACGACTCTACATTGTGATCTTGTTCGGCGCGGTATACAATCTGTTCTGTTTCAACCGAATCGGCCTCATCCATTTCACGTCCTGATGTCGCCTGTTCTCGATTAGCTCCCCATTTTCCGAAAAGTTGGAAGAATATTGGTGCTTTTCGTTTTGGCAGATGCTGTTCCTCTAATTCATCCTCATACTCGTCTTCATCATCGTCAACAGGAACAGGTACCACTTTACGAGCGTTACCTTTCTTCCTTCCATCAGTCGCAGAAGCAGAACGTGCAGAGGGCCTTGACTCCAGCTTTTTGTACATCGAACTCCCGGCATCCCAGACCTTGGTTCGGAATATTCGAATCAGATCCACATAAGATAGACTCGTAATCAACATAAAACTGATGACAAACATGACAATCATGATGAGTCTCGCACCCAGGCTGCCGAACAGCCAAAGGAAAAGAGCAAATTGTCCAGCCCCGAGATAACCACCGCTGATATCCTTGTTAAGCATGGAGTCTCTCTCCCCTGGCGCAGCAGGGGTTAACAACTCGGTTTGCATATCATTATGTACCTGTGAAATCACAGCACCAGGCTCAAGCGCACCAACCGGAATGAGCTTCTGGTGCATTGCCGAGACGGTACTCATCAGGGTTAAGGCAAAGACCAGCAATACCAGTCCTGTTTTGCGTGTGGTCCAGCCACTCGGCCATTTCCGGTGAATCATCACCATGAGACCATAATAAATACCAACAAGTGGAATCGCAAAATAAAACTTACCAAGCATCAGTCCGAACATCTTGGAAAGCGAACGTCCAACGGTGGCTTCACCCGATAATGCAATGACAGCAAGGGTAATAAGCACAATTCCGTAAATTTCATATTTTAAAACGCCACTAAAACCAGCGCCCTTTTTTTTCCTCTTTTTTCTTCTGGCCAAAATCAGGTCACCCCCAGAAGAATATTATACCATACAAATATAATCCGTACATATGTTCTTTTTCTGCTCAATTTGTCTGAATTCGTCGCGTTATGCTTATCCCAAGTTACCTGAAAGCGGAATGGTCGAACCGGGCATATTAGCAGGATTGAGATAGGCTTCGAGTGGACAATCCAGCAAACGTACGATAACGGCTTCATTGTCATTTACAGGCCTCACCTGCATTAATAAACCATTCATCTTAATTTCTCTTGTATCTTCGCCCTCTTTCCACATTCCTGACCAGAGTTGTTCAGGCGGCATCACTGTATATAACGTCATTGGGTATAACCTCCCGCTTGCAGCGTCTGTCTCTTGTCTCCTATGAGCTGATTTAACTGAGCAATGGCTTGCCCAATTCCGCCTACCGCATCCATCAATCCATATTTCACTGCATCCGCGCTTCCTACAGCTGTGCCGATGTCCCGATTCAACTCACCGGTCTTAAACATCAGTTCTTTGAACATCTCTTCAGAGATATTCGAATGAGAAGTCACGAACCGTACAACCCTCTCTTGCATTTTCTCCATATACTCAAACGTCTGCGGTACACCGATGACAAGGCCGTTCATCCGAATGGGATGGATCGTCATCGTTGCACTTCCTGCAATCAGGGAATACGTTGAAGCTACAGCAATCGGCACTCCAATGCTATGTCCGCCTCCGATGACCACAGTAACCGTAGGTTTGCTTAGAGAAGCGATCATCTCTGCAATGGCCAGACCGGCCTCTACATCTCCACCTACCGTGTTCAAAATGATCAGTATACCTTCAATACGTTGATTCTGCTCGGCAGCCACCAGCTGTGGGATAATATGCTCATACTTTGTAGTTTTATTTTGTGGTGGCAAAATCAAATGCCCTTCGACCTGTCCAATAATGGTCATACAGAAAATATTCGATTCACCTGCCGGCGACTGTGTCTGCCCAAATTGCTGAATAGTCTCTGTCACGGGAGAGATGTTCTTGTCCTCCTGAATCGGAATCTCCGGCGCTTCAACCTCCGGTTGATTGGATTTTGACGCCTGCTTGCCATTCATACGTTCATTCATTTCATTAATCCCCTTCTCCAGAAACATTTAATGTATTCCTTAGTATGGGGATTTTTCCAGCCGCCTTATACCCACTACATCTAAATTGCTTCACATATTGACCATATTGCGGATCTCCCCGAAAAACGCAAAAAAAGCCCCTTCTCTACGAGGAACCGTCCAATATTACTCGTAGAGAAGGGGCGACTGTGTGCCTGAATATATGTTTTTGTTTAGCCTATTTTAAACTTCCATAATGATTGGCAAAATCATCGGTCTACGACGAGTTTGCTCATACAAGAAGCGTCCCAGTGCATCTTTAACATTCGTTTTGAGTGAAGCCCACTCGTTAACGTTCTCACTCATCAACTTCTGCAATGTGCTGCTAACGATCCGGTTGGCCTCATCAAGAAGTCCTTCCGATTCACGTACATACACAAATCCGCGAGAGATGATGTCAGGACCGGAAACAATTTTTCCATCCTGTTTGCTCAGTGTTACAACAACAACAAGGATACCATCTTGTGACAACAATTTGCGGTCACGCAATACAATGTTACCCACATCGCCTACACCCAAGCCATCGATCAATACGTTACCTGCAGTGACTTTACCTGCTCTACGTGCTGCTCCACCTTGGATTTCAATCACTTCACCGATATCCGTGATGAAAATGTTTTCCGGTTCTACTCCTACAGATTCAGCAAGAACCGCGTGGCGACGCTGCATACGGAATTCACCGTGAATTGGCAAGAAGAATTTCGGTTTCATCAGGTTGAGCATCAGTTTCAACTCTTCCTGGCTACCGTGACCAGATACGTGAACACCACTGTTAGCACCGCTGTAATGCACGTTAGCGCCCAGACGGAACAGTTCATCAATCGTACGGCCTACATATTTTTCATTACCTGGAACCGGTGTTGCTGCGATAATGACGGTGTCGCCTGGCAGGATGTCCACTTTACGGTGCGTGGAACGAGCCATACGTGTCAGTGCTGACATTGGCTCTCCTTGACTTCCTGTGCAGAGAATCACGACACGATCAGCAGCCATCTTGCCTACTTCTTCAGGTTCAATGATCATGCCATCCGGAATCTCAAGGTAACCCAGTTCTGAAGCGATACCCACCACATTCACCATGCTGCGTCCGATAACTGCAACTTTACGTCCAGTCACTTCTGCTGCGTTGATCACCTGTTGGATACGGTGTACGTTCGATGCAAAAGTCGCTACAACAACACGTTGACTTGCTTTACGGAAGATATCTTCGAGAACGATACCCACATTTTTCTCCGATGGTGTGAATCCAGGTTTCTCAGCGTTCGTACTGTCAGACAACAGCGCTAGCACGCCATTTGTTCCGATCTGTGCCATACGCTGAAGATCTGCATATTGACCATTGACTGGAGTGTGGTCGAATTTGAAGTCACCCGTGTGAACAACTGCACCTTCCGGTGTTTCGACACATACACCAACAGAATCCGGAATACTATGGTTAGTAGCGAAGAACGATGCTTTCAATGCAGTTCCAAGTTGAATCTCGGAATCCGCATCAATCAGAATACGTTTTGTTTCACCCAGCAAGTTCGCTTCTTTCAACTTGTTTTCTACAAGTCCAAGCGTCAGTCTTGTTCCGTATACAGGAACATTCAGATGTTTGAGAACATATGGCAGACCACCAATGTGATCCTCATGTCCGTGAGTAAGGATAATTCCTCTTACTTTGTCACGGTTCTCAGTCAGGTAAGAAATGTCAGGGATGACAATATCAATACCAAGCATATCTTCTTCAGGGAATTTAAGACCAGCATCTACGACTACAATGTCGTTGGCGTATTGGATGACGTACATATTTTTACCAATCTCGCCTACGCCGCCCAAAGCAAAAATCATCAGTTTATCGTTATTATTTTTCTTAGACAAATGAATCTAAACCTCCTATGGTAGTTGGACGTCGTACCTTATTATTTATTGTAAGTTAAGAAAAGTAGTCCATACATCACATACCCATCTATCGGGATGAATGCAAAAGAACACCTTTATTCACGATATTTGGAAGAAGTTCTTCGAAGTTATTCCCTTTTACCAACAAGTTGGAGTTGAAATTTCCTCTTAGCCGTTCCTTCCTTTTTCACCGCAAAGCTACACCACGAAACGATGTCGCTTTCAATTTCAAAAAAATACCGCACCCAGTCACTTGACATCATTATACATGATTAAAAACAAAAAAAACAAGTCACTCTCTCGTTAACCTGTAGGTTTCCCTTTAGCAATGGAAAAGAAACCTCACATTACTCATTAAAAAAAGAACCGCATCCTCTACGAAGAGGAGCGGTTCTTTTGCTGATCTGAAGGAAATTCCATGATTAATAAAATAGTGCCATATACAACCAAAATGATTACAAATTAAGCAGACCTTTGATATAAACCTGCTCCTCTTCCGTTGGCGGAATAAGAGGCAATCGTACAGAGCCAACGTTCAAACCACGCAAAGTCAGGGCATATTTCACTGCTACCGGGTTCGGTAGCGGCTGTGGACACTCAAACAGGCCTTTAAACACAGGGAACAGCTGCTGATGAATCTGAGCAGCCTGAAGAGGTTCTCCGCCATAGAAGGCGTCAATCATTTTCTTCATTTCTGCCCCTACGACATGACTCGCCACGCTGACAATTCCATGTGCTCCAACCGCAATCGCAGGCAAGCCTGAAGCATCATCACCGGAATAGACTCTGAAATGTTCTGGAGCACTCGCTGCAATCAGCGTAACCTGCTCCGTAGACGCACATTCCTTCGTAGCGACGATATTAGGGATCTCTGCAAGACGAAGCGTTGTTGCTGCGGACAGGCTAGTTACTGTACGCCCAGGCACGTTGTACAGCATAATTGGCAGCTTGGTAGAGCCTGCAATCGCTTCAAAATGTCTGAACAAACCTTCTTGGCTTGGTTTGTTGTAATACGGAACAACCAACAATATGCCATCCACTCCGGCACGTTCAGCTTCCTGTGTCAAATGGATGGAATGTGCCGTGTTATTGCTTCCCGTTCCGGCTATAATTTTGCACCGACCGGCCGCATGTTTCACTGCAAATTCGAATAATTGAACTTTCTCAGTATCACTAAGTGTTGGAGACTCCCCTGTTGTTCCGGAAACCACGAGCGTCTCCGACTTTTGATCTACAATCAGATAGTCGATTAGACGTGCCGTTTCCTCCCAATGAATCTCTCCTTGTTCATTGAACGGAGTGACCATTGCTGTAATCAATCTTCCAAAGTCCAATTCGATTCCTCCTTCAAAACAGGTTTGGCTCCTCTAACTTCAGATCCTTACAAATGAAGTTCGAATGAGGCGTGAAGTGCCCTCAGGGCCTGAACCATATCTTCTTTTTTTACGAGTACCCAGATCGTTGTATTCGAATCTGCCGATTGCAGGATCTGAATGTCAGCCAGTGTCAAGGACTCGACGATTCGAGCCATAATTCCAGGTACACCATTAATGCCTCCGCCAATAACGGACACTTTTGCGCAACCGGACAGGCTTTGTGGCTTGAGACCTATCTCCTGCAATACTTGTATGGCTTTCTCGGAATCACTGTCAAAAACCGTATAGACAACTCCCGAGGGGGTAACATTAATAAAATCAACGCTGATCGAATTCTCGGCCATGGTTTTGAACACTTTTAGTTGCAATCGATCTGCACCACCAGGCACATCCACCGTAATTTGCGTTACATTGCTCACGTAGGCGATACCTGTTACATAACGGTCAACAATGCCTGTCTGCACATCCCGAAATCCTTCCGGATGCGTAACCAGCGTTCCTTCCGTGTCTGCAAAAGTAGATCTTACCCGCACTGGAATTTGGGATTGCATGGCAATCTCGACCGCACGTGGATGGATGACCTTGGCCCCGTGGTGGGCCATGTTACAGATCTCAGCATAACTCACAACAGTCAGCGGACGCGCATCCTCAACAATTCGCGGATCGGCAGTGAGTATCCCGTTCACATCGGTGTAGATATCCACCATTTCAGCACGTAATGCTGCACCAAGTGCTGTTGCAGACGTATCACTTCCCCCACGACCCAGTGTCGTGAAGTCTCCGTTCTCTGTCTGCCCCTGGAATCCGGTTACAACAACGACACGGCCGAGCTGAAGCTGCTCCAACACACGAACAGGACGGACATCCAATATCCGGGCATTCCCGAAATTGTCGTCCGTCACAAAACCTGCTTGTGCACCGGTCAGCACTGTAGTTGGAATGCCTTCATGTTCGAGTAAACTGCTCAAAGTCGTCGCTGATATGATTTCACCACAGCACAGCAGTAAATCCTTTTCGCGTGCGGATAGTGCGTTTCCGTTCTGTGCAGCCCAGTCCAGCAACGTATCGGTCGCATATGGCTCGCCGCGGCGCCCCATCGCAGACACAACAATGACTAGACTCAATCCTGCCTCAAGTTCACGTTTAACGTGACGGAGCACATGCTCTCTCGCCTGAACAGTGGAGAGAGACGTGCCTCCGAATTTCTGTACCATGATACGCATCTTTATTCCTCCATTTGTGTACGCAAGAAGACTGGACACGGGTAAAATCAACAAATGGATCACTCTAGGGAGCGTTCTGATGCGATTGTTATCGAGATCATGACGCAAACATTCACAATAGACTTCTCCCGCTTGCTTAACCTTTACTGCCCGCAAGCAGGAATGCCTTATAGACAGGAACGTGGACACAAGTAGCTGTTCAATCCAGCATATCGTCCCCCATGATTTTCTTTGTCTCTCAAACCCTTCATTTCTCCAAGCGCATAAACGTTGTCACCCAATCAATGATCCTTTAAGCTTGTGAAGAGCGCTCCACAATCATCGGCTGCAACTGTTTGCCCTCAAGGGCACTCCAGCAAGCCTCTGGAATCAATTCCATTTTGGCGACTAACGAGTTTGGTTTCTTCACTGGATCGTCCTGCCCAAATGGCACAAAATACAAGTATTTGGCCACGAGCAATTTGGCGATATTCGCAGCATTCAAGCCCAGACCGTCATTCGTGGAAATCGCGAGCACAAGCGGACGCTGATTGCGCATCTGCGCTTTGGCTGCCATTAGCACTGGACTGTCGGTCATCGCATTAGCCAGCTTGCTTGTTGTATTTCCTGTGCATGGAGCAATCACCAGCACATCAAGCAGCTTGGAAGGCCCTAATGGCTCCGCTTCAACAATTGTAGAAATGATATCATTACCTGTTATATCTTTCAACTGTTTTTGCCAATTTTGCGCCGTACCGAAGCGTGTATCGGTCGTCAAAACCGAATTCGAAATAATCGGAATGACGTTGGCACCTTCAGCCACGAAGCGGCTAATAACCGGCATAACCTCTTCAAACGTACAATGAGAACCTGTAATTGCATAACCTACCGTTTTTCCCTGCCAGTTCATGATTTAACCTCCCGTGCGTTCTGTTCTTCCAAAAGCAAACGGATCAACGCGTCGGCAATAATGCCGCCAGCCGTTTTGGGAGCAACAATGCCGGGGAGGCCAGGCGCAAGTAGCGCTTTGATACCACGTTTGTCTGCATACCTGAAATCACAGCCGCCAGGAGCGGATGCGAGGTCGATAATGACAGCCTTTTGCGGCATTCTGGACAGGATTTGTGCTGTGATTATCATAGTCGGTATCGTATTAAAAAGCAAGTCAACTTCCCCGGTTTGAGCGGCCAAATCCGTTGTCATAAAAGGCTTCCAGCCCATTATTGTAGCGCGGGCAGCATCCTCTTCCCGCCTGATTCCCACCCGTACATTTGCTCCAAGTCCTTGCAGTGTTTTGGCCATTGTGTATCCTGTTCGACCTATGCCGAGCACAATGCATTCCGAACCATGGATTGTGAAGTCCGTCTCCCGAATAGCTATGGCGATGGCTCCCTCAGCTGTTGGAATAGAGTTGTAAAGTGCAATATCATCACGATCAAGTACTTCAACAAGTCGCAGCCCATTTTCAAGACAAAGTTCGCGCAAGAACGGCTTAGCCATACCTGTGAACACAATACAATGCTCCGGTAATGCTGCAATATGTTCCTTTTTCAAATAGATCGGCGTGTCACTGAATGAAGTACTTACTTTTCCCTGATCATCGCAACCGACAACAGGCAGTACCAGTACATCTGCGGAAGCAAATACTTCGTCCTCCAGTTCCTGATGCTCGATCCCTGGAATGGAACGCTCTATTTTATCGAAACCCACCACACTTACCGTTGCATCCAGCTCAGCGCATTTTTGAATGACTTCAAGCTGCCGCGCATCTCCGCCCAGGACTACAATCCGGACTCCGGTCAGCATCGGGACGTCACTCCTTTCACCACATGTATGCCTTATCGTATGCAGGGGCCCACAGGGGGGTGAAAACAATAATTGTAATCCATCGTCCGTTTCTCGAATGTAAAAAAAGAGCCGCCCCTGTCAGGGACGACTCTAAAGAATGCATATATTTACGCTGATTATTTCCCGGTATGACCGAATCCGCCTTCGCCGCGTACTGTTTCCGAAAGTTCATTCACTTCCGTCAATTCAACCGCAGGCACGGTCTGGAAGACGATCTGTGCGATGCGCTCTCCCCGTACAATCGTGAACGGTTCCTGACCCAGATTGATCAACAGCACTTTAACTTCTCCGCGATAGTCCGCATCAATGGTACCCGGTGTGTTGAGGCAGGTAATTCCATGTTTGAAAGCCAGTCCGCTCCGAGGACGGATCTGTGCTTCCAATCCAGCTGGCATTGCCATCGCAAGTCCGGTTGGAATCAGCGTACGCTGACCCGGCTGCAACACAACATCTTCCTGAAGTGCAGCTACTACATCAAAGCCGGATGCCAGCTCCGACATTTTTTGAGGCAGTTTAATATCTTCATTGCCCGGCAGTTTCTGTATTTGAACGTAGTGCAACAAAATCATCCCTTCTCAATCCAGCGATCGTCTTATCTGAAGCGCCAACCATCGCAAGTGCAAAAGGCTCTGCAAACATCAGATCAAGTACCGCGTTAATATCGTCCATGGTCACTTGCTCAATTTTGGTGATCATCTCATCCAACGTATGGTGTCTGCCCAGCATCAGCTCGTTTTTACCCAGACGATTCATGCGACTACCTGTGCTTTCCAAGCTAAGAATCAGGCTTCCCTTCAGCTGTTCTTTTCCTTTACGAAGTTCATCTTCGGACAAGCCGTTTACAGCCAGGTCGCCCAGAACCTCTTTGGTGAGGTCGAGCACTTCTTTTGTCTGTTTGGGTGCTGTACCCGCGTATATCGTGAACAATCCGCTGTCCGCATGAGAACTATGATAGGAATACACAGAATATGCAAGCCCACGTTTCTCACGAATTTCTTGGAACAGTCTGGAGCTCATGCCTCCACCAATGGCGTTATTCAGAACAACCATAGCGAATTGAAGCGGATCTCCGATTTTACAGCCCGGGAACGAGATACAGATATGATTCTGTTCCGTTTTCTTTTTGTGGAAGAGCTGTCCGCTTTGGAACGCTGGCATCGTAACTGCTTCCGTTACACCATTTACATCAAAAGCACCAAAATGCTTCTCCATCAGATCGATTACACTGTCGTCAATATTACCCGCAATACTAATGACCGTGTTCTCAATCGTGTAGTGCTCCTTCATATATGCACGCAGATGGCTGGAATCCATCGCTTTGAGACGTTCTTCCGTACCCAGAATAGGATATGCGAGCGGATGCTCACCATAGGCGGCCAAGGCCATCAGATCATGCACCATATCGTCAGGCGTATCCTCATACATCGAGATTTCTTCCAGAATGACGTTTTTCTCCTTGATCAGTTCACCATCATCCATTTTCGAACGGAAAAACATATCAGATAACACATCAACGGCAATCGGTAAATGTTCATCCAACACTTTTGCATAATAACATGTGTATTCTTTGGAAGTGAACGCATTCACGTTACCACCAATCGCATCGAACTGCTCCGCAATCGCCTTGGCATCATAACGATCTGTTCCCTTGAATAACATGTGTTCAATAAAATGTGATACTCCGTTACTTGCAGGTTGCTCATTACGCGAACCTGTCTTGACCCATATTCCGAAAGACACAGAACGGCAGGTCGGTATCTGTTCCATGACAACTCTGAGGCCATTGCCCAGCTGAATTTTTTTCATGGTTGGCCCTCCTACATCTCTATAATTGCCTTGATCTCAACCTTGAAATTGAAATCGACATTTGGTTCCAACTTTTTGATATTAACAAAAAAACAACGTTCACTCAACCGCAGAGGTATTTACACGTTCCGAAGACAACGTCTCACTTACCGTTCCGAGCACGAGACCTTTGGCCCGAATGGATTGAATCATACCTTTTAAAGCTCCCGAAGAGGCAGCTGTAGGGTGCATTAGAATTAACGTGCCTGCCTCGGTATTTTTCGCAATTTTGGCAACAACGGCATCCGAGCTTGGTTTACGCCAGTCCACGGTATCTACAGTCCATAATACGGTTTGCAAGCCCATGGAAGAAGCAATGTCAACGGTCTTCTGATTAAAGTCACCCGAAGGCGGAGCAAACCAGCGATTCTCTACCCCCAGTGTTTTATGGAGCAGATCCTGCGTTTTACTAATTTCCAGCTTGGCCCGTTCTGCGCTCAATCGACTCATATTAGGGTGAGAATATGCATGATTGGACATCTCATGCCCTCGTTTCTGAATTTCCTTGGCCAATTCAACGTTTTTGCTTAACCAACTTCCATCCAGAAAAAAAGTGGCCTTCACTTTCTCTGCATCGAGCGTATCCAGCATCGGTATGATATATTCGTTCCCCCAGGCCACATTAATCATAAAAGAGACCATCGGTTTGTTTGCATTCCCCCGATAGATTGGATGTGCACCCAAATCTTTAAGCTGAATCGCCGGCTCGATCTGACGGTAGACATAAGCAATTTTGGTATTCAACGTTCCACTAAGCGCCTTACGGTATGTCGCTTCCACATCAATCTCCATGCCATTATAGCCAGGAATCGCTTTCCATACCCGATCCACTCTGGCATTCACCGGAGCAATTTTCGTTTCAGCCGCTTTATCCCGAATCGCCGACAACAGCGCATCTTCTCCCGTTGCTTCCTTGAACATGTCAAAAGCATTTTGCGTACCTGGCCCATCACGGATCTCCGTAATGTATGTACGTACACTGCCAACTTGTCCGATCAATATGACCGCAGTCACACCTGCCAGAACAGCCGCCAGCTTTTTGGATTGGTTTCCCACAGCTCCATCCTCCCGCCGTCTTTGTCCCCATCATATGAGGACAAGGGCAAGAATATGAATACTAAGCCATGGTTTCATCCTTGTTTTTCGTATTTAAACGTTAAAAAAAGAGCCAGAAATTCACATTCTGTCTCTTCATTCAATATATCCATTTATAACCTGTCGCTTCGGTATCCTAGGATTGAGCCGGAGCTTCAGCAGTCAAAACCGCTTTACGGGACAAGTTGATTCGACCTTGTGGGTCAATTTCCGTTACTTTTACCGTAATGGAATCACCGATGGCTACCACATCTTCGACCTTGGCAACACGTTCTGTTGACAGTTGTGAGATGTGTACCAGACCTTCTTTGTTCGGAAGTACTTCAACGAAAGCACCGAATTTCTCTACGCGTTTTACTTTACCGACATAAATCTCACCGACCAATACTTCGCGCACAATACCTTCGATAATCGCTTTGGCCTTATCATTCATCTCCTGGTTGGAAGAAGCGATAAAGACACGTCCATCCTGTTCAATATCAATTTTAACACCGGTTTCTTCGATGATTTTATTGATAATTTTACCACCTGCACCGATAACATCACGGATTTTGTCCGGATTGATATGCATCGTTGTAATTTTAGGCGCATATTGTGATAACTGCTCACGTGGCGTATTCATCACTTCAGTCATTTTGCTCAAGATGTGCAAACGACCTTCTTTGGCTTGAGCCAATGCTTCAGACAAAATTTGACGATCAATACCATCAATTTTGATGTCCATTTGAATCGCGGTTACACCTTCAGGTGTTCCGGCTACTTTGAAGTCCATGTCACCGAGGTGATCTTCCATACCTTGGATATCACTCAGAATGGATACATGATCTCCGTCTTTGATCAGACCCATAGCTACACCCGCAACTGGAGCTTTAATTGGTACTCCTGCATCCATCATAGCTAGTGTGCTGGCACAGATACTTGCCTGGGAAGTTGAACCGTTAGATTCCAGAACTTCTGATACCAGACGAATCGTGTATGGGAAGTCTGTTTCGGAAGGGATTACTTTGGAAAGCGCACGCTCACCCAGAGCACCATGTCCGATTTCGCGACGGCCTGGAGCACGTAATGGACGAGCTTCACCTACGCTGAATGGTGGGAAGTTATAGTGATGCATGAAACGTTTCGTTTCTACAAGGCTAATTCCGTCCAAAATCTGAACATCGCCAAGTGCACCAAGTGTACAGATGCTAAGTGCTTGCGTTTGACCACGTGTGAACAAACCTGAACCGTGCGTACGTGGCAGCAGGGAAGTATCACATTCGATTGGACGAATCTCAGCAAGTCCACGTCCATCTGGACGAACTTTATCATGCGTAATCAGACGGCGCACTTCTTCTTTAACGATATCGTGCAGAACTTCCTTCACGTCTTTAAGCAATTCAGGACTTTCAATATATTTCTCTTCAAAGTGAGCAACAGTTTCGTCATTCACTACATCGATTGCATCTTGACGAGCATGCTTCTCGGCAATTTTAACGGCTTCAACCAGACGAGCACTTGCGAAATCACGCACACTGCTGTTGACTTCAGCATTAACGGCATGTAACTTAACAGCCATTTTTTCCTTACCAGCGACTTGCACGAGTTGTTCGATTACCGCAACAATGTTTTTGATCTCGTCATGTCCGAACATGATTGCTTCGAGCATCACTTCTTCCGGTAATTCGTTTGCTTCAGCCTCAACCATCATAATGGCATCCTTGGTTCCTGCAACCACCAGTTCAAGTTCACTGATTTCAAGCTGTGCAATCGTTGGGTTAATGATGAACTGGCCATCAATACGTCCAACTTTTACGCCACCAATTGGTCCGCTGAATGGAACATCCGAAATGCTCAATGCTGCTGATGTACCAATCATTGCAGCGATTTGCGGTTCGCAATCCTGGTCCACACTCATAACGATATTCAGAACTTGTACATCATTCCGGAAGCCTTCCGGGAACAAAGGACGAATTGGACGGTCTGTCAGACGGCTTGAAAGAATTGCTTTCTCACTCGGTCTGCCCTCACGTTTAATAAATCCACCCGGGATTTTACCTACGGCGTACAATCTTTCTTCATAGTTCACCGTTAATGGGAAAAAGTCCAGATCTTTCGGCTCACTTGATGCTGTCACGGTACACAATACAACGGTATCCCCGTATGTTACCTTAACGGCAGCATTAGCCTGCTTGGCCAAACGCCCAGTCTCAAGCGTAAGCTTTCTTCCACCAAGCTGCATTTCAACACGCTGTTCCATGAAACCCCTCCTTTTATTCGTTCCTAATTCAATGGATTCTGCATATTCACAGTATTTCCTGCTTGTCCTGCATTCATTAGCTATGTATGGATCTTTCAACATGCTAACCTGCACAACAAAAGCTCCTCACGGAGCCCCATCTACAAATATATGGCAACATGTTCGTCTACAAAACAACCCGGCTGTAGGTTCCGCTTGTCCTTTTAGACAAAAGAATGACGGATAACAGCCAGGTTGGTTTTGAAAACATGTACGATAATTAACGACGCAATCCGAGTTTTTCGATCAGTGCGCTGTAACGTTTAACATCTTTGTTTTTCACGTAAGCCAAAAGCTTACGACGTTGACCTACCATTTTCAAAAGTCCACGACGTGAGTGGTGGTCTTTCTTATGCGTACGCAAGTGGTCTGTCAAACTTCTGATGTTTTCCGTAAGGATAGCAACTTGCACCTCTGGAGATCCTGTATCGGACTCGTGAGTTTTGTGCTCGTCGATCAGTTGTTGTTTACGTTCTTGAGTCAATGCCATCCTGTTCACCTCCTTCAATATAATCGCCATTAGCCTCGTCACCGCCGGTGAGAGCAAGCAACCAAGCCAAGGTTAATGTTGTCTCATTCGACAACGTAGTACAGTATATCATAATTGCCTAGTTAAAGTAAATGTAAACATGCATTTAATCGAGAACCTTTAAGATAACAGGCGACCGGCGGTTAATGCATCTTCACGAATCTGGCTAATCAATGCATCAATGGAGTCAAACTTTCGTTCTGCACGAATATAGTGAACGAGCTCAACCTTTAGTTCCTGATCATACAAGTGTCCATCAAAATCAAGCAGGTGCACCTCAAACGTAGGTTTCATCCCGCTTTCGTGAAACGTAGGTTTCACACCGAGATTCATTACGCCATGCAGTTCCTGTTCGCCATACTGCACACGAACAGCGTAAACACCCTTCGACGGGGTAACGTAATGATCCGTGAGTTCAAGGTTGGCTGTAGGAAATCCAATCGTTCGTCCACGCTTCTCCCCGTGAATGACGGTTCCTCTGATGCTGTAAGGTCGGCCAAGCCACTGACTGGCCTCATCCATCTCCCCACGCTTCAACAGGCCACGAATGAGAGAACTGCTCACTTTTTCACCGTTTAACAAGAAAGGAGGAACGGTTTCCACCGTCATCTCTCCTTCTCCCAAAGTACGAAGAAGCTGTTCATCCCCTGCACCCTTATGACCGAAACGGAAGTCAAAACCCACCACTGCTGTTCGTGTCTGAAGAGGAATCAACAGGTCCTGTACGAATTGTTGTGGCGTCAACCGTGAGAAATCTGCATTGAACTCCACCACATAAAGTACATCAACGCCCATTCCTGCCAAGATGTCTTCTTTATCTCTCAAGGGAGTTAAATAACCCTCGTAATCCCCTTTGCGCATAACTTCCTTCGGATGTGGATGAAAGGTCATGACCGCTGCCTGCATGCCCGTTTCCCGCGCAATGCGGACAGCTGATAAAATGACACTTGCATGTCCGAGATGCAGTCCGTCGAATTGACCAATCGCAAGCACTTGCGGAAGTGTGCTCAGCTCAGTCGAATGTAACGTCTGCGGATAGGTTAGCATTACGGTTTTCACAATCATTCACCTGCATTTCACTAGATAGGCCAAGCTTGAGCATCACCACAACAGCTTCAAGCCCGAGACCTCTTTATTCCGGCAAAAAGACTTTTACTGCCCTCACCGTTGGTTTTAGTTCATCCCGTTCAAATATCCCCAGAAACGTATCATCCTGAGCATACAACCGTAACAAACCAGGTTGCTCTACAGGGGGTTCCAGAAGACGTGCAGACAGTTTCTGACCTTGAAGTGCTCCTTTGGCCTGTTCTTCTCCAACCTTGTGGGCCGGAATCGAAGCAATAGCCTCGTCAACAGGAATCAGCGCCTCCGCTAAAGTCCCATCAGCCATAAGTTGTTCCACCTCTTCAATACGAAGACAACGATCTGCAGAGATACCTGCCGATATCGTACGCTCCAGTCGAACCATGGTCGATGGATATCCGAGTTGTCGGCCGATATCTACACACAATGTCCGAATATAGGTACCTTTTGAACACAAGGCCCGGAAAGAAATATCGGTCGTCTCGCCCTGAGACTCAATCCCTGTAAGCTCAAGCTCATAGATTGTGACCTCACGGCTCTTGCGCTCTACCGTTTTCCCTTCACGAGCAAGCTCATAAAGCCGTTTACCATCTACCTTAACCGCAGAATACATGGGTGGCACCTGAGAGATCGTGCCCAGAAACTGCTCAAGCACCTGTTGAACCTGATCCTGTGTGACTTCCACCGGTGTTTCAGCACGCTCAATGACTTCCCCTGTCATGTCCTCTGTGTCAGTAGCAAGTCCCAATCTAAGCGTAGCCAGATATTCCTTCGGAAGCTCCTGCATGTACTCCACCACGCGTGTAGCCCGTCCAAGACAGAGCGGCAGAACGCCTGTAACTTGTGGGTCCAGTGTGCCCGTATGCCCAATGCGCTTCATCTTGAGAATGCGACGCATCTTGGCTACAACATCATGAGAAGTAAATCCCGCCGGTTTATATACCGGAAGTACACCTTCAAATGGTTTTACCATTGTGAGTTCACCTGCTTTAGTACTTTTGCAACAATATCATCAAGACTGCCTTCCAGACGACAACCGGCTGCGAGCACATGCCCGCCTCCCCCAAAGGTCTGTGCTAATGCAGCAACATCAATCTTGCCAGCCGAACGCAGAGAAACCTTGACGGCGTTCTCATTGATGACTTTGAAAAAGATACCAACCTCCACACCTTGAATGTTGCGCGGATAGTTCACTACCCCTTCAAGATCTTCGTTAGCTGCTCCGCAAGCTACCATATCATCTGGTGTAATAACAACCCAGGCTATCTTGCCATCATCTGTCATCTGCAGGCTTGATAGTGCCTGATTCAAAATCCGAACTTGCGGAAGAGTCACCTGCTCCAACAAGGTCTGAGCAAGATAGGGTCCATCCACGCCATGTTCAAGCAGTCTGGAGGCCGTTGTCATTACATTGGGACTGGTGTTGGCATAGCGGAAACCACCTGTATCCGTAAGCAATCCTGTATAAACTGCCGTCGCAACATCTTTATCCCATGTTACTTGGAACAGATTAAGAAAATCGAATAAAATTTCAGCCGTTGCAGCAGCATCTGACTTAATGATGTTGACTGTACCATAACCGTCATTCGTAGGGTGATGATCGATATTCAAAATAACAGCATCTTCTTCAAAATAATGACGCGTCAAACCTACTCTGGCAAAGTCAGCACAATCCACACAAATAACAGCTTTATATTTTCGCTGCGGTGGTTGTTCGGTCATGTTCACAATGTTGCCTGCTTCCCACAGAAATTGCATGCGCCCGGGGATTTCGCCTTCATTAATCATCGTGAATGTCTTACCCAGACATGACAGCAGCCAGCCCACCGTTACCGTCGAGCTGACTGCGTCACCGTCCGGCTGTACATGCGACACGACCAGGTAATCATCATGCTCCAGCAGAAATTGCTTTCCGGCCTGGAGCGCCTGTTCATAAGTGTGCATTGCCGTCTCCTCTATTCTGTTACTGGGATTCGTTCTTGTCGGAACCAATATCGCCAAGCAGCTTCTCAATTCGGCTACCATAAGCGATAGATTCGTCAATCTTGAATATCAACTCGGGAACATGACGAAACCGGATACGTTTGCCCAGCTCGGAACGCAAAAATCCATTTGCTTTTGCCAATGCTTTGAGCGAGTTATCTTTTTGTTCCTGTTCACCGAAGACACTCAGATAAACTTTGGCTTGCGACAAGTCTCCTGTCACTTCGACTCCCGTTACCGTAATAAAACCGATACGTGGGTCCTTCAGTTCAGACTGGATGAGCAAACTCAATTCTTTCTTGATCTGCTCGCCCACTCTACCTGTACGAATCTTAGCCATTGTTGTTCACCTCATGCTTCCTTGCTTATCGTTGTACTGTCTCCATAATGAAGGCTTCGATAACGTCGCCCTCTTTGAGATCATTGTATTTATCCAGTGTGATACCGCACTCGTAGCCTTGGGCTACTTCTTTGGCATCATCTTTATAACGTTTCAGGGAATCCAGCTTACCTTCGTAAAGGACGATGCCATCACGAATCAGGCGTGCTTCCGCAGAACGCGTGATTTTACCCGAGGTAACCATACAACCAGCGATGGTACCCACTTTACTGATGGAGAACGTGCTACGAACTTCAGCATGACCGATAACTTTTTCTTTGTAGATCGGATCAAGCATTCCTTTCATCGCTTGTTCAATTTCTTCGATAACACTGTAGATTACGCGATGCAGACGAACGTCTACTTGCTCTTGATCTGCAGTTGTTTTCGCCTGGTTATCAGGGCGAACGTTGAAACCAATCACGATGGCATTGGATGCTGCAGCCAAAATGATGTCGGACTCAGTAATTGCACCAGCGCCGCTATGAATGATTTTCACGCGTACACCTTCAACTTCGATCTTCGCAAGGGAACCTTTCAATGCTTCAACCGAACCTTGTACGTCACCTTTGATGATAACGTTCAAATCTTTGATCTCGCCATCTTTGATGTGTTGGAACAGATCATCCAACGTTACGCGAGTATGTGTTCCCAGATCGGATTCACGTTGCGTAATCGCACGTTTGTCAGCGATGGAACGCGCTTTGCGCTCATCTTCAAACACCATGAATGGATCTCCAGCACCTGGAACTTCAGTCAGACCTGTGATTTCTACAGGTGTTGAAGGTCCAGCCTCTTTCAGACGACGACCTTTATCATTGACCATCGCACGGACACGACCGAAGCAGTTACCTGCTACGAAAGCATCTCCGACTTTCAATGTACCGTGCTGTACGAGGATACGGGCAACTGGGCCACGTCCTTTATCCAGCTCGGCTTCGATCACTGTACCACGGGCACGTTTGTCCGGGTTCGCTTTGTATTCGTTCACTTCTGCAACGAGCAGAATCATTTCAAGCAGACCTTCCAGACCCATTCTTTGTTTCGCAGACACGTTAACAAAGATGGTATCTCCGCCCCACTCTTCCGGAACGAGTTCATAGTTAGTCAATTCTTGTTTTACTTTATCCGGATCAGCACCCGGTTTATCGATTTTATTGACAGCTACGATAATTGGAAGCCCAGCAGCTTTAGCATGGTTAATGGCCTCAACCGTTTGTGGCATAACACCGTCATCCGCAGCTACGACAATAATTGTAATATCCGTAACCTGTGCTCCACGCGCACGCATCGCTGTAAACGCTTCGTGACCCGGAGTATCCAGGAACGTAATTTTCTTGTTGTTGATTTCAACTTGATATGCACCGATGTGTTGCGTGATTCCGCCTGCTTCGCCGCCTGTTACATTCGTAGAACGAATGGCATCAAGCAATGTAGTTTTACCATGGTCAACGTGTCCCATGATGGTTACTACTGGAGGACGAGACTGCAAATCTGCAGGATCATCATTCTCTTCCAGTGTTTCGAAACGGTCATCTTCGAGCACAATCTTCACTTCAACTTCAACACCGAACTCTCCAGCAAGCAGCAGAATTGTTTCGATATCAAGTTCTTGGTTGATTGTTGCCATAACGCCCATCGCGATGAGTTTTTTGATAACTTCGGAAGCATCCTTATGGAGCAACTTCGCTGTTTCACCTACGGTCATATCACCACGAACGATGATTTTCTTAGGTGTGTTATCAATTTTCTCACGTTGCTGGTACTGTTGTTGATTTCTGTTGCGGTTGTTCTTACCACCACGGTTACCACGGAAGTTGCCACCACGATTGTCATCATAACGACGTCCACCGCCACCGCTGTTTGAACGGTTGCCACTATTGTTGTTGTTGCCAGTAGTACCACCTGGGCCGCTTCTGCGTTGGCCTTGTCCTTGGCTCTGACCTTGACCACCGCTACGGTTGCCGCCAGTACCTGTATTACCACCGCTGTTAGGTCCTGAAGTTCTTACTTGACCGCCACCGCTGTTATTCGGACGTTGACCCGTTCCTTGCGGACGGGATGCAGTACTGCTTTGTCCGCCTTGAGCTGGTCTTGGACGGTTAGTTGATTGTCCTCCTTGGCTTGAGCCTTGGGAAGAGTTCGTTCTATTGCGGCTGTCTTGGCCGCTGGGTCTTTGGGTGCCATTGTTATTGTTGGAATTTGGTCTATTGTTCATACCTACCTGCTTTTCCTGTTGTATTTTTGTTTGTACGGGACTACCGGATGGGTTACTGCTATTCGGCGTGTTCACTCCGCCGGCCGGCTTATTGCTGTCCACTGTTTTGTCACTGCGTACTGCCGAAGTAGCAACTGGTTTTGCTTCGTTGCCTTGTTTGGAAGCAGCAGTGGATTTTATATCTTTAAAAAATTGTTCCACCTTACCCACTGAACCATTCTCCATGACACTCATATGATTGTTTACGGGAATTTCCAGCTTTTTAAGAATGGTTATAATTTCTTTACTACTCATATTAAGGGACTTCGCATATTCATAAACTCGCAATTTATCCTTGTTTTCCTGTTTACTCAATATACTCCACCTCCGACATTATACCGACTTGCTTGGAGATCATTTTTGCAAACCCTCGATCCGTTACTGCAAGAACAACACGCGTGTCTTTACCGATACTTGAACCCAGACTATCCCGGTCAAATCCGATCAACAGAGGAACCTTATAAGTTCCGCATTTATCGCGAAATTTCTTTTGTGTATTGGCTGAGGCGTCACCCGCAACAATAACCATTTTAGCTTCGGAAGAACGGATCGCTTTAAGTACAATTTCTTCACCTGTTACAAGTTTACCTGCACGCATAGAGAGTCCCAGATAAGACAGCGTTTTAATATTAGTCATGTTCACGCTCCTGTGCTGCTTTGAATTCATCCTCAACCGCGATGAAGTCAGCTGCTAGTTGCTCGTAAATTTCAGGTGAGACTTTGCCTTTTAACGCCCGATCCAAAGCCCGGTTTTTGAGTGCGAGCTTAAAACAGGACTCTTTGCCGCATAAATAGGCACCACGTCCGGATTTTTTGCCAGTCAAATCGATCAGCACTTCATCCTCTGGCGTTTTAACGATGCGAATCAGCTGCTTTTTAGGCATCATTTCCTGGCATGCCACACATTTGCGCAGCGGCACTTTTTTTGGTTTCATACGTCAGCGCCCCCCGTACTTTACTTTAGTCGACGGAGACGGAATCCTGATGCATTTCAGAAGAAGAATCTTTTTCTCTGCCGAATTCCTGTTCCGCCTGGCTCTCGCTCTTAATGTCGATTTTCCAGCCGGTTAATTTGGCTGCCAATCTGGCATTTTGGCCTTTGATACCAATTGCGAGCGACAGTTGATAGTCCGGAACGATAACCCGAGCCATCTTTTCTTCCTCAAATACATGAACTTCCAATACTTTGGAAGGGCTCAGTGCATTAGCAACATATTCGTCTACCTGATCGGAGAAACGAACGATGTCGATTTTTTCACCGCGCAGCTCACCCACAATGGTCTGCACGCGCATTCCCTTAGGACCTACACAAGATCCAACTGGATCAACTTCCTCGTTGCGGGAATGTACGGCAATCTTGGAGCGGAACCCTGCTTCGCGAGCGACGGAGCGAATTTCAACTACACCGTCAAAGATCTCAGGCACTTCCAGTTCAAAGAGACGTTTCAAGAGGCCCGGATGGGTACGGGACAAAATGATTTGCGGCCCTTTAGTCGTATTCTCGACCTTGGTGATATACGCCTTAATACGGTCACCATGAACAAACTTCTCGTTCGGCATCAATTCGGTCAGCGGTAAAGCCGCTTCGATTTTGCCCAGATCGATGTAGATATTGCGCAAATCCTGACGTTGCACCACTCCCGTAACGATATCTTCTTCCTTATCTACGAAAGCGTTGTAGATCAGGCCGCGTTCGGCTTCACGAATCCGCTGGGTCACTACCTGTTTGGCAGTCTGTGCGGCGATACGTCCGAAATCACGCGGCGTAACTTCAATCTCCGCAATATCTTCCAGCTGGAAGTGTGGGTTGATTTCTCGTGCAGCAGGCAATGAAATTTCGGTACGTGAATCCAGGACTTCTTCCACGATCAATTTGCGGGCATACACCCGAATAACTCCCGTATTACGGTTCATGTCAACACGCACATTCTGGGCCGTGTTGAAATTCCGCTTGTAGCTGGAAATTAGTGCAGCCTCGATCGCTTCAAACAGCACATCCTTGCTGATCCCTTTTTCCCGTTCCAATTCATTCATTGCTTCAATAAAATCCATACTCATGAATGTTGATCCCCCTTTCAAACATGGCATCTCATACGTAAAACGGCGAAAGGCTCTGAACTCATGAGCACCTTGCCGTTATCGTGAGATGTGTCTTTTTCATTAATAAAGTGAACAAGGCACTTAAAACAAAATAGCTAGGCGCGCACTGGCAACCTTATCATAAGAAATGGCATGCTGTTTTTTGCCTGCTTCGATCACGAGTTCCCCGTCATCAAAGGAAAGCAGCTTGCCTTCAAATTCCTTCAATCCGTTCACCGGCTCGTAGGTTGTAACAAAAACATTTTTACCTACAGCTTTGGTAACGTCCTCAGGTTTTTTCAGTGGACGCTCCGCACCGGGAGAAGACACTTCAAGGAAATAGATGGTTGGAATCGGATCGTTCTCATCCAGCTTGGCGCTCAGCTTTTCGCTGATCAAGACGCAATCGTCGATGTCGATGCCACCCTCTTTGTCGACATACACCCGTAAAAACCAGTTGCTGCCTTCTTTGACGTATTCGATGTCAACCAGCTCGAAGCCTTGTTCGTTCAAGTAGGGTTGGATCATTTCTTCCACGGTAGATTTAATGTTCGTTGTGCTCAAAACCAATAACCTCCAACTTAGGTTACACCAGCAAAAAAGCACTGGCAGATTATTAAATACCCAAGATTCTTGTATACCAAAGACTAAAGAGTGGGTTTCCCCACTCTTTAGAAATTCGTACTATCTCGTTCACTTCAAAAATTATAACATAGTCTGGTAATAGTGACAAGTAAGCGATGATTCAGTCGGTTTACTTACTAATGAAGGAAAAATTATGTTCCCTCCATCAATCACCATTTTTAAGATCCAAATCCAATCCTAGAAAAGGGAAAGCTGGTTGCTTTCTGGCAAGCCACGGAAACATCCCATATTCGACAGCAGTTCAACAATGGTCTTACTTGCTTTCGACTTCTGCTGGAAGTCCTCAACCGACAGAAACTCACCATGATCTCTTGCTGCAGCAATGTTGCGAGCAGCATTATCCCCGATTCCTGCCAACGCCGAAAATGGAGGGATTAGTGATTTTCCGTCAACGATGAACTTCGTCGCTTCCGAGCGGTATAAGTCAATGGATTTCAGCGAGAATCCGCGTGCTGCCATTTCCAGACCCATTTCCAGGACAGGTAACATGTTTTTCTCTTTCGGAGGTGCCTGGAAGCCTAATTGCTCAATCTCCGTAATTTTGCGATAGATCGCGTCATATCCCTGACACATCAGTTCGATATCAATCTCATCCGCCCGAACGGTAAAGTAGGTTGCGTAATATTCAATCGGATGATATAGCTTGAAGAACGCCGTACGAACTGCTGAAATAACATAAGCGGCCGCGTGAGCCTTCGGAAACATGTACTGGATTTTGAGACACGAATCAATGTACCATTGAGGCACTTTGCAATTCTTCATCTCGTCAATCCATTCCTGTGGCAGACCCCGACCCTTACGAACGCTCTCAGTAATTTTAAATGCCAGACTTGCGTCCATTCCCGTTTTATAGATCAGGAATAACATGATGTCATCCCGACAACCGATTACCGTCTTAATGTTACACGTTCCGTTCTTAATCAGATCCTGAGCGTTTCCAAGCCATACTCCTGTACCATGGGACAATCCGGAAATCTGCAGTAAATCGGCAAAAGACGTCGGCTGGGATTCAACAAGCATCTGACGTACAAACTTCGTTCCCATCTCCGGCACGCCAAACGTCGCGACTGGCGACCTAATCTGTTCCGGTGTAACACCCAAAGCTTCGGTTGAGTTAAACATGCTCATGACTTTGGGATCATTCATTGGAATAGTCGTTGGGTCGACCCCTGTCAAATCCTGCAACATCCGCATCATAGTCGGATCATCGTGCCCCAGAATATCAAGTTTCAGCAAGTTTTCTTCAAAAGCATGATAATCAAAGTGTGTTGTTTTCCACTCCGCATTAACATCATCAGCCGGGAACTGAACGGGTGTAACATCTTCGACCTCGATATAATCAGGTACTACGACAATACCGCCGGGATGCTGTCCAGTGCTCCGTTTTACGCCTGTACAACCCGAAGCTAATCGATTCAATTCAGCTCCGCGCCATTTCTTGTGATGTTCTTCCTCATATTTCTTGGCAAAACCAAATGCCGTCTTCTCAGCGACCGTACCAATGGTCCCCGCACGGAAAACACTCTTCTCACTAAATAGTACTTTCGTATAGTTATGAGCATGAGGTTGATAATCACCAGAGAAGTTCAAGTCAATATCGGGAACTTTATCTCCTTTAAATCCAAGGAAGGTCTCAAACGGAATATCCTGGCCTTCTCCTTTAAGCGTGCCACCACAATTCGGACATTCTTTCTCAGGAAGGTCAAATCCACTCCGAACACTACCATCCAGGAACCACTCGCTGTGTTTGCATTCCGAATTCACACAAATATAATGAGCAGGTAGTGGATTAACCTCGGATATACCCAGGAATGTAGCAACAACAGAGGAACCTACCGATCCCCTCGAACCTACGAGATAACCATCCTGATTCGATTTTTTAACCAAACGTTCCGAGATCAGATAGTTGGCAGAAAAACCATATTTAATAATTGGAATGAGTTCTTTCTCTAGTCGTGCCACGATTACTTCTGGTAATTCCTCGCCATAAATGGACTTGGCAGTGTTATAGCAGGTATTACGGATTTCTTCGTCCGCACCCTCCAGAATCGGAGTAAACAGTTTGTCCGGGAATAATTTAATTTCCTCGAATCGGTCAGACAACTCCACCGTATTTGTAACAACGACTTCGTATGCTTTTTCTTGGCCCAGGAACTGGAACTCTTCCAGCATTTCCTCTGTCGTTCTAAAATGAGCATCCGGTTTACGTTGATCTTTCAATGGACTAAACCCTGTAATTCCGTGAATCGTGATATCCCGATATAACTTGTCACGCGGCTCCAGATAGTGCACGTTACCTGTGGCTATGACCGGTTTGTTAAGCTTCGCACCTATATCAATGACTTTACGGATCGCTGTTTTGATCTCTTCGGGTGTAGCCACCAGACCTTTATCCACCAAATGCATATACATTGTAAGTGGTTGGATCTCCAGTATGTCATAGAACTCGGCGATCTCTTCCGCTTCTTCAAGTGATTTGTTAAGTACCGCTTCGAAAAACTCACCTTTTTCACAGCCCGATATAACAACAAGGCCTTCACGCAAATTAATCAGTTTTGATTTGGGAATGCACGGTACACGCTTGAAATGTTCCGTATGAGAGAGAGATACCAGCTTATATAGATTTTTCTTACCGATATCATTCAGTGCATAGATTCCACAATGGAAAGGTCTTGTATTCGACAAGTCGACACCCACATAATCATTCAAACGATCGAGCCTCGTCAAACCTTTCATCTGTGCAGCATCATTTAGCAGTCCAATCAGGATACCCGCGAGTGCAACAGTATCATCAATGGCACGGTGATGACTTTCGAGTCCAACCTTATATTTATCCGCCATCGTATTCAGACGGTGGTTTTTATTTTTCGGAAATAACAATCGCGCCAGTTCCAACGTATCAAGGACCGGGTTAGGAAGCTCCGGCATTCCAATTTGCTTCAATGATGCCTGAATGAAGCCCATATCAAAACGTGCATTATGGGCAACAAGTACACCATCTCCCGCAAACTGCACAAAATCACGAATAACAGGCTCAATTTCAGGTGCGTCTTTTACCATGTCATCATTAATATTCGTCAATTGCTGAATGTTGTAGGGAATGCGTTCATGCGGATTGACAAACGTCGCAAACCGGTCGATTTCTTTGCCATCTTGCATCTTCACGGCAGCAATCTCAATAATTTTGTTCTGCGTTACCGAAAGACCTGTGGTCTCGATATCAAATACGATGTATGTCGCGGTTTGCAGATCCAAAGGCTGCGGAGCCATTACAACTGCGACAGAGTCATTCACGACATTAGCCTCAAGGCCGTAGATCATTTTAATTCCATTTTTTTTAGCAGCCTTGGAAGCCTCGGGATATACCTGCACTCCACCATGGTCAGTGACAGCAATTGCCTTATGTCCCCACTCCGCTGCCATTTTTACGTATTTGTCAATTGAAGTTACAGCATCCATGGTACTCATTGTAGAGTGCAGATGGAACTCCACCCGTTTCTCTGGTGCATTATCTTTGCGAGACGGCGGTGCTTTGACTTCAATCAGATCGGATGGAATCATCGCGAGTTCAGGAATTTGCATAAACCGGTCATACTCTACACGACCACGCACTTTGACCCATTTACCGTTTGCCAGCAAACTGAGAATTTTAACATCCTCTTTTGTTTTGGCAAACATCTTCATTTGCATGGAGTCCGTGAAGTCGGTCAGATAGAAGGTAAACAACGTATTGCCGTTTCGCAGTTCTTTGCGATCCAGACCAAACACCGTACCTTGAAGCGTAACCTTTTTCTCTTCATCCTGGATTTCCTGCATAGGCACAGCTGGCTCCTTGATATCGTAACCCATCTGCAAACGCAGATCCCCCTGCTCCTCATCCACCGGGATTTCTGTATCCACTTCACTCATCATCTTTTCGATGACCTCAAGTTCTTCAACACGTTTTTGGGCCTGGAACTGTTCCATGGCCTCTTTATTGCTTCCCACTTCGCCTACTTGCATCTTGATGCGGAGCGGCAGATGAAAGTATTTTTCATAAAACGTCTTAATGGCCTGATCAATCTGTTTCTTACGAGCCAATTCCATTGACGTTGCATCACTCATCGTCAGTTGCAGGAGATCCGCTTCACATTCAAACGTAGTCCGGTTCATCCAACCATTCACGGATGGAATCTCACGTGTAACCCACTCCCGAAACAAATTCCAATATTCACTAACGATATCGCCATTCTGTACCTTGTCCGTATATTTAAAGCCAAATGAAATTTTGGCGATATGATTCATCTTCTCTTGAATATGCAAACAAAATGTGCGATAGATTGGAGCAGGTACCAACGTGTCCTTTGCAATCAGAATATTCCATTCCCGATTACTTCGATTGGTCTCTACTTGTTCAATCCATCCATCCAAAAAATAGGGCTCTAACAGACCAGCTGGAAGCTCTGCCTGTTTCATCAACAACTCAAACCGTTTTCTCTTCTCCTCGAATCCGCTCATCGTGTTCCTCCTTGTACCCCCTTAAAGCATGAAAAGCCCCTGCATTCAAAAATGTCACCGATCCGAACTCGCACCGACTCATTTTATCCGACAGAAGCTCCCCACTCATTACTCAACTGGTGAAAAAGTGCTCTTCGTCAGGTTATCCTGACTTAATACGCTCTTGCAAACACAACCGTGTGTTCAGCCTTTTCACCACAAGCCAGGCACGTATGCTTTTCTTCCGCAGGCTGGAACGGAATGTTCCGGCTTGTTGCACCAGTGACTTCTCTTACTTTATCTTCGCAAGCTTCTGAACCGCACCATCCAGCCAGAGTAAACCCGCGTTTATTTTCCATCAGTTCTTTCATCTCATCGAGTGTATCCACAGAGTAGAAGTTATCCGACATAAATGTGCGAGCACGCTCTAACATATCTACCTGAATCTGTGCCAGCATAGACTGGATTTCTTCTACCAAGTTCGCTTGTTCTACAACTTTTTTCTCACCTGTGATCCGTGATACAAGTACACAAACACCATTTTCCATATCACGTGGACCAATCTCCAGACGAATCGGAACACCGCGCATCTCATATTCATTGAATTTCCAACCTGGGCGAACATCGCTGCGATCATCCATTTTTACACGGACTCCAGCTTTTTTCAACTCAGTGAACAACTCATCTGCACGCCCAACCACAGCATCACGCGTTTTCGGAGGTCCAATTGGGATCATGACCACTTGTGTCGGTGCAACTTTAGGAGGAAGTACGAGACCACGGTCATCACCGTGAACCATAATTAACGCACCGATCAAACGTGTGCTTACTCCCCAGGAAGTAGTGTAAGCCAGCTCCAGCACATTGTTCCGGCTAAGATACTGAATTTCAAATGCTTTTGCAAAGTTCGTACCCATGTAGTGAGATGTACCTGCTTGTACAGCGCGTCCATCCTTCATCATGGCTTCGATTGAGTACGTATCCACCGCACCCGCAAATTTCTCGGATTTGGTTTTCTGACCCACAATTACAGGAATAGCCAAGTACTCTTCAACTACTTCACGATAAATCTCAAGCATTTTCA
Source organism: Paenibacillus sp. 2KB_22 (assembly GCF_052115745.1). NCBI lineage: Bacteria > Bacillati > Bacillota > Bacilli > Caryophanales > Paenibacillaceae > Paenibacillus > Paenibacillus sp. 2KB_22. Next base: position 1,212,671 of record NZ_JBFRHG010000001.1, read on the forward strand.
TCGTTTCTTCACGTGCTTCTTCTTCGGTCTCATGCGCAGTATGACCTTCCTGCCACAGGAACTCACTTGTGCGAAGGAAAGGCAACGTTCTTTTTTCCCAACGAACTACGTTAGCCCATTGGTTGATCAGTACCGGAAGATCCCGATACGACTGAATCCACTTGGAATACATGTGACCAATAATCGTTTCGGATGTAGGCCGGATTGCCAGACGTTCTTCCAGCTTCTCTCCCCCAGCTTCCGTAACCCATGGTAATTCAGGGTTAAAACCTTCCACGTGCTCTTTTTCCTTTTGAAAGAAGCTCTCAGGAATGAACATCGGGAAATACGCATTGCGATGACCCGTTTCCCGGAAACGACGATCCAACTCATCCTTAATATGTTCCCAGATTTCAAATCCGTCTGGTTTGAACACAATACAACCGCGTACGGGTGCATAGTCCATGAGATCAGCTTTTTTGATAACATCAATATACCAGCGTGAGAAATCCTCACCCTGTGGTGTGATTTCGGTCACGAACTGTTTATCATTTTCCTTTGACATAAGACTCCAGCGTCCTCCCATAACGACTACACTCTGAGAGAAAAGTTCAGAGCGTAGTCCAACCGTAATTATCCGTTAATTAAACGTAATATATCATTATACGTTACTGCCAGCATCAAGACGAACAACATCGCAAATCCGATGAAATGAACCATACCTTCGCGATTGGGATCAACTGGTCTGCCGCGCAGCGCTTCAATTCCCAAAAATACCAGGCGGCTGCCGTCCAGTGCAGGTATTGGTAGCAGGTTGAATATCCCAAGATACAGACTCAAAATCGCTGCCCATCTCGTTAACTGTTCAATCCCTTGCTTAGCAATTTGCCCTGTTACTTCAAATGTACGAACCGGACCACCAATATCATCCATGTTGAATTGATTGATCAGATGTTTAAAACCTTCAAATATCACTTTGGTTGTATCAACCATGGCCACGCCTGAGACTTTGAATGTCTCTACAAATCCAACAGATCGGGTTGGTAGCGTAGGTACGATCCCCACTTTACCGCCTTCTTGTCCTTCTACAGCACGTGGAGTAATCGTTATATTAAATGTATCCGAACCCCGGCGCAGCGTCCATTCCATCGGCTTGTCTTTGGAATCGGCAATCATCGACACCATTTTTTGTGAATCTGTACCAATAGGAGTGCCATTGATCGTCTCGATAATATCGCCCTTTTGCAGGTTCGCCTGATCGGCTGCCCCGCCTTCAAGCACTTCACCAATTTCAAGATTTTTAGGATTCTCTACTGGAACTCCTGCCATCTGCGCATATACAGCAAACAGCACAAAGGCCAAAATAAAGTTCATCAGGGGGCCCGCAAAAATAGCCAATGCACGCTGTCCAACCGTTTTGCTGCCGAATTGACGATCTTTCGGTGCAATCTGCGTTTGTTTACCCCGACTTACCAACATCGCTTGGGGATGTATTCGGTACTCCTGAATTTCACCATCTACATCAAGTTGAAGCTTCAGGGCACTCTCCATGTCAATGGAGATGACTTCACCACGTATTACATTTTTACGGTTATCCAGCTGGTCCAGATAGATCATCTTCACCTGGTCATCCGCTGATCTTACCGCAATGGTCTGTCCTTCCTGGATCTCTACCAGTTCCGGATCTTCCCCTGCCATCCGTGCATATCCACCAAAAGGCAACAAACGCAATGTAAACTGGGTCTCGTTTCTTTTATATGAGAACAATTTGGGACCAAAACCGATCGCAAATTCCCGTACAAGAATACCGGCGCGTTTGGCAAAATAATAATGCCCCCATTCATGAACCGTCACGATGACAAAGAACATGAGCACCGTTAGAAATACCACTTGTATGGTTTCCAATCCCTATCCATCCTCCTTCACGGCACATACCGCAGTCTGTCCCTCTAGATTATCATTATTCTCTGATGCCGCACAAGAGAATCACATCTTCCAATTTGTTATGAAAAAAAGAGATTACAGACTGGATGCAAGCTTACGGCTCTCCTGATCACAACGGGCGATCTCCTGCAGATCAGGCTCGTCCACATTATGGTGTGCTTCCAGCACAGAAGCAATAATATCTTCTATTTTAAGGAATGAAATCTCTTTACGCAAGAAACGGGCTACAGCAACCTCGTTGGCAGCATTAAACGCCGTTGTTGCGGTTCCTCCCATTTTACCACACTCATACGCCATTCTTAAACATGGGAACCGTTCCATATCCATCTCACGGAAATGTAATTTCCCAGCTTGAGCAAGAGATAGACGTTGTGCTGGTGATGGCAGGCGGTCAGGGTAAGTCAATGCATATTGAATTGGAACTCGCATATCCGGATTCCCCAGTTGAGCGATGATGCTGGTGTCATCAAATTCCACATAAGAATGAATAACACTCTCTGGATGAAGCAATACATTAATCTGATCATATCGAAGACCAAATAACCAATGAGCTTCAATGACCTCAAGTCCCTTGTTTACCATTGTTGCCGAGTCTATCGTAATTTTGGAACCCATTGACCAATTCGGATGTTTCAGTGCATCCTCTATAGTCACGCTCTTCAACTGTTCACGGGTAAGATCACGGAATGATCCGCCTGAAGCAGTAAGCGTGATACCTGTCAGGCGTTCTTTGTTTTCACCATTCAAGCATTGGAATATCGCAGAGTGCTCGCTATCGATGGGTAGTAAAGAAACTCCTTTGGCAGCCGCTCTTGTAGTAACAATGTGCCCTGCCGTAACCAATGTCTCCTTGTTGGCCAGTCCAATCTGTTTACCTGCGTCTATGGCTGCAAGCGTCGACTCCAAGCCAACACTTCCCACCACTGCTGTAACAACCGTATGCGCATCAGTTCCTGCCGCAACTTCTACGAGTCCTTCTGTGCCATAAAACAGTTGCGTTCCTGCGGGCAAATGTGGAGCAACCTTATCCGCCAATTCCTTGGAACCCACGGATAACTTCTTCGGTCGGTAACGTTTGGTTTGTTCGATCAGCAGGTCTGTATTGCCTCCGGCAGCCAGTCCCTCCACTTGAAAGAGTTCAGGATGCATGTCAACTACATCCAGTGTCTGGGTTCCAATGGAACCGGTCGAGCCGAGAATCGCAATTTTTTTCATGCTGCACCTCATCTTTAATTATCCAATGCCTACAGCGAACAATGCTGTTATCTTATCTCAGACTCATGTTCTTCTTCAGTAGGGCAGTAGCATTAGTATATGTACGAATGGAAAAACAACAAGCCAGCTGTCGCACCGATCAAGAATGCCTCCATGCCCTGGGAGAAGACTGCCTGAATCCTTGATATTATATACACGTTTGTATGCAGACTGGATTAAGTCGCCCATCTGACCTACGACTGCACAGGCAATTCCGATCACAATAGCTCTCTGCCAGGAAAGCAAACCATCTGATACTAATGCAAAAATAACAGACGTAACAATTGCAATCACGATGCCACCCAGTGCACCCTCCACGGTTTTGTTTGGACTGATGGAAGGCCACAGTTTGTTTCTACCAATTAGTTTCCCTACAAAATAAGCTCCTGCATCACTGGCCCATATGGAGCCCAGCAACAAGAACGTCCAGAACAACCCATGATGCAGATGTCTGGATTCTGCAATGTAATAGAAACCGATCCCAATATACAACACGCCAAGGAAAAGCATGGCCACTGTATTCACGGGGATCTTATTTTTGGTGACAACCGAAGCGGTCATCAGTACAAGCATTACAATCCAGATGACCTGAAATAAGGATAGCGGTCTTGCCTCCCAAAGCATTTCCCAAGGAAACACAATGGCAAAAACACCAGCATATCCAATCAGGGCCACACCTGAAAAAGGCATCACCCCGGTCATTTTAACAAATTCATAATAACCGATGAGAGCCATAAGCAATACCAAACCATGGTACCAGGGTCCGCCCAGCATGCAAAAACCTAAAAACAACACACCTGCTATGATTCCTGTCGTTAATCGCTGTTTCAACGGCTTCATCCTCCATCTATTTCAAACCGCCGTAACGCCTTGTTCTGCGCTGATATTCGGCTACTGCTTCAAGCAAATGCTTTTTGCCAAATTCGGGCCAGTATATATCCGTAAACCATAATTCACTATATGCAAGCTGCCAAAGCATAAAGTTGCTTAATCTCAGCTCTCCGCTCGTCCGGATCAACAGATCCGGATCGGGCATGTCAACCGTCAGCATATGTCTATCAATGAGTTCAGGTGTTATGTCGTCTTCAGATAGTTCCCCCGACTTCACCTGCAGAGCGATCTGTTTAACACAGTCCGTCATTTCACGACGACTTCCATAGTTCATTGCAAAGTTCAAAACGAGACCTGTATTATGTTCCGTAAGACGAATGGCTTCCCGCAAGGCATTGATGGTATGAGAAGGTAAATGTTCCTCTTGGCCCATCATGCGAATGCGCACATTTTTTTCTATAAGTTCATCCAGCTCTATAGCCAGAAATTCTTGCGGAAGTCGCATCAGAAAATCCACTTCTTCTTTTGGACGCGTCCAGTTTTCTGTCGAAAAAGCGTACATCGTCAGATATTTGATGCCCAGTTCATCCGCCGCGATGGTCGCACGTTTGACCGCCTTCATGCCATTTTGGTGCCCGGCTATACGCGGGAGTCCCAGACGTTTGGCCCATCGTCCATTGCCGTCCATGATGATGGCGACGTGCTGCGGGATATTGTCCTCGGATATAGTCAGCGTTTCCTGCTTGTCAGCCCCATTCCACCACGACCGAACCCGTTTGATCATTCCTGTTCCTCCAAAATCCCTGAAGTTTCTTCATCTGAAGCTTGGAAAAAGAGACAAAACCCCACCGTATTGGAGGGGCTGCGCTTGTCTTACACTTCCATGATTTCTTTTTCTTTGGCAGCGAGTACCTTATCGACTTCAGCAATAAACTTGTCGGTCGATTTTTGGATATCTTCCTGATGTCTCCGTGATTCATCCTCGGAAATATCTGACTTCTCCATTTTCTTGATATCATCATTCGCATCACGGCGAATGTTACGAATCGCTACTTTACCTTCTTCACCGAACTTCTTCGTCAGCTTTACAAGTTCCGCTCTACGTTCTTCCGTCAATGCCGGAATAGACAAACGGATCATGTTACCATCGTTGGCTGGAGTAAGACCCAGATCAGATTTCATGATGGCACGCTCGATTTCGCCCATGGAAGATTTGTCCCAAGGCTGAATCATCAGTGTACGGGAATCCGGAGTACTGATATTAGCGAGTTGATTCAATGGCGTCATTGCTCCATAATACTCTACCTGAATTCGGTCCAAAAGAGCTGGAGTTGCGCGGCCTGCGCGCAAAGTAGCCAGGTCACGACGCAATGCTTGAATTGCTTTTTCCATACGCTCTTCGGCATGTTGTTTAACCGCTTGTGGCATTAATCTACACTCCCTTTAACGATTGTTCCGATACGTTCACCCAGAACAACACGTTTGATGTTACCTTGTTCCGTAATGGCAAATACGATCAACGGGATGTTGTTGTCCTTACAAAGCGAGGATGCCGTTGAATCCATTACACCAAGGTCTTTGTTAAGAATATCCATGTAAGTCAACTGATCAAATTTCACAGCTGTACTGTCCTTAAACGGATCTGCTGAGTATACACCATCAACTTTATTTTTGGCCATCAAGATAACTTCTGCTTCAATCTCCGCTGCGCGCAGTGCTGCTGTTGTATCCGTGGAAAAGAACGGGTTACCTGTACCTGCTGCAAAAATAACGACCCGGCCTTTCTCCAGATGGCGAATAGCTCTACGACGAATATAAGGCTCTGCAATTTGTTGCATTGCAATAGATGTTTGTACACGCGTAGGTACTTCAATCTGTTCCAAAGCATCCTGCAGTGCCAGCGAGTTCATTACTGTCGCCAGCATACCCATATAATCGGCAGTTGCACGATCGATGCCATTTTCGCTACCGGCAATTCCACGCCAGATGTTTCCGCCGCCACATACAATAGCAACCTGTACACCAAGTGCAACAACCTCTTTTACCTGTTGGGCAATCGACGAGATCGTATCTGCATCAATACCGTAGCCGTTTTGACCGGAAAGAGACTCTCCGCTGACCTTTAAGACAACACGTTTAAATACTGGCTGTTCCAATTATTCACCCTCCACTTTGAATTGAACACGCTTGGTGTTCAACCAACAAAACTTCTCGCGCATGGCCTCCTGCTTAAAAAGAAAGGAACACAGTTGTGTTCCGCTCTTTTAGGAAAAACGTTTAACCGGTAAGGCACTGTTTTCCTGAGATATAAGGGAGTTTACGCTTCGAAGTTTGTTCATTCTTATATCTTCGAAAATCAATCCTGTTCGCCGGTTTAAAGAAACCGTCTTATTTGTTTACTTGGGACATTACTTCTTCTACGAAGTTGTCTACTTTTTTCTCAAGACCTTCACCCAGTTCGTAACGAACGAAACGACGGATGGAGATGTTTTCACCAATTTGGCTGATTTTTTCGTTCAGCAATTGGGAGATAGTTTTGTCTGGATCTTTAACGAAAGTTTGTTCCATCAGGCAATACTCTTCGTAGTATTTACCAATACGGCCTTCAACCATTTTTTCAATGATTTTCTCTGGTTTGCCTTCGTTAAGAGCTTGAGCTTTCAGGATTTCTTTTTCTTTTTCCAGCTCATCTGTAGGAACTTCTTCACGTGTAACGAATTTAGGATTAGCTGCAGCGATTTGCATAGCTACATCTTTAACGAAATCCTTAAATTGATCCGTTTTACCAACGAAGTCTGTTTCACAGTTAACTTCAACCAAGACACCAATACGTCCACCAGCGTGGATGTAAGATTCAACAACACCTTCAGTTGCTGCACGGCCTGCTTTGCTTGCTGCTGCGGAAAGACCTTTCTCACGCAACAATTCAGCTGCTTTCGTTACATCACCGTTTGCTTCTTCCAGTGCTTTTTTGCAATCGAGCATACCAGCGCCCGTTCTTTCGCGAAGTTCTTTTACTGCACTCGCATTAACTGCCATTATAAATTCCCTCCAAAATTAAGTATTGTACGTACACTCTAAAAAAAGGGCAGTGAGAGGTTATCCACCTGCCAACCACCCTTTTCATTTAGTTTATAACATATGTTCGAATCTATTAAGCGGAAGTTTCTTCGCCTTGGTTAGCTTCGATTACAGCATCAGCCATTTTACCTGTCAGCAATTTAACAGCGCGGATCGCGTCGTCATTACCTGGGATAACATAATCGATCTCATCCGGATCGCAGTTAGTATCAACGATACCTACAATTGGGATACCCAATTTGCGAGCTTCCGCAACAGCAATACGCTCTTTGCGTGGATCGATGATGAACAGGGCGCTTGGCAGGCCTTTCATATTTTTAATACCGCCCAAGAATTTCTCCAGACGATCTTTTTCTTTGCGAAGCAAGATAACTTCTTTTTTAGGCAATACAGCGAATGTACCGTCTTCTTCCCAAGCTTCCAACTGTTTCAAACGATCAATACGTTTTTGAATAGTTTGGAAGTTAGTCAGGGTACCGCCAAGCCAGCGTTGGTTAATGTAGAATTGACCAGCACGTTCAGCTTCTTCTTTAACGGAATCTTGAGCTTGTTTCTTAGTACCCACGAAAAGAATTGTACCATTCTCTCCTGCGATTCCTTTAACGAAGTTGTAAGCCTCTTCGACTTTTTTCACCGTCTTTTGCAAGTCGATGATATAAATTCCGTTTCTTTCAGTGAAGATATAACGATCCATTTTTGGGTTCCAACGACGAGTTTGGTGACCGAAGTGTACCCCAGCTTCGAGAAGCTGCTTCATGGAGATTACTGCCATCTTCACACACCTCCTAATATGGTTTTTATTGTGTCCTCCGCCGGCATCATTTTTCGCCAAGACTCTCCATAAGGAAAGCACCCTCAACAAAATTAGCACATGCGTGTGTTTTAACACCGTTATCTAATATAGCACAACTGGATGTCTGATGCAACAGTCTTTGAAGCTAAAATCTACTTTATACTTTTTGCTAGTATCGAATCATTTTAAACCTGATATGTAACTCAACACTAATTATTATCAAGATTTCAAAATGCACCGTTTAATACGCAAAAACCGTCCTGTCCGAGCATGCTCAGTTTGACGGTTCTTTCGTAATTTTTGCGATAATGGATTTGAAACTTTCGCCTTTTTCAAGCGCATAAGTACCCACTTGGATTTTGGTATTGATTCGCTCAGCTTTGCCAGCCTTTATGAATGCTTGGGCATCGTCTACGATTCCCGCGGTTTTCAGGTTTGCTGCAACGATCGCAAGGCTATTGCCTGAACGTACTTTGAATGATACTGTTGCGCCTTTCGGATTGCTCGGCGTTACAGGTTCTGTTGTCTTCGGCTCAGTTATCTCTTTCTGCCCTTTAACTTCATTTGTAGCAGGCTCTTCTGGCTTCTCAGGCTCAGCAGGTGTCTCCGTAGAGGTTACTGTCTCAGGTGATGTTGCTGTATTCCCCTGCAACTCACTGCTCTCCTGCTTTTTCTTCGCCACCCACTCTGCTTCTGTGTATAGTTCCTCTTCAGAACCAACCAACTTCATATCCAGGCTTTTCGCCGCTGTTTCAAGCTGTTCTTTGGTCATATTGGCAGTCTGCTCAGGGGCCAGATTACTATCCGATAATGCATTTTGTCCGACTGTGGCCAGTTGAAGCAAAACTGCACCAATAATCATGCCGCTCCCCAGACCAATCCATAAGGATCGCTTGTCCATGACTTAGCTTTCCTCCCGTTCTGCCAATTGAAGTATTAACTGTACCTCACCACGCTGAATGCCTGTTTGCTTGGATATGGCATCCATCGACTTACCCTCAGCATGTAAATTAAAGAGTTCTGGGTATCGATCTTTAATCGATTCACGCTCAGGCAAAGTTTCGACCTTGCTGGTCTGTAGATCTGCTTCTAACGCCTGCTGGGCCGCCTCTGCTTGTACGCTTTTCACGAGCGCTTGAGCTTGCAAACCTTCGGAAGCTTGCACAGGTACATTACCTGAGTGTGGCACAGTTGATGCGACAGGTTCGTTCTTTTTACTCTGTTCCAGCTGATCCAACCGCTGCTGTAATTCCTGAAGTTGCAATTGCATACGTTGATCTGCTGCTGTCGCTTCTCCCTTCATTTCAGCCACGCGTTGAATAAGAGCATCATTATCATTTTCGATCTCGGTCATGTAGTGTTCAAGCGTAGATTCCATCTCCTGCACCAGTTGATGCCCGGGCTCTTGCGCCTTGTTTTTCCGAGGCATAATATAAGCGTAGGCGATGGCGCAGGCCCCTAATATGACAATAATGATCCATGGTGACAAATTGGGTTCTCTCCTTCTGATTCAACCATCGGTGCGCAAGGCTTCATGTCTATAACAACCATCTATTATAATGAGAAATCTATGTGTTTACCTTTGTACGGGTGTTCTGCAGGTTTGACCGTTTCTTGAGCCTGAGCAGTCTCCTGTCCATCGGAACCACTCTGCTGATTCCCATCATTGGTATGACCATCACGCACCGAAGTCTGTGAAGTTTCGTCCATTGCTTCACTTCGTTGCCTTGCTTCATTTGCTTCTTTTGACGTTTGCTCTGCCAAAAGATTCTGATCCGTAATCGGTCGCTGCTGGGCTTCACTTTGATAACGTCCCGCTTCACTTGTTCGTGGTACCGCAATCTGCAACTCCACTGCTTTGAAACTCATACGCTCACCTCACGGTTTCGAATGGATTTCTTCCTGTGCCTGAATGCTGTACTTAAACGTATGGAACCATCGTAATATCGCCATCATGATAATAAAATGAAATTCGACTTACTGGATCTTTAATAAATTTCGTGTATCTGCCGATAACTATTTTAGAGCCTCCATAAATCATCTTCAAAATATCAACACGAGCCTTACTTGTATCTTCAAGCGCCTTTTCAATTTCAAAGATACGCATTTTCGTTTCTTCACTTATACGAAGAGCAGATTTCTGCGTAGCATTCAGTTTGATCCGCATCGACATTTTATCCGGACTTAATTGTCCAGCGGCAGCTAACTGGTCTAACAATGTCAAAGCCTTCTTTGTTTTGTCCAAGGAGTCCATCTGTTCTCTGGCTTCCTTACGCAAATCATTCAGTTCGTTACGCAGCTTCGGCAGTACACCAACTTCAATGGAAGTGACTGTGGACATGCTGTTGCCCACAACACGCGCTGAGACGTTCTGACCGGCCTGGATCGAGCCACCAACAATAAGACCCTTGGTTCCCGCACAGATGACACCATGCCCAGCCCGAATATTGGAATGCATAATGCTCTGGGAGACCAGAACATCTTCACCAGCATCCACGTTGCCCTCTTGAATAAACGTACATTTAACATTGTGGCCTGCTTGTACCAGTCCTTTGTTATAACCAATAATACCACCGGTAATTTCGATTGAGCCGCCTGCTTCCAGTTCCGCTCCTTCGACACCTCCGACGACACGAATGTCACCTGCTGCTTTCACTTTAAATCCGGTAAGTACATTGCCTCGTATGACAACTGTGCCTACAAAGTCGATATTACCGTTATTGTAATCAACATCACCATTGACTTCATATACCGGAAACACATTCAGTTTGTTACCGTCCGTTTTGGTAACCAGCCCATCCAGTGCAGCATACATCGCAGAACCATCCGGGTTAATCACAACGTTTTTCCCAACTTTAAACCGAGCTTCTTTTCCCGGACGGTAAGGAATTTCCTCACCTGTTACTGCCCTGCCTGGTATGCCATCACAAGGAGCGATTCGCTCTGCAATGATCTGACCACTACGGACATTGTTTAACCGGGTCACTTCTTTGTAATCGACGGTTCCATCTTCCGATTCGAGCGGTCGTCGTTCGTTCGTATCGTCCATTCCAACCAGAATCTTGATGAATCCATCTGTTCCCTGAATAGGAGCGATACCTTCCGCAATCTTGTATTTATCTTTTAAATAGGTTTCAGGGTTACTCACAAAAAGTAGTAATGCCTCTCGCATTACACCCTGTTTGATGCCCTTGTTCGCCACAAATTGTTCAAGTTCATCGATCGTGCAGGCAAAGCCTTCTTCCTCTTTGGAAAATTCAAGGTAGGCTATGCATTTGTCGTCCGATAAAACAATGTTTAAACACTGTTCCAAAGCAGTCCGCTGTGTCACTGCAATTCTTCCCCCTTTTAGACTTTCCACTCCCCAAACTCCAATTATATTACTTTTCTCTATTAATCTTTACGCATCAACAAATCTTTCTGTTTGTCCAACGTGCCGCGTAGTCGTAATATTGCCTTGGAATGTAACTGGGATATACGAGACGGAGAAAGAGACATGACCTCCGCAATTTCACTAAGAGAAAGATCTTCGTAATACAAGAGTGAAACAACCGTTCTCTCTTTTACCGTCAACTTGTCAAGTCCTTGCACCAAAGCTTCCTTTAAATAAAATTCATTCACTTTATAATCCGGATTTTTGGCTTTCTCATCCACCATCAAAGATAGACGAGTCTCAGACTCTTCTTCACGAATGGGGTCTTCTAGCGAGCAAAGTGACATAACTGCCACTTCCTGAAGCATATGTTGAAAATCTTTGGTAGACACGTCCAGATACTGACTCATTTCCTCATCACTGACGGACCTAAGATAGCTTTGTTCCAGCTGTTGGTAGGCGTCTTCAATGCGCTTGGCCTTCTCTCGAACAGAACGCGGAACCCAATCACCTTGGCGCAGACCGTCAAGAATGGCTCCGCGGACCCTCCATGATGCATAAGTTTCGAATTGCAGACCACGTTCATAGTCGAATTTCTCCAATGCATCAATTAACCCCATAACTCCATTGCTCTCCAAGTCATCCTTGGGAACATTTTTGGGTAAACCAACAGCCAGTCGACCAGATACATAGTTTACAATATGAAGATACTTTTCAATCAACGTTTTCTTGGCTTCAAGATCTCCATGTTCTTTCCACTTTTCCCACAGATCAGAATGGTTCAAATGTGAAGCTTTACGCTCGTTCAATTGCTTTCACCCTCCTTATTTGTCTGTCAGGTGACGAACGGCCTGCGCCAATTCCTCCGGATCCTTGGTCCGGACAAGTTTAGGCGGATCCAAAGGGGCGAATCCCGTTGGAGCTTTCGTCTCAGATGGCGGAAGATCATCCCCAGATGAAGCGTTCTGTCCACTTTTGAGCAAATCATTCAGCTCTTGTCCATCGTCTTCGATTTTAATGTCCACCTGTGAACCTCTTTGATCTTGAGCACTTGGTGAATCATAACCATATCCATTTCCCTCAGTCTGAGGGTTCAGCAGCAATCCCATTCCCCAGCGTAAACCGTATGCAAGGACAAACCAGGCTACGAATCCAATCAATCCGCGAATTAAACTGGTCATCAACACATTGCTGCTGTATGCTACAAAAAAAGTAAGAATAAACCCAACGATGCCTGCTCCAAGATTAATGCGGTAGTTTCCTATCATAGTCTTATAGTTCCTTTACACCCATTTGTACACTTCGAATAGTCAAAAGTCCAGTTTCACAGTCCATCTCAATCGTTCGTCCATAATTCCCACCCGTATCTTCTGCAAGAAGAGGGATATTGAGTTTTTGAAGCCACTCTCGACAAGAATCTGCATTCCGTGGTCCAATGCGCATTGTATCTCCAGCGCCAGCAAAGGCAAACATCTGAGAGCCTCCCGCCATTTTAGACACAATACGTGAGTGAGAAGCGCCTAGTTTTATCATTTTTTCCAAAAGCTCAGGCAACGCCGTATCCGCATATTTCGCCGTGTTCAGTTTCCCTTCGCGGGCGATCTCTGAACTAGGAAGCATGACATGCGCCATTCCAGCCAGCTTCAAATGTGGGTCATACATTGTTAATCCCACACACGAACCCAAACCAGTCGTACGGATTACACCAGGAAGATGAGCGATGTTTAAATCCGCCATACCGACTTTAACGACGCTTTTGTCCTCAATCATGGCTCAGTGGCACCCCTAGCGATTCAAATATCTTTGCAAAGGATGGTGGATCCGGAATAAGGAAAAACTGACCCTCAACTTGATCTTCACCTTCAAAGAAAGATGTGTCAATCAACAATGCAGCGTCACCCATCTCGCCAAACTGCAACAAACCATAGCTTAGAATGGCACCCGCCATGTCGATGGCAAGTCCAGGAACAGTTGGGTACATGGACAATTTCGTGAAATCTGCCAAAGAAGAAAGATAGGATCCAGCTAAAATATTTCCAATCTCGGAAAGCGCTGATTGCTCCATATCTGTAAACGCGAGTCCTTCTCTCAGATCAAACCCAGCAAGTCTATTCAACAACATTTTAGCAGCCTCTGGTGTCATCATAAAGAAAAGATTTCCCGGTGCTTCACCTTCTACACGAAGAAATACGGTAACAACGATGCGTTCATCTCCGCCCACTTTTTCGGCAACTTCTTCAAAAGGCAGCATTTGTACTTTAGGTACACCCATGTCAATCGGTCTGTTGAGGAGCTGAGACAACGCCGTTGCGGCGTTGCCTGCTCCAATGTTACCGACCTCTTTGAGCACATCCATCTGGAATACCTCAAATCGGTTGAACATCTCCACGGTACTAGCCCTCAACACTTTCCAGCTGTACAATCTCGCTTTTATTTAATACTTCGTTCAAGTTAAGCATAATCAGCAAGCGTGAATCCTCCAATTTAGCAACACCTCGCAGGTATCTCGCTTTGACGCCACCAACCACTTCTGGTGGGCTATCGATCGCACTGCTCTTGATATCAATAACATCATTAGCAGAATCAACGATAAAGCCAACTTGCATGTCATCTACACCTACGATAACAATACGAGTCTGATCTGTGTACTCCGATTCCGGAAGGGAGAAACGACCGCGTAGGTCGATGACCGGAATAACAACACCGCGTAGATTGATAACTCCTTTTACAAAGGAAAGTGTCTTGGGAACACGGGTAATTGGCATCATGCGCTCAATCGTCTGAACCTTGTCTACCTCAATACCATACTCTTCCGAACCCAATTTAAAGACGATGACTTTCAACTCTTCTTCCATGTAAAAAACCTCCCTATTAAATGTAAGACTTAGCTCTATGCTTATTTAATAAATGCATTAGGATCAAGAATCAGGGCTACTTGTCCATCTCCAAGAATGGTTGCTCCAGAGATTCCTTCAATAGCAGGAAGATAGGTTCCCATTGATTTGAGAACAATCTCACTTTGTCCAATAAATTCTTCAACAGCTACGGCTGCAAGACGGTCGCCTTTACGAATCACGACAATTTCTGTTTCCTGCTCATCAGCGTCATTGAAATCCGGTACGGAGAACACTTCGCTCAAGGACAAGTACGGAATCAGTGACTCACGGAACGTAATCATTTTATTGCCGTGAATATTACGAACTTGCTCACGTTGTACAATGGCCGTCTCTACAATGGAGGACAACGGAACTGCGTATTTCTCTGAACCAAGTCGTACAAGCATTGCAGCGATAATGGATAGAGTCAACGGAAGCTGAACAGAGAAGTTTGTACCTTTGCCTGGAGTTGAATGAATCGTTACATTACCACCAAGCGAAGTGATCTTCGATTTTACTACATCCAAGCCAACGCCCCGGCCAGAGATATCCGAGATAATATCAGCAGTACTAAAACCAGGTGCGAACAACAGTTGATTCACTTCATCGTCACTCATCTTGGCGCCTTGTTCTTCGGTTACAACACCACGTTTGATCGCGGTTTTCAATAGCTTGTCGCGATAGATACCTTTACCATCATCTTCAATTTCAATAAACACGTGATTTCCACTGTGGAAGGCGCGCAGGTTCACTGTGCCCATCTCTGGTTTACCAGCAGCTACACGCTCTGCAATGGATTCCACACCATGGTCAACCGCGTTACGCAGTAGATGCACAAGCGGATCACCAATCTCATCAATTACCGTACGATCCAATTCTGTCTCAGCACCTGTAATGACCAAATCGATTTTCTTATCAAGCGTCTTAGCCAGATCACGGATCATGCGCGGGAATCGATTAAATACGGTATCTACCGGAACCATCCGTAATTTCAGTACAATATTTTGCAAATCTGTGCTAACTCGACTTAAATGGGCTACTGTATCGGATAAATCATTGTTGCCTGTCTCACTGGCCAGTTGCTCCAGACGTGAACGGTCAATCAACAGTTCACTGAACAGGTTCATCAATACATCGAGACGTTCAATATCCACACGAATGGTACGTGAAGGTGCAGCAGCTTGCTTCGGCGCAGCTGTTTTAGCTGGTGCCGCCTTGGCTTCTTCTTTAGGTGCAGAATTATTATCTGACGAAGCAACCTCAGCTACAGCTGTTGGTGCAGGTGGCGCTTCAACTGTAGCTGCTACCTGATTGGCCATCTGTTGAAGAGTCTCTTGATCCAGTTGAATGAGCTTCGCACTTTCAATTTCAGAGATACTCATGATGCCTTCTTCCAGTTCGTGCGCCTCTTTAGTTGTTATGTAATACAACGAGAAACTGCGCTCAAACTTCTCCTGCTCAATATCCTGAACGGACGGGTAAGCTTTAACAACTTCACCTGAACGTTCCAGCATATCAAAGACCATATAAGCCCGTACACCTTTTAACTGGCTATGTTCGCTAACAAGCACATCCACATAAAACACACGGTGGCCTTCAGCAATGGACTGATCCAGCACCGAATACTGGAATTCATCCAGCTCCACAGCCGAAGCAATTGAGGCGTTAGCCGGTTTGTTTTCAGTTGCAGGAGCAGCTCCGCTTGTCATCTCACCATTTTCAATTGCCTGAAGTGAAGCAACGATGGATGACACATCCGCTTTACCTTGTCCACCTTCAGTAATATCCTGAACCATGGTTTCTAAAGCGTCCAGACTCTTAAACATGGTGTCAAAAATGTAATCCTGCATTTTTAACTTCTCATTACGAACCAGATCCAGCACATTTTCCATTTTATGTGTCAATGATGCCAAATCTTCAAAGCCCATGGTTGCTGCCATACCTTTTAAGGTATGAGCAGAGCGGAATATAACCTGAACTATGCCCAGATCTTCCGGATTGCCTTCAAGTTGAAGCATGTTTTCGTTAAGCGATTGCAGATGATCATTAGACTCATCAATAAACATGGATAAATATTGGTTCATGTCCATTGTGAGGCACCTCCTCCGTGAGTTACACTCCGTTATTTCACTGCTTGAACAAGTTTAGACGCAATCTCCTGCAGTGGCAGAAGATGACGAACGCATTGCAGCTCTACAGCAGAACGCGGCATACCATATACAACACATGTTTCTTCATTCTCGGCAAAGGTTGATGTAACTCCAGCTTCGTATAATTTCTTCATCATACGTGCTCCGTCACTTCCCATACCTGTCAGCAAAACAAGATGCCTTTGTAAAGATGTAAACGGCAGAAGCGACTCAAACATCGTATCCACTGAAGGTCTATGCCCATTCACTGGTTGATCTTCAGTCAACTTCACAACAAACTTCCCGTCTGCTGTTTTGTTAACTTTCACATGGTATCCGCCGGGTGCTATATAGGCGGTCCCTTTTTTCAGGACCATGCCTTCTTCGGCTTCAACCACATGCAGTGGACTGAACGTATTCAGTCGTTGAGCCAGAGAACGTGTGAAATTGGGCGGCATATGCTGCACAATAATGACCGGTGCAGGCAAGTCAGCAGGCAACTGCTCGAGCAATGTCTTGAGAGCCCTCGGTCCACCCGTAGAACAACCTATTGCCACTAGCTTGTTGAATGTGCCTTCCGGCCCCGCTGCACCTTTGGGGACAGGATTAGGCTTGATTAAATCCTTGGCTTTTGCAGAGGCTGCTGCTACTTGATCAGCTGCCTGTCTAGCTGCATTAGGTAGCCGAACTTCCTTCGGAGTCTGCACTGGATTAGCGGATCTCACTACTCTCTCTGCATTCGTCCCCGACTTCCGCTCTGCCTTCGGCAAAGGCTCAGGTTTATTCTCTACCCGGCCTGGTTTCGAAGGTGATAATGGCTCAATTGGTTTCTTTGATTTGGCCTGAAAGACTTCAGTCCGCTCTTGAAGAGAGCGTTGACTCGTCTGGGCAGGTTCAATCATTTTTTTCACAGGCTCTGCTCGATCCCTGCCTGGCATTTCTTTCTGTACCTGCTGAGCTGAAGGGACAACTGTTCCGCGCGGAATCTCTCTATTTTTCAAGGATAAATTACGATCAGCTTTTCGCTTGATCTCATTCATCGCAGCACGCATGCGCTCAACCAAGGCTTTACCAACTTGAGCAATATCCTGGTCATGTGAAATAGATGGTTTGCGAATGAAGTCAAATGCCCCGGCTTCAAGCGCCATAATGGTTTCTTTCATGCCTTGTTCATTGATACCAGAGAGCATAATCACAGGAACGAAGGATTCCTTCATAATTGATTTTAATGCGTCCAGCCCATTCATTTCGGGCATCTCAACGTCCATTGTAATAATATCGGGTTTCAATTCTAGTGTTTTTTGAATCGCTTCTCTACCGTTTGATGCCGTTGCCGTGACCTTGAATTCCGGATCCGCTTGGATCAAATCCGTAACAATCTTACGCATAAAAGCGGAATCATCGACAACCAATACTTGATACACCGCCATGTTGTGTCACCCCTGTTTCCTTTATTCAGAAATCATGTTGTCCGTTTAAGCCACTTATTCATAAATCCCCTGATTCCTGTCAAGGTTCCGGATCCCGGAGTTGCAGGTACAGCCAGATAACGAAGAGCAAGTTTCTCTATATCTTTGGAGGCTTTGGCATTGGGATAAGCCAGACTATAGGGCATTTGCCTTTTAACCGCCTTGACTACCTGAGCGTCTTCTGAAATATACCCAAGCAGCGGAATATCCGTCTGCAAAAACCGCCTTGCCACTCCAGCTATTTTATCTGCCACCCGTTCCGCTTCTCGTTCGTCCTCCACCCGGTTAACGATCATCCGAAAGGGCGTAGCATTTTCCTGGCCGTGCATAACTTTGACTAAAGCATAAGCATCGGTTATTGAAGTCGGTTCAGGTGTGGTTATAATCAGGCATTCATCGGCAGCACCGATGAACTTCATATTCTCCCTGGAGAGTCCTGCCCCAGTGTCAAAGATGACATAATCCATTTCCTGGGCAATATCCTCCACTTGACTGGCGAAGAACTCCAGATCACGATCAGACAATGAGAATAACTCTTTCATGCCTGATCCACCAGCAATGTAAGGCAAGCCGCTGGCACCCAGTTGTATGATCTCCCTTATAGATTTTTGTCGGTACAACAGGTGGTAAAGATTATAGGAAGAAGAAGTACCCATAAGAACATCAATATTCGCCATTCCAATATCGGCATCAAACACAAGTACCTTTTTCCCCAAAGCCTGCAATGCCAAGGCAAAGTTCAGTGTAAAATTGGATTTCCCAACACCGCCCTTACCACTGGCCACAGTAATGATTTTTGAGGATCGAATATCTCGTTCAATGCCTTCCAATTCCAATGGCGTGGAGACCATACTCCGAAGTGCAGCTGCCTGATCCTTCATTGTGACCCTTCTCCCAGCAACTGTTTAGACAACGAATCTGCGTCCGGCTTCAACAAATCGTCCGGAACATTTTGTCCATTTGCCACATATGCGAGCTTGAGTGGAAAACGGTGTAATAAGTTAAATAGCGGACCGCAGCTCCCAGTCTCATCCATTTTGGTGAAAATCACCTTATCCAGACCATATTTACTGAAATGTTCCGTGATCTGAACCATATCAGCACTTTTGGAAGTCATACTCATCACCAGAAAGGTTTCGCTATTCTCTACAGGAGCAAGTAAACTTTGCAGTTCCGAAACAAGTAATTCATTTCTGTAGTTTCTGCCCGCTGTATCCATAAAGATTAAGTCACAATTCTCTAATCTAGAAATGGCACGTTGTGTATCACCGGGTGATTGCACCACCTCAAGTGGAACATTCAGTATAGATGCATATGTTCTAAGCTGTTCTACCGCCGAGATCCGATACGTATCTGATGTAATGAATCCAACTTTACGCTGTTTTTTGAACATTTGTTCAGCAGCCAATTTTGCAATTGTCGTCGTTTTTCCTACACCTGTTGGTCCAGCTACATAGACGATTCGAGTAGTAGGAAGGATCCCTTCTTCAATACGTTGCTCCAAAAAGTGAATGACCTCAAGCTTCACCATTTGTTCTACATCCTGTTCTTTCAATCCATCCACAGACAATCTTGCTTGAATTGAATCGAACCAGGATTCCCATACTTCAGGCCAAACATCTTGTTCTGTCAAACGTTCTCGGATCGGTTGCAGTTCCTCTGGTACAGGGTCCGCAGAAGTACCTTGCTTTGAAAGCCTGGTCACCATTTGTTTAAGATCCTGCAATTCAGTCATCAACTTATCCTGCTGCAGGTCTGAACCTGTTAGCTTCGTGCCAGTTGTTGAACCCGAAAAATCCGCCCCTTGCGGTCGCGGTTTATGATCCGTGCTCGAAGAACCTGGGCCGCTGTCTATGTCTGAACTGATATTACGCGATTCAAACACAGACGGCGCGGCCGCAGACTTTTCCTGTACACTTTGATCAGCTGTATTCGTTGTCGTCGACTCATCAGAAGCCGCAACAAACGAACGAGCAGTTTGCCGATAAGCCTCAGGTACAAATGCACGAGGTACAGGTGTGAATTGATTTTGTACTGGCTTTGTCGTTTGCTTGTTTTCTTCCTTATCCACTGCAGCTACAACTTCGATCCGTTTTTTGCGAAACATTCCCATCACACCGCCCACCTTGATCTCTTTGGTGGACAGAATGACGGCATCACTTCCCAGGTCTTTGCGAATTTGAAGCATAGCTTCGGGCATGGTCTCAACAACGTATTGTTTTACTCTCATAAGTTCACCACCCCGATACTTTGAATTTCAACATTCGGCTCCAACTCGCTGTAGGAAAGCACTGGAATGTCCTGCATAGTACGTTCAATAACCTGACGCAGATACATCCGAATGGTTGGAGAAGTTAACACAACAGGTTGTTGACCTGATTGAATCAAACGGTTCACTTG
Source organism: Paenibacillus sp. 2KB_22 (assembly GCF_052115745.1). Taxonomy (NCBI): domain Bacteria; kingdom Bacillati; phylum Bacillota; class Bacilli; order Caryophanales; family Paenibacillaceae; genus Paenibacillus; species Paenibacillus sp. 2KB_22. Next base: position 1,232,800 of record NZ_JBFRHG010000001.1, read on the forward strand.
TTCACTCAGCTTCTGATACACACTTTGTGTAGAAACAGGGTCTAGCGCAAGATAGCTGCCTTGATCCGATTGTTGCACACTTTCAGCAATTTTCTTCTCAAGACCAGGTCCAACGGTGATCACCCGAAGTGTCTCACCTTTCTGTGAGAACTGCTGAGTAATCTGACGTGAGAGGGATTGTCTGACGTACTCAGTTAGCACATCAGGATCCTTCGTATACGTACCATAGTCAGCTAGTGTCTCGAAGATGGTAACCATATCACGAATAGATATTTTCTCACGCAATAACTTGGCAAGTACTTTCTGCACATCACCAATGGAAAGTAGAGAAGGAATCAGTTCATCCACCAGGGCAGAATAGTTCTCTCTGAGATTATCCACAAGTGCTTTCGTTTCTTGTCTTCCAAGTAACTCATGCGCATGCTTTTTAATCAATTCCGTCAGATGTGTAGCCACAACGGAAGGAGGGTCTACGACCGTGTATCCTGCAAGTTCCGCTCTGTCTTTGGTTACTTCATCAATCCATAGTGCCGGAAGTCCAAAAGCAGGCTCTGTCGTTTCAATACCTGTCACGGACTCCTCATCATAACCAGGACTCATGGCAAGGTAGTGATTCAACAACAGTTCTCCGCCGCCTACCACGTTACCTTTGATTTTGATAACATACTCATTGGGTCGGAGCTGGATATTATCTCGAATCCGTATGACCGGAACGACCAACCCCAGTTCAAGAGCACACTGTCTCCGAATCATAATGATCCGATCCAACAAGTCCCCACCCTGCTGATTATCAGCAAGCGGGATTAAACCATAACCAAATTCAAACTCAATAGGATCCACCTGAAGCAGGTTAATTACACTTTCAGGACTTCTGACCTCTTCAATCTGCTGTTCTTCTTCCAACTGTTCTTCCGCTTCCTGTTTCAAGTTCAAATTATTCTGCATACGCCACGCGGCATATGCCAACACACCTGCCAACGGAAGTGTAGTCATAACATGAATTGGCGTAAAGAAACCGAGCATGGCAATAACGAAAGCTACGATATAAATAAGTATTGGATATGTAAACAGTTGCCCCGTAATATCATCTGCCAAGTTTCCTTCTGATGACGCTCTGGTGACGATAAGTCCCGCTGCTGTGGAAATAAGCAGGGCAGGGATTTGGCTTACCAATCCATCTCCAATAGTCAAGACAGAGTACGTTGACATTGCATCTGCGAAAGCCATCCCATGAACAGTCATACCGATAATAAATCCACCGATAAGATTGATCAGGAGGATGATAATACTTGCAATTGCGTCACCTTTTACGAATTTACTTGCTCCATCCATCGCTCCATAGAAATCGGCTTCACGTTCAATTTTGGAACGACGCTCACGAGCTTGTTGCTCGTTGATCAGACCCGCATTCAAATCCGCATCAATACTCATTTGTTTACCAGGCATCGCATCGAGGGTGAATCGGGCAGCAACTTCAGCTACGCGCTCAGACCCCTTGGTAATAACGATAAACTGAACGACAACGAGGATTAAAAACACGATAAATCCTATTGCAATTTGACCTCCAGCAATCCAGCTACCGAAGGTAGCAACAACGGCGCCAGCATCCCCATCACCAAGGATTAGCTTGGTTGTGGAAATGTTCAGTGCCAGTCGGAATAGTGTAGTGATCAACAGCAAAGCTGGGAAAATAGAAAACTGCAATGCTTCTTTGCTGTTCATTGCAACAAGGAGTATCATCAGCGCAATTGAAATATTGACGACCAGTAACAAGTCCAACAGCCAGGTCGGGATCGGGAGAATCATCATCAACACAATGCCAATGATACCCGCAAGGACAGCTATATCTTTAATCTTCAATGAATGTACGGCCTCCGATCCCCTTTTATTTCGTCCTGCCCTTTAATTTATATACATAAGCCAGCACTTCAGCTACCGCTTGAAACAAATCGGCCGGTATGGCGTCACCAATCTCGGCTCTCTGGAACAACGCCCGTGCTAACGGCTTGTTTTCCATCGTGATAACACCGTTTTCTTTGGCAATTTCCTTAATACGCAAGGCGACATAATCCTGACCTTTGGCAATAATCTGCGGTGCCTCCATCTCGGAACCTTCATACTTTAACGCAACCGCAAAGTGAGTCGGGTTTGTGATGATTACATCCGCATTCGGCACTTCCTGCATCATACGCTGCATAGCCATTCGACGCTGGCGTTCCCGGATTTTACCTTTGATCAGCGGATCACCTTCCATTTTCTTGTACTCGTCCTTAATGTCTTGCTTGGACATACGGATCTTCTTTTCATGATCATACTTCTGATACATGTAATCAAAGATCGCAAGTATCATCAATGCCACTGCAATCTTGATACCAAGACTTAAAGTGATCGACGCAGCGAAATGTAAAATGGCATCCAATGAAAAATGAGAAAGTGAAGCAATATCTGACTGGTAGCCCTTAATTGTACTGTAAACGAGATAACCGATAATCGACATTTTTAAAATGGATTTAGCAAATTCCACTAATGAGCGAAGAGAGAAAATATTTTTGAACCCTTTAATCGGGTCCAGTTTCTCAAGTTTTGGCTTCAAACCTTCCCCTACAAGAAGAAAACCAACTTGCATGTAGTTAACGATCAAAGCAACCAGTACCGCACCCAGCAAAACGGGAGCGATCAATAACAAAACTTCAATGCCATAGCGCATCATAAGCGCCATCACATTCTCTCCGGTGATATCCATACTCAATCGATTAATGAAGATATCTGTGAACAGACGAACTATACGTTCTTTATAGAAATTGCTGAATATCATCATGATCAAAAACGCAAATAGGAGAATGGATGCGCCAGATAGTTCAGCGCTTTTGACAACCTGTCCTTTTTTTCGTGTATCCTGTCTCTTTTTCGGGGTAGCTTTCTCCGTCTTCTCCCCTGAAAACAACTGGAGGTCGAGTTGAAGTTTCATCTGCGTCTTTTCCTCCGTTTCACTCAGCTGGGCCTTTGTCCAATGGTTCCAAGCAATTTTTCCATCGATCTGAATATCGCTTCGAACAATTGACTAAATACAAAGGAGAAACTGGGAACCAGCAAAAGCAAAATAGCAAGACCAACGAGTAACTTAAGCGGCAACCCGACTGCAAATACATTAAATTGAGGAGCCGTTTTGGCCAAAAAACCCAATCCAACATCCGTCAAAAACAACGCAACTACAATGGGAGCAGACATCTGAAAAGCCAGCATAAATGATTGACCTAAAGTCTGAATCAAAAATTCTGCAATACTTCCATCTGCCAACCGCAAGAAAAATAAATTTGATAATGGTATCCACCGGTAACTATAAACTATCGCATCCAGCAAATAATGGTGTCCATTCATCGTCAGAAACAGAAGCATAGCAAATGCATACTTCAAATTTCCCGTAAGTGGTGCTGAAGCACCTGTCATTGGATCGTATACATTGGCCATACCAAAACCGATCTGTAGATCGATAAAGGTCCCTGCAGTCTGAACAGCCGTCATCAACAGATAAGCCACAAAACCTAAAAGCAGGCCTATTAGAATCTCTCTGATGATGAGCAAAATATAACTCAGGTCTGTGGGTACCGTCTGGTCTATTCCGTAAATCAGATAGACAGACAATGTGACAAATGCAGAGATACCAACTTTAACTGAGGCCGGCACATTTCGAGCCGAAAAAACCGGCGCAGTTACAAAAAATGATGCAATTCGACAAAACATAAGCAGAGCGACAGGGAAACTTTGCAATAATGTCTCCATCTGCTAAAGCCTACCCTATGTATCTGTATAGATTATCGAGAATGTTGAACGTAAAATCGACCAAGATATTTAAGATCCAAGGCCCAAACAAAAGTACCGCCAGAAGTACGGCAACAATCTTTGGCACAAAAGCTAATGTTTGTTCCTGAATTTGAGTTGTCGCTTGGAAAATACTGATTGCAAGTCCTACAACCAGAGCTAGTATAAGCATGGGTGCACTGGCCAGCAATGACGTGTATACCGCTTTCCCGGCCAGACCGATAATAAATTCCGAAGTCATGACCGTCCTCCTTTAACTTTCCGGATCAAGTATTAAAACTCAGTAACAGTGACTTGACAACCAGATACCACCCATCCACAAGGACAAAGAGCAGTATTTTGAAAGGTAATGAGATCATGACCGGCGGAAGCATCATCATGCCCATTGCCATGAGTGTACTCGCGACAACAATGTCTATCACCAGAAACGGAATAAAAATCATAAACCCCATCTGGAATGCTGTCTTCAACTCACTGATTACATATGCCGGCACCATTACAGTAATTGGGATATCCTGGTAGGTCTTTGGTTGTTCAGTCTGATTGTACTTCATAAACAGCAACAGATCTTTTTCTCTGGTGTGACTAAACATAAATTTCTTTATGGGATCCGCTGCTTTTTCCAGCGCCTCGGTTTGTGTAAGGTCTCCCTGGAGATAGGGCTGAAGCGCTACCTGATTTATGGAAGACAACGTCGGCGACATAATGAAAAGTGTCAGAAATAGCGCCAAACCGACCAGCACCTGATTCGGTGGCATTTGTTGTGTACCCAAAGATGTACGTACAAAACCCAGCACAATCACAATCCGAGTAAAACTGGTCATCAGTACAAGCATTGCTGGAGCAATACTAAGCACCGTAATTAACAGAATAATGGACAGTGAACTCGTGCTTGGTGTCCCTCCATCACCGTTTCCAATCTGAATATCAATATTCGGAATGGGCTCGGCAAAGGCAACCGTTACAGATGCCAGACTGATAAGTCCTAATAAACAACACGCTAACCAAATCTTTTTCTTCATGAATCCCTCGACCGATCTGTAGTATTGTCTTTATCCAGGAGCTTTTCCATCTTCTCTTTACGGTTAGGCATCTGCCGAAGTTTGGATTCAAACATTTCGTGAAAAGAAGTTGTGTCCTCTAGTTCCATTTCTCGCGGCGGTTCTTCTCTACGGAAACGTTTTGTGAGCTTGGCAATGAGAGGTGAGAGATTCCCTTGTTGTGCAGCAGCATCTCGTTCGAAGGAATCAATGATTCTTTGTGCCTCTTCCAGGTCCGAAACCTTATCTATCAACTGGATATCTTCACCTACACCAAGCAGATAGACAACTCCACCAATTTCCATAATTTGCAGCGACTTGTTTTGCCCCAGTCCAACCCCGCCCAGGGTACGAATCGTGCCATGACGTAACCACTGCTGATTCCGTTTGTTTAAGAACCGGATCAGATAGACAATAAGGGCCAGGATGACGGCCAGGACAACAATCACCCATACAAGCTGTAAATAATAATTGGTTCCCGCGCCAGCTCCTCCTGGTATATCACCCTGAGCCATCATCATGTCTCTTAAACGCCCAGTGTCTTGCTAATCGCTTCGATAACCCGGTCAGATTGGAACGGTTTAACGATAAAGTCTTTTGCACCTGCTTGAATGGCGTCGATTACCATCGCTTGTTGACCCATCGCAGAGCACATAATCACTTTAGCGTTAGCATCAATCTTCTTGATTTCTTTCAAAGCTGCAATGCCATCCATCTCAGGCATCGTAATATCCATTGTGATCAGATCCGGACGAAGCTCTTTAAATTTCTCAATTGCTTGTGAACCATCCTGTGCCTCACCAACAACCTCATATCCATTTTTGGACAAAATGTCCCGGATCATCATTCTCATAAATGCAGCATCGTCTACGACTAAAATTCGGTTTGCCATCTTGATTCAAGTCCTCCCTAAATTGTGCTTATTGTAATTTCTGAATTCGGTCCCATTGGCTAACGATATCTATAACACGAACACCAAAGTTTTCGTCAATAACGACAACTTCTCCCTTGGCGATCAGTTTGTTATTCACCAAAATATCGACAGGTTCCCCGGCTAACTTATCCAGTTCGACAATCGAACCCTGTGACAGTTCCAAAATATCTTTAATTTGCTTCTGGGTCCTTCCTAATTCTACGGTGACTTTAAGGGGAATGTCCATCAATAAATTCAAATTGTTTTCGTCAACCTGGCCATACGCCCCATTTTGCAAATTGGCGAATTGAACTGGTTGTACGTTAACATTCCTATTTGGCATTCCACCGTAATGTTGAGGTGCACCATAAGGTTGCTGTGGCGGCATACCATACGGCTGCTGCGGCGGCATTCCTTGCGGCATTCCCATTGGGGTCTGTCCATATCCGTTATAGTCCTGAACAGGCTGTTGAGGAGCCTGCGGGGGCTGCTGATGCTGAACAGGCGGCTGCTCCGCAACCGGTGGTGGCGTTGCCGGTACTGCTACTGGTGCAGGTTCAGGTGTTGTTGCCACCGGTGCGCTGGCAGTTGACTCCTGAGCGCCTCCAATCAGCATGTCTACCATGTTTTTGGCAAAATGAACTGGAAGCAACTGCATCAGATTGGAATCGATCAGATCCCCGATTAACAAACGAAATGAAACTTGGATAAGAGTCTCATCTGCTGGAAGATTACTTACACCCTCTCCACTCTCCAGATTGAGAATATCGATTCCCGGAGGAGAAATATTCACAAAACGATTAAAAATCGTGGACATTGAGGTTGCAGAGGAACCCATCATCTGGTTCATTGCTTCCTGTACCGCACTAATATGGATTTCATTCAGTTCTTCATCGACCGGATTACCTTCGCCACCCAGCATCAAATCAGCGATAACTTGAGCATCTCTCTTCTTGATAACAAGCGAGTTAATGCCTTCAAATCCATCCACGTAATTTACATGAACGGCAACATGCGGCTTAGGAAAAGCTTCTTCAAACTGCGTTCGACTAATAATAGAAACTTTAGGTGTTGTAATATCTACTTTGAGGCCCAATAGCGTGGATAAGGCTGTTGCCGCGCTACCAAATGTAATGTTACCAATCTCCCCCAAGGCATCCTGCTCCAGCTCGGTCAAAAAATCATCAACCGTCTTTTCAGCGGGTTCCGAGCTGTTTATCGATTCCGATTGCCTAAGCAAAGCATCGATTTCTTCTTGGGATAAATAATCCTTACTCGTCAAATTCTTCAACTCCTTCGGTGACAATCTTGTCTATTTGCACAGCCACACGGTCCTTGATTGTCCCCGGACTGCCCATGTATTTCAGTTTGTCACCCACTTTAATGGAAAGTCCCTCATCCACTGGTTTGTTCAACGTAATGACATCACCAACAGACAGACCCAGAAATTCTGCAATTGAAATTCTGGATTCTCCCAATTCCGCAACGATGGGTAACTTGGCTTTATTCACACGCTCTTTTAGAGCATCATACTCTTCCGGAGCTCTGGTTTTCTTCTCCGAAACAAACCACTGATGAGTTGACAACCGTGACATAATAGGTTCAAGAACGACATGCGGTATACATAGATTGATCATGCCTGTCGTGTCACCAATTTTGGTACTGAGCGAGATCAGAGCAATCGTTTCATTGGGAGATACAATCTGCATAAATTGCGGATTGGTCTCGAGCGCTTCCATCCTTGGGGAAATATCCAACACGGTCTTCCATGCTTCCTGCAAACTTTCAAATGCACGGCTGAATATTCGCTCCATGATGGTCGTTTCAATCTCCGTCATCGATGCAATCTTTGTCGGAGCACTCCCGGTTCCACCAAGCAGGCGATCCAACATCGCATATCCCACGTTCGGATGGACTTCCATCACCATTCGTCCCTGTAGTGGCTCCGCTTCAAAAATGTTCAATATCGTCATCTTAGGAATAGAGCGGATAAACTCATCATAAGGCAACTGTTCGACCTGAACGACATTGATTTGAACGAACGTCCGCAGTTGGGCTGAAAAATAAGTGGTGAGAAAGCGTGCAAAGTTTTCGTGAATACGAGTCAAGCTTCTGATATGGTCTTTGGAAAAACGCACCGCCCGCTTAAAATCGTACGATCTGATTTTCTTCTGAGTTTCTTCCTTCTTCAATTCTTCTGCGTCCATTTCACCAGAAGAAAGGGCTGCTAATAGGGCGTCAATCTCATTTTGTGATAATACATCCACCATGTTCTCACCCCCTTACAGGTCTACAGCATGTTCTGTTCATTTACATCGTTGCTATCACAATGGATGAAAAGCTCGTACTACTTAAATTACCTTCTGGTAAAGCTTCATTAATAAGACCGGTCAATTTCTCGTTAAATAATATCCGGCCCTTCGCTGTAGCCAGCTCCTCAGACTTCGTATCTGCAAGCGTCTGAATGATGATTGGTTTTACCACAATTTCTTTGATTTTCTCAAAATCTTCCTTCGCTTTTACGTCAGCCAACTTGAATGAGAAGCTAACGACAATAACATGATCCGTATCAGCCAAATTGGTTTTAATTTCTCCAAGTTCAGAGGAAACCTCTACAATCTCATCCGCAGTCATCTTCTTGGCTTCTGAAGCTGAAGCAGTATGTGTGTCGTCCTTAGTCCCGTTCTGTCCTTGCATAAATACAAACACAACCACCACAATGAGTGTTATTGCCAGCAACATGGTTGCAAGCCAGGGCATCATTTTTTTCATCAGGATTCCTCCGTTTGCTGCACTTTAATAGTGGCTGCCTGAACCCCGATTTCACGGTTGTAATCTTTAATCTTGGAAATAACGTCATCGGCTTTTTCAAGCACAATCAGTCTCTTTCCAGTTACCAGAGTAATATACGTATCCGGCGTCTCTTCCACAATTTCAACCATCAGCGCATTTAACCACATGGGAGAACCATTTAACCGCGTAACCGAAATCATGCTAAGCCCCCTTGATCAGAGTGGGAGGAGCAAGCTCCTCCACGTTTTACAAATTCATTAATCAGCTATTAACGTTTCAGGTTAACAACTTCCTGAAGTATTTCATCCGACGTTGTAATGATCCGGGAGTTTGCCTGGAATCCACGTTGAGCTACGATCATCTCAGTAAACTCTCCAGTCAGATCCACGTTAGACATCTCGAGCTGTCCAGCAATGATTGCTCCTGTTCCGTCCTCAGCACTGTTCGCTGTCAATGGTTCCAGCACCCCATCCGGATTCGCGTTTGCTGTCATACGGTACAAGTTGCCTCCAATTTTCTCAAGACCTTCCGGATTGACAACTTTACCAATTCCAATCTGTGGACCCGCTTCGATGGTTCCGTCTGCCATGGTCTGGTTAATTGTTCCATCCTGACCAATCGTGAAGGAAACAACATCATCTGGTATCGTAATATTTCCACCACCGCTATCCAGAACAAACAACCCATCCGATGTCAAAAGGTTACGTGCAGCATCCACATGGAAGTCCCCCGCACGAGTCAGATAAGGTACTTCCTGATCTTCACTCAAACGTACCAAGAAGAATCCATCTCCATTAATCCGAAGATCTGTTGGATTGTTCGTTGTCATTGGGCTACCTGCCAGATGCAGCGTATCAATTGAACCTACGGACACACCAAGGCCGATTTGTTTCGCATTGACACCACCAGTTGCATCGCCAGGGGCAGTTACCCCTGCCGTAGTTTGGCTCATAATATCTTTGAACATAACCCGACTGCCTTTGAAGCCAACCGTGTTTACGTTCGCGATATTGTTACCAATTACGTCGAGTTTTGTTTGAAAACCCCGCATCCCGGAAACGCCTGAGTACATTGATTTCAACATTTTTAAAAATCCTCCCAGTCTTCATTTGGTTACCGCATCAGTCGGTCAGCGGCATTCCGGCTCCCGAGAAGGGCCAGCCGGTCAAGAAATGATTACGGCACTATCAATCTGAGTGAACACATTATCCTTCATGCTTTCACTATCCATAGCTGTAACCACAGTACGATTTTTGACATTGACGATAAAAGCCATATCCTGCATTAAAATCAATGACTCTTTGGCTCCTTTGGCAGCAGCTTTGTCCAAAGCAGAACCAATCTGTTCCATTTGCTCGGTCTTGAGTTCAATACCTCGCTGTTCCAATCGTTTGGCAGCATGATTGCTCAATTTCAGAAGATTATCTTCCAGCACCTTTGCAAAAGGTTTTTCGGGTATAGCTGTGGCTTCTCCCGTTTTGGGTCTTTGAAGCATATTCGGTGTAATCGGGCCTGCATATAATTGTCCAACCGTTATGCGATCACTCATATCGTTTTCCCGCTGTCTTCCGTATCACCCGGTTCAGCGGATGATTCAACTTCCTGGCTCTCGTTCGTTTCAGGGGCTACACCTTGAACGTTCTGAACCGGAGTTTGACTCTCTTCTGCCTGTTTGGGATAGTTCACTTGAATGATCTCATCCAGTTTAATTTCGTCTTTGCCCACTTTTGCGTATTGAACGCTATCTCGTACAATGATGGAATCTACAATACCCTGACGAAGAGTTCCGTTATCCTCTTTATTAGAAGAAAGCCAACTTACCTCCATGCCAATCATGCCGGATACAGCACCAAGTGACTGGTTCAATGTTTTGAGCTGTGTAGAAATGTTGACCAGTTGTTCCACTGAGCTGAACTGTGCCATTTGAGCGATAAATTCCTTATCCTCCATCGGCTGCATAGGGTCTTGGTTTTGCAGCTGGGTAATCAGGATTTTTAGAAACTGATCTTTACCTAATTCTTTTGTTGCAGCACTTGTGGTTGCTTTATTAGCTGCCGAATAGTTCGGCCAGGTATTATTCGTTGAGACAATTTCGTTAGCCATTTGTTCACCTCATTTCTGTTTAAGCCTTCGCACTAAAAGTATCTCTCTGTAATTCATTTCCTTCGACTTGCTCGCTACGCCAGTTACGCAATTCTTCCTGGATTCCTGCTGTAGCTATAGCATCATCCGATTGTTCCTCACGCTCCCGCGAACGGCGTTGTTGTTGAGAGTTACTTCCCGGCTGACGGCCTCCGTCCTGATACATCTGTGATCCGATTGAACTGTTCTGGGTAACCTCAAGTCGTTCCACTTGAATTCCCTGGGCTTGAAGTGAAGAACGCAGTTGTGTCATTTGTTGTTCAAGCATGTCTTTGGCCATCGTATGCTCAGTCATAAACCTTGCAACCAATTGCCCGTTCTGAAGGGTAATTTGAACATCCAACTTTCCTAGATGCTCAGGCCGAAGTGAGATGGTCGCCTCGGAAAATCCTTTTTGCTGCACAATATCCAGCTTGTTGACTACAAACTGTGTCATTTCTTTGGCAAACTGTGATGTTTGCATTACAGGTTCAGCCGGTTTTCCTGCTGTTGTACCTGATGAACGCAAGGACAGCTCTCCCGCAGTAATGATGGTTGAGTGTTCCACTTCTCCACCTGCATTCGAAACAGATGTCGTCTCCGTCTCATCTTTCACCTGGGTTCCAGAATTCGCCACTGCAGCAACAAGAACTTGTGGTACGACAGAATCCTGTTTGGGTGCTTGAAGCGAAGTACTTGGAGCGACTTGCACAGTCTGATCCTTAACTGCAGTCAACGTATCCAGTATGGATTTCAGTTGAGTCCATCCTTTGTTATTGCTAGTATCCAATCCAGCCTCTTGAAGCTGACCCTGCAGAGATTGTAGTAGTTGCTTGAATTCCGGAGCGTTCTTCGCAACGTTACTCTCTGGATCATTCATTCCGGCTACTAATTGTGTAAGCATATCTTGCAGAACAAAACGTACTGCTGCCGGATGCTGTGACAGTTCAATTGCAGGTACTGTATTTACGCTTTCCGCTCCGTTCGAAGACTCGTCGGAACCTTCTGCGTTCGTACCAGAAGCATCATTTAGTTGTGCATACATCTGTTGAATCAGAGTTTGCAAACCTGCAAGTAGAGCTGGATCATTTTCCAAAGCTTCGTCAAGTGAATCCAAGTCCGTGAACAACGAATTCAGTATATCCGTGATTGATGTCGCTTCCCCTTCTTCACTTGCAGCAAAGGAAAACACCAGCGGATTAGCAGTTAAACTTCCAGTAGCGCTTGAACTATCACCTTCTGTGTTTCCTCCAGATAACGATTGTGCAAGAGTTTGGAGAAATTCACCGCTAACACCTGCAGTTGAACCTTTCGATTGTGCTCCAGTCGTCTGAGTTGTTCCCGTTGCTTTTGCAGATGCTGTGGATGCCATTTGATATACTATCGACATTTATTTTCACCTCCTCTCGGTTAGTTCAGTGTAATGAGATCTACTTGTTGCCCATTAATCTGTTCAAAATTTTTGCAGTTTCAACCGAGTCCTCTGAAGACATGTTCTCAAGCAATTGAGAGCGTGTTGCATCATCTACCGAATTCAGGATGGTCAATGTTTTGTCAGGACTTAACTTGTATGTTTCCAATAATAACTTGGCCCCACTTGAAGCAGACATTGAAGCAAATGTTTGACTAAGCTGGTTTTTATCCAGGTTTTTGCTTGTCGTTGTGGATGCAGTTGAAGTTGCTGCGGTTTCTTTCTTCAATCTGGATTGCAGTGCATCCAGTGCCAGATCCCCGGACGGTTTGGCATCCTTCATCATCATGGTCACATCGGCTGCTGTTTTCGGGTCCATCTTTTCAAGCACCTTGGTCCGAGCGGATGATTGCATGGCATTCAATAACAATACCATTTCCTCATTGGTCATATTTTGCAAGATCGGTGCAGCTTTGCTTGGACTCATATCAGCATACATCTTAGCCAAATCTTTGATTTGCTTTTGATAATCGGATTCCGTTTCAGGCGTTGCCGCTGTAGCCGTTTCAGCTGCTTTTTCCGCATCATCCAACTTCTTCTGAAGGTCCGTTGCCTTCTTCGCTTCGGTTGTTGTCGCTGCCTGTGCTGCCTTGAGCTCTGTTTCTTTGGCAGTTACCTGGGACTTCAGCTTTTCGATTGTGGCTTCAGCACTTTCAACCTGCTGCTCACTCTTCTCCAGCTTCTCTTTCTCTGGATCCAGTACAGGATCAGGTACCCATTCCTTGACTACCGGTATTTTGTTGGCAAATTCAAACAAATTATTACGAATATCTACATTAAATAGTGTAAGTAATACACCTAGCAATACTACGGTGAATACAATCGGGATTGAAATCATGAGAAATTTTTCCCAACCGCCTCCCGATTCTTTTTCCATGTCGCTATCATCTTTAACAGCCATCGTTCATTCCTCCTTCACGAGACAACTCCGCTTCCGGCTCACATCAATTCGCGCGTCCGGCTTTGGCAGCGAAGCGTACAGTAGCCATCTCGTCCAGATCGTTCTGTTCCCGGAGGAGCATCTCCTGCTGAAATTTGATTTTGGCCTTGTCTCTCGCTCCAAGCCATACTTTTTCGTCAATCATCTTACCGTTAAGAAATGTCTGATTCCGCTGCACATTGACCTGAGCATGTTTAACATCACTGTTTTTGCGTGAAATGCACTCGTCAAGGTGATGTACATAACGCTGCATCTCCTGCAGACTGTTTACAGACGCTTTATTTTCCGTAGCAGATTGGATAATGCCGACCAGGTTACTTCTGTCATTAAGAAGTTGTATCAGATGTTCTTCCTCCGTCTGAAGTTTACCGATCGCTGTGGATAACATCCATTCTGCCTGTGTTTTTTCATTACTCTTCAGGTCAACAACTTTCTGGAAATGATATCGAAATTTCATCGTTTACCCATTCATCTCCTTGCAAATTCAAGAATCAAACGTTCCTGTACTTCACTTAAGGTGACTTTCTCGTCGACTTTCTGCTTGGTAAAGTTCCATATACTATCAATCTGGTCTATCGATTCATCTATGGCTGCATTTGATCCCCGCTGGTAAGCCCCAATATTGATCAAATCTTCCGATTCTTTGTACACAGCCATCAAACGTTTCATATTATTAACGGCTTCCAACTGCTCTTCCGGAGCAATATCCTTCATAACACGACTTATGCTGGCTAGCACATCAATCGCTGGAAAATGTCCTTTATTCGCAATGGATCGATTTAACACAATGTGTCCATCCAGAATACCCCTTACCGCATCCGCGATCGGTTCATTCATGTCATCCCCATCGACCAGAACGGTGTAAAAGGCTGTAATCGAGCCCGTAGGTCCTGTACCCGCCCGTTCAAGCAGTTTGGGCAAACTTGCAAAAACCGATGGAGTATATCCTCTCATTGCCGGAGGTTCACCTACGGCCAGACCAACTTCCCTTTGTGCCATCGCATATCGAGTTACCGAATCCATCATGAGCATCACGTTCATTCCACGATCCCGGAAATACTCTGCAATCGTAGTCGCAATAACTGCTCCCTTGATCCGTATCAGAGCAGGCTGATCTGAAGTTGCAACAATGACTACGGAGCGTTCCAGTCCTTCCGGACCCAGATCCCGTTCAATAAAGTCGCGCACCTCACGTCCACGCTCGCCCACAAGCGCGATGACGTTAACATCTGCTGCTGTATTACGAGCAATCATGCCCATCAATGTACTCTTACCAACACCGGAACCGGCAAAAATACCCACACGTTGTCCCTTACCTACGGTCAGCAATCCATCGATAGCCCTTACACCTACACCCATAGTTTCAAGTACACGTGGACGATCCATTGGATTGACCGGAGTATTGGAGGTAGAGTACATCGGCATTCTTGATGGAAGGAGTGAGCCGTCCAGCGGTTGTCCAAGTCCGTCCAATACTTTACCGAGCAATTCGGAGCCTACCTGAACACCCAGTGGCTTGCCCGTACCTACTACATCGCAACCAGGACCAATGGATTGAAGTTCACCCAGCGGCATAAGCAACACTTTGTTATCTCGAAACCCAACGACTTCGGCTTGAAGAGGCTTGGCCGATTTACCAGGATAGATATAACATACGTCACCGATACTTGCATCTGGCCCTTCTGACTCCACCATAAGACCAATGACCTGAGTAACTTTGCCGTTAATACGAACAGGATCGAATTGCTTCAAATGTTCCATATATCGCTGTGAACTAAGAACCTTCATGTTGATTTCTTCGCTCCTCATCCTCAAGTGCTATGCGGACCAGTTCTTTTTTAATCTCAGCAAGCTGTGTATCAATTCTCGCATCTACACTTCCGAACGAAGAACGAATGACACATCCCTTATCTTTGACTGTTGAATCAGGCAAAATCTGCAGTTCTGCCTGAGAGTCAATAGACAGAGACAATTCTTCACGAGCTGCCTGTACAAATGTAAACTGATCGGGTGCCACACAAAGTGTGATTAACCCCTGCTCCCGTTTACGTGACAAACTCTGACGAATCAATTCCAATGTATGATCGGGTTCAATGGTAAGTTGCTTATCAATGACTTTCTCAGCGATCCCGCAAGCGAGATCCACAAGGAACGGCTCGGCTTCCTGAATGATCTGATCTTTAGCTACATAAGCTTCCTTGAGTACTTCCTGAGCTTCAATCATCATCTTATCGATCTGCACCTGGAGATCTACTTCTGCTTGTACTTTGCCTTCTTCAAAACCCTGTTGGAAACCTTGTGAACGAAGCGCTTCGGTCAGATGTTCATCCTGTTGTCGTTGTTCCTGCCACCAGCTGTCGATCTGTTCACGGGCCTCTTGAAGCATGCGCTCTGCCTCTTCTGAAGCTTCACGTACTTGCTTTTCTGCAAACTCCTTGGCATCTTCCAGCATCTCTGCGGTAAGACGTTGTGTTTCTTCGTCCACGCGTGCTTGAAGCGTCTCTGCTTCAGAACCTTCAGCACGATCACCGGATAGTTCCGTCTCAGACTCCTCAGCACCACCATAATGATGATGATTTTCAAGCTTTTTGTGGTCATCAACGGGTACATACTGGAAAGATTTAATCAAATTAGACAATGATATCATCTCCTCCACCGCGTGCGATAATGATCTCACCGGCTTCTTCCAATCTGCGTATCGTGCCTACAATGCGTGTCTGAGCTTCCTCAACATCACGCAATCGCACAGGACCCATGAACTCCATTTCTTCTTTGAATGTTTCGGACATCCGCTTCGACATGTTCCGGAACACCGCATCCCGAACTTCTTCGCTTGCCACCTTGAGTGCGAGTTGCAGATCTGCATTGTCGATATCCCGAATAATACGCTGGATTGAACGATCATCCACATTGACGATATCTTCGAATACAAACATGCGTTTTTTGATTTCCTCTGCAAGCTCCGGATCCTGAATTTCAAGCGAGTCCAAAATGGTACGCTCTGTACCTCGATCGACTCCGTTCAGAATCTGTACAATCGATTCAATACCACCCGCATTAGTGTAATCCTGCGTTACGGTAGAAGATAACTTCTGTTCCAGGACCCGCTCCACTTGAGAGATGACTTCTGGCGAAGTACTATCCATAACCGCCACCCGGCGAGCAACATCTGCCTGCTTCTCTTGTGGCAAGGATGATAGAATCGCTGCAGCCTGTTCGAACTGAAGATAAGAGAGAACCAGCGCGATCGTTTGCGGACTTTCATTCTGAATAAAGTTCAAGATTTGATTTGGATCCGCTTTGCGTGCAAAGTCAAACGGTCTGACTTGCAGCGTAGCTGTCAAACGGTTAATGACTTCAAGTGCTTTTGAAGAACCCAGAGCTTTCTCCAGGATTTCTCTCGCATAATTGATACCGCCCTGAGAGATATATTCCTGCGCCAGACAGATCTGGTGAAACTCGGCCATGATCATGTCCTTTTCGGAAGAATCAACTTTGCGAACGTTGGCAATCTCCAACGTCAGTTGCTCAATCTCCTCGTCACGCAGATGTTTGAAGATCTGAGCCGATACTTCCGGACCTAATGTAATCAACAAAATTGCTGCTTTTTGTCTTCCAGTCAAACCTTGACTGCTTGCCTTCGCCAATGCGTTCACCTCTATTCGTCAGCCAGCCATGTACGCAGCAGATTGACGAATTCGTCTGGCTTTTTCTTGGCCAAACTCTCCAATTGTTTGCGCACCTGACTTTCGTTCGTTACACTGTCCAGCGTAATGGACGGGAACTCTGTTGCTATTGGAAGAGGAATCTCTTCTTCTTCGACTTCGTTTTGTTTGCGGCGACGGCGTACTACCAAAATAACAACCGCTGCGATCAATGCCGCTATGAGTGCTCCTCCGCCCCACATCATGGCTGGGGACAACTGGAAGCCTGTATTTGCTGTTGATGCAGCCTGGAACCCTTGTGACATGACTGAAACTTTCTTTGTCAGATCAGCGTCACTTATTACAGTGCCTGAGTCTGCCAATGAAGCGCGCACAATGTTAACCAGAATGTTCTCAATCGCATCCTGAACCGGTCCCTGTAATTCTGTTTCTCCATCCGGTGGTTCAACTGCAACGTTAATGGTTAAATCTTTTACAGTATACGGACTGGAAATAATATCCTTGGCGATTCGATTAACATCGTAGTTTATAGTGCTTGATGATTCTTCTGAGGTGGAGTTACCTGTTGCATCAGATGATGGATAACCGGGAACTTCCTCTTGTCCTGTGCCAGCAACACCACCAGTTGGGTTGCTTGCGCCAGTGTAGCTCTTTTGAATCTCCTGCACACTGATCTCGATGCCTTTCATATTCTCTACATCAACAGGTGTGACCAGATTTTCCTTACGTGTTTCTTTGTCAAAATTAAGCTTGGAGGCTACCAACACATTAACTTTGTCTTCGCCTACAATCTGGGAAAGAAATTGCTTTACGTTATTGCGGACATCGTTTTCAAACTTTTTCTGTAATGCCATGTTTTCTTGAACTTCGGAAGACAATCCGCCACTGCCACCTCGGGCAGTTGGAATCAATTCTGCTTCATCTGTGTTTGTAATGGTGATGTTCTCAACAGGCAGATTAGGAATTGCAGTCTTAACCAAGTTAAAGTAACCATCTACCGCTGCCTGATTTGGGTGGTAACCCGGTTTAAATTGGAGAGCTACCGATGCTGATGCTTTGTCTTGTTCTTCTAAACCAGCAAAAATGTTATCTTTCGGCATATTAACCAGTACTTTAGCATCCTGTATGCCTTGCATCCGCTGAAGTAACTGTTCAACTTCTCCGTTTATAGCGTTGTTGTACTTTACATCAAACTCTTTATCCGTCATCCCGATAGGGGATGATGACTCCTCGAATGACTTATACCCTAACGAACCATTCTGAATGATCCCTTGAGATCCGACATTCACTTTTGCAATTGCAACACTTGTACTTGGTACGG
Organism: Paenibacillus sp. 2KB_22; assembly: GCF_052115745.1. Taxonomy (NCBI): domain Bacteria; kingdom Bacillati; phylum Bacillota; class Bacilli; order Caryophanales; family Paenibacillaceae; genus Paenibacillus; species Paenibacillus sp. 2KB_22. The sequence goes on from NZ_JBFRHG010000001.1 coordinate 1,250,883, forward strand.
ATATGGTCTTGCCATCTGAACTTAATTTGTATGGAATACTAGATGAATCGAGATAACTGATAACGCCCGCTGAATCACTTGCATTCAGGTCTGTAAAAGCAACTTCATATTCGGTCTTGGACAATTGCATCGTTAGTACAACTGCAGCCAAAATCAGAAACAGGAAGGTGGATATAAATAATACTTTTTGCTTTTTGCTAAAACTATTCCAATACTGGGATGCCTTATCCCTGTACTGGGCAATTCTCTCATTCACTCTGTCACCCCATCCGAAACTTTGCTTAGTCTGTCCTTACTCAACCTTATCCGTTCCATAGGTTGACGATCAGGAGCAGCATCGCAGCTGCTTTGTTGTAATGATCAGCGCTATTATCGAAGCGCAAGTAGGTTATTTTATATTTGCGTTCTCATAACTTCCTGATATGCTTCGACCACTTTGTTTCGGACTTGAGTTGTGAGCTGTAGGCTTAACAAGGCCTGTTCTGAAGCAATCATTACCTGATCCACATTCGCTTTGCCGACCAAAAATTGATTCGACATTTCATGCGATTGAGTCTCTTGTGCTGCGACGGACCCTAATGCATTCTGTAAGTATGTACCGAAGCTCTGAATGGTTTCGGCTGGTGTAGAAGGCTTACTTTCGGTTGCATTCTTCATCTGTAGCGGTTGTATACCCTGTGTGCTAAACATGTTGTTCTGAATCATTAATGTCCCTCCCCTTCATCCCTGGTTTGTATATTTCTTATTTTTATTTCGAAGCAGATTATCTTCCAATCTCCAAAGCTTTGGAGATCATCGCTTTGGTTGAATTCAGTGCTGTTACGTTTGCTTCATAGGACCGCGAAGCAGAGATCATGTCTACCATTTCTTTCGCAATATCCACATTAGGCATAAATACATATCCTTCTGCGTTGGCATCTGGATGAGTAGGGTCATACACTGGCTTCAATGGTGACTGATCCTCGCGAATCTCAGTTACTCTGACACCATCTCCTGAACCGCTACCTCTCATCTGATTTTGCAGCATCGTACCGAATGACGTTTTATTTGGCTCAAGTACGACCATTTTACGTTTGTAAGGAACCGCTTCACCATTGGATACGCTCGCGCGCGTCGTCTCTGCGTTGGCAATGTTGGAAGATATAACATCCATTCGCAACCTTTGGGCTGTAAGTGCTGAGCTACTAATACTAAAGCTATTACTAATGTTCAATTTAGGTTATCTCCCTTCCACGCCAACACGCATGATTTTAATTTGTTCGCTCACTTGTTGAATATAAGCGTTATAACGCAACTGATTCTCCGCCAGAAGACTCATTTCTCTGTCGATATCGACATTATTCTGGTTGTTATTCATGGACGTTGACTGGTCCATATTAACTACTGGCGTTGGTACGGAAGAGGAAGGACCTATGACAAAATGCCTTGCATCAGTTACTTTACCTTTAAGAACAGGCATATCTCCATTCATTTGCCCTTGCAACATTTCTTCAAAAGAAACGTCCGAGCGCTTGAAATACGGGGTATCGGCATTCGCGATGTTGTCAGCAATCGTTCGTTGTCTGATATTGGACGCATCGAGTGCACCTTGCAATCTTTTAAAGCTGATATCGTTTAAAAGATTCACAATCCCCCTCCTCTCTTTAGAAGTTATGGAAAAAGATTCAATCTTTTTCCTTGAAAATTCTTATGTTTTTTCGACAAAAACATTCGTCTTTACACGGTTTTCTAGGACTTAAGTAGAATTAACTCTGATGTTGTCGTATAACATAAGTTTCTTCGAGTTTGGGATTTATTACAATAAGAAAAAAGCCCTATCTTTTCTGAAAGACAGGGCTTTTTGTGTATTTTCTGCAAATTATGAATTTTTTCGTAAATGTTCAGGCCCAAAACAAAAGTCTGTTAATACTCTTCCTTATTGTTCTTAAACATTCTTAAAATAAAAAAAAACTTTCGACTCTCTACATGAGCGTATAACGCTCGTAATTATATGTATTTCCGAATATTTCATAAATGTTAATGTTAGAATTTTTTGCCGTTATACTAAGGGTTTACGTGCAATATGATAGGTATACGTATAAAGCTGTATCTTAATCAATTGACAAATTATGTTTCAATAATTAAGAAAACTCGCCTTCCCCACACAACACTTTCTTAACAATTAAGTAGGCTCTATATATTTTAATCTCAAGAAAACAAATCGTAGCTTCACACTTTTCTATAATTCATCATTTTGCGCATTTACGCAACATTTACCAATCTATCGACTAAACCGATGACCAGACTTGGAATAAGTAAAATTCTTTTAATGGGAATCATTGGATATGAAAACGAGGAATAACTACAACTCCGATAGGTTTTAACGCCGGATACATGCGGCACAAGTCCTAGGTTTTGTCGATCCCGTACAACAACCCCACATCTTTTATCGGTTGTAACATCGAAATCCTTTAGATAGAAACAAAAATAAACGATATGCGTCAAGTAAGAGCCTTTGTGATTCACTAAAGGATTGCTGCCCTTTGTCGATCACACAAATGTTCTCTACTCTTTTGCATACCGTTCATTTATAACATCATTTTAACAACTACATTGCTAGCCTCATGTTACAGGATATACTGGCTCAAATCACGATCAAGCGCAATATCATTCAATTTCTCACGGACATACTCCGGAGTAATCACCATACGTTCCAGTGTAAGCTCGGGTGCCTCAAAGGATAAATCCTCCAATAGCTTTTCAAGAATCGTATGCAATCGACGAGCACCTATATTTTCTGTATTTTGATTGACGGATTCAGCCAATTTGGCAATCTCACGAATCGCCTCATCCGAGAACTCAATCTCAATATTCTCTGTCCGCAACAGATCAACATACTGCTTGGTCAGCGCATTTTGAGGTTCAGTCAGAATGGATACAAACTCCTCCAGTGTTAAACTGCTTAGTTCCACACGAATTGGGAAGCGTCCCTGAAGCTCGGGAATCAGATCAGAAGGTTTGGCGACATGGAATGCACCAGCTGCCATAAACAGAATATAGTCCGTTTTAACAGGGCCATATTTCGTCATCACCGTAGAACCTTCCACAATAGGCAGTATGTCCCGTTGAACCCCCTCCCGGGATACATCCGGTCCGCTACCGCGTCCTTGACTGGCAACCTTATCGATTTCATCAATGAATATGATACCTGTCTGCTCCGCCCGGCGAATGGATTCCTGGGTAACATCATCCATGTCAATCAATTTCCCTGCTTCTTCCTGGATCAACACTTTGCGTGCTTCTTTAATAGCGAGCTTACGTTTTTTCGTACGGCGAGGCAACAAGCTACCAAACATTTCCTGCATGTTCATGCCCATCTGATCATTACCTTGACCAGCAAACATGTCCATCATGTTAGGCGCAGTGTCTTCGACATCAATCTCAATGATGTCATCCTCCAACTTGCCAGATAACAGATCAAACTTGATCTTACGGCGGCGTTCGGCAACCCCAGTATCCGGTTCTGGCTCATCCTGTTCCTGAACGTTGTTGCCATTATTCCCAAAGATCATCTCAAAGGGATTACGCTGATTCTTGGACTTGGACTGTGAAGGAGCCAGAATATGTACAATTCGCTCATTGGCAGCTTCTTCAGCTTTGTCCTTCACTTTTTCAGTCCGCTCCAGCTTCACCATCCGCAGTGATGTCTCAATCAGATCACGCACCATCGATTCAACGTCACGGCCAACGTAACCTACTTCGGTGAACTTGGTAGCTTCCACTTTCACAAATGGCGCACCTACCAATTTAGCGAGACGACGGGCGATCTCCGTTTTACCCACACCGGTAGGCCCAATCATCAAGATATTTTTAGGCACAATGTCGTCCTGAGTATGCTCAGGCAAAAGGCTGCGCCGATATCGATTACGAAGGGCTACGGCTACCGATTTTTTAGCTTTCTTCTGACCTACAATATACTTGTCAAGCTCTGCAACAATCTGTCTCGGTGTTAACGCTTGAGTATTCATATTGCTTCCCTCCTACCAGTATGTTGAATTTATTTTTCCTAACAAGGACAAAGAATCCCCTAGACGTCCTGGAGCAGATTACAGAATCATGCTCCACTACGGGAGATTTCTTTGGCTTATAACTCTTCTACAATAATATTATTATTGGTATATACACATAGCTCCGAGGCAATCTGAAGTGATTCACGCGCTATATCTTTCGCTTCCAGGTTTACTGCATGACGTTTCAACGCACGCGCAGCAGATAGGGCAAAGTTCCCACCTGATCCGATAGCAATAACGTCATCATCCGGTTCAATAATCTCTCCGCCGCCTGAAATGAGCAGCATACCTGATTTGTCCATTACAATCAACAATGCCTCAAGCTTACGCAAGATCCGATCCTGACGCCAATCCTTGGCAAGCTCCACAGCAGCACGCTGCAAGTTACCATGGTGCTCCTCCAGCTTACCTTCGAATTTCTCAAACAGGGTGATCGCATCCGCCACAGAACCAGCAAAGCCAGCAACAACCTGTCCGCGGTATAAACGTCTTACCTTCTTGGCTGTATTTTTCATCACAACACTTTGGCCCATGGTCACCTGACCATCTCCCGCGATTGCTGCTTTACCATTATGACGAACAGCACAGATCGTTGTAGCATGAAATGACATATCCATGATATCAGCCTCCTCCCACGAATAATTTATACGCGTTCCGGAACAGTTAGACCTTCTGCCGCAGCAAAACTAGTGATGCCATCCAGTGCGCGCTGTGCAAGAGCTTCATTTTTTTCCTTTTTGTTACGAATTTTCGTTTCAAGCTTCGGCAACAAACCAAAGTTTGCGTTCATTGGTTGGAAGTGCTTGAAGTCAGCCGTTGTAATATATTGAGCCATACTGCCAAGTGTTGTTTCTACCGGCAATACCACCAGTTCCTGCCCAAGTGCTGCTTTGGCTGCGTTCATGCCAGCAATAAGCCCTGATGCAGCAGATTCCACATATCCTTCTACACCCGTCATCTGACCTGCAAAGAACAGGTTTGGACGCTCTTTAAACTGATATGTCGGAAGAAGAAGTTTAGGAGAATTAATAAATGTATTACGGTGCATTACACCATAACGGACAAACTCTGCATTTTCAAGTCCAGGAATAAGCGAGAAGACACGTTTTTGTTCTCCCCACTTCAGATGCGTCTGGAAGCCCACCAAGTTATACAGGGTTCCAGCTGCATTGTCCTGTCTAAGCTGAACAACCGCATGTGGCAACTCTCCTGTATGAGGATTAACCAGACCTACCGGTTTCATTGGACCAAACAGAGCCGTCTGTTTTCCGCGTTTCATCATCACTTCGATTGGCATACAGCCTTCAAAGTAGATTTCTTTCTCAAACTCTTTTAATTGAGCGACTTCAGCATTAACGAGAGCTTCATAGAAAACATCAAACTCTTCTTCTGTCATCGGACAGTTCAGATATGCCGCTTCACCCTTATCATAACGGGAAGCCAGATACACTTTATTCATATCAATTGAATCTTTTTCGATGATCGGTGCAGCTGCGTCATAGAAGTAGAAATACTCTTCCCCCATTAGTGCCTTAATTTGCTCAGACAATGCAGGTGAAGTTAGCGGCCCCGTTGCAACAACAACGATGCCATCTTCCGGCAGAGAAGTTAGTTCCTCATTCACCACTTCGATGAGCGGATGCTGGTGCAACGTGGATGTAATCTCACCTGAAAATCCATCCCGGTCCACAGCAAGTGCTCCACCTGCGGGAACGGCATGTTTGTCTGCTGCTGACAATACAAGAGAATTGAGCATTCTCATTTCTTCTTTTAACACACCCACTGCATTGGTCAATCCATTCGCACGCAGTGAATTGCTACATACCAGTTCTGCAAATTTATCCGTATGATGAGCCGGCGTTTTCACAACAGGTCTCATCTCGTATAATTTTACGCGTACGCCGCGACTTGCAATCTGCCAGGCCGCTTCTGTTCCTGCCAGCCCGGCACCAATAACGGTTACTTGTTGTTCATTCGTCAAAATCATTTACCCCCATAAAGCAATTTCATATTTCACTATAATTGATTTGATTCACATATATACTAATCTGCTGATTCGTCATCCGGTTCATCCACCGGCTCCTGATGATCACATGAAGTGCACTGCAATCGTGCTCCCTTTTTGTTCCGCTTTTCAATCATTAGCGATCCGCAACTTGGACATGGTTTGGCTGAAGGTCTGTCCCATGAGACAAAATCACATTCAGGATACTTGTCACAACCGTAGAAAATACGTCCCTTTTTGCTACGACGCTCAACAACATGACCTTCCTTACACTTCGGACAAGTCACGCCGATATCCTTGATAATCGGTTTGGTATTCCGGCAATCAGGGAAGCCAGAGCACGCGAGAAACTTGCCAAAACGTCCGAGCTTGTAAACGAGCGGTTTGCCGCACTTCTCACAGATCTCATCCGATACTTCGTCTTCAATCTCGATTTCTTTCATTTCTTCTTCCGCAAACTCAAGGCGTTTCTCAAAAGATTCATAGAATTCTGCGAGTACTTTGACCCAATCCTCGGAACCTTCCTCCACATGGTCAAGATCACCTTCCATGTTTGCGGTGAACTCTACATTCAGGATTTCCRGGAAAAACTCTTCCATCTGTTCGATGACCAGTTCGCCAAGTTCCGTTGGCATGAATTTCTTTTCCTCTATCGCAACATATCCGCGCTTCTGAATGGTCTCCAGTGTTGGCGCATATGTACTCGGACGCCCTATACCCAGTTCCTCAAGCGTCTTAACCAACCTTGCCTCCGTATATCGGGGTGGCGGTTGTGTAAAATGCTGTTTTGGCTCAATCTCCTGCTTCTCAAGCACATCTCCACTTTTCAACGGAGGCAGCAGACGATCTTCATCGGTTGTACCATCGTCGTTTCCTTCAACATATACCTTCATGAAACCTTGGAACCGTACCTTCGAACCTGCTGCACGGAAAATGGTGTCACCCGCAGCAATATCTACAGAGAGTGTATCCAGGATAGCCGAAGACATCTGGCTCGCTACAAAACGTTCCCAAACCAGTTTATACAACCGGAACTGATCGCGACTCATGAATGACTTGATTGAGTCAGGATCACGCAGAATTGAAGTTGGACGAATCGCTTCATGCGCATCCTGAGCATTAGCTGCTTTTTTGGAATAGTTTCGTGGAGTCTCAGGTGCAAATGGCTCCCCATACTTACCAACGATATATTCTTTGGCTTCTTCTTGTGCAGATGCCGCAATTCGTGTGGAGTCCGTACGCATATACGTGATGAGACCTACTGTGCCTTCTTTTCCAAGGTCTACACCTTCATATAGTTGTTGGGCGACCGACATCGTCTTGGAAGCTCTGAAATTCAATTTACGCGCCGCTTCCTGTTGCAGAGAACTCGTCGTAAACGGGGCGGAAGGGTTACGGCTCCGTTCTTTCTCTTTAACTTCCTTGATCGTAAAGTCTGCACCTTCGATCTGTTTTAGGATCGCTTGCACTTCCGCTTCACTGCCCAGCTCTGTTTTGGCCCCGTTCAGTTTATGAAACTTGGCTTCAAACGGATTGCCGTCTGCTGTAAGTTTGGCGGTAATGCTCCAGTATTCTTCTGGCTCAAAATCATCAATTTCATTTTCACGATCTAAAATGATTTTAACAGCCACGGACTGAACCCGGCCTGCAGACAAACCTTTTTTCACTTTCTTCCATAATAACGGACTAATTTTATATCCAACAAGCCGATCCAAAATACGTCTTGCCTGCTGCGCGTTAACCAGATCCATATTGATTTTCCGCGGCGTTTTGAACGCATCTTTGACGGCCTGTTTTGTAATTTCATTAAATACAACCCGGCAATCTGCCGTATCGTCTAGTTCAAGGGCATGGGCCAAATGCCATGCGATAGCCTCACCTTCGCGATCCGGGTCAGCTGCGAGATACACTTTTTTCACTTTCTTCCGTGCATCCTTCAGTTCTTTCAAGATTGAACCTTTGCCGCGGATCGTAATATATTTCGGATTAAAATCATTCTCTACCTCAACGCCGATCTGACTCTTTGGCAAATCGCGAACATGCCCCATCGAAGCTTTTACGATGAACTTGCTGCCTAAATATTTGCCTATCGTCTTCGCCTTTGAGGGCGACTCCACGATTACGAGTGCATCCGCCATAGGTTCATCCTCCTCTCAGTCATGAAACTGTCATGAAACTGTTTCTGTAAGCTTATGCATAGTTAATAACTTCTGCTAATTATATATTTCCACGCACTACGTAGGTTGTAGCTTGTCATACCCTCGCGTATTTAGTGCCTGGTAATTGGCTAATCTGCTTTTTTATGATTAAAGATAACAGAACTGAATGCAAATGTCCAAAATCCCAACCAAGCAGCTCAACCAGTTGATCTAATGATTGTTCTCCCTCTTCCAACAGATAAATCACACGTTGTTCATCTGGAGAGAGCTTTACCTCAGCGAATATCCCTCGCCCGGAAGGCTCGGTTGTTTCGGTCGAACGTCCTCTATTGTAAGGAAGTTGTTCTGCATTTGGCAAGCCCAATCGATACTCTTCCAATACATCTGCTGCACAAGTGACCAATTTGGCCCCTTGACGGATAAGGTTGTGTGCTCCCCGACTTTTCGGTGATGTGATAGGTCCAGGGACTGCAAATACATCCCTGCCTGCTTCAAGTGCAGCATCTGCTGTAATGAGTGAACCACTGCGAATGTCAGCCTCAACAACCAATGTTCCCAGTGTCAGACCAGCAATGATTCGATTCCGTTCCGGAAATAATCCCTGGCGCGCTCTCGTACCTGGTGGATATTCCGACAAAAGCAGACCCGTCTCCGCGATTCGTTCAGCGAGGCTTGTATTTTCGGGTGGGTATATATTATCAATCCCTGTTCCGAATACTGCAATCGTTTTTCCTTTAGCACGTAGTACTGCCTCATGACATACGCTATCAATACCGCGGGCAAGCCCGCTTACAATCGTCAGTCCTGCATTGCATAATTGCTCTGCCAGCTTCTCTCCAACTTTGCGCCCATACACGGTCGGCATACGAGTTCCCACCATGGCAATAGATGAATTGTGTAGCAAACTAACATCCCCTCGAGCATACATTACCCAGGGAGGCTGAACGGTTTCCTTCATTAATATGGGATAATTCTGATCCAGATAAGTAATAACCCCTATCCCCTGATTGTAAACGTGTTCTCTTCTACTCTCAATCCAGTTATGGTTAAATTGACTAGCCAAACGGGCAGCCTGATCTTTGCGCAAGCCTGCCGCAGTCCAATCACCTTCCTCATAATTCAAGAGATCGGACAATTGATGTTGTCCCTGAACTAGTTTCGAGATTGTTTTCTTGCCGATACCTTCCATCTCATGCAAACCAAACAAGACCCATCTTTCTTCCATACCATAAACCTCCCAGAGCGGGAAGAGAATCTTCCCTCATATTGTGTGTTAAGTGGTCACGGAATGCAAGCGTTTACGTTGATAAGAAGTAACTTCTCCCCCTTTTTCCCGTAAAAAAACGCAAAAAAGCAACCCTTCGCCCTGTTCAAGGACAAAAGGTTGCTTACCTTTTCCGTATCCATAATAGTCGGCCTACCAGAAACACATCATTTCTGAGCCGTTTCTTCTATTATAACGAAAAAGAATTAATGTGTCGTGCACAAATTCAAAATACCACGCTCTTCAAGTACACTCACCAAAGTCGAGCCCATCTCAGCAGGCGTTGGCGCTACTTTGATACCGCAAGACTCCAGCTTCGCAATCTTCTCTTTGGCTGTACCTTTACCACCAGAGATAATAGCGCCAGCATGGCCCATCCGTTTGCCTGGAGGCGCTGTTACGCCACCGATAAAGCCAACAACCGGTTTGGTCATGTTTTCACGTACCCAATCTGCAGCATCTTCTTCAGCTGTACCACCAATCTCACCAATCATGATGACCGCATGAGTCTGTGGATCTTCATTGAACCGTTTGAGGATATCAATGAACTCGGAGCCTTTTACAGGGTCTCCCCCGATTCCTACAGCAGAAGATTGTCCAATGCCACGTGTCGTCAGTTGATGAACGGCTTCATAGGTAAGTGTTCCACTACGGGAAACAACGCCAACGTGTCCTGCCATGTGGATATAACCAGGCATAATACCGATTTTACATTCGCCCGGTGTAATGACACCTGGACAGTTCGGTCCGATCAGGACAGTGTTCTTACCTTCCATGAAGCGGTCAACCTTGATCATGTCAAGAACCGGAATACCTTCTGTAATACAGATTACGAGGTCCAGCTCTGCGTCAACAGCTTCCATAATGGAATCTGCTGCAAATGCAGGAGGAACGTAAATGACGCTCGCTGTTGCGCCTGTAGCTTCCTTCGCTTCCTGCACAGTGTTGAAGACCGGCAGACTAGCTACTGTACCGTCTTCCAACGTGATATCCACATTAGTTCCGCCTTTACCCGGTGTAACTCCGCCTACCATCTGGGTTCCGTAGTCCAATGCGCCCTTCGTGTGGAACATTCCCGTTGAACCCGTAATGCCTTGCGTAATGACTTTTGTATTTTTATCGATCAAAATACTCACGTTGCTTCACATCCTTACGGTTATTTTTCAATTCCCGGACAGCTCCGGTACTAAGGAATGAACTTATTTTACGAGGGCAACAATTTTCTGTGCACCATCGGCCATGGAATCAGCAGGAACGATATTCAGGCCAGATTCACCCAGAATACGTTTGCCAAGCTCCACGTTAGTTCCTTCAAGACGAACAACCAGCGGTTTGGTCAGGCCAAGCTGCTTCGCGGCTTCAACAACACCATTGGCGATAACATCACAGCGCATGATACCACCGAAAATGTTAACAAAGATCCCAGCTACTTTGGCATCGGACAAGATGATCTTAAATGCTTCAGTCACCTTCTCCGTTGTAGCACCGCCCCCAACGTCAAGGAAGTTGGCGGGGTCTCCACCGTAGTATTTGATAATGTCCATCGTTGCCATCGCAAGTCCCGCACCATTGACCATACAGCCGATGTTGCCATCAAGTGCTATGTAGCTGAGGTCGTATTTGGAAGCTTCGATTTCTTTTTCATCCTCTTCATCCAGGTCACGCAGTTCCAAAATGTCTTTGTGACGGAACAGAGCGTTGGAGTCAAAGTTCAATTTCGCATCTAGAGCGATAACGTTTCCATCTCCGGTAACAACGAGAGGATTGATCTCGGCAATAGAGCAATCTTTTTCGACAAATGCAGTGTACAACGCGAGCATGAACTTAACAGCTTTGTTCACCAATTCATTCGGAATCTTAATGCTGTAAGCCAGTTTACGCGCCTGGAACACTTGCAATCCAATAGCAGGGTCAATAATTTCTTTGAAAATTTTCTCAGGTGTAGCTTCAGCTACTTCTTCAATCTCAGTACCGCCTTCTTCGGAAGCCATCATAACTACACGGCCTGTGGCACGGTCCACAACAACACCCACATAATACTCTTTGCGGATATCGCATCCTTCTTCAATCAGAAGACGTTTCACTTCTTTGCCTTCTGGTCCAGTCTGGTGTGTTACCAATACTTTACCCAGAATTTCGGAAGCATAGGCACGAACTTCATCCGTACTCTTCGCCACTTTTACGCCGCCGGCTTTACCCCGGCCACCTGCGTGAATTTGCGCTTTAACAACAGTCACCGGACTGCCCAGTGCCTCTGCGGCCGCAACCGCTTCATCGACTGTATAAGCAACCTTTCCGTTTGGAACGGTAACTCCATACTGTTTCAGTACTTCTTTTCCTTGATATTCATGGATATTCATTCTCGAATCCTCCTATCAACATGACTGCAACAAGGCGGGTTGGTAGACTAACAAAAGACAAATGTTGACTATTTTCACTTAAACCCAATTCATTGTAACACGTTTTTAAAACGCTTTCCTTAAAAAATTAATGGTTAATAGACAGTATTTTGATATGAGTATGATCCCATATTGTGAATGCTTGGGTATATATGGAAAAAACCTCAGCTAAAAGCTAAGGTTTCTTTGGTGTAAAACTATATTTTATTTTTTGGCTGCGTTAATGTTGGTTTCGTGAACTTTTTCCAGCAACCCTTTGAACTGACCCAGCAAAGCTTCAAACTCTGTACTGTTCAAACACGCGTCTCCCTGAATGGATGCAGGTATGGACAATGCCTTGTTCCGCAACTCACGGCCGGAGTCGGTTAGTGTAATTAATACTTTTCGTTCATCCTGAGCCGAGCGTTCACGATTAATAAGTCCTGCTGACTGCAAACGTTTGAGAAGTGGTGTTAATGTTCCCGAATCGAGATAAAGTGCCTCCCCGATCTCTTTAACCGTACATTCTTCACGTTCCCACAACACCATCAAAACTAAATACTGGGAATACGTTACGCCAAGTACCTCCAGATAAGGCTGGTACATCTTCGTAATTTCACGTGAACAAGCATATATGGCAAAGCATAATTGGTTATCCAGCTTCAAACTGTCAGTCTGCATATGTCTTTCTCACCTGCCTATTGTGCATTCTATTCCTCTTAAAAAGGAATTATAAATCTATCTTATCACAAATTAGAAAAAAAACAGAATAATTGAGCACAAATGATTTTACTATTCAATTTAATTATGTTAAATTAGATTGTGTAAAATGTAAATAGGAATAAATGACCCGCGATACATCATCATAATTTAATAAAAATAAAAGATAAGATTTATGGAATAAATTCACGTTTTCTCCGGCTCAATTTGATAACCATAATGAAAGTTTATCCATAGACCATTTTCGCCAAAGCTATTTAATAATTTCCTTCCAGAAATAAAATTCAGGGATCAGGAATGATGACTACAGCTATGATAATGACAGGTTGACTCCACGATTCCTTTTATATAAAATGCTTAGTAGAAGCTGAGGAAGCACCTTAATTCGTAGACTGGCCCGTGTTATGCGGAGCCAAGAATCGAGTGAGGTGTTTCTTTGTTATGTACGGGAAATTACACAGTGCGTGTTTGTACGGAATCGACGGCGTTCTGATTGAGGTGGAAACCGATTTATCCAATGGTCTGCCACAGACATCCATCATCGGCTTACCGGATTCAGCCATTCGTGAGGCCGTTGAACGTGTTCGTGCAGCGATCAAAAACTGCGGATATCAGTATCCTTTACAGCGGATCACAATCAATCTGGCTCCTGCTGATCTGCGCAAGGAAGGATCTTCCTTTGATCTAGCCATTGCTATTGGTTTACTTATGACAAGCGGCCAGCTTGTACTCCCTCCCAAGGAACGGACACTAGTGGTTGGTGAACTGGCATTGGACGGTTCGATCAGATCAGTGCCCGGCATTTTATCCATGGTGGATCTGGCCAAACGGCAAGGCTTTACGTCCGTGCTCCTTCCTTATGATAACGTGGAGGAAGCGTCACTGATTCGAGGTATCCAGGTGTATGGCATTCGGCATTTGCAGGATATAGCTCCGGAAAACCCAGACCAACCCGCTAGTTCAGTGGGAATACCACATCATTCGAATGCAGGACCAGTCGTATTGAAAAATTATGCACACCTCGCTGCTCCTATAACAGATAAAACTCACAAGATGGCGGATAGAAAGCCGAGTCAAACACCATTAATTGAAGATGACTATAGTGATGTTCTGGGGCAGCATCATGTAAAACGCGCGCTTATGATTGCTGCAGCCGGCATGCATAATATACTGCTCGTTGGACCGCCAGGCACGGGCAAAACGATGTTAATCAAACGTTTGCCTACCATCCTTCCGCCTTTGTCAGAAGATGAAGCGTTAGAAGTAACCAAAGTATTAAGTGCCGCAGGCAAGTTAAAAGAAGCGCCACAAGGCCTGATTGCAGACAGACCTTTTCGCTCCCCTCACCACACGATATCCACCTCCGGTCTGATTGGAGGCGGTGGTATCCCGAAACCGGGTGAAGTTAGCCTTGCCCACCGGGGCATACTCTTTCTGGATGAATTACCTGAGTTCCAGCGTCAAGTGCTGGAGGTGTTAAGGCAACCGTTAGAGGATCGCACAGTGACAATTAGCCGGGCGCGGGCAGCATTCACCTTCCCAGCCCAGTTCATGCTCGCATGTTCCATGAATCCCTGCCCCTGTGGATATTTGTCCGCTCATTCGGAGGAGCAACGCTGTATATGCAGCCCCGCTCGTGTTGCGGCGTATCGAGCCAAAATTTCTGGACCATTGCTGGACCGTATTGATCTTCAGGTTGAGGTTCCTCCACCAGGCGAGTGGCGCAAGTCTGCTGCTTCCCCTTCCTCTGAAGAAATGCAGGCAAAAGTTATCCATGCTCATCAAATTCAGGCCACCCGTTATGCCCAAAGTTCGGTTCGCTGGAATAGCCAGCTTTCGGGCACACTTTTGCGACGAACGATCCATCTTCCCCAAGAGGCAGAGCAACTGTTAGAGCAAACGCTGCAAACCTTGAATCTGAGCATGCGTGCACATGATCGGATTATCAAGATGGCACAAACTATTGCTGATCTGGACCACGAGGGTGAAATTGTGACAGCTCATGTGGCTGAAGCCATACAATATCGTCAATTGGATCTTAATTTATTTTGAAAGCATATGGAGGAGTAACAGGTTCACCAAGAACAACAACGCGACCATCAACCTGTAGACTAAATAGCATGGTCAAGACGGATGTTTCATGCAGGTTTTAATACACGGATATGTGAACATGACAAAAAAACGTACAAGTGTCTCTCTTTTGAGGAGAAAGGTACTTGTACGTCAATTTTTCTGAAACTGATAGGGCTAGTGTTTATCTCAGGATTACTATAATTCATTATTCAAAAAGAGTCAGTTTGTCCTTCGCAGGTGTACGTTCTTTGGCAGAAGGAATAACATCGGGGTATCCCATATAAACCATACCTACAATCTTCTCTCCCGCCTCTATTCCAAGCGGTTTACGGAATTTGGGAGCGTACAAGAATGGCTTGGTCACCCAGAACGTTCCAATGTCTTCACTCCAGGCTGCAAGCATAAAGTTCTGAACCAATGCACTGACCGCAGCGAAGTCTTCGTCCCAGATATTCTGTCTTGGATCTTCTTCCAGCACGACAAGCATAACGGATGGAACTTGCATAATATTAGCTGAAAATTTATTGTCTTCTCCCATTTCTGCGTCAATGGCCTCAGCCAGTTTCTTCCGCCCATTCCCGGTAAACAACAAAAATCTCCATGGTTCGCGCAATTTATGGTTAGGAGCCCAGACTGCCGTATCCAGCAAATCTATAATCTGCTGTGTAGGAACAGCTTCTTTTTTGAATTTTTTCACCGTGCGACGATTTTGAATCGCATTTCTGACTTCATTCGTTGTTTTCGTAACTTTACTCATCGGCCGTACCTCCTGTTTATAATTTGATTTGTAACCGTAACGAAGGCTTACGGTCTTGAATAACTCGTTTATGACAAATCAAAAGATTAAAACTCCAGATTACATCCTTGATTATACACCCTTCTGTTCAGGAGATTCAAAGGGATACCTCTGACGACTAAGGTTACATGCGCTAAGAAAGAGAAAAGACGACTCCGAATCCTGATCCACTAATGGCGATCATCAAGTCAGAGCCGTCTATTTGAACCAGAAATCTTGCATCATTAGGATATTAGGATCACATCAACGATCGAATCAGTATGGACCTGCTCCTTCAAATGTACCTTTAACAAAATCCATTTTGTTGTACTTCTCCTGGTTACCAGCAACATCTGTACTGTAGTACTCTACCACCTTGACCTCGGGAGCATAAAATTTGACAGGCCCTTCATAGTTCTTCCATGCTCCTCCATTGATTCGATATTGCGTTGTTTTTACGCCCGATCCTTTGACTTCGTCCGTTGCCTGGAGTCTAAACGTAAATCCTTTAATGTATGTCTTCCCATTTACGGTGTCTGTGATCGGAACTAATCTGTACTTGGTTACTGGGGGTGTAACATCTGCATCTTTCTTAAGTACGATATTAAACGTATTATGATCTCCTTGTACGAAGGTAACATTCAGGGTAGATTTTAAGTATCCTGGTGCTTCCCCCGTTATTGTTCTGGCGCCTGTTGGCACGCGCTTTATAAAATAGTTGCCTTGAGCATCCGTTGTTGCCGAGACTCCGGCATTCACTTTAGCTCCACTGACTGGATTGCCCGCCTCATCTACAACTTTTCCCCGGACGTGGGCTGCTTCTGTCAAAACAACATCTACGATTAAGGTTTTTCCAGCCTGAATATTCAAACGATCCTGCTCATAAAGCATATAATCGGCGGAATCTACCCAGATTGCAATGTTTGGATTATAGTCGAAATCAAGCCCAGTAACGGCATACCGACCTTGCTGATCTGTTTTAACCGGGCGATCCGACGCCCCTGTTACTTTGACCTGGGCATCTGGAATCGGTTTGCCTGTTTGATCGGTTACAGTTCCTACAATTGTAGAAGGTTCGTATAGCTCAAAATTAACCAAAATCTGTTCCCCTTCTGACAAATAGTAGGTATTACGATGCCTGTCTGTCACATATCCTTCTGCTTCAATTATAAAACTAATTTCCGTATAATCCTGAACAGACTCAAGAATTGAATAACTTCCAGTACCATCTGTCTTCACGCTTTTTTCAGTATTTTCCCCTTGATATCTAAGGGAATACTTGATTGTTGCATCCTGGATAGGAAATCCTTCAGGATCCGTAACTTTACCTGATACCTTTGCCTGTGTAGACGGATCTGCTGCATAAGAAACGCCAGAGTACATGATTCCGAACAAAATGAAACATAAGGATAGTGTACTTAGTCGAAATATCCATTTGAACCTTGTATGCATCTTCTCACTACACCTCACTATATATTTATGGATCTAACGTTCTTATCTAACCTCTTTTAACTGACTAAAAGCTCAAGCTTCCAGAATTCTCCGTCCCAAACATATTGCCAAATGCCTTGCCCACCGTTCATGGTTTCGCTGATATCCAGCACTTCCATCCGAGGACACTCCCATACTCGCTTCACTGTGTTGTTCGAAGTATTCTGAAGCTCTTTCATGCATCCCACCAACCTCTCTATAAATTTCAACTTTTTTAGTTTATAACAAATGATACATTTTGTATCTATATTTTTTCTGAAATACAATGATTTTATTAATGATGCTTGTCTCCTCTGTTTTATCATTTCATAGTAAAATAAAAAAAGCCGCAGTTCCTGTATGATGAGGAACTACGGCTTTAGCATAGTAATGAATTTCAAAACTAAAACGAATGCAAAGATAAGACATAATTAAACTTGTACTTTGAAATTGTCTATGCATTTACATCAGCATGATACAATTCGTATCTTCAAATATAGCAGTGGCTTTGAGTGTAATTCTTAAAAAGCATTAACAATATGATTCACAGAGACAGTCTCCCCTGCTTGATCAAGCATTATAGCGATTACATCAAAACGGATCTGATGTTCCGTCTCTCCCGTCATCTGCAAATAAACGGATGCAGTTGAGCGCACCTGCTGCATTTTACGCATATCAACCGATTCCTGAGGTGTACCGTACTGAGCGGCTCCACTTCTGCTCCTTACTTCTACGAAGACGATCAGCCCCTCGCAAGAAGCAATGATATCAATTTCACCGCTACGGCAACGCCAGTTCTGTCTAATGATCCGATAATCATTCTCTCGTAACCATTGACAGGCAGCTTCTTCACCTAATCGGCCCTTCTGTTGTCGCGTAAGCTTCAGACCCGGTTCCTGGCGCAATCTACGTTCTACCATGACTCATTTTCCTCACGTCCTGAGGCGAGTCGATCTGCACGGTAGACATACGTTAGCACCTCGGCGACCAGTTGATACAGTTCCGCTGGAATCTGTTCATCCAGATCCAACTTGGAGAGCACCTCCACAAGTGCTGCATCCTCCTGAACAGCTACGCCGTTTTCTCTCGCTTTATCCAGAATGGCTTCTGCGACTTTGCCGCGCCCCTTGGCTACAACAACTGGCGCTTCGCTCTCTCCAGGAACATATTTAAGGGCAACTGCCTTTTTGGAGAGCAGGTCTGGTTGTGACGACTCGTCTTTCATACCTTCAAGTCCACCCCTTTGTATCGTTCGGGACTATAGTCTGAGGCCCTCATTTTTCGTTCCGCTCCCGGTTCCTGGCCCACAGGCCACGGTTCCGCCTTGAAGGTCAGCAGCTGATAACCTAGCTTGTCCAATGCCTGATGGATTATCTCTCGTCCACTCTCCAGGAGAGGTCCCATTCCTTCGCGGTCATTCAATACACGCAGACTGACAATGTTATTAACCACATGTACATCTACCAGAGTAGGTCCAAGACTTTTCATATCCAGATCGAACCATAGACGGCAGTTGGACGCGTCCAACTCTCCACGTGCTCCACGACGTGACTGAATCTGAACAGACGCCGTTTCTTCCCCGTCCGGTCCAGTGATCGGAATAAACCAGTGCATCTGTGCAAAAGTAGCACTGCGATCTGTCGTCAGCAATAACTGCTGACCTGTCAGATATTGCACAGCCTGTCCGGCGGCATCCTTAAGCGCCGCCGGAGCACCTTCGCTGCTGGCAAGCTGCAGCAGCAAACCCTTCAGCGTGTCCGCATTCGCCGGACTCGCCGCATCCCCCACGCGCGGCTGCGCCGCCGCGCCGTGAACGGCCTGCTGCTCGTGCTCCGCACCGAGCAGTTTCAGCACGCGCCCCACCCACGGGTCCCCCTCGTGGGTGACAGGCGCGTGCACTGCCGCAGCTCCCGCAGGTGCTGCGGCACTACCGCCAGCCGGCGGCGCATCAGCGCCGGCTGGCATTGGCTGCGGCACGCCTCCGGCAGCCGCAGCCGCCTGGCCGCCCTGCGATGCAGGGGCGGCCTGTGCTGCCGCACCAGGCTGTGCCGGTGCGGCAGTGGACGCGCTGCGCAGTGCGTCCAGCAGCGCCAGCAGCTTGGGCGCCAGCTGCGCTGCCGTAGGCGCTGCTGGCGCCGCCTGGCCTGCTGCGGACGGCGTCCCCGCAGCAGCAGGCGTTTCAGCGCGGCCGTCAGTCCGGCCGGCCGCGCTTGCTTCAGGCTGGCCTGCACTTGCACGGCCAGCTACAGATTCAGCTGCCGCCCCTGGTGTGCCCGGGCGGCTACCAACGTGGCCCGCGTCAGCCCCGCGCGGGCTCTCTCCAGGTATTCCGGTTCCAGACGGAATACCCGTGCCCCCTTTGCCAGCCGTTTCAACGTTGCTGGCAACTGCCTTCGTCACAGCTTCAGCATTCGCTGTCCCTCCACCAGTCTGCAGGTTTCCTTTCACCGCAGTACCTGTATCCTCCGCCCCAACATCCGTCATGGATGTTGCTCCTGCTAACGCTGCTTGGCCTTGTTGCGTCGACAAAGCAGGTGCTCCAGTTCCAGCTACCTGACGACCATTGCCTGATGAAGCCATTCCTTCTTCCATCTGCGCTGTATTCGGTAATACGGGTACACCAGTCATGACTGCTGGTTTCAACGTAGCAGATTGTTCTCCAGTCAGTACCGGTTTACCTGTTGTTTGAGTCAGCATCGTTTCCAACTGATCAGCCAACCCACTTAACAACTGGTGCAGAGGGGGGCCAAACACCGTCTGGTGTAATCCTTTTACCGTTTCCGCCGTAACCGGAAGACCACGCTGAAAAGCAATCCCCGTCGCCTGCACCCATTCTTCCACAGGGACCTGTGCAGGTTTGGCAGTCATCATATTCTGGACCATAGCCACATTATCCTTCGTGAGCGGAAAACCGCTCCGCTGCATGGCAAGCAGCAGTTCCCGGTTCCCTTTTGTATCCGGCAGTCCTACATCCTGAAGCAGGTTATTCAACGAAGCTTGTGGCAGATCAGCAAGTGTACCCGCCATAGGCTTCATGACCGTTATGCCATTTTCACCTGGAGGCTGTACTTGAAGCAATGTGGTTTCACCCGGACGGAGTGGAGTCTCCAATTTGGCGCGCACCTGCACACCTTGAATCTGCAGAACCGCATCCCCTCCATCATCGGATACACTTATCACGGATCCACGAACCACCTGACCTTCCTTTAATTCAAGCGGCTTGGCATTCCCGGGCTTGCTGTCTCCCAATAAGCCCTTAATTACGGAACCGATATTCAAATTTCTCCCCCTCCTTCCTTCAAGCCTGTATTAAAACAACGATTGCTGCTCACCAAGCAGATTGCCCAGAAAACTGCGTCGATGCATTGGGGTTGCCCCCAAAGCCATAATCTGCTCCCGATGAACTTTTGTTGCGTATCCTTTATGTATCGACAGACCATATTCAGGATATAACGTATCCCATTCTTCCTTACAGAGTCGATCTCGCGTTACCTTGGCAATAATAGAAGCCGCTGCGATCGATTGACTATTGGCATCCCCTTTAATAATGGACAGTTGAGGTACATTCACATCCACCTTCTCGGCATCCACCAGCATATAATCAGGAGTTTCTCCCAATGCTTCAACAGCCCGTTTCATCGCGAGTCTCGCAGCCTGCTTGATGTTAAGCCGATCAATCGTCTCTGCATCCGCGTAACCGATACCTACCGCCAGTGCCTTTTCCATAATGACGTCATATAGTGCATCACGTTTTTTCTCCGTCAATTTCTTGGAGTCATTCACGCCTTCCAGAATGAGGTCCTTGGGTAAAATAACGGCCGCTGCGACAACATCCCCAAACAAGCATCCCCGTCCTACCTCATCAATACCAGCAATACGTTCAAATCCACTGTCCCAATACTCTCGCTCGTAGAGCAACAGGTCCCGCGGTTCACTGCCTTCTTTTTTCTTCTTTGGTTCAATCGGGGTATCCAGTAGATTCAACCCGATCTCTTCATTAATTCCAACCATAACACTCATCTCCTCTACCCATGCTTTTTCAGCATGCGTATCACTTACAACTTTTTTTTATAATATAGACGTAGATCCTCTGTCTTTGTTCTGTACAACCTGTCACTGTCAGCAAATCTTTTCCTTGAGGTTTACAATAATAAAGATAGTGATGTCTTCATTTATCGGTATTTGATGGTTTAAATTGAATATATCAGACCTCGTTTTAATCTAGATTGCACCACCATTTATCATAGCACGATTTAGATGCACCTGATATATGGATCAGCCAATTCCATAAAGCGTAATATTCTTCAATCCTCTTCCATTTTTATCGTTTTGGTCGTAAGTCCAGCTCCAATTCCGCGTTTTTATACACAAAAAAAGACCGTTCCCGGTAATCCGGTAACGGCCGCTTCTTTCGGCACTTGGATATATGAAATGAACAGATAAAGATAATGATCTTCATCGTGTAGAGTCCATTTTTTAGTAGGGGGCTTCCATAGAGAAACGTCCCATTTTACCCGCTCGCAATTCACGTAGAAATGCTCGCGATGCCTTCTCCAGATCAATACGTCCACCGCTTACAACACAACCACGTATACGGCCGACTTGTTCCATAATTGCAATAACACTGTCTGAATCATCTGCATCCTTGGAGAACTCCTGAAGTCCGTATCTCTCTTCCAGAGCGTCCCAGTAATAACGCATCAGGTAACTGATTCCAAAAAAGGCGATATCCTCTGCATTCAGAATTTCCTCTTTGATTGCACCTGTTACGGCAAGACGATAACCTACATTCTGATCTTCAAACTTGGGCCAAAGAATACCCGGAGTATCCAATAGCTCCATTTCTTTGCCTACCTTAATCCATTGTTGCCCCTTCGTCACACCAGGACGATCTCCTGTTAACGCAATACTCCGTCCAGCCAGTCGGTTAATCAATGTTGATTTACCCACATTTGGAATACCCACAATCAATCCGCGAACCGCACGAGGGTTAATTCCTTTGGCCAGTTGACGATCAATTTTTTCTTTCAGAAGAAGCTTCGCCTGTACCGGAATGTCTTTCACATTAGTGCCTGTCGAGGCATCCACAGGAAAGGCGGTAATTCCCTCTTTTTTGAAATATTCAATCCACTCTTGCGTCACTTTCGCATCTGCCAAATCCGATTTGTTCAACAAAATCATCCGGGGTTTATCCAGCAATATTTCGTCAATCATCGGATTACGGCTGGAGACAGGCAGACGGGCATCCAACAGTTCGATGACCACGTCGATGAGCTTTAACTTATCCTGAATCTGGCGTCTGGCTCGAGTCATATGACCTGGAAACCATTGTATCGTCAACTTGTCTTCACCTCATTATTTACTTCAATCTCAGTGGTTAATCCACTTAATCTCACCAATTGGCCAGAAAATAACATCTGCACGACCAATAATATCTTCTAACGAAACATAACCGATCATACGGCTGTCTGTACTATTTGGACGGTTGTCTCCCATGACAAACACATGACCTGCAGGCACTTTGCCATCAGGGAACTGCTCATTAGGGAAATCCTTCACGTTATATGTTCCACCATTGGCTTCAGCTGCATCAATGGCTCCTTGAATATACGTTTCATCAACCTTTTTGCCGTTAACCATCACCGTATCGTCTTGAACCTCAACCGTATCACCTTCTACAGCAATAACACGTTTAATGAAATCTCGGCCCTCGGATGGTACGTGGAAGACGATAACTTCACCGCGCTTCGGTTCTCTGATATCATATAAGATTTCGTTGACGATCACACGTTCACCCGTTTCAAAGTTCGGCTGCATGGACGGTCCGTCCACAACAAACGGTTTGAAGAGCAACCACCGAATCAGAATGACGAGAACTAATGCAATAACAATGGCTTTGAGCCATTCAACAATTTCATTTTTGGCTTTTTTGGATCGACTGTTTTTCTCTTCGGCAGGATTGCCCTGGTCCTGTTGAACTTCTTGTTCCATTCAAGATCTTCCTCTCTTCACAGTACATGTTTATAGCAGTACACACATCCAGCATTCTGTATCGTTCCAATAACTCAAAGGATGGATACAAAACATTCACATCAGTTATGTAATCTTACACCAAGCATTACAATACATTTAATCCACAATTCAAATGTTTTCAAGAGATTGTTCAAAAAGTCGGTACTGAAACCGGTCTTTTGAACACGCACTTCAATAACTGATTTTACAAGCCTCCCGGACTATTCCCCGCATGTGTTGCCATACCATTTTACTCGGAAGTGTACCTCCGGTTCAACTTTTCCCGGACAAAAACGAAAAGGGCTTGTCTCCAAGCCCTTCCCGGTATCCGTTATATTAACGAATTTCTTTAATTCTCGCTGCTTTACCGCGTAGTTCACGAAGATAATAAAGCTTCGCACGACGCACTTTACCACGGCGAGCCACTTCGATTCTATCGATTTTTGGGGAATGAAGCGGGAAAGCTCTTTCCACACCTACACCGTAAGAAATTTTACGAACTGTAAAAGTCTCACTGATTCCACCACCACGGCGTTTAATCACAACACCTTCGAACAATTGGATACGCTCACGAGTTCCCTCGATTACCTTAACGTGCACTTTCAAAGTGTCACCAGGACGAAAACTCGGAATATCCTTACGAAGTTGTTCTTGTGTAATCGCTTGAACGATATTCATCTATGACTCCCTCCTTCCGTACAGGCGTTCATACTTCTTCCAGAGATCACCTTGTCTCCTTCATTATCCATAGAGGACCGCCGTATTCCACATAACAGACTTATTGTATCACGCAGCATATCAAAACACAAGAGAAATTAAACAAAATGCCTATTGATCAATTAGCAATGCTGAAACTCACTATCATCTCACTAAAGTATAGTAATGGCCAGCAGAACGTTGAACCATTTTAATTTTAACAACTAGCTAGTGGTTAAGATATGCCGTCCCCTCTTTCTTCACAGTCGCAGGCCTCGAACCATTCATGTCACAGGTGGCCGCCTATACTTCTCACATGTTAATTTCATTCTAAGATATATACTCCCCTTATGGACCGTTAATCCACGCTCTCATCTGCAAGTCAACCTGATACAGGAAAAAATACTGTAACTTCCCGTGTAGAAATATCGTCTATGATATAACTTATTGACCACTTTAAAAGGAGAACCTTAAGACTCATGAAATATTGGAAAAAGATCACACTTGCCCTACTCGCCATGCTCACATGCTCCATTACACTGTATGCATATGCCGTAACTCATCCAACGAATGCACTGTCACACAAAGCCTGCACATCCTGGGACATTGTCAAACGCAAAGCATTCCAGCTGTCACACACTGACTTCTCCAGCCCATCTGTGCTGGATCGTTCTACCTTCAAGATTGAACAAGGTACTGCTACAGAAGTTCCTGTACTGATGTATCATTACATAGAACCCAAACTGAACAATCGTGAGACAGGTAATAAATCAATCATTAATCTGGAGGATTTCGAGCAAAACATGAAATACCTGCACGATGAAGGCTACCGTACGATTACACTGGATCAACTTGAGCAATATGTTAGCGGGAAGATTTCCTTGCCACAAAAATCTATTGTGATTACCTTTGATGACGGGTATCAGAACAATTATACGTTAGCTTACCCCGTGCTTCAAAAATATAATTTCCATGCCTCATTGTTTGTCATTGGCAGCAAGATTCAGGATCAGCCTACGGTGTTTGACCCCGCCAAAAAAAGTTTCATCTCCAAGTCAGAGATGCAGGCAGCAACTGATGTATTTGAATTTAACAGTCATACCTATAACTTGCATCACAAAGGATTTATACGCTGTGGCAACATCGTACCTGTCGGTCTGGACACCAGCCTTCTGGATGATGATATCCAGCAAATGAAGCAAACCGGAATAGACACGCCTTATCTGGCTTACCCTTTTGGTTATACCAGTACACAGATGATTTATAAGTTACAGCAACACGGATATCGTATGGCCTTTACCGTACGCTCCGGATTTGTTCATCCAGGAGACCCTCCCATGAAGCTGCCTCGTTTGACGGTCACGACAGGTACTGATTTGGCGTCCTTGCTTCAACCCAACTCCAGTCCGCAGAACGAATTACCCACATCGGAGAGTGATCAGTAAAACCTAGAGTTTAACGTCACCGCCCGGGTACAGAGTCGAGTTATACAGCCTTTTAAGCTGTGGCTTGGCTCTTTTTGCATCCACCCATGATAATGTCATTGGAGAATTGGCGTAAATCACCGCTTCCTGAGCGTCATAGATGATGATCTGTTCCTGTCCGGTCTGAACCAGATCTGCATGTACCGCATATCCCTCTTTTGGGAACTCGGTAATCGTTTTCATGTTTCCATCTACCAAAGAAGGCAACACTCCCCCACCTCGGCGATACGCCAAAATATAATCGAGTCCACCCTCATCCCAGTTACATACAGGCTCTATAATAGTTAACCAGCCACGAGTCGTGCGATTTTCTTTCCATATTTCTTGCCCAGCGTTATTCAGCATGAACATCCCATCCTTACCATGCTCATCGCCCCGGACAATCCGGTCCAGACCTGCAACTTGTAAACCTTCCATTTCAGCAATAAAATGGCCCAACGCAATATGCTGTGATTCAATCGAATCTTCATAACGCCACTTCTCATTACCATAGCGGTCCATCATGACCGTGACACTACCACCGATAACAACCTCAACTTCCCCATCACCGTCAACGTCTCCAAACCATATACAGTCGGCATGATCATCCAAGTTCTGACAAGACCATAATATCGTCCCATCATGGTCCAGCATGTCATATCCGGCCATCACTTCATCCTTGCCGTCGCCATCAATATCAAACACCCACGGAAAATGTCCCGGATTCCCCTCATGCTTCCATAACAAATTAAAATCATGGTCGAGTGCCCATAACGTCTTATAGCGGTCTTTCAGTATGATGTCCATTTTTTGTTGGTTACCAGTCAGATTGGCAAGAATAATGCAGTCATGCGCTTCATCGCTTGGCAGATTACGTGTTTCTTTGATCTCTCCGGTCCGGCCATCCAACACGAGGAATTGTTTGTTCATAACACATAGTACTTCATTATGCCCATCACTATCCCAATCTGCGATCTGAGCAGGGTAGTCTGAGCCCGGCCCACCTGCATTGGGATCAGCAGTTCCTGCTTGCCACATTAAAGTTCCTTCCAGATCAAATGCAGTCAAACAGCATACCTGATGTGGAACATACCGATCATCTATGCCCCCATCTGCCTGTACCAGCAACATCTCAAGTCTGCCATCTCCATTCAGATCTCCCAAGAGCATTTTGCAGCGTTCTCCGGCTTGGCTAATATCTATTCTGGCGATTTCATAAGGTTGATGATTCATAACCTTCCTCCTCAGTTGTTATTCTGCTCCAGCTGAGTTCACCATAAAGAAAATTCCTTTCTTTTACAACCCTGTTTAGTACTTATGCAAAAAAGTTCAAAGCTGCAAAACTGTCCATGTCAACATAAACGATTTTGCAAACGAATGATTTAAACCCATTCCAAGAACTCAAGACGATTGCCAAAAGGGTCATTTATATAGAAACGACTTACACCCTCCTCTACCCTTGCTCCGTCATCGACAATATGAATATGATTATGAATCAGATGATCACGCAGCTGATCCAAATGCTGTACATGAAATGCCGGATGAGCTTTTGTAGCTGGAACGAAATCTTTTTGTATTCCAATATGCACTTGATGCCTGCCACACTCGAACCATACACCACCCCGTTTTCTTAGAATTTCAGGTTTAGGAATCTCCGTCCAGCCCAACACGTTATCATAAAAATGACGTGCTTCCGCTTCACAACCTTCCGGTGCTACGAGCTGAATATGATCAAGACCAATAATACTATACGTCATTCATACACCACCTTTAGTTTCGCTTAATGAAACTCAGTTTCAATATATACTTCCATTTTATAGAATATACCAATAAAAATCCAGCTTCTTTTCAATACACAAAAAAGCCAACCTTTGGGATCAAGGTCGGCTTTTATGAAATCCAAAAAATAATATTAACGTGTTTATAGATACGAAACGTATATTTACTCTGTGCTATGTTTACGGTCTAAGCGTATCTTTTTTAGCCAAATTCGTTCTTTCTCCGTCAAGTCTGCCGTTTCCAACATCTCCGGTCTGCGCTCCAGCGTACGAAGCAACGACTGTTCCCTGCGCCACGCCTCAATGTTCAGATGATGTCCCGACAACAGCATATCCGGTACTTTCATGCCCCTAAACTCGGGTGGACGTGTGTAGTGTGGATATTCGAGAAGTCCAGTACTGAATGAATCCGTTACGGCACTTGTCTCATTGCCAAGCACACCGGGAATTAGGCGTACGATGCTGTCAATCGCAACCATAGCAGGTAGCTCCCCACCCGTGAGTACGTAATCACCAATGGATAGTTCATCCGTTACGAGAAATTCGCGGATTCGTTCATCGTAACCTTCATAATGTCCACATATAAAAATCAGATGATCTT
The DNA here is from genome assembly GCF_052115745.1 of Paenibacillus sp. 2KB_22. NCBI lineage: Bacteria > Bacillati > Bacillota > Bacilli > Caryophanales > Paenibacillaceae > Paenibacillus > Paenibacillus sp. 2KB_22. The sequence goes on from NZ_JBFRHG010000001.1 coordinate 1,278,326, forward strand.
CCTGCACAAGTTCTTCTGCTTTTTTCTGTGTAAACGTCTCACCTTGCGGACACATTAGAATGATACGTGGAGGTTTCATCGTTGCCGCAGCTTCTCCGCGTTGCTCCAGAACATCTTCTACAGCAGCAAAGATCGGATCTGGTTTCAGCACCATGCCTCCACCCCCACCGTAAGGAGCATCATCTACTGTATTATGTTTATTGGTCGCATAATTACGGAAGTTGGTTGCACCGAGGGATACCAGTCCCTTCGTTTGAGCTTTGCCCAGAATGCTTGCCCCGAACACACCGTCAAACATCTCCGGGAATAGCGTTAATACATCCACTTTCATGTTACAGCAGCCCTTCCATCAGGTGAATCTTCACTTGCTTCTGTTCGATGTCCACATCAAGCACGACATCATCAATAACGGGAATCAGTACTTCTTTGCCTGCTGACGTTTTGACAACCCATACATCATTGGCACCAGGAGTCAAGATTTCAGAGATTGTTCCGAGCGTTTCACCCTCTTCGGTGATGACAGAACACCCAACGATTTGATGGAAGTAATATTCGCCCTCCTCCAACTCAGCCAGGTTCTCTTTTAACACCTTGGCCATGCCGCCTTTAAACTTCTCTACTTCATTAATATTGCCGTACTCTTTCAGACGAAGAATATACATATTTTTATGCAAACGTGCAGATTCCACGTTAACCATGACTGGATGATTATCTGGTGTAAAGAAAAACAACTCTGCATTTTTCGCGAAACGCACTTCCGGGAAATCGGTTAAAGGCATGATTCTCACCTCACCGCGAATTCCATGTGTATTAACGATTTTACCTACATTCATAAACTCTGCCATAATTCCTCCTATAAAATTAAATCAAATTAAACAGGTACGCCGACTCTGGTACGGCCGTTCCGGCGACGGTTCGTTCTTCCGATCGCTGTTACCCCCTCATTTTTGAAAATTGCTTTAAAAGGTGAAAATGAGGTGATAACATATGCTTCCGATGTAGCTTTCTTTCAGAAAGCTTTAAGGCGAACGCTAACGCTTCTCCAGAATCGATTCCGTCCCCTGCACTGCTCCGAAGTCACTCATACCCAAAATTTTAATGCATTATAATATCTAGTCTAACATATTAGTTTCAGCATGCACGAAAAGGGGCTAGGACATGCATCCTAACCCCCTTTCGTATATCTTTAAGATATGATATCAACGGTAACCCGTTTATCCATCTTAACTGCTGCTGATGTGACGACCGTACGAAGTGATTTCGCGATTCGTCCCTGTTTACCAATTACCTTCCCGACATCGTCAGGATGAACGGTTAACTCATAAACGACAAGCCGGTCTTTCTCAACCGTCCGAACCGTCACATCTTCCGGATGATCGACTAAAGCCTTAGCAATTATGCTTACTAATTCTTCCATAGATGACCCTCCGAATCAGCACTTTATTTAGATAATTTAGACTCGTGGAACTTCTTCATCACGCCCGCTTTGCTAAGCAAGTTGCGGACAGTGTCAGATGCTTGTGCACCGTTTTGAAGCCATGCCAATGCTTTATCTTCATCGATCTTAACAACAGCCGGTTGTTCAACCGGGTTGTAGTAACCGATCTCCTCGATAAAACGACCGTCACGTGGGGAACGGGAATCCGATACCACTACGCGGTAGAAAGGAGCTTTGTGAGCACCCATACGTTTCAGACGAATACGAACTGCCATTTGAAAATTCACCTCCTTCAATGAAATCTGTATATGATCCAGCTTCGCTTAAATCAACGGAAAGGAAACTTCATTCCTTTACCCATACCTTTAAGCTGCTTCATCGCTTTATTTTTGCCGCCTTTAGGTCCCATCATATCCGAGAACTGTTTCATCATGCGGCGCATCTCATCAAATTGCTTGATCAGACGATTTACTTCAGCCAGAGATGTTCCGCTTCCGGTAGCAATACGCTTCCGGCGGCTATGGTTGATCATGTCCGGGTTGCGTTTCTCCTCGGTCGTCATTGAGTAAACGATCGCTTCGATCCGGCCCATCTGTTTATCATCAACCTTCAGGTCCTTGGCTTGTTTCATCTTGCCCATGCCGGGGATCATATCCATGATCTGATCGATTGGTCCCAGCTTTTTCACTTGATCCATCTGCTCCAGGAAATCTTCAAACGTGAATTCTGCATTACGCATCTTCCGTTCCATTTCCTTGGCTTTATCGGTATCAATGTTTAATTGTGCTTTCTCAATCAGAGATAACATATCACCCATACCGAGGATCCGTGAAGCCATACGTTCCGGGTGGAACGGCTCCAAAGCGTCAAGTTTCTCTCCAAGGGAAGCAAACTTGATTGGACAACCCGTAACTGCTTTGACAGAAAGTGCAGCACCACCACGAGTATCGCCATCCAGCTTAGTCAGGACAACCCCGGTCAGATTAAGCTGCTGGTTAAAGTGTTCTGCTACGTTAACCGCATCCTGACCTGTCATACTGTCCACCACGAGCAGTACTTCATCCGGATTCACTACGCTGTGAATCTGGCGAAGTTCTTCCATCAGTTCTTCATCAACATGCAGACGTCCAGCTGTATCGATAATAACATAGTCATTACCGTTATCTTTGGCATGTTGAAGACCTTGACGTGCGATCTCAACAGGGCTTGTCTGATCTCCGAGTGTGAATACCGGCGCTTTGATCTGCTCGCCAAGTACTTGCAACTGTTTGATCGCTGCCGGACGATAAATATCTCCTGCAACAAGCAATGGTCTGCTGTTTTGCTTTTGCAGCATTTTAGCCAGTTTACCCGATGTGGTTGTTTTACCAGCACCCTGCAAACCAACCATCATCAGCACCGTAGGCGGTTTGTTCGCTTTAGCCAGTTTGGCCTGACTTCCACCCATCAAATCCGTTAGTTCCTTGTTAACGATGTCGATGATGACCATTCCTGGCGTGAAGCTCTCCATCACTTCTTTGCCAACAGCCTTCTCTTTCACCTTGGCGATGAATTCCTTGACCACTTTGAAGTTTACATCCGCTTCGAGCAATGCCAGACGTACCTCGCGCATAGCCTCGGCTACATCTTCATCAGACACCTTGCCTTTGCCGCGCAGCTTGCTGAACACATTCTGTAATCGGGTCGTTAATCCTTCAAATGCCATGATCCCACCTCCTTAAGCTTTATTACTGTTTTTAAGACCGATACGTTCCACTGAGCCGTTATAATCTTCTCATTCGCTGAGCTGAGCAACGATATCGTGTATTTGTTTGTTGTTATCAATGGAGACGCCTGCGCGTTCCAATGCATTTTGCAAATCTTCAAGATTGCGATTCCGCCGTTCATGCTTTTCCAGCAAGCCCAGCTTGCTTTCGTAATTTTCCAGCACTTGTTCGGCACGCTTGATATGCTCGTATACCGCCTGGCGGCTGATCTCAAACTCGGCTGCAATTTCACCAAGTGAAAAATCGTCATGAAAGTAATACTTTAGAAAAGTCTGCTGTTTCTCGGTAAGTAACAATTCATAAAAGGCAAACAGCAAGTTAATCCGGTTTGTCTTCTCAAGCCGGTTTTCTTGACTCACATCGGGGCACTCCCTTCGTCAAGGAAAAACACTTTACACTCTTGCAACGTTCCTAATAATACCTAAAACAAATCAGGTTGTCAAGCAAAAATACTTGTCACAATAAAAACAGCTTTGATGATATGTTATTTCGATGTTTAACGGGTGATATATACCTTATTTCACAACAAGCAAATCCTATCTTTACCTGTACGAGATCACCTCTATGTAAAAGAAAAACGAATGCGTCTCAGTCCGTGGAGATGCATCCGTTTATGGCGTTCTAGCGAAGTGGTGTCAGGTACAACAGTACCATAAAGAAATGAAGAATACTGCCTGCCAACACAAAGAGATGCCATATCGCATGGTGGTAAGGAAATCCACGCCACACATAAAATAGTGTACCCAGTGTATACATCAGGCCTCCAGCAACCAGCAGCACAATTCCGCCAGTAGGTATGGCAGCCATAAGCGGTTGCCAGGCAATTACGATGAGCCAGCCCATCGCAACATAGAAAATCGTGGACATGAATAGAAATCTTTTCGTAAAAAACGCCTTAAAGATCACGCCGAATAATGCGATTCCCCAGATTATACCGAACAGGGTCCATCCAAGTGTACCGCGAACAGCAATAAACAAAAGCGGAGTGTACGACCCCGCAATAAACAAATAAATGGAAGAATGGTCGAAAATCTCAAATAAATCTTTCACTTTGCCATCTTTCCATGCATGCACGAGCGTAGAACTCGTATAGAGCAGCAGCATGGTGATCCCGTAGATCGTGAAACTGACCACATGCCAAGCCGTGCCTTTTATACTTGAAAATACAATCAATATCACCAGTGCAGCCACACTGAGTGCAGCGCCGATTCCATGTGTCACCGCATTGGCGACTTCTTCACGGCGAGAATAGGTATGAGTATTGGCCATTTCAACCGTCCTTTCTAGCCCTCTAGCATTGCCTGCTTTATTCCCATTATACACGTATTGCCAGTGACATTACACGTGACACTTATCACGTCTATCACTGGCAATTACGCTTAACGCTATTCATTTATCCTAATTAACAATGGTTCTAGGAGTTCGTTTCCTCTTCTTCAGCACTTTCAGTTGGCTGCTCCTGGATCAATCCGGCGAACAAGGCATGCACGAACTGCTCTGAATCAAATTGTTGCAGATCATCGATCTTCTCACCCAGACCCACAAGCTTCACTGGTAAGTCCAGCTCCTGACGAATCGCAACAACGATCCCACCCTTGGCCGTTCCATCCAGCTTCGTCAGTACGAGGCCGGTTACGCCGCTTTTCTCACCGAAAAGTTTAGCCTGATTTAAGGCATTCTGACCTGTGGTTGCATCCAGTACCATCAGCACTTCATGCGGAGCATCCGGGATTTCACGTTGGATGACACGATAGATCTTGTTAAGCTCGTCCATCAGGTTAGATTTGTTTTGCAGACGACCTGCTGTATCACAGAGGAGAACATCGGCGCCCCGTTGTTTCGCTGCCTGCACCGCATCATACATAACCGCTGCCGGATCAGAACCGGATTGCTGTTTGATAACATCGACACCGGCACGTTGTCCCCATACTTCCAGCTGTTCGATGGCTCCGGCACGGAACGTATCTCCAGCGGCCATGATGACTTTCTTACCTTGCTGTTTAAATCGATGCGCCAGCTTGCCAATTGTCGTTGTTTTACCAACACCGTTAACACCAACAAACAAAATGACGGTAATGCCATCTGGATTCATTTTCAGCTCGTTATTCTGTTCACCACGAAGAAGATCCGTCAGTTTCTCGGACAGTACAGGCTGCAGCTCCGCCGCGTCCTCAATTTTGCGTTTTTTCACCTCAACGCGCAGATCTTCGATCAGATTCATGACCGTATTTACGCCAACGTCTGCTCCGATCAAAATCTCTTCCAGTTCTTCATAGAACTCTTCATCGATTTTTTTGCGGCGGATCACGAGATCCGACACTTTCTCCACTAGCCCTTTACGTGTCTTTTCCAATCCATCCTTGAACTGTTTGGTAACCGACTCCGTTTTGTTGGCAATGCTGTCTCTCAGCTTTTTAAAAAAACTCATAAAGCCCCTCCATCGTGTACATAATCTAGCGCTATGCAATAATGCTCAATCTAAATGAATTTTAATAATGATAATGAGTTCATAGGTCCCACAGCCTTGGATCGATCAGGCAATGACCGCTTCCTCATCTTCCAGTTTAACCGAAACGAGCTTGGATACTCCGCCCTCTTCCATCGTAACTCCATACAGCACATCAGCCTCTTCCATCGTACCCTTACGATGGGTAACAACGATGAACTGTGTCTGTTCGGAGAATTCACGCAGGTACTGGGCAAAACGTACCACGTTAGCTTCGTCCAGCGCTGCCTCTACTTCATCCAGCACGCAGAATGGTACAGGTTTGACATGCAGAATGGCAAATAACAAAGCCATCGCCGTCAAAGCCCGCTCCCCACCGGATAACAGTTGCAGGTTTTGCAGTTTCTTGCCTGGTGGCTGAGCCACAATATCTATTCCCGTTTCAAGCAAACGCTCCGGGTCCATCAGAACAAGATCAGCACGTCCCCCACCAAACAGTTTGGTAAACACGGTACCGAACTCACGGCGGATTGCATCAAATGTGATCTTGAATCGCTTCGCCATCTCGTCTTCCATTTCCCGAATAACCTGATACAACGTTGTTTTGGCTTCCACCAGGTCATTCTTCTGTTCACTCAGGAACTCGTATCGCTCATTGACCCGCTGGAACTCTTCAATCGCTCCCAGGTTAACATCACCCAGTGCGGATATACTGCGCTTCAGCTTCTGTACCTCTGCCTGTGTATGCTCTACATCTTCCGGCACCGGATAACGTTCTTTGGCCAGTTCATAGCCCAGTTCGTATTCGTCCGTCAGCTTTCGCAGTATATTTTCCAGCTCAACATCCAACCGGTTCACGGAAATTTCGGTCTGTCGCATCTGCTCTTCCACAGCTTTCAACTGCGTGCGCTGTTCCTTCGTTTCATTCTCGGCAAGTTCAAGCTTTTTCGACAACTCACTTCGGGCAGCACGTTTGAAGTCCAGTTCTTGGGAAGCTTCCGCTTTTTTCAGCTTGTACTGGTTCAGATCTTCAATCTGCTTAACACTCTCGGTCTGTGTTTTCTTGAGATCTGCTTCCATCGAAGCTAGTAAAGTGCGATTCTGACGAAGATCTTTGACTAGCGACTCCACTTCCCGCTCCAGACGTCGCAATTGTTCCCCATTGGAGAATCGCTCCTGATCGAGCTTTCCTTCGCGTACTTTCAATTCGGTGAGTTGGCTCTGCAATTCTTCCTTCGCGGATTCATTGGCTTTCCGAGCAAACTCAGCTGCATGAATGGCACGATGAGTCGCTTTTTCTTCCTCTTCAAGCTGTTCCAGCTTCTTCACAGCGACGATGCGAGCCGTATCCAGCTCTTTGATCTCTTCGGTGAACCCGCTCTTCTCCTGCCCGGCAACGGCAACCTGTTCAAGCACGTGACGAAGCTCATGCTCTACCTGCTTCATTTCCATCGAAGCTTGCTGTTCTGCATTTCGGGTATCGTCACCGGACTGACGAAGTTCATCCAGTTTGTCCTGACACTGCTCTAGTTGAACTTTTACATCATCCACACTGCGATGCAGTTTCACGATCTGATTTTCGGTATCCAAAATATCCTGATCAAGCTGGTCCAGCTGCCGTTTCCGGCTGAGCAGACTCACATTTTTCTTGTGCTGGCTACCACCTGTCATGGAACCACCCGCATTGACCACATCACCTTCGAGTGTCACAACCCGGAAACGATACTGACAGCGAGCCGCAATTTTATTGGCGACCTCCAGCGTTTCGGCAATAATAACATTACCCAACAGACTGCCAATGATCGAAGCGTACTTGGATTCAAATTGTACAAGATCAGCACCGATCCCCACAAAACCTTCCATACCTTCGATCATGGAACGTTCAGCCGCTCCAATGGCGCGAGGACGAATGACATCCAGAGGCAGGAATGTTGCACGCCCCAACTGGCGCTGCTTCAGGAAAGCAATCGCCTGTCTGGAAACCGATTCATTTTCCATGACCACATGCTGCAAGGATGCTCCCATTGCTGTCTCTACCGCAAGTTCGATCTTCTCGGGAACTTTAACGAGTTCAGCCACAGCTCCATGAACACCACTCAGCGTACCTTTACGTGAAGCCTTGAGGACCTCCTTGACACCCAGCATGAATCCGTCGAAATCATCCTGCATCTCTTTCATCGTATCGCGGCGGGAGACTTGAGCTTCACGCTTCTGTTCCCATTTACGGACCGTGCCCCGACTTTCTTCGAGCAGCTTCTGCAGCGACTGGAGTCGTTCACTTTCCGTAATATAGCCACCACGTAGATCACTGATTTCTTTGCCCAAACGAACAACTTTTTTCTCAATATCCGCTTTGCGACTTTCCAGTGTCTCTTTCTGATCTTCCCATTTGCCTGATTCCTCAGCCGCGCGATTCATTCTGCGCTCCAGCGTTTCTTTCTGCTGATCCACATAACGAATTTCATTTCGTGTCTGAGCCATCTGATTCATCAGTTCCAGCAAGTTGCCTTTGAGGCTTTCCTCTTGCTGCTGGCTAATGCCGCCTGTTACACCGATGAGTTTGGCCTCTTCCTGCGACAACTGATTTCTCACATCGTTCAGTTCATGCTCAAGTTTGCCAAACTTTTCTCGCAGTGCAATCAGCTCGGTTTCCCTTTCGCGATGTCTCTCTTCACTGGCGGCAAGCGTTACTTTGAGCTGCTCTTGGTTCGTTTGCAGATGGTGCGAGCGCTCCTTGAGCAGTTCTCCAAGACCTTCACTTTTCTCCGTCGCTTCACTGAATTGCAATAAGGCGGATTGCAGTTGCTCTGTCTCTGTTTCCAGGATACGCAGCGCATTCCGATCATTTTCCAGCTTGGCATCATGCGTAGAGACAATCGCCGCCAGTCCAACCTCTTCCTGTTTTAGCGATTGCAACCTTTCGTTGGCCTTACTCCAGGATGCATGAATCTGTTCGATCTGGTACACATACATGGAAATTTCCTGTGATTTAAGCTGAGAACGAAGTTCTTTATAATGGATCGCTTTCTCCGATTGTTCCTTTAAGGGACCAATCTGATCTTCCAGTTCAGTCACGAGATCATGAATACGCAGTAAATTCTGCTCTGTCTCATCCAGTTTGCGCGTAGCATCGCGCTTGCGGGATTTATATTTAACGATACCTGAAGCCTCTTCAAAGATGCCCCTGCGATCCTCTGAACGGGTACTCAGAATCTCTTCAATTCGTCCCTGTCCAATAATCGAGTAGGCCTCCTTACCAATGCCAGTATCCATAAACAACTCCGTAATATCCTTCAAGCGACAAGATTGCTTATTAATAAAATATTCACTATCTCCGCTTCGATGTACACGACGAGTCACCGTCACTTCACCAAAATCCAATGCAAGTGCGTGATCCTCGTTATCGAGCGTTAGCGACACTTCGCCGAAATTAACGGCCTTCCGTGCGTCACTACCTGCAAAGATGATATCTTCCATCTTGCCACCACGCAGCGACTTGGCACTTTGTTCCCCCAGAACCCAACGGATTCCGTCCGATATATTACTCTTGCCACTTCCGTTCGGACCTACAACAGCCGTAATGCCACGAACGAATTCCATCTCCGTTTTGTCGGCGAATGACTTGAATCCACCCAATTCAATCCGTTTTAAAAACATAGGGTTTCTCGTCACCTCCTCTTGCAAATTTCAAGTATTGCACTCCAGCGCCTAAATAAAATGAACCATTGCTATTACACATGACTACTTCGATTGCAGTACCATCCTCCGATCGCCCTTATCCCCAGATTTTCTTCATCCCTTACCCAAGGGAGAAATCCGTTGATAAATGCGCACGCGTTGCTTCTTCGGATTGGTTCTGCACTCTTCGTTTTGTGTAAAATAAAGTTCAACTTATTGGGTTAACGATCAGGCAAACTCCCCCTGAACCTCTTTACAAAAAAAAGAGCAAAAAGCAGTCCGGCCGATTACTTCCGCCGGGGCGGACCCGCGGGCTGCTCTTTGCTCTTCGTTTGTCTATGCGCTATCGGTTAAGCTCCGGCTTCCGGAAGCTTCAGTCGATCAAGTGCTGCAGATGCAGCCTGTTGTTCCGCTTCCTTTTTGGAACGCCCTGTACCTCTGCCAAGCCGTTCCTGACCCATATGGACCTCCGAGACAAACTCACGTTCATGGGCAGGTCCCCGTTCCTCAACGATACGGTATTCCAAAGCTCCCATATTGTGATGCTGAGTAAGTTCCTGCAGTTCCGTTTTGTAATCACTCATTTGCAGCTTGCTGCCCAACACGATTAATGGAAAGACATGCTGGTCGAGAAATGCCCGGACAGGCGCAAGCCCCTGATCCAGATACAATGCACCAATGAAAGATTCAAACACATCCGCCAGCAGAGCCGGCCGTGTCCGTCCTCCCGTTAGTTCCTCACCTTTACCAAGAAGTACATACTGCCCAAAACCCAACGCTTCAGCAAATTTGACGAGGGAAGGCTCACAGACAATGGATGCCCGCAGCTTAGTTAATTCGCCTTCCGGACGGTTAGGATACAAATGATACAAGTATTCCGATACAGTCAGTTCCAGCACGGCATCGCCCAGAAACTCCAGACGCTCGTTGTCCTGATGCTGACTGAACCGGTGTTCGTTTACATAAGAAGCATGGGTAAACGCTTGTTTTAAAAGCTGCCTGTTGTCAAATTTGATTTGAAGTTTATGTTGTAACTGCTTCAGATCTTCACTCAAACGAACTAGCCCCTTATGCTTCAAATTTTTTGAGAATAATGGTGGCATTGTGACCGCCGAATCCAAATGAATTAGACATGGCAATATTAACTTTGGTTTGACGTGGAACATTTGGAACATAATCCAGATCACATTCCGGGTCCTGATTTTCCAGGTTGATCGTTGGTGCCAGTGTCTGATGTGTCAGTGACAATCCGCAGATGACCGCTTCTACACCACCAGCAGCGCCAAGCATGTGGCCCGTCATGGATTTAGTGGAACTCACTGCGAGCTTGTACGCATGATCACCAAACGCCTTTTTGATCGCAAGCGTTTCGGATCTGTCGCCTACAGGAGTCGAAGTTCCGTGTGCATTAATGTAGTCCACTTCTTCAGGCTCAATACCCGCATTACGAAGTGCCATCTTCATGCAACGTGCTGCTCCGTCCGGATCTGGTTCTGTCATGTGATGTGCATCGCCTGTCAGACCGTAACCGATCACTTCACCATAAATGCGTGCACCACGTTTTTGAGCATGCTCCAGGGATTCCAGAATCAGAACACCAGCGCCTTCGCCCATAACAAAACCATCACGTTCTGTATCAAAAGGACGGCTTGACTTCGCAGGATCATCATTACGTGTAGACATTGCGCGCATAGCACAGAACCCTGCAAGACCCGTTGGTCTGATTGTTGCTTCCGCACCACCACAGATCATGGCATCTGCATCACCATTGGCAATCAGCTTGAAGGAATCTCCGATAGAGTGTGTACCTGTTGCACAAGCGGTAACCACGTTAATGTTAGGACCTTTGGCACCAAGAGAGATGGACATTTGGCCTGAAGCCATGTTGGAGATCATCATGGGAATGAAGAATGGGCTTACCCGTTTTGGACCTTTTTGCAACAATGCATTATGTTGGTCCTCCCACGTACCCAATCCACCAATACCTGATCCGATGGATACACCGAAACGCTCTGCATCAATATTCTCGTTAATTTTCAGACCACTGTCTTCAACGGCTTTGAAGCCGGCTGCTACAGCGAACTGTACAAAACGGTCCATTTTGCGAGCATCCTTGCGATCCATATATTCTTCCGGGTTGAAATCCTTGATCTCAGCTGCAATCTGTGTCGTGTATTCACTAACATCAAACGCCTCAATCTGAGAGATTCCGGACTTTCCTGCCATTAAACTGCCCCAGAACGTTTCCAAATCTTTTCCGAGCGATGTCATTACGCCCATTCCGGTAATTACTACTCTTTGTTTCAAACCGAGTCACCTCTATATCGACTGCATTACGCAAGTATTTTGTGGGAATATCCGCAAACAGACATCTATTCAACCAAGATAGGCCTGCTTGAGTAGAGTTGCTTGCGGAATGAGAAAAACCAATGAATGATGAGAAGTCCCGCCTGTTCGAAAACATGTGCGGGACTAAAATGACTTTAGGTATGAGATTGTATGTAGTTTACAACTTCACCTACGGTCGTGATTTTTTCTGCATCTTCATCAGAGATTTCCAAATCAAATTCATCTTCCAATTCCATGACCAATTCCACTACATCCAAAGAATCAGCACCCAAATCTTCTTTGAAAGATGCTTCAAGTGTAACTTCAGCTTCGTCTGCGCCCAAGCGGTCGACGACGATGCGTTTTACACGCTCCAATACATCGGACATCCGGTTCACCTCCTTCTTTGGTATTATACGAGAATCGCAGGCAAAATGCCATAGAAGACATATGCGGCTCCCGGCCGGGGAACCCGGCCTTTTTCCGGCATTTCGGATCGTCCAGCGCCTGTTCCCCGACTATTGTTCAAGTCCGGGAAGAATTACATGTACATGCCACCATCGACATGCAGCGTCTGCCCTGTCATATAAGATGAAGCCTGTGAAGCCAGGAAAGTGACTACACCGGCAATTTCATCCGGCTGACCCAAACGGGACAACGGAATACCACTTAGCATACCGTCCACCAGCTCTTGGGACAACTCTTTTGTCATATCCGTCTCAATGAAACCTGGTGCAACACAGTTGACTGTGATTCCACGAGAAGCCAGTTCACGAGCAGATGCCTTCGTCAGGCCAATAACTCCTGCTTTGGCAGCAACATAGTTCGCTTGTCCAGCATTACCGAGCACACCTACAACCGAGGAGATATTGATAATTCTTCCCGACCGTTGTTTCATCATTGGACGTGTAACCGCCTTAAGGCAGTTAAACACTCCTTTGAGATTGGTTTCAATAACCTGATCGAATTCTTCCTCTTTCATACGCATGATCAGATTATCACGGGTAATACCAGCATTGTTCACCAGAATATCAACGTTGCCCCAAGCTTCGAGTGTAGCTTTGACCATTTGTTCAGCTTCATCCATCAGGCCCACATTGGCTTGAAGTGTAATCGCCTTGACTCCTTTGGCACGAATCGCTTCCGCCACTTCCTCAGCTGCCGCTTGGCTACCCGCATAATTCACGGCTACGTTCGCTCCAGCTTCTGCAAGTGCCAGTGCAATACTGCGCCCAATGCCCCGGGATGCCCCGGTAACGAGTGCATTTTTACCTTCTAATGGTTTAGACATAATCATTCCTCCTTTCCCCAAATCTATATCAGTTCAACCAAAGAATGTTTACACTTGCCACTCCGATGACAGAATAAACTTCCGATCGCTGTTATCCCCAGATTTTTTGATTCCCTTTTCTAAAGGGAAAATCCGGTGATAAAGGCGAACGCTCCGCTTCTTCAGTTTTTTTCTGTCCTCTCCGTTCTCGTGTAAAAAGTTTAGTTTAACTCATATAACTCCTTCTAATTCACTTGCCGTTGCTTCGAGCGTTTCAAGACTGTTCACATTGTACAGTTTAACGGTTTTATCTGTTTTTTTAATCAAACCGGTCAATACACTGCCAGATCCAATCTCGATGAACGTATCCACGCCTTGCTCAATAAGCCATGTCACACTGTCTTCCCATAATACAGGAGAATAGACCTGAGCCGTTAACAAATCCTGAAACTGTCCATCCTCTGCAGGTCTTGCAGTCACATTAGCGACTACAGGGACCGCTGCCGGTGAGAACGTAACGGTTTTCAGTTTCTCTTCCAGCTTTTCAGCTGCACCCTTCATCAATGAAGAGTGGAACGGACCACTTACTTCTAGTAGAATGGCGCGTTTGCCGCCCGCTTCTTTCACTCGTTCCGCGACAGCAGCTACGCCTTCCTTTACACCAGAAATGACGATTTGTCCCGGACAATTGATGTTGGCAAGTTCAACCGCATGACCACTTTCAGATACGTCACGGCAAAGCACCCCCAGCGCTTCCCGATCCGCACCAAGCACAGCAGCCATCGCTCCTTGTCCACCCGGTACTGCCTGTTCCATATACTGACCACGTGCCCGTACAGTGCTCACTGCGTCAGCAAACGAAAGAACGCCCGCTGCCACCAGTGCACTGTATTCTCCCAGGCTGTGTCCAGCCGTATAGTCAGGCTGAATTCCTTTTTCTTTGAAAGCTTCAAGCAAGGCAATACTTGCTGTCAACAGAGCCGGTTGTGTATTTGATGTCTGTTTCAACTCGGTCTCCGGTCCTTCAAATACAAGGTTGCTCAGCGAGAAACCCAATGTTTCATCTGCTGTGCGAAAAATTTCGGTTGCCGCAGGCACAGACTCATACGCGTCCTTGGCCATGCCTACAGCCTGTGATCCCTGTCCGGGAAATACAAATGCTATTTTACCCATCTCATTCATCTCCCAGATGTTTATTTTACCAAACGAGTACCGATGCTCCCCATGTCAAACCGCCGCCGAATCCGACCATCAGAACGGTATCTCCGGCTTTCATGCGACCTTCCTCTGCTGCTTCTACCAAAGCAAGCGGAATGGAAGCAGCCGATGTGTTTGCATACTTATCCACGTTGACTACAACCTTTTCTTCAGGAAGTTCAAGTCGTTGCATCGCAGATTGGATAATCCGGATATTCGCTTGGTGAGGAACAAACAGATCCACATCCGTACGCTCCATACCAGCCTTGCGTAATACCTCAATGGTAGCCGTACCCATGACACGTACTGCAAACTTGAACACTTCGCGACCGTTCATGTAGATGTAATGCTTTTTATTTTCAACGGTCTCTGCGGAAGCAGGCAGACGGGAACCGCCGCCTTCCATCTGAAGAAGACTACCGCCAGCACCTTCGGCGCCGAGATCGAATGCTTTGAATCCGCGACCTTCCGGAACTTCACCAACGACTACCGCGCCTGCTCCATCACCAAAGAGGACACATGTGTTACGGTCTGTATAATCCGTAATACGAGACAAGCAGTCCGCACCAATAACAAGTGCGTTGTTGTACATGCCGCTTTGGATGAAGCTCGTAGCACTTGCCAACCCGTATACAAATCCGGAGCAAGCTGCCGACAGATCAAATGCCGCCGCACCTTTTGCACCCAATTTGTCCTGCAAGATGCAGGCTGTTGATGGGAACGAAGAATCCGGGGTAATGGTTGCAACAATAATCAGATCCAGATCACTGCCTGTCATGCCAGCAGATTCAAGTGCTTTAAGAGCTGCTTCATATGCCAGATCAGAAGTTGCCTGCTCGGGTGCAGCAATGTGACGCTCTTTGATTCCTGTACGACTGACGATCCACTCGTCATTGGTATCGACCATTTTCTCCAGATCGCTATTCGTCAAAATTTTCTCAGGCACGTATTTCCCTGTACCAATAACCCCTACTGGGCGCAAATTATTCATGTCGTCACTCACTTCCCGCTAATTTCCTTAGATATGCTCTCTACCAGCTGATTCTGCACTGCAATCCGCGCTTGGCGCACAGCATTTTTGATGGCATTGCCATCAGCAGATCCATGACTTTTCACAACCAGTCTGCTCAAACCGAGGAGCGGCGCTCCGCCATGCTCCGTATAATCCAGCTTCCGTTTAAGCCCACGCAACTCAGGCATCAATACAGCTGCAGCCAGTTTACTTTTAAGAGAAGATGAGAATTGTTCCTTAAGCAAGGCGAAAATGGCACCTGCTGTGCCCTCCAGCGACTTCAGCAGTATATTTCCTGCAAAACCGTCACATACAAGCACATCACAAGCACCAGTCAGCACATCACGTGCCTCCACATTACCAACAAAACGAATGGGGAGTTGTTCCAGTAAAGGGTATGCATGTTTGGTTAACTCATTTCCCTTGCCTGGCTCTGTTCCTACATTGAGCAAACCCACTCGCGGGGATTCTATGCCCTGTACTTTTTGCCGATACAAACTGCCCATCAGGCCATATTGCGCAAGATGCTCCGGTTTGGCATCCATATTCGCTCCGAGATCCAGTGCAAGCACACCTACATCATCAATCGTCGGAATCATGGGCGCAAGCGCCGGACGTTCAATCCCTTCCATCCGACCTACAACAAGCAAACCCGCTGTCATCAGCGCTCCGGTATTGCCTGCCGAGATCATCGCGTCCGCTTCGCCCTCTTTCAGCATGCGGCCTGCAACCACCATGGAAGCATCCTTCTTGCGACGTACTGCTTTTACGGGTTCATCATCCGAACCAATAACTTCGGAAGCATGCCGGACCGTAAGATTGGCAGGTCTCACACCTGACTGACTCAAAAGAGGCTCCAGCTTGGCTTCATCGCCGATCAGGACGATCTGTGTATCCGCCCATTCCGTGGCTGCGGCGATCGCA
Organism: Paenibacillus sp. 2KB_22; assembly: GCF_052115745.1. Lineage (NCBI taxonomy): Bacteria > Bacillati > Bacillota > Bacilli > Caryophanales > Paenibacillaceae > Paenibacillus > Paenibacillus sp. 2KB_22. The sequence continues at coordinate 1,294,385 of NZ_JBFRHG010000001.1, forward strand.
CCTTCTACCGTTGATGCAGGTGCATTGTCGCCTCCCATGGCATCAATGACGATTTTCATTCCAAATGACCTCCTTCTCCGCTGTCTTCTCCACCTGAATGGTAGATAACAAAGTTGCCTTGAAACACCATTTCTTCACCTACATAAGTGAATACTTCCACTTTGGCTTTGCCCGTTTGACCTGGAATCGATCTCACATAAGCCTTCGCAATACATTTCTCTCCCAAATGAACCGAACGGACAAAGCGAATGTCTGCAGATGCAGTCAACGCGATCTCGTCGTTAATAATGGCTACAGCCAAGGAGTTGGCCTGTGCAAAGACATAGTGCCCACGTGCAATCCCCGTTCTTGAAAACACGTGTTCTTCCTTAATCTCAAACAGGGAAATCCCGCTCTTGTCCAGCTGTAAATCCACAATATCACCGATAATCTCATGCAGGGGCAACGAGCGTACCTGATCATACGAGCGCTCTGCCATCAGTTTCATCCGTTCCCGAAGTTCGGGTATTCCAAGTTCCAGTCTGTCAAGACGAATCGTCTGAATACTCACCTTCAATTGGCGCGTAAGTTCCTGATCCGTCACAAACGGGTTCTCTTCTATCATTTTGGTTAACTGCTGTTGCCTCTGTCTCTTCGGTACACGTTCGATGCCTGACACCCCCCGCTGTATCGTTTACGGAACCGTCCCATCCGGCCAGTTCAACCATTCTTTCGTGTTGCTTCTATAGTTGCATCCCTGGTCACCAGGGTCGTTCTCAAACGGATTATGGTTCATCTATATGTAACGTCAAATCTTAGAACCTGGTACTAAACTATAGTATATCTCATCCCGTGTCAAAAAGAAAGGCTGGCCTAACAAAAACAATTCACCCTTATGGAGCAGGGATTTCATGCTTGTTAACTCACTCTACCTACACTCTCTAATCCAAAAAAAAGTAGCACCTCATCGAAATGAAGTGCTACTTAATGTCCAACTATTATTGAGAGATGATCTCTCTTGCTTTGTACGTTCCGCACACTTTGCACACGTGGTGACTAAGTTTAAGTTCGCCACATTGTTCACATTTCACCATGCCCGGTACAGCCAATTTAAAGTGAGTGCGACGTTTGTCGCGACGCGTCTTGGACGTTCTCCGTTGAGGTACTGCCATTATTCCCACCTCCTTATCAAAATCAACCTTTGCAGGTAGTTGTTACGTTCGATTTTCAATCATGCTCATTTAAAAAAATCCTTGAGCCCTGCAAGCCGCGGATCGATAACCTGGTTATCACAACCGCAGTCACCTTCGTTCAGCTCATGGCCACACTTGGGGCATAGCCCTTTGCATGTATCGCTACATAGCGGTATAAACGGAAGATCCAGCAGAAAAGCTTCCTCGGCATAACCTTTCAGATCAACGCTATCCCCATCCACATAGAGCGTATCGTCGTCTTCATGTAATTCCTCTGGCTGTTTTCCCTGCTTGAATTGCTCATGAAAATCAATATGAAAATGTTCATTGATCGGCTTAAGACAACGGGAGCACAACATGTCCACTCCTACGGTCAGCTTGCCATGAACATCCACAACGTCACCTTCTCTGAATTCTGCAGATAAATCCGCAGTCAGGGGGGTAACGGCTGTGATATCTTGTCGGTTAGAAACCAGTTCCTTGATATCCCACTGTTCGTTAAACTTCAGGGGGCCATCACTGGTAGCCACTTTGCGAAATGGCATTAACATTTCCATCACTCCAAACGAAACCAATTTCATAATTCATGTCAAACGTATCACGACAGTTATACAGGTCAAGCCTGCTTTTGTAAAGCAATAAATCCTGACTGTATGTATTCTGACGTTTCATCGTTAAAAGTATTATGAAATTGACTTAACAAACAAAAATCATTATACCGATTTTTCAAGACGTTTGTCAACACTTTTAACTTTACACCCTTTTTAAAAACATGGACCACACAGCCGTTTACTCCATCTGGTCTATTATAGACTCACTTCAAGATAAACTACAAGTCGTCATTTTAGTTGTAGTTCCTTGCAAACACGGGTCACATTTCGTTAACGTTTAGTGTGATCTATATCACACGGACCTTCTTGCCCCCTACCTATACTTGCTATAAACCGAAGCACAATCAGCTTCATAACCGATTTATTATCCAACTATCTCATATCATATCGGGAGGGAAAATGTATGTTAAGTGAACACACTATTAGAGTCATTAAATCTACAGTCCCCGTTCTTGAAGTCCACGGCGAAGCGATCACACGTCATTTCTATGAAACGATGTTCACCACTCATCCGGAACTGCTGAATATTTTTAATCATGCAAATCAGAAACAGGGACGACAGCAAGCCGCACTTGCCAATATGGTATACAGCGCTGCCCTGCATATCGATAATCTGCCTTCCATCCTGCCTGCCGTTCGACAAGTTGCACATAAGCATCGCAGCCTGGGCGTCGTTCCGGAGCAATATGCGATTGTCGGCACCTATCTGCTGCAAGCCATCCAAGATGTCCTTGGAGACGCGGCAACGGATGAAATTATCACAGCATGGGGTGAAGCCTACAATGTCATTGCAGATGCCTTTATCGGGATCGAACAGGACATGTATGCGGACGCAGAAAACCAGACGGGTGGCTGGGAAGGATTTCGTACCTTCAAGGTTGCCCAGAAAGTGCAGGAAAGTGAAGTCATCACATCCTTTTACCTCGTCCCAGATGATGGTCAGCCTATCGCCAGCTATGAACCGGGACAATACATCAGTATCAAAATCAAACCAGAGGCACAGTCATTTACCCAGATTCGTCAGTATAGCCTTTCAGATATACCAGGTAAACCCTACTATCGTATTTCCGTTAAACGCGAGCTGGGTGGATTAGAACGTCCTGATGGAGTCATATCCACGTATCTTCACGATCACATTGAAGAAGGTAGTCAAGTGGAACTATCCGCTCCTGCTGGCGACTTCACGCTGGATAGCGACGATAAACGTCCTGTTGTTCTCTTGAGTGGTGGTGTCGGTCTAACGCCCATGATCAGCATGTTAAATACACTGGTTAACTTGAACGAAGATCGCCAAATTACATTTTTGCATGCAAGTCCGAATGGTCAATCTCACGCGTTCCGTGATCATGTGAACAATCTGGCCGAACGTAATCAGAGCGTTAACGCTTATTATTGTTATACTCAACCCGCTGCTTCTGATCGTGAAAATGAGTTTTTCCATAAGGAAGGTTATATGGATGCGGTCTGGCTTCGCCAAGTGATTGATGAACTGGACGCCACCTATTATCTGTGCGGACCCGTTTCGTTCATGCTTTCAGTGTATACGGAGCTGCAGGCGCTTGGTGTTCCAGCGGACAACATTCATTATGAATTTTTTGGGCCGAAAGCAAGTCTATCTCCCGCGCCGGAAAGTGTCTAAGCGTTCTGAGATTGTGGAGATGAGATGTGATTGGTCTAACTTCCTAATGTATAAGTGTACAGTTAAGTATAAGTGTCCTATCACGCTAATTTATTCAGATGGAGAGGTTGTTCTCCGATTATCGAAAATGTGTAATATACAATAAATTTGCAGGCACAGTCTGACATCCCTTGTTGTCGGATTTGTGCTTTTTCTTGTCTGAGTGGGTGCATGATTTGATCTAATACATGACATCCCCTATGATGGAATGGATGTTATACATACTCGGTTATCCAATTGAAAGGAGTACGTCTAATCATGAGAGCCGTAGGCGTCATTGTTGAATATAACCCCTTGCACAATGGGCATGTCTATCATTTGCAGGAAGCTCGGCGGCTAAGCGGCGCAGACGCCGTTGTTGCAGTCATGAGCGGCCCTTTTCTCCAGCGTGGCGAACCCGCCATCGTGGGTAAAAGGGCGCGCACCGAGATGGCGCTGCACGCAGGCGCGGATCTCGTGCTTGAACTGCCAGTGGCTTATGCTGTGCAACCGGCGGAGTGGTTTGCCTTCGGTGCGGTGTCCTTGCTGGACCGCACCGGCGTTGTGGACTCGCTCTGCTTCGGCAGCGAGTCCGGCGACCTGGACAGCCTGCAGCGCATTGCGCGCGTGCTGGCTGTGGAGCCCGCAGGGATGCGCGAGGACATCGCGCGCCGCCTGCGGGAAGGCGCCAGCTACCCCGCCGCATACGCAGGAGCGGCGGCAGCGCTGGCGCCCGGCGGCGTCGATGCTCACGACGCCGCTGCACTGCTGGAGCAGCCCAACAATTCGCTTGGGCTGCACTACCTGATCGCGCTGCAACGACTCGGCAGCGCGATCCAGCCCTTTACGGCGGCGCGTACCGGTGCCGCGTATCATGAGGCGACGCCCGGGCCGGGGGCGATCGCCAGTGCCACAGCCGTCCGCCGCCTGCTGATGGCGGACGGGCCTGACGCCGCCGCGCCATACGTGCCGGCGGCCACTCTTGCCATTCTGCATCGCGAATGGCAGGAAGGCCGCGCCCCCATGCACTGGGAGCGCTTTGCACAGCCGCTGTTTCACCTCGCGGCCACACGCCGTGCCTCCGAGCTGGAACGCATCGCCGAAGTCACGGAAGGCTTGGAGCACCGGCTGAGCCGTACACTTGCTCAGCTCCCCGAGCCTTCAGTCGAAGTACTCCTGAATGCACTGAAGACCAAACGATACACACGGACCAAACTCCAGCGTATGCTCGCCCACCTGCTCCTGAATCACACCAAAGCCGAGTGTTCACCAGAGCAATTGGCTGCCGGACCCGGATATCTCCGAGCCCTCGGATTCAATACTCAAGGGCAGAGCCTGCTTAAACAAATGAAGAAGACCGCTTCGTTGCCTGTTGTGCTGAAACCTTCAACGTTCACGCACAATCAACTGGAACTGGATATCCAAGCCCAGGTTGCGTATGGGATCGCTTGCGAGCATAGGGACACACGCAGGATGTTCAGTGACTACTATGAGTCACCTGTGAGAGTGTAATCCGCTTTTGACCATAAGTTTTCAGTTTTGACAAACAAAAAATCCCCTTGCTGCGCGCCGCTCAGGCACATCGCAACAAGGGGATTCTCTCATTTAACCCTTTGAATCTGCTGAAACTCTCATTTCTCATGATCACACTTCATTCGCTGCAATCCATTCTTTCCGATTTCATCCGTACATTATCTATCCATTTCAACTCGACTCTATCTCTTCACGCCCGATCATAATCCTATGATTTCACGGATAAGGTTTTCAGATACGCCAGCGCATCATCCACTGTGCTCACAGGCACAAGTTTCATTTTGGTGCCGATCTGTTCAGCCTTGGCTGCTGCTTCCTTATAGTTATCCTTCGGCACAAAGAAGATCTCCGCTTCTTTCCGGTCAGCGGCTACAATCTTGTGCACTACGCCACCAATGGCACCCACCACACCGTCCTTGGTAATGGTACCTGTACCCGCAATTCGATGCCCCTTGGTCAGATCTCCAGGTGTTAACTGGTTATAGATCTCCAACGTAAACATCAAGCCGGCAGACGGACCACCAACCTGAGTATCTGTGAAGGAAATCTGTTTGTCCGGATCTTCAGCTTTCACCTTCTGAACTGCACCAATCATCACGCCGAGTCCCGGGCGGGTTTCTCCCGTTTTATTGTCTTTTACCTGAATCAGTTTCACGTCCCGGCTAATGGTCTCTCCGCCACGTTCCAGTTGCATTTCGACGGTATCCCCAACCTTTTTATTTTTTAACTGGGCAGAAAGCACCGTATTATCCGGCGTAGCTGTTCCGTTCACTCCCAGAATAATATCGCCCGGAGCAATGTCTCCATCGGGTTTTGGATCTTCGGACAGTCCAAATACAAAGATATGTTCAGGCACAATAGAGTAAGCCACACCAGCCTGCTCATATGCAGCCTCCATTGCAGAGGATTGTGAGTCACTCATGAACCACACCTGTTCGGCAGAGTATTCCGCTTCGCTTTTACCGCGCAGTCGGTCCTCCTTTTTATCCACTTGAGCATTTTGATTGAACAGAGAGGTTCCTAGCAAAAACACATTGGCATATGTTGCCGACACGGTCGTCATCATGAACACACCGCGTTCTTCCTGGTCCCCACCTTTAACCGTTACCATTGGTTTTACTTCATCTGCACTGCCAGGCATATATATGATATACGGCGTTGGCATGTACACGGCAACATAGACGACCAGAGCCACCACGATCACAAAGATCGAAGCTCTGAATCCGCCAGATTTCCGAATCCGATTCATCGCATGAGCCTCCGTTCTTTGTATCTCTATACAAGCTAAACTCTACACTAATCAGCGATCGTAATTCCACCTTGTGAATACTGCCATTCTCCGGTTAGATACTCGCTCTGTGTAATGCAGATATTCAGCTCATCTTGTTTCATCATTTTTTTCAAGTCTAACACTCTGGTCCCTGTGCATACAATGGTACAGGCCGGATAGGCCGCTGTATACAATAGCTTGTCCGGTCAAGGCCGAACCGCCCTTTGGGCGTCATTCGGCCGTCCATAACGATTCAGATGCCGAAGCGGCGTTATCTGATATGAGGTGAAACGATGACATTACAGAGCGAGGTTAGAGATTCTGGCCCATTACGAACGATAATCCTAAGTACCGGCGCTTTAATGTTGGTCATTGCGGTAGTTGCCTCCCCCAAAGAAGCGTTTGATGCCTCTATTCAAGGTCTGGATATATGGTGGAAAATCATTTTCCCTGCCATGCTCCCGTTCCTCATGTTATCCCAAATGCTCACTGCGTTTGGCTTCACCCATGCGATCGGCGCCTTGCTCGGACCGTTAATGCAACGATGGTTCAGACTTCCAGGCAACGCAGGTTTGGCGATTGCCGTTGGCATGTGCGGCGGATTCCCCGCAGGAGCAGATGCGGTGTCCCGTTTATTTCAGGATAGACAAATTACCGCCAAGCAGGCGGTTGTACTTGCGGCGGCGTCTCATTTTGCGAATCCAATGATGATCATACTGGTCGTTGGTGCTGCTTTTCTTCACCAGCCAGCGGCCGGATATTTTCTACTCGCGGTCCACTGGATCAGCGGCTGGATCGCTGCCATTCTTGCCACGCGTCTCCTGCCTGCACCGGGTAACCAGAAAAACCGGGTTGGCTTGACAGCTGTGCAAGCAGATAACAGCTCTCTTGATTCTCAGCCTGCAAGTCCTGCAAGTTCCATAAGTCGCTCATCTGCACCCCACCACTCTACATACAAACGACGCAGTATATGGTCTGATATGATGATTGCAGCGAGGGAAGCCCATAGTCGTGATGGAAGAGGGTTTGGCAAACTGCTCGGTGACACCGTATCCCAAGCTGTGCAGACCTTGATGATGACTGGAGGATACATGATCGGTTTTGCCGTGTTTATCCGGTTGGTCTCCCTGTATCTGACTCCCGGGTCCTCTGCTGCGCTGTGGCCAGCCTTCTTTGAGCTTCACCTGGGTACCTACCATTTGAGTCAGACTTCACTTACACCCGCGCTGCTCATATCTCTACTTGCAGCCATTCTGGGATGGGGTGGTTTATGCTCCCATCTGCAAGTCTCTGCTGTCCTAAAAACCACTGGTCCAAGCAGCAAATCGATGCTGTACTTTGCTGGAGTTCGTCTGACTCATGGATTAATCGCCTTTTTCATCAGTATGTTCCTGTGGATGCCATTCAGCCGTTACAGCACAGAGGTCTGGACTACATTACAGACGAATGCAGAGCAGGACCTCTCGACACCATTCGGTTGGCTATTCATACATAGTCCAGGTAACACATATACGATCAACACCATTTGGAGCGTCTTCCCTGCTGCATGCATGGGTCTTGCGTTACTTCTTGCAGTCATGATTAGTCTATCAGGTCTTACCTTCTGGTTTAACCGCCGGTTTTCTCGCTGATTTTCTGACGGAGCGCTGCTTCCACCTCAGGTGATACAAGATCTGTAACATCTCCATGATAATGAGCGATTTCTTTGACGATGCTGGAACTTAAATAGGAATATTTCGGATTGGTCATCATAAATATCGTTTCCGCATCCGGATTCAACTTGCTGTTGGTCGATGCCAACTGCAACTCGTATTCAAAATCAGTTACCGAGCGTATACCACGAACGATGACCTGCGCTTCCTTTTGCCGGACATAATTGGCTGTCAGATCGAGGAAACTGTCCACCTCCACATTGGATAGATGGCGGGTTACTTCCGTGATTAGTTCTTTGCGTTCCTCCACCGTAAACAGCGGATTTTTGCTCATATTGTTCAACACAGCCACAATGACGCGATCAAATTGCTTCGACGCTCTGGCGATAATATCCAGATGCCCCATCGTTACGGGATCAAAACTTCCAGGATATACGGCGATCCGTTCCTGTCGATGTATCATTTCAGTCATGAGGAGCCTCCTCTTTCGGTGTAATGGATTCTCCATCTTCCAATGCTTCAGGCGCATAATAATAGATGGATACTGCCGTCTCCCCATACAAAGCCTTGCGCGTTTGTTCAAACGGGCCGAATTGCTCAGGGTAATCATGTTTGGATTCATATTCAAGCACAATGGTTGCTTCGGGTTCCAGAAGTTCCAGTTCGTGCATGGTCAGCATCAACTCGTGCCCGTTCTTCATGCGATATGGCGGGTCGAGAAATACCAGATCGAACGTTGTGCCTCGCTTGGCGAGTGCCTTCAGTGCACGACCTGCATCATTACGGTATACAGCCGCCTGGTCTTCCAGCTTGGTCGCCTTCAGATTCATGCGGATGACTTCAATACTTTTCGATTCCAAATCAACAAAAACAGCCTTGTCCATGCCGCGGCTCAGCGCCTCAATACCGAGACCCCCACTGCCTGCAAACAGATCCAATGCTGTGCCGCCCTCAAAATAAGGACCAACCATGCTAAATAACGCTTCCTTCACCTTGTCGGTGGTCGGTCGCGTACCCGTGCCAGGAACAGCCTTCAGCGGCCTGCCTTTCGCACTCCCAGATACCACTCTCACTGACGAGTCACCTTTTCTCTATGTAAGTTTATTGATAAGGCTATCGTACCACATTCGGGTTCGGTTTGAAAAATGCGCGGTCTTCATTCCCCTTGGAAAATTGTTGCCGAATTGTTGACGCATATGTATAAAAAGGAAACAATCGGGCGATTCTATAATTATCGACATCACAAGTGTCGTAGACAACCGCGGAGAAGACTTACGTTTCCCCATAAGCTCTTCGTCCGGTTTCTCCTCTCCCATGAAAAAGAAGCTCTCGAAAGAGGGCTTCTTTTTGTTGTTTTTATTTTAACTTATTATGTTAGTTATACTTTTCTTCAAATTCACTTATTTCTGCTTCCTCTTCGGTCTGCAGCCATCCAATCTCCCTTAGCCACATGCCCATATCTGCTATAAATTGCTTGGCGTTTAGATGTTCAATCTTGTATTTTTGGATCTTTTCACTCCAAAAAGCATAAAACTCATGGCTTAACACATACCGTTGCTTGCTCTTACTTAATGTCTTATAACGATCCTCGCTGACCACCAGATCAAAATAGATGACATTCTCCTTCTTCACATGCCTAACCGTTGATCTTCTGTCGTATTCTGCAGGAAGGCACCTGAAAACAAAGAAGAGTTCTATATCAACGACTTGATATTTGGTTGCTGCTTTATCAAAAACAGGCTGCAGCTCATCCGAGAGATTGGCAACTTGCGTTAACCCTGACGTGTCTGTTGATTTGCCCAAGATCATGATTAAGCTCCCCTTCGCTCATTTCACATTTTTAATCCTCATGCCTATTCCAACTAAAAAAAGGTTGACCTGTGATGTAATCTCCGGCAACCTTCCCTATAATTCATTCTTCTTGTGGATTAGCCAACTTAGCAAGCTATACTAATTCAGCTCTCTTTGTTTCCGATTGGACCGCCGCAAATTGATCAATGGAATGATAAGTACTACAACCGGCAAGAGAAGATTCATTGAATGTGCCTTAATCATCATGAAGGTAATGAACAGCACCGCAAGCCAGGTCATGATCTCCATCATTTCATATTTCGTTAACGTAAGCTTGAATGCTTTTTTTGAAATAAAGCGAACCAAGAAATAAGCAATTGAACCATAGAACAAGATCATGCCCAAGATAGCAGCAAGAATTATCAGGTACATATCCATCATAAAAATCACCACACCTCTAAGTCATTACCTTAATTTTACCATATAAGAGAGATGGAGTCATTTCAGGTTTCGAATCCGTGCTCCTTTGAGATTGGCCAATGCAGGTTTACTTCTCTTCTACTACAATCGTTGCATTGTAGATCACAACCCGTTTCCCATTAAGATCGAATAATACTTTATTGCCGTATTCCGTATCTTCCACATCGATTTTGCCATCATAGGTCTGAATCAATTCACCATTATTGCTGTACACCTTAACGACCCTCTCCAGACCGCCCGAGTTATTGGACCTCATCGTTTTGAGTGCACGTTCACCCGAAGCCGTATTGAAATACCATATGAAACATCCAACAATGATGCCCAGAAAGACCAACACCGTCACCCATATACCTGTCTTTGCTTTTCTACTCATCTTAAACCCCCTCTTATGTTTCCTGTCTCGTACATTACGAGATCGGAACGAGAACGGTTTCATACAACACCTCTCAAGCTGTTCGTTGACATAACAGAACAGAGGCCTCCGACGAGCGAAGACCTCTGTTCTTTATTTAGTACATTATTTTTCTGTACAATTCTTGTGCTTACAGTGCACGAATGACGAATTCAAATGTCAGTTCGCCGTCCGAAGGGATCAGGTATTCCGGATGAACCGGAGCACCCCAGCTGTCATCACCGCCGACACCCATTTGTTTACCCGCTACAGTCACGACCGTATAGTGCACCGGTGGCAATTCGTACGCATGTTGTGCGTTCTCCAGCTCAAATGCCGTATACGGTGAAACATTCAGTTCAACCGGAGTTCCGGATGCCTCAATTTTGAAGCCACGTCCCGCGTTGTCTGTCAATTTGGCCCAACGAACGCCAGTACGGTTGCCCGACTCCTGTGGTACCAGATATGGAGCTACAGTATCAGCTACCTTGCTGCCATGGATGCCTAGACGTGCGCCAAATGCGCGGTCTGCATAGTTTTCTTCGGGTCCCATCGCGAGCCATTCCACGTTTTCGAAGTCAGGTGATGTTCTGAAGGACAATGCATGAATTGGCAGGTTCGGCAATCCGGCTGTACCTTTGTACGTATTATGCACACGTACACTTCCATCTGCATGAACGGTATACACCACTTTCACTTGTACATCCTCCGAAATGTTAAGCTTGTACGTGAACTCGATCCGGTATTGATCCGGTTTCTGTTCCGCTTTCCACTCTACAGATCGTGGCATCAGGCTTGCAGCATACCAGGCACCCAGTTCGAAGCCCATCGCCATTCCTTTGTCATTATCCGTCATTGCACGCCAGAAGAGCGGTGCAGGTGGTACAGCAATGGTCTCACGACCGGACAATTTCAGGGAAACCAGTGTCCCGAACTGTTTGGAGAACAGCGCATGAGTTTTGCCAGCACGAACACCGATGTTAACGTCACCTTCAACCACTTTTACATCACTTACAAGGTTCAGGTCCGTCTGTGCTGCATCATTTACCTGATCCTGTGTGAAAATAAACTGTCCAAATGCCACTTCTTCACCTTTGTCAGCCCACAGTGTAGCTTCTTTTAACACAAATGCAGTGTTCACAGCGTACTCTCCGCCCACCAGGGATTCTGCACCCAGCGGAAGTTTCGCTACCGTCTCACTTTGCGCATCCACGTTTACTTCCAATGTTCCACGCAGCACTTCATGTCCCTCACGCTCTAGGCTGTATACCAGTTCCAATGCAGATGTATCTGCGAACAGGTTACCGTTCACGATCTTAACGCCTTCACGATCCGGGAACAGCTTGATGTTCTGATACAGGAATTTGACCTCCTGCATTTTAGCAGTTACTTTACGATCGGCATGAACGATACCGTTGCCACAGAACGAATAGTCTGATGGACGATCACCGAAATCTCCACCATAGGCGAGGAACTCTTTGCCATAACGATCTTTTTTATAAATGGATTGGTCGATATAATCCCAGATGAATCCACCTTGATACATCGGGTATTTGTCTTCCAACTCCGTATATTTGTGCATACCACCAATAGAGTTACCCATGGCGTGCATGTACTCACAGCTAATATAAGGTTTAGTCGGGTTGGCATTCAGGAATTCTTCAATGTCCGCCGGTTTGGCATACATGCGGGTCTCCATATCACTTGTCTCATCGAAACGGCGATCATGGAATACACCTTCGTAATGTACCAGACGGGTTGGATCAGCTGATTTGAAGTATTGGGATACTTTGTAGATGACTTCACCGCCATGGGATTCATTACCACAAGACCAGATCAGAATAGACGGATGGTTTTTGTCACGCTCGACCATGGATACAGCGCGATCCATAACGATATCATGCCATTCCGGTTTGTCCCCTGGAATAACCCAAGAAGGCTCAACGGCGCCAAGCTTCTGCCAAGATCCGTGTGTCTCCAGATTCATCTCGTCAATAACATAGAGTCCATATTCATCGCACAGCTCATACCACAGACTTTGGTTTGGATAGTGTGACGTACGTACGGCATTCATATTATTTTGTTTGATGGTACGAACATCCCACAACATGTCTTCCTTCGTAACCGCACGTCCACGACGCGGGTTGAACTCATGACGATTCACACCTTTGAATACGATACGTTTACCATTAATGTGCATGACTTTGTCAATCATTTCGAATGTACGGAAACCAACGGCTTGAGGAACAACCTCAACCAGTGTACCCGCAGCATCATATACACGAATATAGAGGCGGTACAAGTATGGGATCTCTGCGCTCCACAGGTTCACTGTACCAATGTCTTCACGAAGACTTACTTGTCCATCGTTAACCTTGGATTCAAACGTTTTCACTGTATTACCTTCCCGATCACGAAGTTCAGCCTCTACACGTGCTCCAGCAACCGCTTTTCCTTCCAGTTTCAAATCTAGTTGTAAGGTACCGTTGGTATAGGACTTGTCCAGATCTGTGCGGACATGAACATCACGTACGTGTGCAGCAGGGACCGTATACAGATACACATCTCTGAAAATACCGGAGAAACGCCAGAAATCCTGATCTTCCAGCCAGCTGCCTGTGCTGCGTTGATACACCTCAACTGCGAGTTTATTCTCTCCATCCTGAAGGAATGGTGTCAGGTCAAAGTCAGATGGCGTAAAGCTATCTTCCCCGTATCCTACGAATTGTCCATTAAGCCATACATAGAATGCAGATTCTACACCTTGGAAAGAAATATATACCGGATTCGACTCCCAACCTGTCGGCAGGTGGAAGGTGCGAATGTAACTTCCAACGGGGTTTTTATCCTGTGGCAATGCCGGCGGACGAATTTCGTTCAGACCATCCCAAGGGTATTGTGTATTTACATATTGAATCTGTCCGTATCCTTGAAGTTGGATATGCCCCGGAACTTCAATATCATCCCAGCCTTCACTGGAAAAATCGGATGTATAGAAAAATTCAGGACGGCTGTCTGGACGAATGGCATAGTTGAATTTCCACGTACCATTCAGATCATAACGCATGGACATCGCGCCTGAACCTACTGCCTCGTCCATCGTTTGGTAATAACGGTGATCGGAATAGGCATGAAGACGGTTCACCTCAAATACACTTACGTCTCCCAACCAGTTGATATCTGCCTTTGTTGCTTTCATCGGCTCTCTCTCCCTTTAAAACGGTATAGTTTGACTTATTCAAGGTTTCATGTGAATTTCCTTTTGCATTCATACAAAATACAAAAAAGACAGAGGTACGCCTGACAGGCGTCCTCTTCTCTTTCCTGCACTCGTCCGATACGGACGCATTATGCGGTTATGCTTATTTCACGGAACCTACCATACCTGCAACAAAATGTTTCTGCATGATGAAGAATACGATTGCTGTAGGTAGTGTTGCAATAACGATCGCTGTCATGATTACTCCGTAATCCGGAGCATAACCAGCACCAAGATTTGAGATCAATAGCGGAATCGTTTGTTGGTCAGGCGTTTGCAATACAATGAGTGGCCACAGATAGTTGTTCCAGCTACTCATGAATGTAATAATTGCTGCCGCTGCATAGGTTGTTTTCATTGTTGGCATGTAGATCTTCAGGAAGATCCCGAGTTCGCTCAAACCATCAATACGTCCAGCTTCCAGCAAATCTTTCGGGAACATTTTGGTGTTCTGACGGAAGAAGAAGATCAGGAATGCTGTTGCGATGGTCGGCAGGATAACTGCTGCCATGGTGTTGATTCCAATTACTGGTGCAACGCCCGAGATTGTTGCGAACATGCGATACAGGGGTACCATGATGGCTGCAAACGGGATCATCATGGATAACAACAGGATGTTAAACACAATATCACGGGACTTCGTGCGAAATACTTCGAATCCATAACCTGCCATGGAACCAATCAACAGCGCCAGAAGGGTGGAAACAACAGAGATAATAGCCGAGTTTCCGAGAGCCTGTACCAGATTCGTCGAATCAAGAAGTTTGTTGAAGTTATCAATGAAAGCCGAACCTGGTAACAATCTGCCTTTGGTTACATCGACAGATGCATTCGTTGAACTGACCAACATCCAGAAGAATGGAAAAATGGATACAAAAGCGACGATGGACAGGAACACATAAGTAAAAATTCGTTTTGCTTTAAATTTAGCCATTTTTATTATCACCTGCCACTTTAAACTGGATGATGGACAATACAATAATCAAGATTACGATGGAATACGAAACGGTTGCTGCATAACCAAAGTCCGGTGAATATTTAAACGAAAGGTTGTAGATGTATTGTGAAATCGACATGGTCGCATTACCTGGACCACCTTTGGTAATATTCATGATCTCATCGAAGATTTGCAATGTACCAATCGTTGATGTGATCGACGTGAAGAGGATAATGGGTTTGAGCAAAGGAACTGTAATTTTGAAAAATTGGGTGAATGCATTGGCTCCGTCTATTTTGGCTGCTTCATAGATCGATTGATCGATGTTCTGCAGAGATGACAGATAGAAAATCATGTTATATCCGGTCCAACGCCAAGTAACGGCGATTATGATCGTAATTTTAGCCCAGAACGGGTCTGTGATCCATTGAATTGGATCACCAATAATGTGCAAGCCCATCAAGAATTGATTGACCATTCCATCCGGTGCGAACAAATATTTGAATACAACAGAATATGCTACCAATGAAGTTACACAAGGCAAGAAAATGGCTGTGCGGAAGAAACTCCGGAAGCGCAGTGTGCTGTCATTCAGCAATACGGAAATAAACAAACCGAGAATAATCATTACTGGCACTTGAATGATCAAGTAAATGAATGTGTTCGATAATGCTGTGCGGAACGTTGTATCAACTAACAATCTTTTGTAGTTCGCAAGGCCCGAAAATTCAAGATTGGCCCCTTTGCCAGACTTGAATGATAAGAGCAGCGCTTGAATCATCGGGTAGAAGTAAAATGCTACAATCCCGATAACAGCCAGCAAAACAAAAGCCCATCCAGTCAAATTACTTTTCTTTTGGAGACTGTCTCCTGTATTTATGGCTTTCACAGTATGGCTCCTCTCTCTCCACGGAACATGGATAGAACCCACAGAGCCTCTCGCCTTATCCGGTTCGACTTGCGCCAGACAAGGGAGACGGCTCCGAGTTACCTTGGGTTCTATAAGTTACCTGGGGTGTCCTAGTTTAATTGTGCTTCAGCTTGTTTTTGTGCTTCAGCCAAAACTTCATCAATTGATTTACCATTCAGGTACGCTTGCATTTCAACAACCAGAATGTCTTCAATTGCATATGTGTTGCTACCATAGTTTACATTTGGAATTTCTTTGGTCCAATTTGCGAAATCACTGAAGATTTTTTGACCGCTGAAGAACTCATCTGGCTTGTTGTACGCTTCACCATCAGTAGCCGGTTTGTACGTACCGATAGCACCAATATTTGTCAACAAGTCTTGGTACAATTGTTTGTCAGAACCAAATGTTTTGGCCATGAAGTCAGCTGCTTGATCTGCACCAGGAACATTGTTCATAACATACCAGGAGCTACCGCCCAAGTTGGATGCATGTACAGAGTTAGATTGACCAGCCATTTTCGGCATTGGAGCTACAGCCCATTTACCGGATTGGGATGCTTCTTGACGAACAGATGGTGAGAACCAGTTACCTGTAGGAATTGTTGCTACGCTACCGTTATTGGCGTTGGCAACGAATTGACTCCAGTCAGAGTGCAATTTAACAATGTTGGCATCCATCATTTTTTTGTACGTTTCGAAAGCTTCTTTCAAAGCAGGGTTACTGCTAATGTCAGGTGTCTTGCCATCTTCTGCTGTGTACCATTTGCCTGCTGTTTGGATCATCATGCGAATGATTCCAAGATCATTCGGGTCAAGAGACAGCAGCTCTTTACCTGTTTTTGCTTTTACATCTTTACCGATTTGGATGTAATCATCCCAAGTGATGTCTTGCAAGTCAGCAGACTTGTAGCCCGCTTGTTCCAGCAAATCCGTTCTGTAGTACAAACCTGCTACGCCGGAGTCAAATGGAACTCCATATTGTTTGCCCTCATAGGATGTTGGTCCAATTTTGTAATCTGCAAAATCGGAAGCTTTAATTGTAGAAGACAAATCTTTAAACGCATCCGGATACGCACTCAGGAAGCTTTGTGCACGATAGTCTTCAATCAAAACAATGTTTGGAAGACCGCTGCTTGTTCCAGAGTTCAATCCTGTGTTCAGCTTCTGGATAATCGCATCTTGAGCATTCTCAATGATGTTGATCTTCAAATCAGGATTTTCTTTTTGATAAATTTCTTTTGCTTGTTCAAGAGCAGCGACGTTAAATGCTTTGTCCCAAGCCCAGATCGTAATTTCGTTTGTTTTTTCATCTCCACCGCTGGCAGAATTACCTCCACCGCCGGATGAACATGCGGACAACAGCAGTACTGTAACGAGCATCAATACCCACATTTTTTTCAAAACATTCAACTCCCCTTTAACCTCTTTGTGTGTAATTTGTTTGCGTTTTCTGAAAGCGGTTGCTTTCGATGTATTCATCTTATCATTCCCATATCTCCATTCGTTAGTAATAATTTTGTGCGGATTTGTCATCTTATTGCCACAATGAAAACCTTTACAGAAACCGCTTGCATTAAATTTAGTTTTTTGTAATTTCTTTTGATTTTGTATTATCTTGATCTTGAAATCGTACAAATATGTGTTTTCACTTCACCACTGACACGCGAAAATCCCCCGTTTCTGTAGAGATACAGAAGCGAGGGATCTCGATTTTAATTGTATTCAATTGAAATTGGCTACGAATCAACTCGTGATTAAAGGCAGTGTAACGGTGACTCTCGTTCCTTCCCTGACAGTACTCATAATCGTGACACCATACGGTGAACCATATAATAACTCAATACGGTCATGTACGTTGCGAATACCGATCCCGCTGAATAGCTGACGATTGTTTTTCGGATTGGGCAACGTTTCTCCCATGACAAGCCCTTCAATACCATCACCATTATCCATAATCTCACAGATAAGTGATTCTCCCGCTCTGGACACCATGACATGAATCGTACCCGTCTCTTTCTTGATAAATCCATGGAAAAATGCGTTCTCGATAAACGGCTGGATCACCAGTTTGGGTACATGATAGTGTGTACAATCCGGAGCAACGTAGAAAGCAGCTTTAATCCGGCCACCATATCTGACGTGATTAATGAAGACATAATTTTTCAAATTCTCGACTTCTTGCTCCACTGTAACCGTCTGACTCACATCACTGATCGTATTTTGCAGCAATCCAATCAGCGCATTAATGGTCTCCGCAGCCCTGTCTTTGTTGCCTTGTTGCACCAGAACTTTGACAGATGCAAGTGTATTGTACAAGAAATGAGGATTAATCTGACTCTGTAATGCCGCAAGCTCTGCATTTCGTTGTTCATGCTGTGTCTGTACTAATTGATCCACATAATCATGTAATTCATCAAGCATGTAGTTGTACGCATGGCCCAGTTGGCGACTCTCGTAACTGCCACTAACCGGTATATAGTTATCCAGATCACTTTTCGTGATATTAGACATCTGCTTCACCAGTCTGCGCAGTGATTTGGTGATTTGGCTGGTGATGAGGAACACGAGGATGAGTGCGCCCACAACGATCGCTGCACAGATCAGCGCAACTGTCTTCATGTCTATGAGCTGTCCCATCGCCATTTCTTTATCCACTACATTAATCAGATAAAACCGATAAAAGGGCAAATACTCGGATAGAACAATGCTCTCCTGCCCCATAACACGGGCATTAACACTTTTCGAAACGTCCACACTTAAATCCTTAGCATATGTGAGCAGCTCCGGCTGAACTGTACCGATCCAGTCCATACGGTTTGATGATATGATTTCGCCCTTTTCGTTCATAATGACCACATCATTACCCCGACTCGTGAAACTGGAATAGAACTGCTGGAACTCCACTTCTCTCATGGTGACATAGAGTGTCCCGTATATGTGATTTCTTGTTCGATCCGTCAATGCCTTTGTTGCAGAAATCATCTGCAGTTCGCCTTCACTGGTATCACTGCGGTAATAGTCAAAGATTAGCCGACTCGGCGATTGAAGCGCTGCTTTAGTAATAGGCTCTTGCTTCAATTCATCCCCTGTCTTCTTAATGTAAGCCGGATTGGTGGAAAAACTTCGTCCGTTCACACCCACAATGGTAATACCTACTTCATATGACTCAATAATGGTTTGAACCCGATTCATGGTTTCACGCATATTATAGAAAGATTTGGCCGTTGAGACTGAGTCTGCATCCCCCTCAGACAGAAATCCCCGAATGGCACCACTTTGAGTTACATTATTGGTAACCGCAGCAATCGATTCATTAAAGGATTCAAAATTGGTCTTGATCTGATTAAGCACTTTGGAGTTTGTGATGCTGAACGTCTCGGTAAAGAGATTGGTTGACATATGAATGGTCGTCCACAAGATAAGTACTGACACGAGAACTATACTGACCACCATAACCAGAAACAACTTGGGAAATAATCCGAGACGAGATAATCTGTTCATCCATTTCTTCATGATCTTATCCTTCTGACTTTATGCCCAGAATTTGCGCCGGTATCGGCTTGGTGATAGTCCGGTGAATTTTTTGAACACTTTGCAAAAATAACTATGATCGGAATAGCCTACCATACTGCTTATTTCAGAGATCGTTACATCATCGGATCGCAGCAGTTCCTCGGCTTTTTCAATCCGAATTTTATTCAGATATTCATTAAATCCTTCTTTTTTGTGAGATGAGAAATAACTGGATAAATACGATGGATTGAAATGAAAGTGCTTGGCTACTTCAGCAAGTCCGAGCGGCTGGTCAAAGTGCTCATGCATGTAATCCAGCAGCATCTTCATGTTGGGATCACTACGTTTTCCACCTGCACCGGCGGTGCATTCCTGAACTTCGGTCATAAACTGATCAAGTACAGTCATAACTTCGTCCAGACTCGAAGCACCGTCCACATTTTTAAAATACGTATATTTGCTCTCTTCCAGCCCGGAAGACTGAACATCCATATCCGCGAGGGTAATGGTTACGTTGAAGATCAAGTTACCGAGAAATGATTTGATCTCAAACACATCGGCAATATAATCCCGTCCAAGTGTTGTCACATGATCCTGTAAATATTCTCTTGCCGCTTCGACCCGGTTACGCTTCACATGCTGTAAGAACATATTCACATTAAACTGGTAACCAGCGGGATGCAATGGAGGCAGTTCACCATACACCAGGATAGGTCGATCCTTATAATAGAAGCGATATTCCATCAGCTTAATCAGGCGTTCCCGGTAGACAACACCCATCTGTTCAAATAAAGTAAAGCTTTCACTAAGCACCCAACCAGGACTGCCTTCTCCTGTTGCATTTTCACTGGCCAACTGTCTAATCCGTTCAAGCATCCAACCATCTCTCGCAGGATCGACATTAAGAAGCATGACAGGTAATGAACCCTCTGCGGGAACCATTGCACATTCCACTTCAGGCAGATCACCGCGGAGCTTGGATTCAATATGTTCCTGATCCAACTTCAGCGGATTCCCTCCAGCATCCACGGGTTTATACACAAGCAATCGAAAGGATTTGTACGGAAAGGTATCTCGTATCATCGGCATTTCGCTATCTTCATCCAATGTAAATCCCGATAACATCTTCTCCATCAGTTGTCCAAGTCTCCAGCCATCGTGTGACGGCTCAAACTGTAGCTCCGGAATTTTACCCGCTGTGCGTTGAAGGACCTGCAATAATTCATTCGTATCCAGCTTCGGTTTCAGTATATAATCTGCTGCCCCGTGCTGAAGCGTAGAACGTACATACTCGAACTCACTGAAGCTGCTAAGTACAATAACTTCAATCTGCGGATTACTGGCTTTTAGTGTACGGACAAACGTTTCGCCATCCATGACAGGCATGACAATGTCGGTAATCACAATATCCGGTTTTAACAGGCTCACCTGCTGCAATCCTTCTTCACCGTTGGAAGCTTCACCCACAATGATAAATCCTTCTGCTTCCCAGTTCATATGGTGCTTTATGCCCTGTCTTACCAGAAACTCATCGTCAACAATCAGCACCTTGCACAACCGGTTCATGATCGCGACCCCCTTGTCTAATCTTTCCTCTATATCTGTATAGGCTATACCTACTATTATATATCGGTTATAAACACTTTCCAGTGTTAGCGGTTACATTAAATTTAAATTGATTGTACATCTTTTTATATCCTAAAACGATCGTATATTCAATGGTAACTATCTATAGTTTACACTATATTTCGACAAAATAAGAAGTCCTGAATCGCCTTTCGATCATTTGGCGAATCAGGACCCCTATTTTCAATCCTATTTTGTTAAATTACTCCCTTATGGTTCAATTCCCCACTGGAGACTTCCTGCAACATAACCGGTGACTTTGGACCAATCCGTATAGGATGACTGACTACCTGCAAAAGAATAATCATCCGTTTGCGTATAGTTGGTCCAATTGCTCTTGGAGAAGCGAGTATGAATTTCCGTGCTTTGTCCCGCATTCAAAGTTCCAGCCGAAGCTGTAAAGCCGAGCTCAAGTACGTGATCAGCACCTGTCCGTACTGGATTGAGTGCACTGAACGTGCCTGTTACATTCGAACTGCCAGCAGTCGCCCAGTCAGCGAAGAAGTTCTGAGGCTGTTCACCGTTTATCGTGTAATAGTATCTGATTTTTACATCAGACAGATTCAATGCTGTAGTACCCGTATTCGTCAGTTTGAATTTGGGGCTAATCGAGCTGCCCGTCGCTGAAGTGTTGCTATTAAACATCTCAATGCGTATGGTTCCAACAGGGGCAGGTGTCGTGTCTTTAATGAGCAGATTCAAGGTCGCATGAGCGCCTGCGCTGAATTGAAAGGTTAGTGCCGCTGCGCCATTTGGCAGGGATGCCAGGTAGTTTTTACTCAATACGACCTCATTGCCTGTTAACGTGTAATCTGTACCTGAAACCAGCGCTGCATTCCCGTTACGAATGGATACAAGTGTATTGCCGTTCAGCGTCAACGTGACTGGAATATCAACCTGATTACCGACTTTGCGATCAAATTCCGCTGTAACCGGTGTAATGGCAGAGTTGGTCACTGGTGTTGTACCTCCGCCATTGTTACCTCCAACACGGTCGGCATACAAAATTCCGCGGCCATTCGTTCCGAGGTATACTCTTCCATATAAACGCGGATCACCCGTAATTGTGGTTACACGAGCATACTGATGCTGATCATCGTTGATACGAACCCAATTGGCTCCACCGTCATCGGAGCGGAAGAATCCACGTGTTCCATCAATCTGTGCAACCGTATATAACGCAACAACGTTCTGTCCAGGGGCCGCTTTACCAAATCCGATACTGTCTGCTTCCTCTACATTGGCAAGCTTCGTGAATGTCGCTCCTGAATCCGTGGAATGCCATAATCCGTAAGGACCTGCTTCCTCACTACCACCTGCAAACCAGAGTTCACCTTCAACACCTGGAACGGCATCCAGATCGGCATTTCCTTCCATTGGAAGTCCCGTCGCAGGCGATGCCGTGAAGGCAGCACCACCATTCACACTCACATAGATTTTACCCGCTGCAAATCCATAGAATTTGTTTGGGTTTACACGATCAGATATCACTTTTGCCTGTGCAGGTATCCCTGTACTTGCCGTCCAGGAATTGCCGCCAGTCGAGTAATACACACCTTTGTCTGACGTGCTCCATACCAGTCGGTTACCATCCGCAGAGATGGCTACAGTTCCCCCTCCCGTTGTGCCGGCAGGTTCTGAATTGGCTTTATACCACGTAGTCCCTCCATCACTGGACAAACCAATGGATTTTGCATTTGGATCAGCAGCATAATCTGCTTTCCCTACGCGAACCATCGTATTCGGACTTAACTCTGCAAAATCCAGACTTTCTGTGGAAGAATAGTTCGGGCTCGTAAATATGGTCGCTGGAGCCTGATCCAGATTATTATGACGGAATCCCGAGACATCTCCCACTCCGCTTATCAAATGTGCACCGCTTGGCGGGCTGATCAGATCCAGTACGGCAATCTCCTCAACACCCTTCGCCATCACTGAAATATTGATTTTCTTATCATCATCCCAGTCTGTCAGGTTCTTCGTTCCATAGATCGTAGCCCCCGTTCCATACATCATGCGATCCGAATCAAACGGATCAATTTCCAGATCACCGATCATCCAGCCCAGTTTTGGAGTTGTTTCGGGTGGGGCAGGATTGGTACCAAATGTGAGCCATGGCGCTGCCGAAATATCCTGTGTATACCGTAACTTCCGGTTCGGATATCCATCAAATTCCCATATGCGTGTCCACGTCGCTCCGCCATCTGTACTGCGGAACAACGTGGCATCAGGCCACCAGGAGTTCAATGTCGCGACCATCAATGTACCAGGATTCTGAGCATCGACAGCCAATCCGCCATATCCAAAATAATTATCCGTGCTGCTGCTTGGAACAGGGCTGATGTTGGTCCAGACACCTGTGGACGTGTTCAGTTTCCAAACGTCACCTTTTGCCCCATCATAGGGTCCAACACCATCGCTGTACGTAATATAGAGGCTTCCGTCTGAATCAAGTACACCATGATGCGGGATGTAACCTGTAGGTTGACCCGAAACAGCTGACCAGGTCAGGCCGCCATTCGTGCTGCGATATACACTTTGATCTTTATCCGCAACACCCACATAGATGGTCTGGGTTGCCTGCCCCGCCGAACCTGTTGTTTTGTCAAACGTAATCCATGCCAGACCTACGATGTCGCTGGTATACTCATTCGAAGGGTCTTGCACATAATTTCCCGGATTCGGGAAGCTTGTGACTTCGTTCCAGGTCACACCGTAATCCGTACTTTTCCATAACCCATGACCACTCCGTGCACCGAAATACAGGATACGGTTATCATTCGGGTCCACAGTCAGGCGTTCTCCCATGGAACGTCCCGGCATGTTGCCTCCCACTTTGAACGGAAGAGTTGTGGTCTGCCATGTATCCCCCCGGTCCGTAGAGCGCAAGATGGAACCATTATTTTGGTCCCACGAATTCGTATACGTCCCAACTGCCATATACACGCGTTCAGGATCAACCGGGTCCGTAGCCAGTGCGTCCACACCATTCTTGTTCCAGTCATCCCAGCCAACAAAATCCGTTAAGGGTATCCAGCTCTCGTCAGCCGCATTCCAGCGATAGGCTCCCCCTATATCGGTACGGGCATAGATCAGATCCTTTTCCGACTCGTTGAAAATAATGCCCGGTACAAATCCGCCTCCTGCACCAGTCACCACATTTTTCCACTCATAGGCTTCACTCGGTGCCGCCGATGTAGTTCCAGCAAGTCCTGCCAGTGAAGCGGTTACTACGGCAACCGTCAAGCTCATCATTCGTAATTTCCCCATAAACGTTCTCATATCAACTTATCCTCCTCTTCAACTTTGTTACTGCATTTCGGTCTATCCCCGCTGTCTCATCGTGCTGATGATGGCGTGCCAGACGAATCAATGCATCCCTTGATACAAGAAGCCTCACCTCCCTCCAGCCTTATTGTTAAGCGCTTACATAATTATTCTTAATTCATGGTTATATGGATAATACTTTCAATAAATAACATTCGATGGAAAATTCCAAACCCCTCTGTCGAAATCGTTTTTTGTAAAATATTTTCAGTGTTTAAACTTGTTTATACAATAAAAAAAGCCGCTAAAATAGCGACTTTCATGGGATATAGATTAACACAAGATTTCAACAGTAAATCCACCAGGAGCTTCAACATAAAAAGTATAACCGTGTGCATGCTTAGGTGCGTCTACTTCAAAGCCATTGTCTTTCAAAAGACTATATATCCTGTCAACCTCTTGTTCGGTCGGTTGGGGAAATCCGATATGAAAAGTCATTGGATAGATTACGTTTTTACCCTTCATTAAAGTGAGAATAAAGCCTTCATCATCAAACATAACTGCAAATGCGTTTCCTCTCGTACCTTCACATGTCATACCAAAATAAGTCTCTAAAAACTCGCGAGCAGCTGGAACATCAGTAACTGTTAGGTTCAGATGATTTAATTTCATAATTACACCCTTTCCTACATATTTAATACGTCCTCCGTAGAGCTTTATCTCCAATCCAAATAATACCACATAATGGAACTATTTGGTCTGTCACTTTAATGAAAAGTCGTTTTATTTTTGTTCTATACAGACGAAAATCTAAATCAAAAAAAGATGCTGTTAGAACAGCACCTTTCCACATTTTATATAAGAGTACAAAATGAATCGTTTCTTACCTGGCCGACCAGTCAGAGGTTCACTACATGATTGGCACCTGTTTATTTCGAGCTACCATAGGCGTGAGTCTCCTGGCCTTTAACTCCCGGTCTGATGACAAAAAGTGAGCCCGCATCCGGTGTCTCTTTCAGACGTTCTTCCTTAATCCCTATACGTGCTGTTGTGATGTATAGCTCTTCAAGGTCCGGTCCACCAAAACAGCAGGATGTGACCTGATCCGCCGGCACCTCGATCTGTTGCAACAGTTGGGATGTATGCGGATTCCAGCGAGTGACTCTTCCTCCGCCCCAGTGTGCAACCCACAGCATGCCCTCACCATCAACCGTCATTCCATCTGGAAATCCGAATTCCTCCGGTATATGAATGACGCTTGTCCGATTCTGTATCGTACCTGCTGTCAGATCAAAATCAAACCGGTCAATTGAACGTGTCGGAGTATCAATGTAATACATGGTCTTCCGATCCGGACTCCAACCCAGGCCGTTGGATGTTGACACGCCTTGTACCATCGTGCGTACAGGTTGTTCTTGTTCCAGACAATACAGCGATCCGGCTTTGCTTTCATTATTCATACTCATCGTGCCTGCCCAGAAACGGCCCTTCGCATCACATTTTCCATCATTAAACCGATTGGTATCCTTATCTTGTTCGGGGTCCTCAATGGCATGCAGCTCACCCGTAATCAGGTGAAACGTATGAAACCCACTGCGTAAAGCAACCACAACTTCGTCACCCCGATACGGAACAACCGCGCCTACATGTTCACCGACATCATAAGCTTGATCCTGACCTGTAGCCGGGTCATACACATGCACCTTGAAACCTTCAATATCAACCCACAATAATCGATTGTTCTCCGCATCCCAGCTTGGACCTTCCCCCAGTAATGCTGGGGTTTGTACTGCAATAGTTACATTGCTCATGCCATCACGTCCTTATTAAGATTTGACGCCACCTGACCATTCGAATCCGATGGCATCCAAGAATGCTTTGGACAGTACCATATGGCCCGTTGCATCCGGATGTACCCGGTCATAAGTCAGCACAGACGTATAGAAATGATCCCAAAATGGAGCAAATGCAGCCTGTGTATCCACATACACCGCATCATACTCACTGGCTACCCTGCGTACCGCTTCTCCGTAGATATCCATCGTTGCCCGCATCGGATCTTCCGGATTGGCCTCAAGATAATAAGGTGTCATCAGTACCAGACCTTTTAGGTTGGGACGAACCGAAGCCACCAGTTCACGCAATGTGGATTCGTATTCTTCAAGAAACACATGTGACTCTGTTGACAATGGGTTGTCGAACTGACGCCATACATCGTTAATGCCGATCATGATCGTGAGCCAGTCCGGTTTAAGGTCCAACACATCACGATCCCAGCGCTGTTTCATATCACGAATCGTATTCCCACCATTACCCACATTCTGGACACGCAACATCAATTCCGGATAGATGGACCGCAACAGGGCATAGACTTGCGCTACATAACCATGGCCCAGACCTGAGCTGCCTTCGCCTACAGGATGTTCCCGACCACAGTCCGTAATCGAATCTCCGATGAACAGAAGCTTATCATTTTTCTGCAATTTCATTGTCATTTACTCCTTCGCTCTAAAGCACTAATATAATTACCAGCCTTGATTCTTAAGCCACGTCAAGCATAGATCCGACCATACCCGAACCGCGTGGTTATACTCAGCCAATCCAAGTCCATGTGAGCCTTTCTCAAAAACATGCAAGTCATAAGGAATGCCATGCGCACCCAATGCAAGTGCATAACGCAAGCTATTCTCTACAGGCACTGCCTGGTCATCGCTGGTGTGCCAGATGAACGCTTCAGGAGCATCCGCTCTCACCTGCTGTTCCGCGCTAAAAGCTCTAATCTGCTCGGCAGACGCGTCAGACCCAAGCAAATTTTCACGGGAACCGGCATGTCCATAGGACTCCATCGTAATGACCGGATAACAGAGAATAACGCGGTCCGGACGTGAACTTTGGCGTTCAATCCGATCCTCATGATCTGGTTGCCCCTCGTCATACAGCGTTCCCAGTGTTGCTGCAAGATGTCCACCTGCAGAGAATCCAAGTACTGCAATCTTGGCAGGATTGATCCCGTACTGTTCGGTATGCGCACGAACATAACGTATGGCACGCTGACCATCTGTTATCGGTGCAGGATGCTGATGAGGCGCCACCCGGTATTTCAGGACAAATGCACTGATGCCTGCGCGGTTCAACAATTCGGCTATTGGAGCACCTTCATGGTCAGCCAAATATCCATAGCCACCACCAGGACATACAATGACAGCGCTCTCGGAACCAGCCTGAATAAATGGAATCAAATGCGGCATCTCGCCTTCATGGCCCTGCGCTGCATAAGGTGCAGCATGATCCCATAAGGGTATCGTGGTTGTCATCTTCAATCATCCTCTCCAAGTAGAACGGAACCATGGGTCCGTTTAAACGTTTTCGAATCTCAGGAATCGATACCATCATAACGGCAATGACCCTCATGCATCAATACCTTCCTGGCATCACTTTTTAATCATTTGAGTACAAGTTAATACAAGTTACGGAACTGTTCGGGAGTCACTCCCTCAATTCTGCGAAATGTAGCGACAAAATGGCTTGAATCCCGAAAGCCCACCCGAACTGCGGTTTCCCTAATCGTCAGGGCGGTATTGCCGGTCATGACTTCCTTAGCCTTGCGAATGCGCAGCAAAATGAAATAACTATAGGCTGTCATGCCAAAGGACTGTTTGAACAAAGTGTTCAGATGTCTGGATGAGATCCCCGTTACAGCAGCCATATGTTCGAGTCCAATCTCGGGATTCGCATAGTGTTGTTCCATAAATGCAATGAGCGGAGCAAGTCTCTCCACGGCATGTGAGATGGAATAACGATTACCCGTCATGCCATGTTTTTTGAGCAAAATCAGAAATCGGTATATATCCGCCGACGCCTCGAGTCCCGACAAATCCTGATCACTTCTGATTGAATTCAGCACCTCCTGGCCGTAGTCGTTAAACGGGCTACTCTGCTCCCACTGATGGAATGCCGCTTCACCCAGACCAAGTGACTCCATGATTGCCGGACACTGCGAACCGCCAAATGTAATGTAAAGAGTCTCCCACTCCCCCTGAGCACGCACATATTCATGCGGTTCATTCGGAGGCAGCAAAATACCGGATGATTCCCCCAGTATGACCGTGGACCCGGCAAACTTAAATTCTCCGGCCCCCTTCACGGTCTGAAGCCAGTGGTAACAAGGATACCCCGCAGATCTGGACACCTTCTCCTGATTGCCGTTATAACCCAGGCTCTCAATATAAAGGGGCAGCGGCTGATCACGTGATGTCATGAAATATCGTTGATGTCGGGGTGAGATAAACATGGGATGCCTCCTTGGTTATAAGCTGAGTTAGACTTCCATATTCTTATATCAGTCATTACTTTTATTATATTTTAAAAGTCATATGTATCATATAGTATAGGATTATTCTTATACAAGAGGTGAACACATTGATTAGCAGCAAACTACCCAAAATGTTCTACGGCGGCGATTATAACCCGGAACAGTGGGACCACGAAACCCACCTTGAAGACCTGCGCATGTTCCAATTGGCAGGCATTGATATTGCCACGATCAACGTATTTTCATGGGCATTGATTCAGCCTGATGAAGTTACTTACCGTTTTGAAGAACTCGACCAACTGATTAATCGTCTATATGAGAATGGTGTCTATATATGCCTTGCAACGAGTACGGCTGCCCATCCGGCCTGGATGGCGAAGAAATATCCAGACGTGCTTCGTGTAGATGCCGATGGACGCAAACGCAAATTCGGTGGGCGACATAATTCCTGTCCCAACAGCCCGACCTATCGCAAATACGCTGAGAAGATTGCGGATAAACTGGCCGAACGATACAAGGATCACCCCGCAGTTCTCGTATGGCACATCTCCAATGAATATGGCGGTGAGTGTTACTGTGATAACTGTGAGAAAGCATTCCGCGTGTATCTGAAAGAACGTTATCAGACTCTGGAACAGGTCAACAAAGCGTGGAACACGAATTTCTGGGGGCATACCTTCTACGATTGGGACGAGATTGTACTACCGAGCAACCTGAGCGAACATTGGGGTAACAACAATTCAACATTCCAGGGAATCTCGCTGGACTACTCTCGCTTCAACTCCGACAGCATGCTGGATTGTTATCTGTTGGAATACGATACGATCAAAAAACACATTCCGGACTCCGTTGTTACGACCAATCTGATGGGATTCTTCAAGCAATTGGACTATTTTAAATGGGCAAAACATATGGATATCGTCTCCTGGGACAGCTATCCCGGTCTCGCAACACCTGTAAGCTTCACAGCCATGGCTCATGACCTTATGCGCGGATTGAAGGATGGTCAACCGTTCATGCTTATGGAACAAACACCAAGTCAGCAGAACTGGCAGCCGTATAACTCACTGAAGCGTCCAGGTGTCATGCGTCTGTGGAGTTATCAATCTGTTGCGCACGGGGCCGATACCATCATGTTCTTCCAGCTTCGCCGATCCATCGGTGCCTGTGAGAAGTATCATGGTGCAGTTATTGAGCATGCTGGACACGAGAATACACGTGTATTCCGCGAAGTCGCTGAGCTCGGCAAGGAATTGCAGATCCTTGGCGACACCACGCTGGATGCATCTGTTGAATCCAAAGTTGCGATTGTGTTCGACTGGGATAACTGGTGGGCCATCGAAAAATCAAGCGGACCTACAGTTGCCCTGAACTATGTGGATCAGATCCATAAATATTACGCAGCCTTCTTCCGCCGCAACATTCAAGTAGATATCATCAGTGTGGATACAGATATGAGCACATACGACATTGTCCTTGCCCCTGTCCTTTACATGGTTAAACCAGGGTTTGCCACCAAACTGGAGAAGTATGTTGAAGCAGGTGGCACATTCCTGACGACCTTCTTCAGTGGCATTGTGAACGAGAACGATCTCGTGACCACTGGTGGATACCCGGGGGAACTCCGTAAACTTCTCGGAATCTGGGTGGAGGAGATTGATGCGCTGCTGCCTGAGCAAAAGAACCGCATTGTCCTCAAAGAAGCATACGGCGATCTTGAAGGAGAATATGACTGTGGCATGCTCTGTGACCTGCTACACAGTGAAGGAGCCGAAGTCATCGCGGAGTATGGAGACGACTTTTATAAAGGCATGCCTGTTGTGACACGTAATACCTTTGGTCAAGGTGAAGCCTGGTACGTTGCATCCGACCCGGATGAGCGCTTCCTGGATGGTTTGCTGGGACAGCTTGCAGCAGCCAAGAACGTAGAGTCCTTGCTTGAGACACCGGAGGGTGTTGAAGTAAGCGCACGTACCAAAGACGGTAAACCTTACCTGTTTGTCATGAACCATAACGCAACCACGCAATCCTATGATCTCGGTACAGCCAAGGCACATGACCTGCTCACCCATCGCGAGCTTTCGGGAAATGTTGAGATTGAAGCCCGCGGGGTGCAATTGCTCGAAATGAAATAAGCAATTTCGCTTCATTGGAATCATTGGTAAGAACACAATGTGATAAAGAAATACCCCTGATACAAAGTGTCACATATTCATTCTTTTTGTGCTTGTTATTGTCTTCAGCGAGGATATTGGTATAGATTTCATACCTTTATCGTCTTCTGCAAGCTAAAAGCTGCTACTTCCCGTATCCGTTTACACCGGATGCGGGTTTTTGGCATTATCTGTGGTCTTTTTGATAGAAGGAAATATCACTATGAAAAGCGAATTGGACGAGACACACATTTTAACAATGCCTGCCGGAACATGCTGGTGAACCCTGTTGCTGAGCTAATATAAAATGATGAACATCTGAAATATTGGTGACACACATGATGTCACTTATTAGTTGTTAGAATAGAATTATAACTACGGCATCACTTTCCGGCGGCGCAAAGATCGAAACGGAGTGGCTGACATGAACAGAACAAATCGGCTTGCTGCCATCGTAATGGCATTACAGCATGGTCACGAAACGGCACACTCATTAGGCGAGAAATTCGAAGTTTCCCGTCGCACAATCCTCCGGGATATTCAGTCCCTCTCCGAGATGAATGTGCCCATTATTGCCATTTCCGGTCCGGGAGGTGGGTTCAGTCTAATGGAAGGTTACGTATTGCCCCCATTACAGCTGGACCCGGTAGAGGCAGCAACGCTCATATTCGCTCTTGAGGGTCTGAGTCGTTACGCCGACACGCCCTTTCATGAGAAACGCTGGACCCTGATGAACAAAGTTAAAGCCATCATTCCGGATGATATCATGGCCCGAATTGATCCCATGCTCAAACAGCTGCACCATCATATTCCAGATCGCAATTACATTCTTCATCACCTCGACCCATTGCTGGCCTGCATACCTGAACAAGGGTGGTTGTGTGTACTGTACCGCTCCGTATCGCGTCACCGATGGCTGCATATCTGTCCCACTCGGGTATATGCATCCTCCGGCTTCTGGTACTGTGAAGCATATTCCATCGAACATGGTGAACAGCGCCTGTTCCGGGTCGACCGAATTATGGATGTCAAGGCGATCGAGCCACAGGATGCACAGGTACTAAGCGAACAGGCGGAGCAACAGCGCAACAAGCCGATCCTTCCAGAACAACCACCAACCCTGGTTAGGGTGCAACTGAGTTATCGGGGAATGGTTGAAGCCGAACAGGACGAGCATATCGGTGAAAAGATGACCGAAATTGCCCCGGATCTCTGGGAATTGTCATTTCTCTGTCCACCAGGAGAATGGGACTGGGCCGTACGATTCTTTTACCGATTGGGACGTGAGGCCGAAGTGATCGAACCTCTCCAACTTCGCAACGAGATTCGTCAGCATGCCGAGGAAGTGAGCCGAAGATATCTTGCTTCAACCCAATAATCGCTTTATCATACTTCTTAAAAGGAGCCTGCTGATATCATGACATATGAACCCGTTATAACATACGAAGAAGCAGTACAGCGTATCCAGTCTATAGGGCTGCTGCCTCTGGCACCACTTTTTGCCGAATATCCTTCTCTGTCATCGCTAACCCCCAAAGAACATTGGCACAAGGATGATGAACTCGATCCCTGGTTATGGCGTTCACGCCTGGCTGAAGAAGGCATTGCTGCATATGGAAAATTCGTCAAAAAGAAAGCGCTTCTTGTCTCTTTTGAATACTTCCCTTGGGTACACCGACTGCTTTCCGACTCCAGAACCATTGAAGAGCAGTATGAAGCGGGAGTGCTCTCCCGTGAAGCGTTTAAACTCCATGCGTTAGTTGCTGATCAGGAAGGTATCGATGGACGTGCCTTGCGATCACAAGCCGGTTTCGGGGCAAAAGAGGATAAAAAAGCATTTGACCGCGGGCTACTGGACCTTCAGGGCTGTGCAGCCATTGTGATCAGTGGAACCAAAGAAAAAGAGGGGCTTGCAGAAGGCAAAGTCGCATGGAATAGCTCCGCATATGAGACCGCAGGTCACTGGATGCAACGTCATGGCATTAAACCATTTGAAGGCAGCGTAGAAGAAGCACGTGAACTGCTGGTTACGCAACTGCAGCAACACGCATCTTCCGCCGCATTATCAAGTATTACCAAAGCACTTGGCATCCGTGGAATCTAAATAAAGCCAATTCCGGTTGTCGTGCAAATTTCAACCGGAATTGGCTGTGGTTCACCTTATAATGCATCTCAGACGATAACGCTCTCCATCCAGCATGGATTTAGAGAATCACGCCATCCTTGAATATGGCAATCTCCCGGAATCCATGCTGCTCACTGAGTGTATGTGATCGTCCAGAAGCAATGTCAATCAGCTGGCTGAACAGCTGCACTTTGACCTCATCCATCGTCTGCCCCTCCAACAGCTGGCCTGCATTAAAGTCAATCCAGTGTTTTTTGCGATTCGCAAGATCGGATTGAGTCGCAATCTTGACGGTAGGTACCGGACCTCCGAAAGGAGTGCCGCGCCCTGTTGTGAAGAGCACGATATGTGCACCTGCTGCAGACAGCGCCGTAACAGACACCAGATCATTACCCGGTGCTTCTACAATGTTCAGACCGGTTTGAGTTACACGTTTGCCATAGCGCAGAACGTCAACAACTGAAGAACGTCCTCCCTTTTGCGTACATCCAAGTGACTTTTCCTCCAGCGTTGTGATGCCACCAGCCTTATTACCAGGTGAAGGATTCTCATAGATGTTCTGCCCATGGTTCACAAAATATTGCTTGAAGCCATTCACGAGATCCACCAAATCGTGAAATACCTTCTCATTGGCAGCACGATTCATTAAGATCGTCTCCGCACCAAACATCTCCGGAACTTCCGTCAGAATAGCCGTCCCCCCGGCAGCAACCAACATATCAGCAACCGCTCCGACCAGCGGATTGGCTGTAATGCCAGATAAACCATCCGAACCACCACACTTCAAACCAATTTTGAGTTTACTGAGCGGAAGCGGCTGCCGTTGTTCATGTTCGGCGATCTCCACAAGTTCTTCCATCAGGCGAAGTCCTTCCTCAAGCTCGTCATCCGTTTCCTGTGCTTTAAGAAACCGTACTTTGCCTCGGTATTCCGGAGCAATACACTCACGGAATTCATCGACCTGATTGTTCTCACAGCCCAGACCGATGACAAGCACACCTCCTGCATTCGGATGCTCCACCAAAGAGGCCAGCAACTGTTGTGTATACTTCAGATCATCACCAAGCTGTGAGCACCCGAATGGATGTGGAAAGTGAAATACACCATCTACCCGGCTTCCAAACTGGGACTGACCCATACGTGCCAAAGCTTCACACACTTTATTGATACACCCGACCGTATTGACAATCCAGATCTCATTACGGATACCTGCTTCACCATTGGGACGCAAATATCCATCGAATGAACGCAGATGTTCCGGAGGCATGTCCGTCTGAATCTGGACTCCCGGTTGGTACTCATATTCAAGCAATCCGTGCAGACCCGTCTTCAGATTGTGACTATGAATCCAGCTTCCCTGCTCAATCTTCTCTTTGGCAATCCCGATGGAGAAACCATACTTCATCACATCATCGCCCGGTGCCAGCGTATGCACAGCAATCTTATGCCCTTTGGGCACGTCATCCACCAAATTAAAAGAAACACCATCTGGCAGTGTAATTTGTTCTCCTTTGGCATAGTCACGAAGCGCTATAATGACGTCATCCTGTGGTTGAATGGCAATCCAGTCATTGATTGTACTTGTAGTGTTCATTTCCCTTCACCTTCCAACAAACCGATTTCATTAACAAGTGCTGCTCGCAGTCCTTCTCTTGCATCCAGATTTTCGCCCCAGATCAGGGAATCCGACAACACAGCCGCTAGCCGGTTATCCAGTTGCTTCTGATCCCTATTGAGCGTATCATAACCGTCCCAGTATGCAGCCAAAGCACCAAGAACATCGGGGTCATCCCGCAGCAGAATATCTTCCCCATTCAGTCGTTGTGCCTTGTAACCTTCTGGCGTATTTACCGGACGATAGAGACACAATAATCCAGCAAATCCATGAATTAAACGGTCTGGCCAACTTCCCTGATTTTGCTCGTAAGACAAAAGTGTAGGCAGCACACGAACCTTGAATTTTCCGATCGTATTCAAAGCAATATCTTGCAATTTGTGATCAATGTACGGGTTAAGGAAGCGTTCGAAGACTTCTTCCGCATATTGGTCCAACTGATGATCGGGCATATCCAGGGCAGGCACGATCTCCTGATGCACAGCTTCCCTGATCCATGAGCCAAAATGTGGATCTTCCATCGTTTCTCTCACATGTTGCTTGCCTTGCAGAATGCCAAGGGAGGACATTAAGGTATGTGCCCCATTCAATATACGAACCTTGCGTATCTGGAAAGGCTTCAGATCTTTCACCCAATGTACATTGAGACCTGCCTGTTTGAGAGGAAGTTTTTTGTCCAATGATTCATCGCCCTGAATGGCCCAAAAATGATATGGCTCTGCCGTATTAATCAGCTGGTCCTCATACCCCCAGCGATTCGTTAGGGAATCAGCTTCTTCTTGGGTCGGCGCACCTGTGACAATTCGATCTACCAGATTGTTCAGGAAGTGATTATGGTTCTCGATCCATGAGCGGAAACCATCAGAATACCCATAATCCTCACTATGCCGAAGAACACAACTGCGCAGCACATCACCATTGCCTTCAAGCAACTCACATGGCAGATGAATCAAACCTCTGGATGGATCACCATCAAATTTCAAATATCGCTGATGCAGGAAAACGGTTAATTTCCCCGGAAATGATTGAACGGGTTCACCCTCGATATAGTCCGCATACGTATATTTCAATCCTGATTCGGTTGTATTAGAAATAACGAACTCAAGTGAAGGCAGTTCCGCCAAGTTCAGAAAGGCATCCCATTCCTCATACGGATTAATACACTGTGAGAAAATGGAGATCAACTCTGTCCGCTCAACCGGCTTCCCTTGAGACAGACCTCGCGTAATCATCGTATATAATCCATCCTGATCGCGGATCTGTTCCAGCTTGGCCTTGCCTCCCGGTCGTGGTTGGGTAACAGCTACACTTCCATGGAATTTGCCTTGTCTGGCACTCTCATGAAGCATCCAGTCTGCAAATCCCCGCAAAAAATTACCTTCTCCGATCTGCAAAACCTTCACGGGACGCTCCATAATCTCCTTGCACTTGCGCTGACCATCGCTCCCCAGTAAATTCAGCTTCAACCTTGGCCGTTTCGTGCTTGCCGACATGGACACTCACCTCATCGATTATTTGTACTGTCGGAATGCAGTTCAGAGGATCTGCACCCTTTTATTGTAAACGCTTTAAATTCATTGTATCATCAATAAAAGGAAATTAAATTGCTTATATTGCGGTAAATATACTCTCTAATGACCAGGTAAGACATCTCATTGAAGACCATCGTCTGGAAAGGAGTCTTTATGGAACGTTCACCTGTTCGTACAACTATTCAGGCAGAATCCGGTATTCCGTTCCGCCTGGTGTACAGTGACACCAAATCCCCTCAGAACGAATTACCAGATCACCTTCACGACTGGCATGAAATTATCTATGTATATCGGGGTCAGGGAAGTATCTTTATTGATACAGGACTTGAAAATATGCAGGAAGGCGATCTGTTCATTATACCGGGTAGCACGGTTCATCGAGCCTTGCCGGATGCAGGGAATCCTGTTACATCTTCCGCATTGTTCTTCAGCCCGGGATTGCTGGCATCGACTGCTGGAGGCGCTGCTTCTTCCTTGTTAAGCCTGTTTGAACGTTGTCGCAGACAACGAGTGTATAAGAGACATCTCAATACAGAGGAGCAATCACAGGTGGCAGCCCTTATTGATGATATTCAGACCGAATTCCAGCTCGGACATCATCTAAGCGCACATGCGGCCCTGTTACGGCTACAACTGTTGCTCATTTTTCTGGAACGTCTGGAAGCTACGGGACCTGCAAACCCGGGTAAATCTGCTCCAGGTCCCTCATGGCTCTCTTCTACGATCTCTCATATTGACGATAACCTTCGGAATGGCCTTTCCCTGCATGAACTGGCTCAGTATGCTGCAGTATCACCAGCCCACTTCAGTCGTGCCTTCAAACGATACACGGGCATGACTCTAACAGATTACGCATTAGCGCGAAGGGTCATTATGGCGAAAGAGCATCTGGTGCAAGGCGATGAGACGATGGCAGCCGTTGCCGATGCTTGCGGGTTCGACAGTCTGCCCCACTTTTACCGTCAATTCAAAAAACTAACCGGTACTACTCCCGCAGCTTACCGCAGAGCCATGAACAGTTGATGTTAAAACAGAACCAGCCTGGGCGTAGCTCCCCGCTTTAATCATATATATCCACATATTCTTCCATATGGTAGATGTGGTATGATAATCTGGATTATTACTTGTCGGAAACATTGCATTCCGTTGTCAGAGGAGCTTAGCATTCCATGTTAAATGAACTGAATCGCAGGAATATCGGCATATTCGCCCATGTGGATGCGGGGAAAACAACAACCACTGAGCATATGTTATTTGAAAGTGGTGTCGTCCGCAGTCCGGGACGTGTAGATGACGGAACAACAGCCACAGACTCACTGGACATTGAAAAGGAACGTGGCATATCCGTTCAGGCTGCCATGACCTCTCTGATCTGGAAGAACACCATCATTGACCTCATTGATACGCCTGGACATATTGATTTCAGCTCTGAAGTAGAGCGAACACTTCGGGTGATGGACGGTGCTATTCTCATTCTGTCGGCAGTAGAGGGAATTCAATTCCAGAGTGAAGCCATCTGGCGTGCCCTTCGTACACTTCGTATCCCAACCATCATTTATATTAATAAAATGGATCGGATTGGCGCATCTGCCCCAGCAGTCATGGAGCAGATTCGTTCTAACCTGTCCCCCTTCGCATGCGAAATCCAATCGTATCAACTCCGTGAAGATACATTTCATGGCATCGACTCCCTATGGAATGATAATCAAGAGACGCTGTCAGATCACACACCATCCATTCCAGGTCTGGTCGAGATACTTGCTGAACTGGACCCTGAGGTCATGGAAGCCTACATTCATGAGACTCCATTATCCCAAAGGGATCTGAATAAAGCGTTCCTGCGGTATGTGCATCAGGGTGAGCTTTTCCCCGTGTGTTATGGTGCTTCCGGCAAAGGAATTGGCGTCACGGCATTACTGGACGCGGTCCTTGCATTTCTGCCGCCACCTGCCCAACCTGTGGATTCTCCCGTATCGGGTGTTGTGTTCAAGATTGAACGTGACCGCACAATGGGACGCACGGCTTACGTTCGCATGTATGGTGGTAGTCTCCACAACCGTGACACCATCCATAATTCGACGCGGGAACTTGAAGAGAAAGTGACGCAGATTCGCCGTATGGATGGACGGAAATGGGCCGATACCGGTGCCGTTCACGCAGGGCAGATTGCTGCTCTGTACGGACTGAGCGACACACATGTGGGGGACATTATTGGCAGTCCCGAGGGTGTACCTCCTCTGCCACAGATGGCTGTGCCTTTGTTGACCGTACAAGTACATGGCAAGAATCCGGCGCTGTACCCCGATCTTGTCGCAGCATTACAAGAGTTGACCGACGAAGACCCCTTGCTCGACCTGCAATGGTTGCCAGAAGAACGAGAGCTGCATCTCAAGGTCATGGGAACCATTCAGCTTGAGATTTTATCCAGTCTGTTACGGAGTCGTTTCGGATTGGATGTCGTGTTCGATCCACCATCCGTTATCTATAAAGAAACGCCTCGTAAAGCTGGAGAAGGTTACATCGCTTATACGATGCCCAAGCCTTGCTGGGCCATCCTCCGCTTCAAGATTGAACCTTTGCCTCGCGGAAGCGGTCTGATCTATTCCTCAACCGTAAGGACCGATGATCTGCTGTTACGTTATCAGAATGAAGTCGAACGGCGGATTCCGGAAGCCTTGTCTCAAGGTATGCTTGGTTGGGAAGTAACCGATCTGCGCATCACACTGGTGGAAGGGGAATATCATGTCTGGCATACGCATCCGCTGGATTTTGTCGTAGCCACGCCTATGGGAATCATGGATGGATTAGCGAGAACAGGTACCACGTTACTGGAACCCCTTCTTCAGTTCCGACTAACGGTCCCGGAGGAATATGGCGGTAAGGCCCTCAGTGATCTGGTACATATGCGCGCAACCTTCGAAGCCCCCACCATTGGTAGCGGACGTTGTATCATTGAAGGAGTTATGCCTCTTGCAACGTCAATGGATTATCCGGTGAAGCTGCGTTCCGAGACTAGCGGCCGCGGAGTGCTTACCACTTCATTTGCCGGATACCAGGATTGTCCTGCGGATGTGAACCCTGCTCGCAAACGTAGAGGAGTTAACCCGCTGGACCAATCGAAATATATTTTAAGTGTACGAAATGCGATTACATCATAAATGGAGTTGAACCTGTGCTTATTAAATTTCTTATCTTTGGCCTTCTATGGCGGATTGTAGGTAATCCGTTCATTGCCATCCTCATTTTACTCGTTATCCTGTATTTCCTGGATCGTCGTTACGTTGGGGTGTTCCCGAGCTTCACCAAACCTCTCAAGCGTATGCGTAACATCTCCCGGCTTCGCCAACAGCTTGCCATGAGTCCCAATGAAGTTTCTTCCAAGCTGGAACTGGCTCGCCTGTTAATTGAGCGTAAACGTTACACTGAGGCACATGCCTTATTGCTTGAACTGGAGCACCCATACGAACAATCAGCTGAGTACTGGGAGGCACTGGGGACGACTGAGCTTCATCTGGGTAACATCGAACAGGGAGAACGTCATATTTTAAAAGCCCTCGAGATCAACCCCAGAGTCAAGTACGGACGCCCGTACCTAACCCTTGCTGGAGCCTTCAAAGATACGCATGAAGATAAGGCGTTGGATTATGTGCATCAGTTTCAGGAGATTCATTCCTCTTCCAGTGAAGCGTATTATCTGCTCGGCTCGGTTCATCGTTCCCTCGGACGTAATGCAGATGCGAAGCAGGCCTACGAGCAATCGTTGAACGTTTATCGTTCGTTGCCCAAATACAAGAAACGTCAGGAACGCCGCTGGGCTGTCCGCAGTTGGTTCCGCAAACGTGGATTGTAATGTCATCCGCTATGCGCTGTAATTTGCATATATCACTCTGCTGATCAATAAAAGTGCACTGATCTCTGCCCTCGTATGAGCAGAAACAGTGCACTTTATTCATAATAACGATATTAATATACCAATATCTCACGCAGTCGAGCTTCATGAAGCGACATCCAGTCCATCCTCTGTTTGAGCTTTACAATCTGACCCACAGCCACTTCCGGCTCATCAGTACCCTCGAACATGCGACTGATGAAATGCATAACCACATCCAGACTGCGCAGCAGAATTAATCGAGGAATGGCTAACAACTCTTCCCGTTCAAGGCTAACCTTTTCCCGAAATCCCCTGATCAGTCCCTCTTGTGCCTGCCACATCCAATCTTCACTCTTGTCCATGGTCAGAAGGTCAGACATCGGAACAGCTAACTCCATGACCCGCAAATCCCATGTCGCAAATTCAAAATCCAAAATGGCACAGATTTCACCATCCTCCTGATCTGCCAATACATTCGAAGCATTCACGTCTCCATGGACCAATTGATGCGGCAGCTGTTCCATTCCCCGCAGGGCTTCAAACAGATCTGGCAGAGCATCCCTCAGTTGTTTCAGCTCATGCGCACATGCGACCAATGGCTCCGGCGGCGATGCACATAGCTGTAATAATCGTTCTGGTGAACAGAGCGGATACGCATCCTGAATTCGATAGTACGGTGGATACACAGGATCAAGGGATATATCCAGCGTTGCCATAACAGAAGACAGGGCCCCCGCCGCTTTACCGAGGCCAAATAATTGGTCTGGCTTATGCCAGATGGGATTGACACCTTCCCGATAATGAAACAGCGTTGCAATTTTGGTATGACCTGTGAGGGGATCTTTTACAGAAAGGAATGTATCTCCCTCGCCAGATAACCGTCTTACAGGTGAAGGCGTAGCAAGCTTAAAGTTCGAATGTTGGAGTGCTTCCAGCACCTCGTGTTCAAAGGTGATTTTCATCGGATCATTATGTGTTTCATATTGTCTCATTACGTAACTCGTCCCGTCTATATGGAGCATGTAGGTAGAATTATTCATCCCACCCTTTCCACGCTCACCATACCAGTCCGATGTGAAACCATATGAGGCCAATACTTCGGATATACGTTGCTGCTCTGAATGATGGAGGGAACCGGAATCGATATTTTGCACCAAAAATTAACCCCTTTATCTCACAAAATGAAACGGTCTTCTATTTATCTTAAAGGAAGTCTATCGCTCGGTCTAGTTCTGTTCCAAAGTGATCAAGAGAACGGATAATATCCGGTTCGATTAAGCTGCTCTGCAATGACACGATATCCTCTCGCATTGGGATGCACTCTGTCCCAGAACAACAATTCACGCTCACGACCTTCAAACTTGTCATAAACCTGAGCACACGCATAGTTGCCCGATCCCGCTCCATTCAAAAACGAATTATATTGGCGCACCCAGTAGGCAGCTTCCGTCGCTTGTGGATACGGGTTGTACAATCCGATGGATCGGACCATATACTCACTATTGCCCTTTAACTGCCGAATGTGCCTCATGATCTGGGATACATTGCTGCGGGTTTCTCCAAGCACCTGTGTCATTTTACTGGCATTGGGTATGCCGCCACTTGATTTAAACGTACGAATCAGATCATTCCCGCCAATGGATAATGTGATGATATCGGCTTCACGCAGCGATTGCCGCACTCGGGGATGCGAAGAGATCATCTGCAACATGCCCCCCGATGTCAATCCATTTACGCCCATATTTTCCATAGATACAAATGTACGAACATTCATTTCCGCCATTCGCCGATATAAAGGAACAAAGCCGGTGCCCAGCAATGCTCCTGTACCTACCGTTAATGAATCTCCTATAGCCACATATCGATATACCATCCCGTCGCCCCTCTCTGCTGTGATTTCCTGAACAATAATGAACTGCTCTATATCTTATGATGAGCGGCAAGACAAGGCGCGGGATGGTGTCCTTAGGCATGCACCTTTCTTTTGCATAAGACCGTTCTTCTCTGTGGAGGTAAAAAAAGAAAAAGCCCTGCCGCATAACGCGGCAGAGCCTAATCCATTGCAATGCATTACATTACATGCCGATGGTCCGATCCGACTCAGCGGAATCCGCCTGTTCCTTGTTAGGGAACGGCCACCAGTTCGCCCGGCCAAACATCTTCACCATCACTGGGACGAAGAATGGCAAGAATAACAGAGAGTACAAGATCAGCCCGCTAAGAACTACTGTAGCAATCTGCATCATCGAGAGAACACCGGATGGATACATGGCAGCAAATGTTC
Source organism: Paenibacillus sp. 2KB_22 (assembly GCF_052115745.1). Taxonomy (NCBI): domain Bacteria; kingdom Bacillati; phylum Bacillota; class Bacilli; order Caryophanales; family Paenibacillaceae; genus Paenibacillus; species Paenibacillus sp. 2KB_22. Next base: position 1,336,348 of record NZ_JBFRHG010000001.1, read on the forward strand.
CGCTGAGAATGACCGCTGCAGACAGAATAACGGTTCCCATGTTCTTCATCGCGTACAACATGGCATCCTGTACTTTCAAGCCTTTATTCTCATTGAAACGGTCCATCAGGAAGATGCTATAATCCACACCGAGTGCAATCAGCATGACAAATCCGAAGAACGGAGTAACCCAGCTAATGCCTGCGAACCCGAGGATATTAACAAAGACCACTTCGGTTAACGCCATCGATGTGAAATAAGCCAGTAATAAGGAAACGATTAGATACAATGGCATAATGACTGAGCGAAGCAGCACAACCAGAATAATGAATGTACCCGCCAACATCAGCATTACAGTACGTGTATAGTCGTTATTCGAGATCTCCTGCAAATCTGCAAACGTACTTGTAACGCCACCTATGGCTATGTCTGCTTTTTCAAGCGTACTGCCTTGTACCGCACGATGTACTGCCGCCTCAATATCAGGAACACGATCAATGGCTTCTGTTCCGTATGGATTTTCGGCGAAAATAACATCAATCGTCATCGTCTTTCGATCTTCGGAAAGGTACGTATCAAATACCTGTTTGAAGTCTTTGCTGTTCAGTGCTTCTTCAGGAACGTACCAGCCTGCCAGATCCGAATCAGGTGAATTCTGCAGTTGGGTCAGATAATCCTGTGCCGAATCCAATCCTCCTGAAACCTGTTTGATGCCATCGACACTTTGGTTCAGTCCATCTGTCAGTTGTGTCAGCTGACCACTCAGATCGGAGAAGCCTTGCTGAATTTTCTCCTGACCACCCTGAAGCTGGCCAAGTCCATCCTGGATGGAAGGAATTTCGCTAATCACTTTACCCTGACCATCAGCAGCCTGTTTGAGACCGGATTGCAACTGACCGATTCCCGTTACAATTTGGCCCAGACCATCGGCAAGAGCCTTCTGTCCGGCTGCTGCGGAGGCAAAGCCTTCATTGGCCTGATTAATTCCAGCAGCGGCTTCTCCCAGCTTGGTCTGAATCTGACCCAAACCTTGCGCAAGCTGCGCTGTGCCAGAACCTGTTTCACCAATCGTACCTTTGATACGCTGGTAATCAGCATCTTGCTGCAATTCAGGATACCGCTCTTCAAGTGCTGTGAAGGATTCGGACAGACTGGTTAGAGCTGTTGAAACCCCGTTCAACTGTTGTTCCAGTTCGCGGGTTCCATCCCCCAGTGCAGCGACACCAGCTCCCGCCTGACGATAGGCTTCAAGCAACTGATTATTCGCCTGCGCAAGTTGATCTGCACTCGTTTTGGCTTGCTGAAGTCCCGCTTTCAATTCACCCGCACCTGCGGAACCATCTCGAATCCCTTTTTCAATCTGCCCAAGTCCCTCACTGAGTTGCGTGATACCCGATTGCAACTGGGAGGTCCCTTTGGTAAGTTCTCCTGCTCCATCGGCAGCTTCTTTTAATTGTGGTTCATTTTTACTTAGCTGACTGCTGGCTTCACTCAGACCATCACGGATTTTGTCCAGACCCGTCTTGCCTTCACCCAGTCCATCCGATAATGTTCCCACTTGCTGTGTAACTTCAAAATCTTTGATCTCATCACCCGTAGGTCGTGTCATACTGCGGACACCAGAGACTCCGGCTACTTTCTCTACTTCCCGGCTAATTTTCTCGGCAACGGCCATATACTTCGCATTATCCATCGCTTCATCATTCTGGATGACGATCTGACCCGGCAGCGATTCACCCGGACCGAAGCTGTCAGAGATAATGTTGAATGCTTTTACTGAATCATATTTCTCGCCAATCTCATCGAGACTGTTGAACGACAGTTTACCATCGTAGGTTGCCAAAAGAGGCACACAAACAGCTGCAACGATGAGCAGCGCAGCCCATGGACGTTTCAGTGAAAAGCGACCAGCGGCACCATAGATCTTGCTCTCCGCATGTTCAAGCGAACCCTTCGACGGCCAGAATAGCTTCTTGCCCAACACCGCCATGAAAAATGGTACGATAGTCACCAAGGCGAGCATCATTACGGCAATACCCACAGCTACGGCAACCGCAGAGCGGTACAACATAAACTGGGCAAAGCCGATCGCAATGAATCCAACCAGCACGGCTAGTGCTGAGAAGAGTACCGTTTTACCAGCAGTACGATAGGTAGCAATGATGGCGTCCCACGTATTCTCATGATGAGCCAGTTCTTCCTTGAACCGACTGATTAACAGGATGCAGTAATCCGTACCAATCCCGAACATAACGGCGACCATAAAGATCTGTGTAAACGTTGATATCGGGAAGTCGACTCCATCCACGAGAAATGCAACGATCTGTTGCGATACAATGTAACTGATCCCCACCGTCAGCAGCGGTACAAACGGAGCTACAAACGAACGGAAAACCAGGAACAGAATGAGTAAAATAAAGACAACGGTAATATATTCTGATTTCTTGAGCCCCTCTTGGGAACTTTCAATGGTATCCTCGTCAATCAGACCTTTACCGGTTATGTAGTGCTCCACATTGACGGATTTCAATGCTTCATTCAGGTCTTCCCGCATTTCTTTGACTGTACGATCTCCCTGATCAACAGATAGCGACGTTAATATCGTTTTGCCATCAGCTGAGATCATCTTCTCGGACAATTCAGGCTGAGAGAAAGGTTCCAGAATGGACAGAATGCCCAACTTCTCTTTGTCGGCCTCCAATTGCTTAACAGCCTTCTCTGCCTCTTGTTTTCCCGTGGTACCCAGACCATCGGGATTATAGAATACAAGAGCAATCTGGCTGCCCTGCTGTTCTCCTTTTTGTGCTGCAGCTTCATTCAGAATCTTTGCAGCCTGGGTGGAAGAATACCCTTCAGGAACCGAAAACTGTCCCTTCTCCCGGATTAATTCACTCATGTTAGGGGCGGTAAACATCAATACGGCAGCTACAACAACCCATAGCCCCATTAACCACCATCTTGCTTTCAGTATCGCTCTCATTCGTTCTCCTGTCCTCCTTCATGCGTTAGCAAAGCTGCCAGCTTCTCAAAAGATTCAATGAAAATCCGAACCTCTTCCGGTGTAAAATGAACCAAATACGGCTCCAGAATCTGCTGTATTTCCTGTTCTGTCTCCCTGTATACCTGTCGCCCGTTATCCGTCAGAGTTAAATATACGACCCTGCGGTCACGTTCATCCCCTGCACGATCGACCAGATCGCGATCCACCAGCTTGTTGACCAAAGCAGTAATGCTGCTCTTGCCTATGCATAATAGTTCTGCCAGATCGGAAGGTGTACAGTAAGGTTTCTCCTCAATCAGACGAAGCGCGCAGAATTGATCAGTTGTTATGGTCTGCCCCACTTGTTCGCGTATCCGCGTATCAAACCGCTTGTTTACCAGAAAAGAAGCATCCAAATAACGGTTGACCAAACTTTTAGCATCGGGTGTATTCATTCTGCAATCTCCTTTTTGGATATATAGTTCACTTAACGAACTATTCTTCTGTGAAACTATTCTATAATGAAACAATCTGTCAAAGCAATACTTTTTTCCTGGTATCATGTTAAACATGACAAAAAAAGCAGGACGTCCGACTCAGCTGATTGCTAAATCCAACATCCTGCTTTATTTAAGTTCTGTTTCCTAGCCAGACAGTAGAGAACACCTGCGCGTTACTCTTCGTCTGTATCTTCCTCTTTTTCAAGTACACAACGGAACCGCTCCACTCCTGGATACAGCTCGCCCAGACTATATACGACGAATCCCGTATTCCGGTAAAACTCCAGGGCCTCCAGATCCGTCTCTGCAATCAAAGTGTCAGGATTGTATTTCTCCAGCAGTTGTGAAATCATTCCCCGACCATAATTTTTGAAGCGGTTCTCCGGTAGAACGGCAATATGGTGGATGGTAATCTCGCTGGAGCCTGTATGCTCATAACCGATCAGACCGATCAATTGCTCCTCTGCTTCGTATCCGGCCAGATACAGTTCGTCATTCTCTACATATTGTTTCAACGCACGTTTCAGATGATCCGGATCAGGAAAGACCGAGTAAGATAACAGCTCCTGTACTACCGGCTCTTCTATGCGTGATTTCAAATTAATTAACACCCTTATTCCTCCTATACCTTGCTTGTTTCCGTTATCGTATTGTAGTCGTTAGCCTCTCAAAGTTCAAGTCGTAAAACGATTCAGTTCCGATTGAAGCACAGTCGAGATGTTATCCGATACGTTGATCTGCGCCAAATGATACGCATCCAACAGTGCGCCCCCAACTGCCAATAAGTCACTGGTTATGTACTGAATTCTTTTCCCATCGGGCCTGTAAGCAGCATCCAGCCCTTTCTGAACGGCCCTCACCATATATGGTGAACTCAGACAGCTTCCAGTCATCGCCATGGACACTGTTGGCTGATCGAAACAGGATGCCAGCATGAGGATACCGACAACAGCCGTATCGGCAGCAGAGTCACATACTCTAACCGCGAGGGGAATATTCCGGACAGCTGCTTCGGTCACCAGAGGTGCCATTTGGCCAAATCTCCGATTAGTAGCCTGCTGATTATAAGCAAAACCAGACACTCCCAGTGCTGCAAGCTCTCGAACAGAGCTTACCTGCCAATACGTTAAAACCTGCTCAATCCATTCTTCATCCTGCAACTCATAACGTCCCGCGAGGATGGAATGCACTGTATCGTAAGCCAAAAACCGTGCTGCTGTCGGCGCATAATGACCGAACTGATCGTTGCGTAGCCAAGCGCCCTGTTCGGTTCTGCCAAGAATCAGAGAGCCTGTACCTCCAATGGCCACAATGCCTGGCTCACCATCGAAGGCCGCTGTATGCGCGATATGTGTGTCGTTTACTGCACTGATTTTGCCTATAATCCCGGTTCGAGCAATTAGTGCTTCGGCCCAAAGCGTATCTTCAGGCCGATTCAGACCCGCCATTCCTGCCTGAATGGCAGCGATCTGATCTGATTTGAGTCCAGCCTGTGTTATGGCCTCAGCGATACCTTCCAACACATTTTGCTCGGCATGGATATCGTGATAACGACTGCAACCTCCCTTTTGCACATAGGATAACAGTCTTCCGTTCTGATCGGCGACAGCCACACGGGTGTGGCTCCCTCCTCCATCCATCCCAATCACGTATGTATTCATCCTTGACTATCTCCTCCCCTTTAAACAATAAAGTGCCGGGGCTTTATCAGGTCCCGGCACTTTATTGCTTTTGCACAGCGAAACGTAGCAGTTCACAACGAAATTGTGTCGGTTCATCATACTTTTCCTCTTCAATCGTCTGTGTGACATGTTCCTGAAGCAGAATATTCCAGCCTTTGTAAGCCTTCTCCAGTATAGCAATCGCTTCGGCTGTTGGCAGGTTCAACTCAATTAACGGCTCAATTTCACGGCCTGAGTTCAATTCTTTCTCCTCCACATTGGTACTCATCGTAATACAATGAATGCCACCTGTTCGAGTTCCTGCTTGTAACCGCTCTAGCGCTTCCTTGAAAGCTTGTTTATTCGATACATGTTCCAGACAAGAACAAGCAGCTATAAAGTCAAAATGATCCTTCTCAATGACATAATGTTCAACGTCTGCTTTTACAGCTTGCACGAGATGGTCCACCTGATATTCTTTCGCATACTTGCGAAGTCCATCTATAGCCTCGTCCAGCAAATCCACACCGATGACTTCACTGTTCGTTTGTGCAAGACGCTGTGCAATCGGTATCGTATGCCTTCCTACTCCGCATCCCAGATCGAGGACACGCAGTTCCTCCTTGTGAGCAAGGATTCGTTCCAGCATATCCATAACCATAGGCATTGGCCTGGACATCCAAGTACCAGAGGCGAATAATTCATTATTCTCATAGAAGTTGGAATGATAATCTGCCTCTGCTTTTCGTGCAGACTCAAATTTTTCATTTCCCATCAAGACACCCCCATAGGTTTAGAAGTTAAACGTCAAAGTCCCTGTACCGGCGAATAGTATGATTGAAAAAATGACCATGATGACAAATCCAGCCGTTACCAGTAATTTACCCGTATCTCTCTTGGATGAACTGTCGTTAAATAACATGACTCCACCAATGGAAATAGCCACCGGAGCGAGAAAAAGTGTAATCAATACAAGCAACGCGATGGAATAACGATCCAATACCGATTCTTCATATTCGGTCATATAAGGTTGTTCAGGCAATGCCGTTTTGGTGGCAACCAGATTACCACACGATTTGCACTTAAACTCATCTTCTGCCATTCCTTCATGGCAGTAAGAGCACTTCCTTTGCGTGCGCGCCATCATCCGCCTCCTTCCACATCTTTCTAATAATCAATACCCATAATTCAATGTGGAAATCAATGGACAACAGATTCTGGACGATGCAGATTCTTCTTCATAAAGGATTCAAGTGCCGCCTCATATCCGGTGCGATCCACTTGAAACGCTGTGCCATGACCCGCACGGGGAACAGTCAGCAATTCCTTTTCGGTTGGACAAGCTTCATACAACCTGTACACCATTTCGGTCGGTACAAACGTATCCGCCTCACCGTGGATGAACAGCACGGGAACGTTAACTTTGGCAAGTTGCTTGAGAGCCGAAGCCTCTCTGAAGGAATACCCTGCTTTCCACCGGGAGATCAGACTTGTGACAGGTATAAACGGAAATGCAGGAAGCTTGTATAATTGCTTTAACTGGAACGTCAGTTCTTCTTCCACGGATGTATATGCACAATCAGACACAATCGCTTTAACCTGAGTCGGCAGGGCTTCACCACCTGTCATCAGTACGGTTGCTCCTCCCATGGATATGCCGTGCAATAAGATTTCCCCTTGTGTACCCACTTTTTCAAGCACCCAGTTGCTCCACTGGACATAATCCTTACGATCTAACCAGCCAAAACCGATGATGTTACCTTCGCTGCGGCCGTGACCCCGATCATCCGGCATTAACACGTTATACCCATGTTTTTCAGCATAAAATCGGGCAAAACCAGCCATTTCTCTACCTTTCCCCGAATAACCATGTGCCAGAATCACTGTCTGATCTGACCCCTTATTGGAACTAAGCCATGTACCGTGCAGTTTTAATCCATCATGCGATTGAAGAGATATCTCTTCTGTAGGCTGAACATCCAGCCACTTCAGGTCAGAAGCACTGCTGATGATTTCATTGTCCGGTTCAGGCATCAGATTCGGATTATCCACCAAAAACGTTTTTGGCGTACGGCGGATGGCGGTTTTGAAAAAATAAAGTCCACCTGTCCACAGAAGAGCAAGAAGGATCAGTACCAGTGCTACAAGTACGTAGAATAACATGAAGGGGTCCTACCCTCTTTCCTTATTAAGATATCTTCAATCTTTACTTACTCGTTGCAGTGATGCACATGCTGCTTGATAGGCGGGTAACAAAGCATCCAGCAAAGGTTCCGCTTTCCGTGATTGACCTTCCTTTGCGAATTGCTCTATCTGGGCAAACAAAGTTGATAAATAACGAATTCCCAGACTCAGACTCCCTGATTTCAGGTCATGAGCTACTTCAGTTGCAGCAATATGGTCACCGGACACAATATTTCTGCGCAGCACCTCAATTTTGCCAGGTGTTTCGGTACGATACATGTCCAACAGCATACCGAGGAGTGTACGATCGCCATCGGTGTTTAATTCCGCAATCTCATGCACGATGCTCATATTCAGTACCTCTGTCGCATCGGAGGATTGCTGCCACTTCTGTATCATCTTACTCAGAATTTCCAGCGTGAAGGGTTTGCCAATAAAGTCGTTCATCCCCGCTTCCATACACTTGTCTTTCTCTCCCTGCATGACATTACCTGTCATTGCAATGATTGGTGTGCTATGGCGCATTTCATCCATTTCTATCGAGCGGATTTTGCGTGTTGCTTCCAAACCGTCCATCAATGGCATCATATAGTCCATGAGAATCAAACTGTATTTCTTACTGTGAAAAGCAGCAACTGCCTCTTCCCCATTCACTACAGCATCCACTTGGGTTATTCCCAGTTTTTTGAGTTGCAGCATGACAAGCTGCCGGTTGATGACATTATCATCCGCCAGCAATACAGATACAGAAGTAGCTTCATCACGCATATCCTCTACCTGATACTCTGGAGTGGAAGCAGCAGACTGGTTAACGTGTTTCTTGCCAAGTGTAAGTTCGAACCAAAAGGTTGATCCTTCACCCTCCTGACTGTCTACACCAATCTTACCTTCCATTAGTGTAACGAGTGACCTGCAGATGGATAATCCAAGCCCTGTCCCCTCATACTCTCTCGAGCGTCCTCGTTCTGTCTGCATATAGGGTTGAAATAATTGGGTCTGATCTTCCTCAGAGATACCAATCCCTGTATCTTCAACTTCAAACCGAATGATTTGTTTGTTCTCATCATCCTTAATGAGGATGACTCTTATCCGTACAGAGCCTTCTGTTGTGAATTTGTTCGCATTCTGAATTAGATTGATCAGTATCTGTGTAATCCTCGTTGAATCCCCTTCAAGAAGAGTAGAGATGCTAGGGTCATAGTTTATCGATAACAGATTTCCGTTCTTTCTGACTTGGGGCTCGAGCAAACGAACAATAGAGTTTATCGTCTCTTGCAGATCCACTTCTCCCAGTTCAAGTCGCATCTGACCTGCCTCAAGTTTGGACAGATCCAGAAGATCCTGAATCAGCTTAAGCAGCAGTTTGGCAGCATCCTGTATAACAGAAACGGAATTCTCCTGTTCTTCAGACAAGGGCGACAGCTTAAGCATCTCTGCCATCCCCAATATGCCATTTAATGGCGTACGAAAATCATGACTGATGCCTGCAATAAATGCGCTTTTGGATTCCCCTGCATCTACTGCTTGCTGACGTGCAGTTTCAAGACTGTTATTGTTCTTCGCAAGCAGACGCTGGAGTGTCACCAGTTCATTATTCATATCCGAGAACTCCGCAAGTGTCCGTTCTTCCTGCTCTTTGCTCCGGATCATCTGATCCGATAGCTGCTCAATCGTTCTGCGTAGCCTCTGTATCTCTCCGTTCTCATTAGACATCACATCATCCCTCTCCTAATCCCTAACCATATCAAGATGATTCCATGTAGCTGGCTGAGCCAATAATTGTTCTGCAACCGCAACTGCCTCATCCGCTCCCGGAGCATAACCGTCGGCTCCTATCGTTTTCCATAACTCTTGATCAATATTAAAGGGATATCCCCCAACCATAATCTTCACATGTGCCGTTGCCGGATGATGACGAATCAGATGAATCAATTCTTTGGCCAGATGAAGGTGATAGGTCATTGTAACTGAAATCGCAACAACATCCCCCTGATGCCGCTCTATAGCCTCTACTACACTTCCATTAGGAACATTGGCTCCCAGATAGTGCGTATCCCAGCCTTCCATCTCGAACACATCTGTGAGCATACGCAGTCCGATCTCATGTTGTTCACTGCCCACGCAGGTGGCAACTAGCCTTTTATTCTGACCCGTATGAATCATCCAGCGAGAATAGAGACGTGAAATGAATGACTGGGTCGCTGCCGTACAAAAATGTTCTTGCCCCACACTGATACGATGGCATTGCCACAATCGCCCAACTTCATATTGGGTAGGCTGAAAGATATAACGATAAATATCACGAATCGTCACCCCAGCTTCTAACTGAGCTTCAATGATTTCGAATGCTTCTTTCCGTTTATTCTCAAGCAAACACTGCAAGTACGATTGCGCGGCCTCTCCATATGGCATGGATTCGTTGATGTAACCCGCCTGTGACTCCAATTGTGTTGTTCTATATATTCCCATATCGAGATAATCGAGCAGAAGAGTCTTTGACGGATGGTCAAATTCTTCTTCCAATGTCTCTCTGATCAGATTGAGATTAATCGCCAGGTCTTCTTGCGATACTTTATACCCTTCAAGTAGAACTTTCAGCCAGGCTATATAATGAGTAAACAGGCCTGGACTCTGTACGAGCGCACTTTCTGCCAAATAGTTCAAGCTATACTGAGAATCCTGTTTGGTTCGCATTTTTCCGTTCTCACCAAATCGCTCAAGTAAATCGGGCTGTCTGAGATACTGTTTCTCCGTTATTTTGTCAGCTAAGTTCCCCGATTCCTGGAGTAAACGTTCTCCTGCTTCTTGATGACTCATAGATGCACCCCTCCTCTACCCGCATCACATCTCCATCATCATTCGTGAATAATCCAGAATGAGATCGATGTTAGCTAACTTGCAATCGGGATAGGTTCTTCTACTTGATTCAATCCATCCATTCCGCTCTTAAAAGTCCTGTTCCATTATACATGAATTCCTGAGGATCATGTGTTTAACGCCATGCATGTATAGAACAATCTTCCTATATTATGGGGGGCCTTGCAAGTAAGTCAGCCAGTATACCTGTACTTTTGGGTCCCACAAAAAAACTGACCTGCGTTATGAACGCAAGTCAGTTTTCCCTTCTGCCGCCAGTCCCAGCTTCTTCAACATCCGAATCGCATCCACTTTCTCGGCAGGATCAAGTCCTTCCAAAGCATCAATGATGACCTGATGGTGTTGAGGAAATATCTGTGTGAACAATTCTCTTCCTTCATCGGTTAATTCAGCGTAAATGACACGCCGATCTTCCTTGGATGGTCGACGAAACAGCAGATTTTTATTTTGCAACTTATCTACAACATACGTAATATTACCACTGGACATTAGCACCTTTTCACCAATCTTTTGCAATGCCTGTGGTCCTTTATGATATAACAAATCAAGCACACCAAATTCTGTCGTATTCAGTCCGTGACTCTGGATGTCCCGATTGGAACGTGAGGTCACAGAATTGTAGGCTCGAACAAGAACCACGAATAATTGTAAAGACAGTTCCCGGTTGTCCTCCGTGTTCAGCATTTCAATAATCCTCCATCAGTTGTTTACATTTCGGCTCGTATGAGGGGCCAGCTTCTGCTTCCACTCCTCACGGAGCATCCCCATACGAATTGAATCATAGTACTCCCCACGAACGATACGACACTTCCGCATTCGCCCTTCCACTTGTAATCCGGCTTTTACAGCCGCACGTATCATTCGTTCATTACCGGACCAAGTAGTCAGTCCAACCCGAACCAAAGGAAGATGTTCGAACAAATGACTTGACCACATGACAAGTGAACGTGTGCCAACCCCGCGTCCCCACTGGGCAGATCTGTATATTACAATCCCCATTTCCAGCCACATGGATAACTCATCTTCTATATAATAGCTGATCGTGCCCACAATTTGTCTGTCGGATTCAATGATACGGATCGATACCGGTTTGGAATCATCTGGATCAACGTCCAACCGTTTGAGCATACCTTGTTCGAAACTTTCATAACTTTCGTGTTTAAGTGGGTAATAGGGTGCATCCCATTGCTTCCATTCAGGTACATCATCACTGTAGATCAATTCATAGAGTTCTTTCAGATCCTTTTTCTCCACACATCGGAGAATAAGTTCACCATCCACGATTGGTAGTTCTCTCATGAAATGTAACGCACCCTCTTCCATATTAAGAACGATGAAGCTCTTCGATACTACCGTCCGCGTTGGCAAGAATGACTGTGCTAGCCATATCAACAAATAGTCCGTTATCCACAACACCTGGTAACATGTTCAATTGAACATTAAGGTTCGCAGCGTGATCAATCGCTTCCATATGACAATCTGCTATCAGGTTTCCGTTGTCTGTCAGATAACGTTGCTGTCCATCCATCCGCCACTGTGGTTGACACCCCAATTTTTCGAGCGCCTGGAAGGTCCACTCCGAAGCAAATGGAACAACCTCAACTGGAAGCGGGAATTTACCCAACTTTTGCACGGCTTTGCTGCCATCCGCAACAATAATCAATTTGTCACTATTGGCCGCCACGATTTTCTCACGCAAAAGAGCCCCGCCCCCCCCTTTAATCAGGTTAAATTCGGGATCTACTTCATCAGCGCCATCAATGGTCAGATCCAGACGTCCAATCTGGTCAAATGGGATGATGGGAATCCCCCATTCACGGGCAAGCTTGTCCGAAGCCTCTGAAGTGGCAACCGCTTGAATGTTCAATCCATCACGTACCCGCTCACCGATTCGACAGATGGCATAATAAGCTGTTGAACCTGTACCCAATCCTACCTTCATTCCATCTTCAACATATTCTGCCGCCCGCTCTGCTGCTATCTGTTTAAGATTCATCTATAAACCCCCGCTGCTCATAATTTGAGAAATGCATATGTAGTTATTATAGATAAAACCGCTTCCGATGTATATCCGTGCCTTCTGTTGCATCTTTGCCATCCTATTTTTGTGTTGTTGAAGGATGTTTTTTTTACCCACCATGTTATAGAATACAGAATGAAGCTAAAAAATGGGAAATTTTAAAATAAACAGTTCTAAATACCTATAAACCATCTGATATGTCCATAAATACGTAAAATATTAAAAAAAATTTAACAATACTATTCAATTTAACGACATTTTATACGACATATTAATTATAGATGTGTTTTAATAATTAGACACCTATGGTTCATACGGTACATAAGTCTCTACGAAAGCGACTGATAAACCAAGACCATGGTCGCATAAATTTCCTTTGGAGGGGATCACGGAATGATCTAGTTCACTGTACGAAAGCAACCCTAAAGTTTCTTAATTTAAAGAAGATCAGGAGTGGAATTTAGTGAAATCATTAAATTGGAAAAGCATGTCGTTTTTCTCCAAAAATTTGTTACTCTCATTTACCAATATCATTATCATCGGGGTAGCACTTATCGCAAGCAGTTACTATTTTCAAAAAACAGTTCTTGTTGATCAGCTGCATGGACAGGTGGAACAAATCACCAAAAAATGGGCTGAAGATATCAATCCTGCCGAGGTACAAGCTGCTATTACCGAAGGTAGCTATGATGGAGCAACACAAACGAAATTACGAGCGTATTTCGATGAAATGCAAGAATATTACCCTAACATTGCACAAGCCTACATCTTCGGTGTTGAGCTCGGTGGCGATAACAAGCGATTAACTTCCCTTGTAGCGATGCCGACCAACCTAAGAGAGGCTTTTCAAAGTGAGAACGTAAATATCGGTGACATGTATGAGCAGCCGGTCGTTGTAGCCAACGCCCTGAAAGAAATGCTTAATACGGATCGCCCAACATTCACCACATTTTATTCCGATGATTTCGGAACATGGACAACCATTGCATATCCAATCAAAGACAGCAACGGTAAGATTTTCTCATATTTTGCCATTGATGCAGATGCATCAGCCGTACCCGCAGGACTTAACTCCTTGCTAAAAAATGGAATTATCATCCTTGTAGCCTTCTTGCTATTATTCCTGATTATCCAATACCTTGTCGTTAAAAACACACTTTCCCCTATCCGTCATTTGATCAAAGGAATTGATGACGTCAGTCGGGGTAATTTGAATGTCAACATTCCGACAGGCAAAGACGATCTGGGACTCGTTAACGAGAAGTTCAACACCATGGTTCGCAAAATCAACGATACTATCGTTAAAGTGCAAATCACATCACAAGAAGTTAATCAATCTGCCAAAGAGCTATATGAAGTTTCCGAACGCAACAGTGAGAATGCAGATTCTATCAATAACAACGTGACTCAAATCACTTCTAACATTCGTTCACAGGAACAGGCAACCCGCGATAGTGCACGTGCCATGTCCGAGATGGCTACCGTAATCCAGACGATTGCCAGCAGCTCCGCAAGTGTAGCGGATGAAGCCTATGAAATGGAACGTCGTTCACAACAAGGTAACAGCGTCGTCCGTCAGGTATCCGAACAGATGAATCTGATTACCGAATCGGTTAAGAATACCGCTTCTGCCATTGAGGTTCTGGAAAGTCGTTCACAGGAAATCGGCGATATTCTCAATATCATCTCTGGAATCTCCAGCCAAACAAACTTGCTTGCCCTGAATGCCTCCATTGAAGCAGCACGTGTTGGTGAAGAAGGAAGAGGATTTGCAGTTGTTGCAGGTGAAGTACGCAAACTTGCCGAGCAGTCTGAACAAGCGACCAGCCAGGTTGGCGTATTGATCCAGGAGATTCAAGCTGGAATCAAACAAGCAGTACGTGCTATGGAACAAGGTACGTCAGAAGTAGATACAGGGCTCAGCGTAGCCGATCAAACAGGGCAACTGTTCGAAGATATTTTAGAAGCAGCGAAAAAAGTATCTAATCAGATTCAGGAAGTATCAAGCGCGACGGAAGAAATCTCTGCGGGTACGGAGGAAATGACTGCTACTGCAGAGGACTTGTCATCCAGCGTAAGTAAGACAGCAAACAGCAGTGAACAAATTTCCTCATCTGTTGATGAGCAAAAAGCATCCTTGATTACACTGGTAGACTCCTCCACACGCCTTAACAGCATGTCTGAGGAACTTCAAGAACTGATCTCTCATTTCAATGTAAGCAAACAATAATTCAAATCCACAAACATTCGGTTTGAACCAAGGAGGAATAACTGAAGTGATTGAAAACCAACCATCTTCTACCCATTCCATGGAATCTAGCTTGCCCGTTCTGCAGATTCCACTGGATTTTGGGCGACGTCAACAATCATTCTCTTATCAGTCTGCTCAAATCACATTACATGCTTCTCTGAGTCGTGATCTTAAACAGAAGTTTGGAGAACAGATGGTGTACCCGGTACTCCTCTCAGCTTATGCAGCCTTGTTATTCCGATTGTCAGCTGAACAGGAACTTGCCGTAGGTATACTTGCCCCCGATCAGGCAGCTTCCTATCTTTCTTTACAGATTCAGGGCAAATTGACCTTCAACCAACTATGTCATCAGGTTTCAGAACAGCTCAAGATTGAATACACGTTGCAAAACGGTGGATACCCTGAAACGTTTTTTATGCTGAATAGCGTACAGTTGCCCCAAGCTCCTCAAATATTAAATTGGAACGTTCGAGATGATCGGAACATGCTCATCCTCGATCTGTTCTATGATAGTTCACTGTTAAAAGAGTCTACCGTGCTGAGATATGCAGAATATTATCAGACTCTTCTACTTGCCCTCGTGCGTGACGGTGAGAAAGCAATCGGTACGGTAGATATTCTTTCCGCCTCAGATCGATTACTTTACCGTGAAATGAATGATACTTCCGTTCTCGAACCAGAGAATCAGACGGTTCATGGCTGGTTCGAAGCAACAGCAGCAGCATATCCGGATTCACCGGCGATAACATCTCCATCCAAAAGTTATACGTACAGAGAATTGAATGAACGAGCTAATCAGGTTGCACGAGTTCTGTTATCCAATGGATTGCAGAAAGGTGAATTCGTCAGTATCTTTATGGATCGAAGTCTGGAGACCATCATCTCCCTGCTTGGTATTCTGAAGGCAGGGGGCGCATATGTTCCGATCGACCCTGAGCATCCACAAGAACGTAACAGTTATATTGTGGAAGATACGGCGTCCTCATTCGTGCTGACAACGGAAGCTTCTTTTGCACAAGCTTCCAGCTTGTTCTCCAGTATAGCTACTGTCCGTCAGATTCTCGCTGTGGATGGTCGTCTAGCCGGATTTGCAGCAAGCAACCCCAATCTGGATATTCAGCCAGATGATCTTGCGTATATTATCTACACTTCAGGGTCGACCGGTAAGCCCAAAGGTGCACTGATTGCCCACCGGGGCGTAACCAATCTTGGCAGTGTGGTTCAGCGTGATTGTGACATTCAACCAGGTGATGTATTAACCCAGTTTGCTACATACAGCTTCGATGCATCCGTGTGGGATACCATTGGCGCCTTGTTCTATGGAGCAGAATTATATCTGCTGTCTGCGGAAGAACGTGTATCTGTTGAAGAATTCGCAAGTGCAATTGAACGGACAGGGACAACGATCATTACGATACTGCCTACGATTTTCTTCAATCAGCTTGCTTCTTATTTATCCGATGAAGGCTTCCACAAGCTGGCCAAAGTCAGAATCATTACTGTAGCCGGAGAAGCGCTCTATGGTGAGCAGGTTCGTGCCTTCCAGCGCAAATTTGGAAACCAGATTGATATTGTTAATGTGTACGGACCTACCGAATGTACAGTAGCCACAGCCACTCACCGCATCAGTGAACAGGTTCCAGAACATGTGGTGAACATCCCCATTGGTAAACCGATTCATAACTACAAAGTCTACATTGTGAATGAAGAACAACAGCTCTGTCCTGTAGGTGTACCTGGTGAAGTATATATCGCTACCCCTGCACTGGCCAAAGGTTATCTGAATCAGCCAGAACGTACAGAGCAAGCATTCATTGAGAACCCGTTTGCGATAGGTGAGAAAATCTACAAGTCTGGCGATATTGCCAAATTGCTGGATAACGGGTTACTGGAATATGTTGGTCGCAGTGACTCACAGCTAAAAATTCGTGGTCACCGCATTGAGATCGGAGAGATTGAAGATCACTTTGCACGGCTTGATCAGATCCAGAACGTTGCAGTCATTCCAAAGAAAGAATCGGATGGACAGAATATGCTGGTTGGGTATTTTACATCGAAAGATGGTAGTACCCTTTCTGTTTCGGACATCAAGGCAGCACTGACTGCGAAACTTCCTTCTTATTTTGTTCCGAAGTGGATCTGTCAGCTGGATGAAATGCCAATTGCACCGACTGGAAAAATCAATCGCAAAGCGATGGTATCCCTGCCGCATGTGGAACGACATGAAGATCGCCCTGACCGGGTCATGCCTGAGACAGAGACGGAATCTATTATCCTTGACGCATGGAAAGAAATCCTTCAACACGATGACTTCGGTGTCGAAGACAGCTTCTTCAATATCGGTGGTGATTCACTCCGGGTCATTCATGTACTGGTTATTCTGAAACCACATTACCCGCAACTGAAAATTGCCGACTTCTTTGCTGAAAAAACAGTCCGCGCTCTCGCTCGTTGCGTGGAAGTACTGTCTCAAAGTGCAACCGAAGTTACCCAATCGGCGGTGACGGAAGGCATGATCACACAATTATCCGAACACCCTGTGGAACTGGCATCCCAGTTGGGGTATCCACTCATTCGTGAACCTGAGCATGTGTTACTGACCGGAGCGACCGGTTATCTGGGTTCTCATGTGCTGCAACAGTTAATTCTGAATTCCAGTACACGAATCTATACACTGGTTCGTCGGCCATCCAATGGAATAACTGCAATGGAACGTTTGACTAAAGTGCTGGAAGGATATTTCGGCAAACAACTGACTGATCAACTGTCTTCTCGCGTGGAGATTATTGAAGGGGATCTCGAACAACCTAATCTCGGTCTTTCAGCAGAACAAACAGCTTATGTCCAGGACCGAATTGACCGTGTCATCCACTGCGCTGCAGACGTACGTCATTTTGGCGATGCCGATCAGTTCGCCAAAACTAACGTGGAGGGAACGGTCGCCTTGCTGGATCTGATTCGCAGCAAACCTGGGGCCTCGTTCCACCATGTATCCACGATGGGTATTCCGGAAGATCTCGCACTCAGCGGACAATGGGAATCCTCCCTGCAATATGATCGGTTCCCGGCTGACTTGCATGTGGACAACCTGTATTCGGACAGCAAGCTTGAAGCCGAGAAAGTGCTTATGATTGCGGCAGAGGAAGGTGTACCTGTCAGCATCTATCGTGCGGGTAATCTTACTTGCCACTCCGAAACTGGACGCTTCCAGTCCAATATTGATAGCAATGCCTTCTATCGCATGATCAAAGCGATGTTATTGCTTGGCAAGGCTCCTGCGGCTGACTGGATGGTTGATTTTACACCGATCAACTATGCAAGTGAAGCCATTGTTCATCTGGCCTTGCGTCAGGATACAGCCGGTCGTGTATTCCACATCTGTAATCCGGAGCCAATCCGCTATGATGAGCTGATCCGTTCTGTGAATCGGGCTGGTTACAATGTCGAGACACTTCCATTCGCGGATTACACCCGTTGGTTGTTCGATGCCAGCATCAGCAAGGAGCCGGAAGCTCTTCAGTTGGCTATTGCACAGCTTGAAGGCGACGGAGCCAAGGATTCAGCTTATGTCTATGCTTGCCCTGTCACAACGGCTTATGTGGAACCTGCCGGAATCTCATGTGCGAAAACAGATGATCGATTCATCTCCGCCATGTTAGACTACGCTGTTCAGATTGGATATTTCCCTGCCGCAATTCGGCGCCATAATGGCACTTCTACAGCAATGGAGTAAGTTCAATCTATCATCAGTAAATCAGTATTGATTAATAAATAAGGTCACACAGAGAGAAGCCATCTTATCGTCATGCACTGACGATAAGATGGCTCCTTCAATTGGCATTTTTGGATCATTTGATCATTCTTTTATATCCAGCGAATTATTGCAATGATGGCGAGATGAGCTGGATAGAAATAGCGCCAGACCCAGCGCGGCCCCTTCATGCGGAATCCTGCTTGGTAATACTGAGCAATAGCAATGCCGACGGTTGCGAGCACACTATACATTTGCACAGAGCTATGATGCAGCAGAAGATATAGTGCATTTAACAAGACATGTGCCACTACAAGTACAGGACCCTGGAAATAACGGAATAACAGAACCAATAACAACCCGTACATCCCGTAATCCATTTGACTAATTTCCATGAACCAACCTGCTCCAATGACAATTGGAATACTCAGTAGACGGGATGGCAGTTTATCGATAACGAATAGTACCAACAGGGCTGACCACAACGTCCATACCACGTTCAGAGAATAATGATTAAACGCAGCCATGAACGGCACCTGTGATATCATCGCAATCCAGAACAGACGCCATATGTATTTTTGTACATCTCGTGTATGTTTATAACCGATATACACTGCAAAAGCATAGATTGGAAAAGCGATACGACCTATAATCCTGAGTTCTATAATATGTGGAAAAAAGACAGCCCCTATATGATCAATTAACATCGTGATCATGGCAATCCACTGCATCATGTTGCGACTCCCCTCCCTCGTTCCCTATTACGGGTCTGCCATTCATTTATATATTGCGTCTTTTTTGAGCAACCTCTTATACATTAAGTTCATAATACATGAACTTGGTATCCCGTGCATATCCTTCGGATTCATATAAAGCTTGCGCTTGCGTGTTATTTAACTCAGTGGAGAGTGATATACGAAGAACTCCACGCTCAGATGCCAATCGCTTGGCTGCTTGCAGCAGCTTCCTTGCAATGCCTTTCTGACGATAATCAGGATGCACAAATAGATCATTAAGCACCCAGATTGGCCCCATCGATACCGAACTAAAACTGGGATACAACTGAACGAACCCGGTACAATTCAGGCCCTTCGAGATTGGCTTACCGTTACTTTCATCTGTCCCTTGATCGGTTTCTGCTACCAAAATCACCGAGTCATGGCGTTCCATTCGTTCTTTAATATACTGACGTGCTGCCTCAATGTCAGCATTTTGGTTGTAGAATATCCTGTACTCATTGAACAATCGACCCACTTCATTGCAATCAGGAAGACCCGCTTGTCTGATTCGCTGCTGCACTTCATTCAACTCCTCTGGGATGGAGACCATCGTCTCATCATTTGTGATCTTTTATATTTTAAAATAATCCCTTCCCTTTCCCCATTCATCATCTGTATCAAAGTTTGTAGTATCTATGGATTTCTATAGTGTGACTGCACATTCATCAACTGAAGTATATTTCAGTCAAAGCTATGCAAACTATAGTCACGCTATTATCCGACCGTGTCCGAACCATGAATGAGTCAGGAGGAAGGAAGTTATGAAAGAAAGCATTCTTCTACAAGTGCAATCACGCCTGATCGGCGTGGCAGACATGATCTATCAGCCGCTTCAGATTGGGCCACTTCATTGTACCCTGCTCTATATCCAATCCATTGTTGATACACAGATCATGCGTGAAACTATTGTAAAGCCTTTGCTAGAGGAGGCTGCACGCAATGATGTGGGTCCCGAATTCATTACGCAAGTCGTAAATGGAACTTTTTTTTCTCTTGAAAACCAGCACAGAGATGCAGCTGAAACATTGGTAGATGATATTGTATGCGGTAATGCAGCACTATACGTCGAAGGCATGTCCGGCATGATCATTTTTTCAATCCAGAATTATCAAAAACGCTCCGTACCGGAATCATCCAATGAAGTGGTCGTTGTTGGACCTCAGGAAGCGTTTATTGAAGACATTAATGTGAATATGTCATTGCTAAGACACAAAATTAAACATCCTGACTTTAAAATCATTAAATTCACCATCGGCAGATATACTAAAACCGAAGTTTTTGTGATTTATATCCAAGGACTATGTAAACCGGACATTCTTGAAAATGTATTAACCAGCCTGGGTGAGATTGATATGGATAGCAGTCTTGGTGTCAGTTATCTGTCCGAGTTCCTGGAGGATCATCCACTCTCTCCTTTTCCACAATATCAATATACCGAAAGACCGGATACTGTTGCCGCGGCACTGGTAGAAGGACGTATTGGAATCATGCAGGACGGGACCCCCTTTTCCCTGCTCATTCCCGTCACATTCTTCTCATTAATGCAATCTTCCGAAGACTATTACCAGCGGTTCCATTCCGCTACATTCATCCGGCTCATCCGCTTGCTGTTTGCAGTTGTCGCTTTCCTGCTGCCTTCCTTATATGTCGCCGTTACCACATTTCATCCCGAGATCATTCCAACCAATCTGCTTATCACCATTGCATCTGCAAGAGAGAACATTCCTTTTCCGGCATTAATTGAAGCGCTCATTATGGAAATTACCTTTGAAGGATTACGTGAAGCAGGAATCCGTATTCCGAAACCGCTCGGCCAGACAGTATCCATTATTGGCGGGATTGTAGTGGGACAAGCAGCTGTACA
Source organism: Paenibacillus sp. 2KB_22 (assembly GCF_052115745.1). Taxonomy (NCBI): domain Bacteria; kingdom Bacillati; phylum Bacillota; class Bacilli; order Caryophanales; family Paenibacillaceae; genus Paenibacillus; species Paenibacillus sp. 2KB_22. The sequence goes on from NZ_JBFRHG010000001.1 coordinate 1,357,194, forward strand.
GGCGGGTATCGTCTCAGCTCCATTAGTTATTGTGGTTTCCATTACTGGCATTGCAGCGTTCATTATTCCGCATTTCGAGCTGGGACTGGCATTCCGGCTACTACGCTTCCCTGTCCTATTTATGGGGGGAACATTGGGTCTGTTCGGTGTCGTCATCTCTATCTATTTAATTTATTGGTACATGGTCAGCATGCGCTCCTTTGGCGTGCCCTACATGCAGCCTTTTGCGCCCCTTGTACTGCGTGATTTCAAAGATACCTTTATCCGTGTACCTTGGTTCCTCATGAAAAAGCGAACCAAAGCCTACACGACGGATAATGAAACGAGGCAGGATACACCATGAACTTTCGCAGAACCTTCCTGAAACTTGGAATGATTCTTACATGCTGTCTGGTCTGTAGCGGATGCTGGTCCAAAGTCGAAATTAACGAGCGCACCTTTATTACAGCGATGTACGTGGATAAAGCGGATACCCCCGGAGAGATTGAAGTCACACTTAACATGCCACTCCCCAATCGTCTTTCTCCCGAAGGTGCAGGTACAGGCAAGAATCCTTATGCAGCTGTTTCGGCAACTGCACCAACGATTGCCGATGCCATAGAGCGAATCCAGACGGACCTTACACGTAAAATCTCCTGGGGGCATACGCGAGTCATTGTCTTTGGCCAGGCCTACGCACGAGAGGGCATTGAAGATACCATGGAATGGATTGCACGCCAGCCCCTGTTCCACCTGAGCAGCTATGTGATGGTCGCTAATGGCAGAGCCAAGGACGTTTCTGATCTGACACCGGTATTTGAAGAAATCCCAAGTGACGTGCTGCGGGAATTCTCCACCGAAGAGAATCTGTTAAAGACCCAGATGCTGAGTATTTTTACATCCAATAAAATGAATCAGGGTTTTGCTTGCTCAATGTTAGATGCCAAAAAAACGAAAATGCTCAGCGAAGAGGGAGAACCCAAAAAATGGGTGAGTCAAGTCGGCGGATCCATTTTCCGACAGATGCGAATGGTTGGCACGCTCTCGACTAATGAAGCACGGGCTGTTGCTTGGGCAGGACAAAATCTGGATTCGTTAACCATCTCCGTACAAACCAAAAAACAAAAGGCAAGTATGAAACTCTATAATATGCGCTCTGACATTCACGTAAAGCTCCAAAATGGAGAACCACATTTCGTAATCAACCTCGCAGGCAAAGCCGAATTGAATTCCGTAATCCCTGTCTTGAAGGCTGAAGACATAGTTGGTGTTACGGATATAGAACAGGCAGCCAATGAAAAAATGAATGCTCACCTTACTCAAGCCGTGCGAACAGCGAAAAAAGAAGGAGCTGATATTCTTATGCTCGGATACCGACTCGAATGGAGATACCCCCAAATCTGGAAGAAGCTGCGTCCGGCATGGATCGACTACGTAAAGAATGATCTTCAGTTTACCGTCAACACCAAAATCAACATCCAATTTGTCGGTTCGGAGTCAAGTTTCTAATGTACCAATGAGTGGAGTTTCTTTGGCGAAGGAGGTTACATAGTTGTTAGCCGTTTTGGTATTTGCCGGGTTGTTCTTGCTGGATTGGCCGTCCGTAAAAGCAAGCAAAAAAACGATCAGAAGAGCCTATTTCCTACTGCTCGGTCTTTTTCTCGTATGGAATACACTTGCAGTATGCTGGTCTGAGTGGCCCAATCCGAATGATGTGATCCAAGGGCTCTTCGGCTGGGCTAATCATATGATTAAATAAGAGAGGAGATTGACCATGAACCATCTGACTGCCGGACAGGCTTACCGCTTCATGTTTGTTTACCTGTACTCCGAACCGGTTGCCTTTCTATTGCAGCGCTTATTCAAAATGAGTGGCTATCAGGGATGGTTGTCCATCATTGGCGGTTTTCTGATCAGTCTGATCTTCCTCTTCTTTACATACCGTTTGGGTTCCCTTTACCCCGAAAAACCCTGGATTTCCTACGGGGAGGAAATCGTGGGCAAAATGGTACACCGTTTTTATATCGGCTTGATTGTCCTGTTATGTCTGTACTTGTTATCGATTGACGTGGAAAACTTCATTATCTTTCTGCAATCAATGTACTTACCACAGACTCCGATTTGGCTTACATCTACCCTTACTTTACTATGTATCTGTCTAACTGCGCGCTCAGGGCTCGTTACCATTGTATTTATGTCCGAAGGTATTTTTCTGGTGCAGCTCTTCACGTCTACCTTGCTCATGCCAGCTGTAGGGGGTGGTGGTAATCCGGGGATATTGATTGCGATGACAACGCATCACGATTGGGGTGAAATGGTGATCGGATCTCTGTCCACGATGCCCTGGTTCTCCGAATGGATGATGTTCCTCTTCCTTGCACCCATGGTTGCTTTCAAGCGCCCTATGTTAAAAAGCATGTTATTAGCCGGGACCACTGTTGTTATATTTATTGTCGTGTTCTGGATGTTCACTCTGATGAATTTTGGCCCTTATGTTGCCGCTGGGCTTCGCTATCCTTTACTAGAGATGGTGCGCTTTGCCCGTTACGGCGATTTCCTGGATAATCTGGACCCTGTGCTGATCGCGATCTGGTCAACCACCATGTTTACTCGCAGTTCTTTTCTGTTATATGTCGCATCTGTCTGTCTTTCCAAACTGAGTGGCGTCAAACAGCAAAAATCTGTGGTGTATCTGATTGGGGGAACTGCCACTGCCATTGTGCTTCAATACGCCAGAGATCCTGCATCTTATGAACTGGCTATTCGTTCCTTCGCTGTTCCAGTGTACACCGTGCTCATTGAATCCATGCCGATTCTGTACGTTCTGGTATACTGGCTGCGCAGCGGCAAGAATAAAAAGGCGACCAAAGCATCAAGTGCTCCGTCGCCCTCCTAAAGATTCACTTTAATTCAGCATTCTGTTGTTGCTGGAGAGGATCAGCATCAGGGAAAATGACACCCTTTTTCAGAATCAGGTTAGCATACTGTGCGCGCTCTCCGGTTGCAACAATTGCATAAGCACGCGAAGCACGTTCATAAAAATCAAAACGCTCTTCTTGATCGAAAGCATCCGTAATGCCTTCGTGTTCTTCTATTAAACGGCGATAGTCTTCCCATATGATGGGGATCACCTGATCCCCCTTTACAACTTGCATGACAGCGGCGGGACGCTCGGCATAGGTATCCAGGGGATACAATTGCAAGATAGCGTCCAACAACTCAACGACGCCCAGTGCATCACAGCGAACAAGACGTTTGGCATGACTCGCTGCCGGGAAATTGCCATCAGCCAGAACCAACTCGTCCCCATGCCCCATTTCAGACATGATTTTAAGCAACTCTGGAGGAATTATTGCGGGAATATTCTTCAGCATACACAGCTCTCCTTGGTCTTCTCCAACATCGGTTAGAGCGAATTGGTTTTCTCCATACTTCAAAAGTACTCTGAACTTTCATCCATAGAAGCGGTTTCATTTCCATTCTACCAGTATTTTTGGATCATTGCATAGTGAACACCTATGTCCGATATTTGCTTTTTTCATTTTGACAAAATTACTTGTCTAACATATACTTGTTATAACAAGTAATTGATTGGATCAATTTATGATGGAAAGCGAGGTCTCGCAATCACATGGACTACACACTGGAGCAATCTGTCGGATTCATGTTGGGTTTCACGCATCGTAAAGCCGTCGCTTTACTTGCTACGCGATTCAAACCTTATGATATTACGACAGAACAATTTTCTGTCCTTTTTAATGTTGACCGAGGTGAAGGTGTGAATCAGAAGGAATTGGCTGCACGTGTATTTAAAGACCAGCCCACCACAGCCCGGATCATTGATCTGCTTGAGAAAAAAGGCTGGGTAGAACGCCGGACCAGCGAACAGGATCGCAGAGCCTATCTGTTATATCTCACCAAGGAAGGCAAAGCGTTAATCGATATCCTCGTTCCGATCGAAAGAGAAATGAATAAAGAACTTGCTGAAGGTATATCCGAAGACCAGATGGAAGCATTTAAACATACTCTTTCCCTCATTAATCGCAACTTGTAATGAATCACAACTCAGGGGGAATACGTCATCATGAAAGATCAATCTACACAAGTTAGACTATGGACCACCGATTTCATTCTGCTAATGCTGTGCAACTTTTTGTTGTTCTTGCAACTGCACATGATCGTCTCTCCACTTCCGTCCTACGTTCAGGAGCGATTTCATGCTAATGCATTTGAGGTCAGCCTCTTCACCTGTCTGTTTGCACTAAGTGCCATTGCAGCACGACTCTATTCCGCGAAAGCACTGGAAAAGGGTCTTCGTAACGCCATGATCTATATCGGTCTGTCCGTAGCCCTGCTGGCAACGCTCGGCTATTATTTTGCTGCGGGCATAGCCGTGCTTTTATTGCTAAGAATGTTGTTTGGTATCGGGTTTGGTATGAGCAGCACCGCTTTTCCAACGATGGCCTCGGACATTGTGCCCGTCAAACGAATGGGTGAAGGCATGGGTTACTTCGGGCTATCGACTAGCCTGGCTATGTCTATGGGTCCAATCATAGGTGTGACCCTGCTCCAGGGTGCTGGATTTGTAACCCTGATGTTATGTACTGCGGGTGTTCTCGCTGTAATCTATCCACTTAGTTACACGCTGACCCGCAAAAAAGCCGCCAGAACCAATAACAGTGAACATTTCATTCCACAAGCTACAACAAGTGCTTCAGGGTCAAACCCGAAACAGAAGACCCCTTTCAACCGCAAGCTGATTCTGCCCAGTGTGCTGAATTGCCTATTATCCATCACCTATGGTGGGCTTGTCGGATTCATCGTTTTGTATGGTAAGGAAGCCAATCTGGCCAATCCTGCGCTGTTCTTTTTGTTCAATGCACTCGCCGTGTTATTGGTTAGACCATTTGCAGGGCGGATCTATGACAATAAAGGTCCAAAGGCACTGCTCATTCCAGGGGCAATATTCGTTGCTGTCGGCCTCATTCTGCTCTCGTATGCAACCTCCATGTCTGTCCTGTTCATCGCTGCCTTTATCTATGGAATCGGTTATGGTTCCATGCAGTCATCTCTGCAGACCTGGATGATTCAAGTTGTATCTCCTACTCAACGGGGTATGGCTAACGGTATGTTTTTGAACTCGCTGGATCTGGGGATTGCGACTGGTGCCCTTCTTCTCGGCGCCATTGCGGCCATGACCAGTTATACCGATATGTATCGTTATTCCGTGATGTTTATGATTCTGTTCTTGCTTATATATCTGATTCAGGGAAAACGAAGCGGCAGCTTCTCCATTGAACCTCATGCTCTGCTCGCTCATACTCATATCACTGCAACGGAACCACCTCAAGATCAATCCAAGAATTCAGAATCTGGAACCGGCAACACCGAAACTAGCCAGTCTAATATAAGCAAACACGAATGATTGGTTAAAATCATTCTGCTCATAGAAACCAGAAACGCGTTTACACCGAGAAAGCAAATTCATCCGCTTTCTTAGACGTAAACGCGTTTTTATTGGAACAGATCTGAATGTTAAATAAGCTTAAGACAGCTTGGAAATGAACGTATCATACAACGCCTTCTATCTAAAATGGACTTTTCTTGCGACCTATGGGAGCATAACCCCTACTTGTCTCAATTCGATCGATTTGCCGTTCGTCCTGTTTCTGTCCGCTTCCTGAAGTAGGTTGGTCTCCCTTATCCGGTTTAACTGCGAACAATGTAAGTAGTCCTCCTACAGCTGCAGAAGCGGCAAGCACACCAAAAAGCAAAAAATGTTGTTTGCCAATGAGCAAAGAAACAACAGGTGGGCCGAGTGATACACCGATGAATCGCATGCTACTGAACAAAGCCGTAATCGTGCCTCGCTGCTTTTTGTCCACACCCTCAGTAATTAGAGCATCCAGACATGGTAAGGTTGCCCCTATTCCCGCGCTTCCCAATGTGAATAGACCTACGACAACGTAAATATTATCGAAAACTCCAATAACACCCAGCGAAACGGTTACAAGAATAAGTCCTGTGAATCCGATCCACTTCATGCGAGGCTTACTCTTTCCGATCCACTTTCCTGCGAAAAAGGAAAAAAGACACAGTGCCGCTAACGGGATGGCAAGCACGAGACCTTTTACAATGCCTTTCATGGCGAACTCGCTCTCCAATGTCTCGGATAGATAATACAGCACACCAAAAAGAATAAACATACATATTCCACCGATCGCAAACAAGGCGTACAACCATCGTCCTTTTTCTTTTAATACGTCCTTAATGGAAGCCACAAATTCTGTAAAGGTGGGCGGTTTTTCTTTTTTCTTGGGTGTTCTCACCAAGAAAATAACCAGGATCAGCGAAAGAACACATAGAACGGGAATAGCCATAAAGGGTAGATACCATAACCACACTGCCAGTGCTGCCCCCAGAATCGGACTTAACACTTTGCCAAATGTATTCGAAGTTTCAATGATTCCCAGGCTTTTAGATACCTGATCTTCATCATTGAACATGTCCCCAACCAAAGGAATCACAATCGGGAATGCCCCCGCTGCTCCAACCCCCTGCAATAACCTGCCACCTAATATGGTCCAGTAGGCTATATTTCCGTTCAGTATCCATGCAGCCACACCAGCTACAGCACCCCCGACGGCTGCAATGATGAGACTGGGAATAATGATTGCTTTTCTGCCAAAACGATCAGACAAATACCCTGCAAGAGGAATAAGCAGGATGGCAACTACAGCGTAGACTGTAATGAGCATACTGACCTTAAATGCAGATACCTTCAACTCACGTTCAATCTGTGGCAGGATCGGTATAAGCATGGAGTTACCCAAGGTCATAATTAAAGGGATGGAAGCAAGTGCGACGAGGTCCCACTTTTTATCGTTCATACCACAACCACCTTTACAGATTCTACACACAACAGCATTATTGTGCTTGTTTCGGAGGTTGATTATTCAGGACATGCTGGTTGTTACCGCTTGTTCACACAAATAAGCTGTCTGCACGTATTTGTGCTAGACAGCTCCTTGGGTTCATGTTCTACAACTACACCAATCTAAAGTGACGTAAAGCTGCTCCACCTTTGAAAATAATATACAGCTCATTCACCTTATGTGGCGCCTCAAGCGAACACTGGACCGTTGTCCACTTGATATCTTTCCCATTCACACTGCCTCCAGGTCCAGAAACTTCACACACACCGAGCAATTCGCCCTCCAGTCCCCCAGAACGAATCTCCAGTCTGCCCTCTTCCCTATAAGCTGCCACTCTGGCTTCAAATCCTTGCACTTCCTGAACAGCATTATGGTTGAAAGCGATCCAGGATGACTGACCATCTCGATATAAGGGTTCTTTCCGAGTGATTGCCCGAACTGCCGAACGTCCTTCCAGACATTCATCCAGTAGAACACCTGCACAAGCATCGTAATTCTCGGCAAAGGTAAACAAATACAAAGGACGATCAGGAATCGTCTCACCTTCAATCTCAATATCAGCCGACTGGCGTATGTCTGCGGAAGAACGCCCTGCCAGGATGGCCCAGGTCGCTGTCTCCAGGCAGTATCGATCTCGGGTAACATCCCATAGCGCCAGCTTCTGAACAGGAACCTCGAAATGAATCGTAACACACGTCCCTGCTTTCACATGGATACGACGGAAAGCAAGCAGTTGCTTCTGAGCACGTTTCACTCGCGAGGTATATGAAGATCCATAGATTTGAACGACTTCATCACTATCACGTTCACCTGTATTGTGTATCTCCACTTCAATCTTCAAATGATCTGTGTCGGTGCATTCCACCGGAGCACTACGACTTACACGAATCGCCTCGTATTCGAATTCCGAATAGGTCAGGCCATGACCAAATGCATATTGGACCGGTCCTTGGTGATACATATAGGTCATGTCATTCTGAATAATGTCATAATCCATGATGTCAGGAAGCTGGGATTCATCTTCATACCATGTCATGTTCAATCTGCCTGCCGGGGCATAATGGCCTAACAGCACATCCGCAAGCGCATTACCCAATTCCTGACCTGCATGTGTCATATATACGATTGCCCGGGCAATCCCTTTCAACTCCTGTAAGGCAAATGGATAACTTCCCATAATGACAACCACCGTATTGGGATTAGCTTCACACACGGCTTTGACAAGCTCGACCTGATTTGGCGGAAGTAGCAGACTTGGGCGGTCAACTTCTTCTTTGCCGTTGATGTACGGGCTATTGCCAACAACAACGACCGAAGCCTGACTGCTACGTGCAGCTTCTTCGGCTTGTTCTATTCCGCGTGTCACGATGTCGATCTCGAAAGCAGTAGCCTTCTGTATGTTGCTTGGTGATTGATTCGGGCGTCCAGAATCACCAATATCATCCGGAGTTGTACTGGTCGCTGGTTCTGCCTGTGGCGGCACTGGCGATAAAACAGACCGTCCCTGATGTTCGCTCATTCCAACGGGAATACCGTTCCACGTCCACAAGATGTTGCTCCCGTCCGACTGGGGTTCGAATTGGACAACTTCCTTCACAAACCAGCCACCAATCTCTGGTGCATTTGCCTGATAGATGCCTTGCTCGGTTAAACTAACGTATCGATGATTGTTCACACTTCTCAGCGTATGACTTCCCGAGCCCCAATCCTGATGTACAAACTCGGCGGCTGCAGGTGTACTGTCCTCCGGTACAGCGACGAGCGTACCTTCCGCTCCCAAGGAAATAACCTGTCCGTCTGCTGTCTTCAACTGAATACGGTCATTCCCGTCTGTATACGTTACGTCTGTTTGGGGTAATCGATTACGCAGTCCATCGAGAATGGATACACGATAAGGCAGTGTGCCACTGTACCAATCGGTATAGACCACATCGGCAAGTGGTCCAATGACACTAACCTTCTGTAATGCTTCTGGTTTTAAGGGAAGCAATCCATCATTTTGCAGTAAAACAATGGCTTCGGCAGCGGCACGATAACTAAGTTTGGCATGTTCTGGTGCACATAGTACAGACTCGGGTATGGAGGCATACGGGTTACGTCCGGACTGATCCAGTTGTCCAAGTCGCATCCGCACACCGAAGATGTTACGAATTGCTCGGTCCAAATCAGCTATCTCCAACAGCTCCTGATCAAGCGCATCTTCCAGAGCAGATACGACAAGATCAACTTCATCCGTAAGACAATCCACTCCTGCCTTCAACGCACCTGCTGCTGATTCGGCATGGCTGGTATGATAACCGTGATAGTCTACCGTCTGAGACAGATCCCCCCCATCACATACAATAAAACCTGGCATCGCCCACTCGCCCTTAACCACATCATTCACATATGGACTTTCAATGGCAGGTGTACCGTTAATGGAGTTGTAAGCTGTCATCATGGACAAAGCTCCGCCCTCCACAAATGGCGTCTCAAATGCTTTTAAATAATATTCCCGAAGATTGCGCGGATCGATGCTGGATGAACAATTCAGCCGATCTTTCTCGTTATTATTGGCAAAAAAGTGTTTCAATGTAGCGACCATTTTCAGATAAAAAGGATCATTTCCCTGCATACCTTTGACGAGAGCTGCCGACATTTCACCCGTGAGGACCGGGTCCTCGCCATATCCCTCTTCCGTTCTGCCCCAGCGTGGGTCACGTTCCAGGTCAACCGTGGGTGCCCACAAGGTTAACCCATGAACTTCAGGATTACGGTGATGGTATGCCCTCGCCTCATCGCCAATGACTGAACCGATCTCTCGCATAAGTCTCGTATTCCAGGTACTGGATAGACCGAGAGGTTGCGGAAATACCGTTGCCTCCCCTTTCCATGCAACCCCGTGTGCAGCTTCGCCCCCAACGTTGTAGGCTGGGATGCCCAATCTTGGCACAGCTGCTTCGCGTGTAGGAATTAGTCTGATCTTCTCTTCCGTTGTTAATCGTGCAATCAGGTCATCCAACCGTTCCTCAAGTGAACGTGATGCATCCCACATCGGGTATTGATGATACTCCTTCATCCTTCATTCCCCCTACGAATTAGTGATGTCCAAGTTGCTTCCATTGCTCCAGTAAATCCAGCGTACGCTGGCGATACTTCTGACCATCTTCAGGTTGATTGACCTGATGTTCATGAACGTAGGCATTAAAATACGAAGACAGTATTCGGTACGCAAGCCTGCGTGCCTGTCCTTCAGCGGACGGGTCTAGTGGACGATCATATCCTTCATGAAAGGCCACCGATTCTGTCGACAATATGGCTTCATACTCCCTGTCGGCAAACATGGAACGATCCCCGTCAATGATGGCCGCAATGTTTAGCTCGCCCTTTTTCTGATGAACAAGTACATTTGCTTCCCACAGGTCATTATGAACCAGCACCGGATGGGTCACTTGATCGAATAAGTCTTTATTTTTCATGAATATAGCAGCGATTTCTTCGCCCACACCTGACATATAATCGGCTTGTGCCGCTTTAATTGCCGTTTCTTCTGCAAAAGAGTGCAGCACCTCGGACCATTGATCCGAGCCTTTAATCGTCCCATCTCCTTGCGGCCAGCCAAACGATGCACCCTCGATCTGATGCATAATAGCGGTATACACGCCAAGCTGATGATACAATCGCTCTTTGTCCATGCCTGAAATCGATGCGTGATCTAATTGCTTACTGGGAATAAACGCCATAAACATGTACGTTCTTGGAATGATTGATCCGCTGTCATCACAAGCGATAATGTTTGGAGCAGGAATGCCTGCCTTACGGTAATATTCATACACAATCGGTTCAGCCGCCATCATCGTGCGTTCGAACGAAAAAAGGGGATCACTACCCGAACCAGCTGCCATCTCTCCCCGCTCTGGAGCCAAACGTAAAATCACATCCGTATGGGATGCATGATCAAGTTGAATCCGATAGGTTGTATTGAAAAGCCCTCCTTGCAGGAGTCCAAACTCCTTCACTTTGGTATCGCTTCCAAAATTAATCTCTACCAATTGATGCAGCATCTCAGCTGATATCGAACAGTGCAAACCCGAATTCATCGTACTCATTTCATTCAATCTCCTATCCTTGTAGACAAACAGACGGCACCTTGCGGCACCGTCCTTTTCCTTTACTATATCATTTTACAGTTGGATTGTAAGTGAGGTTGCGCCTGTTGCTGCCGTAATAACAACACCAGTTGCACCAGATACTTGGGAACCACCATCAACGTTAGATACACTCTCAATGCCTCGAAGCACCAAGTTCCATGGTTTGCCCGCGCCTTCAGCACGAACTTCCAGCACTGATCCATTACGTGTAACGTTAACTGTTAGCTCCTGTTCAGCAGCTTGGTTCACAACGACAGCTTGAGTCGTTTGGCCATCAGCCAGCTCGAACAAGTGCAGGGATACATCATTTGCAAAGTCGTAATCCGGTTTGCTGTCCACAGCACCCACTGCAATCAAGCTGTTTGGTTTGACCATCATTGGCAGCGTTTTGAAGTCATGGTTTTCACTGATCCAGCGTCCACCTTGTACCTTCGCTCCTGTCAGATAGTTCGTCCAAGTTCCTTCAGGCAGGTAGTAACGCACATCGCCTTCCTTGTTAAAGATCGGTGCCACAAGAATCGAATCGCCAAACATGTATTGGGTATCCAGGCTATATGTTGTTGGGTCCTCTGGGAAATCCAGCAGCATAGCACGCATCATCGGAATACCTTTTACCGTAGACTCCACCGCAGAATTGTAAAGGTACGGCATCAGGCTGATTTTGAGTTTGGTAAAGTCACGAACAACGTCCACGGATTCCTCGTCAAACAACCAAGGCACACGATACGAAGTGCTACCATGCAGGCGGCTGTGTGAAGATAAAAGTCCGAATTGTACCCAACGTTTGTATACGTCAGGGCTCGCTGTGCTTTCAAAGCCGCTGATATCATGGCTCCAGAATCCGAAACCGGAAAGCCCAAGTGAGAGGCCACCGCGAAGCGATTCAGCCATGGATTCATACGTGGAAGAGCAGTCACCGCCCCAGTGAACCGGGAACTGTTGACCACCGGCTGTTGCAGAACGTGCAAACAGGGCAGCTTCGTTTTTGCCAATCTTCTCTTCGAGCAATTCAAATACAGCTTTGTTATAGAGCTGTGTATAATAGTTGTGCATTTTAACCGGATCAGAACCATCAAAGTACACGACATCTGTTGGAATTCTTTCACCGAAGTCTGTTTTGAAGGAATCTACACCTTGATCCAGCAGGACTTCCAGCTTGCTCTTATACCAATTCACAGCATCCGGATTCGTGAAATCAACCAGAGCCATACCTGCTTGCCACATATCCCATTGCCATACGCTGCCATCGGCTGTTTTGACCAGATAACCGTTCTCCATACCTTCATCGAACAAGTATGATTTTTCTGCAATATACGGATTGATCCAAGCACAGATTTTGAGACCCTTTTCTTTCAGACGTGCAAGCATGCCTTCCGGATCCGGGAACATCGCTTCATCCCATACGAAATCAGACCATTGGTATTCCTTCATCCAGAAGCAGTCAAAGTGGAATACAGACAGCGGAAGATCACGTTCAGCCATGCCATCTACGAAATGGTTAACCGTTGCTTCATCATAATCCGTTGTGAATGATGTTGTCAGCCACAGACCAAATGTCCATGCTGGTGGAAGTGCTGGTTTACCTGTCAATTTCGTATAATTATCAAGTACATCCTTTGGATTGTCACCGCCGATAATGAAGTACTCCAGAGTCTCTCCTTCTACGCTGAATTGAACTTTGGATACATTTTCAGATGCAATCTCATAGGATACGCGTTCCGGATGGTTTACAAATACGCCATATCCTTTATTGGACAGATAGAACGGAATGTTCTTATAGGACTGCTCACTGCTTGTACCGCCATCCTCATTCCAGGTATCTACGATTTGACCATTTTTAACAAACGGTGTGAAGCGCTCACCAAGTCCGTAAACGTATTCACCAATGCCAAGATCAAGCTGCTCGCGGAAGTACGCTTCCTTGCTCGGACCTGTAATATAACCAGCCGCTCGTTGACCACTACCAGTAATGCGTTTTCCTCCATACAGGAAGCTGACGTCCCAACCGTTTGTTTTATCGATTTGAACTTCCAGATTGCCGCTTTTCAGAACAGCCCCTTGTTCATTTTTGGAGATCTCAACGTTCGCATCTTGCGTATTTAGCTCAAATACAGGGCCTTTTTTCACTCCGCCCTTATGGTGATTCAACGTTACACGAATAACGTTAGGCATAGGTGAGCTGTACGTTGCTTTCAGCAATGTACCGTTCAACGTGTCGCCTTTGGTACGAATATATTTAGTTGCCGCATATACGGTCAAGGAATTCTCTTTTTGTACAATATCACGAATGTCAGTCGGGTTTTGAATCTGATACCCTTCACGAGTCATCCAGAATCCATCAGTAAATTTCATGTTTTCTTTCCCCCTTTGGTTATATTATAATAATATTGATATTAATAACGAATTTCTTCTCTTATTTTGACTAAATATATCACGATTTTGATAATAATCATCCGATTCTTGAACATCAACACCAATCTATGGAAACGATTACATTAATAATGATACTAAAAGGAGCATCTGATATGGAACGTGAACGATTACGGGAAGACCGGATTCACGGCAATGCCATGTATCCCGTCAGTGTGTACCCAGATATACAACAGCTGAACGGCGATAGCATTCTGGATTGCCACTGGCATGATGAAATGGAGTTCACCATGGTTACTCAGGGCTGCGCGGTCTTTCAGATTGATATGAACACCGTAGAGGTTCAAGCTGGAGAAGCCATTTTTATCAATCGAGGCGAGATTCATGCGGGTTATCTCAAGGGTGATGTTCCCTGTGTATTCTCTTCCATTGTATTTAATCCGGAGCTGCTTGGCAGCCGCACCTTCGATACGGTGCAAGAGAAATTCATCGGTCCACTGGTGCGCAAAACGGTGATTCCCCCCAGTCATATCAAGGCAGATGAGGATTGGGGACACGAAATTCTGGATCTCCTGAAACGTATATTTGCAGACCATGCTACCCGGACCGAAACGTGTGAAATGTCAACGAAAGCGTACCTGTATCTCATATTTGCCCGTATGTTCGAACATATGAGACCTGCTCCGCTCAAAGGCACCATCGCTACAGGCAGTCATGACAAGGTAGAGCGCCTGAAATCCGTGCTCGGGTATATCCACAAGCGTTATCCTGAACCATTGAAGCTGAAAGAACTGGCCGATGAAGCCAATATGAGCGAAGGACACTTCTGCCGTTTCTTCAAACAGATGGTGCAGAAAACCCCGGTTGATTACATTAACTATTACCGCGTTCAACAGGCCTGCGTTCAGCTTGAGAATACCGATCACAAAATTGTTGATATCGCCATGGATGTGGGTTTTGAGCATCTAAGCTACTTCATCACTACATTTAAAAAGCATAAAGCCACCACACCATCACAATATCGCAAAATGTTCTATGAGAACGTGGCCATGGAATCTGCCTTGGTTCAGGTATAATAGAAGAAGGTGCTCACAGCTCTCTAGCTGCAAGCACCTTCTTTATTCATTGGTGTCTCACTTTTTCAGCGTCTTCCATGAAGTGTACTCATGTACGGAGAACCCGTTAAAGGACGCATGTACTGAAGCCATTTTTTCGACCAACTTCAATTGTGCTTCCATGTAAGCAGATCCTTCCTCATAAAAAGTAATGAAGTCGCCTTCCTTACTTTGCTTTGTTTCCACGGCTATAGAGATGGTCTTGCCAAGCAGAGCCGCTTCTGCAAGTTCATCCTTCGCTACACTATAGATTGCAGCAGCTGTATCGCGGTAAGCCATAATGGTGATGGAATCAAACTTGCGAATCATCCAGCTGCTTACAGCCATCGTTGAACCCGGAATTTTGTAGTTATCGAGCCAGAAAGGCAAGTCAGCCGCTACCGGCATCTTCATCCGTGATGCTCGCTCAACAATGTACTCCACATTTCCTTGCCACTGGGTAATCACACTGGCCTGATTGATTTTCCATTGTGGGTGCACATGTGGCTCAATATCCAGATGAATACCAGCAAATTTCTCATTGGACAACGCCTGCGCCTGATATGCCTCGATCCAGTCCAGGAAAGATGCAATCTGCTCCCGACTTTCCGTCAATCCCCAGGCTGATCTTCCATCCATGACGTCCACCGCGATGTTCTTGGCTCTCGCCTGGCGGATAAAACTTTTATACTCAGGAATTTTGATATCCCGATTCAACTGCAGATAGATCGTATTGATCTTGTTGGCTGTAGCGTAATTTAACACCTCTTGAGGATTACTTCGGATCTGGGTGGTATCCCATACCCAAGTCGCTCTCACTGGCACATCAAGTTCTCCATGAATCGTTGCATAACTGTCGACTGACCCATCCGCAATGGCTTTGGAAGAACAGGCTGTACTCGCACACAGGATCAAACAACTCAGTAATACGATAAAACGGTAACCCCTTTTGCTTTTCATATTTGTACACTCCCTCTGAAGTTATCAGCTCTGACGTGCAAATCTGGATGAAATTGTGTCGTTTCATATTCATTTAATGGAACCTTATTAGGTACGACGAATTTGGATTGCTTCTATATGCAATATCATCTTTAAGACTTACGACGAAAGAATCATATAACTATATTTCGGGAATTCGTAGTTCTGTATGTATAGTTCAAAAGTCACAATTATTCACTATTTTCTAAATTGACCCTTATTTCAGCGCGACTTCAGTCATTATTGCCATATGCACACAAAGATCCAGAAGACCTAGAAAGCGTTTTCTCCCAAAACGTACTAAAAAACCGCCCTAAGGCGGCTTTGCATGTATATCCATTTAATTGAGCTCTAGTCGATAAATCTATCCTTCATTACCCGATGAAACTACTGGTGTACTGTCAACCACTTCATCGAAAAGGGAAACCAGTTCAATACCTTCTGCCGAGATCCGCACAAGCCCCTTGTCGGACAACCGTAATTCTGGAATCACTACCAGCGCGAGTAAGGAAAGGGTCATGAACGCATTATTCAACGTACATCCTGCGGACTGTAAAGCTTCACTGATTGCTGCCGATTGGGCTGCAACGACTTCGAAGGACTCAGTTGACATCAATCCTGCAATCCGCAGAGGGAATTCGGTTACACCTGCTACCGTTACCACGGCTACCCCACCTTGCATGTTAATGACACGGTTACCGGCTTCGGCCATCAGGGCATCATCATTACCTATAATTAACAGATTGTGACTATCATGAGCAACCGTCATCGCAATCGCTGCAGGTGAAGTGAAGCCGATGCCTCCAACAAGCGCAACCGCCCGATTCCCGGTTTGTTTGTGACGCTCCAAGACCGCAATTTTGCACACTTCCCCTGAAGTTGAAACCACAACCTTGCCGTTCTCTACGGTGACAGGCAGGTGTTTCTCCTTCGTATCCACATGGTTCTCTGTCACATGAATGATTTTGGCACCAATCGTACCCTCTGGAATCGGTGCAGCAAGTTCCAGATCTTCTGGCTGAATATTAGCTTCCAACTTCACCGTGTTCAGCGCTTCCTCCGGATACGTGAAGCTGTCCCAGACCGCCGTCATTTTCCCGTTCTCGGCCACGACTTGCCCGGCTGCAATCGTCATGCCCACACGTACATCCGCCAGCCGGCCGTCCAGCAGAATAATATCGGCTATATTGCCCGGAATAACCGCACCAATGTCGCGCGCAACACCGAAGCGCTCAGCTGTGTTAATGGTTGCCATCTGGAAAGCCGTGACCGGCTTCACACCTTGGGAGATGGCGAGACGAACCACAAAGTCCATATGTCCTTCTTTGAGCAGGGATTCAGAGCTTCGGTCATCGGTTACCAGCATCATCCGGCGTGTATCCAGTCCAAGCTCCGTACAGGCTTTGATTGTCTCAGCCACATCATGCCACGCTGAACCTTGGCGCATCTTCGCGTACATCCCGAGTCGCAGACGTTCGACCACATCTTCCTTGGTCACACATTCATGATCCCCCGTAACTCCACTCGCTGCGTACGCCGGCAAACGCCAGTCATCTGCTGCCCAGGTGAAGTGACCATCTGCCACCTTGCCAGCCCGGAGGGTCGCCTGAATCTCACCAATCATCGTCTCGTCCCCGTAAACGACACCAGGGAAGTTCATCACTTCCCCAAGGCCAATCATGTCCGGACCCCAGGAAAGAGCCTCAGCCACCTCTTCAGGCCCGATATAAGCACCTGTTGTCTCCAGTCCTGGATGGGTGGAAGGCACACAGGAAGCCACCTGCATATAAGCAGCCATCGGTGTGGTCCGCGCTTCATCCAGCATCAGACTCAGACCTTTGAGACCAAGCACGTTGGAGATCTCATGCGGGTCAAAGAAACCTCCCGTCGTGCCTGAAGGCAATACCGCTCTCGCAAACTCGGTTACTTTCATCTGTGTACTTTCAATATGGCAGTGTCCATCCAGCAAACCAGGAGCGATATACTTGCCGTTCGCTTCAATAATCCGGGTATGTTCTCCGATCGTGTGGCTTACATCTTTACCAACATAAGCGATTCGAGCTCCTTGTACAGCTATGGACATCTCAGGCAAAATCTCACCCGATATCACGTTTACGAGCGTGCCTCCCCGAATGACCAAAGTCGCTGGCATATCTCCCCGGGCTGTAGCGACCAGATCCGGTACACAATCGGCCATAAGCGGCCGTTCAAAAGATGATTTGTTCATATTGTTGCCTCCTTTAATAAACGATCCAAAAAAAATATATTGTTACGATTATATGAGTCCAGACCTCATGTGTAAAGAAAAATAACATCCATTGTGCTTGAATACAAATTATGGAGTCACATTTATCCACAGAACCCAATCCTTACGAATTCACGTTAGGTATTTTCATTGAATACGATCACCTATATGGCTGGAACCTCATCATGTATTCTTCCCTCGCGAAGTTAGCTTCTTCCCGATATATGTATCATATACAGAAAGGCTTCCGTTCCACTGAACGGAAGCCTTCTTCATGCACATGAACGTGATATGTCAGTCCACTTGCGCAGCAGACACCTTGCCAAGATCATACCATTCTTCCGACTGCGAGGTAATGAACGGACTCGGGGTGCCGACGCAGTAAACGTGCAGCAGATGCATCGCTCGCGTACAAGCCGTGTAGAACAATTTGCGTTCATGCTCATGGGCGTACTGCTCCGCAGAGCCGTCATAGATCAGGACAGCATCGAATTCCACACCTTTGGCCAGATACGCCGGAATGACATGAACACCCTGTTCAAAAGCCAGCGTCGTTTTCTTGATTAACTTCGGTGCTGTGGGCAGTATCTTGCTCAATGCAGCATGCACCTCTCTGCTCTCTTCGGCGGTCTTACAGATCACTGCAACTGATTCATACCCTTCCTCAATCAAGTGCTTGAGATCTGTCGTGATGACGTTCATATGACGCTCGGAATCAGAAGAAACGATAACTTTGGGCTTCTCGCCGCTACGGTTAAATGGAATAATCTCTTCCCCACCAGGCACCATGCCACGGGTAAACTCCACGATCTCCCGGGTAGAACGATAGCTCCTGGTCAGCTCAATTACCTCTGTATTGTCTGGACCGTACAGGTTAGTCAATGGTCCTGTTCCACTAAGGACTGAAGAGTGGGCATAGATAGCCTGATTGAAGTCACCGAGTGCTGTTATTTTCGCCCGAGGGAACAATCTCTTCATAAATGCCAACTGAAACGCAGAATAATCCTGAGCTTCATCAATAATGACATGACGAATATTGGAGTTAATATGGAATCCAAGCATGAGCTCACGCAGGTACAAATATGGCGTAATATCTTCGTATGCCAACTCCTGGAGCTTCAATCTGCGTAAAGTCATCCTACAGATTTCATCCCATTGGGCAGGCAACGCTTCGTCACCCAGTAGTCGCACCATCTGACCCTCATCGTTGAACAGATGTGCATATAATTGTCTTATATCAACGAATCGCAATGACTTGATCCATTTCCGTAACGGTTTGAGTCGGTCACTGACCACCATACGTGCCAGAATTTCTCTTTCTTGCTCAAAGTCATTAAACGTATGGGTCTTTCCTTTCTGCTTGCGCTTTAACCGTTGGTATGCACGTTGCAGATCCTCCGGCTCCATCAGATCAAGCTGCTGATCGACCCAAGGCGCATCCAGTTCACCTTTACCAAAGGCAGACAGTTCTTTCAGCATCCAGTCTCGCAACATCTCCAGTCGGCTCACCAGCTTAACGGATGACTCAAAACTGTAGAATTTCTCAGCCATAGCCTCTGACGTGACAATTGCTCGGCCCTGGAAGCGAACCGGCTTAAATTTCATGCCACCTGACAGCATGCTTTCTTTATAACGCGTAATGACTTTCAGGAAAGATTCCGATGACTTGAACCGAATGCTGGACATGCGAACATCATAATCGGGATCTTCCGTTCCCGTAAGTACATATTCGAGCTGAATAAACGGATCTTCCAGTTGATATTCACGACCCAAACGACGCTCCAGATACTCCTGGAAGGTCGTTTGCAACATGTTTTCCTCCCCAAGCTCAGGCAGTACCGTGGAGACATAACTGTTGAACATCGGGTTTGGTGAAAAAAGAACCATCTGATCCGCTTGCAGATGCTCGCGATATTTATAGAGAAGATAGGCCACACGCTGGAGCGCCGCGGATGTTTTGCCACTGCCGGCTGCGCCTTGCACAATGAGCATACGTGTCCGGTCATTGCGAATAATCCGGTTCTGCTCCTTCTGAATGGTCGCTACAATACTCTTCATCTGTGCATCCGAAGTTCGACTAAGCACAGCCTGCAACAACTCATCACCAATCGTAACTCCCGTGTCAAACATGAAGCGAATACGTCCGTCCCGAATGACAAACTGCCGCTTCATTTCTATATCACCGCTGATCTCCCCGCTTGGTGTATGATATGTGATCGGACCCGGTGCTCCGTCATAATACAGGTTCGAGATTGGCGCACGCCAGTCGTACACCAGAAAGGATTCTTCCTTCTCGTCCAGCAATGAGGCAATACCCAGATAAATGCGTTCTGCATTCGGATACCCGTCTTCCTTGAAATCAATACGGCCAAAATACGGCGAATGATGCAATCGTTTCATTTTGTCCAAGGCAGCCGCTGTATTCAGATGGCTGCGCTCCCGATCGGACAGGACCTGTGACTGCTGCCGCATGCTGGTTGAAGTTTCCCCCACATCGTCCGCTTCGCTAAAGTTCATTGTGACTTCGTCCCAGAAGTCTTTTCTCATTCCAACCACTTCGTCCCGGAAGGAACCGACTTCAGCTTCTAACGTGGTGATCTTGCGCTCAATCTGGTTGGTCACAGTATTGACCCGTTGTTGTTCCTCATTCCACTGCTGCTCTGTACTCATATATTAATAGCCCCTCTTTCCCCGGATTGTGTCCTCAAAATCCCATTTGACAAGCCCGAAAAGGCAATGGTATAATTATTAGAAAGTAAACATTTTAATTATATGTTAATTAGTTCTAATTTTCTGAAAACCATTTTTTATTGTACCAGTGACAACGTCCCGATGCAAGCGGAGGCGTTTTTTGTTGTTTTCTTCTTCATTATTACCCAATCACTGGGTCCTCAACTGATAAAACTGCTTATGCCTACTTTCGTAATTCTTCAATCGTCTCTTGCCAACGTGTAATCGCTCCAAGTTCATCTTTTAATTGAAAGGTTATTCCTGAAGTGATCTCCGCATATGGCGCGTGATCCACACGTACTTGGAGCACCTGCGCTTCAAAACGATCTCTCGGATGAACAGCCCCCTTCATCTTAGGCAGCAATTCTACTTCTATACGGATATGCAGCAATCGATTTCCTTGAACCGCAATCAAGGTAGCCTTGCCTGTTTTGCTCATGTTCATACTGGTCTGTGTACCCTGCCATAGAGCCAGTCTGAGCTGATGCGGATTTAGCGCAATCACTTCCCCCATACTAATCATCGCCTGATGCGGCCACTGATCCTCAGATACGGTCAGCAGCTGCATGGCTTCGTGTTGTTTATGCTCCAGATTTGTCCCACTCAACCACTCCATTAGTTCAGCGTCCAATTCCTCTATAATCATGTCTATCCCTCAGTTCGTTAAAATTCATTCATGGCCGTTCAGCTGTATGTATGACAAAACAACCCGGACACGATTGTCCGGGCAATGTTGTAGTTCCATTGTATATGATCGTGAAGCGAGTATGCAATTCGCATCTAAGGCCACTTAAGCCAATTCAAAATCTTGTCCTGTGATTCTTTGTCTTCACTGGAGCTATGCACATGCTCGGCAAGTCGATTCAGACGTTCCAACTGATATCCGTAATCATAGATTGCAGCAGCCACGATCGACAATCGTAACATCCCTTCCTTGTCGATATCAAACTGGGTGATCGCCTGCTCCATGAAACGGTCATTATCCAGTACAAACTGTGCGGCCTCTTCCCCGTTCGGTTTCAGCTTATCCTCGAACTTAAGCAATGCATGCTCATGGAATTTGATAACCAGTTCCAGATGAGAATCAAAAAACTGATCCATTGCTGTTGTCCGTGGTGCCTGGAAATAGTGGCGTTCCACCGAATCCAGCACTTCGTAGCCTTTTTGCAGACTCAGCAGCATCTGTTTATAGACTACCATCTGCCGGGTCTCGCTGAATTTCGAACGTTTCATTTTCTTTTGTTCCTCTTCGAACAAGTTATACTTGTCGGATAGCGACTTGATGGAGCCACCCAGATTGTTCTTCTCTTCCCGAAACACAACCTCCTTGATCTCATCCGAGATTGATGTTCGCAGAAGTAACGACATGCCGCTGAATACACTCTGGATTTGCCTCACGAATTGTATCTTCGGTTTCGGTGGAAATACCGTAATGTTAATAAGAAACGCGGATACAATACCTACAAGTGTCAGCAGAAAACGATTGAGTGCAAAGTGCCAGTCACCCGAAGCCTCCATAATGGATACAACCGTGACCAGTGTCAGCCCAACCGTCTCACCCATATTCAATTTAAGACAAATCATAATGACAAGTACAATAATTAATCCAACAGCGATTGGCTCATTGGACAATACCATGCCGCCTACCAGGGCTACAATCGCTCCGAGTGTGGTCGTTTGCAGCTGATCCAGGAAGTATTTCCAAGAACGATAGATGGAAGGCTGCATCGCGAATATAGCCGCGATTGCGGCAGGCACAGGAGATTGCGGGTTCAAAAACAGGCTGCTAAGGTACAAGGCAAGCGTGACCGCAATTCCCGTCTTAAGTACACGAGCACCAAATGACATGGCGGTGACCCCTCCTCTTTACCGAACCTGAAATTTTACGTTTGATAATCATGTTCATTATTACCCCATATTTCTTTTTTTGCCTGAATACATTCAGGAGAACGATTTATTGTACCATGGAAGACCTTCCGTTGCCATGTCATAAGTCAGAGGTATTACGAATTGGATTCATTTATGTATGTTAATACACATTATTAACCTAAAAAGAAGCAAATCTTCAAAATGGATTTTCACCACTTCGAAGATTCGCCTATGTTTATTTTACCTCTAAGGAATACTCATACGTATTATGCCTGCCTAACGGTCTGTGCCCGCCCACTCCCTTTTGAACTGATCCACGAACTGCACCATATAATCATGACGCTGCTCGGCCATCTCCTTGCCATAAGAGGTATTCATCAGATCCTTGAGCTTGAACAACTTTTCGTAAAAATGATTAATCGTTGTGCTGCGCCCATTCCGATATTCCTCACGGGTCATCTGCTCCCGCGGTGGAAGGGACGGATCGTACATCTCGCGTCCTCTCGCTCCCGAAAAGGCAAAGGTGCGTGCGATGCCAATCGCACCCAGCGCATCCAGACGATCTGCATCCTGTACAACCTGTGCTTCAAGCGAATTGACCGCAGTACGCTGGCCTCCCGCATATGAGATGGTGCTAATAATACCCACGACCTTATTACGTATATCCGGGTCAAGAGGCTGGGTATCCAGCCAGTCATTCAGTTTCGCCATTCCAGCTTCCAAGCTCTCATTCAGCTTCTCATCCGGTACATCATGTAATAATGCAGCCAGTTCGCAGACATATGGATCTGCACCCATGCGGTGAGCGAGTTCGACCGCAAGTGCAGTTACCCGTTCGATGTGCGGCCAGTCATGACCATCACTATGCTTGGATGAGTCACCTTGAACAAAAGAACGGGCGGCTCGCAGAACAGCCTCTCCTGCCGTTATTTCATCTAAATTATGCATATGCCCTAATTCTTCCAGATTCAAACTGGGAGGTTGAAGGGGGTTATCTGACATCTTACGATTCCCCGCCTTCACGGGACTGTTCACGAGGAATACGTCGCGCCACACCCGTTTTAACAGCCGCTTCAATCACGCGACTGCGCATCGATTTGACCACTTTATCATTGAACACACTCGGAATAATGTAATAACGTGTACGCTCTTCGTCCGTAATGGCTGAAGCAATCGCTTGAGCGGCTGCCAGCTTCATTTCTTCATTAATTTCGGTGGCTCGGCAATCCAGAACTGCCCTGAAGATGCCCGGGAAACATAACACGTTGTTGATCTGATTCGGATAATCGGATCGTCCTGTTGCCATTACCGCTACAATCTCTTCCACCAAGGCAGGCATAATCTCAGGCACCGGGTTCGCCATCGCAAACACGATTGGATCTTCTGCCATGGTCTGCACATCTTCACGAGTTAACAGATTCCCGCGGGACAGGCCAATGAACACATCGGCTCCGCGAATGACATCACGCAACGAGCCAGTCTCCAGTTCGGGGTTAGTACGAGCTGCATAATCAGTCCAGACTTCATTCTCATAGGTTTGTGTCTTTACAATCGCACCCTCACGATCGACACCTATAAGCCGGCTGGCTCCCGCAGACAATAATATGTTACTGCATGCTACACCTGCTGCACCGATACCACAGACCACGATCTTCACCTCATCAATGGACTTGCCAACCAGTTTGAGCGCATTGATCAGACCGGCATATAGGACAACCGCTGTGCCATGCTGATCATCATGAAATACCGGAATATCCAATTCCTCATTCAAACGACGTTCAATCTCGAAACAGCGTGGTGATGAAATATCCTCCAGATTAATGCCGCCAAAACCAGGTGATATCGCTTTCACAGTACGTATGATTTCCTCGGTATCCTGTGTGTCCAGGCAGATTGGGAAGGCATCCACACCTGCAAACTGTTTGAATAACATCGCTTTACCTTCCATGACGGGCATCGCTGCACGAGGACCAATATTACCAAGTCCAAGCACGGCACTGCCATCCGATATGACGGCCACTGTATTCCGTTTAATTGTCAATGAGAAGGCTTTGCCAGGCTCTTCTGAAATGGCTGAACATACACGAGCCACATCCGGAGTGTACACACGTGACAGATCTTCCCGGTTGTGAATCGGGGTCTTTGGTGTTACTTCGATCTTACCGCCCAGATGAAGCAGGAACGTCCGATCCGATACGTTAATAATGGACACACCTTTAAGCTGGCGCACCCCTTCTATAATTTTACTGTTATCTTGCGCATCTGTAACGGCGACAGTCAAGTCGCGCACGCTTACATCCTGATTGGTGGAAATCACGTCGATGGCAATGATGTCTCCCCCAGCTTCCGAGATGGCCGAAGCCACTTCGCCAAACTTGATATCCTTAGTTGTCATTTCCAGTCGAATAATAATGCTGTTACCATCCAAATTTCTTTGATTCATTTCCATTCCTCCCAGACTGAAAGTCTTGAGTTACATGTTACGTGTTTGTCTTCGCTGCGCGGACACGTTTATCCTTTATCTTGTCCAGAAAAAGTGGTTCAACAGCCAAATACATAAAATAAAAAAGATGCCCTAAACACCAATGTCAGGCGTTCAGGGCACTTTTTTAGTATTTTAACTCCGTTTATAACGTAAGGATGAACCTATTATTTCCGGGCAGCCGGTCTGCGCAGAACACAAATGTCATATGGCTTCAAGCTGAGACTTGTTTCCACGGCATCACCACTGAGCAGATCGGTATAGGACTGTCCATCTAGTTCAACCAGCTTCTCATCTGGTGTGTAGTTCTGTACAAACACATAATCAGCTGTACCATCTGTACGCGTATGTGCCGTTGTTCCGGCAGGCAGCTCGGTTTCAAGTCCACGCTCAATGTTCAGGTCAGCGATTAGTTTTGCATAGAAATCATCATAGAATGGTGCTTTCAGACGTGTCGCTACATAATATGCTTTTCCTGTACCCAACTGGTTAACCGTCAATGCCGGACGTCCGGCATAGAAGTCAGAACGGTACGTAGCCAGGGACTTCGCGCCTTCCAGATGAATCAGATCACACAGTTCAATTGCATCATACGCTGTATTGAGCTGAAGCTCATTGCCCTTTTCCGGGATGATTCCGTTCAGATCACGATCATGCAGTCCGTCAATTTCCTCGGACCAGATGCCAAGTGTCTTACGCAGTGGGCCCGGGAATCCACCCAGGAAACACAGATCGTTTTCGTTAACAATACCAGACCAGTAAGTTGCTACAAACGTACCGCCTTGTTCTACAAACTTCTCAATGCGTTCCCCGACACCTTCACGTACCAGATAGAGCATTGGAGCAATCAGCAACTTATACTTGGACAGATCTGCATCCATATCAATAACGTCTACAGCGACTCCCTTTTTCCAGAACGCTTCATAATGCTCTTCCACGGTCTGCTCATACTTCACACCGATATTACGCGGACCCTGGGAATCATTAACGGCCCAGCGGTTTTCCCAATCAAATATGATTGCAACTTCTGCCGGAACCGCTGTTCCTACAATAGCTTCCATACCTTCAAGAGCCGTTCCTACGTCGGTGACATCTTGGAACACTCGAGTGTGTTCCGTTCCTACGTGGTCTACCACCGCACCATGCAGTTTCTCACTGGACCCCCGGCTTTTTCTCCACTGGAAGTACTGAACACTATCGGAGCCGTGTGCCACAGCCTGGAGAGAAGAGAGCAGATGCATGCCCGGTTTTTTCAGCTTGCTGACATCTTGCCAATTCGTCGAACTTGGAGTACTCTCCATCAGCAAGAACGGCTGACCGCCTTTGATGGAACGAACGATATCATGCATCATTGCGATACGGGATGCCTGTTTCGCGTCGTCATCTGCATCATGCCAAGTCGGATAACTGTCCCAAGAGAGGAAATCCAGAATATCAGCGAACTTCCAATAGTTCAGACCGCCATAGAATTCCATCAGGTTTGTTGTGACTGGCAGATCAGGATTCTGAGCTTTTAACGGTTTTGTTTCATGCACGATAAAATCAGCTGTCTGATCCGTAACGAAACGGCGCCAGTCCAGATTCATTGCGTGTACCTGTGTCTCACCGTGTGGAGCAGGAGATTCCACTTGACTCCAGTCTGTAACCGTATGGCTCCAGAATGTGGTCCACCACGAATGATTCAGTTCATCGAGTGTTTTATACTTATTCTGAACCCAACCACGGAACGCTTCCTGACAATAATCACAATGACAGTCTCCGCCGAATTCGTTTGAGATATGCCAGCCGATTACAGCCGGATGATCCGAATAACGCTCTGCCAGTTTTGTGTTGATTGCAGTAACCTTCTCACGGTATACCGGGGAAGTATAACAATGGTTGTGACGGAAACCATGCAGATTGCGGACACGATTCTCGGATACGCGGAGCACTTCCGGGTACTTCGCGGACATCCAGGCAGGTCTAGCACCACTTGGTGTAGCCAGGAAGGCATAGATGCCATTTGCTGCAAAACGATCCAACACCTGATCCAGCCATTCAAACGTGTACACGCCCTCTTCCGGCTCAAGGGATACCCATGAGAAGATACCAATGGACATTACGTTACATTTGGCAAGCTTCATCAAGCGAATATCTTCTTCCAGAACTTCAGGATAGCGGAGCCATTGCTCCGGGTTATAGTCTGCGCCATGCAACATGTGCGGGGCTTTGGAACTTACAGGTGGAAATTTGTATGTCATAAGGACAACTCCCTTGCTTTATTAATTACATTTTTTTAGTTTATAAACGATAACAACTAATTCATAGACGATATGTTTTACGCTAGATTACACGTATGTCACGGTAGCTGATTCTTCTACAGTAGCTAGCGCTGTAAACGATTCCAACTTACGACCTTTAAAATCAAACATGGTGAGGTTACCCCAGTTATTCGGATGACCGACGGACCATTCTTCTTTACTTGGTATCCAGGCAGGTTCCCAATAATAGAATCCGTGCCCCAAACCACCAGGAACTTCGCGGATAATCTGCAATAGATCCTTCAGATATTTGGTCTGTCCCTCTACACTTGCAGGGTATCCTGGCAACAACAATTCTTCCTGATTCAAAATCCATTCGATACCTTCCGGCTGCTCCAGCGTCCATGGATAAGCAGTTTCAACCACATTGACAGGTTTGCCATAACGTTCAGCCAGATCATGAAGATTGTCGCGTAATGCATCAAGTGTACCGTGCCACCAAGGATAATACGATAGTCCAATGATATCGAACTCCACACCCAGTGCTTCAAAGCGATCGTAAAACTTGCGGCTCTCGGCGTTATCTCCACCACGATCAATGTGTATCATAATCTGAATATCCGGGTCAACCGATTTGACCGCAGCAATTCCGTACTTCACAAGGCCTGCAAAACGCTCCCACTGTTCATCCGTATCATGCTCTTCTCCACCAACACGTCCCTCATTCCATAACATGCCTGGCGTAATCTCGTTGCCGACCTGCACCATGTCTGGAAGGGCATCGTGTTCCTTCAACGTTCTCAGAACATCAGCCGTATACATGCAAACCGCACGTTGAAGCTCTTCATAGGACAGATTCTCCCAGGCTTTCGGCTTCCATTGATTGGCTGGGTCAGCCCAGCGATCAGAGTAATGGAAATCGAGTAAAAACTTCAAGCCCTGTTCCTTGATCCGTTTGGCTATCTCCACCGTACGCTCCAGATTGCAGAATCCACCAACAGGATCATTCCAGATTCGAAGTCGAATCGCGTTAGTGTCATTGAACTTCAGGATGGACAGCAAGTCTTGTTCCTTGCCATCCACATCACTGTAGCTCCCGCCATGCTGTTCGATTTCATCCATAAAAGACACATCCATTCCCAGAACGAATGTCTTTTCCGTCAAGTTGCTCACTGTATCAACCTCCATTAATTTGGGGTACAGGCTCAGCCTTTAACTGAGCCCAACGTCATACCTTTGACAAAGAAACGTTGCAGGAAAGGATACACAATCAAGATCGGTGCACTTCCGATGAAGATCTGAGCTGCCCTTACCGTAGTTTGAGAGAGAGCTTCCATTTCTTTTGGATTCATGCTCATGCTACTCATATCACGTCCAATAATGACCGTTTGCATAAATGTAGCAAGTGGGTAATCCTTGGCGTTATTCATATAGAGCAATCCATCAAACCAGGAATTCCAGTGGAACACCATACTGAACAATGCAATGGTTGCAATGGACGGCATCGAAATGGGAAGGAAGATACTGAACAATGTTCTGAAATGGTTAGCTCCATCCATCAGCGCTGCTTCCTCCAGCTCTTTTGGAATACCACGGAAGAAGTTCAGCATCAGAATGACAAGGAATGTGTTTACTGCCCCTGGGAGTACCAGTACCCAGAAGGAATCCATCAACCCGATCTTCTGGATAACCATATAGAATGGCACCAGTCCCCCGTTGAAAATCATGCTGAATACAAAAATCCAGGAGTAGATCGTTCTGCCTTTGAACTCACTATTTTCTTTGGACAATGGATAAGCCGCCAGGAACGTAATCAGCAACGTAATGGCTGTACCGATCACTGTACGCAGAAGTGAGATCCAGAGCGAGTTCAAGAAAATTGGATTGTTCATCGTTTTTTTGTATGCCTCAAGTGAGAAACCTACGGGCCAGAGATTGACCAGATTGGCATCGGCAGCAGCCTTTGTACTAAAGGATACTGCCAGTACATGAATCATCGGTACGATACACATGATGGCGACCAAAATCAGAAAGCAGGTATTGACTATATTAAACACGCGATAAGGCAATGATTTATGATACATCGTGGTCCCTTCTTTCTCTGTTCATTCGTTTAGAATATGCGGTATCCAGCGTATTTTTTGGCTAGGCTGTAAGATACAAGAATCAAGATCATGCTAATAACTGATTTGAATAATCCGATCGCTGTTGCGAAGCCCATCTCACCGTTTTGCATCGCAGAACGATATACGAAGGTATCTATAATGTCGCCCGTTTGATATACGAGCGGGTTGTACAGGTTGAAAATCTGGTCAAATCCGGCATTCAGTACGTTACCAAGTGCCAGTGTTCCCACAACCATCAGCATCGGCACAAGCGAAGGAATTGTAATGTGCAGTGTCTGTTTCCAGCGTCCTGCTCCGTCAATTTCCGCTGCTTCGTACAATGCTGGATTAATTCCTGCAAGGGCAGCCAGAAAGACAATCATGTTATAGCCAAATTCTTTCCACACATCTGTCAGAATGACCGTAGATCGGAACCAACTGTTGTCTCCAAGGAAGAAATATGGCCCGAGTCCAAAGGTTCCCAGAACCCGGTTAACCAAGCCGCCTGTTGACAACAGATCTATCAAAATCCCGCCCAGGATGACCCAGGACAAGAAGTGAGGTAAATAGACAAGTGTTTGAATCGTTCGCTGTATAGCCATCTTGCGAACCTCATTCAAAAGAATGGCAAAAATAAATGGAACAAATAAATTAAAAATCAGTTTAAGTACAGCAATAATCAAAGTGTTCCAGATGACTTGTAAGCTGTCTTCACGTTCAAACAAATATCTAAAGTTGTCCAGCCCGACCCATTCAGAACCACTAATTCCAAGCCATGGCTTGAAGTTCTGGAATGCCATAATGATCCCGCCCATAGGCACATAACTGAAGATAATCAGAAAGATAATGGCTGGCAACAGCATAACGTGGAATGGCCAAGTGCGTTTCAAAGTTCTCATGATTGCTCCCCCTGTATTTCTTCCTACTCAAGTACTCCCTGAGTGGCTTATAATGCGATTATATCAACCTTTTACGGGGTCCAAACAGCACATAAAAGCAATATAAATGGCACAAATTCAACCACTTTGCCTCAGCTTGAATAAACAAAAAAAAGCGCCCAGACGTTAGTCGTCTGAGCGCTGCTTGTAACTATTTTTTCACACTGTCATACCATTCGTTAACCTCTTGCGTGATTTGGTCACCGCCACCCGATTTCCACGTTTGTACAAATGTATCAAACGCATCAGCCGGATTTTTGCCATAGATAATTTCATTAAATGCTTGATTCTCGATTTTGTTCAGATAGTCCAGCTTGGATTTCATCGTCTGTGTTGTTGGACCTGTGAACATGTTTTTGAAGGAAATTTCTTCTTGGCTCAGTAACACTTTTGCTGCAGCAGGAGTTTCTTTACCGTAATTGACAGCAACGTCTTTCTCAAGCTTCGTTTCAGGCTCTTTGCCATTAGCCAAATTCATCAGAGCTTTCATCTGGGCATCTGGAATACGAGCACCGTCACGAACAAGTAAATAACGTACTACGTTCACGTATCCGCCTTCGATCTGGTCAATCGGCATCTGTTTTCCATTTGCATCCAATTGGTAGTCATAACCTGCAAACAGACCGTTATCATAAGGGCTGCCCGGTGCTGGATCTGCATAATTGTCGAAGAGGTAATTCTGATACGTAAAGAATGCTTCTGGGTGTGCCATATCTTTTTTGATCAACGTAACACCATTCACGAACTGTGTTCCGTGACGCATCGCTTTGCCTTTAGGACCGGTAGGAATTTCAATCGGTTTCCATACCGCACTCGGTACATTTTTCACTGTATCGAGAAGTGGCCACCCACTCATCCAGTAAGGTCCTGGAATAATGCCGGCAGTTCCTGCAACTGCTGGCTCTGCTGTTTTGTTCTCATCCCATAATGCTGCTTCTTGTGGGATATATCCTTTTTTGAGCCATTCGCTCAATTTGGTCAGACCTTGCTTCATACCCGGATTGATGGAGCCATACTCCAACTTGCCATCCGCAGCAAGATTCCATTGTTGAGGTAAGGTGCCATATGCACCAAATATCCAAGATACATCTCCCATCCAAGTGTTCATGGATGTTTTGAAACCAACGCTGAGCGGAGTGACTTTTTCAGGAGCCAAGCCGTCCGGGTTATTATTTTTGAATGCTTCCATAACGGTTTCCAGCTCATCGATTGTTTTTGGTGCTTTCAGATTCAACTTGTCCAGCCAATCCTGGCGAATCCAGAGCAAGTAATCATTGTTGTATGCGTAGTCCAGAACAGGAATACCCATTCTTTTGCCATCACGACTATATTGGTTCCAGACGTTAGGATCTTGCTCCATCGCTTTTTTCCATGTGTCTGAAGCATATTTGTCGAACAGTGGACCGACCTCTTCGTACATGCCAGAGTCGATCAAGTCTTGAGCAACGAGATTGTCCGCACTACCAATCGTCACGATATCTGGCATTTCCTGTCCAGAGGACATAGCCAGACGAAGTTTAGTTGCAAACGCACTGTTTGTGTCTGTTACTGACCAGAGCGCGCTGACATTAATCCCGAATTTTTCCTTGGCCCACTTGGTTGCCACGTTATTTTCCATGGATTCGCCATTTTTAAACTTCAACTCAGGATCGATTCCCCATGCTGTTGTAATGGTTACTTCCGGATCATACTTTTCTTTGTATTCGTTTTGGGTTCCAGATGTACTTGGTGTTGCACTATCTCCGCCCCCACTGCCTCCTGAACATCCTGCAAGAACGACAGTTAGACACAGCGTTGTAGCGAGAAGCGTCAAGAATCTCTTTTTCGTTGATTGCGCTCTCATGTTGTTCCCCCTTAAATCGTTTTGGTTACCCTTTCATTATAGGCTGACCAGGCCTTTGAGCCTATGATACGAAATCAAGATTTCTGCACCTTTGCCAACCTATATTCTGGAATGTTGTTGTAATTATGACTGATCCCGAAATTCATTGGGTGTCATACCATAATGCTTTTTGAACATTTTGCTGAAATATTGCGGATTTTGATAGCCAAGTTCACTCGTAATCTCGTATATTTTTTTGTTGCTATTCTTAAGCAGATACAGCGCACGCTCCATGCGCATACGAATCATGTAATCCCCGAGACCTTCCCCTGTCTCTGCCTTGTAAATTTTCGATAGATATACGGGGTGTAAATATACCTTGTCCGCAATCATCTTCACTGACAGATCCTGTCCTGTATCTCTTGTAACCAACTCCTGAACCTGCTTGATCACATGTCTGCGGCTCTGCACACCCTCCTGATCGGACAACTCTTCCTGAAGCTTCGCCAGCATCTCGGTGGCCCAGCGCCGCAGCTTCTCGGGGGATTGAATCAACTGATGGGCAAGGAGCAGATCGAATCCCGCATGATCAATCTCATGCACCAGATGTCCCTGTTTATGGGCGATATACATGAATGCATTGGTTACCGACAGATACATCTCATACACATGTTCTCTGGACAATCGTACTTGTTCTGCCGCGTCAAAGACCGTGTTCAGCTTACGCGCCGCCGCTTCCCATTGCTTGGTCTCAAGCAATTGCGGAAGTACAGGCGGTTTGTACAGCTCTTCGAGGGCCTGCGCCGCATCATTCTCCGATCTTTTGCCGAGTGCCTGATCCATGTCCATATATATAATCTTGTGTTCTTCCGGTCCTGAAAGGACAAGGGAACCCAGACTTTTTCGATAAGCTGCTGTCAATTCATTAAAGGGAAATGACGGTGTAACGACCATGGACAGATCTCCCTGTAAATATCGAATGACATGCTCACGGAAAGTTTCAGCTGAGGTTCTCAGCGTCTCCAAGTCCATCTGCGGAGCTTCGATCTGTCCCTGATTCTGTAAAAACATCACCAGACACTCATGAGGTCCGCGACCAAACCACACGTTAAATTGCTCTCCGAGCACTTCCTCTGCAATATTACCTACCGCAAAATCCATCAGATCCAGAGACTGCTGGTCCATTGATGAGAAGCGTCCTGTGAGACGAATCAGCATCATCACAGCCGATTGTTCCGGGTCAATATGAATCTCATATTGTTGCAGTTGTTCCCGAAGTGCCCGCGCCGTGATCTCACGCCCCAGCAGCAGATCATGCATCAGATTTTCCCGCAAAATTTTATAGTCAGACTTCCGACTGTATAAAAGCCGGTGGTATTTATCGAATTCATCCCACTCATCGCGAAGAGATGTGATGGCTGCCGACACGGAACTCATAAATTCATCATCATTTACAGGTTTCAGGATATAATCCGCTGCCTGTAATTGAATCGCTTTCTTCGCATAAGTAAAATCACTATGACCGGTCAGCAAGATACAGCGAATATGGGACCAACGCTTGCTTACCTCTGCAATCAGATCCAGTCCGGACATGCCAGGCATGCGAATATCGGTTACCACGATATCTACTGCATTTTCCTCCATAATCTCCAGCGCTTTTTTACCGGAAGCGGCACGAAGCACAGTCGTTACTCCAAGCTCTCCCCAGGGGATTGTAAGTTCCAGACTTTCTGTTACATACGTTTCGTCATCTACTAGCAGTATATCTATCAAGCAAGTCACTCCCTATCTCGTTCGTTATGCACTAAGTTCAATTTCCCACCATGCTCTCACATGTTCTCGATGCTATCTTGGCTATCTGGGAGAAACTCCTTCTCGGCAGGCCACGACAGTGTAACCCGTAATCCACCAAGTTCCGATTCCGTTATATCAAGCCCTGCCTGCTCCCCATACCGAAGCTGGAGTCTCTGATTCACATTCCACAGGCCACAGCCCATCTCCTGATCCATCGTTCCCCTGAGCTTAGTCAGAAGCGCCTCACGTGCCTCCTGTGTCATGCCTTGCCCATCATCTTCAACCACAAGAACCATGACACTGCCCTGTTTTTCTCCAGAAACCCTTATTTCTCCGGCTTCCGCATCTGCTTCGATACCGTGTATCACCGCATTCTCCACTAGCGGTTGCACAATCAGGGGCGGTACCTCCTGTCTCAACATCTCTTCAGACAGATCAAGCTTGTAATGAATTCGGTCCATACGCATCCGTTGGATCTCCAGATAACAGCTGACAAATTCAATCTCCTCTGTCAACGGTACTACATCCCGCTCCTGCCTTGTCGTATACCGATAATATCGCGAGAGGTTATGCGACATCGCTACAACCGCGTCCATACGCTTCAGCTTCGCCATACTCGTAATGAAGGAGAAACAATTATAGAAGAAGTGCGGGTTAATCTGCGATTGCAGCTGCTTCAACCGGGCTTCACGCACATGAATCTGTTCCAGGTAAACGTGTTCAAATAACTGCTGGATCTGCTCCACCATCAAGTTGAACCGTTCAGACAGAAAACTGAATTCATTGCGGCCCTTCGGCTTAATCCTCACTGAATAATCTTCCTGCTTCAACCGCTGGAACCCGCGAATGAGTTGTTTCACTGGTACCTGCACCTGTACATATAACAAGTACGCCACACCAAAACTCATCAACAACAAACAAATCATGGAAGAATAGAACAGCATATTTGATTGATGAATGGGCTTCAGAATATCTGATAGCGGCATATAGTCCACCAAATACCAGCCTGTTGTACTGGATTTCACCGTGTTGACCATGTAAGGCTCGTTCCCGATCACCACTGTACGATTATCAACGTCCTGAAGTTTATGGATGGACAGTTCTTCCATCAACTGATTCGTTAATGAACGATCTGACGTCCGGTTATAGATAACACCCGATTCTTCACGGAAATAGAAGGGATCATGCCTGCCATCGTCCTTGAATTTATCCAGCATATCCCGAATGTTATCACTGTCAAACTCCAGTTTAATAATCGTTTCCGCATTATTAGCCGGGTCTTTAATACCGTATGGAGATACCGTAATCCAGCTAAACATGAACCGATCATCTTCCCCATCCTGAATTTTGCGTACATCCCAGCCGGAACTGATATTTTCCCTTAGCGCTTCTTTATCGTAAGAACGTGCGTCCCTTTCAGAAACCACCCTGCCAAGCGAAGGAGAATACAGATATAATTTCGTGGCCCAATTGGATGAGCTTTCCTGAATACTCAGCTTATTCTGAATACGTTTGACCAGGTTGATCGCATCCAGATCAAAGTAGTTACTGTCCGCATAGATTCGCTTGAAGCTGGCAATATCAGGATCATGTATGAGCAGATTCGGCCATGAGGATAACAGTTCGATGTGTGTGTTCACTTGATTTTGGAAAAATTCAAGCTGGTTACTATTCGATCGATTCAACTCATCTCTGAGAACAGCTGTTGTTTTGTGATTGGAGTACCAGTACAAAAGCACTACAGGAATCAGCATAATCAGAATAAGAATGACCATTTTGGAAAACAGGTTTGTCCGATATGACATCTTTTCATCTCACCTTGCCTTAATTTGTCGTGACATTAATTGTAATGATGTAAGCGCTAAAGACAAACTATTTTTTGAGACAAACTGATTCATTATCTAGCGTAAGCGTTACCAATTCAAGGGGGAAGGCGATAAAACCAATATATCTGCACTAAATGCAACTTCCACGCACAAAAAGAGCCAGCGATTAGCCAGCTCTCTATCTAATTTCAGTATATATCTTTAATTTTTCTATTCGACTCAAATCTTATCCACTTCTGTTTATGTAATTATTCTTTTTTTCTATGAAAATATCAACTATGGAATATCGTAATCAAATACCGTATTCGCTCCATCCACGCCTACATCCAGCACAATATCCATAAGTTTCCCATTGACGAACAGAGGGGATTCCGCTTTCCCGTAAAACTCCAATTTACCTTTAAACGTTCCATGGGGTTCAATCTCAACATGTACTGGTCCTAATTGGACAGACCGCAAGGCTTCCAATAACGGATCGTCCTTGAACTTATAACTGCGTGCGAGATCAGGCAATAACACAGCGGATACGGGATCTCTGCCGTAATTTTTGAGTGTCAGGTCACAGGTTGCTCGGGTCTCCCCCGTCTTCAACACGTTAAAGGTACAAGAGCTTGCGTTCTGTACATAGGATACTGCATCTATGCCTTTAGCTCCCCAATTGGCTATATACATGAATTTATCCGTCATGTACGAGTAGCTGAGAACAAGAGCGAGAACGACAATCCATAACCCTTTTGCAAGACCGGGGAATGATTTCCCGATTTCTTTGCGTGTAAGGTAGAAGCCGCAAGCAAAGATTCCCATCCCCAGGAAAAGTGTGATATGTACACCACTTAAATAAGACGTAGTATACGGTGATATACCTATTGCTGACAGCATGGTATCCCCAACAGAAAAACCAAGATGATGGTTAAATGTAAAGATAATAGCAAATAGCAATAAAGCCCCTGAGAACACAAGTCTGGTTCTCGACACACGAACACCCCCTAATCAACCACCTTATTATATCATATTTTTCCTATTTATGATTAACAATCCAAATCAAAAAAACAACAATAAAAAGAACGTCTTCGGTTGTTCACCGAAAACGTCCTCCATATTTGCCATCGACAAGAGCTTGTAGATCACAAGTCCCTCGATCATAGCTAATGATTATTTACTTTTGGCAAGGAATGCATCAAGTTGTTCCTGTTTGGCTGCAATAATTTTATCAATTCCCGCTGCTTTCAATTTCTCCAGATATTTCGGAATCATCTCATTTGGATCAACGGCGCCCGATGTCATACCCGGCTTGAACTGTTTGTTCACGTTGTTGACCGCCGCAATTTCATTTTTGACAGATTGGCTGTTGAATGTAAAGCCCAGTGCTGGCGACTTCACACCTTTGGCGTTAAACTCTTTGAACTTCTCCCATTTCTGTGGATCTTCATTATCCCAGAGGAAGTTCAGGAACTGGTTACCAAGCTGCCATTGGGCACCAGGGTTATAGGTACGACTGTTGGCATCTACGCCATCAGGGAGAGCAATGATATTATCCTGTCCGTCTTTTTTCACATAATGAGTACCTTCAATTCCGAAGTTCAGCAAGTTGTTAATTTCCTTGTCGGAATGCAGCAGGTTAATGACCTGCATCGCTTTCTCCGGTTGCTCGGAAGAACGGGAGATTGCAAGCATCGCTCCAGACGCATCACCCGTCGTGATTGTCGGCTGTGTCATCTCAATCTGAGTCAGTGGGAAACCCACATACCCTTCTTCTTCTTTATCCTTGCCTGGCTTCATGCCATCGGTCCAGAGAAACGCTTTTCCAGCCTTCGCCTGGTCTTTCGGGAACACATTGGACGTAGCAGCATCACTATTGATATATCCTGCTTGATACCACTTGCGGGCGAGTTCGGCCGCTTCTTTGAATTCAGGGGTCTCCACTTCATTCAGCACCGTTGTTCCGCCTGCTGTTTTGGAGATGACTCCAGGTACGGAAGCATCACCGAGATAATCCCAATCCAGATTCTCCAACAGCCCGTTACCATTGGTGTTGGACATATAGAATGGTGTGATAGCTGGCTCGTTTTCCTTGATTGTTTTGAGAAGTGGTTCCAGATCAGCCCATGTCTTTACAGCTGTCAGGTCCAGCTTATACTTGTCAGCCAGATCTTTACGTACCAACACACCACGTGTGGCAGCAAGTTCCTTATTCGTAGGAACGCCGTAATTCACGCCGTCTACCTGGGAACCTTCCAGAAAGGCAGGGTCCAGGTTTTTCTTAATATCCTGACCATGTGCATCAAGCAGTTCATTCAAGGGTAAGAATGCGCCTTTAGCTACATTCACCGTGTAGTTCTGCCAAGCTGCTGTGAAAATAATGTCTGATTTTTCACCTGAAGAAATCATGAGATTCAGCTTGTTATCCCATTGCCCCCAGTCAATCGCATTGATCTTAAGGGTGGCTCCAATCTTCGGCTCCATCTTTTTGTTAATCTCGGCTTCCACCAGAGCGACATCCTTCTGTGGTGTTCCTGGGTAGAACAGTGTCACTTCATAGGGTTTGCCCCCACCTTCACTTGCTCCTCCGCCCTCTGCGTTAGGTGTTGTTGTTCCACCCTTGTCTGATGAGCAAGCTGCCAGCACCAGGCTCAGCGCCATAACCGTTGCCATCATGCGTGACCATACCTTTAATGATCTAACCAATTGAACCCCTCCTGTCATGTGTTGAACCATACATCCGATTTCCCCAATTCACAATTAAACCTGTTGCTACTTCTGTATATGCCCTTTCAGTCCATCTTCATTTACCTTGCCCTCTCCGCTAACCGGTTCAGAGTTATCCCTTCACAGCGCCAACCGTAAGACCTTTGATGAAATAACGCTGGAAGAACGGATATGCCAGTACAATTGGACCAATACCGACTACAGCCATCGCCATTTGCAGAGTTTTGTTAGGCAGATTCAGCAATCCACCCTGCGACGAAATCTGTGAAGAGACGTTGGAATTGGTTGTTAAATATTGAATATCGAGCAGCGTCCGGTACATAAGGTACTGAAGGCTGATCGTCCGGTTATCTGATATAAAAATCATGCTAAGGTACCAGTCATTCCAGTAATTCAATGTACTGAACAACGCGACGGTTGCCATTACGGGAAGAGAGAGCGGAAGTACGATACGTGCAAACGTTCTCAATTCTCCCGCACCATCAATCCGAGCCGATTCCAGAATAGACACCGGAATGGAGTTCGCGAAGAATGTACGCATGACCAGTACAAAGAATGGGGATAGCAGTAGCGGCATAATGAGTGCCAGTAGGGAGTTCTTCAGATCCAATACGTTGACATAGACCAGGTACCAAGGTACCAGACCCCCATTGAACAGCATCGTGAAGAAGATGAAAAAGGCGAACCAGCCCCGGTAAGGCAGATCTCTCCGTGAGAGCGGATACGCATACAATGCGGTCAGCGCAACACTTGTAATGGTACCTACAACGGTAACGATAAAGGATATACCATACGAGTGAATGATCTGATCCATATCTCTGAACAGAAACTCATAAGCCGTCAAGCTGAATTTCTCTGGAATAAGCTTATATCCATTGGCAATTACGGTTGTCTCGTCCGAAAATGAGATGGCGAAGACAAGCAGGATCGGCACGATACAGGCAATGGCATAGAATAGAAACATCGCATGAATAACGGATGCGGAACGCTTCGATACGGCTAGTGGATCACGTGATTTCACAGCTGACTTGCCTCCTCTCAAAATAATGCATTATCTTTATCTATTCGCCTTACGATGGTATTGGATACAAGAACCAGCACAAATCCAACGATTGCTTGGTATAGACCAGCTGCTGATGACATCCCGATATCTCCACCGATAAGGAACGTACGATATACGTAGGTATCCAGTACATTCGTTACAGGGAACAGCGCCCCTGATTCCAATGGAACCTGGTAGAACAGACTGAAGTCAGCATAGAATATACGGCCAATCTGCAATAACGTCATAATGACGATTAATGGGACGAGAAACGGAATGGTAATGAAGCGTATCTGATGCCATTTGGTTGCGCCATCGAGCACAGCTGCTTCATAATATTCTTCATCGATGCCCACGACAGCTGCCAGATAAATGACGGCATAATATCCAATATTTTTCCATGTGTTCACCAGTGGCAAAATATACGGCCAATACTTCGGCTCTGAATACCAGTCGATCGGCTGACCGCCGAACATCTGCAGAATCGTTGAGTTCATGAAGCCTGAATCCTTGCCCAGGAAAGCCAGTACCAGATAACTGACTACAATCATGGACAGGAAATACGGTAATAGCATAAGTGATTGATATAACTTGGACATTGCCTTGTTCTTCACTTCATTGAGCAGAATAGCAAGCCCGACACCTACAAAGAGATTCAGTGCAATGAACACCGTGTTATACGCGAGTGTATTTCGGGTAATTTCCCATGCATCACTGGTTGAGAACAAATATTTAAAATTGTCCCATCCACTCCATGGGCTACCCCAAATACCATCAGCATAGTTTACATTTTTGAATGCGATCAGAACGCCGAACATCGGCATATAGTTGTTCACCAGCAGAAACAGGACACCTGGCAAGAACATGAGATACAGCACCTTGAATTTGCCAAGATTGTGCCACACAGACTTGCGCTTTCGGACTGTTTCTCCCGGTATTTCCGATATCCGTACTCCCTTACCCGCCTGGGGTTGTGTCTTCATAACTTGTTCTCCCTCACTCCTCTTGAATTCTTCCTCAGGATGAAGCTCCGTTGCGGCTCCTGTGGTTCAAGTATACGGCGGGGCGAGTAAGACCTCTATCTGCTGTGGTGACCTGTTGACTTATCAAATTATGACTTTAGGACGTGTCTGAAAACTCCGAAGGAAGCAGATTTTGCCGAGTTTTCGTTCCAAGCAAGGAAGTTTTCCGCAGGCGTGCCGGGGCACGTCAAGGGAAAGTGACGCAGGAGGGGGCGAAAAGGCGGTAAAAGATGCACTTCAGCGAGTTTTATGACACGTCCTAGTACCAAAAAAACAAAAGACGCAGCATGCTGCGCCCTGAACTATACCGTACGTGACTGTTTACGAAACTCCTGTGGCGTTATACCCGTACACTTTTTGAACATTTTGGTGAAATGCGAGTAATTATAGTACCCCACCTTGCCAGCGATATCCGTCACTTTGACGGTGGACTGGGACAACAACGTTTTCGCTTTAGCTACTCTGCCCTGCAGGATAAACTCAGATAGGGACATGCCCTTCTCTTTTCGAAACAGACGGGATAGATAAGCGGGATTGAATCCGGCAAAAGCAGCAAGCTCCTCTCGCATGAGTTCTTCACCAATATGAGTTTCAATATAAACGCACAACTGATCCACAATGGTCATGGGACTATGATCGTCCGGGTACAACACCGGGATAACACGATCAATCAGATCCGACGTCCACTGCTTCAACTGCGGCAACGACCTTGTCACCACACTCTCTTCCGGCTCCCTTTCACCCGGATAAAGACTGCGTATGGACACGTTTTTCTGATGAAGCAGCGGATAGACCACATGCAGCATGGCATGATAGTAAAGATGCAGCATTTCAGGAGACAATCCCTCCTGGGCAGCAAGCAACTCAAAAATCTCATCCACACGTTCTCGCAAGTCCCCTACTTTCCCCGTCTCAAAAAGAATGGATAATTCCGAAAACCATGGAATAGGCAAAAAGCGATCTTCCTGATCTCTTCCCCGCTCATCATAGACAAAAACTTCTTCAAGCTCCTTAATATTGCGCCGTTCCATATCCATCAGTTCATTTAACATGCCTTGCAATTCAGTTACAGCAACCGGGACACCAACATAACAGGACAAACGGCAGTAGAAATACGTTCCACAATCCTGGATATACCCCTGACAACGTTGTGCCACTTCGCTCGCACTTGGGATGATGCCGTCTTGCTCATAAGCAAGCACAATATTCAATCCACTTTGATCCTGAAACACCTCACCCGGCTTGTTGCCAAGCAGGATCTCCCTGGCTGCATTACGGAGCGCATATTCCAGCACCTCTTCGTCGCGCAGGTCAAACTCACGCACCCACTCCTCCACCGAGATCACTATAGGTAACACACGAGCCTGCGGATCAATCTCAGCACCATACAATTCTGCGAGCTCTTGCAACCGTTGTTTGGTTAACGTGATGCGTTGAGAGATGGCATCTTTCCAGAAGCGTTCTGTCAGTAGCGGTTTATGGGTTTTCCAGCGTTTGTATACGGTCTCATAAACTTCGTTGGTACGGGTACGCTGCTCTCCATCCTTGATCTTCTCCACCGCCTGGGTTACTACCTTAATCAATTGATCTGCTGGAGCCGGCTTCAACACATAATCAAAGCTATTTAGCTTGATGGCTGTCTGAGCATAATCGAATAAAGCATGCCCTGTCAGGAAAATGGTAAGTATGCCTGGATCATGTTTCAACACCCAGCTTTGCAGGTCAAGCCCCGTTTCACCAGGCATCTCGATATCACAGATCATAATATCAATAGCATGTGCCCTTAAAATCTCTCTTGCCTCTTCGGCATCACAAGCACTGAATACCTGGTCGACGCCTGCTGCTTGCCAGTTAACGCCTTCCACCATCGCTTGTAATGCATACACTTCATCATCCACGATCAACAGGTTCCGCATGGGCTCCCCCTTCTTCCTCTTCGGTCTGAGCGGGTAAATCAATGATGACTTTGGCCCCATGATCCGCCTCATTTCCAAACTGCAAACTGGCTTGATCACCATACTTCACTAAAAGCCGATGAGCCACGTTCCATATACCGATATGCTGTCCACTCGGGTCTTCAGCGTACTGTCCATGTTGCAGACGCTCCAATAATTCCTCATCAAATCCGACACCATTATCCACAATCATCAGTTGAAGCACCGTCCCATCGACCTGACCAGATGACTTCGCACCGAGGCGTGCCACGATCCGAATAACAAAGGCTTGCGTCCGGCGCTGAAATCCATGAATAATGGCATTCTCCACAAACGGCTGAATGGTTAATGGAGGAATCACATAATGTTCCAGATTCGGTTCGATATCCAGTTCAAAATCGAATCTGTTTGGAAACCTCAGCTTTTGAATTTCTAAGTAATGACGAATGTGCTCCAGCTCTTCATCCAGACGAATAACACGTTTGCCTGCGCGCAGACTGAATCGAAAATAATCGGCCAGATGACCAGCCATCTGCTGCACCAACTCATGCTTTTGCAAGGAAGCCAGGCTATGAATAATATTGAGTGAATTCAGGTAAAAGTGCGGATTGATTTGCATCTGTAATTGTTTGAACTCTGCCTCCCGCGTTCGCAGTTGTTCCTCATACACATCAATCTTCAGATGTCTGATCTCACTGGTCATTTGATTGAAACTTCGGGTCATAAATTCAAGTTCCGAAGAAGATGGCGGGTCCAGCTTCACATCGAGATCTCCCCGGCTCACCCTTCTCATGCCTCGAATCAACGCATTCATCGGGCGGAATAACAGATGCCGCAAAAAGATCAGTGCAGTAACCAGAATTACTGCCGCACCAATGGGAAGCAGACGA
This sequence comes from Paenibacillus sp. 2KB_22, assembly GCF_052115745.1. Classification (NCBI taxonomy): domain Bacteria; kingdom Bacillati; phylum Bacillota; class Bacilli; order Caryophanales; family Paenibacillaceae; genus Paenibacillus; species Paenibacillus sp. 2KB_22. The sequence continues at coordinate 1,400,325 of NZ_JBFRHG010000001.1, forward strand.
ATGATCTGCTGGAAAAACGGGAGGTTACGCATCATGTCTTCCTCAGGCAGCAGCACGATATAATTCATCTCGGACATGGCCGAGGCAATTCCCAACATCAAATATTGACGTGCCTCTCCCTTGTTCACAACTTCAGAGATCACCTGATACGGATCCTTCAGGCCAGGAAGATGCGCTGCAGCCAGCTGAATCTGTGCAGTAGTCAATGTGGAATCGGATAATGCCCCACCGTCTGTTCCAACAATGACTGCGCCTCCCCTATCCCCGGATTCAGTGAATTGTTGTGTATGATTCAGTGCATTCATATCGACAAGTGCACCTGCATAGAACTGCTGGTTGATTCGCACCGTTTTCACCAGTGCATTCCATGTTCCGCCACGCACGATGCTCCATTCCGGCTTCTGGATATCCCCTTCCAATTGCTGCATCTGGACAGGCATACTCTCCTGCACAACCGACTTTTTGACATCATAATTGCCTGAAGTGGCGAGCAGCAGATCATCATTCACGGCATCATATAGGAAAAAAGAATCGATTAGATTATAAAAACCGATATCTGTCATGAATTTGTTCATAATCCGTTGCTTTGCAATGATATAATCACCGCTGCCGTATTTTAGAAAAAACAGAGAGATAATATCCGGGTCCCTCTCGCCCAGACTATATAAATACCGATTCGTCTCCTGTAATACACGTTCATTCTGCTCCACACTCTTGGCGAGATGATTCATATTGGTGAGGGATACTTTGTCACGTACGACTTTCATGGCGTAGACGTTGTTGTAATAAAGCAGCATGAATAGTGGCAGCATGATCAAAGTTAAACCCACAATAAATTTAAAACGAAGTGAACGGATCAAGTTCATGGATTCCCGCCCTTTGAGAGGTAGTTCAAGAAGTCTGCTTTTGAACACACACTTTTTTTGATTCAACACCATTTTTCTATTTTCTTCCTTATGATGGCATGTTTATTGTAATCACCCCTGCTTGCCATTGTCTATGGGTTCCCGTGACCTTCATATGTCAATTCTGGTGACTTTCATCCGCTCGAATTGCAATAGTAACAAGCTTCATGTTGTAATAAATTCTCCAGTTGTAAAAAAAATCCTTCATTATAAATCGGAAGCTTCTCCCTAAAAATAAATGCTGCGGCAAGCCCTGAACTCCACGAACGCCCGATCTTGACATGCATACGATATATCACTCCTAGGGATTTGTCACCAGGATGTAGGGAGGCCTGTTCGATGAATATTCAACTCACTGCGTTGCACTATGTCTATCTGGCATATATCGTCTTGATCATCGCCGTAATGATTCGGCGCAGGGACACCACGATCATCTGTGTCGCGGGTATTATGACCATTGGACTTCTGGCAACCGAAACCTTAAGCGGGTCAGTTGCAGGGATCTTCAGCAGTTTTATCTATGCAACAAAAGAATTGCTAAGTACGATCTTCATCATCTCGATTATTGTGGCAATGAGCCGCGTTCTGATCAGAACAGGCATTAATGAGGTCATGGTGACACCCGTCACCCGGTTTATCCGTTCTCCTCAGGTCGCATATTGGGGTATCGGATTAATCATGATGGTCGTATCGCTATTTTTTTGGCCATCTCCGGCCGTAGCACTCGTCGGTGCAGTTCTTCTTCCTGTAGCCGTGCGTGTAGGTCTTCCTCCCATTGGAGCTGCCATTGCCATGAACCTGTTCGGACATGGGATTGCACTGTCAGGAGATTACATTATTCAAGGGGCTCCCAAACTTACAGCCGATGCAGCCGGTCTACCCGTTACTTCCGTCATGACGGCCAGCATTCCTTTGGTCATTGTCATGGGAACCGTATCTACACTAACAGCCTTCTGGATGCTGCGCAAAGAGATGAAATCAGGCTCCCCTGTTCACTCCCTAGACTCTATATCAGGAACACGGAGCATGGAACCTTCCTCCTCATCAGAGGCTGTGCCCACCACCCTGCCCGCTAATCAGCCTGTTCAACGTCAAGTTATGTCCCCCCGTCTGCAAAAAGCGTTCGCTCTACTTATCCCTCTGTTATTCGCAGTTGATGTGATTCTGATGTTTGTATTGAAGTTGCAAGGCGGCGATGCAACAGCTCTGATTGGTGGAACCGCTGTGGTCATACTGATCGCTGTCACACTTGCCGGACATCGTAATGAGGGACCAGAGGAAACGACCAATTATTTAATAGAAGGATTTCAGTTTGGTTTCAAGGTGTTTGGACCGGTTATTCCCATAGCTGCGTTTTTTTATCTGGGAGATGCTGCAATTACGGAGTTGTTCAACAACCCTCTTCCTGAAGGTTCTCACGGGATCGTGAATGATCTTGGGGTCGCACTTGCTGGACTGGTGCCACTGAATGATACGGTAGGCGCAATTACAATGACGGTGACGGGAGCAGTTACGGGAATGGATGGTTCGGGGTTCTCGGGTATTTCCCTGGTTGGCTCGATTGCGTCCATGTTCGCAGGTTCGGCAGATTCTGCACCTGTGCTGACCGCGCTGGGTCAGGTTGCAGCCATATGGGTAGGTGGTGGAACCTTGATTCCATGGGCATTAATTCCTGCTGCTGCAATCTGCGGAGTCAGTCCTTTTGAACTTGCCAGACGCAACCTGAAGCCTGTATTGCTGGGACTTATGGTAACGACGATTGTAGCTATCTTTCTGATCTGAGCAAAGGTTATTTACACTGACACTTCGATGACAGAAGCACCTTCCAATCGCTGTTATTTCCAGATTTTTTGATTCCCTTGATAAAGGGAAAATCCGGTAATAAGCATATGCTTCCGATGCAGCTTTCTTTCAGAAAGCTTTTAGGCGAACGCTTCGCTTTTTCAGGTTTTTTCTGTCCTCTCCGTTATCGTGTAAATGATTAGTTCATCTCAAATAGACATTTTAAAAAGACGTGCGTGAACGCGCCAAGTTCCAGAGATCTTCACGTTTCATCTCGGCCAGATGCAGCATGTCCACATATGGATCTCCCTGTAATCCAAGTACAGAAGCAAATGCAGGCTCCGTCTTCCACCCTGCCTGTTTCAGTCTGCGGATCTCACGATGTCCTGGTTCTCCCCACAGTTGTAACAATCTCCACTCCACAATCATATGTAGGTATGCATTCTGCCTGTTAACCGGAACGGTTTGGGCAAAAATCTCCACAGGCCAATGTCCCACTTGCAAATTACAAGTCACATAAGGACGTTGGCCGGGAAGATGCCCACCACGAACACATTGAAACTCACCAACAGCTCCGATCTGATCATACATCTCAGCTTCAAAGGCATCCAGATCCTCTGCATAACACAGCAGATCCAGATCACTGCCCGGAACATCAATATCAATCGGTACTGTCCCCGCCGGATAGGGGTGGTAGCCAGCTAATAGTTCGAGCAAGCCACTGCTTTGTATTACGCGATATGCGTCCTGCTGACGTGCATTACCCGAAGCCAAATGTGCCATTACTTCTGCGGTCGTGCTCATTTCACCGCCTTGAGCCACAGTTAGTTCGATCCTCCTGTAATGACCTGTTTCACACGTCCCACTTGGCCACTCGTCAGTCGTACTTTGATTCCGTGTGGATGTGTAGGGGACTTGGTTAATAGATCCTTTACAATGCCACGTGTCAGCTTACCTGTAGCTTGGTCCTGCTTCAATACAATGTCCACTTCAAGACCCGGTTTAATATTTACTCGTTGTTGTCCGTTCATCATATTCACTCTCCTCTATGTCATCATTCATATCATGGTTCAAGTAACTCTTCAGCACAAAGCTCCATCTATTGTAGACGTTTTGGTTTCAAAACAAAAGGGAGACAGACAACAACCTCCACTCCTGGCTTCATGTTTCATATGGAGATCAAATATAAAGAAACCGCAGGTCTCTATATCCCGAGGCCTGCGGTTTCTAATTGAATTGCAATATCTAGGGCTTCACATGCTTCAACGAAGAAGAAGGTGCAGCCCCATCCTTCGCAGCTTCACGTGCCTTCACAGCAAGCAGCTCAGACACCGTCACGAATCGATATCCCTGCTGCTGTAACTTCGGCAGAATCGTTTTGAGTGCAGCTACCGTATGGGACTTGCCTTCCACCTTATCGTGGAAGAGTACAATATCCCCATTACGTGCGTTATTCAGTACTTTCTTAACGATAGCCGATACACCTGGGGAAGCCCAGTCCCGTGTATCCTGATGCCAGGACCAGAGTACGATGGTATACCCTTTTTGTTTGGCAGCCTGAATGACCATATCATTGTAATAGCCGCCAGGTGGCCTGAACAACAAGGGCCGCTCCGCACCCGCTTCAATGATGGAACTTTCCGCTGCGTTCATATCCTTCATGTACTTGTCCGCACGTGTTGAGCGGACTGCATACGTGTGCGCATACGTATGATTGGCGATTTCATGCCCTTCGAGCTGTTCCTGCTTAATCAGTTCAGGAAATTTTTCTGCCCATTTGCCCAGTACAAAAAAGGTTCCTTTGGCTTGATATTGCTGAAGCAGTGCCAGAATCTGCGGAGTCTGAACCGGATCTGGTCCATCATCAAAGGTCAGGGCGATGAGTTTATCCTGTGTGGGAACTTCCCACACGATCTCTCCTCGTTCCTCATAATACTGACGGTTCTTCTGTACAGGCTTCGCATAAGCAGAACTGCTACCCAGCAAAATAATTAGCGTGAACATTCCGATGACTCGGGCTGCCTTCAGGTTCATGTTGTGTCCTCACTTTGTATTCAAACGTAAACTCCCTGTTAGCATTTCCCGATTCACCCGAACTCATGAACGAAAGATCTGATCCACGACAGCAATTTCTTCAGCAGTTAATTCCACATTTAATGTTTGCAGATTGTTAATGACCTGCTCTGGTCTCTTGGCACCTGGAATCAGTGCATCAATCGAAGGCTGAGTCAGGTACCAGGCCAGAACCAGATGAGCAACCTCAACATCCTTGGATTGTGCTATGCTGCGCAGTTGCTCAACTTTATCCAAATTTTCAATGAAAGCTTCACCTGTAAACAGCGGATTCTTCGCCCGTCCATCCTGAAAGGTTGTATTGCGATTATATTTACCACCGAGCAGTCCCGCTGCCAGTGGGAAGTAAGGCACAAAAGAAATATTATGCTCAGCCGTATACGGCAACAGCTCTTTCTCCGCTTCTCTTTTGAACAAATTATATTCAGATTGTAATACGTCTACATGCCCGTCTTTGTTCGCTTCACGTAACTGATTAATCGAGAAATTAGATACGCCAATCGCACGAATTTTACCAGCTTCTTTTAACTGTTTTAACGTATCTACCGCTTCATCCTTAGGCGTATGTTCATCCGGAAAGTGAATGTAGAACAGATCAATGTAATCGGTTTGCAGACGTTTCAACGCCTCATCCACGGATGTCTTCAGAAAAGCAGGTGAGTTATCCATGACAATCTTGCCATCCACAAATTTATGAGCTGCCTTGGTCGCAATGATGGTATTCTGCCGCTGACCGGTTTCCTTCAATACTTCGCCGATCAGTCGTTCGGAATGCTCAGGTCCATAGATGTATGCCGTGTCAACAAAGTTAATCCCTTGTTTCAAAGCTGTACGAACCACTTCCTTACCCGTCTCATCATTCAGCATGTCTGGATAGATATTATGCCCTCCTACAGCATTTGCACCCAGTCCAATGGGATTTACGACCAGATCGGTTTTGCCCAACCGTATTTGCTGTTTTGCCATGTCTCATCTCTCCCTCACTGATCGATATAAGTATATTTGGTAGTGATTTCTTTCTCGTCCCATAGTATATCAAACCGTTTAGCAAATTTAAAATATCGGATTTATCGGATTAAGTGTTTTTCAACGCAGTCGCTTCCACGTCATTGATAAACCGGCGCAGCTTGGCAGCCACATCACGATTAATTTCACCGTTTTCATACAATTGTTGCACAGTATTGCGCTGTTCCTGAATCGCCACCATCTGCAACTCAAGCTTCTCCTGATTAAACGGATCTTCTGTTTTCCCCTGGTTCCAGGTTCGCAATTTGGCAATTACACGCTCATACTTGGCGATAACCGACAAAGCAACGACTCGATTCCCATCATTCATATGGGCACGAATAGCCTTAATTGCGGCTTCAGAGGTACGTAACTTCACCTGACGGAAAAGTTCTGCATTTTCAAGCATGAAGGGTTGACTCGGCTTCTGGGATCGATTGGTGAACAGATGACCCAGCACACGCCCGATCTCGTTGATTGAGGTCATCATCTGAGTGTTTGCGCGATTAGCCAACATCATTTCTTTGCGATCCAGCCAACTGTCACATTTGAAGGCGGCATCGGAAGCAATAGCATTTTCATCCAGCATCGCTTCGATTTCTTTCCGCTCCGCACGGGTCCCAATCAGGTTAATAGCCGTTTCTTGTTTCTGGATATTTTTGCGTTTATCGGCGGTAAGCTGACCTGCGGCCTGTCTGATATATTTGGACAGATCGGAGACGACCGCGAGTGCTGCAGCTTTGTTCTCATCATTCATTTCGGATTTGACAGCCCGTATTGCGGCATTCAGCATAATGTCATGTGCTTTTCGTTCGGACTTCTGAGGTGTTTCTTCGGTGGATTTCCCATCGTCCTTGGCCAGAACGGGAAGAAACACACTCGCCGCAATTAGGGAGAAGAGGATCACCCCTGCTGCCAGGAAGATAATCAAATCCCGTTCAGGGAAGGGTGAACCATCCTGAAGCACATAAGGAATGGAGAAGGCACCCGCCAATGTCACAGCCCCTCGTACCCCAGATAGGGAAATAATCGTGATATCCTTGAATCTGGGACTGCCAATAGAGGATTTGGTAGGCAGCCATTCATTCCCTTGCCAGAACAGATAGATCCAGAGAAAGCGCAGAACTAGCAGTAGCACCGAGATCAAGCCCACGTAGCCCAGCACCTGCAGATTATTAAACGAAACATTTTCGAAAATGGTACTCAAAACATCCGGGACCTGTACACCCAGAATTACAAACACCAGACCATTTAGTATAAATAAAATGACTGACCATGTACTCGCAGATACCACCTGCATTTTCAACTGAACCGATTCAGCGCGGTCACGCTCAATGGCGTGGATAATACCGCCTGCCACTACCGCAAGAATACCTGATACCCCAATTTCTTCACTCACCAGATAGATGATAAATGGCGTCAGTATCTGCAGCAGCATGTGAATTGTTACATCTTCCATGCCCAGCCTGCGAATCCACATCCCGAGCCTAATTAACAGAAAAGATAACAATGCACCGACGAGAAGTCCGCCAATGGCAATCAGAATAAAACTGAAGGTTGCCTGCGCCAGGGAAAACACACCTGTAACCGTGGCTGCAATGGCGAATTTGAAGGCGACCAAGCCGGATGCATCATTCATTAATGCTTCACCTTCAAGGAGCCTATGTATACCTTTGGGCAAATGTACCCGCCCTGCCATGGCACCAACGGCCACAGCATCTGTCGGGGACAATATGGCTGCAAGAGCAAAAGCCGCGGGTAACGGAATCGTAGGAATCAGCCAATGAATAGCATATCCCGCCACGACCACCGTCACGAATACAAGTCCCAGCGCAAGTAAAAGTATAGGTGCACGCAGATTCCATAATTCATTCCTTGGTGTTCGCTTCCCATCGTTGTATAACAAAGGTGCGATGAAAAGTACAAAGAACAATTCCGGATTCAACTGCAAATGTACCCCGGCAGGAAGCAGAGCTATGGTTACACCAAGCACGATTTGAATGAGCGGAATAGGTATAAAAGGTACAAACCGGTTCAGGATGTTCGATAAACCGATCAGTACCAGTAAGACAAGTACGGCTATAAATATTTCCATGATGACAATCCCTTTCCGCTATAGAAGTGGTGAAACCTTTGTTGCATAGGTTTATTTTAACATAATCCAAACTTTGTTATAAAAATGTTGTCATATTCATATACCCATTTAACTGCTCTCAGACTAGTCTATATAAGTTGAACTATTCATTTACACGATAACGGAGAGGACAGAAAAAACCTGAAAAAGCGAAGCGTTCGCCTTTATCCCCGGATTTTCCCCTTTAGAAAAGGGAATCAAAAAAATCTGGGGATAACAGCGATTGGAAGGTTATTCTGTCATCGTAGTGTCAGTGTAAATAATCTTTAGTTAACTTATATAGATTGAAGAATTCTGATGGATTCTGTATATAAGATGTTACAATATGCTCAGGACAATACCCGTTTGGAAAGGAACTTGCATCTATGGCATTTGGAATTAAACGACAAGAGCTGGCTGCGTGGAAGGAACAAGTGGCTCGTGGTGAGATTGCTTACCTCACTCATTTCTGGATTGACAACCGATTCCCCGGCATCACCAGTGTCACCAAAGTTGGCTGTGCAGATCTGGAACGTCTCGAGCGTTGGTGTAACGATCATGGGCTGGACCCGCGATATATTCATCAGCGGCAGCCATTTCCCCATTTTGACCTAATGGGTTGCAAACAAAAAGAAGTGTTGATCCAGGAAGGCTTGACGGATCATGTGGTTCGCTTTCATTTGTAAACAAACTCAAAAACGCCAGTCTTCAAGGCTCATCCCCCCGCAATTAGGGACGAACTCATGAGGACTGACGTCTTCAAGGACTCAAGTCATATATGCATTATCGGTGGATCTGCTCAAACGACTTCATGTTCTCCAGCAGTTTCAGTTCAATTTTCTTCAACATGCCGAACATCTGCTGTTGCTCCTCTTCGGAAAGTGCTTGCAACAATTCCCACGTCATTCGGCCACGATTCGCATTAAGCGTCTTGGCAAGCTGCGCTCCTTCATCCGTTAAGGACAGCCACACAATTCTCCGATCTTCTTCACTGCGCACACGCTGGATCAACCCTTCTGTCTCCAGTTGATTCAGTACAATGGTGGTTGCGCCAGAAGACAAGCTGAGTTGTCTGGCCACATCAACCGCCATACAGCGGTTTTCACGTAAAATCATGCCCAATATATGACTTTTTGTCGGATTCAGTTTACAGTTGGTTTCGGTCTTCTGCTGCTGATCCAATACTTTATTTTTATATCTGAAGAAGGCCTCCAACAATTGATCTACATTTGCCAATTGAGAGTTTCGCTCCGTATCCGGGCTCATAAACGTTCCTCCTGCCTTTCATCATAACCTACCTTATATTGTAACATATTTACACTATGATGTTTGTGAAAAATACGCTTGCATTGGACACCCTTTACTCGACCGGAAGACTTGTGTTTTATTTTGGGTTTCACCTATTGCATTATGGCAACGGGTTTGTTTATAATAACCTATATCTTTAAAGTTACTTTTAGTTACTTAATGATTTTAATAAATCTGTTGTTATAAAGTAAACAAGAGTCACCATTATATTGCAAGGGACTTATGCACATGAATCAGAATTCACAATCACAATTAAAAACGGATGTTTGTATCGTCGGCGCTGGGCCAGGTGGTGCCTTACTTTCGTATTTACTGAATCAAAAAGGGATATCCACGATGCTTATAGAGCGGCAACCTCACCTGCACAAGTCGTTTCGCGGGGAGTTGCTCAATGTGGACGGCGAAGCAATTTTAAATAAACACGGCCTCTATTCCCTCATCAAGGAACGTGGAGCGCTGCTCTTGGAGCAGATTCAATATTGGGAAAATGGTCAGATTATTCATACGGTATCCCCGGGCAATGGGGAATCTCATGTGGGTATTCATGTACCGCAAGATCATCTCCTGGAAGCCATCGTGTCGCATGCTGAGCAGCACAGTTCAAACGAACAAGTACGATTCAATACAATTATGACGGGTATGCTACGAGACAAGAACGGTCATATCGTTGGTATTAACATTCGGCAGAACGGCGTGCCTGCCTCCATCGAAGCATCCGTTATTGTCGGTGCTGATGGCAGATACTCTGCTGTACGCAAACATTCCGGTTTGACCCCCGAAATTCGCAAGCATGGGTATGATCTGCTGTGGGCGCGCATTCCGGCACCTATGGGTTGGGAACCTGCTGTTCGAATGGCCAGCATGGATGGTCAACAGCTTGCCCTGTTCTCACAATTCGGCGGTTATGTTCAGATTGGATGGAACATCCCCGAAGGAGCATACTCCAAGCTGCGAGAGCAGCCGATTGCTCCTTTTGTAGACAAACTTGTCTCCGCATTCCCCTGTCTGTCTGATTCTGTAGCTGCCAACATTCAGAGCTGGAGTGATTTTGTTCTGTTATCTGTCGAAAGCAGCTATTGCCAGTCGTGGGCACAAGACAATGTTATACTCATCGGTGATGCCGCTCATACCATGACCCCAACGGGTGCGTTCGGACTTAATGCCGCGCTCGAAGATGCGGATGTGCTCTCGGAATTACTTGTTCAGATGGCTACAGATCGATTCAGTTCCACTGCACAACTTCAGGAACTTCAGAAGATTCGCGGTGCAAAGGTACAGCAGCAACTTGCACGACAAGTGGAGATGGAATCCTCTTTCCAACAGCGTTATGAATCCTTTCTCTAAACCCAGTTAATACGGATAAAATGCCTATATGCCCAAACAGCCGATCACTTCCTCATTAGAGAAGAATCGGCTGTTGGTTTGTTGGTTTATCTTTTTTATGTAATTCCGTGTCCTTCTTCATTTTCGTTTGCGTGGAGCAAACGTGTCTTCTCTGGGTGCTTCTTGTACAGTATCAACGTCCTTCGGATAGGATGAGATGTTATCTTTTTCATATATCGCTTTCTCCAGATTGCTTATACGACGCAGTACTTGTTTGCTTTTACGAATAATATATACGATACCAATAATCAGCAGAATCAACATCAAAATGAAGATAATCATCTCGGGATAAAAGACAAACGACATGAATTCACCTCCTTTTGAGAACGATTTCTTTCTATCATACTAACCTTAATGATCCAAGATGTGAACCCGATTGGAATTTTCGCTTGTGGAATAAGCACAAGATCACCTGACACAGCGACATGAACTCACCTGCTGCAAAAGCAAAAAAGGTGGCATCCCTGATCAGGATTACCACCTTGAATTTTGAACCTCGAACCTCGGATAAGTATCGAAGTCTATTATTATTATTTTACCCTTCTCTGCCGTTCATGGCACTGACCCGAAGTTCTGTCAGAGGCAAAGACGATTGCTCTGGATGACGAAGTCTTACCGTCCGGCTCTCGCCGGGGAGCAGATCAAAATAATTGTCACTGAATCGGACACGCCCAAGAGGGAGCTCCAGCTTCACCAAGCGTGCAATTGCACCACTGGCCGTAACCGTCACAGACTGTTCCTCTTCATTCACATGTACACTCAATTGAGATTTCGGCAAGGTCACATCCTTAGGATCACGCAAGAAATATCGATTCATCGGCGCCGCAAACCCTTCGGATACCAACTCAACCATTACTTCCTCCGCACGTCTGCCCCGTAACACCTCTACTTCAGTGAATTCGGCAATACATAATGCGGATTGAGATGTTACTTCAACAGCATGTACGCTGGAATAGATCTTCTCTCCATGTAATTCATAGACATTGAACCGAAGCTCGCCTTTCAGTACGTCCCGTGTATCGTTTACGACCCACAACGCAAGCGGCTCCCCCGGCTCATGCTCGAGTGACAACAGGACAGGATGAAAGAATATTTTCCCGTAATAAAAAGATGCCTTCGGCAGCAGTTCATAATCAATCATGGACCAGCTTGTTCCTGGCCAACTATCATTTAATTGCCACACGAGTGCACCGCTGTTACGGTGATTAATACGTCGGAAATGTTCTATTCCATAGCGCAATCCTTCTGCTTGAGTCAACATGGAATAGTTCATGTACTCCTCTATATTTTGCGGAATGCCTGTGTAACCTTCCATCAGCAGAATGCCTTTTTGGTGGTTGGTATCCTTGTTACGGTAGGCCATCTCCGGACTGCCCCAGTAAAACTGCCCTGCGGGCATATTTTTCTCCAGCGTGTAACGATTAGCCGAGGCATGCATACCAAATTCACTGCTGAAAAGCGCATGATCCTTTTTGTAATTTTTGAACGTTACACCTTCAATACTATAGTCCAGCAACGGCGGCTCTCCATGCTTCCTTGGATAGACCGAGCCATGCCATACCTGCCAGTTGTGACGATCCCCGACATCGGGATCATTCGCGTCCTGACCATTACTACTCCCGAACGGCGAAGAAGGCCAATACGGACGGGACAGATCCAAGCGATCCAGCACTTCAGGGATCAGTTCATGATAGATAAGTTGGCCGTAGAACGGACTGGTAATATCCCCACTTGCAGACTTCATGTCATAAAGCCAGTCAATCTCGTTATTGCCACACCAGATGGCAAGCGAGGCACGGTTACGCAGGCGAATGACATTGTTTTCTACCTCTTGCCGTACATTATCCATGAAATCACGATTGAAATCCGGGAACAACGCGTTCGCAAATGCAAAATCCTGCCACACCAACACCCCTTGCCGATCACACTCATCGTAGAAGACATCCTTCTCATAGATACCACCGGCCCACACGCGCAGCATGTTCATATGTCCTTCTACCGACAGCTCGACAAGCTCACGATACCGGGAGTTTGGGATCGCACCAATCAGATGATCAGCAGGAATCCAGTTGGCACCCTTGGCATATACTTTGACTCCGTTCAGAATAAAAGTAAATGCATCTTCACCCCGTTCATTATGAAGAGCCAGCTCAATCGTTCGTAACCCATAAGGCTCGCTGTAACGATCCACCTCAATGCCATCTGCGTATAAAGTAACCTCTAGCGTATACAGATACGGCTCACCCAGATCATGAGTCCACCATAACTGAGGTGACGTGACGTTCAACGTGGTATCTGCCTTACCACCTTCTACAGGCAGTTCAGTGGCTCCTGCCACCTCGTGTCCGTTGCGATCCAGCAGACGAACATTACAGGACGTAACCACAGCCTGCTCACGTTTCTGTCTGCTGCTGAAAGACAAGACGGACTTCACATCTGCCGTGACGCGTAATACAGCAAGCTCTGGACTGACTGATTCCGTTCGAGCATACACACTTTCCAGCTTGGCTATTGTTCGTTTTTCCAGCCGTACTGCCCCCCAGATTCCCACCGTCACCATGCGTGGCCCCCAGTCCCAGCCAAAGTTCATCGCTGCTTTGCGCAACCATGGCCGTTCCTTCGTATACGAGGACCAGTCAAAGGTTTCTTTGTCCCGGTGATGCAGGTGAAGCGGATCAAACTTGACAGCAATCGCATTCCAGCCGCTGCGAACCAGAGATGTTACATTAAATGTATGTGACATAAGCATATTTGCCGTTTTTCCAACTTCATGGCCATTCACATACACCGTTGCAAACGTGTCCAATCCTTCAAACACCAATTCAAAGTTCTCTTCCGTCTCCGCATCTCTCACCAGATTGAAGGTAGTACGGTACCACCATTCCTTTTGCTCAATCCAGCGACTTTTGGCATCATTATGTCCGTAATAGGGCGGATCAATGATACTGCGCTCAATCAGTGCAGCATGTACATCCCCAGGCACTTCAGCCCCGATCCAAAAACGGTCATCTAGCGCAGCAGCTGCCACATCCATTGCCCGCTTCTCTCCAACTTCATAATGTTGTATCTTCCATTGTCCCGATAAATCCTGACTTGAACTATGGGTCTTCATCAATACACCCTCACTCTCCAATAACCCTGAGTAATACCCTATCGAAAACGTTTGCAAAAAGGCAATGCATGCTTCCTAATCTGCTATTTCTAACTTCCCGAAGACTTGAACGACAACGCCTCTTCGCGATATTCACTCGGGGTCTTACCGGTATGTTTTTTGAACAGCCTGCTAAAATATTTCACGTCTTCGTAGCCGCTGATGGCAGCAACTTCACTGACCTTCGCTGGAGACACCGCGAGCATATCCATCGCTCTTCGTATACGCATATCGGTGACAAAATCTCCAAAGGTCACACCCATTTCTTTTTTAAACAGTTCACTGAGGTGACCCGGATGCAAATGAACATGTCCAGCTACCTGCTGTAGATTAATATCTTGTGCCAGTGATGATTCAATATAACCAATAGCCTTTTGCACATGGGCAGCCTGTCCCTGACCCATTCGGCTATGATAGACATGCATCAGACCATACAGATGATGGAACAGCATATCCCCGAGCTCCGCAGCTTCGGCATCCGGTTCCGGCAACCATGGCTCGAGCCTTGCGGGTTCTTCACGCCCTGTGGCTCGCATTGTGCGAGTCAGCCAGCGATGACCTGCAATAACGGCTGAGTGCAGACAAGCACTGAACGATTCTGGCGTGACCTCCGGTTCTGTAATAAGACTAGCCACCAGTTCTCGCGTCCATGTCGTTAACCTCACTGAATCATTATCCAGCAATATTGAACCAAGTGTGGTCTCCTCTTCGTGCGTAAGTACAGTTTTACCACCTTGGCGATCCTGAACGTGCTCATAGTGCCATACTTTATCATCCATCAACCCCCGATATCGGAAAGCAGCTGAAGCAGTTCGGTAGCTTTCGTGCAGATCTGCATATCCACGCACAGGCAGACCTACTGCTGCACGCAGAGTGCACTTCAGTAATTGCTCCACCCGACGTAATGCACCCTCCAGCCTGAACGGATATTCCAGATCTACAGGCGGCCATGAAACTACACATATAATTTGCTGTTTCTCTACATGTGCAATGGCACCCGGTAGCATATCCTCGAGGGTATTCTGCACCGCAAATCGTAATAGCGCATCCGAGGATCGATCCCAACCCTCTGCTCGAAGAACAATGACTTGTCTGCGAATCTGTTCATCATCAAGGCCATCATCCGCTGCCTCTATTCCAGCATCAGATCGCAGAAATGAAGGAAATTGGCCCGAAGCGGTGTCACCGTCAATGATCCAACCGGCAAATAACCGCTCCCGATTCTCCCGCATAAGCTGTCCCTCTCTGGACTTCTCTGCCCAACGTTCCGTGATCCGTTGTTTGGCCTGTAATACGGTCTTGATAATCTCTTCCGGCTTGCTTGTTTTGAGCAGATAATCTGTAACACCTTGGCGTATCGCCTGCTGCGCATAAGAAAAGTCATCGTATCCGGACAAAATAATGACTTCCAGCTCAGGTAACAATCGCAGACCCTCTTCTGCCAGTTCCAACCCTGATCTGCCTGTCATCCGAATATCCGTCATCAGGATATGCGGACGTTCCTCTGCCATGCGTGTTAACGCCTCCTCTGCCGAGGCAGCAGGTTGAAGAAGTTCAATTCCGAGTTCATGCCAAGCGATAACGCTAGCAAGCCCTGTACGGATAATCACTTCATCATCCACAATTAATAGTCTCATGGCGAACCCTCCAAGATTGGAATGGAAAACGAAATCCGGGTACCTCCCCCAACCCTGCTGTCCACTTCAAGCTGTGCATCCGCTCCATAATGGAGCAGCAGCCTCTCATTCACATTGCAGAGTCCATAACCGCCTTGGTTTAACTGTTTTTCCGGCTGTTTTCCCTTCCATTCCCTAATGCTTATCCTTAATTGCTCCAATCTGTCTGGCTCCATGCCGACACCATCATCCAGTACCAGCACATTCATCTGTTCATTATCCGGGTCCTTGCGAATCATTATGGTGATGGTGCCCACGCCTGCTTTGGGCTGAATGCCATGAATCATGGCATTCTCAACGAGCGGTTGCAGCAACAGCTTCAGCATCATTCGCTTCTCAAGCGCTGGATCAACGATATAATGCAAGACGAATTGATCAGGGAAACGAATGGACTGCACACGCACATAATGGCGGATATGAGCAATCTCCTGTTCCACAGGATAATAATCCTGACCATTGTTTAAGCTGATGCGCAGAAAATCACTCAAGCCCTCAACCATGTCCGCGATCCGCTTCTCTTCAGACATCAAGGCAATCCAGTGAATTGAAGAAAGCGTGTTATACAGGAAGTGCGGATTAATCTGCGCCTGAAGCACCCGAAGATCCGCTTCTTTTTTGCGAGCCTCACCGCGAATAACCTCTTCCTTCAATAACTGAATATGTGAACCGAGCAGATTGTAACTCTCCCCAAGCCTGCCAATCTCGTCATCACTCTCAGATCGAAACAGCGGAAGAGGACGTTCCGGATCAATTCGGGACAGATGTCTGGTAAGCACGCGAAGCGGCCGCGTCACACGCCGCACCGTAAACCAGACCAAGCCTGCACTGATCGCAGCAGACATGGCAACGGCGCACCCGGTCAGAATAAGAATATACCGATTCTCGGACTTGTACTGGTCATATGGGACCGTTCCGACCAACGTCCAACCTGTCAATTCTTCCGGATAATAGAGCACCGTCCGTTTATCCTCACCACTGCCATGCGTGGTCGTTCCGCTACCACCAGCCTGAATTAACGTTGTGACCCCTGGCTCGACATCTTCCAGCTTAAGTCCAAGACGGGATTTGTCCATCGAAGAGAGAATCTCTCCAGAACTGCCGATGAGTTCCAATCTGCCTTGCCCTCTGCCTAATCCCAGAGCGGCCCATCCCTTGGATATGGCCTTCTCATCCAGACTAATGGCTAACCAGCCGATAGGCCGATAATCATGGATACTGCGAATCGGTCGAACCAATGTGATCACATTTTGTATACCGGCATAATTCTGGACCGGGTATACCCCCGTCCATTGTTTAACTGCTTCACCACTAGGAACAGAAGGATAGGACAGGTTGAATTCACTGGATTCATACCAGGTAGCAGTCGACAATGTGGCATCAAAACGTCCTGGATATATGGCGATGTTGGCGATATATTTCTTGGAAGCAGCCAGATTGGTCATCCTGCCCAAGATATCCACTCTGTCCATCTCGTGATCTTCATTTTGGCTAAGATAGTGCTGAATATCCCGTTCTCCAATCAGGAAAATGGACAGGTTCTCGGCATCCTGCAGCATATAACGAAGATTGGCTTCCACCTGCTTCAGCGTATCCATGCCGGACAGTTTTGTTTTTTGCTCCGTGATGCGGGAAGAGATTAGAAAGGCGAACAGACCCAAAGCCAGCAATGGCACAATCATTGAAGCCGTCACAACGACGGATAGCTTCCTTTGTAACGAAGATGTGAGCCAGCGTGCCAAACGTTTCTCCTCCTCTGGATGCGCTTTCGCTTATCCTTTAACAGCTCCGGCTGTCATGCCTTTCATAACCTGTTCCTGGAATACGAGATACAAGATAATGGTTGGAATGACCGACAGGGTCATGGCAGCAAGTGTTAACCCGTAATCGGTTTGATACCCGTCCGCAAAGTTCGCAATGGCCAGCGGTAACGTTTTCAATCCGGTCTTGTTGATGAATACAAGCGCAAATGAAAAGTCATTCCACGCATGCAGGAAACTCAGAATCGTAACCGTAGATAACGCAGGTACGGACATGGGCAGCATGATTCGGGTAAACAGCCCCCAAAGTCCTGTTCCATCAATGAATGCTGCCTCTTCAATATCACGTGGAACACTTGTCAGATAGGCAGTAAGCACGAAAATAGCTGTAGGCAATGCAAAAGCCGTATAAGGTAATATTAATGCCCAATACGTATTTAGCAGGGACATCTGTTTCATCAAAATGAATAAAGGGACAAGTGTACTATGGATCGGAATGAGCATACCTACAACAAAGAAGGTCATGATTAACCCTTTCCAGCGAAACTGGAAACGAGCCAGAATGAATGAAGACAGCGCTGCAATAAACAGCGTCAGAATAAGTGATCCAATCGATACAATGAGTGAATTGCCAAAAGCAGTCCCCAGCCTGGAGCTTTCCCATGCATTGCTGAAATTGGCTACATTCCAGTTTTCCGGCAGACCAAAGGGCCTGCTATAGAAATCTTCATTCGTTTTGAACGCACTAATCACGAGCCAGTAGAACGGATACAATGTTAAAATACCATAGACCGTTAGCAGCGTCCAAACAATTCCGCTGCGGAGGCGGCGAATCGGATGGCCCGAGCCGCTTCGTGGTGATGGCATGGATATAGGTGTCGCACGCATGATAGCTCCTCCTCTCTATTGATTCTCTTTTCGTTTGCGACTGGTCACCCACTGGCTTGTTCCGATCAGCAGCAGGGAGATCAGTACGATGGTTGTTGAGATCGCACTACCGAAACCATAACGGTATGTTGTAAAGGTCGAATTGTACATATACGTTGCGAGCAGTTCTGTTGCATGTGCCGGACCACCCTTGGTCATGATGTAGACCAGATCGAAGGATTTCAGACTACCCGAGATACATAGAATGATCGCAACCTGAACCGTCCCCCAGATCATGGGCAAAGAGACGGATACCAGCTTTCGGATGCCTGAAGCACCGTCTATTTTGGCGGCATCATGAATCTCGGCTGGAATATTCTGCAGTGCGGAGATGAAGATAATCAGATACAACCCCACAAAGCTCCAGAGTAGCGGCGGTACCAATGAGAAAATGGCAATCTTGTCATCGGAAAGCCATTGCAGCTTCCAACTCTCCAACCCCAGTGCATCCAGCAGAAAGTTCAATATCCCGATCTGCGGATGATAGATATACTGCCAGATCATACCGATCACTACAGTGGATAGTACCATCGGCAGAAATACGGCTGAGCGTAGAAATCGCTGTAGTGGATTACTTTTGTGTAATATGACCGCGAGCATCAGTGCTAACGGAATTTGTCCAAATACGGATGCCAACACAAAAATAACGTTATTTTTCAGTGCCCGCCAAAATACAGGATCGTGCCAGATCTCTACGTAATTATCCATACCAATATATTTGGATGCGCCGATGCCGGACCAGTTGAAGAAACCATAGTACGCCGACCATACGACCGGTACAAATACAAACAATGCATAAATGATAACTGCCGGGGCCAGACCCAGCATAATAAAACGCCGACTGCGCAGTGCGTTCATCTGTTCACTTCCCTTCCATAAATGTCTGTACTGAACTGCAACTGACTATGTTATCCATACTTAAAGACCCCTCCCCTGCCGGGAAGGGGTTTTAACGAATAACCAGCTAATATGCGATGCGATGTGATGAGTTCATTGAATCTTCATCGCATCGCAATCGCTATCTAGTTTGACGCATGATTACTGACTAACTGCATTGGCTTGAGCCGCCTGAATTTTGGCCGCAATATCTTCGGCTTTACCTCCCATGAGCAACTCTTGCAAAGCATTGTTAATAACCTCAACCGTTGCCGATCCCAGCTTGGAATCGTATACTGGCGTAATATTTACTTCCTGCATCAGATCATATAATTCAACGAACAATGGATGCGCCTTGGTTTTGTCCAGATCGATCTTGTAACTCACCAATGTGCTGCTATCCAATGTGGCCTTCTGACCATCTGGTCCTGCCAGTGCGTAGAACAGCTCCATCGCCGCCTCTTTTTGTGCACCGCTCAGCTTTTTACTTACACCCAACCCGGTTCCCACAACACCGGATGTTGTTCTTGGTTCTCCCTTACCTCCGTCCACTGGAGGAAGGATTGTAATATGTGTGTTGTTCAGCACCTCTTCAGGTGCATTGTTCACCAGATTAGCCAAGGCCCATCCGCCGTTCATGACCATCGCTGCCTTACCTTGAAAATAAAGCTGCATCATCTGTGTCTCATCGATACTGTTGAATCCATCCTGGAACGCCTTGCTGTTGCCAAGCTCCTGCATTTTGTTCAGGGCTTCAATAAATGGTGGATCGGTAAAACTTGCACCATCCTGTGCCGTCGCTTTGAGGAACCAGTCTGTGCCGGTGATCCGGTCGGCCAGGGTACTGAATATGGTCGATTGTGCTACCCAGTTGGCCTTGTTGCCAAGCGCCATGGGAATGACTTTATTTTGATTAAACGTAGCAATCGTTTGTTCCAGTTCCGCCCAAGTCTCAGGCACTTTCACGTTGTACTGCTTGAAAAGAGCTTCATTGTAATAGATGAAGGAACTCGGCGCCAGATTCATGGGCACAGAATAGATATTTCCGTCCACTGTGTATCCATCTAATGCATTCGGAATAAAGTTGTCTTTCCACTCCGGCTTCGCGTCCAGCTCTGCATTAATAGGCTGTAACAGGTCCCCTTTTACAAATTCCTTAGTCATGGCATCCGGCCACATCACGAACAGGTCTGGCATCTCGTTGGCAGCTGCCACCGTGCGAAGCCGGGTTTTGAGACCATCTGTAGGCAGTCCTTCATCCACGACTTCAATATCTGGATGTGCGGCGCGAAAATCTTCAATAATTTGGCGCATGGCAACCGCCTTTGCATCCTGTCCAGTCCAGTTGTGCCAGAGTGTGACGGTTACTTTGTCATTGCCGCTGCCTCCTTCTGAAGTGTCTCCGCCAGCACAGCCAGCAAGAATAATGGAGAACAACGTTATTGCTAGAAAACCCGAAAGCCATTTTTTCAACATCTCTATATTCCCCCTCGGCGATTTGATTACACTTATTGTAAATGGTAACGTTATCATACCGTAAGGTGACGATCCACGGATGCAGGGGTGAAAAATATCGGTTCCCCTGTTTGGAACTTACATTGCTGACTTATTGTTCATAACAACTAAAAAGAGCCCTCACAATGAGAGCTCTTTCTTGTTGCAGCCATCGGCTGCTTGAACCTGGTCTATATAATGAATAAGTGCTAAATCCTATTGAATATGGACTACGTATTATTGGATACTGTTCTTCACTAATTCTGCAAAAGCTTCCGACCCTTGCGTAGTGAGATGTACACCGTCTTTTTCAAAGTATTCGTCATGTCCTTCACTTGCACTGTTCCAGTCGATCAGCGAGACATTGCTGTAGTTGGATGCTGCCTCATTCAATGCCCTGTTCACCGTTCGTTCCCACGGACGAGGTACGCGCACAGTCACCAGATATACCTGATCCTCATCCTTCAGATAATCAAGCACCGTATTCAAGTTTTTGGAGTTAAAGGAACCATTCGTGCCGAGCTCCAGCACCACCTTGCCGCCCATTTGGTTGTTTCGCTTCAGCCCTTCCAATACATCGCCAGCCTGCCACATCTGTCGGCCAACATGTCCGTCCACGTACACTCCCGATATACTTTGCTCCAGATAAGGTTTTGCATCCAAAATCACGGAATCTCCAATGACGGTATAATGAATCTTGCCATCCTGGGCAGGAGGAGCCGTTTCTTCATTGTCCTGAGATGAATCAGGTGCATCATCCGTTCCATCGGATGGGTTCGCTCCAGCGTTGTCCGGAGTATCATTCTCGTTAGTCACGGACTCATCAGCCGGCATATCTTCAGACTGACCGTCCTTACCAACATTCGTTGAATTGTCCTGGTCCCCAGGTTTGGAGTCTGTAGCCGACTCTTCTGTAGGCTTCTCATTTTCCCCCGGATCATCTTTCGTTCCTGCTTCCGGTTTATCACTATGAGTAGTATCATTCTTTTGACCTGAGCCCGGTGTCGCTGTAATCGCTGGCAAAACATCCTGTCCCTGTTCCTCTGCTACGGAATTCTCTCCATTCAATGTGGTGGACATCGATACCGAATGGGAGTCGGAATTCGCTGCATGCGAGACCATCATCTGAGATACCGTATAGGACAACAGCATAATCGTCATCAACAGACCTGCCCGCTTCCACCAAACATTACGTATACCAATCGATGACCGACCTCTTCCCCATAATCGGGACCAAGAATCACGGAATCCGTTGTACCGAATCGGATTTTCAATATATTTAAGGGACAATGAGGCCAGTACAACTGTTGCAGCGACCTGTAAAATGATTCGTACAGGATGTGCTCCTCCCGTATCCACCGCGGGATTAGTTAAAATAATAACAGGATAATGCCACAGATATAATCCGTAGGATCGCTCTCCAATCCAGCGTAGTGGCTTCGCTCCAATGATACGTGCCAGGAATGACGATGGGTGAGCCAATACGGCTACCAGCAACGTTGTTGCTATAGCCTGAAGTACCATGCCCCCTTGATACAGAAACGGGTCATATTCACTGCTATTCAGCATCATGTAGATTAACAAAGCAAGTGCAGCAAGTCCCGACACATCGAGCACAAGCCGGCTCATGCCAGGCAGAGAGGTCGAGAGCTTGCGACTAGGCCACACCACGGCAAGAGCAGCACCAGCAAGCAGTGCGAATGCCCGCGTGTCTGTTCCATAATATACACGGCTTGGGTCCAGATCCGGATTATACATGATGGCCATTGCGCCAGCAGACAACTCAGCTGCGACGACAATGAAAACGACCAGCCATCCCTTTCTTTTGAACACGACGATTGCTGCGATCAGTAGAAGAGGCCATATGAGATAAAATTGCTCTTCCACAGCCAGTGACCAGAAATGTCCAAACGGTGATGGAGGGCCAAAACTTTCGAAATAGGAAACGTTGTGAAAGATATACCACCAATTGCTTATGTATAATACACCCGAAACGATATCACCACGAAGCGCAGCGAGCCGGGATGGGTCTGTACAGGCCAACCAGATCATCACCACAGCTGTCATGGTCAGCATGCCTGGAAGCAAGCGCCTTGCCCGTCTTACCCAAAAATCACCGAGTGAAATGCGTCCATGTTCCTGCCACTGTGACACGAGAATATCTGTAATTAAATATCCAGAAAGAACAAAAAATATACCTACACCGAGCAGTCCGCCCGGAATAAAATCCAAATTGAGATGATACGCGATTACCGCAAGTACAGCGATGGCTCGCAAGCCATCCAGTCCGTTCATATGTCGCTTATTGTTAGGCGATTGTGACATGCATGCCCCTCCTTGTTACTGTGAGTCAACAACATCGGTGTTGGGGGCATAAAGGAACTCCTGATCGTTCTGGTTGTCATTAACATACGTATTGCACCTTCCATCTTTCATTTACAACATAAGAAAAGCCTCTGTTCGAAGCACGATCCGATGATGCTACATTCTTGGTGAATTCTATAGTCTTAAGGAAGACGTGTTGCCAGTCCATTAAGTTTTAATCATTACGATATTCTTTATATTGATTCGTGAGTTCACGTTTAGCATTATACGCCCGAAATAAGACTCATACTTTACAGGAATAGTTACAAACGATTAAACCGATGTAACCTTTCCTGCCAGCTCATATAGCTGTAAAATCATACTCTAATTTTGTCGTTAAATATAGTACTTTTCATCGAGTGGCTAAAATTACCTGTCCCGCTTGCGCAAACCAGCATACCCACGTAACCGTTCATTGAAACAATTGAATTCATAACAAAAGGCTGCCGACTTGCTCAGCAGCCACTATCCATTATAAACCTATGTCAGACCGGATTGAAAGTTTTGCTCATAATTGCTTCTTCTTGCCTAGGACCCTAGAGGTGGAACGGGTGATTCTTTTCTTCTGTCCTTGCATCCAAGATCCGATATGTTGAGCGCCCAGTGTACATTGGGATTTGCAACTTCTCCAGATCAACCATTCCATTCTCCAGAAAGTAGTTCTGATCCTGATATCGCTGCAACACTTCGCCTGCAATCCATTCATGGTCACCATATGTTGTAATATCCATAACTTTGCATTCATAGGCAAAATAAGCGTCTGTCAAAATAGGTACACTTACCTTGATTCCTTCCTCATATGGAATGCCGAATCTTGTGAATTTATCCGTATCTCTTCCACTGAACGTTCCTGCAGCTTGAATCCACTCTGATCGATGACCTGGTAGGAAATGAACACCGAATACACCACTCTTCTCGATGAGTTCATAGGAGTATGTTTCCTTACGAAGGGAGATGCCATATACGCCTGGAGATGATCCGATGTATGTATGCCATCCGGACGCCATCACATTCTGGACTCCCTCATGACGTGAAGTCACCACCGCTACCATTCCAGGATAAGAATAAAATTTGGGTTCTTCTATCGGCTGACGCATCTAATCCCCTCTCTTCTTCGTTATAAATACAACTTTCATTATAAAGTAAAGCAGCAGGTTGAAAAAGCGCTTTGCGGAGCATTACGCTATAAGCGACACATTCATTATCATGTTATACTAAGAGGGATCAATTTCTAAAAATACGATACTGGGAATGTGATAGGATATGGTCAAATCAGTCAAATATACCTCCTAAATGAAGGCATTATTCAAATTTAGGAGGTTATAACTTATGTTTAATCCAATCGTGTTAGATCAGTGGGATCGAAAGCCTTACTTTGACCACTACTTGAATCAGGTCAGATGTACCTACAGCATAACTGCTAATCTGGATATCACTCTATTGATTGCTCAAATAAAACTTAAAGGCATGAAGTTCTATCCAGCTCTTATTCATATGATCTCTACGGTCATCAATGTACACAGGGAATTTCGAACCTGTTTTGATGCTAAGGGGAGATTGGGCTACTGGGACGAGATGTCTCCGAGCTATACGATTTTTCATGAGGACGACAAACGTTTCTCAACGATCTGGACGGCATTCCATAAAGATTTCGAGACGTTCCACAATCGTTATCTGGACGATATGAACAATTACAAAGATCACAAATCATTAGTTGCCAAACCCAATGAACCACCGAATACATTTCCCGTTTCCAGTATTCCCTGGGTGAACTTTACGGGATTTAATCTGAATATTTACAATGAGGGAACCTACATGTTACCTATTTTCACGATGGGAAAATATGTTCAACAAAACGATAAAGTCTATCTGCCCTTATCTATTCAGTTACACCACGCCGTGTGCGACGGCTATCACGCGGGGGTACTATTCAACGAATTGCAAACATTGGCAGATCGTAGTCATGAATGGTGTTAGTTAGCTAAATGAACGAAGAGGCATTCCTGACTCTTGATGGAGTCATGGAACGCCTTTTCTTTTTCTCTTTTTTCAAATCCAATTTAATTGCACTTGCTATACCCACATTGGCTGCATGTTTTGCATCCTTCGACATTCATCAGGGATGCTGAGCCACATGAAGGGCACAAATCTCTCGATTCGATAAAGTTTTTTTGCTTCTCCACTTGTGGATATGCGCTCTCCACTTGGTTCTGTTCTTTCAATGCATCAGTTTCGTTTTCCTGCACATTGCTCTGTACATGACTTTCCAATGCTTTGGCGACGGCATCAGCAATTGATTCCACCCGGTTGGCCCCGAAGCCAATCGCGCCCGAACCGCCGATTCCCTTGAGATGTTTGATCAACAGTTCAACCTTATGCCCATGATCACCGTATCGAAGGAACAGAGAGCATACTCGACCGAGTGCCTCAGCCATGGCGAACACGTCCGATCCCGCTTTGCCCACGTTCAGGAAGATTTCACCCGGTGTTCCCTCCAGATCATTGATCGTAATGTAAGCCATCCCGAATGGCGTATTAATTTTGTATGTGGCACCGCGAAGTACCTGAGGGCGGCTTCTGTATTGTTTATCCAGTACTGTAGCAGATGAAGAGGCTTGATCAGAAGAAGGAGTCTCAACATCAACCTCGCTACTGAAAGATCCAACACCTACATGCCCTCCGATATTATTCGGGTTATCTATTGCAGATACGTCCGTCTTCTCTTTTGCTTCCGCCGTGTTCTGATCTTCGGAATGGGTCTCTTCCTTCTTCGACGTGGACAACACCTGCACATCCCTGCTGCCGTCACGATATATCGTTACTCCCTTACAGCCAAGGTCGAAGGCCAGTTCGTACAGCTCAGCCGTATCCTCCACCGTAAAATCAGCCGGACAGTTGGCTGTCTTCGAGATAGAGCTATCCACCCATTGCTGAATCGCAGCCTGCACACGGATATGATTCTCAGCTGACAGATCCATCGCCGTCACATAATAGTCTGGTAAAGCTTCACCCGGATGTTCATCCAGCCAATCTTGCGCAATCGGTACGAACTGTTCATCATAACCTAGACGGCTCTGACGGAAATACTTGAAGGCGAAATACGGCTCAATCCCTGTTGATGTGCCCACCATCGTACCTGTACTTCCCGTTGGCGCCTGTGTGATCAGTGTGACATTTCGAATGCCCTGTTTGCGAATGGCCTCTCCTACTTCAGGGTACGTTGCAACCATGTTTTTCATGAATCCACTCTGTAAGTACGGTTCAGCTTCGAAAGCAGGGAAAGCTCCCTTCTCTGCTGCAATCTCTGCCGATGCCAGATAAGCCTCCTTCGCCATGAATCCATACAATTTATCCAGAAATTCAAGGGATTCAGAACTGCCGTACCTTATACGCAGCTTAATCATCAGCTCTGCCAGTCCCATCGTGCCAAGCCCAACCCGGCGTTCACGCTGCTGATTCAATCTGTTTTCCTCAAAATGATATGGTGTTGCATCGATGACATTATCCAAAAATCTAGCCGAGATGCGAGTGGTTTCAGCCAGTTCATCCCATGCCACATCATCATTCGTTTCATCGTAGAATTTGGACAGATTAATTGCTGACAGATTACATACACCCCAACCAGGCAGGCCTTGTTCCCCGCAAGGATTAGTACAGATGATCGGATTAAAGTACCAGCTGTTGGACATCTGGTTATAGTACTCCATGAAAACAACACCAGGTTCTGCCGATTTCCAGGCTGATTCAATAATGGTATGCCAGATTTCGCGCGCCTTCAGCGTACGATAGTGCACCACCGAATGACCTGCGGCTTTCCATTGCTGCATATCCCCGTTCCACTCGGTGTCGTAGTCTGGATCGTTCGTATCGGGGAAAACCAAATCCCAATCTCCGTCCTGCTTGACAGCCTCCATAAAGGCATTGCTCACACATACAGACAGATTGGCATTGGTCACCTGACCCATCGTCTGTTTCACGGTAATAAAATCAAGCACATCTGGATGCCAGTCATTCATCATCAGCATGAGCGCACCCCGGCGGCTTCCGCCCTGTTCAATCAGTCCTGTCGTATAACTGAACAATCCACCCCACGATACCGAACCGCTTGATGATCCGTTGACACCTTTCACCACAGCTCGGCGAGGACGCAAAGAGGACAAATTAATGCCCACACCTCCCCCACGCGCCATAATCTCCGTCATCTCGGTCAAGGTCTTCATGATGCCACCCCGACTGTCCTGCGGAGACGGAATGACATAACAATTGAAGAGTGTCAGTTCATCGCTTGCCCCCGCTCCTGCAGCAATGCGCCCTCCGGGTACTAACTTCCAATCTTCCAACACGGAGCGGAACTTGGACTCCCACTTTGCCCGCTGATCCGCTGTGGATTCGACTGCAGCCATCGCTTTGGCAAGACGGTCCCACATCTCTTCCGGTGTTTTTTCGATGTTGAGTGTCAGTTTCTCCACGCTGGTCTCGATGATCTCTCCGCTTCGAGTCCTTACTTGTACGAGCTGACCCTGACGTTCAATGATTTCGCCCACTTCCTTGGTCGGAAACTTGGGATCATCCTTTGTTAATACCAGTACCACATCTCCGACCTTGGCATGATTCGAGTCAGCATCCTTCCAGGCGTATCGGTCCAGAAATATTTTTTCGCTGAGTCCTTCTAATTGGTACGATCGTTGGTTTGATTTCATCGCTACGTTCAACCTCCCCGAATAACGCTGCATTTTCACTATAAGAGTAAATTACGACTGAATACCACATATAGTGATTAAAAACCAGTATAATACACCATATATTGATTTTCCATGCGACTTTTATCATAGTCCTTCTTCATAGACTCCCCATACTCGAACAAGCTTCTTCACACACCCTCAGACTTACGCATACAAAACCTGTGAATTTTTTGGGACAAAAAACTGTGATATAACTTACATAGTTATGAACTGACTCTCATTCGTCCATACTATTACCTACGAATAAAACGTCATCACGTATGGCAGGGGAGGAAGCACCATGAACCGGAAAAATCCGCACCACATGAATCAAACCGTAGCCGAACTGCCCGTTCCGTTGGAATTTGATCGAAGCTGGATCAATCAGTTGGAATCGCGACTGGATAAAGGAGGCCCTTGGGGGGATTATCGACTCTTCCAACTGGGCATTCAAGCCGAAGAAACCAATCTGATTCCAAATTTTGACGAGATCCAGTGTTTGAAGCATCTACAAGGCCTTACTCCACTCCCTCACCAGATGGACACTGCACGCAGAGTATTATTTGAAATGTCAGGCCGGGCCATTCTCGCCGATGAGGTGGGTCTTGGCAAAACCATTGAAGCCGGTCTCATTCTGAAAGAATATATGGTGCGGGGTCTCGTATCCAAGGTACTTATTCTCGTGCCTGCCTCTCTTGTGCTGCAATGGGTGCGGGAGCTGAATTCGAAATTTGGCATTCCTGCCATTGCCCAGAAAAAGGCCTATTCCTGGCAGAATGAAGTGGTTGTAGCTTCCATGGATACCGCCAAACGTGACCCCCATAAAGATATGCTGCTGAATACGGATTACGACATGATCATTATTGATGAGGCCCATAAGCTCAAAAACAAGAAAACAACCAACTATCAATTCATGTTGAAATTGCGCAAAAAGTATTGTTTGTTGCTCACAGCTACACCTGTGCAGAACGATATGAGTGAGTTGTTCAATCTGATCAACCTGCTGAAGCCCGGTCAGTTGGGTCGTCAGGGTGACTTTGCGGCCAACTTTGTCGTAGACAAACGAGTTCCGAAAAATCAGGAACAGCTCAAGAACGAGTTATCCAAAGTCATGATTCGGAACCGCCGCGGAGAAGGCCCCGTTCAATTTACCAAACGGAACGTCTCCAACGTGAATCTGCAACTATCTCCCGAAGAACAAGCGCTTTATGATGGCGTGACTTCCTTTGTTAAAGATCAGTACCAGGAAGCTGGCGGCAACCTGAGCAGCATGCTCTCCCTTGTTACTTTGCAGCGTGAAGTGTGTAGCAGTCGGGATGCGGTATTCGTGACACTGGTTAATCTGTCGAAGAAACTTCCGCTGGACTCTCCCCTTCGGGACAAGATTTGGGAACTCGTTGCCCATATTAAAGCGATCAAGGAAAATACCAAAGCCGAGAAAACGATGGAACTGATTCGGAACATGAATGAAAAAGTAATTATCTTCACCGAATACCGGGCCACGCAGGAGTATCTGCTGAACTATTTCCGCAACAACGGGCTTACGGCTGTACCCTATCGGGGTGGTATGAATCGAGGCAAAAAAGACTGGATGATGGATCTCTTCCGTGGGCGTGTGCAGGCCATGATTGCAACCGAAGCGGGTGGCGAGGGCATTAATCTGCAATTTTGCCATCATATGATCAACTTCGATCTGCCTTGGAATCCTATGCGGGTAGAGCAGCGAATCGGACGGGTACACCGGCTGGGACAGCAAAATGATGTGAACATTTTCAACCTATCCACGACCGGAACCATTGAGGAACATATTCTGAATCTGCTGCATGAGAAGATCAATATGTTTGAGATGGTGATCGGCGGGCTGGATGTCATTCTGGAACGACTGGAGAAAAAGGAGTCCATTGAGAAAAGTTTGTACAAAATCATGTTGGAATCACAAAATGATGAAGATATTCGCCGTAAAATGGATTCACTTGGACAATCGCTGAACTCCATTCAACGGGAGGTTGCCGATGAAGGCCCTGCCGTATCCGGGTTGTTAGATCTCCGCAAAGGAGGTAGCTGACCCATGACCATGTCTCCCCATGAAGTGCAGGCTTATGTCCTCACCTATCTGGAAGCACTCGATTGTCAGATTATGGAGCGTTCCCCTGCCCATGTTACAGTCAAACTTTCGCCTGAGGCGGACAAAGCATTGACCAATCGCCCCTATTATTGGGGGTTCGTGGAGCGAACCGGAGCACCCGCTGAGACGATGTCCTTTACATTTATATTCGATCCTGACAGTTATCAGCAGGCTATTGAAGCAGCAGAAGCCAAAGCTGCGCAAGCATTACCTTCAATTGTACCTGACCCTGCTGAAAAGAATGGCGTAACCAACGGCAGTCCTCAAGGCGAGCCACCAAAAGAAACCATCCTGGGCCGTTATTTCGGCATTACTCCATCCATGCCACTACTGGGACCAGGACGAATATTGCGTGAAGAAGTGGTGTATGGCAGTCGCAGGCTCCAACAGATTTTCGGCGCAGCCCGTGAAGGCGGTGCCTTCGTGAATCTGTTCGAACAGGCTGCCAAACGGCAATTGCGTGCTACAGCGCCAGCCGTATATGAGCCTTGGCTCGGTGTCTGTTTCAAGGTAGAATTCGCCTGTGATTTGAAACGGGAAGAATTGCATTTTCTCGGCATCTCCCTTCGCTCGGGTGAAATTATAGAAAAATTCGGCACCAAGCTGAACCGACGTGATCTCAGTCCAAGGCTCGCGGAGAACATGCATGTGCAGACAGCTAAAGTTTCGTTATCCGATGCCGGAGCAGCTCTCGAATCTCATTTGACGAACCGCTTGTTGGAACTCGATTATAGCTGGGCCGAGAAAGCCCAAGAGCGACTTGATCTGGAACTGGACGTGTTGGACACCTATTATGAAGCAGTACTCCGAGAAGATACCCCTGAGGTAGAATTAACAGGTAACACAGCCTCAGGCATGGAAAGTGTCCATTCTAACCGCACACCACCTGTACCACTAAAAAAAGTTCTGGATATACCTAACGCTAAACCCAATGGAGCAGATGTAGAACTGGCCGCAGAGGCCGTTGTGCCGATCGATACCGAGACAGATGCCGAAGAAGAGAAAGCCAAACAGGCGGTAATCGATCGTGAAGCCATGAAATTGCAATACGAGACACGCCGGACCGAGATGATCTGGCAATATGAACCCAAAGTGAAAGTGACTGCGATTAGCAGCGGCATGTTTCACTTAAGATAGACGAAGACACTACTTTTCCTGCAAATGCTGGCAAAAGTAGTGTTTATTCATGATCAGCTACCCGACAGGTTGCGGCAACCTTTGCAGAGCCTGTCCCCTAGAATGAAACTAGGACCCTTCAGGTAACGGATAAATGAAAAGTAGGTGTGAATTTGAAACGGCTCTTCCATACGTGTTGGAACAACGCTCGGAAAACAACCTGTATGATCTTGGGTTTGCTCAGTTGTCTTGTCCTATTCTCCTTTTGGTCGATAGCCAATGCTGAAGAACAAAAAACGTCTTCACGATCTTTCGCATCATCCACAGAATATAGTCCCGAACATCATGCATTCCAGAATGACAAGCTAGTTCCCGCTGCGGTACAACGATTTGCAGAGCAACAAGCTGTTACACTTGGTACGGCAAACGCCGAAGCAAATTGGAAGAACGCCGACCTGGACTTCTACCCTCTGGGGCCGGGTACACATAGCTGGCTGGTGCAAGCTGCATTGGATGGGAAACCAATTGGATATATGATTATTACCGCCACAGAACAGGGACATCTGATACTTAGTGAATATGGTCAAGGAGAGCAGTCACCATACAACAATGAACTTCTTGGACAAGCCTTGGATCGACAACATGTGAACCTTGAGGCGTTGCTTGCTGGTGGAGGAGAGCTTCATCTTGGTTACGCTCTTCCCCTGCTGGCTTATTGGAAAGTGGAACAACCCAACCAGCCTGCACTTTATATTGATGCTACGAACGGTGATGTACTACCCTCCGAGTTACTGAAGCTTTTGGAGGCTGATTCCAGACAGGGCTCTGCGAGCATAACTAATTTATCCACTGCTCCTTCTGGTTCAGTCGGTCCACTTCATCTGCGACCCGCCTTCAATCCGGCTGACAATCTGTTGTGGATGACATCCAAACCTATTGTTGCCAATCGGGTACAAGATGTGATACAACACGAGGAGAATCAAGAGATTGTTTTCTCAGCAGATGATCGTAACGTCGTATACGGCGGTCCTCTACCCGTTAGCGGTTATCAGCTATGGCATACAGATCAGAAAGCAGAGTCCATTCTATATGTAGCGCTAGGTGGAAAAACATCCATTCAACGCTTTGTGCCTTTGAGCACTTTACAACTAGACGGTCAGTTTTACATCTTGAAGCCTTGATTCTTAGGCCCGCTAAGTAGCTCGTACTAAAAAATAAAAGTCCATTCAGATCAAGTTATAATACCTTACAACATTCACAACAAATAAGACGCCGTCCCATGTATTATAGGGATGGCGTCTTTTGAATTTACATTAGTGAAACAGGTAAGCGTTAGTCATCCTTTGCCTGAAGAACTTCGTTTATGAGAAGGTGTATCCAAATCTTTTTCCTTTTTTCCCACCCACAGGGATACAGCGAACGGAATCATACCGAACCACTTCATTGTCCAAGGCTCTTTCCTTTTGGCGCGACCTTTCCGCTCATCCTTCGGCGTATCGATATAATGAACAACCCGCTGTGTAATGTATTTTACCAATTCATCACTTTTGGCCATAACATCTGCCTCCTTCGCTCCTGCTCATTCGCGGAGCTTACGATAGTTCTATTGTGTGCAAGATACGTAATGATTAAACATTTTTTATTGAAAAGGGTATGAAAAACCTCAAAATGCACAGTCTAATGCCAAAGGTATCCAAACAGTCATTAATCTGCATCCGATACCTATTTCATGAAGGAGTGTGTATTGCCATGTATAAGCTGCTGACCGCTTCGGTAGCCTTGCTAATCAGCTTCCATTGCCTTCCCATGCTGCCCCATGTCGCTTATGGAAAAGCAGCCTATCCTGATTTTGCCGTATCCCAAAGTTCAGATCATTCCATCCCGTCACAGAACAGTCCATCCATGCTGCCGGTGACCGATGGGGATGCTTATCGTTCAAGTCATCATGCCTTTGCAGCACCGGTTATCCTGCTCGATGTAGGCCATGGCGGTATTGACGGTGGTACGTCAGCCCAAGGTGTGCTGGAAAAAGATATCAACCTCGCCATTAGCCAAAAGGTCTATCTCCTGCTTCGCAGCAAAGGTTATGCCGTTATCATCAATCGACTTGGTGATTATGCACTTAGTGATGACAATCGCTGGCTGAACAGCCGTTCGCGTCATACCAGAGATCTTGCCCAGCGTAAGAGCCTTAGCGAAGAAGTAAGTACAGATATCGTGGTCAGCATCCATGCGAACTGGAGTCCCCGATCGGCTGCACACGGCCCGGTGGTACTGCACCAGAAGGAAGGCAGAAGCTATCTGCTGGCCCAATCCATTCAGGACGCTATGAACCAATTGTTCGGAACGAAGCACGGGGTCGTGTGGGGCAAGCCCTTTTATTTATTGAATTACGTGAAGCAACCCGCCGTCATCGTCGAAACCGGATTTTTGAGCAATGCCGAAGACCGGGCCAGAATGAGTGATCCCGCTGAGCAAAAACGAATCGCCCAATCTATTGCGAACGGCATTATTTATTATCTGTCGGTAGTGTAGGAGCTGCACGCCAGTTCCACACTTCGCGCACAAGATCGCCAATACCTACAAACTCAACCTGACCCTGCAGACGGGAAATGGATTCACGAACTACAGCAGATGTGTTCATCCCGCTATGTCCGACATGACCAATGACAACACAGATATCCTTGTCGATTGCACGCTGAACTGCCAGATCCATTTGCTTGCGAATGTGTTGCTTGGTGTTTTGATCATCCAGGAAAATGTCATTACCTACAGGTGGCATATTCTTGGATATGGCCAGTTCCCCCACCACGGAGCGAAAGTTCGTACGGCTGTCTACAAAGAAAAGACCCCGCTCCTTGCATACATCGAGCACAATGGACATGATGCGTTTGTCCGAAGTAATTTTGGAACCCATATGATTGTTCATGCCAATCGCGTGGGGCACATCATCAATCGCTTTCTCCACGCGTGAGCGGACTTCTTCATCTGTTAGATTGGATGTGATTGCACCCGGGCCCAGCCATTCAGGTCTTCCTTTCTTGGGTTCCATGGGCATGTGCACAATCACATCCATCCCCTTTTCATGTGCAGCTATCGCATCTTTCTTCGTCGTTGGCAAAAAAGGCATTACCGCTACCGTTAGTTTAACTGGCATTGCCAGAATCTCTGCCGTTCCCTTCATGTTATTACCGACGTCATCGATGATAATCGCTAACCGTTTGTGATTCGATGGGGACTCTGAAGCTGCCGCTATAGGGCCTCCTGCCATAACACCAACGTAAATCATAATCAACAATGCCATGCAACCTGCAATGAATCGATAATGCTTTCTCTTTTCCTTCATCATGATTCCCTCCCCGTAAGTTTCTGTGATCTCATTGTTTGATAATGAAGGGAGTAATATGTAAGCCAAAGCCTTCCTTAAAACAACATCCCACCATTGGAGACCTCTATCTTAGCCGAGCATCTACAGCATCCCACTCTTCACCTTTGTATTCAGACAAGAATTGTCATTGAACCGTAGAAAAAAGAGATTAATTAGAATAAATACTGTAATTTGTCAGGTTTTCAGTATAGGAATTATTTAGTAGAATCAACAAATGAAAGAAGTTAGTGTGTTTCATTTCTTTCCTATGATTTGTGGAAGGGGGTTTTGAAAGGGTTTACATAAAATAAATGCCAGACTATCAATTCTTCTTAATTGTTATCCCTGGTCGCGGTTTCTCTATGTAACCATTTACCATTATCGAGGAGGATGAAAGTAGTGAAATTCAAATTCAAAAAAACGATCAATGTTTTATTGGCCTGCTTAACAGCTCTACCCCTCATGTTAAGTCCTACACAAGTTTCGGCGGCAAGTGATGCCAACATTAATTTGTCCTCGGAAAAACAACTGATCAAGGGCTTTGGGGGCATTAACCTCCCTGCCTGGATTGGTGATCTGACTCCCGCTCAACGTGAAACGGCTTTCGGTAATGACCAGAATCAGTTAGGCTTTTCAATTCTCAGAATCTACGTCGATCCAGATTCTAATAACTGGTATCGTGAAGTTGCCACAGCCAAACGGGCTATTGAAAAGGGAGCTATCGTATTTGCATCCCCATGGAATCCGCCGAGCAGCATGGTTGAAACATTCAACCGCAATGGGGACACAAATGCCAAACGTCTGAAATACGACAAATATGCCGCATATGCGCAACATCTGAATGACTTTGTAACCTATATGAAAAATAACGGCGTAGATCTGTATGCCATTTCTGTACAAAATGAACCGGATTACGCTCATGACTGGACCTGGTGGACTCCACAAGAGATTCTTCGTTTCATGAAAGAAAATGCCGGGTCCATTCAAGGTACCAAAGTCATGGCGCCTGAATCCTTCCAGTACTTAAAGAACATATCCGACCCAATCCTGAATGATCCGCAGGCACTTGCCAACATGGACATTCTGGGAGCACATACGTATGGAACCCAGATTTCGAATTTTGCCTACCCTCTCTTTAAGCAAAAAGGAGCCGGTAAAGAACTGTGGATGACTGAGGTGTATGTTCCGAACAGTGACAACAACTCAGCAGACCGCTGGCCTGAAGCACTAGACGTTTCCTATCACATGCACAATGCCATGGTAGAAGGTGATTTCCAGGCCTATGTGTGGTGGTACATCCGCAGACAGTATGGTCCGATGAAAGAAGACGGTACCATAAGCAAACGCGGATATAATATGGCCCATTTCTCCAAATTTGTACGTCCTGGCTATCTCAGAGTGGATGCAACTAAGAACCCGGATACGAATACATTCGTCTCTGCATACAAAGGTGATAACAAGGTTGTTGTCGTGGCAATTAACCGTGGAACTTCGGCCACAAGCCAAAAATTCGTTCTGCAGAATGGTAATGCCTCCACTGTATCCTCATGGGTTACGGACAGCAGCCGCAACCTGGCAAGCGGGGCTTCGCTTACCGTATCCAATGGAGCCTTCACGGCACAGCTCCCGGCTCAGAGCGTAACAACGTTTGTTGCCAACATTACTGGCGGGAATAACGGCGGAAATACAGGCAGCGGTACTACTTATGAAGCAGAGACCGGAACGACACTTACGGAAGCTGCCATTGAAACGATCTATCCTGGTTACACTGGCTCCGGGTATGTCAACTTTAATGCAATGACTGGTTCAGCCATTCAATGGAACGCTATTAACAACACGATTACAGGCACCAAAAATGTAAAGTTTCGTTATGCGCTGGAAAGCGGAACCCGTAACCTCGACATTTTTGTTAACGGAACCAAAGTCATCAGCAATGAGCCCTTTCCAGCAACGGGAAGCTGGTCCACTTGGGTTGAAAAAACAATACAGGTCCCCATGAACACGGGGACCAATACATTAAAAGTTGTGACCACCGGAACGGAAGGACCCAATATTGACAGCATTAATATTACCGCAGCGCAATAAACGTTCCGTTTGGCTGATGGAAGACCATTTGTTGTTCATGCAGCCAAGCCCTAACCTCTTGGACTCTCAAGTTCTAACGTTAGTATTTCAATCAAAAAATGCAAACAAAAAAGACTCCATAAGCATTAGCTCAAGGAGTCTTTTGATTAGATGCGGTCGAGAGGACTCGAACCTCCACGGGGGGTTAGCCCACACGGACCTGAACCGTGCGCGTCTGCCAATTCCGCCACGACCGCATATTGTATCTCCGTAATTAATCTCGGCGACAAGAAATAATATATCATGCGGCACCTATCATGTCAACACTGAAAATAATAACATTAAAGCCCGAACCAGACTTCCATGTCGATTCGGGCTTTACCTTTAACTACTGAACGTTTGGTTCATTAAAACGAAGGTATACTCAAATTACAGCTTGGAAGGCCAGTTGCCATACCATGCATAACCGCCTCTTCTTTCTTTATCAATATCACTTAATTTGTATTTAACTACCCCGTCACGACCAATAAAGATGGGTCTATCCGTTCCTATTTCATAGAAGCGTGCCCAAATCGGTGCCGCTTTTGAGTCAGCAATAATCTTGCTATCTCCATTTGCTCTTTCATACTTGTAACCCGTAATTTTCACCTTGTTAAACCAATCCTCCGCTCCTTTAATGGATGCGGTAATTCTAGCGTTAGCAGGTCTCGTTTTCAGGAATTTAACAATCGTTACACTCTCTCCAGCTGTCAGTGATGGTACTTCGTAGATTCTTGCGCTCGCTGGTTTAAGAGAACCAGAATCATGTTGTTGTCCCCATGCTGTCAGCTTGCCGCCCGAAACGACTTGTGTATTTAGAATCGCCTCTACACCTTTGGCAACTGAATTTTTACTGCGATTAGCAAGTGTACTGTCGATAAACGAGAAATCACCTTTGCGTGTTGCTACTTCATCGAGCATGATCATTACATTAATCATTGCATCGTCATTGTAGGTAATATGCTTGTGATATCCGGAGCTTTGGTAGACTTGTGGCCACCCTCCGTTTGAATACTGCATATTGATCAAAAAGTTGATTCCTTTGATTGCAGCTGTGGAGTAGCGTGGATCATTCGTCTTTTTAAATTCCTTCGCCAATCTTCTAATTTCTGAGTATGTAGCCTTGTTGTCAATCGTGGACTTCGCCCACTCTCCACTTGTTTGTTTATAATCTTTTCTCCAACCTCCATCCGACAGTTGGTTCTTCAAAATATCTGAAATACTCGCTGTAGTACCCGATGCATCAGCAGCAGATACCGTCCCTACAGGGAGAACTGCAATTCCAACTGTTGAGAACACCATGGCGCATGCCAGGACAAAAGTAACTATTTTCTTTGCTTTCAAATGTAACACTCTCCCATGTTCATTGTAATAACATCCACAATTCTACCTTACCTATAAGACCAGTCCTCAACCTCCTTAATTTGAATATATAACACAATAAAATCAATTTTCATCCAATATGTGGATTGGATAATCAGATAATATGCAAAAAATCGATTATTGTCAATATATGCAACTTAATGAATATAATCTCTTAAATACTACATAACGGAATAGTTCTTTTAACTCATGACAAACCTATTTATTTATCCAAATTCGTCTCAAACGAATCAATAATGACGTTTTTGTCATGAATGATACCCAAACTTGATCCCTTCTTTCATGGAAAAACGTTAATTCCGCTAACATTGAGGTATTACGAAGGGGTTTAAAAGGGTTTGACAATTACGCATTTATGCAATATAGTTTCAAATAGTTACAAAAACTTAATTATTCATTTGCCGAGTTTCAGATTTGAAAACGGGGGAACCATTTTGGGTGAATTATTCTTATACATAGGAAATATAGGGAACCTTCTACCGAACCCTTAGCTAACTCCGTAGGCATCGAAGGGAGAACATTGATTTTGAAAAAACTGATTATCTCCATTTTTGGAGCGGCTGTACTATTTACATCCGGGGCAACAAGCACAGAGGCAAGCAGTATTAACTCCGTAGTGAACAACATGACAGGTATACCTTACAAGTGGGGTGGCACGACTCTGGCCGGCTTCGACTGTTCCGGGTTTATGAGATATATTTTCAACAAATACAGCATTGAATTGCCACGTACTTCGCAACAGCAAGCCAAAGCAGGTACTCCGGTAGCCAAGAGCAATGTTCGGACAGGTGATCTGGTGTTCTTTAATACAACAGGCAAAGGCATTTCACATACAGGTGTGTATATTGGCGGTGGACAATTCGCTCACGCTTCGAGCAGTAAAGGTGTAAGCATCACTAAGTTATCGAATCCATACTTCAATGACCGCTACGTGACAGCACGTCGGGTAACTGGACAGTTTATGTATGATAAAATGTTGGGTAAAATGTAGGTATGATATAGAAAGAGGAGGCTCCGGATTAACCCGGAACCTCCTCTTTTGTTTGGCTTGCTCTTTATGAGAACAGTCCTTGGACTACCTCCATCTACAATTAATGCAGCGCCTTCTGCACTCGCATCGCGCCCTGAGACAGGGCATGTCCGCCTCCTACAGCTCCGGCCACGGCTACGGTCTCCATGATCTCCTGATCTGTAGCGCCCTTGGCACGGGCTTCTTCTACATGGTAGAAGGTACATACCTCATTATTGGCAAACAATCCAATGCCGAGCGCAATTAGCTGTTTTGTCTTGGCATCAATCACGCCAGGTTGGAAACATTCTCCTGTAAACTCATGATACGACTTCACCACACCTGGCAGCACATCGCTTAATGCTCCAATCTGATCCTTATAGGCATGAACTTTATCATTCATCAATGTCATGGCTTGTAGCACACCCTCTCGGCTATAGTTACAGAACTTTCTCACTGTACCTATCTTCTCTCCCGAGTGAGTCAATTATGCCAAGAAATCATGGTAATTCCAAACATTTATACGCCCATACTTCTGACATAATGATCGTTGTTACTCACCAAGTGGACTCTGGCGCGGTTCGCTGAACAACTGATATCGGTATCCGCGATCCAACTTGACGACACGTCGATTCTGACGACGGATAAGTACCTGCTCGCCATCCCAGGCAACTACAATCCCGGTTACATCGTTAGATTCCAGTTCGTCCCGTACTACTCTGACTTTCTCACCTGACAGACGCAGGGCGTCCAATTCTGTATCACTAATCATGTTCATGGCTCCTATATTCCAAATTTATTTATTTACAAAAAGAGACCTAAATGAAAAGTCATTTAGGTCTCACGTGACTGTATTGGACTGTCATGTCATTCGAAATTATGTCCCGACTGAAAGTTACCGCTGCGCGTGCTCTTTGCTGTCGTTCTTCTCGAACCAAAAATCAAGCACTTTGGCGGACATCACACGTTCTTCAAGGTACTCCACTTGATGCGGTGTAAATTGTTCTTTCCAAGAGAAGGACAACTCTTCGCACAAGCCTACAATCGTCAGTAATTCTGACCAGGCAACATAGCGTTTGTACCAGAAAAATTGAGGATGTTCAATCATATAGGGATAAAGGTCATCGAATTCCGTATGTTTACAATCCAGGGCACGTTCAAAATGAACTTTCGATTCCGCCAGCTTATCATTAAAGAATTGTTCTGTTGCCGGTTGGTTCCCCATGGTGTTGCCTCCTCTCCCTAACATAACCCCATTATAAATGAAATTCGCGGTCATGCAAAGGCATAGTTCAAAAAATAGGCCCTATTCCTTTAAAATGTCACATTTCGTTATCGTCAAATTGTACCGTTCCATCGTTCAGGGAACGAATACGTACCAAGGCTTCCACCGGAATACCCTGTTCACGAATCGTTCGTGCCCCTGCCTGAAAACTTTTCTCGACCACAACGCCGAATCCAACGAGTTCCGCACCGGAACGCTCGATAATTTTGATGACGCCACGAGCGGCATCTCCATTGGCAATAATATCATCAATGAACAAAATACGGTCATTCTCATGAATGAACTCGCGAGATACCATAATGTCAGTTACAATTCCTTTGGTAAAGGACGGTACGCGCTCACAGTAAG
Source organism: Paenibacillus sp. 2KB_22 (assembly GCF_052115745.1). Taxonomy (NCBI): domain Bacteria; kingdom Bacillati; phylum Bacillota; class Bacilli; order Caryophanales; family Paenibacillaceae; genus Paenibacillus; species Paenibacillus sp. 2KB_22. The sequence goes on from NZ_JBFRHG010000001.1 coordinate 1,440,596, forward strand.
CATCAGGATCAGCTAGAAGTGTTTTTTTGCGACGGGCGAATACAAGTGGCACCCCGAGTTCATAGGCTGCGGCAAACGCAACCGGAATCCCTGAGGATTCTACCGTGATTACCCGAGTCACTCCACTTTCACGAAAACGGGCTGCAAACTCACGTCCCATCTCCATCGTTAATGCAGGATCAATCTGGTGGTTCAACAAACCATCCAGTTTCAATACTTGATCCGAGATAACAACACCCTCTTGTAAAATTCGTTGTTTCAATAATTCCATAAATTGACCTCCCAAGCCTATCCTATGAGGTAAAAGTATCATATATCTATCTATAAGTTCAAGCGAAATTGCCTGGGCGCTGTCCTTGAGACACAATTCAAGCCAAAGCACATTATCGATTGTCATGTCTTTCGTGGGTCAAGCATACCTTGTACCATGGTACCCGCATGTCCAAACTATACAGGGGCCTGAGAGGGGAAACACATGAAACAGGCATTTCGGGTGCTGCAGATCGCATTTACATACATCGGAACGGTTGTCGGAGCCGGCTTCGCTACAGGGCAGGAAATTTTGCAGTTTTTTACCCAGTATGGCAAATGGGCCACCGTCACCATAGGCTTATCCACCATACTCTTTGTCTGGTTAGGTACCAAAATGATGCTGATCGCTCACGATACCGGGTCCCGCTCTTATGAGGACCTGAACAAACATTTATTCGGCCCCAAGGCGGGAAAATGGATCACCTGGGTGACCCTTCTCATTCTCATTGGCGTGAACAGCGTCATGCTTGCCGGAGCAGGTTCCGTCTTTGTCGAACATCTGGGTTTGCATTATCAGACCGGTCTAATCGTCACACTTGTAGGGACATATCTGCTTCTCGGTCGGGGAATCCAGGCTATTCTTCAAATGAATAGCATCGTCGTGCCCATGATGCTGCTGTTATCTCTGCTCATGATCACCAGTACCATCCATCATCCAGGAGCTTCCCGATTCATCACATTGACGACAGACTCAAACCCTATTCAAGTATGGCTGTCTCCACTGTTGTATAGTTCGTTCAATCTGGCGTTAGCTCAAGCTGTTCTTGTGCCCGTTGGCAACCAGATTCGCAGTCGGAATGTACTGAAGTGGGGCGGAGTATTGGGTGGAATTGGCGTAGGTTTCATGCTGATGGCAGCTCATTTTGCCATGTCAGCACAGATGCCCGGCATCATCCAATTCGAAATTCCGATGGGCAGCATTGCCTTTCAACTTGGATGGGCAGTACAATCTGTATATGTATCCCTTATTTTCATGGAAATATTCAGTACATTTGTTGCCGATATCTACGGCATGACCTTGCAACTCAGACAACATATACGCGTTCATCCCCGTTTCATTACATTAACCATTATGCTGCTGTGTTACTCACTCAGTCAGTTTGGATTCAGTTCTCTACTATCCATCCTTTATCCTATCTTCGGAAGTTTGGCACTGTTCTGGGCAGCCAAATTGGTATTAAGCCGCTGGGGTGCCTTCCGTGGACGCAAAAATATATAAACGGTGATGTACTTCATGAATATGAGCATCCGTTTGCTTCATACCATAATTCATCACTCATGCGCCTTCCTTTTGCATGAAAAAAAAGCCGCTGTTTAGCACAGCGGCTCGCACTTTTTGCTCTCTCTTTTAGGCCTTGCTGGGAAACTGTAAATACATCTTCTTCAACTCATTGACCGATCTGCCGAGCGAGTAATGTGTTTTGGCTTTTTCACACGCTGAACGAGCAAGTTCATAACGATAAGCCGGATCGAGCATCACCTTTTCAAGCGCTTCAGCCAGTGCAGAAGGATCTTCTGCCGGTACAAGCAACCCATTGCTACCATTCTCGATCTGTTCCGGTATACCACCTACATCCGTACCCACAAGAGCAAGACAACTCAGCGCCGCTTCAGCGAAGACGGAACCAAATGCCTCTGCCCGTGAAGGAAGTACAAAAATATCAAAGAATGGCATGAATTCCTCAGGGTGCAGTGTGTAACCATAGAAAATGGTCTCATTATAGATTCCCAATCGCTGCGCCAACTCTTCCAGATCAGGACGAATCGGTCCGTCTCCAATAATATGTAACACATAATCATGACCTCGGCCCTTCAGCTCCGCACAGGCTTTGAAAAGAATATCCAACCCTTTTGCCGGAACAAGCCGACATACCGTGACCAGCTGTGGTATCGCATTATCATGAGGAATCGGCTTAAAGCGCTTCTCATCAAATCCATTGGGAATCACACCGATGACATCAGGTTCCTTCACATAGGGAGCCAGATAACGACGGAACGAATCCGACACCGTCAAGAGGCGCTCTGCCTGGTGTTCAAGCTCACCGTATATCGCAAGCAGGAAGCGATGCTCCGGTCCATCCGTTTCAATGCGTCCATTAAGAATTAATTCTCTTTCATAACTGGAGTGAATCGTCTGAATAAGGGGTGTATCCGGGAAGACCGTTTTCATCGCAAGTCCAGCAATGGGGTGGTGAGCATGGATCAGATCATAGGGCTTCTGAATACGCAGTTTGGTCCACCATAGATAATCACGATAGGTTTGAATATATTTTTGGACAACAGGACTATCCTGATATTCAGTCCAGTCAAACGTTTCGAAATGAACTTCCTCTCTGCCCTTGTTGCGAATTCGCTTCGGTAACGAGAACAGATCCATTTCCCACCTCGGGGTTGTAAATCTCTCTTGCATATACGGAATCATAGAGGATACACCTCCGGGCTGCTCCGGAGGAAAGAAAAGCGCCTGCAGCAATTTCACTGTTAGTTTCCCCCTTTCTACTTACGTTCTTTCAATGCATCTTCATTCATGATATATCAGAACATATGTTCAGTAAAGATACAAAATGAGAATCCCTCTCAACTGCCCATCCTATGATGGATGCACATCCGTTTATTTTCTCTGAATACGGCTCTACTATCCATTATGACATAGGGAAGCCGGAACATCTATATTACGATAAACACAGCAAACTTTTGCTATTTAAACTGCTCAATCAAGGCAAACTGATCAAGCTTTTGTTCATCAACTCGTATATACAACATATTCATGAAACGTGCCCCTCAGAAGCAAAAGCTTTAAATCAGCAGTCAACCGCTTGCAGTTGTCGTCACATCTTCATTGGACAGTCAGAATGCTCAGCTCAGTATCTCCACGGGCTTCTCATATGTACTGTAACCATCTGTCTCTCCCAAAAAAGTATACCCGTTCCGCGCGTAAAAGGCATTTAACGTTGCGTTGCTGGCTCCGCAGTCCAAACGAACCGTATGTTTGCCTTCAAAGTGTATGCCGCTACTGGACCATTCCAATATTGATCGTCCCAGACCGCTCTGGGCATATTGTCTTCGGATCGCCAGCCGATGCAGATAGATTGCGCCATCCTCGGCGTAAGCTTTTGATCCCCAGAGATGAATATCCCACGGGCTTGGCTGAACCATAAGGATCACCATCCCCGCTACGTCCGCTCCTTTTTTAAATACAAACACATCCCCGCGCCGAATTGCCCCTGCCGTATCATGTGAATCTTCACCTTTAAGCAAAGCGTTCCATTGGGAAGAACCTTGGCTCTGTAACCATTCGGCTGTCTCCACCAACAGCGACATCACATCCTCCGTATCTTTGGGCTTCGCCTGAACCGCTTGAAATCCATCGTTGATATATTCGCTACTGATCCTGAATGAGTGCATGATTGTTCTCCTCCACTTCCTGAGCTCTATTAAACTAATGGTACTATACCGGGAAATGGATTTTTCGTCAAAATGAGAACAAAAAAAGGTAAAAGGCAGCTGCCTTTTACCCATCTATTCTGGCTTCATCAATAATCTGATTTCGATACAACATCGTAAGGTGCAGCGTATCAAACTCCATTTCCTTGTCCAACTCCTGCATCAACACTTCGACCAGGCTCTTTCGCTGCACGCTGGTTCCAGGAACCTCGTAATCAATGTATCCCGTCAGATCGGATTGAGAGGTGTCTATTGTTGCTGTTCCCACAGGCAACCCACCCCGTTCTTGAAGAAACAGCTCATATACCCGGAACTCCCGATCCTTACGCTTCAGCATAACATAACATGCTTCTTCAGCAGCTTCCAACTCATTTAGATCCGATTCATCGGTATCCTCAAATTCCTCGGAGAAATCGCGATGTATCCACTCTAGCGTCTCAAGTTCGTTTCCCTGATGCCACATGCGGATCGTAATCGTATCGATGATGTCCTCATCCAGCTCTCTGACCAGCAACTCTGCCGCGGCTTCCAATTGATTCTCTTCCGGCTCGTCATACCAGTGTATTTCACCTTGTACATCAGCACCATATTGTTTTAAGGAAGCTTCTGCAAGTTCCTGTCCTTCGACATCATTGAATATATACGTGGATATGCTGCGCCCTGCGCTTACCATTTCCATCTCCAGAACCTGATCCCGATCTTCATATGTAAACGACTCGGCTTGTGATACGGGAATTACCTTACTTTCACTGCTGTCTATATCGTCATGACCGCCTTCGTCATGATTCATATCTTCAGACGTCCACATTGTCTCTGACTCAGGCTTATGCAGAACCGAATGTAGTGAGCCACAACTAACCAGCACTTCGTAATATGCAGCTTCCAATGCATCTGCAAGAGATCGGACATAGGCATGCACTTTTTCCACAATAAGTTGCTCTGTACCATCTGGCAGAGACTCCTGCTCGATCTGAAGACTACCTGATAAACGATCTCCTTCTCTGTACACAAGAAAAAGTGACCCTGCATATTGACCATTAACCATCACGTCCTGCACTTCTCCACCTGATGTCCGCAGGTCTGCAACCAATTCCACATCATATTTCATCACGTGTCCTCCTCCATTCCTAACGTTATTCTCTTAGGATGCCCCTAAGGACGGTAGATTATGAGGGAAACGTGCATTTCAAATATAAGATGTAGGGTTAGACGGATAACACATATTTTTGGATTGCGTGTGCAACACCTTGGTCGTTATTGGAGAGTGTAACCTCGTCCGCAGCAGCTTTCACCTCGTCCGGTGAGTTATCCATAGCAATGCCTTTGCCCGCAAAGGTCAGCATCGTAATATCATTGAAGTAGTTGCCAATCGCCATGATCTCCGAAGGCATGATTCCTTTGGATTCGGCAAGTCTTTTAAGTGCAGTGCCTTTGGAAGCTTCGGGATGCATCAAGTCAATAAAAAAATCACCACTCCGTGTCATATAATAAGGCAGATTCCAGGTGGACCACTCCTGGAGCACGGCATCCATCTGTTCAATCGGTCCAAATGCAGTGAACTTGGCCAGCGGTTCTGTCATGTCAACCCACTTAGGTAATTTCAGTGGCTCTGCCATAAAGTTGTAATACATCTCACGCACCTGCAACCCCAGACCTTCTGGCTGATCCACATACAGACCAAATGCCGTATTGATGTCAAAATGTACTCCGTTGGTTCGACAGTAGGATATGATCGGCTCAAGTCCTTGTCCATCTAATGCAAAATGATGAACCACCTCACGGGTATCCACTTGCGCCGTTACGGCACCATTATGTGTAATCACATATCCATCGAGTCCCATCTGCTCCATAAAAGGAATCGTGTTGGCAGGACCTCTACCTGAACACAGAACGATCTCCGCTCCCTGACGGGAAGCTTGGATCAAGGTCTCCTGAGTCCATTCGGTTAGTTCATGATGATCATTCAGCAGTGTTCCATCTACATCAAGTGCAATTAATTTATAAGTCATTCTGGCTTCATTCCTCATCTATTAGTAGTCGCACCCACCCAAACCCTCCCTTCCGAGGGAGGGCCCCAGAGAGCTCTGCCCTCTGGACTCCCGTCTTGCTCATCGGTGGTAGGTCGGGTCTTGCTATGTAACGGTTGGCGTAGGAACGCTTGTTGCCGGGAACACCGCTTTTCAGCGGCGATACCGCCCAAGCTTAACCGGGACCATTTCGGGCAGGGCTTCGCTTTCTGCCCGGCTCCCTGCTTCGCTTCGCGCAGGACGGGAGCTTTCTCGCCTTCGGCGTTCGTAAAGGGGCTTCGCTTTCCTCCTCGACTCCCTGCTTCACTTCGTGAAGAACGGGAGCTTTACTTCCGCAGAAGGTTTAACTCTTCTGCTGTTAGTTCACGATAACTTCCGATGGCTAGATCGGAAGCCAATTCAAGCTCACCCATGGCTACGCGTTTCAGATAGATCACTCGCTTGCCTACCGCCTGAAACATACGTTTCACCTGGTGAAATTTCCCTTCGTGAATAATAAGCGAGATCGACGAGATCGTGCCTTCTTCGGTCTCTTCCCGGCCAAGTATAGTCAGCTCAGCAGGCAATGTCTCGTATCCGTCATCCAATTGAATGCCCGCTTTGAAACGTTGCACATCCGCATCATCCACGTTTCCCAGTACACGGGCTTCGTAGGTTTTGGGCACATGCTTGCGTGGAGATAACAGATCATGGGCAAGCGGACCATCATTCGTGAGAATGAGCAGTCCCTCTGTATCCTTATCCAGTCGTCCCACAGGAAACGGGTTGAAGACCCGCTCCTCTTTCCGCAGCAGATCCAGCACCGTCTTATCTCTGTTGTCCTCCGTAGCAGACACAACACCCGGAGGTTTATGCAGCATCAGATAGATCATCTCCCGATACATAATCCGCTCGCCATCGGCTTCAATGACGTTGACCTCGGGATTCACCTGTACACCGCTGTCTTTCACCGCTTTGCCGTCCACATGGATTCTGCCTTGTTTCACCATCCTTTTGAGTTCACTTCGTGTTCCCACACCCATATGGCTTAATATTTTGTCCAGACGCAGCGTTTGTTTCCCTTTTCCACTCATACCGATGTCCACCTCCACCCTGCCGGATATTCATTCTTCAGTACACCATCCAGCCATTTTCCCCAGCCAGCGGCATAACCATCTACACATACAAGAACGTACCCTTTGGCAACCGTATCCGCCTTGAGCACCACTCGTTCTTCTTCAATATTTAACGTTTCACCCTTGAGGTATCTCACGGCTTCGCCATCAGCGGATGACAGATTTACGCTTCGCCGTGCTTCAAATGCATTCAGAGCACAGGCAAGCGGATGGGACGGAACAAATCGTCCATTCTTGATCGTTCCCATAAACCAGCCTGGACGAATGACTTTCAGTCCCTCCAACCGAGCTGCACCAACCGATGATTGATACACCCGATCTCCATAACATACCGTCTCTCCAGTTAACTCAATCTCCAATTGTTCTTTCATAAACTGACTGTAGATCGCAACCGGATCAATACTTGCAGGATCAGCTCCGCGTCCCTGACCCCGTTCCGATTTACGTCCACCGTGATCTTTACCTTTTTTGCCCTGTTTACCCGAATTCTTGCCGCCACCAGCTTGTCTGTCATGGGACTCTCGGGATTCGAGTCGCAATAAACGTTCCTTTTTACGATCAGCCTTGGTCATAGCAATTGAAGAAGCAGCAATAGAGTGATCCTTGTTCCCCTCTACTTCAATCCTGGACACATCCTCGACCTGTCCATACTCCATTGCTCCTTCTTTAACTACTCCTGGTTGATCTGTTTCGAGTCCTTGCTCTGCACGATGCTGTAATACAGCTACATAATGTCCTTCCCCTTCCAAAAGGTGAGGCCACAATCTTGCGGTACCACGCGTTTGATCCAGCACTTCTTTTGTATCATCAGCCTTCTCAGGCATCATCTGACGCACCCATTCCGGACGCCCTGGAGCGAATCCTGTCTCTTCAGGAATGTCCTTTACAACGAAATCACGGTTTTTATTCAGAAACTCCGCAATCATTGCTTCATTTTCCTCCGGCGCAAAGGTACATGTCGAATACACAATCGTACCTCCCGGAGCCAGCAATCGTGCCGCAGTCTCAAGAATATCGCGCTGCATGAGTACACATTTTTCCACCGAATGATGCTCCCACGATTTCACCATGTCTTCATCCTTGCGGAACATACCTTCACCTGAACAAGGCGCATCGATTAATACCTTGTCAAAATAATGAGGAAATGCATGCGCAATCCGCTCGGGCGACTCATTCAAAACAACGGCGTTCCGCACCCCGTACAATTCCACGTTCTTGGCCAGCGCTTTTGTGCGTTCAGCATGGATATCGTTCGTGACAAGCACACCCTTGCCTTGCAGCTTTGCAGCAATCTGTGTCGTTTTCCCTCCCGGAGCAGCGCACAGATCAAGCACACGATCGCCAGGTTTCACCTGCAATAATTCAACTGGAGCCATTGCACTTGGTTCCTGTATATAATACAGGCCTGCATGATAATAAGGGTGCAGCCCCGGTTTAACACCATGAGGTACATAGAACCCTGTCTCACACCAAGGAATAGGTCTTAGATCAAACGGAGCAATCTCATCGAACTGTTCCATCGATATTTTCAGTGTATTCACTCTCAGTCCCGCATGGGGAGACTGTTCATAAGATTTCATAAATTGTTCAAACTCATCACCAAGCAAACGTTCCATTCGCTCAGCAAATATCAAAGGTAACTTTACACCCATATTCCCACTCATCCTGTCTTGGTAAGATTGCAATATCGTTTTATTTTATCATATCCAAGCTTTGCTTTCCTATCATATCGTATCTATTCCACTACAGCGTGTAATGTAGTATAATGGCAAGTAGATTGATTCCTGAGCAAAAATCCGGGTGTTTATGCATATTATCCCAACCTTTATTTTTGCCCAAACTATATTTCGATATGATCGATGGGGGATGTCCAATGAAATCCAAGAAGAAAAAGAAAAGTGCTGCGATCCTTATATTCCTGGGTATTTTAATCATTATGATTGCAGCATTGGTTGTCGTAGACCAGCAATCCAAAAAACAGATGGATTCAGTGGAAAATGCTTATGGCATCGCTGCTTCCAAGCTTAATCCAGCTACACGTGAGCTGCTTAGTGATCCCAACTATCAACAAATTATTGTGCCCGCTGATCTCAAAGCCAAAATCGATAACAAAGACAGCTTTTTTGTTTATTTCTTCGCTTCCGACTGCTCGCACTGCCGTGCCACAACACCTCAGTTGATGCCACTGGTTGACAGTGAAGGTATTGAGCTTCCGCAGTTCAATCTGCGCGAATTCGAAGCAGGATGGACCGATTACAACATCGAGTTCACGCCTACACTCGTCTATTATGAGGCTGGTGTCGAGAAAGACCGTATGGTTGGCGGACTTCAAGAGAATGGTAGTGACCAAGGCTACACACTGGATGATTACAAACAATTCTTCCAAAAATATAAAGGCAGTGCCACTCCTTCGGCAAGCTAACTAATAGATCATTTTCATAATTAAGCACAATAAAGGTACTTATGTCACCAGACACTGTTCTGTTTAAGGACAGGCTGTGCCACCTGCAATTATCTGAATATGACGCAACATTCAAAAACACCCCGATCTTTCCCTTTACAGGAATCGTCGGGGTGTTTCATAATCATGGAACTTCATATCCATGGGATGCTCATTTGAATGCTAACGCTGATTACGGCTTAACTTTTACCCTGATCCATCGCCTTCATCTTCTCTTCGTATATTCGCCCTCTGGTAGGACTCCGGCGTTGCGGAATATTAGGTTTAAGCTCAAGTGATCTTCTAGATATCTCCTGTTCTAAGACCTCATCAACAATTCGTATGGACAAATCCCTGTAAGACACTGACTGAGCATCTGATTGGGACAGTTCCTTCACGATTTCCTGTACATCCCGTACCAAAGTCCCAAGGTCAATGCCCAGAATCGTATCAGGATAAGGTTCCAGAAGGTCAAGTGAGCTCTGTAACATCATCGTTCCTCCGCGGAGATTGCCATTCCTGAAGTGGTATAAACCAACTGCAATCTGCAACAATCCTTTATAGAGAGAATCCCGGTTCCGTTCAAGCCACAATTCTTCCAGCACCTCATGGCACTCGAAATAATCCTGATCCCGATTGAAGTAGATTAAGTAGTCAATGTACAGTGGCTCATAGATGCTCATCCGGGTTTTCGCCCTTTCTGGCGTTGTTCAGAAGTGTTTTCACATCATCCAGCAAGTCTTTGAGCCCTTCCATATCATGTCGTTCCCAGTAATCGTTAAAACGCTTCTGTGCTTCAATCGCTTCACTGACAAGGTGGTAGAAGTATAATTGATGAATGATATTCAATGTTCTTGACACAATATTGGAATCATCCTCAAATGCCTTCTGCGCCTCCAAAATCTGTAGACGAATGGCAGACATCTCATTATCCAGTACAAAAGCAGCCTCAGCTGTTTTTTTCAACCTGGCTCGCATGTCATCCGGTAAGCTCTCCCGAAATTTGTAACTCAGAGAATGTTCAATGGTAGCCCAGAAATTCATGGCAAGTGTCCGGATCTGAATCTCTGCCAATACGATCTTTTGTCCCAGAGCCGTCTGAACGGGATACTCAATAATCATATGGAAGCTGCGATAGCCGCTCTCTTTGAAATTCGTAATATAATCTTTCTCAATGAGTACCGTGAGATCCTTGCGGCCTCGAATGTATTCGGCAACCCGACGGATATCATCTACAAATTGGCACATGATACGGATACCTGCAATATCCTCAATGCCTGTCTCCACGTCATCAAGCGACACATTCAGTCGTCTGGATTTCTCCAGAATACTGGATATTTTTTTGACACGACCGGTAACGAATTCAATCGGGGCATACTCTTCCCGTTTTTTCAGCTCCGCCCGCATTGTCTTAAACTTGACTTTTAATTCCTCTACCGCTTGTTCATAAGGAAGTAAAAATGTACCCCAGTCTCTACCGTCCATGCTTATGCCTCCTGTCTCTATAGCGTCCCCTGTTCTATTCCATTATACATGATGTTTGGTGGGGGGAAGAGTCCCGAACCATTTTACGCTCTTCCATGCTTCTATAATTTCATTCCGGGGATTCACAATCCTTCTTAACGATGCTCCGCACCAACCGCTTCAGAGATATGACGATAACCGTCCTTGCGCAGTAACTCACGCAGTCCGGCATGAATACGCCGATTCACCTCAGGGCCTTCGTAGATCAATGCTGTATATATTTCGACCAGGCTTGCTCCGGCTTTAATCTTCTCGTATGCATCCTCACTTGTGAAAATGCCACCTGAACCGATGATCGGAAGTTTGCCTTCCGTCTGACGATAGATCTGACGAATAATCTCCGTCGAACGCTCACGCAGAGGTTTACCACTCAGACCGCCAGTCTCTTTCGCATGTTGGTGGGAAAGTCCTGTACGACTGATGGTTGTGTTCGTAGCAATAATGCCAGCAACACCGCTGTCTGCAATGGTGCGAACCATATATTCAAGTTCCTGATCATTCACATCCGGTGCGATCTTCACCAGAACGGATTTGGTCGCTCCGCCCGCTCGCGCGTGCTGCACGTTCATCTCATTCATAACCGCAGCGAGCAATTCCTTCAATTCATTCCCATGTTGCAGATTACGCAAATCCGGTGTATTTGGTGAACTGATATTGACCACGAACAGATCAGCATAATCGTATAGTGCCTGAATGCACTTGGAATAGTCCAGGTGAGCTTCCTTATTAGACGTTGCTTTATTCTTGCCGATGTTAACAGCTACCGGAATACGCCGATCCTGTAGACGTGCCAATTCACCTGCCATGGCTTCCGCACCAAGATTGTTGAAGCCCATCCGGTTCACCAAAGCCTCATCTGGAGGCAAACGGAACAGCCGTGGTTGATCGTTACCTGGTTGTGCAAGTGGTGTCACGGTTCCCACTTCCATGAATCCAAATCCGATGGAAGAAAATCCCGTTACGGCCTGTCCGTTTTTGTCCAGACCCGCAGCCAGACCAACAGGTGTAGGGAAATGACACCCAAACATGTCAACAGCCAGATCAGACGTTTCACGAACGCCGTACATCACTCGCAGTCCGGAAGGAACCGGACGGATGCTACCCACGCCACTAAGGCCGCCAATAATCAGATGATGGGCCTGTTCAGGGTCCATTTTGAACAACAAAGGTTTAGCAAGACTTCTGTATAACAAATCACTCACTCCGTTCTGGTCCGGTACGCCAATAAGCCGTTGTCCGTCTTTTCATATGTAAAAAAACACTCTACACACAAGTCTATCTGTTTCTTATTAAAAAGGAAAGTAGTTTGCGCATAGACACCACAAATCGAATGATGCAAAATGCTCACAAGAAATCCACCCGTCCACTGGTAATGACGAGTTGAATTCTTTACAATGAGAGCATGGTTACTCTACACCAGTTCTATTCCAATAAGGAGGAATAACTCATGGCTCCCAAACGTAAACCACCTGCATTACAGCAAAAGAAAGAAGAAGTGAACCGCAAAGCCATTGCATGGACTGCAGCATGTGTAGGCGGCTTGATCATCATTATTGGTGCTCTTATCATTATTGCCAACATGTAGATGATTCAGGCTGAATCCATCTGATTCTACATAACCAACAGATCAATTCAGCCAGTGATACGTTTTGTTCGAGTTATCTTGCTTTGGAACAAGCGTATGCTGATAACGCTGCTTTGCTTCTGGAACAAGCGTCAGATCTGGCAGTACATCTTCTCCAATGCGTACCGGAGTACCTTGCGGAGCAAGAGCGAACAACTCTTCTACATCTCCTGTACGCATTCTCACACATCCAAGGGACTCATCCAGTCCGATACTGTCTGGCTCGTTGGTCCCATGGATGGCATAATTCGTGTTGGAGAGCTGCATCCCCCTGCTTCCAAACTCACCATTCGAACGTCCATTCGGATTCACCACTTTATCTGTAATGACAAATGAACCTTCCGGTGTTCGGTCACCGCCAAGTCCCACATCATACATACGAACAATGGTATCCCCACTGATTAATGCAAGTTTATGTATATCCTTATCAATGACAATCTCAAACGGTTCCTGCAAAAAAGGCTGACCTCCCAACGTATCCGCAAAAGCAGCATTTTTGCCTTGAGACGAATTCGAAGTCGTCGAACTTTCCTCTGTTCCACTCGCTTCGCCCTTTCCTTGCTGTGCCTTTCCTTGATGCAAGGCTAGCAGCTTCGGAAACATCTCGGTCATCCCTGGCGCCGTCTCTCCGAGAATATTATTCGGAAATGGCTGAGCCATTTGCGTTACACTCTTGGGCCAAGCGTCATTTTTTTTACGATAGGCAACGATTGCACTTGATAAGGATGCAGCGGCTTCCTGCTTCGCGGTCCACGCCATAGCCATCTTTTTGATTTTCGGCGTGACTTCAGGAGGTTCACAGTTACACTGCTTGGCATCATAACTCTGTGCAGTTAGTTTCCCGCTCGTATTCGTCTGCACGATGTATTTCACAGGCATATTTCGCCTCCATAAAGACCAATTCTCCGAGGTTTGCATTCCCAATACAGCCGAAGTCTCTACTTTCGGTCCAGAACCGGACCATGCAGCTGCGAGCGCAGCCTCGCCATGACTGCCTCCGCCAAACGCCGCAGCGGTGAACACATTACTTGGTGGCGTGGACGCAGTCACAGCCTGTTTATCCGCCTCTACAGGCTCTGCGATGTCATCTGTAGATTCCAGTGCCGCCGATAGTGCGTCTGCCGCTTCACGACTGAAACCTGGAGCGTCCGCAGGTGGCAGACCTGCCAGTACAAGCAGCATGAATAACGTAAGCCACATTTTGCGTCTACGTTGTTTCTTCTCCTTTTGCTCAGACATCTCCACCAGTTTCTCCTGATAGTCCACCCAGATGTCAGCAGGAGCTTTACTGCGTTCAAATGCCTCGTAAACCTCGCCCGCTTGCTGAAAGCAATAGTTGGCTTTGGCCTCCTGTCCTTCGCCCAAGTACTCCTTTCCAAGCAAATACCAGGCCATTTTATTGTCTGGATGTTTCTTGACATATGTTCTTAGATGAGTATTTTGCATCCGATCCTCCACTATTTCGCCTTTTTCCGTATATCCATATATATCGGCATAACCAGGCGCTGAATCCATAGGACTTGAGTACCCGGTGGGAAAAGGGTATTTCGACAATTCTCGTCCTTGATCCACAGATCAGATAATCACAGTTAAAAGAAAACAAAAAAAGCACCTTCCCTCGTCGTAAAGACAACAGAAAGTGCTCTGTGTTCATGTAAGAAATTAGCCCTCTTTATTGAAAGGCTCGTCCGCTACTTTGATTGAATCTGTAGGGCAGCCGTCGCATGCATCCTGCATATCGTCAAACAAGTCGTCTGGAATAGCTTTGATCCCTTTGTTAGCGTCGCCGTCAAAGATAACTTCTGCCAAACCTTCATCATCGTAATCGTAGATGTCTGGAGCCGTTGCTCCACAAGCGCCACATGCGATGCAAGTATCTTTTTCAACCCAAGTATATTTACTCATTTACATTCTCTCCTCCTAAAATTCGAAACGTACAGTGTTTTTATCTAGAAACATATTAAACCAAAGTAAGAATAATTACAAATCATTTTGCAACCACAAGTCTCTATTATCCCCTATTTAATCAAGACTTTGCAAGTTATCTTTTTGCAGGGAAGTCCCCCGCACTTTATGATTACGAAGCAATACGGAAGGATCGTCCCCAAGCATGCCTGCAGTCACAACAGCATTCTCACCAAATTTATCTCGTAACTGATCCATTATCCGAATCAGATTGTCCTTTTTGGGCTTCTGCTCATATTCGAACAAGTCCATCTGCACAGCGGATTCTTCTCTTGGAATCAGGTTTTGAAGTGTCACACCCAGCATACGTACAGGCTTGCCACTTCCCCAATGCTTCTCAAATAATTTACATGCCTCACGGTAAATGACCGCTGCATCCTCCGTAGGAACTTCCATTAGACGTGATCGGGTGATCGTCTTCATATCCGGGGTCCGAATCGTAATCTGAATACCCTGACTGAACATTTCGTGCTTGCGCAACCTCCTGGCCACCTGGTCACTTATATTGAGGAATACCCGATGAATCTCATTCATATCCGATACATCCGCCGGTAGAGTGGTTGTATGCCCAATGGACTTATTGGCTTCCCGTTCCGCGTGAACCGCGGAATGGTTAATGCCATTCGCAGAGTTTTTGAGCCAGGCTCCATTGACTCCAAATAGTTCAGTCAACATGTTCTCATCCGACTTGGCCAATTGACCAATCGTTTCAATGCCTATTTTCTTCAGCTTCTCAGCCGTTTTTTTGCCAATGCCAAACATTTCGTTACATGGCCTGTGCCAAAGAATCCGGGGTACGTCCCTCATACGTAAAATGGAGATACCGTTCGGTTTTTTCAGATCCGAAGCCATTTTAGCCAATAATTTGTTGGGTGCAATGCCAATAGAACAAGGCAGTCCCAATTCATCCTTGATTCTACGCTGAATGCTCTCCGCAATCTCCATTGGATTCCCAAATTGCCTTGAGCCTGTAATATCAAGATAACACTCATCAATGGATGTTGCCTCAAGTTGAGGGGTATAACTATACGCAATCTGCATGAACGCTCTTGAATATTGACGATATAAATGAAAATCGGGACGAATCACAATGAGGTCAGGGCACTTTTTCATGGCTTGGTGCACAACCATACCTGTTGAGATCCCTCGGTTACGAGCGGTATATGAGCAGGTTACAATTACACCCTTGCGCAGTTCACTACTGCCCGCTACGGCCGTTGCTTTTCCTCTATATAGATCCGGTTCCTCCGCTTCATGTACAGAGCAGTAGAAAGCATTCATATCCACATGCAGAATCACCCGTCCGGCTGTAGGGTAATATTGATCCACATTCGCTGGAGGATTGCCGTCTGAAGACATCATAACCCCCGCCCTTTCATGTACACTAATTAATGAAACTAAATTACTTTCTTCTATAGTATATCAAACCCGTTATGTAAATTCAGTCGCGGGCTTTTATTTTCTCCGAGATCTGATCAGAGATCGAATAATCAACCAGCCTACACTCACAAAAAGTATCAAAGTGATCAGGGCAATAATCGTATTTCCCCATAAAAAAGTCAAAATTCTCCCTCCTTTTCTTCCATATATTCCAATTAAAACTCAATAATAAATTATAACATACATCCGGATTATGAATAACATCCTTCTTTTTGCTCTAAAATCCGTTAATTGTTACACGAAACTGCGATTTCTATGTAGCATTTGGCTATAATGGTGCTATAATAATTAATTATACAAATTGACGACTTTAGGACAAATCAGCGCACCCAGTTTAACACAGTGTAGCGTTGCCGAATCGAAGGATTCGTCCACTAACGTTCTTAACAGATTTTCCCAACTTATAATCCAAACTTTTAAAAGAGCGCTTTATCTCAAAGGAGGATCTTTATGTCAAAGGCCATTTCCATCTTCGATACGACTTTACGTGACGGCACACAAGGGGAGGGTGTCAGCTTATCGGCAGACGACAAACTCAAAATTGCCAAGAAGCTTGATGACCTGGGTGTCCATTATATTGAAGGCGGAATTCCCGGCAGCAATACCAAGGACATTGAGTTTTTCAAAAGAGTCAAGGAATTAAACCTGAACGCAAAGGTCGTTGCTTTTGGCAGTACACGCCGTAAAGGCAGCGTTGCTAGTGAAGACGCCAACCTGAAACGCATGATCGAATCTGGCGCCCAAGCTGCAACCTTAGTCGGTAAATCATGGGATTTCCACGTGCATACCGCTTTGCAAACCACCCTGGAAGAGAACTTGTCCATGATCTATGATTCCATCGCCTATCTGAAACAGAATGGTATGGAAGTCATCTTTGATGCAGAACACTTCTTTGACGGATTCAAACATAACCCAGAGTATGCTCAAGCTGTCTTGACCAAGGCTCACGAGGCTGGAGCGGACTGGCTCGTCATGTGTGATACCAACGGCGGGACGATGCCTAACGAGGTGCACGAGATCGTATCCACACTGCATAGAAGCCTGCCTCATGCACATCTCGGCATCCACACACATAACGACTGTGAACTGGCTGTGGCCAACACACTAAGCGCTGTACAAGCCGGAGCCCGTCAGGTTCAAGGAACGATGAACGGTTATGGAGAGCGTTGCGGTAACGCTAATCTCGCATCCATTATCCCGAACCTGCAATTGAAACTTGGCTATGAATGTGTGACTGAGGATTCAATGAGACAACTTACCAACGTGGCTCGTTATGTTAGCGAGATTGCGAATGTGAATATGCCGATTAATCAGCCTTATGTCGGCAATGCTGCTTTTGCTCACAAAGGCGGAATTCACGTCTCTGCCATCCTGCGGGATTCGCGTACTTATGAACACATCGTGCCTGAACTTGTTGGCAATAAGCAACGTGTGCTGGTATCGGAACTTGCCGGACAGAGTAATATTGTATCCAAAGCGCAGGAACTGGGGCTTGAATTCGATCCAAGCAGTGCCAATTCACGTCAGATTATTGAAAAAATTAAAGATTTGGAGCATCAGGGTTATCAGTTCGAAGGCGCAGACGCCTCGCTCGAATTGTTAATTCGTGAAGCGAACGGTGACATGAAAGAATTGTTCACTTTCGAATCATTCAAAATGCTTGTGGAGAAAACAGCGGGCAAATCCGTTGTCTCTGAAGCTTTTGTCAAACTTAATGTAGCTGGAACAAGTGTCTATACCGCTGCTGAAGGGAACGGTCCGGTTAACGCACTCGATAACGCGCTTCGGAAAGCACTGGTACAATACTTCCCGTCACTTGCCAATATGCACCTCTCGGACTACAAAGTACGTGTACTGGATGAGAAGGATGCCACTGCTGCCAAAGTTCGTGTTTTGATCGAATCCAAAAATACGGAAAACACATGGAACACGGTCGGTGTATCCGAGAACGTAATTGAAGCAAGTTGGGAAGCTCTTGTGCATAGTTTCCGCTATGCGCTGCTTCAAGAAAAATTGCAGGATGAGCCAGGTACACTCCCTATTCCTGCTCACGGACTAAGTAATCATTAAAGTGTATTTCCCGGAAAATAAAAAGAAGCCTCTGTACCCATAATTCATGGATGCAAAGGCTTCTTTCTTTGCAGAAAATTAATTTGCAATTAACGCTTTAATCTTACGTTCCAACTCTTTCTCAGGCAATATGCCCAGAACAATCTCCTGTATAACGCCTCTGGAGTCTATCAGAACATTGGTTGGAAAAGCGACCCCATTGTATTGAGCATACACGGTCCCCTTCTCGTCCAAGGGAATAGGGAACTTCAGTTGGTATTCATCCACAAAAGCTTTGGCATCTTTCAGTTTATCGTAGGATGTTACATTAACGCCATAGAGATCAAGCTTATCCTTATATTTCTCACCCATTTTGTTCAGCTCGGGAGCTTCCTGTTTACACGGCTCACACCACGATGCCCAGAAACTGACGAAAGTCGCCTTGTCTTTGGCGCCGCCCACACTGTACGTTTTCCCATCCATTGCTGTCAGAGAAAAAGCAGGTGCCAGAAGACCCGCACGTGGTCCCGTCTCAGTAGGCATGGGTTCATCCTGCTTAAATACAGCGGCAATCCCGTCTCCCGTATTCCGGGCCATTGTAATACTAACAAGCAATATAACACCAAGGAGTATGTATTTGTTTCGTTTCATAACCCGCCACCCTTTTATATAATTAGCCTATTAAAACATAAACCGTAATTCATGCATGCTAGATGTTTATGACGCTCTATTACAGATCACCAGAACATGATTCACCAATGTTCTCTTTAATATTGTACCCTTTTCCTTTAAAATTTTACAATCCGCATCACAGAAAATAAAATGAAAAAGGACTCCTGCCAAAGCAGGAGCCAAAGAGAGAGGGGTGAATACAAATGGCAGCACTTCACGGACAGCAGAACACCTTCTACATCCCTTCTTACGTAGAACAAGAGATGTCAAAGCACATGTTCCTTTCGCTGCCGCAAGAAGCCTGCGGGGTTATGCTGGGTGAAACCGCAGCGGGCGGTATACGAATCAGTCGGTTTCAGCCCATTCGTAACGTAGCACCTGACCCGCTGCACCATTTTGCTCTGGACGATGCCGAATGGATTCGGTGCGTATTCTCCGAACCTAAGCTCATTGGCATCTTCCATTCTCATCCGCAGACCAGGCCTGTTCCTTCCTTAGAGGACATGCAAGCTCTTCCCGCCTTCGCCGGTATGCTTCAGATGTACCTCATCGGCTCACCTGACCTAACAAGCGGGTTGCGATCTCATATGCATCTGAACGGTTATCAGATTGTATCCTCGAAGGAATCGCAGGATCAGGCACACCGCGTTGCGCCTTCATACCATCTGCTTCACGTTCCGTTATGCGTGACTTAGCTGAGTATACAAATCACCCAGGGTCTCCACATTTTTACGCATCATGTCCTCCAGATAACAGGACCATAACTGTGCTGTCATTTTCGAATCTTCCAGTGCATGGTGACGCCCATAGATCGGAATGCCTCTGGATTCCAGTAATTCATCCAGACCATACCCCGGCCTGCTTGGTTCAAGCCAGCGGGCCAACATCATCGTATCAATTAAACGATGCGTCAGTCTTACTTTTGAAGTCCGCCACAGAGCAGCATTCAGAAAGGCTCGATCATGCGCACTTGCGTGTGCAATCAGAACACTTCCTCCTACAAAAGACATGAAATCATGTAATCCCTCCAGCAAAGTTGGCGCGTCCATCGTCATCTCCTGTGTAATACCTGTAAGTTCAGTAATATGTTCCGGAACCTCAGTCTTGGACTGTACAACCGTATAGAACTGTTCTCCTTCCAGCACCACACCACCATGTATACGGACCGCACCAAATGAGATAATCTCATCCCCATGCTGGGGTGAAAAACCCGTCGTTTCCAGATCAAATACAACTGCGTCCAGCTCATTAAGAGGCGTATGCAGAACCTCAGGTCTGCGCTGTTCTCTCATCATAGAGCGGATAAACGCCATGTGTTGCGCCGTAGGGGCTCCCATAATGGAAGCGATGGCGGAAGGAACCCCTCCCTGACGCAGCGAATTCCAGAATCCTGTATTGCCCCTTGCCGGCTCTCTCATGGACGTCTCCTTTCTGCAAAACGCAACTGTCTTTGCAAAGCACGATGCACTCGTCGTACCAACCCGAGCGTATCCCTGAGCTCATAATGAATCTGTTTTTGCTTCATCTGCTTCTCATCCAGGAACCCACTGCTATTTTGCAAATTCCCTTGGATGACAACCGGTGTACTTCTACGAAACTTCAAAGCGGTGATGAAGGCCCGCTGACATGCATCCAGTAATGTAAACGGAACAGCCTCAAGTGAAGTCAGTCTCTCCATTCTTTTTAACGTAGATGACTCCTTGATCCCATGGTGCAAAGCCAAATAACGGGCACTGTTCACAAGCGGAATGTACAAACCATACTTGACATCAAATCCGCCTGCATGTTCACCAAATCGTTCTGTGACCACACGTCCAAGTACATTTAATGTAGCTTTGTGTTTAACCGTATTACGAAGAACTGCATCCGAAAGTTCAGGAACGAGTCTGAACTGTTCATAAAAACTCGTGATCCATTCCTCTGCCAGACTTTGCTCCCCCGCAACAAAACGCATGTCTGAAGCGATAATCAGATTACGAACTGGCTCCCAATTCAGATCCGCACTCCACTCTGCTAATTGTTGCTTCCATGACGCCAGCGTTTTTCTCCACAGTGGCTCTGAACACATGACTTTTCCTTCGCACTTGGCGTAGCCAAGCCCTTCCAAGATATCCGTCATTCGCTGTCCAAGCTCGGCAAAGTATTCCCCTTTACCCTCATGCGGGATATCGCTAATGATCATGCCATTGTCCTGATCACTCCATAACGTTGCTTCTTCCCTGCCAGAACTGCCAAATACGATAAAGGCATAGGGGACGGGAGGTTGGCCGAAGCCTTCCTCAACCATCCCCTGAATGCATAACTCTACTGCTTTCCGTGCAATCCGGTCATGCAGTTCATTTACCGTCTGGTACCACTCGATTGGCGACAAGGAAGCGGACAACAATTCCTGGAGCTCATTCTGTAATATCACACGTGCCTGGCGCAGTTCTGGAACAGACACCGCACCATCGATTCCCTGATAAGACCAGGAATAGTTTGTAAACGAGATGGGTTCCATCATGTCCAGCCTCCTTGAAGCATGTTTCAGCATGATTCACCTCAGGAGCTGAACGTACCGCCACCCGATTTAGAATCTACATTTTTCATTTGTTCAGGGTATCCGTAAGTACCGTGCTCACTGATATCCAGACCCATTGTTTCTTCTTCTTCAGTAACACGGATGCCCATGATCGCTTTCATTCCGCCCAGAATAATGAAGGACATCACCAGTACGAAGGCAAAAGCACCTGCCAGACCTAGAAGTTGTACGCCCAATTGGTGGAAGCCTCCGCCATAGAACAGACCCGCTTGACCTACACCAGCATTCTCGGCAAGTTCAGGAGTAGCGAACAAACCTGTGGAGATCGCACCCCACATACCAGCAATACCATGCACGGAGAAAGCGTAGATTGGATCGTCAATTCCTTTACGATCGAAGTACTGTGCTGTGAAGAATGTGATGATACCCGCCAAAGCACCGATAACTAGAGCCGCCCAAGGTTCAACGAATGCACATGCTCCTGTAATCGCAACGAGTGCCGCAAGCACACCGTTTAACATGCTAGGAATATCAGACTTACCAAGTACTGCCCATGAGATCAACAGCGCAGCAACACCACCGGCTGCAGCAGCTACGTTAGTAGTCAATGCAACATAACCGAAGAACCCATCCCCCATGGCAGATAATGTACTACCTGGGTTGAATCCGAACCAACCGATCCAGAGGATAATAACCCCGAGTACGGAATACACTTGGTTGTGACCTGGAATGATGTTAGGTTTACCGTCTTTGTTATATTTACCAATACGTGGTTTCAACAAGATCGTAGCTACCAATGCTGCAGTCGCACCAGTCAAGTGAACAACTGTCGATCCCGCAAAGTCTTGCATACCCAGCTCAGCCAACCAGCCGCCGCCCCATACCCAGTGAGCAACAACCGGATACATGATAATGGTATACAGTGTACCGAAAACAATATATACGCTCATCTTTGCACGTTCAGCCATACCACCGCAGGCAATGGCCAGAGATACCGCCGCAAAGGCGAGGTGGAATACAAATTTAATAGTCAGTGGAACATCGGAGAAAGCCAGTGATTCGAAGGAAGCAGCCATCTTGTCACCACTCAGGAAGAATCCTGTTGTTCCAAAGAAGCTGTTACCATTACCGAAACCAAGACCGAAGCCCAAAGCCCAGAAGGCAATTACTGAAATTCCCAATGTCAGGATGGTCTTACCCGCAATGTGTCCTGCATTCTTCATCCGTGTTGAACCCGCTTCGAGTAAAGCAAATCCCCCTTGCATCAAGAACACGAGCACCACAGCCAGAAACGTAAAGGCTGAGTTCAAACCACTTTGAAGTTCAATGTTAGTCGGACCCTCCGCAGCCGCAAATGCGCTGACCGGAAAAGCGAACAAAGTAAGCATTACTAACATGGAAACCAACCATTTCTTTCTCATATACCCCACTCCCTCTTATGTTAAGTTTCTTCACATAACGTGAAACTCTTAATGTCATTATAAGCAGAAGAGAGGAAAGTTGACAAGAGTATTTTCATCAAATCTGAAAATTATTTCTGGGAATAAAGTCATACGTCTTTTTCTTGCACTTAAGTACATAATCACATTCTATGAGTACATAGATATAGAAATGCAGTATGCTGATTGCCAAAGCATAACGTTTGACTGTACGGTTAAAGATCATGTATCATACTTATTAGTAAGAAAAATTGGGCGTAGTATAGAAATTCGCAAGTGGAAACTACAATTCCCTACATTTGAACTTGCAAGCGAGGTGAATATCATTGGGGATATGAAACTTTTTCGGATTGGCGAACTCGCCAAGACCGCTGGTGTTAGTGAACGGACGATTGATTATTACACAAAGCTTGGACTGATCGCTCCCGAAGAACGTACACAAAAAAATTATCGTCTCTATAGTAATGAAACTTTAACGAGGCTTGAACGTATTGTACAGATGAAACAAGAGAAGTATAGTCTCGACGAGATTAAGCAATCTCTTGAGAAGTGGCGTCTGGTTAGTACAGAAGAACAAGTTGCCAGCAAATTGACAACATTGGAGCTTCATGTACAACAACTTGAGCGAGAGGTTAACGAACTCAAACCGCTACTTGGAGAGATGAAACCTGTACAAGCACGTAAAATGATGGCAGGACTTCTCACCAAAAGTGCCGGTACAATGGAGGCACTTAAAATCTTGCTTGAGAACACCATGATGTAGCTTATTTTTAGAAAGCGGAGGAATGAATATGAGTTTTAATAACGGTATGTTCGTATTGATCATTATCGCCTTTTTGCTCTCTTTATGGGCGCAATTTCGCGTTAAAGGTACATTTAGACGTTGGTCGGAGGTACCGAATCAGAACGGAATGACTGGTTACGATGCCGCTCGCCAGATGCTTGATGCTAACGGCCTGCATGATGTTCCAATTGAACCTGTACGTGGTACACTCTCTGATCACTATGATCCGATCAATCGGGTTGTACGTTTATCAGAACCAGTATATTATGAAAACTCAATCTCAGCTGTTTCGGTAGCGTGTCACGAAGTTGGCCACGCCATTCAGCATAAAGAAAGTTATCCAATGCTGGCACTGCGTCACCGGATCTTCCCAATTGTGAACTTTGCATCTGGATTAGCTCCATTCCTGTTGATTGCAGGATTCATCTTCAATGCCATGAACCTTGTAGGGATCGGTATCATCTTCTTCTCTGTAACTGTAGCATTCCAACTCATCACGTTACCGGTTGAGTTCAATGCAAGTAATCGCGCTAGAGAGATTATGGTATCCGAAGGGTACATCCGTAATGAAGAAGAAAAAGGTGTTGCAAAAGTCCTGAATGCCGCAGCCTTGACTTACGTTGCTGCAGCGCTGATCTCACTGCTTGAATTGATCCGTTACATCGGAATCTTCAACAGCCGCGATTAATTAAAAACTCAATAACACAAAAACAATACCCCACCGTTAATCGGATGGGGTATTGTTCTGTTGTAAACCAAAATAATGAAGCAAAAACGAACGAAAGGACTGGGCAACCAGCGGCAATTTGTCATCCGCACGGTGAATTAACCCAATGGTCCGTGTTACTTTGGGATGGGAGATGGCGACATGTGCCGGTTGCAACGGGTTCGTCTGGAATAGTGCCATCTCAGGCAGGAGACTGACCCCCATGCCCGCAGCTACCAACCCGCGGATGGTGTCGGTCTCTTCGCCTTCAAAAGCGATCTTGGGTGTAAACCCAGCTTCCAGACAGGCATGCCACACAATAGGACGAAGAGAATAACCTTTGCTAAACAATACAAATTTATCATCCTTGAGTTGTTCAAGCGCAATAGTCTCTTCACCAGCTAACGGGTGATTCGGAGGAAGGATGGCATGTAATTCTTCCGTGAGTACAATATCACCATCTACTTGATCATGCTTCTCTGGAAAAGGAGAAATGAATGCCAAGTCTACCTCTCCTGATAACACATCACGAATTAGTGTAGGGAACATTCCCTGCTTGAATCTGAATTTCACGTTAGGGTAGCGCTGACGGAAAGCAGCCACAACGGAAGGAATGAGATGAATCCCCAGGCTATGCGGGAATCCAATTCGAATCTCCCCATGCTCCGGGTCAAGAAACTCATGAACTTCCCCGACTGCTTTGTCCAAATCTTTTAATATGCCTTCAATTCGTTTGCAAAAAAGCTGTCCCACTGCAGTCAACTGCAGGTTTCGTCCCTTTTGCATAAAAAGGTCCACGCCCAGTTCTTCTTCCAGCTGATGAATCTGACGACTCACCGCCGACTGTGCCACATGCAACTCTTCAGCAGCCTGTGTTACATGTTCCTTCTGTGCCACTTTCAAAAAGTAATGCAACTGTCTTAATTCCACTCGCCTGATCGCTCCAATCTGTTATACCCTACTTATCCTTGATTGCATTCCATCTTGAGAACGTTCTGACTACCGCTTTAAGCTGCGGGGTTTCCACAGCCTGATCAACAGTCCGTAAATAAAGAATCCGCCCAACAACCCTCCGAGATGTGCCATCCAATTGATGCCCGACATGGCGAAGGAGAATATGATCCCGAACAAAAGCAAAGTGTACATCGTTTTGCGCGAAGCCTCGTCCATCATCGTTCGCTGGAACAGCGCTACATACAGGAATGCACCATAGACGGCATAGATCGCTCCTGAAGCACCTACGGAGATGGTAATACTCCCAATCGAGTTGTACCATGCAACAGCAAGGATATTACCCAACACACCGCCACCCAGGTACAATACACCATACCTTACCGACCCGAGCAACCGTTCCATTGGTGGTGCAAATACAATTAACGCAAAGCTGTTAAACAATAAATGACTGAAGCCCGCATGCAGGAAAATGGATGTGATGTAACGCCACCACTCCTGTGCGAACAGTTCATGATTCGTAAGTGCCCCGAATTTCAGCAGCACCATATTGTTCGTTGAGCCACCGTTCACCGTTAACACAATAAACATCACAACATTGGCAATTAAAAAAATCGACGTCAAAGGGAAATACTTCAAATAACCTTTCCAATTCTCATAGCGAATAAATATCATAAATTTCTTCTTTCACTCCACCCTGTTCAGATCGGACTTACATCTCTGATCCATCGTAATGGTACATGTCCGAATTGGACAATGCCTTTCATAAAAGATTATAATGGATTTTGGCACGGATCACCAATTTATAAGGAGGAACATTATTATGACACAAGAACGTACAGGCGCAGCCACATTCAAAGGCAACCCTATTACATTGATCGGACCCGAACTGAAAGTGGGCGATCAAGCACCTGATTTTACTCTGAGCAAAAACCTGGTTGAAGATGCTTCCCTGAAAGACTTCGCAGGCAAAATCAAATTAATCAGCGTTGTTCCTTCCCTGGATACTGGCGTATGCGATGCGCAAACTCGTCGTTTCAACGTTGAAGCTGGAGATCTCGGAGACAATGTTGTTGTCTTGACAGTAAGCGTTGACCTTCCGTTCGCTCAAGCCCGTTGGTGTGGAGCAGCTGGTGTTGACCGCGTAGTTACATTGTCAGACTACAAAACACGTTCTTTCGGTGAAGACTACGGCGTTCTGATCAAAGAATTCCAACTCGACATGCGCTCCATTTTTGTTTTGGATGCCGAAGACCGGATTACATATGTGGAGTATTTGCCTGAAATGACAGACTCCCCTAACTTCGAACAAGCCATCGCTGCTGTAAAAGCTTTGCTGTAGAAGTTACCACACGTTCAGAACAAAAGCGAGGAAGGTTAGCCTTCACTCGCTTTTTGTTATTTATCATCTATTTCAATCATTCGCTTTATACTTGCTTAGCTTCTTATCCAGTACAGAGAATAAGTTCATAATTGTGCGATAATTCGAACCCAAGTCTCCAAGTGAACCACGTGAAGCTGAATACATATCCACCGCACTACGAACAGGACTTACCGAAATAATGGAAACTGTAATATCCATCGTCCGTCCAAAGGTAGTCCGCTTCTCCAGTATAACTTCTCCAACAGAAGGCACTTCGTGCAGCACTTTATAACCCGGAATTTTTTTGAGTGTTGAAGAAACCTCTTCCCAAGCTCTGTCTTTAGATAAGTTATAATACCGTGTTTTTAATTTGGGATCCTTGGCTCGATCGCTGGTCCCCTCCATGCTGCGGATGATACCGACGAGCGTTCTCTTTAAGGTCAAGACCCTTCCTCCTTTGAATGTAACCGTTCCATTTATGTATCTTAGTGTAACATTGTTCAAGTAGTAACAAAAGGGCAAGCATCATATTTATCACAAAACCAATCAAAACCATTCATCACAACTTAAAAACACCCTGAAATTCCTTCAGAAGAGGAAAAGTCAGGGTGTTGTACATGAAAATTTAGGAACCCGCCTATGCCGTCCGGCTACATTGTCTTATGAACCTGCTTGGCAGGTGGGTGACCGCAAAAATGCTTTTTGAAGTCCCCATGTCGTATAGACAGGGCTTTTCAGCAACATTCTGTGTTGATCTCCCGAAGACATCATCATTGGTTCAAAACAACGAATAACCGAAACGTACATCGCAGGATGTACAATTATTATATCCCTAACTGTGTAAAAAGTAAATGGCGATTCATCATGTTTTATTTTTGCAATGTAATGTTTTTGTCGTCTGATGGCTCAGATGTTTCACCATTCTCTGCTGATTGTTCAGCCAGCGCAGCAGCTTCCTCTTCTTCCTTCTTCAGCTGCATCTTCTCCATCTGCTCCTGCATCTTGTTGAAGGTAGCGTAGAAGTTAAAGAATGCGAACCAAGCAATGATGCTGATAATGAAGAAGACGAACAAGACCGGATAACGGAAACCAATGTAGAACAGCAGACCGCTTCCAAGCAATGTGGAAAATACACGGAATGGTCTGATCAGCGTTAACAGTACTGCATTTTTGATAATGAGTCCAATGGACATGTGATAATGTACAACCATCGAGAAAAAGTTAAAGAGTGATACAAATAACAAGAGAAGCAGCACAAGCATAATGATTCCCACGAGCTGCATGTTGCGGAACTGCGTCATGTACACGGTGTAATCCAGATACATTATCGCAAACAACAATGTGTAGAAAATGCCCCCGATTAAACTTTGCTTGTAGTTTTCCTTGTAACCTACAAAGAACGTACGGAAGATCGGCACATCCGTATCCCCCATATTCCATTTACGAACAACCGTAAACAGCGCCGACGTCGCCGGGAACAGTGTAAGCGGTGCCACAATGGCTATAGCCCAGTTCATTTGCAATGATTCGTTGGCGAGGTTCTGCTGCATAACGAGCAGTTTCATAATCAAGAAAAACAAGAACGGAGACGAACAAATAGCCCACAACAGATTGGTTGCGGCCAGTCTCGTAATCCACTCTGTAAGCCGGTAGATCCCACCCATAGCTCCTTTAAATTCCAAACATTTCTCCTCCTCCGCAGCCTTGCGTATTACCTGAAGTCTAATATTAATATACCTTATTATAGATAGGAAAAGCCAGTACTTCCCGAAAAGAGATCCGCTCCGCCTTTGACCATTGCTTTTGATAATGAGCAAAAGAGAAATTAGCCAATTGAAAATAAAAAAATGGAGCAGTTGCCTGCTCCATTTCCTGTTCACACATTTATATTACTCGAAAGAGGAATCTTTCGCTGGACGACGTCCTTCGTTGGAGCTTGGACGAGGTTTGCGGTCACGGTTGTAACCACCTTCTCTGCTTCCGCCACCAGTGCTGCTGCCGCTGTTACGATCACGGTTGTAGCCACCACGTCCGCCGCCACTGCTGTTGCGATCACGGTTGTAGCCACCACCACTGCCGCCGCTACCACTGCTGCGGTTACCGCTATAGCCAGATGGTTTACGTCCGCCAGAGCGAACATCCGGTTTGCGACGCTTCGCACGGATTGGATCTTCAGGAGTCAGGTCAACTTGAGCATCTTTTTTGTCACCTGTCAGGAGCTTCAGAGCAGCCGACAACAGTTGAACAGAATCATATTGCTCAAGCATTTGAATCGCGATACCTTTGTATTCGTTCAATTCGCCCGATTGTACGATTTCCAGCAAACGCTCTGCTGTCAAACGTTGTTTGCCTTCAACCGCTTCTGCCATTGTTGGCAGTGGTTTACGTGGAATACGGTGACGTGTTACACGCTCAATGAAGTGCAAGTGATCAATCTCACGCGGTGTAACGAAGGACCAAGCAGCACCCTCTTTACCCGCACGACCTGTACGACCGATACGGTGAACATAGCTCTCCGGATCTTGCGGAAGGTCAAAGTTCACAACGTGAGTTACGCCGGATACATCGAGACCACGTGCAGCTACGTCTGTTGCAACGAGTACATCAATGCTGCCGTCACGGAACTTACGCATTACTGTATCACGTTGATTCTGGGAAAGGTCACCATGGAGACCATCAGCAGAATATCCACGTTTTTGCAGAGCTTCAGCCAATTCATCAACACGACGTTTAGTACGTCCGAATACGATCGCCAGTTCAGGAGATTCCATATCCAGCAAACGGCTAAGTGCTTCGAATTTTTGACGCTCAGGAACTTCAATGTAAGCTTGGTCGATCAATGGTGCACTTACTTGTTTAGGAATTACAGATACGTGTTCAGGGTTGTTCAAGAATTGTTGAGCCAATTTTTGAATGTTAGGAGGCATTGTTGCTGAGAACAGCATCGTTTGACGCTCGTCTGGTACTTGTTTCAGGATAGATTGAATATCCTCCATGAAACCCATGTCGAGCATTTCATCTGCTTCATCCAATACAACAGTTTGTACATCATCAAGTTTGATTGTTTTGCGGTTGATGTGGTCAAGGAGACGTCCAGGTGTACCAATGATAATTTGTGGTTTTCTTTTCAGTGCACGAATCTGACGAACGATATCTTGTCCGCCATAGATTGGCAGGGAGCGCAGACCTTTGAAGCGAGTGAGTTTTTCGATCTCTTCTGCAACTTGGATTGCAAGTTCACGTGTAGGTGCCATAATGAGGGCGCGGATTTTTTCGTCACTTTTGGTGATTTTGCTGATCAACGGAATACCGAATGCAGCAGTTTTACCTGTACCTGTTTGTGCTTGACCAATCAAATCTCTTCCTTCGAGTGCCAAAGGAATTGCTTTGGATTGAATCGGTGTTGCTTCTTCAAACCCGAGCTCAGTGATGGCTTGCAGCACCAGCGGTTCAAGATTGAAATCTGAGAAATTTAAATTTGTCAAAATTATTCATACTCCTTTTATATGGTGGACATGGTGGACAATCCACTTTGTTGTCTGTATTCTTAAGTAGCGTTAATATTTATAGGGTATCCCAACTGGGCAAATTATTTTCACGAACGATTATAATTCCATGAATGGGTCCCCAACATAAGACTAAAACTACATACATGTGTTTGAAACATTTCAAATTTTATCGTTCCATTTGGGAAAAGTTTCCTACTCAAGAATATCCACAAATCATTATATCACAAAACAATTCAAGATTACCAGCAATCTGGTTTTAAATATAAATGAGGTGATTAAATTGCCCAAAATAATTTGGCACTCTTTAGTGATCATTTTGGGTGCTGCAGCGATTGCTTGCGGCTTTAACTGGTTCTTGGTCCCCCATCAGCTTTTAAGCGGCGGGGTGTCCGGTATTTCAATGCTTCTGGGTTATTTTACAACGTTGAATCTTAGTATAATGTATTTTGTTCTTAACATTCCCTTGCTCATTGCAGGTTGGTTTATTCTTGGACGACGCTTCATTACATTAAGTATTCTTTCGGTAGCAGCCACTTCTTGGTTCATTGCGCTCCTGCCTGTTTTTGCTGTGGCTACAGATCCTTTACTTAGTTCTGTATTTGGTGGTGTGCTTATTGGAATGGGTACTGGTGTTTCCTTTCGAGTCGGCGGCTCCACAGGAGGACTCGACATTGTTGGGTCCATTTTCACGCGTAAACGAGATTTTCCGATTGGTACAGTGATGGCCGGCATGAACGGTTCGATTATTATGCTTGCAGGATACCTGAGTGACAATTGGAATACAGCCTTGGCCTCCATGGTATCCATTTACATTACAGGCAAAGTGCTTGATCTGATCCATATCAGTCACGTCAAAGTAACCCTGTATATTATCACCAACGAAACCGAAGCTATGTTAAAAAAATTACTTGTTCGGCCTCGTGGAGTTACCAAAATTAAGACTCAGGGAGCATACACGGATATTGAAAAGGACATGCTCATGACCGTTACCACCCGCTACGAGTTGGTTGAAATTAAACGTATTATCAAGGATACAGATCCAAATGCTTTTGTTAACATAGTGGAAACGGTTGGTGTTATGGGCTCATTTCGCAGAAGTTAAGACACCTGTACGGTTAACAATTCACAACATTGTGGTATAATAACGGTGTACGGCTCCTAAATATGTTGTATAGCAGGTTCAACCCTTCAATTTCACAGGCCATATGCTTTCCCGAATGCACCGAATGACTTACCATTTTGGAATTCGAGTAGGAAAGGGTGATTAATGTGGATATGGAAACGGTAAAACTGTTTGAAATTGTCAACAGATGGTGCCCGGAAATGCTCCCTTTCTTGAAACCGAATGAACTCGACTCACTGATTGTCCTCCGGGATGGGCTGGGCATCCTGGAACAGGGAGACGCAATGGAAATCATTCAGTACAGTATTTGTGAGCATCAAAATGAGATTTACATTCAATAATTTTTTTCAGATTGATCACGCCGCTTTTTGCAGGGGATTTCCTCAGCAGGAAGCGGTTTTCATTTTTTCCATGTGTTTCATTACTTGCTTAATATGGTTAAAAGCCCGGAGGCTTTAATGTATAATTCATACATGGAATGCACATAAGGGAGTGGAAATGAATGAACATGTTTTGGGCTTTATTGGCTATGGCCTTTGGAAGCTTTGGTGGTGCCCCCGCAGTAGCAGATCAGGGAAATCCCCAGTTCCAATCGTTAACCAACAGTTTTAACACCGCAATTATCCAATCTCAAAAAGATCAGGTCGTTATTGATGCCGATAACCCACCTGCCAAAATTGATCCTCAACCTGACGCACCTGTGGTCAAAGGTATTTATGTAACGGCCTACAGCGCTGGCGGCGCACGTATGAAAGAATTGCTGGAACTGACAGACAGTACCGAACTGAATGCCATGGTCATTGATATCAAAGACGATCTTGGATACATAACTTATCCCACAGAAAACAAAGCGCTACAGAAAATGGGCAAATCCCAACCCTTTATTCGGGATATCGATGCCTTGATGAAACGGTTGCAAAAACATGACGTCTACCCGATTGCACGTGTCGTTGTATTCAAAGATACGATTCTTGCCAAGCAAAATCCAGAGCTTTCCTTCCGAAATAAGGATGGATCTGTATGGGCGAATGGCAAAGGCGACAGCTTCGTGAATCCGTACAGCAAGGAAGTATGGGACTATAATATCGAGATTGCGAAGGAAGCAGCCAAACTTGGATTCAAAGAGATTCAATTTGACTACGTTCGTTTCCCGGAAGGTTTCGAAACTCGAGCCGATGTACTGAAATATACCAAGTCCGACAAGTCACGGGTCGATGTTGTAGCTGAATTCGTGCAATATGCACGCAAGGAGTTAGCCCCGCTAGGTGTTCGTGTTTCAGTGGACATTTTCGGTTATGCCGCTTCTGTACCTGCAGCTGAAGGCATTGGACAGGATTTTGTTAAAATATCCGAAAATGTGGACGTGATCTCACCGATGGTATACCCTAGTCACTATTCAACGGGATGGTATGGGGTGAAGGACCCTGACAAAGATCCTTACACCACGATCAAGGGCTCGATGGAAGACACACACAAGAAACTGGACCCTACCAAAGAGCTCAAACCCGTCATTCGTCCGTGGATTCAGGACTTCACAGCAAGCTGGCTGGGAAGTGGGCATTATATCAAGTATGGCAAGAAACAAGTGGAAGACCAGATTAGAGCAATGAAAGACATGGATGTGCATGAATATCTGCTCTGGAATGCGTCCAATCGTTATACATCCGGTGTACAATATAAGTAATCGGCACTTTTGCATATTTTTGTATTCATCCAACCTCGCTCCGCTTCTGGCGGAACGAGGTTTTTTCATGTTCATCTTTCTCGATTGTGCCTCTCCTTTGCTTCTGTCCCTATTCAAAACGGACAAAATCCACTACAATGAATAGCTGTCCAGATATGACACCCCGATGACATCATTTTAGAATAGCGAGGCACTGCCAGTGAACATGAACACAACAAGTTTTTCACAAAAAGTGAAGCAATTCCTGATTATATTTTTGCCCATCTTCACCACTCAAATCGCCCTCTCTGCCATGTCGTTCTTCGATACGAATATGTCAGGCAAGTTTTCCCCGGCCGACCTTGCAGGTGTTGCGATCGGCACAAGTCTGTGGATGCCAGTTCAAACTGGACTAAGCGGGATTCTAATTGGCATTACACCCATCGTATCCCATCTGTTAGGTTCCAAACGTAATGATCAGATCGGGTATAACGTCATACAAGCGTTGTATCTTGGAATTGCTGTCAGTCTCGTCGTTATCGGAGCCGGGTCCTTGATACTTGGCCCTGTACTGAACGGGATGCCTTTGGAGCCAAGGGTTGCTCAAGTCGCCTTCTATTTTTTGTGCGCACTCGCTTTTGGCATCATCCCGCTCTTCGGATATACCGTGCTGCGCAGCTTCATGGATGCACTAGGTCAGACGCGAACTACAATGTTCATTACGCTGGTCTCCCTGCCTGTTAATATCTTGCTAAATTATCTGCTGATATTCGGCCGCTGGGGCTTCCCACAATTGGGCGGCGTTGGTGCTGGAGTCGCTACAGCTTGTACGTACTGGCTCATCTTTCTCATTAGTCTCTTTTTTGTCCACCGGATGGAACCTTTCGCCCAATACGGCATTTTCCGTCAGTGGACCCGCGTATCCTTGGCCAAGTGGAAAGAGTTACTCAAGATCGGGATTCCGATTGGATTCGCAACTTTTTTTGAAACGTCCATCTTTGCTGCTGTGACTTTAATGATGAGCCGTTTTGACACCACAACAATCGCTGCCCATCAGGCGGCTCTGAACTTCGCTTCTACGCTCTACATGCTGCCTGTGAGCATATGTATGGCTCTTACGATACTTGTAGGCTTTGAGGCAGGTGCAGGGCGTTTGAAAGATGCCAAACAATACAGTCTGCTCGGCATTGGTGGAGCCATCATACTCTCACTGCTGACAGCCATCGTGTTGATTGTGTTCGGCGAACAGATTGCAGGCGTGTATTCGAACGATCGAGAGGTTATTGCACTTACGCAGCATTTCCTCATTTACGCCATTTTCTTTCAGATCTCGGATGCCATTGCTACACCGACCCAGGGAGCATTGCGTGGTTACAAAGATGTTAATCCGGCACTAATCATTACGTTCGTAGCTTATTGGATTATTGGCTTGCCTGTTGGTTATCTAACTGCTACATATACTTCTCTCGGTGCCTTCGGATACTGGATCGGACTCATTGCCGGCCTTGCTGTAGGAGCAACAGCACTTCTCTGGAGACTCTTTCGGGTACAAAAACAAGCCGCACTGCGCACGGCGTAACATCGATTTTCGCACGCCGTGAAACAATAAAAAGAGCACAATCCTCGTTCATGCGGGATTGTGCTCTTTGCTTATGAATCGAATTATTGGGACAAACGTTGTGCAAGCTCGTAAGTCTCCATATCGAAGTCTTTTTTCGTATTAACTACTTTATCAATATCCGTCAGGGTAAGTTCACCCTTGATAATGCCACAACCTTTGTCTGTCTCGCCTGCGATCAGACTACGAACAGCGAAGTCGCCCAGACGGCTCGCCAGGTTACGGTCGAAAGGTGTTGGCGTACCCCCACGCTGAATGTGACCCAGAACGGTTACACGTGGCTCATACGTCGGGCAACGTTCCATCAGTTCTTTCGCTACATCCTCACCCTTGCCCACGCCTTCTGCAACGATGATAATACTGTGACGTTTACCATGTGCAAAGTTAGCTTTCATCCGATCTGCCACTTCGTCCATGTCAAACGGAACTTCCGGCACAAGAATGGTTTCAGCACCCGAAGCAAGTCCGGCATGCAGCGCGATATCCCCACAGTGACGACCCATAACTTCAACGATAGAAGAACGTTCGTGTGAAGACATCGTATCACGCAATTTGTTTACTGCGTCAACCACTATGCTTACAGCTGTATCAAATCCGATCGTATAGTCGGTGAATGAAATATCGTTATCAATTGTTCCTGGCAACCCCATTGTGTTAATGCCCAGTTTGCTCAGTTTGTTTGCTCCGTTGTAGGAACCATCCCCACCGATAACAACCAGACCGTCAATGCCGCGCGCACGCAGAATGTCCGCACCTTTTTGCTGACCTTCAGCGGTATAGAACTCCTTGCAACGTGCCGATTGAAGAACCGTTCCCCCACGTTGGATGATATCCCCTACACTCCGCAAATCCATTGGGAAGATGTCATTATTCAAAAGACCCTGGTATCCACGTTGAACTCCATATACTTCGAGACCGTGAAACAGTCCGCTGCGAACAACCGCACGAACGGCCGCGTTCATCCCCTGCGAATCACCACCGCTCGTTAAAACTGCGATTTTCTTTACTGCTGTCATGATGTTTCTTCCTCCTCTAGTTTCACTTCAGGCTCCGCAATATTACACCTGACTTACATATTTTTCCGTATCCAGCGACTGAAAATGAAGAAAAATATTCTCGTCATCGGACTATTCTTCATTAGACGTTTGGATACGACGCGAACTTCCTGCTGTTCGCTGACTTTGGGATCAGACAGGTAAATGGCAATCAGTCCTTCGATGATCATCCGGTGAAAGGAACTTCCCGGGATCTTCTGCACATCGCTGCGTGCCATCTCCACAATAAAAGCAATTCTGTCCAGCATGGTCTCTACATTCTCATAATAGTTGCAGAAGTTGAGATCTCCCCCGATGCGGTCCTCATCCTGATCAATTAAATAATCGAGCATAATGTGCAATGCGCATACATGTGGGAAATAGGCCGTGTGGATCGAGGCCGCTTGCTCTTCAGTCAACTGATCGTCACTCGCAGCCAAAAACAGCATGAAAACGCCCAGTGTAGAGCCAGTCGCAGCAGCAAATTCGTTCCAACGAAACTGAGGTGTGCGATGACGATGCTCCGACCACCATTCGAGCAGTGCCGTTTCTCTCAGTTCCGGCTTGATATGCTTATATACCTGCAGGTCCGTGTATAGGCCTGCCAGATCCTGAATTTGGGGCTTGGCGGACGCATAGCCTGGTAACTGACGGGTCAGTTCCTGACATGTGGTCACCAGATTCCGCAGATATCCACCGTCATCCTGCTCCTCACGGAGGGCATAATAATTGACGGGAATTGCTTCGGGATCTACCGCATCAAGCATAGATTGATGGAGAAGACGAAAGTCATCCGGGTCCATCGATGTGCTGCGGTCGCACAGATTGTCCAAATAATCACTAATAGTTTGATATGAAACGATCAGCGGAATCAGAATGTGTCTGTTTGGCAAATCAGCTAACGCGTAGACGGTTCCGCCTTCACAGTGAAACTGCTTATCCTTTAGACTGGCAAGTGCCTGCGTACGTAATTCCTCATTCGGAATCGCCTCAGCCTGAGCACGCCATCCATTCAGTGCCTTCCGTGTTTCCGGAATGGTGTATTTGTACACCCCTCTCATCAATGCCAGCGGTCCACGCGGATATTGATGACGTTTTCGATTTGATTGGCTCAAAATAAATGTGCCTCCACTTGGTTGAATACGTATTAGAGCGATTTTTAACCATTCCTATTATAATATGATCCCCTTAATTGTACAAATGATCTGCCGCATATTCCGCACAAAAAATCGCATCCGCGCTCAAAGCTTTGTGATATACTAGGCATATTTCATCCATCAAAGGAGTCGTTGACATGTCGTCAAGTGAATCACTTTCGTGGAGACGGTTATTTTCTTTTTTTGTGCCACTTGGCATTTCCGCCTCTCTCGTCACCATTTCTCACGTTATTATAAACAGCACATTAGCACGTTCCGCTCATCCCGAGACGGTGATTGCCAGCTATGCCATCGCCGGTAGCTTGTTAACCCTCACGGAACGCCCCTCCACCCTGCTGCGGCAAACCTGTTCCGCGCTGGTTCGCGATCGCCTATCTTTTCAGGCCCTCACGTTTGTGACCAAAATATTTCTTGCCTGTGTACTTCTCATTGGTTTTCTCATCGTATATTCTCCTGTTGGTACCGGGGTGTTCAAATATCTGTTTGGTGTAAGTCCGGATCTGCTGAACAAAGTCATCGACGTATATGAAATTCTCATGTATGTGAGTATCTTCTCAGTAATCCGCAACATCTATCAGGGAATCATCATTACGAATAACCGAACCAAGTGGTTAACCATCGGCATGATATTCCGTTTAGCCGGCATGTACGGCCTATCCCTGTATTTCATCTACACAGACAGCATTGACAGTGGACGTGTAGGCGCTATCATTTTTGCTGCGGGCATGATGATTGAAGCGCTCGTCAGCTTTCTGGAGGGAAACAGCATCAAGCGCAAGATGCCAGCCAAGCTTGAGGATCATCCCGTCGAGAGCAGGGGAGACGTATTTCGCTTTTATAAGCCGCTGCTGTTATCCAGCTTTGTAGCCCTGTTTATAGGACCCGTCATTAACATCGTACTTGGCAAAACGACCGGGATCGCACTGGCCATTTCATCCTTTGCCATAGCAAGCAGTCTGATGCAGTTGATGCTAAGCTTCTTTACATACATTCATCAGATCGTGCTGAATTTCTACCTTGTGGACGCCAAACTGGTACGAAAATTTGCACTTGTCACCGGATTTATTCCGTTTGCGATGATGGTGTCGATTGCCTATACCCCCTTGGGACCCTGGGTACTCGAAAATGTCATGAGCGTTCAGGGCGAACTGTTGAAACAAAGTCTGTGGACACTGCGTGCGTTCGTCTTATTTCCGCTGATCTTCCCTTTTCTGGATTTCAGCAACGGCCTCATTCTGCTTCGCGGTCAGACAAAAACGATGTTTCGTTCGCAAACCGCGAATGCAATCTGCACGGTAATCGTGCTGCTTATACTTGTTAGTATTTTCCCTGCGTGGAACGGCATGATTGGCGCTGTAGCCCAATCCCTTGGCCTGCTCGCTGAACTTATCATTGTCTGGCTTGTCATCCGGCGCACGCAGCAGGAACCTACAATGTCAACACCACCTACCGGTAAATCATCAACCCTGAAAGGGTAATAAAATCATTGAACTGTGATCAGGATTGGAGTCTCTCATCATGAAATTAAGTCACAACGCCCGCCCGGATCAGAACTGGCTGCGGGCTCTCATGTTCACCATCTTCGGTTCCACCGTTCTGGTGGTTTCTTACTTCCAGCTGTACTTCAGTCATCTGGGCTTCAGTCGGGCTGAGATTGGTTATCTCTACGGGATTGGCCCCCTCATCTCTGTATTCTCCAATATGTTCTGGAGCATGGCCAGCGACCGCTACCAAACAGTACGCAAAGTGATGATTATTCTACTTGGTGGTCAATTGATCACAGGCATCATGCTTGCCAATGCAACAACGTTCGGGCAGGTATTTGTACTAGTCACCCTGTTTTACTTTTTCTATTATCCGGTCTATCCACTCTCGGATACGATGGCGATTACTACAGCCAGCAAGTACGGTCGTAATTTCACTTCCATTCGAGTCTTCGGATCGATCGGTTATGCCTTCTTCGCATTAAGTATCGGGTATTTCCTTGGATCTTTTGGGCCAGCCTGGACGATCTGGGTTTGCGTTGGTCTTGCTGCCACTACACTATTGATCAGTTTTCAATTGAAGGATCAACCTTCGGGAAGTAGTAGCAAAATGGATCTATCGGGGCTATGGGCTATTTTGAAACGCAGAGAGGTGCTCACCTTTTTTGGCTGTGTATTTTTGCTTGCCATGGGGCATCGGATGAACGAAGCTTTTCTAACCATCACGCTGAAAGAGCTGGGTGCGAGTGAGGGGCTGATCGGTTGGTCTTTGCTGATCTCTTCTGTAAGTGAAATCCCCATATTTCTGCTGCTGAGCAAGTATGGAAACCGTTATAAGGAACTGCCGCTCATTGCTTTTGCTGCACTGATGTATACAGTTCGTTTGCTTCTCATGTCCATATCCGATACACCTGCAGCTGTCGTTGCGATACAGACGATGCACAGTGTGACCTTCGGTATTTTCTACGTTACGGCAGTCCGTTATATCATTCGCCTGGTTCCGGATGGCTACAGGGCTACAGGTATGGCTTTGTTCACCATTGTCTGGTCCAGTGCTTCGGGACTGCTTAGTGGAACGTTGGGCGGACTGCTGCTGGAACATGCGGGCAGACAGACCTTCTATCTCACCGCTATGGCTTTCTCCCTGGCTGCACTGATCGGTTTCGGATTGAAGTTATGGTCCAGCATGACCAATCGTGTGTCTTGAACACCCAGGAAACCTGAACCGTATTCATCCGTTACTTACACCGGAAATTTAGAATCAAAAAAAGCACAGTCTCCCTTGGGGGACTGTGCTTGGGTTCATAATTTTCAGCTACAAATTTATCATGTATAAGAAGTCCGTTGACCGGAAAAATTCTTACAGTTTGTTTACGTTAGCTGCTTGAGGACCACGGTTTCCATCAGTGATTTCGAATTCTACCGCTTGACCTTCTTCCAATGTTTTGAAGCCGTCTCCTTGGATTGCGGAGAAATGTACGAATACGTCCTCGCCGCCTTCAACTGAAATAAAGCCATAGCCTTTTTCTGCGTTAAACCATTTAACTGTACCTTTCAAATGAAAAACCTCCTAAAAATATCGCCATCTATGGCGAATACCCATATTATACTGTATGGGCTTCCATTTTGCAATTTATCTTTCCATAAATGTCGAAAAAATTTGCTTTGAATCGTAGGGTACGGTATCATTTTACCAAAACCGTTAGTTTGGAGACTACCTATGATAAAAAAACATGAAATATACAAAACAGACAAGTGGAATATGATGACCGTAGAAGTTCAAGGCAAATATCTCGTACTGCGAGAAATTTCGGAAGAGTGGGGCGAAGAATGCCATACTTTCCTTAGCCGTCCTGCTTTAATGCACTGGGCTGAACGCCGTTTCCCAAAAGCAGATTTTGAGAACCGCGAGGATGAATGGCGTCAATTGATGGCTGCCTTCAAAGGGGTCTAACCCATGCAGCTTGACTCAAGCAATGTCGTCATTTTTATCATCCTTGCCTTCTCCCTTGGTATTGTGCTTATTCTGGGACGCAATTCTATCCCGGATCGACTGAGACGTGGAATGGCGCTTATTGCTACCCTGCTCATTTGTTTCGCCTTTTTCCTGATCGTTTATTTCTTGTATAACATGGGAACCTAATCACAAGGAACCCTGATACTCAAATATTTCAACGTACCTCAGGTCATACTATACGAGATTATTCGTATCGTAAGGAGGAAGGCCGTTGAAATACCAGAAATCTCTATCTGTTATACTGGTACTTAGTCTGATTCCTTCGTCTCTCTCCGCACAGGCAAGCGAGACGAAGGCAGCTTCGTCCATACATTCATCAGATCATCAAAGGAGGATTTCCATGAGTCAATTATTGAAACGTTCCGAGGTGCCGGCTGAGCATAGCTGGAAACTGGAAGATTTATTTGCCGATCAGAAAGCCTGGGATCAGGAATATGAAGAAGTATCGACTTTGACCAAGAAGGCCTCCGAATTTCAAGGTAAACTAGGTCAACCTGATGTACTCAAGTCTTGCTTCGAATTCGAAGATGAGATCAGCCTAAAAATAGAACGCCTCTTTGTATATGCACGTATGCATCAAGATGAAGACACAGCTAATCCTACATATCAAAACCTGTCCCAAAAAGCCCAGAAATTAGGCGTACGGGTTGGTGAAGCACTTTCTTTTGTAACACCGGAGATTCTTTCCCTTCCGGATGATCAGTTGGACGCATTTATTGCTAACGAAAAACTCTCTGCTTACACGTTTACTCTGGAAGAGATGAAACGGGAAAAAGCTCACGTTCTTAGCCAAGCAGAAGAAGCTTTGCTTGCACAGGTAGGCAACCTTTCACAAGCACCACAGACCATCTTCAGCATGCTGAATAACGCCGATCTCAAGTTTCCAAGAATCAAAGATGAACATGGTAACGAAGTCGAGCTGACACACGGCAGCTACATTCAGTTCCTTGAGAATCCTAATCGTGAAGTTCGCGAACGTGCTTTCAAAGCGGTATACGAAACCTATGCCAAACAGAAGAACACGATTGCGGCTGCCTTGAATGCAAATGTAACCAAAAATATGTTCTATGCTAATGTTCGGAAGTACCCTTCCGTAATGGAAATGTCCTTATATGGAGATAACATCCCAACGGATGTGTATACGAATCTGGTAGACACGATTCACGAGAGCCTTCCGTTATTGCATCGTTATATGAACCTGCGCAAAAAGTTGCTGGGTGTGGATCAATTGCACATGTACGACCTGTTCGCTCCACTCGTAGACGAGTACAAAATGGATATTACCTATGAGGAAGCGAAACAAACCGTCAAAGACGGTCTGAAACCACTCGGCAAGGACTATGCAGATGCATTGCAGACTGGATATGATAACCGCTGGATCGATATATATGAGAATGAAAATAAACGTTCAGGCGCATATGCCTGGGGCGCTTACGGCACTCACCCGTATGTCTTGTTGAATCACAAAGATAACCTGAACAGCATGTTCACACTTGCACATGAAATGGGTCACGCTCTGCATTCACATTACTCGGATACAACACTTCCGTATCGTGATGCCCAGTACACCATCTTCCTGGCTGAGGTTGCATCCACAACCAACGAAGCGTTACTGATGGATTATCTGCTTAACAAATCAACAGATCCAAAGGAAAAATTGTATCTGCTGACCTATTACGCCGACCAATTCCGTACAACGGTATTCCGTCAGACTATGTTTGCTGAATTTGAGAAAATCATTCACGAACGTGCGGAACAAGGTGACGCCTTAACACCACAATTGTTGTCCGAGATCTACTATGATCTGAACGTTAAATATCACGGTAAAGACATGGTTGTTGACAAAGATATCGAGATGGAATGGGCTCGTATTCCCCACTTCTATAACAGTTTCTACGTATACAAATATGCTACAGGCTTCTCCGCAGCGACCAGCTTCTCCAAGCAAATCCTGGAAGAGGGCCAACCAGCTGTTGACCGTTATCTCGGTTTCCTGAAGAGCGGTGGCAGTGACTACTCCATTAACATTCTGAAAAAAGCAGGTGTGGATATGTCTACACCACAGCCAATTCGTGAAGCCATGAGTGTGTTCAAGGAATTGATTGAACAAATGGAGGAACTAACCAAGTAAGGTTGACATTCAATGTGACCTGCATCCCTTGCCCGTTGGGCAAGGGATTTTACAATCATTGAAAGATGCAATATACCCTAATATGGGTAATGCATACTAGTTCTCAATTGTTCAACAAGGAGGCAACACCATGAAAATGCAATGGGCACTCATAGCAGGTCTTGTTTTTGCACTGCTCACAGGAATCTTTGCGGTTATTAATGTTGATTCCGTTCAAGTTAACCTGCTATTTAACACCGTTCAAATCCCGCTGATTTTGCTGATCCTCGGTTGCACCCTGATCGGTGGAATTATTGTAGGTTCATATGGCATCTATCGCCAATACCGACTGCAACGCGAGAATAAGCAATTGAAATTGCGTGTATCTGAATTGGAAAGTTCGGCAACAAGCAACGCTTCGCTCGATTCTTTCAAATCGATGGATTCGCTTAACTCAACTGAACCGGACAGCCTATTGGAGAATGATTCGATCCAGAGTCAGCGCAAAGGAAACCCTACGGGGACATTGTAACCAACAGAATCAGCCTGCTGGCGAGTCAGGAATGGTAGTATCACATTCACTCCCCCAGACAGGCTGTATTTTGTTTCACACCATACCCACGTTCCAAGGAGGAAATTAGACAATGAATTTTACAATTGATGAATCTTACGTTCTGTCTTTTCTGAAAAAATTGTTGGACACACCAAGTCCAAGTGGTTACACCCATCATATTATCGAGATGATTCGCAAGGAAGCAGAATCACTTGGCATCGCTTGTGAGCTGAATAACAAGGGTGGTGCGGTGCTTACATTGCCAGGGCAGGATTCGTCCAAGACGATTGCTCTGAGTGCCCATGTGGATACACTAGGGGCCATGGTACGCTCGATTACATCCTACGGCACCTTGAAACTGACCTCTGTCGGTGGATTTTCCATGCAAAGTATTGAGAATGAGTACTGCAGCATCCATACTCGGGACGGAAAGACATACACAGGCACCATTCTCTCCCTTCACCCGTCTGTACACGTTTATCCAGATGCACGTACATTTGAACGGACCGAGAGCCATATGGAAGTTCGAATCGATGAAGTTGTCTCCTCCAAGGAAGACGTCTTGAAACTCGGAATTGCTGTCGGTGACTTTATCTCCTTCGATGCTCGTGCCATCATTACCCCAAGCGGTTATATTAAATCACGTCATCTGGACGACAAAGCCAGCGTAGCTGCCTTGTTCGGCATCCTTGAGTCTGCACATCGCGAAAGCTGGAAACCATTACATAATGTCTCTCTGCTCATCTCTAACTACGAAGAAGTCGGACATGGCGCATCGTATATCCCTGCGGAAATCAGTGAAATGATCGCTGTAGACATGGGAGCCATGGGCGATGACCTGAGCTGTAAAGAAACCGATGTATCCATATGTGCCAAAGATTCTTCCGGCCCGTATGACTACGATATGACCAGTCGTCTCATTGAACTGGCCAAACAAGATGGGTTGGATTACGTCGTAGACATCTATCCCCACTACGGCTCAGATGGCAGTGCAGCACTACGCGGAGGAAACAATATCCGAGCAGCACTGATCGGTCCGGGGGTTCACGCATCTCATTCCATGGAGCGTACACATAAGGATGCTGTCCTGAATACGGCACGATTGCTCGCTGCCTACATTACAACGAAGTAAAATAGAATCATCCATCTACGAAAAAATCGTGGATAACATCCATATGTTCGTCTAAGCAGAAGGACACTTCCAAGCACAGTAATTCGGTGCTCTCGGAAGTGTCCTTTGCTGTCCTATCTCTTAATCTGCCTGTTCCACATAGGCATGATATTTATTCTCCAAAATCTCTAACTCTGCCTTATGGTCACGCATTTCATTACTTAACACATGCATGGTCTGTCGAACCGCAATCAGTCCATCTTTCACCTGGCGTTCGGCTTTACGAATTTTGTCCTGAACCATCCAGTCCACAAAGAGATTATCGAAGAAATAGTCTGCGAATGAAAGCAGACCTCCCAGATGCAGATCCGCGTGTACCGCCATCTCTACATCCTCCAATTCCTTTTGAAAACGTCGTAGACGCTTTCCTGCATCCATAATGGCCACCTGAGCGTCATCCATACGTCCCCGCTTGATATGGGTGGAAATTACCCCACCACCCATCATGTCATATATGCCCCAATTACCTGCCGAAGCCAAAGCCTTCTCGGCACGTTCAAGGGCATAGACCAGGTATTCCCCTTCCCGGAAAGCTTCATCCAGTTCCTGAAGTTCACTCGCCAGATGTTCCCGATTTTCAGCCATGTGTTGCAATTCAGCATCCTGGTCCAGCAGACGACCTTCCTTCTTCCCCCACA
This sequence comes from Paenibacillus sp. 2KB_22, assembly GCF_052115745.1. Taxonomy (NCBI): domain Bacteria; kingdom Bacillati; phylum Bacillota; class Bacilli; order Caryophanales; family Paenibacillaceae; genus Paenibacillus; species Paenibacillus sp. 2KB_22. Next base: position 1,485,049 of record NZ_JBFRHG010000001.1, read on the forward strand.
GAGCGTTGTAATCACTTTGCCAGTATTGATACTGCCGCCCGCCCTCCAACTCCTGTTCCACATGAATTCGTTGCTCTTGCACGTCTTGTAACATGCGACAAGCGGTATCGTACGCAGCCTTGCTTTCCATCAGTTCGAGTTCTTCCTTCTCCAGCTGCTCTGTCTTCTTGCCAATCAGTTGATAGAAAAATGCTGACAATGTCATACTGTTCAGTCGATCAACATTTTTCTGCTCCTTCTGGAGATGCTCCTGACGACGTTTTACCTTTGCTTCCCATTCGGTTTCTTCCGTTTGAAGCTTCTCCAAACGCTTGGTCCATTTCTCGTAAATTCTCCCCTTTTCCTTGAGTACTGCCAACTGTTCATTGATTTCTTTATACATAAGTATGGTGTTCTCTCCCTTCTATGGAATTCTTTACTTATACAACGTAATGAATATACTGAACGTTTCACTTTCATGCGAAATTCACAGACAAAAAAATCGCCCTCTCCTCCAAAGCGACATCAAGTCACTCTAGAAGAAAGGGCGATGTTTAACTATAAATCAAGACTTGCTCTGTTCAATCTGCTCTGCAAGTTCATTCAGAATGGTCCAGCGTTCCATCAATTCGTCCAGATGACGCTCAGCCTCAACCTGCTCTGCCATCAACTCCTGCAGACGGGCAGAATCACTAAATGACTCTTCCATCTCTTTGTTAATCCGGACAAGATTGGCTTCAGCCTTCTCAATATTTTCATCAATCTGATCGTATTCACGTTGCTCCTTGAAGCTGAACTTCAACTTCGGTTTAGCCGCTGACACAGCGGGAGTTGTTTTCTCCGATGACTGCTTCACCTTCGCTGCTCCTGTGTCACTCTCTTGCGTAGCTCCAGGGGCATTTTTCAGCATCCATTCCGCATACTCACTGTAGTCGCCGACGTGTACACGTACAGCACCGTTGCCCTCAAAAGACAGCACTTTATCCACAGTACGATCAAGGAAATAGCGATCATGGGATACCACAAAGACAACACCCGGAAAATCGTCCAGATAGTCTTCCAGTACAGCGAGTGTCTGGATGTCCAGGTCATTCGTCGGCTCATCCAGCAGTAGTACATTCGGCGCAGCCATCAGAACACGCAGCAGATACAGTCGACGTTTCTCTCCACCAGACAGGCGGGAGATTGGCGTCCACTGGGATGCCGGGGTAAACAGGAACCGCTCCAGCATCTGGGATGCCGTAATTAGAGAGCCATCGGCTGTCTTCACATTCTCAGCCACTTCCTTGATGTACTCAATGACACGAAGAGATTCATCCATCTCCTGATGCTCCTGTGTGAAATAGCCCAGATTGACCGTAGGACCGACGTCAACCACGCCTGCATCGGGTTCCAATTTGCCAGATATCATCTGTAACAGCGTGGACTTACCACTACCATTCGGTCCGACAATCCCTACCCGATCTCCAGGTACGGCAATATAACTCAGATCTTCAATCAGTTTGCGACCACCGACGGATTTGGAAAGATGCTCGATCTCCAGAATCTTTTTACCCAGACGAGTGGAGCCAACCGATACTTCCAATGAACCGGAGCGCTGGACTCCTTGTTGGTCTTTGAGTTGTTCAAAACGATCAATTCTCGCTTTTTGTTTCGTCGTCCGTGCCTTGGCACCACGACGAATCCATGCGAGCTCCGTCCGAAGCAAGTTCTTACGCTTCTGTTCGGAAGAAGCTTCCCGTTCTTCACGCTCTGCCTTCAGTTCCAGAAAGCGTGTATAGTTGGCTTCATACCGGAACAAACGGCCATGATCCAATTCCAGCATGACATTGGCCACACGATCCAGGAAATACCGATCATGCGTAATCATAAGCAGTGCGCCGCGACGCTTCTGCAAGTACTGCTCGAGCCATACTACCGAATCATTATCAATATGGTTCGTCGGCTCATCCAGAATGAGCAGTTCGCAAGGATGGATCAGCGCAGCAGCGAGTGCTACCCTTTTGCGTTGTCCACCAGACAACGTGCCCATCAGTGCATCGAATTGACGAATACCCAGTTTGGACAAGATACTCTTCGCTTCACTCTCCATCTGCCAGAGCTGAAGCTGCTCCATTTGCTGATTCAAACGTAGTAATCGCTCTTGCAACGCTGGATCGGAGGAATTCAGCTCCAATAATTCCATCGTTTCCGTATATTCACGCACGGTTTTCATTTCCATGCTGTCACCTTCGAATACTTGTTGCAGTACCGTATTGTCTGGATTGAAGTCCGGATTTTGTGCAAGGAACTGAATACGTACGTCATTACCGATGGAGATCTGTCCCGCGTCTGCAGGTTCCATACCAGATATTACACGCAAAAACGTGGATTTCCCGGTACCATTTACCCCAACGACACCAATCTTGTCCTGATCAGCCATGCCAAATGAAGCATCCTTGAACAATATTTTTTCGCCATAACTTTTTGCAATCTGCTCTACCGTCATTATGTTCATTGCTCGTACCCACTTCTCTGTAAAATAAAATTCATATTACGTGCATTCACGCACTCACTTTAAACTTGTAAAAAAGAACGGCATCCGTCCAGAAACAATGCTGCTGCAAAGGCAATTCGTTTGTTCAGATGTTCCTCATTGAACTCTGGATTCAACATGATATCCATCTTCAGCCGGTCCAGAATTCCAATATAAGCTTCAGCAAGTAATGCAGGCTCAGGTACACTTGCACTCTCCAGTACTTCACATACCATGCTCATGTATTGATTCATGAATGCCTTCATGAATTTCATCAGGTCCGGATCATTATTGGGTGCCATAAAAAAGAGCTTGGTATGATTGCGGCGCTCATAATAATACGTAAGGTGGGTCTTGGCTATTGCTCCAAGTTTATCACCTGTGTTGTCATGCGAGTTCAATGCATATTCAAGACGACTGATAAAACTGTTACAGTCCCGCTTGGATACTGCGATAAATAATTGTTCCTTGCTTTTGAAATATAAATAAATGGTGCCTTTTGCAATGCCGGCTTCGTCTGCAATATCAGACATTTTCGTCTCATAAAAACCTTTCGAGCCAAAAATACCATAGGCCGCATCCAAAATAGCCTCCGATTTGTCTCCCTGTACCGTGCTCAAATGTACTCCTCCTTACAACGCCAAAATGTTACCTAAACCTATCGCCACGCATCCTCCGATAACCGAACTAAGCACGTTCACCAGGTCGTTACTCATCCATGCCCAGCCACGAGCCCGAACCGTTGGATGCCCGCAATGTTCATGTACCTCAACTTCACGGCCACACACAGTGCAACGATACATCTTCTGCACCGTTGCGCCCAGATAGGAATCGGCAAAAGCACCTGCCAACCCGCCTACAAGACCGACAAAAGTCCAACTAAACAGACCAAGCCCTTCGATCCCGGCGATCCATGAAAACAAGAAGGCTCCCGCACCAATCAGAGCCCCGCCTACGGCTGCGGCCACGGTGCCGAGAAATGAGACACCTCCTGAAGCACCTGGAGTAAGTACCTTCCATGTGAGAACAGAGCGCGGCGGCTTGCGACTGAGACTCCCGAGTTCAGTTGCCCATGTGTCCGATGTCACGGTAGCCATTACACCAATGAAAGCATATATCCATGCCGGATGTGGAAATATCCAGTATCCCAGACATAGGAACATGCCCATTCCACCATTAGCCATTACTTGCCCTGCGTCCCGATTTCCTGACTTGGCATAGGATTTCTCCAGCTCCTGCTTCCGATCTTTACGAAACCTGGAGAGCAACGTTGAAGTAATGAAGAACAACAATAACGTGCCAAACCAGAACAGGTTACCCGCTCCGTAATATATCGTTCCCATCACTATTGCTGCCAAGCAGCCAGACAGGGTTAGCGACTTTTTCGCATAGGCAGCACCTGCCACCATAGAAGCGCATACGGCGCCAATAATCCAATCCATAATGTCTCCTGCATGCAGCATAAGTACAGCCCACATGACGTTAATTGTATTTTTGAAATTCAATTATACCACGGTTTGATGCCAATGCCGAAACTCCTGAGGCCAGCACACAAAAAACCTGTTTCGGCCTCGTGTAGAAGTGCCAAAACAGGTTATTGACCAAACGTTACAACAAGATAAATCCCCTTCTCAAGTAACGTCTGGAATTGAGTGTTTCTGTGTTCTCGTTCAGACCCGCTTCGCTCCGCCAATGACCCCATATCGGTAAAGTACTCTGCGACCAAACCAGTTGAACAATCGATCCGTCAGGAATCCCATAAAACCCAGGGAAATCAGTCCGACAAAGATCCAATCCGTCCGGAAAAAGAGTCTGGAATTCCAGATCAAGTACCCCACTCCCTCATTTGCGGCAATCATCTCCGCACCGATGATGGCCATATACGAAGTTCCCATTGCCAGACGAACACCTGTGAAAATAAACGGGGTTGTCGCAGGAACAATCACATGCAGCAAAATCTGCCGTTCATTGGCTCCCATACTGCGGGCCGACCGGATTTTGTCTTCTTCAACGGAGAGTACACCTGTTAGGGTATTGAGCACAACAATGAAGAAAGTTGCGTACATGATGAGCGCAATCTTGGATTGCTCTCCAATACCGAACCACACCAAGAATAAAGTAATAAACGCGATCGGCGGGATAAAACGTATAAAGTTAAGGAATGGCTCGGCGAACAGCCGGATGATATGCACCTTGCCAATAATCAGCCCTACCGGAATAGCAATGATGCTTCCGAGTACCCAGCCCGCCAGTACACGAGTGAAGCTGATTCCGATATACTGCATCAGGGTACCGTCAGCAATCAGTTCACGCGCTCCTAGGATCGTATCCCAGGGACCAGGGATTACGTCAGGCCCATAGATGAGGGCACCAAGCTGCCAGATCAGGATGACCGTTACCCATAGGAGAGGGATGGACACCGATTTTTTTTCCAACCATTTCATCTTACATATCACCTCAGTTATTCTTCAAAGTGGCCTTGAATCCGGTCATACAGGGTGTTGAACTCAGACGAGGCGATGTTCCTCGGGTAAGGTAACGTATTGTGATAAATATCCGTTATATTCGAAGACGGACCTACAGACATAATGCCTATGCGCTCACCAAGCAATAACGCCTCCTGAATATCGTGTGTGACAAAGATAACGGTTTTATGTGTTTCTTTCCAAATATTCACCAGTTCCTTCTGCATGGTCCGCCGCGTCATTGCGTCCAGGGCACCGAATGGCTCATCCATCAGCAAGATCGCCGAGTCATTCGCAAGTACCCGAGCCAATTGAACCCGCTGCTTCATGCCACCCGAGAGCTCTTTCGGAAATTTCCCCTCATGAGCACTCAGTCCCACAAGCTGGATGTATCGATCAGAGATCTCACGTCGTTGTGTCTTAGGCACCTTGGACATTCGAAGTCCGAATTCAACATTTTCCCTCACAGTTAACCATGGAAAGAGAGAAGAATCCGCCTGCTGGAATACCACTGCCCGATCCCTGCCTGGTCTGTCGATCTCCTTGTTGTCTACCTTGAGCTGTCCACCCGACTTGGAGATGAAACCCGCGATCATGTTCAGCAGCGTTGACTTCCCGCACCCGCTGGGACCAAGCAGGACAAAGAACTCCCCTCCCTTGATAACCAGATCGACATCCTTAATGATATAATGTACATCCCCATTGGTCGGGGCATGATACGTTTTCCGAAGCTGTTCAATATGAATGGTATGCTGAGTTGCAGGTAAGGACATAACGGACACCTCCCATTGGTATAAGAATTATTTACTGTATGTCACTTTTTTCGGCAACGCCTGCTGGAGAGAAGTCAGATTGAGTTTGGTGTCAAGCTCAAAATCCTGTTTGATGATTCCGGTGTCCACCATGTATTGCTTCTGACCCGCCAAACTATCATAAGCAGCCTGCGTAAATCCAACTTCCCATGGATTGATCGGAAGATCTTTCAACGTGGCATCTTTAGGCTGTTTGGTCTCTTGATACATCAGATCGGCAACCTCTTCAGGATGCGCTTGGGCATACGTGGATGCTTCATCCAGCGCCGCAAGGAAGTCACTTATCTTTTCAGGGTTTGCCTGGATGAATTCATTACTTGATACCAGTCCCATCCCAAGGCGTATAGGCGTCTGAGACATATCCGTCAGCTGATGTACTCCTTCGAGTGCATCGAATTTATCGGTTAACGCGGAACCTATGACCCAAGCGGCATCAAGGTCTCCCTGTTTCAGTGCGATGTAGGCTTCATCAAAAGCCCCCTGACCAATTTGCGTCACATCACTCAGCGCCACCCCCTGATCTTTCAAATATTCATCCCATAGATATGGAATAAATGTGCCTCGAATGAAACTCACTTTCTTGCCTTTCAAATCTGCTCCACTCTGAATATCATCCCTTGCATACAGCCTCCAGGCGGCTGCCGCTTCATCCGTAGTCTGGCCTGCAGAAGCGATGACTGAATATTCCCCTTTAGCCAGTGCATTCAATACAGGGAAGTCCGCCCCGTACGCAATATCAACCTGTTTGATAAATAGTGCATTTACACCTTCAGCCGGTGAGCCAAACGTAATACTCTCTGCATCTATGCCCCGGTTTTCAAAAAAACCTTTGGCAATGGCTACCCTGAACGTTGGGTTCGTACTTGTATCTGCAATTCGAATTTTTACATTATCGGTATTCTTGCCGGTAGCGTCTTTTGCTCCAGATCCTGCTGCGTTTGAACTGCATCCGGATAATATGAGTGCCGTAGCCAGGAATAATATCAATACGCCGGTAATTATGGATGGTTTTCTCACAATATACACCCCATTCGATCTAGTCATGATTCTTGACGCTTAACCGCCCGACTTGCCTTCATCCGACGTTGCCACACAGGCTGCTCCCTCCACAAATGGAAGAGTTGTCTCTACGCTCACGATGGATGCAGAACCTTTGGGTGCTGCTCCCGGCACCCTGTAGGTGGAGACATCAATGGCTTCGATGGCAACTTCCTGCGGCTTCTCCAACTGTGGAACCCACTGATAAGGGACTCGATATGAGCGATAGACCATATTGGTATTCCGCCCATCCATGTACGGGGAGACATACTCCCAGACCAGCTCATGCTCCGCTGTCACTTCGAACAATCTGCCATTGGAACCTTCGGTTATTAGGGTGTTGCCGTTAGGTAAACGCTGGGCGGAACTGATGTATGGGCTATAAAATTTATAAGAATCCGTCGGAACCGAGAAACCTGCTTCTGCCGAGGTATACTGCCAGACAATCTCCAGGGTGACCGGGTTAATCTCCAGCACACGCGAGTGATCCCGAATCGCATGTTTTAATCCAAATGGGGAAGCCGGATTCGGAAGGCCGTAACCTGCCCAGCCGCCATTGTCGAATACAAGCAAGTTCCCTTCTCCAGGAAGGCCCTGAGGAATGATATGTGCATGATGCTGCCCGATAATTGTGCCAATGTGCTTCGCTTCAGTTGAAGTATAGTCGGGGCCCAGTCTCCATACAATTTTTCCGCTCTGCCTGTCTGTAATTGCGATTATATTGGCCTCTCTTGCATCCCAGATAATATTGTCGGGGTGGAACCGTTCGTCTCCGTCTTCATAGAAGCGGTTGGGTCCAACATAAGAAGCAGAATTAATATGTAACCAGTCACCGACACCACCACCCAAATGACCGAAAGAACGTGTATTCGGATCACGGAACAGAACATTTCGAGCAGCTTCATCAAAACCTAATTCTTCAAAGTGCTCGTTAGGCAGCCATTCCCAAAGTACCTTCCCCTCCCAATCCACTTCAATAATGGCGTCATCAAGCAATGGCTTATCTGAAATTTGCGGGTTACTCACATTTTTGTGAGCCAGGATAAGTGTTTTGCCACTCTTCGTCTTCGGTGCAAGCCCAGGTGCATAGTACCCTACCGGATTACCCTCACGCTGATAATCATGATGCTGGCGGGCATACCATAGTGGCTCATACCCCGGATCTTCGATGTGTTCGTAGTTATTGTATTTCCATACTATGTTGCCGTCCCAATCCACCTGAACCAGATCGACATTATCCTGAATACCGAACTTCGGATCTCTCCGACCCGTGCTGCCCAGCACGTAGCCACCAGGTAATATTTTGGCCGGAAAACCTAATAATCCTTTCCACAGGTGAACCTCCTTGCCATTCATATCGATCAATACTACGCCTTCCTCACCTGCCTGATAGACGGTATAACCGCCCCAAGCTTTATCCGGATTGTATAGCGTCGCTCCAGTTGGATATATTGTTGAGTGTCCCATTGATCATCTCTCCCCTAGAATGTTAGTGGTATATCAAATGCCGTTGCCTTGACTCAATCTCAATAACTGAGATAGTTACTCTTTCCGGTATTGTCCCGCTGCTTCTGCTCAAGGTTACTTGTGGAGGACCGATCATGTTCTTGTATCCCGTTGTTCTCCGCCAACTCCAGCACCGTGTCCGAGAACCCCTCCAGATTCGCTACTACCCGCTCGTAGAATTGACTTTGCTGTTCCAGTTCCTCCATCGTAAAACCCTCAAACAGAAGCGTGATACATCGGGCACCGATGTTGCTGTTTCTCGCATACATTTCCCGCCCACTGGAAGTGATATCCAGTAAAACCGTCCGGCGGTCGTCTTCCTTTCGTCTGCGGATGGTGAGTCCCTTTTTCTCCAACTTATCGGTCAGAGCTGTAATGGCACCTGATGTAAAGTCCAATTGTTCCGCCAAATCGCCAAGCCGCTGTTCTCCCTCACGTATGATCTTGTGCAGGATAAGCATGCCTGGCAGGCTGATGCCTTCTACAGAGATACGATCCCGCTCTTTGACGAATCGTCTGACCATTTTGCGGAATAACCAGTCCGTCCGCTCCAACGCTTCCCAGTCTCTATCACTCAATTCATAACCTCCTTGATCGTCTGAAACCTCAACAGCATACGAAAAAAGGCCCCCGTGGACATTCCATAGTGGAGTAGTCCCGGGAGCCTTTGGTGGTCCAATCAGCTCGATATATTTTCAATTCAAATTATTTCACTGTTCATTTAATGAGTATTAAAATAATTGAGATCATCATATAACCAACTAACCCAACCTGTCAAGTGTGAATTATAAGTTATCTTTTTTAAGGTCATTCTCCGTCGGATTAAAATTACTTATCCTGTTTTAAGTTTCACTTCAGGTTTCCCGTTTACACTATTCTCAGATCGATATATCAACCAATACATCTATGACAAGTTACGATTCAGTTCGTACTCAACTACAGAAATGAGGATTATGCATATGAACATGAAAAGAGTCATTATTATAGGCACCATGATTGTCACCATGTCCTTTGCGGGAACCGCATGGGGCCAATCCGCCATCTCCCCCATACCTACTGCTAAATGGTTCATCGTTGACCTGGATACTCGTGAGGGAAGCAGTGACGAACTGCTCAACGCTCTGAATCAGCCTTCAAAAGAGCATCTGTATCAGGAATTGTACAACGGCAAATCGCTGAGAACGATTACGGAGGAAAACAAGGGGAATTTGGATGAGGTGATTGCTATACAAGTAAGACAGCTCAGAGAGCAGTTGGATGAACGACTCGCAAGTGGAAGTATCAGCTCGCAACAACACGCTGCACAACAAGCTGAACTGCAAGAGTTGGTCACGCAGAGCGCAAATACAGCTTACAGCCTGACGTAATCAGCGACCGATCCTTACGTTAAATATACAAGTTGCCATGAATAACATGGCAAAAAGGAGCGTGTGCACGCCCCTTTCTTGTACCCTATTCTCTTATCAAGCAGGTATGATGTGTAATCCTTATTGCGCTGCCCCAATCCTGCATACACCCAAGGATTTGCCGTCCCATGCCAGTTCGAGCACATCTCCTGCTTGTGTTGGTCCAACACCTTCGGGTGTTCCTGTAAAAATGACATCTCCCGGCCCCAAGCCGTAATGGTGACCTACATAATTCACAATATCCTGTAGACTGAAAATCATGTTACGAATGTTACCACGCTGGACTTCCTCACCGTTTTTAGTCAACGTAAAGTCTTTCTCCAGCAGTGCTGCCGCCCCCGGGAACGCCTGAAATGCAGTAACCGGAGCCGAATTTTTGAATCCTTTGGCCGCTGTCCAGGGATGCCCCTTTTTCTTAATTACGGACTGTACGTCACGTAACGTAAAATCAATACCAAACGCATACGCAACCACCAGCTCATCTACCGCCATACCCGGCTCATAACTCCGGCCGATCTGAACGACCAATTCAGCTTCATAGTGAACTTCACCCTTGGTAGCAGGCAATTCAAGCGTTTCACCATTCAGGGGCACGACTGCGTGAGAAGGTTTCATAAAGATCATTGGCTCATCCGGAACCGCGTTGCCCAATTCTTCCGCGTGAAGTTTATAATTGCGTCCTACACAGTATACATTGCGAATGTTAGTCAACATGGGTAAATTACCACCTTTATTGGATTCAATAGTGCATTTTAGGGCCTTTACGGTCTGAAGAATCGGCTGCTCGTCTCCTGAAATGCCAGTTCCCATACGTCAGGACGGTTCGTACATAACATGAGTTCTGGATCAACTGCGGCCAGTTTCTTCATAATGGTCTTGTCATCTACTGTCCAAGCCATCACCCGAATACCTGCACTCCGCATCTCGCTCATTAAGGATTTGTCTACATTGGTGTATCCAATCGAGAGGAATGTACATTTCATCTGCTGGAGGGCGGTTAACAGATCACCTGGCCGTGCATCGATAATCAGCCCCGTCTGGATCTCCGGTGCAAGTTTCTTCACTTCGATCAGAGCGGCTGGTTCAAATGAGGTGATTACAACATCATTTTGCATATGTCTTTTTCTCACTTCATGTATAACAGCCGCAGGCAGACCCGGGTACATGTCTCCCTGCGTTTTCAGTTCAATGTTCAGACGTACTCTGCCGCACGAGCGATCTAACAATTCACTTAGCGCCGGAATACGTTCGCCTTTGTAAGACTTGTTTTTCCATGCTCCCGCATCCAGACGTTGCAGATCAGCCCAATCGGTTTCCCGAACCAGACCCTTGCCATTCGTCGTACGATCCACTGTAAAATCATGAATGATCACTGGCACACCATCACGCGACAACTGCACATCCAGCTCCATCCACTGAACTTCAGGCCGTTCCATGGCCATTAGAAACGCAGCCATCGTATTCTCTGGTGCAATAGAAGAAAATCCACGGTGCGCTACACATAGGTTGTTCATTCGATTCCCTCCTCAAAAAGGTTATTAATTAGGCGAAGCGACTCCATTTCCATCATATCGAATGCCTGGGGAGAGCTTTGCCATCTGTTGTAACAGCATTTTGTTTGCCTCATCGATCATCGGAATGGCCTGACCGAGCCCGGCCTCATAAGGGATGACTTTCATGCTGCAAGCTGCATCAGGACTACAGCGTGCCTGAAATACCGCCGTTTTCCATGTCTCTTCGGTTGTTGATCTGGAGAAAATGAAATTTCCCGTACTGTATGCAATCCATTTCCCCTTATAGTACTCCAACCCTTGCAACACATGAGGATGACCACCTATGACCAGATCCGCGCCGGCATCTACAAATTCATGAGCCAATCGGGTCTGATCACTGTTCGGAGTACTTACACGTTCCTCTCCCCAGTGTGCAACCACGATCACCAGATCAGCCTTCTTACGAGCCTCCTGGATCGCTTTGACCGCTCCTGTGGAATCATAGGCTTCAGCAACGCCAGCCCGATTGCCCTCAGCCTTCCAACTCGTTTCCGGTACAACGCGGGAGAACCCAAGCAATGCAATCTTCATGCCTTTGCGTTCCAGATACGCTGGTGCATAGGCTTCATCCCGGTTCATACCGGCCCCAGTGTGAGCTATACCATATTCCTTGAGATAGGTTAACGTATCTACCAAACCCTCTACACCCTGATCCAGAATATGATTGTTAGCCAAATTGACAGCATCAAAACCCGCAGAGGCCATTGCCGCCAATGCTTTGGGCGAAGATTTGTATACATATGTTTTGTCAGCTGCACCAGTACCGCCTTGGGTTATCGGAGTCTCCAAGTTGCCGATGGTAAGATCATCATCCTTGAACAATCTGCCGAGCTTGGCAAAGGGATAATCATAACCGTTCTTATCCAGCAGTTCAGCAACTTTGCCCGAAAATTGAATATCGCCGACAAAATTAATGGTGACATCCTTCGCTGAATTGGAAGGTTTCGACGTCCCTGATTCGGTATCCACACCTGCATTTCCCTTGGTGCCTGACGGTGTCGAATCTGTAGCAGGTTTTTTCGTTCCGGATTCGGCTTTCCCATTATTGGTATTGCCTGAAGTATCAGGTTTCGCTAAGCCAGATGACTTATCTGCATCTGCTGTTGTTTCTTCATTCGTTGCTTCGGGTTCTTCTTCCGGAGTCTTATCAGACTCCTCTGAGTCTGGAGAACTTACTTGATCCCCGCCTTTGGAATCGTCTCCAATGGAAGGCTGATCCTGATCAACCATTTCTTGCTTCACCGGCTGGTCCGCCTGTTGCTGACGTGTGTTAATGACATAAAAAATGCCCACCAGACCGATTGTCATGATCAATACAAAATTAATTGTCCAGATGATTCTATCGCGGGTGCGCTTTCTTTTTTTCCTCTCTACACTTCGATCTGATCTTGGGGGATACATAAGCAACTCCTCTTCTTCTTCACAGCCATACATACCATTATATCAGGCATATTCTGGATTTCCATCATTCCTTGGAACTGTATCGATTGAAAGGGTATTAACTCGGTTAGCTTCTAGATTTTCACATAAAAAAAGCCATCTCTCCAGTAGATAATTCTACGGTGAGACAGCTCTCTTGCTGTACTTAATCTGCTGCAAGCTCTTGTGTTGCCAGGATAGACATTTCCTTTGCTTGTCTGATGCAATCAGGCAAGCCTACGCCCTCATAACCTGCACCTGCAATGTACACACCAGGTAACTTGCTGCCAAGCTCCTCACGAAGGGCGGCAATATGTTGGAGGTGTCCCACTGGATACTGAGGCATGGATTTACGAAGCCTTGTAATCTCGGAGAAGATCGGCACTGCTTCGATACCCATCGTCTCTCTCAGATCTTTGAGAACCAGATCCGTGAGCGCTTCGTCTGGAAGCTCTACGTTCTGTTCGTCACCCGAGCGACCGACATAACAGCGAAGCAGTACTTTATCGTCCGGGCTGGTATGCAGCCATTTCGTCGATGTCCACGTGCAAGCCGTAATATTCCGACCCTCTTTCCGCGGAACAAGAAAACCCGATCCGTCGAATACATGCTCCACCTCTTTTTTCTCAAAAGCGAGCACTACATTGGCCACAGATACATAATTAATCGCATCCAGTGCCGCTGTGTCCACGTGTGGCTTCAACAGATCTGACGCGACATATGTCGGCACAGTAACCACTACATCATCAGCTTCAAGCATTTCACCATTCTCCAGCTCAACATGATATCTGGTCTGCGTTCCATCAAGACGTTGCAGTGACTTCACCGCGGTGTTCAGACGTTGATCCACATCCTGCAACTCATGGACGAGTGCATGAACAAGGCTCTGCAGTCCCTGACGAAAGTTCAGAAAAGCGCTCCGTTTGGTTCCGGTATGCGTCTCAGCCGGTTTGCGACCTGTCATCATGCCCCGGATTAAGCTACCGTAATCGCGCTCTACTTCTCCGAACTGCGGAAAGGTAGCCTGGAGGCTTAATCTCCGCATATCACCTGCATAGATTCCCGCGAGCAGTGGTTCCGTCAAGTTCTCCAGCACTTCCGCTCCAAGACGGCGTTCAATCATATAACCAAGCGATTCATCTTCTGTTGTACGACGAGGCGGGATGACAAAATCCATCAACGCCCGCAGTTTGCCTGCCGGAGAGACCAGACCACTTCTCAGGAAAGGTCTTAATTCTGTAGGAATACCGAGAACGAGTCCTGCTGGCATAGGATGAAGCTTGCCACGCTGCATGATATACGTTTTCTTCGACTCCGGATTCTGACTGACCAGCTCATGATCAATCTCCAATTCTTTAGCCAGGTCAATCATGGCAGTTTTGCGAGCCAGGAAGGAATCGGGCCCTTTTTCAATCACAAATCCATCCCGGTGCAGTGTTTCAATCATGCCTCCCATGGACGAGCTTTTCTCGACCAAAGTAATCACGGGTTCAACTCCCGCTTCCCGGTAATGCTTGCGGATATAAAATGCCGCGCTGAGGCCGGTGAGGCCACCGCCGACGACAACAACACGGCGTTTCTTATCACCCATTACTCATCCGACCCTTGCTGCCATTGGCTTATAATAACGTCGCTTAACGTCTCCATGTATAGAGGATCGCTATTGAGAGAATCAATACGCATCAGGCGCATATCAATTTCTTTGGCAATCGATTTGGCCTCAATATCGAGATCATAGAGTACTTCGAGATGATCCGAGACAAACCCGATTGGTGCAACAAGTACATCCTCTACCTGTTCACGCGAAAGTTCCTGTAACGTATCCAGAATATCCGGTCCGAGCCAAGGCTCAGCTGTTCGTCCGGCACTTTGCCACGTAAATTGCCAATTGGTTATTCCTACACGTGAGGCAATCACTTCCGAAGTCTCCAGCAGTTGTTGTGGGTATGGATCACCCATCTCCACAATACGTGCCGGCAGGCTGTGAGCACTGAACAGCACCTTCACATCTCCGCGTTTTGCTCCAGCTTCCTCAAATGCATCCAACTTGGCACTGACACGCGTGGACAACGCCTGAATTAATTTCGGATGCAGATGATAACTCTCAATAAAGGACATATGAATGCCCAGTTCTTCTGCTTTTTCACGCGCACGTTTGATATAACTGCCTACACTCATTGTGGAGAAATGAGGAGCCAGTACAATACCAATTGCTGTCTGAATTCCATCCTTCGCCATCTGTTCCACGCCGTCCTCAATAAACGGATAGGCATGCTTCAGTCCTTGATAACAACGGAATTCCACATCAACGCCACGCTCATCGCGGTTTAAAGTCTCCTGAAGAGCCTTGACCTGATTGTCCGTGTTCTCCCGAAGCGGGAATACACCGCCAACAATGGCTTCATATCGATCCGTCAGTTCCTTCAATTGCTCCGGTTCAGGCGGACGTCCTCTGCGGATATGTGTGTAATATGCTTCAACACTTTCCATATTTTCTGGTGTACCATATGACATCACCAGTACACCTACAGTATTAGTCATTAGTTATCGTCACCCCTGTCTTTAATGCTTCAGCAGAATACTCATGAATATAAGCCGTTAATTCTCTGAGCTTCTCAAGGGAAGCTTCGGGGAATAGTCCGTGCCCCAAGTTGAAAATATACCCCGGCTCCTTGATTCCTTCGTCAATAATCAATTTGGCTTGTTCCTTGATTAGTTCCATCGGTGCAGTCAGCAAATAAGGGTCCAGATTTCCTTGTACGGCAAATTTGCCGCCAAGACGTTGACGCCCTTCCGAAATCGATACTCTCCAGTCCAATCCAATCACATTGGCTTGCAGATTATGCAGCGCTGGCAACAACTCGCCCGAGGCGACACCAGGGAAATAAATCTTCGGTACATTCAAATCCGATAATTCGGTAAAGATACGGGTAATCGTAGGCAACACATATGTTCTGAAGTCTTTGGGAGAAAGTGCTCCAACCCAGCTGTCAAACAACTGGAATGCCTTACCGCCATTCGCAATATGCGCACGGACATATGTAATAACCATATCACCAAGCTTCTGCATCAGCTTATGCCACACCTCAGGCTCGCTGTACATCATCGTTTTGGTGCGGATATAACCTTTCGAAGGTCGGCCTTCGATCAGATAGCTCGCAATCGTGAAAGGCGCGCCTGCAAACGTAATCAAAGGCACGTCAAGCTCTTTATCCAGAATTCGAATGGTCTCCAGAATATGTGACAGATCTCCTTCTACGTCGATGGGGCGCAGCCGATCCACATCTGCAGCTGAACGAATCGGATTATCAATGACCGGTCCAATATTTTTTACAATGTCAAAATCAATGCCCAATGAGGCAACCGGATTCATAATATCGGAATACAAAATAGCCGCATCTACACCAAGTTTGCGTACCGGCATGAGTGTAACTTCAGCCGCCAGCTCGGGTTGTTTGCAGATTTCTAGTAAGGAGTACTTTTCTTTAATTTTGCGATATTCAGGATCGTAACGTCCAGCTTGACGCATGTACCATACCGGGACACGGTCTACCTGTTGTTTGAAACTCGCCCGAATCAGTCGATCATTATAGCTCATGTAAGAAGCCTCCAATAGTTTTTGGACTCATAATTACCATTATGCCCTTTTTAAACAGCTGTAACAACCACATGCGGATGCGTTCTACGTGACAATACTATGACATTCCTTACCCCCATCCCCCATATGCCAATTATGTTATAATGAAAGAATGGTGTTTTTTAGAGAATTACAGAAATATCTTTGAAAGGAAGTGAAAGCACTTTGAAAACGTGGAAAGTAAACCTCATTGTGCTTTGGTTCGGACAATTTTTGGTCAATTCGGGCATGACCATGATTACCCCATTTTTGTCTCTTTATCTCGCAAGAGATCTTGGCGTTGTTGGCGAACATGAAATTGGCATTTGGGCGGGATTTATTTTTGCAGCCAATTTCCTCACCTCATTTTTGTTTCAACCGCTGTGGGGCAAGTTATCGGACAAGTATGGTCGTAAAGTTATGCTGCTTCGTTCGGGATTCGGGATGGCCATCGTAATTGCCCTTATGGGTCTGGCACAGAATCCCTGGCAGCTTCTCTTATTGCGTTTGCTTAACGGTACAATCTCCGGTTTCAATCCTGCGGCTGTTGCGCTGATATCGGGTACCACTCCAAAAGACCGCATGGGTTTCGCTATGGGAATCAGTCAGTCCGGGCAAGTTGCCGGTACAATCCTGGGTCCGCTTATTGGCGGCTTGCTAGCTGATGCAGTAGGCTTCCGCCCCATTTTCTACATTACAGGCGGACTGATCTTTGTTGCTTCCATGCTCGCCATGTTCCTGGTGAGAGAGAAATTCGACCGGCAAGAAGCAGCCAAACTGCCGGCACAATCCGTATTGTCCGGTCTGAAGGAATTAAACAAGTCACCTCAACTTCCCGCACTGTTTGCTGTGACGTTCCTGTTGCAGTTTGCGATGATTAGCCCCATGTCACTCTTGCCGCTGTATGTGCAAAAATTGCATGCTTCGGATGTAAATGTGGCCTTCTGGGCGGGTCTTGTCGGTGCAGTTACGGGACTATCCAATATGGCCATGTCTCCTGTTCTCGGGAAGCTGAGTGATCGGATTGGTCCTCACAAGGTGCTAACGTTCTCCCTCATAGGAACAGGACTCATGCTTATTCCGCAGGCATTTGTTCAGACCGTGTGGCAGCTCATTCTTGTTCGATTCATGATGGGTGTGTTCATGGGTGGCCTGCTTCCGAGCGTTAATGCCTTGATCCGTTCCTATACATCCGATAGCATGATCAGCCGTGCATTCAGTTTTAATACGAGCACTCTGGCGCTGGGTAACATGCTTGGAGCCATCATTGGTGGTTTTATGGCAGGATTCATCGGAATCGAAGGTCTGTTTATCGTCTCTGGCGGACTGCTGCTGCTTAATATGGTTTGGGTCAGATTCAAATTGTATAACAAACCTGCTTCTACTCGGGAATCCTGATTCCCTATCCATTTCTTAACTAGTCCATCTTACTGTTCTATTAGAAAAAGCCGCTTCCAGCGCCTAATTGGCCTGAGAGCGGCTTTTGTCATTCATGTGCCATTCATTATTTATTTATTTATTAGACTGAAGTGTATCGGATAATGCTTCACACCAAACACAAAGGCACTTTGTATCGGTTCCAGGACTGTTCCCGGCACAAGCTGAATACGTTCCATGTGCTGAAGCAATGTATGAAGAACTACCCTTGCCTCCAAACGAGCGAGTGGTGCACCCAGACAAAAATGAATGCCAAAACCAAATCCCATATGTCTGTTCGGCTTGCGATCAGAGATGAAATCTTCCGGGTTTTCGAACTGGGCACTGTCCCGATTGGCTGCTCCAACCCAGGAAATCACCTGCTCTCCAGCTTGAATCGTCTGACCATTCAACTCTACAGTTTCCTTGGCAACCCGCCCAATCGCGACAATCGGCGGATAATATCGCAGCGTCTCTTCAATCGCAGAAGTAATCCGTTCAGGATGTTCGCGCAACTCCTGCTGTAGCTCGGGTTGTTCAGACAATATGCGAACCGCATTGGTAATCAGGTTGGTTGTTGTTTCATTACCAGCAGCAAGCAAGAGAATACAGAAGCCTACCACTTCATCTGCAGTCAATTTCTGACCATCAATCTCTGCAGCAAGCAGTAACGAGATCAGATCATCCTCTGGCTGCAACCGACGTTCTTCCATAATGCCAGTGAAATAGATATGCAGCTCCTGCATATTTCTTTTCTTCTCTTCCAGTAACTCCTGAAAGGCCTGCTCACTATCGTCACGAGCGCCTTTTACCAATACATCAGACCAGTCTTTGAATTTTTGACGATCCGCCGCAGGGACTCCGATTAATTCTGCAATCACAATGACGGGCAATGGCGTTGCAAGGTCATCAATAAGTTCCATATGTCCTTCAGACAGGTGTGGAGCAATTAACTCATCTGTGATCTCCTGAATACGCGGAGCCAACGCTTCAATTGCCTTGGGTGTAAACGCCTGATTCACCAGATCACGCAGCTGTTTGTGTTTGGGAGGGTCTGTCGTCAACATGCTCGTATTGGCACGATCACGTGCAGAAGAGAACAGTTTCGGGTTTTTCAATACGTACTTCACATCTTCATAACCGAAAACATCCCAACATTCTCGATGCTCATCATATCGGACTGGAGTGTTATCACGAAGTTCTGCATACACCTTGAAGGGAGATAACCTCTCTTCCAAAGTCTCCAGTTCCCGAATCGGAATGTAATTCGCATACTTTCTCGGTGCCTGTTTCATCGTTTTTCCTCCAATCAATATTATATATTTATTTACATATGTTGATCATCCCTATTATAAACATAACTCTATAACGAAACCAATCTTTAGACCGTAATTGAGCCCCATTACCTAATATGTTGCTACTACTATCCTCTCATTCTGTTACCCACTTCTGATATGCGTCCCAATTCGACATTCTTTTAATGACATACTTCGTTTTATCAGTACAAAAGACTTATTATGTAATATTAACTAACATAAAAAAGAGTCATTTTCATTAAAACTACTAAAACCACCTATTTTCTATCTCTATTAAAGTGAATAATCTTTCATAATTCCTTATAAACAATCATTTTTCTCTGATTATCTATGAATGTAACCGATTACTCTACCTTTATCTAGGTTTGTCATATTACTTAACATGAAATACAATCAATTTGAAATGGTATACATATTCTTCTTAACAAACTTAACATCACACTTACTTGAAGGAGAGTGCTATTCATGAGTAAAACATCCAATCTTCGTCCCTGGGCCGTATGGAGTACCGCAGCTTTAACAGCATTGACCATCTCGTTGTCCCCCATCGGAACCTACGCTGCGCACGCAGCTACGGTAGAGGTGAAAGGCACAACAGGTGCTGTTCAGACAGCAACCACTACGCCGGCTCGCAATACATCCATTCCTGCAATACCCGACTCTTCCAAACAATCTGCACTTCCTAATGTATTGGTAATCGGAACTGGCGGAACGATTGCCGGACAATCCGAGGACGCCACCAGCTTCCAGAATTATAAGGCAGGTACACTTCCCATTGGAGAGATGGTAGACGCCTTACCGGATAAACAGAAGATTGCTGATGTTAGCACACTCCAATTCGGAAACTCAGGTTCAGGTTCCTATAGCATGGCCGACCTCTATGACTTGTCGCAGACGGTAGATAAAGCTCTTGCAATGTATGACAGTGTTGTCGTTACCACAGGTACAGACACAATGGAGGAAATCGCTTATTTCCTCGATATGACGGTTCAGAGCGACAAACCGGTCGTGATCACAGGTTCCATGCGTCCATGGACTGTCATCGGTTCTGACGCTCAAGCCAATCTGTACAACGCAATCAAGCTTGCAGGCAGTGGTCGTACCACTTCATTCGGCACTGTACTCATGTTGAATGACACGATCCAGCTTGCTCGTGGTGTAACCAAGACGAATGATTATCGGACAGATACGTTTGAAACCCCAATGCTCGGCGCTGTAGGATATATTGATGAAGAAAACATTCGAATCTACCGCGCTCCTGCACGTGCGTTGAAACCTGAAGGCACAGCGAAG
Organism: Paenibacillus sp. 2KB_22; assembly: GCF_052115745.1. Lineage (NCBI taxonomy): Bacteria > Bacillati > Bacillota > Bacilli > Caryophanales > Paenibacillaceae > Paenibacillus > Paenibacillus sp. 2KB_22. The sequence goes on from NZ_JBFRHG010000001.1 coordinate 1,505,383, forward strand.
CCCGTATTTGATCTAAGTAAAATCACAAAGGCAGATCTGGCCAAAGTAGAAATCGCGATCTCTTATCAAGAAGCTGGAGGCGGAGCGATCGAAGGATTCGTGAGTAGCGGCGCCAAAGGAATTGTGACTTCCGGTACCGGAGCCGGGGGCATCTCCAGAGCTATGGGACAAGCTCGTACCAAAGCCATTGAAGAAGGTGTCATCTTTGTGACCACCACTCGGACGGGTTCGGGAAGTGTATACGGCGGCGGCAAAGGCATTATTGCAGGCGACAACCTGAGTCCACAACAAGCTCGTGTATTATTGATGCTGGGTTTGTCCTTCAGTGATGATTTTGACACCATCAAAAAATGGTTCGAAACGTACGGAACACCTGAAGTATAAATCGAACTACTACATCGATATCTGTAAATACAAAGAAAGAGACGATACTCCCTGTGATTCAAGGTGTGTCGTCTCTTCTTTGTATGGTCAAAAAAATCAAGAAAACCAGGATTGCAATGAGCAGAATATACACGGGCAATATTAAAAACGGCTAAAAAACTCCGATCACGATCCCTCACAAACATAAGAGCATGAGACGTGTTTCATCGGAGTTTTTATTCAGGAATTTTTGACTTTTACTTCACCCAGGCAAGTACGAGCCCATCGTAGTCCGGCAACATGGTCGTCACCAGGCGCGGGTCACTCGCCATCTGTTCATTGAAGCGACGAACAGCGAGCACGGCCGGTCCCTGCTTGTCCGGATTCAGCGTACGACCACGCAGGAAACAATTATCGCCTACAATAACAGCACCTGGACGGGCCAGCTTAATAGCATAGTCAAGATATACCGGATAATTCTCCTTATCTGCGTCAATAAAGAAGAAATCGAATGTACGTCCTTCCTTTTCCAATTGCTCCAGACTGTCTGCCGCCGGGCCAATCCGGTACTCCACCTTTTCGCCAAAGCCGCCTTCTTCCAGATGTCCACGCGCCATTGCCGCATATTCCTCTTTCAGTTCCAGCGAAGTCAGGGTTCCATTCTCACGCAATCCGCGTGCAATGCAGATCCCACTGTAACCGCCCAGCACGCCGATTTCGAGCGCAGCTTCTGCTTTGGATGTCTTGGCTAGAAACGTGAGCAATCGTCCATACGCAGCAGCCACCGAAACTTCCGGCATACCGTTCGAACGGATAGCCTCTTTCACTTTCAGCAAAAGGTCATCCTCTTGAAATAATTGATTTACATATTCATCAGGGGTCAGATTCACCACTAAAATCCTCCTTGGACACTTGGACTGCTTTCCATATGGATGCCAATGTTCTATAATAAATGTTTGTTATCAACACAGGCGGTTGACTGGTGCATCACTTCGAAAGAGGAATGCATACGTTCACCGCATTTCTCATTGTAAGTTTTTTCACGGAAAGCGGCAAGGCCGCACCGTTACTATACAGCAGAGAGAAGGATATCCTTCTCCAGCTTGAAATGGAGTTGAAATGAATCACATGGCTCAATTGCAATTGATTGCAACCTCGGCGATGGGACTCGAGGCTGTTGTCGCCCGGGAACTGAAGCAACTGGGGTATGAAGATGTTACGATCGACAATGGACGGGTTTTCTTCACAGGAGATTATATTGATATTTGTCGTTGTAATCTGTGGCTGAGAAGTTCGGACCGCGTATTGGTTAAAATGGGTGAATTCCCTGCCACGACATTTGATGAATTGTTTGAAGGCACCAAAGCACTGCCTTGGGAAGAGTGGATTCCAGCCGACGGCGAATTCCCTGTAGAAGGTCGCTCTCAAAAATCTCAGTTAAGCAGTGTGCCTGCATCACAAGGGATCGTGAAGAAAGCAATCGTAGAGAAACTGAAGTTGACCTATGACACAGAGTGGTTCCCCGAAGATGGGTCTCGTTATGTGATTGAAGTTATTTTGCTGAATGATCGCGCCCTGCTTACGTTGGATACGACCGGACCAGGCTTGCACAAACGGGGTTATCGTAAACTCGTCACCGAAGCGCCACTCAAAGAAACACTTGCAGCAGCTCTGATTCAGCTCAGTCGCTGGAATGTATCCCGTCCCTTCTATGATCCATGCTGCGGATCAGGCACAATGCTGATCGAAGCCGCCATGATCGGCTGGAACATCGCACCAGGACTTCGCCGGACCTTCAACTCAGAGGACTGGGCTGTCATTCCAGAAGAATTATGGGAACAAGCGCGTGAAGAAGCATTTGATGCTGTGCGTGATGATATCCCGTTACAGATTTCAGGTAGCGACATTGATCCGGAAGCGATTGAAGTAGCTCAGGCTGCAATCAAGAGCGCAGGCTTCGCCAAAGACATTGAAGTCAGCGTTCTGCCCGCTCATCGCGCAAGACCACAAGGAGAATATGGTGTTATCATCACCAACCCTCCATATGGTGAACGTTTGAGTGAAGAAAAAGAAGTTCAGAAGTTGCTCCGCTCACTGGGGCGCAGTTACCTCGACATGCCGACATGGTCCTTTTTTGCAATTACGTCAACCAAAGCCTTTGAAGAATATTTCGGTCATAAGGCAGACAAGCGTCGCAAATTGTTCAATGGACGCATTGAAACCCAGTACTATCAGTATTTGGGTCCACTGCCTCCAAGAAATAAAACACCACAATCTTTATAATTGTTCCAAATATAAAGTGCTTCTGCCATCCATGGCCGGGGCGCTTTTTTTGTGCGCTTTTCTGGTCATATGAATTCTCCTTCATCCACCTTTAATTGACCAGGAATAGATTCTACCAGAGGCATAGTTGAAAACCCATGAGGCCACGCTATAATGGATGGAGCTCTATTTTACATTCCGATTACAAAACAACAAAAACAAAGGGGACATAGATTATGGTTGTCACTCGGCCTACGCGCAGCTCCATGCCACGCGGGCTTCTGAATCATCCACTAACGTTATATCTTATTTTTCTTGTGTTCATGCTGCTCAAACTCATGTGGCTTCATCACAATCTGCACGCCTATAACATTACGATGGGACTTCTGGATAAGGTTATTGCCATTGGATCATTGCTCCTCCTGTCCTTCTGGACCTGGTGGCTGCCTCGCAGAGGCATGATCGTATCTCTGGTCGTGCTTAACCTGCTGCTTACCGCACTAATCTACGCCGATATGGTGTATTATCGCTATTTCCAGGATTTCTTGACCATCCCGGTATTGTTGCAAGCCAGACAAGTTGACGCATTGGGGGACAGCATCGCTACATTGATCTTCCCAAGCGATTTCTGGTTTTTTGCCGATTGGCTTGTCGTCATACCTTTCGCAGCGATTGTATTGTTCAGCAGACGTTACCGTTCAAAGCACTCCAGTGCATCGGTTCAAGGTTATGGAAGTTATTCGTTCAACGATCGCAAGGGGCAGATGCGCCGCCGACTTACTGCTGGCAGCATTGCCCTTGTGCTAGGGCTGGGACTCGCTGTTGGCCCGATTTATTTTTACAGCAAAACATGGGCCAAGGGCTTGTTCGATAACAACTGGTGGAATGTATCCATGTACAATGTGACCGGACTTCTCGCTTTTCACGGTTATGATCTGTACAACTATGCCAAAGACCACATCGGTTCCGGGCCAGAGGCTGAACCTGCTGATGTTGAGCAGGCAAAGACCTTCTTTGCTGAAAGGCAGCAAAATACCCCGCAGAATGATGCATTGTTCGGCAAATATAAAGACAGTAATGTCATCATTGTCCAGGGTGAGGCTTTTATGAACTTCATGATCGGCCAGAGTATCGGCGGTCAGGAGATCACACCCCATTTTAATGAACTAATGAAAGACAGTCAGTATTACAGTCACTTTTACCACCAGACCGGTCAGGGCAGAACATCAGATGCCGATTTTGGAGCAAATATTTCCCTACATCCACTTCCGGTCGGTTCAGCCTTTGTACGGTATGCAGACCATACGTATGATTCCCTCCCTTCTATTCTGAAGGATAACGGGTATAGCACCAACGTATTTCATGCTTATGAGAGCGGCTTCTGGAATCGGTATACGATGTATCAGAACATGAAGTATGACAAGTTTTATAGTAAGAATGATTTTGCACAGGATGACCCGCTTGGCTGGTCCCTGTCTGATGAATCCTTTTTCCGGCAATCCGTTGAGAAAATGAGCAGTGAGGTTACCGAACCGTTCTATTCGTTCCTCATTACACTCAGCAGTCACCATCCGTATGCATTGCCGAAAGAGAAACAGCAACTGGATGTAGGCGAGTTTCAGGGAACCATGTTTGGTAACTATCTGCAATCCGTACATTACGTGGATTCTGCACTGGGCAAGATGGTGGAGGATTTGAAAAGTCGGGGACTATGGGAAAATACCATTTTTATATTTTACGGGGACCATGACAACTCAATCAAAGAACAATCGCAATACGAGCAGTTCCTGGGACGCTCGCTGAACGATCTGGATATGGCACAGATCATGAACGAGGTTCCCCTGCTGGTGCATTTACCGGATGGAGCAGCGGCTGGAACCATCGACGAACCTTCGGGACAGCTGGACATCACGCCATCCGTGTTGCATCTGCTCGGGGTGTCCGACCAGTCCTATTATCATATGGGTAACGACGTATATGACGGGTCTGCACGTACGGTTGTACTGCGTAATGGCGCATTCTCGGATGGTTCTGTATTCTATATTCCATCGGATGATTATATCTACGAGAGCGGCGCTTGTTATGACCTGTCCACACGTGACAAAACAGATATCAACGCTTGCCGTCCCGCTCATGATGAAGCAACCAAGCGCTTACACGTCTCGGACACGGTGATTACCTATGATTTGATTCAGCGCTTTCGAGAGGAAGACAGTTCAACAGCAGCATTGCAATGAGCAAAATCATAATGACAGGCACAACAAAACAAATACACGAAATGAATTAAATTGGATTTAAAAGGGGAACTCTCATTATATGACAACACACACTGAACCACTCAATATAGAACAGAAATTGTTCGATGCAGCCGCAAAATTTGTGAAGCAACGTTATCCTCAGGGATGGGGCGGTGCGGGTGCCGTCTATACCGAAGCTGGCTCCCTGCTGATTAGTGTAGCTCCAGAGGTCATCAACGATGCCACGCATCTGTGTATGGAAACAGGAGCTTATCTGGAAGCCCACAAATTGAACGAGCGCGTCACCCACTCCCTCTGTATCGCTCGTGATGATGAGCATTCAGAATTCAAGGTCCTTACACCTTGCGGCGTATGTCAGGAACGATTGTTTTACTGGGGCGAAGAAGTCAAAGCTGCCGTATACGACCCTGAAGGTCAGCTGGTCTTCAAGAGACTGGATGAGCTCCAACCTTATCATTGGTCCAAAGCATATCGGGATAAATCGTAATCTTCTTGCGAATTATAGAAAGCGGCTTTATAATTGTAACTATAATAGTTTCAACTAAAGAATAATGGAGGTTTTAACATCATGAATATTGAGATATGGTCAGATTTTCTGTGCCCATTCTGTTATATCGGCAAACGCCGCCTGGAGAATGTATTGCAACAGTTTCCACACCGTGATGAAGTAAAGCTGCAATTCAAAAGCTTCGAGCTTGATTCTAACGCTGAATTGAACCCAGGCAAAACCAATACGGAATACCTTGCTTCCAAATATAATATTAGCGTGGAGCAGGCCCAAGGCATGAATGCTCAGATGAATGCCAATGCTCGCACGGCAGGACTGGAATACAATATTGATGCCATGATCCCTACGAACTCCTTCTCCGCACACCGATTGACACACTGGGCGGATACACAAGGCAAAGCGCTTGAATTGAGTGAGCGCATATTCCAAGCTGTGTTCATTGAAGGTAAACACTCCGGTGATCCTGAAGTGCTGGCTCAGTTGGCAGAGGAAGTCGGCTTGGATCGTGTTGCAGCTACGGAAGTGCTGTCGAGCGATCAATTTACTGACAATGTGCGTGCTGACCAAGCGGAAGGCGAGCAACTGGGCATCCGCGGTGTACCGTTCTTCGTCTTCGACCGCAAATTCGCCGTGTCGGGCGCTCAGCCGGACGAGGTATTCCTGGACGCTATTCAGAAAGCTTGGGACGAGCGTTCCCCATTCACAATGGTTGAGTCCAATACAACAGATGCTGACGGCAGCGGTGTTTGCACAGATGACGGCTGCGCAGTCCCGAAAAAAAATTAAGCCAATTCACACCAAAAAAGCAGCAGGATCAAGGGATACTCCTCGATCCTGCTGTTTTTTTATATATTACAAACCACTTTAGCTCATTGTAAATTTTTGTGTTTGATGAACAGTTACTGTGGAGGGGACGGAATCGATTCTGAAGAAGCGAAGCGTGCGCCTTTGTCTCCAAATTTTATCCTCTGAAAAGAGGAATCAAAAAAATTTGGAGACAACAGCGATAGGAAGATCGATCCGTAACCGGAACCTCCACTAACAGATCATCAAACACTTATATTCAATTAGCGCCTACCCACTCAATCCCAGAACAGTTGATCCGGATGTGGACCCGTCCGCTTATTCGAATCCAGCGCATCAATCTGTTTCAACTCGTCCGGTGTCAATTCAAAGTCAAAGATGTCCGCATTCTCACGAATACGCTCCGGGGTAACGGACTTCGGAATCGTCACAATCTGATTCTGAATGTCCCAGCGCAGAATGATCTGTGCTGGCGTTTTCCCATATTTCTGGGCCAGCGCTTTGAGGGTGGACTCTTGGTTCAGCTTGCCTTTCATGATCGGGCTCCAAGCCTCCAGTTGAATCCCCTGCGCCCCACAGAAATCCTGCAATTCCTGTTGAATCAGACCCGGATGCAATTCCACCTGATTCACTGCTGGCACTGTGCCGCCTTCATCTATGATATCTTGCAGATGATGTACTTGGAAATTACTCACACCAATCGCACGGATGCTTCCTTCGCTATATAGACGTTCGAATGCTCTCCACGTCTCCTTATACTGGTCTCTGCCAGGCCAGTGAATTAAGTATAGATCAATCACATTCAGTCCAAGTGCCTTCTGACTGGCTTCAAATGCTCTCAGCGTTGAATCAAATCCCTGATCCTCGTTCCAGAGCTTGGTCGTCACAAACAGTTCGTTACGGACAACACCACTGCTTGCAATAGCTTGTCCCACTTCTTCTTCATTGCCATAGATGGACGCGGTATCAATACTCCGATATCCAACCTCCAAAGCGGTCTCAACCGCCTGTTGTACTTCCTTACCTTTTGCTTTATATGTTCCAAATCCTAGCCATGGCATCGTTACTCCGTTGTTCAGAATCGTACAATCTGTAATATGTTTTGTCATTCTGTACCTCCCGCATGGAATTTTGCCTGCTCTCATTCTATTAACCTTCTCACAGAATTTTAAGCGACCATTCGACATACTGTCGGAGTAAACCCATAGATCGAGAGTCGTTGCAAAAGATATAAAAAACCCGCAAAGCATTGCTGCCCTGCGGGTTCTGATGTGACAGGAACGTTATAAATTCCCTTGACCGTTCTGACTCTGGATTGAATTCAATCTTCTCTTCTCCTCGATGAACATCTCTTCTGCCAACTCAACGCCTTGTCCTCCGAGCGAAAGCTCTGCTTGACGCATTGCCTGCTCCGTATGTGCCAGACAACGTTCCGCCTGTACTATGGTTTGTGCTGTCGGGTGTGACAGGGCCTGAGATACAGCATAATGAAGCTTGTTCACCGCATTTTGCGCCTGAGATACGGTGGTATCGGCTTGCAAACTGGAATCATAACGCTTCGGCATGAGTATTCCTCCTTGGGATTATCATGTTCCTGTTACCCCTTTAGGATGGATAGCACAAGCCTTCCTTATTCTTCTTTTGCGATTTTATCGTAACTTTAATTGATTTCGCTACGTTTATTAGGTAAACATGCTGAGTCGGGAGGAATTCATTTGAAGAAAATATTACTGACACTCTGTATGTTGCCCTTGCTCATTTGGGTACAAGGCTGTACTCCTGCAACATACGAGATAGAAGGATATACAGAATCATCCATTAACCCCGATATCCCGGTTCCAAGCAATGCGAAGCTCATTAGAATCATAACTGATTCAGGCAATCGAAACATTAAAGAAGGCCTGATGTATGAATTGAAACATATTGGAGGAGAGCAAGGACTATACCCGCCAATGGATTATTTTCAGAAGTTAGCGGATACAGGCTGGGACGAATTGGAGGAAGAACGAATGGGGCATGTACATTTTCTGAAAAAGAATAATACGGTCATTGCTATTGAAATTAGAGAAGATACCTTCAAAATTTATGAAATGATTAAGGGCACTGTATTCTAACACAACTTTTGTTCACTACTACCCAAACGCAAAAAAAAGAGAGGCTCGTAGCCCCTCCTTTCCGGTGTGTAGACAGTTTTTCCCCATTCACCTTGTTATAACCTTATATCCTTTACTTAACGAACTTCGCGACTTTGGCGAGCACTTCTTCTTCAGTCGGCGCACTGATATACCGACCATTAATAAAGACAAATGCACGTTTGGCGCAAGGACCGCAATAAGATTTGCACCCAATCTTGATCTCCGTGTCTGGAGCCATTTTTTGCAGCTTGGGCACAATCGATTTCAGTCGAACATGATTACACTTTTCGCATACGCGGATATCGTTAGCCATGAGTTCCCCTTCTTCGCGCCCTTAGTGGTCGCCGTGATTGCCTTGGGACGGATTCGTAATAACGAATCCCTCTTCTGGGAAGTAGAGATAGTCAATTTTAACACCGTTCAACAGAGGCTGGTCATTCGCAAGAATGACATCAATCTCTTTATCGGTAGATACAACTGTATCATTTTCTTTGGGTGTGTCGAGATCAAGCCCGTAGTGAGCATGGTCACCATGTGCATGTGTGATGACAACGCGCAGTTTTTTTCCTTCGTTCTCCGGCTTGTCCAACTCAAGCTTCAATACTTTAGCAGCATTACGCGTAATTTTGCAGTTCATTCTCTTCATCTCCTATATTGTAATTGCAGGTTTCAACAATTTCAGCAGTCTTAAACTACAGCATCTATTGTAAAGAAAGTTACCGCTCTTCGCAATAACATTGATGCGAATTCAATGTTAAAATGATCCATGGGCTGCAAATTATGAAGGTGTACCCTCCTGAAGCACAGGATATTTACGTTCTGTCCGGCTCACAAACCAATTCATCAGAATTAAAGTAACCCCGATATCATCGATGGGCATAAACGGCATCACGTCAGGAAGCACCCAGTACAACAGCGCCGGAATAATAAATAACAGCTTTTCTCCCAAAGGAATCTGCGGAGCCCGGAGCAGCCGGGGGAGCCTTTTGAAAACTTGTGTCCATCGTTTGAACGACAGCAGTCTTCTCCACTTCATGCGAATCCCTCCGTATAATCATATATATCGCCGAACGGCACATCCATCATTACCCGTTTGAAAACCATCCAGAACGAATGACATATTAATCCACTATAAAAAATAATAAAAACGGAACGTCGCTCATAGCGTCCGTTCCTGTTATACGAATGATCTACTGTTAAGTTTCACACCTTCATCATTCGGGGTCTTGCCTCATTGTCCATTGGATAACAGTTCAGCCAGCAACATTCCCACTTCTATACAGATATCATCGAACTGTTCTACGGGAAGCGGATTAACACCCAATCCAACTTCCACCGTGAAGCCCGGCTTACCAAACGCTTGGATAAACCAGTCTTTGTATCCGGCATCACTGCCACCGAGCTTCACCGCTTTGTAACCCGAAGCTTTGGCGAGTCTACGCGACAGCGGTGCACTCTCTCTGGGTTCCAGATCACGGTAGTTCCAATAGATTTCCTGTCCCTGACTATGCAGGGATACAACCGCATCGAATGCGTGTTGCTTCGTCCACTGCGCAAGCCCCTGTGCCTCCGGTTCTGTCAATGGAGCTGTCCCTGCATAATCCCTGGGACCAGGTGAGATCACACCTCTTCTCGCTACCTCTTCATCCCAATGGGCGGGAAATTGATCATTCAGATCCACACCTCTGATGTTGGCCTTCCAATGGGTGAAATTTGATCTGCCGGCATTCCAGGCTAACAACTGCTGTGCATGTGGGTGGTGATTGACTACACCTTCCTGAACCAATTCGACCCCGTCCGGATTAACCATCGGCACTGCCCAGAGTGTCGTCTCTTGCATCCAGCGTTCCGTCTGGTATTGATGCCATGTCCCATGTGCACTATATGCCTCGGCATACTCTTCGATAAACTTCATCAGAACTGCTGATGTCAGCCACTCATTAGCATGAACAGAAGCGTTAACATGGATATGTCTCGGCCCTTGCCCAATTCGTAAATAAGGCAGCGACTTCCCCATGACACTTGTTCCAATTGACCCCGTCTCGATAAACGGGTATCGTTTCGCCAGCTTATCTATATCCTTGATTAATTCTCTATAACCATACTCTCCCTGAATCTTTACAATAGTTTTTCCATTCGAAGCCGGAATATGAATACAGCGACCAACCCAGTCGGTAATATTGGTGATTTCGGGATTGGCCTGGCGCAACACTTCTTCCTCCAGACCAAATCTCCCTGCAATCTCTCCTACACTTTCTCCAGGCGGTACAGCATATCTGCGACCTGTCCCGGGGACAATACGCAGCATCTGACCTGCCAGCAAGTAAGGCTGGGCGGCTGCTTCCGGGTTCAGTGCGGCAAGTAACTCCCTGGTCATATGGTGTGCTGACGCAATTCGCGGCAGTGTATCTCCCCGCTGAACGATAATCCATTGCAGTTCCATGTTGCTCTCCTTTCCACAGGAAAAGACAGGTCTCCTGTCCGGTTCTCACCAACTTCGTCTATGTAACATATGTATGCAGGTCGGGTTGTCCGTCATGTGACATGAATCATGTTCATCACCTGTTGATGCATAATCATGACAAAAAATCCCGAAACTTCACAGTTCCGGGATCGTTCACAGCCTAAATACATTAATTAAAAGTCTTATTCATGCATATTTTGAGTATAACTATGATAATTGCGTAACCTGCCAGACAACAGGAGTCTTGGAGATCTGCTCTCCCAACCATCGACGGGTGATATTCTGGAACATGCGTGGGTCGCCAGTGCAGAAAAATTGATGCACCGGTGTCTCATCCCCACTGGCCAGCTTTCGTTTATCATATAAAATCGTACTAATTTCACGTGCCGTTTCATCTGCCGAACTGATTAACTTCACTTCCTGTCCCATAACTTCCTGAATGGTGTCCATGAGAAAGGGATAATGCGTACAACCCAGAATAAGACAATCTATTGGCTGCTGTTTGATCTCGCCCAATGATTGCTCCACCGTATGTGTCGTGTGCTCGGAACGAAATTCACCTTGTTCCACCAACGGCACCAGCGCCGGACAAGCCTGACTGACCACATCAATATAGGGGGACAACTGCTTAAGTGCCGATGTATAAGCCCCACTACCTATAGTACCCATGGTACCAATCACACCAATACGCCCTGTACGTGTCGCTGTGATTGCTGCCCGCGCACCCGGATGTATAACACCAATGACAGGCATACTCACCTTGGAACGGATATACTCCAACGCTGCTGCTGTTGCTGTGTTACAGGCGATAACGATAACCTTCGGATCGAATTGGATCAAGAAATCAACGATTTGTTCCGTAAATTGTTTTACTTGTTCGGACGAACGGGGTCCGTACGGTGTCCGGGCAGTATCCCCAAAATAAATGATCTTTTCCCGCGGGAGCTGACGCATCACTTCCTTGGCGACGGTCAATCCCCCCACACCGGAGTCTAATATAGCGATTGCTTGCTGCACGAACACACCGCTTCCTTCTTCATTGAATTGGTTCTCAAAACGTTTGTTTCCCAGAGCTTTCTTCCTACCGTATGAACATTCCGGCAAAAAGGTACCTACATCTTACCCGATTTCATGGCAGGGTTCAAATTAAATCCGCGCCACGTCATCTATGTGTGGACACGCAACAAAGCAGGCTCTCCTCTAAATAGAGGAAAGCCTGCTGATCTCAAGCTTTGCTTAGTTGTCGTCCTTGGACTCATCCGCAGGAAACTTCGCTACGATGTCATTGCCGGATTCATCAACTGCTTTATCGATATCGGTATCTACAATGGCTGCCGATATACGAATTTCTTTCCCTTCACCGCAATTGCGCCAGGATTGAATATCCTGAATCACGACATCTGCGGTCTCTTTAACTTTGGATACGATCTGTGAACTTTGTTCTCCCACGATACCAGCCAGTTCCTGACCTTTCTCCGATACCTGACGAGCACCTTCTGTAATATCCTGACGAAGTTCACGTCCCGATTTCGGTGCCAGCAATAATGCTGTTACAGAACCTACCACGGAGCCAATAAGAGCTCCCCACAACAAACTTTTGTTAGAATCCTTCACGTCACATCTCTCCCTTTACTATGGTTTAAGTACCGGATCAGAAGCAACGGTCTGCTGCTCAGCCATCCGGGCGAATGCCTACTCTGTTGATGCATTATAAGCAGCACAGGCTTGGCTTGACACTCCAGATGTTAAAAATAATCTGAACGCACTTTTTGAATGGCTGCAGAATGTCTTGGCTTAAACTCAATTCTGACGAGCCGGCTCGAGATCAGCCGCCGCATGCTCATCCCCCGGGTCCAAATCAATGACATATCGTCCTGGTGCAATTAATGCCGCCTGATGTTCACAACGCCAGCGACGTCCACCTGAAGAACCCAGCGTCTGTCCATCTTGCAGGACATCTCCCTGATCAAATATGTAATACGCTGCACCCAGTAAGGTCTGAGCCACCGTATCTGGATCAAGACCAACGAAGTGACACTGTACATCGGGAACACCCAGCGCAGATAATCCTACCGTATCCATGACCAACCCGCGCTGTTCCTCCGTACCTCCGGCCTGATACATTCGAACATTCATAGCTGCATACAGATGTTCCTCACGTTCCTGGGCTTGCGTATATGCTTCCGGTTCAACCAGCTTATCACTGCCATACCAATACAGCGCATCACAGGTCAAACTCTCCATGATTGCCAGTACAGTCTTCTGAAACAGCTCCAAACGCTGTTTACGAGGCATGGCAGCCGTGAACATATCATGTATCCGGATGGAGTAACGCGATGCTTCTATAACTTGTCCCACTTCGGGCCAATGCCATGCTTGTTGCACAGCCCCGCCAAAGCGTGCACGATCTGCGATTTCATTCACAGGGAGCATGCAGGTCTGAGCAGGGATATCCCCTTCATGAAAGGATACCTTATGGTCCAGATGATAGAAGACTAACATCTCATGCTCTTGCTCTCCACTTCCTTGTTTCACATCCAGTCGGACTTGTCCTGTATGACGAATCATCGCTTCCTGCAAACGCAGGCGATCCACTTCCGGACGTTCCCCGAATAAGAGTTCAACCATATACACCGGATGGAATCCGGAAGGTGTTTCATTCGGTTCATTACTTTCAGTATTTACTTCATTGAAATCTTTTGATTCATTTGTCATGCGATTTCCCTCATTCCTTACGTTGTCCCTCGGCTTGTGCCGCATTGAAAGGACCAAGTTCTGTTTCCACGTATGCGCTAACCTGTGTCGTAAATTGTTCAAGTATGCTCGGCAACTCTACGCTAAGCGGATGGAGCTCAGAACGCTCCCAACTGTAATAATCCTGCACCAGTGGTTTGCGTAACGTGACAAGCTGACGCAAGATCTCATAGGTCGAATGGTCAAAAACCTTTTCTTCATAATTAATCTGAATAATATCATCATAGCTGCTCGCATCTCTCATGATGAAGCCGTCAATCAGATAACTTCCCACATCGGTAACAATCTCGATCGCCAGGTGAAGACACCGCTCCTGAACCATCCCCAGCATGAGACTGCCATCCCAAGTCTGTGCTGCCCGGCGAAGTCCTTCAGCTACTTCCGGTACAGCAGCAAGCCGGCGGGCAATCTGTTCTCTGTTCACATAATACATTCGTTCACTTCCCGTTCAGTGAGTTATCGGTTCCGTTTCCCTCTTCGCTTAAGCCAGAATATCATCACAGGACAAGCGATTAGAAACACAACAAAAATATATAGAAATTCCATAACGTCTCTTAAATCGCTCATGCAGAGTCCCCTTTATCTCAACGTAGTTTGAATAATAGATCAGATCTCGTAGTCCACTGCAATCGACTGTTCTCTGACTTCATTCATGTACTTGATAACTTCCTGATGAAGCGGGTGTACCTGATACGCCTGAAGATCCTCCAGTGACGCAAACTCCGCCGTGAGTGAAATGTCGAACGATCTCTCCGAGCGAAGCACATCAATCCCGATTTCAAGTGAAACCAGAACATCAATTTTACCGTCCAGGTTACGAAGCACCTGGGCAGCAGCTTCAATACTTTCTGCTGAGCGATCTTTCATTTTGAACAGGACAATATGTTTTATCATCTGAGCAAGCACCTCGTTTAATATAATAGTAGTAGAAATGAATGAATTTTCGTGTATCCAAAATATATCATAACGTTCTCTATTACGAAAGGATACTTGGAAACGTTCTCTTGAAAAGAAAAACTAACCCGAACCATCTCTTTTCGGTTCGGATTTTTCTTGGGAACCATCTTCCACCTTTTTCGCGGATTCATCCTGCGAAGTTTGTCCTGTTTCAGCCTGCTGTTGGAGGCTATCCTCACTTTGCGGAATTGACCATTCCCGATCTGGCAAATACTCCTGATCGTCCTGTTTCTTCAACACTGCTATAGCCTGTCTGAGCTTTCCGGGCAATGGAAGGCCGATTCTCGCATAGTTTTCAGTTATCGAGATCAGTTCATTGACGAGGTAGAAATAAATAGCCCCTCCCTTGATAATATCGGTTCCCATGATCAGGTCAATTCGGTGAGCAAGCAGAACAACGGTCAGCATGAGCCCTTTGCGAGCAAGCCCCCAGAAGCCAATGTTGCTATTCAACCCGGTACCCGTTCTTACCGCCGCTGCCAAACCTGTTATATAATCCACAGCCATCGCGACCGCGAGCAGGCTCAGCAATTGATCCCATCCACCAAAAGCAAACGTAACAATTGCTCCCGAGATGGCAGCAAAGGTATTCACAGACAGATTCACGTTCCTCACCTCTCCCTTCACTTGAGTACCCTACAATATATGTAAAAGTAAGAGATTTGACAGGTCACATGTCATGCTGAACTTGCGGATTTATCTTTCAGATTTGTGCACACCTTCTACCGGACATAGTGAAGCACATTCAATATTTTTTGGGGAATTCAGGGAAATAAACCGCATCATATCAACAAAAAATAGATAAAAGTTCTTTAGACCTAATAATAAGTAATTAGAACTATATTATCTTTAATCCTGCTCATTTTGCCCCCTCATTTTTAGTGAAACATTGTAATCTAGGAATATACTAGGATGTGAATTGCGTATGGTCTAGTTCGTAGTTCCCTCTTTATCAGGAATTGACGCATTGACGCATTTGAAACAGGTAAACCCGGCACTTGAAAGTACCCCGTTGTTTATTGTAGTATTTGGTTAAAAAAAATCGGAGGAAATATGCCTAATCAACCAGAACAACATTCCATCCAGGCGTGGTCTCTGATCAACCGTAAATACTTGGGAAAAGGCGTCCGTGTTAAACGATTCCGAAAACCGACACGCTGTCAAATCCGTAATCGTGTTCTTCTTGCCGTGCTGATGGCCAATGATATCAAATTGTCCCAGCTCGCAGAAGACCTCTCCATCTCTTCACGCAGTGTCAGTGCGTGGGTATATGAAGGACGGATACCCGGCAGTACCAATTTGGACAAGACATGCCAATTACTCGGCTATCCCCGCCACATTCTCTTTAATGAGGAAGTTGTGCGTAATAGCCCTGTCATATGTCAACCCGAGTCATCTCGCTTCATGAAGCGTACGGTGACACGTTCTCCGGTTAGTAACCGTATTTTGACAGGCTTGTGTATGGTCCATGATTTGTCGGTGACAGATGTCAGCCACTGGATCGGGGTTCATCCCGGCACTTTCCGCAAATGGCTGCATCAGGGAACACTGCCTTCCGCTGCGTTTCAGGAACAAGCGGAGCAATTTTTCCGCATCCCAAAAACTATTTTGTTCGCAGATGTCATCTTGAAAGATCGTCGCAACAACTAAATAAGCGAACAGCCAAAAGGCTCTGATCTCCTTCCAGGAGGCCAGAGCCTTTTTAAAATGAAACATATCCCTCTTCTCTCCCGACCTTGAAACAGCCTCCTGGCTCTTCCGTCAACAACGTCAGGTAAATCCCCCTTCTCTGCTTTCTAATCCCAATCAAGGCCATTTTAGCGCTCTAGAAGCTAAGTTTACACAATCTTGGAGACCGAACCTCCTTAAAAGTCACCTTTACCTCGTGTTTAACACTTCATTGATGTACTTCAATCCGGTATATCGAGGACGAAGTGTATGCGCGGTGGTAAACGCATGTTCCACCATCTCCGGGGTTACACCAAGCTGTTCAGTAGTCACAGGTCCACCTACTTGCTCCAACCATGCGATGAGCTGAGCAGCCTCCGGCAATTGGTTATATATTCTAAACACTGGTTCATCTGATGTCTGTGCAAGTTCTTTATATTTCACCGTAAGCAATGCACAGGCTACGCCAACTTTGGCACCATGCAGCACCGGTCTTTCTCCCGCTTGCATGAGATCCATCTCCAAGATGTGGGACAGGTGATGCTCACCTCCGGATGCCGGACGGGAATGGTCAATGATCAGCATGGAGATGCCAGAAACAATTAATGCGTCCATTAATACAGCTACTCCCTCTGCTCGCCCCTCCGCAATAGCTTGTATATAATCAATGCAGGAATTCAGCGCTTCCTCTGTCATTCGATAAGCGACCGGACAGAACGGTTCTCCTCCCAGCTCACGAGAAACAATCCAGTCTGCAAGGGAAGTATATTTGCCAAGCATATCTCCGAATCCAGCAGCCGTCATCTCTTGGGGGGCTTGCTCCAGGATATTCATATCCGCAAAGATGGCCTCAGGCGGAACAGCCTGAAATGTCTGTTTGACGCCGCTTACAATTAAGGGTGCACCTGCAGAGGTAAATCCGTCCACTGAAGCCGCTGTCGGTATCGACAGAAAGGGCTTGTTCATTTTGGAACATACAAATCGCACCAGATCATGAATGGTGCCTGAGCCCACCGCAATGACAGCCTGACTTTCCAATTTCACACCCAACATGACCTGCACGATAGCTGCTTCATCCGCAATAATATCACCCGTACGATTCTCCGGCAGAGCGATCTCATCCACATGCATTCCCGCTTCTCGAATACTGTTCAGCACATCAGATCCAGCAGCCCGAAACGTATGTCGATCATAAACAACCGTAACATGATGGTACCCTTGTTCAGACAAATAACCCGGTAACCTCTGAATGGCCCCAGCTTCCAGATAAATGAGCATATCTACCATTCGGTGTTGATGACCGCAAGCGCACTGCTGTGCTTCCTCATTCCATGCTGCAATTCGTTCGTTCATATTCATTCGCTCTTACCCTCCCATATGAGATATCATGCATAATTAATGGGTTAAAACCACAAGATAAAAAAGGAAATAAAATGTGATGATTTTCCTGATCACACTTTACTTCCTGTACCCAATATTTGCAAATCCATATCTCACATTTCCAAGTAGGTGACACAATGAAATTAACCAAAGAATTAGGAATTTCGCTCGGATTTCTCGCCGGAACCACCTTTGGCAGTGGTATCGCTTTTTTGTTTCGTCTCCAGTCGGTTGAAGTTATTGCCAGTGTTACACTGTTCGGAATAGCAGGAGCTATCACCGGACTCATCATGGCAGTCATTTTGCGGCAGCGGCAGCACTAGAATGCCAGCAGCAAAATACTTGATTCACAATAATATAGTAAAAATAAAGAAAGGTTCGTGAATTGCATTAGAGCAACTCACGAACCTTTCTTTTTGATTTGATGCGGTCGAGAGGACTCGAACCTCCACGGGGGGTTAGCCCACACGGACCTGAACCGTGCGCGTCTGCCAATTCCGCCACGACCGCATAATATGTATCTCCTCATCCATCGATGAAAAGTGTTCCGGTGAAGCAATTCCTTGTTTTACCGTAATTCAGAGTATACATGCTGCAAAATAAAAATGCAACTTCTTTTTATCCATTCAGAAAAAGGACATATGTCCTTTTTTATCAACGTCAAACACCCTATCGTATTATTAAGCAAACAAACCACCAATACGAATGATACATTGAAGGAGAGATCTCATTTTGAAAACAACCCATCTGTGCTTTATCGGTGCCGGGTTTCATGCATCCACGAATATATATCCTTCTGTTGTTGAAGTCGGAGCGCAGATCCAGGCCATTGCCACTCGCAGTATGGAACGCTCCGAAGCAGCTCTGAAGCGATTTGGCAGCAATGGCAAAGCGTATGATAACGCTCAGCTCATGCTAGCGCAAGAAACCTGTGACGGAATCGTTGTCGTCGCCCAACCCATAGATCAGACTGCTCTTGTCCTTGAATGCATTCGGGCTGGCAAGAATGTATACGTGGACAAGCCACTTGGATGGAATGCTGCGGAAGCCTCCACTGTAGCAGAAGCTGCCGAGCAGGCTGGCGTCGTTGTCATGGTCGGTTTTATGAAACGTTATGCTCCGGTATACATGAAGCTTAAGGAGCTCATTGATGGGGGTTCGCTAGGTAAGGTGCGTTCATTCCAGATGAAATTCGCTGTAGACAGTACCCCATTTTGCAAGGATGAGGAACAGTTCATGAAGCTCGCTGCCATTCATATGGTCGATCTGATGCGCTACTTATTCGGAGAAGCTATACGAGTTACAGGCACAACCGTGAAGGATGGGGAACATATTAATCAGAGCATTTCCTTTGTATTTGAGAATAACGTGGTAGGCAGTGCTTATTTTACCGGCATGAGTGCCTGGTCACGTGAGAGTGAAAGTGTGCTCATCACCTTCGACAATGGATTTGCGTCAGCTGAAGAGATCAACACACTTACTGTTCATCAATCCCGAAGCTCCACCAGCGTTGCCTGGAAATCTCTCGAGGAGCAAGATACTGTATATACACCTTCCGGATCTCCCATGTCAGGAGCTTATCGCGACCTTTATCTACGCGGTTTCGTTGGTGAAATGGCGCACTTCATCGCCTGTTGCCAGAACCAGACAGCCCCACATTCCAGCGCCAAGGATAATATTGCAACGATGGCTCTATGTGACTCCATTCTATCGTCACTGAAGTAGCGTATATACGCTCATCATTATACTTTATACATCCAGAGAAGAGGAAATCATCTCATGTTGGACACGGGTTTACTTATCATTCGTCTCGTTATCGGTTTTATTATGATCGGACATGCATGCAAGAAACTGTTTGGCTGGTTTGGTGGTGAGGGTGTATCAGGGACAGCTGAATTTTTCGGAGCAATTGGCCTGAAACCCGCTAGAGCCTTGGCCGTGTGCGCCGGACTTGCTGAATTGATTGGTGGATTCCTGTTTGGAGTCGGTCTATGGATTATCGTTGGAGCCATTCTGCTCATGCTTCCGATGGTTGTAGCCGTAGCCAAGGTTCACGCAGATAAAGGTCTATGGAATCTGAACGGAGGATTCGAATATAACCTTGTGATGATCGGATCATTACTTGGTGTTGCTCTCGCTGGAGCCGGTGCATATTCCCTCGACGCCCTGATATAGTGTACAAAATTCATCCCATTTATTGAGCCTCCATGTTTCGCAAGACGAAACTGGGGCTCTTTTTTCTTATAAACATCTTCACATCTGCCTGCGCCTAGGATTAGGGTTTATAATATGCATCATAAGTGATATGCTCTTTCATGAACTATACGTACGTTATGTAATGTAACCATCCAAATAGATACTATAGAAAATCACCGTAAAGTGGAGGTGCACTTATAATGAAAAAAGATGCAATCAAGCCATGTCCAACGCCATACGGCTGTTCCGTGGAAGTTACTCTTAGTGTGATCGGAGGCAAATGGAAAGGCGCCATTCTGTATCATTTATTCTCCGGTCCGTTGAGATTTAATGAACTCCGCAAATTGTTTCCTGAAATCACCCAGCGTATGCTCACCCTGCAACTTCGAGAGTTGGAAAGTAGTGGAATTGTTCATCGTGAAATATACCCCCAGATCCCACCTAAAGTGGAGTATTCCCTCACGCCGTTTGGAGAAACGCTAAGGCCAATCATTTTCAGCATGAGAGATTGGGGAGAAACGTATACCAATGAGGTTCTGGCCAGATCCTCACAAGAGGTATAGAAGACAAGACAAAAGAAGCTGATCCCTTGTTCCCAGGGATCAGCTTCTTGCTTATTTGATAACCGTCTGGATCGTAACCGTACGATTACGCCCCTCTTCCTTCGCTTGATACAATGCATTATCCGCCAAGTGAAACAGTTCTGTGGATGTTGTGGAGTGCTTCGGATATTCAGCAATTCCCGCTGAGATGGTAATGGAACGATCTATAGGCAATCTGCTTTCTTCGACCGTTATTCGGATACGTTCAGCAGTCTCAAAAGCCACGTTAGACTCGGAATGCCTTAACAAGACTACGAATTCCTCTCCACCAAATCGGGCGCAGACATCTTCTGGTCGAACAGACAATTGAATGATATTCGCAATGTGTTTTAGCACTTCATCCCCTGCATGATGACCGAATGTATCATTAATGGATTTGAAGCGGTCAATATCCAGAACAATAATGGAGAATGGCTCCTCATCCTGAATCCATTGCTGAATGACTTCTTCGAAGGTTCTGCGATTGTTCATACCTGTTAAAACATCTGTTCTGGCATCATAGACAAGCTGGTTCGTCTGTTTCCTAAAGTTTGCCAGTGCGCCAACAACGGCCCTTGTGAGAAGGTCTGCCTCTCTATTCCAGTGAGGCTTCATCACCGGCAGATCCACTTGTCCCTTATCGACCTGATTCACTAAATCAGCCAACATAGCAAAAGGACTGGCCAGCTTGCGCGCCACCCGAAGTACAATAAGAGTCAGAATCAGGAAAGGCACTGAAGTGTACAGCAACAACATGCGGATATGATGATTCAGCTGATCGTACACCGTCTTTGTTGGAGACACGACTACAACGCCCCAGCCTGTTGATGGAACTTTGTAATAACCCGCAAGAGAATCCACACCTGCCAGGTTTTTGTATTGTTCTTTACCATTCTCGTTTACGAGCAGCTTCTGCACCACTTCATTATTACTGATATTTTCACCAATTCGGTTGGTGTTTGGGTGAAATAACAAAGTGCCCTTTTTATCCACAATAAAAAAGTAGGAACCATTGCTTGTTTTGAGCTGACTGCCAAAAGACAAACTTAATATATTATCTTCCTGCAAAAAGATATTTCCACCAAGCGTTCCTTGGTACATCCCTGCTGAATCAAAGATCGGTTCACTGACAAATACAATTCTGCGTTTGGTTCTGGGTGTCTTGTACGCTTCGGAGATATATGAAGCCCTCAGTTTAACCGCTTCCTTTGCCGCATTGGAACTAACATGGTGACCTACGCTAGCCTGTGAATAAGGTGAGGTAGACCGAACTACTCCTGCTTTATTTACCAAAGAAACGGAATTAAAAAAATTGCTGCTATTGCGAACCAAATCCAATGTGGAATTTAATTCTTTGGTATTGGAGTGATCCATATCGGAAAAATATTGGGCTGCATATTTCAAGCTCCCTTGCATGGAATTAAAAAGCGAATCCATGGTTTGGCTCATTTGCACAGCGCTTGCATAATTTAGCGATAGGGTGTTATCAATGAGTGACTGTTTCTGAGATGTATAAGATGAGATAACCATGATGGTCAATGTCATTAAGACTGAAATGGTGACCAACCCACCGAGTAAAGCCGTAAGGCTAATCTTCTTGATGTTTTTTATATTTCTTCGTAATTTGGATCTCTTGAACTGTGCAATCATTATTTACTTCCCCCGGATTTTCATGAAAAGCATATTCCCTCTATCTTATATGAAAGTTATTAAGATCAAATAAAGAGTTTGTGAAATCTTAACAATTACATCGTAAGATTGACAATTTAATGACATTTTACTCTCCTTGGAAGAATCACTGTTCAGGTTTAACCTGGATCAACGATGACATATCCTTCTTCTGGCTCCTGCTCAACAAACCCCGCCATATGGCGAATCTGAAATTCGATCGGATGATGACTGCCCATTAAAATACGATTTTGAATTTCATCCGCTGTATCTGTTGGCAATGCGAATGCACGTGTATAAGCAAACTGCGACTGAAGTGTTGTATAGATGGCACTTACAAGTCGGTCGTTTCCAGCACGCCCAAACACATTCAGAAGTACTGCTCCACCCGAGTTCAGCTTGTCCCTGACCAGGGCAAAAAAATCACTGGATATAAATTGTTCAGGTGTCCCCGTTGCGGTAAACGCATCAACAATAATATAATCATATGTCCCTGCAGGTTCCTGCCCTAGTAATTCACGCCCATCCCCAATGAGTACAGGACTTCCCTCATATCCAAAAAAGGTTTGGCTCAACTCCGCGACCTCTGCGTCCAGCTCAGCCACTTTTACCTGACGATCAGACAAGTAGGTTGGCAATGTGCCAATACCATGTCCTACCACAAATACCTTCTCAAATTCAGGATGATTCTGTTCCATTAGATGTACCATCGCTCTTGGATACTCCAACACCATTCGGGCAGGCTCATCCAGATCCATTGCGCCCTGCACAGCTGCGTTGGAGAACTCCAATACCCTAAATCGCCCCTTCTCTCCATAGAGCTTTTTTGTATCATATACCGTCAGCTCATGCTGTTCGCTTTTATTTCGATACAGAACTCTCACTAACCGTTCTCCCTTCGTGCTTTTCACACCTATTCGACATATACCTTCATTCTATTACACGGGATGACAACATACCACCCTATACTTGAGTGATCGTAGCAGAACAAAAAAAACCGTTTCCGATTATACGGAAACGACTTTTGACGAACCTTTTAACATAATTAAGACCCTATGGCCTCATGCAGAGCCTGGACATATTCTACGCCCAGATTGGAGAGAGAAGTGCTCTTATGGCTTATCCAGCCCACATTAATGGTCTCCTCGCATTCCAACGGTACAGGAATAATCTCGTTTCCGTTCAGATCAGCGCTAAGTACGCCCGTAGAGATCGTATAACCATTCAGACCAATCAACAGGTTAAACAATGTTGCGCGGTCATTGACCTGTATGCTTTTGGGGTGAGATAACGTACTCAGGATCTCTTCGGAAAAATGAAAGGAATTGTACTCTCCCTGGTCAAATGACAGGTACGGATAATCTTGCAATTGCTCAATCGCGACCGACTCCTGCTTCGCCAGCGGGTTCTTCACACTGATAAAGATATGGGGCTTCGCTGTGAACAAGCTTGTGAAGACCAGACCTGCATCTTTTAACAATTTGTTAATCACCTTGGCATTGAATTCATTCAAATACAGGATGCCAATTTCACTACGCAGGCTTTTCACATCCTGAATAATTTCGTAGGTCTTTGTCTCCCGAAGTGCCAACTCATATTCATCCTGACCATACTGCTGGACCAGACGAACAAAGGCATTCACCGCAAACGCATAATGCTGTGTCGATACAGAGAAATGCTGCGGAGATGGCTTGGCGTTCAGATAACGATTTTCCAGCAACTCAGCTTGTTCTACCACCTGACGTGCGTAGCTTAGAAACTCAACGCCTTCTTTAGACAGAGATATTCCCTTATTGGTACGTTCAAAAATGGTGATTCGCAACTCCTGCTCCAGATCCCGGATGGCATTGGACAGGCTGGGTTGCGAGATAAACAGGCGTTTGGCCGCTTCATTCATAGAGCCGCGTGTGGCAACTTCAATTACATATTTTAATTGTTGTAGGGTCAAGGTCTTATCCCTCTCTTTCTGGTTCAACAGGCAGACCAACAGTTGCTTCTTCCCACGGAAGTACATTCCATGGACTGTCTGCCCGTTCGAACAAATGCTCTACAAGCGAAAAGTGCTCCAGGGCTGACTCCGTCTCCAATTCTTCATACCCATACTGACGTCCTATGAGGTAGGCAAGTCCGAATTCCGTCCAACTTGAATACGCTTTTTGAATTCGCTGCGCCATTTCATACATAAAAGTCCATGCTGTCTTCTCATCTACATAACCGACCTGCATCGCCATCCGTGTAATTGATATGGCTCTTCCCCAGTCCCAGGCGCTGATGCTTGCCGCATTCAGGCGACTGTCATAGAGTTGGATGGCCCTCAATTGGGTTCTGATCGTCTCATCCTCCAAACCAAGGATGTAGTTTTCCTGCTCCTGATGAGTCATTACAGACAATAACGCCCTACGTTGATCAAATTTATCATGGTGCCCGCTTCCTTCTCGAAAACTTTCCATTTGCTGATGAAATGACTGCTCGTCCCGAATACTCCATGCTCGACCAAACATTTCAATGATGCCTTCCCTTTTCCCATCCAATCGTTCAATATCATACCCTGTGGCGAATTCCAAAGCATTCGCCTCAAGTAAAATAGCTCCCGCTGCCAATGTCCACTGTTGTCTTGCATCAAGCAAAGAATACATCGTTGAATACCTCCACGTTATAATACGGTCTGAGCTCTTCATCATTCAAAAGATCAGGGAATTGAAGTGGTACCGTTTGTTTCAATCCCATCTGGAATATATTGAACTTCAGCTTATTAAACCAGGCTCCCCGTTGACTCAGACGCTCTTCCATATCCTGCAGACGTGCAAGGTAATCCGGATGATCAGGCCGGTCTGCCACAGCCTCTCTGGCATACACAAGTGCCAACTCTCCTTGACCAAGATGCATATAGGATAAACTCAGTAAACTGCATGTATCCCCCCGCAAACCAAACTCGTAAGCTCGGGTCAACATTTTGCGAGCGACATCGTATTTACGTGCCTGATATAGATGTAAGCCCCCATAATAATAGCTGTAACCATCAATCTTGGCAGGTTCTACTGTTTTATAATAATGCACCATAGCGCTGTCCAACGCATCCCACTGCTTGAGTTCGGCAAAGATGCGAATCATCTGTAAAAGCGCCCACGGATTATTAGGCTCGTGATCCTGAATCTTCAGAATCCATTTTGCTGCCTCCTCAAACTTACGATCCGCAAGGAGGCAAACAGCAATCATTTTTGTTAATAAAGAAACCTCCGGTATCTTTTTGTGAAGCGCTAAGAAGAAATCATGAGCAGTGGTCCAGTTCTTTCTATCAAAATGGAGATCCGCTGCTGCACCAAGAGCTTCATTTTGATACGCAGTGTCCCCAGTCTCCAAATATTGTTCAATGGTAGACAATGCAAGATCAATCTTGGCTTGTCCTCTGTAGGCTGTAAATAGATGATAAAGTGTGCTCGGATAACTCTCGATACGTAAACAAGCTTGGAAACACTGAACAGCATCCTCGAATCGCTCTACATTCATATACGAGATGCCAAGGTAGTGATAGAGATCAGCACTTTCATTACCTTCATTCATATAAGTCTCAAAGCACGTTATAGCCTTATCATACTTTTCTAAATTATAGTAACTGAAAGCTAATCCAAATTCGTAGCCTGCGCCCCCATTTAATGTTTTTGCCTGCAAATAGTTCAAGATCGCCTGTTCATATTCTTCAAACATACGATAGGATTCCCCGAGATAAAAATAAACTCCCGGCTCTTCTGCCATGTGTTCTTTCAGAATAAGACCGTCTGAGATTACTGCCTCATAATGATCTAGATTATAATTGACCTTTATGCGTAAGTACAAAGCCTCTTGGTGAACAAAGACCTCTTCTTTAGCCCTTGTGACAGACTGATTAAGGTAGTGTAAAGCAAGTTTTAGATCAACATCGTATGCCATTTGAGCAGCCAAAAACCAAGCATTACTGCTTAACAGTACTTCTGATCCAAATCCTTCAACCATGGATATTACCTTGTCTGATTGTTTCCTTATACGGTAAAGCCCAATCAGTTCCTCGATCTGTTCCGTTCCAGGAGGGTTGTCATTTTGAAGCTCCTCTTCCAAAATCGTCATGCGTTCTTGCTCATATTCATGCCGTACATGCCATAGACGAGTTCGTAGTTCCAAGTCCGCTGGGAATCGTTCTAACGCTGCCTCATATACGGCTATGGCTTCATTATTTCTACCCAACTGGATTAGACACTGCGCTGCAGATGATAAAGCAGGACTATAGATCATCGCTTCAGTTGCCTCCGACAACTGCATGTTGATGGATAACGCTTCTTCCACATGTCCACACTTCAGTAACATGTCTGCCAAGTGACGGAGAATTTGAGGCTCATTCGATAGTATAACTGCAAGCCTGGAGTACATGTGGAGCGCAGTCTCCCAATCCTCAACGTTCATCGAATATAACGCAATCAAGCGCAGTAACACAGGGTCTTGTTCATACATGGCGTAAGCTTTGCCCAACATCTCGTGCGCTGTGTCCAAGTCTTGATGAATGAGTGCACGTCTTGCGAATTCACGAAAATATAAATAATCGTCGATCTCCAAACCAGCTGCTGCCGCTTGGTGTAAATATTCAAGCTGCAAATCATATAAACTTTGACTTTGGTAACGAATGTGATTTAGAAACGAGGAAGAAAATCGCTCGCTTAACTCCAGTTCATTGTCCATCCAGCCAAACGTATCATCTAATAATTTCCAAACCATACCAGGCAGCCAGCTTCGTTCTTCCAAAACATCTAACAATTCGCTGTGTAGTCTTTCCCGAACCTGAATGCTCCAGAATTGCTCATCCTCTACAAGGTTCACCCATAGATCGTAACGAATGCGTGAGTCAAAATCTTCATACAGTCTAATCGTTCTCTCCAGAAAATGATTTACAGCTTCACGCAGCGGGTCTTCCCACTGTGGAGGAGTTATATGTAAGTCTTCGATATGTATACCTTGAGCTAAATCCTGCGTATCTTCCGTGAAGTGGTGAGTAGGATCATCATCAGACTCAACATGTATCGGTTGAATTGAACCTGTTGACGCAATCTCTCTAGCTTGCTCGTAAGCTGCTCTAAGTTCCTTGAAACCTTCAGGATTCTCTTCTGGATGATTTTGTTTTAACCGTAATGAATAAGCCCGTCTAATCGCATTTAAATCTTCAGTAGGCTCTATACCAAGTATTCCCCAGTAATCCATGCTGTCGTTCCTCTCTTATCTGGAATTCTTCTCAATCTGCAGATGTGGTTGCTATCAAAAAAATGTAACATTGCTCTTTAATATATCATATCCCTGCTTCATTAAGCTTCTTTTCAAACAACCCTCTCCGTAAAAAGTGATATCTAATAACCCGGCCATACACTCGATAATAAATGCTAGAAACAGCAAAAAGACCCGCGTCATCATGACGTGGGTTTTCGGATTCAAACAGGTAACAGCGCCATCAAGAGAATATGTTCTGTTTTTCAAAAACAGACATCTGGTTCTCCCCGGTAATGGGACATTCATCAGGGTACATACTTCGTTTATCCAACTTCTCATCGATAAAATCAACGACCTGCTGTAGCGAAGCAATCTGTGCTTCAACTTTCTTCCGGTGATTCACCAGCATCTCCCGTTCATCCGGGAAATCTGCGAGATCCGAATCCATGGACATTTGGAGATAGGGCTTCATTTCTTCCAAAGACATGCCTGTTTTTTTCAGACAAGTGATCAACTTCATCGTATGGATGTCCTCCGAGCGGTATACCCGATGGCGATTGGCCTTGCGTTCAGCTCGGGGAAGCAGCCCAATCTTCTCATAATAACGAATTGTATCTTCTGATAATCCGGCCTGTTCTGACGTTTCTTTGATGGAGAACAATACATTGTCGCTCATCATATGGGCCTCCTCCACATTCATTTCTCTCCATATTACAACTTGGAGTTGACTCCAAGTCAAGCATGATCCGTTGCAGCCCCCCTCTTGACTTGGAGTCGGCTCCAAGTTATAGAATGAGCGCATCATACAGATTCGTTCTGTAATCCCATTCTTCTGGAGGTATATATGAATAACCAAAATCAGCTTCGCACTGCTCTCATCACAGGCTCAACGTCAGGAATTGGTCTTGAACTGACACGCAAGTTGCTGGATGAAGGATGGCAGGTAATCGGTCTTAACCGGTCGGCTTTCCCATCCGAGGATACCGATATTCAGAACGCCGTACGTTCAGGCAAGCTTCGTTGGGTTCAGGCTAATCTGACCAACTACGATAGCCTGAGAACTGCACTGGATCAGATCAAATCCGATACCGATTCAATTGATATCTTGTTTAACAATGCCGGGGGTAGCGCTTCCGAGCTTCGTTTCTCTGATCAGGGGCATGAACTACACTTCGAACTTCAGACGGTAATCCCTTACATCATTTACATGGAATTAGTTGAACTATTGCTCAAAGGACAGATGAAAACAGTCGTCAATACTTCCACCACCGCGTTCAAAATGGTCAAACAATTTGATCTGAACATCTTGGAACGTCCAGCTGAATTCAAAAAGCTGTTTGGTCCCTATGCCATTTCAAAGCTCGGCTTATCTCTGTGGACACGCGAGGTTGCCAAATCTGCCAAGGCAGATGGTATACAACTGCTAAGCGTGGATCCCGGTGGAAATAATACGCTACGGGGCAACAAAACATCCGGTCTGCCCTTCTATATCAAACCCATTATGAAATGGTTCTTTCCCCATCCAAGTCATGGCGCTTCATTGCTTTACAGTGCGGCCCTATCACCCACCAGACATGAACCCGGTACATTTCTGGTGAAAAATAGAGCGGCAGCGCTTCGTTTTACAGAGCAAGGTCCTGCTGTTCTCCAGCGTGTAAACGAGATCTACGAGCAGCGTTTTCGTACAACGCAGTCTGGAAAGACCGCCTCTACCCCATCCTAATCGTGATGGACAGACCGCCGAACGGCTGATGAAAGAGCACCTGCAATCCGATCTGGAATTCTGCCTTCATTTGATTCGATAATCGGATTCATGGATTGTTCAACTTTCTCACATACGTATAAAGACGTGACCGCATGCGGTCACGTCTTTTTTTGTCGTTTGTCCCTCATATTATCCAGGCCCTGATTCATAGGTGTAAACATAACGATGCAATGTCGCGTGTGACATGTTATTGAATCTGGAGGGATCACTCAATGACCAAAGGACAGCAACCAAACGAAAAGCCGTTTATCATCCCGCAACCCATTCGCAGTGATGGCGCTGGTGGACCTGATCTGGGACCCAGAGACGTCATGAGAGATATACAAAACCCCGATATGCTGGTACCTCCGGCAACCGATAACGGGTTATTGCCCAATCTGAGAATGTCTTTTTCCGATACCCATATGCAATTGAACCATGGGGGTTGGTCCCGTGAAATCACCGTACGGGATCTCCCTATTGCCACTACACTGGCTGGTGTGAACATGAGCCTGACACCGGGAGGTGTACGGGAATTACACTGGCATCAACAATCCGAGTGGGCCTATATGATCTGGGGAACGGCAAGAATCACTTCTGTAGATCAGAACGGACGTAATTTTATTGCGGATGTCGGGCCCGGCGATCTTTGGTTTTTCCCCAAAGGTCTACCCCATTCCATTCAGGGACTGGAGGATGGTTGTGAATTTCTACTCGTGTTTGATGATGGGTCCTTCTCCGATCTAAATACGTTATCCATATCGGATTGGTTTGCCCATACACCACCAGAGGTATTGTCTGTCAATTTCGGCGTGCCCGAATCTGCTTTTCAGTCGATGCCGAAGGAACAGGTGTACATTTTCCAAGATACCGTCCCGGGTTCCATCGAGAGCCAGGAAGTTCAGTCGCCATATGGTACCGTTCCTCTCACATTCAAACACCGATTGCTGGCCCAGGAACCACTCATTACCCCCGGCGGAAGTGTCCGGATTGTCGACTCCACCAACTTCCCCATCTCAACTACCGTTGCAGCCGCACTTGTTGAGATCCGGCCTGGCGCCATGCGTGAACTGCACTGGCACCCTAATGCAGATGAATGGCAATATTATCTGACAGGACAAGGAAGAATGACCGTCTTTGGAGGTAACGGCATTGCACGCACCTTTGATTATCGCGCCGGTGATGTGGGATATGTTCCCGTCGCATTGGGACATTACATACAGAATACCGGTACCGACACCTTATGGTTTTTGGAGATATTTCGGAGTGATCGATTCGAGGATGTGTCACTGAATCAATGGATGGCGTTAACCCCTCGGGATCTGGTCCGTGACAACCTGAATGCACCGCCTGAGTTACTCGATGCCTTGCGTAAAGTGAAATGGCCTGTGGTTTAATTTAGTATGTTCCTCTATCATTTGTGCTGAAAAGGGGTAATTGTCAGAGAATCCCACTATACAAGGAGGAATATGAAGATGAGAGCCGTTACGTTTCAGGGAATGAAGGACATTCAAGTCAAAGAGGTTGAAGATCCCACACTGCAACAGAAGGATGATATTATCGTTCGTATTACTTCCACCGCCATATGTGGTTCCGATTTGCATATTTATCAGGGAGCTCTGCCTGCTGCCAAAGATTACGTTATCGGTCATGAACCGATGGGAATTGTAGAAGAAGTCGGTCCGGAAGTGACACGTGTGAAGAAGGGGGACCGGGTGGTCCTGCCTTTTAACATCGCTTGTGGTGAATGCTTCTATTGTAATCATGACATGGAGAGCCAGTGTGATAATTCCAATGGCAATCCGGATATTCATACAGGTGGTTATTTTGGATTCACCGAACGCTACGGCAACCACCCGGGAGGTCAGGCAGAATTATTGCGTGTCCCCTACGGGAACTTCACACCGTTTGTGATTCCGGAATCCTGTGAACTGGAAGATGAAGCTTTATTGTTTTTGTCGGATGTTCTTCCAACCGCTTACTGGAGTGTCGAGAATGCCGGAGTTAAACCGGGAGATACAGTCACTGTACTCGGTAGTGGCCCCATTGGGCTGATGACGCAAAAGTTCGCCTGGATGAAAGGTGCCAAACGCGTTATTGCTGTGGATCGGCTGCCCTATCGACTGGAGAAGGCCAAACGTTTGAACGATGCAGAAATTTTTAATTTTGAAGATTACGATGATATGGGTGAGCACATTCGTGAGATTACACAAGGCGGAACCGACGTTGTGATCGACTGTGTAGGTATGGATGGCAAAAAAACCACGCTGGAGGAAATTGGACAGAAGCTAAAACTTCATGGCGGTTCACTGAGTGCGATTGAAATCGGCATGAAAGCGATCCGCAAATTTGGTACACTCCAACTTACGGGTGTATATGGCTCTTCCTACAACATGTTTCCATTAGGCAATCTGTTTGAACGCAATATCAATCTCAAAATGGGACAAGCTCCTGTTATACATTATATGCCTGAGTTATTCCGTAAAATCACTGCTGGTGAGTTTGATCCGACCGAGATCATCTCGCATCGGATTCCACTGGAGAATGCAAGCGAAGCGTATCGCATTTTCAACGATCATGAAGACGAATGTACCAAGGTTATACTAAAACCCTGAACCTTCGCTTTGAGTATTATATGTGCCAAATAAAACAAGCAGATCTACCTGTTCAAGGTACTCTGCTTGTTTTATTTATTTTATTGTCATTCATCCTTGTACTCGTTCATAACCTGCTAACCTTAATGGTTTGCTCTATCGAATCAGACATGAGTCGGCTTAATCGCTTGGATGTATACACTTTCTCCTTGGAAGCTGTCGATCTTTCCGTTCTTTGTCACTTCAAAATCAAAAAATTTTCTGATGATGGACGGCGCGCTCAACATGCTTGCTTCAAGTTCATTTCTCTCCCGTTCCGGCAGTGCTGCACGGTTGCACCACTCTTCAAACTTAAAGCGCTTCTGGAAGGAAACCATCGTTTCCATTCGGAAGCCCGCATACTCCAGCATATGAATCCATTCCGTCTTGCGCCATGCTCGAACATGGCTTGCATCTCGGCACTTCTCCACTTCATTGTAAAACTGGTCATTCTCATCACGTTCAGGTGCCACGTTGTCAATCAATAACAACCTTCCACCGGGCTTCATGACTCGTAACGCCTCATGAACAAATGAAGAAACGTCCGGAAAATGGTGAGCAGCGATTCGACAGGTCACAAGGTCAAAGACATCATCATCGAATGGTAACTTCTCTGCATCCCCGGCTACAAAATCTACATTATCGTGTCCATTCCCCAGGATAAATTGTTCAGCGGCCTGCAGCATCTCCTTCGTTAAATCCAGAGCTGTCACCCGCTGAACAAGCGGAGCCAAAGCGTTGGCGACATGTCCTCCTCCAGTGGCGATATCCAGCACGTTCATATCTGGAGTCGTTTGAGATGAAGACACGAGCAACTCGAGATCCTCACCTTTAGCATGTCCGGTACTCGTCACATATTTTCCTGCGTTTTTCGCAAACTGCTTCTGCACCTGACTCTTGATTATATCAGACATTCGAATTCCTCCTGCACAAGTTTCATTAGATGAAACCATGTTTCATAATATAACTTCATTTTACCACATATTCGTAGGAATGCTAAATAAGCATTTTACACAAACGCAAATTCAGAGGCAACTTTCCATTGCCTGATGAAAAAGTTGAAACAAAAAAAACATCCCCCAGGTGAAGTCCACCCAGGAGATGTTTCTAATATTCCTTACTTCACAAGCGTTGGTGATTTCTTCCACAAGCCCAGAATCAGACCGGAGATCACCGCACCAATGGCAACGGCAAGCAGGAACAATATTGCGTGGTTCGCCAGTGCAGCAACAAAGATGCCGCCGTGCGGAGCTGGTACATTAATACTCCACAATTGTGTCAGTCCGCCCGCAACAGCAGAACCAATGATGCACGATGTCAATACACGAAGTGGATCAGCTGCTGCAAATGGAATTGCACCTTCCGTAATGAAAGACAATCCAAGCACATAGTTGGTCAAACCCGATTTGCGTTCTTGCTCCGTAAATTTGGATTTGAAGAACGTCGTTGCCAGGGCAATTGCCAGAGGAGGCGCCATACCACCTGCCATAACTGCTGCCATCCATGCACCGTCTGTGTTACCACTGGATGTGAATACCCCAATCGCGAACGTATATGCCGCTTTGTTGAACGGTCCGCCCATATCGATGGCCATCATGCCACCAAGTAACAAACCAAGCAATACTTTATTTCCTGTTCCCAGATTACCAAGTGCATCTACAAGCCATGTGTTCAGGGAACCAAAGATTGGATCGAAGACGTAGAAGCTGATTGCACCTACGATCAGCAAACCGAATACCGGATACAGCAAGATTGGTTTCAAGCCATCAATTGCTTTTGGCAGACCTTTCAATGCCTTACGAAGACCAATGACTACATAACCCGCCAAGAAACCGGCAGCCAGACCACCAAGGAAACCGGCGTTCGAGTTAACCGCCATCAATCCACCGACCATACCAGGCATCAGGGCTGGGCGATCACCAATACTCATCGCGATAAATCCGGCAAGGACCGGAATCAGGAAGTGGAATGCACCTGTTCCGCCACCGATCGTTTGAAGCAGTTGCACAATCGGATTATCAGGACTAGCAATCTGCTCGAACAAGAAGGAGATTGCGAGAAGGATACCGCCACCAACAACAAATGGCAGCATATGAGAGATACCATTCATCAGATCTTTATAGATTTTGCTACCTACGCTGATCTTGCCAGTGCTTGCTCCCTCTTCCTTGGTACCTCCGCCTTGACTGTGATAGATCGGTGCATCACCGTTAACAGCCTTGCGAATCAACTCTTCGGATTTGCGAATTCCATCGCTCACCGGTCTTTGTAGTACCGGTTTGCCATCGAAACGTGCCATCTCCACATTTTTGTCTGCGGCAACGATAACCCCTTTGGCGCGGGCAATCTCATCAGCCGTCAACACATTCTGTGCTCCTTCGGAACCGTTTGTCTCAACGCGAATGTTAATGCCCATTTCCTGAGCTTTCTTTTTAAGTGCATCTTCAGCCATGTAGGTATGCGCTATACCTGTCGGACAAGCTGTAACCGCAACAACAAAATCTTCCGAATTTTCATTACCTACAATGACACCAGAGGTATTCTGTTGCTGACCACTCGCAGAGCCGGATGTGGCATTTGCTGCTTTTTCCGCTTTTGCTTTCTCTTTGGCTGCTTCTTTTTCTGCTGCTTCCGCCTGTTTGGCATCAAACAATGCACTGACTTCGGCGGGTGTATCTGTACTCATCAACTGTGAGATGAAATCGCTATCAATCAACAACCTGGAAAGAGCTGCAAGCGTACGCAGATGGGTATTACCTGCGCCTTCTGGAGCGGCAATCATGAAGAACACATGAGCTGGTTGGTCATCCAACGCTTCAAAATCAAGTCCATTCTTGCTCTTGGCGAATACAACCGTTGGTTCATTCACTGCTGTTGTTTTGGCATGCGGCATCGCAATTCCGCCACCGATACCCGTGCTGGATTCAGCTTCTCTTTTATAGATCATTTCCTTGAACAGGACCGGATCATTAATACGTCCGCTTCGGTTCAGGCTTGCAATTAGTTCATCAATAGCCTCATCTTTGGTTGTGGCTTGCAGGTCCATGATCATCGTTTCCTGGATCATTAAGTCTGTTATTCTCATCTTGGTACACTCCCTTAAGTTCAGTCGGCCTGCATAGGCAGGCCTCACTACATTACAATTACATTTACAATGAAAACCTTTTATATGACCGTTAGACTAGATCGTCGTAATGGTTACTTGATTGCGTAATTCATCAATCAATTCACGTGTTGCCAGATCATCCGAGAAAGCCGTCGCGCTTCCAGATGCAACCCCTGTACGGAAAGCTTCCAGCAGATCGCCGCTCTGTACATAGGTACCTACGAATCCGCCAATCATGGAGTCACCGGCACCAACGGAGTTTTTCACAGTACCTTTTGGCACACTCGCATGATGAACTTCCGCTTGAGTAATGAACAGTGCACCCTCGCCTGCCATGGAGATCAATACATGTTTGGCTCCAGCTTCAAGCAACTTACGCCCGTATAAAATCAGTTCCTCGCGAGTCTCAATGGTTACACCGAACAGTTCGGCCAGTTCATGATGATTCGGCTTCACCAGCAATGGTGCATGTTCAAGAGCTTCCATTAACGCAGGGCCAGTTGTATCAATCACGAATTCAGCACCCGTTTGCTTGCAGACTTTAATGAGACGATCATAGAAATCTGTTCCAAGAGAAGGTGGTACGCTTCCGGAGAGAATGACGATATCTCCTTTTTCCAATGAAGACAATTTGTGAAGCAACTGCTCTGCCTCTTCTGCGCTTATCGCAGGTCCAAGACCATTAATCTCTGTCTCTTCTCCATGCTTCAGCTTGATGTTAATACGAGTATCGTCTGCAATTGTGACAAAGTCTGTCCGGATGTTATCTTCTTGCAGCTTGTCATTAATGAAACGTCCTGTGAATCCACCAAGGAAACCAATGGCCGTGTTATCTGCTCCAAGTTGATTCAGTATACGAGAGACATTAATACCTTTGCCTCCAGGGAGCTTCAAATCCCGATTCATTCGATTCAATCCACCAAGCTTCAGCTCATCAACTTCCACGATGTAATCAATGGACGGGTTAAGCGTTATTGTATATATCATCGTTATCCCTCAATTATTTTAGTTTTCTGGGCGATTCCAGGCCGCCAGTGTTCTGGCATCTGCTCGGTAATCAAATCAGCCTCCTCCAAATCAAACAATTTGGCAAAAGTAATTTCCCCTATTTTGCTGGAATCAGCCAGCACATAAGATTTTCCCGACAATTGATGTGCACGCCTTTTAATCAAGGCTTCCTCCGGATCCGGTGTTGTATACCCCATTTCGGGGTCTACGCCGTTGCTTCCAAGAAAACATTTATCAAAACGGAAGTTATCCATGTTCTGTAATGCGATACTGCCAATGACTGCTTTTGTATGAATTTTCATCATACCTCCAAGCAAATAACTACGAATACGCTTGCTTACCAAAGCTTCAACATGTGATAGTCCGTTGGTAACAACCGTTACGTCCTTCGCTTCAATAAAGGGAATCATGGCTAACGTTGTCGTTCCTGCATCCAGATAAATGCATTCGCCATTTTCGATCTCTTGTGCAGCCAAACGGGCAATCGTTGTTTTTTGTTGAATGTTTTTGAACGTTTTTTCTTCCATGCCCGGTTCCAGCGTTTTTTCGTTCACCAGTGCGGCACCGCCGTGGATGCGTTTGAGCATCTGACGACTCTCCAGATCGATCAAGTCACGCCTAATCGTTGATTCAGAAGCACCTAACACATCAACAAGCTCTTGCAATTTCACAATCCCCTGCACATGTAAGCGCTCTATAATTGCAGCATATCGTTCTTCAGTCAGCATCTTCATTCCTCCAACTGCTTCTATAGTATCATAATCTCCTCAAAAAACAACCATTTTCATTCAAAATAATTTAAAAACCTTCAAAAAGTTGCATCTTTCGACTTATTTTCTTGTCCAATTGTCCCTTTCCCCAGCTCCTGAACACGCATCTGATAATCTAGACCCTATGTTACCAAAGGTGGTGACCTGATGACAGACCGTCCACACAAACGGCGAAAACCCTGTGCCCTGCAAAAGAAAAAGAAAGATTCCCCTTCTCACTTTGGGTGGATCTCCTCCAACTGGAGCGGCTATGCTCGTTCAGGAACACGGAACCAATACCGTCGCATCTCAGCGGAATGGACTGTCCCTTATGTTCTACCTAGCACACGTTCCTCATATTCATCCGCTTGGATTGGGATAGATGGCTTCAAGAACAGCAGTCTGATTCAGACCGGAACAGGTCACGACTGGATTCAAGGCAAGCCCAGCTATTAGCCTGGTGGGAGATCCTGCCTGACGCGGAGACCATTATTCCACAGCCCGTTTCCCCTGGTCATCGTATTCGAGCAGTCATCGCCAAATTAACGCGTAAAACCTGGTGCATTACACTCTCTAATCTAACGTTAGGCTGGACCTTCCGCACCATTCAGTGTTATTCGGGTCCGCAATCCTCAGCGGAATGGATTGTTGAAGCACCCACTGTTGGAAGCTCTATCGCCTCCATGGCGCGGCTTACCCCTGTAACCTTTAACAAGTGTCGCCTGAACGGACAATCTCCTGCTTTTCGTGCCTGCCAAAAGGGAATTATGATCCAAGGGCGGAGGATTGTCTCCATCCCTGGCAATCCTAATCGTTGCAAAGACGGATTCACGGTACGTCGCGACACTTAAGTATTTAATGATAAAACGATGTTTATTACTTCATGTTTTTAAAGTTGGGGTTTCTACCTGTCGTATCTCCATTAAAAATCCTGCAGCTCCAGCGCTTTATGCGCGGCGTTGCAGGATTTTGCTTTTCATGGGAATCTCATGACGTTTATGACTCTACAAGCCTTGCATCCGGTTTGGGTTTAAGCCATTTGCCATCCTCATTAATAAACGCCCCCTTGAAGCGGCCCATCTCCAATTGTTCAATCAGCCTCTCCTCGTCCATGACCAAAATCTCAGCGAGCTGCCCCGAGGTGTAATAATGAGCGGGATTGTAATCGAGCAGCACAGGAACAGACGTATCATATAGTTCTTTGATCAGATTCTCAAAGGAATGCCGACCCAGGTTCTTCATATCTCTATAGAACTGCAAATGTTGGGACACCATATTACGGAAAGATTTATTCTCCAGATGCATCCACAACGTATTGCAGGCCTGAACACTCATATGATTTTGTTCCACATCAAAATATTGAACTTCTTCGATCTTCATGTATTTCTCTTGAAATGCAACGATCTTAATCAGAGGTACATTTCGTTTACGTGACGCTTTCTTCACATGGGCCCTAAATTGTTCATAGTTCATTTCCTTCATCTATTATCCCTGCCTTTAACATGTTCCAACCGACATTTTACAACAAATCGAAGGCAAGTGTAACCTTCATTATGTGAAAAACAAAAAAACGTGCAGCATCAGATGCCACACGTTCATGATCTTTTCGCTATCTTATGGAGGTACACTTACTCAGCAAGGGCACCCGTTTTCACCCATGTAGCGGTAAATTCCTGTTCTTCATACGCATAGAATTGTTGCAAAATAACCTCCCGATCATCGAGGAACAATTGATCCGCGATGGCAGTGACCAGTTTGGGCACCGCACTCTTGGTCCCAGATATGGCTGATGCCGACAGACCACAGCTGGCGAGTGCAGAGTAATTGAATACAAACAGTCCGTGCAACTGCTTCTCACCTTGTTCACTCCTGCTAGTCATGGCAAACCCGGAACTCAGGTATGGATGTGCATCCAGCAATACATTACGATGCTCTGACGGAGCCTGATAACGGTCTTTCCAGCGCGCAATGTATGGCTCCACGAGCCTCAGCTCAGGACGAAGTGCCGGATCACTTAGCAGACCTGTGCTAATAATTAGAAAATCAAACCTATATGCTCCTTGTGCCGTATGCACAACCGCACCCTGCTCCGTCGCTTCTACATTCAACCAAGGCGAGTTCAAATGCAGTTCGAATCCAGGCCAGGCTGCCGCGCGATTAAACGTATCGTTGGTGGGTGGTTGATTGAATTTGAAGAAATGAGAGATCACTTCATATTTATCGGCAACCGGAAGAGCGTGGTATCGCTCAATCATACCGGATTGCTCCATCTGGCGAATAGGATTAACACTAGGCAGTTGTTCCCGCCGTACAAATACATGAGCTTCCGCCACACCCGTGGCAAGAGCATAGCTCGCATTATCAAAAGCAGAAGCGCCGCCGCCAAGCACAGCAACCCTTTTACCTTTTAACCGATCAAAATTAATCGCTTCAGACGTATGGGCATACAGCTCCCGAGGTAATCTATCCGCAATCATGGATGGCACATGCCACTCTCCGCCACCCTGTATTCCAGTAGCAAACACGACTTTGCGAGCAAGTATGACATCCATCTGAGTTCCTGCCTTTTTCACATGAAGTCGATGTATTCCGTTCTCTATGGGCTCAACCAGTGTCAATTTCACCTCATTAAGCACAGGCAGATTCAGCACTTCCCGATACCAGCGCAAATAATTCATCCATTCTCCACGTGGGATCTTGTCTACCTCTTCCCAACCTTCCCGTCCGACCTGTGCTTCCCACCATGAACGAAAGGTTAACGAGGGGATACCCAGATCGATGGAAGTCAGATGCTTGGGAGTACGCAAAGTTACCATACGCGCATAAGTTTCCCAAGGCCCTTCAAGCCCTGATGGATTCTCGTCAATGACGACAATATTGGAGATCCGTTCCCGAAGAAGTCCAAAGGCCGCCCCTAATCCACTCTGACCTCCGCCCACAATGACAACATCATAGACATGACCCTCTGCATGTTCTCTTGGACGTACCCAGTTCGCGCCACCAAATGACAAATAATCCAGATCATTCTTCACACGTTCATTCAAAGCTTCCAGGCTCATGATTCATCAACCCTTTCGAGATACATATATGATCTAGTCTTTTTTTAATTATTTTTGATGTAAGTTTGTTGTTAGTTAATATAAGAATAATTGTGCTATTACCTTGTGTTGTTGAAATATATTAGCGTTATTATATGGGTTATCGGAGATGAATTGAAGTTGGTGGTAGCTTTATTGTCACCGAAACTAAAAATAACTGACATGCTTGTTAATCTGCACGAAATTCTTAATGGATGGTACCTTCCTCTTTTGATGGGCTTGCTTTTAGACGGAAAATTTGCAGAATATAAAAAAAAGACAGACCAAGATGTAATCTTGGTCTGTCTTATTAAGGGAATGCTATTGGCCGGCCTGTTCACGGCGCTGCAATTTCTCATTGGTTAATTTCTCGGGGGTCACATCATGACCAAGTGGGTCTACAACGGATACTGCCAGCATGGTTGTCAGTACCTGACCTCGAATAGCCTGCAAATATTGTTTTCTTAGCTCGTGCTGCTCGCTTTGTTCTGCTTTTGTCAAACCAACGCTACTGCGTTGTTTTCGACTTAATTCGTTAATGCGTCCCAAAATAGGAATCATGAAATCCACCTCACTTGTTAGTCCACTTTCCAAAAGATATTTCGAATATCTTCAAACTAACTTATTACAATTTTACGAATTTGTCCATAGGCTCCACCCGTTGAGAATTTTTTAGGTGATCTCATGTACAGACCAATAAATACCATTTGTTGCGTCGCTGCCCAGGTTCAACGTAATCGTTAGCCCGTTTGCGGCATAGAACAATCCAATTACATCTCCAGCATTCAATGCCACTTCTACCGCCAACGCCCCGGTGAGTCCTGTCGTGCCAGTTACACCAGCAATTCCTGTTATGCCACTAACTCCGGTTGCACCTGTAACACCAGTTATTCCCGTCGTACCCGTACTTCCAATAGCTCCAGTTATACCTGTTAGCCTGTCTCTCCTGTTGGACCAGTCAAACCGATAGATCCCGTTACACCTGTGTTCCCTGTTAGACCGGTCTCCCCAGCAACACCAGTGGCCCCGGTCACTCCCGTCAGTCCTGTGAACCCTGTTTCTCCAGTAACATCTGTCGTTCCGGTTACGCCAGTCACTCCCGAGATACCTGTAATTCCGGTTGCTCCTGTCGCCCCAGTCGATCCAGTCGGTCCCATCGCGCCTGTGAATCCTGTTAGACCCGTTTCCCCAGTGACACCAGTCAGTCCGGTAGCTCCTTTTGCACCTGTGACTCCAGTTATTCCGGTACTTCCCGTGGTTCCAGTTACTCCAGTCCGTCCTATTAAACTGGTTGCTCCCCATATGCCGGGATACCCAGGGTCTCCGGTTAACCCAGTAGCGCCTGTTGCTCCAGTGAATCCTCTCATTCCCCGATAACCCCGTGGGCCGCGAAGGAAAGGAATCCTGTGGCTTTTCTTTTTTTTGCATTTACGTCTGCTTTTCTTACAAGACTTACTCTTC
The DNA here is from genome assembly GCF_052115745.1 of Paenibacillus sp. 2KB_22. NCBI lineage: Bacteria > Bacillati > Bacillota > Bacilli > Caryophanales > Paenibacillaceae > Paenibacillus > Paenibacillus sp. 2KB_22. The sequence continues at coordinate 1,546,385 of NZ_JBFRHG010000001.1, forward strand.
TTCTTTGGGATAGAGTGCTTTTTTGATTTTTTTGCTTTCCGTTTACCTGTACTGATTGAGGAAATTTTGCGTTTCCTTTTGGATATACCGCTCACAAGAGAATCCCCCCTCCTTGTACACCACGTCAAATCCCCGCATTTTACAATAGTACACTCTATGCCCTGGACTAGCTTTGTGCGCCCCTATTCAATATACCTATAAAACCTTCACGGTTAGTGATCAATCAATTACTTTTCTCTAAAAAATATATTCCCCTCTACTTCCCCTGCAACTCCTTAATCGTCAACGCAATTCCTTCTTCATAAGATGTTGCCACAACCGGGCCAATCCGTTCCTCATATTTCTGTCTACTCAAGATCAGGGGTTCCTCGGTCAGATATAACATTTCTACAATTTCTTTCATAACGGGTACACCTAGTCCAATCAACGACAATCCTATTTTTCCTAACGCGATCACAGGCTTTCTTCTCCTCGCAGCCTTCTGTGCCATATGCACAATCTCATGACCCGAGATGATCCCCGATCCAGGAATGTTCCAGTTCTGCCCATATGTCGTCTCCCTGCTTGCCAACTCCACCACCATGACCGCAGCATCCGGTAAATAGATGTACTCTCTGGGTACATTCATATTTCCGATAAAAAAAGCCATCTTGCCTTTCGCTATTGCTTCAAGCGTCGAACCCAGATAGGAAGCCTGATTGGCCGTTGGGCCATAATAGTCTGGCAAGCGAACAATCATCACCTGAGCTCTGCTCCATCTTCTGCTGAATAACATTTGTTCATAGGCAAGTCGTGTCTTGCCTTTGCGGGTATGTGGCTGCTTCGGATGTTCTTCCGTTACCTCTTTCATTTGTCTTTTGCCATAAGGGTAGATTCCGTCTATTACAACCACGTTCAGACCCAAGTGTTCTGCCGCCGCCATTACGGATTCACCCAGCGGAATCAGTCTGCTCTCCATCTCGTTATACGGAACGTTCGCACAATGGAACATGACATCAATTTCCTGGGAAGCAGCAATAATATCATCCGACCGAAATGCATCTCCCACTGCGATGTGCAAGTGATCCGGAGATCCCAACTTTACCGCAAGTTGCTCCAGTTTTTGACGGGAGCGCCCAAATGCAATCGTAGAAATTCCCCGTCTAATCAATTCCTCCGTAATCGCTGCACCTGTTCCACCAGTAGCTCCAATAACAATAGCTTTTTTCATCATATACCGACCTCTTTCATTAGTTTAGTGATTGATCAATTACTTCCTGAGAACAATATATACTATATTTAGTGATTGATCAATAACTAAATATAAAAAAGGGACTTTACTCCCTCTCTATCTCTCCTTCAGCTCCGGCATATCCAATGCTGTAGATACATTACACAACATCCCGATCGCTAGGAAAATCATGGTCCTTTTGAGTGGTTCCGCAATTCCTGCAACTGTGAAAGCTTCCAGTACCATGCTTCGTACATCACCAATGCCTTTTTGCATGGCCTGACGAATGACTTCTTCCCGGATGGTTTGCGCCTGCATTTGAAGCAAGATCTCGCTCTTGTGAGATTCCAGAATCTTATCGTAGGCTTCAATTAAGTCATTTTCCAACTGATCTGGCGTCGCCGTCTCCACAACGATTCGGAACGATTCAATCACTCGTGTCCATGAGACTTCAATTGCAGTTAATAATAAAGCCTCTTTTGTTTTAAAAAAACGAAAGATATAGGGCTGTGAAATCTCTGCCCGTTCAGCCACTTGAGCTGTAGTCGCACGATAATAACCAATTTCCGCGAAGACGTCAATCGCTGCTGAGATAATATCATTTCGCCGATTAACCGATGCTGCTGTATCTTTAGCCATCATTTTTCCCCTTCCAACCCACAGTTATGAATTGATCAATAACTTGAAGTATATCCGATTCATGTAATCAACGCAAAATCCAAAAACGTGAAAAGTCATTCATTTTTGAGCTTACTCGGATTTTATCCATACGTTTGCCTGAACCTTCCCGTCCAAAACCAACAAACCCGCAGACGTTGGCTTAAACCGCTGCAGGTTATGGAACATGTCGATGTCCAGACCGATTCCTTATAAAGAGGATTTGGGACATGGTCTCCCCCAAGCCTCTGGCGTCAGTTTCTAAGAGAACAAGGATCGTCGAAACAGATACGACGATGCGGTACAAAAATGTCAGTTCACTCCTGTAGAAGGTTGTGCAATCGGGATTCCGAATCCAGCTTCGGACAACTGTTGCAATAACCGTGTGTATGGCTTCCGTTCCCAACCTGATAAGCCAGACAACAATATCGGCGTATTAAGAACGGCGGTCCCTGCCACATGGGATGTTCGTATTGTTGTAGCTCAATGGCAAACGTATATCCATTATCGTTATGCCGATCCAGCCATATGCTTTGATCTTCCTTAATCTGTGCAAGCCGTTGATCCGTCTTCCATATTCTTTGATCATTAATCATGCGTGCATACAATTGTTGCACATTATGCGCAACCAGAGACCACATGACCTTCTCACTCGCCCCTGTACTAATGGCTACCGCTCGCAGGACAGGCTCTAGATGTAACAGCAATCTCTTCTTGAGCAAGCCACTCTCTGACCTGCGCTGAACAGGATTTTTACCCTCCAGAGAGGTTCTCTCCAGCAGAGTCTCATATCGCATGCCGCCTGCTCCATTCAATTCAAACCACACATCATCGTCCGCAATGCGAAGTGTGGTGTCGTATAGACTGAATGCGGAGATTACAGCCATTACTAAGACCGAATAACGCTTGGCAAAGAGTGTACCGACAGCTACACTCCCTTTTCCATCCAATTGAAGCCCTTGTTGCATAGCCTGTTCACGCAATATTAAGTCTCGTTTCTCTTCATCCAGCAGATCCTTCACCCGGAAAGGATACTTGGAATCATCGCAGTCCGCTCGAATCGTCGTCACAAAAAATTGCTGTAACGCTTCCGACATCTCTAAATAGTCATGTCTTGGATAACATCTCATCTATTGAATCATCTCTTCAACTTCGTTGATAATCTCGCTTCGCCCAATCGCTCCCCAGCCCTTAAACAACCAGAACGAGTCTGTCGTATAGACCTGATCTTCATCAACAGCTGGCACTCTCTTCCAGAGTGAGCTTGCATTGATGTTGTTTAAATACTCATCGGCATTCGGGTCAATCTCCAGAATTACAAAATCAGCATCCACATCTGCTATTTTCTCCATGGATAAGTCCTCACGCTGTTCAACAGGCGTCACAGCAGTGGGCACAAATCCAAGATCATGATACAACAGGGTGTTGGTTGGATGACCTTTTTCCGCATAAATTTGCAAAGTCTTCTCTCTGACACGTAAGTAAGCCAGCTTTTTCTGATCCAATTGTTCGATCTTCGCTTTGAGTTGTTCCGCCTGTTGTTCCACCTCTGCGATTTTCCCCTTGGCCAGATCTACCTTGTTGAACAACCCGGCTATCGTCAACAGATCCTGTGTCCAATACGTTGTGTCCTCTTCATAATCCAGCCATTCGTTACCAAGTACAATCGTCGGAGCGATTTTCTCCAACTGCTCATATGTACTCTCAGCAGTCCGACTCTCAACAACGATGACATCGGGATTGATCTGAAGAATAGCCTCCAGATTAGGACTATCTGCCGACCCTACCGTTGGCACATCAACAAGCTGATCTGCAAGATAAGGCAGATAATCTCCACCGTAACGAACTTCTACATTAACGCCTGCTGGTTTCTCACCAATCGTTAACATGTGATCGATGTAAGCGGCGGACAACACAACCATACGCTCTATCTTTTGCGGTACAACCGCTGTTCCTTTAAGATGCTCGATCGTTTGTGTACCACTCTCTTCTACAGGGGTATCCTGCTGCTCAGACGTTGCTTCATTTTCTTCCGATGTCTTGCCACATGCCGCCAGTACGAACACAAGCAAGGCCAACAGTATCATCGTTGCTGCTCTCTGTCTTACCATTTGTAGTAAATCCCCTCTACTATTTAATAATAATAATCATTATCATTATAGTAGGGAAAAGCAAACAAGCTTGCCATGGATTATTACACGCTCTTCACTTGCACAATATCACCGTACAGTAACACCAAGCTGCTCTGCTACATATCGCATAGCCCACATGCGTCCGGTTGGACCCAGCGTCTTGAAGAAAATGTCTCCTGCATTATAGACATGGCCTTCTTGAACAGCCTTTAATGCCACCCATTCACTAGACTGCTGCAATTGCCGTAGTTGAGCGCGCGCCTCTTCTGTAGGATCGACCATTACAAACACATGATCCGCGTCATATAACTGCAAATCGCTAACTTGCGTCTCCACAGCCCACTGATTTTCCGGGAAATGGCTAGGCAAATGGAAACCTAAGTCATCATACAACAGAGCTCCTGTCTGGTTATTCAATCCATACATTCGGTAGAAATGAGAAGTCACCCGGATGAACATGGCACTCTGTTTCCCCCATCTCGATTGAATTCGTCTTCGAAGCACCTGACTCAGGTTCGCATGCTGTTCAATCCACTGTACAGCCTGTTCGGTACGTCCCATAATGTCCGCCATATACAGAAGTCTTTCGCCAAAATGGTTGGTATGTTCCAGCATAGCGGTGGGTGCGATAAGATGGAGGGATTCATTCGGCTTCAAACGATCACTTGTGATGATCAGATCCGGTTGGACTCGTCTCAACTCGTCATAGTTCTGATTGAAGCTGTCCAGGATAAGTCCCTGATGACTGTGTGCTTGAAGCGCAGGAACAGCAACATGGCAAGCCACTCTCTGACCATAAGATAGTGCGGACACTGGTGTCATACCAAGCGTTATCACGTAGTCATCCAACCCGTAATACAAAGTGGCAATGCGACTTACTTTATTTTTCATATATAACGTCGGGGCGACACCTTCGTTTTTCTTGAAGACTCTGCTGAAATAGTGCTCATCCCTATAGCCCACCTGCTCCGCAATTTCCTTGATTTTATCTGAAGAAAACAACAGCTGCTTGGCCTTCGCCATACGTTGTTTCAGGATGTATTCAATCGGAGTCATATTTAATTGTCGTTTGAATGTTCTTATAAAATGATTCACACTAAGCCCTGCCATGCGGGCCATCTGATCGACTCGAATGTCTTTCATATACTGATGCGTCATGTATTCAAGTGCCCGATCCATCCCCGCTAAAGGGGGAGCTGCTTCATTCACGTGCATCATTAGCTGGATCAACAACTGATGCAAGAGATGTTTCCTGCGCGTCTTTTCCAGACTCGAGAAAGAGTCTTTTCCATGTACCAGGGTATCCATGCTCTCCCGAATATCAGACGCGTTGGAAGAAATGTTGAGTTTTCCAGTAACAGGAAAATCAACCGCACCGCTATGCCAAGCATTCCGGCTCCGGGTAAGTGTCACACAGGAAAATAAAATGATCTGATATCGGACGGGGGCTTCCATATCTGTCTGAAACTCCACATGCATTCCTGGCTTCAACAAAAACCACTCGTCTTGAGAAACCGTATGTACAATGTTATCGATAGACAAAGATCCCTTGCCAACGATGACCCTGCAAATGGCGAACCTTTTCCAGATCCGACGCTGTACAGCCCCCGGATTGCTAGAGTAATGGCAGACGTGGACAGCAGAGAAATGTAGTTGCTCCAGTTGTTGCACCCAATCATTTCCTTTCATGCTGACGTCTCCTCCCTGTTCTGATCCAATTCTATGTGAACTGATTACACTCTATTTTTCAGCTCCCAATAGTAAATTCTTTATACTATCCAACTGCAACTCCAGTGAATAGGGATCTTCCATGACAAACTCATCCTCTGTACCAAGGAACCATAGACGTAGACTTGTCCTTTCTGCACAGCAGGCAAACGTTTCCAAACCTCACTGTTCAAGATCTCTTTGGCGTCCTCACTACCCGAACCATATAAGAAGATATGATCTCCCATATACTCGGGCAGTACTTCAAGGGAGATCGTCTCGAATCCATCCTTCATTTCGAGTGCTTGCTGAGTTGGAGGCAATTTCAGCATCTCATAGATCGTGGAACTACCATAGTTCCCGCCTTCTGCACCAAGTACATACAACGCTTTGTATCCTATTTGTATGATGGATACGGTGTCGCCTTCTTTAATCACACCACCAATCTGCTTCTTAGTCTCTTCGATATTCTCTTCATATGTCGTGATCCATTGCTCTGCTTCCTTCTCTTTACCAAAAACACCAGCAATCCGGCGCAGCTTTTCCAGTGGGCCAGACGTTTTATCTCCTTCCCAATAAGGTAAAAAGACAGTCGTTGCAATTTTTTCGTAATCCTCAATATTTTTATCAATGGAACCGATGATGAGATCCGGCTCAAGTGACACTAACTTCTCCAGATTCATTGGGAACTCTCCTCCCAAATCCTCAATACCCGCTATAACATCAGCAGCAATGCCAGACTTTTCAATCCATCCTTCGTTCAGCATAAATGTTCTTACACCAACCGGTACAATGCCCAGTTTCAGCAGGTACCCCATGTATTGATCCGAAGCAACACGCTGCGGGTTGGCCGGGATTACCACATCTCCTCTCAATGTAGAAACCGTTCGCGTCTCTGGCTGTGCAGTCGATTTCCCTGCCTCCGTTGTCTGGTTTCCCGATTGTGAAGTACTCGCATTGGTCTCTGTTTGCGAACCACTTGCAGACGGTGCCGGAATGGCACAGGCCGCGAGTAGTAATGTGAGACACAGCATCATGCTTACTGCTGTCATTTTGAATTTTCCTTGCATCAGTAATTCCCCTCCAACATTCTTTTGATATTGATAATCAATATCATTATATAGAGAGGTATGTAGCGGATGAAGGGCATTTTCTTGCATCACACTGGGCAAATCTTGCTTTTGGTTCATTGCGAATGCCTTTTTCGAGTTATTTAACCGTTGGCTTAGACCTTTTTTGTAGCGAATTGGAGATAGTCCTTTGATTTTTTTGAAACTGCGACTCAGTGAGTGTGCATCCGGATAACCGACTTGTTCTGCAATCTGTTGCAATGTAGCACCCGTGTGTACCAGAAGATGTGCAGCCCTCTCCATTCGGATCTGTCCGAGATATTGAATGGGACTGATGTTCAACTTTTGTTTGAACAATCTGGACAAGTGCCCCACGCTGCATTCCAATGCTTCTGCCATTACATCAAGAGCTATGGGTTCGTGCAGATGAGCATTCATATAATCAATAGCTTGTGTGACCGTGTCCGGTTTCCATGGTTGAATGGATTGTCTATGTAAGTCTTCCAACAAAGAATATACCCATTGATGAAATAGAGTTTTGGCATGCAGCTTCGCGAGTTTGTTGGACTGTTCCCACTCCCGTTTCAATTTCTCCATACATTGATACATGTCCAGCGGATGGGTGGGCACAAGTGCGTATTGGTCATGGAACGGACGTTCATGATCCATTAGATGATGAATTTCCATACCACAGGGCAATGCAAGAATGGCTTTGTACAAAATCACATAATACGCCACACCCGAATCCGTCTCCATGTTTAAGTATGCTTGCTTTCCGCCATGAATAACGTGGAATCCATCTACGATATAACTGTGTTGATCCATACCTATCCGTGCACTTCCGTCGATGATGTATAGATAGGCACTCGCTGGCAGTTGATAAGTCTTCAGCTTCTCGCCGGGATGCAAAGCATTTTGGCGTACATCCAGTATTTTGACAAAAACATGATTCCACAGCTTGATGTGATCATTCAAATTCATATCTTCTGTACTTACCCTCCGATCCATATGCACCTTCATGCCTGCTCAGCTGTTGTATGAACTGCTGCCTGTTGCGTTCGCTCGATATGCCATTTCCTCTTCATTATAGATCAATTGATAATAATTCTCAATAACTCAACCCATCGATAGAAACTCATGCAGATGGACATCCTATACAGACGACATGCTTATGCACCGGGATAAAATGGTACACTCATCTTTTCTTCAGAACCTGTTGCAAAATCATAAAAGCCATGATATATTAATTGAGCCATCAATGATTGAGGCATCAAATATTGATACATCAATGATCGAGAGCATCCAAATAATCATTAGGCAATGGCATTGTATACTGCAACTTTAATTATTGGTTAACATACGCCGTTGTTCATGATTCAGATTCACCCGGGAGGTCTAGTCATGACACGTATTGTTTCCAAAGAAGAACAGATCATCAACCTGCTGAACGTGCTGGGCAACAAAATCAGTCCCAAGTTCGAACGCTGTACTGGCATCAGTTCTTCACGGTTTGAGATTCTGCATGAGCTCGATCAGGTTGATGAGATTAACCAGTCTATGCTTCAGAAAATGATCAACATAGATAGTGCTGCCATTACACGTCACCTGAAGCAACTTGAGGCAGATCTAATGGTTACAAGACGTAAGAACCCCGAAGATAATCGGGTAACTTTTGTTCGTCTTACGGACCACGGTCGGAAGCAGATTGAAGGCTACAAAGTTGAGAAGACCAATTTTATCAATCAGATTTTGCAGGATTTCAGTGAAGACGAGGTTCAAGCGCTCGCTGATTTCCTCGAACGTATGCAGAACAATTTTTAACCCATATATAGAGGAGAGATCCATTCATGAGTACAATTCAAAGCAAATTCCAAAAAACAAATGATTTTAACGAAATTACCTACGGTCGTCGTTCTGTTAAACTATACGATCCTGAAGTAAAAATCAGCCGTGAAGAAATGACTGAAATTCTGTCTGAAGCTTCCCGTGCACCATCTTCGATCAATTTGCAGCCTTGGCGTTTTCTAGTTGTAGATACAGCTGAAGGTAAAGAAAAGCTTGCGCCTCTTGCAAGATTCAATCAAAATCAGGTTTTGACTTCTGCCGCTGTTATTGGCGTATTCATTGACATGAACAACGTTGAATATATGGATGAGATTTTTGGTAAAGCTGTAGAACTTGGTTACATGCCACAAGACATTAAGGATATGCAGCTCAAAACTGTAATGCCTTATTACGAAAAGATGGCTGCTTCCGATCTTCGTGACGTTAACCTAATCGATGCTGGCCTTGCTTCCATGCAATTGATGCTTGCTGCACGTGCTCATGGTTATGACACCAACCCCATCGGTGGTTATGAGAAAGATCAAATTGCAGAAGCATTCGGCATGGACAAAGAGCGTTACCAACCCGTGATGCTGATCTCTATTGGTAAATCAGCGAAAGAGGGTCACCCTTCTTATCGTCTGCCAGTAGAAACCATCACAACTTGGGCATAATAACAGGGAGTGTATCCCTGTAAGTCATGATTATATTTTTCCAATAGGTTTATATTACTAACAAATCTCAAACACACACCATCAAACACACTATGGAGGTTAACTATTATGATTATCATTCACGCACATCTGCAAATTCAAGCGGCTCAAGAACAAGCTTTTCTGGCTGCAGCTAAAGAACTGATCACGGCTACACGTCAAGAAGAAGGTAACATCAGCTACGATCTGGCAAAAAGCACAGAACACGAACAACAATACACGATGATCGAACTGTGGAAAGACGAAGCTACTACAGCTGCCCACAACACAAGCTCACATTTCCAGGCTTTTGTTCAACAAGCAGCAGCTTTTATGGCCGCTCCAATGAACGTGGAAGTATTTGCAGGAGAAAAAGTTAACGTTTAATTGCTCTATAACTGACATGCGTAGTGGCATGAGAAAAAGCCGCTTTTGGTCATATGACCAAAAGCGGCTTTTTAGTTCCCTTTCACCAATCGGGGTCGGTTGACCTCATGTACGTCTAAATAACTGCTGTGCAAATGTGTTGGCTAATTGTTCTAGTTCATTCATGGGGTGTACTTGTTTTCTTCTTAATACGATCTTCTCATGCTCCATTCATCCTATTAGATTCGTTAGGTTCCGTTCCAACTCAAAGAGGCCGCATTGCCAATTAGTTCTCATGTTTGACCGTAATCACGACATTTCCCCTCTTACGCCCTGTTTCCACATAACGATAAGCTTCCTGAATTTGCTCCAACGGATAACGTCTGTCTATCACTGCTTGGATCTCACCAGCTTCCATTAACTCTTTAAGAAGTATGATATCCTTTGCAGTGACCCGTGCGATCCCTTGCCCCTCAACAGTGACATATATACCATTAGGGGCCAAGATGTGCTGACACTTGGCTTTGGAGACTTTGCCGACAGCATCCATGATCAGATCATACCGCTGGCTTGTTTCGGTGAAATCGTCCTTCATATAATCTATAACATGCTTTGCACCAAGTGATCTCACAAGATCTACATTCGTTGTACTGCATACCCCCGTTACTTCTGCTCCAAAATATTTGGCGAGCTGCACCGCAGCAGTCCCTACTGCTCCCGAAGCTCCATAGATGAGCGCTTTAGATCCACTTTTAATTTTTCCTTTGCGCAGGAAATGTAAGGCCGTGGTTCCACCAAAGGGAATCGCTGCTGCTTCCTCATACGTTGCGTTGACTGGTTTCAGAGCAACTGGATCCTCTTCGGACAGACATATATACTGAGCATGGGCACCGAAAGACAATCCATTCATCGCAACCACCTGATCACCTAATTTAAATTGCGTTACTTTCTTGCCGATCGCCGTAACTTCTCCTGCCAGCTCTACGCCCAGAACCGAATTTCGAGGTTTTCGGAATCCAAAATATAGACGCATCGGCACCCAGTACAGGAACGGGACATTGGAACCCCGAACTCTACAGTCCCCCGATGTTACGGTTGTTGCATGTATTTTAATCTGAATCTCATGATCCTTGGGTGATGGCTTCGCTATGTCTTTAAGCCGCAACACATCGGGTGATCCATACTTTGTACATATGATAGCTCTCATATCTTCCCTCCACATATTCCTGTTTGCCAACAGTATATCGAGAAAGTGGGTTCGTTCCCTAGATACTAAAGTATCGTTCGTGAATAACAAGTTACAGGAGCTTCCATTCACGCGCTTTTGCCACTGCTTCGGTTCTCCGCTTCACCTGCAATTTGTCAAAAATAATACGGTTATGTCCTTTCACTGTCGGAAGTGCAATATGCAGAATCTCACTTATCTCCCGATTGGACCTCCCTTGTGCAATGAGATGTAATACCTCCAGCTCGCGCGCACTTAACGGGTCAATCGGTAATTTGGAAACGCAAGGATGTATGTCGGACTCTTCCCCAACAATTTCCCTTCTAATATTCTCAGCTTCAAATGCAGCCAATAATTGAAGCAGATATAAACGTGAGTCAGCGCGTGCTGTCATCCTCCTCAAAAGACTGTGCACGACAATACCTTCGTCTACAAATACACGAATAAAGCCTGCTGGCTCAGCCATCGTCATTGCCTCAATCAGGAGCTCGATAGCTTTTGTTTTATTTCCATGTTCCTCATGGATAACCGCCAGAAGGATTGTTGCCTTGAGTTGCTCATCCTGGAAGCCTTTGGTTATGGCCAAACGAAGACAGGATTCCATAATTCGAAGTGCCTGCAACGTATTTCCCTGCTTCAACAATACTCTGGCCTGACTGAAAGTATGATTTCTGTCCCATGATAATCGGACTGCTTCTTCGAGATCACCCTGACGAAGGAGTACAAGTATGTATGTGGCCGTAATATCAGGGAGTTCCTTCACAAAATTTTGCCGTTGTGCCGTATTGTTGATTCTGCTTATCATCGCAGCCGCATTATGAAGATCCCCTTGAGCCAGCTTCACTCGGGCAAGCCATAACTCACTTGCAACAACTCTGTCCGTTTGTACAAATTGCCTTGCCAACTGTAAGCTCTGTTGACCCTGCAGCAGTGCCGTGTCAAGATTATTCCGTGCATAATGAACCCTGGCCAGACCCAAATGCGCTTCACATGCAAAGGGTAGTGGCGGCTTACCTGCCATATTCAGCACCTGCTGATAAGATTCAGCCGCCAAGTGTAGCTGGTTGTTGGATTCCTGTATATTCCCCAAGCCCAGTGTCGCCATCATCGTGATGATATGATGGCCGATCTGGGTACTGTTCGCTAATGATTCCAGGTAGGACAGTTCAGCTTCTTCACGTTTCCCCTGGAGCTGGTATGCATATCCTAATGTCCAAGCTGTTGCTGCACGAATAGGAAGATTATGGGGATGCAAATATTGCAGTGCGTGAAGCGACTCCGCAATAATCGTATCCGCATCATGCCGGCTGACAGCCAGCGTGGCTCGGATGGAAGCGATATGTCCGATCAGATCAGAATCGATCTGCTCGGGGCCCATATCTTGTAGCGCTTGTTCAGCAGATTGCAACTTGGGTTCCACATCTACCACATGGCCTGACACCAGTAACGCAGCGGCATACATCACCCATAATGATGGGATTGAATCCAATTCCGCTGACGATAGAGAACCCAACCATTGAAGAGCAGGAACAACACCCCCGCGAAAAAGAAGTGGCATCCCCTTTCCTTCCAACAGATTCGATGCCCGATAAGTATCTGCCGCAGCTACAGCATGATTGAAAGCCTCCAGTTCCATTTGATGCTTCTCAAACCAGATACTCGCTCGCTTATGTATTTCAGTAACAGACAGAACAGTCTCAGCTTTGCCAGCGTAACTCGAAGTCTGGTGTACTCTTTTACGTAATAAATCTGCAAAAAGATGATGGTAACGATACCATCGCCTCTCATTGTCTAGCGGAACGATGAAAAGATTGGCTTGCTCCAGCCACTCCAACATCTCCTGTCCGGTAAATTCAACGGATTGATGTTCCTTTGGTTCACCTACATCAAAGAGCGCATCACACAATGAACCGCATAATCGATCCAACATGCACGTTTTCAACAGAAAGTTCTGTACCTGTTCGGTTTGCCCTTGTAATATTTCTTCCATGAGATAGTCGAGTACAAATGGGGCTCTGCCACTGAACGTTTCCATAGAGTGATTCGGATCTGAAGAACCCTGTATGGATAAGGCAGCTAACTGCAACCCCGCAACCCAGCCTTCTGTTCGTTCTTCAAGGAGAGCAATGTTTTCTTTTGAAAGTTTCAATCTCATGACCCGATCCAAAAACTCACTGATTTCGGGAGAATTAAAACGCAAATCACTGCCGCGTAATTCAACCAATTCTCCCTTTGCCCGCAGTCGAGCCAAAGGTAACTTGGGTTGCTGACGCGTAATCATGACGAGATGCATATGCGGGGGTATGTGCCTCAGTAAGTAGACAAGTGCTTGATTGATAACTTCTGAAGTCATGAGATGATAATCATCCAGAACAAGCACAAAATGATCGGATACATCAGAAATTTCATTCAGGAGATATGTAATTACAGTCTCAACGGGTGACGGCTCCGAAGATTGAACAAATCCTACGATGCCTTCTGCAAGTTTGGGGAAAATCGTCTGTAACGAAGCACATAGATATGTCAAAAAACGCGAAAGATCGTTATCCGCTTCTTCCAGCGAGAGCCAAGCCGTAGGTATTGAAGAAGACTTAACCCATTGATTGACTAGTAGGGTTTTGCCTGATCCTGCAGGAGCAGAGACCAGTATGAGTTTGGCGTACATTCCCTCGTCCAAACGGACAATCAGGCGTGGACGATCGACTACATGAGAGCGCTGAACTGGAATGGATAATTTCGTGGATAAGATCGGTGCATACATGAGCCATACCTCCATTCAAGGGTCACCAACAGCAACTGTATTGTTTCAAATATCGTTTTGGCATCTATACTACCATAAAAATCAAAAAGACACGCCATAAAAGACGTGTCTTTACTGTTATTAGTATGAGTACTTAGATGAATTCAACTTCTGATTAACACAAGCTGCTGATAAAAATAAATGGCTCTACCTTTACGCTCTACGAGCCGGCGTGATGCTTTGAGGATTGTTAAACACATTTTTCGGATCATACTTGGCTTTGACTCTCCGCAGTCTCGCATAGTTGGCTCCATAGTACACTGGACCGGAATTTTTGATTCCTTGGTCTGGAACGTTGATATAGGAACCGACGATGTATGGTTGCAATTTCTTGCGAGTATTACGAGCGAGTGCAATATTTTTAGCGGCATGGGATGGTTTGATCCACGTACTGGTCCATTCCACATAGAACTTCTCTTTCCGCCAGAAAAACGCGGTTGATCGAGGTGATTTGCGACTTACCGCTCCGCCCCAGTTGAGGAAATAGAACCCGCCTGGTCCCTCTTCCAAGTTCTCCAAAAATGCGCGCATCGTTTTGATGGCTTTATCGGGAAACGGTTTTCTTCCGAAACCGGAGGAGAACTGGTTACTGAACCTTTGCGTTTGAATCGGGTCAGGCTGCAATAAGAACTTTACAACCTCCGTGTAAGGCAACAAACGAACCGTGGAGCTCGTCGGCGTACCGACACTAGTCATTGGCTGCAATAATCGGAGGGCCTCTGTTTTAGAGCCTAGGAACAGTCCCTCCATCATAACATTGCCACCCTTTTTCGGTCCGATGGACAATTCACTGCCCAGTCTCGTATCAACAGACGGAGCCCACTTCTGCCATACTTTGAGCACCTTCTCGAATTGAGCCCATGGCCAGGTAATTTTAAATACAGTAGCCTTCGCTGGTGCCCGGCGCACTTTGAATTTGTAACGGGTATATACTCCGAAGTTACCACCACCCCCACCACGTGAGGCCCAAAAGAGATCTGCATTATGATTTTTATTGGCCCGAATCACCTTTCCTTTGGCGTCCACCATCTCTACCTCAAGCAGGTTATCACTGATGAGACCGATGGTACGCTGGAGAGGCCCAATTCCCCCACCTAATGTAATTCCACCGATCCCTACAGTAGGGCTGTCACCAAAAGGCGCTATGAAACCTTGCTTGGCAAGGGTATTCGCAATTCTTCCCACGCGGTTTCCTGTTCCAACAACAACCGTTCCATTTTTTTTATCAAGTTTAATGGAATTCAGATCGCTCACATCAATCACAATTCCTCCGTTAACCTGTGAAAGATTCACTTCAAGCGCATGTCTGCCGCTCCGCGGCCGGATCGGAACATTGTTTTCACGAGCCCAACGGATAGCGTTGGAGACATCTTTCGTCTTTTGAGCAAAAACAAAAACTTTGGGATATCTGTCGGTATGCGGGTCCCAGTTCTTGCGTGCCGCTTCATATCCTGGATCACCTTTGTAAATAACCCGTCCGGTAAGCTTTGTTGATAATTTCACACATCTCACTCCCTGCTGAATAATTGTCCTACAGCCTCTGGTGCATCAAGC
Organism: Paenibacillus sp. 2KB_22; assembly: GCF_052115745.1. Taxonomy (NCBI): domain Bacteria; kingdom Bacillati; phylum Bacillota; class Bacilli; order Caryophanales; family Paenibacillaceae; genus Paenibacillus; species Paenibacillus sp. 2KB_22. Next base: position 1,561,622 of record NZ_JBFRHG010000001.1, read on the forward strand.
ACTTTATACTGTATGAAGGGCATTCGCGGAGGGAATGGGCTGACGCCTTAATTTCAAAATTCGTGTTTCAGAGGAATCAAAAAGGAATTTCCCTTTCAGGCCACAGAACAGCCTTGAGGAAAATCCCTTTAATGTTGTTGAACTAGTCTCTGCCCACATCGGAATCAATTCTGATTAACTTGCGCGCTTCCTGTCCCTTTTCACCATACCAGACGAGTACATCGGCAAACAAATCCATGATGCGAATAAAGTTCTGTTTGTCCGCATCTGAAATCTGATCTGCATACTTGAAAATTTCATCAAAACAAAGCTCCCGCACAAATTCGGTGTATTTGGCATATACCTCGCGCCCTTTTGCCGAAGGTTTGACGTAAATATCTTTGCGGTTCCCGCTTAGATGGAATTTTTCGAGCAGTCCTTTTTCGGTCAGATTCTTCACGTTCTTGGAGAATGTACTGCGGCTTACGCCCAGGCGTGCGGCCATTTCCGTCATCTTCTCTTCCTTGTCCTCGGCTTCCAGAATGTATTCCAACGTCTGAATCTGTGAAGCCGAGAACATCATGTCTGTACCATAACTTCGCTGTAACTTATAGGTGTTCGAGTACGCGTTGCCGTATTTGATAATTTTCTCAATCAGTTCCCGATGGTCGCCCATCCAATCTAATTTCATGGGTAATCCCTTTCATCATTCAGATTCTCTCTCTTACTCTACTGAAATCAGATTCGTTTTTCAATCCATGCAATCGCTTCTTCAATAACGTCATCACGGGTTGGTTCATTAAATATCTCATGCATCAGATGAGCATAAATTTTGAGTGTTTTATCGGTTGAAGCGATATCTCCGTAAAAATCACGAGAATCCTTTTCGCTGACCAGCCCGTCATTAGCCCCATGCAGAACAAGTACAGGATCTATAAACTGCTCAGCGTTCTCCTTCAGCCATGTTATGCCATTTCCCAGACTGTTAAACAAATCTACAGAGATTTGCTTTTCAACTAGTGGGTCATTCGCGTAAGCGGATACAACTGCGGGATCACTACATACGCCGCTGCCCAGCTCATTCGGGAAATACGTGCCTGTAGGCAGATCCATAGGCAATTCTCCGGCAACTTTTGTATTGTAACGAGTGAGCGCTCCCGATAACACGATACCTCTGACCTTACCTGGATATTTCGTTCCAAAAGACGAGGTTGCGAAGCCTCCCATACTATGTCCGATAACAAACAGCGGAAGATTGCCGCTTTCTTGCAAAGCAGTCTCCACCACAACGTTGACATCCTCTATGATCTGGTGAAAATCACTGTAGAACGTACGCTGTCCTTCCGATCTAGCATGACCGCGATGATCGAATCGATATACGTTAAACCCGCGCTGGCTCAGCTTCTCTGTCACATAATCATATCGACCGGTATGTTCCGCTAATCCGTGTACAATAACGACAGCGGCTTTGGCATTTTCCACTGTATCCTTGCTGAAATAAAGCTGTGTGCCGTCAAAGGATTGAATTGTTGTCTCGATTTTAGTCATCATTTCCCCGTCCTTTTTGTAGTGTCCAAGCTTAAGCTCCGAGAGATCATTTCCTTCCGTCCTTAACTAGGACACGTATAATATAGTTCTCAATAAAAATAATATTGTTTCTTACAGAAACAATATATCATCTGGTATGTTCTCTTGTCTACAAAAAAAATAAAGCGCTTTCAGATTAGTTTCCAAGAACACATCTATGAATTGGAAATAACCCGACAAACACTAGGATATCCTTGTGTTTACCGGGTTGTTTAGATTTACAGCTTTAAATGGTCATGAATGATCTATATTTCTTTGTTTATATTCTCCACATCATTCATCTCATCCACAGCAGTCTTACCAGCAATTCGTCCAAAAGTAAAGATATCCGTCAAAGCATTACCGCCTAAACGTTTGCCTGCATGTATACCTCCGGCCACTTCTCCAGCGGCATACAGATGCGCTATGGGTTGACCGTTTTCATCCAATACACGGGTTTTCGTATCGATCTTAATACCGCCCATCGTATGGTGAACAGCAGGTTTTCTTGGTGTAGCGTAGAATGGAGCCTTCTCGACTTTTAAGCTAAACGTATCCTTATGGAACTCTGGATCAAAACCCGCATCCACATAGGAGTTGTACTTATCCATCGTCGCTCTGAGAACCTGAGGGTCCATATTGATTTGCACTGCCAGCTCCTCAATCGTCTCCGCTCTGAACAGAGTCCCTGCCTCAACTTGCCGATTGATCTTTTCCTCGCTTGTATTCGCTGCGGTTTTCTTGATCTCATCATCAGCGATCAGATAAAATAAGCTTCCTTGCTCAATAGCTGCTTTGGTTAAGACATCCCGTCCGGAAAATTCATTTACAAATCGTTCTCCCTTTTTGTTAACCATAACAAAGTTTTCAGGCGGTACTTGCAGCCCGCTGAAGAGCTCGCCAGTGTCCGGATCGGCAACAGGCATCATCTGAGTGAAGCCCATGCCTGTCAGTGCCGCACCTGCGCTCTTACCAAGCGATATTCCATCACCAGTCATCGCGTAGGAATTCGTCGTTTTAATATCATCATCAATATGGCTCCAGTACGTGTTATATTCCTTCAGCATCTGTGTATTTGCGCCAAAACCACCACTAGCAAGCACAACAGCTTTGGCATGAATGGTAATTTTCTGACCATTAACACCCGTTGCGATAACACCTGCTATTTTTCCATCTTCGATGATCAGTTGTTGGACCGGGCTATCAGTAATAATTTTCCCTGCATTCTCTTCTACATATTTACTAAGTGCAATGATAAAGGCTGAGCCATAACTTTTGACAGGTTTATGACCACGACGCCAAAGGGCACCTACTGGAGCAAACACGATGCTTTTATCGTATTCAACCCCGATATCCTCAAGCCATTGCACACTTTCCAAGGCATGCTCTGTGAGTACTTTAACCAGATCGTACTGTCCATAGATCATGTTTCCATTCAGGTCCGTTCGTTTGCCACCGAAATACGTTTGCATTCTGTGAAGCAGCGGGGAATCAAATAAATAAGCTTTCTGTGTGCCGAACTGTTCCTGATACGCTGCAAATTCTTCTTGAAGTGCATGAAAATCGTCTATATATTCCGGATGGATCAGGCTCTCATCGGTACTTAACAAATTCTCAATGGTCTGTCTTTCTCCTGGATTCTCGCTAAACTGTTGTTGCCATGCAGGATCTGCAGCATTGACAGGACCACCTGAACGGATGGTATTCCCTCCTACGGCAGGGTATTTCTCAAGAACGATAGCACTTGCTCCATGTTGTAAAGCTGTGGCAGCAGCACTTAGTCCAGCACCGCCTCCTCCTACAACGACCACATCACAAGTGTATTCTTCATCATCCCTCATCTGGCTGCTGGCAGGTTTTGCACGTCTTTTCAGAATATCCGGGTTAACTCCGGCAAGCTTAACCGCTTTGGATACACCGTTAATCACAGCGTTACTCGTTTCAGAAGCACCGGAGAGAGCATCCACATTCAGCGTCTGTCCCTCGATAATTTTATTCGGGATTCTTACAAAAACGACATCGGCGATACCTTCGGTTTCTCCCGTGGAATCAATATCGATACTTTCGATCCGATTTTCACTAAAGGATACCTTCATCGGCAGATTGCCACTATGACCTATGGCATTGACCTCATACACACCGGGATTATAAGTGAATTCTTCTTCTTCGTTCAACTGATTTGAAATTTTGGCAAAACGAAGGAATCGCAGGAAACAAGTTTCCAGGAAATCAACTGTTCCTTCATTGTTCAAGTCGCCTGATTCGTCAAATGCTTGATGTGCGCTGCCAAGCAAAAATTCATACCCTGGCATCACATTAGCTTCGACACCTGGTGCATCCAGAATTTGACGAAGATGCAGCTGTGCACGCGAGGAGCCTTGTGTTCCCTGTGACGCACCTATGATCATCACGGGTTTGCCAGCCAGCGGATGGATTTCAAAGCTCAACCATTCCAGCAGGCTTTTAAGGGATGAAGGGATGGAATGGTTATACTCGGGAGTCGCAATAATGACACCATCGCTTGCGCTAATTTTTTCATTAAACGATTGTATCATTGCACTGTTTGTTTGGTTATCGGACCGATTAAACATCGGAACATCTGCAATCTCTAGGATTTCAATGGCTGCTCTAGACTCAAAATGCTTTTGTATGAATTGAAGCAGCTTGCGATTATACGATTTCTTTGCATTTGTGCCCACGATCGCTATGATTTTCATTGTGATTAGCCCCCCTACTCTTGCCAGGAAAATTTTTTCGTTTTTTTCTTCAACGTCCTTTTTGATAGCAATTCTGTGGTGATCTCAGTAAACAAAACAAACTCCCTGAAAATTTCGTCAAGCTCCGCTACTTTTTCAGCATCAATAAGATTGCCGCTAGTATCAAATGCACGCTGTGATTTTCCCAAAAGAAACTCGCTGCTAGGCATCATTCTCGCACCAAGTTCAGGCGAATCCAGAATTTGTTTCAGATGTGCTTGTGCTCTGGAAGAACCGAGTGAGCCGTGTGAAGCACCTACGATAAGAACAGGCTTGTCTATCAAGGATTGAGTCGTATAACTGATCCATTCGAGCGCACTTTTTAAAACGGCAGGTATGGCGTGATCATACTCCGGGGTGGCGATAATGATACCTTGCGCTTTAGATATTTGATCCGATAACTCTTGTACCTTCACAGGAATATCAACTTCAGCATCCTCTAGTTCATCTTTTTCAATAAAAGCAGGCATATCCTTAATTTCAAACAAGTCAATCTGGGCTTCACTAGCAAAATGCTTTTGCATAAATTGAAGTAGCATCCGGTTCGTTGATACATCTGAATTGGTGCCCACGATAGCTAATGATCAATTGCTCAGTGTCTACAAGGTACAGCCTAATATCGTTATGGAGAGCAAAGAAATTTACACGGTACTGAAGCTGGCAAAGCATAATTTAGGTCTGACCTTTGTGCCTGAAAGTATCCATATCAAGGAGTGCCCTTCGGAATACAACATCTATCCAATCTCTGTAGAGAAGATGAGTCTCGATTATTTTATAGCCCATCATGGAGAAAAAAAGCTGAATAGCGTGGATCATGACCTCATCCATACGTTTCTCAATCACGGACAACAATGTGCGATATAGGAGGCTATCATGAAATCTTTTACGAGAACGATACCGCTCATGGGAACGAACATATCCCTCTATATCGAGGGGACAGATGCTGAAGAGCTTGCCGAGGAAGCAGTGGATATACTCATCCGTTATGAACAAGTGTTTAGTGCCAACAGTGAGCACTCGCAGCTTGCCATACTAAAAAGAGAAGCCGCATCACATCCGCTTAGAGTAGACAAAGAACTGTATGATCTTATAAAGATAGGCAAAGAACACAGCCTGAATGAAGATTCATTTTTAAATATTGCGATAGGTCCTTTAATCAAATTGTGGAGAATTGGTTTCCGTGAGGCACATGTGCCGAAGGATACCGATATCAAGGAAGTTTTGGAGCTCTTGAATCCTGAACATATACAGCTCGATGATGAGCAGCAAACCGTACATTTATTAAGAAAAGGCATGGAGATCGACCTTGGAGCGATCGCTAAAGGTTATTTTGCCGATCAAGTTATGGCATTTTTCAAGAAAAATGGAGCTACCTCCGCTATGGTTGATATGGGCGGAAATGTGCTTGTTCATGGCGATTCCCCCTCCGGTTCTAGTCACTGGAACGTGGGAATACAGAACCCCTTTTTACCCAGAGGCAATGCAGCCGCACTCGTTAGCGTCAAGGAGCAATCCGTCGTTACCTCTGGCATATACGAGCGCGTTTTAGAAAAGCAAGGCCAGCAGTACCATCATATATTCAGCAGTAAAACAGGATATCCGATCGAAAGTAATATTGCTTCTTTAACGATTATTGCGGATAGATCGCTGGACTGCGACATCTATACAACAGAATTGTTTGGGTTAGATGCGGTCTCCATTATTCATAAAGTAAATCAAATGACACCTATCGAGGCTGCCGTCATCACTACAGATGGTGAACTGGCATACACCGACAATCTTAGGGGAAGAATCCATCCGATATCAAGCTAAAGTAATAAGATCGTTGATGCTAGGTAAAGGTATGCAAAAAAACGCTACCACTAGAAGTGGTAACGTTTTTGGCTTTGTTATTCCTTGAAGCAAGAAGCACGTGCCTACATCAAACCCAACACATTATAGATCATCACTGCTGCTTCTGCACGGCTCGCATTTTTCTTCGGTGCAAACTGATCGTTACCTACACCGTTGATTATACCTGCTCCCTGTATTGCCTCTACCGCTTGCTTCGCGTAGTTTGCGATGTTTGCTTCATCCTTGAAAGCAGTAGCTTCACCACCTGCTAACGCTAGTTGCTTCATTTGGATCGCCTTGTATGCCATAACCGCCATATCTTCTCGTGTAATGTTCTCATGAACTCCGAATCTTCCATCTGGCTTTCCGTTCACAATCCCCAGCTTCTGTGCAGTTGCGATGTTTCCATGGTACCATTCTCCTTGCTTCACATCACTAAAACTTGTCATTGCGCTCTCATCCGATAACTCCAACATATTCATCAGCATGGTGATGAATTCTGCTCTGGTCACTTGACCCTTCGGATTAAACTCGCCGTCGCCTACACCCTTCACAATGCCTCTTGCTCCCAATCCCGAGATCGCATCCTTCGCCCAGTCTTGGGTCACATCCTTAAAGCTCGTTGCAACATACGCTACCGCATACTTGCTTGCATACGTTGGCTTGAACTCTACTTTTCCTGTCACTGCATTGTATTTACCATTCGTCACCACGCGTAGCTCTCCGTTGTCCTTCACATCGTATACGATGACGTTGTTTGGATTTTCGGCAGCTTTTAGGGTGTATGGCAATGCAATCACGAGATCATCTCTGCCATCAAACGCTGTAAGCTTCTTACCATCAATCGTTAACTCGATATCGTATACGACCTCACCATTCAGCTGAGCTTGTGCACTAGCTGACAATTGATTAGCTGTTAATTTCTTAATCGACAATCCTAACGTTTTCCCCGCACTTGTTCCTGTTCCGAGCAGTTCGGTTGCCACGGTTACGACTGCAGAGCCTGTGTTGATCTCGATGCGATCTACTGTAGAAGATCCACTTGTTAAGCGCGCATCTACTGCTAACTCAATCGTTAGCCCGTTCAAGCTTTGATCACCTTCAACTCGCACCTGCAGCTTACCGCCTGTCGTTTGATCAAGCGCACGCTTCACCGTATCCGCACTTAACTTCACGTTAGAAGCACCTTTCTCACTTGCGACTGGCTTAATTTTTATTTGACCGTTGTCCATGACCACTGGCTCACTTCCACCTGTAGCTTGTGGTGCAGTAGGTGCAGGGATATTACCGCCACCACTTCCATCACCGCTGCTTGGTGCTTGTGGTGTTCCTGACACCACAACCCCTGCGGATTCATTCCCTGCTGCGTTTACCGTAGTAATACGGAATTCATAACGAGTACCATTCGCAAGTCCTGTGACTTCATAACTGCTAGCGGCATGATTCAGCGTTACCGTCTTAAACTCTGTATTTCCAAGACCTGTAATCTTAATGGCAACCAGATCGCTGTCATCAGGATTACTCCATTTCAAAGTCAGCTTCTGATTACCTGCTGTTACACTTGGTCTTGTCACTTCTCCTGGTGCAGTCGGTTCTACCAATGGTGTTACTGTTACTGTAGCGCTGGATGAAAACCCACCATCTACTGTAGTTACTGTAATGCCTGCTGTTCCTGCTGCCACAGCTGTTACTTGACCTGTCGCACTTACAGTGGCTACAGCTGGATTGCTAGAGCTCCATGTTACTGCTTTTTTCGTTGCATTAGCTGGTAATACGGTAGCTGTCAATTGCCCTGATTGACCTTCTACGATGGACAACGTCGTTTTGTCCAAGCTAATTCCACTAACGGGTACGTTCTTCCCACTGAGTACATCATACTCACGTTGTGTAATGGGAATTACCGTTCCGTGACGCGGACTCGCAGGTAAATTGTAGTTGGAAGATAATGTCCAGACTCCTGATGCAAGATTGGTGGTCTCGAATGGAATATAACCTCTTCCACCAAACTCATCTACGAATAAATACCATTTTTCATCTGTATTTGATTTGAAGATCGTTGGACCCTCAACCCATTTCATGTTACCCACACCTTGATTAATCATCTTGAAGGCCGGATCCAAGATCGAGTTACCAACCTCTTGGAAGACCATCTTGCCAAATGGAGCAGAAGCTCCGTTGTCTTGCTCATCCTTCGTAAAACGATACACTTTTCCATCGTGCTCAATCATCGTTGTGTCAATGATGGAAAATCCATAATCCAAGTATACTTTCGGTTCAGTAAACGTATAGAAATCTCTTGTCTTGCTATACATCATTTTTTGATATGCACTGCCTGTATGGGATGCATCGTCAAACATTCTTGATGCCCAGAATACGATATATTCACCAGTTGTGTTGTCGTACATAATTTCTGGTGCCCATGTATTACCCGCTTCTTCCGGTGCAACCTCTACCATGCGTTGATCTGTCCAGTTGACCAGGTCATTTGATTCCCACACCATAATGGAACGACTGCCCCATGTCTGTGCTCTGCCCCAGTTACCATTACCGTTAATTTTCAGATCGGTAGCGATCATGTAGAACTTGTCACCTTCAGGCGAACGAATAATGAATGGATCACGTACCCCCTTCTCCCCTAAGGTAGAGGTCAATACAGGTTTACCATTATTCAATTCTCGCCAGTTCAATGGATCATTACCGTTACTTAGTGCAAAGTGAACTTGCTCGCCTGTTGAGCTACCTTCTCCAGTAAAATATGTGAAGAAGTATCCTGCATAATTTTCTTCAGCAGGCATTTCTTTCACCTTCGCCATAAATTCCTTTGTAGCGGATGCTGAATTTAATGTAATCGTAGCTGTAAGCTTCACGTCTACATCTCCACTACCGTACGCCGGACGTTGTACTTCACCCGTCACTGAAACGACGTTTGGTTGAGCAGAAGCCCAAGTAATGGTTGTTCCATATAGTCCAGATTTCGGTAATGAGAGATGACCTCTAACATCACTAATGTTATGAACGACTAGCGCTGCTTTTGCTTCATCTACAGAAGCGGCATCGCTTGGCAATGCCTTAACCATCAACGTAAAGGTTTTGCGAGCTGTCTCTGTACCATCTTTAAATACTGCTATTAACGTTACAACTTGATCACCCGTTGCGTTAGCTGGTCTGGTTACGGCACCTGTAGTTGAGATGATATTCCCCTTATCCGAAGTCCAGCTTATTGTTGTGCCATAAGCACCTGATGTTGGCAAAGTTACATTGCTTATAATCTCATCTTTTGATGTATTCGAGGCAAGAAGATCATGAATCGTTAATTTCTCTTTCGCAGCCGATACAAACATGCCCTTCATCGAAGCAATCTTCTGATCTGCACGAGCCTTCAGTGATGCAATATCTGCTGCTGTCATCGCACCATCATAAATTTGGAAGTCTGCAATCAACCCGCCGAAGTATGGATCAGCCGGATAAAATGACTTCCCAATGGTTCCACTACTGCCTGAGATATTTTTTATTTGTTCTAACGTCATACCATTCGTTGATCCTGATGCAACAGCAACACCATCAATATAAAGCGTTAGTGTACCATCTGTACCTGAAACAACAGTTGTAACGACTTTCCATTCATTATTCTTTAAGCCCGTGGTCGAAGTTGAAGACTCATTATTCCAGGCATTCGTCGCGATACCTAAGCGAGCCAGACCGTTAGCGTTATAACGTGGTGTGAAATACGTATAGTGCGTATTACTGTTTGGTCTTCCTAATGCATATAACCACTCCGCAGCATTTTTACCGCTCCAGTTCACAATGGATGAAACGGTGATATCCGTTAATCCATCGAGAACTCCTTGTGGCAGCTCTACATAAGAGTTAGTTGTGCCACCAGTAAAGCTTAGTACACCCGCATCTTGTGTACTAATCCATTCTGCTTTAGACGGATTCATCCATTTTCCGTTAAAGTTTCCTGTTTGGTCAACAACCGTCGCACCATCGATATCATTCATATCGTAGTGGAGAATGAGTTCTGCCCCAGATGGCTGCTCTACTGGAGGAGTAACGTCTTCATTAGCTAAAGTTGCAATCTCTTCAACGGATAATGCACGATTATAGATACGGAAATCATCCAGTTTACCATCAAATAGATTATGAGAGCTGTTTCTCGATTTACCAATATAATTCATCGTTGTTTCCAGTAACATTCTCGGCTCCACGTTAAATGTCGAGCTGCGTTTAACCTCTTGACCGTTCACGTACAATACGGCATCAAATTCATCCATTGTAATGGCAACATGCTGCCAAGTCTTCGTTGGTAAAAGTCCAGCATTTCTCACTGCATATTTATAATCTGATCCTAGTTTCGTGCTGTCATTGCTAAATTTCTCTGTAAAAGGGGTTACGACAGCGAACTCCAGACTACCTGTATCCCCTTGTGTACTCAAGTACATAGTGTTGCGGTTAACCTGTCTGCCTGTTTCGGAAGCAAAATCAAATATTCTTTGATTGGCTTGATTTTTATCCATTTGAACCCATGTAGAGAACGTAGCCTTCTCCAGATTCAAGGATTGAATCAAGTGATCTGGCAGCTTCACATATCCTGTTGATCCATTAAGCTCTAATGCACCACCCGTTTTACCGATGCGATCCTCTTCATTAATCGTTGCTCCACCTACGAGTGTTGCGTGATGACCATTACCAGAAATGTCATTCAACGTTGTACCATTCACTGTATTTGCATCAAATGAGTAATGTACAACCGGGTCTGTTGATGGTGCTGGACCTTTCCATGCATACTTCTCTTGCAAAGCATTATACTCTGCACGTGAGATTGGAATCACCGTTCCGTGTCGCGGTCCTGGCGGAAGTGCATATTGATCACTACTTAACACATTGTTTATATATTGCGTGCTACTGTCCAGATCTGTTGTATAACGTACATGATATGGCCATGAATCAAGGAACAGATACCATTTGTCTTCATGAATATCCTTAAATATCGTTTGTCCTTCGTTGTTTCCACTTTTCCCGATCAAGCCGAGTTTGTTATCCCGTGTACCAGGAACAGCGTTGTATTGAAGGCCATTTGCTGCAATACCGTCCTTGTCATAGTAGAACGTTGGCGCCTTCTCCACATACACTTTCGTATTCACTTCTGATTTGGTGAATCGGTACAACATATTATTGTGCTCAATAAATGTCGTATCAATGGTCGGAAGTGACTCATCAATCATGACCTTGGGCTCAGAAAAGGTGTAGAAATCTCGTGTTGTCGCGTAGTACATCACATTGTACTGACCTTCCGGTCTTCCGTTATAGTCTCCATATGTCTCTGTGTTTTTCATCGATGATGCCCAAAACACGAAATACTCTCCAGTTACCGGATCATAGATCGCTTCTGGCGCCCACGTATTTCCTCCAGTTTTAGGAGCCACCTTGATCATTCGCTGCTCGCTCCAGTTCACGAGATCCTCTGACTCCCAAACCATCATGTAATGACTGCCTGTCATTTGAGCTTGATCGAAATTTGTACTTTCACCCATTTTCAAATCGGTTGCCAGCATATAGAATTTATCACCTTCTGCTGACCGAATAACGAATGGATCACGAAGTCCTTTTTCCCCCATATTCGATTGCAGGATCGACTTTCCATTATTCAGCGCTTTCCAGAACAATGGATCTTTCGCTGTAGCGAAGGAGATCTCTTCACCGCCCTCATATTCACCTGTAAAGTACGCAAAGAAGTAAGCATCAGGCTTTACTGGCGCAGCTGCTTTTTTAATTGTAACGTTAAACGTAAGCTCTTTAGAAGCTGTACCATTCGTAATAGTAGCGATTAGCGTAACGGGTATATCCGTAGCTTGACGGCTCACCCAACCTAACTGTGGAGCGTTACCAGCCGCTTCAGCCGTTCCTTTAACAACAGCCGGCCTGCTGGATGTCCATGTAATGGTGGAGCCTTGTTCACCTGCAGTGACAAGACGTAAGTTGCCTTTAACATTGTTCGCGTTGTATATCTCTAATTGTTCAGCATCCAGATCAACCTTCTGCTGATCATCGAATTGCTTCAAGATCGTAACCGGGAATACAGCCGCTCTAGATACGCCTTGATACGTTAAAGTAGCCGTAAGCTCTGCTTGAACATTACCTGCTTCTACAGCTGGACGTTGTACAGTACCACTGTTAGAAATGACCGTAGGATTACTGGAACTCCACGTAATATTCACGCCATTTTTACCGCTTTTCGGTAAATTTACGTTTCTCGTTATCTTGTCAGCACTCTGATCTGCCTCGTCTAAGTAATGACCGATGTTAAGTTGATTCGCTGCATCATCAACAGTGAGCTGACGTATTTTGGAGATGTGAGGTGCTGCTTCTTGTTGATATAACTCGCCCATTTCTTGCTCCGTCAACGCACGATCATATACTTGGAAATCAGCCACGCTACCTTGAAGGTATGGATCGTTCGAGAAGATGGACTTACCGATAAAGCCAGAGAACGTAGCATCCGGATTAATAATGTCTGACAGCTTTAGTCCCTTCGTATTACCTGAAGCAACCTTAACTCCATCAACGAATAATGTGATCCTGTTGCTAGCTTCAGAGAAGGACACCGTTACATGCTTCCACTGTCCACCGATCAGGTTTGAGTTTGCGCCACCTGTAACTAATGCTTCGTTCGGCCAGCCATTTTTGGAGATACCTGTAGCAATCATACTGCCTGATCCACTACCGTGACGTGGGGTTACAAAAAAATATTTGTTCGTTTCCGGCGTTAACACCGTACCCAAACCGAAAATCCAGCGATTCGTACCATCATTCGTCCAGTTCACGATGGAAGATACGGTAACCTCATTCAGACCTTGTAATAGATCCAGTCCATTAGAGCCCTTAGGGATCTCAACATAACCACTATTCGATGTAGAGCTTCCACCATTAAAGGAAATAAAGCCAACTTCACTATTTGAAATGAATTGTCCATTGTTTGGATTTTTAAATATCCCATCAAAGGTAACTTCCTTGTTGGCAACATCCTTTAGTACGAGTTGACCGTCTACTTCTGTAGTCGTTTTCATGTCGTAATGAAGAATAAGATCATCTTTGAGTGATTTTCCCTTAACGGTAACGGCTGATGTAGCTGTAAACTCTCCATCCTCAGTTTGTACCGTAATGGTGGCAGTACCACTACTAACAGCTGTAACTTTACCCGTTGAATTGACAACCACTACACCCGAGTCACTAGATGTCCAGACGACTCTATTATTGGTTGCATTTGAAGGTGAAATTGTAGCCACTAATGTCTCGCTGTCCCCCATGGATAAACGAAGTGCAGCTTCATTAAGCGAAACCTCCTTAACGGCAATCTGCTCCACAGTAGCACCTTTAGGTAGTAAGGTAACCACGAACTCCTTCGTTGTCTGGCTTCCACCTAAAGAAATGGTTGCAGTTAACGTCACTTGTTGCTCCATTTCTCTTAAGGTCACTTCCCCAGTTGCACTAACCGCACTCTCATCACTGGAAGTCCACGATATCAATGCGCCATACTTATTGGTAGAAGGAAGTTCAAGAGATTCTGTCACGGCAGATATATCACCTAACGATAGCTCTAATTTGCCTTGTTGTACTTGCTTTTCATTAAATGATTGTTCATATACTGCCGTGATATCTTCATTATTTAGTGCCTCTCCGTAAATTCTTAAATCTTGAAAGCTGCCCGCAAAAGTAGCATCCCCTGAATAATTAGAGCGACCGATGTAAGCTTGCAAATCCGTACCAAAGCTTGCTGTTGTTTTCTCTTTGGCGGCCGTGCCTATGCTTACACCGTTAATGTAACCTGTAATAGAGCGTTCTGTGATGACCGTTGTATAGTGAACCCATTGACCTTGATACTGTGAGGTAGAAGCGCCTGATACTCCTATCTCAGTTGTCCAAGGCTGGTCCACATTATTGCTATCCGTAAATACGGACTTGAAATCACCACTTGGGTTCGATGGATTAAACAGCCAATAGTTCGTTGGTAATTTATTTTCAGCTGCTGGCGTACCGTAGAATAATGCTGCGTAGTTCCCGCTTCCCGTGTTGCTCTTGATCCATACAGAAATGGTTGTATTTTCTTGATGATCAAACAAGCCAGTAGGAAGCTGCACGTAGTTCGTGTTACGATCTGTTCCTCCAGGTAGAGTAAGACCATCGGCATACGTAATGTTGCCTACAGCCGTTCCATGTTTGCCATTACCGGATGCATCCTGTACATCCTCAAGCAGTGGATAATGTGCCAACATCGTTGGTGTTATGGGGTCTGCTGAAGCTTGATTGTTAAATGGCAGAACAAGACTCAAACAGTTACTGAAGGTCAAAAGTAAAGCTAACGTTATGATTGAAATCCGCTTTCGCATAGCATTCTTCCCCTCGTTTAATTTTCAAAAGCACGTAATCCTTATTTCACCTTTAAAACAAGACCACCTCGCTCAAGGAGCTAAAGAAACACCTTGAAATGAATGCGCTTACATTTCTTCTCATATTACGTCTTCTACCGTTCCAATTCAATGTAGTTTCTTGTTCATAAGGTGGATTTTTTTATTGCAATTTGAAATGAATGCAGACTGCAACACTATTGATATGAAGCAATCTACATGCACAGATGCGTACAAGATTATCAAAACAATAAAACGGCATCTCTGCCGTTCTAGATGTTTACGTATGGTTTATGTGTAAATTAAAGGATTGAACCCCTGATAAACTTAATATATATAGTTGGGCGCTTGTCAAATGGACAATGTGTCCGAATACGATGCGGGTAAGCCGCCGTGGGCGAACCAGATCGAAAAATAAGGAGGATTTTCATTTATGCCAAAACGATTTAGCAGAATGCTCGCGTTCCTGTGTTGCTTGGTCATGGTGGCGTCGCTAATGCCTACCAGCTATGCTGCCGCCACTGACAACATTGAGAACGCAGAAGCGAATGAAACACCCACCGCCATTTTTGGAACTCCCGAACTCGGGTCAAACGATCCCCTCTGGGACCAAACCATGGAGCATCACATCAACAAAAGCACGGTACCCACCGACCCCAGACCCCATGCCACGGGCACAGCAAGAATCCTTTGGGATCATGACTACCTGTATGCCCGCGTAGTTGTGAATGACAGTAATGTATATCAGGGAGCTGGCGCAGATCATCGGTATGACAGCCTGGAGTTTTATGTTGGTACCGGAACCGGCGGCTCAAACCAATGGCGGGTCAGCTCGACGGGTGTGTTTTCAGGGCAGGCCGCTCCAGGCAGGGCTGCATGGAGCCAGATCACCGAAACCGGATATATTGTGGAAATGAGAATACCAAAAAGAAATTTGACCTTTGAGGAGGGAAAGCTTACCTTTGAGGTCTATATCAATAACTCGACAGAAAACGGCGCTGACCGCTATGAAGTCGTTTCCTCTTTTGGAGTTCCGGACGCGGCTTATCCCAGCTCTGATTCATTTACAGACAGCCTGCAGCTCATTTCAGCCAATGAAGTGGACAACAGATTTTCAATCACCGTAACGGCGGGACAGGGCGGCTCAATCATGTCGAACCCACCCGGGGATGTTCTGAGAGTAGATCGGGGCTCTAACAAAGAAATTACGTTTACCCCCGATTACGGCAAAATTGTGGATACCGTAACGGTAGACGGCGAGACCGTGACTCTATCTGCTAGCACTTATACCTTTACGAATATTGAGGCTGATCATACCATTCATGTGACTTTCAAAAACGATCCAGACGCAGGAATACTCCCCTTTATTGTATGGAATGACAACTTTGCCAGTGGCGAGTACACAACGGCTGTTATCATTGATTTAGGCGAGGGGAAGGCGGCGTTAGGCTCCGAGCTTAGTCCAGACTTGTTTGCCTTATCGGCTAGGAACACGACCCTGAACGGCGAAGCGGTGACTTTTGAAGGACCACGCAAGATCACAAGGGTGTATGCTAATGATGAACCGAAGGTACGCGGCTATGTGGGGCCGATTAGCAATTCACCAGATTATCAGGACGGACTGGCGAGCGGTCGTTACATCGTTGTTGAGTCTGAGTTTTATTCAGAGAGCGGCGGCAGTACAACGCTAGATGGCAGCAGTAACTCGACAAAGCAGGTCTACACCATTATCCAAAAGGGTGAGATTGTACTGACAGAAGGGAATCCGCTTCACAATGTGGTTTTTGAACAGGAAAAAGTTGTGAATCCAATCCTTGATAAATTTACAACATTCACGGACAATTCTGTCAATCGTTCGCTCTACCTTCACAAGGATGAAAACGGTAACGTGATGAACGGATTGCCGCTTTATGTCTATACCCACGGCATGTCACGCGGCGGTACAAGCGCTGCGACAGACCAAAAAGCGGCCATGAAATCAGCCAACGGCTCAGTCGCTCTAATGAAAAAGATGGAGCAAAATCCCGATAAGTACGCCAGCCATGTTCTGAATATTTCCTATAATGGCGTATCTGTTCCTTCCACAGAGAATGTTAAGAAGGTCATAGACGCCCTGATTGCCAGCGGCGAAGTAGACCCTAACCGTGTTTACGCAGCAGGCTTCTCATGGGGCGGCCAGTATACGAATAACTTAGTTAATAGCTATCCCGGTTTCTTCGCTGCCGCAGCCCCTATGGCCCCGGTAAGCGGTTCACCGAACGCTAAGGACAATGACGCTCACAACAACCTGGCCTATTGGATGTTTTTAAATGCTCATAATGTTGGTGGCTACCAGACGAACCTCAATAACTTCATCAATAACAATATGCCAAAAATGATCAACGCGAGGGCTTCGCGCTTTGAGAGTAATGAGGCTCTTACGTGGCCTTACAATCAATTTGATCAGCCGAATCTGAGGCCGAATCCGTCCAATACACCTGTTCTGGCTGATTATATAGCGCATGAAGTTGAAGCAGCGGTGCTTTATAATCAGATCACTATGGGAACTTGGACAATAGCTCCCACAGCGCAGTCCTCTAACTTGCCGGCTTGGAACAACGATTACACAGATGTCTTTGATTGGATGTTCGCGCAGAGAAAACCGGCCGTGCCTGGTACGCCGACCAGCTTCAAGGCGACAGCGGGTGACGGACAGGTCACATTGAGCTGGACTGCTCCAGCTGACGACGGTGGCAGCGTGATATTGGGCTATAAGGTATGGTATGGCAATGTAACACCGGTTGCATTGGATGCGGCGGAGACCAAGTATACCTTCAACAACCTGACAAACGGCCAAGGCTACAGCTTCAAGATCGTTGCGGTGAACGCGAAGGGCGACGGCGAGGAAATCAGCTTAACGGCGATGCCGACGGCTCAAAAAACTCCTACCGTGCCTGGTTCTGGTGGCACTACAGGCAATACGGGCAACTCCGGTAATACAAGCAACAGTGGTAATACACACAACACCAACAATACGGGCATCGGGACAGACACTGGAACGTCGAAATCGACCTACGCAGTAAATACACCGAAGGATAAGCCCGCGATAACAGACAAAAACGGCAACACCACCCTGCCCGGCGGCGGCGAGATTGCGACCAAAGGCGGGACGAAGATTAAGGTGCCCGAAGGCACAACGATAGACTCAAACGGTAAGGTAACTATTCCGGCAGACAAGAGCGCCGAAGTGAAACTACCCGGCGGCAACAGCACAGTGACCATTTTGGGTGGCTCGACGATCGCGAGCGACGGTACGGTCACAGTAGGCAGCAAAGACGCGCATGTGAACCTGTCAAACGGTAATAAAGTGCATATCCACGGGGGATCGAAGATACAGAGCGGCGGAGCGGTTGTGATAGGACCGAGCGGCGCAAGAGTCGTCTTAGACAACGGCATGTCGCTGAACATCCGTGAGGGTACGGAGCTGGCGTTCGATGACACCACCCCACTGGGCTTCCTCGTGATATCAGGCAATCCTTTCAGGGATGCCAACATGGACGACTGGTTCTACAACGATATAAATTTCGCCTACACATACGATCTTTTCAACGGTACGACGTCCACGACGTTCGCACCGGGCACCGCAATGACGCGTGCCATGTTCGTGCAGGTACTGGCCAATCTTGAGAACGTAAACCTCTCCAGCTACACGAGTTCCCGCTTTAGCGACGTGACGGACGGACAGTGGTACATGGCGGCAACCGAGTGGGCGGCCGAAAAAGGCATAGTCAACGGTACTAACGCAGACCTGTTTGACCCCAATTCGCCGTTAACGCGCGAGCAGATGCTGGTGATACTTTACAATTACATGAAGTACAAGGGCTATGAGATACCTGAAAGCAACTCTATGTCCTTCACGGATCAGAGTGAGATCAGCTCCTGGGCGTTGGAGGCCGTTCAGGCGCTACAAGGCAACGGCATTGTATTAGGCAAACCGGGCAACTTTTTTGCTCCCAAAGCTACCGCCACCCGCGCCGAAGTAGCCACGATCTTTGTAAGGTTCGTTGACTATCTGGCTGAGTGAAAGCGTATACAGAAAAAATGAAGACCCTCCCGGCTGGACAATATCCAGCCAGAAGGGTCTCCTGTTTCCAAACTGCACTTTTTTTGACAACTCCACAGTCAGGACTTTAAACCCTCGATTTTTGACATCTAGAATATTCGTCCCCAAGCTCGTCCCCAAGTCCAAAATTCTACTTCATTAATGCAGTCAATGAATCAAAAAACACTAAAGAAACCTTCCTTGTGACCGTTCGTGTGACCTCAGGCATAAAAGCAAATCATTTTCACATAGCAAAAAACCCGCCAAACACTCGGAAATCCTTGTGTTTAGTGGGTTCTTTAGTTATGGAGCCTAGGGGGATCGAACCCCTGACCTCATCGCTGCCAGCGATGCGCTCTCCCAGCTGAGCTAAGGCCCCAGGATATGAAATAGATAACTTGTCCAGCCCTGCTACGTTCCACAGGCGACTCCTATATCATATAAAATCCAGCTTTCGCTGTCAATCAATTTTTCAAGATCCAAAGTGATTGGAGAAGAACAACCGATTTCACTGGCACACAAGGACTGGAACTCCAGACTGCTCTTCTCCCTTTCCCACTTCACTAATCCTCCAGATCGTCTTTGGACAACAGGGATTTCAGTTCTTTCATGAACATATTGATATCTTTGAACTGGCGATATACCGACGCGAAACGGACATATGCCACTTCATCGACTGGAAACAACTGTTCCATCAATAGCTCACCAATCTGGCGACTCTCCACTTCAGCATCAGCTGTATTACGCAGCGATTTCTCCACTTCAGATACCATCATCTCCAAGGTTTCTACGGAGACTGGACGTTTCTCACAGGCACGAATAAGCCCACGGAGAATTTTATCCCGGCTGAACTCTTCACGACTGCCATCTTTCTTAATGACAATCAGTGGAGTCTCCTCAATCATCTCAAACGTTGTAAATCTTCGGGCACACTGCTCACACTCACGGCGACGACGAATGGATTTTGCTTCGTTGGCCGGACGCGAATCAAGCACTTTGGTACCCATATAACCGCAATAAGGACACTTCAAATCAGATCACTTCCCACGTTTTACTTTTACCACATATTCCCTGTCTTGATTTTGTAATGAAAAATGCATTGCCGAGACATAATACTTTTACCAACTCACGAGGAGGTGAACAGCAATGGCACAAAGCAACGGTAACTCCAACAACCTGGTGGTAACTAAAGCTTCCGCAGCACTCGAGCAAATGAAATATGAAGTTGCTCAAGAACTCGGAATCAGCATCCCACAAGACGGATACCAAGGTAACATGACTTCTTACGAGAACGGTTCGATCGGTGGATACATCACGAAGCGTCTGGTAACAATTGCAGAACAGCAATTGGCAGGTCAATACCAATAATATCTGCATCGTAATACGCTACACAGAGGAGCATGGAGCGGCCGGTGAACAACCGGCCTGCTCTGTGCTTCTACTTATATACTCAGAACGTATTATAGATCTTTACATACTGATTATAATAGTAAATGACCCTTTGTACATAGTGACGCGTCTCACCAAACGGAATATCTTTCACCGTCTCGAATGAACCATCCCACACACCATCTCTTAGCCAACTGTTCACTTTGCCTGGACCCGCATTATAAGCAGCGATCATGACCGCTTCATTGCCACCGAATTGATCGGACAGATTACGCAGATACCATGTGCCTAACTGAATATTTCGTTCAGGCTCGTGCTTCAATTCCTCCAGCGAAGTGTCGGGAATTTTGGCTTGTTCCAGTATCCAGTTTGCCGTGTCTGGCATCAGTTGCATGAGACCAATGGCACCACGTTTGGATTCCTTGCTTGTCTTGAAATTGGTCTCGACTTTGATAATGGAAGCAATCAGAAACGGATCAACCTCATAGCTCTGAGACTGGGCACGAATCTCTTCCTTATAATGAATCGGATAGAACCATGCCATCCAGTTTGTATTCAGAAATAACACCAGTACAAAGGACACAAACATCAACAGCAGGACACGTTTCTTACGCAATATTTTCATAACAAACCCTTACGCTGTAGATATGAGTCAATTTGCTGCTCCGTCTCAGTCCATAAACCGCTGTTATCGATGACAATGTCTGCCAGCTGCTTTTTGCGCTCAATATCCATCTGTACATCCATCCGGGCCTCAGCCTGTGCTGCAGTCATTCCATCCCGACTCATCAATCGATCTCGTTGCACTAATCTTGGAACATATACAACCATGACTTCCTCGAAACCATCCTCCAGACCCGATTCGTACAGCAAAGGGATATCAGATACCACAAGTTTATCCGGATGTTGCAACGCGTATGCAGCAGCCCGTTCACGCATCTCTTTACGGATTGCCGGATGTGTGATAGCCTCCAATGCCTTTCGTTCTTCTGGTTGTTCAAAAACAATACTTCCAAGCTTTTTCCGATCCAGTGTTCCATCTGCGTTCAGTATGGCTTGTCCAAACCGCTTAACAGCGGCGGCCAACACGGGATGCCCGGGCATCATAACTTCCCGGGCAATAACGTCTGCATCGATGAGCAACGCTCCCTTACTGGCAAGATAGGCGGAAACACTACTTTTGCCTGTCGCGATCCCGCCGGTTAAGCCTATATTCATCGTTTCACCTCATAACAGCTTCATTATCCCCATAATCATTAACAATAGTGCTGGCAATACAGATAGTCTTCGCATCCAGCGCAGAGCTGAGAATCGTAGTCCAACCTTCATGCCGAGTGACAGAAACGCCCCACTAAACAGGGCAATAATGAGTGCCGTCCATAGCGTGGGGAATCCCAAAAGAGCCGCTCCCAGGCCCGCTCCAAACGCATCCAGAGACAGGGCAATCCCCAGCCACATCGCTTCCTGAGCAGATATACTTCCCGAGTTATCCATATCCGCCTTGGAAGGGCTGCGAAGGATCTGAATGACGACCCCCAGCTTACGCAGCTCCAGTGTAAATACCATTCGTTCGAGAGAATCACCCGAAGCCGATTGCTCCAGATCCAGTGCAAGCACCTGATTCCTGCCCTTGGAATCCGGCTGCGTCCCTTGTACGTTTTTCCCCAGCGCATTAACCGTTGTTTCTCCTGCTCCCTCAACCGTTACGATGCCTGTTTCCAGCTGTTCTTTTCCTTGCTTTCGAATAAGTTGCAACAGTGACCATGCACCAATGCCTATTAATATAACGGCGCCCACAATGGAAGCGATATCCGGTGACACGACATGGGACAACAGCACACCAACTTGCATCGACAAGGCAATAACCAATCCCGAACAGATCGAAATAACAGCGATAGATAACAGGGGAATCTTGGTCCTCCGTAACCCATATGTAATCCCGACTCCAAAACCATCTAAACTAAGCGCCAAAGCAAGCGCCAGCAATGAAATAAAATGATGCAGCACCCCGGACTCCTCCTCTGTGCGGTACTCGTGCCAACTGAAGATGCCAGTATGGGTATACGCCCGCTTATTTCTGCCATATCAGTATATGGAGGGAGGAATCCAAGGGTGCTATGATTTCATCATTTCGTTCATTCAGTTCAAGTTCAGCGGCTGACAGTTCGGACAAAAATGCGTACCACGGCCACCAACCACCGTTTTTTCGATTAACGTACCACATGTTGCACAAGGCTCCGATTTGCGTCCATAGATTTTCAGTTGATGCTGGAACATGCCCATCTCACCCTGTCCATTCACATAGGATTTAATGGAAGATCCTCCTGCATTCACTGCATCTTGTAACGTAGCCACAATTGCTTCATGAAGCACCGTTAACTGCGCTTCGGTCAGAGTTTTGGCGATGGTCTCAGGATGGATGCCGGCGCGAAATAGAGCCTCGTCCACATAAATATTCCCGATACCCACCACATATGCCTGATTTAACAACACAGCTTTAATTTTGGTTGTTCGCTTGCCCACTGCCTCACGGAATGCTGCTACCGTAAAGGCAGGATCAAGCGGCTCCAATCCCAGCTTCAGCAAAGGTTTCGATATCAGTTCCTCACCTGCATTGAACAGATGCATCGTACCGAACTGGCGCACATCCTTATAACGCAATTCCGTACCATCATTAAAATGGAAGATCACATGTGTGTGCTTCTCCACATCTTCATGCTGCTCGTACACACCGTACCTTCCTTCCATCCGCAGATGGGAGACAAGTACCAGGCCGTCCAGCAAAATACGTAAAAACTTGCCTCGTCGCTCCACGCCAATTACGGTATGTCCCGCGAGTTCCATTGCAAATGCATCTATGTCGTCCGGCCGCTGAATAATCCGCGGCAAGCTAACGGTCACATGATCAATCGTTTTACCCACAATAAGTTGATTCAATGTTCTTCTGACTGTTTCGACTTCCGGCAATTCCGGCATGATGTTCTCACCTCCCCTATATTATAACGGAAGATGGCGCTCAGCGGGACCCTTTTCTTATATCTCTAACATGGAAGGTCCTATTGTAAAATACCGGAAAAACCGCGCGGTGCTTGATTATTTCGCTTCGTACCAGTTATCCCCAAAGCTGACTTCAGCTTTCAGCGGAACTGACAGTTCCAATGCTTTTTCCATAACCGAAGGCACTAATTCTTTCATCAGTTCTAATTCATCGGCAGGCACTTCGAACACAAGTTCATCGTGCACCTGAAGCAACATACGACTCTTCAACTTGCGTTCCCGCAGCGCTTCATCCATCTGTACCATGGCCAGCTTGATGATATCTGCCGCAGTTCCCTGTATAGGTGTATTCATCGCCGTACGCTCTGCGAAGGAGCGCAGATTGAAATTACTGGCATTAATCTCTGGCAAGTAACGACGTCGCTCAAGCAACGTTTTGACGTATCCATCCTGACGAGCTTCTTTCACAATGTCATCCATATATCGGCGTACACCCTGGAATACTTCAAAATACTGATCAATGAACTGCGCAGCCTCTTTACGTGTAATGTGCAGGTTCTGTGATAAGCCATAATCACTTATTCCATATACGATACCAAAGTTAACTGCCTTGGCGGAACGACGCATATCCCCATCCACATCCTCAGGTTTCACGCCAAATACATCCGAAGCGGTCTTTGTATGAATATCCATATCATTGACAAATGCTTCCTTCAAGCGCTCATCGTCCGAAATATGTGCCAGTACACGCAGTTCAATCTGGGAATAGTCTGCTGCCAAAATGGACCATCCGGGTTCAGATGGAACAAATACCTTCCGGATTTTGCGACCTTCCTCCATCCGAATCGGAATGTTCTGCAAGTTCGGGAATTGACTGCTAAGTCGTCCCGTTGCAGCAATGGTCTGACGATAATACGTATGCACTTTGCCATCTCGATCAGAAATTTCTTTGAGCAGTCCTTCTACATAAGTAGATTGCAGCTTGGCAAGCTGACGATATTGCAGAATATGCTTAACTACATCATTGTAAGGCGCTAATTTCTCTAATACTTCAGCATCTGTGGAGTAGCCTGTTTTTGTTTTCTTCACGACCGGCAAGCCCAGTCTGTCGAACAAAATCTCACCCAGTTGCTTCGGCGAATTCAGATTGAATTCTGTCCCTGACAACTTGTAGATTTCAGCCATGAGTCTGCTGATATGCTCTTCGAATTCACTTCCCAGCGCCTGCAGATCAGCTGTGTTAGCCTTAATCCCCTGCTTCTCCATATCTGCCAGAATACGTGACAACGGCATCTCCAGCTCGTGGAAAAGTGAGTTCATCTCATCGCCCTCCAGCGCCTGTTCCTGAAGAGGAATAATCGCTGCCACGGCAGCAGCTTTCCGGCAGAGGAAATCGCCCAGCACAGCTGCTTCCGGTACCTTGTACTTGGCTCCTTTACCCATCACTGTGTCATCCTCCACGAGAGAAGGCAGACCATATTTGGTCGTAAGCCCACTAATCGTCTGGTTGGATTCAGTGGGATCAAGCAAATACGCAGCCAGCTGCACATCGAATGCCGCGCCAGCAAATTCAATGCCATGCGCATGAAGGGCCAGGTCAACTCGATGAAGATCATAACCACGCTTCGGCTGGTCTGAATTACCAAGCCATGCCCGCACTGGAGCTGCTGCCTCAGACTTCAGCAATTCAGGAGATATGAATGTATAGGTTCCGGCGGAACCTACAGCTAGTCCAATCAGTTTCGCCTGATGCGGGTTATCACCGTGTGTCTCCACATGGAGGACATCAATGGAATCGAGGGAACTGAACAGCTCGCCTATGTTGTCCTCTGTTGCAATGGAGGACTCCACCTCGGCAGCAGGAACCGCTTCCTGCTCAGAACCAATGCTGCCACTGAACGACAAGCGTTCGAGCAAGGATTTGAATTCCAGCTTGGCTAATGCAGGACCAGCATGTTCTTCTTTTAAACCGCCGAATTGCATATCCTCCCATGTCTGCTCCAGCGGAACTTCCCGGTGAATCGTCGCGAGTTGCTTGCTCATTCGGGCATCTTCGGCATGAGCCTCGATCTTTTCTTTCATCTTGCCCTTCAGCTCACTTGTACCATTCAGCACATCTTCCACCGATCCGAACTGGTGCAAGAGCTTCAACGCTGTTTTCTCTCCGACCCCGGGAATACCCGGAATATTATCAGACGCATCGCCCATCAGACCTTTGAGATCAATGATTTGCATCGGCGTCAGACCGTAACGTTCCTTAATCTGAGCAGGATCATACAGTTCAATATCGGTTACCCCTTTACGCGTCAGTCCGATATGTACATGTTCGGAGGCGAGCTGCAGCATATCTTTGTCACCTGATACCACAAGCACCTGTCTGCCCGCTTCATCTGCGCGTTTGGTTAGTGTTCCGATAATGTCATCCGCTTCGAATCCAGCAAGCTCAAACTGAGCGATGCCAAGTCCTTTCAGCAGTTCTTTGAGCAACGGGAATTGCTCTGACAACTCTGGTGGTGTCTTCTCCCGACCACCCTTGTATTCCTGATACCCTTCGTGGCGGAACGTGATTTTGCCTGCATCAAATGCAACCATAACATGTGTAGGCTTATGCTCTTCAAGCAATCTCAGCAGCATCGTGGTGAAGCCATATACCGCATTGGTATGCAGACCTTTCGAGTTGGTCAGAGGCGGCATTGCAAAAAACGCCCTGTAAATAATGCTATTTCCATCTATGAGAATAAACTTGTCCATTCCAGCACCTCGCGTATTATATGGTCAACCTCTTCAATTTACATCTACTCTCATGATACCATACCCACCTGTCACATCAAAAAGAATAGCCTCTTTCACTTCACATTTAATCGCAAAAAAGAACCTTCTCCACAGACAGCTGTACACAGTCTACCTGAGAGAAAGTCCTTTTCCATTCATATGATTGCATTACTTAATCAGCACTGATTCCCCAATTCCAAAGTCATGCTCTTCTATTGATTCAGATCCGGGCGTTTACCTGTCACCAGGTATACCGTGCTCTCACCAATGTTGGTCGCATGATCACCAATACGTTCAATGTAACGTCCGACCATCATCAGCAGCATAGCCTGAGAAGCCTGATTAGGATGCTCTGTCATTAGCGTGTAGAGATCACTGATCATGTGGCTGTACAGTTGATCGACCTGATCGTCCGTCTGAGCCATTTTGTAGGCCAGATCTGTGTTTTCTTTCAGGAAAGATTCGATGGATTCATCAATCATGGATTTCACGATCTCTGCCATTTGCGGGATATCCACCAGAGGTTTAATCAGCTTCTGTCCATCCATCCGGAGTGTCACCTTCGCCACGTCGAGAGCAAGATCTCCCATACGCTCCAGATCACTGGAAATTTTGAATGCCACGATAATACGTCTGAGGTCCTTCGCCACCGGCTGTTGTGTGATGATCAGTTTGGAGCCAAGTTCCATAATTTTGTCTTCAAGGGCATTCAGATTCGCATCATTCTTGATGATGACCTGAGCTTTCTCCGCGTTCATCGTTTGTAAACTCTCAATAGCACCATCCAGTGCTGCTCCTACATGTTCACCCATTTGCTTGAGCAAGGTACGCAACTCTTCAAGCTCCTGATCAAATTCTTTTCTGCGAATCATAGATTTCATGTCCTCCTTATCCATCGTCTCCGGTTATGCCGGGATCATTCCAACTCAGCTCGCTTAACCGAACCTTCCAGAGATATAATCCTCGGTTCGGGAATCTTGCGGTGTGGAGAATAACGTCTCCGTATCAGCTGCCTCCACCACTTCACCATTCAGGAAAAATACCGTACGTCCAGATACCCGTGCCGCCTGGTGCATATTGTGGGTAACCATAACGATGGTGTACTTGTGATGCAATTCCTTCACCAGTTCCTCAATCTTCAATGTGGAGATCGGGTCGAGTGCCGATGTTGCTTCATCCATTAGCAGAACGTCAGGCTGTACAGCCAGTGCCCGTGCAATACAGAGACGCTGCTGTTGTCCGCCGGACAGACTAAGTGCCGACTTTTTCAATACATCCTTCACTTCATCCCACAGTGCAGCATGGACAAGACTTTGTTCCACCAACTGATCCAGTTCAGCCTTTTGTGTTACTCCATGCAAGCGTGGTCCATAAGCGACGTTATCATAGATGGATTTCGGGAACGGATTCGGTTGTTGAAATACCATGCCAACTCGTTTGCGCAGTGTCTCCACTTCAATCTCATTACTGTAGATATCGGAGCCATCCAGCATAACCTGTCCTTCCACACGAACACCCGGAATCATGTCATTCATCCGGTTCAATGTGCGAAGCAATGTCGACTTACCACAACCTGACGGCCCGATGAACGCAGTAACGGTTTTTTCCGGCAGATCCATCGATATATTTTTAAGCGCGTGATGCGTATCATAGTATAAATTAAGTTTATCAATGTGAATGAGGTCCTTCATGGATGTTCACTTCTCCTTCGCTGCAGGGACGCGGAAACTCCCTTTACGTTGAGACCGATGCTGATAATTGCTCATCGCTGCTCGGCCATCTTTAATATCCTACCCTTTCATTGTAAAAACAGTATCACTTTCATGTTAACGGAATGTAAAAAGACATCCTAAACCTTCATGATCTGCTTGATGATCAATCTGATTCCTGATGCCTGCATGTTGGATTGCCTTATATTTTACTCGCTATTCAGAACCATCTCATCCAGTTTCGTACGAATGTGCTCTGCGACTTCTCCAGCTTTCCCGCCTTCCATGGCGATCTCCTCTGCTATACGGGACAGATCTCTCACCGCGCTGTTCAGTTGTCGGAACGTTGCTCCCCCTGCGGTGACATGCACCGAACTGTCGTCAATCTCCGCTCCGCTTGCCTTAACCAGTTCTACAGTCTGAAGGGTCAATCCACCAATATTCTCTAGCAATGAAGACATGTTGCCTGCAACCTCACGGGTCTGTTTCGCGAGCGCTCGAATCTCCCCTGCAACAATCTGAAAACCTCGTCCATATTCACCGGCATGTGCTGCTTCGATGGAAGCATTCAGCGCAAGGAGTCCACTCTGATCTGCCAAGGATCGAATGGAATGTGCCATGCCTGAGCCTGTTTTGATCGAATTCAGCATGTGATCCGCATGTTGTCCTTGACTCTCCATATGCTGATGTACCCGGTTATAGGAAGCATCGACGTGTTTCAAACTCTCTTCGCCCTGCTTGGACAATGCCATGATCTCACGGGCCTCATGTACGGTCTGATTCGCTGCATGCACTAGCTTAGTGACTGCATCATTGATTCTAGATATCTCCTGCCTGCTCTCGGATACCGTACGAACCCGTTCTGCCGAAGAAGCTTGTTGCAATCTGCGGGAGAGGGACATCACATCACGTATCGTCAGCACACCGAGCAGTCGATCTTGTTCCGTAACGAGTAGACAATCGTAGAAATGTTGTTCATTCCTTCCAAGTGCGATATCAATAATCGTTGTGGCTTCCATATGAATATCTGCAATAACCGGAGATGTATTCACAACTTGTATGACCGGCTTACGATAGAATAGATCTGCGGCAAAACGACCGTTTAACATCCGATATAACGTCTCTCGCATTAACAATCCAGTAGGTTTCATCTGCTCATCACATAATACAATGCAAGGGTGCTCCTGGCCCTGATTCATCATCGTCGCTGCTTCTCCACAGGTCGTGTGGACTCCGGCGACAGGAACCTGGCGATAATAGTCTTGCAGATGGATTACAGGTTCTTCAGCAACCACCGTTACTTCATGATGCTGTTGTTCGGGTGTCGCTAATTCTTCATTATGTAAAACAACATGAGGCTGGTCGGGTTTCACTTCGAGCAACATGGGCATAAATGCGCAATCTCCTTTACGTATTAGCTCCGTCTTAAGATAGATTATGTAGGTATAAAGTATCACCCAGATAAGTCCATGCTACTCCCTCTAAGTAAAGGAAAATCCTCCTTTATGTTAAACGAACGTAAAATAAAACTCCCCGATCATTGCTAACTTGAATGATGGGGAGTTTTTCTTTTGACAACCAATTTATAACCTACACCACGAATGGAATCAATGTGAACCGATTCCGGGTCAAGCTCCAGCTTTTTACGTAATGAGCTGACGTGTACATCCACCGTTCGTTGACCTCCGATATAATCGAAACCCCACACAGCGTTCATCAGATCATCCCTTGTCAGCACCACACCCGGCTTTTTGGCCAAGTATAAAAGAACTTCGAACTCTTTCGGACGCAGACTGATGGATTGTCCACCCAGTGTCACTTCATATTTCAGAGGATAAATCTCCAGCTCCCCCAGAATAATTCGTGAACCATCCTTGTCCTCAGGCTGTGGTAAGTCTTCACCATTGGAATAACGTCTTAATACTGCATCCACTCGGGCTAATAACTCAGATACACCAAAGGGTTTGGTAATATAATCATCGGCACCCGATTTCAGTCCCTGTACAACCTCGGCTTCACCGTTCTTGGCCGTCAGAATGATAACGGGTGTACTGACACCCTGTATTCTTAACTTGTTCAGAATGTCCAGACCATTCATGCCCGGAAGCATCAGATCAAGCAAAATGAGATCAAATTCCTGGGACAAGGCCCGATCATATCCTGCAGATCCGTGATCCTCTGCCGTAACGTCGTAACCTTCCTGTGTCAGGTTATACGTGAGTAATCTCGATAATGTAGGTTCATCTTCAATAACTAGCAAACGCTGTGCCATGATACCCCTTCTCTCTTCATAGGTTGTCTGTTGCCACAACACTTTTTCTATCATAGCACTAATTTGTTAACGGGGTGTAAAACAATACAACCTTTTTACATTTTGCTACTTAGTGTCTAGATCTCTTCATCCTGAATGAATGGAAGGATAACACGGAACGTTGTCCCCATGCCCAGCTCACTCTCTACAGACAATTTGCCATGATGCAATTCCACCAGATGTTTCACGATGGAAAGTCCAAGGCCTGTGCCCCCTGAATTACGGGATCTGCCTTTATCAACGCGATAGAACCGTTCGAAGATTCGCGGCAAATCTTTTTTCGGTATGCCAATTCCTGTATCCGACACCGCAAAGACCACTTCATCGTCGTTATCCATCGTCACCTGTAACTTCACTCGTCCGCCATCCGGGGTATAGTTGATTCCGTTGGATAACAGATTGATGAATATCTGCTTCATCTTGTCCTCATCTGCTTCAATGTACAGTTCCTCCGGAACATGCATTTCCAGACGAATCTGCTTTTTCTCCGCCACCTTGGACAAGGTGCCCAGCACCATTTCGAAGAAAGAATGTACATGAACAGGTGAGCATTGCAGCGGCGCGCGTTTGGATTCAATTTTGGATAACTCCAGAATATCCCCAATCAATCGGTTAAGTCGATCTCCTTCATCATAGATGATTTTCAGGAATGAACGCTCCGTTTCCTTATCCTGTACCCCGCCACTGAGCAGCGTTTCGGCAAAGCCTTTGACCGCAGCAACAGGTGTCTTGAGCTCATGTGAGACATTCGCGACAAATTCACTGCGCATCGACTCCAAACGGCGAATCGCCGTCACGTCCTGCAACAGGAACAACATGCCTCGATACCCGCCATCATCTTCGGACATCGGTACTCCATCAATACGGATCAGTTTTTCCTCCGGGTTGAACACACTCACTTCTTCATGCATCCGTTCTTTCAGTGCAACACTCTCTTCAATGGTACGTGTTAATTCGTAGTGTCTTTTCAATTCAGTATAAGGCTTACCCGTAACCTTTCCTGCCTGAATACTAAGCATACGCTCCGCTTCCCGATTAACCAATGCAATGGATTGCCCTGCATCGATCATAACAATACCTCCGGTCATGTTCGCGAGGACACTCTGCAGTAACGCTTCATT
Organism: Paenibacillus sp. 2KB_22; assembly: GCF_052115745.1. NCBI lineage: Bacteria > Bacillati > Bacillota > Bacilli > Caryophanales > Paenibacillaceae > Paenibacillus > Paenibacillus sp. 2KB_22. Next base: position 1,592,541 of record NZ_JBFRHG010000001.1, read on the forward strand.
GTCACGAATCGTCTTCAGCTGGGACTGCAAGCTGTCTGCCATTCCGTTTATCGCAAGTCCTAGCTGTCCGATCTCATCTCTACGCGTTACATCAACTCTCGCATCGTATTCCAGTTTGGTGATTCGATGAGCTACTTTTGTAATATGCTCAATCGGGGAGGTTAATCCGCGTGCAACCCGATAACTGACAAACGCGACAATTAAGAACAGTAGCCCAAGTGCAGCAAACATAATCATCCAACCACGCTGAAGACCCTGATCAACCGCATGTAGACTCATCGAAAGGCGGATGTAACCATCAAATTTGCCGCTAGGCATTTCAATCATATCACTTTGATCCGAATTAACAGGTAGCGCTACATACAGCATGTCCTGTCCCAATGTTTCACTGTAACGTATGGACTGCCCGTATCCATCCCCAACCGCATCCTTGATTTCTTCCCGGTTCAAGTGATTATCCATCGCTGCCGGACTACTCTCGGAATCTCCAATGACCGTGCCGTCCTTATTAATGAAGGTCACCCGGGAATCCGTGAGGCGATCCAGTTCCAGCGCCCGATCTGAATAATACTTTCGTGTAGCTTCCGAGGTTGGATCACTTGCATCATGGAATGGAAAAGTAGCTTTGAGCAAATTAATCTCGCGCACCATAGTTTGCTCCAATGCGGTTATATGCGTAGTCTTAAACACTCTGCCCATCGTATATCCAGCTACAATGACGGATATACCGATCAGCACCATCATAATGATGGCAAGGCGAATTCGAAACGGTCTCATCTATCTCTTCCTTTATGATCAGATTAATATCTAATGACTTGTTCTACATTGAATCCAGTTCAATTCGATCCCCACGGGTACCAGGATTGGAAATAACGAGAAACTCCACTTCTTCGTTGCTCCGATTCATCATCTGATGCGGCCTTCCAGGTGCAATCTCTATTCCTTCATGGGTTTCCAGCATAAACATTTCACCATTAAGTTCCATACATGCTTCACCGCTGAGGATGAAAAAAAACTGACGGCTTACCGAATGGTAATGTCGTGTTTCAGCCGTTCCTGCAGGCATTCGCTCATGAATGATGCTCAATTTATCGTTTTGAACAAGGTGCCAGCCATCGCACTGTCCACCCCATATATAATGCGCTGCATTCTGTTTGCTAATTTTCATATGACTTATCCCTCCGAGTATAATTGCTCGATCTATCATATCACAGATTAGGGAGATTCCAGTCAGGCAAGGCTATTCGTACAATATCATATATGTATCAACGCAGATGCAGACTTTTGTAAACAGGTGCTAAACCCGCATCTTTGACTTACACATTCCCCTGATATAAAAAAGACGTACCGCTCAGCCATGCTGAAAGCGATACGCCTCTCTATAATAACCCAAACCTGGGTTGAGCTTTTACGAATTACCCGTTCACCACTTCGCCGCCGTTCACATGCATTACCTGTCCACTCACATATGATGAGTCATCCGAAGCCAGATACACATACGCGGGAGCCAGTTCATCCGGTTGTCCCGGCCGCTTCATTGGCTGCGTTGCGCCAAACTCGCTAACCTTTTTCTCATCAAATGTGGATGGAATGAGTGGTGTCCAGATTGGTCCTGGTGCAACAGCATTCACACGAATTCCCTTCTCAATCACATTCATCGATAAAGAACGAGTGAACGAAGTGATTGCTCCTTTGGTAGATGAATAGTCAAGCAGTGTTGGGCTGCCGCGGTAAGCTGTGATGGATGTCGTGTTAATAATCGTACTGCCTTTCTTCAGATGTGGCAGGGCCGCCTGCGTCACATAGAACATACCGAAGATATTGGTACGGAATGTTCGCTCCAGTTGTTCTGGTGTAATATCCTCCAGATTCTGTTGTGGGTGCTGTTCTGCAGCGTTATTCACGACAATGTCCAGTTTGCCCAGTTCATCCACTGTCTGCTGAACCGTCTTCTTCGCAAAGGCATCATCACCAATATCTCCGGCTATCAAGATGCACTTGCGTCCTTCTTGTTCGACCTGTCGCTTCGTTTCCTTGGCATCTTCGTGCTCGCTCAAGTATACAATCGCGACATCCGCGCCTTCCTTGGCGTATGTAACGGCTACAGCACGACCAATTCCACTGTCACCCCCAGTAATGAGCGCCACCTTTCCCGTCAGTTTACCTGCTGCCTTGTATTCAGGCTTCTCAAATTCGGGTCTGGGATGCATCTCCGATTCGATTCCGGGTCGTTGATCCTGATGCTGCGCTGGCATTGTTTTTTGGTTTTGTGGTGTGGTTGACATCTAACATTCTCCTCTCAAAATGTGAACATATTTGGATTACAGAAGACATGGACCTTAGCTATAACCTTCCTTGTCTTTCGTTCTCTGAAAAAGGTCTCATTCTGTAGGATGGCATGAACAGTCCAGATTATTCTCCTGTGATGAACAGCAACTCAAGTCTCAGCGTACTGTCTCTATCAGCGTCCTACCTTCTATTCGTTATTTACCACGCTCTTTGGATATCAAACAACCGATTTGCTTCAATGCCTGTTTTGCCAGAATTCGAAATTTATTCGAAATTAGACTGTTTCATGATACAAAGTGTATTCCTATGCTGCTTAGGCTGATGTACAATGTACAGTATACAGATGTGCTTTAACTATCATTTTTACTGGTTTAACCATCCTAACCTAACATGGAGACCTGACAATGGAATCGCATATTAATTCATATATAACACTCGTAGCCACTTCAGCCGTGCTGAATGTCTTTTTGTGTTTATATACCTATTTCAGAAGATCCGAGATCCCCAGTTCCAAAATATTCATCCTCTACACAGCAGCACTCTCCATATATACTTTTGGATATGCAATTGAGCTGGCCAGCAACACGCTGGAGCAGATGAAGTTTTGGACCACCGTGGAGTATATAGGCATGCCCTTCTCCGCATCTCTTGGCCTCATGTTGATGATAAAGTACACAGGTAAAACGTTATCCAAAAAGGTAACTTCCGCATTGTTTGTAATGCCTTCCATTACACTATGTATGGTAGCAACCAATGATTTTCATCATCTCTTTTATAAGAAAGTATGGCTGAGAGAAAATAGTCCCGTACCTCTGATGGATGTCGCAGTGGGTCAATGGTATGTTGTTCACGGCGCATTCACGTTCTCTTGTCTGTTATGTGCCTGCCTCATTCTAATCGGACAATGGAAACACACCAAGAAGATGTACCGTCGTCAATTACTTACACTGATTACTTCACAGATTATTCCTATGGTCGCAGCTTTTCTGTATTTGCTTGGCTTGACACCTGGCGGGATGGACCCCGTGCCGGTTCTCATGTGTATTACATCTGCCATGTATATCTGGGCCATTCTATCCTCTCGTCTCCTGACCATCGTGCCGATTGCAAAAGACAGTATTTTCGAGAGCATGCGCGAAGGCGTTATTGTACTGGATAGTTCCAATCGCCTGGTGGATTACAATCGATCACTTCGTGACATGTTGCCAGAGCTTAATCTGACCATGATTGGACAACCCTTGGATGAGATATGGCTTAATCTTGCCGGAGAGACTTTTCCCGTTCAATACGAGAGGGAAGGATTGCAAACGGATCTGTACTGGCAGTTAGCAGGTGAAACCGTCTGTTATCAGGTCAGAACGTCCTATGTTTATAACAAAGATGCGCAGATCGTGGGTAGTCTCATTATGCTCATTGATATAACAGAACAACGTTTCTTGCAAGAACAGCTAAAACAGCTGGCTTATTTCGATGGTCTGACCAAAATCTATAATCGCACTCATTTTTTGCATAAAGGACGGGAGATGTTGAGCGAAGCTCATCTTAATCTGCAGCCTGTCTCCTTTATTTTATTTGATATCGATTATTTTAAACGCATCAATGATACCTATGGACATGATGTGGGCGATCAGGCCATTATTCATGTGGTCTCTATATGTAATCGATATTTGAGCCCTGAGATGTTGTTCGCCCGTTATGGAGGAGAAGAATTCGTCATCGCTCTTCCTAGTACCTCGCTTCAAGAAGCCGAAGAACTCGCAGAGCAACTGAGAGCTGCCTTGTTGAATCAACCTTTAGATGTTCAAGGATTACCTATAACACTGACCTCAAGCTTTGGAATCTCCCAGTACAATGGAGGGATTGATTCGCTGGAGTCCTTGTTGCGCGACGCTGACACTGCTCTGTATGAGTCCAAGCGGAATGGTCGAAATACAGTGCATGTTCATGCTGTGAGTACAACCTAGTCAATGCAGCCCCAATTTAATGAGATATGTACGGTGACATGTAAGTAATTATTCATAGTTCCAATTCGAATAAGCTGAGGACACTCCGATCTCAGCTTAGCAACAACAAAAACAGACAGCCAATGAGGCTGTCTGTTTTTATAACGCAATACCATTATACATGTTCACACAGGTCATCCAGCTTGTCCTAATTACGTGTGCAAACGCTTAAACGATGACTATTAATACATCCTCATAGGGATGAATCAACCGGCACAACTAGATAACCTGATTATTCACCATCAGATACACCATAATCAGCAAGAATACAGCGAGCAGTGTGCTAAACATACGGATCTTGCTTTGTTCGGGTCCTACATCACGCTTGTTTTTCACACCTTCTGCAGCGAGTCGCAGCGGTTTGCCCATAATTCCTCCAATAGCGGCAATAGCCAAGAGAAGAACAACAACGACAGCCATCCAAACATGAGAATACTCACCTTTAGTCATCAGGTAACCACCCGTTAGAAGTTGGATTACAAGTCCATACTGCGCGACTTTGTTCAAAGAACGAAGCGACGCAAACGCTCCCTCTTGTGCTGCAGCATTCAAGGTACGGATTTTACCGACCACGAATGGCAGAATCAAATAGAATCCCATCGCCAGTGCTCCAACAATATGGAGCAGATACATAATCATTGTCAAAATTTTCATCCTCCTCAACATTTTCGGTGTGCTATACATCACATCCCATTATACTGGGGATCTTATCCAAAGAAAAGAAAACCTCCGGGTTACCGGAGGTTTTCTTTTAGCTTCTGTTCAAAAAGTTCTCAAACTTACAGGTTTACTACCGAAATAACGTTACGTACCGAATCAGCAGATTTATCCAATCCTGCTTTTTCTTCCGTTGTCAGTTCAAGTTCGAATATTTTCTCAATGCCGTTACCACCCAGAATGGTTGGTACACCGAGGAACAGATCATTATAGCCATATTCACCTTCAAGATAAGCGATCACTGGAATGATACGTTTCTTGTCCTTCAAAATCGCTTCGGTCATCTGAACAAGTGAAGCCGCCGGTGCATAATATGCACTGCCATTACCAAGCAGATTCACAATCTCACCACCGCCAACACGGGTGCGCTGAACGATGGATTCGATCCGGTCAGCCGGAATCAGTGTATCGATTGGAATGCCCCCCACGCTCGAATAACGAACGAGAGGAACCATATCGTCTCCGTGACCACCAAGAACGAATCCACGAACATCTTCAACAGATACGTTCAACTCTTGCGCAATGAAGGTACAATAACGTGCAGTATCCAGAACACCTGACTGACCAATAACACGGTTTTTAGGAAAACCAAGGGTCTGATAAGCTGCATAAGTCATCGCATCCACCGGGTTGCTTAGAATAATGACGATGGAATCAGGGCAATATTTTTTCACATTTTCACAAACGGACTTCACGATACCCGCATTCGTATTGACCAGATCGTCGCGGCTCATACCCGGTTTACGGGCGATACCAGCGGTGATGATTACAATCTCAGAACCTGCAGTATCTTCGTAGTTGGAAGTACCGACGATATGACTGTCAAACCCTTGAACTGGACTTGCTTCCATCATATCGAGTGCTTTCCCCTTCGTCGGGTTCTCCAGCTGAGGAATATCAACCAGCACAACATCCCCGAGTTCTTTTTGGGCAAGCATTAATGCGGTCGTAGCACCGGTAAAACCGGCGCCGACTACTGTGATTTTTTTGCGCTGAATAGTCAAGATTCACATCTCCCCTTACAGGTTTTTAATGATTTGATCCGCGAATTCAGAACATTTCACTTCAGTAGCGCCATCCATCAGACGTGCAAAGTCATACGTTACTGTTTTATTGTTAATGGATGTTTCCATACCTTTGTAGATCAGGTTAGCTGCTTCTTGCCATCCCAAGTGCTCAAGCAACATTACTCCGGACAGAATAACGGAACCAGGGTTCACGACATCTTTGTCCGCATATTTAGGTGCAGTACCGTGAGTTGCTTCGAAGATGGCATGTCCTGTTACGTAGTTGATGTTCGCTCCAGGAGCGATACCAATTCCGCCAACTTGCGCTGCAAGTGCATCGGACAGATAGTCACCGTTCAGGTTCAATGTTGCGATAACATCGAATTCGCCTGGACGAGTCAGTACTTGTTGCAGAGCGATATCGGCAATCGCATCTTTTACGATGATTTTACCAGCATCTTCAGCGGCTTTTTGTGCTGCATTCGCTGCATCTGTACCTTCGTTATCTTTGATGATGTCATATTGTGCCCAAGTGAATACTTTGTCAGCGAACTCTTCTTCAGCCACTTCGTATCCCCAGTTTTTGAAGGCACCTTCGGTAAATTTCATGATATTACCTTTGTGTACCAAGGTAACACTCTTACGGTTATGATCAATTGCGTATTGAATTGCTGCACGTACCAAACGTTTCGAACCTTCGGAAGAAACTGGTTTGATACCAATACCGGAAGTTTCAGGGAAACGGATTTTGTTAGCACCCATCTCCTGTTGCAGGAATTGGATCACTTTTTTCACTTCTTCAGAACCTTCAGCATACTCGATTCCTGCATAGATATCTTCCGTATTCTCACGGAAAATGACCATGTCTACCAGCTCAGGACGTTTAACCGGAGAAGGTACGCCGTCGAAATAACGAACAGGACGCAAGCAAGTGTACAGGTCAAGCTCTTGGCGCAGAGCTACGTTCAGGGAACGGATACCGCCACCGATTGGCGTAGTCAAAGGTCCTTTGATCGCTACGATATACTCACGAATGGCTTCCAGTGTATCATTCGGCAACCACTCACCGTATGTATCGAATGCTTTTTGTCCAGCAAACACTTCATACCATGCGATTTTTTTGTTGCCATCATAGGCTTTTTCAACAGCTGCATCCAATACACGTTTGGAAGCTTTCCAGATATCACGGCCTGTACCGTCACCTTCGATAAATGGAATGATCGGATTACTAGGTACTTGAAGTGTACCGTTATCAATTTGAATTTTTTCGCCTTCAGTTGGGTGAGCAAATTTTTCTAATTTCATAGTTAAAATTCCTCCTAGGTTTCGTATATGCAGTATTCATCATACCACTAGTCTTGTTGAGAGAAGGGTCCTGAGAGCTTAAGCTAGTAACGCCTCTGCTTTCCAACCCTTCACCTCGTCCATATTATTATACTGTTTTTGCGGCTATTAGCGAAGTTCAATAGAAACGTATTTCTGTTCTGTAGGACCAGTGTACTCCGCACGTGGACGAATGATGCGATTGTCCGCAAGCTGTTCCAAAATATGCGCAGTCCATCCAGATACCCGGCTGATGGCAAAGATCGGAGTGAACAATTCCTGTTCGATCTCCAGTTGGGTATATACAGAAGCAGAATAGAAGTCTACGTTAGGCTTCAGTCCTTTTTGTCCTGTTACCAGTTCCTCGATCTTCACAGACATATCATACAAGCGCGTATCATTGTTCATCTCGCCAAGTTCCTTGGACATCTTCTGTAAATGTTTGGCGCGTGGATCACCGTTTTTGTACACCCGATGTCCAAAGCCCATGATCTTTTCACGATTATTCAGTTTTTCCTGAATTGCCGCTTCAAGACGATCAGGCGTGCCGATCTCATTCAACATTTTCATAACGGCTTCGTTAGCACCGCCATGCAGTGGTCCCTTCAGTGCGCCAATGGCGGAAGTTACACCGGAATAGATATCCGACAGCGTAGCAACCGTTACACGTGCTGCAAATGTCGAAGCGTTCAACTCGTGATCTGCATGCAGGACAAGGGCTTGATCCAATGCTTTCACTGCAGTCTCGGATGGTTCTTCACCAGTCATCATATATAAAAAGTTCTCTGCGATGGAAGCGCCTTCTTTTGGAGCCACAGGTTCTTTGCCCTGACGGATACGGGCGATGGCTGCCACAATCGTTGGCAACTGTGCTTGCAACTTAACCGCTTTGTTCTCATTCGCTTCCGTTGTCATCTCATCAGCTTGCTCGTCGTACAGTGCAAGTGCAGAGACAGCGGAACGAAGTGCTGCCATGGTACTGACGTTTTTCGGATACAATTGGATTTGTGCAATCAACTCGCTCGGAATCGGCGCGTAATCGCTCAGGCTTTTACGAAGGGATTTCAGTTCATCCGTTGTTGGCAATTTACCAAACCACAACAAATAGGCAACTTCTTCAAAGCTAGCATGTTCAGCCAAATCGTCGATATCGTAACCACGGTATGTGAGCACACCGTCTACAATAGAACTGATCGAAGAGGTTGTTGCAACGATGCCTTCCAGACCTTTGGTAGCTGTCATATTACATCTCTCCTTTAATAAGCGAAATCAGGACCCATTCCAGAGTGCCATATAAGTGCCAAAGTGCACCTATCCTCTTTTTGTAAACATTTTCATTTTAAAATTAACAAATATTTCAAAATACTGTTTTCCTACCTGTCAATCGCTATTTACTTATAACATCATACTGGATTTTGTCGTTTATGTGAACATGATGAGAGTTCATTCGCACATCAAACTTCTTTATCGGACCGATAAAGCATTTTTGAAAGCCTTTACAAAAACAAGGTTGACATTTAATGTTTTTTAAACAATCCTGTCGTATGAAGAACTTTCTATTGCTATATTCTGTAAGACTAAGGCATACTCTAGGCAAAAGAAAGAATCCCGGCAGAGCATGCTCAAAAGTCAGCTTTTGAACATGCTCTGGTAACATCCCGGCGTTTCAAAACATGGTAAATGCTCTATATTAATTAAGATAGCCATCTATTTTTAATACTTTTTTATAGATCATACATAGGTCGGCTTAATTGAAATTAGGAGAGTTGATGCTTGGATAAAATTATACTGAAACGTCTGCTCCGCGGCTTATGGGTTATCATTGCAACCATTCTGATCGCTGTTGCCATATACTTGTTGTTCCCGCTGCTGTATCCTTTTGCGATTGCCTGGATCATCGCTTATGCCATGAATCCATTAGTGAAACTGCTTCAGCTTCGAGCACGATTCCCCCGCTGGCTGGCTGTGACTCTTTCCTTAATCCTTTATTTTGGAGCCATCGCGGTGGTGCTGTCAGCGGCGATTACCCGCATGGTAAAAGAAGTCATTTCACTTACGACAAGCTTTGATCTTCATGTCGATGAGATCAAGGACACGTTTGTGCGCTGGACACAGAATGACACCATTCAGAGTTTGATTGGGCAGATCAATGAATTTTACAAGGAGAACCCCAACTACCAGGAAACCATCAACAGCAATATTAGTAAAACGACCGAAACGGTAGGTACAGCCGTGACCGATCTGGTCACCGGATTTTTCAATATGGTTCTGAGTCTTCTGACTTCCCTGCCTAACATGGGCGCGGTATTAATTGTTGTTCTGCTGTCTACATTCTTCATTAGCAAAAGTTGGACCCGGCATAGCATCACCGTATCGGGCTGGGTGCCCTCTTCCATTCGCAAGCCAATATCAGACATATGGACTGATTTGAAAAAGGCCTTGTTTGGGTATGTAAGAGCACAATTGATCATGATCTCGATTACAGCACTATTCGTCATGATTGGACTGCTTATATTGCAAGTGAAGTCAGCCTTTACCATCGCTCTCTTTATTGGTCTGGTCGATCTGCTTCCTTACCTGGGTGTGGGTCTGGTCATGGTCCCTTGGGCTGCATACCTGTTTATGAACGGGGATCTGTATCTGGGCATTGGTATTAGTATTATCTATCTGATCTTACTGATCGCCCGTCAGATTATTGAACCGAAGGTACTTGCAAGTAGTGTAGGGCTCGACCCACTCGCCACGCTGGTTGGCATGTTCGTGGGCTTGAAGTTGTTCGGTGTTCTGGGCTTAATTATTGGCCCTGTCAGTCTCGTGATTCTCGATGCGTTCAATCGGGCTAACGTATTACGCGACCTCAGAACGTATATCATCAACGGACGTGTCCGATGAGGCAGCATCTTATGAGCACACAGGAAATATAGAAAAGGCTCCGTTCAACAGAAATCATCTGCTGAGCGGAGCCTCTTCCATTTTGCATAACAACTGGTTTTTCATTTCGGACGGCGATAAAACGTAATTTTTCCACTTTTCATTTTTTTCTCCAGCCATCCCAGGAAGAACAGACGATAAACCGGACGTGTTAATGGAAATACCAATGTAAACCCGATCAGATCCGTTACAAAGCCTGGAATCAAAAGCAAGAAACCACCGACAAAAATAAAAAGACCATCGACCATTTTTCTGCCAGGTACCTTGCCACGCTCCATCTCGGATTTGGCGTCCACAAGTACTTTTCGTCCTTCAAACTGCAACATTGCTATACCAATCAAGGACGTGAGAATCATGAGAAGCAATGTCTTTCCGGCTCCGATCCAGTCACTCATCAGAATAAAACCAAATAATTCAATCACCGGAATGATTAAGAGTAAAGCCCACATCCATTTTCGCATTGACGTATTACCCCTTTCCCGAAAGCCACACCTTTTCAAGCGCGCTGTATAGCTCAGAGGCTGCCTTATCCAGCCGAACTGGCTTCCAGTCTCCATTTACCCACACATGCTGGGTAGAACCTGTAACTAGCCGTTCTCCGGGGAGCGATTCATCAGCTGACCATACCCGTTCTCCAATCGCCATATGCTCATCAGGTTCTTCAGACATGCGTCTTATGTCGTACTCATAGTTCAGTCGCAGACCACTAAATGCAGCAATACGGGTGAAAATGATAATCTCATCATCATATCGGGCAGGCTTGTGATACTTCACATCCAGTCCGGTTACGGGAAGCAGTAACCCCTGTTCCTCCATTTTACGATATGTATACCCCATTTGGCGAATCATCTCAGTTCGACCGATTTCAAACCAATTCAAATAGTTCGCGTGGTAGACCACGCCCATCTGGTCACTTTCTTGATAGCGTACACGAAGACTTGCCGCATACCAGCTACCGTTGATCTGTTCTCGCACGTTATCGGCCTCCTTCGCTCTAACAATCATACGTGTAACATCGCTGCAAAGTGTCAATAAGATGGAAAAAAAGCAACGGGACAATAACGCCCCATTGCTTCTTTCCTGTTGCTTCTCCATCCAAGACGCTATTAAGCGTTGTTTGGAATTTGGCTTACTTTAATCAGGTTGGTAGAACCGGAACGACCCAAAGGTACACCTGCTGTGATCACAACCAGGTCTCCTTCTTTAACCAGTCCGGATTTTACGCCGCCTTCAATTGCGTTTTCGAACAAAGCATCCGTGGAATCAACCAGTCTTCCTTTGACAGGAGTTACACCCCAAGCCAGAGCCAAACGACGGGAAGTTCTGTCTTCCGTAGTCACAGCGATGATTGGAGATTCTGGACGATACTTGGAAATCATGCGTGCAGTGTGTCCTGATTCAGTTGAAGTGATGATCGCTTTTGCGTTCAAATCTTGAGCTGAAAGGGCAACCGATTGGCTGATTGCTTCTGTAACTGTTGTTTGTTGAGCAACACGTTGTTTCAGATACAGCTCTTGGTAAGGCAGAGCAGATTCTGCTTTTTCAGCAATACGGGACATGGTCAGAACGGATTCAACCGGGTATTTACCCGCAGCTGTCTCACCCGACAACATGATTGCGTCCGTACCATCGAAGATCGCATTCGCCACGTCACTTGCTTCCGCACGTGTTGGACGCGGGTTACGTTGCATGGAATCCAACATTTGTGTAGCTGTGATAACCGGTTTACCAGCAACGTTACATTTTTCGATCATGCGTTTTTGTACCAATGGTACTTCTTCCGCAGGAATTTCAACACCCAGGTCTCCACGAGCAACCATCAGGCCGTCAGACACTTCAAGGATCTCGTCGAGGTTATCGACACCTTGTTGGTTTTCGATTTTGGAGATGATTTGGATATGTCCAGCATTGTGTTTTTCAAGCAATTCACGAATCTCAAGTACGTCACTCGCTTTACGTACAAAAGAAGCCGCGATGAAATCGACACCTTGCTCAATACCAAATACGATATCGTTAGCGTCTTTTTCGGTGATACCCGGCAGAGAAATGGCAACGCCCGGAACGTTAACACCTTTTTTGCTTTTGATCGATCCGCCGTTAACGATACGGCATTTGATCTCGGTGCCTTGCACTTCCACCACAGTCAGTCCGATCAGACCGTCGTCGATCAGAATTGTAGATCCCGGTTCAACATCATTCGGAAGATCTGTATACGTAATGGAAAGACGTTCTTTGGTGCCCAGAATTTCTTCTGTTGTCAAAGTGATGTACTCGTCTTGAACCAATTCGATCGGTTCAACTTCGAGTTTACCTGTCCGAATTTCCGGTCCTTTGGTGTCCAGCAAGATCGCTACTGTTTTGTTCAACTCTTCGCATGCTTGGCGAATCGCAATGATCCGTCCGCCGTGCTCATCGAAATCACCGTGGGAGAAGTTCAGACGGGCCACATTCATACCGGCCATAATCAATTTTTTGGTGTTCTCCAGAGATTCACTGGATGGACCAATGGTACATACAATTTTCGTTTTACGCATTTTGGGTTTCCTCCGATTTTAAAGGTATTACTCTTTATCTATTTTTCTTTTTCCAACTATTAAATTTACTATACTTTTGATCATTTGTATAGGAAATTCGTCACATTATTCAGCATTTCCCGACAAATTACTCGCAACATCGACTTCTACAAGCTCTTGAGGAGCTTCAATGGATGCTTGAGGTTCAAACGTGACCGATCCGATTTTACGGAATTTCTCATAACGATCCTGTTTCAACTGATCCCCGCTCCAGCCCTTCATCTCGTCGAGATGACGGACCAACGCTTCACTGATGAAAGCAGCAGACGCTTCATAATCCCGATGTGCACCGCCGCGTGGCTCAGGCACGATCTCTTCAATGACCTCCATCTCCAAAAGGTCCTTGGCTGTTATTTTCATCGCTTCAGCCGCCTGATCTGCCTTGGATGCATCCTTCCAGAGAATCGAAGCAGCCCCGTTCGGAGAGATCGCAGAATAGATCGCATGTTCCAGCATCAACACACGATTACCCACAGCCATAGCGAGGGCACCGCCGCTTCCACCTTCGCCGATGACCACAACAATAACAGGAACCGAAAGCTTCGCCATTTCCATCAGGTTGCGAGCGATAGCTTCCGATTGACCTCTCTCTTCTGCAGTATTACCCGGATACGCCCCTTTAGTATCAATAAACGTAATAATAGGGCGGCCAAATTTGTTCGCTTGTTTCATCAGACGAAGTCCTTTTCGGAAACCTTCCGGATGTGCGCTGCCGAAAAAGCGGGCGATGTTATCCTTCGTATCTTTCCCCCGCTGTTGTCCGATTACCGTTACTGTCTTTCCATTCAACTTGGCAAGCCCACCAACAACCGCAAGATCGTCTCCGAACATGCGATCACCATGCAGCTCAATGAAGTCTGTAAATATCAACTGAATCAGATCTAGCGCCGTTGGGCGTTGCTGGTGCCGGGCCAGATGCATTTTCTGAGCTGCCGTTATGCCAGTGTAAATCTCTTCTTCAAGTCTATGGTAACGTTCTTCCAGGCGGGCAATCTCGTCCGTAAAGTCGATCCCTTTTTCCTGTCCAAACTGTACGAGTTCATCAATCTTTTTGCGCATCTCAACCAGAGGCGCTTCATATGGCAACTCACCCGCCATTTAGACCCCTCCTTTTTCACTATGCATATCCAGAAGCTTGCCAAGAGTGGCCCGAAGTTCTTTCCGGTGCACAACCATGTCCAACTGACCGTGTTGCATATTAAATTCAGCCGTCTGGAAATCATCAGGTAACTTCTGACGGATGGTCTGTTCAATAACGATTCTGCCGGCAAAACCAAATACAGCGCCAGGTTCGGCAATATTAATATCGCCCAGACTCGCAAAACTTGCCGAGACTCCACCTGTCGTTGGGTCCGTAATGACCGAAATGTACAGCCCGCCCTGTTCATCCAAACGGGATAAAGCTGCGCTTGTTTTGGCCATTTGCATAAGGCTGAGAATACTCTCCTGCATCCGGGCACCACCTGATGTGGAGAAAATAATCAATGGCAAGCGCTTCTCTGTTGCATGCTCAATGGCACGGGTAATTTTCTCCCCTACAACAGAACCCATGCTGCCTGTGAAGAAATCAAAACTCATGACAGCCACAACTACAGGCAGGCCGTCAATGGTTCCTTCCCCTGTAATGACAGCTTCCTTCAGGCCCGATTTCAGACGTTGTTGTTCCAATTTGTTGCTATATCCAGGAAAGCCAAGCGGATCAACTGATATCATATCAGCGTCAAACTCAACAAACCCTTGATCATCAAGTACCATAGCAATGCGCTCCATAGCATTAAGACGCATATGGTAACCACAAGCAGGACATACTTTCAGATTTTTCTCCAATTCCTTGCTATATTGAATGGTGCCGCATTTGCTGCACTTGTTCATAAGCCCTTCAGGTATTTCACGTTTTGGGCGCTCTAGGACTTCCTGGCCTTCACCGGGAAGTGCACGCTCGGAAGGTATGGTAGCGTACTTCCGTTTCTTCTGGAATATATCTTTGAACACAACTACACCTCTCCAGCCGTTGATTTGATGGCCGCAACCTGCAGTGCGCTGCTTGTGACAGCTTCATCCGCGTGCTACGGTAAACCGCTTACGACCCACACGCTGCCATGGGCCTTGTCCAGCATTCACAACAAAAAAATCCGCCGGTACAGGGCAAGGATCAGCGGCTTCTGTCAGCACGATTGATGTTACCTGCAATAACCGAAAGATTGTTGCGCCGATGTTTTGAATCTATCTAGGTAGGGTCTCCGGGAGCAACCAGGTCGGTCCTAGTCCTAACAAAAAAAGAAGGAAGGACAGCAGCATACAATACATGCAAGTCGATTCCTCTCTCCGCTTACGCGATTAGTCCTTTATGTACCGATGGTACTTCTTCCTCTGCCAAGGCACGTCAATGTCGAACGAATCAGGAATGCAGAATGGAATTCAACACTTCCTGGACCTCTTCCAATTCCCCAGAAGGGACGCGAATCTCAAATTGCTGCTTGGATAAACTGATGGGACGGGCCTGTACCAGAAAACCTTCTTCCGAAAGCTTGGTCTTAATCTTGTCCGCAACCTTTGCTGTCGGCGCAATGTAAATCACCGTCCACATGCCTTGTCCGCCCCCTAAGCTAATGTTCAGAGCCCGTATATTGGACTAATGATAACATACCTCACTTTTTTTCTGCAAGAAAGGGTTCGGGACCTTTGGGGAGAATTTGGGATCATGAGGGACATTAGTCCCCCACAAATAACTCATATGGTTGACGAAATCTTCTTATTGATACCTCTTCCATAAGCAGCCCTAAGCTTATCAGGGCAGCGTCAGCCGCCCTTGAAGACCTTCATATGAATCATTAGATTGACCACGGCATACAAGCATGGAAATACAGGGGGTTAAAGGTCTGAGGGGTATTTTTTGGCTTTAATATTTTTGTGTGCAATCCGGGCAGAAGCTGCAGCGGCCACCCCTGCAACCAGATCATCCAAAAAGACATGAATGGCTGTTGCGTGTTCGTTCAAATCATGAATGACACCTATTTTTTCTTTATCCAGATAACCAAAGCTGGTTAAACCGATCATACCATACACATGAGTAATGCCGAGGGCCAGAGTCTCGTCCACTCCATACAGGGATTCATCCGCTTCCATAATAGCTTGTAAGGGTTGGGGCAAGAGTCGCTTCTCCGCAAGTTCGTCGAGGGCAATACCCGTATAGAGCGTATATTGTACCTCTCGTTTCTGCAGAACGGATTTCACGCTGGTTACACAGTCGTCCAAGGTCAGTTCGGGGTGGTACCCTTTTTGCAGACGGTATACAATTGCGGCGATTGCATCAATCCGTACCCCCCGCCGGGCCAGCATGGCTTCTACGATTTCATATGACATATCTCGACCTCCCGCATCAATCCCCCGAGGACCACTCGGTCCTTCGGTGTTCTCAAGTGTATGCAGCAACCTGTTAAAATGTTCATAAAATGTGCGGATGGTTGAAATCAGCCCCCCTGCTATAACAAACACCAAAAAAACCTGTTCAGCATTTAGCCAAACAGGTTTCATATTGTGGAATAAGAACGATCACTTACGAGATAACCTCTTATTTAATTTTGACCGTACCTTCACCCAGCATCTTCTCCATATCGGAGAACAAGGTTGGTGATGGCTTAATTCGGTAGGCATCACTCAGCGCAAGCAGCTTCTGTTGCTGCTCATAGAAGAGCACCGTAGCCACAGGTCCGGGGTGCTCCTGAAGCAGCTGCTTCAGACGTGCCAGAAGCTCAGGCTTCTCCGCATGCGGGGCAATCTTCACGAACACCCGCTGCTCCACCGCCCGCGGTTCGCGGCTCTTCGCCGGGCTGCCAGCCGTTTCGGCGGCCCCGCCAGGCCGGGAAACCGCGGCCGTGGCTGCGCCCATCCCCGCCGCATCGCTGCGCGTCGCTGCCGAGCCTTGGCTCCCGCTGCTACGCGCAGCGGAAACATCCCCGCCTGCGCTGCTGCGCTGCACTTCGGCTCCTGCGCCCGCTGGTCGCCGCGGCGAAGCCGACTGCGCCGGGCGCGAAGAGCTGCCGCTGCCGGGCTTACCGCGCCGTTCACGGCTGCGCAGCTGCTGTTCCAGTGCTGCCGGTGACAACGGCACCACTTCCTCAGCCAGCAGCTTGAACCCTTCGTCCTGCTGCTGCACTTTGGCACGCACGATGAGCAGTTCACCTTTCCCGACATGTTGCTGGCTACGCCGCCATACCTCGGGAAAGAGAACCACTTCACAGCGTTCGATCTGGTCTTCCAGCTCCATGAACGCCATAGCCTTGCCCTGTTTCGTCGTAATTGACTTCACAGACACAACCATACCCGCGGCAACGGTCATCGTGTCGTCTGCCGCCTCGGTCAGCTCCATGATCCGGTCAGCCCCACTCGATTCAAGCACATCTTCATAGTCATCCAGCGGATGCCCGGAAAGATACAAGCCTAACAACTCACGCTCCAGCTCCAATTGCTGCCCAGAGGAATAAGGAGGAATTTCCGGGTATTCGATCTCCCAGTTTGGCGTCTCCACAAAGTCAAACAATTGAATCTGCAGATCCTCCCGTTCCTTGCGCCATTTCAGGGCTGCCTCAACAGTCTCATCCAGCATCGCCAGCAATTGGGCCCGGTGTCCAGGTAAGGTGTCAAAAGCTCCGGCCTGGATCAGCGATTCAATCACACGTTTGTTGCATACACGCAGATCCACACGACGACAAAAATCGAGCAGACTGTCGAACGGTCTCTCCTGCCTTACGATCATAATGCTTTCCATTGCCTGGGTACCGACATTTTTCACAGCAGCCAGACCGAATCGTATTGCACCCGTCGAAGTAGCATTCACCAATTCCGGTTCCTTCCGTTTGTCGGATGCTTCAGGCATGGATGTCGATGACTGCCACTCATATACGCCACTGTCCTCTTCCGGTCCAGGACCGGGATCATCCGGCAAAGGGGCTTCACCATATTCAGCTTGTCCCGAATGCCCATCATGCTCATGAACCTGATCTTCCTTGAAGGAAATTTCGTTACTGTTCGTGGCATGTTCTTCGGCGGGTCTTACGTCATTCTCTGTATCTGCTCCCGCAGTCTGCTGCGATACATTGCTCTGATCCCCGGTTCCTGCGCTGCCGGACGGTACAAATACAGGCGTAAACAGAATACCGCTCTCATTCACATCCGGCGGAAGCACCTCCATATCCATACGCCGACATTCCACCACGTACTCTGCCACTTTCCGATGACTGCCCATCACGGCTGTCAGCATGGACGCCATGAAATGAACCGGATAATGTGCCTTCAAATAAGCAGTCTGGAACGCAAGCACACCATATGCCGCGGCATGAGCACGCGGGAAGCCATAGTTGGCAAACTTGACGATCATATCATAGACCAGGTCTGCCTCTTCCTCGCTATACCCTTGTTTCAGACTGCCTTGTACAAAGTGTCCACGCTCCAGATCCAGCACTTCCCGTTTCTTCTTGGAGACCGCTCTGCGAAGCAAATCTGCCTCACCCAGCGAGAAACCCGCCATCCGGGAGGCAATCTGCATGATCTGTTCCTGGTACACGATGATGCCGTACGTATCTTTCAGGATAGGCTCCAGATCCACGTGCGGGTAATCCACTTCGATCTGTCCATGCTTACCCTGAATGTATTTGGATATGAACTCCATCGGACCCGGACGGTACAAGGCAAGTACAGAGATCACATCTTCAAATACGCTGGGCTTCATCTCTTTCAGCACTCGGCGTACACCGGCAGATTCCAGTTGGAATATGCCCATCGTGTCCCCTCGCCCAAGCATCTCGTAGGTTAAAGCATCATCGTCAGGAATAACACGGAAGTCCGGAACTTCTCCATGTTCCCCAATCCAGCGTACACACCGCTCAATGATCGAGAGGGTACGCAGACCAAGAAAGTCCATCTTAAGCAACCCTATCGACTCCAGGTTTTCCATGGAATACTGGGTTAACGCTGTCCCTTCACTGCCCTCCTGAAGCGGCACCACATCGGTCAGCGGGTCACGGGAGATGACCACTCCCGCTGCATGTGTCGAAGCATGACGTGGCATACCTTCGACCTTCATGGCCATATCCAACAGCTCACGAGTCTTGGGCTTGGTTTCATACAGCGCCTTCAGCTCAGGCGTAGCTTCCATGGCTCGCTCGATGTTAATGCCGAGCTGTGCTGGAATCAGCTTCGCAGCCTTGTCCACTTCACCATAAGGCACATTCAGTGCCCGTCCGACATCACGTACGGCTGCACGGGCAGCCATCGTTCCAAACGTAATAATCTGGGCGACATGGGCCTTGCCATATTTATGCGCCACATAATCAATGACCTCATCCCGCCGTTCATCGCTGAAGTCAATATCAATATCCGGCATGGAGATCCGCTCGGGATTCAGGAACCGTTCGAAGAGCAGGTTGTATTTCATCGGATCAACATCCGTGATGTGCAACGTGTACGCTACCAGACTTCCTGCCGAGGAGCCCCGGCCTGGTCCAGTAACAATGCCTTGCTTATGCGCATAGGCGATAAAATCCCAGACAATCAAAAAATAATCCGAGAACCCCATACTGTCGATCACACCAAGTTCATACGCCAGTCGTTGTTCAAGTTCGGATCGAAGCTCCGCATCAGCCCAACGTGTGGACTGCGCGTAACGTTCCTCCATGCCTTCTTCACACAGTTGACGCAGATACGCCGAAGGGCTGAGTCCATCGGGAAGTGGTCTGTATTCCGGCAAAATCGATTTGCCAAACTCAAGCTTCAACTCACAGGATTCCGCAATGCGGACGGTATTTGCCAGAGCTTCCGGTAAATGAGGAAACAATCGAGCCATCTCTTCTTCACTTTTCAGATAGAGCTGATTCGTTCCAATTCGGAGCCGATTCTCATCATCCACGGTCTTGCCCGTTCCGATACAGATCAGTACATCCTGAAGCTCCGCATCCTCTTCCGACAGATAATGCGCATCATTCGTCGCTACAAGCGGAATCTCCAGCTCGGCCGCCAGTTTGATCAACTGCGGATTCACCCTTTTTTGCTCGGAAAGCCCATGATCCTGAAGTTCCAGATAGAAGTCTTCACCAAAGATATTTTTATAACGCAACGCCGCACGCCGCGCTTCTTCCTCTCGTCCATGCAATAAGTGCTGAGGAACCTCGCCCCCCAGACACGCACTGAGGCAGATAATGCCCTCATGATGGGCAGCCAGACTTTCCATATCGACACGTGGTTTGTAATGAAAACCCTCGAGATGTCCAATCGAGCACAATTTCATCAGATTACGGTATCCGGTCATGTTTTTGGCCAGCAAAATCAAATGATGAATCGGCTGATCCTTGCGGCTGCCCCGCTCTTTGCGGGACCCTGCTGTCATGTATGCCTCGCAACCGATAATCGGCTTGATACCGCGTTCAATACATGCTTTATAAAAAGGAATTGCACCATACATTACGCCATGGTCGGTTAGCGCCAGTGTTGTCATTCCAAGATCTGCAGCCTTATTCACGAGATCCGGAATACGCGCAGCGCCGTCCAGCAAACTGTATTCGCTGTGAACGTGCAAATGCACAAAAGAACTCATGTTTTTTTCTTCCTTTCGCCGCAGATAGTCGCAGCATCGATCTTCTGATCCGTTTGCCGCTCTATCTCTCTCATATATATGAATTAAATAAATAAAAAATGGAATCACCTTTAAAAAAATTCGTAACAACCTCTGAAAAGGAGACTTTATTATTCTATTTTATCATAACGTTCGGGGGCACGCCCATACAATAGAAGTACAAGCCGCTCCCCCTGTGACAGACCGAAGACAGGAGGTGTGCTGCTAGGTCTGAAAGGGGTGTTGCCAGTGAGCACATTTTTGTCCAAAGCCATTCTTGATTTCTTTATTGCGTTTGGAATCGTGCTGGGCGGCGCGATGATCGGAGGTATTGGAGCCGTGATTTCACTTCAGCCTCCAACACAGACGATGCTCGATATTTCCGGGAAAATAAAGATATGGGCACTCGCAGCCGCTGTGGGCGGCACCATCGATCCCATGCGTGTCATCGAGAGCAATTTTCTGGATGGTAACCTGTCTCCGGCGGTCAAACAAATCCTCTATTTGATCTCTGCTTTTATGGGCGCGCATATGGGAACCGAATTAGTGAAATGGGTGTGCGGCGGAGGCCGAAGCTAATATGAGACAGGAACAGCGTTCATGAGAATTCCGCCATTCTCCCGTTACCGCCCGCTGATGCGAATGACCGCTGTATTTGTTCTGGGAATGATCGCTGGATGTGTCGTCTACAATGGTGTATTTCACCTGAGTTACAATGCGTTGTGGCTGAATAATCAGGAGCTGCAGCTTCAGCTGCATCAGAATGAGGAGGATATCAAAACGCTGAAAAAATACAGTAAACGCCAAACCGTAATCAAGGAAATCAAAGTCCGTGCAGAAGAATCGGATAAGGGACCCGATGAGGCTTCTCTGAAAGTGATGTTACAGAAGCTCGGAGACGAACTTGAAGTCCTTCGGGGCAGAGATGTATTCAACATCGACGAGTATAGCAAAATGACGCGAATCATGCTGAATCAGAAAGTGTACTCGGTCAGGGAAAAGGAATACACCGTTCAGGTCAAAACGATGCTGGTTATGGAAGGCGTACTGCAAGTTTGGGTACAGATTCGCATGCATGTTCCTACGTAACAGCAAAAAACTGCCCTTGTCTGCATCTCTGCATGGTACAATAAGGGCAGTAAATGCTTTCCAGAAAAGGAGCTGCGTCTTTGTGTTCATTGATGTACTCAAATATGTTCTAATCGCTATCTTTGCTGTTGCCATGGTTTTGGCAGCGTTGAACAGCATTCGTTCACACAGAAGCTCGGATGCTACCAGCGCCGGTCTGCACCGTTCGTGGACGAATATCTGGATGGGTGGCATGCTTGTTGTTCTTGCGCTGATCCTGATGTTTGTCTTCACGGGGTCCACCTTATCTGTGGTTGTGGAAGCGCTATTTTTGATTATGGGTGCGTACAATGTATTTGCCGGAATACGTAACCGCAGTTATTATGCGCGGCTTCAACAACGATCCAGTAATGGATCAGGTAAAACTTCCGGAAAATCTGCATGATTTATTGAAGCGCTATGGTTGTGTTTGCAAAAAAGAGAGTACTTCCCTTCATTAAGCGAAGCCAGAACCGCGCTACAGCGCAACCCGGCAAAGCTTCTCCATGAGGGAGTACTCTCTTTGTCTATGCCTGAGGCAACACAACCTGCTAGGCATGGTCAATGGACTGCAATGTCATTACTGCTTTGCATACCACACTGCCTTCACGTGTAACCACAATGTCCATTTTGCATGTTCGACGACTGGTTTCCAGAATTACAGGCCGAACCAGAATCTGATCCTCAATCTGTACCGGTCGAACAAAATAAGTCGTGACATTATCCACCACATGGTCGTTCCCTGTAACATCCCACGCTGCCCGCCGACCAGCCTGTGTCATCACATTCAACAGAACACCTTCGGAGATCGTACCCAGATCGGTTGCCATCTGAGGAATGATGAATCCGTGAAATAACAGTTCATTCTGATCACCGCGCTCCTCGGCAAACCCGTTCCAGATCAGATGATCAAACGTCTCTCCCAGTTGTGGCTGCTTCTGTGCATCCCGCATGGCCTGCAGCACTTCCTTGCGTGTGACGGACGCAATCAGTTTGCGATTGCGATCCACGATTGGCAGAAAATCGATTCCCTCCCAGGTCATAATTTGCGCAGCGGAAGCAAGAGAGGTTTGCAGCGAAGCCGTGATCGGGCGGCGGACGACACATTTCTCAATACTCTGATCCGCCGTCAGCTCACTGACATCCTTCAGACTGACAATGCCAATGACCCGGTTCCATTCATCCACGACTGGAAAGCGATGTTCACCCGTCTCCGACACCAGCATATGAAAATCTGCGGCTGAACTGGTGACCTTTAATACCTGCAAGCGAGGTTTCTGACCAATGATATCCTCAACAAGCATAATTTTTTTCTTAATCAGCCGGTCGAAGATCGCACGGTTAATCATGGAAGCCACCGTGAATGTATCATGTCTGGATGATATAATCGGTAGCCCAAGCTCGTCAGCCATAATTCTTACTTCACGGCTCGTCCCAAAACCACCCGTAATCAACACGCCCGCTCCCTGTTCGAGGGCAAGCGAGTGAGCATCCTCACGGTTACCCACAATCAATAGACTCCCAGCGTCAATATAACGGGCCATCGCCTGTTCTTTCATCGCACCAATCACATACTTGTGCAGCGGTTTGGCGAGACCTTCGTTACCACCCAGCACATGGCCCTCTACAATGGTCACAACATCAGCAAAGGTCAACTGTTCCGACATGCCCCGAGGTCTCTTCTCAATCCGTACCGTTCCAATTCGTTCCTTGGTCACGACGAGTCCAAAGTTCTCCGCCTCTTTTACGGCACGGTAAGCTGTCCCTTCACTTACACCGAGTTCCCGCGCAAGTCCACGCACCGATATTTTACTGCCAACCTTCAGTTGTTCAATATGTTGAAGTAACTGTTCATGCTTCGTTACGTTCTCTTCCTGTCCGTCCAACTGTACCACCCCCGAAGATGCATCTGTACTATTCTGTACCTATTATAACACGCCTTCAGGAAAATAACCCCACCCCATACCATTCTCATAGGCAAGGTTCGCCATCTGAATTTAATCGCTCAATTATCCTCTAATCCTGTATGTAGCAAAAAAGACCGGACCCCTTGCGTCAAGGGATTCCGGTCTCTCATGTTAGATCTCATACCGTACCTTATACAGACTCGCTCCGCTCCTGCTTGTCCAGCAGTTTCATCTCCCACTGCCGCAGCTTCGCCCGGCGAACGGCTTCCAGTGCACGTTTCTTCTCTTCATCCACACCGAGAATAAAATGTAGATGTGCACCAACGATTAATAAGGAGAATAGCACCCATACGATGCCAAAAATATTAACCCAGTCCATTCCTCCAGCAAAGGAAATCCGCGGCAGTGCAATGACCAGCATCGACAACGCAATAAGCAGATAGATTACATGTTTTGCTTTTTTCAACCTCTTCACCATTCACAGCTCCTTCGTTCTTGATCGACTCTATATTCTAGTCTATGAACGGTAAGGAGCTAATATGAAAGGTTCAGGTAAAAAAACAAGACAACCTTTTGGTACGTGTTCATCCTTCGTAATCAAAAGTGGACTTTTTGAACTACCTTTTTACGCTTCAGCTCCACCGTACAGATGACCCAGGCTGTCTGCAATAATTTTGTTCACGTCTTCAATGATGACACTGAGGCGACGCTCCGCATCAAACAAACGACGGATGTTCAGATTCAAACTCAGTACTTCAAACAGTTTCTCCATTTTCTCCATCTCATCCGGAGCTGGCATATCCCCGCTCATCATACGTTGTTGCAATTCCATTTGTTGATCACGGAAGTTATCCAGCATTGCTTTTGCATCCGGATCCGCTTCAATCAGCTTCATCGCGGAAGTAATCTCTTCCACCTCGCTGCTTTCTCTCAGTGCTTTGGCCAAATCATTGGCTTTGTCATAAATGTTCACTATTATTCCTCCTCAGATTGGTTTGTTCTTCCGTGTTAATACACGCTTTTCTCCGCTGTCAAACAAAGGCGATCTGAAACAGGCCATCAATAATCTGCCTCAAATCAAATGCATTTAATCCATATGGGTCAATCACCAAGGGTTATATGTCCTCATATGATGAAGCACATGCCATGTTCAGATGCCGTTCAACTTCGAGATCAGACATCAAGTTGCCGCCCGGAAGGAGATCCGTGATGTCCACTAAAAAAGTAACGATTCAGGTTACCGGCTCGGGCATCCTGCAGGACGACGTCATCATGCTGGGCGAAGGGGTGCTCAAGGCGCTTAAAATCCCTTCAGGAAGGCCGCTTCAGCTGCAATTTGGCTCTTTCCGCCGAGAAGTCACTGTCATTCCGGTTCCAAGGTATGACGGGCTGCGCATCAATCAGACCGTTGCCAGCAAGACCGGTCTCGTTCCACGTTCGGTCCTGAAGGTATCCTATCGTTCAGCCAGCCGTACGCTTCGCCTTGGACCCTACATCAGTGTACTGGTTAGCCAGGATTATCCCGATCAGCCCGATCGGCCCTTTGGCTCCATCACGATGTTCTGTCAAGAACTGGTGAACGCCTGCCGTAAGCAAGGCGCCTATGTATCCTTTTTCACACCGGAGGATATTGGAGCGGTAACGGGTTATATGAAAGGCTGGGTGTATGATGACGGCTGGAAAAAGACTGTTCTGCCTGTAGCAGACGTCGTCAATAACCGGCTAACGTCCCGCAAGCTTGAGAACAAACCTAGCGTACAGCATTTTATGAAAGAAGTAAAATCGCTCTACGGCACGCTAACCTTCAATGAAAAGTTTCTGGACAAAAACGAAGTATTTGACGCACTCAAGTCCATTTCAACGCTTAAACGAGTTCTTCCCGAGTCCCATTTGCTCAAGACATCCACCATGCTCAAGACGATGTGTAACCGGCACCCGGTTGTATTTCTGAAGCCCGTACGCGGTTCTTTGGGCAAAGGAATCATCCGGGTCTCACGTCAGATGGACGGAAGCTTCTTGACTCTGGCGACTGGCGTCGGGGGTACCCGGAAACAAACGTATGCTTCTCTGGATAAACTGTATGCCAGTATGTCTGGGAAAATGAAAACAACGCGTTATCAGATCCAACAAGGGCTGACTCTCATTGACAACAGTGGCAGACCCGTGGATTTCCGTGCGCTCGTGCAAAAGAACCGTACAGGTAAATGGAGTGTAACCTCCATCGTCGCACGGATTGCGGGTGGGAGTCACTACGTATCCAATCTGGCACGGGGTGGAAGTCTCAGCACCGTCAAGGATGCTGTTGCCAAAACACAGTTGTCTGGATCGGCCAAAGCTTCCGCATATGCAGGATTGCACACCGCAGCACTGGATATTGCAAAAGGGATCGAGAGTGCCATTCCTGCTCATTTTGGTGAACTCGGTATTGATCTGGCCCTGGACACGACTGGGCGCGTATGGCTGCTCGAAGTTAACTCCAAACCATCCAAGAATGATAATACACCACTGAGTGAGAGCAAGATCCGCCCTTCCGTCAAAGCCATGCTCGAATATTCTACGTACCTGGCGGGTTTTTGAAAAGTCATTCCCTATTGGAAACAAATCTGATAGAGGAGAGGTGCAGCGAAATGTTTCCATCATCTCAGATCAAAACAATGGCCATTCTGGTACGTGCAACCGAAGGCTCACCTCCCTTCACGGATGAACTTTTCTGCCGTCGTCTCAGTTTGGGGAGTATGCAATACGCGCTTCAGATTATTGTGATTCCGATATCGATTGATGTAGCCCATCTCCCTCTTCAATGGGGATATGCCTATCACCAAGGGAAGTGGAACTCAGTACCTGTTCCTGCAGTTGACCTCATTATGGATCGTTGTCTTCGCCCTCTCCCAAGGAACGTCAGACAACAGCTTAAGGAACGGATACGAACCAACGGCACAGATCAACACCGTTATTGGTCTGCTTCCCTTCCAGGAAAATGGGAGGTACATCGTGTGTTGTCCCGAAATCCTGAATTGCGGTCACAACTTGCCCCCACAACCCGGATCGGATCGCATATTCCTTGGGAAACCTGGCTGGACCGTTGGCCCAGAGGACTGTTCTTCAAACCGATATCCGGTACTCATGGCAAAAGTACCTTTCGCCTGTCTCGGGGAGCGACTCCATCAACATGGATCGTGGAGGGGCGTAACGAGGACAATGAACCCTTTTACCTTGCATTTAACCATACCCAGGCTGTATCTTCCTGGCTGGCATTACATCAGGCTGAGCGTAAGATGATCGTGCAGCCCTATCTGGAGCTTAGCCATCAGGGAAGAGCGTTCGACATACGGGCTCTTATGCAAAAGAACGGGCAAGGTCGCTGGACACTTACCGGATGTATGGTACGTGAAGGACCCGAAGGTTCACTTACGTCCAATCTTCACGGTGGGGGTAAAGCATATCCTGCCCACGCATATCTGCTCCAGCGATATGGAACGGTCCGTACAGAATCTCTGCTGAAGAACATCCGGCAGACTGCTACTCTTATCCCCACCCTGCTGGAGAGCCGTTTCGGCAGGCTAGCCGAATTGGGGCTTGATTTCGGAGCAGATGCAGAGGGCCAACTCTGGCTAATTGAAGTCAACTCCAAACCAGGCCGCACCTCATTCGCAGAAGCGGGCGACCGACGCATGCATATCCTGACTTATACCCGTCCGCTTGCCTATGCCCGTTATCTGTTGCAACAACATGTTCTCACGGACGTCTTTCGTCCAATGAAATTGCCGAATACATCCAGCAAAGCTGGCCTGAAACCCATCCCGATTCACGGCGGCTGAGGCCCGCAGCGCCCGCTTGCCATGGAGCCCAAGGATCTTTTCAGGATAGGAGGATAAATCATGAGTTTGACCTTTTGCAACCTGCATTTCACCAAGCAACCGGATAAAGTGGTTTATGTATCCAACGCTTTAATGAAGAGCCTCAACCTATCCGGCAAAAAAACGGTGCACCTTCGCTTCGGGCGTGACCGGGTACCTGCAACGATCAAACCAATCAAAAAAGCAGGTAAACATCTGTATCTCGCTTCAGGTATCCGTAATTTAATGAACGTTCCCAAACGTGGCAGTATTTATCTTCGAAACTTGCAAAATGATGAGGTGCAGTTAGGTCCACTGATCGGTGTACTCTCTGATGGGCCTGCGACGAGCACTAATCCATTCGGTTCCCGTACTGGTTTTATCAAACAGTTACTCCGTGAAGGCAGCCGGAAATCCTATATTTATGCCTTTACTCCCCGGGATATCAATTGGCAGAATGAGACGGTATCCGGTTTTTTTCTGAATGAAAACGGAAGCTTTACCCGTAAAACGGTACCTCTGCCCGATGTTGTTTACAACCGGTTACCGAGCCGCCGTTCCGATTTCTCACCAGCCATCAACCAACTGCGGGAACGATTTATTCGTCGGAAAATTCCGTTCTTCAACTGGAGCTTTTTCAACAAATCAGATATCTATACATTGCTGGAGAATGAACCGGTAGCAGGACGGTATATCCCTGAATCCATTACCAATCCATCCGTTGAACAGATGAAGGAAATGTTGGAACGCCATCAGTTCGTCTACTATAAACCTACTGCAGGAAGTCTGGGGAACGGGATCTACCGCCTAACTTATTCGCCCAAACGTGGATATTTCGCACGTTATCGCAAAAAAGGAGGTAATGCACTCCTGCGGTTTGGCTCCTTCAACAGTCTGATGCGCATGCTTCAGGGAAGACATGGCAAACAACTTCGCGGATATGTTGTTCAGCAGGGAATACGTCTAATTGAGATTGATGAATGTCCAATTGATTTCCGTTTTCATATGCACAAAAATGGTAACAATCAATGGGTTGTTGTCGGGATTGGAGCCAAAAAGGCAGGACGTGGCAGCGTCACAACACACATCAAAAATGGCGGCTCCCTAATGACTCCTGAGCAGGCGCTCAGTCGCAACTTCGGCGATCGTTCGGGAGAAGTTCTTCAGCATGCCAAATCCGTCGCTATTACACTGGCCCAGGCGATTGAAACCCAGCACCAGCATCTGATTGGTGAGATTGGCTTTGATCTGGGCATTGATCAGGAGGAACATGTATGGATGTTCGAAGCGAACGCCAAACCCGGGCGCTCCATTTTCCGTCACCCTTCACTCCGGGTGGAGGGAAAATCGTCAGTGGAGCACATCTTGGAACACTGCCTGTATTTGAGCAAGTTCCGGAAGAAGGAAGAAGTTTGATGAGCCTTCATGATGATTTCAAACCTGTCATTGCTGTTTTGACCATGCATGATAATCAGCGCATGTTCAGGGGAAATCATCAAAATTTTCAAGATATCCTACAGACAGGCGAGAGCATGGGATACGTGGTGTACATTGTAACTGTGCGGGATCTGAACGTGAGTGGTCCCACCGTGAAAGGATATACGTACAACAAGGGGAGTGGAAAGTGGGTTTCACAACCCTTCCCTCTTCCCCATGTTCTGTACAATCGTATTCCCAACCGCGAAGACGAAGGAAAACCTTCCGTTCAGCGCAAAATTGACGAATGCATGCAATCAGGAATCGAACTGTATAACCCGTTCTTCTTCAACAAATGGGATCTGTTCGAATGGCTTAAGAAGTCCAAATCAACTCAGCAATTGATCCCTTATACTCGGCGGATGCGAAGTGCTTCTTCTCTGGGTGCCGTTCTACGGAGCTATCCCTATCTGTACCTTAAACCTGAGAGCGGCAAAGCTGGTAAAGGAATCATGATGCTTAAATTTCAGGAAAAAGAACGTCTTCCCTATCGACTCAAAATACAAACCACACGTAAAAGCACGACCTATAAAGCAGCTACACTCGCCAAGTTATGGGCACGGATTCGCAAAGAAACCGGACATACGCCCTATATCATGCAACAAGGCATTGAACTGGCCTCCTCTCGTAAACGCCCCTTCGATTTGCGTGTTCTGGTACAAAAGAACAGCAAGGGTCAATGGAGTGTAACGGGTGTAGGTGCGAGACTTGCTGGCTCTCGCAGCATTACAACACATGTGCCACGCGGCGGGACCGTAGAAGACCCTGAGAAGCTGCTGACCGAGCTTTTTGGGGAAGAAATGGCAACAGCCCTGATGAAACGTGTGAAATCCACTTCATTAATGATCGCAAGACAGGTAGAACGTGGATCGGGTTTCACACTCGGAGAAATGTCCATGGATCTGGGCATTGATGAACTGGGGGAACTCTGGTTCTTTGAAGCCAATGCCAAACCCATGAAGTTCGATGAACCACAGATCAGACGGAGGTCATTGGAACGTATATTTCACTACAGCGCTTATCTTGCCCATCAGTCCAAACGATGATAGACAGGAATACTGCAAAAAGAAGGTGATTGCTTGTGTCCTCACCTGTTCTGGGCATTATGACGTTGTACTTAAATGAACATCGCGCTCTTGAAGAACGAAGCATCTATCGCAGAATGATTCTTGAAGGGCGCAAGCGGGGACTTGATATCTATGTATTCACACCAGCCGACGTACATCCCGGCGGCAAAAAAATTGAAGCCATGGTTTATCACGAGGGAAAAGGCTGGTCCAGGGAATGGAGATCATTCCCGGACCTGATCTTTGATCGCTGCCGGATTCAGCGTAACCGCAGGTTTCAGCAATTGCTTGCTTTTCGCGAGAAATATGGCCATCTGCTCTTTCTGAACAGACCTCTGCGCAATAAATGGACCATCCACCAAACCCTTTTGCAAAAAGCCAACTTTCGTGAGCACCTGCCGGAAACCACTCTGTTTCAGGATATGTCCGATGTAAATCGGATGCTCAAAGTTTCTTCTCTGGTCTATCTCAAACCCATTAATGGAACAGGCGGACGTGGTATTCTGCGCATTGAACGCGGCAGTAGCGAGGCGAATACGGTGCTTGTTCAGGGGCGAGATCAGAAACGTCGTATCATCACTCCACGTAAAGTTCATTTATCACGACTAGGCTCGTTGCTCCAGCACTGGAACATGAAAGACAAGTATCTTGTACAAAAGGGCATTCAACTTCAGCTTCCGAACGGACGTGTGCATGATTACCGCATGCTCGTTCAGAAGAACGGTGAAGGACAATGGGAGCTTACCGGATGTGCCGGACGCATGGGTGCAGAAAAAAGCGTAACCTCCAATCTGCATGGCGGCGGTCAGGCCATAGCGATGAACCGACTCATGAAGCAATGGATTGATGATGACGACCTCCGAGCAGAGATTAACACAACTGCAGAGAAGTTTGGCATTGATGTTGCTTCATTTCTGGAAGATACGTATGGGAACCTATGTGAGCTGGCACTGGATTTGGCGATTGACAGAAGCGGACGTATCTACCTGCTTGAAGTCAACCCCAAACCTGCACGTGAGGTATTCGCTCGCATCGGTGAGCGGGACATCTATTATAAAGCCATCACTCAACCGCTGGAGTACGCCTTATGGGTATATCGCAATCAGGAAAGTCACCCTGTCAAACCAATAAGAACCACCCGGCTTGCAAGCAACAGACCATCTGCATTGAAGAAAGCACGCAAAAAGAGATGATCTGTTGATCACAAATAAAAGAGCGCCCCCCCGTTGATAACATCTCGGGTGGGGCGCTCTCGTATGATGACTGACATTTTCAATTGAGGATTAGCTTATTCCGCTTCATCATACAGGCGCAGCAGCTCTGTAAAATCAGAGATGAGCACATCTGAGCCCGCAAGCTCCTCATCACGGCCAAAACCGGCATAGGCACAGCCGATGACCGCCTGACCATTCATTTTACCAGCTTCCACATCAGAAGAGCGATCCCCTACCATCCATGCGTCCTGAATGCGATGTTTCTCAAGCAGGATCTGCACCAGATTAATCTTGGATGGAGTCTTGTACTGGCCTGCACTGTATACCCCTTCAAAGAAAGGCATAATCTCGTGTGCAAACGCCACACCCTTCACATAGTCCTCCAGCCCATTACTTGCGACAAAAAGACGCACGCCTTGTTGTTTTAAGGCTTGCAGCGTTTCTTTCACACCCGGATACAATTGAGAACTTCCTTGATCAAGCCCCTCAATCTCCAGCTGAAGCAGCAATTCGTCTGCACGACGATGTGCGGCTTCTGATGCCTCAGGCATAACCACTTTCCATATATCTTCGAGCAACATGCCCAAGCTTCCCAGCATCCGTTCCTCGGGTGGAGTTTCTCCTTCAAAATGCCCTTCGGCACGCAATGTATCAAATAGTTGCTGGTAAGCTGGCAGCAACAGGGTCTCTGTCTGGAATAGCGTACCATCCATGTCAAAAATCATCGCTTCCGGTTTGAGCAATACCTTCTCTTTAGTCATGTCCAATTGTTCCTTTCGGATTGGGATATGTATGTGTAATTGGAATCGTTCCCTTCCCATGATAAACATAACGTTTGAACGTGTAAACCAACGATTGTAAAACATCGCTAACCCTAACCTTATACACAATCAACCAAACATTATATTATAGTTAAACAAACTATATACAAAAGAAGTTTCTTTACGTATAATACTAAAAAAATAGTGCTTTAGACACCTAATCTAAAGACCTACAATTATTACATTTCCGGTTTTTTCGACAACTACATATACCCCATAGAGAGGAATAACAAACATGAAAAAGCGCAAGACCTTCAAGATTTTTTATAAGATCGGATTAGGATATTTACTCGTGCTGGCTGTACTGGCTGGTTGCATCCTGCTGATTCAGAACAGCACAAGTCAGCTTCAACGGGAGCTGGATTTTCTGGTCGATCACGATATGAGAGTACACGCGCTAACCTATGAACTTGAAAGAAACATGGTAGATATGGAAACAGGTCAACGTGGTTACATCATCACGGGTCAGGACAATTACCTCGATCCCTACATCCAAGGAAAAGAGCAACTTATTACACTCCGAGATGAACTTGCTGCTTTAATTTCGGACAATCCTGCTCAACTTGCACTTTTGGAAGACATACATACTAGTATTGAGAACTGGGTCCAGGTCGCTGGAGAACCTGTGGTTGCCCTTCGCCAAGCAAATAATACGCAAGCCATTCGAGATTTTTTTGCAGATGATCCAGGTAAAAGAGACATGGACGAGATTCGCACTGCCCTCAATACGTTTCGAACCAACGAGCATACGTTAACCGATAACCGTACAGAAGCGCTGAAGCAAAAAAACGCACTACTGAACTTGGAACTATATGGGGCACTTATCGTTGTGGCCATTATCTCGTTCATCACTGCATTGGTCCTGTCACGTGCCATTGTTAGAAACATCCGTACCGTGAAGCAGGCATTGAATGACATTGGTTCTTCCAATGGTGACCTGACACTGAGAATCGCTACGCCAATGAAAGACGAAACTCGTGAACTCGCGGAGGCCGCCAATACAATGCTCGCTGGTCTGCAGCAAATGATGCTGGACGTTCAGAGCAATGCCATGATTCTGAGCACAGCTTCGAATCGATTGGATAAAGGGGTTGCCGATAGCCATCTTGCAGGAAAAGAGGTTGCCACTGCCATGGAACGCGTCGCGGAAGGGGCTGATGAACAGGTTGCTCTTACGCAAACCATGGTAGCTGCGATGCAGCAATCCCTCACTGGGCTTAATCGTGTCGCCTCCTCGGCAGGTGACGTAGCAGAACGTGCTGTGCGTACCGAATCCATTGCCGTGGATGGGCAACAGCGCATTGATAATGCTGTAGGCAAAATGAGTTCCATTGAGCAATCCTTCCTCTCTGTACAGGAAGCCATTAATGAAATTTCGAAGATGTCTGATCAAGTGATCAACATCGCAGATTCCATGTCGGGTATTGCGAGACAAACGAATCTGCTTGCACTTAACGCCGGAATTGAAGCAGCCCGCGCTGGGGAAAATGGACGTGGCTTCGCTGTCGTTGCCTCGGAAATCCGTAATCTTGCAGATCAAAGTGCAACATCAGCCAAAGAAATTACAAGTATCCTGGAGACCGTGGTAGCAGGTGTTCAAAGTACAGTTCAGGTCGTTGATGTGAGCACTCTACATGTGAATGAAGGGTTGCGAACTATTGAGGATGCAGGTAATGCTTTTTCAACCATTACTCAGCATATTCATAACCTCAGTGGTGAAGTTTTGGAGGTATCTGCGGTTGTCGAAGAGTTAACTTCCGGTAGTGAGGCCGTGATGAGGTCCATTAATGAAGTATCGGCTGTTGTGGAAGATACTGCTTCAGCCACAGAAGAAGTATCTGCGATGACGGAGGAACAACTTGCTTCTCTGCAGGAAATGTCTGACACGTCCAAGCAGTTGAATGAGATGTCCGATGCACTTGATCAGTTGGTTAAACGATTCAAACTGGCTTGATCTCTTCTAGTACGGTTGAGTCGAAAGAAAAGATGATTTCTGTAAATACAGAAATCATCTTTTCCATTCCATTTCAGATGTACATAGAAACACCCTCAGAGTGAACGTTACTCAACTCCAAGGGTGTATTTGTACAAGACTACTGGTTATTTTTTATTTTTGCAGAACAAGAAAATCATTAAGCTTGTTATTCGTGCCTGAATCTGCAGGCTTCGTAATCCACTCCGACAACAACCCCTGTAAAGTTTCTACCTCTGACGCAGTCAACTTATGTTGGTAGCGTGGGTAATCTCTAAAAAATCGTTCAAGATTCATAGAAACATTACTTATTAACGGCTGCTCATGGTAAAAAGTTGTTCCTGTAGCTACTGCATTTAATTTGGAAGCTGCCGCTTGATACTGGTAGATCTCTTCCTCCAAACCCCGTTCAGCATTTTTTCGCAAATGATCCTGAATATTCTCCGCATACGTTGTGAAAGATTGATTCATTTTGTCCTGAAGTCGATCATACTGAGTGTTTGAATTCCAGAGCATATAGGTTACAGCCAAATTTGAGAGAATGAGTAGGATGATGATATAGAAAGGCCATTTTTTTGCCCCCATCTGCTTCACTCCCTTGAAAGTATATTATTTATATTGTAGTTGAGCGAAACTATCCACTTCTGAAAACTTATCTTGTTGATTTAAAGACAAAGAACCTCCTATTGGAATAGAAACACTAGGCGAAATTGAGAAAACTTTCTCTTGGTGCCTATAGTATCCTAAAGTATCATAAAATGAGTTTAAGGTCCATTTACCACTTTCCCTAGGTTTGACAGTAAAACTAAGATACCCTCTCTCATCCCTGTAATTCATTGCTGGTGAAAACAAATTAAACTGAGCAGTAACGCCGCCAGGATGGTAACGTAATGTTGCATTATTCTCTGTATACTCACGCCAATCCATATTCAGTGGATTATAAGTATCGGTTTTATGAACGAAACTAGCTGTATTATTTAGAGGTGCTACATTGTTACTGAGGCCAATGGCCAAAAT
Source organism: Paenibacillus sp. 2KB_22 (assembly GCF_052115745.1). Lineage (NCBI taxonomy): Bacteria > Bacillati > Bacillota > Bacilli > Caryophanales > Paenibacillaceae > Paenibacillus > Paenibacillus sp. 2KB_22. The sequence goes on from NZ_JBFRHG010000001.1 coordinate 1,627,407, forward strand.
ATCCTCTTTATTATAATAAGCATTTTTAAGCCATTGAAATCTAACCGAAACCTGACCATTAGTATTGTAATAAGTCATATTTGTTTCAAGTCTTAGCCACGATGTTGTTGTAGTTTTACTGTCCCCAACACTCTGTGTTGAAATTTCACTTTGCATTTCCTTAGCTATTTCATTTAAAGCTTCTTCTCTAGTCACTTTGGTAACTACTGTATTAGTGTTGTCCTCGCTAAAAGACCTCAACATTTGATTATCTTCATTTATTAAGTGTACTAGCTTAAAATATTCGTCTTTATTAGATTTCATTCTTGGTTCCTTTGCAAGAAGTTTTTCTAAATCATTGTCAGTTAAGTCACTAGCAAATTCAGTTGAAATCCCGTAACTTTGCACAATAAGTTTTTCCTTTTCACTCCGACTGTCTTGATCTGCAAAAATCTGAGTGGGAGCACATAAAAATAAACATAAAGATATTATTAGTTTTTTGCCCTTTACCATAATATACCTCCTTTGTAGTATATCTTGATTACCACAAACGAAGAAAAATTAAACATTTAATTCGGACTTAATCCCAAATAATATTAAATTAATTTGGTCACTTAATTTCCCGTGTTTCGTAGCTCTTCAAGCACAACTTGCGCCTGATACCCGTCGTTAAAATCATATATCTTGGCTGGTTGGCCTTGTATGCGGGCAATGACATGTTTAAGTACAGGCAATTCACTGGCGGATTCAAGCACTTCCACTGGAGAAAGGGGCTGTCCCACCAGGCCCGTCTTCAATTCTTCCCAATTTTCCAAGGCAATCGTGCCCTTCGTACCGTACACCACCATGGATACACGTTCTTCTCCCGCAAATTGAGACATGCCGTTTAGCTGAATTCGAGTCCCGTCTTCCAGTTGCAATGCAGCCTGTACTTCAAGTTCACATTCTCCATTCTCAGGATATTGAACCTGAGTGCTCACAACCCGAATGGCACCAAACACCTTTTGAATCATATGAATCCAGTGAATCCCCACTTCAAGAATAAATCCACCCTGTTCCCGGCTCGTAATCCATGCATTCTGTTGCCATGATCGTGGCCACTGAGGAAATTGCAGAATGAGATCTATTTTGCGAATCGTCCCCACTGTACCCTGCTCAATCATCTCTTGCAACTTCAGCACGGAAGGTTCATGCGGCATAGAGAAGTGGATGGCATGAACAACGCCCGCCTGCTCCGCTGCATCCAGCATCTCTTTGGCTTCTTCTACACTATTGGCAAGTGGTTTCTCGCAGAACACATGAATTTTTCGCTCCAGCGCTTCCATGACAACCGGATAATGAAATTTCGGTGGAACTGCAATATATAACAGATCAATCTGATGTTCATTCATCAATTGCTTGTAATCCGTATACGTCCTAACCCCCTGATGAGAAGCTGCAAAGGACGCCAAACCTTCCTCATTCGCATCACATACCGCTACAATTTCAATCTTTGTATCCATCTTCGTATTTTCGATTTGATGAACCATATGTAGTCCCATTTTACCCAGACCAATCAGAGCCATCTTGATGACTACCATTCTATCCCCTCCCAATTCCTTTCCAGTATAGCAGAAAGCAAAGATTTGCGAATGCGATGCGTTGATACGAAAAAGAAATAAAACGCTAGCTTTCAAGTCGCTCGTTGAACCTGAAATTCATCATGGTTAGTCATCTTTTTACATTATTTGTAACTAAGTATCGATTGGGTAATTCGTTGCAGGGATATATAACCATTTATTTTTACTTTATCCAGCAACACGTAAAGCGTTACCAACTTAAGAATCAGGAATTTAGACTCATAAAAACAGGTTGACAAAAAACCACAAAAAAAGATACTCTTCCTAATAACAAAGAATATTTCCTCTTACAACCTTAGACATTGACTTGCATTCAACAAATGGAATATGCGTATGGTTCTATTAACCTATTTCATGAAGCGAGGTGTCCCGCGTGAGAACAGTTGCGGACTATTTGGCAGAAACTCTGCGTAATCTAGGCGTTACTCATGTCTTTGGTATTATTGGTAAATCCATCTGTCCTGCTGTCCTGAAGATGGTGGATTACGGATTAGAGTTCATTCCAGGCCGTCATGAATCCAGCTCAGGTTTTGCCGCATCCGGTTATGCATTACAGACGGGTAAACTCGGCGTTGCCTTTGCCACATCCGGTCCAGGCGGAACCAATCTGATTACTGCTGCCGCCCATGCAAAGGCCAACAATCTGCCCGTACTATTTATTACGGGTCATCAATCCATTCAGGAACTGGGGCTACCCCAGTGTCAGGACTCCTCTTCCTATCTGGCTGATCTGGCCGAGATGTTCAAACCTGCTACACTATTCAGCAAACTGGTTGAACGTGGTGATCATTTCAGCACATTGCTGAATCATGCTCTTTCCATTGCACTCGGCCCCAATAAAGGCCCCGTTCACCTCTGTCTTCCTTTTGACGTACAGACCGAGTTGTTACCTCAATGCCGGATTGTCATTCCCGAACCGGAACCTCTGCTTAGCGTATCTAACCTGAATCGCATTCTTCCTCTCATTCAACAATCCAACCGTCCCTTAATTATTGCTGGTAAAGGTGTAAGTCGCGCCAGAGCTCATGATGAATTGCTTCATCTGGCGGAATCGTTCAACATCCCCGTCATTACTACACCTGGTGGAAAAGGAGCGATTGCGTGGGACCATCCCCTGTACCATGGACCTTGTGGTGTTGGAGGTTTCCCGCATGCAGACGACATGCTGAACCAAAGTGACCTTTATATCGTACTTGGCTCACGTCTGAGTGATATGACCATCTGCAATCTGAAGCCTGATAACCACCCGGCACACCTCATTCAATTTGACGCTGATCCTACATTTGTGGGCAAGATTCTGAGCGCTCAAACCTTACATATCACTGGTGATTTAAAGGACAACCTGCAATATTTACTGGGTACTATAGAAGATCTTCCTACTCCTATGAGAACTACGTCACCCTTGGATTACACTGTTCCTTTGCCGGATCTCCCCCAACTGTCTCTGGCTTCTGTTCTGGACGGGATGAGCGATCTGCTGCCGTACGATCATACACTGTTTGTCGATGATGGCAGCCATGGATTTCATGCGGTCCAGCGATATAAAGTCAAGAAACCAGGCAGCTTTGTGTTTGACGCATACTTTGCATGCATGGGTAACGCCATTGGTATGGCGATAGGCGCAAAGGCCGCTTCACCCACAGAGACCGTCGTATGCATCACCGGGGACGGATGTTTCATGATGCTGGGGACGGAGATCAATACCGCGGTATGCAACAATCTGAATGTCATTTTCATTGTCGTTAATAACAAACAACTGGACATGGCACTCAAAGGCATGGAAAAAACAACGGGCAGAATTGATGGCACATTATATGAAGTTCCTATGGATGCAGCCAAATTTGCCGAATCTCTCGGTGCAGTTGCGTTTCGTGCAGAGACCCTTGCTGAGTTCTCATCTGCGCTGAACACAGCCCAGACGTTGAATCAGGTAACTGTTATTGAGCTTCTGACCGATCGAGATGAAATTCCACCCACGGCTCACCGCACCGTAACTTTGAATTAGGAGGAGCATATCATGAGTGAACAAGTAGCTCAGGGACTAGACCGTTTTGCTAAACTCTCAGGGGAGTACGGCGCAAGAGCCCTCGCACCCATCAAAGAACATTTTCCCGAATTATCGGAATTTATTATGGGGACGGCATACGGGGACATTTTTCAGCGCACCACGATTACGGATCAATGGAAGGAAGTTGCTATCATCTCTTCGTTGATCACCCAAGGACAGTATGAACAATTGGGGGTACATTACACTATGGCGCTGAGTGTCGGAGTGACAGTGGATCAACTCAAGGGAATATTGCTGCATCTGGCACCCTGTGTGGGTGCTCCACGCATTATTAGCGCATTTAATATTTTGCTTGCTACCTTGGACGAAATACAGTAATTCACTTTTCTACATTTTTATACATGATTCGACTTTTTTATTGATCTTTTTACATTCCTACCTTTATAATATGGTTAAATTATCCTTCGAATCAGCTCTCATCTTAGAAGCTTTCAGCAGAGGCCCTCTGGAGCTGTGTATCCATTAGCAGGATAGCCTTAACTCATTTAAAGGAGAGAGATCAAGCATGGGAAATTTCATTCTTAAGACTGACGTTCCGAACAAGGTGTTAAACATTGAACTGGAGGGTTCTTTCTCTCAAGAAGACGGTTTGCGTTCCATCTCGGCCTATCAGGATACGATCGCTCCTATTAACACCAAGGAGTTCGACCTGAACATCGATTGCAAAAAGTTGAATGTTACTGCTCCGGAGATTGTTCCTCTTTTGGAAGGCTGCCTTCAAATGTTCAAAAAAGATGAATATAAAAAAGTCGTGTTGACCCTCGAGAACAACGCGATTCTAAAAATGCAATTGTCCCGACTTGGTCGGTCTGTTGGCCTGGACAATCTCGAAATCATTTCTACCGTTACCACTTAATAAACCTGGCGGACAAGCTGTGAATTCACCCTTCCGCTCAAGAGGAGAATGAAGATGGCCGGAATTCGTATTGTAGATATCGATATCTATCATCCAGCAACCAAGGTGCACAATGATTTTTATATTGCACATTTTGATGCAAGAGGTGTAGATATTCGTGGATTGTTAAAGGCACTTGGTCGTGATACACGTTATAAAATTGACAACGATGACGAAAACTCACTAAGCATGGCCTTCGAGGCAACCAGTAATCTACTGGAGAAAACTGGACTCACCGGTGCAGATATTGATCTGATTGCTTACGCAAGCCAAACGCCAGAATACATCTTTCCTACGAATTCCTTGATGATTCATCGCCTGATTAACGGAGCTTCTCACACGATATGTATCGACAGTAACGCCAACTGTGCAGGCATGACTGCAGCTTTCGAACAGGTTAGTCGGCAGATGCTGGGTAATCCTCGGATTCGCCGGGCTTTAATCATTGGCTCGGATTACGTAGCTCCTCACGCTAGTCCCGATGATCCCGTGTACTTCGCCAATTTCGGTGATGCAGCAGCGGCAGTTATTATAGAGCGGGATGAACAAGCTGTCGGTTTCATTGATTCAATCTATCAGACAGATACCTGCGTGTATGGCAATTCTCTTTTTCCTGCAGAAGGCTTGGCGAAGCTGGGCAAGACGGGTGTAGATGCAGGTGCCTTCCATGTGAAATTCATCCCATTTGATGATTCCATCTGTGTCGATGCTGCTTCAGAGTCCATTCGTACCTTGCTGGCACGCAACGAGATTGGACCAGACGAGATCAGAGCTGCCTGCTTCTCCCAGCTATCAATCAGTAACATTCGCGCTGTATCCGAGAACGTGGGCATTGGTGATGATATTGCTGTCTATATCGGAGATGAGTTCGGATATACATCAACCAGCAGTCCGTTCATTGCATTGCATCGAGCGGTTACAACCGGTCAGATTCAGCGTGGCGACAAAGCGTTGTTCTGGACCGTTGGAGCCGGGTGGCAAAATGTTGCCATGGTGGTTGAATACTAGGCCATAATTCGCCAAAATAATAACCAGGACGATCCTTTTTATTTCAAAATGGGTCGTCTTTCTATTAATGAGCAATCCAAATTTCAACACATACACTTCTCCTAGGTCTCCATTTCTTCAAAGCAAAAAGCAGCCCTCACCGGACTGCCAATTTCCTATTTACACCTGTTCAAAATATCTTCTTCGTATCCCGATCGTCTTTCAGAATCTCCACAGCCTCCCGGAAACGTAAGGAATGCACGATCTCCCGTTCCCTCAGAAACTTCAGACTATCCTGCAGATCCACGTCATCGGTCAGATCGATTAACCATTGATATGTAGCCCTGGCTTTCTCTTCTGCTGCAATATCCTCGTACAAATCCGCGATCGGATCTCCCTTCGAAGCAATGTATGCTGCAGTAAAAGGTACACCTGAGGAATTCGTGTAAAATAAGGCCGAATCGCGCTGAGCATAGTTAGGCCCGAGTCCGGCTTCTTCCAGTTGCTCTACCGACGCGTCCTTGGTCAATTTGTAGATCATGGTGGCAATCATTTCCAAGTGGGCGAATTCTTCTGTACCAATATCATTTAATAGCCCAATAATTTTATCCGGAATTGTATACCGCTGGTTCAAATACCGCAGAGCTGCCGCAAGCTCACCATCCGCTCCTCCATATTGTTCAGCCAGCAGTTTTGCCATATGAGGATCACATTTGCTAACCCGTACAGGATACTGCAATTTTTTCTCATACACCCACATGCAGAGCCCTCCTTTTTGAATGAAATCGAAATTGCTGGCATATTCCCCGAGTCCCCGGCGTTACAATTTTGCACGGAAACCCGAGGCGTTAGTTCACACTTGCCATGGCCACGGTGTCTGTGACCACTCCCATGGATATTTGGAGAATGCATGACCAAAGTTCATCAGCGGTCCGTACAATTGTTGAAATTCATGTGCAACTCTCATGCGCTCCTGACTGAATTTGTTGTACTGTTCAATACTCTGAAAATCACCCGGATGGGTGTCCAGGTACAGGTTCAGCTCAACTAATACAAAGTCCAGTGCCTGGAGCTCCTCTAACAGCTCATAATACTTTGCATCACAGGCTTTGGGCATTTCAGGCTCCATCCGATTCCACCTTCCTCCCTTTCGATCTCGCTGGTGTATAAGGGCTGTATAATGCAGGCCACAACGTTCCGATTCTTAAGGCTTCCGCCGGGCTGTACTGCGGCCAGCCCATAGGCTGAAATGGAATAAATAATTGCGGAGGAACCAGATATGTTCGAATCTCTACGGGTGGACAAGGATCAAACGGCCCCACAAACGGGACATAAGCACGAAGCTGCGGATCTTTCACAGAACAACTCTCCTTTCTCAATGTTCACATGTATGCAACATACATTTCAAACGATTGCTTCCCGTCTCTATATCCATATGTTTCAGGTCGGCAAGTTAATCCCCTTTTAGCTGACACAACAAAAAAACCTCTGAAAGTCCACCATAAGGCGGTCCTTCAGAGGTCTGTTTATTGTGTTGACTGATCTTCTTCCGAATTCATGTTTTGAGGGAGAGATTGCTTGTACACTCGAACCCGGGTAATTCGCAGGCGAGTGGCTTCTTCTACTTCAAAAACGTACCCATTCAGCTCCTGCGTTTTTCCTTTGGTTGGATTGCCCCCAAGCTCTTTAAACAACCATCCGCCGATGGTATCCACTTCTTCATCCTCAATGATGGCTCCGGTCCACTTATGAACTTCTTCAATAAGCGAACGACCGTCAATGGAAAACGAATCCCCATTGCGTTCCATATGCGGACGCTCATCTTCGAACTCGTCATACAGGTCTCCAACGATTTCTTCCAGAATTTCTTCCGCAGTCAGCAATCCAGCTGTTCCGCCATATTCATCCACAACCAGTGTCATCTGAGAATGTTTCTTCTGCATCAGACGCAGCACATGGCTGATCTCCATGGATTCAGGAACGTTCAAGATTGGACGGATAAGTGAAGCCAGATCATGTTGTTGCTCCGGCTTAGCCAGCAGCAGATCCGTGATGTGGATAAACCCAATGATCTCATCCTTGTCTTCTACTGCCACAGGATACCGGGAATGTTTGGTTGCATTAATAATCTCCAGATTTTCCTCCAAAGACATGTGGGTATACAAACAATCCATATCGGTACGAGGCAGCATGACTTCACGTGCCAGCATATCGGAGAAGTCAAAGATGTTATCCATCAGTTTGATCTCATCTTTATCAATGACACCACTTTTGGCACTCTGCTTCATCAGAATACGAAGCTCATCTTCTGAGTGAGCTTCTCCTTCACTTGCAGGTTCGATACCCGCCAGACGCAGCAATGCATTGGCCGATACATTCAGTACCCAGATGAACGGGAAGAAGATTTTGTAGAACAACAGCAAAGGTGCAGATAAGAACAATGCCACTCCGTCTGTTTTTTGAATCGCCAGTGATTTAGGTGCGAGCTCACCCAGCACAATATGCAGAAACGTAATGATACAAAAACCGATAATGACCGACACGGTCGAAATAAGCCCTGTATCTCCTACACCAAGTTTAAACATGAGTGGCTCAACGAGCAATTCGGAGATGGCCGGTTCTCCCAACCACCCAAGTCCAAGCGATGTCAGCGTAATCCCGAACTGAGTTGCCGATAGATAGGAATCCAGTTTACTATTCACCTTCAATGCGTAACCAGCCATACGGTTTCCTTCACTCTGCAATTGAGTTAAGCGTGTCTGCCTTACTTTCACAAGGGAAAATTCTGCTGCAACAAATACGCCATTCAAAAATACGAGCAAAAAGACACAGACCAGATTAAATACTAGCTGCCCAAGATGAAACTCGGTATGAATATCCAAGTTGAAACTCCCCTTTTCTATCTATTTCAGGAATACACCTGGAATATCAACGTGTGATTGCTTTTCTAGATTTGAAATCCACACCTTTGTAATACATATCCGCTACGAGCAGGTTTGGCCCGCAACAGGATGCGATATCGCAATGGCAGTTAACCGTCTGATTCAACGGATGTTCCGCTGACCACTCATGGAACACATCATCCAGCTTACGATCACGAATGTTGCCAAATGCCGGGATATCCGCAAAATCCGTCACATACACATTGCCTGTAAACATGTTAACGTTCACGCGGTTGCGTCCGTCCGGATCGTTACGTACCGTCACATTTGGCTCGCTGTACAGTCGGTTAATCAATTCCCGATCCTGCTCTGCTGCACTGCACGCGAAGAATGGCAATGTCCCGAAGAGCATCCACATATCCTTGTCACGCACATCAAGCAAACGATGAATCGCCGCTCTCATATGGTCCAGTGATAACACGGGCAACGACGAAGCAAAGTTCGAGTTATACATCGGATGCACTTCATGACGAACACAGCCCATCTCACGAATCAATTGATGAATACCATCCAGCTTGTCGTGCGTACGGAAGTTAATCATCGACTCCGCAGAAATAAACATGCCTGCTTCACTCAGTTTGCGGGAATTTTCAATCATTTTCTCATACATCTTCACCGCTACTTCACGTTTCACAGGCCTGCCACTATTTGCAAATCCAACTTGATGGAAATCGTCCGCATTCAGATAGTTGAATGAGATATGCATAACGTCCAGATACGGTAAAAGTTGCTCATACCGGCTGATATCCAATGTCAAATTGGAATTAATCTGGGATCGAATTCCACGTTCCTTGGCATATTTGAGCAGTGGGATGATCATCTCATCCACTGTTTTCTGGCTAAAGCTTGGCTCGCCGCCTGTCAGACTAATCGTCTGCAGATGCTCCACTTCATCCAATCGTTTCAGCATCAGAGGCAGTGGTAGAGCCGGCGCTTCACGCATCGTAAGCATATCTCCTACAGCACAATGCTCACATCTCATATTGCACAGATGTGTCACAGTCATTTCTACACTGGTCAGCACATGGCGTCCATATGTACGCAGAGAGCCGATCGGATCCCACGGATCATTGGTCGGCGATAAAGGCATCGGTTGTACCGATCCTGAGTTTAGCATGGTCATTGTTCTTCACCTTATTCCTTTTATTAACCTAAAAAGTTTTATTTAGATCATACCTTGTGTTTCTCTTTTTGGAGTTATCTTTTATCATAGCACAATTTTGAATGCTCCGGCATACGCAGACCCTGTCCATTACATGACAAAAAACGCTCAAGCAACTCTGGACGGCATCACGAAATGGCCCCGAAGTTACGATATGAGCGCTAATCATCTTTCAAGTTGTTCAGCTTTCCACCTGTGCACTTTGGACCGCTGAAGGTGTATCCTCCACACCCTCAACACCTGTGATCATCACAGACAGAGCTGTCAGCAGGTTAATTTCATAAGGCGAAGATAAAGTCTGGCCGTCTGCATCTTTTAGAACACGGATAAGTGGACGTTGAGGAACACGTGAATGAATGGATGCAACTACCCCAACCTCTCCTGTACTGAGTGTTACTGAAATACCAACTGGGTATATCGCGACACAATCCCTGAACTTCTCCAGCATCCTTTGTTCATACAGGGTCCCTGAACCAGTATACAGCACCTCGACGGCCTGATGTGGCAACAAAGCTTGCTTGTACACCCGATTCGTCGTCATGGCATCATAGGAATCAGCAAGCGCAATCCATTTGGCATATTCATGAATTTCCTTGTCTTTCAAACCAAAGGGGTACCCGCTTCCATCAATTCGTTCATGGTGCTGTAATGCACAATGCGCAGATAGAAGCGGTATGCCTGGTTCATCTTTGAGAATACGGTGTCCATATGTAGTGTGCTGCTGAATGATTTTGAACTCCTCGTCACTCAATCTGGAGGGTTTGTGCAGAATTTCCGGTGCAATCTGTGTCTTGCCAATATCATGCAACAAAGCGCCCAGACCAATCTCCATTAATTGCTGGCGTGTGTAACCCGAAGCGACACCAAGAACCAACGTGTACACACATACATTCAGAGAATGGTTATACAGGTCAAAATCACTGGAGTTCATGTCCATCAGCATAATCATGGCTTCCTTTTGACTACCGATGTCTTCCAGAATGGCATTCATCACACCACTAAGCGCTTTACCGAAATGAGGAATCTGATTTTTGGTTTTCAGTCCTGACATACTCTGAAATTGCTGTTTGATCTCTACCAGTGCTTTCCTTTTGGTCTCTTCCTGTAGCATTTCAGGAACGATGATGTCCTCTGTCGCCGCATCTTTAATATACACATAACCAACCCCGAGATCCTTGAGGCGTCCAATCAATCGACTGGTTAACTCTACATCCTCACTAAGTAATACCAGGCCTTCTTCACTATAAATACGTTTCCCCAGCTTCATGCCAGGCTGCAATAAGTTTATATGTACTAAACGCACAGCCTATCCTCTCCCGCTCCGTAGATGTAATTACCACTAGCCGCCGCTTCAGCAGAAGGCAAGTACTTTAATTTAGCTTTGAATGCCAGCGGGCTCGCAGGCTGTCGTCCAGAGCCCCTGGTCGTTTTATTTCCGTTTCCAGCAGATCGCGTATGAATTCCGGAAGATGATAGAGTGTACGGGTCCCATGAGCCAGAGGAGGATACCCCACATTGAACGTAAACATGTCCAGTGTTCCAACGATATACTCACAATGTTCGTCCATAGGCTCCCCATTAATGGATATGGTCTGGATTTTCTCATAGGCAGGCGCATGTGGATTGTATTGAACTTCCATTCCGTCCATACATAACGTACCTAGAATTTGACCACGAAAACCAAATCCCACAATGGGCTTACCTGAAAAATCGTCCAACAAGGACTGCTCAAGTGCCTCACGAATATGACTTCCACTCAAGCATATTGTACAAGCATTTATAGGAGATGGACATAGGGAATGCAACATTCCTTTTGTAATATTACCTTGTGGAAGATCTCCGAGAAGCTGACCTGCATTCACCAGCGACAGCTGTGCCCCCGTGAAATGACGAACAGCTTGTGCAAGCAATGTTGCTAACGGGGATTCCCGGTCATACGCGATGGGCAGCACCCGGTCTGTTATCACTGCCGTCTGATTGAGTGTCCTTTCGGCTTCCGTACGATTCGTAGCGATTGCCAGCGCAACCTGATCATCCAGTAATAGACTCTTGGCAGCCCTACAACCGCTACTTACCAGTTGAAGAGGTTCCCCCACGTTTGTTCGTTCCAGAACCACTTTCCCAAGCCATTGCCCAAATTTTCCAGCTGCGCCCAGCACGGTCTGACCAATGACTAATGGTTCTTCGAGAACATGATGGGTATGTCCACCGAGAATAACATCAATTCCAGTAATCTGATCCGCCAGTCTCCGATCTGTCGAAAGTCCCAGATGTGAAAGAATAACCACCACATCCACTTCATCACGTAACACTTCCACTTGAGCTCTTAGTGACTCCACAGGGTCCAGTACATCCCACCCAAGCAGTTCGTAAAACGTGGTGAAAGGGGCGGTGGCCCCCAGCAGACCAATGCGAAATGGACCTTTCTCCACAATCAGAGAAGGTTTCATCCACACTGGCGGAAGGCCAGTATCTTGCTCCACAACATTGCCGCATACCACAGGACACAGAAGTCCAGCGTAGGACTGCGCGAGCTGATCTGGCGTAAAGGTTAGTCCTTCGTTGTTACCGATTGTAATGGCATCGTATCCCGTCAGGTTAATAACATCAACATTAGCCGTACCCAGTGTTCCCTCTGTTTCAACGGCCATCCGGTCCATATGATCGCCGATATCCAATACAAGGAGGTTGCCACCTAGGTCACGTTCCTCATTGATCATAGCGGCGATGGTGCTCATGGAGCCGAAGTGGCTATGAATGTCATTGGTGTGTAGAATCGTTAACGTTTGCTTCTCCCTGGTGCTCATCACACCGCCTCCCCTGCTCTTCAATAAACGTTCATTCTTCTAATGGATAAGCATAACATTTTCCGCGTCGTTATGATATATTTAAAGGGTTTAGAGATCAAAAAGAGGTGAGTCATATCTATGAAATTGACAATTCAACTATTTGCAGGCATTGCAGAACGTTTAAATACATCCCTTCTGGAGTTTGAGTATATTGGAGGCATTCCAACCGCTGCCGATTTAAAAGAAAAACTGAGTCTGGCTTACCCAGAGGCAGCTTCCCAGATAAGGACATCCTTTTTGGCAGTTAACCAGCAGTACGCTCCTGCCGATACTATAATTAGATCAGAAGACGAACTTGCCTTGATTCCACCAGTCTCTGGAGGCGATGGTACGGCTATGCCTGATAAAAAGCCTGAGCCTGCCTCTTCTGATCATCGAACGGAAGATGGGTTATTCCTGATTACTGAGTCCACCTTGTCTGTGGAAGCAACAACGGCGCTAGTGATTACCCCGAATCACGGGGCAGCTCTCACTTTTGTAGGTACGACTCGTGAAATGACTGGTGAACAGCGCACCGTCCATCTTGAATATGAGGCCTATGTACCGATGGCTCTTTCTCAGATGGCGGCCATTGGTGTGGAAATCTCCAATCGCTGGCCTGGTGTGTTATGTGCAATCAGTCACCGAATCGGCAAAGTGGATGTGGCAGAAATTAGTGTAGTCATTGCCGTTTCCTCACCTCATCGTAACGACTGCTATGATGCAAGCCGCTACGCCATAGAGAGACTCAAACAGACCGTTCCAATCTGGAAAAAGGAAATCTGGGAAGATGGATCTGAATGGAAAGGCCATCAATTAGGACCATGGAACCCCATGGATAACTAAACAATGAGCCTTTACACCTTTTTAGACAGAGTGGGTTAATAGTAAATAAGTCGTTGTCAACCCATTTTTTTCTTGTTATTATAATGTTATGTGTCGATATTAGTCGAGGAAAAGGTGGTTTATACGTGAGAGTGCATGTTACTGATCTTAAACCTGGCGACCTGTTAAAAAATGATGTATACAACAGTTCGGGTCTCCACATCCTGATGAAAGGTTCCGCCCTCAGTGAAGATGACCTGTCCAAGCTGCTGCAACATGGAATCGATTACGCAGATGTAGAACATACAACATCCGACCTACACTCTGATGCACAAACCTTACCTTCCGATCAAACCCGTCTGTTAACTAATCTGTTTAACGATACGATCAAAGGTACTGAATCTCTATTTCAACAAGCGATGGAGAAGGGTTTTATTGATGAGACACAAGTCGATGAGATTTTGATTACCCTAACGGGACAGCTGGAAAAACAGAAAGATGTTGTCTCCTTATTGCTTATGCTGGACGGGGATAGCGATTATACCTATAACCATTCATTGCAAGTCGGAATGCTCGCTTTTTATATCGCCGGCTGGATGGGTTATAACCCCGAGGAATGTCTAACGGTAGCCAAAGCAGGATATCTTCATGATATTGGTAAGTCCAAGATTCCTTCTGAAATGTTACATAAACCTGGTAAATTGACCACGGAAGAATTTGACGAAATGAAGAAACACACATTCTATGGGTACGATATCATTAAAGAATCCACGCAGGATGAAATTCTGGCAACGGTTGCACTTCAGCATCATGAGCGCGAGGATGGAAGTGGTTATCCTCATGGACTGCGAAGAGACGAGATCCACCCATATGCCCGTATAACTGCTGTAGCGGACGTTTACAGCGCCATGACGACCAATCGTGTGTATCAGACCAAACAGGAGCTTATCTCTGTTCTGTGTGAACTCTACAGCCTCAGTTTCGGTCAGCTAAATGGTGAAGCAACGCAGGAACTAATCAAGCATATGCTGCCTAATTTTATCGGTAAAAGGGTTCTGCTCACCACGGGTCAGACGGGACTAATTGTGATGAATAATCCTGCGGATTACTTCCGACCACTCGTTCAGACCTCTACGGCCTTTATCGATTTAGCGAAAGAAAGAGATATTGCTATCGTTGAGATCTATGTACAGTAACTGTTCATTGTACAGAGCATGCATACGAAGAACCAAAAGAAGTAGCTTATATAACTAACTCATTGTTGGCATATGACAAAAGGGAAGCCGTATTCGGCTTCCCTTTGTTTATTCCGATTCGATCATGTTGGATTACACGCAGAATGCTTTTGTGATGATAACCAACAGAATGAACAGTACCAAGATTGCACCAGTGTTAGTGAACATATTGTATCCACCAACGCCACCTACTCCGCCTACGTTGCCTCCACAGCCATATCCTACTTCGCTCATGTGATTGCCTCCTCTTCATCAGGTATACCCTAACATATGACGTTCACCGACCTAATGAACCGGGCGAAGCGGCAACATTCCACAATTGGTTGCCTGCCTGGTTCTGCCCTGAAGATTCGACCTATTCATAAATCCCGTACTTCTGAATGATCTATATATTCTTATCCGAATGAACCTGGATGCCTTTTTCCTTGCGGTGCATGATAACAAGTAATCTCCAAAAATCATAACTGCCTTTGTCGTTCATAATAAACGGTCGATAATAATCAAACGCTTGCTGCGCCCATGTGGGACAATCCATATTGGAAAGTTGCTCCTGTTGCTGAATCCATTCCCCTTGAATCTCCAGCGTTTTCTGCATGGCTTCAAATATTCTCTTCTGCTCAGTGGTCATCGGCAGAGCCTCCTGTTCCTGAGTTGCAGTTCCGTATTCGGCTTCTAGATATGCACCCGGTTCCGTCACACCCTCTTCATTGGCTGTATATCCGTAAGATGGTGCACTTGTTTTACGAATCTCATAATGTACATGCGGGCCAGTACTCTGACCCGTGCTTCCCTGATTACCGATCAGCTGACCTCGCTTCACCTGCTGTCCAACAGTTACGGCAATATGCGAAAGGTGAGCATAACAATGCAAATAGCCTCGATGATCTTGAAGGGCAACTGTAAGCCCGTAACCACCGAATCCGGAGCCTGTAACTCCTTCGGAAGCAAAACGTACCTTGCCTTCCATAAAGGCATAGACGGGGCCATTCCAGGGCTCTGTCACGAGATCAATTCCGCGGTGAAATGTCTGTCCACCATGAATGGGATGAATGCGATAGCCGAATGAACTTGTAATCCGATATCCCTCGAAAGGGTTCACGCTCATACACTCACATCCTTTTCTATCATTAGATGCTTAAATCTATGAAATGGCTTGTGCTATTGGTCTTATTTTATTACAAAAAAGCACCGCTCAGAATATCATTAGGGAAACCTTCTGGTCTCGCCAAGGTATATTCCAAGCGGCGCGCGATGCTACTATGATTTACGCTATCAGTTACATCCTATGTTTTTAGTTCAACCACTACACACTCCTAATCCAGAGGTCTGTATATGACACCTAACTGATCCAATTCCTGTCCTGCTCTTCCATAAAATCCGGCGATATACCAACCTGCTGGTGCCTCAAGTTTAATTTGATCCGATGTCTTTTGTCCGCCTTCAATTTTATTTCCAAGGTTGGTCGACAACTCCACGTAAAAGATCCGTTTACCTCCATTTCGTGTCCCCTGACCAATTGTTGCCTGGTTAAAGTACTCTCCGTCTGCCAAGTTAAGTGTGGCAATGTTCGATTGACCACCATGTGCCAGGTTTGTTCCATCACTGTACAACGTTGAAATGCCGTCTACACGGTTGCCTGAGTTGAGCACAACTGAGCTAGGTCTGGTATCCGGAATATGATCTAGATCATTAAACCCGCTCCCCCCGGCTCCACCAATCGTTGAACTTAGTTGGTACTGAGAAGATGTACTGTACACGAATTCCGCTGTAATCGGATAATGATCAGAGAGTTGCTTTCCATTCGGATCAACAAACGTTTGATTTTCTAAACGATAGCTCTGTGCATTAAGGGACAACGCTTTACTTCCTCGATACAAAATTTTGTCGACAATTTCATAGTTCGGACCATGTATATCGCTTGCATCCATAAGAGCATCCCCATCAGCGGGAATGTTTCCACCTCGAATCAAATCGATCCACGGATCTCTTAATCCATTCTCAGACATGAGCAGCTCTATATTGTCAGCCGCACGGGTGTAGCGTGTATTGGTATCCCCGAATACGATAACCGCATTTCCGTCCGAGTGCTCCTTTATGTAATTGGAGAGTTGTTTAATATTATCTTGTCTGGCCTCAAGCGATTTATCATCGCTCCCTGCGTCTGCATGCAAGTTGTACACGTCCACTTTCACCTGAGGTGCGATCTCATATGTGGCTGCTGTAAACCCTTTTGGAGTCAATTCATCACTTCCATTGTCAAAAAGACCGGACCGCTTATCCCAGGTAATACGCTTCAAGTCACGGAATGGATATTTGGACAGACTGTTCAACCCACTACCAAAACCAGCAATTCCGCTTGTTGTCGTTATATACGGCAGAGTCACCTGGGATATCAACTCATTATGATAATTAAAATCCTCTTGCACATTAATGATGTCATAGTTATTTAATTTGGGAGATATCTGAACAGTGTACTCCTTAGGATTGGAACTGGATACCAGATCCGGAAGACCACCTACATTGTAACTAAGTACGTTGAATGAACCGGATACTGTTCCACCATCTGCTGCACTTGCCGTTGATGAAAATAACGGAGAACTCGTAAAGGCAACAACAGCAGACAATACCAAGGTTGCTCCCTTTTTAACTATACTTCTTCGCATCATATACCTCCTCATATTAGAATCTATTCAAATATATGTAACTTTCGTTAATGGAAGAATAAATCTGTTCTATTCATTTGTATAATCTATAATCTAATATTTCAGTCAGAAATATCTAAGCAATTGATCTCACATACCACTTTCTCATCGTCTTGTTTGGGCAACAAAAAAAGATCAAGGGAATATCTCCCTTGATCTTTTTTATATTCATAAGCGATCACCTGAGTCTTACTGCCGCTTAACATCAACAGTAAGGTTCAACTTCACGGTTTCAAAAGGCGCTGTATTGGATTAACCAATAGAGCCTTCCATTTCGAATTTGATCAATCTATTCATCTCAACGGCGTATTCCATTGGCAATTCCTTCGTGAATGGCTCAATGAAGCCCATGATGATCATCTGTGTAGCTTCAGCATCCGTCAGACCGCGGCTCATCAGGTAGAAGAGTTGATCCTCGGACACTTTGGATACCGTAGCTTCATGCTCCAGCATGATGTTATCATTCATGATTTCATTGTACGGAATTGTATCTGATGTGGACTCATTATCGAGAATGAGTGTATCACACTTGATATTAGATTTCGCGCCCTCAGCCTGACGTCCAAAGGAAGCCAAACCACGGTACGTTACTTTACCCCCATGTTTACTGATGGACTTGGATACGATTGTAGATGTTGTATCCGGAGCCAAGTGGATCATTTTCGCACCTGCATCTTGGTGCTGGTTTTTACCAGCAACAGCGATGGAGAGTACGGAACCTTTAGCTCCACGGCCTTTCAGTACAACCGCTGGATATTTCATCGTCAGTTTGGAACCGATGTTACCATCGACCCATTCCATCGTTGCATTTTCTTCTGCAACCGCACGTTTCGTAACGAGGTTGTAGATGTTTGGTGCCCAGTTTTGAATCGTTGTGTAACGAACACGGGCATTTTTCTTACAAATGATCTCAACGACCGCACTGTGCAGTGAGTTCGTGCTGTAGATCGGAGCTGTACAACCCTCTACATAGTGAACAAAGCTGTCTTCGTCCGCAATGATGAGTGTACGCTCGAATTGTCCCATATTCTCGGAGTTAATCCGGAAGTAGGCTTGCAGAGGCACTTCACATTTAACGCCCTTAGGCACGTAGATGAAGCTTCCTCCGGACCATACCGCACTATTCAATGCAGCAAATTTGTTATCTGCTGGCGGAATAACTGTTGCAAAATATTCACGCAGGATTTCCGGATGCTCTCTGAGAGCCGTATCCGTATCCATGAAGATTACACCTTGATCTTCCAATTCCTTTTGCATGTTGTGGTATACAACCTCAGACTCATACTGAGCCGATACCCCTGCAAGGAACTTTTGCTCTGCTTCAGGAATACCCAATTTGTCAAAGGTTTCCTTGATTTCAGAAGGAACCTCTTCCCATGTTTTCCCTTGTTTTTCAGAAGCCCGAACGTAGTACTGAATTTCATTGAAATCCAATCCGTCGAGATCTCCGCCCCATTTCGGCATTGGCATCTTTTCGAATTGTTTCAAGGATTTCAGTCGGAATTCCAACATCCATTCAGGTTCGTTCTTGATCCGGGAAATCTCGGTAACTACCTCTGCAGTCAGACCTTTACCGGTTTGAAAGATGGATTTGTGCTCGTCGCGAAAACCATATTTATACTCTTCCATTTCTGGTGCTTTTTTAGCCATCTTGCTCTACCTCCCTATCGTTATTGTACTTTGTTCTCTTCGTCAATCCCTTTGCGTAATGCATTCCAGGCCAGAGTGGCACATTTGATGCGTGCAGGGAACTTGTTCACACCGGATAGGGCTTCGAGATCTTCATAATCGTCGAAATCGACTTCTTCACCTTTCATCAGTGAGGAAAAACGGTTAGCGATATCGAGTGCCTGTTCCATCGTTTTGCCTTTGACGGCCTCCGTCATCATTGATGCAGAGGACATGCTGATGGAGCAGCCTTCACCCGTATATTTGGCTTCCTGAACGATTCCGTCTTTCAGCAAAATTTGCAGTGAAATCCGGTCGCCGCACGTTGGATTGTTCAAATTCACCGTGACAGCGTCATTATCAAATGTTCCGCGGTTACGCGGGTTTTTGTAGTGGTCCATTATAACACGTCTGTACAGATCATCAAGTTGCATCGCCAAAGTACTCCTTTGTCTGGATTAAGGCGCTGACAAGCCGATCTACATCTTGTTCGTTATTGTATAGATAGAAGCTGGCGCGAGCTGTTGAGCTAACTTCAAGCCAGCGCATTAGCGGTTGACAGCAATGGTGTCCGGCACGAATGGCTACGCCACTCGCATCCAGTACGGTTGCCACATCATGCGGATGAACATCCCCCAGATTAAAGGTAACAACACCCACATGCCGCTTCGCTGGGCCATAGATGGTTAACCCATCGATCTCGGCCAGACGTTCCGTTGCATAAGCTGCCAGCACACTCTCATGATGTGCAATCTCATCCATACCAATCTGTTCCAGGAAATCAATGGCAGCTCCCAAACCTACCGCACCTGCGATAATCGGGGTTCCGCCTTCGAACTTCCAAGGAAGCTCTTTCCAGTTAGATTCGTATAGACCTACATCATCGATCATTTCACCGCCGAACTCAATGGGTTCCATGGACTCCAGCAGCGCCTTTTTGCCGTAGAGTGCACCGATTCCGGTTGGTCCGCACATTTTATGACCGGATAATGCATAGAAATCACAGTCCAGATCCTGCACGTCCACCTTCATATGAGGTGTGCTTTGTGCGCCATCAACAACGATGACAGCACCATTGCGGTGTGCAATTTCAGCAATTTGTTTCACGGGATGGATTAGACCCATAACATTGGATACATATGCGATTGCTACAATTTTAGTATTGTTCGTAATCGTCTTCTCGACATCAGCCAGTTCAATATGACCGTCAGGCTGAAGCGGGATGTATTTCAATGTTGCACCTGTCTCCTTGGCAACCTGCTGCCAAGGAATCAGATTACTATGGTGCTCCATTTGTGTAATAACAATTTCATCGCCTTCTTTGCAATTGGCGCGGGCGTATGATGAAGCCACCAGATTCAGGGCTGTCGTTGTCCCGCGGGTAAAGATAATCTCCTGGGTACTACGGGCATTGATAAACTTGGCTACCTTCTCACGTGCGCCTTCGTAAGCGTCGGTTGCACGGCTTCCAAGGGTATGAACACCACGATGTACGTTGGAGTTCTCATACTCATAATAATGTTTGACTGCTTCGATCACAGCACGAGGCTTCTGTGAAGTTGCAGCACTATCTAAATATACGAGCGGGTGTCCGTTAATTTCCTGGTGGAGGATCGGGAACTGCTCGCGAATGGACGGGTTCATTGTCCCAGCTTCTTCTCAATCAGGGACTGCAATTGGGTGCGCAGTGCTTCCAGAGGAATATCCGCCACCACCGGAGCCAGGAAGCCATAGATGATCAGGCGTTCGGCATCCGTACGGTTAATTCCGCGCGACATCAAGTAATGAATCTGCTCGGCATTGACTTGACCAACAGAAGCAGCGTGACCTGCTGTTACATCATCCTCATCAATCAGAAGAATTGGGTTGGCGTCTCCACGTGCTTTAGGGCTCAGCATCAATACTTTCTCTGTCTGCTGTCCATCAGCTTTGGTAGCGCCTTTCTCAATCTTCGTGATCCCGTTGATGATTGCAGAAGCTTCTTCACGCATAACTGCACGTGTAATCATCTGACTTGGCGTATTCTTGCCGAAGTGACGTGCTTCTGTGGTGTAGTTAATTTTCTGAGAACCGGAACCTACAGCGATGACTTTGGAGTCGGAACTTGATCCATTGCCTTTAAGCACAGTCATCGTGTTACTCGCTGTATCGCCATTGTTCATTTCACCAACGATCCACTCGATCGAAGCATCATTCTCCAAGACTGCACGACGGAATGAAACATCAGTTACATTCACACTCAGTTGATGAACCGATGCAAAACGTACTTTAGCACCGGATTTTGCGAACACTTCAACAACACCATTATGGAAAACAGGTGCGGACAGTTCGCCGGATACATAGTTATCCACATAAGTTACTGAGCTGTTTGCTTCTGCAACCACAAGCACGTGAGGTGCAAACGTTGCAGATGCATCATCGGTAAGCAACACTGCTTGCAGTGGTACTTCGATTTCAACATTCTTCGGAACATACAGGAACACCCCGCCGTTCCAAAGTGCCGCATGCAGTGCAGCAAGGGAATGCTCATCTGCTTTCACTGCTGTGTTCAGATATGATTTTACCAAATCACCGTGTTCGCGAACCGCAGTAGCCAGATCCGTGAAGATAACTCCTTTTGCCGCCAGATCAGCAGACACTTTAGAATATACCGCACCGGAATTGCGCTGGATAACCAGACTGCCTTCAGCTTGATCCTGAACCAGATCTTTGATAGAAGCAGGTACTTCTGTCAAAGAAGAAATAGCTTCACTTGCTTTATATGTTCCGTACTCGCTGACATTCCAGCGTTCGATTTTTTGTTTTTCCAGTTTAGGAAGCGCAAGCCCACTCGCAAGCTTCAAAGCTTCGAGTCGCTGTTCGGTCAACCAGCCGGGTTCATTGTTGCTTTCCGACAAGGCGCGAAGCGCTTCAGATTCAACCGGAAGAATTGTTTGTGTAGTCATTAATTAATCCTCCTCCGTTTTGTCTTTACGCTTCTTGACCTACAGTTTCGTCTGTAATTCCCAGCTCTTCCTTAACCCAGTCATATCCTTCAGCTTCCAGACGGTGTGCCAGTTCAGGTCCGCCGGATTTCACGATACGACCTTGCATCATAACGTGTACATAGTCAGGAGTAATGTAGTTAAGCAGGCGTTGATAGTGAGTGATGATCAAGAAACCACGATCCTCACTCTTCATTGCATTTACACCGTTTGCCACAATTTTCAGAGCATCGATATCCAGACCGGAGTCAATTTCATCGAGTACTACGATTTTCGGATCAAGCAGCATCATTTGCAGAATCTCGTTACGTTTTTTCTCACCACCGGAGAAACCTTCATTCAGGTAACGGTGAGCGAACTCAGGGTTCATGTCGAGTTCTTTCATTTTACCTTCCATTTGACGAATGAACTTGATCAGGGAGATCTCGTTACCTTCGCCGCGACGTGCGTTAATTGCACTACGCAAGAAGTCGGAGTTAGTAACACCAGCGATTTCACTTGGATATTGCATAGCCAGGAAGAGACCTGCACGTGCACGCTCATCTACTGCCATATCCAATACATCTTCACCATCAAGTGTAATTGTACCGTCAGTTACTTCATATTTCGGATGGCCCATCAATGCAGAAGCCAGAGTTGATTTACCTGTTCCGTTCGGACCCATGATTGCGTGGATTTCTCCACCTTTCATTTCCAGGTTGATGCCTTTCAGGATTTCCTTACCTTCGATCGTCGCTTTCAGACCTTCAATGACGAAATTCGTAGCCATGTGTATTGTTTCCCTCCATTGATTAAATTGATGTTTACTGTCGAAAACGAAAAAGCGCCTATTATATCTGAACAGGGCTTCCCCTGAATTTCTCTTGTACTCGAATCTTCAAAGCAAGAACACTTTAGAATAATTCTAAACTGATTCTCAATGATAATCAAGCTATTTCCTAACAGTGTATATTCCTAGCAGGAAACATTATTCTTTCTGATTCTATAATAAATACCAGATTGAATCAAATGAGAAAACATCTCCTGCCGAGATGGACAGTGAGAAAAATCACAGAAAATCAAGCTTTCATCATATCTGCTGCACACTAATCTAAAAAAAGGACTTATCCATATTATGGACAAGCCCCTTCATTACTAATATTACAATTTGAGCATCTCGTTAATCTTCTGTACCTGTTCGTCAAAATCCGCAACGTCCACCACCGGCGTCATTTCGCGCGGCACCGGACCATTCGGAATAGAAATCCAGGAACGACAGCCATTATATTCAGGCAATACGGGGATTTCCATCGGTTCTTTCAAAAGGTACACACGTAAAATCAATACATGGAGCGGATCTTTCCGTTTCCATTTCAAACGGTCTTCGGCAAAATCCGCTGTCCACATATGAAAGTCAAGAAGTCGATCCAGCATCTCCTGATCTCGTATCTCCAGATCCTGCGTTACTTCGGCATATGCAGTAATACGGATTGTCGAAGCTTCGGGCACCCATTCGGCCAATGATTCTTCAACATAGGATTGATCCGAGGACTTAATGAGTTCTTTACGCTGATGTTCATAAGTCGGATACAGGTAAAACGCCGGACTTTTCAGCTCAAAATGTCGGGTTTCCTCTACAATCCCACCTTTGCGCATCACCATAATTTGGCGACCCGATTCCAGTGCTTTGATTGCTGAAGCCCATTCTTTTAAAGCCGGTATCGTTGATTCTAACATAAGCGGTTCCTCCCCTATCGTTCTTGTCAGCAGTATAGACGCTTAGGGCGTTTCTGACAACATGATCGGAGATCAGAAAGCTTACGAAAGAAACATCTTGTATTAGATTAAATCTTGGCTGTATTAACCGAGGAAAGAGCGAAGCATCCACATGTGTTTCTCAAGGTCAGCCTTGAAGCCTGTCAGCATATCGGATGTCGGTTGATCTTCAGCTGCATCTGCAACCTCGATACCTTCCTGATATTCATTCGAAAGTGTAGCGAAGTCCTCGATCAGGTTTTGAACCATTGTCTTCGCATCTTCGCCACCTGCTGCTTCTTGGATAGAGGAAAGCTCCAAGTATTCTTTCATTGTAGCCGCTGGACTACCTTTTAGCGTAAGAATACGCTCTGCGATTTCATCCATTTGCACGGTAACTTCGTTGTAGAACTCTTCGAATTTCACATGCAACGTGAAGAAGTTCGGTCCTTTAACGTACCAGTGATAGTTATGAATTTTGACATACAATACGTTCAGGTTAGCTACTTGACGATTAAGTACTTGTTCCACCGATTTCGCTTGATCTGTTTTGTTTTTTGTAGCCATATTAATCCCATCCTTTTATTTAAAATTAGTCTGTCATGCCATGATAAGCAGGTTGTCCCGCAATGCATAACAGAGAGTTAACAATGTATCACCGCTTGGTAGCGGAGAGGCTTATGAACAGCGTTTCTCTCAACTGTCCGGCCTATTTGTTTTTACCCTTGAACAGGAAGTTCGAATCAGGATCAACTTGGCTTGTCTCAAAAAAAAGTTCAAAAACCTCGCTATTTCCGATATACTGACATATACCAAGCAAAGAAGTGGGTTTTCCTGTTTCTTCATATATATGGAGGTGGCACCTTTGTCCGAATATCGCCCTTTAACCCCCCAGGATGCAATTGAACTGGCCAAAACATTACCGGGTCCATTTGCGGCAGATGCAAATCTGGATTGTCACGAGATCGGCGACGGCAATCTGAATTTGGTATTCCACATCACGGATCAGAACTCCGATAAAAGTATCATTATCAAACAGGCGCTTCCTTATGCGAAAGTGGTTGGAGAATCATGGCCACTCTCTCTCGTACGTGCCCGAATTGAACGTGAAATTCTTCAAGAAGAGTACCGTCTGTGTCCAGGGATGGTACCCGAAGTGTATCATTACGATGATGACCTCGCGTTAACCGTTATGGAAGATCTGAGTGATCACGTGATCATGCGCAAAGGCCTGATCGAAGGTGTTTCCTATCCTCTTTTTGCACAGCATATTGGGGAATTTATGGCGAGAACGCTGTTCTTCACATCCGACTTGGGCATGGATCAGCAATTGAAGAAGGAACAACAGGGCAGATTCACTAATCCGGACCAATGCAAAATAACGGAAGATCTGATCTTTGATGAACCCTACCGGATCGCTGAAAAAAATAATTATAATGCTTCCATTGAAGATGAAGCTGAAGCCCTTCGCACGGATGGAGAGCTTCACCTTGAAGTAGCCTTGCTGCGGGAAAAATTCCTGACACATGGGCAGGCACTGCTTCATGGAGATCTGCATACAGGCAGTATTTTTGTTACACCCGAATCGACCAAAGTCATCGATCCCGAATTTGCATTTTATGGACCCATGGGATTCGATGTTGGTGCAGTCCTCGCGAACCTGCTCTTGAATTACGCATCCCTGCCAGGATGGATTCAGGATGAGACTGCTTTGCGTGAGCGTGAAACGCTTTTGCTGAATATGGTTCGTGATGTATGGACTGAATTTGAATCCCGTTTCCGTGCCCTCTGGGCTAATGACCTGGTGGATCCGATGGCAAAAACGCCTGGGTACCAGGAGCTGTATGTGCAACAATTGTTCAGAGATTCGATCGGCTTCGCAGGTGCCAAAATGGTTCGTCGTATCGTGGGACTCGCTCACGTAGCGGATATAGATACCATTTCGGATGCGACCGAACGTGAACGTGCTCAGCGTAAATCATTGGCCATTGGTAAAGCGTTAATCAAAAACAATCGTCGCTTGAATACCATCGGTGACGTACTGGATATTGTATCTACAGCTGTAATTACTACTAAGGCTTAACATAAGGAACGGAGGAACCACCCATGACAACCCCTGAATATCAGCCTCTGTCCTCTCTGATCTGGAAAAAGGACAAACTTGAAATGCTTGACCAGCGTCTGTTGCCCGAAACTATTCTTATGCTTAAGCTCTATACACCTGAGGAAGTATGGGAATCCATTCATTCCATGAAAGTACGCGGTGCTCCAGCGATTGGTATTGCTGCTGCATTTGGTGTTGTATTAGGTGCCAAATCATACGACGGAACAACCATTCAAGGCTGGCTGGATCATGTAAAATCCATATGTGCTCATCTGGCGACTTCCCGTCCAACAGCAGTGAACCTGTTCTGGGCACTGGATCGCATGATGCAAAGAGCAAATGTAGTCGTTGAATCCGGCTTAAGCCTGGAAGAGGGCAATGACGCTCTTGAAGTTGAAGCTCTGTTGATCCAGAAGGAAGACGAGGAAGTATGCCGCATGATCGGCGAGAATGCACTGCCTTTGTTCGAGGATGGTATGGGTGTACTCACCCACTGTAATGCAGGCGGACTGGCTACAGCGAAATACGGTACGGCAACCGCTCCAATGTATCTCGCGCAGGAACGCGGTATCCATCTGAAAGTATTTGCAGACGAGACTCGTCCTGTACTTCAGGGTGCACGCCTGACTGCATTTGAGCTTCAGCAAGCAGGCATTGACGTTACGCTACTCTGTGATAATATGGCAGGCATGGTGATGTCCAAAGGTTGGATTCAAGCCGTTATCGTGGGAACAGACCGGGTTGCAGCGAACGGTGACGTAGCTAACAAAATCGGAACCTACAGTGTGGCCGTGCTTGCCAAGGCTCACAATATTCCGTTCTATGTAGCCAGCCCATTGTCGACTATCGACTTGTCTACTCCATCCGGAGATCTTATTCCGATTGAGGAACGAGCTGCCGAGGAAGTAACCGAAGGATTTGGTAAACGTACAGCACCGCAAGGTGTTAAAGTATTTAATCCAGCATTTGACGTAACACCTAACGAATATGTAACAGCTATTATCACGGAAAAAGGCGTGGTTCGCGCTCCTTTCAAAGAAAATTTGGCTGCTTTGTTCGCAAAGGAAGAAGCTTAACTTAATAAGAGTATTTAAGAAGAGAGTGTCGTGTATAGCGTTGGTGCCTACGATGTGCCAGGCCAGTATTACGATGCTAAAGAAGGGCTTCCCATATGGGGAGCCCTTTGTTAGTGATTAGATCATTTTCAGCAAAGCCTCTACACCCGTCATGCCAACCGTAATGCCCATGGCCTCGGCCTCTGTTGTCACCGACTCCATAGGTGCATGCAGCAATTGCTCCAGTGTACGCACACCAACCGCCCGCGCCGCAATAATTTTGCGATCCCCGAGCTTTTCATTAAGTAATCCCACATCGAGTGCTCCGCACATGATATATCCTTTGGATGTGTTAATGGTCAACAACGTTGTTTTGGGCAGTTTGACTTCTACCCCAACCAATACATGCTCTCCAACTACAATGGGCTCCATCGTCACCATAATTTCCCGATCCACCTCCTCTTCCACAGGTCACGATAATTGTATGCCTCATTCGGGAATGTCGTGTGGACACCTGCCGTGTTTGAGAAAATGTAGGTAAGTACAGTTCAAATATATTATTCGTAATTCTTTTCTCAAACTTAGATGTAAAAATATTCTTTTTCTTTGAAATATTAAAAAAAGCCACCTCGGAAATGAGGTAGCTCTCATAATAATCATTAATATTTTTGAGCGTCTATAAGTTCATCAAGGTCATACTTTAAATTATAATCGGTGTATATCACTCTAAGCCTTACAGCATCATTAACCCTGGCCAACATTAAACTAGTGCTGGTTTTTTTCTTGTCAATTACCCAATTAGATTCAAGAGCAATAGCACCCGAGGTGAGTCAAATTTGGCCTACCTTAAAACGTATGCTCATCATTCTTTAATCGCCTTATCTCCGTTAACTCTCTTCTAATTCCCAGTACACGTCTATGAAGTACACTTCGATCTATTGATTCAGCAACCGACTTTTTGAACTGGACGTCCGATTCACTTAATTGTTCATGAGTTAATTTCTTTTTATGTATTGGTTTAACTTGAAGATTATCAGTTTCAGACTTGATCGGTCTCAATCTCTTCTGCTTCATAATTTGTTCAAATATGCTGTCCTCTTGACGCATGGTCTTCATTCCTTAATATATGTGATGAACACATTGTATCATAACGTGAAGAGGACTGTTACATAATAAAGTACAGATGCTTACAGTTGAGCAAGAGCCTAAACGCAAAAAAAAGAGGGCCATCGCCCTCTTAGATAGTTAACTTATTTTATAAAATGTAAAAATACGCTTGATTCCCTGGACTCTTCACAATCACTGTAGTCACTAAATCACTGGCATCCCGTTTACGGATACTTGCGATCGAACCTAACTCTTCATTCGCAATAACTCTTGGAAGGACATAAGCGGTCAGATCAGGCTTGGAAATTGTCATTTCAGTGGCCATATCCTCAATCTGTCTCACATCTACCGTAGACTGCATATCCTTCCACTCTCGCACCTGAAGATAGCCATCCAAGTATTCTCTTTCCTTGATACTAATGTGGCCATCCAAAACATCCATATACTTGACCTCAATGCTGGAAAGTACATCAGGTCTGGAGATATATACTTGCCCAGGCTGTTCTTCCAAATAAGGAATCTCAAGACTGCCTGCCCTCTCATCATGATCTAATCCTCTGACTTGAAGAACACTATTCAGATCAGGCTTATTAACCTTAATCTCCGAAATGACAGTCGAATCACCGTCGTACATGACCGTTAGCAAAGCCCCCAACGTTGAAGTTGCTTTTGTATAATTGGAGACTTCCAATGAAGCATGAAGATCAGGTATGGATACAACTAAACTCGTATCGCGTCCATCATCGAACAACTGTGATATCGTTAACGTACTGACCAGAGACATTTGTCTATCTACCGTAATAACTGAAGGTAGGTCAGGATGAGAAACTACGATTTCTACAATTTTTTCGTCGTCCAGACCTGTTCTAACGGCAAGATTACCGTCTGTATCCTTAGTTGTTCGTATAGCAGTAATGAACTGCGAATGAAGCTCGGGTTTAGAAACAGCAATCCATGTTTCTTTCTCTTCTGTTCTACTTTCAACAATAGAAATGTTCGAATCCAGTTCTGCATCTATACGTTTAGCTATAGTCAGGTCTGCATCCAGTTCCGGACGGCTGACCGCGATAACTTGAGGTATATCATGATGCATGTGCTCCTCATAGCGGTGGATGTACAACTGAGATTTGAGCCAATCCAGCCCAATATCACTGTGTACAACTAACGATGAAGCTATCTCTTTGCGACCTGCACCATAAATAAAAACTTCACTTCCGATTTCGGTTCGACCGATGGAATAGATCTGAGAAGTGATATATTTGATCTGCAAAACAGGTGGTTTGGAAGACTCGCGAGTGTTGAAATATATCGGCGTGTTACCGCTAGACTGAATAATCATTCCAACATTCGAAAGCATGCCGTCTCTCCACATGTGAAGTAATGCCATCATATCAAACTCAACATAACGTTCAGTCGTATTAATGACATAACTGGACGATAAGAGCTGAATGGAATGAGGTCTGTTTGCATACGTAATTCCGTACTCCCGCCACAATGTATCCGGCTGATGCAGCTCAATATGTGCTCCTGGTGCCAGGGTTCCTGTGTAATATAACCTCAATTTGGCTTCTTCCAAATGTAACAGATCAGGTATTCTGGTATCCAGATCACCGAAATGTATAAATGATTCGAATTGCTCCATCTCATCTCTGCCGATCATCATGCGCTGTGTATCACCAAAGTTGATCGTCTGCAGGTGAGTTTGACTTCGTGTGGTTGCATCAGCAACAGGCTTTAGGTCAACAGTCTCACGAGGTGCTTCCAATAAT
Source organism: Paenibacillus sp. 2KB_22 (assembly GCF_052115745.1). Classification (NCBI taxonomy): domain Bacteria; kingdom Bacillati; phylum Bacillota; class Bacilli; order Caryophanales; family Paenibacillaceae; genus Paenibacillus; species Paenibacillus sp. 2KB_22. Next base: position 1,657,070 of record NZ_JBFRHG010000001.1, read on the forward strand.
TCGTATTTTCCGTATGCACGGTTATGTGGCCGAACGTATAGCATGCCTTCAAGATCAACTTTGGACGCTGCTTGAATGGTTGCGCTCAGATCTCCTTGCGACTTGTACATCACATATAGTGAATTGGTTAATTCCTGTGAACGTCTGACACGTACGGATACAGTAGAGACGATCTTGCTTACTTTTCTTGTAGCAGCTATTAGGGTCGAAGACAGTTCTTCATGCACCTGATTGTACAGGATATACTTTGCTGCAAAACGATTTTCCGGACTTTTAATATGTATAACACTATCTAATAGAGTCTCCCCGTTATTAATTCTACTCACTTCCTGTCTCATTGTATTGAGAGCTATACACGGTCTGCTGTGACCTTCATTTCAAAAATACCATTCGGGTTCGGCTTGGCATGAATATCCGTTGCGATGCGAATATAAAAATCGATGCTATCCTCCGGTTGGATCAGACCATAGGTCAGATAATCGATCGGAAGGAACGGATCGGCCTGTCTGGATAATTGGACTTCAACACCGTCCGTTTCGAATTTCTTATCCATCTCCAGGTAAACATGATCCACAGCATATCCAAGCAAGTTTTTGATTCTAACTTTCTTCGTTAACGTCGTCTGTCCGGCAATGATTACCCCGTAATCGAGTTGTTTCAAAATTCCGCCAAAGGTATCTGAAAGAAAATCTCCAGACTCATCCATAAACATTAATCCTGAATACGATCCGATAAACTTGCTTTCCCAGGAATCTACGGCACCCCAATAGTCCTGAAATTCAACCTTCAAGGTATTCTCTACGCCAAAATGTACATTTCTCTCGTCAATATTGAGTTCAATATTGAATGGTGAAGCTGCTAGTCGCGTAAAATTGCCATCCGCCGGATAATACGTTTTACCGTTCAACAACACGCGGTACTTCACCTTGCCCTGATCTGCATCATCCAGCACACCTGTAAGCTTGTTACCAGAGAAGGTCAGGTCGATTGTGGCTGTGGTGTTTAACAGTTGCAGTGACATATCTCTGAACTCCACTGTGTTACGCGGTGCATCAACGACCATCTTCACTTCGTCAAGCAAATAGCTGTTTTCATAATGCTTGCTGCCATCGAAATAATAGGCGATTCGTGTTAATCCGATTAGATCCTTTTCAGGGATCGCGTTGAGCGTGTCCAAATTCATTCCTTTTCTTTTAAAGAAGGTTGTATCCTTGATATCCATATTGACCCACTTGTTGAAACGGTACGTTTTCCAGGTCATCCCCGAGTCGAACGAAGCAGCCATTCTTAATATACCTTCCGGGCTGTTCTCCGTTACTCTCGTAGCAATAACCTTTTTCACGTCTCCATAGAGTGCTATGTCTGTTGGTTGCACAATTAATTGTTCAAACGGTAGCGCGTCATACGTTAGCATCAGGTCCCGATTACCGGCAATAACCTCTTCATCATTCGTCCATGTAACCACGTCAAAATCTCCCTCAAGTTCATCCAATGGGGAGTAGTTAGCCGTGATATTCAGTTCAGCTGACGTTTTGGAGGGATCGTCTGTGTAGTATAGAACATCTACACTTTCACCCAACTCATCGTAGAGGGTAAACGGTTCGGTTTCGATTGTAATCGTTGATTCGGTTTGATTTGGGTCATCGGTATATTCGATGATTTTGATCTCTTTGTCTTCCCATTCTTCGGCTAGGGTGAAAGGATCAGTTTCAATTGTAACTACTGATTCAGTTTGATTTGGATCATCAGTATAGTAAAGTACTTCAATATCCTTGTCTGCCCATTCCTCTTCAAGAGTAAAAGGTTCAACTTCAGTGTTAAAGGAGGCTTCTGTTTTTGTTAGGTCATCCGTGTAGTAACACAGTTCAACTTCGCCAGTGAGTTGTAACCATACTGATTCAGGTATGGTGGAGATGTCGTCCATCCCATAGTCAATGTAATCTTGCTCCGTTGGTGTACTGTTAGATATCTTGTTCCATGCACTTGAATAATAGTAATAAGACCCACTAAAATGAAAAAGTGTATTATAGTATTTCTTTTCATAAATATCTATTGCATCAAAAAGAACGTAAGAAGCGTCATTTGTTGTTATTTTAACTGTGTGAATCCCTCTGCTTAATGTTTTTTCGTATAACAATACTTGCTGAAGGACCGATTTTTGGTTATATTGGCTGTAAATTTCAGTAACTCCATCAATCATAATAGAGATATTAGATGATCCCATATTATGACTGTTACCAATTACTCTAATCTTAGTACCTTCAAATTGAAACTCTACGGTTGAATTTATTGACGATGAAAGCCTAGAAGTTCCGTTGTAATATACAGCGTTTGGAGAGGAAACGAAGCCACTAGAATACTTGAAAATATCGCTCGTATCATCGTACCTTTTCCAACCCTCTTCTGGAAGCGGTAGTGCTTGACCTAAAGTTGCCATTAATTAACCCACTCCTTTCTGAATTCTAAATAGATAGTTCATTTTATTTGTTCATGTGATCGATGCTCTCTTGATTGGTGTTTTACTTGTGTCGATTTTTTGCTTGAAGACTTTGCCTAAACCGATTTTTTCACTATCTTTAATCAATGATCTTCTTTTGATGAATTCATCACCTAGATCAATAATCATTCCTTTATCCATCCCATGTTCTAGAAAGCTTGTTTCTGAATTGTCTACGGAAGATAAGTATGTATTGAGTTCATACATACCTAAATCACCAATCGCCAAGAAGTCTCCAGCGCCTTGATTTGCAGTGACATTAATTCTGTATTTCTTATAAGCAACTTTATTCTTAAACCCGTAGAGACGATATTCCTCTAGAGTAAAGTTAGGTTCATTTATTCTGGCATCAAGAACAATCCATTCTGATCCATTCCAACCCTCAAATGTCCAAGTTTTTGGAGGTCTGTTTACAGGAGTGGTTCCAGATTTAATAGAATATGCAGATATCACTTTAGCCTGTGGAAACTCATAGCTTAACCATCCCACCAAAACTCCACTAGCAGAAACCCATCCATTCTGATCAACAATTCTATCAAATGCTCTCCATGGATAAAATGTTGTGTAAGTCGAACTTGCATCAACAACACCCGAGGGAGAAGTATTACTTGTCATTGCAGGAATAGCATTATCTTTGTACATATTTTCGATACTATAGTATTCACCTTCTGATGAAATCAAGAATTTACTGAGAGGGTTTAAACCAAACATTTTCAATTCATTTATTATAACTTGTGCCCCACCATTGTTAGCAGTCCAATTTAATCTGTACATTTTGTAAAGTTTAGCTTTACTAACATCAATAACGTATTCCTTATTTGTATTAGCAGTTGTCCATGTTTGATTAATTTGTGTGTCCAACACAGTCCAATTAATGTCATCATTAGAACCTTCAAATGTCCAATTTTTGGGCATATGAGGTAAGTAAGTTGCAGACAAACTTCGAACTATATACTTGCCAACTCTAACAGGATTAACAAACTCATATCCAATATATCCAACACTACCATTCTTACTTACATAACCATAGACATCAGAGTTATCGAATGCCATAAATGCACCATTTAGATTAAAACTACTTGTGAAAGCCCTACCTCTTGGAGCGGTATCTGATGTCATTGTAGGTATTAAATTATCTGTATAGGTGTACATTCACTCATCTCCTTTCAAAACAAATAGAACACACCACATAGATGTGTTCCTCATAATATAAGATTTAACCCAATAAAAACTTGTGTACTTTATGCTTAGTTGTATCTATTTTATGCTTGAATAATTTTCCTGAACCTAGTTGCACACTATGAATGTATATATTACTGATTGAGGTAATATCATTATTTAAGTGAATTTCGCTATTCTCACTCATTCCGTATTTAACGAACATTTTTTCAGATAATATTGGAAGTTGTATATATTTCTCTTTGATTATTTCAAACATCTTCAATTCGTTGATGTCTGTATAATTCGCGAAGCCGTTATTAGCAGTCCAATTTATACGGTACATCTTAAACTTTATATAATGAAAACGCCTATCTAGAGAGTACTCCTTGTCGGTATATTGGGTTGTCCAAGTTTGATTTGCTTGTGTATCTAAGACAACCCAATTAACTCCATCATTAGAACCTTCAAATGTCCAATCTTTCGGCAATTTATTTAGATGACTTGTTCCATTTGATCGGACGACATATTTGTATAGAGAGATAGCATTTGGAAATTCATATCCTAAATATCCCACTCCACCACTACCACTGAGCGAAGCATATCCTTCGACATCATCAATGCCATTGAATGCTTTCCACGGAGGATAAGTTGTGTTATACATGTTTTTAGCAAAAGCCCTGCCAGATAGTGCTGTATCGGAAGTCATAATAGGTATTATATTATTTGTGCTTATACTTCCGGGTACGATAGAAAGTGTTTCGCCTTCTGATGAAATCAAGAATTTATCATAATAAACCAACTCAAACATATCAATCTCACTTAATTGAATCCTTTCGGTGTCATCTTTCGTGGTCACTATATTGAGTCTATAAAACTTATATTTAATGGCGTTCGAAAATACATACTGCTGAATCAAGCCTGATGTCCAATTTGTTATGTTTGTTCGACTATCTAAAACAATCCAATTCTGGTCGTCATTACTCCCTTCAAAAGTCCATTGCTTTGGAGCACCATTAATCGTCCCCGTTGCTCTTAAAGAATATTTAGAAATAATAATCGGTAAATCAAACTCATATTTAGCCCAACCACTCTTAGATTGTGCTTGCCAATATGTTCCGGTATTTTTATCAAACGCTCTAAAGGCAAGGTGTAAGTAGTTATCAGCAAATGTGCTTACACTTGCTTTTCCATTTGACCCTGTGTTGGATGTCATTGAGGAAGGAAGCGCACTACTATCTTTTATATACCCCATTGTCTTATCTCCTTTCGAAATAAAATAGAACACACCATTTAGGTGCGTTCTGTGTTAAATTTAGCCAAGCCTAATTTCATCTACTCGGCTTTTTGACATATCAACTGTGTGTTCAAAGGTTTTGCCTGAGCCTAAAGCACCTTTTATTTTTTCCGTAGACACCTTTTTTACGTAGGGACTATTCAACTTAATTTGATCTGCTCCATATTTAATGAAAGTTTCTTCATCGCTACTAGGCAAGAAGTGGATGAATCCTATGATATACTCATACATTTCAAGCTTACCAATAGCTAAATACGTACCTGAATGTATAACTGTAACTGACAGACGATAGCACAGATATGCTGTTTCGTTTTTAACGTTAAAACTTCTTGACTCAACACTTTTCCACGCTGGATTATTATCTATTCGATCTAGCACTCTCCAATTCAGCCCATCAGTTGATCCTTCAAATGTCCAACTTTTAGGAGTATTGTCGTAGACAGTTCCATTGTTTCGGTTGGTTATAGCGTATTTAGAAATAACCTTTGGAACATTAAACTTGTATTGCAACCATCCTGTCGTTTGACCATTCGCTGTTACCCAACAATCCCCCGTTCCTGTATTGGTTTGATTAAATGCAAAATAAGGATAGTAAGTGGTTGTAGTATATTGTGAACTTGCACTAACTTCCCCCGAAGGAGAAGTGTTAGAAGTCATTGGAGGAATGGCGTTTTCAGTTGAGATAATGTCTTGTGAAGCTGAATAGACTCTACCGCCAGATGAAAGTAAGATTTTATGTTTAATGTCATACTGTAAATATCCTTGTGGCACTTGATAAGAGAATGCTTTTCTTTCAAATCTAGTAGTTGCGGTTGAAGGTACACTAGTCCCTGTTGGGTTTCCGTAAAAAGGATATACAGTTCCAAGAGATTTAACGTCAGTGAATGCTACTTCTTGTGTTACACCGTTCTTCCAAAACTCAATTGTTCCAGCATCCATATCCAATAGTACGCTTATAACATCTCCTAAACCAAAAGTGGCTCCATAAGAAGTACCCGAAGTTCCTCCCCACTTTGCCGCGCCACTAAAGTAACCTCTATGATTCACAGTATTCCATATCTGTCCACCTGTTGTGGTGCTAGTCACACCTACTATTGCACCCGCACTTTGAACTATTACTTCCCAGTACCATTTGCCCGAAGACACTCCATTACCTGTTGCTATGGTAGATTGTAAATGCGTGGGAAGTGTAGCGGTTAAATCATTGTTACTCATGGATACGCCAGTAAATGATCTCCATGATATACTCATATCCTTACTCATCTCCCTTCTAATTGGAATCATTATTTTAAAAAAAAAAGAAGTAAAGCATTCAAACCCTACTTCACACTTACACTTGTTATTTCGAAATACTTTTTCAGATCAACACTTCCTTTAAATAACTTGCCTGATCCTAACGATCCATTGGCAGTCATGGTCTGAACGAAAACTTCGTTTTTTCTATCTAATACAGATAGATCATCCATTCCGTCATTAATAAAAGTGTCTTCTGAGGCTAAAGTTGCTGAAATTGTATTCCAAGTTAAAGCTTCAGTTTGGTATTTCTTATAAGCTCCATCATGATGGATGAACGATCTGATCATTGGAAGAATTTCAATCGCCATCAATGGTCTAAATCCAGTAGCAGTTGCTGCCGCAACATAAGAAGTTGGATTATATCCACTTGCTCCTGCATTGCCATTTGCACCTCGCCCTGTTCTGTTTGCCGAACCAGCGGTATTAGTTGTGGAAGTCCATGAAGACCCACCACTATAATTCCACACGTTGTCGTCACCAGCAATGATCGTTCCATTCAGTGTTGAGTTAACAATATATTTATCCCATTCATTGTCCTTATCTGTTGTGTTAATACCGCCTGTGAGAAGTCGAAGAATTGGTGAATCTAAACTTGGTATTGAGTCCTCTTCGATCAATTGGAACATATCAACTGCCATCGTTCGAACGTATGCTCCACCATTATTTGCAGTGAATACTAGGCGACATGTTTTATAAGTATCTTTATTCGTGAACACATACTCCCGATATTCCCCTGTTGACCATGCTGGTTGATTTGTTTTGATGTCAAGCACAGTCCAATTAGTTCCATCATTAGTTCCTTCAAATCTCCAACTCTTAGCACTATCCGTACTTACATTAGAATTCGGTCCTTTTATGCCATATTTATTAACAACTGTTGGTTGTGGGAATGTATAGCTAATCCAAGCTCCGTTCCACTTATTACTCTCCATGAGCCATCCTGCATCTGCGGTGTTTTTATCAAATGCCTTCCATGGTTCAAGGGATGAACTGTAAGTTGTGCTTGCCGCGGCTACACCTTGGGGAGTTGTATTGGATGTCATAGCTGGAATCATGCTCACATAGTATCCTTTCTTCGGAAGCGGGACTCCACTACCAGAAGCAACACCGCTTGCATTTATCGTATCCCAACTAATACTATGCTGAATGTTTCGATCTGCAATAAGTTTCAATCGACCAGCATGATCTTTCTCTACACAAATAAAATACAAGTCTCCACCTGCACCAGCAGAAGTTGTAATAAATGGCGCTGTCTCTTGACCAAAGAACGCAAAATTCCCCACCACTCCATTATTTGTAGAGTAGTAACAGCGAATCCGTTTGCCAATAGTGAGATCTATCGGATCAGTTACTTCATCAGGATGAAACATTCTTCCATCAAGGTCAATGTCTACAGCATCTATTCTGATATTTTTGGCTTCAGGAGAATATATTTCAATTGTATGAAGAGAATCTTCAAGCCCAGTTTTCTCGAAAACAAGAACTTGATTTATAGCCGAACTACTATAAAAAGAAACATCGTAAGGAGTACCATCAATAGATATTTTTCCAATAGTGGTTGAGTCTGAATGAGTCATAGTTATCAGCCTGAGTTTAGTGCCTTTAAATGTAAAGGTAGCTTTCTTGTTAACTGTATTATTGGAAGCACTGAATGAATTGTTGTAGGAGCCAGTTTGTCCCGAAGGGTATCTTAACCATCCATTATATATTATCTCTGAACTTGAATCATCATACCTCTTCCATCTATCTTCAGGGGCAGTCAACGCATAGCCATAAAGATATCCTGACTCATCAATATCTATAGCGTCCATGATGAAGTTGGTACGATTATGTCCTACCGTAATTGTAACTGTGTGAAATCCAAGAGGTAAGTTCGTTTTTTCATAAACGATTGCATTTAATACAGCAGTGCCCGATTTGTTGGTATTAAAGGATTCAGTTACACCATCTACAGTAATCGTATTATCAGTATGTCTATCTTGTGCAAGGTCAGATATGATCCTAACTTTCGTTCCATAAAAAGAAAATGCAACATAATTGTTGTCTGCAGCTCTGGTTGTTACGTTCACACTGCCATTATAGTAATTTGTGCTGGTTACCCTGTACCAACTTCCTATATACTTTAAACCAACATGTGTGTCATCATAACGTCTCCATCCTACATCTGGTTCTTTTAATTGATCTCCTACTACTGCCATCATTTCACCTCCTTATATTCAAATACTGGACGAAACCCAATATAATTCTGAGATGCTGCGGTTCCTGTAAAAGCAACACCTCTATTGTCATCTCGTTTCTCAAACCCTCGCACTATTCTGCTTGTTGAATTCGCTGTTAAGACTGTCCCTTTGTTCGTAGTCCATGAACCAAGAACAGGTGTCTCCTTTGCCCAACAAAACACGTTATGGTGATGCCAAACATTATCATCATTAGGTGTAGCCTTGCCACCCAAATTGGACTTCATAATATATTTGTCATATTCATTATTATTGGGGAATGCTCCCAATCCTCGATCCGTCATCACTAAATTTCCATTTGCGTCTGCATATCCTACCCCACCACTTATACTGCGTACAACACCTGAGACACCACCAAAGGTTTTAGGCAATCCTTCAATAATCTTATTTGCATTCATTGAATCCCAAGTGACAGTATGATGTCTAATGCGATCAGAGATTAAAAGACCTTTATCTACTTTAATAGCGAACCAGTAGTAGTTGTTCAAACTTGTAGTACCAACCAACCCATTTACAGGTATTTCGTTTATTCCTAGACTGCCATCTATAAATTGCTCTCCAGAAGAATCATATCTCCATGCAATATAGTCGCCAATCTCCATATCACTTATATTCGATCTCAATACTCCTATAGTCGCTGGAACAGCCATAAAATCACCCCCTACTCACTCTGATTCTATCTAACTTTTTATATTTCGCTTTTTCAACCTTCTGACTTAGCACCATCCCTGTTGGAGTATCCAAGGCTCGTTCCATGTTCAATTGATATAGTTTCTTTAAGCCTAGTGAACCCGAATCACTTTCAATAAAAGGATTACTGTATTTATCCTTCTGATTAAAATCGTCTATGTAAAAGTTCGAATATTTCTTTTCAGCAAAAATCTCAATTTTCACCTTTGCATACTTTGCAGGCGATTTGGACACAGCGCTATTAGCTGAGACTTCCTCATACTCCAGCCACTCAAAGCCGTCTTCAGATGTACTCCAGTAAATCTTGTATGCTGCGCCCCCCGTAACATCTACCTTTGCAGCCACACCTTTAAATGATGCGATCTTATCCTGAATTCGAATCGCGGTGGACTCCCAAGATCCAATAGCAGGATAGATTGAATTCCCGTCCGCATCATGACCCAGTTCTCTTAATTTCAACCTCTGATCCTCAACTATCGTATCTTGAAAAACACCTACAGATAGATCTATATCCAGTGTAATTTCTTGAATTGCCATATTTTCACCACCTATCTCATATCAAAATCCAAATCAACGAATATCCCAGTTTATGATCCCTGCATGATTTGCCTTCAGCGGGGCTATGATTCGATCTACGACAAACCCATTTTTACGAATAACGAGTTGCCCAGGCAAGTCCAGGTTAGAAGAAATTTTTATTTGAAAGAATACGGATTCTTTTAAAGGCAGGGAACATACACATTGAAAATTAATTTGTGCATCATTCAGGTTCATTGTTTTTTTGTAACCAAAGTTAAAACATTCAATCGTATTTCTGAAAGCCCCTGCTTGCCCTGAAAATCCAGCCATATTCGCTTCTGAGGACCCATTCTTGAATTGAATGATGTCATTGTATACAAACGTTCTCCCGGTTAAAGGGTACTCCTGCTCCTCACATTCATAAGATATGGAGTAACGATCCGCATTAATGTGAAAGACCCCATTCGCAACATTGTAATAAACTTGGGATCCTTGACCCATCAATCCGAATAACACCAACTTCTCTTTGTTGATGTCGTAAAAGCGGTGTGGATGTTGTGTCTGAAGATCATACTCACTCAGATACGTTCCATCATAATAATCGGCAATCCATATATAAGCTTGAGATACAGGTGAACGAGAGTACTGTTTCTGACCTAAAATCACAGTTTTTCCTCCTCATAGATAAATAAAAAGACAGGCTATAATAGCCTGTCCTCTTCACTAACTTTCCTTAAACGTAACGATATGAGATCCGTTTCTTGAACTCTTGTTTACCACTACGAGCATTCAAGGGTACTTCGCATTGAATAGACAGCGTTACATAGTTACCTGCCGCATCTTGTTGATTTCCATTATTATTAACTCCCAAAATCTCTTTTGCCCCCGGTACTAGTGGCGTTGCATAAGGTGTTCCTGAATGATCCACCGTTGTTTTCCCCGTAGTCCCAATAGGCTTCGAAAAGTCTTTACCTACACGAGAGCTCTCTTCATCCAAATCATTCTCACCAAGCGAGTCCACTTGCACATGAAACCAGTTGTTTTTAACAGCTTCAATATCATGTTTAACCGTATCACCAGTGCCCCCGTCATTATCTCGTGTTGTAAAGGTACAATCCTCCATTTTGGACACATCCGTCGCACCACCTCTGTTATTCCATACATTAAAAATACGAATTTCACTTTTGGTATCTGCATCAATAACACCATAATCAAACGGTCCTACAATCTCCTTGCTGTGTGTTGCGTCCATCCATGTAATAATTGGTTGTGTCATTATAATCAATCTCCTTTTTTTATGTTCTTATCGTTAATTGAATTGTAAGATGTTGAATATCAAGTCCTGCTTTGATAATTTGAATCCGAAATAAATCCCCTGCCGAAACTTGTTTGTTACTAAACTTTGCCTTTTTGTTGTCAACATGAGCTAGTGCATTAAACTCCAATGGAGAGTCCATGATATCCACCCAGTGGATCAGATCTCTGGATTTCTCAATTCTGATCTCCGTCTCTGTTTCTCCATAGACACCACAAAAACCCTTCACATCCAGGATCTCTCCATGGAATGGGAAAGGAGCTACTACCCCTATGACTTCCTGGAAGACATAAGACTCTTTGCAAAATACAATTACTCGGTCTTGGACTTCCACTGGAATATCGTTTAACTTCAAATGCTCGGCTATACTCATTAAGCCATCCCTATAAGGATTAACTACCTGCAAATTCTGGCCAAACACATCAATTTCAATCCAGTTGTTTCCATCATAACGATATCTTTTGCCGTCCTTGTAGGTTTGGACCGTCCAGCCTGTCTCAGGAAAAGGGTAGGTGTCCCGCAGTTCACGAAGATCCGAAACCGGACTTTTATACACGAGTCGAGTCGTTTGATAGGCATCTTTCGCTCGATTAGCAGCTTCTAGCGCTTCATCAGCTGCCTGGTTGGCATGATCTGTAGCACGCCGGGCTTGGCCTGTCTGGTCTATGGATTGCTGAATGACTTCTTCTACTCGTTCCATCGCCAGTTGCGTCTCATCCAGCTTACGCTGTGATTCTTCTATAAAATCTTGCAATGTTTTGATAACATCTGGATTTCGTGTAATCATTGCATAGATTCGTGAAGCAGGATACATAATGAGTCCTCTACCTTTATAGCGACATAGATGAACCCTCCCTTCTTGAGAAGGGTGAAATTGAATGGTACCCATGCCATAATGAACGAGAAACTCATTCTCTGCCAACTTCTGCTTTTTCTCATATACATGTTGGTCAATTTCAACAAATCCACTAATAACCACCTTATCGGTCGATGAAGGGATTTCAAGTAAAGTGATCAGGCTGTTTATGACAGGTAACGAATCTGTCCGATCCACAAACGGATCTACTGCATCCCCTTTACGGGCAATAATTGTGAGGGGATCATTATACTGCAGATGTGTATGTAAATTTGACAATAGTTCACCTCCTTTCGTTTAATACTCAGTTTGTATATACATTGCTGCTTCCAGTCGTGATCCGGGCCGAAGTCCCCAATGATGTGGTAACTGTTGAATTGACACTGCCAATGGCTTTAGCACCTGCAAATACGGTCGTACTCCCTGATGCAACTCTTCCCTGTCCACTGCCCGATGTGGAGGGTCGTATGTTCATATATCTTGTTGAACCATTACTCGTCGGTACAGCAGGACTTGCCGTCCATGTATCTGGAGAAGGGTCGTTCACACAGGTAACTGCCCGTCCGTTCACATACACAGTGGAGTTGGATACCGTCCCCGACGATGATATGACTGCATTGGTGCTTCCACTACCTCCTGATGTCCAAATTCCACCTCCCCAGGCCAAGCACGAACCTGTTTCTTCGTCCCTAACTCTACAAAAAGGTTCTATCCAATTTTCGATGTCATATGTTACATGCCCACTTTTAGTTGTCTGACTTACACTTGAACCGTTATAAGCTACTTCAGTCATATAACCTCCTACTGTAACAACTTAAATTGATATCTGAACTGGATTCGTGCATCTCCACGAACACGCAAAATATTTTTCCCCACAGACAAACTTAGGAATTGATCGTTGAAATCCTTATATCTATACGTTACGGGAAGAGAGGATTCTATATGTTGTCTGTCGTTATCCACATACACTTCCTCATCATGCACCAGATTCTTGAAACGAAATACTTCAGCATGCTGTGACTGATTGTCAATCTGAAAGTCACCATTCCCTTGCTTATGAATCCAGATTTCGGGATTACAGATCTGATCTCCTTTATTGAAAATCACAAGAACCGGCTCAAACGAAAAAGTGATTTCTTTCAATTTCGGTGATTTGCTCAAGTCACTTGTATCAAATAAGACACGATACATAAAATGGTGCTGATCGACCGCTGTGTCTTCATTCAGTCCAGGTACAGTTCCATCATTGATGCACGTTTCCCAAGAACTCCATTCCATTCCATCCATCGAATGTCTCGTCTGTACGGTAATTCTGGAACTCTCCGTACTAACTTCACTAACCCAATTTACCCGACTTAATACGCCTCCCGATTCAATAGGAATCTGAATTGAAGAAGATACATAATGACCTTTTTGATGTGTTACTGACAGCCAATTAGCCATATAAACACCTACTCAATCTTCCCAAAAGGTCGAAACCAGGCAGCTGAACCGATTTCTTTCCATTTTGCGATTCGATGGGTGGACCAGACTGCATTCTTGTCATACGTTGTTGTTCCATCAATCGTAGTCCATATCGGCTCTTGATCACCGGACTCTCCTGCCTGGATACATATGTAGTATCTGCCGTTATCTATTGAAGGCAGCACCATATCATTTTTCTGATACAGGGTGGTTGAAGCCCATTGACTTGTTGCCCGAATATCCTGAAATTCAGCCCCTTCTGATATTGGGAAAACAGGTTCCCGATAACCGGAGTATCCGGACTGGATGCATTGATACACATGACCATTATCCACCGTTGGCACGATGTAATCTCCATTTTTGTAAGAATGTACACTCTCCCACTCGGGAGCAGCTTTACCAGTACGTGTGTTTACCCAGCCATAATAACTGCCGTACACGCAGTTGGCATTACGTAGTGTCGCATTTTGCAGATAGTCCCCACTAACAGGGATGTCTGTTACAAAATCATCGGATATCTGGTCCAACTTTTGAAAGTTTTCACCCAAATCTCGAATGGTGTTCTCAATTTCATCTGTAAATGCTGGTATTTTTAATTGAAGCTTAGATGTGTTTGTTGACATAATTCTCTCCTTTCCGAATTCAGTTCAGTTCAATCCATGTAGTATATTGGGGGTAATCGCTCCATTTAGGTCGGTTCGTATTTAGCGTGAGATGACCTTCTGAATTCACAATCACCGACTTGGAATCTATACCTGTTTGAAAAGTCGGTTTCCACTCATAGATCCGGTCTTTCCATTCATACGTTCGTGTTGTCATTACCGGGGAGTAGGCATACGGTGAATCACACCTGAACGTCAATGTAATGTAACCTTGCCTCAGTCCATTGTGTATAAGTGTTGCTTCATCTACCACGAGTGCATAAAAAATCCTTTCAGGATTCACCCCTTCCTCGGTAGTAAATGTTAATTCCTGATAATAGTCATGCTGCGTTAACCATCTCGCCACTTCCCTGATCTTGTCTGAGTCCCAACTCTCTTCAAATGCAAAAGAGACCGAGAATTGCAACGGTTCAACCTCAGTCCTCATAAAATAAGGTTGATCCCTTCCCTTGATTTTCTCTTCTACAATAGTCCGGGAAGGAGCAAAATTTTCTTCCAACATACCGCTGTTAAGATTAACGTTAATGATGCCAAAATCCACAGATTTTTGGCCTGCATACGAAAAATATAGTGCATCCCGAATGGTTATCGTAATCACCTCCTTTCCAGATCTACTATTAGTTCAGGTCTATACGTTGGCCGTTAATTTTAATATTGCGATTAGCTTTAATTACAATATCACCATCGTTTTTCATATGAATGGTTGAACCGGCTTCTGTTTTGAAAATAATTTCTTTACCAGTTACTTCAACTGGTCCGGATTCAGACTCCATAATCACTTTGTCATCCATGAATTTCAGACTTCTTCCTCTTCCATTGGATTGTGCCGAATATAACAGTTCGAGGGACCCATTGGGTTTGGTTATTAGACCTTTGCCGTATTGCCTTGCGTCTCCCTCACCCATACTGATAATCGGATAGGCTGTCTGTCCATCTCCTTCAAAATACAGCTTCATTTTGGTCTTGTCTGTCATTCCATAGACCATCACTGGCCAGCTGGTTACATCCGTTGTCATTTCACCAGATTGACTGGCATTACGCCAATATAACTTACGCCCATCCGATAATGCTTTATGTGTACCCGTTCCCGCCTCAACCATACTCGTCAGAAAGGTTAACTCTTTCCCTTCAATCTTGATGTAGTTGGACCATCCCTGTACTGCCGCGCGCGTCAAAGTCGAAACTTTGCCAGACACGATTGAACTTATGAAACCATCCTCTGCCGTAACCATCGTTGCGGCGATCAGTTCTGCATCGATCGCTCCCGCACCTACAATGTCCCATTGATTCATGAATATCTTACGTTGCTCCGAATCAATCAACAGCGTGTTTTGATTATCCGTTATCTTCAGCTTTTTGAATTTGGCAGTACCGTCCATGGCAATGGATGCAATAGCATCTTCAAACTCTTCTGCGCCAGCCCAGAATCCTTTCAATGGGAACATCTTCATCACACCTGCCCCATCTCGCAAGGTTAGTGATGATCCTTCGATCTGGCCATCTTTGAACAAAGAGTTTTGAATCTCTGCTGAATCCGCATAGAGTTTATTCATCCAGACATTGCCGTAATAATCTGCATGAAAAGGAGCTCTCGCCCATACACTGGACCCGAGAGCCAAACCATTTTTATCAATTGTAAAGACCTGATCATCCACGCCAGCTTTGACAAACAGATCTCCATCAAGCGAAGTACCAAATGTTTTATCAGCAATCCCGTTACGAAAACGTTCGATAATGAATCCTTCATCCGCTGTCATAGAAACGCGATTAACTTTGGTCGTATCATTACAGTTAGATGAACCGTACCGGTTCAGGAAAAATCCAAAACGATCCGGTTGTTCCGAGAGCAATCCGAGCTTCACAACTTCACGTCCACAACGGTCATCGACCATCAATCTGGACCCCTCAATGGTAAACACACCTGTTGTATCGCCTATCACAACCCGCTGACCCAGAATAATCTTGCCTAGCACCATTTCAGCAATCAGTCCATCTGCCGTAATGGCCGTTTCATATCTCAGCCCCCCTGATCGTGTCAGGCCAAGTGCACCGTTTGTCAAACGTAGAAAACGTAATGGATCATCCGGATCAGTAATAGTAATCCCCTTGTTATTAATATCCACTGTGTTGTTAATGGACATATTGATTTCATTCGTAACCTTATTCCAGAATCGGTCAAACAGCTTACTCATATCAGATGAATCAACAACAGCTTGACCCCATTTTGTCTTATTGGTGTCAACAACGATTGAGGTATTCTTGGTCTCATTTAGAAACCTCTCAATTCGGGTAGATTCATCATTTACATTTTTAATGTTGGACAACGTTAGACTGATGGAAGACGAATCATAGTTATATTGAATCTCACTAATACGGGCGGTCACACCAATACCAACTGATTCATATTTCACATTGACATAATCCCCAAGATTGAGTTTATCCCAGTTAAGCTGCTCCTCCACAATTTCCAGAAAGTTAACAATATCTATATCCACAGATAGTTGAGGTACCTGTAGTTCCCTAAATTTTTCAAGAGCTGCCTCGTACAGATCCTTTTCATCAATGTACTTGTCTTCATTAAATTCTCGTTCAATAACAAAGTAGTTGAGCTCCTGTAGTTGCTCTGAGGAAAAGTTGTTCTCAGCCGTTAATAAGGTCTGTAGCTGTGTAATTTGTTGCTTAACCGCCATAATCTTGCTGTTCAGGTTTGAAATTTCGACCTCTTTCAGGGAGATCTGGTTCTTTTTCTGATCCAAACTATATCGATCCACAATGGTAGCTTCATTGGAAGAGGTCTCGTATTCACCCAGGCTTATAGTGTTCACCTGAATGAAGCAACTTGCTGCACCCCCGTTTAAACTTACCGTAACCGAATCAGTTCCCTTAGATCTGGTTAGCATCGTCCATTTTCCAGATACTGCATTGACCCATGTTCCATTCACTGAAACGGATACTCCAGCAGCAGGCTCAAGTCGCATCATGACAGCATATGCATAATCTGAATTAAGTTTAAACGTTCGAGATGAGTTGCTCGAATGAGTATATTTTTCCAAAAACATTTTATCAGCGAACTGTTGGGAAAGTGTCACTTCTTCCAAAACAGCCTCGTCGTTTTGTAACTTGTTCAGATCAATCTGTAATGGAATCAGATCCTTTTCATACTGTTGGAGTTGATCTAGGTACTGATTGAATTTCTCCTTGTTAGACTCAACCAAGTGATTGTAATCAAGTAAAGCATGGCATAGTCCATCAGACATCCAAAGACTTGAGGTAATGACTTTACGAGAAGAATCACGTTCAAACGGATACAACCAGTAGCCGAAATTCTCAATATAATTCTGTCCTGTAGGATTGACTTTCTGAATTCCTAAACCATCCCTGCCGCTGGCATATAATCTCGTAACCATTTCCTCAGCACTTGTCTCTCGATTCATGCTTTTTAACAATTTCCCATAACCCACGGTGAGTCCTCGATTAATTCCGGTCAGTTCTGGCTTGGTCATACTGATTAGTCGTTTTTCTGTATTAAAATGAACAATCGCGTTATATGTCTCTGCTACCGAGAATACAGCCTCAAGGGCACTATTAGATGAAAAATCGAATGTCCTGTAACTTAATTTAAAATCGGCATCGAGATAATCAATGTTCCAAAGCGTATTGGCCAGCAGTTCCGTCAGCACTTGTTCTGCATGATATGATTCTGCAAGATAACTATGGATACGCTTGTCTGACAATTCCCTGGCTAGAGAGTAGCAACGGACGTTTAGCATGTCCGCATCACCCAGATCATCCCCTAGGCTATTTACCGTAAACCACTCTATCTTGGTACCTTGCACCATTTTTACTAAATATCGTTCTTTGATCAGATCTACATTTTTGTTTCTGTGCAAGACATGGGCAATATCCTGCTGGTACGGTATTGAGAATGATAACTCGCTAACATCATTTAAGCGTATACTCATGGAGTCATGACAAATCTCACTCATTTTGCTAATGATCTCCCGATTCGGCTTTGCCAAAAAATATTGGGGCTGTATAGGTTTTCTAAGATAGTCTATAACACCTGGCAATGGCTTCACTCCTTTCTTCAATATAAAAAGGAAGGGCTTCTGCCCTTCCCCTAAATGGTTCTCCACTTTAATTTGTTATTTAACGCTTCTTCGAATTTTCCAAGCAAGTTCAAACCGGTATCGTTATCCTTAGCCATAATTTCAACTTTATCAATCTGAATTCGGTTATCCGTATTTCCGGCAACTCTATTCTCAGAAAATTTAAATGTACTGAAATCAAGACCGGTTTTGATTCGATCTGTGATCCCGCGAACAACATCTACAATCTTCAGAAGATTGGATGTATCCGATTGATTCAGAATCAACTCTTTCTCATGGGCAAGCAGGAATTTACCACCTGCAAATGACGGAGTCATACCACCAGTATTCGCTGAAAATATATTTAGCTTAGCCAGTTCCGCGAAGCTATTGTCAGGAAATTTATATTTCTCCCGATATCCCTGGTTCTCCTCTTGCAGTTTTTTGAATTCCTTTTCCAGTTGCTGATATTTATATGAGTCTGAATTATACAAGGCCATTTCTTTTCGAATTTTTTCAGCCTGATCCTTATTACTCAGATAATGTGTCCATGCTTTTCTTGTTTCCATCGTGCCTTGAATTTTAAATTCATTGGCTGATCCACTATTGTTGTTCCCTTGTGATCCTGAATCGGATGATGAATAGTCTCCTGCTTTAAATTTCCCTATGCCTTCCATCGATTGCTGAAAATTGTACGTCATGTTCTGCATTTCTTGAGAAGTCTCAAATGCATGCTGTTTAATGCTAGCAAATAATTCGTTATACCTGTCGCCTATTTCGGTTAATTTTGCACTGACGACTGCAGCATCGTTACTCATCAACCCTTGCTTCAAATCATAAAAATATTTCTGGTCCTCAAGGATGTCCTTGTAATAACGTTCTGTTTTCTTCTTCTCATCATCCAGATTAGCTAGCGTTGTCTCATGAAGATCGCTATCTTCTTCTTTTAGCTTATCTGTATAATTCTTATGATCGTCAAGTTGGTCCTGTAGTCCCTGCTTAACAAGCTCTCGTTCACGATCACGTTCGTATTTAGCGATTTCTTCATTTACGGTTGAGAGTTGCTCTGTCAGCTCTTTTCGTTTTGCCTTAGCCTCCATGGAATTATCCAAAGACAAAACGTTAAGTTTGTCCACAAGTTTCTGACGCTCGTTCTTTTTTTTGGTCAACTCTTCCTCATAATCGACAGAAGAATTTTCACGATCCAGTGCTTTTAGCCGTGCATTAATGTGCATTTCGAACTTCTTCTGCTCATCATCCAGATGTTTATTTCGCTCTTTATGGCGTTCATCTTCAGCTTTCCGCTGCTCATCAATGGCATCGATAGCAAAGTCGCGTTGCTGCTCAATGACTTTTTTGAAATCTTCAATAATTTTGTCTGCGGCATTCTCACGCAATGCTTTTAATCTCTCATTTACGTCACTCATAGCTGAATTGTTGTCTATTAGCGCAATGTTTAAATCTTTCAGCGTATTGGTATATTTAACGGTCTGATCGGCGTTTAATTTGCCACCTGAAAGTAGATGCTCTACATATTTAATCTCTGCTTCTGTGATACGGTTCTTCTCTTGTAGAAAAGGAATCTGGCTTGCAAGTTCCTTATTATATTCTGTAGATCCTTCCGTCATGGTCTTCAATTTTGCATTTGAAAGAGAAACTAGATGATCTTGTTCCGAAAGCTTGTCATTATAACTTCCGATATATGAATCTATCACTTTCTCTCTTTTAGCATAAATTTGAGATTCATCCTCTACATTATTTGATTCCAGATCTGCAATTTGCTTATTATACGTTTCTGAAGTTATTTTCTTATCTTTAAGCAATTGCTTAATCTTGGCTATCTCTTGCTCTCTCAATTTAATTTGTTGACCAACATAACTAATTTGTGATTGTTCTTCTTTGCGCCATTCATCAGAATTAATGTATAACATCGATTGTTTACTTGTAGATTTTGCGATCTTTGTCTGTACTTTATCGATTGCCAATTCGTAATATTCAGCCCAGGAATCGATTAGCTTGTACCGATTATCGATTTGTAAGTTTTGGAGTTCATTAATTTCCTTGATTACTGCTTCTTCTGCCTTTTTCTTTTCTTCTGACGTTGCCGGTATTATTTCAGATGTACTTCCGACACTCTTTTTTGTTGAAGGGGCAGCGACCTTAGGGGACTTTCCCTTAATGGTGTCATAGTTATTTAATACTTTTGGAACGTAATCATAGGTCTCTTTAAATGGAATTTTATCCATATTTCCATTTTTAATCCATTCATCAACATTACCAAACCCCGCATTATACACAGCTAGAGCATGCTTAACGTTCCCTTTGTATCTATCCAAGAGAAACTTAAAGTACTTGGTGCCCCCTTTGATATTCTGCTCAGGATCAAAACTATCTTTCACCCCAAGATCTTTAGCCGTAGGAGGCATTAATTGCATTAACCCTGCCGCCCCTGCTGGAGACTTTTTATTAGGCTTAAAATCGCTCTCTGTTTGTATGATAGCTGCTATCAATTTTGGGTCAACATTGTATTGCTCAGCATATTTGTTAATGTAGTTTGCATACTTACCTGAGTAACTCCCTGAAGATTTCATTGTAGTAGGAACGTTCTCAGAAGCAATATCATCTGATTCCTTAGTTGTTTTTATCTTGGTAGATATTAACTTCTCAGGATTTTGAACACCTTTCTTCAGAAGGTTTATCTTCTTCTCAATCAGAGAGTTTTCCTCCATCAAAGATTTTCGATATGCAGCTGAACTGGTTTCCATATTCTTTTGTCTGTTGTGAAGATCATCCAAGGCTTTATCTACACCTTGAATTTGTTTCTGAAGTTCGGTCAGAACCTCCGTGGTTTCTGTATACGTGTTATTGACTTGTTTGGCGGAGTTTGCAGCCTTATCAGACGATCCCGTGTTTTTCTCATTACTAATACCCAATAAGTCTACTGAATCAGTTAACTTATTTATACTAGCCCTTGCATCAAAAGAACGTTCCAAAAGTTCATTAAAAGGAGCTATAAGTTTCTGAAGCTCCTTTTCAGACTGATTTAGTACTGCTTGATTTTCTATTCCCTTTTCTGTGTAATCTTCAACTTCAACGTCTGCAGCAAGTGTTAACCGTACCTGAGCTTTGGCAGCATTTAATTTTGCAAGTGTCGTGAGAGCATCAATCTCGATGCCCCAAGCTCTCAATTTACCCACGAGTGCTTGGTTATTATTGATCAATTCCTGCTGTGAAAGCACCCCTAACGTTTTAATATAATCTACTTTTGTTTTCTTCAAGCTCTCCAAGGCTGATTTCTCAATTGTATAGCCATCTTTGGTTTGTTTCACATGCTTAGCAAGTTCGGGATACTTCAGAATTAATGCATTCATCTCATCTGCTGACAGAGACTGCCCTTTGGATAGGTCGTGAATAACAGAGTTCAATTTGCCAATCTCTGAGGTAACACTATTGACCTCACTGGTGAATTTACTTAAATCGGTATTTACCTTGATAGGTTCCTCTAAAGGTGCTAAATTAATCTCCGCGATTGCTTGATTAACTTTATTTAACGTATCTATAGTCATATCACCAACGTTAGGCAACTGCTGTAGAAATGTCATTGCTTCTTCGGGTGTTTTAAATTCTTGATTCTGGAGGGCATTGAATATTTCTTTTGCATCGTCTTTAATCGCAAAAGCCGTAGCTTCACTCTGTGCTGCCATTTCAACATAGATATCGACAAACTTTCGAGTTGACGCCTTAACCTCGGTCCCTTCTGCTTCTTGTAGATCTATGTAGCTCTGATAAGCTCCTTTGATTGCATCAGATTTAATATTAATATCTTTTTGGAATTCTTGGTTTAATTGATCTAGTTTCGCTTTCTCACTTTCAAATTTATTGGCACCAAATTCTACATTGTACACCGTTTGATCGTAATCAGCTTTACTATAATTCTCTGATCCTATTTGATTATAATATTTCAACAAATTTAGTTGTTTATTGTAGTTAACATCAATTGTCTCTACTAAATTCTCTTTATCGTTAATTTTTTTTTTATTACCAGCTAATCTTTCCTCAATGTCCCTTGACTGTTTGTTATATGCCAATTCAGCCTTGAATCTTTCGTTCTCAATTTCTGTCTCTAGTTGTTCGATCTTCCCTTTAATGGCTTCTGTATTTTCACTCAGAGATTTAGTCTGACCGTTAAGTGACTGAGTTGTAATTCCGTATCTGGTAGACAATTCGCTTTCAAGTTGAACAAGCCTTGTTTTTTCTTCATAATTAAGCGATGCCTGGTTTGAGAGTTCCTCATACTCTACTGACAATGATTTCAAACCATTAAGATCGTATACCTTCTGATTCAACGCTTCTGTTTGATCAGAAAAATCCTCGGTCGCTTGAGTCGCGTTTGAGAACTTATTCATTAACCACTCTAAACCAGTCCCAATTATCGCAAACACAAGTCCTACACCAGTGCTAGCCAGTAATGCCTTAAAAGAATTTTTTAATATAGTAAGACTCATGCTCAACGCTTTGGTACCCGCACTCGCTGCAATAGTTGCAGCCGGAATTCCCATTAAACCAAGAACGGCCTTCGCAATCTCCACTACCAAAATTCGTAAAGACGCGCTTAACAAACCTACTGCCATGCCTAAGAGACCAAATAATGAAAAGCTACTATTTAGTTGAGCCATCCAGTTCAGTAAACCAGTAACAAGTGAAGTAATGGTGATAATGCTGTCTGATACCAATGCGTTACCCAGCGCAAGTGTGAGTGACTCCCAAGCGGTCTGCATATTTTGAATTCGTGCGCCGAGTGATCCCATATATTGCTCATTATCTTTCATAGCCGCTCCTTGGGAATGAAGGGCTGATTCCGATGCATTTACTGATGTTTGCCAATTCTGCATCAATGCAGTAAATGTTGTTGTCTGATCTTGTCCAGCCAAGCTGAAAGCCGTATTTTGTTGCTGAGCTTTCGTTAACTGATTCCATTTTCCCGCCAGCTCATCCAATACCGTGATCACATCTTTGTCAGCTTTGGAAATTCCTACGGATTGTAGAGCTCCGGCAGATTGTTCATCTGAGCCAACTCTAGTGTATATCGCCTTCAGACCTCGTCCGACGACATCTCCACTTTCCCGAGTAATACTGCTAATAGCTGCTGTATTTCCCAGTAGCTCCTCAATCGAAACTCCAAAGGATTTGGCTGCTGCGCCAGCTGAAGTTAAGGATAATGCCAGATCCTTACTTGAAACACCGTAGTTCCCACTAACCTCCTTGAGCTTATCTGCAATTCCCATACTCTTATTAGCCTCAATGTTAAATGAAGCCATTGCACCAGTAAGCGTATTTACCGAATCACCTGGTGTCAAGTTGGATATATTCTGAAGCACACTTGCAGCTTTCCCAAGACTCAGTGTATCTGACTCGTTAAACCCCTGATTGGCAAAACCAATTAAATTCCCGTTCACCTCAGACATGCTACGTCCCGTAGATTGAGCAATATGGGTACTACCATCCAACATTCGATCTTCGTTGAATGACGTCCCTATTGTTCGTCCTAACTGATTCATCTGACCATCCATTTGAATGATGGATTGAACTGCTTTTCTTAAGACATCCATGGGCTGAATCAATGAGGTTACATTTCTCATCCATCCCCCAGCCATAGTTGAGGCTCCCTGCATAACTTCACCCAAGGTTTTGATTTCTCCACCTGCTGCAGATGACGAACGCGTAGTTGCTTTAAGCTGCTCATTGACTCTAGCTAAATGCTCCGCAGATGCTTTATAACCAACCGTAGACATCGATGAGTTAAGTGTCAGCATTTCATTGCTTAGAGATCTTAACCCATTGGATACCGTCCCATTCAAACTGTATTTTTGACTTGCCTGAGCAATTCTTTCTTCTGTTTCCTTAATGGAATTACGCAAGTTTGTATCCATTTTTGCATTCTGTTGTAGTGCTTGCTGATGTGCTCGATCTTTGGACTCGTTGTTTCGGATTGTTTGCTGTTCCAAAGCTCTGCGCGTGGCTTGTTCTTCACTAAGATTGATTTCACGTTGCTGGTTTAAGCGGTTTTGTTGATTAAGTAGACGTTGTTGTTGCCCAACATGCTCCATCACTTTATCGTAATTTTTCACTTCACCGTCGGTATTGGTGTTCACCGTAAGTTGCTGGCCTGCGTCATTTTTATATGTTTTAGAGTATCCTGTAATCTCACCTAGCTGATTCTTGTTTGCTTTACTCTTAGTCTGTGTATATCCTTCAAGTTCTTGTTCTAATCTTTTAATGGATTTGCGTTGTTTGTCATAAGCCGCTGTCTCAGCATCGGTCATATGACGCTGGCGTTCTTGAACCGTCTGAATTCGTTTGTATTCATCTAATGAACTCTGCATCATCAATTGATTCTGGACCATGGTACGATTCAGCCTGTTCATACCCTCTGCATAAGAGTTCATTCCTTGTACAAAACTTTGATCAAAATCCACTTTGACCTCAAGTTTGCTCATCTTATTTGAAAGTTCTCGAAGAGCCTTATTCAAATCTGTAATCACTTGATTGGTATTTATATTTAAATCCAGATCATTCTGCATTAATGAATCACTCCTCTTATAACAAAAAGAAGCAATTCAATGAATTGCCTCTATTCTGCGTATTGTTCGAACTGTTCGCACAGTTGGTCGTAGACATCCGCTGCTTCTCCCTCCAACTGCAATGAACAACTCTGCAGGATTCGGTACATCGCTTGTAACATTGGCATACGTTCAGCAGTGGACTCGATCATCACATGCTCTTCCAGTAACTCCTGCAGCTCTGTTTGAAGTGTTAGTGAATCTCGTGGCACCATGCTGCCGTTTCTCATGACAAAACTGCCGTCTTCATTCTTTAACATGTGTTGCTCTTTCAGCTCTTCCATTTCTTCATGAAACTGCTGATAGTGTTCAACCAACAGTTTTTTTAACCGAGTCCGTATACGGCTTTCCTTGGCTTCCAGCTTGAGCTGGTGAAGGAATACAATGTGTTTTTCCAGATTTGCTTTCAAAAACACTAACATGAGTATTCTCCTTTTATAGATGTATTTCGTTAAATTGTCTCGTCTGTTGATTGTTGCGCACGTGTCACAGCCAACTCAGATACCATTGCTGCCATTTTCTCTTGCAACGCCTTGAACTGTTCTTCAAGCTTTCTAAGTTCCACATCCGGGAACTGTGTTAGTACTTCTTCCATAATTCCGTTATCTAGCAACATGTTGGTTACCTTGATGAGTCTCTCCACATCCAGCTTTCTAGGAATCGGAAGATCTGAGAACTCTTTTAGAAGAAGTGTGTTATACAACCCAACTGTATCTTTGATAACTTGATCCGTAACATCTGTTTTCTGTCTAAGTTGATCGATTAGAGATAAATAATTGGTGTTCACATTATCAATTAGCGATTTCCGAAAAAAGGTATGAATCTGGACTTCATACTGTTGGTCTGTTACATAAATCGTTTTGCGCTGATTGTTTTTTGCATCTAGCGTACTTAAAGCTGCCGCCGTTAATTTTTTTGTTTTTGTCGTAGTCAATATGATCACTCCTGATTCTGATTTAAGGTCCGATTAAAATAAGAACTTCCTGATATTACGGCTCTGTACTTGAGCAAATTATTAATGATATCAGGCGAAACATAGAAAAAGCCGCATGATCATGAATGAAGACACGCAACATTTCAAGCATATGACGAGGTGATATAATTCTGTAAAATGCTCAAGCTACTTGGGATAATCACAGAAAAGGGCTGAACCATTGTTGGTCCAGCCCCATCCTTGCATCTAAGTTTTAGTCTTCCAGTACGTCGATAACAACCATCGCTTTGGAATGAGTATCCTTCAGCACTTCACAAGTAAATGTAAATGGTTGCGGATCGCCCGTTGATGCCATACCAATCGAGAATCCAGGCATTACTTTCAGTTTAGGAATAGTGTACACAGCCTCTACGTCGAAGCCATCTTCATTCTTCCAATTCGTCGTACCTTCAAGAAGGTATGTTCCTGGGAACACATCCGAAGCAACCGTCATACTTTGAGTGGTATCTGGCGCTGCATAGTAATAATCAGCAATAACTTTATCTCCCTCATTGAGAGTGGATTCTGTAAATGTCACAGTAGTACCTGTAATAGGAGAGGCAGTGAGTTTGGCATCCATAGATGATCCGTTTGATGTTTTGAAGAAATGCGCCAACTTGGATGTAAGTGGGGCATGACTAAGTTTGATTTCTCCTGTCTTACTCACTTCAAGAACCTCTTTTTTATGCACGGGTTTGGTTCCTTTTACAAATTTAGATCCTGTAAGAACAGCGAGGGATTCTTTGGAGATCAACGCATCTTCCATTGTCATGGTTACATCTTTCTCGGAATCCCAGCCAATTAGCTTCGGATGCCCTTTTCCACCACGTGCATATACGGTCTGTCCAGCAAACTCCATGGACGATGTCGTCAAACTTTCCAAATAAACGACCGGTTCACCAGTCTTAACATCTTTCAATACTACATCCAAAATTTCACGTGATCCATATCTGCTCATAAAAAAAATACCTCCGATAGTTTTATATAGTTTAATTTGATTAGTAACTCTGCTTGTTAATTTAATGGAGAAATCCAATGTTTTAACTTGATACTTTTGGAATCTGCCCCATGCAATAAAGCCTGAATGTTAACTTCATAATCATCTATTAGCTTCATGCGATTAAACTGATCATTGAATTGAAAGAAATTCAGATCAAATACATTAAGAATGTTGATTCCATTAGCGTTAGAACTCAAAATGGATATCAAATCGGTAAAAGTTAAAGCGTCCTCGGACGATGAACTTTCTTTTAATTCACGCACTCTGCGTTTTCGTGCAAGCATCTTTTCTCTTAATATACTTGCTCGCTCATTGAGTGGATTGAAATCATCATCATGCTTAGTCACTACACAATGTTGAATCTGAATAATTTTGACGATATGTTCCAGATCCGAATAGGACAAGCTGATGTCACCAGCCAGAATACATGAATCTGAATAACTGAATTGAATTGCAACGTTAAGAAAATAATGAAAGGCATTCAGATAAGTAGCAACCAAGCTTTCGTTCTTGCTGTACAATAGTAGTTCGATCAACGTACCATCATACTCGTTCAGTGAAAGGGATGGATAAATATCCTCTATCCTAAGGCTGACCAGATTTAGCTTTTCATTAAAGTTCTCATATCCTTCTTCAATGATTGCATCCAGTGACTTGGGAAAAATATTCAGACCTTGAAATACGATGGGCTTGTTAGCCAGCGTTCGTAATTTGATATGCTGTACATTCATCAAGCAAAATCCAGCATGCGATAGGCAATGCTATCCCCATAGTAGTTAGAATTTATATCCAGAACATCCATCTTATTAAACTCCAATCGTCCCAAGCCTAAATCTTGATTCCTCGCGAATAGTTCATCAATTTTACTGATAATAAAATCCGTGCGTAACAGTTCACTATTGGACTGACATAGTTGACGATGAGTGTACACATTAAAACACAGAATTCCTGCTTTATACTGATGCTGAACAGGTAGAATATTCTCAATTGAGATAGAAACTACAGTTTTCAGTACATCTTCATTTTCACCGGGAATGCACCGGTGAGGGAAAACCCGTTTGTATATGTATTGTTTCGGATCAGCTACAATGGATTGTTCGAGATAGTCCGCTGTATCATAAGCTACAGCCTTCATCAGATCCTTTGACGCAAGCAACTTGTCAATAATCTTTTCTCTCGTGCTACTTAATTGACTAAACGTGGATCGAACCATACAACACCTTCTTTTTAGAGTAATGGAGCAGCCCTGACTTGTGTCTGCTTAAAATAACTTTTGGCAGAACAACTAGGATTCATTTCCAATTGACGTCCCCCTTCTAAATAAATGTAAATAGACAGAAAAGGTCCCTTCATGGGAGTCATTTACCTTGACTATCACTAAACACTCTCTTGAACAAACGTGGAAACCCTTGGTGTGACAGGCTTAGAAGGTATTTCCTAACGAATCGAAGACCACAAAATAAAAAAAGAAAACCATGTTTAATACGACATGATTCCCTTCAGGAACTGCTCATTCAGACTAATGCAAGGTAAGTACGACCCGCTTGATGATATCCAGCTTTCTTGCAGTCCTTACAATACTTCATTCGATTGGACTTGGCCAACATGCGTTTTCCACAGATGGTACAGATCTTAATATTCTCGCCTTTCCATCGTAGGTACTCTAATACAAAATCATCGAAACGCTCCAAATAAAAAGCAATGTTATCATTCTCGCAAGCAAACTGCACTTGTACATTTGTTGAATCAACTCGCTTGCTTCCAATGAGATAACCCTGTTGAATCAGTTTATACACTAACAGCCCTTGATCCTTTTTACTAACTGCCATTTGACTATCACTGTAAACTTCTTTCAAATCGTTATTAACCCAGTACGTACTATTTTCGTTGATAAGGTTGTTGATTTTGCTATATACCAGCATTACAAATGCTAATTTCTCTAAGCGTATGCTCTTTAACCCTTTAATCTTTTGGAGTTCAGCAACCGTTATCGGTATTTTATTAATTTCAATCATTGTACTTTTCTGCTCTTCTTTTCTCTTTTTTATCCAGTTCATAGCCTGATTGATGACACGTCTTAGATACACATCCCATTGAACAGTATTATAATCTGGATAGTGTTGGGTCATAAATTGGTCTAATGACATATAAACTTCATGCTCGCTCTTCCCTTGTTCAAATTCATATTTGACCAGACATGCCAACGTTTTGGTTGGCTTCTTATCCATGATCCCATGTGCAATGGCCTGCTCGGCATGATGACGTTCATTCAGAATGATTTTCAAGACGTTGCTCCTTCACATGCATTTGGGTCATTTTAAAAATTCTTCCTGCGTATTCAATCTCGCCCTCCGGGTCTCTAACCGGATATTGGATAATATGATCATTGCTATGCAACAGATTGCGAATAATCTGATCTCCCGACACATCCCATACAAATTGCTTCGATTTCTCCGCATTTCGATAACACATGTCCACAATCATATTGCACAGATCTTCTTCATTATTACAGATCTCCAGCGCCTGCTCCTTAAAGCGTGAAACAAACAACTGCCATCGGGCTGATCTTTCTTCCTTCCTCACCTTACTCTTGCGTAAATTGGTCATATAGCTACGTAATTCTTCGTTATGCATCTGATATAATCGTTGAATCTCTTTATAACGAGCTTGGGAGTATTTTTTGGTACTCATCAATATCGTATGATCAAACGGGCTCTGGGTCTGTTTTAACTTTAACTTGTTGAACTCATCTTCCACTTGAAGGCATAGCCGGTTCATCACAGAAGGTGCCTTGGATACAGGCATTCTCTGTTCATACTGTGCCAGGAACAGTTCCTGATTCGGTGATAGCTCCTTCTTCGAATACAATTCATCAACAGTCAAGCCAAATAACTGCAAACACTTCTGACTCGTTTTTTCTACATAGGTGGTATATTCTTTTTTCTGCTCCGGGTCATTGTATATGAAAAAATAAGGCTTCTTGTGCGCTACCATTTTCATGGCTGACTCATCCGTTACCGCAGCGCGAATATCATACCAGTGTTTCGGCATCTTTTTACATTCAATCCCTTTGGCCTGGTCAATGGCATTTTGCTGATAATGCTGGCCACATTGAATTCGGTACATCATTTCCTGATATTCTGCACTGTGCTCCTCATAATTGGCTAATACATCGAACATGGATGTGATTTTGTTCGTTGTGAAACCGATCAGGTCACCAAAGCTGTCTTTGTTGGCCTGGATCAGATCCTCTTCATCCGGAATTTTTTTGGCAGAGGTTTTCTGCACACACACAATCGCATCTAGCTCTTGAATTGCTCCAAGAATCGTTGCGTTATCCGTAGTCAAAACTTGATCACTATCCATATCTGCACCATTCAGAGAATGCGTCGTCGTATCCCATGAATTCAAGATCGTGACCGTATTCATATAGCGATACCAATGCTGCATTTCATCCGTATTCCGGAAACGAAGTACCTTGATATTGTTATGACAAGTCATTGGAGCCCTGAAGCAAGCCACCCTGTCCACATGGCGTTCATTCCAATAGCTGGAGTAAAACTCGCCTGAACTCAGCAATCCAGTTAAAGGCATGCCAAATATGCTCTGACACAATGTATAGGGATCGCCCGATATAATGCTGAAATTGCCTTTGACTCTAAGAACCCCGATCTTGGCTTCATTCATTCGCTTACGTATTAAGGTATGAATTTTGCTTCGCACAAACGGATCATCTATAAGTCGCGGGTCTACCATCAGCCCTTTAATATAATCATCCGGACTATTTCTGTAGTCATTCTCATGAATATGAATTCCTTTGAGGAATAACAGTGCCTTGCGATGGTCCTCACCCAGTACATCTGTAATCGAGTCAATAGTGGGACGAATGAGTTCACCAATCTCGTCATCATCCAATTGAAGCGACTGAATGAACTGATAGTTTAAATGACGCTCATCCTCTAATTCTTCGGGTGTAACCTTCGTAACGCTGAACGTGTAGCCATAATACCCGCAACATAACAGGTAATCGTCAATACTGTTATACGAGCTCCATAGTTTGAGCATGGACGTTGTGAGGATCAGATCTACTTCTCGGATATCCACAGGGTTACCCCAGGCATCGTCCACCATATACTTGCCAGCAACTTGATCTGCAAATTCGTGATAATTAAATGTAAACACCATTCCTTTACAGAAGCTATTGCGAATACAAAATCCACTCGGGATATATGCATGCCCTAGCTCGGTTGCCCATCGTTCACTAAGTGCAGGAGAGATAAGACCGAATCCGTCACTCATGTTCATTTGAATAAGTTCATTTTTTCTGCTCTCAATGCGAGGGTACTCGGTTTCGGTATCATCAATCCGAATGATGTCTGCTCCAAATTCGGTTAAGCAATCTTGCACAACCAAGACACGTTCGGGATGTGATACAGGCGTGCTTGTACTACAAGCCAGGGCCTTATATGCCTCCAATTTGGCAGGAACCAGCTCTTTATTGGGATCTCTGCCGTTATTCAATCTTTTCTCCAAAAGCGGGTGAATATCCTCACTCACATAGATGACAGTTGAACTTTTGGCTCCACCTGTTGTCGCCAATAGACGCTTGTATTTATTGCCGTTGATGGAGAAGGCTTTCGATGAATTCAGACGGTCATAGTCTTTATTGTTTTCAATGACTACCAGCAAATAATCTTCGGCAAATCTCAGATTATTCAGTTCTTCATGCAGTTTCTTCATTGTTCTTTTATGTTCCGCATTGGTTTTCAAGGCCTTCAATTGTCGAATCTCCAGCTTGATTCTAGCCAGATCTTGTTCCCTCTCCCTGTAGCCTCGAATACGATCTATAAAACGAAACACTTGATGATTTCCAATAGATGCCACTTCTCCATTAACTGTCGCTTCTTGATAAGTAAGATGCAGATCATAATCCGCTTTTCTAATTCTGGAAGATGTAATTTTATAAACGTATCTCAATCGCTCCTGATATGCATTGCCCATTCCCGATTCCCCCTGTTGCTTCCTGTCCTGATTAAATAAATTATAGATTAGACCCGCACGACTGACGCAGGCAAAGAGGATGATCAGGGGATGAAAAAGGAAGAATATTTGTTCTATTATGGCGAGAAATTAAGGGACATTTCGGGAGTTGATTCATTTCGAATCTGCATATTTCTGCTTCTCTAGCACTATGATAATTTCATTTTTAATGATATAGTGTATTGAAGCGTTTTTTTGAGCTGACATATCTTTTAACGGGGCTGGGATGAATGAAAGAAACCTTATCCAATCAAGAGGAAATCGGCTTTTTGTTTAATGTCGATATACTTATTAAGAGCCGCTCAAATGCATTGGCACTGCAGTCCCTGTTGGAGTTCATAAACAAAGAGGAACAAATTGCGGACTTTCGGATTCAATCCGGCATAGAGCTAGGCAAAATTATTGAAGTAACACTCCAGTCCAAGAAGGACTCTTTCGTCACACTTCACAATGAACGTAAAAAATCACAAGCCAACGCAGCACAGAAGGCGTCCGCTTCTACACAGACACCTACCTCACCTGCTCCAGTCAAAACACAGAACAAGCAAGAAACACCTGCTATTGAGAACAAGACCTCTACCCAAACATCCAATGTTTCCGAAGGAAATTCGTTTGATGCGTGGATTGACACGCTCATTAAAGAGAATCGACTCACCCGTATTGTGGTCAATAACAAGAACGGTAAACATCAGAGCATTCCATGCCGGATTTTAAATTTTGATCGGGATACTAGTATTGTGAGCATATACCATGTCGATGAAAAACAGGTGTATACGTTCCGAACCAATGAAATCGATGAGTTTCTGTAACTAACTTCATCGGATTAAAACAAAAAGCAACTTGCGTTAGAATGACGGGACATTCTAACGCAAGTTGCTTTTTTAGTTCATGGTTCATGTAGCATTGAACCCTCCGAGATTTCTTCCGCCAGATCAGGAGCGATCCTTACCTCGCTGCCATACATCTAATGCCAATAACAACCATCCGGCAATGAAGGCTACCCCACCAATGGGTGTGATGGCTCCTAGAATCTTGATACCAGAAATACTAAGCACATACAAACTACCCGAGAACACGATAATTCCGATAAACAACAAACGTGCTGCCCACTTTAGTTTCGTCGATGCCCCAAGCTGACCAGCCGTCAAGCCAATAATGAGCAAGCCCAATGCATGAATCATGTGATATTGCACACCCGTCTCATATGTAGCTATGGCCGCCGGCCCAATCGTATCTTTGAGCATGTGAGCACCAAACGCGCCGATCGCCACCGATAACATGGTCATTACAGCTCCAAGCATCATCCATCTTCGTTGCATGTAAGTTCTCTCCCTTAATTCAACTACACTTCACTCCTATTATTGTAGCGAATCCACTCCTCCTTTACCAGTCGGGACGAAGCTTCAAAGATTATATGTCTGTTTATACTTAACAATCCTATCCCTGCTCTATAAATTGTAGGAAACAAGCGTAAATCCTTGATTTTTATCGATATTTATGGAAAAGTAAACAGGTATGTCATCGTTGTATTTTAAATGCAAGTTCAAAAAGATTGGTTTTCAGTTCCTAGAAAATGGGTTGAAGCTAGTAATTACTCATCGATTAGGTTAATAACACTCAATACGATGATTAAGGGAGGCAAGTCACAATTATGGATAATCGCGATTCTTATAATTCAGGTTATAACAACACGGATCAAAACCCTGGCCATGCAGATCAATACAATAACAATAGGTATGAAGAATACCCGCCAGATCAGGAGAGACAACCATTAGCACCACTGAAACATTCCGGACCTGGAATCGCAAGTTTTGTCATTGGATTGGTTACGATCTTGGGTTACATTCTGATATTCTTTATTGCCACCATGGCTATAAATGAGTCCATCGGAGTGCTCACCCCGTTGCAAGCAGAAGAGATAGCCTTGCATCCAGCAGTGGTTCTGGCTTCATTAGCCATTCTGGTCGGCCTGATTCTCAATCTGGCCGGAGGCATCCTTGGAATTGTTGGTCTTGTCCTCAAGAATCGAAAGAAAGTCTTTGCCATGATCGGGACCATATTAAATGGAATGATGATTCTGTTATTCGTTGCACTTATTGTGATAGGCATGAACATGATGTAACGGTTTGCATCAGCGCCTTGTTTCCTTATAATTAAAATGAATAGGTCTACACATAAGTATAATCTATATTTTTTTGCCAAAATCATTGTTTTCAAAGGAGATTGACATGTCACGAATCAAAATTTTTGCGGACAGCACAAGTGATCTGGCTCCAGAATGGATCCAGCAGCACGATATCGGCATCATCCCTTTATATGTGGTGTTCGGTGAAGAATCACTGAAAGATGGTGCTGAGATTAAGCCTGAACAGCTATATGAACGTGTCAGCCAAGATGGGCGTCTTCCCAAAACAGCTGCACCTTCCCCCGCTGATTTCATGACGGCATTTCAACCTTACATAGATCAAGGGGATGAGATTCTATATATCAGCTTATCTTCTGAACTTTCCTCTACCTATCAAAATGCACGACTAGCGAGTTCTGAATTCCCGGAAGGTCGAATATCGGTCATTGACTCACAGAATCTCTCATCAGGAATTGCGCTGATGGTGATGAAAGCTGTATATGCTGCCGATAAAGGACAAAACCTGACTCAGATTACAAACCTGATTGAGGCGATGAAACCAAATGTACGCACTGAATTTGTCATCGATACACTGGAGTATCTGCATAAAGGTGGACGCTGTTCAGGCATGCAGAATCTGATTGGCAGCCTGCTCAAGATCCGTCCTGTCATCCGGGTAACGGACGGTAAGATGGCACCTGCCTATAAAGTGCGCGGTAAACGGGAGAAAGCGCTGGAACAAATGCTGAATAATACACTTAGCCAGAAGGATCAGATCGATCCAGACCTGCTGATCGTTGTGCACACCATGGCCGAAGAGGATGCGCTGGACTTGCAGAAGTCTTTGCAGGAACAGACGGGTGCCCGAGTGGAACTAACCACTGCTGGGTGTGTAATATGCAGTCACTGCGGCCCGAAAACAATTGGAATCATCTATAACACTGTTTTATAGTATTACACGCGACATCGTATCGTATTACCCTCTCCTTTCTTCTGGATCTGTATGTGGATACATCCACTACTTGGACTGGTATACCGATACAACTAAAAAGGGCATTCCGAGCTTAATCGCTCAGGATGCCCTTTAATATTTTGCTAAATTTTTAAATGACCTACGTTCAATCCATTGTTCATTACGATACAGATCAATAATTTTTGGTCCGCAGATCTTCCAAACTTTTAAATACATACCCTTGTTTACGTGCCTCATCAATAATAGAAGCCAGTGCTTCCGTGTTGTCTTTGGATACCGAATGAAGCAAAATGACAGCTCCCGGATGAAGTTGCTTCAGTACCTCCTGATGAGCATATTGTGCACCACGTTGCACATTGGTATCCCAGTCTTTATAAGCAACAGACCAGAACACATTCACATAACCCTGAGCATGACTCTCCGCAAGCGTGCGATTGTTAAAGATCCCGCGCGGTGGGCGTAAAAAGGTCGCTTGTTGACCTGTCAGACGATTCACCTCCGACTTGACCTTCTCCAGTTCCACTTTAAGCTTTTCATTGGAGATGCGGGTCATATCAGGATGACTCCATGAATGATTACCGACGATATGACCCTCAGCCGCCATGCGTTTGACCAACTCAGGCTGATCTTTCAGATAATGACCTGTTACAAAGAAAGCAGCTGGCACCTTCTTGGTACGCAAAACATCCAGTATTGCAGGCGTGAATCCATTCTCATATCCGTTATCAAACGTGAGATACAATTCCTTTTGCTTCGTATCCCCCAGGAAAATGGCATCGTTATGTTGTAAGATCGATTTGAAGCCTTCCTGATCAATGGAGGGCAGCTGACCGTTTTGACTTTTTTTGAAGCCAAAGTGATATGCTCCGGTAACCGGTGATGCTTCAGTCTGTGCCGGTACCATACTGATGGATAACAGTGCCACCAGTATATATAGAACCATTCGCTTCATTCCATCCGCTCCTGTTCCTGAAAATTCGGTTAGTCGTTTGCACACACGAACACCTTCAGGTAATATGCCACAGGAACAGCTAATGTATGTAAATCCTTAACGATCAAAACGTTTATTTTCAGGTTGTGGAGGAGATTGATAGAACAATTCAAGCAATGTCTGGGGTTTGCCACTGGAGGCAAGCCATTCCCTCACGGTCTGTATGGCACGAGTCTGTCCATCTCCCCGATCACGCCATGTAAGCAGCTCGATAACTTTGATAATCAAGGCAGACATATTGTGATTATCCAGTTCAGATCGTTCTGCCCTCAGCTTGTGATATAACGCCTCCTGTTCCCAATCCAGAAGAATTTCATCACCAATGGTTGGCTTCAACAGGGTGTACGCTCTGTCACAACCTTTACAACGAACTGTGCTGACCTGTTCATCTATAAATTCCACTCGAACCTCCTGATGGCAATCCGGGCATTTGAATCCAACTTGTATGTTTTGTATGTTTTCGTTCATGACATTGTTCCTCCTGCGATGTGAGCATTTTACATCATTTCATGCAAAATACTCCTTGGATATATGCATAATGCTTATGTATGTACTACATCTATACCCGATATTTTGTCGATTCACGCTTATTTTGAAGAAATCTGTAAGGTGCTATAATCTTGTAAATATGTTAAAATATT
The DNA here is from genome assembly GCF_052115745.1 of Paenibacillus sp. 2KB_22. Taxonomy (NCBI): domain Bacteria; kingdom Bacillati; phylum Bacillota; class Bacilli; order Caryophanales; family Paenibacillaceae; genus Paenibacillus; species Paenibacillus sp. 2KB_22. The sequence continues at coordinate 1,693,512 of NZ_JBFRHG010000001.1, forward strand.
ATACATATCATGGTAGGGAAAAGGCGGGATACTCATGGCGAAGGAAGAACGCAATATCACCTGGCAATCATCCAGCATCAACAGACAGGACCGGGAGAAACATAATGGGCACCGTAGTCGTGCCATCTGGTTTACCGGGTTATCAGGTGCAGGAAAGTCATCCCTTGCATTTGCCCTGGAGCAGTATCTCTACGACCAAGGCGTACGCTGTTATGTTCTAGACGGGGATAATGTGCGTCATGGACTGAACCGTGATCTCGGTTTTACAACAGGGGATCGTCAAGAAAATTTGCGGCGAATTGGCGAAGTATCCAAGTTAATGGTAGATGCCGGGTTGTTTGTCCTTTCGGCGTTTATCTCTCCTCATGAACAGGATCGGGAGATGGTTAGACAGTTATTTGAACCAGATGATTTCATTGAAATCTATGTGCGCTGTTCAATTCAAGAATGTGAGCGGCGTGATCCCAAGGGTCTATACAAAAAAGCACGCAACGGTGATATCCCGCATTTCACAGGCATTTCGGCCCCCTATGATGTACCAAAATCTCCTTCATTCATCATTGATACAGAGCAATCGTCCATCGAGGAAGCGGTGCAAGAGATTGTACAACATTTGGAACAGATTGGCGCTCTCCAGCTTCCCCTCACTTCCAATACAGCACTTGTTCATTAACCCTTGTCATTATGCTAATGTACTTACATGAAAGGCGCGCCCATAATGGCGCGCCTCTTTACGTGATACCATTGCTGTTCATACCATCGATTAATCATAAATAGAAGAAGATAGACATGATCTTTCATCACGTTTGAACGTCTTTTGATGTCCACTTATTTACTGCCCCACAACACCCGCTTGCATATTAAGAAGTTTACTGAACGTCCCTACCGGATCAGTAGATAACTGCTGGTAACCGCCCTCTTGAATCACCCGACCTTCATCGAGCACAATGACACGATCCGCTGTCCGAATCGTAGACAATCGGTGTGCAATCACGATAATGGTCACATGTCCTTTCAGCCTTTCCAGCGCCTCATGAATGTACTGTTCATTCTCACTGTCGAGCGCACTTGTTGCTTCATCCAGTACCAATACCGAAGGATTCCTCAGCATGGCCCGGGCAAGCACCAATCGCTGACGTTCGCCCCCGGATAGACGAATACCCCGATCACCAATAATCGTATCCAGACCCTGAGGCAGCTTCCGCACAAAAGCCGCAGAGGAGGAAAACTGCAAAGCCTGCCACATCTGTTCTTCACTTGCATTGGGATCAACCAGACGCAGATTCTCACGAATACTGGTATGAAACAGGAAGGGGTCCTGGGAAACATATCCGATAGAACTTCTCCAGCTTAATAAGCGTTCTTCTGACAGGGGAACACCGTCAATCAGAATACGACCGCTCTCTGGTCTTACAAGGCCCATAATCAGATCTATTAGTGTGCTCTTGCCTGCTCCGGATTTACCCACAATCGCGGTCATGCCCCTTGCGGGAATCGACGCCTGCACATTCCTCAATGAGTACGTATCACTTCCCTCATAACGATAGCAGACATCCTCACATGTAATCGATTCTTGAAGTACCATTGGTTGAATCACATGAGACCCCGTCTCTCCCGCTGAAGCCACTTCTTCACTGATCTCACGACTCTTCGCCGTCTGAGCTTGCAGTTCTCTTACCACACGGAACGCAGGCAGCATGGAGCTGATATACTCCAGATTGGACTGAATCGCTGTAAATCTAGGCCATAAGCGAGAAAAGATAAGGATAATGAGCAGCAGACTTGCGGGTGGCACCGTCATAACACGGAGAGAAAGATAGATGAATGCCGCAATAATGATCGCCGCGGACATCCGATGAATCAACTGTGTTCCACTGTTCAGTTGGCTAAACTGAATGACATTGCGTTCAATCTGTCTGCACATGCGCTCGAACCAGTTCATGTGTGATTGCTCAAGCATGTTGCTCTTAATATCCTTAATTCCGTTGAAATGCTCGGTTATGCCATTATAATAACTTTGCGAAAATTCAGAAGTCTGATCTCCGATCTGCTTGGCCCGCTTGACGAATTTTCTCAAGACGATAAAGAGTACCAATCCACAGACCAACACAAGTGCTGTCAATTTGGCGGACAACCAGAATGCTAGACCAATCTGTATGCCCGTAAAGATCAGGGAGGCTGTCATTTGCAGCACAATGCTCGTGCCTTGGCTCACACGTGCAAGCTCAGTCGTTAATATATGGTTAAAATCGGATTTTCGTTTTTGGAGAAAAAATGACCATTGCGCCATAATAATGGCACCATAGGTTTCCATACGCAGCGTTCGTACAAATTGCTGCTGGATTCGAGTATTACGGATCGTCTGGAGACGCTGCATCCAAGCCTGTCCGGAGACAATCAACACAAAGGTGAACAATACGAGTAACAATTGGCTATTCTCAGAAAAACGATTCAACACTTCTCCAATCCAGGGAATGTTCAACCCTGTGGAGCCCATCTCAAATATGCCGATCAGACTCAGCATCGGAACAAGCATGTAGATGCCGATCCCTTCCATAAGACTGATACAGATCATCCCTAGCAGATTCCAATATAAAATGGGCCCCGTGACATGATGCAATCTCCGCATGAAATACTTTAATTCCGAGATCATACTTTACCCCTCTCCGTCACCGTATACCTTTTAATTCGCCGCCAGAACCAGAGAAACGGACGTAACGGAAAGTACAGAAAAAACAAAGAACGTGGAAGCGGCAGTTGATCCACATCCCATGTACTTGGATATAAACGTTCAATAAAGAAAAACCATTTCTGTTTCGTACTTCGAAGTTTAAACAGATACGATGGATAAGTTTTCATATCAGCCGGACTTTCCAACATATCGTTCATGAACTTTGCACCTTCACTCGCTAATCGTTTGCCTGTACGATCACTCAAGGACATCAAGGACCTGTACTCGGTATCCAGTGGCGTGTTCAGCAGATCTGAGGCCAAGTGAAGAGCCTGTGAACCAATGGATAAACGTCCCTCCGCTTTCAGGCGCCTTTCTACTTTCTTCACATCAAGTGGCATGCTTCGAATCATCTGATCGATATCCAGTAACCAACGCAGTCTGAACCAGCCATGACGTGCTCCATGGGTTACCAAATAAGCCCAGAGATCTTCTTGTTCAAGCATACGGACAGGTGTCTGTGTGTATGAACTGAACCGGCTCCGTTTCCACAGCAATTCAAAATCGGTTTCTTTGCCCGAATCCGGGTTCAGACGCCAATGGATCTCCACTTGAGTCCTTTTGTCGGGATGGATGTAACATATATGATGTTCCCGCCATTTCCAGCTGCGAACCGTAGGTGCCCGCTCCCCTTCCTTGGACACGTAACCGAGGGTAGCCAGAATGCCTTCAGCCGCTTCCACATCATCGAACGGAATCAGGATATCCAGGTCTTTGGAGGTTCGCATGGATACATCACCATATAGATCATGGGCCAGCGCTGGCCCCTTCAGCGTAATATTACGGATGCCGTGTTCACGGAAAGCTCCACACACCTGTTCCATCTCAGCAGTCAGATGTAACATGCGGAACGTATTGGCCGTATATTGTTGTCTCAAGCTCTCCATTACATCTGCTGGAATGATCGCAGTATTCAATTCTTTCATTTTTAAATAAAGTACAGAGTATAAGCGGTGATGATAGACCAGTCGCAGAAAGAGCTGCCAATCCGTTCCTTGTAAACCCGCCTTGAGTTCTTCAGGGGATAGAGCCGTCAGGTCACCTCTAATCATGCTCAAAATCAGCTTAAGCTCCTTCGGAAAACCTGATGAATAGAGTTCACTTTCATGTATCATATACAATCTCCCCAGATCCCTTCTCCGGACACCGTTTGCCAAACACGCCGACAACCGTATATTGGTCCATAGTATCAGCTCCGGTCACGATCAATTTACCACTTCGCAGCCAGGCATGAGCCATCATATGTCCTTGCTTATTCCGCGCAGTCCCCATGTATAACGTACTCTCTATCTTGCGTCGCTCAAGCATCTTCATCCCGGCAATCGCCATTACAAGGCAGCGGCTTTCCCATAACGTATATTTACTAGCAAGCGAAATCGCTTTGGAAATATTCCGGATAGCGATGACCTCGCTGCGATCAAGTCCCGTCATCGGGGTTTCAACCATAGGTGTACCCAGTCCTGGCGCGATTTTGGCGAATGGCATAGCCTTCTGTATGCGTGCCCAGCCAAGAAAGAGATAGGCCTCCCATACCAGTCGACGCATCGACCGCGGGAGCGAGAGATAAGCCTTTATTTTTCTCAACATCATGCTACACTCCGCGAGTAACGTCGATTAAATCTTCACGGGACAGATGTTCCAGGAATTGCACCACCTGCACACGACATACATCTGGCTCAATCTCATACTCCGCAGCAAGCACCTCAACTACTTCACCCAGCGTGCGTTCTTCTGCGATCAGATCCCAGATTCGTCCACCGGTACTCCCAAGATTATAGTATTTTCCAGAGCTAATGCTCATCATAACTTTCTCACTGCCCATATCACTCACCAGATTGCCTTCCTTCCGGGTTACCCGGTCTTCCACATTCATCGGCGTAGTCGCTGTCATTGTCCTGTATGCACTCCTTTACGTATATGATCTGTAATCCGATCCACCATCTCAAATGCTGTAAACTCAGCACCTGTTCTGACCAATCTGCCAATCTCCACACTTGCCGAAAGTCTTGAAGCCGTCTCGAATAGCCACTGCGCCAATCCCTGTCTTGCAACGAGTCCACCACGGAACGTATGCGAGCATAACAGATGCAATCGTTCCAACCCCTGCACTTCAACCAGTTGAACAGACGTATGGTTTTCCTCCGGTTGTGGAGCAAGTTCGAATATTCCACCTAGTGGTACGGCCATCTCATGAAAATAGTGTTGAACAGGTATCGCATACTTCGTAATCTCCGCGTGAACTGTTGCATAATCCTGTTCCTTCATGCCGAAACCATCCAGACTGGGCTGCCACAATTTCTGTTGTGGATAACCAGGCGATACGATGGCTCTTCCCCCGGCATCCCAGGTCAGTGCAACGACATCATCGGTGAGAAGCGGATATCCGCGTGATGCCAGTGCGGCCGAGAGTGTCGATTTGCCTGCACCCGAATGCCCAACAAATGCGTAAGCCCAGCCCTCAATAACAACTGCACTACCATGCAATGGAAGAATGCCACGTTGCATCATAATGACCGCCATACATGTGCCCAAGATGAATAATCTGACCTTTTTCTCATCTGCACCCGGTATAGGAGATACAACAATGCGCTTTCCTTGCTCCATTAGAAACAGACCTGTATCTTCGATTTTGAAAAAAAGGCTGCCCTCTCGCGCCACAAAGTTGTCGTTGCCAACATCCCAGTCCTCCCACAATGAGGTCAAATCTGAAGACTCGATGTGTACATGCACTTCATCAAAATCAGCCTCCGCATGCTTGGGTGCGATCTGAAGTTCAGGCATTCGAATTTGGCTCGACCAGCGCAGACCATACGCTACATAATGCACCAGCAACAATGAACGACGCCTCCTTCATGATTAAATGTAAAAAAAGCCCTTATATTCATGTTGCTCAATATAAGGGCGGAGGCGAAAAGCTGGATTTGTTGCTTTTTCGCCCTTTAAGTATGATGACGCTGTTTAAAACTTAATAACTTAACAACTTAGGAAGTTGGATCGTACAGGTCCGCATCGTGTACCGTTACCCAGTCAATTTGTCTGTAGCCAGTACCGGCCATCGTTTGATTGACTTCCAACACTTCAAGAGCTGGTGCTTGCCATTCCTTTTTTTCCATTTGCATCGTATTCACCTCCTTTCATGTGCCCTCATTCAGAATTTCCGAATGAACCGATAGACGATCAGACTATGCATCATCAATCGCAGATCCGGATGTGAAGCAAGCTCTGGTCTCGGACTTGGAAAGTTGGCCAGGGCAGATTGGATACGCTCCGTGTTTAATATGCCAGCGACCTTGCTGTCAGAACATAACGCACGCAATTCGGCGGTAAAGGCATCCCAATTCGGAATGATGCGATGTAACCAATCTGCCGGCTGTACACCCCGTACTCGCTGATTCAGTCTGACCTTGTCAGGCAGTTCTGGCGAAGTAGCGCGGCGAATTAATGAACGATCGGTCCCTTGTTTCACATATTGCTCAATCGGTACGGACAAGCAGAACCGGATGACTCTGGCATCACTTGTCGGATCACGTTCCCAAGCCCGGTAACGGAGAGAACATTTCGTAGCGACGGCACCGTTTTTGTTCGCAATAGCCAGGTTATTGAATTTCTCGGCACGGACCTTGAGTGCATCAGCCTGGGCACCGCCCTGAAGAACAATGATGGATTTGAGTCGTTCCAATACACCTGTCCTTTGCGCAAAATCAGGATGGATCAACTGCACGGATGCGGCCTGGCTGGCTCCTTTGGACTGAGCCTTGAACCAATCCGGATATGCCTTTTTCCCAGTGATCTTGGCTATACGGGAGAAGGGCATGCCGGTCCGTTCACTATACTGCTGCATCTCACGGAACCAGCGGTACCAGCGGCCACTTTTCAGTAGACTGGCGTAATAATCCAGAGCTGGTCCCCAGGAGATGGTGAAATTACCACGTGCACCTGTGAGCAAGATGCCTGCATCTTGCTGGCTCGCTTTTTCATAGAATCCGCGAATCCAGAATGAATTTTCAAAGTATTTATAGGGCATTTCCATAATGTCGAGCCAGGTATCTACTTCACTAAGTGGACTTCTGCCTTCAAAATCAAGGTAGTTCTCCGTGATATTGCCGACGTGATTAATCGTGGAACGTATGAAAGGCCTCTCGTCAGCCAGCAACGTTTTTGACGTATAATCAGTGAAATCTGGTACGGGAACATAACTATAGGCATGCAGCCGTTTGCCCTGACTTCTCAGTGTTCCGGAAGCAAAACCAACCACGGCTCCCGAGTCCAGTCCTCCACTTAATGCAGCAGCCACCTGCCTGTGCGTGCGCAATCGTGATCCGACTGCCTGAGCGAATACCTCTCGAAACGCTTCTACATATTCACCGTCGGATTTGAGCCGTAAAGGTTCCACTTCATCCCAACGATGATATTGTTTCAGTTCCAGCCTGCCGTCACGGAAGACAAGTGTATGTGCAGACGGCAGTTGGCTTATCCCCCGATATACGGTCGAATTGATATCTGCTGAATCATGCATGTCGGGAATGGCAAGAAACTCAGATAACCAAGTCTCATCAAGTTCTTTATGTACCCCTTCAAGCCCGAGCAACGGATTCATGAGTGTGCAGAAAGCAAAACGTGAACCATCATGTCGGTAATAAAAAGCTCGCATGCCTGTAATGTCTCTCGCTGCATACAGTTTCCGATTCCGCTCATCCCAGATGGCAAATACAAAATCACCCAGCAATCGGACGGCCACATCGTCTCCCCAGCGCTGATAGGCACGCAAGATCAGTTCACTATCCGCCAACATAGCCAGTTCAGCTCTGGATATCTGTAATTGATCTGCCAGTTGTTCCCGGTTATCCAGAATGGCATCTGCCGTGATCGTCAGACCACTTTCCTCATCATATAAAGGTAATTTCTCGCTAACCGATTCCGGTGTAATCCATTGGGCATGGCAGCTAAGAAATGCCTCATTCCCCTTCCACACCCCTGTCGTATCCGCAGGGACATGCCCCAGGCTTGCATACAAGCGCCAGCTGTCTTCCCATAGCGCCTGCTGACCATCGTTGTGAACAATTCCCGCTATGGCGCTCATGACTTTCCTCCCCGTAGAATCTTGCGCTGTGAAGCCCAGGCGCTAATCTGGTGGCCAAATGGTACCCATGATTTGATACGCTGTATTTTGCTTTGAGCAGAAGCCAGCTGTACTTTCAAGCGTTCTCGCTCACTGTATCCCCGTTCCAGACGATGATCGGCCGCCCGTAATGCGGCTTGCAGTTGTCTGATCGTTACCAGTGCAGCCAGCGTGGGATCTGTATTTTCAGGTTCTTCGACAACTTGGTCATTAAGATTCCCATTCGGATCATGAACGACAGAATCTGCCGGCTGCATTCGGTATTGCGGTTGCCACTGGCAACCAGTCGCTGCTGTCAACTGATGCGTGATTCGGTCGATGACCTCTTGATCAGGACTTGCATCATAATGGACTCCCGTCCATTTTTCGGCTTCAGCGAGCTGTTCACTGTATCCCAGCCGGTGGAACAGATCTGCCCCCATCACACGGCAATACAGTTCAACTTCATGCGGTTCCAGTATTTTTTTCCAGTTGTTAACAGAACCCTGATGTGCCTCTTGATGCGAAGAGAGGAACGGATCACCCACGCCCATACTGTAGAACATGTCAGACTTGGCACTGTCCAGAAACTGTCCATACTGCTCCATACCTTGTTCATATCGAATTCCTAGAAACGCGCATAGTTTTTCAAGTTCTTCCTGTGGACTGGAAACCAATCGTTCATATTGCAATTCATATGCATTGGAATGTGGTTCGGCAAAATAATCATTCAAGCGGAGCATCCCAAGTGTGAGATCAACCGATTTCATATTTAATTTGGGGCTCTGCAGACTATGAATCAGGTCGAATCCTTCTCCTGTGTGGCGGTTTACCTTTTTGAATGATGCAGCTATGGCCAGAGGATTACGCTGGAGATGAATGCGCTTGGACTGAGGGAACAGACGATCCAGCCATTCAAGCATGTAATAGTACCGTGGAGATTTATCAACGACGAAGTCTGCTCCGCTCCCTTCCAGGAATCCATTGTAGATCTCAAGAGCAAAACTTCGGCATGCCTTTTCGAAGACATCCTCGGGTACCATGGCATTGTAGAACTGACGAATGATGGAGCTACCACCATAAGCGCGTGAATCACCCTTGGGCAAATCGACAAGATTCATCAGAAACCACATTTCCTGGGTGGCAAATATGCGCCTGTGATTTTGCAGCATTACGGTGGATAAGGAACTACCACTGCGGGGAACACATAGTAAGAAAACAAGTCCGTTACCTTGAGCGTCGATCAATGGCAGCCTCTCCTCTGTTCATTAGTATAAATATATGTAGCCGGGATAGACCAGACTCTACCTTTGTGTTTGGCAAAACGAGTAATATGCACGCTATTGGTCAGTATTTTGCAATGTTCCGGCGGAAGTTTACCCGGGAATGAAGCAAAACACATGGTTGTATTCGACAACTCTCAGATACAGTATGTATTCATAGTTTTACTCTATGATACAAAATGTATCATGTCAATCTTTTATTTTCACCTTTTCATAAATTCTTACTCTTTCATGGTATTCTGCTGTCTGTCGTTTCAGCACTTCATCCTGATACATCTTGATCAAGATGCACAAATGCGAATAAGCTTCAGACATGTTCTATGAGGAACAATGCCTGAAGCCACGAATAATCCGTTGCTAAACTTTATATGCAAACCAACGCAAACCGATGAATAACCACCCAATAAACCTTACATTTGAACTTTTTCCAGCATAGTTCCGATGCTCCCATTTCGTTCTTCTTCCCGATCTCCCCGTGTAGCATCCTGCATTCCCTTCTGTACGTTCACGGTTAACAATACAGCAATTCCCGCGACGAAAAAGAAAATGAGGGACAGAATTCCCCAACGTGTGGAACCTGTTATTTGCCCAACATAACCAAACACAAATGGACCGAAGATTGAAGAGAATTTGCCTGTAATATTCACAAATCCAAAGTACTCTCCTGTTCTGCCAGCTGGCATCAGATTGCTAAACAGGGAACGAGCTGTGGACTGACTCACCCCCTGCACGACACCAACCAACCCGGCGAGCAGATAGAAGTGAGTCGCTTGTGTCATGAAATAACCGAGAATTACGATACATATGTATACAGATAAACTAAAGATCAATACCCGCTTCGCTCCCCAACGCTGTGCCCAGGCTCCTAGTAACAATGTGCATGGGAACCCGATAAACTGGGTTAACAGTAGTGCGAGCATCAAGTCGGCTGTACCTATGCCAATACTTGTCCCATAGATCGTAGCCATCAGAATGATGGTATTAATGCCGTCATTAAAAAACCAGAAAGCCACCAGCATGCGAATTAACTGGGGAAAACGCCGCATATGACGAAAGGTATGCTGCAGTCTGCGCACTCCCACCGCAGCATACCCCTTCCACGTGCCGGGCAGATCCGGTGATGCAGGCCGTCTCGGAGCATGGCGAAAGATCGGTATCGAGAACAATAGCCACCACAGCGATACGGAGATAAAGGCAAGTCTTGTGCCTGCCAGTGTACTGCTCATCCCGAACCAGCCCGGTTGCTGAATCATCAGCAGGTTCAACGCAAGTAGCAAGCCTCCTCCAATATAACCATAGGCATAGCCTTTGGAAGATATCATGTCTCTTCGTTCCACAGGTACCAGATCCGGCAGCATAGCATCGTAAAAGGTATTGCCACCTGCAAAACCAATCGTAGATATGACCAGTAATGCGGAAGCAAGTAACCAGTCCCCTTCTCCGATTGCGCTGAATCCCAATGTGGCAAGGACGCCTATGATTGCAAATACACGCAGGAAGTCGCCCTTCCGTCCTGACATATCAGCCAGCGTGCCAAGCAGCGGTGTTAGCAGAGCTACGCACAACATGCCAATGGAATGGGTATAGGCCAGGTAGGATGCGGCCGTATCCGTATCCAGCGTAGCCGCAGCCACCGAAGCATAGAATACAGGCAGTACTGCTGCGAGCACAGTTGTCGCATAAGCCGAGTTGGCCCAATCATACATAATCCAAGCCTTGATCGCCTTTTTATTCACATACATCCTTCCTTTTCATGCATCTCTATATAGTGTGAGTTTAAAAAGTCTAAGTGGACCTCTTAAACAACCTCTATTAGATGCCAGATCGATGTCTTTCTCCTATTGTAAAGGAAGGATAGCACACTTGTTCACTGTTTCTGTAAAAATTGGAGCAGTTCTGTTCTTACGACACACCTTACCTCTGAGGTCAACTTGCGTAATTGTATCATTTTATATCCACTCTCATCACATATCGTCCTCGCCCGTGAATATACTTAATTACCGACAGGCCAAACTGTGCCGCGTAATCAATGGGGGGTGCCTACATGTCAAATTCACACCAGCCTTACTCGTTCGTCGTGTCGAAGGAAGATTGGTCGCTTCACCGCAAAGGGTACCAGGACCAACAGCGCCATCAGCAAAAGGTGAAAGATGTCATCAAGCAGAATCTGCCTGATCTGATTACGGAAGAAAACATCATCATGTCTGATGGAAAACAAATCATCAAGGTACCAATCCGCAGTCTGGATGAGTACCGTTTTGTGTATAACTACCAGAAGCAAAAACATGTCGGTCAAGGAGACGGTGACAGTCAGGTCGGAGACGTCATCGGTCGTGATCCCTCTGCTTCGCAGAAACCCGGCAAAGGCGAAAAAGCTGGTGATCAGCCTGGTCATGATATTGTGGAAGCCGAAGTTAGTATTGAGGAATTGGAAGATATGCTCTTCGCTGAGCTGGAATTACCCGATCTGAAGCAGAAAGATAAAGACCTGATTGAGACACATACGGTGGTATTCAACGATATTCGCAAAAAAGGCATGCAGTCCAATATTGACAAGAAACGTACCATTCTGGAGAATCTGCGTCGCAATGCAACGACCGGTACCCCGGGCATCCATCATATTAGTCCAGATGACCTTCGCTACAAGACATGGGAAGACAAGATTATTCCACAATCCAATGCTGTTATTATTGCCATGATGGATACATCCGGGTCCATGGGTTCGTTTGAGAAATACTGCGCGCGCAGCTTCTTCTTCTGGATGACCCGTTTTCTACGCCGTCAGTATGAGAAAGTCGAGATTGTTTTCCTCGCTCATCATACGGAAGCCAAGGAAGTTACCGAAGAAGAGTTCTTTACCCGTGGCGAGAGCGGAGGCACCATCTGCTCCTCTGTATATATGAAGGCACTGGATATTATTGACAGACGTTATCCACCTTCAAGCTACAACATCTACCCTTTCCACTTCTCTGACGGGGATAATCTAACCTCGGATAACGAACGCTGTGTGAAGCTGATCGGCGAGTTAATGAAACGTAGCAACATGTTCGGGTACGGTGAGGTGAATCAGTACAATCGCAGCAGCACACTGATGTCGGCTTATCGTCATATCAAGATGGATCAGTTCATGTATTATGTGATCAAAGAAAAAGGCGAAGTGTACAAAGCTTTGCGCAGCTTTTTCCAGAAAAGGGAAGGAGGCAGCGTTAGATGACAGATGAGATTCGCGACCTCGAATACGCCATTGCCGAGATTATGGAGATTGCCAATGGATTCGGCCTGGATTATTACCCCATGCGGTACGAAATCTGCCCATCGGATATTATTTATACATTTGGAGCTTATGGCATGCCGACCCGTTTCAGTCACTGGAGCTTCGGCAAAACATTTCATAAGATGAAAATGCAATATGATTTTGGTCTCAGCAAAATTTATGAGCTTGTCATCAACTCCAACCCTTGTTATGCCTTCCTGCTGGATGGCAATTCCCTGATACAGAACAAATTGATCGTAGCCCACGTCCTGGCCCACTGCGATTTTTTCAAAAACAATGCCCGCTTCTCCAAGTCCAACCGTAATATGGTCGAAAGCATGGCCGCTACGGCGGATCGGATCAGCAATTATGAGATGGAGTACGGAACGGAAGCCGTTGAAGCATTTATCGATGCCGTGATTGCAATTCAGGAGCATGTAGACCCACAGCTGATTAAACCCCGCCATTTGGACAAACAACGCTACATGGAGATGAAAATGCGGGAGCAACGCGGTGAGAAAGCACCACGGCCGGAAGGTCGCTATGATGATCTGTGGTCACTTGATGATGTGCAGGCCGAAGAAGCACCCATCGAAGGTATTCAGGTTCATCACTTTCCGCCTGAACCGGAGAAGGATGTCATGTGGTTTATTCAGGAATTCTCGGAAGTATTGACCGACTGGCAGCGGGATATCATGAGTATGATGCGTGAGGAGATGTTATATTTCTGGCCACAGATGGAAACCAAAATCATGAATGAAGGTTGGGCATCTTACTGGCATCAACGCATTATACGAGAACTAGATCTGAACAGTGAAGACACGATTGAATTCGCGAAGCTCAACTCCTCCGTCGTGCAGCCATCCAAACAAAGTCTGAACCCGTATTATCTGGGACTAAAGATTTTCGAGGATATTGAACGGCGCTGGGATAACCCAACCCGTGAAGAACAGGAACGTTGGGGACGCAAACCAGGGCAAGGTCGTGCCAAAATGTTCGAGGTACGTGAATTTGATTCCGATACCTCCTTTATCCGCAATTACATGACCAAGCAATTAACCGAGGATCTCGACCTCTACGTATTTGAGAAAAAAGGACCGGACTGGAAAATCACCGACAAGTCCTGGGAGAACATACGGGATCAGCTCGTATTTTCACGTGTCAACGGCGGCTCCCCTTATCTGGTCGTGCAAGATGCTGACTATCTGCGGACAGGTGAACTCGTACTCAAACATCAATATGAGGGCATCGAGCTGGATCTGAAATATATGGAACGCACCTTGCCTTATCTGTATCGCCTCTGGGGGCGTACGGTACATGTAGAGACACGTGTCGAGGATAAACCAATCTGGTTTACGTATGATGGCAAGAAGCATCACCGCAAGTTTATGTAAGGTTCCAACAGCCCTTTCCCTTTTAAAAAAGAGAACCTTAGTATCACGTATGAAGGATGGCGACATACCATAAAAAACAAAAAAAGCGGCAAGCTCCCGACATACACGGGGACTTGCCGCTTGGCATTTCATAATTAATATTTAAAATTACGTTTCATTGCACCATGCTTAAATGAAGTGATCACACCATTTCAATCAAGTCATCTGTTGAATACAGCTTGCCTAGTTTAATGTCTTTCTCGGAAGCTTCAATCATTTGCCGTATCTCCGGATCGGAGTCTAGCTCATCCACCGGGTTATAGACTTCATATTCCAGACCGGCAATACGAATGAATTCCTTATGATCCTTCTCATAGGATTCAATGACAGTGCCATCAGGAGCCTTAAGACTAAAGTTCATCCTTAGCAACCTCCTTTAATGATATCGCTAAATTTGGTGAATCGTACTTTTACCTGAATTATAGCATACAACCATGTTGCATCTCAGCCATGAGACCATTACTTTTTGTCTATTACACTTGTGGAACAGGATTCAGCACCACAACACGTTCACTCTTGGTCTCTAGATGCTCCATCCATAGCTCCATTAACTGAGTACCATTAATCAGGTCGATATCCAGCCCTTCTGCATAGTTACGGGCATTGCTCGTAAATTCGCTCGTTGTTACCACATAACCGCCTACAGCACCTTGCTTAACCATTTGGGAGTGAATAATTACAATTGGTTCAAAACCGACCAAATTCATATCGTTATAACATTTCACTTGACCAAGGTACAGCCCCTCTTAGGTTTGTTCTTCAATATCGATGCCGAAGTCTCCTGAGCTCTTCGTCACGTAGGTGTTGCCACCTCGAACAGATGACATAATCTCAGCGACAAAATGTTCGAACAGCAATGGGTTTTCTTCTTTCTCCTCTTCCAGGTCCCGTTTAAAGCGGTTATACAAACCGATTCGGAGTGTCTCCTTCATATCTTCATGGGATGAGATTTCATCAAGAGCATTGTTACGATAGTCTTCTAACGTTTGTTTTTTGATTATTGTACTTGTACACGAGGTAGCAAGTAAATATCAGCAAAATACTAAACAATATAGTCATTCTACGTCACTCCTTTTTATTTCCATCATATCCAACGCATCAGCGTTTCAATCCATTTGTCAGAGTCGTATGATGTCAGTTAACCGCAAACAGAATTGGAGGAAGCATTATGTCATCCACAGATTTAAAAGCACTGAAATACGCCATTGTGGAAATTACTGAGATCGCTACCAATCTCGGACTGGACTTTTACCCTGTACGATATGAAATTTGCCCGTCCGATATTATCTTTACGATTGGTGCATACGGCATTCCCACTCTATATTAGAGCCTTGGAAGTGCGATATTCTAACCATGCTCCGTGATGGAATGTTGTACTTTGGGGCACAGATTGAGACGAAAATAATGAACGAGGGCTAGGCTAGCTTCTTCCATCAACGAATTATACGTGAGCTCGATCTAACGGTTAATGAGACGATTGAGTTTGCCAAATTGACTTCCTCTATTTGTGGAATCTTCTCGACAATCGCTGTATCCTTACTACATGGGATCGAAAATAATTGAAGACATTGAGAAATGCTGGGATACTCCTACTCCCGAAGAAAGAGAACGCTTCGGTGGGGTTCCTGGGCGCGGTAGAGAAAAAATTTTGAAGTGCGTGAATATTATTCAGACATTTCGATTATCCGCAATCACCTGACTAAAAACCTAGTACACGAATTGGATCTGTATGTGTTTGAGAAGAAAGGTCCTGAGTGGAAAATCACCGATAAATCGTGGGAGAATATTCGTGACCGACTACATTTTCACGCGTGAATGGTGGGTTCCCATACTTGGTTTTTAAGGATGGTGATTATTTACGTAACGGAGAGATTTATTTACTGCATCAGTATGAAGACATTGAGCTGAACTTGAAGTATGTAGAGCGAACACTGCCGTATGTTTATCGGTTGTGGGGTAAGAACGTATATTTGGAGACGCTTGTGGAGGGCAAACCGTTGTTGTTTACGTATGAGGAGAATAAGGTTAGTCGGAAGTTTTATAAAAGTAGACAGACTGCTATTGGCAGTCTGTCTACTTTTATATTAATATCAATTAGTTCAGATTTTATCCAGAACTTCAATTGCAAATTCATCTTTAGGCTTGTTAGTTCCAAGCTGACCAGTAAACGCTTTTGAAAGAATTGATTTCTCTAAATCGATAATTATTTCTAAAATCTCATTTAACTTCTTTAAAGCTTCATTATTTTTATTCATGAAGCACTCGATTAGTTTAGCAATCTCTGTTTGTTCATCAAAACCACAAACAGGAACCATTATTTGACCAAGTTCTTTCTGATTGATTTTAGGTAATACCGAACGTGATCCCGCAGTTGATGCCTTTTCCACAAAGTATGCAGAAAGCATAAACCAGTACAAGTAATTTATATTTAGATGTGAACTAATCGGGTACATATCTGCGCTACATAATCCGTTAAAGTCAGCAATCATTAACTTTGAAAGATTTGGGCGTATTTTTGAATATATTATTTGACCTTTTTCAAATAAATGTTTAGGACTCTTTACACCTGCCTCCTTAATGGTCACATAATCCAATAAGACTCCTGTATATTTTTCAATATTATCTGGTGCTATATGTGGGAGATTACCGTAACTTAGTGGATTAACGAGGTTAGACACTACACTTGAAACGTCAGAGAATCCCACCCAGGTCCATGAATCAGGTAGTTTAAAAGGACCTTCCAGGACTTTTTTGTTATTGATTTCTACCCCGTTTTCAACTAACCAATTAATAGCTGTTTCTGTTGGAAGAGTTTCTTCTCGCCATTTCTTCGTCAGCCCCCCACGAAAAGCCTTGTCCAAAATTGCCGCTCGTCGAAGTTCAAAGGTTGCTTTGGCTTCTTCAATCAACTGTTTAGCTTGATTAATTTTTCCCAAAAGCCTCTCGACTTTGTCTGCAATTCGTATTTGTTCGTTTAGTGGCGGAAGTGGAAATGGATAGTTTTTAATTATTGCTTGAGAGATGTTTGGTTGAGCTCCACCCTTGCCTAAATTAATAAATTTTTCTTTTTGAGCCCTGAAAAAATGAAACATGAACATCGTTGTTGTTCGTTCATTTGGAATACCTACAGCACACGCCTGATTAGTAGTAGCATCAATTCCCAAAATACCAACTTTACCTATAGTAGCTCCATACATTGCAATTGCAACCGATCCTTTCGGGAACAACTTTGCACTGGAATTCCTCACTGCTTCTTCAGTGATATACTCCTCGGCTTCGGTAATAATTTTATTTCGTAATTCGCCTGTTTTAATCCAGGGTATATTTCCCTTATAATACTCTGTTTTTTTTCGCGAAGGTGTTCCTCCTGAACCCCATGTAGCAACAGCCTCACTTTTAACCCAAATCCAATTGTCAGGCACTTCATAGGGCTGTTCTTTTTCTGGCACTAGAGCTTCTTTCAACAGTTCTTCCTGCGATTTTAATTTCTTACTCATTCCCGTACACCCCGGATGTTTCAGCGACCATTGCTAGCGATGGCTTAGCATCCTCATAGCTTACCTGTGTAGCATCGATCGCCTTCAATTCCGCAACAACTTCACCAAGTAAAGTCAAGGCTTCCTCCAACTTCGCCATTGCTTCTTCTGCGGAATCAATTGGATCAGGTAGGTTATCGTAAGCAGACAATGATTCATCTGCGATTAAACCGATATCCAGACTGTCACCCTTCTTACAAATATCATCACGAGTGAATACATTCCATCGAACATCTTCTACCTTCATACGATCTTCAGCAGTATAGGCTTCCACAAAAGCATCAAAATGAGCCAATGTCAGCGGTGTACGCTTACCGAAGCTAGGCATATTTGTTCTCAGATCGTATACCCACACGTCCTTTGTATTATCCTTATCTGTCTTCTCACGTGTAAAGAATAAGACGTTTGTTTTGACACCTTGGGCATAGAAAATTCCTGTTGGCAGACGCAAAATCGTATGCAAATTACACTTGTCCATGAGGTCATCACGAATTTTTGCACCAGCGCCGCTTTCAAACAAAACGTTATCTGGCAATACAACAGCTGCACGTGCTTTGCCATCTGCCTTTAATGCACGATAAATATGCTGTAGGAAGTTCAGCTGTTTGTTTGTTGTTGTAAAGGTGAGGTCATCACGTGTCAGGCGTTCTCCACCTTGCTTCGTGCCAAACGGCGGATTCGTCAAAATGACATCGAAGTTCTTCAAATGTACACCGTCATCGGAAAGCGTATCTCCCAAGATAATCTCTCCATCAATTTCATGAAGCATCGCATTCATCATGGCTAGACGATGCGTATCTTTTACCAATTCAACGCCAGAGAACGCTTGTTTCTTTTGAAACTCAGCTGTCTTTTCCGGCAGGTCGAAATAATCATCCGTGTTGCTGCGGACGTGACGATCTGCTGCGATCATGAAACCAAACGTACCCGCCGCAGGGTCATTACAACGCTCGCCTGGTTGTGGGTCAACCAGTTTCGTGATTACATCAATAAGTGGACGCGGTGTAAAGTATTGACCTGCTCCCGACTTGGTCTCACTCGCATTCTTTTCAAGTAGACCCTCGTACAGGTCACCGAGCCCTTCTTCCTTCGCACTATACCAATCGAGTTGATCGATGGATGTGATAATTTTCTCCAGGTTTTTCGGCTCATTAATATTAGAGGTTGCGTTCATATAAATTTGCTTTATAGTCTCATTACCTTGGTTACCCAGATCAAGCAGCAATTGACGATAATGCTGTTGGAGCGCCATACCATGACGCTCCCTGAGGGAATCCCAGCGATATTCCTCAGGTAAAATACTTTCATTGTTGGTTTCATTCATCATTTTCAAAAAAAGTACATACGTCAGTTCCGTTACATATTGATGATATGTAATGCCGTCATCCCGCAGTACGTTACATAAGTTCCAAAGTTTTTGTACAATATCCTGATTACCCATTTATGCATAGTCCTTCTTTCTAGGTGTATATAGTGCGGTATTGATTGTATTTACGATCGTGTCCATCTCGCCGTCGAAGATTCTGTTCAACTGCTTATAGCCACCCTTGCTCTTGAACGGTTCAACCTCGAATGCCTTTTCCGGATTCGGATCCAATACCGATTCCTGGAGCAATTGTTTCTCAATCCGCTTCAACCAGTCCTTCTGAACCTTTGACCAGACTTTCATATCATATATTTTTTTCATCGCGCCTTCAATCCGTTCTTCATGGCTAATTAAGGGATCACCAATCGCTTGCTGCCGGATAAAACTAATAATGTCCGCTGCAATATCCTCGTTTTTTGCATCTCGCCATGCTGCCTGTAGCATTTTCTCTGAGAACCCTTTCTGATCGAGCTCCACTCGTAGCTTACGCAGCTCATCTCGTGTCAGATCCGTTGGACGGGTACATATAATTGTAAGTGCAGGAATGAGGTTCAGGTTTTCGGTGATAAACGATTGGAACCCTTCCAAATAATCTTCAGGTTTTTCAGCATCCCCATATCCCCGTGTTGTAGAGAGCAATTTATCCTCATGTTCTGAAATATAGATGCGCTTTCCTCTTCCACGATTCTCATCGATGAAGGCAACAAGCGATTTCTTCACTTTTAAATCACGACTCGCTTGCAACGCACTCATGCTCTTCAGATCGTCGATAAATGTATCAATACTATTTCCGCCAGACAGAGCCTCGAATTCTTCATGATCTTTCTCTGTCCAGGTACGTTTCTTCCGTTGCATTTTGGCAATAATCTGTTCCTTGTGCAACTTGCCTTGTTCTTCGCTCTCTAACTGTGCAAGTTCACTTGTCAGAACATCGAGCGACACTGTGGGCTTCGTTACAACAGGCTTCATATCGGTGTATGGTTTCAATGACTCGTAGATCCCCACCGCGTCATAGATCATAAAATGATCCTTGCCAATCTCATCACAGCGTCTCGTCGCTCGACCAATCATCTGCTCGTACAAAATTCGTGAACGAACACGACGCATAAAGACCAGATTCGTAATACTTGGAATATCAATGCCAGTAGTCAATAAGTCAACGGTTACGACGATACTAGGCAAGCGTTCATTTTTAAACAATTTAATAGCATGCAGTGGATCATTAATCGAACCAGTAATTTTGAGGATAGCATTATCGTCTACCGGTCCATACGTTTTTTCCAACTCATCCTTGAACATTCGCACGATCAAATCTGCATGATCATTATTTGCTGCAAAAATTAGCGTCTTGCCGTCCGATTCAGGATCGATATGTTTAGTCAGTTCTTTCAGAATAACGCGGTTGAAATTTTCTGTAATGACCGTTTTGTTAAACTGGGTCACTTCCAGATTGATCTCATCCTCAAGCAATTCCTTCTCGATATTACCTGACGAAATGTCATATACGGTAACTTCCTCTCCAACTTGCCACTTGATTCCGTTCTTTTTAAGTTGTGTTTCAAACTGCATCGGAGGTTCATGATCGGTCAAGTAACCGTCAATTACAGCTTCACGATAGGAATAATTGAACACTGATCGTCCAAATATCTCCACCGTGTGCAACGCTGGCGTAGCTGTTAACCCAATTCGGATTGCATCGAAATAGTCCAGTACCTTACGGTATTTGCTTACATAGTCTTCATGATCACGAAACTCCAATTCAAGTTCAGACATTTCCTTATCTAACGTGTATCCCCGATGTGCTTCATCGACAATAATGCAATCATATTGGTCAACCGAAGGAATGTCTGTACCATCATCCGATTCGTTATAGAATAGGCGTTTAACCATCCCCTGAACAGTTGCGATCTGAACTTTTGTCTCCATATTCGGCTTCTTGTCATTCAAAGTCTGGAGCTCAAAAATTTCCGTAAACGAATGATAGCTCTCAAGCTTTGAATCCTTGAACGCTGCCTCGGCTTGACGCCCTAACGCTGAGCGGTCTACGAGGAACAAAATGCGTTTAAAACGATTATGCTTGATCAGACGATATATGAGCCCAATTGCCATACGTGTCTTTCCTGTCCCTGTTGCCATCGCTAATAAAATATTACGCTGTCCGTTGTCAATCGCTTCCTCTACAGAGAGAATTGCCTCTTCCTGATATGGGCGTAACTTCAGGTAATCCATTGTCTCATCACGCAAATCTTGGGCTGCCTTTTCCACATCCTGCTGTAATAAATCTTTTAGCCCCTGTGGGGAATACCAAGCCTGAAGGGGACGTGGATGGTTCGTTGATTTGCGCGCGTCAAGAAACCAAATTCCTGAAAGATGCTTCAGTTGTTCCAAATATGGTCGTCCATTGGTCGAGAAAAGGAACGGAACCTGGTAATTTCCCCAAGGATCATATATCATTTCGTCCCCATGTTGCACGACATTCATGGCGTATTTTTTTGCTTGAGCAATATCTGCCTCTACGTTTTTACTCATTCGCTTGGCTTCTACAATGCCAACCAGTTCTAACCCGCAAAATAACGCATAGTCTGCAAATCCTGTATTAAGTGCCCATTCAGCAATAGCGATATTGCGTCCTTTCTCTGGACGCGTTCCTAATCCGAAGCGTAGCTTTTGAGAGTCTACTTCCCAGCCTGCTTGACGCAACTTCTCGTCGATGATTAGCCGAGTCTCAGCTTCCGTAAGCTTAAAGGCGCTACCTGCTTCTCTTGATTTTGTATGCCGCTTTTTCTTTTCTTCTCTCGTGACCATTGCCTGCTGCTGGCGCAAGTTCTCCAATTCTTGCTGTAGCTGTTCCATTTTCGATTCATATGACTCTGCCAGTTGAGCCAATTGCTCACCATTATTTGCAGTGTCTTGCTGAATTGGTTCGATATAGGTCGTCGAATTGAAGTCCCAGTCACCATATACTTCCATGAACCATACACCAAGTCGGAAAGCCAGATGCGTCGATGCCTGGGCTTCTGCAGTTGAACCATAACCCGATTCGTGGACTGCCTTGTTTCCAATTTTGCGTAAGGTATGAAGATAATCTACAATTTCATCAGAGATCAGACCATCGCGCTTCAACTGCGATAGTCGATCAACCTGTGTAAGCTCCCTAGTCTCATCTAACTCTTCCATAGCGCATATATATTTCGTTAGTGTTTCACCGAACATGCGCAACTTAATTAATGATGTGTTGGGGTCTATAAATAAATTGCGTTCTGCCATCTCCCCAAGGTCCGACAGTATCTCCCATCTACTATGTAAGAACTCAAAGTTTCCAGACATTCACAGCACCTCGATATCCAGTTTTTATCTCAACAAATCTAGAAATTATTACAGATTACTAGTTCCATAGTAACACAAAATATAGTATAATACTTTCCTTCCGTCTCCTAATACTAACCTTCAATTCCATTATTCTATGAATGGAAAAGAACTAATCTTTCCTTACTCTCAACATCACGAATTAGAGTAAAAAAGCGGCAAGTTCCCAACACATCTCGGGGACTTGCCGCTTGGGCATATAATTTCGACTTTATTTTTACACAATAACGAAGAGGGCAGAAATAACATGAAGAAGTTAAGCGTTCGCCTTTATCCCCGGATTTCCCCTTTATGAAAGGGATCAAAAAATCTGGGGATAACAGCGATCGGAAGGTTATTCTGACCTCGAAGTGGTCAGTGTAAAATCCTTTAATTGAAATGTTCACTCTGATTATACTGTTGGTGCTCCATTACCCTGCAATCGCAGCGGTACAAAAAAGTCATGTTCCACTTCACTTGCCGGCAGTGGACGACTGAAATAATATCCCTGAATCTCCCGGCAGTCATTCTGCATCAGAATATCCAGTTGGCCTTTCGTCTCAATGCCTTCGGCAATCACTTCCATCTTGAGATTCTGTGCCATCGATATAATGGTCGCCACAATCGCCTGATCGCTGTGACTCTCTGTAATGTCCGTCACGAATGAACGATCAATCTTGAGCTTGTGAATCGGGAAATGTTTCAGATAACTCAGTGAACTGTATCCCGTCCCGAAATCATCCAGGCTGATCTTGACACCCAGTGCGTTAAGTTCATTCAGAATTGCCGTAGATACCGTTGCATCCATCATCATGCTCTCTGTAATCTCCAGCTCCAGGTACCGGGCCTCCAGCCCTGTCTCCAAGAGTGCGTTCTTGACCTGTTCTACCAAATTCGATTGATGGAACTGCTGGCTGGACAAGTTTACCGATACCGGAATGAGCGGCCCACCGCTGGCATGCCAGAGCTTCATCTGCCTGCACGCTTCGCGCAGCGTCCATTTGCCAATCTCATAGATCATACCTGTCTCTTCTGCAAGCGGGATGAACACATTGGGTGCAAGCAGCCCTTTGAGTGGATGGTTCCAACGTATAAGAGCCTCGACACCAATCATACGACTATCCTCGGTACGAATCTGCGGTTGATAGTACAGAACCATCTCATCGCGTTCCAACGCTTTACGCAGGTAACCTTCCAGCTCAATACGTTCATAAAGTTCCGAATCCAGTTGGGCCGTGTAGAATTGGAAACCATTTTTGCCGTTTTTCTTCACTTCATACATGGCGGAGTCGGCATGTTTCAGCAAAGCATCCACTCCCACTCCATGATCGGGATACATCGCAATTCCAATGCTGGCGGTCACGTAAAAGTCATTTTCCTTCAAGCGGTAGGGTAACTGAATGGCTTCAACAATCTGTTTTGCAAGTTCTGCCACTCGTACCTCTGTCGCTTGATCATGGGTTACAACGAGTGTGAACTCGTCACCGCCCATCCGGGCCAGCATGACATTCTCCATAGCCAAGGGATCAGAAGCTTCTATGGCTTTCATGATCCGGTTGCTGACTTCTCTTAGAAATACATCTCCAATGGAATGTCCCAACGAGTCATTAATCATCTTGAACCGGTCTATATCCATCACCATAACGGCAAACGAATGTCCTTTTTCTTCTGAATCTTGAATTGTACAAGCCAGCACATCATCCAACTTGCGCCGATTGGGCAGTCCCGTCAACGGATCATGCAATGCTTGGTGACGAATGTTCTCCTGAGCCTGCTTCTCCTCCGTAATGTCTTTGATCAAAATGTGACTTCCCACATGTTTATCATCAATGACAACAGGAACTACAACAATACTAAGGTCCAGAAGTTCACCCTGTACGTCTCTCATCTTGGCCAAGTAGTGCGCCTGCTCCAGCCCATGATCATCCCAATCGATGGAATCAAATTCACTGACCCACTCGATATCAATCTGCTGAGCGATCTCATCAATGGAACGTTCCATGACCTCTTTTTCAGGGTATCCAGTGATCGTCGTTACAGCAGCATTAATGCCTTTGACAATACCTTCCTTGTCCACTGAAATAATGGCATCTGAATGGTTATGATACAAGGCCTGATACCATTGCTCATTCTCATGAATCCGTCGATCCTTCAGGGACATGCGTTGGTTGATAAATATGCCAAATAACGTCAAACCCAGTGCAATAAATGTGCCCGATGCGATCAGGTAGGCGAGAATACCGGGCTCAATCTGCATCCCTGAACTTGCCATCGAGCCATGTGAATGATGGAACTGTGCGGCTGACATCCCGGTATAGTGCATGCCAGAGATTCCAACACCCATAATAAGACCGCTGCCCATCTTGTAAACCCAGGTATGTCTTGATTGATGATAACGGAAGAAAAACATAAGCCACAGTGCCGCAAATGAAGCAAGTGCTGCAATCAGAATGGATAACACCACTCTGCCTGGTTCATACGTAACCGGAGTCGACATCGCAGCCATCCCCACATAATGCATCGAGCTGATCCCTGCTGTCATAAGCACTCCAGCAATCATGAGCTTGCTTATCCTGCCCGTTTGTCTACCCGCAATGTTCAAGGCGATCCCCGATGCGACAATAGCAAGTAGAACAGATAAAACAACCTTACCGGTGGAATAGGAGACTTGCGTAGGCAGAACAAAAGCCAGCATACCTACGAAATGCATGGACCAGATTCCCAGCCCCATCGAGACTGCACCGCAGGTAAGCCATACATTCCGCGCCATCCCGCTAACCTGACTTACACGGCCTGCAAGGTCAAGGGCTGCGTACGAAGCTAACGATGCAATAATATAGGATAAAATAACAAGTTCTAAGTTGTACGTACCATGTAGGTGCTCCACTCACTCTGTCCTTTCAACCGGGAAATGCCTCATATGTAAGCAAAAATGTAAAAAAGAAGCGAGTGCGCTGTCTGGATGACAGGCACTCCCTCCGCATCATTTGACTCGTGACTACAGACTTAGTTGAAGCCGTTGTCATACATTGGAACCCGTTTATTTGAATGTATATAGTCTAAACGTCCCAGCCTTTAAAATCAACACTTATTTCCAGAAATAAGATGTTTAATAGCTGACATTCGCATATTCCAATACACAGCTGAATTTTCTATTTGCGAGTCAGTAACAGACTCCCAAAACCGGAAGTATCTTGATAAGAATTACCTGATGAATCACTCCAGATGGACACACTGCTGCGCTTGCCATCTCCCGCACCATCATCATTAACTTGAAGATCGAATCCAATCCATCTTTGCCCTTCAGCACGAACGCTATCTAGAGGGATTGCCACTTCAACGGTATACCCTCCGCTTGTTAATCGGGTAGCTGATTTGAAGCTTTCTTTCCGTGCATTTCCTCCAAAAGAAGCCTCATTATCAAAGTTAACCCGATACTGGGCGTCATCCTCCTGATAGAAAGTAGTTTGATCTTTGCTCGGGTCGATAAAAATCTCGATCGAATCCTGCTCATGTGCATTAGAACTTAACTTGCTTCGCAAAGGATCTTTCACATCTGCCAATACGTACAGGTATTTTTCATCCCATAACAGCTGTGCAGTCGCTGTTGCACCTGAATTTCCGATGACCCAGACATCCGTTTTAACAGATGCAGCCTTTTTCCAGATGTCATCCTTTTTCGCATCAATTACAGGTTTGCCATACGTGACCTTCGTTTGTTTCAAGACAGAACCCAGCTTCAGTTTCCCCCGGTTGGTTGGTTTATCAGGCTGCTGATTGGAAATATCATTCCAAACGATGGTAGCTGTCTTGCCAGCAGCATGTTCATCCGTAATCCGAAAATCAAGAGACAAGACCTGACCTTCGGTAAGTAAAGCAGCGGACATAGGCAGTGATGCATATACAACATAACCCGTTTTTGTCTCCTGTACGTTGTATGCATTCTTATCCTTGCCTTTACCGCCTTCTCGTTTGAACGTATATTGACCATTTGCAGACGGCGGATTTTTCTTCTTGGCAGATAGATCAGCTTCAGAAGTTGCAGCGCCCGTACCCTTTACTTCTTCCGCGAGGAAAACCTGCACCTGATCACCTTTGCGACGTGTAGTATCCTTCACTTCCACTCGTAAATTCACCTTTTTGGCATCCCACATTACACGTGCCTCACCCGTAACCGTAGATGTACCATCTGCCAGATGATTAATTCCAAGCCCTTTCACAGCACCCCAAAGAATATCTTCCTGTCCTTTGTGATTCGGGAAAGAAGGGCTAGCCTTCAATGCTGTCCACTCATTACGATAGATCGGAAGAGTGGTAGCATCCACCAGTGCCCAATAGGCCGGTTTCGCTTTCAATTTACGATCAAATAACAATGGTGCATCTTTGCGTCCTTTGACTGGATGATTGTCAAGCCATGTACCGTCATCCGCAAGTCCCCAGACTGTAACACTGTCCATTACGCCGCGTTTTCCCAACTCGTCAAACAGGTCGAACAGTTCACGATAACGGTAAGCTTGTTGCAGCAGTAGTTCATCTGTGACAGGCATCTCCAGTTCAGAATTACTTGAATAGATCGAAACGTCCAGCTCTGTAACCTGTACATTCACACCAAGAGCGATCACTTTCTCAAAAGCCTCACGAATGAGCTTTACATCCGGTCCGTACATCGACACATGCATCTGGAATCCAACCGCATCAATCGGTGTTCCTTTAGCAAGCAACTTCTCTACAAGCTTCACCATATCATTCAGCTTGTTTCCATTGCCCTCCATTCCATAGTCATTAATCACCAGTACAGCATCGGGGTCTGCCTCACGTGCATATCGGAAAGCCAGCTCAATGTAATCACTGTCATCTCCATCGCCATCTACATCCCCAATAATATCTCTCCACTTGGAATTACTCGCCTCATTCCGCAAGCCGCCTCCGTCTGAGATGACTTCATTGACGACATCCCATGTATGAACCTTGCCTTTGTAATGAGTCACGATGGTTTGAATATGGGTTTTCATCCGTGCAAGCAACTGTTCACGCGTGGCAGGTTTGGAAGCATCATTCGGATCGGTAAAGAACCAGTCCGGCACCTGACTATGCCATAACAGGGTATGACCTCTTACCTCCATGTCATTTGCTTCGGCGAAATTCACCAGACGATCCGCCTCTGACCAGACAAACTGCCCTTCCTTTGGTTGCATCGCATCCATTTTCATAAAATTTCCAGCTGTAATACTATTAAAATGTTTCGTCAACAGCTGGGAATGCGGATCTTCCGCATCCAGTGCAGATTGGTCGATTGCCGCTCCCATGGCATAGTTTTTTCCCACGACATCCACGAGATTCGGAATGTTCGGCTCTATTTCAATTTTTTCGGCTTCCGTAATCAGAACATCATCCACATAAAAAGTAATCGTATCTGCCGGCGTCACTTCCGCTGACGTCTTCCAAGGTGTCTCTGCATACATCCGGAATCCGGTGATACCACTATTTTCTCCTGGAATCACCACATCTGCCTCGATTTTTTTCCACTGTCCTTTGTTCAGGGTAGCAGAGGCAAATGTAGCATATTCACGACTTGAAGCGTCGTTATTGTACTCTTTCTCCAGTGAACCGTTAATGACCTGACTGTCCGGTCCTTCATCGTACATGGCCCAAAACGAAATATGAACCGTGCTGCCCTTCTGTACATGGTCTATTACTTCAATTAAGGGTCCATGGAACGTTTCGGTACGGGAAGAGGTTCTCAGACTGCGTGTGCTGTCGTGACCTTGCGCTACGATATCAAGCTTTTCACTCGCACGTGGACGCCATTGTCCCAACACGCCATCTTCAAAATTAGCCTCGAACAGCACTTCATCATCGCCAGTCTTAACGTCCGCAGCCGCTTGAGCACGTGCCACTCCTGTTCCCACACTCGGGAACACACTGAAGATCAATACAGCCGACAAGCACAAGCTCCACCATTTTCTCAAATGCATCCGATCTCCTCCTTGGTTGTTTGTGAAGAGTAACCTCTGTTCTGTCTTGCGCCCGCCCTTTACAAGATCGTTGTGCAGGATTGGATAGACGTTATTCAACAGAAATTGTAAGCACTTTCATTATACGATTGCCAACAAACTTTGTTTACCCGTTAAACTATAGGACTTATTCTAAAATCTTCACAATAATATGCAGGCAGTTTCAACATAAATAAAGTCTTTATATCCGCTTATGATGATTGACAGAATGTTCTCATTCCACCATCAACATGCTCAAAAGCAGCTATAGAAATGACAAAAAGCACAGCTTGTTAGCTGTGCTCCGTGTCAATGTCTTTACACTTTTAAAGGTGCTGTCGTCTGACGGATCACCAAATTGGAAGGTTCCGTCACAACGGGTGGAGAATAAGCCGGATTCTCAATCATGGCAATCAAATATTCGATGGACTTAATACCAATCGAATAGATATTCTGATTCACCGTGGTCAGTCCTGGTTTGAACACCTCAGCATAATATGTGTTGTCGAATCCGACAACAGAAATATCTTCTGGCACACTCAGTCCATGCTTTTCAATCTCATGAATTGCCCCAAAGGCAGACATGTCTGATGCACAGACAATCCCCGTTGGCTGATCCTGAAGTGCCAACAATCTCCTTGCAGCCTTGCTGCCGCCATCAAATGAGTAATCGCAGACTTCCAGATATATCGTAGAATACGGAATGCCGCATTCTCGCAGCCCTTCCCGATATCCT
Source organism: Paenibacillus sp. 2KB_22 (assembly GCF_052115745.1). NCBI lineage: Bacteria > Bacillati > Bacillota > Bacilli > Caryophanales > Paenibacillaceae > Paenibacillus > Paenibacillus sp. 2KB_22. Next base: position 1,722,286 of record NZ_JBFRHG010000001.1, read on the forward strand.
TCCAATCGCAGATTAGCTACGGCAGGTCCGAGTGTCCCTGAGATATAAGCAATCTTGCGGTGTCCAAGCTCATACAGATGTTTGACACTCATGGAGATCCCGTTCGCGTTATCTGTAGTAATGTAACCAGCACGTTTGCCTAACATGTCCGTATCAACAAACATCGTTGGAATCTCTGCATCCACCAGTTCCTGAATACTCGCGTTTTCTCTGCCTTCACCAAATACCACCACACCATCCACATTACGACTGCGACAATGTTTGATGAACGAGTACGCCGGATCATCGAATCGAGTAGATAACCGGACCAGATCATAACCACTGTTCTCCAGTGCAGTCTTGATCCCTTCCAGCAATTCTGATACAAAAGGGTTCGTAAACGGAACCGTCAACAATACGCCTACCGTCCATGAACGGCGTTTTACAAGTCCACGTGCGACCACATTGGGTTGATATTTCAATAATTCGATGGCTATATTGACTTTTTTGCGTGTTTTTTCACTTACATCAGGATAATCGTTTATCACTTTGGAAACGGTTGCAACAGATACTCCCGCTTCCTTGGCCACATCATGGATAGAAGCCATCTGATCACCTCAACCTCTTTCAAATCCCCTGTCTCCGGCTGCATTTTCTATAACATCGGCAGGTTTGTCTACCCATTATAGCTTAAAACAGCATGAAACGGTATGGAAGGTTCCTAATGCTTTTAACCTCTATTCCTGCTGTTCCAGATTCTTCAAATCCAGAGACAGTTTCTCCATTGTTGTTGCAAATACAGCGAGTTCAGCCGAGCGTGAAGCTTGGCTACGTGCTCCGCGAGACGTATGATCGGACTCCTGCTGTACACTGCTCAGTTTCTTCATGATCTGCTCCAGATTAGACTGAATTTTACCCTGGGCATCCCGGGAACTAGATGCGAGCTTGCGCACCTCACTGGCGACGACTTCAAAGCCACGACCGAATTCTCCTGCATGAGCGGCTTCAATCGCTGCATTCAGGCCGACAAGATGACTCTGATCCGATATCTCCCGAATAAGCTCACCCATTTTTCCGATCTGCTGGATCTCCCCCGTCAATTCCGTGAGCAGAACTTGAGCCTGATCCTGAGAGGCAGCTGTTTCTTTGGCTACATTCGAGATGGCTAGAGCATTTTCATTCAGTTCACTAATCATGCCTGTAAGCTCTTGGGTAATCTGCGTGATCGCCTGCAAGGTATGTTGTTGATCATCGGCAAGCTGATGTAACTTTTCTTTTTCTTTCTTCTCATATGCCTCAAGGACAAGCTGCGAATCCAGATTAAACATTTTACTAAGCGCCTGAATGACAAGATGCCAGGAATCAGGGATAACCTGCTGGAATATGCTCGTTGCAATATCAAGGTATACCATATAGGTACCCAGATAATAATCTTCGGACAGGCCAATACGGGAATGCACAAGCCCAATCGCAATACGTTGCTCAATATATGCGTCGTCCACGATCCCATCTGTCATCGATAACCAGTACATCTTCTGCGTTTCTTTTAGGCGATCAATCGTAGAGAATCGGGCGATCAGATCTACCAGATCAGGATAATTCCCCACATGATTGTAGAAATGATCCACCACTTCATTAACGACTTTTTTAAAAACAGGCCGATGATCGGCAAGCAGTGTTAGATCTCCTGCGGTTAATCCCATGTAATCAAGTTGCTTCTGTCTTGTTGCGGAAATACTGCTCATATCTGGTTCAGTCAGCTCCTTAATAAACACCATTACTTTAAATTGTAAATATATGTATTGATTATAGACTAAAATACCTAAATTTACATAAACCATTAGAACTAATTCATCGTAAAATTAACCTTATTTGTCAGCATTTTAGATTAATATCATGCTTATTGAACTAAAAAGGCCCTGACTCTGCTGTGAAGGAGCCTCACAGCAGACATCAGAAGCCTGATCCGGAATGGTTCGTTGCCGATTAGCGATTAAGCAGACTGCCCACATAGCGTAGCAGTTCATTGGCGCTAGCTGCGGTATATCCATGTTCTTCAATTAAGCGTTTGATCACTTCATTCATTCGTTTCAATTGGGTTGCATCCGGTGTTTTGGTTGAGGTTGTAATCTTGACGATGTCTTTCAGATCTGTAAACAACTTCTTCTCAATCGCTTCACGCAGACGGTCATGGCTGCTGTACTCGAATTTGCGCTCCTTACGGGAGTAAGCCGAGATTCGGATTAAAATCTCTTCCCTGAACGCTTTCTTTGCATTCTCGGAGATCCCGATCTGCTCCTCGATGGAACGCATCAAGCGCTCATCCGGGTCCATTTCTTCATCTGTGAGTGGATCACGAATTTTGGACCAGTTGCAGAATGCTTCAATGTTATCCAGGTAATTCTCGAATAGCGTTCTCGCCGACTCCTCGAATGAGTACACAAATGCTTTCTGTACTTCCTTCTTGGCCAGTTCGTCATACTCCTTGCGTGCAAGAGCAATAAAATTCAGATACCGCTCCCGCTCTTCTTTCGTAATCGAAGCATGTTGGTCCAGACCGTCCTTGATGGCCCGCAGAATGTCCAACGCGTTAATGCACTGAAGATTTTGCTTGATCAAAGCACTGGAGATCCGGTTGATGACATACCGCGGGTCAATGCCAGACATCCCTTCATCCAAATACTCATTTTGCATCTCGCGCAGATCGGCTTCTTTATAGCCTTCCACTTCCTCACCGTCATACATCCGCATTTTTTTAACGAGATCCATGCCTTGTTTCTTCGTTTCCTTCAAGCGGGTAAGTATGGAAAAAATGGCTGCAGTCCGCAATGCATGCGGTGCAATATGAACATGCTTCATGTCACTTTGCTGAATGAGCTTGGCGTAGATTTTCTCTTCCTCGGATACTTTCAAGTTGTACGGGATCGGCATGACAATCATCCGGGATTGCAGTGCCTCATTCTTCTTGTTGGAGATAAATGACTTATACTCCGATTCATTCGTATGCGCAACAATCATCTCATCTGCACTGATTAAGGCGAAGCGTCCTGCTTTGAAATTCCCCTCCTGTGTGAGTGACAATAGATTCCACAGGAATTTTTCATCACATTTCAACATCTCCTGGAACTCCATCAATCCACGGTTCGCCTTGTTCAACTCCCCATCAAAACGATAGGCACGTGGATCGGATTCAGAACCAAACTCGGTAATGGTGGAGAAGTCGATGCTACCAGTCAGATCGGCAATATCCTGCGATTTCGGATCGGATGGACTGAACGTTCCTATCCCCACACGATTATCTTCGGAAACAATGACTCGTTCCACGGGCACCTTGCTGATATCACCGCCATATTCGGTACGGAGTCTCATTTGGCAAGATGGGCAAAGGTTACCCTCAATACGGACTCCAATTTCCTTTTCCACTTCAGGACGAAGCTCCAGTGGAATCAGATGCAGTGGCTCCTCATGCATCGGGCATCCATCAATAGCGTATATGGCACCTTTCTCTGTCCGCGAGAACTGTTCAAGACCCCGCTTCAGCAACGTAACCAGTGTCGATTTACCTCCACTTACGGGACCCATAAGCAGCAAGATCCGCTTACGTACATCCAGACGACGTGCTGCTGAGTGAAAGTATTCCTCGACCAACTTTTCAATGGATCGATCCAATCCAAAGATCTCCTGCTCAAAAAACTTGTACCGCTTGTGCCCACCTACTTCTTCAACGCCAAATGATTCAATCATTTCATACACTCTGGCGTGAGCCGTCATTGCCGGAGTCGGGTCCTCTCTCAGCAGTTCAATATAATCTTCAAATGTTCCGTTCCATGTCAAACGGTCACTCTCTGCCCGATGTTCCGCAACGCGTTCAAAAATATTCATGCTTGGTACCTCCCATGGCTCCTTTAGTGTGATTGTCAACCATTCCGAATGGTATGAAGAAATCAATAGAATTGCGGCTCCTGCTTGAATACCAATCTTGCGGTTCTGTGTAGTCCCGCCACCCTCTGTCCAAACATCTTGTTTTGTTGTGAAAAGTGTATTACATACCTATGCGGCAATTCGGATAAGTTGACCTCTTTTTTTCAATCCACGGCTTTGAATTTTGGCTTTTCCCTGTTCTATCAGACATCTTGTGCCTTCAGAAAAAAAAGAACGAATATGATATAATGAGGGTTCTAAATTCAGGAAACCGGACAATGCATGGTCAGATCCCTGACCACTTTAGGAAAGGAGCACGAACGATGGCAGTGCAATACGAAACCGAATTATATTCGCCTGTGAAGGCTTTCTTCGAGCAGCGTGGCTTCGATGTGAAGGCGGAAGTCAGACATTGTGACCTCGTAGGGGTCAGATCGGATCAGGAGGAACCACTGATTGTGGAGATGAAAAAAACATTTAACCTCTCCCTGTTGTTGCAGGGCATGCAGCGCTTGAAGCTTAGCCCGTTCGTGTATTTGGCCGTCGAGCGCAATCGCAGCAAACGCGGAGCCGTGAACCAACGCTGGAGCGAACTGACTGCATTATGCAGACAGCTCGGTCTGGGGCTGCTGACGGTCACATTTTACAAAACCAAAGCTCCCCTGATCGATGTATTATGCGAACCCTCCGCCCAGCCTCCCCTCACTGGACGCAATCAGGTTGCTCGCAAAAGTGGTATTCGACGGAAACGCCTGCTGAAGGAATTCGACGAACGCAGCGGAGATTACAATACGGGAGGCAGCACACGCAGACAGCTGGTCACGGCATATCGTGAGAAGGCCTTACGAGTCGCATCCGCTCTGCGAACGAACGGAGAAGCCTCTCCCGCCACCCTCGCCAGACAGACTGGTGTAGGTTCTTCCGCGGCGATTCTGCAAAAGAATTATTATGGCTGGTTTGAACGCCTCTCCCGAGGGAAATATATTCTGACAATTAAGGGAGCACAGGCGTTAACCGAGCATGCACATATGCTTGAGGATAATGATATGATCGAACGAACCATTAATGAACTTGATGTAACGTATTCGGTATCTGGTGAAAATAAGGATGACCTTGCGCATATCGCTGAAACAGCGGAGCAATACTTGAAAAATACAGGCCATATCTGATACGGGAACACTTGAAGTAAGTGATATGAAAAATGAGAATGCAAAAACACCTGTAATCTCCAATGGAGACTACAGGTGTTTTTATGTGTTTTATATATAGAAGATTGCTATTAGAAGCTTGCTGCTACTTCGGAAGCCAATTTCAGACCTGCAGTAACAATCTCTTCAGCACGATCTGCAGAAGCGTTATGTCCTTCAACGATAACTACTTCAGGGTTTTGAATGCCCCACAAGCCGAGAACTGTTTTCAAGAAGTTCAAGGACATTTCAGCAGCTGCCATTGGACCTTCGGAGTACACGCCACCACGTGCGTTAAGCAAAGCTACTTTTTTGTCGCCAGCAAGTCCTACAGGACCTTCAGCAGTGTATTTGAATGTTTTACCAGCTTGGCTCAGGTAAGCAATGTAGTTTACCAATGGTGCAGGAACAGTGAAGTTCCAGAGCGGGAATGCAAATACCACTTTGTCAGCTGCCAAGAATTGATCTTGAAGCTGTGCTGCAAGTGAAGCTGCTTTTTGCTCGTCAGCTGTCAGTTCAAAACCGTTAGCTGCTTTGTAAGTACCTGTGATTGCAGTGTTACCATAGAATGGGAATTCTGTATTGTAGAGATCCAACTCAGTAACTGTGTCACCTGGGTGGGACTCTTTGTATGCGCTCAAGAATGCATCGTACAATTTAACGCTGACTGCTTGATCTGCAGGACGGTCATTTGCTTTAACAAATAAAATATTAGACATGTTGAATTTTCCCCCGTTAGATAAAATATATGAGTGCTTTTTCTGAACTGGCCACCATTGTAGCTTATATAAAGAAACCAACAACTCATTAATTCACATTATATATAAAAATGTTAGTGGATGCAATAACGTAATCACTTTGGTCATGAACCAATTTTAATTTTGCTACAATCTATTTTTGATCTGACCTAGCTACGAGCCGTAAATTCGGAAATGGCTTCACTGATCAGATTCATGCCGAGCAGCAGTTCATCCCGGCCCGGATGGCTAAAGTTCAATCGAATGTAACGTTGATCCTGTACACCTGTAGAGCATAGCGATCCAGGCAGAAAAGATACACCTTTGGGCAGAGCTGCCTTAAGCAGAGCGCCACTATCCAATCCTTCCGGCAACTGTACCCACAGATACATTCCACCCTCTGGGATGTTGTACTGACACCCTTTCCAGCCCGGTCTCTTCAACAGTTCCAGCATCAGTTTGAGTCTTGTCTTATACTCCCGATTCAACATGGACAGGTGATCACTCCAACGAAAAGGGGAATGGGCAAGCAATTGATACAACAGCCGCTGATTCATCGGACTGGACTGACCATCAGCAATCCGTTTAACTGAGGCCATGGCCTGAATCAGTGCCGGATGTCCAGCGGCCCATCCTGTTCGAAGAGCGGGCGCTACCGTTTTGCTGAATGAACCAATGTATAGAACATGTCCACCCTGATCTGCAGTATCCAGTGCAAAGAGTGAAGGGTATTTACGATAGAATTCCGTTGGCTCAAGGCCATCGAAATGGAGCTCTCCGTAAGAATCATCTTCCACAAGCAGTACACCATAGCGCGAACACAGTTCAAGGACAGCCTCCCGACGCTCCATACTCCACAAAGCACCGGTCGGATTTGAGAAACTGGGTGCAGCAAAAAGCAGCTTCGGTCTAACCTGCTGCATGTGATGCTCCAAAAGGTCTGGCAGTATGCCGTCCCGATCACCCATTACGGGCACAATCTTGGCTCCTTGCATCTCCAAAACTTCAAGACAGCCTGGAGATGTGGGATGTTCAACCAGTACAGAATCTCCTGGCTCAAGCAATAGACGCATCACGAGATCGATGGCCTGCTGGGTACCAGTGGTCAACAGAATCTGCTCGGGTACCGTTCGTATGCCTTTGCGTGCATTCCAGTCTTTGTTCAACCACTCTCTTAGGGGTGTGTAGCCTGCTGGCTCTCCATATTGCAAAGCGGAAGGGCCTGAACTAAAGACAGACACCGCTGCTTCTTCCAACAATTTGAAAGGAAACAACTCCTCCGCAGGCAATTCTTCTGCCAGAGAAATGAAATAATCTCTGCCAGACATCTCACGTATATCCCTCAGTGGTGATGACAAAAGCCTGTTGGTACGGGAAGCAAAGAAATATTTCATCGATCCGTTCCCCTTTCATCCCTATTCCGAAACTGTACTCGCAGTCCGCAGCCCTACAACCTATTCGTGCTCGCCATCGAATATGACCGAATGCATACCGACCAGTTGTGGTTATTATGAAGAACAGACCTGTTCCGTCATGATCCCGTCTTCACTTGCCTTGCATGCAAGGCGTAACGTTCAATGGCCTGTGCTCTACTGCTTACTTCCAGCTTCACGTATATTTTACGCAGGTAATTATCAATGGAACGTCTGCTAACGTTGATCTCATTCGCTATTTTATCATAGGTTACACCCTGAACAATTCTTTCCATGATAAAAGTTTCGGTTTCTGTTAATTCAATTACACGTGATTCTGTCGGAGATTCCACAGGTTGCGCCCACTCCGCACTGTTTAACCACGCCAATGGAATGGACACATGGCCCTCACGTAACCCAGAGATCAGATGAATCAGCTGGCTAGGGGAAGCCTGTTTGGATAACATGCCGCTTGCACCAAGACTCATCAGATGACGAAACAGCTTCACATTGTCTTCATCCGTCAGAATGATGATGTGACTGTGAGGTGACAGATTTTTCATCTGGGCAATATATTGATCTGCCTGTCCCTCTGGAAGACGATAATCCATCAGAATCAGATCAGGCTGGTGCATATTCACCAGATCGAGCCCTTCTGTTCCGGTCGAAGTCATGCCACGTACCGTCAGATCTTGCTGCTCTTCCAAAATCAATTTTGTACCGAGCATGCTGGTGGGGTGGATATCTACGATGACCACCTGCCATACTTTTTTCATTATTGTTCCCCCTGTTATGTATTGGACAAATAGCTTCTAGCTTCTGTCATGATGATTCCATCGTCTATGCGACAGTCCGAGTATAGAAGAAGCATAGGTCGGATTATGTCGAAAAATAGAAAAATACAGGACACAGCCGATAAAAAAGCTCTATTTTCACCGTATTTTGTTATAAAAACACCATGATGTCCATCTTCCCATCCCCGGAAAGGTCAAAATATAGTATAAATTTCCTGCATTTCTATCTAAAAAAGTCGAAAAACCTGCCCAAAGTTCCTACTTATTGCATCTATAAGAAATTGTATCCTAGGACTTCCTTCCGATGCAATCTCTTTTTACTCTATTAAGTAAAGAATTTCATTTTTGCGTAATCAATAGGGGCATGATAGAATGAGGACTGGAAAAATTTTTGTACCTATAAATGACCAGGAGTGATGATATGAAACCATCTGCCCCGCCCTCTGACATCCATCACACCCGGAGCGCCAAAGGCAAGGCCGGATCTTCAATCAAGCTGTTTCTGGTAATGTGGATTGTTCTCATTGCACTAGGAGTCGTTGGAACCTACTATTATAGTAACCATCTCCAGCAACAGATGATTAACCAGCTTCAGGCCCATAATCAGCAGCAGATTGCAGCGCTAAAAACCGACTACGAAAATCAGCTAACAACGATATCGAAGGAAGTAGAAGACCTGCAGGGACAAGTTCAATCCTTCAATGAATTGCTGACTTTCACCAAGGATAATGCAAGTGATAAAACGGATAACAGCAACAAACTGTATACCCAGCTGAGCGAAGTCAAAAAACAACTGGAGACACTCCAGAAAAAGATGGACCTGCTCAAATGATTACACCCGTCAAACAGGTTAATCGTTTTTTTATGCTTGCACTCGCTCCTTTTGTTGGATTGATATTATGCCTGCTGTTGCTTCGTCCTCCACTTGAACCCGGAGGTTTGATTTCTACCGAACTGTCAGAGGATACGATTACACCCCAGACCCAAGCAATTAGCCAAGAGCTTGCCGGGGCAAAAGATGCTGCTGTCCAGACTTCTTCTTCTATTAAAAGAACGACACAGCTCTATAATAAGACAACAAGTACGATGTCTACACTTGTTCAGAAAGCTTCCGCCCAGGCGGATCGTCCGGAAACGATCTACAACAAACGGATTACATCCAAGCTCGGCGTTCCATTTGAACGGGTAGACAGTGACCGGCTAACGATTGAATTGTACAGAGTGAATCCTGGCAGCTATAAGGGCTACGCCATGAAGATCAAGCTAAAAGACCCTACTGCTATGCAGATGGCTCTAGACAGTGAACCTGGGCGTTCTGAGACGACCATGCAGGCTGTGAAGCGTAACGGCGCAATTGCCGGGATCAACGCAGGTGGATTTGCTGACAGCGGCGGCAAACGTTATCCACTTAGCACAACCGTCATGGACGGGAAATACGTGAACGGTTTCCAGGCCAGTTTCAAAGATCTGTTTTTTGTAGGACTTAACGATGCCGGCAAGCTGGTCGGAGGCAAGTTCTTCGACAAAAACTCACTGGATCGCCTGCAACCGCAATTTGGGGCTACGTTTGTTCCGGTGCTGTTACAGAATGGACGTAAAACCACAATTCCCGATAAGTGGAAAGTATCGCCCAAACGAGCACCACGTACGGTCATTGGCAATTATAAGGATGATCAGTTGTTGATCATTGTGGTCGATGGATATAATGAAGGCGGAAGTTCCGGTGCTACCCTTGAAGAGTTGCAAGGACGGTTGTACAAGCTTGGGGTCATCGACGCCTATAATCTGGATGGCGGTGGATCTTCCTCGCTTATTCTGAATAATCGGGTTGTGAATAACCCTTCGGATGGTAGTCTCAGACCGGTGCCCACGCACTTTTTATTTTACAAATAATAGGGTGAAGCATTTCTTTTCTACCTATAATGGTTATAATAGAAGAAAATGAGCTTGTGCAGGAGGTGCGAAGGGTATGTCATTTTCACTGACATTCTGGATTATTGCAATTGTATTGACTCTCTTCATTACAGGCATTCTCACTTCATCCTACAACAATGACAAGACAAAAGGCTTATAAAGGCCAAGCCTCTCTCCGGAGAGGCTTTTTCTATTATTTCATCCTTGAAATAGCAAGAGACAAGGCTTAAAAGAATGATTCGATTCTTCTAAGCCTTGTCTCTTGCTGTACCCTTTGATTTACGCATCAATTCTGTCGCGAGACGCAAATTCGGGATCAATAGCTAACCGCCCGTTCATTTCGCATGGATATGACAGATTCAGATGGCATAGCCCCACTCACCGACCCACCCTCAACTAATGTCACATAAATTCGTTCATGATCGACGGGTTCTCCAGCAATAATTTTGATCAATTGTTCAGCAGCGAGCGATCCCCACTTGCGTTTGGAATAATCAATGCTTGCCAATCTCGGCTGGACATACTTACTCAATTCAATATTGTCGAATCCGATGACATCGATCTCCTGACCAACGCCAAGTGCACTTTCTGCCAGACGATCACACAAGCCAATTGCCATCTCATCATTGAGACAGAATACCGCTGCGGGTCCATCATACACCTGCACAATCTGATCTGCGGCTCGTTCTCCACCACTCTTCTCAAAATCTCCCGTGATCTCAATCCATTCCACATCGGCTTCACGTTCCGCAACCTGTCTCACAGCCTTTAACCGCTGCACAGAGTCAAACGAACCTTCCGGTCCTGTCACCACGTAGATTTTCTTATGTCCCTGTTCAATAAGATGTTCCATCGCAAGTGTGGCCCCAGCCTTATTATCCAGCAGAACCTGATTAATGTTGGGATGATCCATCTCACGGTCCAATACAACGATTTTGTGTCCACGATCGGCATATTGCATCAGTTCCTCACTTGCAAACGTATGATCCAGAATGATTGCACCATCAATCATCCTCTCTGGAAGCATGCGATGGGATTGTTTACCACTGCACACGATCAGGTCATAGCCTTGAGCATTACATACGGCTTTCATGCCACTCAGCAAGTCTCCATACACATCTCCGCTAAAATCGGTCAAGAATACACCCAGAATTTTGGATTCCCTCTTCTTCAGTGTTCTTGCAGCGGCATTTGGAACATAGTTCAGCTCTTTGGCAATGGCCAAAATTTTGGAACTCGTCTCATCGGTCACTTTGTTGCTGCCATTTAGCGCATATGACACCGTAGAGATGGAAACTCCCGCCTGTTTGGCGATATCCTTGATACTGACCACATTCTTCGCTCCCCTGTTATGTTCATCAGGCCTTCCATAACGAAAGGCCTGACACATTACTCTTTCCATTCACCGGATTACACGAGTCTGAATGATTTCTTCTGAGTGTCCCGACTGTTTGCACCCACAAGAATATGGAACTCACCTCGATCACTGCGATGGCTTAAATCGGAATGGTGATAACGAAGCTGTTCTTCATTTAACGTAAACATAGCTGTACCACTCTCGCCTGGGGCCAGTGCAAGCTTCACATATCCTTTCAGCTCACGCATAGGACGAACGACTTCACCCGTTACATCACGAACGTACAATTGAACAGTCTCTACACCTGCGCGCTCACCCGTGTTCGTTACACGTACTTGGATGCTCAGGGTCTCTTCGGCAGTCATCTCGTTACTTGACACTTCAAGATCACCATAAGAGAAAGAAGTGTATGAGAGACCATAACCGAACGGAAGCAGAGGTTCATTCGGACTGTCAATGTATTTCGAAACATAACGTTCTTCCGTCTTCTCCGGGTTCAACGGACGACCTGTATTGAAATGGTTGTAATAGACCGGAATCTGACCTACAGACTGCGGGAAGGACATCGTCAGACGTGCAGATGGATTCACTACACCTGTCAGAACATCTGCGATCGCTGCCCCGCCCTCACTACCTGGGAACCAGGCTTCAAGAACGGCATCCGATTCATCGATTACACCATGCAGATCCAATGGACGGCCGTTGAAAATAACGCTGGCAATAGGTTTCCCCGCTGTTTTGAGCTGTTTAACCAATTGCAATTGGGCTGCTGGCAGACGAATATCCGTGCGTGATCCACCTTCTCCACTCATCTCGGAGTCTTCACCTAGGGCAAGGACAATCAGATCTGCTTTGCTTGCCACTTCAAGGGCTTCCGCAATCTGCTCAGCTGTAATTGTATGAACATTACTGCCTTGAGCAAATTGAACTTTCCCACCCGTCAAACGTTCTTGCAGAGCTGTTCCGAGCTTGACTGCATCTTCCTTAACTCCTTCACAGGACCACCAGCCCAGAATATCAGGACTCTGTGCAAAAGGACCAATAAGGGCTACATTAGCTTCAGGCTGAAGCGGAAGCACGCTGTCATCATTCTTCAACAGAACAGCCGATTTGGTTGCCAGTTCATACGATACCTGACGGTGCTCTTTGGAGAACACAATCTCGCGTTCACGAACCGGATCAGCTGCACGTAGCGGATTGTCGAACAATCCCAGCTTCTCTTTCAGTTGCAGAATTCGCAGAACAGCTTCATCAATGAGCTTCTCTTCCACTTCACCGCTCTCAATCAGCTCAGGCAAATGATGTACATAACAAGGCGTCATCATCTCCATATCTACACCTGCGCGAATGGCACGGTATGCCGCTTCACGATCATCTTCCGCAGCGCCATGCGCAATCATCTCGCGAATGGAAGCCCAATCCGAGATCAGTACACCATCAAAGCCCCACTCGTCACGCAAAATGCCGCGCATTAACTTCTCATTGCCACTTGCCGGAATACCGTCAACCGTATTGAACGAAGTCATGACCATCTCCACACCCGCATCCAATGCAGCTTTGTACGCTGGCAAATAGTACTCACGCAGGTTACGCTCGGACATGTCCACCGTATTGTAATCCCGACCACCCTCAGCTGCTCCATACGCCGCAAAGTGTTTAACGCAGGCTGCAAGACGATCAGGCTCATCTTTCAAGCTATCGCCCTGATATCCACGTACAAATGCAGCTGCGAACAAGCTGTTCAGATAAGGATCTTCTCCTGTTGTTTCCATCACACGGCCCCAGCGCGGGTCACGAACCAGGTCCACCATAGGTGCAAAGGTAACATGTAAACCGGATACAGCCGATTCACGTGCTGCAATTTCAGCACTTTTCTCAGCCAGTTCTGTGTCCCATGAGCAACCGATCGCCAGTGGAATCGGGAAAATGGTTTTGAATCCATGAACGACGTCAGCCATGAACAAGAGCGGAATGCCCAAACGGCTTTTTTTCATATAAGCTTGCTGTACATCAATGATGGCCTGCGCACCGGACAACCCCAGAATGGACCCACTAGCATCCACGGACTGCTCCGTAATTCCCATCTCTTCCATCGGCCCTGTGATCTGGCCTTCGACATTTGTTCCTTCATAGAAGTTGGCAGTCAACTGAAGAAGCTGAGCTGTTTTTTCCTCCAACGTCATCTGTTTTACCAGGTCTAGCAGCTGCTCGTTATTCATCTGATCGTATCCTCCACTACAAGTTGTTGAAATAAAGAACCCGGCTGCGTTCGGGGAGAGACCGCGCACCGGGTTCAAAATTAATTACTGAACGATTACTAGAATTTCTCGTTTAGCTCATCCAGATAAGGTTGAACCAGGGACATTTTACTGTTCACCCATTCTTTCCAGTTTGCTTCCAGATCTCCGTTTTTGAGGATCAGGTTGGCATATTCGTTCTGGTAATCGAATGAAGCCTGACTCTTAGCTTTGGAATCGTATAGGTTGACATCCCAATCGTATTCTGCAAGCGAATTGCCTTCTGTACCGAGTTTTGCTTTTTCTTGGAACAATTTCACGGCTCTGTCACGGTAATCCTTTTTGATTGCTGGGTTTACAACACTGAAGTCGTCACCGAGCAGGTATAGACCTTCGAAGCGTGCTGGGTATTTATCTTCCAATACTGTTCCTTCTGGCAACAAGCTAACCAATTCTTGGTTCTCATCATATTTCCAATCCGTTCCTTCAAAGCCCATGTTGATGAGCAACTGTCCTTCTTTTGTTGCGGAGTAATCGATCAGATCCATGATCCGTTCGAATTTCTCGTCACTGATGTCCGGATTGAAGATCAATGCAGACCAGAAGTTGGCTTGCTCCATGTTACGGTATTTACCGTCATCGCCCACTACGATTGCTGTGTGTACCAGTTCATCACTATTTACACCCAGATTTTTTTTCATATCAGAATCCAGACCTTGTCTGTACGAAGCCAGTCCGCCCAGACTTGTTACAGCAGCTGTTCCTGTTACTTTGAAGTTGTTTTGACCTTCATTGTTTTTCCATGTGTAGAACTCAGGATTGAGCAATCCATCTTTATACGCTTTTTGCATCAATTTAAGCCCTGTCAGCGTTTCAGGATCTGCTGGTCCCCAGTGGAACTTGCCATCTTCACCTTTGTAGAACGGTGTGTCGGTCATGGCATGTACGCTGTTTGGCATAATCATGTTTGTCATGGCATCTGCTGCATTGTAGGACAGAGGTACAAGTTTGTTACCTACTTTGCCTGGATCTTTTTCTTTCACTAGCGCAGCATATTCGTTCAATTCGGTTGTTGTATAAGCATCTTTCAGTTCAAAACCAACCGCTTCAGCCCAGTCTTTACGAAGGGCAATGACACCAATTTGGTTCGTCAGTGGGTCAGCCGGTTTGTTCTCGAAATAGATTGGTCTAGGCAGGACGTATGTTCCACCTGTCAATTCTTCCAGCTTGTCTCCAAGACCCGTCAAATTGTAAGCTGCTGCAACGTTAGGCCAGCGTTCTTTCCAGTCATCCGGGAATTTGTAGAACAAACCTTGTTCAATGCTGTTAATGGCATCGCCATGTACGTAGTTCCATACCGCTACATCCGGCAAGTCGCCAGAGTTAATCCACAGACGAAGCTTCTCGCCCCATGAATCCCAATCGATATAGTTGTAGTCCCATGTTACATTGAATTTGTCTGTCCAGAACTTGTGGAATTCATTATCCAAGTTCCCGTTTTTGATTTCTGTCAGGTTAGCTACAGAGATGGTCAGGTTATCTTTGTAATTTCCCTCTGCATCTTTTTCGTTACCACCTGAAGCTCCTTGGCTGGAACAAGCGGTCACCATCAGCATAACTACACTAAGCGTGATGGCAAAGAGAGCTCTTACTGACAACTTTTTGTTCGTTTTCATGTTTTACCCCCATGTTTTTTTAGTCAAATTTGATTGCAAAATCCTATACGTATAATCAGGTCTTGATTGCCCCTGTTAATACCCCTTTGGCAAAGTGTTTTTGCAGCATTGGGAAGAAACACATAATGGGTACCATGGTGACAAATACAGCTGCCATCTTCATGCCCATGGAGAAGTTGCTTGCCTGGGCAGCATCCACACTGGATGCATTCGATGCATTCGTCGTAGATGTCACGATAATGTTTCTGAGTACATTCTGGAGCGGTAACTGATCCGCTTTTCGAAGGAATATCATCGCATCGTACCAACTGTTCCAGTAAGCCACACCGTAGAACAACGTGATTGTAGCCATAATGGGTGTAGCCAGCGGAAGAACAACAGAGAACAGAATTCTCCACTCTCCTGCTCCATCCAGTCTCGCCGATTCCATCAACGATTCAGGCAAGGTGTAGAAGTAGTTCATCATCAGAATCATGTTAAAAGCACTGAAGCTTCCCGCCAGAATAACGGACCAGAGCGTACCTGTAAGATGAAGTGATTTCATGATCAGGTACAGCGGTACGATACCACCATTAAAGATCATGGTGAACAGTACCAGGAAAAAGAGAAATTTCTTAAACGGGAATTTGTTGCGACTAAGGCCATATGCCATGCTTGTTGTCAGGAACAAGCTGAGTGGCAAGCCGATGACTAGCAATATAATTGTATTTTTGTACCCCGACAGAATCGTTCCGTCAGCGAACAACGCCTTGTAGGAATCCAATGTCCATTGTTTAGGGAACATCAAAAATGGATTGTCAGCATATTCTTTCTGTGTTGCAAACGAGATCATGATGACATTCCAGAACGGAATCAGGATCATCAGGGCAAGCACGAGTAATACGGCGAAAATAATGTAATCGAGAAGTGTCATTCTTTCTGTACCAATTCTCGGTTTTTTGTTAGCTTTCTTGCTCATCTCATTTTTCCTCCTCTCTTATCGGAACAAACCGTCTCCGCCAAGCCACTTGGCAAATCTGTCAGCAAGAAGCAGCAAGGCCATATTCACCAAGGAACGGAACAAGCTGACCGCTGTCGAGAATGAGAAGTCAGTTGATGACTGGAACGTAATCCGATAGATATATACATCGAGTACTTCCGATACATTTTTGGTAGCGGCATTTGCCAAGTTGAAGATCTGGTCAAACCCGGAAGACATCAATCCACCAACCGAAAGAATAAACATGATTGTGATGGTTGGAAGGATGTTCGGTAAAGTGATTTTGAACATCTGTTGCATACGGGAAGCCCCGTCGATCTGTGCTGATTCATACTGATCCTGGTCAATACCGGAAATGGCAGCTAAGAATATAATCGCGCCCCATCCACTTGATTTCCAAATATCAGTCAACAGCAACATCGGTACAAAGTTGGATTCGGATCCCAGGAAATTAATTGTTGGCAATCCGAGTAATCCGAGCGCACTGTTTACCAGTCCGTCATATGCCAGCACATTGATGACTACGCCGGATACGATGATCCAGGACAGAAAGTGAGGGAACGTAAGAACGGTTTGGAACAATTTTTTCCCTCTGCGCATCCGCAATTCATTCAACAACAACGCCAGAATGATCGGGAACGGGAACTGAATAATCAGTTTCAGAATATTGATGTACAGCGTACGCCATACCGCGTCAATAAAGGTTGGATCACGGAAAACATATTTGAAGTTCTCGAATCCGCTCCATGGACTTCCCCAGATGCCCAGGTTGGCCTTGTAATCTTTGAATGCCAGAGACAAGCCACCCATCGGCATGTAGGCAAACAGGATTAGCCAGACAAGCCCCGGAATAAGCAGGGTGTATGTCATTCGGTGCTTCCAGATTTCAGTCCAGAGCGAATTGCCCTTCACGTTTCCCTTCAGCTTTTTGCTAGGTCCTTCGGCTGCAGGTTTCACATTGCATCTCCTCACTCTACTTTGGTCTTGTCGTTGTACAGAAAATCAAACATCGTTCTCAGGTGGTGCTCCCAAAATCTCCATTCATGAGCCCCTGGTGTCTCCACATACCGAAAATCAAAGGCAGTCCCCTGCATGTATTTCGCGAAATCGCGATTCATCTCTACGAAGGGGTCACTATCGCCACAGCAACTGAGGATATCCGGTAAAGGAACACCCTGTTCCAGCAGCTTGGCCGACAGTGCGTAAATATCCTGATCGGCTTTTACCTGTAAACGTTCTCCAAAAACCGCTTTCATTTCCTTGATCATGGTCGCTGGCATATGGGGATCATGAAGTCGTGTCTGAATATCCGTTACGCCGGATAATGACACTACTTTGCGATACTTCTCTGGATAAGTTAGTCCACATTTCAGTGCACCATATCCACCCATGGATAGACCGGCGACGTACGTTTTCTCCGGATCAGGATTCAGATTGAGCAGACGCTTGCATACTTCAGGTAACTCCTGAGTGATGTAGTGGAAGTAATTCAGGCCGTATTCCATATCGGTGTAATAGCTTCGATTCGCTTCCGGCATAATGATGGTACAACCATATTGCGCTGCATACATCTCAATGGTGGTTAATCGCTGCCAGGTGCTCGCATTATCGCCTGCTCCGTGCAACAGATATAGTGTACCGCCTGAAGTCTCTCCGGAGTCACTGGACACAACATGTATGCTGGTATTCATGCATAAGGTTGGCGATCCAGTTTCGATCGTTATATGTGCCATAATGTAACCCCTCTCATCATCGCCTGCTGTCTTTACTCTTTCGTCTCTCTGGCGTTGGATTGCAGGCTGTTGTAGATTCCCTTGTATTACGATGGGTTATCGAAACGATTTTCTCGAATCGTTTCAAAACATAGCCAACGTTGATTCACTTGGTCTTCATTACAACACTTTTAATGTGGAAGCGATTTCTTCGAATCGTTTCGAATAAATCATAAGCCCGATGAGTAAATCCTGTCAATAACCTTTTTACAAATTTCGCGTTATTTTCTCGAAAAAATGCTTTTTTACGTCTAAATTTGCGCCGAAAGACACTATTATTACGAAAAAATGAAATTTTAGTCAGTGTTATTACAACTTTAATTGACACCAAACCCGGTTTATACTAACATGAGTTCTGATTTTGCATTCAAATTACGGAAACGTTTCACCAACCGATTTTACTCAGGTTTCACCTGATATTAGGGAGGTTAATTATGTCTGAGCAACTCAAAGGTTTCATTCAAATGATTACTGAGCAACAATTGAACGTTTTCTCCATTCGCATACTTCAAAAAGGGCATCTGCTTGCCCATTGGGACAGGGATAGGGATCAGCGCCGTGTACAACATTCCATAAGTAAATCCTTCACATGCATGGCCGTTGGTCTTGCGCTTGAAGAAGGTCTGTTACATCTGGATGCCACACTTGGTGATTATTTCACCCATAATCATGTATCGAGTGCACATTACAATCTCCCATCTCCACAGGAATTGAAGTTACGTGACCTGCTCCGAATGTCTTCCGGTCATGATTCGCCGCCTCTTTGGGCTGATGAACGAGCTTCTTTGACCGAGAAAGATTGGGCGAAATACTATATGTCTCTCCCTCTGGACCGGATGCCCGGAGAACAATTTACATACAGCAGTGGGGATACGTTTATGATCTCAGCCATGCTGCAGGCAGCTACCGGCCAAACCGTGAAAGATTACCTGACTCCGCGATTATTTGAGCCTCTTGGCATTCATGATGTAGAATGGGAAACCTCTCCACTGGGAGTAACACTCGGCTGTGCAGGTCTTTGGATAAGCAATGAGGAACTGAGTCGATTTGGCCAGTTACTGCTCCAGGAAGGCCTTTGGGAAGGCACACAGCTTATACCTGCGGATTGGATCAGACAGGCTACGTCCCGGCAGATCGAAACGACTGGAGACGGTGATTGGGGAGAAGGTTACGGATATCAGTTCTGGATGTGTTCCCATGAGGCTTACCGCGCCGATGGCGCCTATGGTCAGTTATGTATCATCCTTCCCTCAAAGGAAGCTGTCATATGTATTAACAGTGAGGAAGAAAACATGCAAGGTATTCTGAATGCCGTTTGGGATGAGATTTTACCTATATGCAATCAACGTTAAATTTCATATTCTTCTTTTATTCCCTTGGAACCGAACCATGCACTGGATATTGAAAACAAAAAAAACACCACGGGGTTAATAACCCCATGGCGTTACTTCTTATCCGTGCTGTGGAAGCTGAGTCATTTCATCTAAACATTGTGCGCATATGTAACGCTCTTTGAACTCGTTGACTTCCTCGATGGATCCGCAGAAAATACATTTTGGACGATATCTCTCCAAGATAATATGGTCCCCTTGTACTAAGATCTCTACAGGATCTCCCTCATTCATTTGATACCTTTTACGCAAAGATTTAGGCAATACGATCCTACCTAATTGGTCAACTTTGCGAACTACTCCAGCTGGCTTCATAGCTACGGCACACCTCTCCTATCTTACTCTAAATTTCTAGGTACATTTGTACTATGTTTATAGATTCGCCAAGATTTTGTCGAATCCTGCTGGAAATAAACATTTTTTGTCCTTTTTTTTGAAAAATGTTTTTTTTCCGAATTCTAGCGTCATTTATAACCTGAAATTATCCTTCTAACCCCGGAAAATTGAGCTGACGCAACGCTTCATATACAATAATTGCTGCCGAATTGGATAGATTTAATGATCTGACATCACCAGTCATTGGCATTTTCATGCATGTATCGGGATTCGCAGCAATTAATTCAGGTGGCAGGCCTTTAGTCTCTTTACCGAAAACGAGGAAATCCCCATCCTGAAAATTAAAGTCACTGTAGCGGTTCTTTGCCTTCGTAGTTGCGTAGAAGAAGCGACCTTCCGGATATTTTTCCTGAACCTCTGCAAATGAGTCGTGGTATTCAATATGAACAGCATGCCAGTAGTCCAGCCCTGCCCGTTTCAATGTAGCATCATCTGTTCGAAATCCGAGTGGACGCACGAGATGCAGATGGGTACCGGTTGCCGCACAAGTACGCGAAATATTGCCTGTGTTCGCCGGAATTTCTGGTTCAACCAGAACGATGTGTAAAGCCATATGTGTTCAATCTCCTTTTCATTTCATGTTGACGACAACCCTCTAATCTTAAAGAAAAGCCCTCCACACGTCAATGTGGAAGGCTCTGGTAAGGCACAGAATTAGACATGAAGGTCCATAACACCGTACCTATACTTAATTATCCATTTGTCTTCTGGAAGTGGCTCATGAAGTCTGTCAGTGCCTTAACACTCTCATAAGGAGCAGCATTGTAAATGGAGGCACGAAGACCACCCACACTGCGATGTCCTTTCAGACCTACGAATCCTTCTTCCTCCGATGCCTTGATGAACTTCTTCTCCAGTTCCTCAGAAGCAAGACGGAAGGTTACATTCATAAGGGAACGATCTTCTGGTTCCACACAACCACGGTAGAAATCACCGGAAGCATCAATTGTGTTATAGAGCAATTCGGCTTTTTTCGTATTTTTTTGCTCAATACCAGCCAATCCACCCTGTTCTTCAATCCATTTCAATACTTCATTCACCATATATACTGAGAAGGATGGCGGCGTATTATACAGAGAGTTATTATCTACATGTGTGCTGTAACGAAGCATGGTTGGAATCGTTTTAGGCGATTCACTCACCAGTTCCTCACGAGCAATCACAACCGTAATTCCCGATGGCCCCAGGTTCTTCTGTGCACCCGCGTAGATCATACCGAACTGATTGAGATCGAATGGTTTACAGAAAATATCACTCGACATATCCGCAATCAGAGGTACTGAACCGGTATCCGGGAATGACTTAAATTGCGTACCTTCGATCGTTTCGTTGGAAGTAAGATGCACATAAGCCGTACGTTCAGGCAAACTCAGATTTGAAACATCCGGCAATTTCATGAATTTCTCTGCTTCCGAAGATGCAGCAACATGCGTCTCGCCGATCAACTTCGCCTCAGACAGAGCCTTCTTGGCCCAGCTGCCGGTCATCACGTAACTTGCAGTCTGCCCTGCCCCAAGCAGGTTCATAGGCAGCATCGCGAATTGAGTGCTTGCACCGCCCTGCAGAAAGAGAACCTTGTATCCTTTGGGATTGCCTAGAAGCGACAACAAGCGCTCCTGAGCTTCATTATGTACAGACTCGTACACCGCTCCACGGTGAGACATCTCCATAATCGACATGCCTGTATTACGAAAATCTACAAATTCCGCCTGTGCACGCTCCAGTACCTCAAGTGGTAACGCCGCAGGTCCTGCATTAAAGTTATACGCTCTTTTTGTCACAAAATCCCCCGCCCTTTCCATCCGTAACTCTGACATACAAACGCATTTTGCACAATTCGATTAGAATCGCTCACGGGTATAAGATATAGACGAATTAAATCATTTCGATCGATATCTTACCTATTGGAAGTCGCTCTATGGATTTGTGCAAAATGCTCTCAAACTAAATATTATCGCTATGATATCAGTATTCTCTATCTGCTTCAAGGGCAATATGCACTGAAGTGTTGAATTCAGGTCATCAAATTCCTTTATCACCCTGCAAAGTTAAAGCACTACATTGTTTAATTCAAGGAAAAGCCTCCGAGAGTGTATCCCGGAGGCTTTAAGTTGGAACAAGAACTGTTCCGACCCCGACCTATTAGCAGTCGAAGTAGAGGCTGTACTCGTGCGGATGAATGCGGATCGCTACTGCTTTCGCTTCATCACGTTTGAGGTTGATGTAGTTTTCAATGAATTCTTTTGTGAATACGCCGCCTTCAGTCAAGAACTCGTTATCCGCTGCCAATGCATCAAGTGCTTCTTCGAGGGAAGCTGGCACACTGCGGATGTTTTCTTTATCTGCATCAGACAGGTCATAGATGTTTTTATCGAGCGGACCATATCCAAGTTCAGTTGGGTTGATTTTGCGTTTGATTCCATCCAGACCAGCCATCAACATTGCGGAGAATGCCAAGTATGGGTTAGCTGTGGAGTCTGGTGTACGGAACTCGATACGACAACCTTTTGGTGTCACAGCTGCAACCGGAATACGAACTGCTGCGGAACGGTTACCTTTGGAATAAACCAGGTTAACCGGTGCTTCGTAACCAGGT
This sequence comes from Paenibacillus sp. 2KB_22, assembly GCF_052115745.1. Classification (NCBI taxonomy): domain Bacteria; kingdom Bacillati; phylum Bacillota; class Bacilli; order Caryophanales; family Paenibacillaceae; genus Paenibacillus; species Paenibacillus sp. 2KB_22. Next base: position 1,744,634 of record NZ_JBFRHG010000001.1, read on the forward strand.
ACAAGACGTTTGAACGAGTTTGTACTAGGGTTAGTCAAAGCGATCAGTGCCGGAGCATGGTACAGGATACCTCCGATATAGTGCAGAGCCATTTCACTCAGGTTAGCATATCCCGCTTTGTCATAGAACAATGGGGAATCGCCATCAAAGATGGATTGGTGAACGTGCATTCCGCTACCATTATCACCGAACAATGGTTTTGGCATGAATGTTGCTACTTTACCATATTGACGTGCAGTGTTATGCACGATGTATTTGTATGCAAGCAGGTTATCTGCTGTTTTCTTCAGTGTATCAAAACGGAAGTTGATTTCGGCTTGACCGGCTGTCGCCACTTCATGGTGATGACGCTCGATCGACAGGCCCGCTTCTTCCAGAAGGCGACACATTTCGCTACGAATATCTTGTTGTGTATCCACTGGTGCTACTGGAACATATCCGCCTTTAGTGCGTACTTTGAAGCCCAGGTTTCCGCCTTCTTCTTTGCGGTTCGTGTTCCATGAAGCTTCTTCGGAATCTACGTAGTAGGAAGAGCTGTTCGTACCGCTCTCATAACGTACATCGTCGAAGATGAAGAACTCGGATTCAGGTGCAAAGAATGCCGCTGTACCTACACCGCTTTCTTGCAAATAAGCTTCAGCTTTAACAGCGATGCTACGTGGGTCACGCTCATAACGCTCGCCATCTGGAGTGAAGATATCACACATAACATTTAATGTAGGGTGTGCAGTGAACGGATCGACATAAGTCGCTTCAGGGTCTGGCATCATAACCATATCGGACTCTTCAATTCCGCGGAAACCTTGGATAGAAGAACCGTCAAAAGCTACTCCATTTACGAATGTGTCTGCATCAACAGCCGAAGCTGGCAACGAGATGTGATGTGCACGCCCAGCTAAATCTACAAAACGAAAATCTACCCACTCGATGTTGTTCTCTTGAATTGATTTCAATACGTTTTCAACCGACATGTATTCGTCCTCCCAAATATTCCGAACATTAAACAACCCCACTAAGAAAATGTCTAAATTCGAATTTTTTTCTTTCGTCATTATAAATTTTAAAACCTGACATCGTCAATACTTATGTAAGGTATTTTTTGCGATCATGTTAGCTATACTCACATTTTATAAATAACCTAAATTCATATAACAACACATTTAGTATACATTTAACTGGTTTAATGCGGTAAAGCGAACCCTTTTTTATCCTAAATCATGGAAAAAACTTCACATCATAAATGTTTCTTATCACTATTGATTAATAAATACGTTCAAACCTGCAAAATATGCAAAAAACCGAGCATCTATCTGTTTCCGTCGCAATGAACGAGACCAGATGAGATGCCCGGATGATAATCCAGACCTTGACTATGAATACTTACTACACACCTACACGTGCCGGGAAAAATTCTGCTGGTTGTTTAGCTGTACTGAATGATTTACCCACGATTGGTGCCAATTTCTCCAGATCCTGCAACAGGTTGGCGAATTGGTCAGGGAACAAAGATTGCACTCCATCTCCTGTCATGGAGTTATCCGGATCGGTATGCATTTCAATAATCAGACCATTGGCACCTGCAGCAACGGAAGCTTTTGTCATCGGCTCCACCAGTTCACGTCGTCCAGTACCATGGCTCGGGTCAGAAATAACCGGTAAATGGCTCAAAGACTGCAGAACAGGGATTGCTGACAGATCAAGCGTATTACGTGTGTAGGATTCAAACGTACGAATACCACGCTCACACAGCATGACATTTGGATTACCACCCGCAAGAATGTATTCAGCCGCATTCAACAACTCATCGTATGTTGCACTGAAGCCACGTTTCAACAATACCGGTTTGCCACACTCACCCAATTTGCGGAGCAGGTCAAAGTTCTGCATGTTACGTGTACCTACTTGCAGAATATCTGCGTACTCGGCGCAAATATCCACATACTCAGGTGTCATGACTTCTGTAATGGTCAGCAGATCATGTTTCTTGCCTGCTTCCGCCATCATGATCAATCCCTCTACGCCCGTTCCCTGGAAGCTGTAAGGACCTGTACGCGGCTTGAATGCACCACCACGTAACACTTGCCCACCAGCAGCTTTCACAAGCCCCGCAATCTCATCAATCTGCGCAGCGGATTCAACTGCACATGGTCCACCCATGACGACAAGTTCTTTTCCGCCAATATCTACACCTTTGATGGAGATCACCGTATCTTCCGGATGGAAGTCACGGCTTGCCAATTTGTAAGATTTCGAGATTTTCACGACATTCTCGACACCTTTCATTTGGCGAAGATGCTCTTGCATTTTAGGTTCAACTTTGCCAATCAAACCAATGATCGTACGATCCTCTCCGCGAGAGATATGCACCTGAAGCCCTTCTTTTTCAATAACTGCAACGATATCCTGAATCTGTTCCTCCGGTGTAGCTTTGCCTGCAATAACGATCATATTAATTCCCATCCTTCCTTGTATAAGAGCACAATAATTTCTTAACGTGCGTCTGATTAAATATAAAAACTCTGTCGCGCTTAAACGCTTGTTCGCTTTTAAGCTTTTATCCATTAAAGTAATTTAACCAAAAAACTCTCCTTCCGTCAAGATATTTATTTTTAAAAATACTGAAAATCTCTCCCTTAAAAAGCCTATATAAATGTAAGAAATATTTTTATCCCTATTCTACATGAGAATAAGAAATATACTTTATCGCTTTAATCTTTACGGCTCCTTTTTACCAAAGAATTTTCATTTTTTTATTTAGAAAAAGTATTTAACAGTAATCGAGATTAAATTTGTAAATAAAATATAAAAAATGGGATAATTGTCCTATACAACAACTTGAATATTTAAATTAAAATGTTATTGTAAGCAGTTACATCATCCGAAAGGTGGCCGTAGTCAATTAATTCAAAAAAACTTTTGGAGTTGAAAAAAATGAATAAGGTACGAACAATAATCTTATGTTTAATTATTATACTGTCAATTTCTAACCCTATAAATGCTTCGGCAGAATCTAAGGCAAGTAATTCAGATGATAACCTAAAAATTGAGACTGCTTCTAACTCGATTCATCTAACTTTAAATGATACTCAGGGTTTGATAACCGTAGAGGATTTAGACCAGAATAATAAAATAATTTATCAAGGAGATAACAACGAAGTTGTTATTGATGATCTAGATTCTAGCACTTTGTATCGATTTAAAGTTAGTTACCTCAGTGAAGAAGGAAATAAAGAAATGTACATTTCAACAGAAACAGATACTAATTCTTACAAAGCTTTAACAAACAGCGATGAATTTAAAATTAAATCTAATGCAGTAGTTTATCCAGAAAAAGTTGTGCTATCATGGGAAGATGTTCCTGGTGTAAATAAATACTCTATATTAAAAAATGGGGTAATGATCTCAGAAACTCAGACAAACAAATTTGTAGATCATTTTGACAACAACGAAGTATATAACACATACGAAATACAATTTGACATTCCACTTACTCCTAGTGAGAAAGAAGAAATTAGAGAATTTTATGCGGGCAAAAACTTCAACTTAGGAACAGAAGAGTTGGAAAATTTATCAAAAAAACCTTATAGTATCATAAAAGTTATAGACGCTTCTATTGTAAATCCCAGTTTATCTTTAGCAGCAGTTAATAACTCTTTTAAATGGACATATAAAACTTTTATACCCATGGAATATGCAGAAGATCCTTGGTACAATGCTGCAACCTGGGGACAGAATATAAAATTCTTTAAAGGTGACAATCGAGGTTTTAGTTCAAGTGCTGAAACTTACAGAACAAAAACTGTAGGAGACAGTATATTTTACACAGATTCCACTACTGCTTCAGAAGCGTTCTATAAGGATGTCTCGACTACTCACGCTTTAGACAAAGATAAAAAGCTTGTAAGTACAAAAACAGACTCTGGGCAGTATATTAACAGAATTATCAATAGTAATACATCTTCTAAAACAGATGTAACTGTGTATCACAAATCGGGAAACCCTTATGCTGTTGCTGGTAATGAAATAGATTATCAAATGAGAGTTATAACTCAAAAAGGAGGGGCTTATAGTTTTGTGGGAACTCATGATCGAGCTCCTGCTCATGAATTATACGTGAGATTGAGCAACGGGACTACCCTTACAATTTTCAATCATCCTCATGAAGGATTCGAATATCTAGGAGCACCTAGTACATTAGCTCGGAATTTCAATATTTCAAATTAAATTTTTAGCGCCTGTTATTATTTAACAGGCGCTGTTATATTAGATAAACAACTTTAATATTAAGGGAGATGGATGAATTTGAGTAGAATAATAAGTTCAATTGCATCCGCTTTATTAGGTTCGATTATATTTACAATTTTTAATACAATGACCAGAAACGTTGAAACGACTTTGTATTATAGTGCTACTTCACTATTCATTACTGGGTTTGCAATTTTATTTTTTTTATTTTTATTTATTGCAACGCCACTATCTTTTTTTTTGGAAAAAAAATTTAAAAATTATTCGTTTTTAACAAAAACTCTTTTGTATTTTGCCACCTGGACTTCTCTAGGAGCATTATTCTTACTTTTTAATCCTTCTAACAGTATGGAGGGAATATTGAAATTTTTGTTAATATCCGGATGTTCAGGCGTTGTTTTTTTTCTTTTCACTCAGCTTACGGACTTCATATCGGTATCAATTAGAAAAGTGAAAAAATAACAAATAAGCTGGATCGGGGAATGTGGCTCGATACCAGCTTATTTGTTACATTTATTTCTAGTTATTTATCTATTCAGCAATTAGATCCTACTTATTTAATTACGTGTTTTTTCTCTAACTGGAGGTAGCAGTTTGCTCATGTTCACGGTACGCTTGATCTCCCACGTCTCCGGTTTGTCATGCTCATACTGCTCCAGGTAAAGGATGACTTCCTTCGTAATCGGTGTTGGTGTTGATGCACCTGAAGTAACCGCCACCTTATTTACACCTTTCAGCCATTCTTGCTGAATCTCGGAGACATCCGATACACGGTAGGCCGTAACCCCCGCGATTTCCTCCGACACTTGCGCCAGACGGTTGGAGTTATTGCTGCGAGGATCACCCACCACGATAACCAGGTCCGCTTGACCTGCCTGTTCAGCGACAGCTTCCTGACGAACCTGAGTTGCGAGGCAAATCTCATTATGAATCTCAGCACCAGGGAACTTCTCCAACAGACGGCTCATGATGTGTTTGATATCCCACTGGCTCATCGTTGTCTGATTCGTAATAAGGATTTTGCCTGGAGGTACGTTCAGTTCTTCGATCTCTTCTTCCTTCTCGATCAGATGAACGAGATCTGGTGCAACGCCTACGGCACCTTCTGGTTCAGGATGATTCTTTTTGCCGATATAGATGATCTGATAACCCTCTGCCGTCTTCTCCCGAATGAGATCATGTGTCTTGGTGACATCAGGGCATGTTGCATCCACTGTTGTCAATCCTTTATCCCTTGCCAGCTTACGCACTTCAGGAGATACACCATGAGCTGTAAAAATAATCGTGCCACTCTCCACTTGGCTCAAAATATCCATCCGGTTGGGACCATCCAATGTAATAATACCTTCATCTTCAAAGGAATCCGTCACATGTTGGTTATGCACAATCATACCCAATATATAAATAGGTCGTGGTAAATCCAGATTGCGTGCCGCTTGACGCGCGAGCACCATCGCATCCACAACGCCGTAACAATATCCCCGCGGCGAAATTCGTAGTACTTCCACTTGGTTGCCACCCGCTTTCTTTCTCGGCAACGTTGCCGATGTAATTGCAGTCCTGTCTATTATACCTTTATTCGATAGGCGGAGCAAAGACAACCGGCAACCAGATAATAAAGGTGGTTCCTTCTCCACGTCTGGTCACAACCTCAACCGATCCGTGGTGTTCCTCAATAATCCACTTCGCAATCGAAAGTCCCAGACCTATGCCCGGTGTAGCCCCACGAGATTCATCTGCCCGATAGAAGCGATCAAAGATGAACGGCACTTCGTCCCGATCCATCCCAATACCGGTGTCGCTGATGCGCAGTCCCACCTGGCCTTTGTATAATACGGCATCCAGCGTCACAGAGCCTTCAGGTGTGTATTTAAACGCATTTTCAATGAAAATAAATAACATCTGTTGCAGATAGTCCTTGCTACCGTTCACATAAATACCATTAAGAATGGCAAAGTCTCCTGGAAGCCATTCTGCCTCACGGTCCAGAAATTGTGCTCTGCGTGCCACTTCCTGTACGAGTATTTGCAGCGGGATCGGATTTAGTTCAATTTTCTGCCCCGTATCCGCTCTCGCCAGCGATAACATGTCGCTGATCAGCCTGCTCATACGTTTTCCCTCGTCCGCCATATCTTCAATGGCTTCCAGCGACATCTGTCTTACCGTTTCTTCATCCAGATTCGGTCGGTCGGTACCCTCTTGATCCCACAGCTTCTTCAGGAAGTCTACGTTCCCGCGAATGGTGGTCAGCGGTGTACGCAGTTCATGCGATGCATCGGATACAAAGCGGCGCTGGGCAGCATTCGTCTCCTCCAAACCGCGGAATGACAATTCTGTACGCTCAAGCATATTATTAACCGTTTCAATCAAACGCCCGATCTCATCCTTAGGCCCCGCATATTGAATACGTACACTTAAGTCATCTCCCGATTGAATCTGGTTCGCAGCATCAATGACATTCACGAGCGGACGCATCGACTTGCGGGCCAGAACGAGACCTGAGGTAATAGCGAGTGCCATCGCTACCAGCCAGCCAAAAACCAAAATATTAAGCAACGCTTCCAGCAAGCGCTCCTGTGAACTTACATTGGCTCCTACCTGAAGAATTCCACGTACTTCATTGGTACCCTGAAGAGAAAGCGGAAGCTGATTCACCAGAAACGGTGTCCCATCCACATAGATCTTGGATATGCCACGCTTTTCAAGAATTTCATTGGATTTCAATACCGGAAACTGAATCTGCAATTTCTTCATATTGCCGGAAATTATGCCCGAACGACTCTGATAATCCCAGAGTTGAATATAGATTTGAGCCTCCTGAAGCTGGCTCTCTGTAAATGGGTCCAGATCCAACGACTGTGAAAGAGGATTAACTCCAATTTGCTCCGTAATCCGGGCACTCTTCACCTTCAATTGCTGTTCGACTTCCTGGTAGGAGTTAAAATAAACAAAGGCATAGATTACAACGCCCCAAAAAATAAGCACAGCCGCCAAAATGCCAGAATACCATGCGGTTAGTCTTAACCGGATGGACATATCAGGAGTCACCTCTCAGAATATAGCCGGCTCCCCGGATGGTCTGAATTAGACGTTTGCCACCGTATTCTTCGGTCTTCTGTCTGAGCATGGCAATGTACACTTCAAGCACGTTAGACTCACCGCTGTAATCATAACCCCAGATTTTATCCATAATGAGATCACGGGAAAGTACCCGTCTTGGATTTTGCATAAACAGATTCAACAACTCGAATTCCTTGGCAGTCAGCTCCAGGCGTTGCCCATCTCGAAGTACTTCACGTGAATCATTGTCCAAAATGATATCTTCATACATCAAGCGGTTGTCCGGCGTACCCGCGCTATCTGACTTGCGGCGCAGCAGTGCACGGACACGTGCCAATAATTCTTCCAACGCAAAAGGTTTTACAAGGTAGTCATCGGCTCCCGTGTCCAGTCCAGTTACCCGGCTCTGTACTTCATCCTTGGCCGTCAGCATTAGCACAGGCACTTTGCTGCCTGCTTCTCTCAATCTGCGGCATACCTCAAATCCGTCAATCTGCGGCATCATCACATCCAGCACAACGATGTCCGGCTCCTTGTCCATCAGTTTACTGAGGCCTTCGGCTCCATTGGAAGCAGTCTGTACCTCATATCCTTCAAAAGCCAGCCCCCGGCGGAGCATGGATACAATTTTTTCGTCATCATCCACAATCAAAATAGTTGAGCGCATGGTCTTTCTCCTTTATCCTAACGTTTTATCCCATTGTAACAGGCAGAAGCACAATCTGCATCTTCAAGTAGGCGTCCCCAATTCGTCCCTGGTTTCTTGTAACCCTGCTTTATCAGGGCAAAAAAAGCGGAAGGGCCTTCGAACCCTTCCGCTCTTTCAATCCTTACCCGATATTTATGGTTGCTGCTGTTGGGTATCTGTTGTTTGTGAAGTATCAAAATCATTTTTATTGCCGATTTTGATTTTCAAATCCATTTTCTTACCGTCACGCACCACGTTCAATGTCACTTCACTGCCGATTTTCTGTTTCTTGATAAAATCAATCAGATCCTGACTTGTGGCGTACGGCGTACCGTTGGCACCTGTGATGATGTCATATGCACGAAGATCTGCTTGGTAAGCCGGTGATTGGAAGATCGTGCTGGCTACGACAGAACCTTCGGTAATGTCTGTTCCCATCTGTTTAGCAACTTCAGGCGTGAGAGCCATCAGAGATGCACCGATAAATGGTACTGGCTCTTTGGGAACTTCTTTGTTCTCTTTGAGATATTTAACGGCTTCAGAGATAACGCTCGATGGGATCGCAAAGCCAATCCCTTGTGCATCTGCGCTTACTGCCACGTTCATTCCGATAACTTCCCCATTCAGGTTAAGCAACGGACCACCGGAGTTACCCGGATTAATCGAAGCATCTGTTTGCAGCAAATGGCTGTACTCACGTGTTTTTCCTGTTTCTTCATCTGGAATGCTGATGGTACGTTCTTTGGCACTCAGCACACCTGCTGTAACTGTGTGTTCGAATCCTTCAGGGTTACCAATCGCTACAAGCCACTCACCGACCTGAGTACTATTGGAATCCCCCAGTGGAGCTACAGGGAACGCATCGTCACCACTGTTTTTCTCAATTTTCAGTACAGCTAAATCCAGATCGAAGCTGCTTCCCAGCAGTTTAGCTTCATACGGTTTACTGTTGTTCTCCAGCGTTACCTGGATTACGTCCGCACCCTGAACTACGTGTTGATTCGTCAGAATATATCCTTCTTTGTCAAAGATAAATCCGGAACCAATGCCTAGTGGTACCAATTGATTACTGCCTTGCTGTTGTTGCTGGCTCTGGCCTTGATTGCCTTCCGTTCCGCCCCCATTACCGAAGAAGTATTGGTACAACGGATCACTTGTATTCGATCCACCCTGCCCCATTCCTGTACGGGAGGACTGCTTCGCGAGTGTTTCGATTTTGACGACAGCTGGACTCGTACTCGTCACTACGGAAGAAACATCTTCTTTGCCGGTTGGCAGTAACGATGCTGTCACATTGTTGCCTCCGCCTGTGTTGGTGGACGCTTCCTGTCCCGAGCTTTGATTACCTGTGTTCGTAAGTGCAGTCTCTGGTGTGAACATGTTTGTTCTATCGGCTGTGTACATGAGAACGGTAATGACCAGCATGCCGGCAATAAAAGAGAACAACAGTGATCTTACGGATGAACGCGGCTTGCGGTTATTATAGTTCCAGTTGCCTTTGCCGCCATTCCCTTGATCTCCACCATTACCTGAGCCGTTTCCACCGCCTCCTGTTGATCTTGTCGCTTGCTCGGAGGATTGATTATTGTAGTAAGTAGGTACGGGTCTCACCGGATCAGGTTTTGTAATCTCTACATTTCCTTCTTCACGTTGATTATTGCTTCCCATGTGGTTTGCTGTATCTTCCTGATTCACGGACTGAAAAGGTCCATAAGAATAATAATAGGAGGATTCGTCCGTTCCGGAAGAATTGCGATTCTCCGTTTGTTTGGTTTCGTTTTCCTCGTCTTGACGGTTCGATCTATAATTGCGTTCGTCCATGCCTCTCTACCTCCCAATCTCTTATTCCCAAGAGATATTCTTTAACTGTCCTTATTTTGTACTTTAAACCTTAACCGTACCTTAAAAACAATTAAAAAGGAGATAAAAGCACGGAAGAATAGATTGTTTTCCCCGTCATGACGGGATTTTATCCTTTCGTTTTCACCCAGCCCTGACGATGCGCATAGATTGCCAATTGTGTTCGATCGTCCATCTCACATTTCATCAGCAGGTTGCTCACATGTGTTTTGACGGTTTTGATACTGATATGTAATTCTTCTCCAATGTCTTTGTTGGTCTTCCCCTCTGCAATAAGCAACAGCACTTCCTTTTCCCGTTCAGTCAGACCTGATTCACTCTCTCTCGCTGTACGTTGCCTGATTCCCCGAGTTAGTGCCTGAGACACATCACCTGTCATAACAGGCATGCCTCTGTAAGCCCCTTGAAGAGCATAGATCAATTCTTCAGCAGAGACTGTCTTGAGCACATAACTTACCGCACCCGCTTCAATCGCTTGCACAACAAGATCATCCTCCAGGAAACTGGTGAGCATCACGATCTTCATCCCTGGAAATTCAGTCATGATGGCTTGTGTTGCTTCAGCGCCATTCATGATCGGCATCATCAGATCCATGAGGATCAAGTCGGGCATTTCATTATCATTTAATTTACGCAACTGATCGAGCGCATCCTGCCCATGGCCTGCTTCCCCCATCACATGAAAAGTTGGTTCCAGCATCAGATACGTTTTCAACCCCATTCGTACCATGTCATGGTCATCCACAATCATTACGTTTACTTTCCCACTCATTCCGTCTCCCCCTTAATTCATTCAGAAACATTCGGAAATTTCGGGATCAATACCCGTACCGTCGTTCCCGCTCCCGGCTTCGATATAATCTGGACTTGCCCCCCAAGCTTCTCGGCCCGTTCACGCATGGTAGATAACCCATATGAACCTGGACGCTCGGCTTGATGTAAAAATCCCTGGCCATCATCGCTGATGCTCATGCTGATCTGATGTTCACTCTCCCGTATGGACAGACTGACCACCCCTGCCTCTGCATGTTTCACAACATTGGCTACCGCCTCCTGAATAACAAGAAACAGCTGGTGCTCAATGGCATCCGAGATTCCGCCATCCAGTTCCAGCTCTTTCACACCTTTAAGACCATTCTGCCGGCAATAATCAGGAAACCAGCTATCCAGTGCCGCGGTGAGATCACGCCCTTCCAGCTCCACCGGTCGAAGTTGGGCAATAAGTCCTCGCATCTGTCGCTGCGCAATATGTGACATCTGAATTAACTGGTCCAGCACTTTACCGCCATGTTCCGGATTCATCTCTAGCAGACGTGGTAAGGATGAAGCCGACATATGCATGGCAAACAGCTGCTGGCTAACCGTGTCATGGAGATCCCTTGCCATTCGTTTGCGCTCTTCAAGCACAGCGCGCTCCGAGGCTTGCTCCTTCTCAATCACTTCCTGCTCACCGAGACGCTGAAGCAGTCTCATCTTTTTCTCAATCGAATCCATCATGACATTGAACTCCTGGTAGACACGACCGAACGAAGCGTCATCCGCTTCAGGCATGCGCACCGCCAGATTACCCTTGGACACTTTCAACATGTTAAGATCAAGCAGGTCGATCTTGCGCTGAAGTCGTAATGCAGCGATATATCCGATGATGACGGTGGCCAGCACAACAACGGCAACATAGGTCCATGCCCGTTGACGGCCAGCCCCCATTAATACCTCTCCATATAATAGATAGAATCCGCCCAGCGTAATCAGACCCGTTAACGCAAAATACATCATCAGTTCCCACTTATTGGCCTTGAGAATTGTTCGAATCATGCATTAACCCACCTTATTAACTTTGACGTCTCCGATAAACACACTTACAATAATACGCACCTTTTTGCTTGCCTCACGATAATGGGCAGTTTCAGCCTGCGCACTACTCAGGAATCCGCCGCGTTTCTGATTCAACAATGACATGTCTCCAATGAATGAATTCGTCGTCACCGTCACACCCAGGTCCATATCTTCTGGTACAAATACTTTCACATCACCAATAAATGAAGAAATGACAATCTTCGTCTCACCGTATGGAATCTGTGCTTTGGTCAAATCAATTACGGTATCTCCGATAAAGGCCGAGATGTTCATCGGTTTCAACGAGAATACTTCCTGTCCCATATACAAATCCCCAATGAACGCTGATTTATTAATGGTATTGCCACTGCCATAATCCCCATAACCATTCCCGTAGTCATCCTCATAATGTTTTTCATATCCAGGATCACTTGAGTTATGCGATTGATATTTCTTCTTATATTGATGCTCTTGTGATGATGAATCTGTTGATCCTGTGAAATGAGGGCCATATGAGGCGCTCTTCTGTTCCTGCTTCGGTTTGCCAAAAGTTTTCTCAAACTGTTCGTCAAACGAAGAGGGCATCTCCAGATCCTCAGGGGACAACGGTTTATAAGGTTGCTCCGGTGCTGGAGGTGGCTGCATTTTGTCATGATGTTTCCGATCACGACGTCGTGGTCCAATCAGTACGAATAATCCTCCGCCAATTAGCATAACCGGGATCAGGTAACGGATGAACTCCCCCATGGAGTAATCAATCCATCCCAGATTACGGGCAAGAAAGTAACCACCAATCCCCAGAACGATGACCGGTCCAATAAAAGCATAACTCCCGTTGCGACGAATCTCGGAGATTCCCTTGGCCCCCCACCAGATTAAAAATAACGGCCAATATGTTCTGAAAATATATCCTACATCAATGTCATATCCCAATTGTCTGAACAAGATCATCGCACCTATAGCAATAAGAGGTATGCCAACCCACCAGCGGTCACGCGTAGATCGTTTCATCGCTCATGTCTCCTTCGTCTTTATTATGTATCCAGTGTAACTCAGACAAGGTAATGAGAACAGCGGCGGCAGGTGGAAGTCATCTCGGTCTCAAGACTGAGCCGGGTGGATTTTATTGTAAAAAATCACATATGTAAAACACCCCGGAGCTTCTGCTCCAGGGTGTCGAATCATCATTGGGTTAATGAATCTTCATTTATTTTTTGTATTTGGATGCTTTGCCTTGACCTTGGCCAGTTTGGCCTGTGTTTTCTACACCGAACTCGGCATTGAATTTTTCATCAGGTGTTTGGAAATTATCTTGAACTTTGTTTTGAGCGGATTGCTTCACTTTAGATGCTGCATTCTCTTCTCCAAACTCTGCATTGTACTTCTCGTTCGGCGTTTGGTACCCTTGTGATTTTTTAGCCACAACGAATCACCTCTCTCTTCATATTTACGATGCATTGCTGCACCGCGGGGTTCGTCCCCAGTCAGTATTATGTGGAGAGAGCACTTCTGTTATTCATGTTCACATGTGAAATTAAATGGCCTTGTCCAGCCAAGAATCCGGTACAGATTTGTACACATTGATCGCATCGGCCAAATCGCTGAGCATCTTTTCTGTACACTTTCCAGCGCCTTGCCTGATCACCTGTACCTCTACATCCTTTTTACCCCACTCCTTATACACTTGCTTGGTTGTCGGGAAATACAGATCAATTTTATTGCCTTTGATCGCCGAACCGGTATCTGCAACAATCCCGTATCCATAGCCCGGAATATACAGAATGGAGCCCATTGGAAACAACTTCGGATCAGCTGCAATCGTGGAGACGGTTTCTTTATCACGGCGTACTTTTACACCGGAATACGTAATTCCGTATTGTGGATGTTTGGGGCCTTTTCCTGTAGACTCTACACCTGCCGTATATCCCGTTGCTGTCACCTTCTGTGTACCCAGTACCTGTTCTGAACGTGGGGCCAGCACAGGCATAGATGGATTACCCACTTCTTTATCTGGAAGCTCAGGCCTTGGAATGACCATCGGTTGTGGTGACCACAGTAAAGCCATGTACACCATGGTTGTCAGCTGGGCCTCATCGCTGTATAGATGGCTGGCCTGTTCCGGAAATTCTTGATCAGGCTTGCTCGAACTCTCAAGCGAAGTCTCACTACTCCGATTTTCGACATGCAGTACTGCACTTTCCTCTTCAAATGTATAAGCATCCGCCTGATTCAGGCTAATCATCATTCCGGCGAACATTACACAACCAACCAGTAAACACCGTATCGTTTTCTTTTGAATTGAGAATTGCTTTTTCATTGTACAACCTCCCCCTCACTGCAAAGGTTTTCCAAAAAGCAATTAATCTATACTTTTTAAAATTGAAAACGACGAAAAAACGCCTGAACAACAAGGGAATTCCCAAGTTATTCAGGCGTCGTAGTGATTGTGCTATGAAATTAACGAGTTGATCAGTCAGTCGTTGAATGGTTCATTTACACCAAACGTGTTGCAATTTCTTCTTTCAACTGAGCGATAATTTCATCGACCGGTTTCATGCCCAGATCGCCTTCTCCACGCTTACGCACGGATACCGCTTCTGCATTACGCTCATTCTCACCGACAACAAACATATAAGGCATTTTCTCAAGCTGCGCCTCACGGATTTTATACCCGAGCTTCTCATTCCGCAGATCAGCTTCAGCAGAGATTCCCGCACGTTTTAGCTTCGCTTCCACTTCACGCGCATAGTCGTCGAAGTTTCCGGATACCGGGATCACTTTTGCCTGAACCGGAGACAACCACAGCGGGAAAGCTCCTGCGAAGTTCTCTAGCAAGAATGCTGTGAAACGTTCCATCGTACTAATTACACCGCGGTGAATAACGACCGGACGATGTTTCTGTCCGTCATCTCCTACATATTCAAGTTCAAAGCGCTCAGGCAACAGGAAGTCCAGTTGAACTGTAGACAGTGTCTCTTCTTTGCCCAGTGCTGTTTTGATCTGCACATCCAGCTTCGGACCATAGAACGCCGCTTCACCTTCTGCTTCATAGAATGGAAGGTCAAGCTCTTCCACAACTTCACGCAGCATGCGTTGGGACATCTCCCACATCTCGTCGTTCTGGAAGTACTTCTCGGTATCCTTCGGATCGCGATAGGACAGACGGAAACGATATTCGTTGATACCAAAATCCTTGTACACGGTTTGAATCAACTCGATAACACGAGCGAACTCTTCTTTGATCTGATCCGGGCGTGCAAAAATGTGTGAGTCATTCAGTGTCATTGCACGTACACGGTGCAGACCTGTTAACGCTCCTGACATTTCATAACGGTGCATCATGCCAAGCTCCGCAATACGGATTGGCAGATCACGGTAGCTGTGCATGCTGGACTTGTACACCATCATATGGTGAGGACAGTTCATTGGACGGAGAACGAGTTCCTCGTTATCCATAACCATTTTCGGGAACATATCTTCCTGGTAGTGCTCCCAGTGTCCAGATGTTTTGTACAATTCCACGTTACCCAGAACCGGTGTGTATACATGCTGGTATCCAAGGCTTTCTTCCAGATCCACAATATAACGCTCCAGCGTACGGCGCAGCTTCGCACCGTTAGGCAACCAGATTGGTAGACCTTGACCAACCAGTTGGGAGAATGTGAATATTTCGAGCTCTTTACCCAGCTTGCGGTGATCCCGTTTGCGAGCTTCTTCAAGGAAGTGCAAATGCTCGTCCAGCTGTGCTTTTTTCACAAAAGCCGTACCATAGATACGTTGAAGCATTTTGTTTTTGCTATCTCCACGCCAGTAAGCACCCGCGACATTCATCAGTTTGAACACTTTGATTTTGCTAGTCGATGGCACGTGAGGACCACGACACAAGTCGAAGAATTCACCTTGCTCATAAATCGTAATCACGCTGTCTTCTGGCAAGTCACGAATCAACTCAAGCTTGTAAGGATCGCCCACTGCTTCGAACGTTTTGATCGCGTCCTCACGGCTAACTTCCTTACGTACAATTGGCAAGTTCTCGTTCACAATACGTTCCATTTCCTTCTCGATCTTTTGCAGATCTTCAGGGTTGAGTGGGTGTTCGAGGTCCATATCATAGTAGAAACCATCTTCGATGACAGGGCCAATACCGAGGCGTACCTCTTGGTTACCATATAAACGTTTCACTGCTTGAGCCATCAAGTGAGCTGTACTATGACGCATCACTTCAAGTCCTTCTGGTGAATCCAAAGTTACGATCTCCACCAATGCTCCTTCATGAAGTGTTGTGGACAAGTCCACCACGATACCATCCAGCTTGCCGGCTACGGCATTTTTGCGCAATCCGCTGCTAATCGAAGCGGCTACGTCCTCAATGGTGCTGCCATCCGCGTACTCTCGTACCGAACCATCCGGTAATTTAATGTTAACTGCCATTTGTCTCATTCCTCCTGTTAATGTAACCTTCATGTCCTAATGTTCATGGATTGATTATCTAATGCTATTCCAATCATTTTGCAAAGGAACGCAAAAAACACCCGTCCCGGCAAAGGGACGAGTGATATATACTCGTGGTTCCACCCTAATTCAGCTGATTCATCCTATTCGGAGACACAGCCCTCATTGGCATGACGATAACGGGCATGACCCGGCAGATCCTTACTCGCGGATAATCCCCAATAAAGGCGATGTTCTAACTCCACTTTCAAAATTGCAGCTACAAAGGGGTAAACCATACGTGATATCCGGAGGAAATTTCAGCCTAGGTTCCTCTCTCTGCACCGATCTTGCGTGTGGTCGTTGTCTTTGTCAACGCTTTTGGTTCAATGGTTCACATGAAAAAATCATGGATCAACAGTTATTATAATTGCCGAGATCACTTGCGTCAAGACCTGTCAACAATCCTGAACGCAGCACTTCACATTCCGGGCAATGATGGCATATTTGCACCTTGTCTTCAAAGATCTGGCATATGGTCGAGATGATCGGCAGATCCGGGGTACGCGTATGCAGCATAACTTTCTCAGGAGAGATCGAGATGAGTGTACTTACAATCATATCTTCAATATCCATCTCCAGTTCCAGACCCGGCATTTCCACAACAACCTGTTCATCCTTTTGTACGGGTAACAGATTAAGTCCAGCATCCAGGACCTGAAATTCATGCATTCCCTTGTGTACAAGATGAACCAGAGGTACTTTGGCTTCTTGAAAAAATACAAAATATTTTAACAGCCCCATAAACTCTTCATACTGCCGATCCATCCAGAACTCATCCAGCGCATACTCCACCAATTCCTGAAGCTCCTGCTTATATGGCCGTATGCGGAAGTTGATAATGCCTTCAAGGTGAAAAAAGTGAACATCCTCCAAATCCTGCCGTAGTCCACTGGCCAATGTAGTACGGCGGCGCTCCCGAAGTCCGGGCTGATCCAGATCACCATTTAATAGAAGTGGCATGCAGATGCGGTTAACCTTCTCCACCTCATGCTCATCCATGACAGAACATGCCTTGGCGATCATATCCTCCACCATGTTCCGTTCTTGTGTCTCCATAATGAAGTCGGCGAGTCCAAGGGAGAGCAGATCACTGATCCGGGGAAGCCATTGCTGGAAGTCTTCGTGATTCTCATTCCCTCTGCACACCCAGGTTGCTCTTCCATCATTATGTTTGAAGGTGAGCCGAAATCCTCTTTTACTTATATGTAAACCTTTGGTTTTTTCCTTGACACAACGATAAAATTGATCAGCTTCCTCTTGCCCCGATACATCGGTCCATACAGCAAACAGTTCCACAAGAATCACTCCTTTCCTTCCTGTTCAAAGTATATGGCAAGGCCGATGGGGATATACGAAGCGGATTGATGGAAAGCGTGTCATGATTTCTCAGTATATTATGAAGAGGTTTGGAGTTAAGACAAAAATGTGTTATTATTTTAATAACAGTATGTTTCACGGAAAAGGAGGGAAGCCAAAATGAGACAACAACCTAGAATACTCCACTACACGATCATTATCATTTTGTGCGTTTTCCAAGCCTTGTGCTTCCCTATTCCGATGCAGTCCGAATCTGCCGTTGGGGTGTCTGTTGACGCAACTTCCAACAAGGAAGTGCTGTTACAAATACCCGAATCCCAGCAGAAACCTGTTATTCGCAAATACCCACAAGTCATGTCCAAGCTGATTGCGGTTACGCATAATAAGCCTGTCTTTCTTGTCCTCGCATTGTTATTGATGCTGCGAATACCTACAACGGGTCTGTCCTTTAAACCGTGGTATTGTCTGTTTAAACGCAGATTATTTCTGCTACCTATTAAGTTTACCAGCATGTATGTATCCCTCACCCCTACAGCACCAAAATACGTAAACGCTCTTCACTAGCCGTTACGACGTATTTACAGGTTGCTTTGCATGGAGACACCTCTGTATTTAAGACGGTGCGCTTGTGCATAACTTATAACCCTTATTGCACACGTTAGATAAACCAATGTTAATGACAGTATCTATTTTTGTTGTACCCACACCGACAAATTCAAATCATATGGCTGTGTCAGGAATTTCTGGCTCTGTTTACCCGCATCTTTTGATGTTCCTTTGAGCAGCAGATTATTCATTTTCGGGAAATAAGCCTGTCTTCTGTGGCCAGCCCCTAATTATAAGGAGGCAACAATCCATGGATGTACGCGAAACAGACTTGCCGGGAATTGGTAAAAAATTTCAGATTGAAACAAGCAGCGGTGATAAAATTGTCATTATTATTCACGATGACGGTCGCCGGGAAATGTACCACTTCGAGTATGATGATCCCGATCAAAGCATCTCGATGATCACACTTGACGATTACGAAGCACGACAAATTGCTGCTATTGTTGGTGGATTAACTTACAAACCAAAGCAGCTTGAAAATATTGAAGTAACGTTTGACGACCTGATTATCGAGTGGTACAAAATCGAAGCATCCTTCGGATGTATCGGCAAATCCATCGGTGAACTGGACGTACGTCAGAACTCTGGGGCGACGGTTATTGCCGTTGTAGAGAAAAATCACAAAAAACATATCAGCCCAGGTCCGGAGGTAGTTATCAGTGCAGAATCCACGGTAGTAGCCGTTGGCGAACGCAATCAGCAGAAACTGTTTAAATCCCTCCTCCTGACTGGAAGGGGGTAAATAGATGGATCATCTGATATTCGAAGTAGGTCTGGCCCTTGTGCTCATTGCGGCAGCCGGCCTTTTATCGGCAAAACTAAGATTTTCGGTCGTTCCGTTCTATATTCTGATCGGGATGGCCGTTGGACCACATGCCATGAAAATCTGGCATCTGGACTTCCGCTTCATTGAAAGTCAGCCTTTTATTGATTTCATGGGTCGGATCGGTATTCTGTTCCTTCTCTTCTACCTTGGACTTGAATTCTCGGTAGGTCGTTTAATTAAATCGGGTCGCTCTATTGCAGTTGGCGGCTCGATCTATATCGGAATTAACTTTACTCTGGGATTAATATTCGGTTTTATGTCCGGTTTCCCAGTTGCAGAAGCACTTATTATCGCAGGTATAACTACCATCTCTTCCAGTGCCATCGTGGCCAAGGTACTCGTTGATTTGAAACGAACAGCCAATCCGGAAACAGAGATGATATTGGGTATTATCATGTTCGAAGATGTATTCCTCGCTGTATATATCTCGATCTTGTCCGGACTTGTGCTTAGTGATTCATCCTCCATCGGAGGCGTCATCATGTCCGCACTTATTGCCCTCGGATTCATGCTTATCGTGATTATCCTTGGACGCAAAGCAACACCGCTACTAAACAAATTGCTTAAAATCCGATCGAATGAGCTATTCTCTCTCGTTGTATTTGGAGCCTTGTTCCTGGTAGCCGGCTTCTCTGAAACTATTCATGTTGCCGAAGCGATCGGTGCATTACTGGTTGGACTGGTGCTTGCTGAAACAGAACACGCGAAACGGATTGAGCACTTGATTCTGCCGTTCCGTGACTTCTTCGGAGCAATCTTCTTCTTCAGCTTCGGACTGTCCATTGATCCGTTGTCTCTGGGGGGCGAAGCCGTATGGTTAGCTCTGATTGCAGTTGTTATTACATTGTTCGGTAACTTCCTGGCAGGCATGATGGCCGGACGCAGTGCAGGACTATCGCCCAAAGCATCGGCCAATATTGGATTAACCATTGTGTCAAGGGGTGAATTTTCCATCATCTTGGCCAACATGGGTAAAGCGGGAGGACTGCTGCCAATGATTCAACCGTTTGCCGCACTGTATGTCCTAATTCTGGCCATTCTAGGTCCATTATTAACTAAAGAGTCCAAACATGTATTCCGTTTATTGGATAAAATATTCAAGTTCAAAGATCATCGGAAAAAGAAAGAAGAACCGAAGGTTCTGCAGAAAGAAGGATAATCCCTATGTCTGTGCAGAACAGACATACGATCGTACTTCGCGGCTCTACGCCGATCTTTCTGTGACTAACCAGGGAGAATGGTTCGACAGCCGCAAAAAGGAGGATGACCTATGAAAGCACCTCTGATATCGGCTAATCCGGTGCCAACCACCGCCAAGACCAGAATATCGTCCACCCGTCGCTGGTTAAACCTGCTGCTTGTGATTGTGGGTGGAATTCTGGCCTCCGTGGGACTTGAATTGTTTTTACACCCCAATAAGATCATTATTGGAGGCATTACAGGCATTTCCTCCCTGTTCGCCCACTGGACCGAAATGAGGATTGGATTATTCCTATTTTTATTCAATGTTCCGTTCATATTTCTGTCCTATAAGATTGTGCAGAAGAAATTTGTACTGGTTACTGTTCTGGGTCTGGTTGTCTTTTCGATCGGTGCCATTGTGCTTCATCCCATGCCGCCACTTGTAGAGCACCCGCTGGCTGCCGCCATGTTTGGCGGATTATGTCTCGGACTTGGAATCGGGCTCGTCGTGCGGTACGGTGGGACACTGGATACGCTGGAAATCGGTGATCCGTCTTCCCGCCCACCTGAACGTGTATTTAGCGGAAAACGGATGCTTATCGAAAAAATAATCATGCTGCTTAACTTGTTGATACTGACAGCCGCTGGTGTTGTCTTTGGCTGGGACCAAGCGATGTATTCCGTAATCGCCTACCTTATTGCTTATGAAATGGTGTACATTGCGTTCAGGGGCTTCTCTTCCAAACGCAAAGTATGCATTTTGACCACACAAAGCTCTCAAGTTGAAAAAGCTATACGCAAACGGCTGCGCCGTGAACCTGGAACGCTGAAAGCCACTTCTGACTCAACACAACTCGCGATGGCGGAAGGATGGATCAGGCAGATCCCAGGTGCACTTTATTATGAGGTACATGTTCTGGAGATGGTCTGGTTGAAGTCCATTGTGCGTCATATTGATCCACATGCGGGCATTGTGACGAATCCGGAAAAATAAAAAAAACGCTCTCTTCCCCTATGGATGGACAGTATTGTCCAACAAGGTCAGAGAGCGTTTTTTTCTGTTATTATAATTACTTGTTATTATAGCTCAACGATGGCTTTGACTACATATGAATCTGGCAATAGCCATTGGTCTATTGCAGTAGGTAACTCATCAAATTCCACGCGGTGTGTGATATAACCATCCATACTTAATTTCTTCTGACGCAAGGTTGACAGGACCTGTTCAAAATCTTCACGGGTTGCGTTTCGGCTGCCAAGGATGCTCATCTCCCGCTTGTGAAATTCGGGATCATGAAAGGTAATATCCGCTTTCACAAGTCCCACGAAAATGAGTTGACCACTATGCGCCACATATTGAATGGCCTCATTCATGGAATTCACATTACCGGTTGCATCGAAGACAGCTGTAGCATAGTCGCCCCCCGTAATTTCAGCCACTTGTTGTACAGTATGTTCATTGGCCTGTACCAGGTCATCCGCTCCAGCCCAAGTCCGGCTAAGCTCCAGCCTGTCCAGGTTACGGTCAACGGCAATAACACGGGCACCTGCCTGTTTCGCGAATGCCATCACGCCAAGCCCAATTGGGCCAGCTCCAATCACAACCACATGCTCACCAGGCTTGATTCCGGCTCTTCTGACGGCATGGGCTCCAATGCTTAATGGCTCTACCATTGCTGTCTCATCCAGTGTCAAGCCTTCTGCTGAGAGCAGATGTGAGACAGGCACGCTGATTCTTTCTCTCATGCCTCCGTCTACATGCACACCCGTGACTTGCATGGACACACAACAATTGGTTTTTCCACTGCGACATGCAATACAATGACCGCAATGCAGATATGGAATAATGCTTACCTGATCCCCTGGCCGTAACCCTGCATCGTTCGGACCGATCTCTTCAATAACACCCGCCAGTTCATGACCCAGTACGCGAGGATAGGTAAAGAATGGCTGATTGCCTTTGTACGCATGCAGATCCGTTCCACAGATCCCAATCCGTCGAATGGCAACCAACGCCTCCCCTTCTGCCCGTTCCGGTTGAGGCAGGTCTTGTAGCTCCAAACGGTCTATTTCTTCACACACAATGGCTCTCATCATTGTTCCCCCTTGGATGATTCTGGTGTCATGTTGTTATGCTCCGCATTATATTCAGGACGTCCACTGGACCACGTCTCGTTATGCAATGGAGCCAAAATGCGCAGCACTTCATCAAGCAAACCTTGATCTATCGGCTCCTCTATCCAGGCTGCGTTATTGACGATATTGCGCTGGTTGGCACTGCTCACCAGTGTTGTTGGAATCCGTTCATTCGCCGTAGAGAATTGCACGGCCAGCTTGGCAATGTCACTCCCTTGTTCTGCACAGAAGCGGGCAGCTTTCAGGCAGAGCTCTTTCACCTGTTCATCTGCCGGATGCCAGGCAGGAGCACCTCGGGTACTTAACAAGCCCATAGAAAGAGGCGAAGCATTGACGAGGCCAATTTCTTCTTTTTCCAATAGCGGCAATAACGATAACAATGAGGTATCGTTCAAAGAATAATGACAATACGAGATGATCGCATCCGCATTGATCTGTGGCAGAACCTTCTCGAACAACGGCAAGGGCAAACCGCAAATCCCGGCATGACGAATAACTCCCTGCTCTTTCAGTCGCAGCAATGTCGGAAAAGCTTCTTCGATAATAATCTCTGCTGGCACAAATTCAATATCATGCAGGAACAAAATATCAATATAATCGGTATGCAACCGCTTAAGGCTCTCTTGTACACTATCCTGAATACGCTTACGTGAAAAATCAAACTGATCTTCCCCATAACGTCCTGCTTTGGTTGATAGAATATAAGAACTGCGCGGCAAGCTACGGATAGCTTCACCTAATACCGTCTCTGCCTTGGTCAGCCCGTAGTAAGGTGAAACGTCTATGTAGTTCATCCCCGCATCTACGGCTGCATGTACAGTGCGAATCCCTTCCTCCCGGTCAATGTCACGAAATACAGAACCGAGGGAGGATGCTCCAAAGCTTAATACAGGTACGTCCAGTTCTGTCTTTCCAAGTATTCTTCTCTTCATTGGTTTGCCCCTTCCTGCATGTCTGACTACACAAGTTCCCTTTCATTGTAACAGTTCAATTTCATTATAAAATATCGGCATTTGCGTAACATGTACTGTTTGATGACCTCAATCTCCAGAAAAAATCAAAAAGCCCGCCGTCTCTCCATACGGAGTAGTCAGCGGGCTTGGCTTCATAAATACTTATCTAGCGATCAGCATTTATGAAAATTGTATTTAAAATATTAATTAGTTCTGCATTACGAAATCTTCAGTCACGGTATTCTCTTCATCGAACATGCGCAAGATGTCGTAACGGGTGTTACGTTGTGCCGGAATATAACCGGCCTCTCGAATCAAACGCAAAATGGATTCAATGTTCACTTTGTAAGTTGCACCAGCAGCAGATACAACGTTCTCTTCAATCATCGTGCTACCAAAGTCATTACAGCCAAATTCAAGCGACTTTTTACCAATCTCAGGACCCATGGTTACCCAAGAGGATTGAATGTTCTTGATATTATCAAGCACCAGTCGGCTGATGGCTACAGTCTTCAAGTACTCTTCCGGCGTCTGACGCTCCAGCTTAAGGTTTGTATTGTCTGGCTGGAAAGTCCACGGAATGAATGCCAGGAAACCTTCGGAATCATACTTGTTCGCAATACATTCGTCCTGCGCTTCACGTACACGGAGCAAGTGCAATGCACGCTCTTCCATCGATTCACCAAGGCCGATAACCATCGTTGCTGTGGTGTTCATACCGATGCGGTGTGCAGTTTGCATAACGTCCATCCAATCCCGCCATGAACCTTTCAAGCGGCTGATCTTCCGGCGTGTGCGGTCATCTAGAATTTCAGCACCGCCGCCAGGCAAGGAATCCAGTCCAGCTTCGTGAATGGCACGAACAACTTCTTCCAATGTAAGACCATCGGATACTTCAACCATTTTCATAATCTCAGCTGGGGAGAAAGAGTGCATCGTGATGTTCGGGAACCGCTCTTTGATGGCTTTCAACAGGTCTGTGTAATAGCTGAAAGGCAAGTTTGGATTCGTTCCACCT
Source organism: Paenibacillus sp. 2KB_22 (assembly GCF_052115745.1). NCBI lineage: Bacteria > Bacillati > Bacillota > Bacilli > Caryophanales > Paenibacillaceae > Paenibacillus > Paenibacillus sp. 2KB_22. The sequence continues at coordinate 1,768,858 of NZ_JBFRHG010000001.1, forward strand.
TGCATCAAAATCTCGGTACCATTCACATCTTCCGTTTCCTGAATTTTCTGGAAAATAACTTCATCTGGAAGTACATAACCTTCATCTGAACCAGGTCTGCGGTAGAAAGCACAAAAACGGCAGTACACATCACACACGTTCGTGTAGTTGACGTTACGCCCAATTACAAATGTTCTGTATGGTTCAGGGTGCATACGTTTCATAACGACATTAGCAGCTGCCCCGATTTTGTCCACTTCATTGGATTCAAATAATTGAATCGTGTCTTCCAAGTCCAAACGTTCGCCCCGAAGGGCTTTATCTAAGATACGGTCTACCGTACTCATCGTAAAAAAGCCTCCCTCATGAAGAGAAATTATATAACGATCCGTCCCAACTTGTTCAAAAGAAGCAAGTTCTGGTGGCAACATCGCATTTCTGTACTCCACATATCGTAACACAGGTTACATGTGAAAAAAAGCACCTTATGTACAGGTGCTTTAAAAATAAGTAAAAATTTTTACATATGGAATGGAATTGATTCGAACTTAAGTGATACGGATAGACGTATTTAGGCACTCACTTTTGCTAAGATTCCTGAAGTGCTTGTTCCAAATCTACAATCAGATCTTCAATATCTTCCAGACCTACCGAGAAACGCAGCAATCCATCTGTAATTCCACGGTCATGGCGAACCTCAGCAGGCATTGCCGCATGAGACATCATCGCTGGGTAGGACAGAATACTCTCCACAGCTCCCAAGCTTACAGCAACAATGGGTAGCTTCACCCGGTTAAGAACCGCTTTTGCCCGATCTCCTGAACCGACGTCAAATGAAACGACAGCTCCATATCCTGTTGACTGGCGCTCATGTGCCTCGCGGCCCGGATGGTCCTCCAGTCCAGGATAAAAGACAGCGGTAATATCACTGCGCTCATTAAGCCATGCCGCAAGTCTGGCTGTGCTCCGTTCACTATGAGCCATACGAGCCCCCAAGGTTTTCATCCCGCGCATCAAAAGCCAGGATTCTTGTGCCCCGAGTACAGTTCCGAGTCCATTTTGCAGCTGTTTCAGTTGTACGCCAAGTGATTCCGTGCGAGCAACTGCTAAACCTGCCAACACATCACTATGCCCCCCGAGGAACTTGGTAGCACTATGTACGACGATATCCACACCAAGCTCAATTGGACGCTGATAGTACGGTGTCATAAAGGTGTTATCCAGAATTGTGATCAGATCATGTTCCTTCGACCAGTCAGTTACGGCAGCGATATCCGTAATACGCAGGGTTGGGTTGGACGGTGTTTCCATATAAACTGCCTTGGTGTTCGGCTTGAGTGCCGCTTTTACTTCATCTATATTAGTCATGTCTACAAAGGTCGTCTCAATCTGCATACGGCTTAATATGGAAGTAAGCAACCGATACGTACCTCCATATACATCTTCCGTTACAATCATGTGATCTCCTGCGGAGAACATCATGAACACGCTGGAGATCGCAGCCATTCCCGATGAATAGGCGAATCCTCGTGCTCCGCCCTCCAGCAGTGTGATGTAATCTTCCAAAGCCTGACGTGTCGGATTACCCGAACGACTGTAATCATGTTGAGGCGGATTGAAGATATCAAAATGATGGAAGGTAGAGGCTTGATAGATTGGTACACTGGAGGCTCCAGTTGTTTTGTCGATTTCATCACCAAAATGAAGCAATTTGGTATCAAATTTTAATTCAGAATTCTGCTTGTTGTTGGACTCACTCATGAGTGCACGCCTCCTTCGACTTCCTGTTGTGCAGCTGTCAGAGCATTGCCAAGATCTGCAATCAGATCATCTGCATGTTCAATGCCTACGGAGAACCGGAGCAGTCGGTCATCCACACCTACGGCATCACGAATTTCAAGCGGAATATCCGCATGCGTTTGTACCGCTGGGTAGGTCATGAGTGATTCCACTCCACCGAGACTTTCGGCAAAAGCAATCAGTTTGATATGACGTAGCAATGGTTCAACGTAACGTGCATCCTTCACTTTAAAAGAGAAGATACCTGTGTTACCGGTGGATTGTTTATTCTGCACCTCATACCCCGGATGATCGGACAGGCCTGGATGATACACTTCACCCACCGCTGGATGCTCAAGCAAGTATTTCGCAATGGTAAGCGCATTGTATTCATGACGCTCCATGCGAAGAGCCAGCGTTTTCATACCTTTCATCAACTGGTAAGAGTCACTTGGAGACAATACGGCTCCAATGGAATTATGCAGGAACGCCATCTCTGCAGATAATGCCTCACCCTTGGTTATAATTAGTCCGGCCAGCACATCATTGTGTCCGCCCAGATATTTGGTAGCGCTATGAATGATGATATCGGCACCCAGTTCAATCGGACGTTGGAAAAATGGAGTCAACAACGTGTTGTCAACAATGGTCAACAGGTTGTAACTTTTCGCCCAGGAAGCAACGGCTTCCACATCTGTGATCATCATCAGTGGATTGGTTGGTGTCTCAATGAATACAGCTTTGGTATTCGGCTGACGAACCTTCTCCAGTGCTGCAAGGTCATTCGTGTCCACATAACTTGCGGTTACACCGAAACGGGACAAGATGCGTTCAAGCAGACGATAGGTTCCGCCATACAGATCCAGCGATACAATCAGATGATCGCCTTGACCAAACATGGCAAAAATCGTTTGCAGGGCGGCCATACCCGAGCTACAGGCAAACCCTGCATCACCGGACTCCAGCGCTGCAGCCGCTTCTTCCAACACTTTACGGGTTGGATTAGTTGTACGAATATAATCAAACCCCGTGCTTTGTCCAAGCTTCGGGTGACGAAACGCAGTGGATTGATAGATCGGAAAGTTAATGGCGCCTGTTACCGGTTCATTGATGGATCCAATTTGTGCTAAGCGGCTTTCGATTTTCAACTTGTTGTTGTCTTCCATTGCTGCATCCTCCTGTAATCTCGATTAGATTTGCGGGCCAATATCGTAAGGTGTTTCTTGATACACATAGTAATTGAGCCAGTTAGAGAATAATAAGTTGGCATGAGCGCGCCAAGTGGCGGGTGGCACACGTGAAGGATCGTCATTCGGATAATAATGTCTAGGCAATGCGATATCCAACCCTTTAGCTGCATCCCGATCATACTCCCACTTTAATGAGAACGGGTCATACTCGGCATGTCCTGTGGCAAAAATTTGTTTGCCATCTTTGGTAGCAACCAGGAAGATACCCGCTTCCTCGGATTCAGCCAAAATCTCTAAATTCTCATTCTTTTCAATATCTTCGCGTCTCACTTCCGTATGACGGGAATGTGGAACGTTGAATACTTCATCGAATCCACGCAACAACGGAACATGTGGTTTATTGATGGTATGTGGGAAAACGCCGAAACACTTTTCATCAAGTGCAACCTTGGGTACGTTAAAATGATGGTATAAACCTGCCTGGGAAGCCCAACATATGTGGAGGGTTGAAGTCACATTGGTTTTGGTCCATTCGAAGATCTCCTGGATTTCATTCCAATAGTTCACGTCTTCGAAATCCATCTGTTCCACCGGGGCACCCGTAATAATCATGCCATCGAAACGGCGGTGCTCAATTTCATCGAAGGTTTTATAGAACAGATCCAAATACTCCTGCGACGTATTCTTCGACGTATGGGATTTGGGATGTACGAGAACAACATCCACCTGAATAGGCGTGTTTCCCACCAGACGAAGCAATTGTGTTTCGGTCGTTTCCTTTGTGGGCATCAGGTTTAATATAGCGATACGGAGTGGACGAATATCCTGCTGGTATGCAGAAGTTTCATCCATGACGAAGATATTCTCTCCTTCAAGTACTTCTTTTGCTGGTAGAGTATCCGGAATTTTGATTGGCATGGTAAGTCTAACTCCTCCTTGTGCATAGATAGATGCAGCCGCCACTGGCTTGATGTCTTCACATCAATACAGTGATTGACTGCCTTGAGCTTGTAAAAACATTGAATTGCTCTTTCATCCAACGTTACAAACAACCTCAAGTTCCTTAGCGAAAATCACTGCTGAGAAGTCGGGGCATATGACAAAGACCTTCCTCGGATTTCGAGAAAGGTCATATGTAAATAGATATGCGCCTCTCTCATCTCTCAGTTACAACAGTGCCACTTGACACTTGGTCGCTGCAAGAATTAGCACCGTGCGGTATACCGCCGGTTGCCGGGTTTCATCGGGCCAGTCCCTCCACCTACTCTTGATAAGATTTCGCTGTATTAGATTGTAATTTAATATGGTTCACCGTCTACTTTATTACATTAATGCCCTCACGTCAAGTTGCAGTTCTCTGTCTGCGGTCCAAATCGGAACCGTTCATCATCCGTTGTCATACACTGCCTCAGGGCGCGAAATAGACACATTTTTGCGCTTGAAAGCACCTTGTACCAGCGGTATACTAAACAAGGTGTTATAAACCCTTATGTGAGAGGTGACATATTAAATGGATGGCGACCCGAGGCCTGACTGGCAGCCGAATTCCGATAAACTGCATAGAGAATTGACATCAGCATGCCGGCAGCGGGACGTGACTTCCGTTTGATTATATAGTGAACGCAGCCCTGATCTCCAGGCTCCGCTGCCGACCGGCTGATTTGTTCTTTTTGCGCCCATAATGATAATATCCGCCAAGTTGGCGGGTGCAGAAGGAGTAGATTAACGATGAAAATCCGGTTGGTAAACAACGGTGTATTTATTCCGGTGGACGATATTCAGCAGGCGCTGACTCCACCAGCGGAAGGATTCTACTGGATCGATGCAGATGTAGACGATTTGGCGGTACTTCAGCCGCTGTTCTTGATGCATGATCTGGCTGTGGAAGACTGTCTTAGTGACGAAGAACAACGTCCGAAGATTGAAATTTATGAGAACCATTATTTTATTGTGATTAATAGCATCCGTTTCGATGATGAAGAGATATTTCTGCGTGCGGTGAACTTGTTCCTCGGCAGACATTTCATTATTAGTGTTACGAAGCAAAAGGTCAGCGAATTGCGTACACTGAAACCAATCCTGTGGGAACAGGAAATCAGTACACCGGATCGTCTGTTGTATTTGCTCGTTGACTTGATTGTTGATAATTATTTCACCGTAGGTGACCGAATTGAAGCACGGATCGAGAAGCTTGAGGAAGACATTCTGATGCACACCAAAAAGTCACATCTGAATGAAATCATCGGGCTGCGCAGTGAGATTCTGTGGCTGAAAAAAGTCCTTGGACCTCAGAAAGAGGTCATCAACACCCTGAACAAAAAAGATCTGCGTCTCATCGATGATCAACTGCAAAAGTATTTCAGTGACATCTATGAGAATGCCGTAAAAATATCGGAAACCTTTGAGACTTATCGCGACCTGATGGGCAACTTGCGAGAAGCCTACCAATCCAGTATAGCAAACCGGGCGAATGAGATCATGCGTGTATTTACCGCCATTACCACGGTCTTCATGCCGCTGACGGTTATTACCGGTATATACGGCATGAACTTTACGAATATGCCTGAGCTTAACTGGAAATACAGCTATTTTGTTGTGATTGGCCTGATGGTTACACTGGGCCTGAGCATGTTCTTCATTTTCCGCAAAAAAGACTGGGTATGAACTCGTATGAAATAACAAAGACGACGCGCTCCTCTTGGAGAAACGCCTCGTCTTTTTTTTCATTTCCGAAGCTTAACCAACTTGCTTCTCTGTCTCTGCGTGCCGACGAAAGCGGATCCGAATCATGCGCAGTCTTTCATAGACCTGCTCCAGACTTCCTCCGTCGGGCTTCTCTCCTCCATACACCTTATGTAATACTGGCTTCAGAAACGTATCTCCCAGCTCCTCATAAGCACTCCATACAGCCTCTTGTTCGTTCTCTGGCATCACTGCAAGCTCCACATCAAGAAGGCAATCGGTGTCATAACCTTCGTGATCCAGTGCCTCCAACAGCTCAATTAACTCGCGTCGGGATAATCCGGATCGATTAACAATTTCCTCTAACGTATACCCTTCCTTCATGCCTTCAAGCACCTGCTTGCGCGTGGTGAACTTATCAAGTTCCTGTTTGTACTTCTGCTCTCTCTGCTTGTATAACCAGCTCTCATACTCTTCTTCCTTCAGTGCCGTGTATACCCAGTCCAGCGGAAATGTCGTTGAACGCTCCAACCCGTTCGTAATCTCCATCCATTCCGCACCATAGTCAGTCGCTTTGCTCTCCCCTACGCCAGGCAGTTGCATCAGTTCATCCATCGATTGCGGAACAAAGGCACTGATCAAACGCAGCAGACGATTCGTTGCAATAAAATACGGTGCCTTCCGGTCAGATACGGCTCTCTTCCTACGCCATGTGCAGAGATCCGTATATAACTGTTCATTGCCGTATAGCTCACTGTAACAATGGAGCCGCTGTCCACCATAACTCCGTGACTTCAGATCATCATTCTCATGAAATAACCCCTGCAACTGCGGTCGGTACCCCTCACTCATCTGTATGGCAAGCTGATGACGGTAAATATGAAGCAGCTCCTCCCAAGAAGCCCCTTCATACCAGATGCTGTCCTCACGCTCTCCTTCCTCGTAGCGACTCCATCCCAACTGCCAGCTATCTTCCTCTTCCCCAATCCATAGCTGTGCATACTCTGCATTCTGATCTGACATTCTGGACAATCTGTTCATGAAAATGACTTCCATTTTCCGTTCCCTCCCTTTAACATTTCAGCCTATACTGGTTAGTTACGCTACCACAGGCAGCACAAAAAACACCTCTCCTGCAAAATCCATGCAAGAGAGGTGCTTCCTCATTAACCGTGCTATGCTGTTGCCCATATCATACCACAATGGTAAAATTCGTCAATCCCTTAATGATCTACTTATTCAATGCCAGTTTGGCAAGCGCCAGCGAACCACATAGACCCGCATTGTCACCCAGTCCGGGTGAAACAACATACTGGTCAATCTCGGATTGAAGTGCCGGATGCTGAACATATCCAGCCAGCAACTCCTGCAGTTTGCTACGAACCATCGGGAACAGTTGCTCCTGCTTCATTACTCCGCCACCCATTACGATTTTCTGTGGAGAGAGAATGAGAACATAATTCATCAGTGCATGTGCCAGATAATGTGCTTCAATCTCCCATGCTTTATGATCTGCAGGCAGCTCATAAGCCGGTTGCTCCCAACGTTTGTTAATGGCTGGTCCAGCTGCAAGACCTTCAAGACAGTCACCATGATACGGACAGAAACCTTCGTACGTATCCTCCGGATGTCTGCGTACAATGATATGTCCCATCTCTGGATGAGACAATCCATGGACCATTTTACCGCCAACCACAGCACCTGCACCAATACCTGTACCCACAGTGATATACAGACAGCTCTCAAGACCTTGTGCAGCGCCCCAGGTTGCTTCTCCAAGTGCAGCACCATTCACATCCGTATCAAATGTCATCGGTACATCAAAATGCTCCTTGAGCTTGCCAATCAGGTTATACTGTCCCCAATGTGGTTTTGGTGTTGTTGTGATATAACCATACGTTGGGCTTCCTTCAATTGGATCAATTGGACCGAATGAACCTACACCCAAAGCTTCAATGCCTTTCCCTTCAAAAAAAGAAATCACTTGAGCCATTGTTTCTTCAGGTGTTGTTGTTGGAAAACTTACGCGTTCCAGAACTTCTCCTTTTTCTGTGCCAATACCACATACAAATTTGGTTCCACCTGCTTCAATTGCGCCTAAGATCGTCATGTTAGTCACACTCCCAAGTTAGTTTAAAAAGGAAATCATCGTTCGTGCTTTACTTGATGACACTATAATTACCCTGCTACTTGTTCTCGAGCTTGGACAATCGTTTCATTAACGTTTGCCTCCAGCTGTCTGACAGCGCAGGAATGGCCAGCAACGCCTCCATACCCTCGACATTTTCTTTTCCCTGATGCATAATTCGATTGGCTTCAAGAACCGTCATTGATGCAGGATCGGTGCTGATCCGTCGAAATATCGATGAAGGCCTTACCTCACCTTCTTGCAGTACACGAAAGTAAAAGCCGGTATATCCACTCTCCTGAAAATAAACAGGCAGCTCCTTATAATCATACCTCGCACCCAGCTTGAAACAAGGTTGTCTGGGCTGACTGACCTGCACTGTGGCTTCACCCAACTCATACACATCACCAATCCGGACGTCTTCTTCGGCACAGCCTTCAACTGTCAGATTTTCTCCACAAGCTCCCCAATTCAGCTTGCGATCCATCAGTTGTTCGAGCGCCGGATAACGACTGTAATCGTATACACAAACGGCCTTGTCAGGGCCGCCATGATGCACCAGATCCGCCTGCGCGTCCCCTGTCATTCCAGTGAATGACAGGAAAACCGCGTCGGATACAGGATGTTTCACAATGCCGCTCAGCACTTCACGCTTCTGCCCAGGGAGCGGCTGCGGCAGTCCTACATTAATGGCCAGAACAGCTGTATTGCCCTCCCCTGGCTTTCGATCAGATGTGAGTGTCATTTGAGTCATACCTCCCATAATCACTTTCTTTTAACGCACAGAGCCGCCAAATACGAGTGTATTACTCAAAAGTCGACCTGGTGAAGTCAGCATTTTGCCCCCGGCATACATGCCTGAGGATGCACCACCATCCAGATTCATGGCCTGCTTCGCACCAAGCTTCTGCATCACCGCTGCCCACTCCTTGATTGTTGCTCCGGAAACGGTAGCCAGCATAACGGAGCCGTCCGCCATGATCGCGATACCACTTCTGGCTCCTGAAGCATTAAGAATCTTGGCATCCTTGAAACCTTCGCTTGTCGGATTTACAGCTACCTTACCGTCTTTCACCAGACGCGGACCTGCTCCCACAGCGGTCACCACATCTTGCCAAGGAATCTCTTTACCTGCTGCGTTAGTATACCTGTAATTCATTTCTACGGTTGAACCAACGGTGAAACGATCCGAAGAGGACTTTTGGTTGCCTGTGAAGACCAGTACCGAGCCATTCTTTGGAATGGCTACATTTGTATTGGGTACTTTTTTGGTCACGATGCCATTCTCCATGACTACTGCAGTACCACCTTTGAACCCGACTGTGGCACCACGCTCAGGGGTATACAGCATCGTAATGCTTGCACTCGCAGAGGGTGTTCGATTAATAAATGTCGCATACCAACTGCGTGATTTGCCTTTTGTATCAGTTACTTTACCTGTCAAACTCACCTGAAGTGAATCCATAATCGCCGAACCATCTTCCTTAAATCCGATGGATGTTCCGTATCTTCCAATATGTATGACCTTACCATTTGCTATTAACATGCCGTATGGATCTGGTGCTCCGTTATATGCTTCAAAAAATGCTCCGTTAATGGCTGCTTGTGCACCATAGGCTTTCACAATTGATGGCAATGTTGCCGTCTGGCCAACTTGCTTCTTCGCGAGTCCCACGGTAACCGGTGTTCCCTTCGGAATCGAAACGGTCTGTACGGTAAAATTACGTCCTGCTGCTTTTACTTTCTGTACTTTGGTGCTAATTGCTGCTTTGGCATCCACTGTCTGCGGCGCACTTACTGCTCCCGAAAGAATTACGGGTAAGGCCAGGACGAGGGCCATAGCCCCTGTCCACCACTTTTTGCCTGTTCGTACGTTCTGCTTGTTGCTCACCCTATTGCCACTCCCATCCAAGAGCCGAGGCTCTTCATCTCAAGTTGTTCAAACTTGTCCATCACCATATCTGGATCAAGACGCAATTCACAGATATCCAGCGCACAGGCAACCGGAACAGCACAATGAATCTCTGCCAGTTTGCGGGACAGATGAAGCATGTCCAGATCATTCTCAATCTTATTACGCACCGAAGGGGTCAGTTTATCCATGTTGCTCAAAATCCCTTCAATGGAGCCGTATTCCTGTACAAGCTTCAACGCTGTTTTCTCACCAATTCCCCGTACTCCGGGATAATTGTCGCTGGCATCTCCCATCAGACCCTTCATGTCAATGACTTGACGAGGTGTCAGTTGTTTCTCTGCCATGAGCGTTTCAGGATTGTACACCATGTAGTTGCCATGGCCTTTTTTCATAATAATGATACTCGTGCGGTCATTGATCAGTTGCAACATGTCGTGGTCACCCGTCAGTACCATAACATTCATATCTGTCTCTTCGGTATAATACTTAGCAAGCGTCCCGATGCAATCGTCGGCTTCGAATCCTTGTGCACCTATATTCGGAATACCCAGGCTATCCATGACTTCACGAATCAGGGCAAACTGGGGAATCAGGTCATCTGGAGCTTCAGACCGGTTGCCTTTGTAGGCTGCATATTCTTCACCGCGGAACGTCTTACCGCCCATATCCCAACAACATACGACATGACTTGGCCCAAAAGTCTGAACCGCATCCCAGAAATAACGGATAAATCCGTAGACTGCGTTGGTAGGCAATCCTGCCTTTGTACGTCTGATATATCCGCTTGCAGATGTCGCATAAAAAGCACGGAACAACACCGCCATACCGTCCACCAGCAACAAAGTAGGTTCATTACGTTGATTCACTTGAATTTGTTCTCTCCTATCCTGAGCATATAAAATACGAAACTAATTCTATCATTATAGCATAGTTCCGCCAACCATCGTTCAGCCAAAAAAGCCCTGAATTTTGAACAATTCAAGGCTGGTATTCAGCACACTTATGCGTTATTCCATTCCTGCTCGTACGTTTCTTCCTTGAAACCAACTGTGACCTTTTCTCCATCCGTAACGATCGGACGCTTGATCAGCCGACCATTGGAAGCCAACAAACGAATCTGCTCATCAGCGGACATCCCTGGCAGCTTGTCCTTCAGTTGTTGTTCCTTGTATACTTCCCCGCTCGTATTAAAAAACTTCTTCACCTCGAGCCCGCTCTTTTGGATCAGTTCTGTTAGTTCAGATTCTGATGGCGGTGTATCGAAAATGGGGATTAGCTCCAGCTGTTGTCCTTGCGCTTCAAGCCATTTTACAGCTTTGCGGCATGTGCCGCATTTGGCATATTGATATACTTTTAAGTTGCTCATTTATTTGCCTCCTGTGGCTCCGGTGTGGCTCCGGTTTCGACTTCTCGCTTCCCTTGGTTTGCTTCGCAAATCCAAAAGTCGCTCCAAATCGATACCATCGCCATGTAATTTTACTGAATTTGGCGAATGAGATTAAAACACACATTCGCTATATTTTTTGGGTCAGGATCTTACAGCTTTTATATCTTTAATGCTTTTACAGATCAGAAATTTAAAATATAACATGAAACTACTAAACATCAGTACATTAAAACATGAAACCATAATTATTAGCCTACGGCATGTTGTTCGGGTGCATTAAGCACCCCTCACATGGAATAGCCCGCCAGCGTTGAGCCTCAAGCAGAACAGGCCTAGCAGGATGAACCGTACAGAAAGCTACGACACCTACTACACAGAGGGCGTATCTAAGGAAATCTAAGAGCCTCTTCGCAGGCTTCCTACAATTCTTCTCTGGGAGCTACATCATCATTCAAACGCTTCTCCAACGCGGCCATATCTGCTGGAAATGGGGCTTGGAACGTCATGCGTTCTTGTAGAATTGGATGCTCAAACGTCAGTTCACAGGCATGTAATGCCTGACGTTCAATCCAGCTGTCCCGTTCTTCCCGAACAGCCATGGTCTGCTCATCAATCTCGTGCACAGGGAGTGTCTTGTACATCCGATCACCGATCAATGGGCAACCGATGGACGTCATATGTACCCGGATCTGATGGGTTCTGCCACTTTCCAGCTTGAGACTTATGGCACTGGCACTGCCCTCTGCCCAACGTGTTAAAGTCGTGTACAACGTTCTCGCCGCGTAACCATCAGGCGTTACAATTCGGCGGTGCGGCTCCTCAGGGTCGCGGTCAATTGGTCCATCCACTGACCCTTGTTCCGGGACGGGGCTGCCGTGTACAAGCGCAATATATTTCTTATCTACCGTCCCTGCAATCATCTGTTCAGATACGTGCTGGTGCACATAGGGATTCTTGGCTATCGCGAGAACACCTGAAGTTTCCTGATCAAGACGATGAATCGGTCTAAACCGGAATCGCTCGCCTTTGGATTTCCAGTAATGAACGACCCCATTCGCCAAAGTACCTGTGTAATGTCCATGTGTCGGATGAACGATGATGCCTGCATCCTTGTTTACAACAAGTAAGTGCTCGTCTTCATACAGAACGGTAAAGGGGATAGGTTCAGGCAAAATATCATCCGATTCCTCTTGCTCCATCCGAACTTCAACGACATCACCCGCAGCTACCTTGACGCTAATGTATACGCGCTCTCCATTAAGCATAACGCCTTGTTCCGTCAGCTTGATTTTGGATAAAAGCTTACGCGACACCAGCAGCCGCCGCTGAAGCACGGTCTTCAGCAGCCAGCCATCTTCTTGCTCGGTCACCGTGTAGACAATGGGCGAATAATATTGGCTCATTCTTTGCGGCGGAAGACTTTTTTGCTCCGCACATATTCAATATCGGCCACCTGTTGTCTCGCGTTGGCCGTCCGTGCAACCACGAAGAAATAATCAGACAGTCGGTTTAGATACCGTCGTACAGACGGATTAATATCCGTATGTTGTCCCAGTGTTACCGTGCGACGCTCTGCGCGGCGACATACGGTACGGCATACATGTAAAGCCGAGGATAGCTGACTACCACCCGGAATAATGAAACGTTCCACTTTCGGATTCTCTGCGTCATACTGGTCAATCCATTGCTCCAAACGTGTGACCATTTCATCTCTCACTTTATACTTGGTTTCACTTATCCGCACAAAGGCCAGATCCGACCCGCAATCAAATAATTCCTGCTGCACTTCCAGCAGATGTTCACGCAGATCCTCGAATTCGCCCTGAGCCGAGTCAATAAGGCTAATCGCCTGACCGACAAAACAGTTCAATTCATCAATCGTGCCATAAGCCTCTACTCGGTCATCATCCTTAATGACGCGTCCACCAATAACCGAAGTCTGACCTTCGTCACCTGTTCGTGTATATATGCCCAATGTTATCCCTCCAATTGTTAATATCATTAATGAATACGGGAATGCTATTTTTTCAGAAACCCGTCTATCGCTTTACACGTATATAAGAATTGGTGTGCTCTGCCGAGTATACGACAAATCGAAGGAAACCAAAAGTAAAGGAGACGATTATGCAAAACTGGATAACCGATTTCATGGAACAATACGGCTACATAGGCATTGCACTCATTATTGCTCTTGAGAACGTATTTCCCCCAATTCCATCCGAGATTATCTTGCCGTTTGGCGGTTTCATGACCACGTATACCAGCCTAACTCTTCTAGGGGTTATTATCGCCGCTACCATTGGCTCCGTCCTTGGTGCTGTGATCCTGTATGGTATTGGTCTACTCATTGACGTCGAACGCCTTGAGAAAATTGTGGAACGTTGGGGACATGTTCTGCGCATCAAAAAAGAGGATATTCACCGTGTCGATGCATGGTTTGACAAATATGGCATGTGGACCGTGTTATTCTGCCGAATGGTTCCCCTCGTCCGTAGTCTTATCTCCATTCCCGCAGGCATGTCCAATATGAAATTTGGTTTATTCCTTCTCTTTACAACCATTGGTACATTGATCTGGAATGTCATTCTTGTCTGCGTTGGTGCTGCGCTTGGCGCATCATGGGAGAGCATTTTGCACTTTATGGACGTCTATTCCATTGTAGTGTACGTCATTCTCGCCATCATTATCGTCGGATGTATCATCTGGTGGATCAGACGTAGCAAAAAGCAGAAATCAAAAGAATAGATTAATAAATAAAGCCTCCTCGCCACCAATTCGTGGTTAAGGAGGCTTCTTTATGTCACCCGTTTATGTCATCTCGCTATCGTTCATCTTCATTTCGCATGCCCTGACTCTTAAGATCGATAGCCAGACCAGATACCAGCATGTACATCTTTTCGGCATGTATCTGCAGCATCCGGTTAACCGAAGCCATTCTCGCTGTAAATATTCGTTCTTCCTCGGTAGGATGCAACGTGCCATGCATTTCATTGGTAATCACAAGCAACTTTCCCTGATAAGACAATAACGCATCAAGCAAAAGCTGTGTCTCTGAACGCTGATGATTCAGATCCTCTGTTGCCCTGAAACCGGCAGCCATCCAGGAGGTCAGACTGTCTACAATTAAAATTCGCTGATCCGCCAAAAACAGATTGGATTCCCGATTAATCTGGGTGATCACCTCTGTCAGATGCTGACCGTTCCCGGCATGAATGGCACGATAATGAGCGGATGGCAATTCGGGAATTACGGGATCATGATCACCAGTGGATAAATATACACCCTCCCGGCTAATCCCGGCTGCGTACTTGAGGGCAAACCGGGTTTTACCACTACCTATTCCGCCTGTGACCGTAATCAGCAATCCGCTTCCCTCCTTCCATAGCCATTCTGAATTTCTTTACTCTGTCAGTGCCTTCAGCACTTTCTTAGATTCTTCGACATTGGAAGATGACACTGGAATGGTAGCGAACAGATTGCTCGCAGCATATTCTACATCTTTAAACATTTTCATATCTTCGAGTGGAATGCCGTAAAGATGTGATTCTTGCTTGAGATCTGAACCTCCATCTCCTTCACCCTTCTCTACCAATACTCCACCCTCAAATACACCCCGTTCAAACTTCTTGGGATCAAAAGTATCATCCAGCGGAATATTGGAGCCATTACTTCCGTATTGTTTCATGTCAGATTCAGGCAAAATGAAGATATCATGTCCTCCAGCCGCATACTCTACCATAATTTTTTGAACATCATACATCGCACTGGTGATCACTTCCACCTTGGGTTCCTCGCCCAGCTTCTGTTGCAGATTGGCCTGTAACTGTTCTGAGATTACAGATGGATTTCCTTGGTTATCAATGATGAAAATGGAAAAACCATCTTTACCTCCACAACCAGCAAGCAGAAAAACGATAGAAATGATCGCAGTAAGCCCCCAAAATCTCTTCATTCCAGTTCCCCCTTTAGTCTCCTATGTCCAATATATCACAATTGTTCCACGCAAAAAAATAACCTGTTTCATCGGGAGATCACTCTGCCTTTACACACAAAAAAAAGAAGACCCTCTCAGGTCTCCCTTTTGAATTCAATTAATGAAACGTTTCAATTCAGCATAAACGTTATTTTCCTTTAATCGGGTTAGCCTTCATATACTCATTAATCTTTAAATCCAGCAAACTGCTGATTTCAATTACAATATCGGATGTGAATGATTTCTCTTCGAGGAAGATCTGTTCCATCTTACGACGAAGCATATGAATTTCATCTTCCAAGGAAATGTCATGCAAAGATGCGTTATCGGGTTTCACCGACCATCGGTCGCCATGATCGCCTTCTGCCAGAACGTGCCCACGATTCGTCGGTAAATCATATTCAACACAAAACAAAGCTAACCCCTCCTTGGAAAAATGGTTTCCAAATATATGAAAACTTATTTCAAATTGAAATTATATCACATTATTTTGTAAAAGAAAGTTATTTTTTTCCAATGATAACAATGTCACATTTGTAAAAAGATTCTACTTTAGTATTAACCCTCTTTTTGCAGTTTGTAAACAAAGTTTCCGATTCGTTCCAAAGCTTCATTCAATTGGGTCACAGAAGTAGCATAAGAACAACGCAAGAAGCCTTCACCCTGAGGACCAAAAACATTGCCGGGAACAGCAGCAACTTTATTCTCCGTTAACAATCGCTCAGCAAACAGGTCGGAACTCATACCTGTCTTTTGAATGCTCGGGAATGCATAGAATGCTCCCTGAGGTTCATGACAATCGAGTCCAATATCCCTGAATCCCTGTACAATCAAACGTCTACGCTGATTATACGATTCTACCATCCGATCTTTCTCACCCAAACCATTCGTCAATGCCTCAAGTGCTGCAACCTGACCCATGGCTGGTGCACACATTACTGTATATTGATGGATTTTGAGCATGGCTGCAATAAGCTCAGGATGACCACACATGTAACCGATCCGCCAACCTGTCATTGCAAAAGCCTTCGAAAATCCGCTTACGAGAATGGTCCGTTCCTTCATGTCAGGAATAGCTGCAAAGCTAACATGTTTTTGCGTATACGTCAATTCAGCATAAATTTCATCAGCGATCACAATCAGATCATGCTTTTTAATCACTTCAGCAATAGGCAGCCACTCTTCATACGTCATGATGGCCCCAGTGGGATTACTCGGATAACACAGAATAACCACTTTCGACTTCGGTGTAATGCCAGCTTCAAGTGCTTCGGCCGTTAACTTGAACTGATCTTTCGCGTAGGTTTCAACACCAACCGGTATACCGCCACCGATTGAAGCGATTGGTGAATAAGCTACGTACGAAGGTTCAGGAATAAGAATCTCGTCGCCAGGTACGATTAATGCGCGCAAAGCCAGATCAATAGCTTCACTGCCACCCACGGTAACAATAATCTCATCCTTGGGGTCGTATTTGGTATCAAACTGAGTATCCAGATATTCACTGATGGCTTCTCTTAACTTCGGCATACCTGCGTTGGATGTGTAGCTGGTCATGCCTCTTTCCAGCGAGTATACACAGGCTTCACGCATATGCCAAGGTGTAACAAAGTCAGGTTCACCCACACCCAATGTAATAATATCCTTGTTGTCTCCAACCAGATCAAAAAATTTACGAATTCCGGATGGAGGTATCTGTTGCACGAGGGGTGCTAGATATGATGTCATTTTCTTGTTGTTCCCGGTTGTCTGTTCATTCACTATCATGACACATCTTCCTTTACGGCGAGATCATGAGACGGTTGTCTTCCTGATGGTCTTCAAAAATAATCCCGTCCTGCTTATATTTTTTAAGAATAAAATTCGTTTTGGTTGAAAGTACAGAGTCTATCGGAGACAGTTTCTCCGACACAAAATTAGCGACTTCACGCAGGTTGCCACCTTCCACTTCAACGAGCAGATCGTATGCACCTGACATGAGATATACGGACTTCACTTGCGGATAGAGATAAATGCGTTCGGCAATCCCTTCAAAGCCACGACCACGCTCCGGCGTGATCTGCACCTCAATCAGGGCCGTTACTTTTTCATCATCTATTTTGCTCCAGTTCACGACGGTTGCGTATTTCACGATGACGTGGTCTTGTTCAAGCTGTGCCACGGCGTTTTTGATCTTGTCTTCCGACTCCCCCAGCAGCGTCGACAGCAGTGCGGGAGTCCTTCTCGCGTCTTCCTTCAACAGATCCAGAACTTTTAATTGCAGATCGTTCAAATCTTTCATGGTTTTCCCTCCAGCGTCATCCAGGTTCCTGAAAATGAATTAATACTTATATTACATGAATTTAACGTTGATGCATAGACAAAAGACCGCCTGCCCTGAATTCGGGCAGGCGGTGGTATGGTCTTGGAATGTTAGGTGCTTCAAACCTCTTTTGCAAAGGTTACATGTAATAAGGGTTACCGTAATTCGGCTGATGCTGAGGCACATTAGGAGCTTGGCTATACGAGCTGTTCTGCGTATTCTTTTCCTGAATGAATTGCTGACACTTCTGTTGGGCCTGTTGTGCAGACTGGATTTGCTTGTCCACATCCTGACGAAGTGCTTTGGACGACACAGAATACATGTTGTTTTGCTGCATCAGATTGAACAGTTCCCCTTGCAATCTCAGGGTATCGTTCGTCAGGTCTGTGAACATTCGACGTGTCATGGGGCAGGAAGCTTCCGTTGTCGCAGTCGTATATTCGCGCGAGGTTCGTCTTAAATCTGCAAGAATCGACTTCAGCAGATCCTGCTCCTGCATAAAAGAGCCATTAGATGATGGAGATTGAGAATACATGCGTTTTCCTCCTATACAGTTAGAGTTGTCTTCAATTACTGACTTGCGCCGGTGCAAGAGACTGATGTTGTTGCAGTGCATTGACAAGCGTGTTGAGATGCTGTTCATGTGAGCGAACATAGTGATTCAGTGCCTGTTGAATTTGTGGATTATGTGTGATGGAAGCTGTAGCTGCACACTGCTTAATCAGCAGTTCTTCATTGGTGATCGAGTCCGCAATGTAGTTCAATTCCTTGGGACTCAGTGCTTGCATCGTATGATTCTGCATGTTTCGATGGCCTCCTCGGCATAAAGTTTATGCGCAATTATTGTTAACCCGGTCACACAAAAGTATACAAATTTAAATTATAAAGGAGATGTTTCTAATGGATCTGGTCTATGGTACACCTTTCTGGCCCTCCACTTTCAATTCAATATTTAATTATTCTGCTCTACAAGAAGACATCTCTTGCGACTGCCTCATCATTGGTGGGGGCATGGGGGGCGCATTAACATCTAAACTACTCACGGAACAGGGTGTTAACACTGTTGTGATTGATAAGCGAGACATTGCCCACGGCAGCAGTTCTGCCAATACAGGTCTTTTACAATATACCAATGACAAAACACTAACCTCATGTATCAATACTTTTGGTGAAGCGAGAGGTGTACGTTTTTATGAGCTTTGTCGTGAAGCCATGAAACAGCTTGCTCAAATTGCAGACAGTCTGGATACAGACCCTTGGTTTATCCCACGAACAAGTCTTTGTTTTGCAAGCAGTGAAGATGATGTGGCCCAATTGGAGGAAGAATATCAGACCTTGAAGCGTTATGGTTTTGAAGCTGAACTGTGGGATGCCGACAAAATAAGCCAACATTTCCCCTTCAGCAAACCCGCTGCCCTATACACAATGGGAGATGCAGAAGTGAATCCCTATCGTTTTGTTCATGCCTTGTTTGAATCCGCAAATAATCTTGGCGCTCGAATTTATGGTCAGACCGAGATGATACACTGTGAGTACGATGAAGAAGGTGTATTATGCCACACTTCCAACGGTAAAATCCGTGCGAAGAAGGTCATATTTGCTGCCGGTTACGAGACACAGGATATCAAAAAGGATCGTGGAGCCTACCTGAAAACGACTTATGCGATTGCTACCAAACCGTTGTCTGATCTTAGTGAATGGTTTGAACACAGCATGATTTGGGAGACGGCACGCCCCTATTTGTATATGCGAACAACACCCGACGGAAGAATCATCGCAGGCGGTTTGGATGAAGAAATACCTCGGGAGGATCAACGTGAAATACGAGCAAGACACCGGGGAGATACACTCCTGGAAGAGGTCCGCTCCTATTTCCCTTTAGATGATCTTGAAGTCGATTATGCCTGGGGTGCCGTGTTTGGTAATACGAATGATGGCCTCCCTCTGATTGGTACCCATCCCGATTATCCGCATTCATATTTTGTAGAAGGATATGGAGGTAACGGGACCGTATACAGCATGATTGCTGCTTCCTTAATTGTGGATGCCATTGCCGGCAAACCAAACCCTGATATGGATCTGTTCTCACTCACCCGTACAAGTAAACCATCTCCTGTGTAACAGGAAAATAAATCAATACAAACAGGGTACAGCACACGGAAAGTTCTCTTTCCAGTCGCTGTACCCTGTTTGTATATTTGGAAACCTGCTAAGCCGAAGGCTCTTGCCCTTCCGTTCGGTTCAATAATTTGCGCATGAAGATCCATCCGATTAGCGGAGAAGCACCGAGGACAATAATAAGCCATGTTAACATGCGTAGAGACGGAGCATTTATAACCGTCACAATGAATATGACCAATCCAGATAGTCTGCCAAGCATCAGGCATAACTCTCTCAAAACGACAAGTTCAACCCTTTTCTCCACATTTTCGCCACTTGTGCCCATCATGTCGAATCCCGCTGATATCATCGGTAATACATACAACGGCATCGCAACAGCACTCCCAATTCCCATGATTAACAGCGTACCATAGGTCACTTTCCAGAGAAGAGGAAGGAGCACAACGAGCAGAATGACGGCTCCAATGAACATGCCTTTCGATCTGAACTGTGGTTTGAACCATTTCCCGGCTGCCCAATAACTTACTAATGCCACAGCCGAAGTGATGAGTGAGAACTGCCCCAATTTGTACTCCTGTGATGTGGCCAAATATACCAACAGTGCAATCAGGAAGGCAAAGACACCTTCCCGTGCGCCCTGAGCGAATAAACCCAAGGCTAAGGTCCTCCAGGGACTATCCGGCTTGGATAGCTGTATCCAAGGTTCAGACCAGCGGTATGTACCGCTCACCTTTCTTTTTTTCAGAAAAAAACTGAAGACTACCGCTATGACATAAATGACGAGCGATACCGTAAAGATAAGCCGATATCCTGTGTTGTCTGTCATGCGAGTAATAATCAGACCGGAGAACCAAGGACCTATAATTCCTGTCATTGAACCAAGTAACCCTACCCAGCCATTGAATAGATCCCTGTTTTCCCGATCCGTTATTTCAAAATACACAACATTAAATGCGATCCAGAATAACCCCAGTGAACAGCCCAGTAGTATACCCAAAGGCCATATCCAGTCTACAGCTTTGGAACCAGCCCAGAGGACGATCATATAAAATATGCCGGACAGCGCAGTACCTAGTCGTAGTGCACTCATTTTATTGTGTTCCTTGACCCATTTGCCAGCAAGCCAGAATGTCAGTCCAATGGTCAGTTGCTGGCTGAGAGTGAACCATCCCAACATGGCATAATCCGGGCGGCTTTTCCATAGAAACACATTCAAAAAGGTTCCCGACAGCGCTCCGGCTAACGCAAACAATCCATTCACGCCCAAAAGCAGAATGGATTGTCGGCCTAAAGTAATCTTCATCTGCTCCTCCTTCATCCACCTGAAGTGAACTGTGTACAGGTAGGTCTTAGGTTTAACGTGCCCCAAGCAAGAGGAAAACATGATGAATCTTCAGGATTGCTTTGAAATTGTGGTTCGTATCAACGAAACGCTTATTCCTGGGTACTCAGGTTCTGAATCAGACGCAGACGGTCATCCTCAGACAGACTGTATTGAACTTGGAAACATCCCGAGCATATATAGGTCAGCACCTTAAAAGGTGGTGACAATAGTGACCCTTTGCCTGAAGCAGCGTTAGCAACTGGCATGAAGTTATCCTGCGTTGCAGCTTGCGTACCTGCGAGAACCATGAATTCCCGGCAATTCGGACACTCCGGTACTTCTTCCTGATGATCAAGTTGCTTATGGACACCTTGTTCATACTGAATGAGGTCATTACCTTCATCCGCATATTTGGTCAACGTTCGCAGCTCCGGCAATTTGAGTTCAACTTCATCCCCCCACAGATCTGTAAGATCCGTAGTCTGCTCCTCATCTTTTACATCATCCACATCATAGATGTCGTCCTCTGCTTCATCGTTCTCTTCGTCACCGATGTTAATGTTGAGCGTTCGATATCCCTTCAATTCATTGTGGCAGTATGGACACTCTTCTTCAGGGCCGAGTTCCTCATCCCATACAATTTCCGTTTGACACCAAGGGCATATTGTTGTTTCCATATTCAATCAACCTTTCTCTTTCATATCATCATGTATTCATTACATAGATCACACCGATGGCAAAAAACACAATCGATGCCGCAAACAGAATCCGTATCAATATCTTCATGACCGGTCCCCCTAGATAATGCTCGCGCCAATAACAAACGACAGCGAGACTGAAATAATCATGGATATCAATCCGACAGCTCGGTTATCCGCTTCGATCTCCTTATCAATGGAGAACACGGGTGTCAGGAATTCGAACAAAAAATAGGCAATGAGCAGAAGAATAAACCCTACAAAAGACCACGTCATGGCTTCATATACCGAAGATTTGGCTTGTATGCAGAACCGCAGTACGTTGCAAATCCCGAAGATCTTGCCTCCTGTAGCCATCGCAACAGCCACATTGCCCTTCTTGATTTCAGTCCAGCATTTATACTTGGTCACCAGTTCGAAGCAAGCCAGAAATACAAGCAGCTCCATAATCGCTACCGAGAAAAAACCGAGTACCATCCCCAAGGGATGAGACAGCAATTGGTCAATGCTTTCTTTCACGCACCGTTCCCCTCTCCCCATCTGCAACCTTCATAAATAAGGTCGCAGAATATCATTGATTCATGGACCGGCTATTCCAATTCTGCGACGGTCACGCCGTTCCCGCCTTCTCCGTAATTGCCCAGCCGGTAACTTTTAATATGTTTATGCTTACGCAGGTAATCCTGAATACCGGAACGTAAAATTCCTGTACCTTTACCGTGAATAATATAAACTTGGCCCAGGTTGGCAAGGAAAGCTTCATCAATGAATCGGTCTGTCTCCATCAGGGCTTCTTCCAGGTTGGTGCCACGCAGATCCAATTCACTTTTCACATTGTCATCACGTGTGCGTTTCATACCCGTTACCGGTTTTTGCTTCGGTTTGGCTGCGGGAGCCGATTGTTGTAGTTCCAGGTCATCCAGGGATACTTTCATTTTCATGATCCCCAATTGTACCATAGCGTCTTTGCTGCCCGACATCTCTACAACATGGCCTTTTTGATTCAAACTGTAGACAAGCACTTCATCACCAGGACCGATGGCACGAGTCTTCGGCGCTGTCGCCATCTTCTTGACCGTTTTTCTGCGTTTCTCCGGTTCAGCCTCGTCCAGTTGTTTGCGGGCAGCAATGAGTTTGTGCTCCTTCACAGAAGCACCTTCTTCCATAGCCAACAGGCGAAGATCTGCTATAATCTTCTCCGCTTCCGCGCGAGCCTTGTCCACAATGCTGCGTGCATCTTCTTCTGCTTTTTCAATCCGGCGATCACGTTGTTGTTCCAGTTTCTCCAGTTCGGCCTGATGACGACTGCGTAATTTCTCCATGTCCTGGCGCAAGCTCTCTGCCTTCTCACGCTCTTGTTCAGCCGTAAGACGGTTCTCTTCCAGAGAAGCGATCATGTGCTCAATCCGTTGATCCTCTTCCTTCACTTCGCCACGGGCGTAGTCGAGAATGTAACCTGGCAGTCCCAGTCGCTCTGCAATGGCAAATGCATTACTTCGTCCAGGTACACCTACCAGAAGGCGATAGGTTGGACTCAATGTATTGATATCAAATTCCATGCTGGCATTAATAACGCCTTTACGCTCATATGCGTATGCTTTCAGTTCACTGTAGTGGGTGGTTGCAACCATGCGACATCCTGTCCGGTGCATATGCTCCAGCATGGAGATCGCCAGTGCGGACCCTTCAGCCGGGTCTGTTCCTGCTCCAAGTTCATCGAGCAATACCAGACTTTTCGGCGTCATGTTCTTCAGAATACGAATGATGTTCGTCATATGGCTGGAGAAAGTACTCAGATTCTGCTCGATACTCTGCTCGTCCCCAATGTCTGCATAGATTGCATCAAATACACATAGCTGACTGCCATCCTCTGCCGGAACAAATAAACCGGACATTGCCATCAGGCTCAGCAATCCAATCGTTTTGAGTGTTACCGTCTTACCACCCGTATTCGGACCTGTCACGATAATGGATGTGTAATCATTGCCCAATTCAATGTCGATTGGAACCACGTTTTCAATCGGTATCAATGGATGACGGCCCTTCTTCAGTTTGAGGAATCCGCGGTCATTCATGCGTGGTAATGTTGCTTTCAGTTCACGAGCCAGACGTGCTTTGGCGAAGATAAAATCAAGTGATCCCAGCAAGTCGACATCATACAGCAGCCATTCTCCCTGTTCACTGACAAGTGCCGTCAATTTCTGCAAAATAATCTCTATTTCGCGTTCTTCCCGAATCCGGGTTTCGCGTAATTTGTTGTTCATGGCAACAATCGATTCCGGCTCAATGAACAATGTCGCACCCGAACCGGATTGATCGTGCACAATCCCGCCAAAGTACGAACGATATTCAGCTTTCACCGGGATAACAAAACGGTCTCCTCTGATTGTAATGAGCTGATCCTGCAGCATCTTGGATACGGTAGAGGATCGAATCATGGAATCCAGTTTTTCACGAATCCGCGCTTCACCGCCTCGCAGCTCACGACGAATCTGCGCCAAGGTTACGCTTGCACTGTCGGCAACCTCTGCATTATCGTCAATACAGATTTTGATGGCATCCTCAAGCGTTTTTTGCTCTGACAGTTGGTCACTGATATAGAACAGAGATTCGATGGGCTCATCTTCATGCAAAGTACCAATCTGACGTTTCAATCGTCGCGCTGCAAAGGTCGTATTGGATATTCCCAAAAGTTCGTGAGGGTTAAGTGTGCCTCCAATTTCAGCACGTTTAATGGAAGCTGTAATATCTACAATTCCCCCAAATGACGGGGAGCCTTTCAGGCGATCAAATGTGAAGGCTTCATCGGTTTGCTGCAGCAACCGCTTCACTTCTTCAAGTTCACTGCTTGGTTCAAGTTGCTCCGCTTTCTTTTTTCCCATGGTCGTCTGGGCAAAGCTAAGCAATGTATTTAAAATTTTGCGATATTCCAGTGTGTGTAAAATTTTCGTGTCCAAGTGTACAACTCCTTCCAAACTATATCTGTATTATAACGAAAGAAACTTTCTTACGCTATTTAACGAATCCTTCCACACATAACTTAAACCATAGCACCACAAACTACAGGTGTCAGGATTGTGCAACCTCTCCATCCCCTTGGAGTTGCCTTGCTCAGTTCAATCCGAATAAAAGGAGGTAAACACCATGAATTTTCTGGGACATGTCGTGCGATTTATCATCGCCGCAATTGTATTAATGGTGGTTAGCTGGATCGTTCCCGGATTCGCCGTTGGTGGCTTCTGGAGCGCCCTGCTGCTTGCTCTCGTCATTGCCCTGCTCGGCTGGATTGTTGAAGGT
Organism: Paenibacillus sp. 2KB_22; assembly: GCF_052115745.1. Classification (NCBI taxonomy): domain Bacteria; kingdom Bacillati; phylum Bacillota; class Bacilli; order Caryophanales; family Paenibacillaceae; genus Paenibacillus; species Paenibacillus sp. 2KB_22. The sequence continues at coordinate 1,793,633 of NZ_JBFRHG010000001.1, forward strand.
ATTTTCGGCAAAAGAGTCAACCCGTTTGGTCGCGGTATTGTCGGATTTATCGTTAGCGCACTGGTGATTTGGCTTGGTCAATATGTTGTAGATCATGTTGAAGTCAGCCTGCTCGGTGCCATTCTAGCTGCGCTGGTTATCGGGATTATCGATCTTTTCATCCCGGTATCCACCCCTTTTGATGCCGGACGAAGCTCCAAGAGTTAATCTCCATTTCACCTTAACGTCCCCATGAATTTTCTTAAACCTCTGAAGGCCCCGTGCCGGAAGAGGTTTATTTCATTCGGGCAGTAGCACTCTCTGCCGTACACGTACAATTTTCAAAAAAACGACATACGCAGCGTGTACAGGCATCCACATATTGCGGTATGATGACTGGAGCAATCATTCAAATTTTATCCATATCACGCTTTAAGGAGGCACATGATGAAGAAAGGCATAACATGGCTCGCTGCCTGTATGTTAATTCTGGTCCTCACTGCATGTGGAGGGGCGAAACAATCCACAGAATCTGGCAGCAATGGATCCGATGCTGATGCTGGAGTCACAGCCAGTGAAGAATTGGTGATCAAGGCAAGCAACTATGAATTCGATCAACCTGAGTACCATCTTAAAAAAGGCGTTCCGGTTAACATTGTTTATGAAAATGTAAACGGAAATCACGGTATGCTTGTGCCTGAGTTGAATCTTCAACTGGATACCAGAAATAGCTCCAAAGTCATAACCCCAGACAAGGTTGGTGAGTTTGAAATGTCCTGTTCTGTCTTCTGTGGTTCAGGACACAGCAGCATGATCTCCAAAATTATTGTTGAAGAATAGGTTTCAAGACAAGGAGCCCCCGCAGCGACGGGAGCTCCTTCTTTAGTATAACAAATTGTACCAGAGTACGTTGCCCACGAGCCAGTTCTGCCACATTCATTCCGCTAGGTCTGGTCCTGTTCAATCAATTCAATCCATTCGTTATATTCCGTCTGCAATTTCTTATATTCATCATGCAACTGACGATATTCCGTGTTCAGCTGCTCTGCCTTCTCCTGCTCCATCTCACGTTCAACCTGTAACAAACGTAATTGGTTGGCCGCTAGTTCGTAACGCTCTCCCATCTCAAGCAGTTCAGTTTCCATGATCTCTTTCTCTTGCGTTGCTTCTGCACGTAACTTGTCCAGCTGTTGTCGTTCTTGCTCCAGTCCCTCCAGCAACTCGCTACTTGCAGCACTCTCGCTCTTCCAAACCGTCAGTTCATTCTCAAGTGCAGCCCAGCGTTCCTGCCAGGATTGCTCCTGAGCCGCCCATTCGTCTGCACGGCGTTGCCACACTTGCTCGTTCTGCTCTGCTTGTTCAACGCTTGAACGAAGTTCTTCTTCCCGTCTCGTCAACTGCTCTAGACGGGATGCCAACTCAGCCTGTTTGACTGACAATTCTTCGTATTTGATCTGCCACTCCAACGCTTCCTCCTCGGTCTGGGCAAGTCGGCTCTCTTGCTCGGAGTAGCGCTCGGAAAGTTTTGCTGAAGACTGTCTTGCTTCTTCAAGTGCTCTCACAATCTCTTGCTTCTCTGAGCTCAATTCATCCAGCTTGGAACTGTAATTCTCTTCCCGTTGTAATGCATCACTGTAATCATTACGGATTTGTTTATAGTTATCCTGAAGTCGGTTCAGCTCTTCCCGAACAACATTTAGCTCAACTTCAAGCTGATTGCGTTTCTCTTCCAAAAGCTCTGCATCCTTCTGGTATTGCACAGCCTCTTCATGGTTGAAACGAGACTCTTCCTTCACCACGGACAATTCATCATGAAGGGATTGCACACCAGATTCCAGCGTTTCATTTTGTTCAGCAACTTCAAGAATCTGATTCTCCAGGTCTCCGATCTCAGCTAACCGTTGCTCAGCAAGGTCCTTCAAGGACTGCTCACGTTCCGTAAGCGTGCCGATCTCATTCTGCAATGTACGCACCGCAGCATGAGCCTGTTCAAGTACCTTATGCAACCTGCGCTGCTCCTCTTCCGACTTCACTTCAGCCTCACGAAGCTTTTGGGCTTCCTGTTCAAGCTGTGCATGTTGCTCCTGAAGTTTGCGTAGCTGTGCTGTGAGAGAGGTTTCTCTATCCACAGTTTCATTATACTTCTGCTTCCATTGTTCCTGTGAATCACGGGATTGCTGGGCAGCCTGCTCCGTTTCACGCAGAAGCTCCTGCAACTGAGAACGGTCCTCTTTCAACTGCTCCAGTTGTTGCTCCAGTTCCGTAATTCGGCGAGTCTGAACTTCCTGCTCCTGTTTACGAACCCCATGCTCATGACGCAACGTTTCCAATTGACCACGCTCGTGCTGGAGCTGCTGTTCTTGTTCTGCAACCATGTCCTGTGCACTAATGAGCTGGGTCATCACTTCTTCCAATTGCTCTTCGACATCTAACAGTCGAGTCTCTGCCTGTTTACGTTGTTCCTCAAGCTGCTGCTTGAGCTTGCTCCGTTCTTCTTGCAATAACGCCTCTGCCACCGCAGCGGCTTCAGTTGCCTGAGATGCTGCTGCTTCCTTGGCTTGTTGCAATTGTTCCTCGAGGGCTGCTTCTTTCTCCATCCATTCGAGTTCTGACTGTTCGGATAATGCTTTGAACTCCGCATTTAATTGGTTTATCTGATTCAGGCGCTTCTGCTCCGCTTGTTCCTGCAAGGCAGCCCGCTCCTGATTCGCTTGATCCGTGAGCTCTTGTGTCTGTTGCAACGCTTTTTCTTCAGCCTGTTGAAGACGAAGTTCCATTTGTTGCTGAAGTTCGTTATATTGCAGCGCTGCTTCTTCCTGAGCTTTCTTCAGATTTCTCTCTGCCTGCTCCAACTCGGACAAAATGGCCGACTCGGCTTCTTCCTTGGCTGTCTGAACCTGCTGCGCAGCCTTGGCTTCAATCTGTTGACGTTCTGCAACGGCACGGCTTTCGGCTTCTTTTATTTGAGCTGCAGTCTTGTCCTGCAACTCTTTATATTGCGCCGCAGCTTTGGCCTGCGCCTGCTGCAATTCGGCTGCAGAACGGTTCTGAGCTTCTTTGAGCTGGGAAGCTGCCTGTGCCTGTGCATTTTTAAGCTGATTAGCCGCTTTCTCTTCCATTTCCTTCAGCTGTTTCGTTCCCTTGGCTTCTGCTTCCTTCAGTTGTGCCGTCGCTTGGGCCTGCAATTTCTGCACTCGCTCCGTTGCTTGGGCGCGTTCTTGCTCCAGCAGCTTATTCAACTTGGCTATCTCTGAATTTTTGTCCGATTCGGACTTTTGCAACGCCTGCTCTGCTTCAATCTTCAGCTGTTGCAAATCAGCAAGAGCCTGGTCACGCCGTTCCAATTCTTGTTGATGTTCATTTTGTATGGCGTTTAACCGATTCAATTCGTTTCTCAGTTCTGTACGTTCTCCAGTAAGCATCTTCAGTTCATTACGGATTTCCTGAGTCTGAAGAGACTGTTCAGCCATATGTACAGCCGCCAGTACCGCAATACGCGGAGTATCCAGACGGGAATTTTGCTTGGAGATTGCGCCCATACGCTCATCTACCAGGTTAGCTACTTGTTTCATATAGTCGGCACTGCTGCCAACCAGTTTATAGGAAGTCCCGTAGATCTCTACGGTGACGCGTGTACGATCAGGTGTAGTCACAGTTGTGCCCTCCTTCAAGTCTGTATGTTGATTCTAAGCTGTAATCACAAAAAAGTCACATCGATCCTCTAATGCTAAGGATTCGATGTGACTTCAAACAATTCCTGCTAATCTTTGTTCAAAAAATCTTCTTTTGTCCTATTTACGCAATTCCGCTCCGAATTGCTCTTCCAGACGAGCCACTACACGGGCATGAACTTCAGTAACTTCCTCATCGGTGAGTGTACGTTCACGATTCCGGTATACCAGTGCCATCGCCACGCTCTTCTTGTTTTCACCCAGTTTACTGCCAGTAAACACATCGAATACCTGTACGTTTTGTAACAATTCACCCGCCGATTCACGAATGGCGCGCAGCATATCTCCAGCTTCAACATCCTCATTCACAACAACCGCGATATCACGTTCCATGGCTGGGAAACGCGGAAGCTCACGATAACGAATGTCAGCGTCTGCTTCGCTGTAGATCGATTCAAGTGCAATCTCTGCGATGTACACATCATTCAGATCATACTGCTGTTGCAGTTCCGGATGCAATTGACCCAATGTACCGATCAATGTGCCTTCCCCGCCATCCTTACCTTCCAGGTAAACCGATGCGGAACGTCCCGGATGGAATCCTTCAGGGCTGTTTGCTACCAAGCGAATGCGTTGTTCAAGCCCCACATAGGCGAACAGATGCTCAAGAGCACCTTTCAGATCGAAGAAGTCTACTTTCTCCGCTCCAACATTCCACTGCTGGCTTGCACGATTCCCGGTGAGCAGCAGCCCCAGTACTGGGATTTCATGCGGTTGTTTGGTCAACTGATCTTCTTCGGTGAAGAACACATTGCCCACTTCAAATACAGCCAGTGAATCCTGTTTACGGTTCATGTTATACACCGCTGCATCCAGCATTTGTGGCAAAATACTCGTACGAAGCACACTGCGGTCTTCACTCATCGGCATCGCGAGTTTCACGGCTTTACTCCCTTGTGTCAACGCCGGGAACAGGGTCGCTTTATCCGGGTGCACAAAGGAGTAACTGATCATTTCCTGCCAGCCACTGCCTGAGAGCAGTCCACGAATGGTGCGGCGCATTGCTTGAGAACGTGTATATGCCCCTGGAGTCGTGGGTCCTTCAATCCATGTGGTTGGAATGTTGTCGTATCCGTACAGGCGTGCAATCTCTTCAAACAAGTCTACATCGAGCGTAATATCCCCTCTGCGTGTTGGCACTTCCACATCCAGCAATCCTTGATCAGCATCACCACATGCAAAGTGCAAGCGAGCGAAGATCGTTTTTACCTCAAGCAAAGACAGATCCGTTCCCAGATAACGATTCAGTCGGTCCAGCGACAATTGAATTACACGTTTCTCCGCAGCTTCTGCTCCAGCTTCCACGATTCCCTGATGCACTTCACCTTCAGCATAACGCTGAATCAGTTCAGCCGCACGATCCAAAGCCGTAATCACCGCACCCGGGTCTACTTCCTTCTCAAAACGCATGCTTGCTTCGGAACGCAGCCCCAGTTGGCGCGACGTTTTCCGAACAGTTCCGCCGTCGAATTTGGCGGACTCCAAGAGCAGATTCACCGTGCCTTCTGATACTTCGGAATTCTCGCCACCCATAACCCCAGCGATGGCTACAGGTTTCACACCATCTGTGATGAGCAACATGTGCGGCTCCAGTTTACGCTCCTGTCCATCGAGCGTAACGATCGTTTCGCCTTCGTTGGCCATCCGCACTTCAATATGACCTTTTTCCAGCTTATCCGCATCGAATGCATGTAGCGGTTGACCATATTCCAGCATGACATAGTTCGTGATATCAACGATGTTGTTGATTGGACGAACACCTGCAGCCATCAGACGGTTTTGCATCCACAGCGGGGAAGCACCCAGCTTAATGCCGGTTACATAACGAGCGGCATAGTGACTGCATTGCTCCTGTGCCTTAATCTCTACAGAGATATGATTCGCGGCTGCATCACTCACTTCAACCAGTTGGTCTTTGGGATTCGGCAGCTTCACTTCACGACCTAGGATGGCACCTACTTCATAAGCTGCACCACGCATGCTGAGACAGTCGGAACGGTTCGGTGTCAGGTCCAGTTCAAGTACATGGTCGTCGAGACCAAGAGCCTGGCTGATCGGCGTGCCCACCTCTGTTTGTTCCGGTAGAACAAGAATACCTTCCTGCTGATCTTTCGGCAGCAATTTGTCGTTCATGCCCAGCTCTTTCGCAGAACAGATCATCCCAAGGGATACAACGCCGCGCAATTTGGCTTTTTTGATATCCAATCCACCAGGGAGCTTCGCTCCAACCAGAGCTACAACTACTTTTTGGCCTGCATCCACATTTTTCGCACCACACACGATCTGCAGATCTTCTTCCTGGCCAGCATCGATGACACATACATTCAGTTTGTCAGCATCCGGGTGTTTCTCCTTGCTCTTCACATAACCTACCACAACTTTATTCACGCCCTTGTTGCGGTTCTCCACTACATCAATCTCGACACCCGCACGGGTGATTTTCTCCGCCAATTCCTGTGGCGTCACACCTTCAAGGGAAATATAATCAGACAGCCAATCTGTCGATACTCTCATGGACGTTCACTTCCTTCATCTATAAATTGGTATTCCCGGTTCATAACGTTTGCTCTATAACTGTTGATCCATTGTATTGTTGGTTACAGCCGTCCGAATTGCTTCAAGAAGGTCAGATCGCTATTGTAGAAGTGACGGATATCATCGACACCATACTTCAACATCGCGATACGTTCTACGCCCATTCCGAATGCAAAACCGCTGTATTTCTCCGGATCGTAGCCGCCCATTTCCAGCACTTTCGGGTGAACCATACCGCCGCCCAAAATTTCGAGCCAGCCGGTTTGCTTACATACCCGACAGCCGCTGCCGCCACATTGTACACAAGTTACATCCACTTCCGCACTTGGCTCCGTGAACGGGAAGAAGCTTGGACGCAGACGAATTTCCGTGTGGGAACCGAACATTTCGCGCACGAATTGCAGCAGGGTTCCTTTCAGATCGCTCATACGAATGTTTTCGCTAATGACCAATCCTTCAACCTGGTTGAATTGGAAAGAGTGCGTCGCATCGTCGTCATCACGGCGGTATACTTTACCTGGGCAGATGACTTTGACAGGCACTTCGCCCTTCATACTCTGCATGGTACGTACTTGAACCGGAGACGTATGAGTACGCATCAACAAGTCTTCTGTAACATAGAAGGAATCCTGCATATCGCGCGCCGGGTGATTCTTCGGCAAGTTCAATGCTTCAAAGTTGTAATAATCCATTTCGACTTCAGGACCTTCCGCTACACGGTATCCCATGCCGATGAAAATATCTTCGATCTCCTGTACCACTTTCGTCAGTGGATGCAGTCCGCCTTGACGTCCACGACGTCCTGGCAAAGTCACATCAATCTTCTCGGATTGCAGACGCTTCGCCGTCTCTTCCTTCTGGAACTGATTCTGCTTGCTGTCGATGACTTCCTCAATGGCAGCCCGAACATCATTGGCTACTTGACCAATAACTGGACGTTCCTCCGCACTAAGTGCACCCATACCGCGCAAAATTTCAGTTAATGCACCCTTTTTCCCCAAATACTTTACACGCAGATCACCGAGCGTCTGCGGATCATTCACACCAGACAACTGCTCCAGCGCTTCGATCTTCAATGCCTCTAAACGTTCTTTCATGTGTAATTGCCCCCTTTTTGTGGTGTTTTTGCAACAAAAAAAGGCCTTCTCTCCCCTGAAGGGACGAAAAGACCGTGGTACCACCCTTGTTAGACATCCATTGCTGCGTGGCCCTTTTGGCCTGCAACTGGTTCTGTCTCACTTTGTACGGAATAACGACCGTTAACCGTTTGCCCCTACTGTTGCCTCTGTGTCTGCACACAAACAGGTTCAGGGAACCGCTTCGGAGTGAATTTCGGCAGCCTTGTTCTACAGAAACGCTCTCAATCTACGGCGCTTCCTCCCTGTCCAGAGGCACTGCTTACTTGTCTCCATCATCACGTTTGCTTAGTTTACCCATATCGATATAATCATCGATGATCGTTCATAATTATATGCAAAATAAATCGAAATAGCAAGCCGTCCATGTTCTAATTTATGCTTGCACCTTTATCTTTCAATTGTTTTAGGCGCTGCTGGATTTCCCGAATCTCAGTTGTCTCGACTGCTCGCTCATTCCAATGCTCGGGCTGTGTTAGACTGTCTTTTCCAGCAGTGCTCACAGGAGATAGCAACTCCGACAGGCGCATCTCCAATCGCAACCGCTCGTCATCGGATTCCCGTGTCTCCAGCGCATGCTCCCGAAGTTTGCTGGACTGCTCCCAATCCGACACGCCTCCTTCAAACAGGGTTGCTGTGCCCCCAGCTTCCAGATCGCACAATCGATTCGCGAGTGTCTTCGTCAGCATCCGGTCATGAGATACAAGCACCAAAGCACCTGAAGCCTGTTTTAATACATTCTCCATGACTTCTTGGGTATCGATGTCCAGATAGTTCGTCGGTTCGTCCAGCACCAGCAGATTCGCTCCGCCAAAATACAATCTCAAAAATGCCACTCTGCACTTTTCCCCCATGCTCAAATCCCCAATACGCTTGAACACATCATCCCTGGAAAACAGGAAACATCCCAGAATGGTACGTGCCGCACTTTGAGTCATGGATGGAAGGGTAAGCAAACTATCAAGAAGCGTTAGATTCTCGGGAAGCCCTTCCAGCTCCTGTGAAAAGTATCCGATTCTCAGCTGTGGATGCCGTGTGACCTTGCCCTGCGAAGGTTCCAGCTCTCCAATCATCAACTTCAGCAGTGTCGTCTTGCCCGTTCCGTTAGGACCCCGTGCGGCAAGTCGATCTCCACGTTCAACAGTGATTCGAAGGTTGCGAAGCACTGGCTCGTTCCCCGTATATGAAAAACTCACCTCTTCCAGCGCGAGAAGCTGGCGTGCAGCCAGTGGATTCATCTGCAATTCCATGTTCAACTTTGCAGCTTCACGAGGTTTATCGACCCGTTCCCGCTCCAAACGTTCCAGCTGTTTTTGTTTCGCATGGTAACGTGAAATATTTTTGTTGGCTTTGGCCTTGTAGAAGCTCTGGGTGATCTTCACCTCCACATCGGTCGCTGAATTATGCGCTTTATGGAACCATTCCTGGTAGTTACGAATCGTTTCTTCCAGCGCCTTACGCTCCAACTCCTGCCTGCGGTAGATCGTTTCCTGTTCCCGTAATTCACGCTCTTTGTGGACCTTGTATTCAGAGTATCCGCCTTTATATTTGGTCAGGGCATCTGTACTGAACTCAATGACTCCTGATGCTACCTGATCAATAAAGGTTCGATCGTGAGATACAAATAACAGCGTGCCTTCATATGAGGATAACCACTCTTCAAGCCAGCGCATGCTCCCCTCATCCAGATGATTCGTCGGTTCATCCAGGATCAGGAATTTGGGCTTGCTGACAAGCAGTCCCGCCAAACGCGCCTTTGTTTTTTGTCCACCGCTCAAGGAATGATAGGATCTGTTCCAATGCTCTGCGGATAATCCAAGGCGTGTCAGTACCTTCTCTACCTCAGTTTCCCACATATAACCGTTCAGCTGTTCATATTGCTCCATCACTTGCGTATAGGCTGCAAGCAGCTCATCATCAGCTTCTGTGCTACTGCTCAAACGTTGTTCCAGTTCTTCCAAGTTCCGTTTCACTTCATAGATCTGACCGCTCTCACGCCGGACCGCATCCAGTACATTCATACCCGTCTCAATCTCCGAGCGCTGGCGCATAAACCCCCATTCCTGCTGCGGGATATGACGTTCAATCCGTCCACCACCATGCTCTTCACCCAAAATGATGCGTAATAATGTCGTCTTGCCGCATCCATTGCGACCCAGAATAGCGAGTCGTTCGCCCTCATTAATCTCCAGATTCAATCCTGTAAACAATTCAATGCCGTTCCATTCTTTTGATACTTCATGTAAGCGTACCAATGTCATCATGAGGCCTCATCCTTCCTGCATCCTTTTTGCTAAACAAAAAAACCGCTGGCATCAGCCGGCGGTTTGGCAATTCAGGGTTGGATCAAGCATTCAAAGACAGATCTAAGGTAAGCTACGGCATGAACAAAGAAACCCCAAACAAAGGGTACTCGTAAACCTCAAAGGCTTACTTGTTCCATACCTTTTCCCATAGCTGAATTTGGACACACGAATCCCCTCATTGCTCAGCCGCTCTGGCTGACTGCGTCATAAAACTGTCTGCAGTTAACTGGGGTCAATTCATGTGTTTTACTTCATGGGACGTATGGTTACCTCTCATTCATGTGTAGTATCAATTTCTCCGTTATTGTACCAGATCATTGTAAAAAAGCAAAGGTTATATAAATTAATCTCAAGAATTCTTACTACTCGCCAATCCGATGACAATGCAGCCTTCTGATTGCTTTTATTCAAAAGTTTTTATTCCAAAAGTTTCTTTTAAGACAGAAAAAAAGCCCTTGCATCGCAAGGACTCCGGTACTGCTTCGTTAAGCGGGTGATGGGAATCGAACCCACGCTATTAGCTTGGAAGGCTAAAGTTCTACCATTGAACTACACCCGCATGAATGAAGGTTTAATTGTTAAGTTCCGTTCAGAAGTTAACAGTGATTTTACAAATAATAATATACCATGATCCTCAATAGCATGCAAGTCGTATTTCCATTTTTTTCATTACACATCTATCTAAGAAAAACATCTATCGACGTACTTTCACAGAAGACAGACCGCATTTAGCTGAAGATTTTCTTGCGATAATCGAATTGTTCAGCTCCGCTGAAAACGTATAAATTCCATTATCTAAAAAAAGCAGGAGCACCCTCGCGCCCCCGCTGTTCCCTATCCTGTGGGCTTATCCACATCTCTCAAAAACTGCTTTTCAAATTCAGCGGCTTTAATCGGTTTGCTGAAGAAATAACCCTGAGCCTCGTGACAGTGCTGATTGCGAAGAAAGATCATCTGGTCTTCGTTCTCCACGCCCTCCGCAGTCACTTTCAATTGTAAATGATGCGCCATTGAAGTGATGGTAGATACAATCGCAGCGTTATTGCTGTCCTCCATGACTTCATTAACAAATGAACGGTCAATCTTGAGCCGATCAATCGGCAGATCCTTCAGATAGTGCAACGAGCTGTATCCCGTTCCAAAATCATCTATACTGATATGCACACCAATTTCTTTGATTTTGCGCAACTGTTCGAAGGATCGGTCTTTGTCAAATGTCATGCTCTCTGTAATCTCCAGTTCAAGCCATACAGGTTCTAGTCCGGTCTCCTTGAGAATGCCATTGATATTGTCCAACAAGTGGGAATGCCTAAATTGTCTCATCGACAGATTCACCGAAACACACAGCTTACGATAACCGGCTTCCTGCCACTGTTTGTTCTGTGCACACGCTTCACGAAGCACCCATTCGCCAAGAGGCACAATGAGCCCACTTTCTTCTGCCAGAGGAATAAATTCCGCCGGAGATACCGAGCCTCGCTGCGGATGCTGCCAACGAACCAATGCTTCCATACCCACGATTAGACCGCTTTGCAGATTAACCTGCGGCTGGTAGACCAGGTAGAACTGACCTCGATCCAACGCCTTGCGCAGATCATTCTCAAGCTGCAAACGCTCCTGTGCCTTCATCTGCATCGCATGGGCAAAACGATTCAGTTCCATTCCTTGTTCCTTGGCACTGTGCAGAGCCGTATCCGCATTCTGAATAATCTCCTGGGGCGACTCACCATCATGCGGGAAAATAGCCATCCCGATTCCAAGTGTAAGATGATACTCATTGCCATCAACCAAGACCGGCTTCTCAAAAAGTTGCAGAATGGATCTTGTCCGACGCAACGCTGTATCAGTTGAACTAAAATCCCTCATCGTCAATGCAAACTCATCTCTTCCCAATCCAAAGACTTCTTCTCCTGGAAGTGACGAATGTTTCAGTCGTTGACCTACCTGACGCAAAACCCGGTTAGCTGCTTGCTGTCCGAGCGAATCATTAATGGTCTTGAACCGATTAATATTCAGGACCAGCACACCAACAAGCTGTTCCTCCACCACGGCATCATCCATCATCTTTTTCAACTGTTGTGAAAGACGACGACGATTTGGAAGTCCTGTTACATCATCATGATGAGCAATATAGTTCATCTTGGCTTCCGCGACCTGCTGTTGCAGGAAAGGCGTGTCCACTACGGACGTATACAGTCCTTTTTGAATGAAAAAATAGGCCATACAATTACTCAACAATCCTAACAGCAGATTGAGATCATTCACCCCAGTTGCTGAAACAAAATAACATTCACCAAAAAAGAAACACAGAATGCCACATAGTATGGTTGGTAGGTCACCATCTTTGGTTTTTTTCCATTGTACGAATAAAAGAACTGCAATAATGCCATAGAGCAATCCGACCATAAAATGAACTCGGGTGAAGATTCCACCAAGCACATCCCCATCAAGCATACTCGGCAACATACTCCATTCCTGAATAGCCAGTATGTACAAAATAACAAAGGTACCCAATGTCCCACTGAACAGTAAAAATTTGCGTGGTAATGCAATTTCTTTCTCATTTACGGTATACACGAGCAGCAAACCTACTGAACATACCAAGGATCCCATGGTTGACATCATTAAGGAGAACTCCGATTCCATCATGGCTCCATTTGGAATCTCTTCTGCAAATGAAACGATATGAACCAGTTCAAACATACCAATCAATAAAAAGAGTGTTGTCAATAATGTCCTCCGAAGAGTTAGCTTCTGTGTCCGGAACAACCAGCTTTGATTATAGATGCCGATACAAGCCGCTGCCGCAGCGAATCCACCCAAGAGTGTCAAAACCGGGTAACCCGATATGATCAGATCAGAGCTTGAAGAAGAACGAAACCATTGACTTGCGAGGAAACACAATAAGCCGCAAACAGCGACCCAACTTATTTTTCTCTGATCTTGCAGATTAACCTTCATGCCGTGTTTTCCTTCCCGGGATCACCTATCCTGAATTACATTAACCAAACTTAACAGCTTATTACATGATTCGACAAAAAACATATTAACCAACGTTCAATTCACATGCATACACATGCTATCTGGTACATAATAACATTTAATTCTACATACGTGAACTAAAAAATAGTCACTCCTAGGAATATTTATTCATAAATATAGAGAAAAACAAGGCATTAAGAACTAAAAAAACATGGATCTCCAGTTAGAGTCCATGTTCTTCTAATTTGCAACTGTATTTCAGACTATATTACTTATCAAAATTCACTTCTGGTGTTGTTAATTTATCATAGAAATCAACAACCTTATCCTTGTCTTCCGTTGAGCGAATCGCCATCGCTGAACGTGGATGCTCGTCCAACGCACCTGTAATCATGTAAGGCAGAATGTAACCCCATTCTTCTTTTTCTCTCAGTGGAACCATCAACTGTTCCAATACACCAAGTACTGGACGCAGATTGTATTTTGTTCCCTTCAGATGAGCTACCAGCAATTCGGTTGGACAGTTTCCTGCCGCACGTCCCATACCATACACAGAAGCATCAAGCAGCTCAACGCCGAGTTCCGCCGCAACCAATGTGTTAGAAAACGCAAGCTGCATATTATTATGTGTGTGAACACCAAGACGTTTGTTAGGCAAATGAGTCTTGAACTTCTCTACCAGGTATTTCACATCATTATGATCCAGACTACCGTAAGAATCTACAATGTAGACAACATCTACAGCACTTTCTTTGATCAATTCAAATGCTTCCAGCAACTCATTCTCCATGACATTAGAGAGTGCCATAATATTAAGTGTAGTTTCATATCCACGATCATGGAATGTTTGAACCAGCGCGAGCGCCTTATCTACATCTTTGCTGTAGCAGGCAACCCGGATCAGATCCAGCATGCTCTCGCTGCGAGGCAAGATATCATTCTCGTCCACACGTCCAACGTCAACCAGTGCAGACAGTTTGGTATTGCCTTTTTGAGGAATAACTTTACGCAAGAAATCATCATTCAGAAAACGCCATGGTCCTGCTTCCTCGGCACCTTTTAGTAACTTCGGAGAGTTTTTGTATCCAATTTCCATATAATCAACGCCAGCTTCATTCAACCCAGCATACAACTGTTGAACAAAGTCCACGCTAAAGTCCCAATTATTCACCAATCCGCCATCACGGATCGTACAATCTACAATTTTGCAATGATTTGTCTTCATTAATGTCTGCTCCTTTTCTGACCAACTTGTGTATTCCTCTCATGATACTTGAACGTGACAAGAAAAGTAAAGGGATTCCGGACTTATTTACTTCGATAAGATTTCCAGATTCGATCAATCTCAATCATATCTGAACCATCTGGAACCTTTCCTCCATACCTCACGCTGTTATACGTATCTGGCAGTCTTGCAGACAGCTCATCTTCTTCTAGCTTCACACCATTCTGAATAATGGTCTGTGCAGCCTCGAGCGGAGTGTGCGTCCCTTGTATTCCCACTCCTCGATGAGCAGCTCTGTCAATCCAAGTCCGATAGTAATACCGAACACGTTCAGCATCCTGTGCAGGTACCACTTCTTTTCTCCGAAACCAATTCTTCCGAACTTTTGCTGGCGCATCAAGCGTCTCACTCACATCGATATACTCTGTTCGTGGTTCCGCCTTCTTTTCACCAGGTTGTAACATTCCCTTGAATCGGTCCATAAGTCTGTTTATCGTTCTTCGTCCCAATCTCAGAAGCAGCCACAGGATTGCTCCTGCTACAGCACACATCACTACCCACCCCAGAATATTCCAGAACACAGAGGGCTCGGATGGGGGCTCTCTCCAGTCATTCGGGAGATTTAGCGGCTGATTGGGGGTGTCCATTGGCAATCGTGGCTCCTCGCCGGAAATCGGACCAAACCATCCCCTGATCCATGCGAGCAAGCGGTCACGTAGCGGCCCCAACCAGGCAGCCAGACTTGGGAAAGCACCGATCGCGACGATGACAATAAACATCCACATAAACCGCTGATGATTCGCACGTGCAAAATCTCGTAAAACCAATCTTCTCTTGCCATCATTGAGCATTGCCTGATCCAGTTGCAGCATATATCGTCCAACCAGCCAAAAGGCAAAGCTGATCACTCCCGCAATATAGATCCATGGGGTATAGACACGTATCGGCTGCATGAATTCCAACGGGTTCGAAGCAATCGTAAGCACGATCGCACTGATTACACCCATAATCTGCAAGCGCCATAACAATACAGAATGAAAGACTGGCTGGAAGGTCAGACCTGCATAAGCCGAGATGACTCCACACAGTACCAATGTGATGATATCCGGCAACGGGAGAATGAGGCTCATTCCAACAACGAGTCCGAAGAAAAATCCTACGACGAGTGCCGTTACTCCACGAATAAATGTACTTTTCTCGCTAAAACCCGGAATTTTATGCTGAATGAATTGTCCCAACCAACCCACGAGAACAACCAGGATGAATAATGTGTACGGCAAATGTTCCATGGCATAGAATGAAGCGAGCGTAAGCATCGGAAATAGGTATATACCAGCCATCAGGACGGCAAGCATCGCTATGAGTCCCTTGGTCGTTGCTGCCTGTCTGTTCCTCATGCACTCACCGCCTTCATATTACCCTTTACGTCTTCTACCGGGAGAATCGTCACACGATGTCCTTGCTCGTGCAAACGTGCAATCTCGTGCTCCATAGCAGCAGATACATAGGATGTAATCAGCAGATAGCTGCGGATTTGCTGTGCTTCTTCATTCAGTCGTACTTCATCATTCAGGAATTGCTCCATCGGCACCATGCATTTCAGTTCTGTCTCAGCCATAGCTTCTAGTATTCTTTCCAGATGGGGTGTGCCATAATCTGGCTCAATCCGAAGTGTATCGCGGCCTCCACCCACATGATAACCATTATGGGCGAAGCCTGCCGGCAACCCTCTACCAATGGCATCTACTGCAGCCGTGGCAGCGTAACGGAGTGCCCGTTCAATCTTTTCCGGTCGAGTGACAACACTCCACATATCTGCAGATTCCTGAATATTGACTACAATCCAGGATTGCGGATCAGCTGTCCATCCCTGCTTGTAGACTTGTAATTCACCTGTACGTGCACTCGCTTTCCAGTGAATACGATTCATGGGGTCGCCTGCGCCATAAGGCCGAACACCCAGAATTAAGAAAGGATCTTCAACGATCCATCGTGATACTTCCACTTCTCCCTGCCATACTTGATAAATTGCAGGAAGATCCTCTGCATTCACTAATGAAGGATACACGACCATAGACATTTGCAAAGGAATCGGTTTGGTGGAACGCCACACGCCAAAGAGATCCCCACCTGTCATCGTTGCTGTATTTAATGGATAAATCCCACGCTGAGTACATGCAAAAGGATGTTTGCGCGTAATACGAGTAAACGGTTTCAACGTAAAAATACTCTTATGGTTCTGATAGATTTCGCCTTGGCTAATATCCATACCTGAGCCGGAACGAAATACAAACGACACAGGCATCATCGATTCAAGTCTGAGCCAAGGTACGGAGACTCGTTTCTCATTCGATATCGTCTCCACCATCTCAAGTTCATCTCCAGCGTAACAACGCAGCTTGCTGAATTGTCTGCTGTACTTGAGCTTTCGCAGTGCAGGTCGTCCGAACCACACACCATGTATAACAACGACAATGCCTCCAACAAGGACAAGCCATAATAATGCCATAAGATTAACGCCCGCTTGTAGCGAGATTCTCCGTAGGCACTTCTGTCTGATTCAGAAGTTCCTGGATGATACGCTCCGCCAAGCCCTCTTGTTGTCTAATCCGGTTACGAAATACAAGTCGGTGGGCGAGCACAGGTTCCGCCAGAACTTTAATATCATCCGGCAAAACAAAGTCTCTGCCATGCAGTGCAGCCCAAGCCTGACTTGCCTTGAGTAATGCCTGAGCCCCTCGTGGACTTACGCCAAGCGAGAGCTCGGGATGTTGCCTTGTCGCTTCGGTTAACTGAATGATATATCGTAGCAAATCTTCGTTGATTTGCACTGTTTTATGCGTATCCTGAGCCTTTAAAAGTTCTTCGCGACTGATCACTGCTGTGAGATCATCAACAGAACGGCTGGCTGCCGTACGTCTCAAAATTTCTACACTCTCTTCACTGCTTGGATAACCCATGCGAATTTTCATCATAAAACGATCCATCTGAGCCTCAGGTAGCGGAAAAGTTCCCTGATTATCTACGGGGTTCTGGGTGGCAATAACGATAAATGGCCGTTCCAGTTGTCTCGTTGAGCCGTCGATACTGATCTGGCGCTCTTCCATGCACTCCAGCAAGCTTGATTGCGTACGCGGTGTAGCCCGGTTAATTTCATCGGCTAGTACAAGATTGGCGAACAAGGGCCCAGGTCTGAATTCAAAATCACCTTCTTTTTGATTAAAAAAATGAATTCCTGTTAAGTCAGAGGGCAGCAAGTCTGGTGTAAACTGTATCCGTTGGAATGTGCAGTCCAATGAAGAGGCTACCGATTTGGCGAGCATCGTTTTTCCGGTACCCGGTACATCCTCCAGCAGCACATGTCCTGACGCTATAATCGCTGTCATCACCAGCTCTATGGTATGCTCTTTTCCCACAATCACTTTCCCCACGTGATCCATCAATTGTTGATTCATTCGTTCCATTCCCTGGATTTCCATCTGCATCTCATCCTTCCGTTATGGAGCTTATGTATTCGCATTCATTACTAACTATAACCCTAATTGGCAACATAAAACAAAGGAGTCGGCAAATGGCCGACTCCTTGACTCCCCGCTCTTCTCAAAATACCAAAGGTAACATAATCATAAACCGCGTACCTTCGCCTTTTTTGCTATCCACAGAGATGGTGCCTCCATGGTTCTTGATGATTCGGTAACTCACCGAGAGTCCAAGCCCCGTTCCGCTCTCCTTGGTTGTGAAGAATGGGTCAAACAGACGTACAAGCGTGTTATGGTCCATCCCATGACCGTTATCCGCGATGGAGATCTGCACGAACTTGTTTTCCGTGGCAGTAGATATTCGAATTAGACCGGTATGTTCTTCGCCGACTTCCTCAATGGCATCCATTGCATTTTTCACCATATTCAAAATAACCTGCTTAATCTGTTTGACATCAATGGACACATTCAGCGGGGCATCCCCTTCATCCAGTATGATCTCGCATCCCTTCATCAAACCTTCGCTTTCTGTCAGCAAGACCACCTCTTTGAGTAAAGAGTCAACGGACATCACGGTCTTCTGTGGAGCCGACGGTTTGGAAGAATTCAAAAATTCGTAGATGATGTCGTTCGCCCGATCAATCTCCGTCAATATGATCCGCGCGTACTCATCTTTGCCGAGCTGTAGCAAATGGGGCCTGAGCAATTGGATGAACCCACGGATTGCAGTCAACGGATTACGAATTTCATGAGCAATAGATGCTGAAATCCGCCCCAGCATCGCAAGTTTGTCATTTTGATAAGCGGTCTGTTCAATTTGTTTATAATCAGATACATCTTTGACGCTGAACAAAAAGTCCCCATCCATCTGATCACCGTACGTCACAGTAACCAGCCAATGCCTTCCGTATTCATCGATCAACTCATGATAGCGCTTACGGTGAAAAATGGTTTCCCGATAAATACGTAAAATTTTCTTTTTCTTGAATCGGCTCATCTGCGGATGATGCAGCATTTGCATCAGGGTGCAGCCGCTCAACAGACTTCTCGGAAGTTCCAACAACTTTGCCATCTGAACGTTAATAAACGTCAATACACCGTGACTGTCAAACAACATAATACCGCTATCCAGATGTTCCAGTACATTCTCGTACTTGTTGTTATCCAGATGCACAGGCGGGAATCCATCCGTTGGTTGAGGCACTGTATCCTGAAATTCACTAATCATGTCAGGTTCCTCCTTTTCACGTAAATGATAAACTTGCCATTCGGACATCATATCATCACAGAAACAGGAAGGGCCGATTTTATTTTTCATTACCGGTGCCCTTTCGTTGGGGGGCTGAGCGCCGAAAATATGGATGGCATGTCCGGAACTCAAGCTGGTCTATTCCCGGTAACCAACAGTCGATCCGGAAAATCATATACGTTTGTTCCATTCTGACCTTCTCCTATTCCCAAACACGAACATTTTTTGCTCCGCCTCTTTTGCAAGTCTGCTTTTATCATAGACAAGTTTATAGAAGAGAGTCAATCGGAGAAAGTGTCGAATGGAAATTATTTTAAAAAAAACCTCGAATTAGTTCCAGAAACAAAGCACAAAAACGAAGCCGTTTCACCCAAGGGGCAAATCAGCTTCGTTTTTAATATCTTTAAATTGTGATATATCCGAAATCATCTATAGTCCGGTCTTATTATGCTGAATTTTCAGTCTGCGCTGACTCATTACAGCTAATCGACGTTTAAGTTCGCTTTCCCACTTCTCGTCTTTGGTTTCTTTGGCAAGCCTGAGCAAATCCAGAGCCATATCAATCTGGCGCTGTACAATGACCATGGCATCCTCGCTCTCACGGTTTACACAGTTTTCGAAAATGGCATCCTCATCTTCTGTAACATAATCTTGAAAGTCGATCTCGGATGCACCGTCTCCATGCGCATATTCAGCCAGAATTTCGTATTCGTTTTCCACTTTATAATGTACCTCAACCCGGTGACACACCGGGCAAAACAGCAGGGGAACATTATGAACCTGGGTGCGGTAATGCTTCAGCGTGCCCTTCGTTCCAACCATACTTGCCCCACAACAGTAACTCATTTTTGTTCACCCTCCTTATTACGTGCCGGGACTTTTTTGTTAAAATTCAATCCCGTACACTTCCAGCACTTCCGAAAAGGTAGTTCCATCAGTGTATCACATTCATGTACAGATTATAAATGCAGAGCACCGGAATATTTACCGGGTTTCCATACCCTATTCGCCTTAAAGGCCATCAATTCCTCTTTCAGCAGATAAAAAGAAGACTTTCTTCTAATATATTATTAACACGCTTGACTGCTTGTTCAAACACTTTTGATTAACTTCGTGATAACTTCCGGCAAAAGGGTGCAAAAAGCCCTCAATCCCTAAAGGGATGAGGGCTTGAACAAAAACCGTTCAAGTTAACCTGGCTTACAGGTTAGTGTCGCCTGGTTTCCAGTTCATTGCACACAATCCGCCGGATTGCAGTGCTTGCAGTACGCGAAGTGTTTCTTCAACACTACGGCCCACATCGTTGTGGTTAACTACTTGATATTTCAATTCGCCTTCTGGATCGATGATGAACAGGCCGCGCAATGCTACGCCTTCTTCTTCGATCAGAACGCCGTAATCTTTAGCCACTTGCTTCGTGATGTCGGAAGCCAGCGGGAAGTTCAATTGACCCAGACCATTGCTGTCTACAGGTGTGTTGATCCATGCTTTGTGGCTGTGTACGGAGTCTACGCTCACGCCAAGGATTTCAGTATCCAAAGCTTTGAATTGCTCGGAAGCAACGCTCAAAGCTGTAATTTCAGTTGGGCACACAAATGTGAAGTCCAAAGGATAAAAGAAGAATACAAGCCATTTGCCACGATAATCGGACAGTTTAACGGAACCGAAATCTTGTCCATCTCCCGATACTGTTTCCATTGCGAAATCCGGTGCTGGTCTACCAACCAAACGTTCTGCCATAACTAAAAATTCCTCCTTTGGGATTATGTAAGCATCCATATGGATTGCTCATCATCAAGAAAAACGCGAACGTCTTTCCTGTAATTAAAATAATTTGATACTTGATAACAAGTACAAGTAAAATGTTATCATCCGGACTTCCCAAAGTCAAGATTATAACCATTATTTTTTTATAATAATTATAAATAAGGATTTTTCGTGCCAAAAATCATAAAGGAACAGCCCTCTGTACATTCCATAACTGGAAACAAAGGGCTGCCATGTTGTTGGTATTATAACTACGCCTGCTTCTGAATAGCCGCTACGATCAAATCGCCCATTTCGGTCGTGCTGATCGCTGTACTCTTATCTACAGCAATATCACTCGTGCGGTGTCCTGCGTTCAATACATCCGATACAGCTGCTTCAATGGCATCTGCACCTTCTGCATAACCAAAGGTTGTGCGGAACATCAACGCCAAAGAGAGAATGGTTGCAATCGGATTAGCGAGGCCTTGACCTGCGATATCCGGTGCAGAACCGTGTACCGGCTCATAGAGTCCAAAGCTGCCTTCTCCCAGTGATGCAGATGCAAGCATACCGATGGAACCCGTCAGCATCGCTGCTTCATCACTCAAAATATCTCCGAACATGTTTTCCGTTACAATAACATCGAAGCTGGCTGGACGACGAAGCAATTGCATCGCGCAGTTGTCTATCAGCACATGCTCCAGTTCAACATCCGGATAATCAGGGGCTACCCGATTCACAACTTCACGCCAGAGACGGGAGGTTTCCAAGACGTTGGCTTTGTCTACAGAAGCCAGCTTTTTGCGACGTCCTTGCGCAATTTCGAATGCCTGACGAACGATCCGCTCCACTTCTGTTACATTATATGCACAAGTATCTACTGCCTCTTCACCCTGTGCACTTTCACGTCGGAACTTCTCACCGAAGTAGATACCACCTGTCAACTCACGTACCACCATCAGATCTGTACCTTCAAGTACTTCCGGCTTCAGCGTTGAAGCATCTTTCAAGCAATCAAATACGACAGCCGGACGCAGGTTGGAGAACAATCCGAGTGCTTTGCGAATACCCAGCAGGCCTGTTTCCGGGCGAAGCTCCTTGCTGTTGTTATCCCATTTTGGACCGCCAACCGCTCCAAGCAGGACTGCATCTGCACTTTTACATACGCTCAGTGTTTCTTCCGGAAGAGGTGTACCCTTCTCATCAATCGCGATTCCGCCAAACAGGGCATGCTCTGTCTCAAAACGATAACCGAATACTTCCTCCGTACGTTTAAGAACTTTCTCAGCCTCAGCTACGACTTCAGGGCCGATTCCGTCACCTGCAATAACTGCAATTTTTTTCACGTCTGCCATTGGGTTGTCCACTCCTTATATTTCATTCATTAATTATTCATAAAGTAACGTCTCATATTAACTCTCTCTTTTGTATCATATTCCAAGGTCATTTGACCAAGATATACAATCTATGACTTTAATAGATTTTACCTATAAGCTAATAGAGATTAACTTTCACAAGTTGTTCCGACCCTCCGAGTAAGGTAAAATATAGCTGAATTCAAATCAGGTACGCAGGAGGGATAAGCAACATGCAATATTCGTATTTGGGTAAATCAGGCCTCAAGGTCAGTCGAATCTGTCTCGGTACCATGAATTTCGGGCCTGCTACAGATGAAAAAGAAGCTTTCCGCATTATGGACGCCGCACTCGATGCAGGGGTGAACTTTTTTGATACCGCTAACATTTACGGTTGGGGTGAAAATTCCGGTCTTACCGAAGAAATTATCGGACGGTGGTTTAATCAGGGCGGTGGCAGACGTGAAAAAGTAGTGCTGGCCACCAAAGTCTATGGCTCCATGCATGATGATACAGATGGCCCAAACAACGAAGCTGGCCTCTCCGCCTACAAAATCAGACGGCATCTAGAGGGTTCCCTCCGCCGCTTGCAGACCGATCATATCGAGCTGTACCAGATGCACCATGTTGACCCAGCCGTATCATGGAATGAACTGTGGGGCGCATTTGAGAATGCCGTTCATCAAGGTAAAGTCGGTTATGTAGGATCGAGTAACTTTGCTGCATGGCAGATTGCAATCGCTCAAAGCGAAGCCAACAATCGTCATTTCCTCGGCCTGGTATCCGAACAACATAAATATAGCCTCAACTGTCGTTTGCCTGAGTTGGAAGTACTGCCCGCAGCCAAAGAGCTGGGCCTCGGCGTCATTCCATGGAGTCCACTGGATGGTGGATTACTGGGACGTAACGCTCTTCAGAAGCTGGAGGGAACGCGCAGCGGAGGAATCGCTGGACGGATTGAGCAGCAGCAGACTCAGCTTGAAGACTTCGCTGCACTCTGTCGTGATCTCGGCGAACCACAGGATACGGTGGCATTGGCCTGGGTTGCAGCCAATTCGGCAGTGACCGCCCCGATTATTGGACCGCGTACGTTGGAGCAGTTTGAGACCGCACTCAAATGTCTGGACGTGACTTTGGATGAAGCCGTGCTCAAACGTCTGGATGAGATTTTCCCGGGTCCAGGTGGACATGCACCTAATGCATACGCGTGGTAATAGCTTGATAGCGTAAAGTAATGCAATAGGTTACCGTAGAGAATGCACTGTGTTTCACTGCCATAATCATATAAAATACAAGCAAAAGAGTCTGACCCTCCATAGGAGAGTCAGACTCTTTACGTACCTTACTGAACGGAACAAAGCAGGCCGAACGATCTTCTATATCCATTCAAAATGAGATAGATCGTCCTGTCAGCGTACATGTGTCCCAACTATAAGTTCAGTCCAATGAAGGGTTCGTGCTTGCAACACCGGAATGAAGCCTACAGGTTCACATTTACACGATTTGTGTATGTCTTGCGTTTCTCAATTAATTGATTCAGACCGTCCACATAGGCACGTGCACTTGCACCCAATATATCTGTGCTTACACCACGTCCTTGTACCGAAACCTGTTTTTGAGTCAGCACAACATGTACTTCACCCAATGCATCCTTGCCATGTGTTACCGATTTGATGGAATAGTCAGACAACGTTACGTCTTCCCCACTCACTTGGTCAATCGCATTGTAGATTGCATCTACCGATCCATTACCCTCTGCTTGCTTCTCAACCGTATCCCCGTCAAGCGTCGCAATGCGGACTTTGGCTGTGGGTACCGATTCATCTCCGTACGTAACAAAGATCGATTCCAGTTTATACACCTCAGGTGCATCCTGCAATTTCTCTTCAATCACGGCAAGCAGATCTTCGTCAGTAACTTCTTTCTTCTTATCAGCCAGTTCTTTGAACTGGGCAAAAGCCCGATTCAATGCTTCTTCGTCCAGCTCATATCCCAGATCAATCAACCGCTCACGGAAGGCATGACGACCAGAATGTTTACCCAGTACAAGCTTGCTTTCCTTCAGACCGATAGACTCTGGCGTCATAATCTCATATGTTGTTTTTTCCTTCAGCATGCCGTCCTGGTGAATTCCGGATTCATGTGCGAAGGCGTTCGCCCCAACAATGGCTTTGTTTCCTGGCACAACCATACCTGTCAAACGGCTAACCAAACGACTGGTCCGTGCAATCTCAGACAACTGCAGTGAAGTTTTCGCCTGGAAAAACTCCTGACGTGTCTCCAGCGCCATAGCAATTTCCTCGATCGCCGTGTTGCCTGCACGTTCACCAATGCCATTGATCGTACCTTCGATCTGATCGGCTCCGTTGAGAATAGCTGCAAGTGTATTGGCGGTCGCCATACCCAGGTCATTATGACAGTGGGCACTCAGCTGTACCTTTTCAATACCGTGCACATTCTCCTTGAGATGTTTGAAAATGTTTCCGTATTCATATGGGCTCAGGTAACCAACCGTATCCGGAATATTCACAACGGCTGCACCTTCTTCAACAGCCATATTCACCATTTCCACGAGGAAATCATACTCGGTACGACCTGCATCCTCAAGTGAGAACTCGATCTTCGAAAATGTTTTCTTCGCATAACGAATCGCGGAACGAGCTGTATCCAGTACCTGTCCTTTGTCCATACGCAATTTATGTTGGCGGTGAATAGGGGAAGTTGCCAGGAATACGTGAATGCACGGGTCCTGTGCGCCTTTGAGTGCTTCCTTAACCGCATCAATGTCTTGCTCTCTGGAACGGGACAAGCCAATTACAGTAACATTTTTAACCGCTTTTGCTACTGCATTGACAGCTGCCAGGTCACCTGGAGATGCCGCCGGGAAACCAGCTTCCATCCGGTCAATGCCAAGCCGCTCGAGCTGATGGGCAATTTCCACCTTTTCACGAGTGTTCAGATTGACTCCCGGGGATTGCTCTCCATCACGCAGCGTTGTGTCAAATACATAGATTTTACGCACGCTTCGCACCTCCTGTACTTGTATTATAATGTTTCTCTGAACCAGCAATAGCGGCTCACGCATAAGCACGGCCGCTATTCCCAGTTAAAGCTCTAAGTTTACTTGAATACCTTAAAGTGCAGGTTCTAAAAGTTAATGCTTACTTCTTGATCCAGTGCATCATCTCACGCAATTGTCCGCCAACCACTTCGATTGGGTGTTCAGCTTCGTTACGACGAGTTGCTGTCAAGAATGCACGACCGGATTGGTTCTCCAGAATGAAGTCACGTGCGAATTTACCTTGTTGGATATCCGTCAGCACTTCTTTCATTGCTTTCTTCGTATCTTCAGTTACAACGCGAGGTCCAGTTACATAGTCACCGTACTCAGCTGTGTTACTGATGGAATCACGCATACTTGCAAGTCCGCCTTCATACATCATGTCAACGATCAGCTTCAGTTCGTGCAGACATTCGAAGTATGCCATTTCAGGAGCGTAACCCGCTTCTGTCAATGTTTCGAATCCAGCTTTTACCAATGCACTTACGCCACCACACAGAACAGCTTGCTCACCGAACAAATCTGTTTCTGTTTCTTCACGGAAGGAAGTTTCGATAACCCCTGCGCGTGTACAACCGATACCTTTAGCATAAGCCAAACCGATTTCTTTTGCTTTACCCGTTGCATCTTGCTCGATCGCGATCAGGCCCGGTACACCAAAACCTTCCACATAAGTACGACGTACCATGTGACCAGGGGACTTAGGAGCTACCAGCAATACATCGCTGTTTTTTGGAGCAACGATTTGACCGAAATGAACGTTGAAACCGTGGGAGAAGAGCAATGCAGCGCCTTCTTTGAGGTTTGGTTCGATTTCGTTTTTGTATACAGAAGCTTGAGTTTCGTCAGGGAGCAAGATTTGAACTACATCTGCGCGGCTTGTTGCTTCAGCCGGGGACAGAACTTCAAATCCGTCATTTTTTGCAGTGTCGAAGGATTTACCTTCACGAAGTCCGATGACTACGTTCAATCCGCTATCACGAAGGTTTTGGGCTTGGGCGTGGCCCTGGCTACCATAACCGATTACCGCAATCGTTTTTCCTTTCAATACGTTAAGCTCTGCATCCTGTTCATAATAAGTAGTTACTGGCATGTTTATAAGTCCTCCTTTGTATTGTAAAGAACCCTTCATTAATGAGCGGGTGTCTCAAGGGACCGCGACTCGCTTGGAGTATCAAAAGCTTCTCTGGTTTGATTCGATCCGTTCAGACACCCGCCCATTAATGCGGGAATGTAGCTATATTTTCAAGCGTTACATCACTAAAATGTTAAATTACAGCTGTTAAGGGACTGACACTCACTTAAGATCAACTATATATGTTAGCTAACCGTCGTCCCTCTTCATCATTATAGCTTTATACGTTGCCGCGTACCAATGCAGTTATGCCTGTACGGGACAATTCACGAATGCCATATGGCTTGAGCAATTCAATCATGGCATCAATTTTGTCTGTATCTCCGACCACCTGCACAATCAGGCTGCCTGGACCAACATCTACAACGGATGCGCGGAATGTTTCTACCACACCCAGAATCTCAGGACGCTCGGAAGGCTCTGCTTTAACTTTGATCAGGGCGAGTTCACGGGCTACCATCGGTTTCAGGCTGAAATCAACCACTTTAATAACATCGATGATTTTGTACAATTGTTTCTCAATCTGCTCCAGTGTTTTATCGTCACCAATGGTGACAATAACCATCCGGGAGAGTCCGGGTTCTTCTGATTGACCCACTGTAATACTCTCAATGTTAAATCCGCGTCGACCGAACAACCCTGATACCCGCTGAAGGACGCCTGGCTGATCGTTAACCAATATTGAAATCGTATGTCTTATCATTCGTCAGCATCCCCCATCAGCATTTGATCAATTGTTGCTCCCTGCGGAACCATTGGATACACATTTTCATCCTTGCGTACCACGAATTCTACAACGACTGGGCCTGGTGTATCCAGAGCTTCCTGCCAAGCACGTGCCGCTTCTTCTTTATTCGTTGCACGCAATCCTTTCACGCCATATGCTTCAGCCAGTTTTACAAAATCCGGACTTCCTGCCAGATCAATGTGGCTGTAACGGTTCTCATAGATGATCTCCTGCCATTGGCGGACCATTCCGAGTACCTGATTGTTAATGATCACAATTTTAACCGGTATATTGTTAATGGCACAGATCGCGAGTTCTTGAGAACACATCTGCATTCCGCCATCACCGTTAATGGAGATAACGAGTCTGTCCGGATTGGCCATCTGAGCACCAATAGCAGAAGGGAATCCAAAGCCCATCGTTCCGAGACCACCTGAAGTTACCCATGAACGCGGTTGATTAAATTTGTAATATTGTGCTGCCCACATCTGATGTTGTCCCACATCCGTAGTTACAATCGCTTCACCTTTGGTTGTATCATTCAGCATTTCAACAACCCACTGGGGTTTCAGCACTTCGTCTGAATCCGTATAGCTGTAAGGTTTCTCTTGCTTCCACTGTTTGATCTGGTCTCTCCATGCATCTGCACGCTCGGCACGTCCAACTTCTTTGTTGGCTATTTCCAGTACAGTCTTCACATCACCAACGATTGGAATATCAGTTGCAATATTTTTACCAATCTCTGCCGGATCGATATCGATATGAACGATCTTGGCATGTGGAGCGAAACCATCCAGCTTGCCTGTTACCCGGTCATCGAATCGTGCGCCGATATTAATCAGCAGATCCGCTTTTTGAATAGCCTGATTGGAAGTGTACGTTCCGTGCATACCTGGCATACCCGTCCATAATTCATGACCGCTTGGGAAAGCACCCAGACCAAGGAGAGTCGTTGTAATTGGAATGCCTGTCTTCTCAACAAACTCGAACAGTTCTTCATGTCCACCCGAGTACACCACACCGCCACCAGCCAGAATCATTGGACGTTCTGCTTCCTGAATGGCTTGGGCCAAACGGTCAACCTGCAGTTTGTTTGGTACTGTCCGTGGATTGTACCCTCTCAATATAACAGGTTCAGTTGTCGGTTCAAACAATGTTTTGTTCGCTGATACATCTTTCGGGATGTCGATCAGTACAGGACCTTTACGACCGGTATTGGCAATATGGAATGCCTCATGAATTACACTGGACAGATCTTTTACATCTTTCACCAGGTAACTGTGTTTCGTGATTGGCATTGTAATCCCGGTAATGTCCGCTTCCTGGAAAGCATCTGACCCGATCAGGCTCGAAATAACGTTCCCCGTAATGACTACGAGTGGTACTGAATCCATATACGCTGTTGCAATACCCGTAACCAGATTCGTTGCTCCTGGTCCGGAAGTAGCGATGCAGACACCAACTTTGCCGCTTGCACGTGCATATCCGTCAGCTGCATGTATTGCTCCTTGTTCGTGACGAGTGAGAACGTGTTTGAAATCTTCGAAACCATACATCGCATCGTAAATGTACAACACTGCGCCGCCCGGGTAACCAAATACGCACTCGACACCTTCAAGTAACAAGCTTCTCAGCAGAATTTCGGATCCGCTAATGACCTCCGGCTTCATCCATTTTTCACGTAATTCATCTGTTGACCGCACTTCTGGAATTTGAGCTCCCATCAGTCATCCTCCTCTCGAAATTTACACCATTCTGACATTTAAAGTTACAAAAAAAACCTTCCATCCCTGCAAACAAGTTCATGCTTGCGAGGGACGAAAGGTTATCGCTTCCGT
Organism: Paenibacillus sp. 2KB_22; assembly: GCF_052115745.1. Lineage (NCBI taxonomy): Bacteria > Bacillati > Bacillota > Bacilli > Caryophanales > Paenibacillaceae > Paenibacillus > Paenibacillus sp. 2KB_22. Next base: position 1,822,120 of record NZ_JBFRHG010000001.1, read on the forward strand.
GGTACCACCCAACTTTGCCCGAAATTTCGCAATAACGGACCTTACCAGGTACAACAAAACGAATAGCTCAAACGAACATAGTCGTTTCCCATACCTGTTGTCTGTAACGCAGACATACGATTTTCCCTAATACGCGAAAGGAGTGACATCCAGTGCTTTTCAGGAAAACAGCTCCGAGGTGAGCTCGTATATAAGGGATAATGGTGGTGGTTTCAGCAATTCCAGCCACTCTCTGAGCAAAAGAGCCCTTAAAACTTCGTCCTCTTCATAGCCGATGAAATATTCTCGTTAAATGTTAGGAACATTATATGATTCCTCCAACCGATAAGTCAATACCTGTTTTGCATAAAAATTCAGAGAACCTTCCTTCCTCCCTCTTCAACCTTTAAGGTTGCCCTAATCCCAGCGCTTCATTCAGTCACCTTTTATCTTGCTTCGGGCATAGGATATACGAGCAGCACGACTGGTCCTGAAAGGAGGCTCCGTATGGTGATTCGGCAACGCACATCCAAGCTGGATGATGGCGCCATCATGAAGCTGATTGACACTCAACTTGTGCCTCTCTCTCACATGAGTGAAAAAGAAATTAACAAAATCCGCAAAGAAATACCCCTGCGAATGAACAGGGGCATGACCTTTGTTGTCTCGCCGGAGCCAGATAAAGCTGCTGTGGCATTCATCCATTTTCTCATGCATGGGGAACTGCTCTATGTCGATATGATGGCTGTTAGCCTGAAAGAACAACGCAAACGTTATGGGCAAACTTTGCTGCTCAAAGCAGAGAGCTTTGCGGCATCCCGGGGTTGTCGAAGATCGAAAGTGATGGTGGATGAAGGCAATACCAAAGGGCTTCAGTTTTATCAAAAAAATGGATACAGCGCGATTCGATACATCATGATAAGCCGCTGCTACGAATTGGAAAAAACATTATAGAATGTCCTAGAAAAATCCTGGTGGACGTGGCCCCGGTCCATAAGGACCGAATCCAGGACCCGGGCCAAAACCGCCACCAGGTCCTCCAGGTCCACCATATCCAGGTCCGTAACCTGGGCCATATCCATGGCCTGGTTTTGGTCCAGGTCCATATCCGGGACCGAAGCCGGGACCAGCGCCATAAGCATAAGGCAGTGTAGCAATAGCCAGCAAATCAAATAATACCAGTGGCAGAATCGCCTTAGTACGTACTTTTTTGCCATTCAGACGCTTCAGTACCAGTTTATTGCCGGATACTTTCAACAGCTTTCCCGTAACCCGAGTGCCGTCTTTTTTGATTGCAACAATATTTTTGCCTATTAATTTCATCGCTTCATCACGCGTAACTTGTAGTTTCATACTTTCCCCTCCTCCTCGGATCGTTCAAAACAGTGTATTCGTCCATGACTGGTTTCGCCTGTTTCTTTGTCCCTACCTGAAAATATGGGTATCTGCACGAGAACCAAAGTAAACGTGAAAAAGTGGCTTGCCTACGTTCAAGAAAACAAAAAAGGCCCGCACAAGGCGGACCCTTTTATCAAGCTTTTGGATAGCGAATTGACATGTTGCAAGTTGTTACCTTTTACCCGGGTCATACGCTTCACCGAGTGCAGACGGAGCCGAAGAACGTCCAACCGCTGCAACGAGAACGATGATAGTAAGCAGGTAAGGCAACATGAAAATAATTTCCTGGGGAATACTTTGTGACCATTCAAACAACTGCACATAGTTTCGGATTGCTTGTGAGAATCCAAAGAAGACAGCTGCACCAAACGCACCAATCGGATTCCACTTACCAAAGATCATAGCTGCAATGGCAATATAACCTTGACCGGAAACCGTATTGTGAGAGAATGTACCCGTAGTCGTCAATGTGATTGCAGCACCACCAATGGCTGCAAGCGCACCACTGATCATAACGCCAACATAGCGATAACGACGTACTTTAACACCAACTGTATCAGCTGCACTTGGATGTTCACCTACAGAACGAAGGCGCAGACCAAATGGCGTTTTAAACATAATGTAATACGTCAGGAATACGAACAGAATCGCCAGATATGTCGTTGGATATACGTTCTTAAAGAAGGCTTCTCCAAGCAAAGGAATGTCTTTCAAGAATGGCACATCAAACTTGCTGAAGCCTTGAACCAACGGTGAATCACCAGAGCCTTCAAACAACAGTTTAACCAAGTACAACGTACTTCCTGCTGCCAAAAAGTTAATGACAATACCACTGATAATCTGGTCTGCCTTAAATGTGATGGATGCAACGGCATGAATCAACGATACCAGTATACCCAATACAATCGCAAGCAGAACCCCCATCCAGGCCGATGTCGTTCCGCCCATACCCGCTTCCTGAGCATAATGCGCCCCGATTCCAGCTGCAAAGGCACCGAAGACCATAAAGCCTTCAAGTCCAAGGTTCGTTACACCTGATTTTTCCGAAAAAATTCCGCCGAGTGATGCAAAAATCAATGCCGTAGCAAAGACAAGCGTCGTATTGATAATTTGCCCAATTGTCAACAAGTCCATCTACAACACCTTCTCTTTCTTACGCTTCGAATAGAACGGTTTGAGTATCCAGCGCACGATGCCTTGTGCCGCAATGAAGAAGATAATCGAACCGATCACAATCCGAATAATCTCAGGCGGAACATCCGCAGCAAAACTCATACCTGCAGATCCGTACGTGAGGGTACCGAACAACACTGCACCCAACAACACCCCAAACGGATGATTCAAACCAATCAGGGCAACTGCTATTCCGTCAAAGCCTGTACCTGGTGAACCCGACATTACAGTCTGGTAATGGAACACACCAAGAACCTGGAATGCACCACCAAGACCAGCAAGCATACCACTGATAAACATTGCTTTTACGATATTCCGGTTAACATGCATACCTGCATATTCAGCCGCATTAGGGTTGTAACCTACCGCGCGGATTTCATAACCTTGTTTTGTTTTCCACATATAGATATAAAAGAGCACAGCCATCACAAGGGCAATCAATGTCCCCATGTGTACACGGGAGTTGCCCATCAGTTCAGATAACCATGTCAAACTAATCGAAGCCGATTCGCTGATATCCACCGAACGGTTCTCGCCATTCAACAGCAAGAATTGGCGTACGATAAGGTTCGCCAGATACAGACCAATCCAGTTCAACATGATACTACTGATAACTTCATTGACCCCACGTGCTGCTTTCAGATAACCAGCAATAGCTGCCCACAGACCGCCAAACAATGCACCCGCAATCAAAGCCAGTGGCACATGGAGGTAGATCGGTAAACCTGTAAACTTCACACCAACAAATGTTGCAGCGGTCATACCAACGAGAAATTGACCTTCTCCCCCGATGTTAAACAACCCTGCACGTGATGCAAATGCAAATGCAAGTCCAGTCATAATTAATGGTGTCATTTCCCGTACTGCTTCACCAAAGTTGTACATATCTCCAAATACCTTGGTGAACAATGCGCCGTATGCTTCAATTGGATTGTAGCCACCAATCAGCATGACAACTCCACCGAGAATAAGACCCATAATAATAGCTACTACAGGCAAAATAAATGAATCTCGCGTAAACCATTTCAATACGTTATTCATGCGCAGTACCTCTCTTTTGAGTGCTGCCTGCCATCATCAAGCCGAGCTCCCTATCATTGGTTTCTTCCGGCAGCACCTCGCCAACGATCTGGCCTTCATAGATGACAGCAATTCGGTCAGATACATTGATAATCTCATCGAGCTCAAATGAAATCAGCAAAACAGCCTTACCTTGATCACGCTGTGCAATCAGTTGCTTTTGCACGAACTCAATAGCCCCCACGTCCAAACCACGCGTTGGTTGCGCAGCGATAAGCAGTTCAGGGTTTTTATCTACCTCACGGGCGATAATGGCCTTTTGCTGGTTTCCTCCGGACAAGGACCGAGCTTTGGTCTCGATGCTTGGTGTACGTACGTCAAATGCCTCCACAAGTCGCTTCGCTTGCTGTTTGATGGCATCGAAGTTAAGGAACCCTTTACGGGTGTAAGGTGCTTTATAATACGATTCAAGAACGATATTTTCACTCACTGAAAAATCAAGTACAAGTCCGTGTTTGTGTCGATCCTCCGGAATGTGGGCTACACCCGACTCCGAGATATGACGCGGAGAATGATTGGCCAGCTCTTTGCCCTCCAAAAGAATCGAACCACTCTCTACTTTACGAAGTCCGGTCAGGGCTTCAATCAGTTCACTTTGGCCGTTACCATCTACCCCTGCGATTCCAACAATCTCTCCAGCACGTACGTTCAGGTTAAGTTGGTTCAGTACTGCAATACCTTCTTTATTCTTGGCGGTTAGTTTGCTGACTTCAAGCACATTCGCTCCTGGTGTAGCCGGCTTTTTGTCTACTTTGAACGTGACATTCCGCCCCACCATTTTCTCTGCCAGTTCATTCGGATTGGTTTCCGATGTTTTGACCGAATCAATGACTTTACCCCGCCGAATAATCGTTACCGTATCGGAGATTTCCATAATCTCTTTCAGTTTGTGTGTGATCAAAATAATGGACTTTCCTTCAGCTACAAGTTTCTTCATGATGGTCATCAGTTCTTTGATCTCTTGAGGAGTCAATACGGCTGTAGGCTCGTCAAAAATCAGAATGTCTGCACCGCGATACAATGTTTTAACAATCTCAACACGTTGCTGCATTCCGACAGAGATATCATGAATTTTGGCATGAGGATTCACCTTAAGTCCATACTGTTCGGAAAGACGCTGAACTTCAGCGGCTGCTTTTTTATAGTTAATATTGAGACCCTTCGTTGGTTCAGATCCCAAAATAATGTTCTCTGTTACCGTGAACGGCTGTACAAGCTTAAAGTGCTGATGCACCATGCCGATGCCAAGATCGATCGCTCGGTTAGGACTGTCGATGATGACAGGCTTGCCATTCACTTCAATGGAACCTTCATCTGGCTGATAGAGACCAAATACAATATTCATCAACGTTGACTTACCAGCGCCGTTTTCGCCCAGTAGCGCATGGATCTCGCCTTTACGAAGCTGAAGGCTGATGGCGTCGTTGGCAACAATGCCTGGGAAACGCTTCGTAATTTGTTTTAACTCAACGACGGGGGTTGCTGCACCCATGTAATCACCCTTATAACTGATATAGTGTGGTTCCGCAAACGAAAGAAAAGCTCCTACCGGAGCGTTGATACACAGTGACCTTGTACAATTGTTATAATGACTTGATCAAATGTTCCTGTTCTTACAATCATAAGGCCGGTCTAGACCGGCCTCAATGATTATTCATCTGTGACTAAGATCAAAATTACTCCGTAGGAACTTTGATTTCGCCGCTGATGATTTTTTCTTTGTATTCATCTACTTTAGCAAGGACATCAGCAGGTACATTAGCAGTAGAAGTATCAGCAATACCTACACCGTTTTCTTTCAGTGTCAGGTTCTCAGAACCACCAGCAAATGTGCCATCTACAACTTCTTGGTTTACGCGTTTAACCGCTTCGTCAACTTTTTTGATCATGGAAGTCAATGTGATCTCATCACCAAACTCAAGAGATTGGTCTTTATCAACACCGATAACCCACACATCTTGACCTTGTTTCTTACGAGCACTTGCTTCGTTAAACACACCGTTACCTGTTGCGCCAGAAGCGTGGAAGATAATGTCTACACCTTCATTGTAAAGTGTTGCTGCTGCTGCTTTACCCAAGTCAGGTTTATCAAATGCACCTGTGTAGTTAGAAATGAACTTAGCATCAGGGTTAACTGCTTTAACGCCTTCTCTGAATCCTACTTCAAACTTTTTGATCAGTGGGCTTTCCATACCGCCTACAAAACCAATTTTGTTTGTTTTTGTTGTCAGACCGGCAACAACACCAACCAAGAAGGATCCTTCTTCTTCAGCAAAAGTTACGGACTTAACATTAGGAGAATCCACTACGCTGTCAATGATCGCGAGTTTGGAATCTGGGTTTTGGTCAGCAACCGTTTTGATTGCATCAGCCAATTGGAAACCGATACCCCAAGTCAAATCATATCCACCTTTGACGAATTCGTTCAAGTTCGGAATGTACTCTTCATCGGATTTACTTTGCAGGTATTTAACAGCTACACCTGTTTCTGTTTCAGTCGCTTGCAGAGCTTCCCAAGCGGATTGGTTAAAGGATTTGTCATTAACTCCACCTACGTCAGTAACCATACCGATTTTGAGATCGGATTTCGCTTCAGTGGATGTGCCACCTGTATCTCCTCCGGCATTTGTTTCTTCTTTCGGTTTGCTACCGCAACCTGCGAGCATAACCGATACCGCCAGCAACATTACCAAAGACAAGCTGAGCATCTTTTTCATTTTCTCTTTTTCCCCCTTAATGATATATCCTTCATTCCAATCCAGCCTACAATTGAACGGTTAACAGATAGCAGGAATGGCTTTTATGCAGAATGTATGGTTTCTTCGACATTAAAAGCGCATTCTCACCCTTGAAGCATTCTATCATCTGTCGAAAAACCGAACATTATGACATGGAGAGAAAAATTTAGGACTAGCCTACTAGAGGTGATTATACAATCAACCAGTGTTAAAATCCAGATGTTTCATCACCAAATATCACATATTTTTGTTCTTTTTTTATTGAAAACGCTTAATAATTTAGCGTTTTAACACACTAACGTTACAGCGGTGTGATGTTATATAACAAAAACATATCGCAAACTTTAGTGAAGAAAAGGATTTACCTGTTTTTATTTGCATTATTTCACCGTTCGTATTTTATGTATTTCCATGGACTGTTATTCACCAGTTATCTGGTTTCATTGTTCCCTTCCAGACCATGGCCTATTCGCTCTACTCATTCAGAGATTCATCTTCGGATTGCTTCCAAGCCGTAAAAAAAGCCGCCATATAGGTACGGCGGCTTGTATCATACAATTTAAGCGTTGATTTTGCCTTTAGCTACAGTAGCCAAAGAGTTGAACGCATTGATGTCGTTAACGGCCAGATCAGCCAACATTTTGCGGTTCATGTCTACACCAGCAAGTTTCAAACCATGGATCAGTTTGTTGTAAGACAAACCATTCATACGTGCTGCAGCATTGATACGAACGATCCACAGTCTGCGGAAGTTACGTTTCGTGTTGCGACGGTCACGGTATGCGTATACCAAGGATTTCATTACTTGCTCGTTAGCTGTTTTAAAAATACGGTGTTTGGAACCGAAATAACCTCTTGCCAGTTTCAAAACCTTTTTATGACGACGACGTACTACAAAACCGCCTTTTACTCTTGCCATATTAAAGAACCTCCCAAATAAATATAAATGTATCCGTGGTATGTGTACGGCCGTAGCCGATCCCCCATACGGAATGTACTAAATAGAATTAGCCTTTCAAGTTAGCCAAACCTTGTTTCAAACGTCTAACATCCCCGGCAGCCATAACTGGGTTACCGTTCAGAACGCGCTTAGCACGTTTAGATTTGTGGGAAAGCAAGTGGTTTTTGTGAGCTTTGTAACGAAGGACTTTACCGGAACCGGTAATTTTGAAGCGTCCTTTCAAACTGCTGTGTGTTTTCATTTTAGGCATTTTGTGTTTCCTCCTCCAATGTTATCAGGCTTTAGGAGCCAAGATCATGATCATACTGCGGCCTTCCAATTTTGGTTGACGTTCAATAGTACAAAGTTCTGCAACTTCTACCTTAACGCGCTCCAAAATCCGTTGACCAATCGCGGCATGTGCAATTTCACGTCCGCGGTAACGAACAGAACATTTCACTTTGTCGCCTTCGTTCAAAAACTTAACTACATTACGAAGCTTCGTTTGATAATCGTGCTCCTCAATATTGGAACGGAACCATACTTCTTTAATGTCAACAATTTTCTGGTTCTTACGGGCTTCTTTTTCTTTCTTTTGTTGCTCATAGCGGAATTTGCCATAGTCCATAATACGACACACCGGCGGTTTAGCCTGTGGTGCCACATTGACCAGATCCAAATTCAGGTCAATCGCCATTTGCAGTGCTTCGCGAATGGGCGTGATCCCAATTTGTTCTCCTTCAGCTCCGACAAGGCGTACTTCCTTCGCCCGAATCTCATCATTAATCATGTGATCTTTACTAATAACCGTCCACCTCCAGGTCATTTTGAATATCCAGTTACACAAAAATAAAAGGGATGCCGGTCAAGCTACCGACATCCCTGTAATCAACACAATTCTTCATGAGTATACACTTCATAAATTATTGGGATCGTTGACCAGCCAACATAGTGTTGATCAGGTGAGAAGTCGGACTTCTACTTGTGATTCCATTGCTATTCATCTTGAATCCGTTTTAAAGCACTTGAATACTATAACATCCACGAAATGCATTGTCAACATCTTCACAACTTTTTTTTATGAATTAGACATTTGCTGTATCCGATGTCGACAAAGTCTCGTATGCATATTCCTTATCCTTGTTTGCTCTGTACCTCATCCAGCCGCACAACACGTGTGTGTTGGGTGTGGCTCCACTGTTTGTTGTTCTGCGTAAAGAAAGCGTAGAACGTAATCGGGTACCAAGACAGCAGGTAAATCGGGAACAAGATCAGATATAGATAAACTTTGGCAAAGGTAACCTTCTCCAGCGCCATGGACAACAGGAACGTCAGAATATTCAGACCAATAGCCACGAATCCAACCCATAACGGGAAGTATCCATAAATATTCGCAATGTGCGGACCTTTAAATATGGCCATGTCTACCCACATCACAGCGGTCATCAGGAACGTAAGCAACACAACATAGACATTGGCTCCATAGATAGCAAGATCAAATTTCACCAGGCTTCTTTCCTTAATGGACTGCCAGAGCAGTGGGAAGAAGTATCTACGTGCAACTGTAAAGTGACCTTGCATCCAGCGCAGGCGTTGTCTCGCTGAAGCTTTGAACGTTAATGGCTTCTCATCAAATACTTTGGCGTCATAGTTGAAAACAGGATACACATTACGTTGCACACTGCGCATCGTAAACTCCAGATCCTCAACCAGACTTGTTGCACCCCAGCCAATTTCCTTCAGCAGGTTGGTCTCGAAGCACATTCCGGTTCCTCCGAGGAAGTTCGCCATATTCAAGTTATGACGAGACAACTGCCACAGACGGTTGATGTACCAATAAGATACACCGTAAGCTGCAGTAATCCAAGAATCCTCCGGATTTTTCGTATCAATGTATCCTTGGATAACACGCGAACCATTGTTCAAGTCATCATTCATCTCAAGCAAGAAGTTACGGTCAACCAGGTTATCCGCGTCAAACATAACTACTGCGTCATACTGACGCGGCAATTTCCACAGGTATTTAAGCATCCATTCGATAGCATACCCTTTACCTCTTAGATCGGCATTGGTACGTACACAGGCATTCAATCCATGTTCTCTAACAATCTGAGCCGTTCCATCCGTACAGTTGTCACAGATGACAAACACATCGTACAGATCTTCCGGATAATCAAGTTGTTTCAAGTTCTCCATCAAGGCACCAATGACTTGTTCCTCATTGTGTGCTGCGACGAGTACAGCGAAGGATTTTGTCGCCGGATAATGTTTCTTTTTCTTTTTCTTAATCAGACCGAACAGCGAAAACGTGAATTGGTACACGGCTAGCAGTGCCAGAATGACCTGCATCGTGACGAATATAGCGTCCAACATCGTTCTCTGTTACCCCCTTTTTTTCAAACCCAGTTTACTTAAGCATTTCTCTTCCTGATTCTGCAATTTTTTTTTTTGTAATGTGCAGAATATGACCCTGTTCTTTTGTGTAATACGTGAATTTATCAGGCAATGTTTCAAAGCTTGGTTGCTGTCAGTTGGCTGCTTTATCGATTCTGTATTCTTTTCAGTCATTTGTCAAAACCCCAATTCCACTTTCTGAAGGAGAAATGTGATCTTTAAACGCTGAATAGACACTTCGTGATACCACAACCTCGCATTCATGCCTGTTATATCTTATTTTCAGCCGTTTACTTGATTTTTATTTCTAAAGTCCCTGCTTTTTTCATCAGCATGTTATTCTTCGTCAGAGGCTCTATAACAAATAACGCAAACAGACCTCAAAAAGTTTAAACCAAAACTCACATTTTTTTTACCTCATTTCAGCCATGTTGAATCATTGTATCTTTTTTGGCTGACACAAGTCAAAAAGTTAAGATGGGTATATATCCACTCTTTAACATGAATTTTACGTTCTTTACATGGGTTCTTCTTGAAAAGGACAACATTTAAAAATATGATAAACATATACCTGAAATAACCTCAAGTACATGAAAAACGGTTATATATTAATCAGGACGAAACCGGATGCAGAAAATGACCGGAAATAATGCCGCCATTACAGGCGGCCTGACTGGCAGGAGGCCAATATGAGCCGTTTATTCTTAAAGTTTCAAGATTATGATCGAAATGTTTTTATGTGGATCAACGGCCGACTTCATAATCGTTTTATGAATTTTTGGCTGTATTATTTCACCCATCTGGGTGGAGCAACTTCTTCTATTGCAGTATCCTTGTTAATCTGGCTGCTTGCTCCAGCTCCATGGAGCACAACAGGACTCCAGGCTTGTATCGCTCTTGCGGTCAGTCACATTCCTGTAGCCATCGCGAAAAAATTGTATCCCCGTATTCGACCTTATCTGGCCTTGCCGGATACAATTACATTCCGTAATCCCCTGACGGACCACTCGTTTCCTTCAGGACACACAACTGCCATTTTTTCGGTCACGGTTCCATTTATGACCACTGATCCGATCTTATTGCTAATATTGTTGCCTGTGGCCCTTATTGTCGGATTCTCTCGAATTTATCTGGGATTACACTACCCTTCCGATGTTCTGGCAGGTGCCACAATAGGTACTTTAGTCGCACTTGCAACAGTTGCATTCTGGTCTTAAAGCCGATATGTTAGACTCAGAAAAACCTAGCAGGAACAGGTGAAGTAAGCGTGGAGAAAAAAAGAGTATTACTATTATCTGAAGGCTTTGGTACGGGTCATACTCAAGCCGCCTATGCACTATCCAGCAATCTGCGAAAGCTCTCGTCAGACGTGCAGACGAAAGTGCTTGAACTGGGAAGTTTCTTAAATCCCAAGGTTGCACCTCTTATTATAACTGCATACAAAAAAACGGTTACCAACCAACCCAAACTTGTCGGATACGTATACAGACACCAATATAAAAAATCATTGAACCGGCTGACAACACTCGCGCTGCATAAACTGTTCTACACCCATACACGCAGCGTTGTGCGTCAGTTACGTCCTGATGCAATCGTCTGTACCCATCCAATTCCAAGTGCTGTCATAGCCAGACTGAAGCGCCTGGGTGTACAGGTTCCCCTGTGCACAGTCATCACAGACTATGATGCACATGGGACATGGATTAACCGTGAAGTAGACCTTTATCTGGTTTCTTCAGATGAAGTTAAGTCCAAATTATTGCTGCGTGGCGTACCTGTAGATAAAATTCGAGTCACAGGCATTCCCGTGCATCCAAACTTCTGGGAGCATCCCGGACGAGAAGAGATCCGAAGCAGATTCAACCTCAAGAACATGCCCACTGTTCTGGTAATGGGCGGCGGTTGGGGAATGCTCAGCGACAAGCTGCTCCATCCATTGCTGACACGCTGGCATGAAGATATTCAGATCATTTTTTGTCTGGGTAGCAATGATAAAGCACGCATTAGCATGGAACAGAACCCCATGTATCGCAAAGAAAACATCCATATTATCGGGTACACCAACGAAGTGGACAAATTGATGGAAGTATCCGACTTGCTGATCACCAAACCAGGGGGAATGACATGCAGCGAAGGCTTAGCCAAAGGAATTCCCATGTTGTTCCACAACCCTATACCTGGTCAGGAAGAAGAAAACGTCCATTATTTTACCGCAAGAGGTTTGGGAGAACCCATCTCTTCGCTCGACGTAGTTGTCAAATGGATGAATAAGTTGCTGAATCACTACCCGGATGTCGTACGTAAACGCAAACGTCATCTGGCGGAAATCGCCAAGGTTCATCCAATGGAGAGCGCTCAAAGTATTATCGATCTGTTGGAGGACGTTCGTCCTTCATCCGCAGAAGAGGCCCATATATGAATTTGAATTTATCCGAACTTTTGCTGCTTCCCGCAGACTTCGTCCAATTACGCCTCTAACCAACGGCTTCAAACAAGCCTGCATACACATTGAAAAGGTGCCTTCGGATTTGAGGGCACCTTTTCTTTATGAAGGAAAGTACAAACTATTGAATGCCTGCTGACTTCAAATACTCCTGCCACTGCTTCGTGTATTCTGCCTGAATTTTTTCCAATCCTGCTTGTTTAGCCTTCTCCATAAATGTGTTCAATCCAGCTTCTACATCTGCCACCAAACCCACATTAAGCGGATACAAATATTGTTTCTCAACCTGCTCCAATGCAGCTTTCTCGGCTTGGTATGGAGTCCAGTCTTCCGCAAATCCGGTAAAAATATCTGGCTTTTTGATTTTGTCTAGATCTTCAAACATGGTCAGGACATCATCAAAGGTTTTATCGTAGAGCATGAATTCGGGATTACGCCAAGCCCAGCCATTCATGCCCTCACGCGGGAAGCCATTCGTTTGTGCATCGCCCATCATTTTGTAGTATCCATTATCTACCTCGAAGTTTTTGCCCTCCACACCGTATTCAGTCAACCAATTATATCGTTTGTCTGTCACAAGCTTCTCGTAAAATGCCAATGCTTTTTCCGGGTTCTTACTACTACGCGGAATCGCAAAACCATTGTGGATCGGGTGAACCGGTTGTGCAAACCCTTTTGCATTCGGGTAAGGGAAATAAGCCAGTTTCCAATCTGGATGCGTAGACTGCACTTTGATTACATCTGCATTAAATTTGTTAGGGTTTTCCCCGGACAGAACAACAGCTGATTTTCCATTTTGCAGCAATGAGTTGGAAGTATCTTTTACATTCAGTACGTTTTTCGGGAAAAATCCTTTGTCCATCCAGCGTTTGTATGTTTTCAGGTCTTCCAGATGTTGCGCTGATCCCCAATAGGACGTAACGGTCGAAGGTGTGTCATACATAATATCCAATCCATATGGAAGTTGACCTGCTGTATTAACTAGCTTGGATGTCAATTGGCGGATACCATGCGTATGGTTGGCATTGCTATCCGCGATCGGAATCATATTGGGTTCGTTGGCCTTAATGCCTTCCAGATACGCTTCGAGTGTCTCGAGCGATTCTGGCTTGGGAAGATTGTACTTCTCGCGCAAATCCTCGCGGTACGCAATCCCCTCGGTTACATACTCAATCCAGGTTGATGGAACCGTATAGATTTTGTCATTGATTTTGACAGCATTCCACATGTCATCAGGGACATGAGCTTTCAGCGCTGGTGCTGCTTTAGGCAGCATTTCATCCAGTGCCAGGAACGCACCCTTCTTGGCATAGGACTGGTAGAATGTCCAATCCGCTGTGAAGATCAGATCGATCGGCTGTCCGGAAGACAGCAGCAGTTTATATTTTTGATCCCAGTCGGTCCAGGAGGTGTAGTTGAACTTCACATTGACGTTCAGATCAGCCTCAGCCAGCTTATTGATCTCGGATTCAATGACAGGCAGATCTTTGGGAGCATCCCCAAGCATGTAAAATTGAAGCGTTACTTTCTCGCCTTTGTTCTCAGATGTTCCCCCTTGCTCGCTTCCTTGCGACGATCCCCCCGAACCGTTGTTACATGCGGCAAGCACCCCGGCAAACAACATCAGGGCAAGTACCAGAGACAGGTGCCGAATTGTTTTGTTACGCATACGCATCCTCCCTTTTTGTGGTGAACCTTTATATGTTAGCGCAGACTCGCCATGTTTCAGACCGGAGATGATGCCAGCAGCCTGATATCCAGAGCGTGTTCACGTTCTAACCTTTCACTGCACCAATCGTAAGTCCTTTGACAAAGTAACGTTGTACAAACGGATACAGGAACAAAATCGGTCCCGTCACAACGATAGCCATCGCCATCTTGGTTGATTCAGTAGGCACATCCTGACTAAGCGTGATCCCTGTGCCAATCGCCATCTGGTCGATAAAGGTAATCGTGTTCATCGTGTTATAGAGATAAAATTGCAGTTGATACATATCCGGGTTGTTAATGAACAGCGATGAGGTAAACCAGTCATTCCAGTAACCCAATGCCAGAAACAGACCTACAGTGGCGATACCAGGCATCGCCAGTTTCAACACAATGCTGAAATAAATGCGGAAGTCATTCGCTCCATCAATTTTGGCGGACTCAATCAATTCATCCGGCACTGCGGAACGAATGAAATTTTTCATCAGGATAATGAGGAATGGTGTCATCAATCCCGGGAAAATCAATACGGTGTACGTATCCGTGAGATTGAAGTAGTTCGCCAGCATAATGTACCAAGGTACAAGTCCCCCACCAAACAGGGTTGTGAAGTAAATAAAAAACGAGAACGTGTTCCGATATTTAAAATCCTTACGCTGGAGCACAAATCCGGCCATCGTGATGAGAAACAGCCCTAGCGTAGTCCCCACCACTGTTGTAAAGACCGTTACCCCATAAGCCTTGAGTACCTGAGTCGGGAATTTGAACACCATTTTGTAACCTTCCAGGGAAAAGTCTGTTGGAAAGAGGTGATAGCCATCCCTCACAATGGATTCGTTGCTGCTAAATGAGCCGGATAGAATCAGCAGAAAAGGCAGCAAGCACATGATTGATAAAATGATGATGAAGCTGTAGGAAATCAGTTGAAACATGAAAGTAAACTCCGAATCTCTGAGACGAGTATTCGTACGCGTGTGAGTATTCATTGGTGTGTTCATGATTGTTCTCCCTCCTGCCCTGCGGGCCTTCTAGAACAAGGCGTAGTCCTCATTTACTTTGCGGATAATATAGTTGACGGTCATGATCAAAATGAATCCGAACAAGGACTGATACAGACCAGCAGCCGTTGCCATCCCGATATCAAACGTTACTTTCAGAGAACGATACACATACGTATCAATAATATCTGTAGCGTTGTACAGCACCCCGTTGTTGCCAATCAGTTGATAGAACAGGTCAAACTGCCCCTTCATAATGCTGCCGAGCGAGAACAACAATAGGATGACAAAGGTTGGCTTCAACATCGGTACCGTAATGTACCAGATCCGCTGAAAAATATTGGCCCCGTCGATTCGGGCAGCTTCATAATACTCGTCACTGATCCCCGTTATGGCGGCCAGATAGATGACCATGCTGTATCCAAGATTTTTCCACAGATAAAAGATGATGATCAGAAACACCCAGATCCAGGGTGTGTTATAAATATCCACCGGACCGGCCTCAAAACGTTTGAGCACCGTGTTCACAAAACCCGACTCGTAGTTAAACATGTTGTAAGCGATTACACTTAATAGTACAAATGAGATGAAATACGGCAAGAACATGACGGATTGCGTAATTTTTTTGAATAACCTGCCCCGGATTTCGCTAAGCATGATCGCACAGAAGATCGCCAGTCCGTTTCCCAATATAATGAAGGCGAGATTGTAACCCACGGTATTGGTTGTGAGTTTCAACAGCATCCCGGATTGCCACAGGAACTTAAAGTTCTCCAGACCGACAAATGGACTGCCAAATAATCCGCCTTCAAAATCATACCGGGTGAACGCATAATAGATGCCGACCATTGGAAAATACGAGTTAATCAGAAAAAAGATCAGCGTGGGCAACAGCATCAGGAACATAATTTTGTTTTTGTTCAATTCTTTGAGCATGGCTCGATCCCTCCCGAATTTCTTGCGGTGCTGCGTGGTGGAGCTCTCTTTTTATTGTAGATGCTCTCTTCGCTCACGGATACTGAAGCTTCCCCTCAGAAAATGAACGATTCTGCGAAATAAACTATGAACAAAATGAACGAACCATGAAATGAACAGACATCCCCACATATCCGTTCACAAATGTTGATATCGTGCATAGGTTAAACCTAGTGAACAATCCAGCGAAAGTTGAACTTTATGTAGAGAAAACAGGTGAAACGGCCTGTCCAGCATTGATGTAAACGCATACATAATATATAATTCAAGTACTCTTGTTCTTCTGCTCATCCATATATGAAGTCTGGTTTATGTATATGAAGTTCTACGTTGTGCATTTAAAACAGGAGGTCCAAGGGGGAAAAAGAATGCGTATACGTTCAGAGGACAGTCAAAAAGTCTTCACACGGATTCTGATCGGCATTATTATCAGTACCGTCGCTACCTTGCTTGTGGCTTCTTCCATTTTGTATGTCAACTATAATCGGATTGCTCTTCGTCAGGTGTATCGTACCGATATGAACAGTCTTACACAAACCAGTCGTGAAGTGGCCAAAATGACCGAGACTGCGAAATCATTGTCATATCAGATTTATCAGGACTACACCATCTCTTCATTACTACTTTATTCCAAACCAAATATCTATGAGATTACATCGGCGATGGAGCAGCTCGACAACTACCGCATGTCCCTTCCCTTTATTGAATCCATCTATGTATATAATTCTAAAAGCAATGAATTCTTTATCAGTTCCAACGTGCGTAATGGGCAGCAGTCCGTCTCGGAGATCGACGATCAGGGGATTACAAGCATCCTCCAACGCTTCCATGACTATAAACCTTTTGTCCCCATCCCGCGTACATATCAGGTTGGCTCTACTGAAGCAACAGAGGTTAACAGCTACACCTATCTCTGTTATGACACGATCAATGACAACGCGAAATTAAACTATGCTGTCATCGTTAATATCAAGGATGATTGGCTCAGTCCAAATATGAATGCTGTGGATCAACCAGGCAAGACCTTTATCGTGAATGAGAATGGGGATCTATTATCTGACTTTGGTGACCGTTCATTGATGAAAAATCTCTCCAGCGAAGCTTTTATGAAGCCAATTATGCAGGATGCCGAGCAGTCAGCTTACTTTACCGAGAAGGTCGACGGAGAAAAATCACTCATCACCTACACCGCTCCCGATGACCTGGGCTGGCGTTATGTGAGAATAACCCCGTATGATCTGATTACCTCGGATATAAGGAGTATGCGCACACATACCGTTCTGTTTTGCGTTGGACTTCTCATCGCAGGGTTGCTTCTCTCTTACCTTGTATCCCGAAAACTATATCACCCTATTGATAAGGTGCTTGTGCGTTTACGTGTGATGGAAGCTGAGCGACGTGGCAGCCTTCATTTGTTACGGCAGGATTTTCTACGAGGGGCCCTTCAGGGCCGCGAAACAGTAACCGGAGGTATGCTGGAAGAACGAATGAAGTTCTACGGTTCCTCCATTGATGTTCAGCGTGCATCCAGACTGGTATTGCTGCGTATTGACCATTTTACCGAATTCTGCGAAACGTATCGTGATGAGACCCAGCTTGTAAAATACGCCATGATGAACATCTGCACCGAGACAGCCAGTCTCCACTACAATGCGGAAGCTGTGGACATGGGCGGTGATCTGATCACACTCATCTTCAATGACAAAGCGGAAAACCATGAACTTGGGCAACCTGCTCATCATCCGATCGAGGAGCTGCTGCGCATGATGCAGGCTGCTGTAATGACCCATTTGAAATGCTCCATCTCCTGTACGATCGGCACGGAAGAAGATTCATTGGAAGACAGTATTGCATCCTACACCCGATCAGCCGAAGCCTCACTGCATCGTTTGTTCATGGGACCGGGCTGTCTGATCTATACCTCTGACATCATGGCTTATCACGCCAAAGAGTACGCATTCCCGGCAGGTAAGGAAAGACAGCTTGTTGATCATCTAATGACAGGTAAGACCCGAGAAGCCAAACAAGTCTATGCAGATATCGTCGGCGAAACAGCCGCTTACCCGTTTACCGTCTTCCAGCTAGCCTTATCCCATCTGACGATGACACTGAACCATGTACGAAATACCCTCAAGAAGAATAATCAACTCACGCTTGATTCAGTCTCGGATGGACTAATGCTGCCTGTCAAAGAAGCGGAAGACATCAGTGAAATACATGAACACTTCTATCGTATGTTCGATGAGCTTGGTTCCAAAGTCGAGGAGAAACGTACGCTGAAGCACGAAGAGTTGATTCGTAAAATCAATGGCATTATTGAGCGGGACTATGCGGACCCCAATCTATGTCTAACTTCTATCGCAGATGAGCTTAGCATGTCGCCCATCTATGTAAGCAGGCTCTACAAACAGCTCACCCTGAAAGGGCTCACGGACGTGATTAACGAAACCCGCATAGCCAAGGCCCAGCATCTGCTGGTGGAAACGGAGAACTCCGTTGCCGACATTGCCGAGAGAACTGGATTCACCAACAGTTCATACTTCTATCGCATGTTCAAAAAGTTCAATGGTGTTACACCGAACGATTATCGGCGCAAAGAGTTTCATTCAGAAAACTTTTGAAATCATCCCAGACGTGAGTTTATGGAGCATTGCACATTGTTGTTAATGCAAAAAAGAGCGACCTATGAGAAAGAATCATTCATCTCATGTGTCGCTCTTCTTTAATAAGTTTAAGTTAGATTTCGATTTATTCCTGTTCCTGATCTTCGCCGGACTCATCAGAAGCTTCACGAACTTTATACTTGTCAAGGCGTGTCTGCTGATACTCACGCAGGGCCTCTTCACCAACAATCACTTCAACCCGGTGAATGTTCATACCTTTACCCATGAATTTCTGCTCGTACTCCGTCATCACATGTTCTTCATTCAAACCATCACGATGCAGATTCAAAGAAATATTGGTCATTTGCAGGCCGAAGTCGGCAATGGCGTTGAGTGAGAAATCAAACAACGTCTCCGAATCGGTTTTGAAATGAATCTGACCTTTGGGATTAAGCAATTCCGTGTATTTTTTCAGGAAGCGCGGATGCGTCAAACGACGACGTGCATGCTTTGCTTTTGGCCAAGGATCACTGAAGTTCAAATAAATGCGCTCCAGTTCTTCCGGTTCAAAAACTTCCTCGATCTGTTCGATATTTGCCAGCGCAAGCTTCAGGTTCGGAGGTGTCTCCACATCAGCCTGACTCCACGCATTACGAGCTTTCTCACTGGCACGACGCACCAGTTCATCATACATATCAATACCGATAAAATTAAATTCCGGATATTTATAACTCATTTGGCTGATAAATTGACCTTTACCCATACCAAATTCCACGAAGATCGGATGGTCATTGCCAAACAGTTCAGACCATTTTCCTTTATGTTGCTTGGGGTCCAGTACAACAAGATCAACTTGTTGTTCCAGATTTTCTCTTATCCCTTTTCTGCCACGTAAACGCATTTTATTCCTCCGTTTGTCCCATACTTGTCTCAGACTTATTTTGCCGAAGAACTGGCAAATTGTAAAGAGCAATGAAAAGGGAATCTTCGGATCTGCCACTTTGGGCAAATCTCAAAGATTCCCTCTTCGATTTATTTGGAATTGGGGTCCAACTACTTTAGTAGTTCATAGTCTACCTTATCTTGGTGTGAAAAATCAAATGTCTTTTCGAAAGCATCGCGAACTTTTTGTCTTGCAGCCGCTTTCACTTTCGGATTTCCATTAAAACGAACACCTGTTAAAGCCAGTGCTTCTTCTGCCGTCAATTCAACAGACACATGATTCAATTCTTTGTTTTTAACTTGGGAATTCATTCATATCACCTCACGGTATAGTATGGTCCATGACGTCAACATTGATTCAAATGCTATGATGAATAGTACCCAGTAGATGGTGTCTGACGCTGATTTAAATATAACACAAGGTGTAAACTATAGCAAGGAGAAAACCTTGATTTTACGGCCTATTTTGCGTTTCGGTTCCCTTTTTTTTTAGTTTTTTGATACAATGATAAAAGTTCATGAAGACACCTATAATCGCTATCCATCGTCTATGACGGAAATCGCATAGCGCTTCTTCTTTTGTTCACGTATGATTACTGTAATTAGACAGCCAAAGGAGTACCTTGAAGATGAATGCACCTGCATTACAGTCCCCTCTCCTGTGGGGAGATAAACGATTCCATACCTGGAATTATGAGATGCGAGATCAATTTAACAATAAGGTTTTCAAAGTGATGCTGGATGCTGGATTCACCTGTCCCAACCGTGACGGTACCATTGCCAAAGGTGGTTGTACCTTCTGCAGTGCGCGCGGATCAGGCGATTTTGCTGGCAGCAGACGTGAAGATCTGGTCACCCAATTTAATACAATTCGAGATAAACAGCACCTCAAGTGGCCTACAGCCCATTATATTGGTTATTTCCAAGCCTATACGAACACATATGCTCCGGTTGAGGAGCTTCGCGAATATTTTGAAGAAATTTTAGAGCAACCAGGTGTGGTTGGTCTGTCCATCGCCACGCGCCCGGATTGTTTGCCAGATGACGTTGTTGATTATTTGGCCGAACTGAACGAGCGCACATACTTGTGGGTTGAGATGGGGCTTCAAACGATCCACGATTCCACATCAACATTAATTAATCGGGCGCACGACACGAAGTGTTACGAAGAAGCGGTTGAGAAACTGCGCAAACGAAATATACGTGTGTGCACACATATCATATATGGTCTGCCTCAAGAGACGCATGAGATGATGCTGGACACTGGACGGGCTGTCGCCAATATGGATGTACAGGGCATCAAGATTCACCTGTTACATCTGATGCGTAAAACCCCAATGGTAAAGCAATACGAAGCCGGTCTTTTACGTTTTCTCGATCAGGACGAGTATATCAAGCTGATCGTAGATACATTGGAGATGCTCCCGCCAGAAATGATCGTACACCGCCTTACAGGCGACGCACCGCGTGATCTGCTGATTGGACCAATGTGGTCCATGAACAAATGGGAAGTATTGAACTCCATTGATCGTGAGCTGCGAGAGCGGGATTCATGGCAGGGTAAGTATTGGAGGCGAGCATAGATGGGCTTTCTTTCGGTTCTCAGCTGTGCTCATCAGTGGATTGCTTCCCGTCTGCAGCCAGGTGATCTGGCCATAGATGCAACGGTTGGTACTGGAGCAGACACACTATTTTTGGCACAACAAGTAGGCAAACGTGGTCAAGTCATTGGATTCGATATTCAAAGTGAAGCCCTTACACTTGCACAGGCCCGGATTCGAAAACAAAACGACGAAGCCAAGCTTGGCTCCATCTCCATGCTTCAACTAAGTCATGATCGAATGACAGAAGCCGTGCCGGAGTCATGGCTTGGTTCGGTTGGTGCAGTCATGTTTAATCTGGGGTATCTGCCTTCGGAAAATGCAGATTCCTCCATCATAACCAAGACTGACAGTACAATTGCTGCACTCGAGGCCGCACTCGCTTTATTACGTCCTCGCGGAATTATTACAGTTGTGCTCTACCCCGGTCATGACGGAGGCGCACAGGAAGCATCAGCCGTGTTGGAGTGGTCCTCTTCCCTGCCGGTAGAGCAGGCACAGGTTGTGTTGTATCGCCAATTACAGCGAGAAACTTCTCCTTTTCTGATCGGAATTGAGAAAAAATAATTTCCTTTGTTCACCAAATACAATAAACTAGACACAATCGCAAGGTGAGCTGTTAACGACTTCTCCTTCCGGCGATCTGTGTTCTAAATCTACATATGCAAACGTATTCACTTGTTTGTCCATGGCGATTGCATGCCCATGACTGATTAAAGCGATCCACCATTTCATATACTAGAGGAGAGATTACTGATGTCTACGCCATACCCATTACAATTCCAACCTGAATTCAAAGAACGTGTGTGGGGCGGTCGTGCGCTGGAGCAATTCGGCCTTACGCCCCCTGAAGGACATATCGGAGAAGGCTGGATGATAGCGGATCATCCAAACGGTACAACCAAGGTATTAAATGGAGCACTTGCTGGCAAGGGTCTGGACGAGGTTCGCGAACAACTGGGCACTGAATGGCTTGGAACCAAAGGTGTTTCCGAAAAAGGCGGCCGTTTCCCCCTTCTGATTAAGCTGCTTGACTGCAACGATGACCTGTCCGTTCAGGTTCATCCCACAGACGAGTATGAGGCACTTCCTCCTGGCGAACTTGGCAAAACAGAAATGTGGTATGTACTCGACGCAAAACCGGGCGCGCACATCATCTACGGCCTGAATGAAGGCGTGGATCGGGCAACATTGAAAGAGGCATTGGAAAACGGCACGGTGATGGATACCCTTCGTCAGGTACCTGTAGAAGCTGGTGATACGTTCTTTATCCCTGCCGGAACCGTACATGCGCTCTGTGCAGGCGTCGTTGTCGCTGAGATTCAGCAAAACTCGGATACGACTTACCGGATATACGATTACAATCGTCCTGGACTGGATGGCAAACCACGTGAGTTGCATGTTGAAGACTCATTGAATGTCACCGCCTATGAGGGCGCAGGTGCTTCAACAATGAAAACCAATAACGCTACTCCTGGTGAATGGCTCAAGCTTGCGGAATGTCCTTATTTTGTGGTGGAAAAAGGGGTTGTAACTGAACGCTGGGAACTCTCCACAAATCCTGACAGCTTCACAATTCTCGTTGTCTGTGAAGGAGAAGGCACTTTGGAGTGGGCACTTGCTGAATCAGACAGCATTGAATTGAAAGCTGGACAATGTTATCTCTTGCCAGCCAATCTGGGTTCTTATACTTTAAACGGGAATACCACTGTTCTTCGCTCTTATCTGCCATAAATCAAGCTCATATGTAACCTGTGAAGGAGGAATTACACGAGATGCAGGAATCTACCTTTGCCTTGGTCGCTAGTGAAGGTACCCGTATTCATGTGTACCGCTGGCTTCCCGATCCGGAATGCGACGTTAAGGGTGTAGTGCAAATTGCACACGGCATGGGCGAGACCGCAGCCCGATACGCGGAATTTGCCAACGTTCTTACTGAAAATGGCTATGCGGTCTATGCCAATGACCATCGGGGTCATGGCAAAACTGTGGAGAATGCCAAATTACTCGGTAATGCTGGTATCGATGCCTTCCGCTGGATGGCGAGTGATATGATCAATCTGGGCGAAGTAGCCGCCAAGGAGAATCCTGGAGTGCCCCTGTTTCTAATGGGACATAGCATGGGCTCATTCTTGGTACAACATCTCATGTACGCTGGTCATGAGCAGTACCATGCCTTTATTTTATCCGGGACGAACGGCAGACGTGGTCTGCTCCGGTTTGGTGAGAAGCTGGCCTTCTTGCAATGTGGCATTCAGGGCGCTACTCATCCCAGCATGCTGCTCAACGCGATTGTATTTGGTGGATTTAACCGTTCTTTCCGCCCTGCAACGACACCGTTTGATTGGTTGTCGCGCGACTCCCAAGAGGTTCAGCGATTCATTGATGATCCCCTGTGCGGAGCAGTCTGTACAGCAGGCTTTTTCCGCGACTTCTTCAAATTGCTGCTCGAAGTCCATCTTCCACACAATATGGAGCGCATACCCAAACACAAACCCGTATATCTGTTCTCAGGTGAGAAGGACCCTGTAGGACTTCATGGCAAAGGCGTTCTTAATCTGGTCTCCCAGTATAAGAAGCTTCATCTGGAGAATATTGAGTATCGCCTGTATCCGGGTGGACGCCACGAAATGCTGCATGAGATCAACCGAACAGAAGTGGCTCAGCATGTTGTAGACTGGCTAGAGCGGAATACCCCTGGCTCGAATACACACGATAAGCCTGTAAACCTTACTGAAACAGCTGACTCTATATAATAGAGCCGGAACAATACCATGCATAGCAAAAAGAAACCCCTGAATCGGATGTACAGCTCACGCTGCGCTCCAGTTCAGGGGTTTTCCTGTTAAGCGATATGAATAATAGCCATGATCAAACGTTATGGATTAACCTTCAATTAACAGAGATTCCGGGTCTTCAAGCAGTTCTTTCACGGTCACAAGGAAACGTACAGCTTCACTGCCGTCGATAATCCGGTGATCGTAGGACAACGCGATGTACATCATTGGACGGTTCTCCATCCGCTCTGCATCAATCGCCACTGGACGAAGCTGGATCTTATGCATCCCCAGAATGCCCACTTGAGGTGTATTCAGAATTGGCGTAGATAACAAGGAACCAAATGTTCCACCATTCGTGATGGTGAATGTTCCACCTTGAAGATCAGATAACGCCAGTGTGTTGGAACGAGCTTTGGATGCCAGGTCCGCAATGCTCTTCTCGATCTCGGCAAAGCCCAGACGATCGGCATCACGTACAACCGGTACAACCAGTCCTTCCTTTGCAGATACGGCAATGCCGATATCATAATACTTTTTGAGTACAACATCTTCGCCATCAATCTCTGCGTTAATTGTTGGGAATTTTTTCAGAGCCCCTACAACTGCTTTGGTGAAGAAGGACATGAAGCCCAGGTTAATCTCATGTTTCTCTTTGAACTTGTCCTTACGGCGTTTACGTACATCCATGATCGCAGTCATATCTACTTCATTAAACGTAGTCAACATAGCTGCAGTCTGCTGAGCCTCTACCAGACGTTTGGCAATGGTCGCACGGCGGCGAGACATCCGCTGACGCTCCACTGGTTTGGTATAGGTGGAAGTTCCAGCTGCCGGAGCACTTGGTGCCACAGGAGCTTTATTGGCAGGTGGAGCAACAGGAGCAGGCGCCTGATTGTTATGGCTCTTCACATCGTCCTGGTATACCCGTCCAATTGGATCTTTGCTCTGAACCTGATCCAACTCGATACCACGTTCACGTGCAAGCTTACGTGCAGACGGTGAAGCCGTCTTGGCACTATCGGATGACTCCGGTGCTGCCGCAACAGGTGCTGGTGGTGTTGGAGCTTCAGGCGCTGGAGTAGCGGCCTTCTTCTCTTCAGCTGCTGCCGGTTCGGAAGCGGGTGCACCGCTTCCTCCTCCAGAACCAGCTGAGAGTGTACCGATCGTTTCACCGATCTCTACCGTTTCTCCTTCCTGACGAATGATCTTCTCCAGCACACCACTTTCTTCTGCGCTGATCTCAATATTTACTTTATCCGTTTCCAGTTCAAGAAGCACATCACCCTGATTAACGGTGTCCCCTTCTTTAACCATCCATCTGGATACAGTTCCCTCAGTTATTGACTCACCCATTGCAGGTACTTTAATTTCACTCACAGCTGTTACCTCCCCAGTGGAATATTATTCTTCGTCGTTTGTTTCAACGCAGATGTAATAATCTGTTGCTGTTCCATACTATGCACAAGCTGATAACCGCTGGAAGGACTTGCGTGTTCCGGGCGACCTTCGTATCTAACGGTTGTGCCTTCCGGAGCAACTTCACGAAGACGAGGCTCCATGTAAGTCCAGGCACCCATGTTTTTGTTTTCTTCCTGTACCCATACCAGTTCTTTTACATTGCTGAAACGTGCAAGGATACGTTTGATCTCTTCTGCCGGGAACGGATATAGCTGTTCCACTCGAATGATGTGAAGCCATGACCAATCTGCTTTATCTTTTTCAAAAGCATCTTCAAGGTCGATGGCAATCTTGCCACTGCACAGAATAATACGCTCCACGCGATCTGGCTGCGTACCCAGCCCGGCTTGTTCAAGCACAAGCTCAAACTTGCCTTCACTGAATTCCACTGCCGGTGATGCAACACGCGGATTCCGGATGAGACTTTTCGGTGACATCATCACAAGTGGACGGGCATCTTCCGTTTCAGTCAACGAAGCTTGGCGACGCAACAAGTGGAAATACTGAGAAGCACTCGACAAGTTGGCAACCGTCATATTATCTTCTGCACAAAGCTGAAGGAAGCGCTCAAGACGGGCACTCGTATGCTCCGGCCCCTGACCCTCATTCGCATGTGGAAGCAACATAACCAAACTGGATTTTTGAGACCACTTGGCACGGCCCGCTGATACAAACTGGTCAAAAATAACCTGCGCACAGTTGGCAAAATCTCCGAATTGAGCTTCCCAGATAACCAGTGTATCTGGTGAATATACGTTATATCCGTATTCGAATCCAACAACGGATTCTTCAGACAACGGACTGTTATAGATTGCAAAGGATGCTCTTGCTTGTGGCAAGTGATGCAATGGGCAGAACTTGGCTCCATTCTCCGAATCATGCAGTACCAGATTCCGATGAGCGAATGTAGCACGCTCGGCATCCTGTCCACTAATCCGAATTGGCTTGCCATCTGCCAGAATGGTTGCAAATGCGAGTGTCTCCGCAAGGCTCCAATCCACTTTTTCCCCTTCATTCAGGGAAGTGCTCCGGCGTTGCAAGATCCGCTGTAACTTTGGATACACATTGAAGTTCTCAGGCCATTTCAGCAGGTCCGCATTAATGCTGCGCAGATTCTCCAATGGTACGGCAGTAGGCGTAATCGTAACAGCTTCAGGCTCACTGATTTTCCGTTGGTAATATTCATGTACTTCATTTTTCTTCATCTGGTCATAAGCTTCTTTTAATTTGTTCGTTACTCCATCGCGAATGCTCGTAATGGACGCATCATCGATAACCGATTCCTGCTTCAACTGATCCTGATACAAGTGGCTTACCGTTGGATGGTTCTTCACCTTGTCATAAACGATAGGTTGAGTCGTTTCGGGATCATCGGTTTCATTATGACCGTAACGACGGTATCCGATCAAGTCGATCAGGAAATCCTTTTTAAAACGATTGCGATACTCTGCTGCCATACGAATGGCTGCAATACAAGCTTCCGGATTGTCCGCATTAACGTGTACAATCGGAATTTCGTACCCTTTAGCAAGGTCACTTGCGTAGTACGTTGAACGGGAATCACCGCTATCTGTAGTGAAACCCAGACGATTGTTGACGATAATATGGATGGTTCCGCCATTCTGATATCCTGGCAGAGCTTTGAAGTTAAGCGTCTCTGCAACGATCCCTTCTCCAGGGAATGCTGCATCACCGTGCATCAAAATGGTAGCTGCCTTCGTTACATCCTGCTTCGGATATCCAGGGTCACGACGGTCATCCTGAGCCGCACGTGCAAACCCTTGTACAACCGGATTGACGTATTCCAGATGGCTCGGGTTATTCGCCAGAGTCAGGCGGGCCTGCACAGTTTCCCCGTCTTTTACAAAACGGTTGGCACCCATATGATATTTGACATCCCCCGTCCAACCGTAGTTGATTCCAGTCGAACCTTCCGATGGAACCAGGTCTTTGTTCGGAGCATGATGGAATTCAGAGAAAATTTTGCTGTACGGTTTGCCCAAAACATGAGCCAGTACATTTAACCGTCCACGGTGGGCCATACCCATCAGAATGTGGCTTGATCCGGCTTCTGCCATGATGCGGACAGCTTCATCCAGCATCGGTACAAGCACATCGTTACCTTCGATGGAGAAACGTTTCTGTCCAACAAATGTTTTGTGAAGATAATCTTCAAATTGCTCAACTTCAACCAAACGTTCCAGCAAAGCCTTACGTTCTTGCGGCGTAAGCGGAGCTGGTGAAGTCCGGGATTCCGCACGGCGATTCAACCACTCACGTTCTTGAACTTCGTGTACATGACTGAATTCATAGGCCATGGGTCCAGTGTAAATCTGACGCAAGCGTTGGATTGCATCCCATCCGGTTGCTGTCTGCCCATCTGCACCTTCCCAGATCAGGGAAGCAGGCAAAGCTTTCAGATCTTCTTCGTTTAATTCAAAATGCTGAGGTTCCAGCAAAGATGTATCTGTATCTTCACTGATTCCAAGCGGATCTATGTCTGCAGCAAGGTGACCATACGTACGAATATTCCATACCAGCTTACCTGCTGTAACCGCTTTCTGTAATAATTGAATATCTACGCTTCCGGAAGCCGATTGGGCGTTGCCGGAATTCGAGGTTGTACGTGCATCCCTGCCAGACATTGGCGGTGCACCCCATTGTTCAAATAGTTCACGATAGGCCGGTGTAACCGAACCAGGGTCTTGAGCAAATAATTCATATTGTTCCTGTACGTATCCCATATTGGGGCCATAGTAACTTTCCCAGGGCTTCTTGTTGCCTTCCACGATCGTCATCGACGTTCCCTCCGTCTTGATTTAGTCATAAGTTTTTGACGGAAATCATTGACTAAGCCGTAATTTGCGTTCGTTCAACATTTTAAGCGAAATTTTTCATGAAGTCCAATAATCGTGCTGTTGGTGGTAGTAACGTTAGTCCGACGCTCCCGTCAAGGTTTGTCTGCGTTTTCAAAATCAAAGTAAAACAATGATTGTATATACCGTCGCACAGATGTCGAATACTGTCCTGATCCGTTCGAAGGTTACACTTTCTCCTCTTCTTCAAGTGAAGTCCGTGTTCTAATATCTATTCTATAAACTTTTACGCTCAGGAGCATTTCCTATTTTTAGCTCAATTGATGCATAAATTAGATGAATCGAATAAATCGAGCAATTTGGATAGAACAACGAACGCTTAATTACAACAAAATAGGCATACGATCTCCCATTTACCTCCTTAATTAAATTGTGGTCCATTATGTTCAAAAACAAACCGTCCAGTTAAACATTAACCAATTGACATCACAATCAACAAATAATTGGGGTTTTCTTCAGGAGACCAACTGAAAAAAGCTCGCCCAGACATAAATTATCCGAGCAGCTTCTTTGAATTCAACAAATTCAACTCAGCGAATACTTCTATTTCTCTTCATCCTCTGTAACAGCATCCAGATCTATGGCCATACGGATCATATCCACACAGCGAATACCATCCTCTATAATCTCTTCCTCATAATGCCTCACAAAGAAATCACGATCAACCCCGATAATGCGGAAACCGCAACGTTGGTATAACTTCAATTGGTGAAAACTGGAGTTGCCTGTCCCAATTTCCAGAATCCGGCAGCCTAATCTACGTGCAGCTTCCATCGCTTCCTTAATCATGTGTTTGCCCACACCTTGTCCCTGCAGTTCTTCCTGTACAGCAATATTAACAATCTCGGCAGTCTCCGGACGAGTCTTCAACAATACGAACTCTCCAACCATCTCTCCTTCATACTCAGCAATAAAACAAACACCCCGACTCAGGTACTCATCGACAATTGCTTTTGAAGGATCAGCCATCAATAAAAGTTCGTACGGTCGCTCTTCTTCCCAGTCCAAAATCCGGAACGACAATTTCATGCCAATCTCCACCTTTTCATCGTACAATATTCATTCTCGTTCTGTTTGCAGAAGCCTATGTATGGCAGATCTACAAATATATCTTGCTTGAGTCTAACAAACCTACCACCCAATCTATTAACCAACTACTGTACCCGATTGATTTTGATAATGACGAATAACCATTCCTGATGCTTTGGACATCCCCTGTTTCTCATAGAACGTCTGCAGCTCCGGATCACATAAGAGATCAATCATATAGAGATCACGAAGACGTTCAAACATGCGTTGAACAAGAGCCGTCCCGATTCCCCGACCCTTATACTCTGGTACTACTTCCAGTAAGGGGATATACGCGCTGAGAACACCATCAGAGATGGCTTGTATGAATCCGACCACCTTTCCGGTATCTTCATCAACAGCCAGTTCAATGGCATAGGATTTTTCCAGCAACTTTAGAAAAGTTGGCGTAGACGGCGGGTTTGGCCAACCATCAAAAATATTCCCATCTAGCTGTTCAAGATCTATATCTTCCAACTTATCACGAAATACGATCCCCACAGACTACTCATCTCCCATAAAAATAGTAAACTCCATTATATCATAATATCTGGATATAAATATATAGATATGGATGATACATTATGACCGATCATTAATTGAGAATTTTACATGCTGTATCCAACCTTCAAATTCCCCTTACCGGACTTCGCGCTGTTCAAGAACAGAATCGCTATACACCATAAATGTCTCTTGCAGCGTACGTCCGGATGACTTCTCCCAGATTACACTCCGCTCAAAAGTACCATTTTGGAAAAAACGTGGGAGACGTTCAGCGAACCAGTCCTGCATAGGTAGCTCGAATACCCGCTTCATAGGCACCCATAACAGTTCGCCTTCGGGCGGATCTTGCAATAATTGACCCTCGAATGAAGTCGCCAGATAGTTAAATACCATGTATCGCAACCCTTGTTGAGGATCACAGAACTCATCGAGTCCTTTATACGTAATCTCATTGACCGTTAAACCTGTCTCCTCCAGAACTTCCCGCACAGCACCATCCACAATGCTCTCCGGAAAGTCTACCTTTCCCCCAGGAGCGATGTATCCCGGAAATCCTTTGCGATCCGGCCGATTCATTAATAAAACCTGATCATCCATTTTGTCCCATACCATACACATTGTTAATATCTCTATTCTGGTGCTCATATTCGTCCTCCTGCTAACATGCGCTTCTCTGCTGTACACTAACATTTCTGGGAATAACCTGTGTTTTCCTTCTTTATTCCCACGCTGATTTATAGGTATTTTCACCGGTTCCGCAGTATAGTCCTTGATGATATATATGCATACGAAAGGCGGACGCCCTGTACATCAGAAGCCCGCCTGTTTTGTGATATTCTATGCTGCTCATTGCTCTAGCTTGGCGTTTCCAGTTCTCAGTTCAATTCCGTAATCAACACGCGACGTTCCTTCCATTCAGCCCGGCGGTAAGCCTGTTGCATACCGAATTTGCGGATACTTGCCTTTGGCACCGATTTGTAAGGCAAAACGACCGTAAAGTCCTCATCAAACGGGAAAAAAGATAGGCCTACTTTTTCATTGGATAACCACTCAGCCTGAATCGGTTGTCTGGAACAGGCATCAAACGTGCAACTAAGCCCTTCTGCAAAAAAATCATAACGCGCAGCAGGTGTTCCAGGTTCCTCCATACAGAGAAACAAACTGAGCTGATCACAGAAAAGCATGATCTCCACATCACTTTGCAGCCTCTGTTTCAGTGCTTCAGCATCACCGCCAAGCTGTTCTTCCCAACTCAGCTGACGTTCGTGTTCTTCCTGGAGATAGTCTCGGATGTCTTCATCATCCTGAGCATTAGCACCCAGATTTTTCTGGAATAGCTCCGTATACATCAAGCTGCACAATAATCCGGCGTAGAGGTTTTTCTGACGAACCTCTTCAATCCCTTTATGGTAGAATACAAAACGCGGACGCAAAGGAAAATCACGAAACGAATATGGTGATTGACTGTAATCATTCCAGAACGGAGCAGCATCCAACTCAATCCATCCCCGGTCATGTTCTCTCGCCGCTAGAATCAATTCATCCCGATGCGCAGCATCGGCTAGTAATTCTTTTTTCCAGTGGGAAGCCATCTCTCCGGCTACTAATCCATGCTCATGCTGTGCGGTCAAAACAAAATCATGCTCTCTCTCATATATGATCATATGCTGTCACCCTTCCGCATGGTATACGTTGACTTTAACATAAATTGGGTTAAACTTTCCTATAAGTTGGTTTTCGCTCCATTTGCACGAAAGGCATTATGGAATGCACAATGTAAAGGTGTTGTCAGTTTCCTGAAATTTGGTACACTAAAGGTTGTGTCCACAATTATATTACATACAGAAAGCGGGATCTCATGAATTTATACTCTCCTTACATCGAGTTTAACCGCAAGGAATGGGCTGAACTTAAAGAACATCAGACCACTCTTCCACTGACGGAAGCCGAATTAGAACAGTTAAAGGGATTGAATGAAGAGGTATCGATTCAAGAAGTCGAAGATATATATTTGCCTCTTACCCACTTTATTGACCTATATGCAAGAGTTTCACGAGAGCTGAATCGACTAACGGCCTCCTTTATGAAAAAAGAAGCTCTCCCCACCCCCTACATCATTGGAATCGGGGGAAGTGTTGCCGTGGGCAAAAGTACAGCGGCCCGCTTGCTTCAGGCACTGCTCGCCCGAGGCAAGAATAGTCCGAAGGTTGACCTTGTCACAACCGACGGTTTCTTATATCCCAACGCTGTCCTGCAAGAGAAGGGCATTATGAACCGCAAGGGATTCCCGGAAAGCTATGATATCAAATCCCTGATTCAGTTCATGGGCGATGTGAAATCAGGCAAGCCCGAAGTGAAGGCACCGGTGTACTCTCATCTCGCCTACGATGTCATTCAAGGGGAAGAGAAGCAGATCTGTCAACCGGATATTCTCATAATTGAAGGCATCAATGTACTTCAGGTCAAAAAAGAAACGCCTTTGCTGGTTAGTGATTTCTTCGATTTCTCCATCTACATTGATGCAGAAGAAGAGCATATAAGACACTGGTACGTTGAGCGTTTCAAGCTACTCCGCAATACGGCATTCCAGGACACGGATTCCTTTTTCCATCAACGATTCGCCAATATTGATGAAGAAGAAACCGTGCGTACCGCCAACCAGATCTGGCAGGATATCAATGCCAAAAACCTGCATGAAAACATTTTGCCAACCAAAGGGCGTGCCAGACTGATTCTGAAAAAGGAAGCCGATCACTCCATTGGGCAGATTCAATTGCGTAAACTCTAAACAACACTCGTGCAAAATAAACCTTGATGTTATAACTAATTACCCTTAAAAGGAGAGAAAAACACTTTGCAAACCCTGATTATACTCGGCAGTATTATGATGTTCTTGGCTGTTGCTTTGGGTGCTTTTGGCGCACACGCGCTCAAGCGCAAATTATCCGCTGACATGATCAAAATCTATGAAACCGGCGTTCAATATCACCTCATCCACGGACTTGGGATCATCCTGATTGGACTGCTGGCAGACCGTCTCGAATCCTCTTCACTCGTCATGTTTGCCGGATGGCTGATGTTCGCCGGGATCATCCTGTTCTCTGGTAGCCTGTACACTTTAAGTGTAACGGGTGTTCGCAAATTGGGAGCCATTACCCCACTTGGCGGAGTCGCATTTTTGGCTGGATGGGTTATGATCATGATTGCCGCATTGTAAACATGCCCTATGAATAAACGAAAAGAGTGTTCTGGCTGATATCCTATCGCTGGAGCACTCTTTTCCTGTTTAATCTGTCCAGATTCTGCGAATGGTGAGCTGCCCTGCATCTGGCCGTTGTCTCTCCAGCACATACACATCCGGGTTAGAAAGTTTAGCCCACTCTTCATAGCCAAAGGATGGTTCATACTCACGAATAAGCAGTGATAACAAGTTCCCATGTGTAACCACGGCCCCGTGTTGTTCAGGTCTGCTCCACAACTCTTCCAGTAGTGCCAACCCCCTTGCAGCCGCGTTTCTCGAAGATTCCCCGCCTTCTTCCACCCAATCCACATCATCATATGTACGTTTCAGTACATCCATCCAGTTAGGCAGATCAAGAGAGCTAAGTATCCTCTCCTGGAGACGTTCATCCGTATGTATCTGTTGCAGCGTTGCTATGCCCAGCGGCATAGCCGTCTGAACAGCCCTTTTCCACGGACTGGAAACAATATACGTTATGGATTGATGAGCCAAGATATCTGCAAGTTTTTCGGCCTGCCTGATCCCTTCATCTGTAAGCTCTGCATGGGGTTCCTGCCCTGTGGCCTTGGCGTGACGGATAAGATAAATGGATTGCATAGTTATCACCTCCTATGGTGTAACCTACATGGAGTTCTTCTCAAGATATTGAAGTGCACTGTACATCTTCTCCTGCTCTTCCGGTCGGCCTGATGAACTGAGGAAAGTGACCTGTTCCCCAATTCTGTCTCCTTGCTGAGCCACCAGTCCAAGCCGCTGCTTCAGATGGTTCACGGTGCCTGTACTGCCATCAATAATCTGTATATGATCTGGCAGAACCGTGCGCAGAATGGACGTATAGAATGGATAATGCGTGCAACCAAGCACCACTGTGCCATACACCTGAAGATCGAGATCTGCCAGCTTGAACCGGAAATAATCAGCGATTTTACTCGGATCAAAATCCAGCTGTTCACACCATTCCACAAGTTCCGGAAGCGCAATGGAATCCACACTGTGGTGATCATCAACACGCGATACCAGTTCGTTATACTTGGTTTGGCTCAAGGTGAGGGCCGTGGCAAATACAAGCACTCTCTTCCCACTCTCACGATTCATCTCCACGGCTGGTTTTACCGCAGGCTCCATACCAATGATCGGGATATCGTACTTGGCGCGCAGATCTTTAACAGTCAGACTGGTTGCTGTATTACAAGCAATTACGATTGCTTGGACATCCTCCTGAACGATGGCTTCCACACAATCAAAAATATGTCCTCTAACCTCATCTGCAGACTTGGTTCCATACGGGACATGCAAGGTATCCGCGTAATATAGGAATTTTTCTTCTGGAAACTGTTGTAATGCCTTATGCAAAACGGTTAAACCACCGATGCCTGAATCAAAGAAAGCAATTTTCTTATTCAAGGATTTCACCTCTATAATGTATTATTTCGGGTTCCAAGAACCTCTCAATGCTGCTCATGCTGACTGGAGGTGAGGTTTGTACTTCCGGCTCATCACACACTACAGTGCTTGACGGCTTGCGGGAACCATTCCGGTTACGGATCGTTCTTCTGATCGCTGTTGTCTCCAAATTTTCTTGAATAACCTTATAGATGTATAAATTCGGAGACAAAGGCGAACGCTATCGCTTCTTCAGAATCGATTCCGCCCCCTCCATTACTTCCGCTAAGTCAGGTACTATAGAGAAGATGACCCATTATTCTACGTTCATTTTATACTGTCTGAGCCAGTCCTTGCCACTATGCCATTCCTCTACGGGGCTATGCTTTCCAAGCAGTTCCGTACTTGCCTGAGCCATGACCCATTCCTTGAGCCCGTTATCCGGACTGGATTCGAGCTGCTGTAGCAGGAGAGGCAGTCCCGCCTCACCCGTATTCAGAATGTCCTCGTAAGCCTCCCGGTTAGCAGTAATATAATCATTGGGATTGCTGCTGGTCAGGACGACAGGGTCGCTAACGATCTGCTGTAGATTACTTGCAATGGTTGCTGATAATACCTGTTCTTCCGTCCGAGTCGAACACGCTGCTACCATCAAGGCTGTGCATACGGATAACAGACCCAGAATCAGTCTTCTGCGATTCACTGTACCACTCCCTTCAAAACGAGTTAACCCAATAGATGCCGCTTTTATGTTCAAGCCACTGACCAACTACAGCGCAAGCCCCCATTGTTCTTCGGTAAGCTCCCGCCTCGATAAAAGCTGCTTGCGGACTTCCTTCACTTCAAAGCCCACAGATTGATATAATCTACGCGCGCCGATCAAAGACTTATTGGTCCACAGGATCACGGATGTGTAGCCTTTTTCTTTTGCAAAAAGAACTGCCTGTTGGATAAGCTTTCCGCCCCATCCTGCACCACGTGCTTCCGGTTCGATCAGAAACCAGCGCAGTTGAGCCGTATGTTCATTCACATGAGTAATTCCTATGGAGCCGGAATAAGTCTGATCTAACTCAACGATCCATAACATCTCCCTCGCATGATTACCTGAAAGTGCAAACGAATTCACCGCATTCGTGATAAATTCGGCAAAGCTATCATCATAATTATACTCATCTCGATAGATTCGAATATGCGCTTCAATGACATACTGCAGATCCTTTTGTACGAAAGTGCGGATCATCAAACATCACAGCCCTTCCTCGACTCCACAGTTGTGATACTGAAATCCACACCGAACTGAATTAATCCCAATTTACGGGCTACTTGCTGCGAAGCGAGATTATCCCAAGATGTACTGTAGATTGGCATACGTCCACGCTCCTTGACATGATACTGCCAGCATTTTACCGTCTCCGCTGCATACCCATGCCCTCTATAACCGGGTGCCGTATATAGACTTGCTTCTGCCCCATGTTCGGAGAGCCTTGCGGAGCAGCACACTGCCACAGCAGAATCACCAATAACATAAGCCGAAACAGGCCATTTTTCATGCAAGTGATCTGTTAATTCAGGAAAATGCTCTGCCAGCAAATAACACTTCTCCTGACCAATCAACTGAACCTGCTGATTCCATTCGTCAGATGACTCAGGAAAGGCATAGGCTGGTCCCATCCACACATGGTTAACTGGCTCAAAGGTCTCCACCTTTCGAATCAGTTTCGGAATATCCAGTGGAAGCTCGCAATCCTTACCCAATTCATCCATCAGATCCGGCGGTAACTGCTCATGGTAATAGATCAGTGAACCGGCAGAAGTCAACCCGATAAACATGGCTGGAGCCTGCCCACCACCCGGCTCGTTAATGCTTAATAGACGCTGCTGCTCATTGATTGTATATAACGTGCCCGCCTGTATCTTCAACATTTCCATAGACGACAGGTTCGATGTAGGAGCCATAACTATGAAGTTAACCTTTGCAATAATCGTTTGCCTTCACTGCCTTTACCAGCTTCCTGCTGCTCCAGAAAAGCGGATAATTCACGTAAATCAGCCGGGCGATATCCAGCCCCGCACCCACAATTATGAAAGGTATAACCATGGCGATACAGAATCATCACTTTGGTCCATTGTTTGGTATCATTTTGTTTAGGCGCCTGGAAATCCTGTCCCATGTTAACCATAGACGCAGCACATTGCGGGCATTTATATTCAAGTTGTGCCACCACTTCAGGGCCCAGGTCGTCTCTGGAAACTTGTTTAAATGATTTGCGACAATTGAAGCATGCATAGATGTCTTTGTATGGTCCCGACATGGCATATCTGCACATCATCTGCACCCCCTTAATAATTTCCATTATACGGTATTTCTCGCACACATACGAATGGATTTTGCATATTTGCGAATATCCCCTTCACAAGACTTATTGATCTTGCATCACAGCTTGTTTCCAAGCCTCACCCATTTCCGCAATTGATGCGTACCGCTGGGACCGATCGGCGCTGACTGCACGTATCACAACCTGATACAACGCTTCTCCAGCATCCCACCTGGCATAAGAACGATCTTTCTCCCCGCCCAGCAACCCGAACGCCGTCGCCCCCATATTGAATACATTGGTAACCGCATCTATGAGTGCACCCCGCTCAAATTCCTCTGGAGACATGAAACGGGAAGATCCCCACATACGCCCCATGGTATTGGTAAAAGAACCCTTCCGATACAAGTCGATATCACAAATTTTCATTAAATGTTTGTCAAAATCATAGATCAGACTGCCATCATACAAATCAACAGCCACATAACCTCTCCGTTCCACCTCGATATGAAAATTCAGAATCTGTTCCATCGCCCGAATACGTGTCTTCACTGGAAGCTGTCTAAACCGATAGTAGGGCGAACGTGGATCTTCGTACTTGGCTGGAGGCGGAAAATACCAGTGGGAATGCAGACACTCCCCATCTACCCAGTCGAAGACACAGGCATAACCCTTACCCGTTGCAAAATGATCCGTTAGTCGAATCAATGTGTCATGCGCCAAATCTTCGTATACGGAAACAGATGATTTCAGATTACGAATGGCTTCCGGGGGACTTCCCGTATGATTCGCATGAATGGTATGTGCTCCCGCATACTTTACGAACAATTTCTTTCCATCCTTTTGCACAATACCAAAAGAGACATTCCCTGAATCCTGCTGATCGAATACGCGAAAAACCTTACCCAAGGGCTGTAACCAATCGAAAGAATGAGACTCTTTTAAGACAAAGGAAACACCGTCGATCTCAAGTTCAACATGATCTGTCATAGAACCCCTCCTGCTGTGATATTTTCATTCCATGTTGAATGCTCCGTATAAAAGTAATTCATATGCGCCTCATCATATCCCTGACCATAGACTTCCAATGCGTTACGCTCGATGCCGTAGACTTCAAATCCATATCGCTCGTATAAACGTCGGGCTGATTCATTGGTTGTCACTACACTCAGATTAATCTGTTTGATACCTTCCAGATGTCTTCCCCGATCCAGCACCTCGCGGAGCAACCGTGAAGCCAACCCACTCCCTCGATATGGGGGAGCAACATAGACGCCCCAGATCATGCCTTTATGCCTGAGTTTCAGGCCGTGTTCCCTTTTGAAACCCATCATTCCCGCCAATGTTTCTTCTGTTGTATATGCGCCCAGAATATAATCGTCGGGCTCGTTATGTATGCGTTCCTGCACTTCATTCATGGGGATCTGAATGGACAATTCGAAGGAAGCCCCGAAGGCTTCAGGATGTGTTTTCAGTGCTTCCAGTCGAAAAGGCCAGTATACGTCTGCTTCATCCCGCTTAATATTGCGAATGATATAGGTCTCTTGCTTTCCATTTTCGTTCATTCTTCGACCACTCCCTGCATTTCATAAGGATAATCGATCTGGAGTTTCACATTTGCTGCCGCTTCCTGTCCTGCAAGCAACCCAACAACATAAATCCCAAGATCAATGGACGTGGCTACTCCACCGGCCGTAATTACATTTCCGTCTTTTACAATCCGCTTCTGAATCACCTCATCAACATACGGCTGAAGCAAATCATATGCATAAGGATGTGTTGTTGCTTTTTTGCCGGATAAAAAACCAGCTGCACCCAGCAGCAGAGAGCCTGTGCACACCGAAACCTTCAAAGGTACAGACGCAGCCTGTCTCAGCCAACCTACAAATGCCTCGTCGTATCGAAGCTTACGCGTTCCCATACCTCCGGGGACAAACACGAGATCATATTCCGATAGGTCAGGCTTCACTCGATCTATCTTCATCGTTAAACCAGACTCATCCGTGACCTGATCTGTCATTGCACAGGTTTCCCACGTCGTTCCTTTGGTTTGCTCAAAGAAATTCAACCGATTGATCACATCATAAAACCCTGCAAAATCAAGGAAAGTCAGTCCATCAAACAAAACGAATGCAATTTTCATTGGTAACCTCCGCTTTTTTTAATGTGGAGCATCCTGGTTATGTTTCTGATTCCGATCCCGTTCCATCGCTTCCTTCACCCAATCACGTTCCGGCAGCTTGCTGTTAATGCGAAAAAGCAGAACCACAATCGCAAGAAGTAAAATAATAACGATGAATTCGAAGATGGCCCATCCCTCCCTTTCGGAAATTATGCAATCTTGACTCTTACCTAATGTCTATTTTAATCCACGGGCAATGATCCACTCCAGCCACTTCCAGGGTAGAAACAACTTGCCTATGATGAGCACACGTGAACCTTTCCCCAACGCATATCGAAGTCTTGGTGCACGCATTCGCGCAATTCGTCCGATCAGATCTGCCACTTCCTGTGGGTCAGGTGCCGTCTCGCTCGCATGTTGGGAATAACGAAGGACCGCATCCAGCTTATGCTTATACGGAGAGTCCTCGCTCCGGTGAATCTCACCCAAACCTTTATTCCAGATCGGCGTACGATAAGCGCCTGGTTCAACCAATACCACGCGAACGCCGAACGAAGACATCTCATGCCGCAGACTTTCCGTGAATCCCTCCACAGCGAATTTGGAGGCAGCATACGGAGCATATCCTGGAAAACCGGACAACCCGCTGACACTGGACAAGTTAACGATTAAACCCTGCTTCTGTTCACGCATCACAGGCAAGACCGCACGTGTCACAGCGATTAACCCAAACAGATTCGTATCCATCTGGCGCCGCCAATCCGCCATCGATACTTCCTCAATGAACCCGCC
The DNA here is from genome assembly GCF_052115745.1 of Paenibacillus sp. 2KB_22. Taxonomy (NCBI): domain Bacteria; kingdom Bacillati; phylum Bacillota; class Bacilli; order Caryophanales; family Paenibacillaceae; genus Paenibacillus; species Paenibacillus sp. 2KB_22. Next base: position 1,861,630 of record NZ_JBFRHG010000001.1, read on the forward strand.
AACCGCAAATCCTGCATTGTTCACCAGTATGTCGATTCGGCCATTATTAAGAAGTACGTTCTCTACAGCTTTCTGCACGGATTCAGCATCGGTTACGTCCAGTTGCACATATTGCAAACGTTCAGCTATCCCCGCCTGTTCAACCAACTTCACCAATTCTTCTCTTCGACTCAGATCACGCATTGTAGCAACGACACGATACCCCTGCTTGGCAAGGGTGATTGCGGTAAGCATACCAAAACCACTGGATGTACCTGTAATTAAGGCCACAGGAGCGTTTGCTCCATCCTTCCTCTTCTTCACTACATCCAAAGCTGTGTCGATTCGTATTTGTCCCGCTTCGGTTTGGTGTTCCTGTACTGTCATGCGTCACCTTCCTCCCTCAAGTAATTGCTGCCCTCTCCTACCTCTACCTCTACCTCTCGACTACTGAATTCCTTATACCCCGCTATGTCGTCTCTCGACCCTGCGAAGTTTCGTAATTCCCGGTTCAAATGTATACGGAACAAATCTGATCTCAGGTAAGGTACATTCCAGGCGCTCTCCCAGCTTCATCAGTTCACCCCGCACAGCCGTCTCCACCTGCTCCAGCACTGCGCTCCCGCCAAGCCGAAGGGATACTTCCATCGTCCCGTCCTCTTGCTGCACCACACGATAATGTTCAATCTCTGGCGAAGCCGCAATGACCGAACGGGTGACGAAATCCGGAAAGACCGGCACCGCCTCACCCGTATGTATATGTGTAAAATAAAGCGTGTCATCACAGCGGCCTTCAATCCGCTCAATGGCGGTAAACGGGGAACCACAGGCGCATGGTATCGCCGCCTCGGTCAGAATATCATTCAGCCGATATCGGATGATCGGTTGTGATGTTCTGGAGAAGTCCGTGATAATGGGCACGAACCGCCGGGTGGCGGGGTCCATGTACTCTTTTTCAATATGGACTATATCCTCATTCAAATGCAGTGTGCCATAACGACAGGTCGCTCCCAGGAACCCTTCTGTACACTGATAGACTTGATGAACGTTCTGTCCGAAGACCTGTTCCAGTATCTTGCGATCCAGAGGGTCCAACACCTCGGCAACAGAGATGATTTTATCGGGTACAGCGGTCAGGTGACCTGCCATATAGGCGTCTGCCAACAGACGCAGCATGGATGGGGGAGCCACCCAGACGGTAGGTTGGTATTCTTCCAATCGTCTCACCAAGGTCTCCACACGCTCCAGCAGATCAAAGTACTGGAACTGTAACTTACCACGCTGCACCGATTCATACAGATTACTGTTGGCCCGCAGGAAAAACGCAATCTTGGCAGGTTTCCACAGTCCACCAGGCAGCAACTTGGCCAGCACCGTGCCCGTCCACGCATCCTGCTCCCGATCACTTACCAGAAATATTCCCCGGTTCCCTGACGTACCCGAGGACAATCCAACAGTCACTCCCTGAATGGAGGGTTTGAAGTCACGCGTTTCTTCGCTCTCACCTGCAAGAGCCAACGCTTCGTCCTTGGTAATGCCCACCGTATTCAGTGTATCGAAGTTCTGCATCATGATTGATTTGTCAATCAACGGAAAGCTTCTCCAGTTGGATGCGTCCACGCCACCCCACCATTTCCGGTAAAACGTAGATCGGGCGCGGATCTGATGAACATGTCGAATAATCCGACGCTCTTGCCAGCGCTCCAGTTGTTCTCGCGTTTTCCATGTTCGCAGCCCACGTGCAAGCGCATAATGAACCACAATACGAAGTGGATTGCTCATAAGTCCTGCCCTCCTGTGCCCCAAGCGTCCAGCACATCTCGACAATGACTTGGCACAATCCGAATGTGGGGAAACTGCTGATGCAGCTGAACCAACTTGTCAAAGTTACGGTGGTATTCCTGTCGATCAGACATAATGATACCCGCGAGCGCATGAGGCCTACGCTGTTCACGAAAAGCCCGACTCGACCACACTGCGTCCGCGCACAGGAAATAATCATGTTCTTCTGTACGCAACAGAAGTCCCATCATGCCTTCCGCATGACCGGATACTTCCACCCCCAGCAGGCTGCCATCGCCAAAGATATCGTAGACCTCATCAAAAGGGAACTCCTCTCCAGCTCTCGTCCATCGCTCAGGCTGACGCGTAACTGGCAATGATCTGGCCGCAAAATCCTCAGGCAGCAACCCGGACAGATAACCTGCCTTCACAGCCGCAATCGAACCAAGGGAGCGCACAGCATCATAAGCCCTTGGCAGATAGATGAATTGTGCCTCCGGGAAATCTCGCACACCCGCGATGTGATCGCCGTGAAAATGGGAGAGGATGATATACCGAATATCCGAAGCTTTCAGCCCAAGCCCAGCCAAAAAATGAACGGCACTATCCTCTTCACGATAGACTACTGGTGTAATATGACGATACAGTGCATTGGGCAGATGAGCCGTTTCCGTGAAAAAGCGGGAGCTATATCCCGTATCCAGCAGGATTGGTCCATGTACAGGGTGAATGATGCAGGCAAAACCTGCCGGGAAAGGCACCGGCTTCAACCGACCACCCCGCAGCGTCAGAAACTCTGGATGTGTACAGTAACCTGCCGCACCCAGATATAGTTCTACCGGAGTTGTCGTCAGCATGATTCAGCCCTCCACCAGTCTGCAAATTGTTGTAAACTCTCTTCAATAGACACCCGAGGGGCGTATCCCAATTGCTCCCGTGCATCCCTAATATCCAACGTCTGCGGGATGGACAAAGAGCCGACTGTATACCGTGTCAACGCGGGTTCACCCAACGCAGGAATATAGCCATGAACTCGCTCCAGCAACGCTGCCACACCATATGCCATCCGATAAGGAATATTAAGGCGACGCAGCGGCATATCCAGCATGCCAAACAGGCTGGTTACCAACTCATTAAACGCCCTTGGATCACCATTGGAGATATTGTAGGCTCTGCCGAGTGCTGTGGCATCAACATCACGGCACAACAACAAGGCGTCCACCACATTATCCACACCTGTCAGATCAATTAATGCCTGTCCCCCGCCGATCATCGGCACGCCTGATTTCACGTTCGCTGCGACAATTCTGGGAAATAACGTCTGATCATACGGACCAAAGATAGCTCGCGGTCGAATCATGATCGACGGAAGTCCCTTCGCATGCCCCTCCATCACAACCTGCTCCGCGAGAAGCTTCGTGGCTGCATAATGATTGGCTGGTTTGGATGGCAACGGGTCATTCTCATGTACGTTAAATCGCGGTATGTAGTTAAAATAGATACTTGGAGTCGAGACATGTATGAATCGCTGTACATCATTTTTCAGGCAGCCATCCATGAGTTTCTGTGTCCCTTCCACATTACTGCTATAAAAGTCCTTATACTTCCCCCATGGTGATGATAGCGCCGCACAGTGAAAGACCACATCCTGCCCCGTACACGCTACATTTACTGCCGCCTCATCCCGTATATCTCCATTCAGAAATCGGATTCCTGCCGACTCAAGTTCTGCACCAATCTTTGGCTGTCGGCCCATGCCCGTGACTTCCCATCCTTCTTTTGCAAGTCGTATCGCGAGATGCCTGCCCAGGCATCCCGTAGCTCCTGTAACCAATGCTCTGTTCATTGTTGTTCACCGTTCCATTCTATGTCGTGAGTCAAAGCTTCAGTCAGCGAGAACTTCTGTGATCTTGCCAGACGCCAGGCGGTCAGCACCACTGCAAATTGTTCAAATAACGGCTGCATATCCTCTCGCATATAGACCACATCCCTGGCTCCACGCCAGGCAGCTGCCCATGCCCGGAACTTTCCTTTGCCGAAGATCTGCTGCAGCCCGCTTCCCAACATGGGAAGCATGAGCATGGCTTTGCTGCCCCGTGCGGGCGTGATCATTCTTCCTTCCTTGACCAACGTCTCCGGTTCAGTTAGTGCACGCACCAAGTCATCTCCAGGGTGAAACAGATGAATCCCACTCGTTGCCCTCGGATTACATTCAATTGCGTATACTTGCCCATCCTGACCTTCTATAAAATCAAACCCAATCTGTCCACTAAAACCTGTTGCCAGCACAAATTGTCTCACCCATGCAAGGGCACCCTCATGTTCCACCTGTTCAAAAAACACACTGGCCCCCACACTTCCTGTGCGGTAGCGGCTGTCGTAAGTGGCGTGCGCAACCAGTTGCCCTTCGTGGGCTATGCTGTATGTACATAACATCCGACCCGGAATGAAGGCCTGCGCAACCCAAGGCGAAGCAGAGGATAATCCCCCTTCTTCCGGAGGATCGTTACGTAATTGTCGATGCTTCTTTTTGCTTGTGTATCCTTCCTGCTCAGTCCCTGCCCCAGCGTCATCGATCAAACGTGTGGGCATGCGAACTTTGGCTGCGAAGCGGGAATACACCGGTTTCCACACCCAATCTCCTGCTTCTCCCAGAACAGTCTGAGCTTCCGTCCATTCCTGCCGACTGTTGATCAGACGTGTATCCGGGACCGAAAGACCGAGTGAACCTGCAAGCTGGATAAAATCATATTTATGGTGCAGCGCATGCAGCTGCTCCAGAGTTGTAACCAGCACACGGCAATATGCACGCAGTCTGTCTGCCCCTTGAGCAACATAGAAGACTTCTTCACACATGGGGATCAGCAGGTCGATCTGCCAATCCTGTGCCAACCGTTCCAGCTCTTCCAGATAAGCACGTGTATTATGACGCGGCGATGGGACCACAGCGCACTGTTCCACTGCACTGGATGATCTGGTCAGATGCCGTACGGCACTCTCCGCAACATAGACCCGATGGCCTGCCCGATGAAGCATACGTGCCAGATCGAGCGTAACGGGAGCCCTTCCGCCTGTAAGCAGCACACGAAGAGAAGCAGCTGTACGATGTCCGGTTTCCCCAGATCTAGTAGTCAAAAATGAGTCCTCCCAATGATAATCCGGCAGCCGTGCCAATCATCAACACCCGATCTCCCCGCTGAATACGCTGTTGTCTAATCGCTTCATGCAGACCCATCGGGATCGATGCCGCAATTGTATTGCCGTGATTTCGTGTGATGTCCATAAACCGATCTTCAGCAATGCCAAGCTTCTTGCGGATCAGTCTCATCGCCATCGCACTCCCCTGATGGGGAATCACCAATTGGAAATCCTCCATTCGGTTCCCGGTCGCCTGCAACATATCACTAATGAAGTCGGGCAAAAGTCTGGAAGCCATCCGGAAGATGGCCTGTCCATCCATATGAAATAGGTAAGGTTCAGGCTGATCTGCATTATAATTCGAAGCATGCAGCCGTGTACCTCCACCTGCTATCTCCGAGAAGCGAGCACCTCGGCTGTAGGTTCGAAGGGAAGCATGCACAATCTGTGAGGATGACCCTTCAGGCGAACGCTCAATAATAACGGCGGCCGCTCCATCTCCGAACAGGGCCGTACTCTCTTTATCCGACCAATTTAGTCCCGCTGAGGCAATCTCGGTGGCTACGAGCAGTACTCGCTGGTAACGTCCGGCATCTACCATATAGGAAATCACATCCAGTCCGTTCAGGAAACTCAGGCAGGTTGCATCCATATCAAAGGCGGGTACGCCCGAATCTTGCTGCCCCATGGCCTGCTGGATAAATACCGCCGTACTAGGCAACGGTTGTTCCTTCGTGCCACTGGTACACACCAGGCAGTCGATATCACTGAATTGTAATCCAGCATCCGCAAGTGCAGCTTCGGCAGCCCGCGCGCCCATGAAGGACGAGGTTTCTTCACCCGAAGCATAATGGCGTACACCTACACCTGTGGCTTTGCTAACCCAGCCTGCAGGCACGCCCAAGCGGCGATCCAGTTCCTCATCGGTGATCTCCTGATCAGGCAGGTACTTCCCTGTTCCCGCAATCCTTACTCTTCTAAGTTGCATTTCCCCAACCTCTTTCTGTTCATCTGACTGATATATATAAGTTCAGCTAATTAGTATTTACACAGACACTCCGATGACAGAACAACTTTCCGATCGCTGTTATCCCCAGATTTTTTTGATTCCCTTCTTAAAAAGGGAAAATCCGGGGATAAAGGCGCACGCTTCGCTTCTTCAAGTTATTTCTGTCCTCTCCGTTATCGTGTAAATGTTTAGTTGAACATATATAAATGAAATGAGTCCTTAACCTCAAATGGCGAAACGCCATCTGTATAGAAGCCTTAAAATATATAATAAAGGGCAGATGCCTCTGCCCTTGCTGTTGTGTTTTCTTTTGTATGAAGTATTATTTCTTCTTACTCAGGATCTCGGCAAGAGCGGTATCAAGCGTACCGTAGGTGAATGTGAAGCCGTCCATCTCCAACCGTTCAGGAATGACCCAACGACTTTTGAGAACCAATTCCGTCTCGGTCTGAATGAAGCGTGCGCCCAGTTCAAGCATCCAGCGAGGAGAGGGCAGCCCGATCCGAACACCCATCTGTTCTCTCAGACGTGCCATGAGCTCCCGATTCGTAACCGGATGCGGGGAGGACGCATTGAATACACCATTCAGATGTGGATGCTCTTGCAGATAGATCACCATGCGGAACAGATCCTCGATATGAATCCAGCTGAACTGCTGTGTTCCTGCACCTTGAGATCCTCCCAGGCCAAAACGGACGAGGTTCGTCATGGGCACCATCACGCCGCCCTCGCCCAGCACAATCGCAATTCGCAGTGCAATCTGACGCGTAGACGGCAGACTGAATTCAAAGAAAGCCTGTTCCCAAGCTTTGGCAACGTCCACTGAGAAGCCAGAGCCAATCTCGCCTTCTTTTTCCGTCATGGGACGATCTTCAGCATGTCTGTATATAGTCGCCGTACTCGAATTAATCCATAGTTCGGGAGGATGATTACAAGCCAGGACGGCATCGCCGAGAATACGTGTTGTACGCGTTCTGGATTCCAGAATGACTTTGCGATTCTCATCCGTATAACGGCAATTCACCGATTTACCTGCCAGGTTAATTAACATCTCTGCTTCTTCCAGTGCCTCTATGATCCCGGCACGATTCTCCCAGGCAATATGACCGGGCTGACGCGAGATAATTAACACCTCATAACCCAGCTTCCTGAACCTTTGGGCAAAATCCTGTCCAACAAAACCCGTTCCACCAGCTAAGACAACCTTCTTCACGGTATCCCCTCATTTCCCATACTGGGTAAAGATTTCGCAATAAATAGATCAAATTGTTTCTATGCATGCAAAATACAGATATTAGATTAAACACCGCTGGTGACCCGTTGGTTTGATTTAATTCGCACCCAGCGCCGTGTACAAGCGATCCCGCTCTTCGATAGCCCATGTGTTTGCAGGGTTTTGTTCCAGTTGATATCGGAGTTCATCATAAAAGTCATGGATCATGAATCCGTCCGGCAAAGTCCCAAGCATCGCTGTAAAGTTGTACTCGGGCAGTGTTCTTTTTCCTTCACTGATCTGCTTCAGCCAGTCCACCCATTTCGCAAGAGTGAGCACTTCCTCCTGCCATAACTCAGCCTGTAGCCCAAGCACATCCTGAAACTGCTCGTACGCGAAAGGATCAACGAAGACCCGGCAAGCCTGAACAGCCAGTTCATACAACTGGGCCACTGCGCGACGTACCTCATGCTCAAGTTCGACCTCCAATCCTCCCATATAATCCTGAACCTGAATGCTCTGTCCATCATCGTATAATAGCGGTGTCTGGGCCAACAGGCGTACAATCTCTTCCATCTCGTGCATTGAAACTCGCTTCTGCTCATAGAGAGCAGGTAATTGATATGCTGTAATGATCATTCACTCCTACATCGTTCTTCTATTAATGACCTATATTATAACATGGTTTGGCAATCATCTATCAGGATAACTTGACTATCCACTACAAGTTGTAGTAGTTTATACGTACTACGTAGTGTAGTAATATGGTCGTTATGGACGCATAACGACGTTAAGGAGTGTTCACTGTGAACCAGATTCAAAAATTATCCGAAACAGAAATGGAGTTAATGGTCGTTATATGGTCATGCGATCCACCCGTCACCTCGACAGAGCTATTAGACATATTCGCTGAGAAAGGGAAAGCGTGGAAAGCGCAGACCATGTCTACCTTTCTGTCCAGATTGGTGGATAAAGGCGCTCTTACCGTGACGAGGCGTGGAAGAATCAATGATTATAAGCCTCTTCTACAACCAGAAGACTACAAACTACAGGAAACACAGCACGTGCTTGATGGACTTTATCAAGGTTCAGTCAAGAATTTGGTTTCGGCCATGTATGACGGTGATAAGCTTTCAGACGATGACATTTCAGAACTGAAAAAATGGCTTTCGGAAAAGTAGGTGCAGATCATGAACATCTTTTTTGAAATTCTGTGCAGCCTGACCGTGGCTGGAAGTATCGTTGCCGTATGTATGTTGGCACTGCGACTCATACCTGTATCTGTTTTTCCGACCAAGTGGCTCTACAGACTCGGTAAAATGGCTCTCTTGTTCTATCTGCTCCCGGTATCTCTTGGCCTTTCATGGCTTTTGGGTTTTGCATTCCCTCCTACATCAACTGTACCGAGTATGGATCATGCAACATCTACGGGCTTACTTGCAGGGACATTTATCTCGGCACAAACCATCTCTGTAAGCACAGCCTGGATCCTGTTATGCATATGGGGCATTGGCGTCATCGGTTTTTCTGCATGGCAGGTGTACTGTTATCGGAGATTTTTGAATGAACTATCACGCACACGTACACCAGTTCTCTATGATAGTGAAGCCGCTATACAGCTACCATTAATCAAAGAGGCTTTGGGTCTCCAACGCAATATCACGCTTGCTCACAGCACGGCAGTACGGAGCCCTATACTGGTCGGCTTGTTTAAACCAACAATATATCTTCCACCCGAAAATACGGTAAAGATGGACATCAAGATGGTGATTCATCATGAATTGGTACATCTGAAACATCAAGATCTGTGGGTCAAGGCTCTAACCTTGGGAGTCAGTGCCCTGCACTGGTTCAATCCCCTGATTCATATGATTCGCCGGGACATTCATACCTGGAGCGAATTAGCCTGTGATGAAGATGTAGTCAAAGAGATGTCGCATGAAGAGCGGAGAAGGTATGGTGAAACGATTTTAAATGTGATGGCGGGAACCAAGAACATGCCTGCTCAATTTTGTTCGTCCCTATCGGGTGAAGGCAAACAATTAAAAAGGAGATTGATGAACATGTTTAATGTGAAGAAACTGAACAAGAAACACTGGATGTTAAGTATGGGGGCCATATTGCTGATTACAGGAATAAGTACATCCACCGCAGTATGGGCATCAAACCATACGGTTAAAGTAGAGGCTAAGGCTTCGGAGGCCCAGGTTGTTCCATTGGTATCTGAAACTCCTGAGATCGCAGCTTCTCCATCTAAATCCGGAATTTCTGAAGCTGTAACTGCCCCCGCTGCTTCCGAAACGCCTGAAATCGTGGCTCTCCCTGAGGATGAAGTTTCAGAAAATGTACCTGCTCCTTCGACTGCTGAACATTCTGAGGCTCAAGTTGTAGAATCAGCCACAGTTCCTTCTCCTGCTGGATCTTCTGAGATGGTAGCCCTCCCTTCCGAGGACAAGGCTTCCGAGGCTGCAACCGTTCCTTCTCCTGCCTCATCTTCTGAAATGGTAGCGCTCCCTGCGGATCAGGTTTCGGAAGCTGTACTTGTTCCTTCAAAGAAGTAACTCAACGTTAAGGAACAATAACACCCATATATGCAAAAGGACGAAGCATAAGTCTTACGCTTCGTCCTTTTGCATATTAGATAAACGTTTTGATCGTAGCAAAATATTCACGGATCATGTTGACTGGCTTCAAATATCCCGGTGAAGGGGCCGATATGCCGTATTCTGCCGCATAACCGTTCTTGGCAGCGATGTATTTGGAGCGGAACATGTGATAGTCACTGGTGACAATCATGATCTCGGGGTGCTCCAATCCGGATTCATTAATGATTTTTTTGGAAAAGGCCAGGTTCTCCTGTGTACTCGTGGAGCGATCTTCCATAATGACTTGGGAGGGGTTAATCCCCTGTCCAATCAGATAGTTTTTCATGGCGAGCGCTTCGGGAATCGATTCCCCAGGTCCCTGCCCACCCGATACAATGACCGGCGTCTGAGGGTGACTTCGAATGTAGTCGAGACTGGCATCCAACCTTTGCTTGAGGGTCAATGACAATTCCGTTCCCCGAATGCCTGAACCCAGAATAATGACATAGTCCGCTTCTTCCGGATCATTCGCACCAAGCTGTGTGAACACAAGGGCCTCAATAATGACAAAAGAGACGGCAACCACGCCAAATCCGGTAAGGATAATCCGTTTCAGAATAACATGCTTCTGATAGTCAATCCGTCTTAGCACAATAAAAGCCACCGTGATCATTCCGAAAAACATGACCGCAAACCTTTGGCCCCAAAAGACCAGAAAAGCTACAAAACATGCCAACAGGACAAGATCAATGATCAGTCCCTTTTCTTGTAAGAACTTTTTCATCAATTCCGTAGACACTCCTTCTTGTACCTGCACTTCCGCAAATCACTTATCTTTCAGTCTGTTATTATCGTTAGTTTGGGCCACTGTTGTTGCCAGCACTTCTTCTGTACACGTTGATTATAATAATCAGCATCCGTGAAGAACGGGCTTCGACGAACCATTAACGCATACAGATCATACAGACCATGAGGAGCGCAGATGTTAACCCGATCTTCTTCATCCAACTGTACGCCTATGGCAGTCACAATCTCTGGCCAATAGCGAAGAGCATCTTCAGTAGAAAGATAAGGATCTGTGCCATTGCGCAGATGCATTCTCGCCTGATTTTTGACCGACCACTTGGCATTGCCTGTCAACTCACGAAGCTGACACTCCAACTGTATGTCTCGTTCCTCACGCAGGTCTGACGCATCATAATAGACAACATCAATATCACTGTGCAGCTCGCGAACAGCATATCCATGAAGAACATCCCAGATATAATTGCGAATATATCCTGCACCTATGTAACATTGTGGCAGATGGAGACCTCGGACTCTCCGCAGGTCATGCATTAATTGCTCGTGCTCCGCAATTGCCCGGATGAATTTCTCTTCATGCAACAAGTGGTCCTTCTCCTTACTCCCGATGCTCTACTCACTCCCTCAATCTATTCTACCTGCTTACTGTGCCTCCATCCAATATATCATGTTTGGGTGTCTCCGATAAAATGAACAAATCCCCTCAGGCGGTCACCATAAGTGTCATCTGAACAGATGCATCTTAAGGTCATTCACCTGAGGGGATTGCATGAAGAAATCTGATTCATGTTTTTTAGTCAGCCCCACATCCCAATCAGCAAAATGCCGGCAAAAATAACGACGGAACAGAGAATACGCTTTTTCCCCTGCTGTTCTTTCAGCAGTAAAATACCGAGGAATGCTGCAAATATCGTGCCTACTTCCCGAAGGGGACCCAGTCTTGCCATCGGTGCCTGCTGTAACGCAAACAGAAACAACAGATACGAGCCCGGATTCAGTAACGCGCCAAGCATAATAGTCGATCGATTCACCTTCCACTCCTGACGCAGTTGACGAGAAGCCAGCAACGCAGGAGTTAATCCGGCGACAAAACCAATGTTGGTCACTTCAAGTAACGATAAGGGTGAGATATGTTCCAGATTCAGCTTATCCACGAACACGTAACTGGTTGTACATAATCCTACACTTAAAGCCATCAAAACCGGCTTTAACCCCTTTACACGTGAGCCCGTCGTAATATCCCTGCTTCCGACACCACTAAGCACCGTAAATCCCCCGAGCATACACGCAATGCCGATCCAGCCGTACAATGATAAGGTTTCGCCCAGAAAAGTAACTCCGATTAGAGGTACCAATAAGGTGCTCGTTCCCCGCATAATCGGATAGATCTGAGATAAATCGCCGAGTTCGTAGGTCTGAGACAACAGCCAAGAGTACAATGCCTGCAAGCCCATCGACAGAATCAGCAGCGCATAGGCTGCCAGGGATAAGGGTTCACGTGCCAATTCCACAATGAGTACAGGAAGCAATATAATCGTTGGAATCATCATAATGGACCACAAAAACACACTTTTATTCAGACTGCGCTTGGTAAACATGCTCCAGACGGCATGAGCCATCCCGGAAGCCAGTACCAGCATTATAGGTAAAATCATAATCAAAACGTTCCTCTCTACTCCATTACTCTTTTATATACTCTATTGTGATGAAGCGCTCTCAGGTTGATGTTCTGGCTGTCCCTTCACGACAGAGCCGTCTTCCAGACGAAGCCATGTATCAAAGCTGTGTTGTCCCGCATTCAACTGAATGACGCGTCCTCCGCGCAGCATGCCTTCCCTTCCATATGTACTGTGCCCACTCGAACGCCCATAGCAGAGACGAATGCCGTGGTAATTCCCGTGAAAATCATTCACATGATCATGTCCGCAAAAGGTTCCCATCACATCGCCCATCTCCAGCAGTGCAGAGAACAGCCCCGAGTTCACTTGGGCAGAACAGACAGGCTCGTACTTGCTGCCATAACAGATCTGCGTGTCCCACATGGACTGGTATTCAGGAATCGGGATATGGAAAAACGCCAAGGCTGGTAGCTTATCCCCGCGGCTGCGGCCAGGATTGACGCGTATGGATTCAGACATCAGCCACTGGATCTGATTGGGCTGAATCCAGTCATAGCCGGGAATAGACTCAACTGTGGAATAACTCCCTGAATCGAGGAAATATAACACTGCAGCCGGACTGCCATCCGAATCGGCTACCTCCAGCGTGTAATTGCTCATACCTGCAATCTCGCTTGGACCAGGCTCTGTCACGTTATGCTCATGCTCCTGAATGACATCCATTAATCCATCGGGAGTAATTCGATTTTCCGTATCGTGATTGCCGTACACAAATGCCCACGGAATGCCACACTCCTCCACAACTGCTACGGCCTCACGGAAAGCCTGCTCTGGATGCTCACATGCCTTTTTCCCCTGATCCACCGGACCCGTATAGATCACATCACCAGTAAACACCACCAGATCGGGTTGTTCCGCCTGAACAACGGTATTCATTAACTGCCGGGTTCTGATATCCTCAGGACGACCGTCTTTCCAGTGCAGATCTGTAAACTGCACAATTTTAAACGTTCCATTTTTTTGAAAAGTCAGCTGTCGCTTCACTCTTTGACCCCCTCATTAGTAGTAAGTAAAATACATGTTATATAATCCTGATCTCGTTACACTCTGTATGTTGTTTCTTGTGATATTATGTTGTTTTATATGATCTTATCTTCACATGATAGTACTGTCAATACATCATTAACTTCATCATCACATCTCTGTCCCATGTTCTTGATTAACAAAATAATCAAGATTTTAAATGGTGCAGATTTATTTCATTTAAAATAACGTTCGGCAAATTGACAAGCTTCGCTTGACCTTTTAAACTATATAAATCAACATAAATCCACAAGACTACACAACTCATAAATTTAAAATACATATGTATACGCAATACAGGAGGTTCGACAACGTATGTCTCTAACGTATGAAGAGCGCAAAAACACTATTCTTACCCGTCTGGCTACCCAAGGGAAAGTTCAGGTTCAGGCTTTGGCAGATCTGTTTCAGGTATCTACAGAAACCATACGGCGCGATCTGGATCGACTTGAAAAAGAAGGCGAATTGCGTAAAGTCTATGGCGGAGCTGTTCGTGTACGTTCAGGAATGATCGAAGCCCCTTTTCAAAAGCGTGCGCAACTTCAGATGAATGAGAAACAGCGCATCGGCATAGCAGCCGCCGCTCTGATTGAAGATGGTGAAACCGTGATGCTGGACAATGGCACAACAACACTGGAGATCATGCGTCAACTAAGAAATCGGTCACAGGTGACTGTCATCACCAACTCAGTTCCAATCCTCACCTGTGCGCTGGAAGGTTTTGCAGGTAAAATCATTTTTGCTGGAGGTGAAATCAATTCAGCGGTACAAGCTTCCACGGGGCCAGTCACACATGAATTGCTGAGTCAGTTCAAAGTAAACAAAGCATTCATCTCTGCCGGCGGTGTTTCGTTAATGGATGGTATAACGGACTATTTGCTGGAAGAAGCACTTGTTTCCCGCAGAATGATGGAACGAGCAGAAGAGTCCATTTTGGTAGCCGATCACACCAAATTTGGTCGATCCACGTTTGCACAGATCTCCCCCATGAATCACATATCAATGGTCATTACAGACTCCGGATGTTCGACAGAATGGGTTGAGGCTCTGCATCAAATGGAGATTGAAACGGTTCACACGATTTGACAGTGTGAGCCATTTTTTATACCTTTATAAGGTATAATGACCGTTCTATCCTATTTTCAAGAGAGGACATTCCTGATTATGAGCAGCAAAAAAGAAATGCTTTTGAACGTGGCTGAAGAATTGTTCTACCTTCATGGCTTCCATTCTATTGGCTTAAAGCGAATTATCACGGATGCCGGGATCGCTATCATGACGTTATATAACCACTTTGAGTCCAAGGATGATCTCATCGTCCAAGTACTCCTGCGGCGCGAACAGCGTTATTTGGAACAGCTCCGGCAATATGCAAACAATAAAGAGCAACCCATGTTTATCAATCTGGCTGAAGGACATGCAACTTGGCTAAAAGAACACGAATCAAGGGGATGCTTGTTCTTACGCGCCAAGGAAGAATTCGGAGGTCACACAGACCATATCATCGTTCAGACAGTGAATGCGCATAAAAGACATATGAGAACATTAATCCAAACATTGGCGCCTGCTGCAAGTGATCGAGATCTGTTGCGATTCTCCCTGCTGCTGGAAGGTTCTACGGCACTTGCTGAGACAGAAAATGTAAATGACGTCTGCCGTGAATTGATCCATATGACGCAAACCAGTTTCAAATAATGCTATTCCGGGTGAGTTAGTAGTTCAACTCACTTTTTTATTTAAATGAAATTATAATGATCGTTCTATCTAAAAGGCGGTGGATTTAATAAAAAAAATTATCTTCCCAGGCATTGCACTTATCGCTGTATGTTATGCATTCGGGAGATTCAGTTATGGATTGTTTATGCCGGAAATTTCGAAAGCCTTACACTTGAATGATGCAGCCTCTGGGGCGATTAACTCAGGAACGTATATTGCCTATTGTCTGTCCCTTCTAACTGCACCCATGTTGATTAATCGCAAGGGGCATCATTATGTCATTCAATTGGCAGGGATCAGTGCAGTGCTCGGATTAACCGGAATCGCCCTGTCTCAGAATGCATGGGTTCTTGCATTTAGTGTATTTCTAGCTGGTTTGAGTACAGGCTGGGCCTCTCCGGCACTCGGTAACACGGTTAATGCCGAACTTGCACCGGATTTGCAAGCAAGA
Organism: Paenibacillus sp. 2KB_22; assembly: GCF_052115745.1. Taxonomy (NCBI): domain Bacteria; kingdom Bacillati; phylum Bacillota; class Bacilli; order Caryophanales; family Paenibacillaceae; genus Paenibacillus; species Paenibacillus sp. 2KB_22. The sequence goes on from NZ_JBFRHG010000001.1 coordinate 1,877,009, forward strand.
GGCAATAGCTGGATTAATACAGGGACCAGCTTCGGAATTGTTATATCCGGCCCACTCTACTGGCTGTTCACGGATTACTGGCGTCTAACCTACATCCTGTTTGCTGTGATCGGTGTTGTCGTTCTGTTGTGGAACAGACGTGTCATTCCGGCAACCAAGACACTGCCTTGTACCAAGTCACTCTGGACATGTATGAAACCAACCAGACCCGGGTCTGCTCTTCTGATGGCTTGTCTGTTAACAGGCGTTAGTTCGGCAATCTACTGGACCTTTGCCCGAAACTTCCTCACGGACGAGAAAGGGGCCTCCGATTCGGAAGCCGTGTTGTTCTGGATTGTGATGGGGGTTATGGGGATACTCGGCGGATGCGCTGGACGCATTATTGAACGTATTGAGATTGGGTGGTCCTACCGGATAGGTATACTTTTATTGGCTATCTCGCTGGGGGTAATCCTTCTTCCATCCATGGCAGCAAGCCTGATCTCTGCGATCATATTTGGCAGCACATATATTTTCCTGACCAGTGTATTTATCGTTTGGGCAACGCGACTATTCAGTCCAAATGTATCCATCGGAATTAGTCTTGCCTTTCTTGCGCTGGGTGCTGGGCAATTCCTTGGCTCATCCATGGCAGGTTACACGATTGAAGTGTTCTCCAATACAACGGCATTTCTGGCCTTTGCTGTACTCGGCCTGTTCGGATTGTTGATTCGGGTGAAATAAATGCTATAACAACCTTACGGTTGTGTTATTCTACTCGGCGTACACTTCCGGTCAGTCCATGTTGAAGCCGTACATCTGCAAAAGTAACTGTGGTCCCTTGCCCGATTGGGGATTGGGCCACAATGCCAACTTTGATCTCTTCGGGGCAATCGAGGCCAAAATAACGTACCAGCTTCCACTTCTCACCATCTTGAGAATAATGGAAAGCAAAGCTGCTGCCTGCGCGGGCTACACGTAAATAAGGCTTGCTGACATCTATAGGGGATGATACACAATCATCCGAGTTACCACGGGTCACAACACTGAGAATGGACGGCTGTTCTTCAAAAAATTCAAAGCAGACTTTAGCCCAATTCGTATCGTCCACCATTACCATCAGACAGCCCGAGTCATACTGTTCTTTCATGTCCACCTGTACTTGAGTGACGATGCTGAAATCTCCCTTGATTATCGTATGTAAAAATGGAGCTGAGGCTTTCACCGGGTCACCTCCTGGATCAATGAAAAAGTCACTGACTGGCGAAACGGTTATCGTTACTTTGCCGTCTTCAACGGACCAATCTGCTGGCTCGTTCAGCCATCCCAGGTTTGCAGATAATGTTTGACCTGAACAATGTTCGAATAGATTCGTCATGTGGCACACCCTTTGTGTTGGAGTATAAGTTTACTAATTTCTCTATTTGTATTCGGTATATACGATGGTTAATCCTGTAGGTTTTACTCAAATATCCCACCCTCAATATCGTACACTGATATCTCCGCATGATCACTTCTGGGGATCGATGATAAAATCAAATTTCTTCATAACGGGCTCAGTCACGTGTGCACGATTGGATAATACGTTCATCCCAGACCTGTACCTCAATATATCGTTCCGGCCCCTTATCACCTTTACGGTTCCATTCCTGAGGCCAACCATAGAACTGAATAACTTCCATGATTTCATGCTTGGTATAGATCTGCTTACGATAAGGTTTAGCATCGTCAAACCTCATTGTTGGAAACAAGTCCCCGTAGGTAAAACTCACAACTGCATCTGGAAGGTCATCCCATGGAATGATTACATGATCGGGTTCTGAATACCAGGACAACAGCCATTCGCATGCACCGAGCGTCAGATAATGTGGATATGATTGTAGCGGCTTCCCACCTTTGGCAACAAACTGTTCATAAGCCCTTTGCTCAAGCGTTCTGCGAATTGCCATGTAATCTGCGGGTCGTCGACTGGCAAAGTTCCTTCCCTGAAGACGGATCTTCTGTGTAACTGTTTCTGCTTCATCCGCAGACAGGCTGGAGAGATTTTTGAAAGGACCAAGACTTTGTTCAAAATAATGATAGGCATTCCAGTCGTGCATACATTCCCCTCCTTTGAACAGGATCGATTTGGACTTTTAAATTCAGTTGATAGAAATCGCCGCCCCTTACTATTAATAAGGTAATTTTATCCAAAATATGATAAACTGGACATACAAGATTACTTCAATGATATGAATTACAACAGGAGGAGATCAATCTATGTTTGGTGTTAACGTGAAAAAAATGGAAGATCAACTGGTCATCCGCTGGCAGTTCTCCAAAATCGAAATTCCAATTGTACATATCACATCGGTCACTCTGGATGATACATACGGTGGCAGCGAACCATCCGCCATTCGAATCGGTCCGGTTAATGGCACAAGCGAGAGGATTCTGATCCGTACGGTTAATCAATCATATATCTTATTCACGAACAGTGTGAATTTATATTCCAATATCCGAGATATGCTACAACCGGCAAACTAGATTGTGGTTCGAAACGGATTTTTATGTTTCTCCAAGGAATAGCTCTATTTACATATGTACGCAACCAAAAAGAAGCGTGAGTATTCGCATTAATTCTTACAGCGAGTACTCACGCTTCTTTGATGGCAATACCAGTTGTTCGAAGTAAAGTTCCTACAACCAACTCCATTTCGGTAGCTGATCCAACGTAATAATCTCTTCGCTGTTATACACTTCCTTCAAAAACGCCAGTTCATTATGCGTCCCGTCCCTCAGAAATCCCCCTGTCCAGGTACAGAACCAACTCCAGTGTACATCCTGTTCCTTCATTTGCTTGGGGTCAGGGATGGAGCCGTTCTCGGCCAGTGCAATAATTTTGCGGTCCTTCACAAGCTCACACAGATTAGTGTAACGTGCAGCCAGCGGGCTGTGATCTCCTGCTTCCGGGTATACATCCACACTCACAATGTCCACGACATCATCCCCTGGATACCATTCCTGTTTTTCCGAGTTCCAGACCCAGATGAGATTGTACAGCTCGTGCTCGTGCACTAATCGATCATACAACAACCTATACAACTGTATGGCAGGTTCGGGGCCTTTCGCTCCCCACCAAAACCATCCACCTTCAGCTTCGTGCAGCGGTCGGAATAACACGGGCACACCAGCATCCTTCAACTCTTGCAAGTGAACTGCAATCGCGTCGATATCCCGGATCAATAACTGATATGCTTCCGATTCAGTATCAGCCAGCGCTGAACTCAGATCATAGGTAGTCGCATCCGTATAAAACCCCCGCCACCACTCCTTGCCCGGTTCATCGATCAGATTCGTAGGTGCATTCCAGTGCCAGCATAGCGTCACGATTCCCCCTTGATGGTGCCATGCAATGGCATCCCGAATCTCCTGAGAGACCGCGCCGCGCTCTGTTCTTGATGGCGAATATTCCATGAGATCGAAGCCAATCACAGCTGGTTTCCGCCCTGTATTTTCATTAATCCAGTTCAGATTGCTGTAGTCCTGCTGACCTGACAACATCCCTTTCCCATAACGCTCGACCAGGAACGCCATTAGTTCTCTCGCTTCGGATGTCGCTGCTTCATTCACCGGAGCACTGTTGATCATACGTACCGTCATCGCTAACACCTCCAATTAGGTTTACCATGTTAACCCACAACCCCCGAGCGCTCAATGCTCTCCACAAAATAACGCTGCACGAACAAGTACAAAATAATCAGTGGTGCAATCGCCAGCAAAATGCCTGTATCCACGATCATCGCCACATAGTTCGGATCGGCCTTGATGCCCGAGTTCGAGCCAAAGCCCATCAGTTGTGGGATCAACTGGTTCGCCTGAGCAGGTAAGGAAGCCACCTTCAGTGAGATCAGTGGACTTTCACTCATGAATAATGCCGAATAGAACGTATCGTTGTACTGCCAGACAAATGAGAACAGAATGACCGTGATCAGCGGTGAGATCGCATTGGGCAGCATGATTTGAGCGAACGTTTTGAATCCGCCAGCACCGTCAATCAGGGCGGCCTCCTCAATTTCCTTTGGCATTCCCTTGAAAAACTGACGGAAAATATAGATGAACAGCCCCGCTTTCAGTCCTCCTGCCGTAGCCGCCGTAATCATGGAAGGCCAATACGTATTCAGCAGATTGATGCCATTCTTTCCGGTAAACAACTGGATCATGCCCATAAAATCAAAGCTGCGGAAATGCAGATACATCGGCACCATAAGCGTACTTGTCGGCACCAGAATGGTGAGAATGACCAGGACAAAGAGCACATTACTGCCTGGAAAAGAAAACCGGGCGAAGCCGTAACCTGCAAGCGCACAGGACATGGCTGTCAGAAGCGTTGTGATGGTAACAAACAATAACGTGTTCGCCAGCAAAGGCAGGTAATCCATCACTTGCGCCGCTAGCCGAATATTATCCAGCGTAAAGTGCTGAGGAATCATATAAATCGTTGGATTGTAGATATCCTGTTTGTCCTTGAATGCCACTGACACTTTGAGAAATAACGGATATAAAATAATAAATGAAATACCAATGACCAAAGCATATCTGAATATAGAATAGAGAAGGTCCGATGTCTTGTTTCGCACCCGCTGCATGTGGTAATTCTGCTTCGGAACTACCACCATGCGATCTGTCCCTGATGCAGCCATAATCTGAAGCCTCCCTCAATGTGAACTGTCAGTTGTAATGAACACGCCGTGACAGTACCCAGCCCACTACGATCAGTACAAGGCCAATCACCAGCGTATATAGCCAGGACATCGCCGAGCTTAAGCCAAAGTTCTGGGTTTTGAATGCGGTCTGATAGATAGCCTGTGTGACCGGACTTCCGGCAAAGGAATCAATGATTGTATAGATGACATTTGTCAGAATCAATGGACTAACCATTGGAAATGTAATTTTCCAGAACGATTCATAGGCTGTCGCCCCTTCGATCTTCGCAACCTCATACATTGATCCCGGTACCGATTGCAGCGCGGCAAGGAAAATCAGAATCTGCACACCCGAGCTGCTAATAATCTCATAAATTCGCATGATGGCTTCAACGATGTAATCCACATAGGCCATTGGCAATCCCACATCCGCCAGCATCCGCACAATGGATACCACATTGAACGAGGCACCACCATCAGCGGCCGCATCGACAGCACTTGCATCCCCCATCAGATTGATCAATCCCGCAGACTCTGCTGCTGCGACTGCACTGGAAGCCAGAATAACCGGCAGGAAGAAGATCGCACGCGCCATCGTCCTACCTCTGAACTTCTGGTTAAGCAGTGTTGCCGTAAACAGACTGAAGAACAGAATCATCGGCACATTCAGCAACATCGCTCCTACGGAATCCACCAGAATCCGGTTGTATGTAGCATCAACCAGAAGCGCATCCTTGAAATTTTTAAGTCCAACAAAGTCCAGGACGTAACCGCCCGGAGCAACGGACAGATTACTCAAACTGAACCGAATCGATTGCAGGAGCGGTGTGGCAAAGAGGAAGATGAAACCGAGCAACCACGGAGAAATAAATGCAAGTCCAAGCAGCGCTCTCCGTGACTTCAGCGATAATCGAATGGTTCTCATCGGTTCACTCCTCCCACCACATAGTCCGTCCCGCCAACCGTCGTTCCATCCACGGTTACTGCATCCGCATTGTAATTCACAAGAATGGTTGTACCGTCAGTATAAGTGACTCGGACCACACCTTGCTGAATGCGTTCATGTCTGAGGATTTTCTCATTCGTTAAATCTCCCAGTACTTCATCGGCCTGCTTATACAAAGCAATGGCGTCATCCACCCAATAGCTGTACTCCGTTGCGTAGGCCGAATCATAATTCGTCAGCTTCAGCCTGGATGAGGGTTCATAGGTCCATTGGAAATATGGAGCGGCCCCAAGCTCCAGGCTTCGCAGCAACTGTTTGCGGAGATCCTGATCCCCCGACGTGTTCATCGGAGATGCCGCATAGTTCATGTATCCATGAATGACCATCGCATAAAAAGGAACTTCTTCATCGGTAATATTGAACCGACTCGACCCTGCGGGTACATTCACAACATGTTGTGCACTACCCCAAGCGTAGCTATTTGCTGTGGATACCATCAGGTTCGGATAGGACTGTGCCAACTGGCCCAGCTGCTCCTTCACTATGTTTTTCGCCGTCTCCCGATGAATCACCCGACTATCCCGGTAATCTGAAGTCAGGACCTGCCCCAGATCACGAAGGGATAATCCGCCGAGGTCCAGTTGATTGAATTGGTCAGTAAACTCACTCACCACATAAGGAAGCTTGGCCGCTGAGAGCAAATAATAGCTGTCCTTACTCTGATCCATGCGATTAAGCGCAGGGTTGTATGGATACAGTTCTGCTGTCTCCTTTGTAACAAACCGCGCCGCATCCGAAGAAGGAGCAAAGCGCATATCATTGTGATAAATGTGCTGGAAAGCCACATCCGGGTACAAAGCTCCACCCGACTGCTCCAGCTTAGCGGACAACGCCTGAAGTTCGGAACGACTGCCTACTTCATTGTCCAACTTCACCTGCGTTGGCGTATGATGGCTGATACCACCGCCGAACCATCCCTGATACCGCATTTGTACACGGTTCACACCATTCTGCTGTAACTTCGCTGCCATTTCGGTGGCCTGTTCGTACGTCGTCATAGCTAAAGTGGTCCGATAGGGCACGCTTAGGAACGAAGCCTTTTTGTCCACTGCACCAAGCACATCTACATAAAACGGCAACGCTGTCTGTTCCGCGAGGGGTTTCAGTACATCCTGGTCTATTAACTGCTGTTGATACAGGCGAGCCATCCCCGAGTAACTGGCGTCTTCTCCATGAAGGAAATGATAGCGGACCTGAATATCTCCGCGGTAAGGCTCTTCGCCAAGCAGCTGAATCTCCTGCATTTTCTGCGAGGTGTACATCTCCAGTTCATCCTCACCACGCAAGGAGAAGGTCGCATGCACGTGATTGTAACTGTTCTGCCTGCCTCCTATATCCGCGGAGATACTGGCTATGCCATCCCCTTTTTCAATGACTGCAAACCAGGCATTCTCCCCGTTTTTGAGACCAAACACAGGCATATGCGCGGATTCACTAACCTGAGGACGACTGAGTGAATTATCATTCGGGTCTGCCCCATATACACGCTGTACATACTGCTCTTCCTGGGTTTTCCCGTTGTTCAGGTGGATCAGGCTACCCGAACCGTCAGGTACGAGCATGTAGCCTTCACCTTTCGTATCCGCAGCACCAAAATAAGCGAGCAAATCAATATTTCGAATGCGGTATTGCCCACTTTCCTGAAACTGACTCAGGGGCACGCTCACAACAAGCGCTCCCTTCTCCAGTCGGTATTCCACAGGAATCACGAAGCTGGGCTTATCCGATACACCTCCGCCTTCGACCCCGTTCTCCTGATTGTCAAAAGCCAGATCGTCCGCCGTGTAACCCGCCGTCTCAAAGGCTCCCAACATCTTGTTCAGCACAAGTTGCTTCGAAATCTGTCCATCCAGCCGCTCCAGAATATCCGGATTGTTCTTGGTTGGATAATAACGGGCAGATGTGTATCTTGCGACAGTAGCGTCCAGTTTGGAAAGTACTTTCTCCTCCAGGCGCTGTTTGCTAATCAGTTTAGGCAGCGCATCAATACCAAGTGATGTATCACCAAGTGTATAGTTCACCCGAATCCCCTGATCGATCTGACCCACTGTGAATTGTTTGTTGCTTATACTCGAACTGAAATTTGGAAAGTTCTCCAGTGTGCCCATCGCATCCCGGAAAGACACGTTTAACTGGGAGGACAGCACTTCTTTTTCATACGCAGAAGCAAGACCGTCCTCAGCCCGTTCTTTCGGGTTGCTGTACCAGACCTCTCCACTTTTCCCGTCACGAACGGCAATTTCCGTTGTCTCCTCGTTATAGTACAAGGCTAAACCCTGATCTTCGGCGACCAGCTGCATCCCAGGCACCCCCTGCGAAGAGTCACTACGAAACTGCAACGGTTCCTCCGTGACGGGCATGGCTTCGGTTGTTGCATCCAGATAAGCCGCCGCTTCTACGGCAGGAATGCCCCTGTTGTTTATATACAGCAGTCCGGCTGCAATCATGATTACAGCTGCACCACCAGCCAGCACCGTATATATTCGTTGCCTTTTATTCACGGATGCCGCCTCCTTTAGGTCCGAAAAATCAACTCGCGGTAGATGTTATAACCGAATTCGTACAACTGTTGCAGCATGCTGAAGACCAGTGCGCCAAGGAATACAATAATGCCCATCACAATGAGTGTCAGCACCATCGTAACGATTGTTTTAAACACCGTGTACTGGTGTACCGTCATCATGCCAATGAACAGAAGCAGTACAAACCAGAAAAACGCGATGCTATTGAACAGATAATAAAAAGCAGTCTCCTCCTGCACCATGAACCTGCTAATCACGATCATCGGGGCATAGACCAGAATAACCGGAATGAGCGAATATCCTGTCGCCAGAACGATTTCCCTGAATTTGCCCTCGCCTTCCATCAAGGTCGTTACTGCCCAATTGGCCAAGCACCATAGAAAGAACGGCACCGCAACTGTGGCGATCTCAATGATGCTGTTAATCGTGCGGGGATCGATGTAATTGACGAGAAAGCCTGCGTACTGCTTTTGCAAAATCATCATGACAATGGTAAGCGCGAGTGCTGCCAAAGCAACAAGCAGCCGTCCCCGGTTATCCGACTTGAGGTCCCAGAATGCATCAATGGGGTGAAAAATGAGATGCAGCGGAAACTTAATGAAATCCTGCTTCACGATCGACCTGCCTCCTCCGTCTCCATTTAGCCGCCACCCGGGTCAGGATCAGAAAGACAATCAGCGCGATTACAGCCGTCAGGAATGTACCAAAATGTTCCTTCATCATCTCTCGCCGATGCCTCTTGAACGCGACAGAATAACTCTTGCGATCCATCCCAAGTTCGAAGTAACCCAGCGCCTCCTCGTTTTTCTTCTCCATTAATAGGGACTTGCCGATACCGATATAGGCGATGTCATAGTTGGCATCCAGCTTCAGCACTTCTCTCCATATATTCACGGCTTCCGTGTCCTCGCCCCGATAGTGGAGTGCCACCGCTTCATTCACACGGGTACCAAAACGGGTTGGCTCATAGACAACAAGATTGTTCTTCCCCCGGTCCAGAACCAAGTGGTGCTCACCCGATTGTTCAATCGCGACTGGCGTTTTGAGCGTGCCTATCTGATTTCCTTTGCCACCGTATATGTAGAGCAGATGACCTTCATCGTCATACGTGAACACCCGGTTCTGTGTCGCATCCAGTACACTGTACATGCCGTCGCCCAGTACTTTCACATCAATCAGTTTGGATGGACCGGGATTGTTGCGGAACCGGATATCACCTTTGACGTCATAATACCCAAACCGCTTCAGTACATCTTCGCCAGACGGGTTAAGGCGTTTGATCGGTTCATTCGAACCTGGATCAATATTCGTCGCATACACGAATCCTTTGTGATCGATGTCCGCATTGGAGAACTCCGTTGGAACAAACAGGACCATCTGTGCACGCTGGGCTTTGGTGGATAACATGCGCCAGATATATTCGCCGTAGTCCCGCTCCACTTTGTTGGTACCGACGTATCCGATAAATGTCCCATTCTCGTCAAATTGCATAATGCCTTCGTAGACCCCCTGCGCCACAACATACACGCGACCTACATGGTCCACCGTTAGTTTCAAAGGCTGGAACTGGAATTGGGTCGACAGAATATCCGACTCAGGCTTGGTTATGGTATGAAGCAGCCTCCCTTCTCCATCCAAAACAACCACTCGACTGTTGCCCGTATCGGCGATGTAGAGGCGTTCTTCTTCATCCACAAACAATCCGCCTGGAAGATTAAAGCTCTCTTTGCTGCCCTCTGTCATGAATCCATCGATAACGCGCAGCAGCTTAAATTCCGGGTCCAAGACGACAATTCGATTGTTGCCACTATCCAAAATGTAGATCAACCCGGACGGAGAAACGTTCACATCACCGGGGTCTTTGAACTCACTAATGCCGAGGTCACGGCCTGAAATGGTGCGCTCGGGCAGATAAGCATCTGGTGAAGGAACAGCCTCTTTCCAGTAGTTGTAGTTATAACTCTCATACGGCGCCGGGGAGGCCGCCGCAGGCACGGCATTCACCAGCAGCAGAGATACTGCCGCCAGGAGAACAAGCCATCTTTTCACTGTGCGTGCCATATCGTTCCCCCTTAATCCTTCATGCCCGAGCTCGCCATCGTCTCAATGATTCGACTCTGAGAGAAAATAAATAGCGTGATCGGCACACTCATCAAAATCAGTGCTACCGCAGCACCGGCTCCTGCCCGGGATATTCCGCCCTGAATAATCTGACCTGCTGCATAATGCAGGGTCTTGAGCTGCTCGCTGTAGATGTATCCATTGCCATCACTGCCCCATAACATCTGGAACAGCAGTATGATCAATGTCAGCCAGGCTGGCTTCACATTAGGCATAACGATGGACCAAAAGATCCGGTATTCACTGGCACCATCAATCTTGGCTGCTTCCAGCAGTGCATCCGGGATCTGCTCCATGAACTGTTTCATCAGGTACAACCCGAGTGAATAGGCAAATGCCGGGATGATAACAGCCCAGTACGTGTCAATCCATCCGAGCCATGACATGATCATATAGTTCGGAATGGCCGTCACCGCAGGTGTGAACATCAGTGACAGTACGACCACTTGGAACATGAATACTTTACCTGGAAACTTGTGCTTGGCAAGTGGGTAGGCTGCTGCAGAAGCAAGCAGCACATGGCCTACAATTCCGATGCCTGTAATAAATACCGTGTTGAATATATAGCGTGAAAACGGCACCCACGAGTCACTCAGCAGATTCAGCAGATCTGTAAAGTTGCTGAACGTGGGATTTTTGACAAACAGCGTTGGCGGAAAGGTGAAAATCTCATCCAATGGTTTGAATGCATTGTTGATCGCATAGATCAGTGGCAGCACCATGAAGGCACCAAATACGAGCAGAAGGGCAAACAGGGAGAGACTTCCCGATAACGAGCGATTCACCCGCTTTTTGCCTGTCGCAATTGCAGCCATAGCTATTCTCCCACCCTTCGAAGCAGTTTCTGTACCAGCAAGTTGGTGCCCACCATGATCATGAACAGCACGGTCGCAATCGCCGATGCGTATCCCATCTCAAACCGCGTTGTACCAAAGTCGATCAAGTGGGTGACTACCGTCTCTGCCGCATAGTTCACGCTTGGGAACCCGGCCAGTGCAATCGACACATCAGCCACGGCAAACGAGGTTGTAAGCTGAATAACTGCGCCAAACATGAGCTGTGGTCGCATCGAAGGCAGGGTAATGTACCATAGCTCCTGCCAGCGATTTTTGATCCCATCCACCGCACCCGCTTCATATAACGTCCGATCCACAGTCTGCAAACCGGCGATAAACGCCAGAAATCCAGTTCCGAGACTCAACCACAACTGCACGAGAATGAGGATGGGCATAATGTAGGCTTCTGTCTTCAGCCACTGGATCGGTTCCAGCAAAAAGCCCCATTTGATCAGCTGCCCATTGGCAATGCCATAACGATCTCCCGAGAAAATCATCAGCCAGATAAAATACACATTGCCCGAGATGGAGGGCGCGTAGAAGATCAGCGTCATGAACGCTCTCCATTTCGGTGTTAACTCATTAATGATCCACGCGAAGACGAAGCAAGCAATGTAACTGATCGGTCCGGTAATGATGGCAAACAGCAGCGTATTCTTGATCGCAATCAGGAATACATCATCCTCCAGAAACAGGCGAGTATAGTTCTGCCAGCCAATGAAACGTGGAAATTCCAGCATGTTAAAGTAGGTGAAGCTGAGTATGATCGAGATGACAACCGGAATCACGGTAAACATGAGGAACAGGAGCATATAAGGTGCAAGCAGAACATAGGAATGTTTGCTGGCCTTCATTTCCTGGAGCTTCCAGCTCCACCACGATTTCATGCCCATCCTTGACGCTTTCTCAGGAGGACTGTTTTGTCCGTCTCGGAATGATATTTGTGGCACGGTTAACCCTCCCTCTGCTTACGGAAGACCAAATTCATTACGCTTCACTCGAATTTCGTCCTGAATATATTGGGTATAATCCATGATGGATTCCCTGGCTTCCACTTGGCCAACAACGGTTTTGTAAAATGCATTGAACAGATGGCGGCCTGTAAAATAACCACCAGGTACTTCGGGAATGCCCTTCACGGTTTCGAATTGTGCCTTCAGATTGGCGTAATCCTCCGCAGGCCACGGCAGGGAATCCAGTGCCTTGATGTTGGCCGTTGGATAACGGGCAGCGGCACCCATCAGCCCTTCCATCTCTCGTCCGAATTCCGCCTGAATCGGTGTACTGGTCCACCATTTCATGAACGCCCACGCCGCATCCTGATCCTTGGCACCCTCCAGCATCATGACTGCGCTACCTCCACCGGGTACGTCCCGATTCAAGGTTCCATCCGCTTGAACGGTTCCCGGTACAGGAACGAATCCCCATAATCCTCGAATCTCCGGTGCAAATACGGACAACTGGTTGTACATGGTGTAATCCGTTAACCCAATAGGCATCTGTCCTGTCCGGAAACGGTTGGCAAAATCATATTCCCGCTCCAGCTTGTAATCGGTATAGAACTCCGTCCACCGCTTGAACGTCTCGATCCCGATCCGGGAATCCAGATCCGATTCCTTGTCATCGTTCCGATAGAAGGCGCCTCCGTTCTGAAGCAGCATCGTGGCATACTGGGAGTTGGGCGGAATATTGACCCCCTGCATATTGGCCTGGGTTACAATCGGCATGCCAAATTCCATATGATGCTTGCTCAGAATCGCGAGCAGAGCCTCGACATCCTCCCAGTTCTGAGGCACTTCAAGCCCGAGTTCTTCCAGCACGTCTTTACGGTAAAACAACATGTTAAAGGTCTGTGTTTCTGGCAGGGCATATACGCCTGAATCATAGGCATACGGCACGATTGCACTTTCCCTGAACTCCTGTTCCACGGTGCTGTAATCACTGAATTGCGTCAGATCTACAGCCGAATTCCGCATCGCAAAGTTCACGGGCAGATCATTGCCGATCTGCATCGCAACATCCGGCCCTTCACCGGACAAGGTTGCTGGCAGCAAGGTTCCCATGTTGACCAGCTTCAGATTCACGTTAATGCCACTGTCTGGTGTGAAGGTCTTGTCAATCATGGCTTTCATCGTGTTCGCCTGATCCCGTCCGCTACCAATCCAGACGGTTACGGTGCGCTGATCTTCCGATGTAGCTACATTGCCGATCTGGTTATAATCAATGAAGAACGAATGATAGAATATCTTCGCCTCATGGCCGAGCTTCGCGAGTGGCCCCATCCCTGTTCCCCGAATATTTTGGTCGATCGAAGTGACGTACAGTGCGTCGATCTCAAGGGGCTGCTCTCGTGCCTGCTGCACCCATGTGCCGAGCCCCCCTGTGTTGGTTTTGTATGCCGCGAGCCGCCTTGGAATGGTATCTGGCTTGTCAATCATCTCGTCCAGTTGCAGCGCCATCGTCTTGATCAGCGCTTCCTGATCGCTGGACTGTCCTGACAGGAGACGAAGCTGTGCGGCCACGTCTTTGAGTCTTTTACTTTCTCCGCTGAACACTTCCAGCAGGTTCGGGATCTGCTTCTCCACCCGGTAATCCCGGAATTCATCGGGTTTGGTGCCTGTAATCATCAGAATGCGCCGGTACATGGAGTTCAGGTTGTACAGACTGTCCTCCACATTTCGGATGAGGGGCGCAAAATCACCTAGGCTGTTCTCCAGCCGCAGCACATGTTTTCCTTTTTCCAATTGAAACTTGTATGCTTCCTTGCCGCCCATGACGTCAATGCGATAGTCACTTTGATAACGAAAAGGTGCTTTGGCCATCTCTGCAAACGGAACTTCACCGTCAATGGTCAGTTTGCGTGTAGAATAGATGCCTTTGACAAAATTCTGCTGTGCGGTAAAACTGATATGATACAGTCCGCTCTCCGGTACATCCACTTCCCATTCAATCCATTGTCCTGGCAGACGCCAGTTAAAGCCGCCAATCGTATTAATGCGCACCTGGGAAGCGCTGTAAGGAGATACCGCAGAACTTGATCTTTCGCTCGTCGGGTATAACGTAGGTGAAGATTTGGCAACAGCAGCTTCTCCTTCAATGCGAATAAGTACATCCTTCGGTTGCCCAGAGGAATTCGACTGTTGTGCACCCGCAGTCTCTGCGTAAGGGACGGCTGTCTTCTCATTGAAAAGACGAATGGACCGGATCACCATGGGTTCACGCGAGGATTTTAGCGTTAGCGTATGTTCCCCTTTTTCCAAATAAAACTTGAATGGAACCTGTTCGTACCCGTCTGAGTCCTGAAACGTTTCTTCCATCCAGCGTGGTTGCTCCACTTGTCTCGGGCGTAGATCATTGCCTTGATTGTCCTGCTCTACGACATCTTTCTGATTCGCCCATACCCGATCAAACTGCAAATAGGCGGCTTCCGCAAAAGGAAGTTCATCGTCAATGTACAATGCACGCTCAATAGCCGAGCTCTTGCCTTCAACGGGATAATAGATTGCGGACAGGTTATACAGCCCGGTCTCTGGCACGTTAATGGTCCAATCAACTTGTCCGGTCTCTCCGGTATGGAGAGATATGCCATCCATTCCCTCATAGTCGGTCAGTTGGCGGACGTCCTCACCTTCGGCTCTTATGTAATCTCCCGCTTCAATGATGATGTCCACACTTGGCTGTGAAGCCTGGCCTGTTCCAGAGCGATACTGTTCGTATCCCTTCTTCTGCCGGGTCTGCTGCAAGATCGCATCCACTTCAATGGCAGGTAGACTGTCAGGTGGAACGTCTGCACTCTTCCCATCAACGCCGGAAGTTACATATAGAATGATGCAGGCTGCTGCCACGATGATCACTGTGGACCATATCCATGTCTTACGTTGTAGAATTCCAGCCATCCTACGAGTCCTCCTCATCAAGGCTGATGCCAGCAAAGCCGATTTGGTGGTTCAGTAAAAAGGGGCTACGTGCAACGTTGCCGACACGAGCCCCTGCCTGAATCGTTTGCTGGTGATAAGTTCTTATTGTTTGCCGAGTTTATCAATGGCATCTTGTGCCTGTGCTTTATATTTCTCCGCTGTTGCCGTCACGGAAGCATTGTTTTTGATGATATCGTTCACATAATCCCCGAAAGGGTACCCCGTGTAGGCATCATCCAGCAAGATGCGGCCTGTTCCAGCGATGTGCTCGCGAATGATGGCAATATCCTTCTCGTCGGTATAACGACTCTCCAGATAGTCCTGACCTGGATACTCTTCGATCTGAGGGATATCGAAGGTCTCTTCATAGATTTGGTAGACGATCTTCGGATCCTCCACACCTTTTGGAATGAATTTCGCCGATGCCGCGTTGTTTGCATAGGTGACCTCTTTGCTACCTTGTGGCCCGTTCGGAATCGGCACAACACCGACAGCAAAGGTGAGATCGCCCAACTGCCATTCGGCTGCGGTGAACAGGGCTACGTCTCCATCCTTAAAGGTATTGCTTTCCTCCCAATTGGTTTTGTCGCCGGTTTTGACCTTCACGACATTTTCCACGTTGTACAGTCTTTTGACGAATTCGGCAGCTTCAATCGTTTTCGGATCGGACAATCCTTCTTTGCTATGTTCATCATCCACGATCGTTCCACCATTGGCAGCGGTAAAATGACGAACGACATCAAGCGCCCAGCCAGAAAATCCGTATACGTCAATTTTTCCGTCGTTATTGGTATCTTTGGTTGCCTGTTTGGCGAGTTCCATGAATTTGTCCCAATCCCATTCGCCTTGGTTATACAGTTCTTGAGGATCAGGTAATGACAGTTTCTTAAACAAGTCTCGGTTATAGTGAAGTCCCAGACCAATGCTGGTTGGTGATTCGAAGGCATATTCATTGCCTGCAATAGCAGGAAACTTTGTAATCAGGTTAGCCTCTTGGTTGATGTTATTCTCAGGTGTGGTGAATTCGGAGATGGGCAACAGTTGCCCTTTGAGGATGGCAGGTAGTGCGGATTTGTATTCCATCTGAACGATGTCGGCGAACGGCTCGCCAGCCAGTGCAGACGTTGTGAATTTGTTCATGTATTCTTCGAAAGGCACGTTGACGAATTCCAGTTTTACGTTGTATTTCTTCTCGACCTCTGCAATTTTATCGAGTCTGGCCTTATCGGAGGCTGTCTCTCCCGCCGGTTTCAAGTCCCACCAGGCCGCGACCTTAATGACACGTCCACCCAGATCAGGAACATTAACCACAGCTTCCTCCGCTCCGCCCTCTTTCTCTGTCTCAGCGACTTCGGTGCTGTTGCCTGAGTTCGTTGTTCCGTCTGCTTCGGTCCCCGTCTGCGCTGTCCCCCCACCACTGCAAGCGGATACAAAAAGTATCACGGCCAATAACATCAGAGGTAGAACATTCCATCTTCTAATCATGATTTTAACAACCTCCCCGAATGTGTATACCAATCATGGTCCACCCTTAATCGTTAACCCCATTCATCAACCAATCGAAAATGAAGAACCACCACCATTTGTTATTTTCTTGTTTGTTTTTGACAAACAAAATTTAACACAGCAAAATGTAAGCGTCAACATTTTTGTTGTTAACATTTTCTAATTATTCTGATAAAATGCTGATTAATCTTAAATATTCCTGTACTACAGCCTATTCAGCATCCCCAAACCTAAGTACACCCTTATTAAAACAAAGAACACATTACGTTATTTTGTTATTTTTTAAAAATAACAAAATAATAATTTAAAAAGACAAAATTCGTCATTCTATCTGAAAATGTGCTTACCGTCACGGTGAACTTTTATCCTAAATTGCTGTGCATCATTAACATTCTGAATTCTTTGTCCGTTATTAGATTAAGAGAAATACATCATGCTATACTAGGATCAGTTGGATATCGCTCCGAATAAGGAATACGGCAGAACTACGAGTGTAAGGATGGTATGATGAAGACGAAGGTAACAATTCAGGAGATTGCACATTTTACGGGTTTGTCGAAATTCGCGGTGTCACGAGCTTTGTCTGGAAAATCGGGCGTTAGCGATCAGACGAGAGATGTCATTCTCAAGGCTGCTGGCAAACTTGGGTATTTCAAAGATAACAGCATGTTGTCTGGCGAACTGTATAACAGCCATGAATCTCTTCAGGATCTGAAGAGCACACGATCAAGTGGGACGATATTGATTTTGTTTCCCAATGTTCGGTACCAAAATCAGGACTCCGTATACTGGGGACCCGTCTTTAACGGGATCTCTTCCAAGCTGAATCAAAAAGGGATTAATATTCTGACCCTAACGGAACCCTCAGCAGACCAGCTATTCACCCTGCTCAACCCGGATGCCATTCGTGGAATCATTACCGTTGGCTCGATCTCGACTCCGATTCTGCTTGAAATCAAGCGGCTCAGTATTCCGGTTGTCATGGTTGATCATCTGGACCCTGTTTTTCACAGTGATAGCATATTCACCGATAACTTTGCATCCATGCGAGAGATCATGCTCTATTTGCTCCGCAAAGGCTTCAAAACATTCCAGTTCGTTGGCAATACCAGTGATGCTCACAGCTTCTATGAACGCTGGATTGCTTATACTTCTGTTCTCACGGGTCATGGGATGGAAATACATCAGATTCCCGAGCTGAGTAATCAGGCATTGGATGAGTTCCGCCAGACGTTCACTTCGGTGATTCATGAGGATAACCTGCCTGAAGTGTTTGTATGTGCGAATGATTTCTATGGGCTATATACCATAGAAGCCCTTGAAAGTATGGGGATTCGTGTACCCGATCAGTGTGTTGTCACGGGATTTGATAATCTATACGACAATATCCCATTACTGGCTACTGTTAATGTGAACAAGGAATTGCTCGGTGCGCGTGCAGTGGATCAGATGTTATGGCGCATTGCGAATCCAGAAAGTAACGTCGAGAAAAAATTAATTCTTGCTGACGTCATTATTCGTGAACAGTTCAGCAGGCATAGTGGATAAAAGCAGACGAAATACCCTCAAACCCGTCAATGAGATGACGGGTCTGAGGGTATTTGTGTTTCGTTTAGGATACAACTCTGGATCATTCCATCCTACGTATCTGTACGCACATCATCCCACGCCTGATCCAGATAACAGATCAGCCAGTTCAAAGCACGGTGACGTTCATAAGCCACTCCACCATTCAAGCCAGCGGGAGGTGTTCTGTCATTCACACGACTATCCACACACACCCAGTTATAACGGTAGATCAGGTCTGCTTCATCCAGAATTTCGCTCTTGCTACGCAGAGATGCATTGGAGAGAAAGTCGGTAAAACGATCCTTCTGTTGCAAATAACCGACATCCTTCCCTACGTTACACAACTCCGTTGGTGCACCCAGTTCCTTCACATAACCAAGCGCCCACAACATCACGTGGTACGCTTCATATCCCCAAGAGAAGGAGATGATCTCCTGCTGCTCTGCTCCGTGCTGGTCGATAAACCTCTTCTCTACGGGTGAGAAAAAGGATTCAGCCTCATACTTGTCGATCACTTCCTGAACCAGAGCTGCAGTATCTTCCGCGCTTTCGCCTGCTCCCAGACACTCTCCCTTAAGCGCGGCAAGACACAAAGCAACCGCACGGCGCGTGACTTCCTCTTTACTCCGAATTGTAGTGTGCTCTTCTCCGGCCCTTGCAGGCAAGTTCGCATTATACGGAATGCCTTGTTCCGTCAACCGTTGCTCTGAACGGGCTTTACGTTGAATTGCAGACTCTGACTGGGTTCTAGCATCGTCCAGGAAACTGGTGTGCGCTGTCACCGTGTAATCCTCCACCTCAGACTCTCCATTCACGTCCAGCAATAGCTGACCTTGAGCATTCAGCAAAGATCCACCTCCCCAGAAAATGACGGCATCCAGAGCATCCGCCAAGCGCAGCAACTCGCCGAAGAATTCTTCCGATATATCCTCTTCCGTCTCAATACCAACCACCATGTTCAGTGTGGAACATTTGATCAATACCTTTTCCTGGAGCGAAGCATTGCGCCCCTCAATCTGACTCAAAAATCCAAGCATCCCCTGAATCATGGTCGTAAATTCCTCAGGATGTGTCTGGCTGGTCATGATATTGAAGCCTTTTGTTTTCTTACTGAGCCATTTCTTCTGAGTCACTAGAATATGAGTCTTGTCTTCCCGGCGTTTAATCGTACCCTCAGGATAAATGGATTGAATCACTTCAAACAGCTGATCCAGATCAAACTGAGAGCTGTATATCGCACAATTTCTCATGAAGTTCACCCTCTCCGTTATCGTGTAAATGTTCAGTTGAACATATATGACTAATCCTTGTATGGATCGAATTCATTACCTCCGGCCATGGCAACACCAACGGGACGCAGCACATGGTTGATTTTCAGTGTATTCGCATGGGCGTTCAGTACATCTTGCAGTTTCTTATACACAAACGGACTTTCGTCTGTGCCCGCTCCCCGCAGCTCGACACCATAGGCACGAATCGCCTCATGCATCTGTGCTTCGCTAATCTCGCCGCCCATGCGTGTGCGCAGCTTGTAATTCATTTTGCCAGCCGCCTGGGTTCGGCTCATCGTGCGCCCTGCCCCATGAACGGTGCTGCGGAATGACTCGGTATTCTCTTCGCTGTGGATCCCCTCCACAATCACCGAGATATCCCCCATACTGCCTCCGACAAAACCGAGCTGCCCGGGTGCCAGGGGTGTTGCGCCTTTGCGAACCACGACGACCTCTTCACCCATATGCTGTTCCCTCCAGGCAAAGTTGTGATGATTATGTACGGCATATTCAGCACTTGCCCCGAGAATTCCGAGTACCTGTTCAATGACATAATCACGTCCTGCATAGGCGTATCTGCCCGCCAAAGTCATTCCATCCCAATACATATCACCCATTTCGCTGTTCAGGTCAAACAACGTAGGCGGTTGATCCATGGATTCGCCCGGAGCTTTGCCACTGAACTGACGTCCTGCGGCCAGGTTAAGGAACCCACTCGCCACTTTGTGACCGAAACCGCGGCTACCAAAATGATTCGCGATCCACACCTTTCCCGTAGCCTCTTCTACAAAAATATCCACGAAATGATTGCCACTGCCTACGGTTCCGAGTTGGTTGCGTGCGAGTGTCTTCAGCTTATGTTGTAATCCTGGTTCAATGGTATCAAATAGCTTCCAGCTCCCGTCGTCGAACAGTTCATGATCCACGGGTGTTGGGTTGTTACGACCCACGCCGAAAGATATGGTCGAATTGATGTCATCCATAATCGTCACAATCTGATCCCGAATATCATCCCACATCAGATTGGTGCGCACAGCCTTGTTGCCACAGGCAATATCATATCCGACACCTGACGGACTGATCATATTCCGATAAGCGACAACACCACCGATGGGTTGCGAGTAACCTTTGTGGTGGTCGGCCATCAGAGCCACACCCAAGACATCTCCATATTGCGAACAAGTCACCGCCTGACTTACGGCGTTCTCCAGCGGCTCCCCCCAGACTTTAATGTTATCTACGATACGCATAATTGTGTTAACCTCCTATGTATTATTTTGAATATTTCATCTTCAATTTTTGTCTATTACTTTCATTAGTTTAACAAAGATCAGCGTAGCTCGAAACGTTTTCATCCTTCAGATCACCAATTATCTACACATAAAAAAAAGAGAGCTCGGCTCCCTTTTCTCACGGTCGGTAACTATTCACCTCTTACTAATCTTAAACTTGAACGCCCAGGTCGCTGTGTTACCAGAATATCGACCTCTGTTCTCGGTCACCACTACGGAAAGCGTCTTATTGGTTGATTTGGAGAACGAAGATAGTTTGACGTTGGTACTTTTACTCCCGTAATCGGGAATTTTGTCCTGTTCTTCAGCGATAGCCTCCAGTTTCAACGTACCTGTAGACTTCAGATTTAAGGTGACCGATGAACCCTCTTCCAGATCTTTGCCGTTCACACTTGCTCCGATGGCCCATTCATTACCGACAGAGTTGTTCTCGACAAGCTCTGCGCTCACCAACGTCACGGTTACCTTAACCGTTTTGGCAGCAGCATAAGAGGTTGGGGAACATACGGCGAATACCAGGCTCAGAATCATGAAAACATTAGCCCATTTTTTGAGCACGAGAGTGCCTCCCTCTTATTCGTTTCATTTGTTAAGACTATGCCTTATTCGCTATGTTCCTTAAGTAATCCTTCCACTTGTGTAAGAAATTTTCATCCGCTTGGATATTTAAAAATGCTTCCGGTAACCCTGAACCTTCTCATCCTTGAAACCCAGCTTCTCATAAAATATATGCGCTTCCTTGCGCTGATCGCCAGACACCAGAATCATGTAACCACAACCCAGATCTTTGGCAATTCGCTCAATCTGGAGCATTAATCTCTGCCCAATGCCCTGCCTGCGTACCTGATCCGATACAATCACATTCTCCACAACCATGAACGGTTTGCATGGACCCACCAGATCCATACACTCAATTCCCATAACAGACCCAACCAGTTTGCCATTGTAAAATGCCCCAAGCACATGATAATGACCGTTCTGCTGTATGTATTGGAACATCTTTTTCATCTGCTGCTCATTGGTAGGCATTCCCATCAACTCATTGTATAGCTGGCTTAGTGCCGGTAAGTCTTCAAGTTCGATTCCTTTAATGGTAATCATTGTTATCCTCCTGATTTGGTCTTATTTCGCGTAGGTTGTCTTACGTGAGGTCCTTCTTAAAATAATAATGACTGTGTCCAGTCGGTGCATTCTCGATCGTTGTGATTATTTGGTAGCCATGCTTCTTGTAAAATCCCGGTGCTTGATAGGAGAAGGTATTTAACATGACAAAATCACAAGATTTCTCTCGTGCAATTCGCTCAACTTCAAGCAACAACTGTGAACCATATCCACGATGCCGCTGTTCAGAATCCACCCATAGAATATCAACCTCCAGCCAGTTCCAGCAAAGTGTACTAAGCACACCTGCGACAATCTTGCCGGTCTCATTTTTGATATTGAAATTCAATTCTTCGTAACGATGCCTTAATTCCTCGCTCACATGTGCAGCATTAAATGCGATAAGTTGCTGGCGAACATACTCTGAATCCTCTGAAGTACTTGGATTGATATTTATTTGGGACATCCTCTTCTCCCCCTATCGTCATTACTCACAGCCTCATTTATTTCTTGCATATTTTAACATAAAGTTATCCCTTACAAAATAAAAAAAACGCACCTTCTGTACAGGAAGGCACGCTGATGTAACTTGCATTAGTTCACATATGCTGTTATAAAATACGCTACTCTAATCCTCTCAGATCAACGTACACGTGACCTACACCAATTCTGCCCAGAGGGTCGGTAGCTATCACCTCAATCCGAATAGGCTCACTACTCGTTCCCAGTGCAGTAACGTATAGCTTCTGTCCAATCATTCTGACATCTGCCAGTTGTGGATCAGGGGAGTCAGCCTGTAGTGTGAGAGTTGATCTAGCGTCATCTTCATCTTCAAACATAAAGGACAGGTCAATCTCAACCTCATCTCCATAAACATAAGCGGTATTACCCGCAGGTGCCTCTACCAATACAGGAGAAGCATCATCGAAGTCATACCTGTCCAAACGTTGCAGCAACGTGTGATGCAGTGCGAAGTCAGGCTCTTCTCTCAGTGTTATGGGATTGTTACTCACATCCAGGTATTGCAGATCAGACAATCCAGCAATTCCAACGGGTAAATGAACAAGCTCATTACTGTTCATATCCAGTTCTTGTAAGGAATCTAGTCCGCTCACATCCAATAAAGCAAGTCGATTATTCGCGAGTTTCAGATACTCCAGCTGATTCAATCCTGTAACATTAATCTGCGTCAGTTCGTTACCGGATAAATCAAGCCAATTCAGTCTATCGAACCCAGAGGCATCCGCTTTGCTTATTTCATTTCCGGAAAGGTCGATTTCAGTTACGTTCAGCCCTTTGAATATCTCGACACCTGTCAGATCGGAAATGCCCGCATCCCTCGCATACAACCCTCCATTGGTTTGAATGAGTGCTTCCACCAATTCATCTTTGGTCAGTGGATCATTTACATCCTTTTGCAACCAATATGCAATAGCTCCAGCCAAATATGGATCAGGGAATTGACGACTTATCGTGTTGGGCTGTACCTTAACCTTGAGTTGTGCTGTGACACTGGCACCTTTGACGTCAACAGCTTTGATTGTCAGCAATGTTTCTCCAGCAGCTTGAGGTACAAGTCGAATCACTTTTTCTACGACAGTAGAGGAAACAATGGTTGCATCTCCGGTTATTACACTGAATTGCAATTCATCCCCATCTGGATCACTAAAATACGTCGAGACGTTCAAGTCCAATGCGGCATGATCTAGTGTAAGTTCCTGATCAGGCAAACCGCCACTACTAACGAGTGGCGCCCTGTTCCCCGTACCTGGATTGGACGGAGTGGAAGGATTCGTTGGAGTGGTTGGCGCAGATCCACCTCCTCCACCCGTACTTCCAGTTCCATTCCCTGGTGTCACCCCGGCATTACTGTTCGCGTTCCCTATACCGTTCCCTGCGTTATTGCCGCCTGAAGTTGTACCCTGCACCTCAATT
Source organism: Paenibacillus sp. 2KB_22 (assembly GCF_052115745.1). Taxonomy (NCBI): domain Bacteria; kingdom Bacillati; phylum Bacillota; class Bacilli; order Caryophanales; family Paenibacillaceae; genus Paenibacillus; species Paenibacillus sp. 2KB_22. Next base: position 1,900,749 of record NZ_JBFRHG010000001.1, read on the forward strand.
CCCTTTCCTGGCTCATCAGGATTGGATTCCGAGTTGGTGCCCCCTTGATTCGCAGCTTCATCAAGCTCTTGAATAACTTCAGTTGTGCGTAATGCGATCACGGCCATTTCCTGTCTGGAAGTAGAACGCTTCGGCGCAAAGTTTCCATTGTCCCCTTTCAAGATTCCCAATTCAACAGCCTGTTGTACACTTGGCAAAGCCCAGTTACTGATGTCGGAAGTATCCTTAAAAGACAACTCTTTGGTCAAATTTAATGTTTCATCATATCCTTTAGCCTTCAGAGCCCGAATAATCGTCGTGGCCAGCTCTTCCCTTGTTACCAGACCGGCTGGACGAAACGTTCCATCGGGATAACCATTCATAATTCCCGCCAATCGAAGTGCATGAATATAGGAACCATTCTCAGCGTTAGGATCCAGATCCCTGAATAACAGATCTGGAAGCTGGACTGACGACAGCACGTCCATCTCCAATAGTTGAGCCAGCGTATACGCAAGGTCGCCTCTTGTTAACGTTGCACTCGGGTTGAAATTCCCTGCTTTGTCCGCCAGAATCATCTGTTGCTCGGCAGCCCTTTCAATGGCTTGCTTGGCCCACGGTGCTGCCTGCTGCAAATCACGAATGCTTACCGCATCGGTCGCTGCATGCACTGTCCCGGGAACCGTAATGACGGATAAAGACAGAAGGGCTGCCCAATAAGGAGAGACCTTACGGATCTTATTTTTCGTATGAACTTTTCGTTTGGATATTCGTGTTGACATCTCTTAACGTTACCTCCCACGTGAACATAACTCTGGTGTCAGCAAAGACTCGTCAGGGTTATTTGATTATTTTCATTGTAGGAGAGACCTTAACTTGAAAACAGTCTACAAAAGAGTAGACATCGTTTCACTACATCATAACAATCCCCGCTGCTCCGCAATTTGTACAGCATGAGTACGACTACTCGCACCCAGCTTCGCGAACACTCGGCGAATGTGTGTATTAACGGTTCCGGGTGAGATGCCAAACTCGGCAGCAATCTGTTTGCTGGTCAGGCCCTCAGCGATGTGACCGAATATTTTTTGCTCCATCGGGCTGAGTCCCACTTCCTTTGTATCCAGCTTTGCCTCTCCTACAGATGAGAGGCCTCTCAATCGTTTGTCTCTTGCAAAAGCAGACAATAACTGTTTCACATAAGCCATTTTCACACCATCATCGTGTATTGCCTTCGTGCGACGCAGAGACATGTATCCCTGTAGCAGCTGCTTCATCTGTTCATCTTCAGCAACAAATGAACGGATATACCCTTCGGGTCCTCCCAGCACCAGAGCACGGGATAACGCCACAACACTGGCATCTGTAAGTGCCTGCTTTTGCAGCATGATTGACTCTAGCAGAGCACACTCTACCTGTTCAGCAAGCAAGTCCCGTTCTTCAGCCTGTTTACGGATTCGTCTCAGTTCCTCTCGTGCATGATCATACTGCTCAAGAATGATCATTGCACGTATGCGAACCATGGATCGGAAGATCTGATCACAGCTGATCTCAGCAGCTACATCTCCTTCGTTTGCAGGCTTAGCCAGAATCGTATGGGACGACTCCACCGGACTCATTTCAATTAAAATTCGGTGTTGATGCGCTGACAGTGCAGGTTGCCAGTATTCCATATCCTTCACAGATAATAAACCCGAGACCTGCTGAAGCAGTTTCAAGCCTTCCTCAGGTCTGCCCAGTGTAAGTTCAAGTCTGGACTTGAGTACATACGCAGGAACGAGCAACGCAGCCACCTTGATCTGCAAAGCCACTTCAAGCGCTCGGTCCGCATAACTTATCGCTTCTGCAATTCGATCCTGTTCCATTAAAATCTCACCATATCCAACACCGTAATAGGACGTCACGTAGGCATGTTCAGCATACCAACGTTCCGTAATCGCTCCAAAGCAAGCTTCCCCACGCCTCAAGTAGCCATTAACACCATGAAAGCTGCGCAGGCGCATGCTTTCTCTCCGGTCATAGTCCATATACTGAAAGGCAATATCATCGGGATATCCCTGATCAATATAGGACACCAAATAATGAGCCAACCCCTCCAAATCTCTGTTCAGATAGGCCATATAAGCTCGCATTACACATATAACTTGCAATAAATATCCGATAATCTCAGGTTCAAGGCGACCTTGAAGATGCACCCGGATCACATGTTCCAGTTCATTAAGTTGCTTCACCATCTGTCCATAAGGCATTTCACGTGCAACAAGGAACAGATAAGACATATATAATTTCGGACGTGATTTCACGATCTCCAGTGGTACAACATCAAAGTATCGCCGGAGCGTCCACCACTCTCCCATAATAAAATGGGCAAACAACTCTTCAAGCAGTCTCGCTGCATCCTGCATATGCTGTCCGAGAATATAATGATCCAACGCTTCAGCCGTGTACCCTTGTTGCTCATACCAATCTGCAGCAAGAGCATGTAATTCATTTACTTGTTCTGTGCCACAACGATCCAGCTCACGCTTTAGAAATGCAGAGAACAAATGATGATAACGATACCAGTGTGCTTCCCGATCAAGTGGAACAAGAAAAAGATGCTCCTTCTCCAGTTGCCTTAACAATTGTGGAGCTTCCTGCATATCACTTAATACCTGACATAGACTGCTGTTCATTCTTCTCGTGATCGCTGTTCGGAGAAGAAATTGCTGCATTTCCGGTGACTGACGCTGGAATACCTCTTCAAGCAGGTAATCCGAAATCGTCCTCTCGCCAGTTGTTCCATGATCTTCACGAGACAGAGGTGAGGATATTGAATTCATAGGGCTGACCAAAGCGTTTCCACCCCATGCGTGAGATAAAGCGAGCAGCTTTAATCCGGCAGCCCAACCCTCTGTCTGCTGTACCCATCCACTCGCATCTCCCCCGGTAATATCCAAGTGCATGATCTCTTGGCAAAATTCAATGCCCTCTTCTGGCGTAAATGCCAGTTCCTGAAGCGTAAATTGCTTCAACTCACCTCTCAGACGCATCTTTTCAAGCATGAACGGAGGATATGTGCGAGTAGACAGGACTAGATGAATGGAAAGGGGAAGATTTTCAATAAAGTATTGCATCTGATCATGAATCTCCGGCTGAGTAACTGCATGATAGTCATCCAGAATGAGCAGCGCATGTTGATTGGTCTGGGCAACACGGTTCAGCAATAATATCAATGCCGACCTGGGATCTACCGGGTACCGTTGCAAAAAATGTGGCAGTATATCCCCGCAGAGACCCTTATTGACTCGATCCAGTGCATGAATAATGTAGAGCCAAAATTGAAGCGGGTCCTGATCTTTATCATCCAGGCAGACGCAGGCTGCATGAACAGCTTCACTTCTCACCCAGCTACCTAAAAGTGTTGACTTCCCTGAACCCGCCGGGGCAGTCAACAACGTGACTTTGGATTGGAACAATTCTTTGTGTTGCAAACTTAGCCGTGGACGGTCCATTGTGTCCGCTGGCAAAGGTGGAAGTTCCAGTTTAGTTGTTAAAATCATAAATTGAAGCCAGTCTCCGTGGTGACCAGCGGTATGTTCCTGTTGCATGAGATCCTCCTGAATCAGCACCATGGTGCACTTTTTTCCGATTCATTATATGTACATTCAGATACTCTAAGTATACAAGGAACCATGACTATGCCCCACATATTTTTGAACGGAAATCAACGACAAACAAACCCTGTACATTGTGTACAGGGTAACATTGGGATTATCGAACCATTATCCGATTGGCTCTTCTATTTTCCTGTCTGAAGCAACTTATAGTTCACTACAATATAATTCAATCCCGATAACAGCGTAACACCTGCTGCCAGCCACAATAGAATTACATCAACCCGCACCTCAGTCAGCAAACTGAACGGAACATTATTCAACAAAATTGCAATGATCGCTGCCACCTGAAGCACCATTTTGATCTTGCCATATCGATCGGCTGCAAGAGCAATACCCTGCTCTGTTGCTACCATTCGTAACGCTGTAATGACTATTTCACGCCCAATAATGATTACAGCAATCCATGAACTGATCATATTCTCCTGAACCATCAGGATTAACGCTACCGCAATCAACAGTTTATCTGCCAGCGGATCAAGAAGCTTCCCCAGATTCGTGATTTGATTATATTTTCTCGCTACATATCCATCCAGTTTATCCGTACCTGCCGCTACTGCAAATATAACTAGTGCAAACATCAAGCTATGCTGATTAAGGAAACAGATCATAAACAATGGAATCAACGCAATTCTAGCCAATGTGATTTTATTTGCCAGATTCATTGAACATCACCTCTCCTCGATTCAATGTTATCCGTGGATCAGATTCCGTGACTCTATCATCATTTCGACTCAATTCCATTATCATCCTTTTTTTCATGAGGCATTATACTTAGAAAAAGAAAAAAAGAGCAGTCTGTATATATTACAGCTACCCTTTACTCAAACTATTTTTGTTATATCAGCATACGCCTGATCCCAATTCTACAAAGCTTCCTTAATCACCCGTTTATAGTACCACACGGACAACAGACCAAAGATCGAATATAACAATGTATAGACTATCATGACAATGACCGTAGGTGTCGCCAGCTCTGTGCCAAAGAAGAACCACCCTGATTTTACGGCAAAATAACTATGGCTCAATCCCACCATGAGTGGAATACCGAAGTTGAACAATTGTTTGATCTGAATACCACGCAACAGATTGCCTTGTGTAAACCCGAGCTTTCGCAGAATGGTATAACTGCTCTTCTCCTCTTCACTCTCATTCATTTGTTTAAAGTACAAGATGCATCCCGATGTAATTAAAAACGTCAAGCCGAGGAATCCAACAATGAACATAATTAGGCCCATCGTGTTACGTTGGTTATTTCTGAACTCAATCTGGGAGAAACTTGGGGCTTCCAACTGCTGCTCCTTATATACAGCATATGCATCTTCAGCCTGTCCCTCCTTCACAATACGTACACCATAGTAGTCAGCCCTATCGGCTTTCTGCAGCTTGGGATCGATGTCCTGCTTCAGTTGCTGATATACCGTCTCATCCACGACCGCTACAGGCGTGCCCCCAGTATAGTACGCGGGAAGGACTCCATGTTTGGTCGTTCCGATCAGTTGTTGTGCCAGCCTATGTTTCAACCCGTGCAAGACGATTGGACCTTTCTCCTGAATGGAAATTAACTGCTGAATGGCATTTCCATATCCCATGAAGACCACTTCACCTGCTTGCACATCAATGTTATCTACCATGTTGTCACTCAGCACACTACTGAACAGGTATTGTTCCGTCATGGACGCATCCATCACTTCATGAGCATCAATTTCAATATAGATAGGCTCTCTATGCTTCTCTTCATAAGCAATCTGTTTGTGTTCCAACTCCGTTACAAAGCGATTTTTCACCTCAACCTGAGCAAAAGAGAAATCCTCCGGCAAACTTTCCTTAGCCTGCGCCTCTGCCGAATAATACGAAATGTAACTGAGCGACAGCATGCCAATAGCAAGCGCCGACACGGTTGTAATAATCGTGAGCAGTAAGGCATTAGACTTCATGCGGAACATGATTGAAGATAACGATAACACCTCATGGATGGATAGGTAGCCGTTTTTGCTTTTGCGAATCAGATTAAAGATAAAACTTACCGACCCCTTATAGAACAGGTATGTCCCCAGTATGACCGAGAACAGAATCAGGATCATCGTATACATCAACTGCTGCATATCCATTGCCTCACCACTGAACAACCGTGCAGACACGAAGTATCCATACACAATCAGGGCAATGCCCAAGACGCCAACAATCATCTGTCCAAACGACATCTTCTGCACCTGCTGCTCCGAAGTGGCCGACACCCGAAAGAGCGAGAGAATACTCTGCCCCTTGATAAAGATATAATTCATCAGCATGATGAGCAGATACATCATCGTAAAGACGATCACCGTTTGCATCAGTGCCATCGGAGAAAAGTACAGTTTGGTAATCGCATCCACACCGAGAATTTTGAACAATATCATCAATACAAGCTTGGACGCAAGAAACCCAATCAACACACCGATGGCCATGGAGCCAAAATAGAGAATACTGTTCTCCGCACTCAAAATACCAAAAATTCTGCCTTTCGTCAGTCCGATCAATTGAAATAATCCAATTTCTTTGCTACGCCGCTTGATAAAGATCGTATTGGCATAGAGCAAAAAGATACCGACAATGACGATTAACAGTACCGAAGATGCGCCTATAGCCGCCGCACCTTTCGTTGAAGCAGCTACCTCATCCATGGAAGGATCATACTGTAACGTCACAAAGGAAAAATATAAGGCCACACTGAACACAAGCGCAAAGACATAGAGATAATAATTCTTCAGATTTTTCCTGAGATTACGGAAGATAATATAATTCAAGCTCATTGCTGCACACCACCCAATACGCCCTGGGTTTTGATAATATCGTTGAAGAACGATTGCCGTGACTCGTCTCCTTTATTCAGCTGGGTGTAGATCTGACCGTCTCGAATGAAGATCACTCTGCTGCAATAACTTGCAGCAACCGGATCATGGGTAACCATAATAATGGTCGCCTTTCGGGTGCTGTTCATCTCACTTAACTTGCCTAGCAGATCGGAGGCAGATTTGGAATCGAGCGCTCCTGTTGGCTCATCCGCAAAGATGATACTTGGCTCATGGACAAATGCTCGTGCTGCTGAAGTCCGCTGTTTCTGCCCACCCGAAATCTCAGATGGATACTTGTCTTTCAATTCGTAGATTCCCAGTTCATTGGCAATCTGTTCAAACTTCCGGTGTGCCTCCTGTTTTGGAATGCTCGTGATCGAGAGCGGCAATAATACATTTTCCTTCACCGTAAGGGTATCCAGCAGATTATATTCCTGAAAAATAAAGCCCAGATGATGTTTACGGAACTCAGCCAGCTGTTTCTCCTTCATTCCGGTGAATTCCTTGCCCTCAATATCAATCGTGCCCTGGCTCACCCGATCGATGGAGGAAAGTACATTAAGCAACGTCGTTTTACCCGAACCCGAAGGCCCCATAATACCGACAAACTCTCCCTTGCTTACCCCAAGATCAATCCCCTTTAGCACTTCCTGTTTGTTCAATTTATTACCATAGACTTTATGAATTTTTTTGGCTTCCAGTATCCACATATCCCACTCACTCCTCTTTGAACTTCTGCAAAATGCTCATGTCTATATCATAGGCGGGATGTGTAATGTTATCGTGCGATTCACCGAACAAAACCAAAAAGCATGTGACATTGTTGTCACACGCCTGCAAGATGCACCATGTCGTTTTTTCGTGGAAAAGTAAGTGTGACGGTTGTGCCCTCGCCAGGAGAAGACTCTACATGAATGCGCATGTGAAGGGTTTGAACCACCTGTCGAACCAGATACAGCCCCATCCCGGTCGCCGCCCCATCCATTCTGCCTCGGGTAGACGTAAATCCTTTATCAAATATTCGCGGCAGATCCTGAGCCTCAATCCCCCGTCCGTGATCCTGAATCCTGAGTATGATGTGTCCATCCTGTTCCCGACTTTCAATGAGGATGTCCGATGAATCACTATATTTCACCGCATTACTCAACAACTGCCGGAGGATGAAACCTAACCATTTGCTGTCTGTAAGCACACGCGATACCATCAAAGACACATCAAAGCCAATGCCCTTGGATATGCACCATGATCTCAGCGCTCGAATCTCGCTATTCAATATTGGTTCAAATTCCGTCTCTTCGATGAACAGATCATTATGCATGAACGGAATACGCTTCTGATGAAGCTGCTGATCCAGTAACTGATGGATTCGTAACCATTCATATGTCATTTGGCTCTGTAACTTGTCATCTGGCAAACGCTCAATCATCAGTTGCAACGCAGTCAGTGGAGTCTTCACCTCATGAATCCAGGACAACATCTCGTCCTTCTCCTGTTCCAGGGCAATAAAATGATGTGACGACTCCTTACGATATCGCTGTGTCTGGGAACTCAGGGCCTCATATACGATCTGCTCATACGGACTATCGGCGATATCGAGTTCTCTCAGATCATAGGTATGATCCCAGGTGCTCAACTTTTTATAGAAACGAGTCTCTTTCAGATATCTCGCCCAGATAAAAACAAGACAGACCACCACATTCAGCACTACGATATACACCACAGATTGGAATGGAATGGACGAGTCCATGTAAGCTACCAATAAAATAATAAGTTGTATGCTTACCAGTAGACATAACCAACTAGCCCTTTCTCGTATGTACTTACCGATCATGCTTCTGCCTCTTCCGTTGCCATATACCCCTGACCTACTTTGGTTTCAATGTACTGCTCCAAGGCGATGGGTTCAAGCTTCTTTCGTAACCGATTAACATTAACCGTCAGTGTATTGTCACTCACGAAATGTTCATGATCCCACAAGCTCCGGATGAGATCCTCGCGGGTAACAATCTGATTTTTGTGCTCCACCAGCACTTTAAGAATGAACATCTCATTTTTGGTTAACAGAACAGATTCATCCCCGTAGGTCAACGTATTTTTCACATATTCAATAGCAGCACCGCGCCAGGTTCGAAGTTCAATATGCTCTGTATTATAGTTGTACACCCTTCTCAGAGTCGCTTGGATCTTGGCAATCAATACATCGAAGTGAAAAGGCTTCTGGATAAAATCGTCTGCACCCAAGTGCATGGACATGACCATATCCGCAGGATGATCCCGTGAGGACAAAAAGATAATCGGCACATTGGAGTGGGAACGAATGATCCGGCACCAATGAAACCCGTCATATTGGGGTAACTGAATATCAATAATGACCAATTGCGGCTGAATTACGCTATACTCCTGCAATACCTTGCCAAAGTCCTGCACACCATACACGTCATACGACCATTGGGACAAGCGTTCCTTGATTTCACTGAATAACGACTCGTCGTCTTCAATGAGCATAATTTTAAACAAGAGACTTCACCACGTTTCTGATCTTCTAAGGTTGAATATTCATTTTCGATCGCTGATTCCAGTGTACAGGGAAGTTGGGCTTATATCAAAAGGGTTCCATACTAATTTCGTAAATAAGACGAAATGAAATACGTATATCATATTAGCTCTCAATAGGGTGTATCACATTGTGCTTGTATCATTGTGTTTGTCCATCCGCTCGATCAACTGCATCGCTACGTCTCGTGGCGATTTTAATTGGCCTGCTTCATATACTTGATTAAACATGCCTGCAAGAGCAAACTCCTCTGCACTTTTGCCTCGTGCAGCAGCCTGTAACTCTGTATCGACCATCCCCGGATCAAAAGCAATGATCTCAACAGGGTTCTGTCGACCCGTTTGCTCTAAAGATACGCATTGGGTAAACATGTTCATGCCTGCCTTGGATGTACAATACACTGCCATTGAAGGCGCGGGATAACTTCCCGAACCCGATGAGAGATTAACAATTTTACGTCTGGCGGACAGGTGATTCGTCTGTTGAATAAAAGATGAACTCAATATCATTGGCGCTGCAAGACTGATGTTAAGACTCTGACTTATCTCTGCCGCACTGCATTGTTCTATGGGTCCTAGAGGCTCTAGCATCGCTGCATTATTAATGAGTCCAATGCAATCAGCTTCCTGAGATGGGATTTGGTCCAATAGACGTGTAACCACATCATCAATCCCGCTCAGGTCGGCTAGATCGTACTGAACATGATGGTAACGCCCTCTCCATTCCTCGCTTGATTCCAACTCGTCCGAATGCCCGCGTGAAATGCCATAGACCCAGTCTCCCCTGGCTAACAACAACTCCGCGAGCTGTTTGCCAATTCCTTTGGATGTACCTGTAATGATAAAATACCTCTGTCCCATATTCCCCCGCCTTCTCTCGCTCAATGCAATATTGGTTAAACTTCAACCTATGACTTTATAAATCTATAACTAAACGCCCGGTTTTCTCCACATGGTCACCCACAAAATCGGTAATCCAAAACAATTCTCATCCTGGCTCATCGCCTTCATTGGGCGTAATTCCACGCATTCAAATGGATCTTGCAGTAAATAACGAAGCTTTTCCTCCGTAAAGGCCAGTCCGCCTTTCATCGACTTCTCTTGATATACCTGCCAATCGTCCATGACGCTCTCCGGCCCACCTTGACCGCCAAAACCAGGAGCAAAACAAGTCATTCCAAAGTATCCTCCGGGCTTGAGCGCTTGGTGAATCATCTCTATGTAAGGAATCCGCTGATGAGGTAACAGATGGTGCAGACAACCCGAGTCGTAGACAAGATCATATTCTTGCTCCGGGGCCAGTTCAAACACGGAGCGACATTCAAAATTCACGTCCAGTTGCTCTTCTGCCGCCCTTTCCTTAGCCCAGGCAATCGCAGTCTCGGAAAGATCATAAGCATCTACCTGATATCCTTGGCGGGTCAGATACAACGCATTTCTGCCTGGGCCACAACCCAGTTCCAGTGCCTTGCCGCCTGCCAGCACACCTGCGTTCACATGCGCTACCAGATTTTCATCCGGTTTGTTAGGGAAAAAGGGTATGGGTCTGTTCCGATCCTCATAGAAAGGCTCCCAAAATTGCTTGGCAGCTCTGAAGTCCGCATCGAGCATATCATATAGATCTTGTACACTTTTAATCGTCTTTTCCACAACCACATTCCTCCTTAAATTCTCCATCCGAACCTTCATTTCCGACTATTCATTCCTCATCATTTTCATTAAATCAGCGACACTCTATTATAACATTTTTACCCATTAATTCTCTATTTTTCTTGCGTTTTTCTACTACAAAATATAAGCTTTTTCCCAACAAAAAAACGACCGACATGGATGTCGATCGTTTGCAATCATAGCGGTTTTGAGTTGTAATTTACTTCGCCCGTTCCAAGACTGCAAAGTAATTTCCTTCATTATCCGCAAAGTTGAAAACACGCCCGGTTGGCATCTCGACAATCTCTCCCACTGTTACATGTTTGCCAGACAAGTCGGCATATAACTGATCCAGATTTTCGGTGAAGAACATTAACGAAGGTGTGCCCAGATTTACCCCCGCTGACATCCGTTCGACGAACTCTTTGTCATGGAGAATAATACTCGTCTGCGAATCTGGGGTGGGCGCGATCTCAATCCATCTCATGCCCTCGTCAAGGTTTACTTCATCCACAATGTGGAATCCTGCAACTTCCGTCCAAAATGCCAATGATTCATCTTGATTGTTGACATACAACATAACCTGGCCGACTTTGCTAAACATGGATCATTCACTCCTCTAGTCATCTAATCTCTCAACGTCCTGCTTATCATTCCTCAAATTCCAATAGAGTATAACATGCAGGACGGCTTTTTATCATATTTCTTTGGAGTGAAGTGGATTTCTTTATGAGCATCAATGTTTAGTCAGCAGATGAGTTTCTTGAAGTTCCCTTATAGTGTTTTAACAAGTGAAAGTCTATGAAACCCTGAGGAATAATAATTCATATCGATACCCTTCTTTTGAAAATTCATTCGTTCATAAAATACGAGCGCTGCTTCATTTTCTTCATGATCAAGTGTGTAAAGCATGACGTCACTACATCCGAATTCAGCTACTTTTATGCATATTTCAGTAATCAGTGTACGTGCAACACCCTGTCGAAGGTGCGATTTACATGTAACAACGCCAACGATCTCATACCGGTTAACGGTAGGCTGAAAGATATAACCAGCATGACCTATGACAACATCTGCTTCGTCAACCATGACATAATAAGCACTGATACGTTCATCCATCATATTTAAGAATAAATCCCAGCGCGCAGGATACTGATCGCGTATAAACGAAGGGAACTGAAAATTATGATCCGTCATCATTTTCAGCACTGCTGGCTGATCAATCGCTTGAAAAAGACGAATAGTCATCTTTTTATCACCTCGCCCTTAGTTTGCATGTAGACATCTTTTAAGTTACCAACTTCATAATATTTCATTGCCGCCACCAGTCCTTTCGTTACCTCAATAAAAAATAAAGTGTTTGATCAAAAGATCAAACACTTTGCCCAGGCGTACGGCATATAATATATGTGCTTCCTCGTGGTTCACTCCACGTTTACGCCAGTCACACACAAGAGATATTTAACAACTAGTATACATGAGTTACACTTATTACTTGCCTTTTAATTTCTTCGTAAGATAAAGCACAACATCGTCGTCAATAACTGTTTCTTCACCTGGCTGAATGTAATGATCGTGTCTGTGGACACCATGACCGTCCGGTATATATCCGCGATGGGCATATAAAACTTGCGCTTTGCCATAATCGGAAAATACACCTACACCAATACCTGCCACATCCGTTCGTTCCGAAATAACTTCCTCTGCGCGGTCCATCAACCGTGAACCAATACCTTGGCGTTGGAACTTGATCAGCACATTGAAATCGTTAATTTCAGGAATGCCTTGTTCCCTGAAAGACGGGTATTTGGAATGCCACAATACATTCACGTACCCAGCAAATTCTCCATTCAACTCGGCTACCAAGGTTACACGGTCCCCATTCTGTTGTTCAGCCAAGTAATGAAGATACTGCTCAGCGTATCTCCCCCACCCCTGCTCCTGAAACGCCTTTGATATGCTTACAGGATCACTCTCATTTAATAATCTGATATGTACAGTCATTAATGAATTCTCCCTAATAAGATATTTTGCCTAGCTATATTCCCAGTCGATCTCGAAGCGATGTGATATGCGCAACATGGTGTTTGCCATGCCAAGCATACATGCCCAGATTATAATCCAGTCTCGTGGTTTCTTGCGATGAGGGATGATAGAATTGTTTGGCATAATCTGCATCTGTTAATGCGTTTAACAGAAACACCCAACGACGATGAAGTGCATCCAGAATCTGAAGCGAGAACTCAACATCCAGGTCCCTTGAATCACTCAGTTCAGCCCAACGCTCTTCATAATACGGTCGAATCGTAGGTGTATCCTCTGTCAGTGCCAATTTGAAACGAATCATACTGTTCATATGGCTGTCTGCCATGTGGTGAATGACCTGTTTGAGCATCCATCCGCCTTCTCGATAGGGTAGACTTAATTGCTCTTCACTCAGTCCCTTCACCGCTTCTCGCGCGTGCTCAGGCAACTCAGCAATGTCCTGAATCCACTTCTCCCGCTGTGCCAAGGTAACTTCACCTGTGTGTACAAATGGTCCTATCGGAAATCGTTCGTCCATCTATTATTCCTCCTTGTTTGTATGATTCAAAATAACTTTTAATTATCTAAGGAGCATATTCCATGAGCCAGCAGTCTCTCATCTGTCCTTCATGCTGCTCATGTTTCTCCAACAGTTTAATCCTTTGAAAACCACATTTCTCATAACAGAATATCGCTCGCAAGTTCCAGGATTGAGGGTCCATAACCACTTTACGGGCTTCTTTTTCATGAGTCAGATAAGCCAGCATGGATTGCACCAGCAATGTTCCGATACCTTTGTTCCAATAATCTATCTCACCAATGAACTGATCCGTTCCATAGATGATCTCATCCGTGTCTCCATAACCATACTCCGTTCGTTCTTCTTCCTCAAGCTTATAGAACTGAATGTATCCTATGGGACTTCCTGCATACTCAACGATACAACGGGTAGCATCATCATCCTGATTGTAGAAATGCTCTCTTACCTGCTCCAGATCATGCGGCCGATCACGGCCTTCATAGTATTGAAGGACTTCCGGGTCAGTCAGCCACTTCACCAGCTGGTGTTCATCTTCTGTTTCCAAGAAACGTACGGTGATTCCGTTTGATTCATATACGCTCATCACTCTGCATACTCCTTAATGATCTCCAGATTTTCACCCGTAACCCAACTTAGATCCTTCCCCAACAACTGCTCGTTGTGAACATAATACACGATGGGATTTTCAAGCGGTTGAGTCGTTCCATCCAAGGATCTGAGCGTAAACCTCAACTTGTAGCTCCCCATCTCATCAGGGATTGCAAATCCTATCAGATTCTCAGCTGATTTCCTCGTTTTCCCCTGCACCTTCAGATACTCTTCCAGAATGACTTGATCAAGATAGGAGCTGCCAACAGACGAAGGCACGTACCACGCATCATCTAGATCTTCAGTGAAGGTGGCTCCTCCCCACCCCGGGACAACGGGATACACCATATGTTGATCTTTGTCTTCTCTTTTTCGCGTTATCTCTAACTCTACCTCAACTGCATTCGCATCAATCTGCCTGATGGTACCTGCCATCACAACATCTTTGGCATTCACACTTGGAATAACATAGCTGTAGATGAGCAGAGTCACCAAGAGAATGATCGTTATTCCCGTAATCCACAATATTGTACTTTTACGCATCTGCCTGATCCTCCCGTCTGGTTAATCATACTTCTGGAGCTCATCCTCTGTTACAGATTGAGTTAACCTATCCAACTCAGGTGACGCCGTCCAATCACTGGATGTATTCAATCCATGTTTGATTGTATGGATCGCGCTATGTGCAGACATGTATATATTGTGGTGGATTCCAGGTTGGACAATAATATGCTCTCCTTCACGCATCACTCGAATGGAAAACACCTGATCGTCTCCATAACTGGCATAAGCAATCCATCCGGATTGCACCACATAAAACTCCGTTAGACTGATATGTACATGACTGTTTTGCCATGCTCCCTGGGAAGAAGCAACGGTTCTGCAATAATAACTGCCATCTTCTGATATCATTTTATATTTCTGTTCCCCGTTCGCCATCTGCTCAAAGCTGGTTTTGACACCAGTCTCACCATATTTCTGTTCTGAAAATTCTGTGTTCAATCGGCTTCATCTCCTGACAAAAAATCCCTTTATTCTAACATTCGACATCGGTTAAGCGAATCTCCTGTTTGAATGTGCGAATATCTTTGCCAAAATTTGAAACGTTTCCCTTCCAGCTTCCGTATTAAGGTCGAAGTCGTATGTATCCCCTATAATAAACCATCTGATCTGGAGGTTAAGCGCATGTCATTTTTCAAGAAAATGTTAGCCAGTGTAGGTGTTGGAGCAGCCAAAGTAAATACGGAATTGCATACACCAGAGGTCACGCCTGGAGGAATCATCTCGGGGATTGTGTATATTGAAGGTGGAGATGTGGAACAGAACGTAGATCGAATCTATCTTTCAATCAAAACCCATTACATACGGGAGCACGATGATCGCAAAGTAAAAGAAACAGCCGTTATCGCCAAATACCTGCTCACTGAAGGGTTCACATTACAGCCTGGAGCCAAATTAGAGAAAGAATTCTCATTTGACCTGCCAGAAAACCTGCCGATTACACTGCATCGTGCCGAAGTTTGGGTAGAAACGGGGCTCGATATCTCAAGCGCGGTGGACCCATCAGACCGGGACAGATTGCATGTTGTTCCCAGCAAAGACATGAACACCGTGCTCGATGCAATTGATATCCTTGGTTTCAAACTACGTGAAGTCACCAATGACTATGCACCAAAGTTGGGCGGAAATCTGCCATTTGTACAGGAATTTGAATTTGTACCAACAAACAAATTCCGTGGGCATCTGGATGAGTTGGAAGTCATGTTCTATCCCATGGGCGATTCGCTGGAGCTGTTATTACAGATCGATCGCCGCGCTCGTGGACTCAGTGGAATGTTCTCGGAAGCGATGGGCACGGATGAAAGTTTCGTCCGCCTGCATCTGTATGAAAGACATCTGGAGCGGGGTGCACATTCTGTCGCTCAAGGATTGGAAGAAGTTATATCCAAACATATCTAGTCTATAGTCTGGAAAAAATAAAACCGTCCTCTATCAGACAAATCTGATAAAGGACGGTTTTCCATTTTAGATAAGGGAACTTAATGGACTCAGGGCAGTTGTAATTGAGTTGCAATTGGTGTGCTGCAAAGGCACCGTAAAGGAACATGTGATATGGAGCTTATGAGGACAATCCTTCAAGAACGCTGTGTCCAGCGCTGCATTCCAGATCGAAGACCGTAATATGCTGCGGCGAGCAAAATGAATCCGGCAACAGCCATGATCATGGATGTTGAATCCCACCGAACCATAGTTCCAAAAGCAACCTTGGATTGCAATGGGTTAACGGATGAAGCGGTGTTTGTCAGATCAGGTACGTAATTCATGGTCATGATCATGCCTTGCACAACATTCCAAGCTGCAAAACCGATGATGAATAACAGGGTAACCAGAACGGATTCCATCACTAATCGTTTGTTCATGTTTGTCAATTCCCCCCCCTCTTCCCATTCAATTAGACAAGAAGTGATCCATCTCCTGTTTCAGACGATCTTTATTTGCATCCACATACTGATACAGCAGGTCGAAACTTTCTTCGTTATCGGATTGCATGCTTAGGTTGCCGGCTTCCAGTTCAATGCGCTGCAATACCTCATGAATCTGTTCCCCATGCGTTTGCAGGCTTGTCGTGATGTCATCTTCGGACAGGCCATTCACATTATCTCGTAATTGCCCGTGCGTTACGCTGCTTTCGGACAACACTTGCTCTATTTTCTTCAGGATCACGGCATCTGCATCATTGCCGATCCGTTCCATAGCTGCTATCGTCTCACCCAGATACTGCCCGCTGGCATTCTCAAGGAAACCGGTCATACCGTTCATGGACAGCTCGGTATCCAGATCGATGATTAGAATGATATCTCGCAATACTTGCGGAAGTTCCGGCCCACTCTCTCGAATCGTCTCGAATTCAGCCCGATAAAGGTCCATGGCAACACTCCCCACCACTTCTTCACCTGACATCTCTTCAAGCTGATCGAGTGGTAACAACTCCTGCAGTTCTTCTTGTAACTTGTTCATCTTTCTCTGCCTCCTGTATCTCTCTGTCTGAATAGTTTAAACGAATTTTTTACACTGGACCACTACGCGGTCAGAATAAACTTCCGATCGCTGTTATCCCCAGATTTTTTCATTCCCTTTATTAAAGAGGAAAATCCGGTGATAAAGGCGAAGTGTATGCTTCCGAAGCAGCTTTCTTGCAGAAAGCTTTTAGCTCCGCTTCTTCAGTTTTTTTCTGTCCTCTCCGTTATCGTGTAAATTACAAGCTTAACTACGCCGACACGTTATTACATCATAGCAGAATACATTATATAAGTTGAACTTATAGTAGTTAGTATTGTCTATCCCGTTATCAAATTTACAGGGAATATCGTCAAGTTAACGTGCACTTGACCTCGGGAAAACGTTCCACTGTTATGATCTTGGCATCACGAGTCTTGGGAGGGGTAATGATGCGCCTGGCCTTGTTCACAGACACCTATCTTCCTGAAACCAATGGTGTTGCTGGCACGCTCCACCGCTTGAGTAACCATCTGAACCGCAGAAGAATTGAACATCTGCTGTTTACTCCGAACTCCATCATTGAAGGAAGCCATGAGACTCAAGTCAGATCGGTTGCCAACATTCCCTTTTTTCTGTATCCAGAATGCCGCATTGCGCTACCCAACAGAGCTAACACTCACAAGCAGCTGCAAACCTTTCAACCCGATCTGCTGCATATCGCCACGCCTTTTAATATGGGGCTGCTTGGTCTGAGGTATGCGCTCAAACATCATCTTCCGCATGTTGTCTCCTACCATACCCACTTCGATCGTTATCTCGAATATTACCGGTTGAAAAGTATGATTCCTCTCTATTGGAAATATATCCAATGGTTCCACCGTGCCTGTGGTGCAACCCTGGCTCCATCGCAGGAAACTTTAAATACCCTTCAAGTCCAAGGCATTCAGCGTCTGAAGCTCTGGTCTCGCGGAATTGATTGCAACCTGTACTCCCCTGATAAACGCAGCTCGGATATCCGTGAACGATACCACATCACCGCTCCCCTTATTTTACTCTACGTTGGTCGCATTGCCCCGGAAAAAGATATCGCTACGCTCACGACTACGATGCAACAGTTGCCCCAGGAAATGCAGTCCCGTGTACACTGGGTTATCGTTGGTGACGGCCCATCTCTTCCCAAAATGCGTCTGCACTCCCCACCAAATGTCACCTTTACAGGCTATATGCATGGAGAAGAACTTGCTGTTATGTATGCTTCGGCAGACCTGTTTGTGTTTCCTTCCTCTACGGAGACATTTGGCAATGTGGTGCTGGAAGCGATGGCTTCAGGGCTTCCTGTGGTGGCGGCCAATGCCGGAGGTGTAAAGGATCTGGTGTCCCACCACCGTAATGGTGTATTGTTCGAGCCAGGTCAGGCTGATGCACTGATTCGGGAGATATGTCTCTGGGGAAATCACGTGGACCAATTGAGGATGATGGGACTGGAAGGCAGAAAGCTGGCTGAACAGCGGTCGTGGGAGCATATTTTTGATACATTGATCGTGGATTATGAGGAAGCTATAGACCATCGGAATAGACAAACGAAAAATCGAATTATTACAGCCTGATCTGGTCGTAAAGGCTTCATTCGTCAAAGACATATTATATGTTGATATAAAAAGACATGATCTCATTGAACTGGATCATGTCTTTTATTGCATACATCTATTGGTTGAATTTAGTGTATGGGACTTTGATATCTACAAATCCTTTAGCGTAGGGTGCAACCTCATAAGGATGGAATCGGATGACGATCCCTTTGTCATATAAAAAGAATTCAGATGTTTGATCAAGCTGAAAATCATAAATATTTTCTTCAAAAATTGAAACTCCTGCATTATACATGGCTAATAGACTGTTGGAGATTGATTTCTCTACCTTCTCCATCTGAATATCATCTTTAACATACTCGCTTAGCTTCAGTTCTTTCCCTGTTCTTAAATCATAGTTATATGATTTTGTCGCATCCATTCCATGTGCTCCGCCAGTGTACACATGATCTTCATATACCACAGATAACTTTTCTTTTGCATTGTATTTTACACTGGCCATGGTAATGTAGAAATAAGCTTTGTTTGATTGCTTTTCTTCTTTGTCCAGGCGAGCTGCTTTCACTGCGTGGAGTTTAAACGTCTTGTTCAGCTTATCCGTCACAGATTTCTTTCCACCTGTTAGATGTATGTATGGCTGTCCTTTGTAATATTGGACCTTCGTTTTCACTGTAATCGTGTTGCCTGCCTCTACATGACTACTCGGAAGAATTATAGCAACCAGTACAGTGATCAACAGATAATTTATCCATCTCCATTTTTTTCTTCCAGTTCTATGTTTCAATATTATCGATAACCCCCTTTCGCTCAAAATGATTTCGTTTCCTGCATTATGTTCCATATTACCTGTGGAGTGCCCTTTAAGTCTGTTCCGCCCTGAACGTTGCCAATCCAGATGTCTTCTGCTCCCGGATGTTGTAAATAGTGCCTGAGCGTTGCTTTGATCAGAATAGACGCATGCAAATCCAGTACCTCATCCAGTGGGATCCAGAATAACTCTCCTTCATCGGAGGGCACAAAATGTCGATGCTTCGTCTCTCCGAAATATACAAACTGCTGCCAAATCTCACCACCGCTAACCTCTAACAGAATAGTTCGAAGTCGAAAGTGTTCGATATCCTCTGGCTTGAATCCGGTCTCTTCTTCAATCTCCCGATAGCTGGCAGTCATCGGTGCGTTCAGTTCACCTTGTTCCAGATGCCCGCCGATGCCGCCCCAAAATTCAAAATCAAACAATCTGCTGCCTGCCTTCTTCATCATCAGCATGTCTGAGCCATTGCTCATAAACGCTGTAGCCATCTGTCTAATCTCCATATGTTCCTCGCTTTCCAGACTGTAATTATCGAAGTCTTCATCTATATAAACTGAACAAAAAAATATTTACACTCAGCCACTCCGATGACAGAACAACCTTCCGATCGCTGTTATCCTCAGATTCTTTGATTCCTTTCCTAAAGGGAAAATCCGGGGATAAAGGCGAGGTGTATGCTTCCGAAGTAGCTTTCTTTCAGAAAGCTTTTAGCTCCGCTTCTTCAGATTATTTCTGTCCTCTCCGTTTTGTGTAAATGTTATATTCAATTTATATAACCGCCTTCTACAGCAATACCTTTAGCTCACTTAGATGTGCAATCGTATGTAAAGGACCGGATGTAATGCTATCCTCCCACGGCTGGTTGACCTTCATCCAGATGGTGCTCATGCCTACGCTTGCTGCTCCTTGAATATCATTCACCGGATGATCGCCAATGTAGATGCATTGGTCGGCAGTAAGAGCGAAATGATCAAGCGCAAGCTGAAAAATCCGAGGATCGGGCTTTTTGACTCCAGCCTCTTCGGAAACAATAATATGGTCGTAGTCATCCCGGATACCGAGTTGATCGATTTTCCCATACTGAATATCAGTCTGCCCATTGGTAATTAACCCGGTTTGATATTCCCCCCGCAGATGCTGAACGACTTCTCGCGCCTGTTCCATCAGAACTGAACTTCGCACATACTCTCTGCCATAGAACTCCATCAGTTCTGCATGTGGCGGATGCTCTGCCCAAGGCAATTCATGCAACAATTCGTTGAACAGGAGGGTTTTGTCCTTATAACCATCCTGGTCTAGTTCAATAATTCGCTTGCTTATCTCTTCGGTTGACTCAAGGTGACCAAAATAGGTCTTAATCAAACTCTGTGTGAATCCGTCAAAGGTCATCGTTCTGTTTAGAATTGTATTGTCCAAATCAAAAATAACGGCTTTAATATGATTCATCGCTCTTCTCCCCCTGTTCAATAATGTAAAGCAGTGCTTATTTTTTCTTTTTATGGTAGTGATAGCCCGTGCATAGACCCTTTTGCTTGGATTTGGCTGAACAGTTATGTCCACCGTTCTTATCCAGTCTGCCTGGATGAGCATAAGCAGAAGAAGATACACCAACAAGAACGACAAGAGACAGAATTACAATAACAACCTTTTTCATAAGTCACCCTTCGATCTACACCCTATGCTTTAGGGCTTATTACGTGCTATATCATTCTACATGAAAATCCACAATTGGGATATCCTTCATCTTTTTTATACGTACATTCTTATAACATTTTAAATTGCTCCAGCGCATGGCTGACGCCATCTTCACTTGCCCGTAGAGTAACATAATCTGCGCTTTGTTTAATTCGTTCTCCGCCATTACCCATCGCAATTCCGATTCCCGCATACGCTAGCAGATCCACATCATTCTCCCCATCGCCAAAGGCCATTGTATCCTCTCTGGATATCTTCAGGTAATCGAGGACTTTCTCTGCGGCAATCGATTTGCTGACTTCGCTTGCTTCCAACACATTCACTACATACGGATGGAATCTCACGAATCGTAAAGAAGGAAATCTGGATTGGAATTTCTCCGTCTCCGTTTCATCCGCATATAAACAAATGCAGTATACATCCTGTTCCAACGTGCTGATTTTCTGCGGAGAAACCATGAGTCCAAGCGTATCTCTTAGGGCATCAGTAACACGACCATCTGTTGTACACAACCCGTTCGTCTCAAATGATTCTGTAAAATATGAAATACTGTGCCCATGCAACTCGGCAAACTCACTGAATGCTCTTACCATCTGTGCAGAAAGTACAGACTTATGTATCACTTCATCACCTGCTTTGATCAATGCCCCATTAGCCGAAATAATCGTATCGATTCCGAGATTTCTGAATTCTTCGCATAGATTATAGGGCCTACCTGTGACAAGTACGACTTGAACGCCTTTATGAATCAATTCCCGGATCGACTCTGCTGTACGCGGTGACAAACTCCGATCTATTTCGCTCAGCAATGTACCATCCACATCAAAGAACACAGCTTTCATCAAAATATCCTTCCTCCTCTAATCCGCTTCCTGGGACTTCTAGTAAAAAGAGCAAGTACAGAATAACCTGATGTGGTCTTCCTGCACTTGCTCTTGCGATTACCGGGTCTGAACATCTTGGGTACGTCCCATGTACCATAATTGAAATGATTCCGCTGTATCCAGGGGAATGTCATGTGCACGATGATGCAGTACAGGTTTGGCACGGTTTACCGTATGAATGGAAGCAACACCGAACCAGCGCTGTAACACGTTACGGGTGATCTGTACTTCGATGACTTTCTCACGCTTGGAGATGAAGAGTGTTGAAGTGAGCGCACCGGTCCGAAGTTGAATAAAATTTTGATGTAAAATGTATCTGGTATGGAAAAAGTCCATCACTCTGCTTGTTGCAATCCACACGAGCAGAATCGCCGAAATCATCCACCAGGCATGCTTCTGCCCAAACACAAATGGTTTGAAATACCACAATAAACCCGTAATCATGATCCATCCCCAGCTTGGTTTGAGCAGACGCAGCCATAGTGATATTCTCGGAAGTTTTTCCATCTCCTGCGTCACCTGATAGGATGGTAGTATCTCTTCAATCATGGTATAAGCTTGCTTCACCGGCAAGAAGGGATAGAGCGAGTTTACCTCCTGCTCGGATTCCCCCAGACTACCTGCAGTGGTCAGTTCTACTTCCGCTAGTCCAAGCAGCCTTTTCATCGGAGACTGTGTAATTTTCACGGCCTGAACTCGTTCTTTCAAGATTGAAAATGACGTTTGTTCCATCATGCCCTTCGAGATATAGATCCGCTTGGCATCCGAGGTAATCTGAAAGTTTCCATACTTCACAAAGGTTCTGACAATCCCCAGAGCGATGGATATGATCAATAAAACCAAAATCATCAAACTGGCAATCCACCAGGAATCAAGCCAGGTTAACAACAAGCTTTCTGTAACTTCTTCATCAGGGAAAAAATCTTTCACCCAGGAATAAAGCGTGATCAGAACCGGAATCAGTACGAGAAAGCTGAGCGAGGTAAACGATGCTTTGAATATGTCCTTGCGGGTAGAATGATAATGAACAACCCGTTCTTGTTTCTCTTTTGCAGGCAGAGATATGGCTTCATCGGTTATAACAGGGAGGGAGTGCTCTACTCCCTCTTCCATATCCTTAACTGCATCTAACGTATCATGTTCCTCTGTTGCTTCTACTGTTTCTGCTTCTGCATCTTCTGCCATATAACCCGATACAAGCTTCTCCAACTGTTCTGCTTCGGAAAGTGAAACAACGTGTAACTGAAAGGTAGCATCTTCTCCCTTAATCCCGGTCTCGAATCGGATCGATGTCACGTTGAACAACCGATGGAACAATGTCGTATGCCGGTTCACGTTCTGGACCTTGGTATACGGTATCGTTCTTCGAGTACGGTTGAACACCCCACTGTAGATGTGAAAGGCCTTATCGTCTGCTGTATAACGAGAGGTAAACCACTTCCAGATGATTGACACGATGCCGATCGAAATACCTGCATAAAAGGCAATTCTTCCATAGTAGAGCCATTGGGACTCTGAACCCTGGCGGAAGACAAACAAAAACAAGATGATCGCAAACGAATTCTTCAACAGTTTCCACAGACTCCACAGCATGGATAATGGATGATGTCGCTTCATATCGATCATTCGTCCACCTCATTAATCCGTGCGTAGGATGCAATCTGATGACGGAGTGCAAGCGCGACTTCCTCTGGCAATGCCGGGATTTCATGCGATGACCCCATCGTGCCAACCGATACGGAATAGAGCCCATATTTTCGCATCAAAGGTCCCTGATTTGTTGTAACCGATTGTACTTTCGCCATGGGAATAATCTGATGTACCTTGGTTAGCGCCCCACGCTTCAATTGCAGGAACTCCTCATTCACATCATAGTACCAATGCTTGTATAACCATGAAGGCTGGATGAAAATATCCCACACCGCATAGAGCACCGATATGGCCGTAACACCCCACAGGATCCAACCGACCCACGTCTTCCATCCATAGATGGAGTCGAGTATTAACAGTACGGCAAGTATCAGGAAACCTATGACATTCATTAGGATGGCGCTAATTCTCCACAGCTTTACCGCTTGAGGGGATAGCCGTTGCTCGGGTGGTTTCCACTGTATTGACATATGTTCACTCCTTTTTCCTTCAGCTACATAAAAACACACATAATACAATGTACGAATAATCGTCCACGATCGATGCAGAAAGATTCACTTAGTAAAAGAGATGACCCCTGTAAAGTACAGGTCGTCATCTCTTTTGTTCACTTCATTTTACTTTAGTGCATGTTCAAAAAGACTGGTTTTTAGTACCGAGAAGATGGGATGAAGCTAGAAATGGAGTAGCGGAGCGTAGGGAAAACTACGTGAGCAACTACAATGTTTCCGAAGGAAACATACTTCGTAAGCATCTGCTTGTTCGGCTGAGTTCCATATTCGACGTTGATGATGCAACTTGGCATCATTCGTAATCAAAAGCGGGCTTTTTGAACAACCTCTATAAAATCCCGTACTTTACACAGCCAAACCATATGATCTGTTCCTTCACCCCAATAGTTCTTCGCTATGACATAGGGTTCACCGAATTTGCGTTGCCACTTCTTCTGTGCAATTCGATAGCCGCAATCCAGGCAGAATTGCTGAATTCCCTGCTGCTGCAATTCGTTAACCAGTGCGACTATGAGCGCCGAACCAATCCCTTGCCCTTGAACCTCGGGCATCACGTACAGGCTACCCAGTTCTCCGATATCGTTCAGTCGGCCCTCTGTACATTCTCGAATCTCCTCACCACAAGGTCCATACGAGATCGTGCCTACAATAACATCTCCCCTCTTGGCGACGAGGAAAAATACACTTGCTTGTATATTGTCCTTTGCTTGCAATGCCGTGTGAATCATCGCTTTTTTGTGTGTTATTTCATCCTGAATATCATCCAGAAGCGAGCCTATTCCCTCCTGATCAAATGCTGCGGGAATGGTTGTCTCGAACACCTGATACGCTCCATCTGCATCTGATTGCTTCAAAGGTTCAATGGTAATTTTGTCATCCACAGGTTCTTCTCCGTTCCATATATCTTCTTAATCTGTACGTCGCTGGATCAGTCTTCTTAGTTGATTCGAATCCTCAAGAGGAATGCTATATCCAGTATTCGTGTCTTCCTGGTTTACTAACAGCCCTTGCATCTTGGGATCCATTCCTAATGAAAAATCATACCGTGTAACCGAACCATCTGCATTATTAATACTCATCTTGTACTGCGTACCATAATCAATAATGCCCGTCATACGCTCTGCCTTATGTATGGCCTCCATCATGATTCGAATCTCGTCAGATCGATCAAACACAACATCTTGGCATGGTTCCAAGGCGAGGTTGGGATTACACGTTAAAGTGATCAGGACAGGAAGCCCCTCTTCCGAGTCTGGTTCACTCGGTTGACTGCATCCTGCAACGAACGCGGCAAAGACAAATACGAGCAAGACTCCTACATGTTTCACCATACTGTGTTCCTCCCTGACTTCGTTTTGATTAGATTCGTAATGAATAGAGAAGTAAAGATTACAGCATCTAGTGACACAACTGCACTAACTATCTGTAGTCATATCCGTAACTCTGGGTCCCATGAAGACAACAAAGCGCACAGTCGCTCTACGACCTCTTCCACAAATAACTGAACTCTCTCACCCGTAATGAACTGAGGGGTTATTCCCGGTTCTTCCCCATTAAGAAAAGAAAACGTGTGATCCCGCCAACGGATAATCTCATCAGCAGTTAAACGATCCGTCATGTCATAACCCGGTGAGCTGTTGAGCACCTGCCATACCTCTTCGCTCCAACTCGAACCTTGATAGAGATTGAAATCGATCTGGTCCGTCTCCTGATAGTATAGACGCGCCAGTTCTTCCTTGGATCTACTCGTACCTATGGAGAAGTCTGCCTTGTTGACCCGTTCGACGAATTCAGGATGCACACTCCGGAACCAGTAATAGTCTGTCATCACATGCATAAAGTACCCACGAACAAACCACTTCCATCCTTCATCTGCACGTTGTTGCATATAGGATAAGTAGCGTTCCTTCAGTCCTCCGACGTAATCTCCTTCATCTGTCGGGTTGAAATGGGTGTACTCCTTATCATCTCTGGTTGTGCCTTCACGCATATGTATGGAATCCGGGGCGATATTCCCCAGATAGAATGAACCTCGATCAGCCTGCATTTGCAGCGAGTCAGCAATTCGATTAGCAATATTGAGATGAACCATAGGTAACGGCATAGAGTTGATCTCCTTTTTATCGGGAAGTATTCTACATTAATTAAAAAAACGATATACCTACTGGTGCAACATACAAATCACTTGATTAGTGAGACTCCGGTATCTCCACCTTTTTCAATGTAGATGCGTGATTAATTCTGTATTCTCTCCTCTTGCATTCGATCAAACAACTGCTCCAGATCCGTATGGTACTCGGGGTGCGCCTTCACAAGCAGACTAATGTATTCCGATCCACATTCATAGAACATCAAGCGGTTAAACGGGGCAGTGTCTCCCATATGATTGCTTTTCTGGCCGAATTTTGTCCGAATCAGATTCTCAATATAACGTGCGTAACCCTCGTTCCACTCCAACCAGCTCCAGTACTCGGCTTGCTCTTCATTTAATGAAGTGAACAACGCCTTTCTAGCTGTGTGTACTTGTGTTAGGTCTTTACTTTTCAAAGCAGACAACAATGAATTAATACGCTCCACAACGACTGCATCTTCGTACGGAAATTCATAATCCAGTTCCCATGTCACCCGCTTCAGTTGCGTCATTTTATGCTTAATCTGGAGACGGTCCACGATCCGTTCATCATACTTCTCATATACATAGCAATGAACATATTCGTGGAACAGGTAGACTTTCTGCTCAAGGTCTCTGAACGCTGCGTCCGTTACAATCGCACACATTCGTCCATCCATATGAGGCACTGGCATGGCTGCAAGGCATTCATCTGGAATATATAAATCGTCTGGCACCGTCTTTACCCACTCATATTGCTGCGTCTTGGACGAATAATCATAGATATATAATAAAGCTTCATAGGCGACAACCACTGGATAATGTTCTGCAAACAAAGGATGTATGCTAACCAAGTCTTTCTGAAGCTCGTTTAACTCGTTAATTTGCTCTAAAAAAGCTTCCATGTCGTGAACCTCTCTTTACTGAAATGATGCGTTAATCATACTAGATTAGAAAAGATAAAACACTGAGAGAAAAATGATAATTCTATTCGAGTATGAGATAGTGAACGTTAGAAACGTTCGCCGCGCTTCTCATACAGGTAGATATCCAGTGCCTGAATCCCGCGCCGGGCCAGCTTAATAAACAGGATCAGCGCATACACACCGAGTCCATATAACAACACATTAATCAACATTAAAAACATTGTAATCATAATTGTTATTCCTCCTATGAATCTATTAAATTATCATTTCCTATTCTAGCATATTTTTCCTCAGTTAACTTTTATGGTGGATAAAAAGGTTATTCGGTGTGCTTATTGATTCAAAACCAAAGAAACTTCCACATCCTTATGCGAAAGGTGGAAGTTTTTTAATCCGGCATACATTTTTTCTAAGTTCGTTCACCACTGACTATATGCCAATGTTGATGCTTCGAGTCCTGATAACTGCCCAGGTTAGTTATAATCTTTGATGAGCCTGTCTGAGCTAACATGTCAGCAGCTACTTTTTTGATGACCCGCATCATTTCAATAAGCAGCTCATCATTATTCTCTTCCTCTTCTGAAATGAAGGACTGAATATGTATCTTGGGAATTACAACAATGTGATGCTTGTAGTATGGCCGAGTGTGATGATAAGCCATAACGTTCTTTGTTTCCATCACAACTTTGACTTGCGTTTTACCACTTAACACCTCATCACAATAAAAGTCCTGCGTCATTATACTCCTCCATCTTCGAAATGCATACGTTAAAACGTATCCTTATGATTTGGTCAAGATTCCCTGGTCCACAGATTTCTGAATAAGCTGCTGCGCATATTCCCACAATGTCTCGGAACCGTTCGCAATCTCACGGTTTCTGTTTAACACCTGATCACTTGTAATGTTATATTTCTGCCATGTATCTCCCTCATTCTGATGGTTGTGGATAATAGGCTGCAATCGATCGAGAGATGAGGCAAATTGCGCTTCAGGCGTCTGTTTTGCTTCAAACTCCAACCATAAGTGGAGTAGTTCTTCAGCCTGTTCCTTAGGCAACATTCCAAACAGTCGATGAGCCGCTTTGAGTTCACGATCATATTTATCCGTATTCCCTACCGTATCGTAGGCGAAAGTATCTCCAGCATCAATCTCGACCAGATCATGAACGAGAAGCATCTTAATGACTTTGAGGATATCCACATCCTTGTTGGCGTGACCCTGTAGAACCAAAGCCATCATCGCCAGATGCCAGGAATGCTCCGCATCATTTTCAAGTCTATCACCATGAATAATTCTTGTTCTCCGTTCAATCGTTTTGAGTTTATCAATCTCAATGAGAAATTGAATCTGATCCTGTAACGATTCGCTCACAGCATATCCTCCTTCATATCTTAAATCAAATCTGATATTCATAGATTCTCGTCTCTTCATCATCAAGCAGATATCTTTTCCAATATAGGCAATGTTACTCTCCCTTCATATGGATCTGATTTAACATATATTCTGCATACTCCAGAAGTAAGGCTTCACTCAAATTCACATTCTCCAGATCACCATTGTACTTCGCAAGGCATTGTGAGTTGACATCCTTGTATTTAGAGGGAAGCTCTGTAAGCGCCCATTCTCCTGCTTCTCGTTTGGAGCGAATGACTGAATCTCTCACGTACAAAAGAACACGGCACAGACTCAGTACATAGTAGACTGGGTTGTCCAGAATTTCTTCTATAGCTGAACTCGCGTCCGATGTAATTGAAGCAATCATATGTTCACGATTTTCCGGTTGGAACAGGTCCAAAATGGGTTTACCATCGAGCACAATACCTCGATCATAGATGACCGCCATATGAGCTACCAGATCTGGATCTTCATATCCACCACATAGATATTGCTCATCGGTTCTATATCTCTCCCGGTGATAAGCAGAGTAATGAAACTCGAAAGGAGTAGGGTATGCCATAACAGCAACTGTAGATTCCAGTACGATACTGAGTTCAAAACCTTTCGTAATGCGCATCTCATCTTCGATATGCATTATTTTTTTTGCAATCCTTCGATAGGTGTCGGCAGATCGTTTTTCCCGGCTAACGACCAATATATCGATATCACTCTGATTCGGATGAAAGCATCCCATAGCCATAGAACCGTGTAGATAGATTCCCACTAAAGCATCCGTTAATTCTTCTTTCAAGACACGAGTAACGCTATCTAAAACAGTCTTTTCATTCAAAATAAGCAACTCCTTTATGTATATGA
Organism: Paenibacillus sp. 2KB_22; assembly: GCF_052115745.1. Taxonomy (NCBI): domain Bacteria; kingdom Bacillati; phylum Bacillota; class Bacilli; order Caryophanales; family Paenibacillaceae; genus Paenibacillus; species Paenibacillus sp. 2KB_22. The sequence goes on from NZ_JBFRHG010000001.1 coordinate 1,930,003, forward strand.
ACATGTGTCCAATTCAACGTTTAGTTCACGCACAAAAACAGCTGTCCCCTTCATTCTGACATCCATATCTGCACCATCCCGAATCACACTCACTTGAACCTTTCCATCTCTTCCAATCTCATGCCCTTGCTCTACCACAAACTGTACCTCATCGATCTCGGGTTTCACATAGGTTAAATAATAAGCACCCATCACCCCGGAGGCTGTTCCAGTCACTGGATCTTCCGTCGTACCTGAGTAAGGTGAAGAGAAATGTCTGGCATGCATCATCGCATCAGAATCACGGGTTTCGAAACAAAAGGGATGCAGGGAAGCTTTGGGATTCTCAATTAAAATTCCTGGGAACAGGGAAGAATCCGGTTTCATTTTCATAAAAGAGTTCAAATCACGAATGGGGATTAATAATGTCCAGGCTCCTGTACTTCCATAAACGATTGGCGTAGAAAGGTCAACATCATCCAGAGTGAGGTTTATGGCGCTTACCAGCTTCTCGATATCCCCCTGGAACGGTATAAACTGCGGATGATCCTGTTTCATTTCCATGTAAATGGTGTTGTCATTTCGCTCAAATCGAATAGGTAATATGCCTACATTGGTTTCAATCGTGATTAACTCTTTGTCACCCAACATACCACGCGTCTTCAAACCATACAGTGATGCCATTGTGGCATGTCCACACAGATTAATCTCATGACCCGGCGTAAAATAACGTAATCTGACGTCAGCTACTTCCGAGTTCAACACAAATACCGTCTCATTAAAACCAACTTGATAAGCGATCTGCTGCATTGCTGTCTCACTGAAATGATCAGCGTCAAAAACCACTCCTGCAGGGTTACCTTGACCGGGAACTGTAGAGAAAGCATCATAATGATAGACCTTAATATTACTCATCACTTGACCCACTTTCTTTGCCATCTACGAGACGCACATTTCCATATAACTCTACGCTTTCACCATCAACTACAACCCCGCCTCCATCTTGGCACGCGTAGACCGCTGTACGGTGAACATGAGTATATTCTCTTAATGCATTTAGTTTATCTTCCGAACCGTCCCAATGCGGTGCAAACTCAAAATTAACGAGTTCCAGTGCTTTCATATCTTTCAGATCTACTTCGTTTTCATCAGCATCTTCCCCATACCCCGCTATCTCTATCGTAGGTGTCGTCAAAATACTTCCTGCGCTGACCCCGATCAGCATTCCGCCACTCTTCACATAGGAACGTAGCAAACCAAGCATATTTCTCTTCTGTAATAAACTTAGAAAATAAAACGTATTTCCGCCGGATAGATGAATTGCATCACACTCGAAAATAGAGCCAAATGCGCTATCCTCATACTCCAGATCAAGATCGTAATATTGAATGTTATCTATTCCTATTTGATTATAGTAACGTCTTGTGTGCTCAAAATACCTTCGCTCTGGGTCGGAACATGAAGGAATATAGCCGATGGAAGGCTGTTCACTGTGGAATAAGCTTCGTATTTTCTGATCCAATTTATCGTTAGATTCGAACACCAAATCACTTAGCAGAATCAACGTAGTCATCTTATTTCCTCCCGTACTTGTCAAACTGGCTTAAACTCTCTATCCAAAATCGAGAAAAAATACTGGTCTGTCCACTGATTGTTCCACCATAATTCTTCCTGGAAAACGGCCTCCCGTGTCATACCCACATGCTTCATCAGTGCTGCTGAGCGGACGTTTAGTGAATTGCACATGCCGACGACCTTATGAGCTTGTAACTCTTGAAATGCAAAATATAGCAAAAGTCGGGTAGCTTCACTCCCGTATCCTCTACCTGCGTATTCCGAAAGTACAGCGAATCCAAGTTCCCAGCTTTTTCGGTGATCCACATAACTCCACATCTGAACGATACCAATGGGTGTATCTTCTGGATCATTCATGCGCCGTATAACGAAATCATAAGCATACGGTTTCTCATCTGCGACAGCAAAATGGCTGCGATATTTCTCACGGACCTTTTCCTCATCCGTTTCAACAGTTTCCTCAAAGCTCCATATGCTTGTGTCACATTCAAGTTGACCTATGAAGTCGAGGTCCTGCTCTGTGACTGTTGTTATTCTTACCTTCTCTCCTACGAATTCCATGTGGCTTCATCTCCTTTGGATTATGTCATCATTCCCATAGACTACTGCATCAGACCGTTAATATATCTTCTGTGACTTGCAGATGCATCTTGAACCCATAAGTCCAACTCAACTCTACTCACAAAAAATTGATCCTGAACCTTAATGAACGGGAACATTCTCCCATCAAAGAAACCTGATACGGTAAAGCTCCCTTGTTCCGCCTTAATAATGCTCGTCACCTGTTCTTCAGTCATACTCAGATACTCGGCAGTTTCTTGCATCGTCAATAATACTTTATCGTTTGGTACTACTTGCTCTACTGCCTGAGTGAGTTCACTATTTCTCTCATGAGTGGTTAAAATTATACAGCCAATGATAAAGGAGATACCCAAAACGACACTAGATAACAGGATAGAGAGCGTTACAGATTTCATTGTTTTGGAATCTCCCACTCTGTATCAAGCAAACCTCTACTAATATTCCATTTGGCGAGTAAGGCTCTCTGTCTGTTTTCCAGATCAAGGTATGGTGCTGCAACACAGGATAACGTGTCAAACATATGGATAAAGTGCGGTCCTTCCTTGAAACGTCGAAGCCCTCCATACTCTTCATCATCCGCTGCCCATACAATCTTTTTAATGCCCGACATTAATATCGTACAGGAACACATAGGACAAGGTTCACAGGTAGTATAGAGAGTCAGGTCGTTCTTCGTGTATCTCTTCTTCTCTACATCCAGCAAATGTTGTCCGGCCTGACGTATGGCATCCACTTCAGCATGTGCAGTGGGATCGCACGCAGAGTAGACCCTGTTCCTGCCTTTACTCACGACATTCCCATCCACATCCACGATTATCGCACCAATCGGATACGTTCCTTCAATAAGCGATTGCTCTGCTTCTTCCATAGCCAAAGTTAAATATTCATAATCCGATAACTTCATTGAAGATCCCCCTAAGCACAGTTATAGTCACTTACAAACAGGTTCCTTTTCCATAAACCGGGTTACATCCGGTTCAGCGAAATGTTCATACACATCCTGCCGGTCTGCTAAGGTTAATTCTCTGAGGTACACTCGTTCAGTCTCTATTATGAGGAAAATGTGTCATGATAGGCTCTCCTTAATCGTTAAACGTTTCGGATTGTGTACTGCCCGGACTCACCAAGAAAATCACTTTTGGTTAATCCTTTTTCTCCGAGCAACATCCTGTAGTTCGTAATCGTGCCATCGTGGGAAATGATAAACGTATTGCCCCTCTGTTTCCTGCACCACTCCAGAAGCTGTTCAGCTAATATCTTGAATCGACATGCATCCATCTGATTAATACTTTCTTCCCAACAATCCAGCCCCAACTCAACCATTCTTATGCCAGGATACTTATGGCTGAGTTCTTCCTTGGAATAGATCTGATCGCAGACGAAAGGAACAAACTCCGGATTCTGAGGAAACATTCTTGGGCCAACCAGCGGGCTGAACGTAAGATTGACTCATCTTGCTGACCATCCATCAGACACTCCATCTATAAATCCCATTATGAATGAAAAAATAACGAGTCCAAGCAATAAAATCAAACTGGCTATACCCCATTTAAGCAAAATTTTCCTTTTGCTTTTTGCACCAATCCCTAACAATAAAGCTGTTACAACAATCAATGCTACTTCCAACAAGAGCATGAAAATAAACCTCCGTTATGTATTATGCTGAGCAGTTTTCATATATGTTCTGACCTGTTCTGCAAACCGAACTGCTTCCGCTTCCGTTTCAAAAGATCGTTTCGGAATCACATGTGCACTTGCCTTATTAATGAAAATAAAGAAATATTGTTTTGTCTCATTGAAGCTTTCCAAACCTTTCCACTGCGTTGCACCTGAAGTCATATCGTTGCTCCAGCGAATGTCCTGCTCTGTGATTTCAAGCTGATGATCACCCAATATCCCCTTGCTCTCACGTGCCAATTTCTTAATTTTCTTTTAGGTTCGTATGTAGGTCATACCATTGGCAAATATACTGCAAAGCAGTGCAGCAATAATAGCTTGTATCCATGAAAAATCAAGTTGTCTAAATATGATGGCAATAGCCACAGGCAGCACACAAACAGCGATCAGCACACCTTTCCCATACAGTTTAAACATCGCAAATTTGTTCATTTGCCAGTAATCTTCTTCTGTCAGCTGAATTTGCATCATGTTACTAACTTCCTCCACTCGTTATAATCTAGTCTGATATTACTCATAAATCTTGCCCATATACAGGATCTGGGCACATCTCTTCCATGGGTTATCCGGCTTCTCATAATGGATTAATCCATCTACCGACGCTTGCCCCCACTCCGCTGCTGCTTCCAAAAATGACGCTATTGAATCATTCTGCCATTCATCTGCAAGATCTTTTCGATCCTTGCTTAATTGTTGCAGGAAAGCCATAAAGGTCACTTCATCTTCGACTTCATTTACAAGCTCAAATAACGTTTTTTTCATGTTGTTTTGTTCACCTGCTCTCGATATTCTTAGCTTCGTAAGGTTACTCCAGAATTTTTTCCAGTTTGCGTCTACAAAGCTCCAGGTCATAATCAGAGTTATACAGCCATACCTTATCCATCTGAAGTAAGCCATAGATTTTGGACTCCAGCTTCTTTCTTTCCTGTAAAACTTGTACCGTACCCTGAACACCCTGATAACCCTGCGCTTGCCCAAAACCCTGATTCGTATAATAGTTAATAAAACCTTCTGACCATTCCTTCGGTCTTTCACTAACCGCCTTATCAAAGGTATAGGATATATTCTTCTGGTCGATATAGATGAGAAGCGGATTCAGAGCATGAATGATACGACTCAGTTCCAATACATACTGCACATTGTGCTCTTTGGATTGATTGCACTTTACGAGACCCATGGTTAGTGGATTCTGGATAAAACAACACTCAAATATCGTGATGCAGTCATCCTCCGTGCTTAACACGTTCTGGGCAAAACCTTGCCACTTCTCGGTGATCAGCTTCACATTTTGCCCAAAAGGAATTTCGTAAATATCTCGGCTGAAAATATCCTGTACAACGTGATCGGGGAGCTCTATTCCCCATTGTTCTCTCATCTTACGATAAGGAATCAGGTATCCTTGATCATGGGCAGTCGCATGGCTTTCCAGAATCTCTCTGTATTCTTCATGCGTTTTCAATAAGGATTCGAAGTCTCCAGCATCATAAAAAGCAACACCTTCGTAATCAGCAGGGTGATCCAGGTTCCCTTCTTGAAATAGTTGTACCTTCATGCCCTTTTCTATCAAAATTTCGGATACCATTTTGGCAATTGTTGACTTGCCTGAACCCGGTAAGCCTTCAATCAGTATTAATCGCCTTGTCATCATTACATCACCCTTTATGTTGTGTGAATGTGAAGATATAAATCTTCCATGTGTCAGACACTATGTTATTAATTAATATCTGCAATAACCCATTGCGCATCCTCGCCGTCTTCTTTCTTTTTCCAAAACTCGTATAAATAACGCATACGGGCATTCATAAATTTCAAAAGAAGACTTCCTATCTATGTAAAATTTTCTCTCAAGGTACATCATAACCCATAATGTGGGATTTGCGAACGAACGAAATTAGCCATTCTAACGTATAAGGCATCTCACGCCAAAAACACGCTTCTCTGCACAAGTTACATCATGCATAGAGCGTGGATATAAGCAGAACTTTTTCCTAACTTTTTTAACTGTCCATAGTCAATCTACCTATCGATTCCATAGCATATTCATTATGCCGACCGCTTCAATCTGGATCTCTTTTCCTTCATGATCCGAGAAAAGATAACTATACGTTGAAAAGATTCCCATATGGCGTATATGTCCACCTTTATAGTGAAGTATCTTTTCCGCACCGTCAATCGTCTGCGTGAACATCCTGCCTTCACTCACATTATACGAAGAATGGATATCATGTTCACTTGAGAGCCAGGCAACAAAATCCTCTTCGTTTGGATTGGTCATGACCAGAACAATGAACAGAACAACCAACACAACCATGGCCGTTCTTAGTCCTGCGCCCTTCTTGCTACCATGCTGCGTGTGTTCATGCTTCATCTTGATCACCCATTTCTTGAACAGAAATCTCTACGCTCTTCGCCAGAACCCAACCACTCAATCCATACGAGGATGAGATCACCATGTACTTGTATTTCTCCTTGATTAGCCGGATTTGCAATTCGTCATAGGACTCATAACTGACAGGCAAGCCTTGGCCTTTCCCCGATTCCAATAACTCGCGATTATATGGGATAAAATGCTTTAGATCCCTCTCATCCAGATCGAAAATAGTGCTGCCATGCAGCGGTGTATCAAACGCATGGGCCATTACACCAGAGAATAAAACATCCATATTTTTCGGCACAGCATGACTTGAACGAGTACGCATCCTGATTCTTTCGTTCTCTAAATCTACTTCGTAGCTTAATATGATGTTGTCATGCAAACTTGGCATACTCCCCCTCCTTCCAATATGTCCGTTAGCTCGTTTATCCTCAAACACCGTAATATCGTTTATAGTCCGAGACCCATTCCACTTTGGAGAAATTAACAAAATCATACGGCTCGCACTGTCTAAGGTACAGCAACTCCTTGTGCGCCTGTTCCCCGTCCATATTTTCCAGGTAAAACAATGTCTCCTCATATCCTGCACCACATAATAACTGCACATCAATATAACTGCTCGTATCCTGATTCTTTTGTTTGGCCTGCCAAATCAGCGTGGTGTCCTCTACATTTCCGATACAGAACAACATGATGCACAGTAGTTTCAGAACTTCGTTATCTTCTGACTGTCGATTCTCCATCTCTTGATGAAGCAACTGTCGGATGGCCTCCCGGTTTACCCCATCAGGTTCCAATCCGTACAGCTGCAATAGTTCTTTCTCGTTCATACGTGCACTCCCTGCCTACTTGAGAATGTTATTTAACTCTTCCGCTTTTTTCCTGCTATCCATTCTAGCATAAAAATAAAAAGCGATGATGTGCAGCACGATAGATAATAACCACATGCCGGGGAACCAGGGAGCAATGAACTGGAACATATCTACCGAGAACAACCATACCATCCCCATACCTCCTGCAATATTGAATGTGGAAGAAATAACGATATTCCATATCGGTTTTAACGTAAAATAGTTCCACAGTATGTTATACATCACTCCAAACAACACAGCTGCAATGATAGCAATACCCGCTATGTTCCATAGATAGGACATCTGAATGGGCAGATCACCAAAGAATATTGTTGCCAAGAGCGTGATCCATAGCGTCATCATAGTGAATACTTGAAAAAAAGAATGCCTAAGTTGAGTCATCATGATAATTTCCCCCTAAAGTTTTTAATATAAAATCGGCTCACAAAGTAACTGGAGCGATCGCTCAGGTCTACCTTAATTCGGGCATGGTCTGTTGCAGAGAATGCGGTGATGTATCGTGTATTGATGATCGTTTGATTATTGATTTTCACAAAATGAACGCCATCCAGATCCTCTTCTACAAATTTCAGACGTTTATTAAGCAAATACCTCTCACCTGAGACCACCCGGACACAGCACATCCGATCCTCTGATTCAAAGGCAACCACCGAGCTCAATTGGATCTGTATATTACGATTATTCTTGGCATGGATGACCGTTAATTGAGTTTCCGATTCGCAGATCGCCTTCTGAATACGATCCCACTTCGACTTCTCCTCCGGATGTGTAATGACCTTGGCTACCCTTTTTTCAACAGCCGTATCCTCTTTAAAAATGACTTTCATGTGTTGGCCCTCCTCTCACAACTCATATTACAAGCATAGTTACAACAATCCCACTGTATTGCGTTTTGTTGCAGGATTTTGCAAGTTTGTTGCATCGGCACTATGTAGACAATAAAAAAACCACTCCGTAGGAGCAGTTCGTCTATGTACTCATCCAGAGTATTCAAGGCATGAGCTATTCTTCTTTTATCAAGGTGCTGCCTTAACCTACTCGATCTCCAAATACATCTCCTGATTTTGCAGGATCATCTCGTTCATGTATGCAATAGCTGCTTGCGCCACGGTCTGATAGTTCGCATACAACACCTCTGTTCTCTGAAGCAAGATCGGGTCCTTCTCCAGATCAGTTGCCAGCACCTCACGCCACGTTTCATCCACTCTATTGTGGTCCGTAATCAGGCTTTCTATCTGATCCAGTACATTCACCATCTCATCTAAATGAAAAAATCGCATCCCATTTTTAATTCCATTCCAGCTCTTGATCTCAATGATGTTATATGCCGAAAACCAATAAAATTCTGCCAGACTCTTCGTGTGATTATGATAAGAATAGAACAAAAATAAAGCTTGTTGTCCCTCATGTAACTGTCGGTATATCTCTGTTTTGGCGGCCATATCTCTGCCCCGTACGGAAACAAGCATCGGTTCAATACATAACCAGCTTAATTGCTTTGAATATATATCTTCTGGTCGAATTCTAGCCTTCATAACATGCTCCTCTCTATTCACTAATTTAAGGATTCTCTGGTGTATCCACCGCCGGGTCATTCTCTCCGCCCATTCTGCGTCTGGATGTCTCCATCTTGCCTGTCGAAGGCACATGGTCAGACGCTTTAGCTAATCCGAATTTGGGCATGTTAGCGTATATGGTCTCGAAGGAACCTGACTGAGCCTTATATGTTTCATGATAGATCCCTACCGTTCCATCGGAACCAATGGAGCGGTTGAATCTTTTCCAAGCCTCCAAGTGTATTCCGCCCCGTGCGTATTTCTCCAATTCATCGTAAGAGCGCCAGTATTGAAGTAGCGTCACCCCACGCCAGCTTATAAAATACTCTGTACTCAGAAATCCGGTCTCCGGATTCATATAGAGTTCTTTAATCATCGGGCCCATGGACTGTAGAACAGGCAGCCATTTATGTATAGCCCACAGACGATTGATCCTCATTCCAATGATAAAAACAACAAATTCTCCCTCAATTTGAGCTGAATATCTTCCCTTATGAATATTGACCACGTCACTCCTCCTTCTCGTCCAACATGTACCTGCGTTCAATAAAATTGATCTTACTGGCAATATTAAAAGCTTGGCTTGTCGTCACACCCTCTTTAATTATATGACCCTCGATCTTCATCCTCCTTTATGTGATTCTATTATGCCAAATTAATTGCCGACCATGGATGCCCATCTTTCGAACGCCTCTATTGTCCTTAGACTTCAATTTCCCCCCACTGCCAATCTCCAGTCGTTACATTGTATGGTCGTCCCCACAGGGTATTCAAAATCACACTCACCAATATACGAAAAGCCCAGCTTACGACAAATGGCATTCGAAGCAGGATTCTTGGTTTTAGGAAAAGCGTGAATAAATTTATGTTTCTTCTTTTCAGAACGGATAGAAGCTATGGCCTTCGCTGTTGCTTCTGTCGCTATTCCTCTACCTTGATATTCAGATAAAACACTCCAACCTATCTCGTAAATAGATTCTTCTTTCCAGATCTGATCCCAATACCCTACACTACCCACGACTTTAAGATGCGGAAGCAAGAGAATCTTGAACATTTTCCCAGTTCCATTTTGTGCAATTTCATAATAGCGCTTATGGCGTGCTAAGATTTTCTCCTCTGTCTCTGGTCCTCCGAAGTGTACTGTCATCTCAGGCGAATTTAATTGGCGAAGCAAACCTAGATCTCCTTCGTCCCATAGTTCAATTCTTACCTCTGGCGTATTCCTTTGTTCCATCTTGTCACTCACCTCACTGTTCTTATTTTCAACCAAATTCAGAGAGTCTTCGGACCCTCTTTTGTATCATCTTCAGCCAGACCTAAAAGCGTCAGTGATGCTGCGTAAATCCTTATAAACATCCCATTTCGTATACAATTGTTTTAGCGCTAATCCTGTTGTATGTATGAATTCTTCCATAGCTTCCATGGATATAATATTTAATTCACCCGAAGGTTCGTTGTCAGGGTTGGCTAAAAACTCCAGTTTCTTTCCCCTATACTGATACACCTCAGCTTCCAGCAATCCACCTAAATCATATGCTTTTCCCACGTTCAGCTCACTTAACCAATCGTTGACCCTGTTCCAATTCCGTAAAATCAGAAATTCAAGCTTCGTGACATCCTGTGTATACATGCTTCTTCCGTTGGGATGAACTTCATAGGCAGGATATATATCGAATGTCCACACGCGATCCGTATAGATATGGGCGATGTAGCCGCACAGATAGTGCATGAATTTGGGATTTCTATAAGCTAACTTCTTGTTGGACTCAAAAAACTCTTTAAGTTCTTCGTCTGTTGCGAACCTTCCTGCCTCTGGCATGAGGTGGGTTTTTGCCTTTTCGGTACGAAGATTAGTTCTTACATGGATGGAATCAGGGGCAAGGCTTCCCAATAACAATTCAGAGGATGGCTCTGATATCAATTCCGATGCAATTGCAAAATGAACCATAGGCCAAGGCAATGTAAAAGCTCCCTTCTATATCTGAAATATTCTATTAACGCGATCACTCGCGAAGCAATTTAGTCTCTCCTTGCTTCTAGTCTACAAATATAGGCTTCTGCACATTGTTAATTGTGGCAATATCAATCTCATCCACACTTTTAAAAATAAGCTGTAATGACTCCTGTTCTTCATCTTCAAATAAAAGAGTTACCTGGTCATCACAGAGTTTTCCTTCCAACTCCGCAATAACGTCAAATAAAAACATTACAAATACTACTTCATTTCCATCCGGATACGTATAGTGCATCCTCTCGCCCGTGTAGATGGAGGCCAATTTATAAGAACTCACGTCAAGCCCTGTTTCCTCTTTCACTTCTCTAATCATGGTTTCTTCGATTCGTTCACCTGGCTCCATACCCCCACCTGGTAATCCCCAATCTTCATAATCTGATCTCTTTTGCAGCAGAACCCTCCCCATATGATCTCGAATAATAGCTCCACCCGTAACAACAATACGACTAGTCATTACTCTTGCTCCTTTCTATTAGGCTGCTTCTCAACAGATCACAATTTTAATCAGGAAACGTTCCTATTGATTCATATTCCAAAATGCACAATGCATTTCCCATTTACCTCAGCATACTTTGCCATGTTGGCAAGCGTGGTTAGATCATTGATTAATTCGACCTTATTGTATGCAAGTTTCTCGTAGTAGCCCTCCTGTTCTTCTCCATCAAAACAGTAACTCCCTGTTAGAACAATCGGATCAGTCGCATGGCTAAATAGATCAATCCAGGCTTGAATCAATTTATGAAACTTCAACAATGCATCCTGCTCTTCAATAACGGTTATTCCACAGTTGTTCAATCCACTACATCTCATACAGGTAGATGGATTCCATGTATCCAACCATCGAAGGGAATCATAGATGTATGCAATGAATTCGTCTTCCAGGGCCGCATAAAACTCTGACTTCAGCCCACTTTTATGTATGTTGCCATGAGAATCCCATGAGTAGGAGGTATGAATATTCCCGTTTACTCGCGATTTGTTTTCAATCACAAAATGATGTTTTGACATACCTACACACTTCCCCCTTACACGGCCACTCCCACAGGCTCCTCTTTCTTCATCATAACCCATGTATTGGTAAATGGAAATTGAAAAAGATCCTATCCACCTCCCAACGCAGGAGAAGCAAATCGGACCTAAAAAAAATCAATTACACTCAAAAAACCTTTCGTTTACTCAGAAACTCTGCCCCTTCCTCACGATACATCTCTATCCATTCATTGGTCACATGATCATGCCTCAGTATTCCCATACAATCTGTTCCAGGTTTCTTTGGTCTATAATCTGAATCAATCGTGTAGATATTGAAGTGTACCTCATCTTCGTCATCTGACACATCTGTATGTTCAAAAAGTGAAATCACTTCATCTTTACCGAGAAACCTAAATGGAGATTCCTGACGCTCTATAATATAAAAAGGATATGTGATGTTCTCTACCTGAACAAATTCCTGGTATCCCTTGAGCTCATCAGGTATAAGATCCATGTACTGTTTAGCTACATCTTCTGCCTGAAATACACCTGAAACCCACTTCCAATTCCCCTTGGTTGCTATGATAATAAACAAGCTAATCACCTTCTAATTTAAATATTTCTATGATATACAGGTTACTGTTTATCCAAATATCGTGTGTATACCTTTAATACGTATTCATCACCTCCATTTTTTTCATTAGTATTTTGAGTTATCTCACCATAAACATTTGACTTCAAAAAAGTTCTATAACTTCATCAGGCTCACTCATATTCTGAATCTTGCATCTGAAAGGTAGCTCCTTATTGCTATCCGAGATTAGATTAAATCTTAGTTGACTCGCCATAAAATCATACCATAGATAAAATATCATTCCACTCTGCATAGTCGAACGATTAATCTGATTCTGGCGGTTGGCTATGACGTTCATAATAAAACCATGAAAATCACTCACCCTCACCTCATTAGACATTTCTTCTGTAATTGAAATACACCACATATTCGTTTGCATTTCTTTCTGAAGTTCAGATTTAGAAGAACTTATATAGATCACATCATGAATAATTTCTTCGAGGTTCTTGAAATATTGCTCTTTAGACATTAAACATACTTGCCCCCTTCATACGTCTATAGCGTCATCCATTACAAAAGTCTGGGACACAATCCGGTGGCTACCCGGTATGTTGTCAATCTCAATGTGATATGCAGACTCGGTATATTCGATCTGATGTTGCTCATAATATTTTTTCCAGAACGAAACTGCGGCTGCATTGTTAGCGAGTTGTTCTACTTTGAATCTACCCTCAAATTGAGCAAACACCAAGTCAACCGCTTGTGCTGCCAGCCCCTGCCCCCGATATTTTTTGACCAAGAACAGCTCTTGCACGGTATAATCCACTTCTTCCGGCACATATGGGGGTGAGCACACCAGCACGAATCCAATAACCTTCCCTTCATACTGAATCAAAAACGGATGTAATTCATCGCGTTCCAGATATAGATAGGTGTTCGTTGGATCGTATGTGCCATCTTCAAGTAGATCCTCGCCAGAAAATTCAGACAGATCATATAAGTACAAGTTGTACAGGTTGAGAAACAGTTCCTTTTGTTCTGCCAAAATACTCGTAATTTGTACATTCATCTTCATGCCACATCTCCCTTAGTTAATGAGTTGGTTAGTGATCCATACACGACTTTCCCGATATCCTCAACGAGCTTGCTGCGCCCTGTTCTCAATATATCGTTTCAACTACAGCAGATATAGGCAACGTTTGGTTTAAACCATAGAGTAACCTTACTTTCACGGTGGACATGAACATATGTACAAAAAAAAGACTCCCTGCAGAGTCCAATTATTGATCTTATCTTTATTTTCCGCGCCAAGTATCCATTAGCACTTAGCTAATAATTATTGAATTATATAGGTTCAACTAAACTTTTTACACAAAAACGGAGAGGACAGAAATAACCTGAAGAAGCGGAGCGTTCGCCTTTATCACCGGATTTCCCCCTTTAAAAAGGGAATCAAAAAAATCTGGGGATAACAGTGATCGGAAGGTTGTTCTGTCATTGGAGTGTTCAGTGTAAACCTCTTTAGTTGAATTTATATAGATAATCAACCACAGGATATGAGATCACATTACGATCCCTGTACGTTGAACTCACCGCTTCGTGATGGGTGCTTAGAATTCCATTTTGCAACATTACCGGCCGGAAACCTCGCTCCATCGCTCCGTTGTAGGTGAATAGAACACATTCCTCTGCGGCAAAACCAGTGATGATCAATAGTTCAATTCCATGACTCTTCAACACCTGTTCCAGATCAGTCTGCCAGAAGGCATTGGAAGCTTCTTTGGTAACCGTGAGATCCTTCTCGTTCATATCCACCTCGGGAATGATGCGATACTCATCTGACGCAGCTTCTTCCATGCCCTCCACATCCTGAATGTGAACGACCACATGGTCGTTCGAGCGCAGCACTCCTGCAACATGATTAATGTACTCGCAAGCATGGTCTATCGAATTCTGGTCCATCTTTTTCCGCACAATACTCTCTTGCATATCAACAATCAGCAAACCTACCTTCATCCAATCTCTCCTCAAAAATCAATTTTACGCGCATGATTTAGTATCTTCTCTTGTTTACACAGATAACTTTAACTTAATCCTTAAATAATTCATTCAGCATCCGGTCACGGTTCTCCAGAAAGCTGCGGGTAATCTGATAGTGATCGGTCTCCTCATAGGTTACCTCTTGAATATGGCTATCGTCAAAGCTTAAAATCTCTGCCCCCGGATACCCCAGCAAAATGGGTGAGTGCGTCGCAATAATGAATTGCGAAGTGCCTGACAGATCATGAAGGATACGTAATAAGGAAAGCTGCCTAGCTGGAGATAAAGCGGCTTCGGGCTCGTCGAGCAGATAGATGCCTTTGGAACTGAACCGATTGACGAACAGACTGAGAAAGGACTCCCCGTGCGATTGTTCATGTAATGAACGCCCACCGTAATACCGAAGCGATTCTGGCATCTCATCGACATGTGATGCAAACTGATAGAAGGACTCCGAGCGCATGAAGAAGCCATTTGTTATTTTGGGCAACCATGCCAGTCTTAGATAGTTCCCGAGCGAGGATTCCGAAGCATGTGTCTCATAGGCATTATTCCTGCCTCCGCCTGCGGTATTGAATCCACATTGATGAGCGATGCCTTCCAGCAGCGTCGATTTTCCTGAACCATTTTCACCTACAAAAAAGGTAATGTTATTCTTGAGCTCCAATCGTTCCAACGATCGTATCGCGGGGATGTCAAAAGGATATTGGTTCCGATTCTCAATCTTGGCCGACATGAGTTCTACACTTCGAAGATACATTATTATCCTCCCCATGTGTTCTATTTCAATCTAACGCTCAGATTCATTCCCTTTCCATCGTACCCTATAACGGGGTGCATATGAAACCGTATCAACCAAAAAAGAGCAAGCCATAAGCTTACTCTTTCTTCAGGGTTAATAGACAAATCTGCGCTGGGCCCAATAGCTAAATACAAAGATGGACACCTCGGTCAATAGTTTGGCTGCGAGTAGCGGAATAATCAGTTTTTCATTATAAAAATACAGTAAACCGTAGTTTAATAACAGCACCAGCAGGACAAGTGAGAAGTATTTGGGCAAAGACTGCCGAACCTTCGAGGTTCGTCCTGCGGAGAACACATACTTCCGGTTAATCGTATAGTTGAAGATGGAGCTGCACAGTCTTGCTGCAACAACCGACAGAAACAGATTATGCGTGAAATACTGAATAACGAATAGTAATCCAAAATCAATCAGAGCAGACAATACTGAAGAAGTGCTGAACATCAGAATCGGCATATATATCCGGAACGAATCAACCAGTGGGCGAAAATGAGAGGACTCATTGTGATCCAGATACACCGTATCAATAAACTCCTCCGTAATCTCATACCCTTCCTTGTGTGCCGTTAACAGCATGTTCATCTCGTATTCAAACCGATCCCCGGGAATCTGGTTCAGCCAGTCCAGCATAGCGTAAGGAAAACCGCGCAGACCCGTCTGCGTGTCATATACTTTGGTACCTGTCGTGAGGGAAAAGACCGCCCGTGTGACGGTGTTGCCAAAACGACTCCGTGCTGGAATCTTACCACTGAAAAGACGACTGCCGAGTACAATTCCAGGTGTCGTTTGTGCGAGCAATACTTCGAAGATACGCTTAATATCATGTGGCAGATGCTGCCCGTCACTGTCTGCACACACTACACCTCCCTGAGGTCCATACTCCTTAATATACTGAAAGCCTGTCTTCAATGCTCTGCCCTTCCCGAGATTGGAGGGATGTGTCAGGACCGTACAGCCATAGGCTTCTGCCGTTTCGAAAATTCCACGGTAACCGGGCCCACTGCCATCGTCCACGATCACAATAGGTCCGAGCTTGAATGTCTGTAACTGCAAAACGAGATTCAGTAAACGCACATCGGGTTCATAAGATGGGATTAATATCGTCATGATCCTTGTCCCTCCGTCAGATATAAAATGTCACTTACACCACGTTCCTGGTTGCGCCCCAGTGGATTATTGACGACTCGGCCCATAAAATACATCGTGGATGAACCGCCGCCGTCCAGATTGTAGGCTTCGGTTGCCCCGAGGCCTTTCATGACATCGGCCAGTTCTGCCAAGGTCATGCCACGACTGTCGTCCTGCCGTCCGTCCACCACCACGAAGACGTAATGATTCGGAGCAATCATGCCGATCGCAGTTCTTGGATTCGCATCCTGGATGGAACGGTTACCGAAGTTGTTGTCAATTTTCACACTGCTAAAATCACTGACAATCTCGCCATCCTGAATCAGAATGGGCCCAAAGGATAACGTATTGGTAGCACCTTCAGCCAGCAGTTCCGAGGAAGAAATCTCGTTCTCGTTATATGTTTTCATGGTCCCATTGTTGAACAGGGCAAGTGCATCCCGCGTCGGGCTGTCCCGGTACAATGTACCATTTCGGATAATGACACCATCATCGCGGAATCCGTAGTAATCCCCATTAATGGCGAAGATCGCATTGTTGGCTGCGGCAATCTCTGACGTATTCTCGGTAATGTTCGTTCCAAAACTGTTATCCGCCAGCGCTGTTCTCAGGCTGCTTGCATCTGTTAGCTGAACATCAGCGACATAATACGTAATCTGATCCGAGCCAGATCCTGACTGTACCTTTTCAATATTGACCTTCATATCATCACTCGAATAATTCCAATCATCTGACGTTGCATTGACTTTAGTTGCGGTGGTTGAAGTGCTGGTGGAATCATTCATGTTGCCCGTTGCAGCTGTTGCCGTGTTCTCATCCGCTACAACTACCTGCACATGCCGGATCAGGTAACGGTCAGCCAGGCTGTACAGGATTCCACCTACTGCGAGCACCATGACAAGTGTGATGATGAGCCATCTTCGCTTTCTTGGGGAAATCGGTCTTTTATGTGGGTCTTTCCGGGTTGGTTTCTGATAGATCTTCATCATGTGAAGCTCACCTCTTCATCTAAGTTCTTAAGGCCATATTAGGCCGGGTAGCTTAAATGAATCTGAAACCAAATAATTGAACTAAAGAATGTTTACACTGACACTACGATGACAGAACAACCTTCCAATCGCTGTTATTGTGTAAATGAATAGTTCAATAAAATAAGGTGATCCGTTTTCCCATTGAGGAAATTAGATCACCTTTATTTTTAATCTATATAATCTTAAATGTCGCTGTTATCGTGTACATGTTTCGTTCAGCTTACAGATCAAAACATCTTCGTCAGAGCTTCCTGTTATGCGTCTGCAAAAAGAGCATCATATGCGGGACAAGGCCGCTTTTTCAAAAATTCTGTTAACGCCGGCGGCTGCTGGGTATAAATATCCTTCAACGACGTTCCGTTATAGATGTTGCCAATCACGACAGGATGGCATAACTCACAGATGAGAATATCCCCGTTGCCGTGCAAGTGCAGCTGTTTCGTGCCATCTACACAATTAGAGAAATATACACCCGGTTGTTCACGCAAATTCAACTGTTCAGCGAACCGGTCCATACAGGTGAAATAGAGCGTTGTATCTGGCTTTCTATGTTCAATCAGCTCCGTTACAGATCGAATGAGGGACTCTTTGGATACAATCTGGCTCCAGTCGGTATGCGGCATCTTAATGCTGTTCTGGATCTCATGGATGCGCACACCCAGATCATACACCTTATCGCTAATGTCCTGCATGTTCGCTTGGTTCCCTTCAAACAGTAACGTTTCCAGCACCGTCTCCAGACCGGCTTCCGTACACAATCGGATATTCTGCTCCAGTCTCTCATACATGCGAGGATGCACACGGTAGTACGCAGCATACGACTCCGCATCTGTATAATTGAACGAGATATGAATGTTGGACAAGCCTGCATCACGCAACGCGAGAATCCGTTCTTCTGTCAGCAGACTGGCATTACTGTTCAATTGTGTATCGATGCCATGTGCCGCACAGTACGCCACGATCTCCAGGCAATCCTGGTATTTCAAAGTAACTTCTCCCCCGGACAATCGCACTCGCTTAAGACGAGGAAGCTCACTAATAATACGGATGACTTCCTGACTATCGATGCACGCTCCATCGTCCCGATTGTAGGCGCAGCAGTAGTCGCATTTATAATTGCAGTTCGATGTCACTCCCACCTCAAGCCCTTCCAGCTCATATAAGCCGGGGGTCTCCAGTTCGAGTGATTTATATTTGTTTTTGGCTATCAATTCGTTGTACCTCCTGGTTCCTTCATTCTTCCAATTTATATTAACTTGAAGATTATAGCGAAAGGCATCAGGTTCACGATATGACATTATGTACGTTGGTTGCTGGAACACCCAAAATAAAACCCATTACCTCAATGTTCGGGAATGGGCCAAAGCTTGGTATATGATTATTGAATTAGACAATATAAAATACGATACCTTGACCTTTTGATGCAGCAATACGGTAGAACTTCTGAATCTCCGTCAGGTGTGATATGAGGTATTCCCAGAAGCCCTCATCATCTGCCCCTTCAAAAAGCGGATAGATTTGCTCTTCCACAAACCGTTCGCTCGAATATTTGGCTCGAAGTTGTTCCGTGGTCAGAGTGTCCAGATAGGACACTGCCTCCTGTACCTGATCATTCTTCAGATAAAACGTACTGAAATCTGATCGTTTCAGAGATTGGTCATTCAACAACGGCAGAACATAACCCTCTGGCGGTGTGCCATTGTAATCGGTATCACATAAAAGAAAGTGAATACCTTCCCATGATCGGTCGATATCTAATAAGTCATATTCGCTCCGGTCTATGTCTTTGAATAGAAGGGTTCCTTCGATTAATTGCGAGATCACTTCCTGAGGCAAAGCCAGATACTGTCCAATCAAGCTCATTTTGTTTCCTCCTTTAAGAGTTAAACTGAGGTTTATAGGCCTACTCATAGTCTGCCATTATGAAGAAGGCAAACGTCCTTTTTGATCAAAATAATGTTCTTTATTTAATACGAGTATAGAAATCTTCTTTTACAATTGCATACATCTTCAGATCCTGAAGCTCATTTTTTACCTTCATGTATTTCCTCAGCACACCTTCAAATTGCATGCCGGCCTTTTCCATGACTTTCGCGGAGCCCGTGTTCTTCACTAAACATTGAGCCTGGATTCGTTCCAATCCCACTTCGTCAAATCCAAATTGAATGATTCGTTTCACCACTTCGGTCATGTAGCCTTGATTCCAATACTGATCAGATAATACATATCCCAACTCGACTCTCCTGTTATCGCTATCACAACCCAGATAGTTACAACTCCCAATCAGTTTCTTGGTTTGTTTATCTTCAATGCCCCATGGGCCTATTAAATTCACATCATACCGGCTCATGACAAAATCCAAAAAAGCTTTGGTATCTTCTTTGCTCTGATGCGCGTCCCAAGTGGTGAACTCCGAGACAGCGGGTACAACACAATAACTATACATATCATCCAGATCATCATAGGTAAGCCGCCGGAGTATTGTCCTTTCGGTCTCCAACACCGGAAATGGTTCGAAGAAACTTTCAATCGTTTTCATAGATTCGCCCTCCCTAAGTTTGTTAAGAAAAGAAATACATAACCGTTCGATCTGCGTTGCCTACTCATCATCTGTTATACAATCAAGGCCACAATCTGCGTGTCTTCCACTGCCCATCTTGCATCACATATTGGACTCGCACATGCTTACGCTCTGAATCTCCCTGCCAGAACTCCACCTCTTGTGCATTCACGGCATATAAACGCCATTGAGGTGTAACGACATCGGGGTCACGTTGGATGTGTTCTTTCTGAGCTTCAATGGAGCTATCCAATACTTCCTCACTATCCAATACTTCACTCTGATGCCCTGTCATGGCAACTGCTCGCGCTCCAGCTGAACGTTTGCGGAAATCATCAGCGCCCGCTTGATCTCCCTGATCCTCGGCAATTCCCTTTATCCGAATCTGTCTTCCCAGGGAAGGCCAGTAGAAGGTGAGAGCCACATGGGGGTTCTCCTTCAACTGCTGCCCTTTTCGGCTCTCCGAACTGGAGGCAAAATAGAACGTTTCGTCGATTACGTTTTTCAAAATCAAAACCCGCGCATCAGGATAACCATCGTGATCCACGGTGGAGATCGTCATGGCATGAGGTTCTTTCACTTCGTTCTCAACCGCCAATCTCAACCACTCCAAAAATAGCTTCCCTGGCCGCTCCGGCAACTGCCCCATATCCCACGTTGGAAATGGTCCAGATAAAGACTTCAAATGTTGTAGCAGTTCAATGGGTTGATTACTCATGTCATCGCCTCCATCTTCTATTTTTACCATTGTAATACATTGGGGCCTATGAATCTCTACATCCTGATTAAGTCGACTGATCAGCTCTGGATCTAATAAACAACTACTCTAGATGACTTAATGCATTTGCACTGCTAAGTTTCCAACCACGCCTTCCCTTTTCAACGGTATGTACACTGGTGTTGCCCATGGGATAAAAGCTGGACTGATTGCTCCATTCCCGATGCTCAAGCAGATAATAAAGGATGTTAATCACTCCGCCGTGAGTAATTAACAGAACATTGGACTTGAGCGTATTCTCCTCTAGACCTCTGAAAAGATTCTCGAAAGCAGTGCTTATCCGGCTATAAAAGTCTCTTGGACTTTCTCCTCCCGGAAAAGGGGAATGCATCTCAAGGGTGTTGAAATACACTCCTGGATAACGCACTTCCGCATCCTTATGAAGCATACCTGCCAACTCTCCGTTATTCATCTCCCTCCATTCTTCCATGAAGATCGCCTGCATGTTTAATCTCTTCTCAATTTCCCGTGTAGTCTGTACTGCACGAGGCAAATCACTGCTAATAATCGTATGTATGTCATACTCCTCAGCATGAAGATGCAAATACTCTCCCAACCTCTTCGATTGGTTGATCCCCTGTTCCGTGAGTCCACGCTCACTCCATCCGCCTCGATAGCCTTCCTCATCCATCCCATGTCTTACCAGATAAATTTTCAAGCTCTCTCCTCCTTTTCAGATTCCACTGCACAGATTCCTTAACATACATACCTACTTTACGTTTATCGATGCTTTCAATAGAATCAAATAAACCCGACCTCAGATAGCTTCTATCCAAGATCGGGCATTTCCTGCAACCCATTTATCTTACAAAAGTGTTATGAACTCGTTCCGACTTGATAAAGTAAGGAATCCAGATGGCACAAGTGATGACAGATTTCACAATCTCCTGTATTCCATTTCCATCTTCCAATTCCCGCATCATGGGGATTTGAAGCACGAGTATATAATCAACCATATAGAGCACCAGACTCACACTGTAATAGATGATCATTAACCGGGGTAAGATTGCTTTTTTTCTATAAAAAGTTACAACTATATATACGGTGAATAATAAAAAGACCACATTATATATAGCTTCAAAAATAATGACCGGTCCCCAAAGAACGTGGTAGTATTCGGAGTCCTTGGAAACAAATAAGTCCCACATTTCGGGTGTTAATGCTGGTAAAGTGTTTTGCATCAACTGTACTGCGAGCAGAATAATGGTAAGAAATAATCCAATCTGGATGAGAATCAGCCAACCACCCAAGCCCGATACGCCTAGTGGCCGGTAATCTGTTTTTTGCTCTGGAATATGTGGTTCCACTTGGTAACACTTCCTTATACATTTTAGTTTTTCAGAGATAAGTCTTCCACGTAATCGTACTCATGCAAATCAAATCTACAGGTACTTCTTTCCCCTTACTACACGTGCGTTGTATGTATTCTCACACCCTTCTTATAGCTACCTCTCCATCCTCCTCTTATATAGAATTTTACACAACTTCCTTATTGTACTACGTGTGTCAAGGACAAACCCTCTATTTCAAAAACACCGTACTTATACACCGTGAAAGCCAAAGAAGACCTTCGCTATACTTCCGCCATGTTCAGTTTAGTACGTGCACGTCATAATCCTCTTATACAGATGCAGATGGTGACTCAGCATTTGACTACAAAGGAGGATATGGATATGTCCAATCCCAAAGTAAACCTTTTGCCTTTTGCCGATATTTCAAATTATGTCGAAGGCTTCGATATCGTTTCCACCCAGTGGGGCGGGGATGGCCTTGTCTATGTGCTGTTGATGAATCAGATCCCCGAAAGAAAACGAGGTATGTTCGTCCAAAGTAAATTGAATCAAAGCTATACGTACAAAGTGCTTATTGTGACTGATCAAACTATCGAGGAAGTTGTCATTTGGGGACAAACGTTCAATTATCATTACGTACAACCATTACTAGATCACCTGCTGCTCGTCGGAGCACGGTGTGCGAATTATGGGAATGAACAGGTTGATCTGAACGCCAAAGTGTGTGATTTAGACGGAAATACAATTCGCGAGTTTTTGTTGGGAGACGGTATTCAGAGTGTACAGGTCACCGAAAAGGGAACGATCTGGACTAGTTACTTCGATGAAGGGGTATTTGGTAACTACGGATGGAGCGATCCGATTGGATCATGTGGTCTGCTGGCCTGGGATGAGCACGGGAATAAGCTATATGAAAATCGGGAAGCTGACATTGCGGATTGTTACGCACTCAATGTGGTGAATGAGAAGCAGGTCTGGTTCTACTTCTATACCGATTTTGAACTCGGTTGTATCTCAGGGGGCACCCGTGAACCCAACGTTACATTCATGAATCCAAACATCTCCGGTTCCTCCGGCTTCAGTACGGATGGTTATCATTTTTTGTTCGATGCCGGGTACGGTAAACATGGGACGTTTGTGCTTAAGAAGATGGAGAAGCCCGGAAGATTCAGCAAGGGGCAGAAGATTGATTTATTAAATGAAGATGGTCAGCCCTTCAAGCAGGCAAGGCAGGATTTTCGCCAACATCGTCTGCTACTCAGTGAAGGTAACTTGTTGTATCGGGTAACGATGGAGGAGATTATTATTTCAGCTCCTGGTTTGGATTAGCAGAGTATTCTGAAGAGGGTTACTTCTTAAACGATAATTCCTCTTCATCCAAAGCATCTCGCAATTTAGGCATTGCAGATGGTCCGATTCCATGGAGTTTCAGGATCTCTTTTTCCGTGTACTCTGCAAGTTGCTGTAGTGTCGCAATGCCTTCATTCTCCAAAGCACGTCTGGCGGGAGCTGACAGCAAGGCTAGAAACCCATCTGTCGGTTTACGTTCAGCTTCGCACGTTGGACAGGTTGGGCAATCACTTTTTTTATAATACGAATGTCCTTGTTCGCATGTTCTGAGTGTTCCTTTATCGTTTGCCATATGGGCATCCCCTCCTGGATTAAGTATTCAACCAGTTCTTCATATCTGAAATCATGTTTTCGTATTGTTTCAAAGCCTCTAAAGTGTAAATGACTTGTGATGTTCCCACTAACTGTTCCTCTATGTCCGTACATTCAATCCACAGTGACCGTTTAAGACTATATTCGAGCCAGTCCAACTTTCCAGCAAAACCATGATCCAGAACCACTTCCCAATTGGCTGTTAGACTCCCCACTCGCTTCTCATAACCAGCTATAAAAGCCAAGAACTTTTCCTTGTTTATACTTCCAGTGCTACCTACTGACCAATACACAGCGGTCTCGACCAGATCATGCATGGGATTAATATAACCTGCCGATTCCCAATCGATAATAATAGGTATGCCTTGTTTCCACATCACATTCTTCGGCTCCAGATCTCTGTGACTAATTACCTTATCGGATGCTAGCATTGAAAATGACTTCTTAGCCTTTGTGCTCCACTCATACAGCTTATTGATATTGGAATCCAAAATATCAATCCATTCTATATTCTCTTTCTTTCCTTTGTTCAGATAAAACATCCAATCTATTGTTTTAGGATTAGTTACCTGTGAACTATCCAATTCTAGTTGTCTAAAATCCGTTTTGTGGATATCTGCAAGGATCGTACCCATCAGAGAACTGTTATTGATCGTGACTTCATCTTGTTCCAAACGTTGACCCTCAATCCAATCAAATATTAGATAGAATTGATTATCAATGTTATGCATAGAAGCGCCCTTTAACCTTTTTGCAGGTTGAGCATGGATATGTTCAGCTGCCACGTTTGCTATTTTTTCTGAATCCATATAATTCTGCACAGCAGAAGGTCTTATCATGATCTGGGGATTCAATGCCTTAACTGCATAATTAGCTTGCGTCGTTTCAATGCTGTACATTCGATGAAGAAGTCCACCTGAGATTGGTTTGGGCGAACTGATCAATTCACCAAGCTGTAATTCGCTACACAGTTTCTCGAAATTCAAATTATATTGAGTATCATTCATATGTCATCCCCTCATTTTGGCTATTTGTCTGGAGCAAAGCTTACAATCCGTACTCAGCAAAAATGGCTGCATATTTCTTTTCAAATATCGTCCAGCGCTTTTCGGCTCCGTATTTGGCATGTAGTTGCTGTAAATATTGCTTGGCTTCTTCCAGATCGCCAGCATGCAGCAGGAAACGGAAGGTTTCTTCGCTTAAATGTAGCGCTGTCTTCGCCATATAATAATGGACTATATCTCTGGCCCCTGTTAGCGAGTGTAGGAATGAAATACCCTCTTCCAAATGTGAAACCAGTTCTTTCGATAAAGCGTCTGGATTGATATCGGGCGTTAAGATATAGTGCGCCGGAGCGGAAGGGACTATTTCCTCGATCCGGCAAGTAAAATGCGATTTTTTCTCCAATACGACCCCGCTCAAAGCAACGGACTGCAACTCCGCGAGCTCGGTGGAATGGATACTACAGTTAATATAAAACTGCACGTGACTACTGCTGTTAACCTTTGATTTTCGAACGTTGAACTTGTATACGAGGCTTCCAGCCGCTTTGGAGAAATTCAGATCTTTCTTGGAATAGCCGTGTTTGGCCAATAAGGGTTTGACGTCTGTGTTGATGATCTTCTTAAACAGTTCCTGCATAAGATATCACTCCCAAGTCAGAGTTTATTGAATACGATGCTATCCCTTTTTGTTCAAAATTCATACTTGTTCTATTTTATAAAAATAAGGGCCACACATGGATTCGTGCGTATACACGTACGTCCATGTAAACGCCCGGTCGAAGATATAGATATCTTGCTCCGAATCAAAATCCGCTGCAATGATCCGATTCGCATTTTCGTATAAAAGTACCCAACCACCACTTTCATACATCACATATACTTCATCTTTCGGCTCGGCATCAAAAGCATCTCGTGCTTCATCATGTGTCAGACATTTCTGTTGTTCATAACTGAACATATGCCACTTGTACTCGCTGTAATGGATAGACTCTTTGACCACATCATCGATATTATGGGCAAACACGCTATCCCATTGCTTTACAATCCCTTCGGATTCCTCGTACAGTTCGGACACGATAACTCTCTTATCCTGCAAGTTCTTCTTGAACATATATTCCTGATGGATACGCTCAATCCCCCAGTATGCCCGGTTCAGTTCCAATTCGGGTAAAGTATCCAGCAGCTCGTTAATTTTATCTCGAATCATCATTACCTCCCTAAGGTATCGGATTTAAAATAAATGGTTCTTGCCTACCTGTTTAGCTTCTTCTCGCAGCATATGAGCCAGTTGGTACATCTCCGCAATATCATATCTGTTCTGTGCCCGAAACCTCCGAATCGCTTCATCAATCTCTACCACTTCAACAGCAACCACCTGCTCGCCATCCTCTGGATTCAGCGGATCAGCAACAAGTTCAACGTCTCCATAACCGATGATTCTTACAAAATGGGGGTGCGGGATATGCGGTCGATACGGTTCTAATGAACTCGATGTGCAATAGAATTGACCAAAAATCTGATAGGAGCGCATTTCTGCCCCAAGTTCCTCCATCAGTTCGCGCTTCAGTCCGTCCATATACGGTTCACCTGCTTCAAGCGTCCCTCCAGGCAGCTCCCAGTCTCCATTATCCAGTTGAAAGACGACACATTGATCCCCGACAAATGGAATGATGCTAATATTGCTCACCAACTTTTCATCCACGATGTCGTTTAATCTGAACTCTGCCTCAACAATACCCCAATGAATCGAAGTAGTCAGTGCCGGGAATTGTTCTGCATTCAAGCTGCTCATCCGCACCGTTCCTCTCTATGTAAAATAAAATCTCTCATTTATATACTTCTCCCAATTATAGATGAAAATGAAGAAAGAAGGCCACCTTCCCCTTGAGGGAATACATGACCTTCTTGTCCTTAACCACATCAGATCGTTCCGTTCCTGACAAACTCACCTAATCATCTAATGCTGTACCAGCTTTCCCTTTTCCAAAAAAAGAACCCGGCTACAGAGCGGCAAAATCCGCTCATCATGCGTAACCATCACTGCACTCTTGCCCTGCTCTTTCACAAGCCGTGCAATCATGCCGACAATATCCAGCCCGCGCTCCGCATCCAGGCTAGCTGTCGGTTCATCTGCGAGCAGGACAGCCGGATCGTTCATCAACGCCCGCGCAATAGCGACCCGCTGACGTTCCCCGCCAGACAGCTTCTCCGCATACGCCTTCCGCCGATGGGTCAGCCCTACGGTATCCAGCAGCTCATCCACTCGCTTCTCCGCCTTGTTTTTATCCGTTCCGGCGAGCTTCGCAACCACCATCAGTTGTTCTTCTACTTTCAGGTAAGGAATGAGGTTGGCACTTTGAAATATAAAACCAAGCTGCTGAAGCCGTACATCGGATATATCTTGTTTGCTTTTGCCCATAATAGAGGCCCCATCCAGCAGAACCTGTCCTTCCGTTGGTTCAAGAAGTGCGCCAGCAATGGACAGGAATGTACTTTTGCCAGAGCCGGAAGGTCCCATCACAGCTACAAGTTCCCCTTCGGTCACCTCAAGGTCGAGCCTATCCAGAATCGTTCGTTTGCTGCCACCATCTTCAAAGGTCTGGGTAATTCCCTGTAATACCAATCGATTTCTCATGCTGCAGTCCTCCCAATCGCATCAAGCGCATCAATTTTGGTAACCTTCCACACCGAGAATAACGAACCCGCCACAGACATCAGGATGAACAATACACAGGTCAGTGCGAGGGTGGATAAACCTAACTGAAACGGCATTGATGCCGGCAGAATGGACTCAAACAGTCGAACCAACAGTACGCTAATGACCAGACTACCAACCGATAGAATGAATACTTGTAAAGAAACACTACCCGCCAGATATCCATTCCGTGTTCCGATCGCTTTCAATATGCCGAACTGACTTGTTTTCTGAATCGTGATGACATAGAAGAATACCGCAAGTACAAACGCTGAGATGACATATAGAAAAGCGATCATCATGAGCAACGATCCCTGCTCTTCCTTATATCCAGGAATGGCCGATACGGCATCCGACTTCGTGATGACTTCCGTATCAGGCATTGCAGCACTTAGTTCGTCTACCTGCTCACCCGCGTCCTTTACCGCAATGGCATTGTATATTGGAGCATTGGCATTGGTGTCGGCCGAACCTTGTGTAGTCCGTGTCCCTCCTTGAAGCGTAAGCCATTCTTCTTCATTCAGGAACACGACCGGAGAGTGACTGAAAGACTCATTTTGTACAAATCCGCCAACGGTCCACTTCATCCCCGAAGCTTGATCGACCAGGACGGTGCCAATCGTCACACCAGATTCAGCTAACTTATGATCCACCACAACCTGCCCGTTGGTCTGATCCGTAATCGGAGTTCCTTCGGTAACCGCTGGAGCAAGCCAGCCTTCCGGATTCACCATGAACAACGTGACATCGATCTTTTTCGTGTCGCCCATTGGACTGACGGTTGTCATTTTCACACCGAGCGGCTCAGCGTTCTCTTGCCCCACCACGGAGCGAGCTTGATTAAGCTGATCCTGATCCACTTGTGACCGGGTAAACCGATGATTCGAATCCTGTTCCAGCACAAAGTGGGTTGCTGCCATATTTTTGACCGAAGCTGCGTTATCATACGCCAGCCCCTGTGCAAGACCTGTAACAAACAGTACCAGAAATGAAACCAGCACCATGATTGTAGCAATTAAGGCATACCGCCCTTTGGCATACCTCATTTCCCGAATAGCCAAGTACATGTTCTGTGACCTCCCTCTTGATAACCCAAGTATAAGAGGCGAAAATGAACGGCAAATGAATAACAGATTACATCTGCGGAAGTGTCACGGTAAAGACCGTACCCGCTGGCGAACTGGCAACCTCAATTGTACCGTCATGGATTCGAATAATTTTCTGCACAATGGCAAGTCCAAGCCCGGTTCGGCCGGAAGAACGTTCCCGCGCACGGTCCACCCGATAGAATCGATCGAACAGGAACGGCAGATGCTCCGCAGCAATCCCGTCCCCTGTATCCTTAATCTGAATCACACACTGGTTATCTATCTGCTCGGCAAGAATCTCGATGCTTCTTCCCTGTGGCAGATGATTCACCGCATTACCCAGCAGATTCATCCAGACTTGCATGAGCAGCACTTCATTGCCAATCAGCTGAATGGATTCGGGCACCGAAATCCGAAGTAGCAGTTCTTTTTCTTCCAGTTGCCATTGCAGCACCTGAACCGCTTGCCGGAATTGATCTCGCAGAGAGAACTTTACTTTGGACAGATCTTCGTTGCCTTGTTCGAGGGAGGACAGGAGCAGCAGTTGTTTACTGAGTAGGGAGAGATGACGGCTCTCCTCCTCAATGATCGATGCATAGTGCTCCCGCTCCTGTTCAGGCAGATCCCGATCCGCCACCAACTGGGCAAAACCCTGAATGGAGGTCAGCGGGGATTGAATCTCATGGGATACGTTGGATACAAACTGCTGCCGAGCCTGATCGACCCTCTCCAATTCACGACTCATGGTCATGAAATGCTGAGCCAGTTGACCAATCTCATCACGCCTTGCGGTAGGCAATTTCAGATTATATTTTCCTTGTGCAATGCGCTTGGTCGCCTCGGACAGACGTTCAATCGGATTGACCAGATATCGGGTACTGATCAGAAAGATCAGAATACTAATGCCTATGGTAAATGCGCCAATCAGTGCAAAAAAGATACGCAGCTCACCGAACTGCAGGATTACATCCGGGCGCATAAAGAGAGCGTAATTCGCATTGCCTAGCTGTAGATGAACACCCACGGTATTGCTTAATTGATTATCGAAGAAACCGGTAATGAACGGTTTACTTGGAAACTGGGCGACGCCATGGTACACCTCACCATTAAGTACCAGATCTACAGCTCGCTTGTCCAGGTCCTTCTCACGGAATTCGCGGCCGTAAAATTGGTCGTTGCCTTTTCCATCCGTCACATAGATTTCGTATCCAAGATCGGCGGCATTGTTCAAATACTGCTCCATTGTGTCCGGTTGTTGCTCAACAAATTGCTTCATTTGCGTTGCAATGCCCACCAGCTTCTCATCATTGAAGTCCTTGAGCTTCGCATGATAGTAGATATTCGACAAAAGGAAACCAAGCATGCCGCTGACCACAATCACCGCCACCGTAATGAGGAATACCCGGACGTACAAGGTCCTCAAGGTGTTTTCACCTCCATCTTGTAACCAATGCCCCGCACCGTTTGGATCACAAAATCGTCCGTATATTCGGCAAACCGATCACGGAGTCGCTTAATATGTACATCAACGGTACGGTCATCTCCTTCGTAATCTGCTCCCCAGACAAGTCGAATGAGTTCATCCCGAGAGAACAAACGCCCCGGAAACTGGGCAAGCTGTGAGAGTAATTCAAATTCCTTCATTGGTAAAAATAGAATGGATTGCCCGTCCGTAACCTCCACATTGTTCCGGTCGATCACGATCCGGTTCATACGGATGATATCACTGGACGTGCGATGGTACCGACGAAATAACGCCTTTACCCGGTAGACTAATTCTTCCGGTTCAAACGGCTTGGTCACATATTCATCCGTTCCTTTCAGATAACCGTCTCGCTTGTCAGATAGCTGATCTCGTGCCGTCAGCAACATAATCGGAATGTCGTAATGCTGCCGAATGAAATCACATAACTCCAATCCGTCCATGCCTGGCATCATGACATCGAGAATCGCCAGATCGATTGGCGTTTCTTGCATCAGTTTCACCGCTTCTACACCATCCTGCGCTTCATGTACCCGATAGCCTTCCTTGGTCATGACATGCCGCAAGAGTGCTCTAATATTCGCATCATCGTCTGCCAGCAGCAGATGTTTCATATCGTTGTCCGCCCTTCTATGTAGCGAGAACATCTCACTATGATCCTGCACAGATGGTAGCACAAAAGCAATCTCATTCGCCAGCACGTGCACGGAGATACCTTGGTATGTTTACATTTCCTTAAATCTGGTTGACACTACTATGAGGCGCAACTATAATAAAACCATAACATATGAACAAACGCTCATATATTCATTTGAAGGTGGTTAATCCTTGTTAAGGATCATTTATAGTCACACTAGAAATCATTTTACATAAGGAGCAAAGCTCCAAAGGAGAGGATTTATATGTCTGGACATCAACACAGTCATGACCATGGGCACGATCATGGGCACAACCACGCTCACACCACCAATAACAAGAAAGTCCTGTTGTTTTCCTTCATTATTATTACCGTCTATATGATCGTTGAAGCCTTTGGCGGATTCATTACCAACAGTCTCGCACTTATTTCGGATGCAGGCCATATGTTATCAGACTCCATTGCGCTCGGGATCGCTTTGCTGGCGTTCACGTTTGGTGAAAAAGCAGTGAATACCGGCAAAACGTACGGATACAGAAGATTTGAAATTCTGGCTGCCACGTTAAACGGAATCACGTTAATCGCCATTGCGCTCTACATTTTCTACGAAGCCATTGGTCGATTCATTAACCCGCCAGAAGTCGCAACCGTAGGCATGTTAATCATCAGCGTCATTGGTTTGCTCGTCAATATTCTGGTGGCTTGGATCATGATGCGTGGTAGCGATACGGAGAATAACCTGAACATGCGCGGTGCTTATCTGCATGTCATCAGTGACATGTTGGGATCGGTTGGAGCCATTGCTGCGGCATTGCTGATGATGTTCTTTGGCTGGGGTTGGGCCGATCCACTGGCGAGTGTCATTGTCGCAGCACTGGTATTGCGTAGCGGGTTCTATGTCACCAAATCATCTCTGCATATCTTAATGGAAGGTACTCCGGCCAATGTGGATGTGAATGAGCTGGTGCAGACCATCAAACAAGTGGATGGCGTCAAAGGCGTACACGATGTGCATGTCTGGTCCATTACCAGTAACCTGAACGCACTGACTGCTCATATCGTCGTAGATGGAACGATGGATGTGTATGCATCTGAGATCCTGGTTCAGAAGATTGAACATATGCTCGAGCATAAAGAAATCAAACATGTAACGCTCCAAGTGGAGTCCGAGAAACATCTGCATGACACCTCGGTACTATGTACGGTCAAAGGCGACGCACCAGATGCCCACGCACACCATCACCATTGAGATGGGTAAAAAATATTAGTTGTTTCTAAATGAAAACAGGGCAGATTCCCCGGTGAAGGGAACACCCTGTTTTTGTTTGCCTAAGTTCAGCTTTTGGGGATGAGTAGAAAATGAATAGCCTTTACCTTATAGCAGCGGGCTCTGGACTACTTGTATTTGGAGAGTAACCTCTCTTTCTTTTGATCGAATTCATATTCTGAGATGATATTTTTCTCTTTTAATTCACCCAACTGTAGCAGTTGTTCATGAACATTAACAGGGGTCTTTTTTCCCTTGCCAGATATAATCAAGGCTAGAATTGAGAAAAGCAGACCATACAGGACACCCAGAAGTCCCAAACCCGCCGCTGCCTCCGCACTTTCTTGCGAACCATCTAAAAAAACTGTTATTAATAAAAAATTGAGTACGAACCAAATAAGGCTGAAGATCGATAATGCTTTCAATGAATGTTCCTCCTACTTGTTATGTATGTTTTTATTCAACACCAGGAAAGGTCGTTCAGAAGACTAAACATTAACCTCGTCCCAGTTTGTTATGACGTATCCAAGCTGAAACAACAGGATGACAATATAACTGATGTTGATTCCCAGACTGGTCTTCACTCTCTTGGTCTGATCCCAGAATTCCTCTTTGTTCATTTTTCCGCGTTCCAACTTGGACTTCATCTTTTGTTTTTCTTTCCACAACATGTAGAACTCAAGTATAGCAAAGACTCCCCACGCCAATGGATAAACCAGTAACACTGCATTAGCAACTGACAATAGCATAAGGGAACCTTCATCCAAGCCTTTCTCCATTCCTAACTTAAAGCTTACATTTACACTCAAAGTCAGAATAACTAAACCAAAACCTATTAAACTTAAATACGGTGTGAATCTGGAGCTGCGCAATACTACCTCTCCTTTCGGATAATATAACCCTAGCACATATGCTAGGGCTCTTCGATTCAAACTCAAATTCTCTTTAAGAAACTTTGATCTTATAAACCACATAACTAATCTGAAAGTCATAGTATATAATTACTTTCGAACTGTCGATCTATTTCTTCTGTGCCTGTAACAATTGATCATTAACAAATGCTTTCAAGAAGAAAAGTTCATTCCCATTAGGCTCCCGCAGCTGATCCTTATTAAAAAGTGCTATCGCCTGCTCCAATGAAGTAGATGTAACCGCTCTACTACTAGTAGTAAGCTCTCTCCAGAATACATCCATCTCTTCCCGATCACATATAGACTCGTGTCCGAGAATGAAATGTTCTGCATCATACATTTGGATATCTTGTATCATGTGGCTGAGCAAGGATTGCTTAAAATGAAACATTTTATTCGTTGTTGTTCCATAAGGACTATCTCCGAGAAAAATAGTCTTATCATCAGGAATATAAACAACTGTCGAATCATCCGTGTGCGTACTTTGAATCCTCTCCAGCATACAGAGCTTGTTCCCCAAATCAATCTGGAAGGAATCTTTAAAGACAATACCAGGCTTATCTAGTATAAATGATTCTCGCATCGGGATTTCCGTCTGTATAATTTCCATGCAATGCGCGCTGATCATATCGGCATCTACATACTCACGAAGTGACTGATCATCGAAGGAATAAGATCTCCAGTCGTTCAAGCGCTTATTGGTTAAACGATTAACGATGATCGTCGCATTGAATTCATTCATTCCCAAAAAATGATCCCAATGCGCATGCGTAATAACCACATACTGAACGGGCGGTACATCCAGGGATCGAATTTCCTCGATAAAATCTCTGGCATGTTGAACCGAATTTCCACCATCGATCACCAGACTATATTTTTCCCCACACACCAAACCTAGTACCGGTCTTTCTCTATCATTATCGTTGGACATATAATAAATGGAATCGCTCAATTGATTTAACATGTCAATTCTTCTCCTCTACATGAGTATTTTCATATCATAGGCAGAGAAAAACCGCATGCTTATTCAAGCTAATACATGGATTTTTCTCCGTTTATGGATTTACCAATGGAATCACCTCTTTCAATCTGTAATCAATATTTCAACGCCATCTTATGACATAGCCACTATTACACTACTTATCAGCATCAACAACGTTACGGGCGCCCAGATCCTTCGTTCCCATACACTTTTCGTGATCAGATTCAATATCGTCCCCAACACCAAATACCCCACAATGAACCAAATCGCTGTCCTTGCAAAAACAGACCACTGAGACCAAAGCAATCCTGCTTTACTCAGAACAATGGCCGATAAATGCCAAAATTGCGATCTGAACTATGCAGGTAAAACGCATGGAGATGGGATATTTCCCGGGAAACTTCCCACCCATGGCGTACTCTCCCCACGGCACACCTACCGCCAAAGCAACTTGAAAGAGAATCACGATTAGAATCAAAACAGTGAATACGATTGCTGACGTTAATACGATCATGAGCATGCTCCAGTATTCAAAGTGGCAGTAGAATCACTCTCATAATAGGAATGACTTATTTCCAATCATAGATCCTTCATTCTCTACAGAAATACAAACATGATTGCTCTCTAAATTATACAGGAGATTCCACTAAATCATACTTCCTTTTTTCCTGTTCGCCTCCCCAGCCTGTCCGTTCGTGTCTCTCGATTGGGATGAATACAAATAGAGACTTTCACTAAAGGAAAGTCTCTTTTGTATTCCATATTTGTATTTTTGCTGAGCAACTACTTCACATTAAATAATAAGTTATAGGGACATTTTTACCCGTTAAGCTGTGTCATCATTTCTTTCATATAACGTGTTCCATGGACCTCGTTTTGGGGACTTACCTTTTCAATGCGAGCTAAGTCATCCGGTGTCAGTTCAATTGTTGCAGCGTTCGCGTTTTCCTCCAAATAGTTGATTCGTTTCGTTCCCGGAATCGGCAATGCGTTATTAGCTATTGTCCAAGCTAAAGCCAATTGTGCAGGAGTACACTCCTTCTCCATCGCGATCTCTTTGATTTTATCCACAACTTCTATGTTTTTGAGGAAATTATCTCCTTGGAACCTCGGCATATATCTGCGCAGATCATTAACATGCAAATCTTCGAATTTCCGTATCTCACCTGAGATAAACCCTCTGCTTAAAGGACTGTATGCAACATGTGTAATATTCAGTTCTCTCGCAGTCGGCAGAATCTCGTCCTCAATATCCCGGCTCCACAGTGAATATTCGCTCTGCAACGCAGAAATCGGATGAACGGCGTGTGCCCGGCGCATAGTGGAAGCCGATGCTTCCGACAAGCCGAGGCAGCGGACTTTTCCCTCTTTAACCAAATCAGCCATCGCACCAACGGTTTCCTCAATTGGAATCTGAGGATCTACCCTGTGTTGGTAGTACAGATCAATATAGTCAGTGTCCAGCCGGCGAAGACTTGCTTCTACAGCTTTTTTCACGTAATCTGGATGACTATTCAACGTCTCATAGTTCGGGGTATACGCAAATTTGGTAGCAATAATGGCCTGATCGCGACGTCCCTTCAGCGCTTTCCCCAATAGTTCTTCATTATGACCATTACCATACACATCAGCTGTATCTAGCAGTGTAACACCAATCTCCAGCGCGTGATGGATGGTCTTCATTGACTCCTCATCATTGGTTTCCCCGTACATCCCTGGAGACATGCCCATTATTCCCAATCCAATCGAAGATACAACAATATCGCTATTTCCCAGCACTCTTTGCTTCATTTCTCCATCTCTCCGTCCGTTAGTATTAGTCTAGTCTTTGCCGATGCTTTCCATTTGGTCTAGCAACTTGCTTTCTGAAGGAAGCTTTCCTGTCTCTATGTCTTCATAGATCGTCAATTTGTTATCCACCGCTGCAAGTGCCTCGGCAATTTCAAGTTGGCGGCGATGTAATTCCTCTTTATATTCGTGAAGGATCGCTTTCCGTTGTGGAATCGTTGAATCCCCCTCCAGCGCCAGACTAACCATATGTTTCAATGTAGATACCTTCATACCCGTTGCCCGGAAACAGGACATCAATCTCATCCAATCCAAATGTTCTTCCTCGAACATCCGATTACCATGTTGATCCCGCCTAATGTAAGGAAGCAGTCCCTCCTTCTCGTAATAACGAATTTTATGTGCAGGACAACCCAGCCGCTCGGAAGCTTCTTTTATCGAAAAAGCCATATGCTGACTCCTCCTTTATGTTCATTTTTGGATGCATTTGGCCGGTTCTTTTACATCCTAAGGCTTCATGTTCACATTAAAGCAAGCACAAATTTCAAAAAAAGAAATGAACAGACGTTCACTATTTTTAAAAAATGGAGGACATAACACACGCTTCAGTACTGGGAAGTAACGATTAGAGGAGATTTGCCGAGAAGATCGATGAAAGCAGAAATACGGAGAAAAAGAATCTGGAGATGCTGGGGTTGTTTCACTTACTTCAATCGTTGGGTGTCATAGAGTGCCCGGGCTTGATCATAATTCAATTGTTCAGTAAAAGTAGACGTCACTGCCAAGAAGTATTGCAGCTGCCATTGCTGCGTTTTGCTAGTTCAACGTTCCTGACATAGTCGTTTCCATTCCTGCCATGCCTTCAAGTATTCAGGCAGATCATCTGGGTGATGCTTGTTACTCAGCCCAATTCGGCAATATAGATGGACCAGAGCTTCCTCGATCAATCTGGATTTGTCCATTTCCACATGTTCTAACAGTTCGAACGTAGTAAATAAGGTTTCGGTGTTGATATCATCCGGCGAGGAGCTAAAAGCATATAAGAAATCATAGAGGATAGGTCCAACCATTGGAGAAGGGTCAATAACGCCGATGAGTTCATTTTGATCGTATACAAAATTATGAACCCCCGTATCACCATGTAAAAGAAACTTTTCCTCTGCCTCATGAAAGAGACGATCCACTTTGGATTGAACCAGATGATAATCATCTGTCGTTAAAATATTTCCGATATTTATCTTGGCTTCATGAATACTAATCTGATTGAATTCTTTCCATGTCTTCTGCGGGAACTCTATTCTGCCCCATGATTCCGTATCTGTAGAACGCACATAGGTATTGAACATCTCTTTCACCAGACGTGTTAACCAGTCTCTCTTCAGTCCCCGGTTGAAATGGGTTGTGCCTTCGATATAGGAGTAAATTAGATAAGTGTTGTCCCGATCAGTCAACAAAACTTCAGGCAATAACGAAGAATTCTTATACGTGTCCAAAAACTGCTTGGTCATGAGAATCTGTTTGGGTTCATCTGATTTCAGAATATAATGCTTATTCAGACTTGTACTCAACCGATAAATACGTCCTAGCGGTGGTACCTGACAATCGTTGAATTTCAGATATTTCTTCGTTGATATGATGCATCTTGAATAAGTTATTGATCTCATTTACCGTTGGATTGATTAACATATAGTTCTCCTCATATAAC
The DNA here is from genome assembly GCF_052115745.1 of Paenibacillus sp. 2KB_22. Lineage (NCBI taxonomy): Bacteria > Bacillati > Bacillota > Bacilli > Caryophanales > Paenibacillaceae > Paenibacillus > Paenibacillus sp. 2KB_22. Next base: position 1,967,031 of record NZ_JBFRHG010000001.1, read on the forward strand.
TAGGATCTTGATTTATTTGGTAAACATACGGTGAGGTTAGCTTCCCAATTGCACAGTGGGTTATCTTTCAAAATGGGCTCGTTCTTCTTGCTTGGAGCTAAAAATATAATCCGGATACTGGTTTGCCATGGATGGAAGCTGATCCTCGGGGAAAAACTGCAAATCCTTCATCTCTTCATTATCGGGCGTGAGTTGCCCAGATTGGATCCTGCATTCAAATACGATAGTCAAATATTCGACCTGATGACCGTTACTGTATGTAAACCGTCTTGCTTCACCACCGTATACTCCGATAATCTTCTCGGGTTCAACGACCAGACCTGTCTCTTCCAGTGCCTCTCTCACCATCGCTTGCGCCGGTGTCTCACCAAGCTCAATGGCTCCGGCAATCAAGCCCCAGGTTGATTCGTTATGTTTACGACCGAACAGGATCTCCCCTTGTTCATTTCGGATAATTCCAGCGACACCCGGCATAAAAATAAGCTCGTTGCCGATCTTTCCCCTGAGGTTTTTGTAATAGTCTGACATGCCCATACACAGTTACCTCCTGTCTTTTATTCTCTGAATTCTTTTCCATGAATGATCCATTGTACAGCGTCCCAAATATCTGCTGCGATATAATCAGGTTCGGTCTCCATCCATTTGTCTCTAAATTGGGTTAGTGAAGATTCCCCCCAGCCTGTTCTCACCATGATCTTGGTCGCTCCTACAGCATGGGCAGCAAGCATGTCTGTATCTCCCACATCTCCAATAACTACGCATTTGGATAAATCCAGACCGTGATCCTCTGAGGCCTGTAATAACATTCCGGGTTTCGGCTTTCTGCAACTGCATTCTTGTTCATGTGGACATATATAGGAGTGATCGAATCCATACTCGCGAAATTGCTCTTCAAAATCCTGAACACTTGCTTCTCCACGTGAGATTCGATATTGATTCGTAAACGCCAGTACCATAATTCCTTCTCTTTTCAAACGCATAATGGCTTCTTGAGCATTGGGGTATAATCTGAAATCTCTCGGATGAATAAAATGACCTGCACCACCGATGGTTCCATCTCTATCTATAAAAACAGCCTGCACGTTCCCATTTGGCTTCATCATGGTCTGTTCCTTTCCTTACCGAGAACATATTAATTGGATCTCTCGCCTCTGACCTAAAATTATTATTTCCCTATACTTTCTCATCGATAATATGCTTGCTATCATCTTGTTGCTTATGGTTTTGCTGTTTTTTGATTTCAGTTTTAAGATAGTGTACTTCTTTAATTAATTCATCCAACTTTTTCGATGTTTTGGATGAATCTACGGCATAACGAATTATTGCCGCAATGATAAGAACTACAATAATACTTATAAGTGAGATGATTAAAGCCCAGAAAAACTCCATATTGTTGTTCAACTCCTTGATGACTAAAAAAACATCCTTTGGTTAATAGTACCATTTCATTGAAACTAAAATAAAGGAGATATCCCTTTTCTCATCAAAAATTTCATCCACCATATATCAGAGAATTGACCAAGTAGTATATTCTATTTTCCAATGCACAATCGAGTATTTAATAAGCCATCACAATAACGTAGAATCTGCTCTAGAAATGGTGCATTTGTCAAATTCCATATCCATCAGGAACACTAGTAGAAGAATATTGTAATTATTGAACCCAGTACTATGTTTCTATCCCTCCAATTTTATATTGGAGATAAATCCTCTTTTTCGCCATTTTATACAGATTAATTACAAATAAATCCATTGTTTAGGTTGAATTACACAATCACACAATGTATAATATGGGTTATTTTCCCTATTAAGGAGAGGGGAAGGATATAAAATAAATAGACTATTATTCTGAGGAGGATTTACACGTATGAAGAAAGTCACAAGTATGCTTTTGTCTTTTGCATTGATTCTAATGTTAAATATTCCTGTTTATGCTGATAGCGGTTCTAACGATGCCCCCACGAAGTACTTAGGAACCTCAATGCCAATAAAAGAGTTCGATAAAGTATACGGTAGTAAAAATAGTGAGTCTCATGTAAACAAATTACAAAGTTCAGATGCGTTACTATTTCTTGATGAGATAACAATTGATCAAGAGAACGTTAGTTTTAATGCTGAAATTGAGTATAACAACTCTAAAAAAACATTAAATGCTAGTGGTAGTTTGCGTAGTAGTTACAAAAATGAAGATGGTATTAACAGTACCGTTGGAGAAATGATTGATCAAAGTAATGAATTTAATGTTCTTCTTTTTGAAATCTATGATGATGTTCAACCCACTAAAAATTTAATCAATAAGGAACTTGAAACTCATCCACATGTAAAATTATATCTAACTGATAGTGAATCCAATATCTTGCTTTTTGAATTAAAAATTCCTGAATCTTTAACCAGTATCGAAACAAGTAACTTGCCTCCATCTGATCCACAACACGACCTGTTTTGGTTTGTCAATGTTGTGAGTCCCACTGAACAAAAGGAAATCCCAGTAGATGATACTATGCTAAAAATTATAGCTGAAAATGAAAATGATCTCTTTACTCCAGCAGCAATAGGTAGTTTTACAGATTGGGTACATCCCACAACCTACAGTAATACTTATTATGTAGCAGGCGATGAAATCAAAAATTTCTCACTTCCATATGGATCTTGGAAATCATTAAACGTTACCCCGTCCTCTACTTGGGTAAATAGTTTTAAAATAGCCGAGCACGTTACGGTTAATGGAAAAAAGACAAATGCTGAGAACCTGTTCACATACAAAAATGTTAAACTAACAACAGGGGTAGGTGCATATTCTTCTATTGATAGATCATTTATTGATGGGAGTATGGTCGGAAAGGGGTCCGGATCAGCTTTAGCAATGAAAATCGCTGAAACTGTTTGGTCAAAAATAAATGTTGTTGGTCTCCCTTCATTAACTAACATAAAAAGCTGGATTACTGCTTCAAATCAAGCTCTTACAAGTAAAAACGTAACTTTAGGTAGCTCAAATGTCAGATTAAGTACTAATCCTGCTGCGGTATCAGGGATTTCTTCAGACAATTATACGCTCCATAAAAGTACTGGTAGCAATACCGGGCACTACTTAACACTTCAAAGTGATGTACAGTTTAATGGAAATTCGGGACAATCTGCTTCTGCTGCCAATGGTGTGATGTTCGTTAGCTGGGATACTTATTTTAATGGTTCAAAATATAATTCAGGCCAAAAAACACTTGAATTCCAGTATAAAGTGAATAATTAAGCATATAAGTTTTAGATAGCATAGACTTTGCAAGGAGAAGTGGACATCCCCTTTATATTTTGTAAATCTACTTCTCCTTGCAATTCACTTATCATAAGTATTAAGTTTATAATTAACAAATTACTTAAGTGAGAGGAGCCTAAGATGAGACTAAAAATAAATATATCTATTATTATGAATGTGTTACTAACATTGTGTCTTATTGCATTAACGGTGTTTTCTATTCACCAATACAAGCTTCAAACCTCGTATAAAGATTATTTATCGCAAAATTTATCCTATGATATCATAACATTGGCACAAGCTATTGAATCTAATAATAAGTTATATGAACAACTATTACAGACAGACACATCAACAAGTGATATTCGTATTGGGCTTAATGTCCTCTATAATAATTACAGATCAATAGCTTCCATAGCTGGCACTTATTCTTCGATGTATAATCAATTCCAAGATTTTAATGAATCTGCCTCATTGGATATTGAGAATTTATCAAGCTCTACTGTTAAAATGAGGGATTTTTTACAAGATGTTATGAAAAAAAACAGCCTAATCGATTCAAAAATTAAGACGGTTTTGGAAAAAGAGTACGCTTCTAATTCTAAATGGCTACAAGTTATTGAACAGAGTGAACTATTTTCAGTTAAAGAAAATGGGGAAATTAGTTTTAATAAAGATGAAAACTTATCTATTAATGATTTAACTTGGGTTAACTTCTTCAAAGAATTGGAGGCTAATACTAGCAATAGTTAAAGAAAATTATAAATCACTCGTCCCCTTCACTATACTCTGTAGACTCCATTTCCGCATAAGTAAATGTACATCTTGCAGAAGTGGAGCCTAAAGGAAGTTAATACCAGAGAAATACTTTTCATGCATCTCAAGATGACTAACATTTTGAACTGCCCGTTAAAAAAACATTAGTTTCAACTACAGTTATTACAACTTTTTGGAATCACCTTTATTTCAGCCGCGCTCCTCCACCACCAGAATGTCAGCACAACGAACAATTAGCTCAGGCATATTCTCTCCATCAAATAGAACATGAAGCTCATATCCGTTATCGATCCGATACAGCTCTTGATACAGCCAGTAAGTGCCTACAATCCCACCGTCTTGCTTGATGATTTCGGGTGCAACCAGCGTAAGTTTATTTATATTGGTGAAGCCCCCGCGGGTGTCAAAACGAATGAGCACTTCATCCCCTGTCAGTAGTTCCGTCACTGTACAATCATGAAATTGAACCCGGTTACGAATTTCATCGGGAATACCCGGCGCTATAATAACTTCCCGGTATTCATTTGATACGCGCTCCATCTCTCTCCTATTTTCTGCACTCAGTTTCTTTAGCTGTAGCATAACTTCTCTCGTACAGTAGCCCAACGTAAACACACGGATATCCGCAATTTGTTCAACGATTTTCTGTGGCAAATTCTCTGCCTTATATCGAAAATTCCATTCCATTGATTCTTTGTACTCTTCTTTGCATTTCTTCTCATCAAACGGAGGGCGTACATCATACTCTGCAATAAGTTTCTCGATATGCGCTCTCTTTGTTCCGGAGGCATGCGAAATACCATCTGATCCTCTTCCGTTATCTCTTCCCCGCTAAAAGCTTTCTCTACACGAGTCATGACCTGACCATCATGTTCCAGCATGAAACGCGAGTCCAAGTTATATAGCTCTCGCTCCTGCTCCACATGCGCTTTTTCCTTTCGTTTATATAGCCTTAAAAATAGATTCTCATCGAACTCATACGCTCCGCTATGTACTCTTATACCAAAATGAAGATGTGTCTGCTGACACAGCTCATACCATTCCTTCGTTAAATATCTTATATGCACCTCTCCTGCTGATTTTTAGAATCTACTTTGCGATTGAAGCGTAAAGCTTTTTAATTTGTGACGAGAATTTAGCCGCATCTGGAATATGTGTGCGTTTAAAATAAGCTGTTAATTGTTTAGGATGATTTTTGACCATATCATATTCAATGATGGTGTTAGCGATAACAGATCTCGTAAAACCTAATACCTCGACCACTTCAGATCGATCTCCTGCCTCAAGCTCCTCGCCTTCTGGAAATTCTCCATCTGGATCATCTTCCAACTGTTCACTGAATGTTAATCGAGCTAGAACATAGGACATCATATGGTTCTTGTCTCTGTCCATCTGCTCCATGATCCACTGTATACACTCTTCTTCGGTTGGAGCCGAAACACCGAAACCCTCTAGTACATATTTCCGTTCTTTAAATGAGTCCATCAGCAACGATGCTTCGAAACTGGCATGCTCGACAAATTGGACCTGAGGTTTAAGCTGAATGATTTCAGCTGTTACCTGTTTATACCAATCACTCGTTAAGAATTGCTCTATGGTTTGCATCGCTACGCCTCCCCTATCTTCAGCCTTAACCATTCCTTATACTTAACAGACGCACGGGTCTACGCCAAGGTTTGAAAAAATCTGTGTTTTATCTCTTTGTCGTTTCGCGCCGCCCATTCGTGCACAGCTTCTACACCTACGGACTCCTGGCCTCTTTGAAAATAAAAACATAGATCGATCGGCACTAACCGTTTACCGTAGAGTTTGATGCCAATCCGTCTGTAATTCACATAAATACACTCAATCTGAGATGCATCATATCTCTGATGTTTCGTAGAAATCACATGATCGCTTGCCAGCGTAATACTGGGTTTAGTGAAAAATAACCGCCAGATCAGGAAAACGATATAAACCAGAATATAGGTCAATAGAGCGATCAGGGAGTACTTCCAAATCCCATTTTTATCGTAAATACCATCCCTGAGGAGTATTGCTTCAATGACCAACATACATAGTAGGCTCAACCATGCTCTTGGATAAATCGTCTTGTATGTGATGAGTTCCACCTCCTAATCATTCTCTCCATGAATTCGAAGCCACTTGGAAGGGGCTTTCTTGGCAAAATGCTTTTCAACAAAATGCAAAATGTCATCGATGCCGGGTAATGCCGCATTGTCTTTGGCTTCGTCAAACGTCATCCATTGGTACTCGGTATGTTCATGATTTAACCGGACAGGCTGGCTTTCATCCACGTATCCTACAAATACGGGCGCGGTATAGATATACTCCTCCTTGGATGAATAATATTGTTCAAATTGATTGGCAGAATACAACCGGACTTTCGTAATGCCTGTTTCCTCGTGAACTTCTCTCAGTGCAGCTTCCCATGCCTTCTCGCCCTTCTCTATCCCCCCGCCAACATAACACCATTCATTATGCAACATACGCCCCGCCCGCTTTAACATCAGTACACGGTATTGATCGAGGCTCTTCTTCAACAGAACTACAGCCACGCCTTCACAACGAATGGGAACTGCCTGTTTCGCGTGCTCCGCACCATTCATCTTCCCGACCCCTTCTCTTCGGAATCAAAGTCCTCCAACACTTTAAACTTGTCCCCGTGGATTTTGTCCAGATGATCTTCTCCCCAATAACACAAATGGTCCAGGGCAGGCTTGAGTCCCCAGCCGTAGTCCGTTAACTCATACTCCACTTTGGGAGGAACCTCCGAATATACCTTGCGCTGCACAATCTCATCCTTTTCCAGACCTCTGAGCTGTGTTGTCAGCATCTTCTGCGTAATGTCGGGTATTAATCGTCGAAGCTCTGACGTGCGTTTCCGTCCAGTCATCAAGTGATAAATAATCAATGGCTTCCACTTCCCACCCATTACTTCCAAAGCCGCTTCCACGCCTACTTTATATTTCTTTGGAGCACTTGTTTCTCCATGTTCCGTCATTTTGAACCCCTCCATAATCAGGCTGTATCCTAGGTGAAAACATAATCTTCTTGCTTCTCTTTTTCCATTTATTCAAGCCCATTTCGGGGCCGCCATTTAGGGTACTTTGATGTTCCTATGGCACTTCATTCTTCCTATAGAACAACAAAGTGCGTACTTCCAGATGTTCTCATACCTGTTTATAATAGCATCAGCCATTGAATTATGGCTACAAGACTGCAATCCAGAAAGGTAGTGAAAGTTAATATGAACGTACTCGTTGTAGTATCCCACCCGCGTAAAGATTCGTTGACCTTCCAGGTAGCTGAACGTTTTGCAAAAGGGCTTACCGAGGCTGGTCACGGTTATGAAATATTGGATTTGCATGGAATTGGATTCGACCCGATTCTTCGTGAGATGGATGAACCAGACTATACCCAAGAGAATCAAGTGTTCTCACCTGAGGTTGTAACCGAGATGGAGCGGTTGAAGAAGCACGATGCTGTGGCTTTTGTGTTTCCTCTCTGGTGGTGGCATCTGCCAGCCATGTTGAAAGGTTATGTGGATCGTGTCATGAACAACGGGTTTGCATATGGCAAGAACAAACTTCCTCATCAGCAGATATTGTGGATCTCTCTTTCAGGTGTGACGGAAGAACAGATGCAGAAGCGCAACTATGGTGAATCGATTGCCAATCTGCTCAATGTAGGTATTGCCGATTACTGCGGCGTGTCCCGATCCAGGGTTGAGTTTTTATATGAAACGTTGGAATCCAAACCTGAGCATTATGAGGCACTGCTGAACCATGCGCATAACCTGGGACTGAACTACGCCAATGTTCCTTCGACGCTATAAAGGCATTACAACCCCGATATGAAGTCTGAAGACCTGGTTTAATTTCTGTGGCCTGAAGCCTTCTTTGTGAACATAAAAATCACGTTAACCATCACGATGACCTCTTGCGTTTACGGTAAGAGAACAACTACGCTTGAACACGGCAAAAGGGTCGCTCCGAAGAGCGACCCTTTCTGTGTGTCTTGCATTATTTTACGGTCGAGAGAAGGAACTTCTCCAACATACTGGTATCGGTGATGCTATGGTTGCAAGCTGTGTTATCCATGCATACATACTGGGCAACAGAAGATACGTTATCCGGCGTATAGCTCTTGGTCTTCACGTTGAAGAATCCGAGCTCCTGATGGCGATGACAGAACATGCAATACCCTTTCTTGTTCGTGGCTGTAAGCCGCCCCTCAATTCCGAGGAATCTGCCTTCGTGCGGATACACGATGAACAAGCGATCGGTAGCAATGTCGGTCCATCTCAGATAAGTTGTACGTGCGTAATCGATGGATTCCAGATCCGGCACTTTGAGCTTCTTTACTTTGGGAAACAGCTTCTGAATTTGCTTCGCGGATACTTGCGGAAATGGAATCAGATATGCTTCCAGCTGGTTCAGATAGGTCTGCAACTCATGTGTCTTCTCATACGTGGATAACTGCTCCAGCAGTTGCTTTTGTTCCGGCGTCAGATCATTGAAGATGCCAACGGCATTCGTGCTGACGGTATAACGGACCGTATCCAATACCTTGGGGTCCACGACCGAGCGCAGCGTTTTGAGCAGGAAATCAGCTTGTTTATGAATATAATTGAATTGATGATTGTGAATAAATGGTGTTTGCATGGCTTTCAGCCCCTTATATTTATTATGAAAATAAAGTAAGGTGCAAAGCCTTCGGGTTGAACCATGATGTTGATGTTGATTTCAGGGCAAACGATCTCATTTGTCGCGCCCTACACAAAGTCCGCCCCTATTCAGGCTTTGCGTAAGGCTTTCTAGCGAACGAGCAATCCGGCATCATCCATATTGCCACGTCATAACCCCCAATGCAGTAGATATATCGAAATTATAGCAGGATTGGGAGTATATGGGCAACGGGCTTCGTTCCGATCTCCACTTTTCAGAAATATAGCCTACAAATTACACTTTGTCTTTACATACCTCATATTCAATAATCCCATATCGACTGATGTCTCTAAGTATCCAACGATCTGGTTAAACGTAAAAACATTAAGATTTTCATCCAATATTGCGTTATCATATTCCATATCACCCAGTACATATGGAACGAATTTTTCAACATCTTTTGATTTAACCTCATCTAATTCAGGCAATGTAGGAATGTAATTCAGCGACCTTCTTAATTCATCTGTGTATCCATAATGCTCTAATAACTTCCCATTCAATATTCTGAAATCATTATGATACAGTTTATATAATTCAGCGTCTGCATCCATTCTGTTTTTTAACCAAGGCAGATTGAAACCTTTCAACCAAATATCATCAGCAATCAAATGTGTAAAATAACCAAGTACATATAAGTCTTCTGCTTGCGATCTATATTTATGTATAAAGCCTTTGTAGTCAACGTTCCTTGAAAAGTCTTGTACTTCACCAGCAAAGAAATGTGACGAATCTTTTGATGAAACAGCATCCGGAGCGATACTTCCAAGTAAAAAAGGCGTCTTATCTTTGATTGATAGGCTATCAGCAATTCTATTTGCAATTACCAGATGCATTATTCTTGAACCCATATACTCTCCTACCCTTCAACGAATATTTGAGATCGAGCCTGGATGTTTCCAGTTTAACGAAATTGCTTCAAAACCTATTGTTCTGCATAAAAGTCATGGCAAGTTATTCTTCGCAGTTATTCGAACCATGTTCTTGCTGTTATTGGATTCCCATTGAACTTCCTTACCATATGCTTCACTAATTGCTCTTAACGGCAAATAAACTCTTCCATCTACCATTAATACTTTACTCTTTAGTTCAATTCGCTTGTCGAACTCGGTAAAAGAGCTTTCTCCCACCTTAAAGGTTAACCTTGGTTTTGGATAATCATCTTTGTCGACATATGCAAATATTACACTTTTGGCTTCGTTATCCCACCATATCCCTTTACCAGGCACATCGAAATCTAGTACCTTCGTAATATAGGCTGGCGAAACGAGTATGTGGCCGTCAGAGATGATATAATCATTTGACTCTACTAATTGAAATGTTTCCAAGTTAATCGTAACTTCAATTGATTTCTTGGGAGCTTCAGCACCTGCTGGAGTCTTTAGTTCTTTTTCATTAAGTAATATATTGATCTTTTTCGGTGCGCTTGTGGCTGTAAAAGTCATGGATACGCTCAATAACGTCAAAGCAAGGGTAACAACCATAATCTTCTTCACTTTGTCCACATCCTCCTATTGGTAAATGACTCATGCTCTTAATCAACTCTCATAGTACCATTTTATTCAATTAAAGGTAATATACTTCTATTCCATAACAAAAAAAGAAGCCACCTCCCTGGCCTTCCCCAGTTCAGTGACTCCTATTTCACAGCCCTATTCTAACCCTTACATTTAACTACTCCTTAACAGCACCAACCACGATCCCAGTAACAAAGTACCGTTGCAGGAACGGATACACTAACAAGATCGGAAGTGCACTGATAAAGATCTGCGAAGCCCGAATGGTCCGTTGGGACAGGTTCTTCACCGCTTCCGGATCAAGCTTCGACATGTCGGCCTGCACGATGATCGTCTGCATGAATGTCGCGAGTGGCAGCTTTTCCGCATCACGGATGTAGATGATCCCATCAAAGTATGCGTTCCAATGCCCAACCATCATGAAGAGTGAAACCGTTGCAATAACAGGTACGGAGACCGGCAGATAGATTTTGATAAACGTCTGCAAGTGACCTGCCCCATCAATAAATGCAGCTTCCTCCAGATCCTTCGGAACGGTACGGAAGAAATTCAGCAATAGAATAATGTTGAACACCGCAACCAATCCCGGCAGGATCAAGGCCAGCAATGTGTTCATCAGACCCAGCTTCAGAATCAGGATATACCCCGGAATGAGGCCACCGCTGAACAGCATCGTGATGACAAAATACCACAGATAGATGTTACGTGCGCGGAACACCCGCGTCTCCTTGGAAAGTGCGTAGGCTGCAAGCGTATTAACGATTAACGCAAGCCCTGTACCGAGTACGGTCCGCTCCACGGATACCCATAAGGAGGAGAGGAAGTTCGTATTGGCAAATGTTTTTGCATACGCCTCCAATGTAAATCCAATCGGCCAAAACGTGACGAGACCAGCATTCGCAGGTGCAGATGCACTAAGAGATACCATGAGTAAGTGATACAAAGGCAGCAAGCAGAGCAATGAAAGCAGGGTCAGTAACACATTGTTGAATATGCTGAATATGCGGTAAGGCATCGTTTTATGATACATTCGTTTGTCCTCCTCTCTAGAAAATGCGGTATCCGGCGAATCTGTAAGCCAGTCGGTACGAGATCACAATCAGGATCAGGCTGATGACCGATTTGAACAGATTCACAGCGGTAGCGAAACTGAACTGCCCACTAAGCAGACCTTCTCTATACACAAACGTATCGATAATATCACCTTGTTGGTAAATCAACGGACTATATAAGTTAAAGATCTGGTCAAAGTTGGCGTTAAGCACATTTCCCAGTGCCAAGGTTGCAATGACGATCCCTATCGGAATAAGTGCCGGGATGGTAATATACATCGTTTGCTTCCAGCGTCCTGCGCCATCCACTTCAGCTGCTTCATACAGTGCTGGGTTAATGCCGGACAATGCCGCAAGGAAGATGATGGTGTTGAAACCAAACTCTTTCCAGACATCACTCGCGATAATCGTGAATCGGAACCAGCTGCCATCCCCCAGGAAGAAGATCGGCTTGATGCCGAATACCGAAACCAGGAACTGATTGACAATACCCGTCTGGGCCAAAATGTCGATCAGGATACCGGATAACGTTACCCAAGACAGAAAGTGTGGCAGATACACGAGCGTCTGAATCGTTCTTTTCAGCGCCATCTTCCGTACCTCGTTGAGCAATAAGGCGAAGACAAACGGAATGATTAGATTCATGACAATCTTCGTACAGGCAAAAAATAGCGTGTTCCACGTAATTTGCAGGAAGTAATCATTTTCCCACATGTACCTGAAGTGCTTTAGCCCTACCCATTCGGAATTGAAAAATCCCAGTGCAGGTTTATAATCCTGAAATGCCATCAAAATCCCGGACATCGGAATGTATGAAAATATAAAGACCATAATGGCCGCCGGCAACACCATGAAGTGCAGAATCCATGGCTGTTTATAGCGTTTTTTTCTCTTTTTCTCCAGCTTGTTCCCAACGTTTGCCTGCGGGACCCGCTTACCCTCCAATTTAGCCTCCATAGCACTGCTCCTGTTCCCAAAAAAAGTTTTTGTGTGTGATGGGGTTCTCTGATATAAATAGTATCAAGCCATACTGAGGTCTGCTATATAACATTGTTAGGCTTGATAGTGTTTTGTTAGGGCCATCCTAGGAAGAGGTTGTTTACACACGAATTATAAGGAGACTTTTTATGTATATATGGAAGCGCTTCATGCCTTTTCAAAATAAAACCAGATCCCGATTCAGTCTATTCGCCAAAATAAATCTGTTAATTGTGGTCTTGTTCATCCCCATTCTGATCATGTACACCTACTCGAACAACGTCACCTATGATGTCGTCAGCAAAGAATTGCAGATCTCTAACACGAAGCAGCTCACGTTCTTGTCCAGTCAGATCGACTCCCGTATCAATCAGATGATGGATTTCAGCCTGATTCTCTCCCGTGATCCGAATGTCAGAGCCTTCAACGGCCTGAACATGTGGGATGATCGATATGACCGGATGCAGACCCGTTATGTGATTCAGGAGAAAATGACGCTTCAGACGAGCGTTACCGATATATGGCCTACCCGATATGCGGTGTATTCACAGCAGAATGAGGATGTCATCGCCAACTACAATCGAACTACCGGATATGATGAGGCCTATTTGAAAAAAAATATGAGCGGACAATGGACCTATGGGGACCAAAGTGCGGAATCACAGGATGAGATGAAATCCTTCTATTGGTTCTATACGGACTCCCTTGCCCAACCAGGAATGCTCACGGGAAGCAATCTGGTGATTGAAGCCAGCTTCAGCTATGAGAATATTCAGAATATGCTGGATACGTATAAAGCAGGCGGACAAGGCGATCCTTTCTTATATCACAAAGGAAATGAACCCATTATGAATCGCAGCGCGGACAAGCAATTATCCGCAGCACTCACTCAGTATCTGGATACGCACTCGCCAGAGGATACCACACAGGACGTGGTCGAACTGAACGGAAAGAAATATCTGGTTAGCTCCGTGAAGTCCACCTATCTGGATTGGCATCTGGTTGACGTCATCCCGCTGTATCAGATTTTGAAACCCATCTCACTCAGTCAGAATCTGTTCTACACAAGTATGATTTTGCTACTCGTTGTGGGCATCTCGGCTTCCATCCTGCTGTACCGGAATGTCCAGTATCCCATCAAACAGCTCATCAAAGGCTTACGCCGCGTAGAGCAAGGCGATTATTCTGTCCGACTGCATAGCAAAAACCAGAATGAATTCTCATTCCTGTTCCGCCGATTCAACGATATGTCCCATCAGATTCAGGATCTGATTGAGAATGTGTTCCATGAGAAGATTAGAGCGAGGGAAGCTACGCTGAAGCAATTACAAGCGCAGATCAATCCGCATTTCCTATATAATTGTCTTGGTTATATCATCAACATGGCCCAGATGAAGGACGAACAAGCTGTGGTCTCCATGGCGCATAACCTAAGTGCGTATTATCGCTATACCACCCGTATGGAAAAAGAGACGTCTTCGCTTCAGGAAGAGATCAAGCTGCTGATCAACTATCTGGACATTCAGAAGCTGCGCAATGGCCGGATTGAATATCACATCGATATCCCTGAGGATATACTTGCCCAATCGGTGCCACGATTAATGCTTCAGCCAATGGTTGAGAATTCCGTCATACACGGCGTGGCGAAGTCCTATTCATCCGGGGAAATCCGAATTACCGGGGAGCGCAAGAACGGTTTTGGCAGAATATACATCGACGACGATGGCCCCGGCCTAAGCTCGGAACAGTACGAAGCGCTGAACTTGAAGATGCAGGAACCACTGCAAGAAGAAATGGGCTGCGGCCTTTGGAATACGAATCAACGAATCATGCACACATTCGGAAGCCATTCCTACCTCCTATTCGGCCCATCCCCACTTGGCGGATTCCGAACCGAAATTATCTGGGAGATATCAAAAGAGGACACCGATTCCGATAAAGATAATACCGATACGAATTGATACGATACGAACGATAAGTTGACGATTTAATTTTGAACAAGATCATGTACACGATAACGCAGAGGACAGAAAAAACCTGAAGAAGCAAAGCGTTCGCCTTTCAAGCACCATTTTAACCTTATATCAATTAAGTCAGAAAATGGGGCTTGAACAGCGATCGGAAGGTTATTCTGTCATCGGAGTGGCAAGTGTACATATGTCTGCGTTCAACCACCAAGGAGACAATACAAACATGCAAATGATGATCGTAGACGATGAAGCACACTGGGTCGATAACCTGTCCATGACCAAACCCTGGCATACGCTGGGGATCGAACATGTGCATAAAGCCTACTCGGCACACGAAGCACTGCAAATGATCGACACCCACCCCATCGATATCGTGATCTCGGACATCCAGATGCCCGAAATGACAGGCATAGAACTGATCGAACGCATCCGCATCCGGGACAAAAAGATAAAATGCATCCTGTTATCCGGGTATTCCGAATTCGAGTACGCCAAAAAAGCCATCCAGTTCGAAGCCGTAGACTATCTGCTGAAGCCGCCCACTGACGATGAACTAATGGGTGCTGTTCAGAAGGCCATCGATCAATTGAACAATGAATGGGAACTGGTCAGTTCGCTGACACGAACGCAATTTACATTGCGAGAGAATCTCCCTCATTTGCGAGGAAGACTGCTCCTTGGGGCTTTGCAGGGACAACGAATCGCAGCTGCCGAATGGGAGCGGAGGCTCGCCAATTACGATCTCCCTTTTCACACCGGGGATGCCGCATTAATGTTGGTTCGTTTGGAAGAAGAATTCGGACATTATGACAGCACTGATCAGACCCTGATCGAATATGCGATCATCAACATGGCGGAAGAGATTATGGGTGAGTTTATGGAAGTGTGGGGTGTGAAGGAGGAGCACGGATATCTGGTGTTTTTGCTCCAGTTGAAAGAACGGAAAGGCGATATTGGCAAAGAAACCATACTGGAGAAGCTGTCGATTCAGCTTCAATCCAAAGTAAAACAATTTCTGAAAGGCTCCCTCTCCATCGTTATCACCGAGTGGTTCACCTTCCCGGAACAGATTTACGATCGCTTCCGTCAGGCTTCCGCCTATTTTCGGCAGATCGTCGGCGACGAACGCGAATTTGTCATGCGCGTTAGCGATGTCGAGACACCTGCGGCGCAAGGCCCACTGGATGTGCTGTATACCCCACCAACGTTCATTAGTCTGTTGGAAAGCGGACAGTGGGATGCCGCCGAAGAGAAAATCCTCGCGGTCTGCGCCGAGTTGGACGAGAAATGGTCGGAATCCTGGGAACACTGTATGGAGGCAGGTTTCCTCATTACAGCATCGTTCACCAACATCGCCCACCGAAACAAGCTGACTCTGACCACTTTAATGGGAAATGATGTTGAAGATTTGCAAAGTGGTGAAGTCTTCGCTACCATCAGCAAACTGCGGAAGTGGTCGCTCAGCGTGCTCGGCAAACTCAAGGAAGGCACATCCAATGAAATCAAGGATATTCGTTCGGATTATGTGAAGAAGATTCAGGATTTTACAGATAAGAACCTGCATCTGGATGTATCTTTGCGTGTGCTCGCAGATCATGTGAACCTGCACCCGACCCACCTGTCCAAGATCTATAAGATCGAGACGGGCGAAGGCATCAGTGATTATATCTCTCGCCTGCGTATGGATCGGGCCTGTCACAAGCTGGTGACGACCACCAAAAAAGTGTATGAAATCAGCATGGAGATTGGCTATATGGACCCGGCTTATTTTATCAAAGTGTTCAAGCGTCAATTCGGCGTTACGCCGCAGGAATACAGAGACCAGCACAAATAACATGACTGAAAACCGAATTTTTTGAACTTCATTTGCACATTCACTAATAGAGTCCTATGGAAACTAACAAACTCATATAGATGCCCTCCCGCCCAAATTGGTACAGTTACATTGTAGAGGTTGTTCAAAAAGTCCGCTTTTGATTACGAAGGATGCCTAGCGGCATCATCAGCATCGAATATGGGATTCAGCCGAAATAAGCGGGAGGCTTACGAAGTATGTTTCCTTTGGAAACATTTTAGTTGCTCACGTAGCTCTATCTACGCTCCGCTACTCCATTTCTAGCTTCATCCCATCTTCTCGGTACTGAAAACCGGCCTTTTTGAACACGCATTTTTAAAGATCATACACCGTAGGGGGATTGAACAATGATCAAATTTAAAACATGGTGGTCACTGCTCATGGTTATCGCGCTCATCACGATCACTGCGTGCGGCAGTGGCGAGACAGCCAGTGACAATGGTACCGATAATACGCCGGGAACTGTCGGCTCAGCGGAAGCAGAAGCTGCTTTTGCCAAAGGAAAATATGACCCACCCATCGAGTTCAGCTCGGTATTGATGCCGAAGAAATACGTGCAAGGAGATACCAAAGAAAATAACGTGCACGATCGCTGGATGCTCGAAACGCTGGGTATGAAGCATAAAGATACTTGGTATCCGGCCAATGACGATCAATACAGACAAAAGCTTCAACTGGCTATCGCTTCTGGCGAGAAGCTCCCTGATTTTGTAACCGTACCGACCAATGCGGTACTGACCAATCAGCTGATTGACTCCGGTCAATTCATCGCCATCGATGAGTTGTTCGACAAGTACGCGAGTCAGACCCTGAAAGATCACGCAGCAGCACATCCTGAACTGTGGTATCCGTTCACCAAGGACGGCAAGAAATACAACATGCCGATCATGGAGTACACCGATAACGACGATACACTGCTCTGGCTCCGCGAGGACTGGATGGAGAAGCTGAACCTGGAAGCTCCGAAAACCATAGCAGACCTTGAGAACATCATGGACAAATTCAAAAACGAGAACCCGGACGGTCTGTCTCCAGACAAAGTATTCCCGCTGGCGATCTCGCTGAAAAATAACACCAACACCTGGATGGGTCAGCTCGACTGGTTGTTCGGTGCATACGGCACAATCGAGGAACAATGGAACAAAGACGCAAACGGCAACCTTGAGTACGGCTCCGTTAACCCGGGTGCCAAACAAGCCCTTGCCAAGCTGGCTGAATGGATGGATAAAGGTTATATCCACGCTGACTCCGCTCTGTGGGACGAAGGCAAATCCGCTGAAAGCTGGACAGCTGGCAAAGCGGGCATTCTGCCTGGCGCCAACTGGGTACCGGACTGGCCTGCACCTGACCTGCTGAAGAACGTACCTGGCTCTAAGTATAAAGCTTACCCTGTTCCAGCTGGCCCAGACGGTAAGATCGGTACAAAGTGGCAGAACTCTGGTGTCAACGCAAGTATCATGATTAACAAAGATGCGAAGCATCCAGAAGCCATCTTCCTGTATTACAACTACCTGCTGGATAACCTTGCGAACCCGAAAGCGGGCAGTGAGTATGAATACGGCTTCGCCAAAGGGTACGACTGGGATATCATTGACGGACAACCGACCAGTGACAAAGAGAAGATCAAAGACTTCTCCAACGAATTCCCTTTCCTGACCGGCCCAGCACGTATCCCGGATCTGTACATGAAAACACTCGTGAAGCTGGCCAATGGCGAGAAGCCTGAGACACCTTACGAGAAACAAATGGCCGAATTCCGTAAACCGGAAAACTGGTATGCAGGTAAAGTCGTTATGTCCCAGATCGACATCCGTAAACAAAACTATTTCACTGGCGCAGCCACACCAACCATGGTCTCCAAATGGAACCTGCTCCGCCAGTCCGAGATGGAAACCTTCAACAAAATCATCTACGGCAATCTGCCAATTGATGCCTTTGACCAATTCGTCGCCAACTGGAAATCCAATGGCGGAGATCAGATCACGCAAGAAGTGAATGATTGGTTTAAGTCGGTAAGTGCGAAGTAAGATTTTGATTTTGGAAAAGTAAAGCATTAAAAAACCAGCCGAAGCGGTAAGTTACACGCTTCGGCTGGTTTTTTGTTCAAAGATACTATAATTATGGCCATTTGGTTTCTTACTCCTGTTGTCCCCATCGAATGACCTAGCAAGATAGTATGAGTTAAATACATAAAAGAGTTTTCTGCGAGTACATTTGTTTGGAACCATCTCACAGACAAAAAACTTGTTAGAATTGAAATTGAATAACATATTTCACACAATCTTGTTTCTTTCCATTTATATCGCTACTCTCTTAACCTAACTTCTACCTAGCTTGTAGTTGTAAGGCTCGTTGATACAAGCGATCTGCTTCTTCTCCTACCTTCCTTTTAGATAAGTTCTCTAAATCAATCCCCCAATTCTTATACACTGTCGGCTTGTCCGGTTTAATCTCAACTGCCTTTTGATATTTATCAAAGGCTTGTTGATACAGGGCGTCTGCTTCCTCACCTTCCTTCCTTCCAGCCAAATCCCCTAAATCAATCCCCCAATTATGATATGCGTCATGCTTATCTGGTTTGATTTCAACTGCCTTTTGGTATTTCTCAAAGGCCTGTTGATACAGGGCGTCTGCTTCCTCACCTTCCTTCCTTCCAGCCAAATTCCCTAAATCAATCCCCCAATTATGATATGCGTCATGCTTATCTGGTTTGATCTCAACTGCCTTTTGGTATTTCTCAAAGGCCTGTTGATACAGGGCGTCTGCTTCCTCACCTTCCTTCCTTCCAGCCAAATTCCCTAGATCACTACCCCAGTTTTGATACGCTTTATCCTTATCTGGTTTGATCTCAACTGCCTTTTGGTATTTCTCAAAGGCTTGTTGATACAGACCGTCTGCTTCCTCACCTTCTTTTCTCTCAGCCAAATCCCCTAGATCACTACCCCAGTTGTTATACGCTTCATCCTTATCTGGTTTGATCTCAACTGACTTTTGGTATTTCTCAAAGGCTTGTTGATACAGACCGTCTGCTTCCTCACCTTCTTTTCTCTCAGCCAAATCCCCTAAAGCAATCCCCCAGTTGTTATACGCTTCATGCATGTCTGGTTTGATCTCAATAGCCTTTCCATACTTCTCAAACGCTTGTTGATACAGGGCGTCCGCTTCCTCACCTTCCTGGCTCTGGGCCATTCTCTTTAATGTAATCCCCCAATTACTGTAAATACCTGATAATAAGTTGTAAAGTGTATTATCCTCAGTCTCCTTTATTTTCTCTTCTATTCTCGATATTTTTTCAAAGTCGTAATCTTTAGTGATATTAAGATTAATCAATTCTTTTTTCAAGTTATCAATCTCAATTTCTTTTAAGTTTGTCTCTACGATTGCATCTTCATCTTCATATTGCTTTATGGCCTTTGAGACCTGTCTTTTTGCAATTTCTAAGCGTTCTTTAACCCCTTGGAAATGCTCTTTATCATCAATGTCAACGATTCCTTGAAGCATTTCTGCTAAAGCGGTAAACGGCTTATCAACAATACGTGGTTGTGCTAATCCTAGTTCATTATTAAGTTTCAGCATAAACGAATCTGAATCGTACCCCTTTATTAAGAATCCATTAGTGTGCGGATCAGAAATAAATTTCTCTACCTCAGGTTTAGGATCTTCATCAATGTATGTAACCCAATAAAGACCATTATCAAATCTTCCTAATTTTTTTATATGCTCAAAAATCGGATCTTCTCCACTATAACCAATAAAAACCCAAGGTCTCTGGTTCTTGATACTATCAAAAATACGAGGAATCGTAGTCTTCACTTTACCCATTTCCTCAGGCGTATTAAGCAACCATAAGCCATGACTTTGCCCATGAAGATAAACAACCGATTTCTCTTTAAATGTTGTTGTTGTTAAATCCTTCAAGATCGCCATATCGTATGTTGAAGGAAACATATTAAACATTGATAATGCCCTCAACATCAAATTATCAAAGTTAACAGTCAATATATAATCTAAATATCCTTCTTTTAATAATTGCGCTAAGTAAATATGTGTAACATTGATTTTTGCTTTTTCTATGTATCCTTTCAATAGTTCATTTCTTTCATGTGGAGCAAGACAATTCATCAAATTTGCATATGTCCTTTTTTCTTCGTCTAATTCTGTAATAAAAGGACTGTCGGGATGCTTTTTCAATATATCTTTTATGATTTCTTTTGTTAGCGGAATATTACCAGATCGCGAGGCTCCAGCACCTAAAAAGAAAATAGGTTGAGGTTTATTATGTTGCTTTGCTTTTTTCAATAAATACGCTAAATGTTCTATTTTCAACTCTTTCATCTATTTAACTCTCCTTTTATTTAAGGGTTGCTATTAACTCGCTAAATTCATTCCTCTGCATTCCGATGTGTAAATTTAATGTTAAGTGAAATTACTGTTTTAATCTTTCATTTCAATTGCAAGAAAATGCTTTTATAGAGTTTTTGATATTTCCTGTATATTTTATTTCTGTTGCTACTTCAAGAATTAAATCTTCCGAAAATGTCTTCTTATTTCATTACTTACAAGTCACTTCTCCCCCTGATAAATATGTAATAACTTCTTTTTTATTAGTTTTCAAAGCTAACTTCCATAATTTTAGCACTTTTCTTCTGCTCCATCTACTAACACTTGTAATGCATCTATAACACCATTCACTGACTTCATAGTCTCATTCCGTTCTTCGTCATTAATTGCTCTTTTTGCGTGTTATTTCCATCAAGTTAACAGGATAAAAGCACTTCAAGCTTTCATCTAAATTAGAGTTTAATTCAAAAGCATATTCCGCTCATATCATTTTCAATTTTCCAATCGTATAATCTTCAGTACCAAATACTAGTCCTTAAGACATTCAGTAAGATCAACTTTTAACTTTAATTGAATTCTCTCATTCATTATGGACGATCCATAATTAAATAATTGTATAATATCATAAAATAATCGTTACATTTACGAAGAAAAAAAGGGAGATTTCATGTTTTTCTGGAATCCCCATGACTAAACTATTCGATAAGCTTCAAATAAAAGGAAATGCTGTCTTGAAATCCATAAATTTTTCATGATTAAATCTACTTCATATACCTCCATTCATCTTCCGAGAAATAATGTAATTTACGAATTATATATTTTATTATTTACTACCCTAAACATACAAATGCCAACCCACAATAAAAGCAGCCAAGATGAACGCCGAGATGCCAGACATGATGTATATCACCTTTTGCTTTTTGCTGTAACTGCTCTTCCGCAGTTTGTAAATAAGCAAGCCAAGATACGCCACTGCTAGAAGCACATAAAGTAGGTTAAACATTAAATTGATCCGTAACGAAGAATAAGCAGGATAATTCGGAAACCTCAACTTCGTTTGTAGGATGAAAAGATTAAGAAGGAGTGCCACACCTGCAAAGTTAATTGCAAGATGATATTTATTAAAATTGGTGGTAGGATTTCCTCGTTTACGTAGTTTGTTAATAAGCATCCGGATTAAATAGCCGATCAAAGCAATTAAACTGAAAATGATGGCTAGCGCAACAGGAATAAGAGATATCTTAAGTAAGTTCACCTTTACATTCGATACAGGCAAATAATCAATGTAAGGAGTAAAAGAAATTTTCTCAACAACACCATTATGCTCGACAACGTTATAAGAACTACTTAATTCAGCTTTTGTGAATTTCTTTATATCAAGGGCAGTAAATAAATTAGTAAATTTAGATGCTGCCCGTCGTGCGGATTGAAAATATCCTCCCCCCTCCGAAGTAATTCTATTAGAATTGACGTTATTACCGAAAATCTCTTTAGTAAGTCCATAATAATAAATTTCCTCAAAAGACTGGTTTGTCATGACTACCATCCCAAATTTAGATTCGGGATCAAAGACAAGTTTGCTGGAAAACCCTTTCAAATTCCCCTCATGCATCAGTGTAGGCACCCAGTATTCCATCTCAACGAACCCATGCGCAAATCGCGGAGTAGAAGTCCCCTCATAATATAGACTTGTTGACAACATTTCGTTCAACGTATCCCTGTCCTTAAATAATACATTGCTATCATCCACAGGCATCAACGCAGCAAGAAATTTGCCTAAATCTTCTGCTGTCCCTATGGCTGCCCCTGTAGGATAAAACGTAACGTATACTCTGTTCTCAGGGATCAGTTTCAAATCTTTTGTATACCCTTCAATCTCATTCCTTCTTTGTACTAGGTCTGGATGATCTTGCCCCGTTGGATGAATTGAAGTGTCGTTCATATGAAGTGGTTTAAATATATGTTGATTGACATACTCATAAAAAGGTTGGCCACTTATCTCTTCCACGATGTAACCAGCTAGACCAACGCCGTAGTTCGAATAACCCACTATGCTATTCGGTTTATATATCTGTTTCGGCTCATTTCTACGCAACGTTTCTCCTAATTCTAACGTTTCATCCTCGGAGTAATAAAACACCTCGGCCGCTGTTTGATCTTCCCAACCCGCATTGTGATGCATCAGATTCATTAAAGTAATCGGATCATCGTATTTCAGCTTTTTGAAAAATCCCTCTGGCAGATATTCCTGGATATCCGTCTCCAAATCAAGCTTTCCTTGTTCGACAAGCTGCATCACACTCGTATAGACCAACAGTTTCGAGATTGAAGCCCATTCAAAAACAGTAGAGGTATCCGCCTTTCGCTGATTCTCAATATCTGCGTAACCATATGCCTTATTCACAATGGTTTCACCATCTTTGATAGCCACAACCGAAACGGCAGCGGTATACTTCTCATACGAGGCAACATAAGCATCAATCGTTTCCTCTAACTTGGATAAAGGAATCCTGGATGGTGTAGTCTCAACCTGTTTCTCTTCTGCGTGGGCAGGTACTGCTATTGCCATACTGAAAAATATGATTGACAGAACACAAGCGATTACTTTGTTTACCGTGTGATGTCCACGATTCATCTGCATTAGCTTCTCTCCTTTTATATTAAATGTTAATTGCATCTCTTGTTTTCGAGTATGCGTTTTCAAAAGAATCCACATGAAACTAAATTATTCTCAAATACAATCACACCCTATTCAGGAGAGAGGTCGGAGAAGTTCACCTTTCCAATTAACGATGTTTATTTCTTTGTCTTTCAAGAGGCACCAATCAATGATTTCACCTATCAACTTTGGCGTGATGATCTCGTCGCTCCATTTGGGTGTTAGTACTCTTCTGTATCCTATATATTCTGTTGTCCAGCCTTCGAATTCTTCTCCGATGATGACTATAAATGGGGGTTTGTTCTTAATACTGTGTTGTCCCACTTCATAAGTGACGATTAACTTCTTATCCTCAGAAACGATATGTAATTTGATTATCCCTTCATCGTCAATATCCGGTTCAACATACCAATAAAATAATCGATTGGATCGAACGATTTTACGTTTATATTTTTTTCTTACGCCCATAACTCACCTCGCATATTTCTTTTTTCTTTTGATCGCAGTATTTGGTCAGTTATTTAAGACACAGCTACAGTAGTTTTGGAAAGTGATATCATAAGCCACACTAAGTTTAAGGAGTAGTACTCTTGTAGAAATCAATGACTCTATCAAAGATCTCGATCTCTCGTTTTTTTATGTCCGGTAATGTCTCGCTATGCTTTACAATATGATGTATATTATCTGCTACAGTCTCTGCTTTATGAATCCCCACATACCCTGGTACGAGTTCATTAAGGTAATGGAAGTATCTCATTTGAGGTTCAATCATGCGCAGATGTTTATCAAAATTTCTTCTCGATCTTGTCTGATCCATCTCCTTTCGCTTGCGCAGCTCGTCTTCTTCCGCCCAGAATAGTACGTAAGCATCCGGTAATGATATTTCATTCTTCAATAATTTCTTTCTAAAAAAGTTCGCTGTTTCATCTAAAGATAGATGCTCATAACCATATATCCAGCTGTACCACATCTTAAATATATCGCCATCCAAAATTACATACTCATGTTGTTGATTCTTCTCATATGCTATATGCCATCTATCGATTTGTCTCTCCAGTAACCACATTATAAGTTCCTTACCTTCAAGTTGAGGAGATTCAAAAAGAAGCCCTGTTTCTGGAACAATATATGCATCATATTGTGTAGCGAACTGCTGACAAGTCGTACTTTTACCTACAGAACTGGCACCTTCGAGACAAATTATCGTCATTGAAATATATTACCTCCTGATATGACTCACAAAATAATTAATCAACCTTCACTGGCTCTTAAGTGATCATGTTGAATTTCATATTAGACTATGCATTGTAGATTTCTTTGATCTTCAGCCATGTTTCATACCAAAATGTTTTTCGTTTAAGAGGTTTTATCACCTTAATTTGGACTTCTTTTCGTTTCAAATAAACCGTGCCATCCACTTCGATGAGTCTATCGCCAAATGCAAATGCCATATCCTTGCAGTCTTTGTGATAGTGGTTCTCTCTAGTTTCTGACCACTCCGCTTTATCAATAGAATGCCTTTTTCTCATTATTTAAAATCCTCCTTTAAGGAAACACCATTTTTTACAGCAAAAAGGAAGCCTGTCCCGATATTGATGAGCCTTAAGATTCGTCTATTCCTACGACTTGTTCAGTTGCTATATTAAATTCTTTAACATTGATGTTTAATTTCATGTTTCCTTCTTTATCAAGCCCTTCGGTATCTAATCTAAAAGTACCTGTCAGTGCTTCCGAAGTATCACCATCAATTTTTTCATTTATGTCCAATTTAATATTTGTATCTATTAACCGCTCCTGAATATCCTTACTTAAGATCGGTTCAACTGTTTTTATCATGATTGATGTATTGGTTCTATTCCATAGATTGAAATGATATGTTACGACTGTTATACCTTCATCTTCTTCGCTCCCTCCCAGTCCAATTGAAATCGAGTTTATGATCAACCCATCTTCAACAATTCCATCCGTTTTCACACTGCTTGAAATACAACCACTTAGGGCTAGTATCATTAAAAGGAATAGTAAAATCATTGCATGCTTTTGATTCTTCAATTTGGAAACTCCTTTAATTTTTCTCTTCATTTTTAAGATCGATATTTGCAAGTTCAAGTGCGATCGCTAGTCTAATCTGTGTATATTTCCTAATTCCTTTTAAATAGCTATTGTCTAGTTGTTTGCTTTCAATTATAGGTTTAATATCGTGGTTGTAGCGATCGATTTCTACTTTTGCAATTGTATCGTTATTAATCAGCAACGAAAAAATGTCTTCCCCTTGTTCAGGTGTCCAAAATAAGATATAGGCAGTTTTCATTTGTGGAAAAAACCTTTTAATAACTGAAAACAATCCTGATCTTATTTCATCATTAAATAATGACTCATGCGATCCTATTAATTCTCTTCTTATATCTTCTTCAGTTTTACTGCCCTTTAATTTTATTAATTTCATAATGCCTCGCAAGTTATCCTTATTTTAATTTTTTTGACTTGTTAATTTCCTGTTACGTTTATGTATTCACGACGTCCGACGTTGTCGGACGTATCCGCTGAATTCTCAAGCTCTCTACTCAACATTATCTTCCAGATCTATTTCTTTAAAAATCTTTTCTACAATATTTTGCTTACTATTTAAGCTCTCTTTAATCCATATGTCTCCTTGCTTGGATGTATAATAATTATCGCTTGTGTCACTCACATAAAATTGCACCCACTTAATTGCAACACTCGCATCTTCAACCCCTAAGTAATACAGAGGTCTTAATGCAATTTTCATCAGCAAATGTTCAAGATCAGGTCTGTAATAACAAATATGCGAAATAATAGAGAAGTATCCTTTAGTGGCCCCCTCACAATTTTGACTTGGTTGGAATCTCTCTACGTACTGAACGATCTCTTCATCAAGGTACTTTTTAGGATCTGTTCCTATTGTCTTTAATAAGATTTGAAGTTTTTCACTTCTTGAGAACTGCTCAATCATTCAATATCTCCTTTTCAATATGTTTTGGATATTTCCTATAATCTTTGTTGATTCACGAACCCTAAAGGCCTGTGTGCAGGATCGAACGCCTAACACCGCTTCTTGATTCCTTAGTTTCTGGCGATCCAAGGACCGTTCCTTTCACAAAAGCTTTGTTTTTTTGAATGTATTTGCAGTACTTTCAAATACCTTTCCTATATCCACTAGCCAGCGACTGCCGGATTCAAGACGAATGCCCGCAGCATGAATATTATATTAGGCTCTGTCCTGCTCTTGTTCAGTCTTCTATCATCAATTCTTAGCTATAAATGTATAAGTCAAAATCAAGTTCTGCCCCTAAATCATAGATGAACTTTATGATATCTTTGTTTAAATACATTGCTGGTTTTTCATTATTCTCAATATTAATTACAACTTCAAACTTACATTCGAGATTGTACTGCCTAATTAATTTTACAACTTGATCTTTTCGATCCTGAATTAGAATTTTAACCTTATCGATCTGATCATTGATATCCAAAGATTCTTCGTACTCTGTAGCTAGCTCCCAACACGTTTCCTTACGAAATAGATCTCTCTGTATAGGATCACCTTTGAGCCAAGCTCTTGTTGGAGGAATTAACAATGTATTTGTAATTATATTGAGGTCAAATTGATCTCCAAATATACTGAATTCTACTTTTACATTCGTTCTTTCCATCTTGGAATCTCCTCGATTTATATGTCTAGCAGGTTTTCATCTAACGATGATCCTGTATTCACCACCCAGCTTATGCTGGTACCCGGCAACTGTCGGACCAAGGGCGTATGATTGATGCATGAATATAATGTTAACTAAAGTACTTAGCCTCCTTGAATACCCTTAAATAGGATCACTTCTGTATTTATTTATGTACTCTTCTAATGTCTTTCTCGCCTCTTCATATGTTCTAATTACTTCATCTAATTCGTTCTTCAGTTCTCTATGTTCTTCCCAATATTTTTGCCCTACCTTGAGCACCGAACAAAATAAATCCCCCATGTACAAATCTCCTGATCTTAATGGGTTCTCCACTAATTTCTCCAAAGCTAGAGGTAAAAGAAGATCTAGACTCATTTGTTGCCCGATCAAAAGCCTTAAATCCTCATTATTCAATTCACAGAGAGGTTTCTTTCTTAATTCATTTGTTCGGAGAACTAATCGAGAAGCAAAGTTCGGTTCATCCCACCTATCGTCTTCTAGCTCTTCAAGGGTTTTGGTTAAATCCACTTGCTGCATAGCTTCCCCCTCTTAAATAAGTGATTTCCGGCATTTCACATAACGTTGTGTATTCACGAACCCTCACTGGCTTAAGCGCATAAGCGCGGATCAGACGGACTTAGCCAGTACAGAGTTGTCCGCTTGATTCAGCTTCCCCGAAATCCCTCCTGGCGACCGAGGGCAAATGTCCGATGTGTGAATATGGTGTTATGAGATGGTGATGTCTTCTATAGACTACTTTCAAAGATCACGCTAGAATATGGTTCTATTACTTGATCCGAAAAATATTCTTTAAAGAATTCATTGGTTGTTCCAGGAAATTTATAATGTTC
This sequence comes from Paenibacillus sp. 2KB_22, assembly GCF_052115745.1. Lineage (NCBI taxonomy): Bacteria > Bacillati > Bacillota > Bacilli > Caryophanales > Paenibacillaceae > Paenibacillus > Paenibacillus sp. 2KB_22. The sequence continues at coordinate 1,994,703 of NZ_JBFRHG010000001.1, forward strand.
TAAAGATTCTTCTTGCCTATACACTGTCCTCTTAATTTCATTAATAGGTAACCATTCAATCCCAACCTGTCCAACATCAGCTTGTAGGCTTCTTAATTCATTATTTAGGAATTGAGTGCTACACTCATAAATAAAATCAATAGAATGAACTTCCTTCATTATGAAAGAGTATTCATGATTGCGCGACATGTATTCTCTTACACAAACTAACCTACTACTTAATATTTCAATACCCAGTTCTTCCATACACTCGCGACTTAAAGCCTGTTCCAATGTTTCGTTCTCTTCTTGAGCTCCTCCAGGCAGTACATAATAAATACCTATATTTGCTCTCCTTTTCTTTATTAATAGAAGATTGTCATTCTTGATAATCAATGCTCTTACTGTATTTCGAATCATCTAGAATAATCTCCCTCCATACAACCACATATCCTGCATTATATCTGAACTACGTATAGGTGGGGTGTTGTATTGGAATAACCTTTTTTTATTTTGTTAACCTTTTATATTAATGCTTCACTATAAATTTCACGCAGCTCAGTGGAGTTAACATGCCACTGAATGGGTTTACCATTGATGATTTGCACCAATACATCCAGACACCTATGCCATCCTGCAGCGGTATTCACTGCCCACGAATCATCGTTAAACGTATGGGTAAAGAACATTAAACATCCTTTATCCTCTGCCTGCAATGAAATGTTAACAAGATCATCAACTTCACGGAAACCAAATACTTATGGCTTTTCTAACTCTGTAATGGTCCCCTCATATGTCGTTCCTTCACCATCATCGAAGGCTGCCACCAAATTTGAGATCCATCTCTCCTGCTGAGAAAGGATACCATTGGGCAAAGGAACAGGCTTCGTGATCACAAGGAAAACATCTTCTGGATTATGATGAAGAAATCGTTCAAATTTTAGAGCATAACGACCGTTTAACTCATGTAATGTACCATAATCACTCATTATTAGATCCTCCTTCTTTCATCACACATATCCATCTTCAGGTTCACCAACATCAAAACCCAACACTTTTGACGCTTCCAACTTAAATGTCTCTATCCAAGATATCCAATCATCGTTATTCATCTGTGCATAAAATGATAATCCACTAGGCTCAACGGATGCTTCAATAAAAACATCATCCTCTTCAGACCCGAACCAATATGGAATTCCACTTTTATAACCCATCCACCCTGGCATACACTCATATACTTTAGAAACTTTATCCCACACCTCATCAGGCAGGTCATATCTTATATTTAGATTGCAATTATGAGAGTTTATGTTGTGCATTTACATTCTCTCCTTCTAAGTCAATTTCACCTTAGCCGTTCAAAAGAGTCTTATTTCAAAATTCACTTATGTAATTCTAATCTCTTCAAGTCAATAATAAACTGTTGTTGTTTCAGAATATCCAAGCCGAGAAGACCTTTATGATCTTTAGGCAATATGCCTACATCGATCTCTATATTCTCAATGCTGTTTGTACCTATTAAAATCCTATCCATGATTTTGGTGTAGAAAGGAATACTCCCTCCAATCCCGTATGCTTCAAAAATTGAATCCCCTGTTTCGTAAGTCACGCCAATTTCCTCTAGAACATCAGGACTAATGATCGTATGTGAATATCCAGTGTCTATAATAACATCATCTATTTTCAGTATTTTTCCTCTAAATGTAACGGTAAGTGACGTTGTAATTAGCTGTCTATCATAGTTAATTTTCATTCGTATTACGACTCACTCTCATTAATGGATCTTTACGGAGATGAATCACAAAGTCTTGATTCGAAGTATGATATACAACGTTACCAGGCTCTACTCGAAAAAATTCTTTATTCGCATCTTTTTCTGATACGGTACGAATTGGTGCAACTTCATCTACGATTTTTTTGTCATCTTCCTCATGATAATGAATGATAGAAACCAGAACAAATTGATCAGGGAACAGTTCTCTAACTTCCTGCCATTTCATGTGTTATACCTCCTTTTTTTTCTTAACGGATCAACTTTCTATCATTTTAACATATCCCCCTAACTCATATATCGTTCCTACATTATTAACACCTAGCATAGTCCAATGTGTCCTCATTCAAGTATGTAAAATGTACAAAGAAACCGTCTCCTTTGGTATATGGTTGATCTCACTTCCATTTACTAAAGAACGGTTTCTTTTGTTTTCCCTCATGAAAAAGCTTCCTGCTCAAGCCAACAACGCTTGTTCAATCTGATCCACAATCCCGTTAATCCCCATTGGCCCATAACAACCGATCCATGTTGCGGCATCTACGGGATGTATGTGCTGACGCTCACCCGTATCGAGCATCCCCCACACACGCTGTTCTGTCGCGGATATCCCATCCTGCATAAGCTCATTACTGAGCAAAAAGTAATGACTGGCTTGTACAGCCGGTAGTCTATCAACCGAGATATGATAGGCCGTGTCGGCGGTATCGGATACAAATAACGGGACAGGCAGACCCAGATCACGATATAACACAGCACCTGTACGATGAGCAGCAGAGTGAACCCGAACGAGAGAGTCGAGCGGACGGATCAGGGCTACACTTTTACCTGCCAGTACCGGAGCCAGTTCTTCAGACAGCAAAGCAGTACGTCGATGATAATCCGCAAGTATTTGTTTGGCCACTGCCCGCTTGCCTGTCAGTTCACCGAACAGACTCAGGATGGTCTGCCAGCTCTCATTACGCTTGAACATGATTACTGGAGCAATTCGGTTTAACCGTTCAACATGTTGATCATGTACCTCGGTACAGATAATCAGATCCGGCGACAATCGTTCTACAGCAAGCAGATCAGGGTACTCATACGTCCCAAGTAATTCGGTACCTTGAAGTCCTGCCCGGATGTATTGAGGGAAATTAACCACCGCACTTCCCGATCCTACACTTCCTGCTGGAGATAATCCAAGCGCGAGCAAATGGTCGGCATATTGAACATCCAATACGGCGATCCGCTGTGGTGATTCAGTAACTTGATATTCACCTCGCATATGGCAGATCACCGGACCTTGGGCCGACTCGTATGAAGAAGCTGTGCGATTCCGCAGTAAGGCTTGAGCATACTTTTCATCTGTTTCCGAAGTGGCAGCTAGTCTGTAACGCAGTGGAGGAACGCCATAATATTTCTTAAACGCCCTGCTGAAATAATACATGTCTCGGTAACCCATTTTGTCAGCAATTTCCCCAATGGAAGCATCCGTATGGAGCAACATTCGCGATGCATTCTCCATCCGCAACTGGATGACGTACTCCATCGGCCCGAGCTGCTTCTCTTGTTTGAATCGTCGCTGCAACTGCCTTACGCTGCATCCAGCGAGGGCTGCCAGCTCTTTCAGTTCCAGATTGTGGCGATAATGCGATGATATATAGGACACGACAACATCCACCATGTCGGACTCTGCTCCGCCTTGACCACGTTCATACTCCATGATCAGTTCGTAGATCATCCCCTGGAGCAACGCATTGGCATGAAAACGCTCCAGCCCTTCACCGCGACGCCATTTGGCAACGATTTTTTCCGCATTCTGAATCCATTCTGCCTGAGTCACAGGGTTCTGAATAAACGAAGTTTGCAGCGGGTGTTTGCGATACGAGGGCAACGCATGGGAGGCTCCTTCCATGGAAGAAGCCTTATACCTAATCACGATATAATAAAGTTCGTCTGATCTGGCCGTCAGTGTAAAGGATGTTCCCTTCGCCACATGACAAGCAAAAGAAGCTCCAATGTGGCAAACTTCACCATTCATTGCAAGCTCCCCTTCCCCGCCTACCGCCAGCAGTAACACATTTGAAATTAATTCGGTTTCGTGAAGAACACTGCCAGTCTGCAAAGTACCACTATATCCGTCGATCATCTTGATCGTCGTATCACTCCATAGACTTGTCTGTTCTTGCAGCGGCATTTCTCTCATCTCCTGACAATCGCATAGGTAAATTGTTGCTGTTGTCATTTTAATTGAGATTCTTTCTCATTGTCAATTTTCGGACATTTGAGACAATATTCCCCTGACATCTGGTAATAGAAACAGCAGGTGATCCGCTCACTTTTGGCAACATGCACATTGTCCTTACAATCGGTGAAGCGGGTTAACGGATTCTTCCTCTCACCAAATACCTCCCCGGATGCCACCTGCGTCAGATAAGAAAAGTCCTCTCGGATGATCTTACTTTCCTGCTCTGTCTCGGCTTCATCAGGAGCGAATAGTCGGCCAATCCGTACCATAATATTCTCCCAGAGAATGCTCATCGAAAGAGGTGCAATCGCAGCAAGTGTCTTTAACAAAGGTGTCAGCTGTACCGCAAACATCTCCTGGACCACTTTTTCCCGCCATACGTTCCTGTCTCCAGTCAGTTCTTCAGCCTGAAGCCCATTCACCGCTAGAAAAGGAAACCGTGTACCGCCCTCCTGATCTGAGAGCGCCGGATGATAGAGATAACTGTTCTCCAGCTGAAAGGTTACATGCTGATGATGAAACGTCATCGCGATCACGAGCGGAGTCGTCCATAGATAGCCAAGCCGCTTGGCCAACATGGAGGCTGCAACTTTCATGTCAGGCGCATCGATATAATTCTGAAACCAGCGGATATACTCTCGACACGCCTCTTCGTCATGCAACTCACTCAAAGCAATGGTACGGATACTATGATCAGGCGGCTCACCAAGCAAAATCGAATGATCCTCTACCGTCTCTTTCCATAAGTCTGTCGAGAGATATGGGTTCATATTAATTCGATCCGAGCAGGGCTTCCGCTGCCTGATCTACAATCAGATTAATCGCAAGCGGTCCATAATAAGCGATCCAAAGTGTTGAGTTCACGTCATACGTAAGGTTATTTTTTACAGCATCGAGGGATTTCCACACTGGATTAGTCACCATAGCTTCTGCTTCTGCCGCAAACAACTCATCCGACAGGACAAAGTAACGATCTGCCCCGATCTCAGGCACTTTTTCCATCGAGATTTCTACGGAACCATCTTCATTAATCTCCTGTACCAGAGCAGGCATTTTCAGCCCCAAGTCATTGTACATGATACCGCCGATGCGATGCTCAATACCGTGAACACGAATTCCTTCTTTTCGTGGACGAATGATCGCCATTGTTTCATCGCCCAGCTTCTCTGACAATTTTGTCTTCAGCCCAGCAATTTTGTCTTCATACGCTGTGCGCACTTTCTCTGCCTCGTCCTGCTTGTCTGTAACTTGGGCAACCGTGGCTAACGTATCACGCCAGTCTTCGTAGAAGTCGAGTACCAGGGTAGGTGCAATTTTGCTTACACTCTCATACTGTTTCTCTTGAAAGTCGGTCATGATGATCAGATCCGGGTCGAGTGCAACAATGGCTTCCAGGTTAGGCTCGTCCCGTGTACCCAGAACTTCTACGCCATTTGGTTGGTCTCCTAAATATTCTGGAAAATCCGTATTACCTCCAGCGATAACACTACCTGCTGGCTTCTCGCCAACCGCTAACATTTGATCCAGAAATTTAACATCAAGCACTGCAATTTTCTGTGGTTTTTCGTTTAGAGTGATGTCACCCTTCATGCCCTTGATCGTTACGGGAAAAGCTCCGTCCGTCTGCGTTTCCGCATTCGCAGGTGTCTCCCCTGGTGTTGTTGCAGATTGCTTACCGCTATCTGTACCTGTTGCAGCACCGCAAGCCGTCAATACAAGAATAAGGGCCAACATCAAGCCCATGAATAATCGTGATTTGTGAGCAGCATAGGCTTTGTTACTAGCCGTTTGCCCCTTTGTTCCTTGTTTCATGATGAATCCCCCTTATGTATATTACTGATAATGATTTTCATTATCGAAACATAAAGAGAGTATATACGATCTCCGTATCGGGTTACCATGTACTTTTGCGACATTTCAGCCGGACTAATGCGACATCGCGAATCACTTATCCGCCCTTTAACTTTTCTGCAATGTACGCTTGCAATCGGTAGATGTCTGAAAGAAGCTCTTCTTCCTCTGGCGTATTGCCATACTCCCCTAACCAGCGTGGTGTGCGAATATGCCACTCATCTGTCATGTATTGCTTTTTAACCCGATACTCTAAAATATGTCCCAGGAAATATTCCAGTGAGCCAAGAGATTGTTTACTGCCATCCTTAATGATGGATTGTGTTTTTTCGATGATCACCTGCAACATATGTTGGATATGGTCTTCTGGATTCATAGCTTTAGTTTCCATCGTAACCTCCCCCTATCTCTATACAAAAAAATGAATTAGTATATTATTCAAATGGGCCTCCTATTGCTAAACGTAGAATTCTATTCTGATTAAATACAATAAATCGATGCCCAAAGAGTATTGAGACATCGATTCATATCATCTAATTATGGAGGTGAATCATGAGTATGCGACCAAACATGAAGTATAGCATTATTTTTAGCGTAGTTATTATTGTCGTTGTTCCTATTATCATTGGATTTTATATGTTGAACAAGGTTGTCGATCCTGACGAGACAATGGTTACGAGAACTGAAGTTTCTCCTGAGCTTATTACTATAAAAGGTGGATTTGCAGACAGTATTAGCAGATATCACGGCTACTACCTCTCACATCATAACAATTCACTTTACATTCAGATTAAAGGCAGAAAACTTCCTATCGGTGGTAGTAAAGACTTCACAATTTCATTTTCTAATACTTATGGGAATGTTGATGAAATCTACTTATTAGGTCCTGGCAACTCTAAGAAAAAGATTTGGCCGAATCCCTAACTTTCATTGGAATGGATATCATATGATCTGACGCAATCAGCTTAAGTCTCTTCTGCTTAACTTCTTAAATGCGGAGTATTCCTGATCAGACTTGATATAACTTAATATCTTTTCCGCACATGCAGCTGAGCTAAGCTCTTCCGTATTCACTTCCAGATCATATTCATCATAGGCGTAAATGTAGTCGAATTGGGAATGGGCTAGTCCAATCTCACGATCTCCCCTGGTCTGCTCTCTTCTGGTGAGTTCTTCTTTGGAGCAGTGTACACCTACAAACAATATCGGATAATCCGATAGTAAATCATAAAAATCGTTAAACCACTTGTCATTGCTGATGACTGTATCAACGATGACATTCAGACCCATCTCCGAAAACAGTTTAATGGTTGCACAGTACAACGAATTGATGGGGTCGAACAGGATATCGGTCATCACATGGTGTTCCACTTCTCTTGTTGGATTCATATCTGGGTATGTATTGTCGATGAATTGATCATAATTATGAAGAAATTGATCTACAGATAGATGATGAAACGGAAATTCTCCCTGATTCTTCATTTCCATCGCGATGCTTGTTTTCCCCGAACTTGATGTTCCGTTCAAAAATATAATGAGTCCTTTTTCCATATCTATCACCCTTATCTATAAAATAAAAAAACGCTTCGGCTCGGCCGGATTACCACTCTCTCCATTCTTCCGTAATATCTTCATCCTCCTGGATCTCCAACCCTGCAAGCCTTGCTGCCTTGTCGATAAAATCAGCCAATTCTTCACGTTCCATCGTCTCAATAAAATAATCTTGGGCCTCATTCATTTTGTTAAATTAGATTTGTATAATTAATTTACAATAATTTTCAGTTATGTGTATAGTAGAACTGCAGCAAAATCCTTGCAAGAAACTCAAATTCACGGAGTGGGTGAGATCATGTCTCTTTTCAAAAATAAAATAATACTAACCTTTGTATTGTTATTCTTAGCTTTCTCCATAGGTACAATAGCATATATGAATGGTCAATCGAAACCGGAGAAGCCCATTCATAATGTCGTCAACCTTTCAGCTAACTCCCTAACATTTCATGAAATAGATAAGCTGGATGCATTCGCTGAACTGATCGTCATTGGTTATGCAACAGAAAATTTCAAAGATCGCGAGCATATCATAACTGCATTTGATGATGGGACCATGCAATCTTTTCACACCAATACGAATATAAAAATTGAGAAGATATTGAAGAAACCCGACGATTTCCCTTCAGATCAAAACGAATTAACGATCATCGAACCCGTCAGTCTGGAAGGAGACGTCAAGTACACAGTTAATGACTATATGGAACTACAGAAGGGTGATAGAAGTGTTCTTTTCTTGATGAAAAATACTTTTGGTAATTATGGATTGATTAATGATAACTTAGGCAAATTCAGCCTTGAAGGGATAACTCAATATAGTGTACCTCAATCCTCCACTGCACAAGCGTTATCAGAATACGAAACATTTCGTAACTCTGTCATGGAAATGTATAATATACAGCAAGTTCAATAGCAGACCACCAGCAATAGCATGATTAATTTGAGTCGAAACCACTCCAAACAGTTACTCTTCCCCATCCATTTTGGATAATAAAAAATACAATTGTATAAATAGAAATACTTTCTTTTTTTCATTGGTTGGCAAGTAAAGTTAATTCATAATGTTTTGAATGTACAAAGAAACCGTCTCTTTTGGTATATGGTTGCTTGCACACCCATTTACCAAGGAACGGTTTCTTTGGATTTTACAATTTATAATGGGGCTATGCATAATCATTTACGACTTATTGGAGCAGCCACACGAGCTGTGGGTCCATAACAGCAGATCCATGTCGCGAAATTTACCGAGTATATGCGCTGTCGCTTATCCGTGTCCATATTTCCAAGACACTTGCTCGATCGCTGATATTCCGCCCTGTATGATTGTTCAACCTTTTATACCGCTAAATGTAATGCCGCTAATAAACGTCTTTTGAAGAAAAAAGAACAGAACAATAATAGGTAATGTCATCAAGGTGGATACGGCCATTAATAGCCCCCATTCGGATCCCTTTTGACTCTGAAATTGCTGCAATCCGAGCGAAACCGTGTAAGATGGTTCATTGGTTAAATAGAGCAAGGGGCCCATGAAATCAGTCCAGCTCCCCATAAATTGAAACAATGCCACGGCTAAAACGGCGGATTTGGCGAGTGGAAACATGATCTGTAAATATATGCGGAACTCACTAGCACCGTCTAAGCGGGCCGCTTCGCGCAGGGCATCAGGCAGTCCCATGAAAAACTGCCGCAATAGAAAAATGTAAATGGGCACTCCAAAAAATTGGGGTACAATCAGTGGAAGAGGTGTCCCTACCCAACCTAATTTAGTAAACAACAGGAATAGAGGAATCATGGTCACCTGTCCGGGGATCATCATAACAGCAAGGGTAACAAAGAAAAGTAAACCTCTTCCACGGTACTCTAACTTGGCAAAACTATAGGCAACCAAGGGACAGGATATGATCACACCAAGCGTACTAACGATTGTTATAATCGCCGTGTTTTTCAGATATGTCCAGAAAGGGATATACTCAACAGCACGGGAATAATTACTCCACAGAATTGGACGCGGAATCCACTCTGGTGGGAATGTAAAGATTTGTGTGAGTGGTTTAAGAGAAGTCGAAAGCAGCCAAATGAACGGAATCATGAAAAATGCAGAAGCAACAATTAGACATACGTAGGCTAACGCACGATTGATTCTTTTGATAGCGGTAGGATTCATCCCTTACTTCCTCCTCCTTATTTTCCCTGATAATGAACCCAGCGTTTAGACGTAATAAAAATAATTCCGGTTAATGCCATAACGATAATAAATAAGATCCAGGCCATTGCGGAGGCATAACCCATTTTGAAATACCTAAATCCGTTCTCATATAAATACATGACGTAAAATGTCATGGAATTTGCAGGAGTTCCTTGCCCTTTGGTCAACGTATAGGGAAGAGTAAACTGTTGGAATGCACCAATCATTCCCATGACAAGGTTGTAGAAAATAACGGGAGTGAGCAAAGGCAGGGTTACCTTTCTCGTTTTCTGAAACCAGTTAGCTCCATCGATTTGCGCCGCTTCATAGTACTCCTCAGGGATGTCTCCTAATCCTGCGAGGTAGATAACGACAGCTTGCCCAATACCCCAAAGCGACATCAGAATGAGAGAGGGCTTGGACCACGACTCACCGCCAAGCCAAGCAGGTCCATCGATACCGATATTCGCTAACATCCCGTTCACCAATCCGAAGTTTGGATGTAACAGCCACATCCAGAGAACAGCCAGAGCTACTTGTGGCACGAGAGTAGGTAAGAAAAAGATCGTTCTGAATACAGCCATACCCTTGACCTTCATATTCAACATCATAGCGAGTGCCACACCGAAAAATATACTTAATGGAACAAAAAATACCGTAAAATAAATCGTGTTGTATATGGATTTCCAAAACAAAGGATCATGAAAAAGCTCTTTATAATTATTCATTCCGACAAATTCACCAGGCTGTAGAATGCTGTAAGTAGTGAAGCTGAAGTAGATGGACATTAGCATGGGAATTGCATAAAAGCATAGGAGCCCTATAGCCCAAGGTGAAGCAAACAGCCACCCAATCGCGTTAGTTCTGTGGAGTGCTCGTTTCCTTGCCGATGGAATTGCTTTTACTTGAACTGGATCGGCCAGTTTCGCCATGTACATTCTCCTTCCAATTGTCATTCATGAATAGGCAAGGAGAGAGAGTTCGCTCCCTGCCTACCGAGCACTCTATTTGTCGTATTTTTCTAAAGCCTTATTAACGGTCTCTGTTACTCTATCCAGGTTCTCTTTCGGAGTACCGTTACCACGGGTAGCCTTTTCCGTAGCGGAAGCTAACTCATTCCACAGCAGTTGTCCTTCAGGAATAACCGGGCGGTTATGTGAATTGGGCAAAATATTAATAAATTCCTTCATAATCGGATCGTCCTTGTAACCGTATTTGTCGTTAACCGAATCAATAACGGAAATTTGAGAGTCAGCGTTTAATAACGTTTGCCCCTCTTCTTTCCCTAAGAATTCGAGGAATTCCCAAGCAGCAGCGACGTTCTTGGCGCCTTTAGGGATAATAGCGGACCCGCCTCCCGACCATGTCGTAAAATTAGTACCTGTTGGGGTCGGTATGGGTGCAACACCGTAGTTTAAATCCGGCTTAAATTTTTCGATACCCTTCACCGTAAAGTTTCCACTTATCTTCATGCTGACTTGACCGGAAATGAACGGATCCATTTCCTCCGTACCTGCTGCACTTGTGAATCCGGCAATATCCTCGACATTGTATTTTTTGCCGAAGTCGGTCATCCATTGTAGCGCTTCCACGACTTTAGGATCATTTGCCGTAATTTTGCCAGTGGCAGCATCCTGGAATTCTCCTCCAAATGCCCATCCCCAAGTATACAGCCAGCCTTGCGAATACCATGGGATGAACCCGATTCGTTTGAATCGTTTACCTTCCTTGATGGTTAACTTATCGGCGGCCGCTTCAAGCTCGGCGATCGTTTGTGGTGGTTTGTTGGGATCCAACCCCACTTCGTTGAAATGATCCTTATTGTAGAATAGCAGGCGAGAGTCTGTATCCATCGGCATTGCATAAAGCTTTCCTTGATAACTGGACTCCTCCCATGCAAATGGATAATACGTTTCCTTACGAATTCCGGATTCTGCTGCCATCGAGGATAAATCAGTCAGAGAACCTTGCGCAGCCCAAGTACCGACCTTAAACCGATCGAAAAGTGCAACGTCAGGAGGATTGCCGCCTGCGACTGCAGTCAGCAGCTTCTGATCGGATCCCTCGTTGGATTCTGTATAAACCAAATTCATTTTGATCGTAGGGTTTTTCTCTTCAAATGCCTTCACGACTTTATTCAGATTATCTAAATCAATTGAGGTAAGACCATGCCACATCGTAACCGTTGTAATCCCCTCTCCAGCCTGATCGCTAGAGCCTCCCTTCGTTGAACAAGCCGTTACAAGTAGTAACATAACCAGAAAGCAAACAAGAATTGGAAATGCGTGTTTTTTAGATCTCCTCATTCAAAGTCCCCCTTAGTTAAATGAATTCGTTTAACTTGAATTCCTATAGGATCCACTTCATTTTCTGATCATTCACAATTTATGTAAGCGCTAACAACTCTGGTGATATGAACTATAAAATCAGAAAATGATGAACACCGTGAATTTGTTATAGGAGCCCACTAGTTATACTAAGTATATTAATATGACATTATAAAACATGTCAATTGCAATATTACGACATCACTATTCATGATGTTTGGCTATATTTTAGATATAGAGACCGACGTTTCAAGGTTGGTTAATCTCCGGCCAGGAAGGTCCATGCTTCGAAGTTTATATGTCTGATATCAAAAAAAGTGCCGATAAGCCCCCTCGGGACTTCTCGACACTTTGAACAATATCCTTGCTTTGGTTTAGCTGCACTTGTATAAACCCTACCCGTTATTTTTCACGACCATACGATGTTTAATAATGTTCAGCTCGGGAACTACTGTTCCATGCAATTGAGAGATTAACATATCCACTGCCAATTCACCCATCTGCTTCTCATCCTGTTTAATATGAGTGAAGATGGGTTGACCCAGGTGATCGTTCAGGGAGTCGAAACAAACGATCTCGAATTCCTCCAGAGATTTCCCCATCGAGTGGATGACTTGAGCCAGCATGGTAGCTATTAGAAATTCCGATGCGACAAACGCCTTTACATCAGGGTGTTGTTTCAAAAAATGCTTTACTGTTTCTTTATCACTTTCAATCGCTGTTCCGTTTATGTTCTTGGGAAGGGTGCCCTTCAAGTTCGTCAATACATAATCTTTGTTCAAATTCATTCCTTCCTGGGTGAAGGCAAACGTATATCCGAGCAGCCTTTCCTCCAATGTGGAAGTGTTCTCTTCCGGCGGAGATAAAAAGGCAATTTTTTTATGACCTTTGCTAATCAGATGACGCGTAAGATCCATGGCTGCTTTCTTATTGTCTGTATATACCGAACAAACCGGAATTCCTTTTAGATATCTATCGGCCAAAACAATTGGAAACCGATCTAATACAAGTCGGAGCAGTTCAGAATTATAGTGTTGACCATGAATGGGGGTCACAATTAATCCTTTGATGCCTAAACCAATAAATAAGTCGATCGCACGTTTTTCCTCATCCCGATCCCCGCAAGTTCGCTTGATAACGAGTTGATAATTATGCTCAGCACTCCGCTTTTCCATCGCTCTAAGAAGTTCCAGGCCAAACTCGTCAGAAAAATTCGGTATAATAAATCCGATCACCCGCTTATCGTCCTCAAGAACCAAAGTTGTTCTTACCTCTGAATAATGCTTCGGTTCTTGTCCTCCAATGAGACCATCGGCTACATATGAACCTTTTCCTTGTATTCGTTTAATAACCCCAGAATCTGCTAATTTCTCCAGAGCCTTTTTAGATGTAATACGACTGACGCCAAATTTTTCAGCCAACTCTTTTTCAGAAGAGACTCGGTCACCTTCTTTTAAACGACCTTCTTTAATCTCTTGTACAATATAGCTATATATCTGCTCGTATAAATGCAATTCCACAAAACCACCCTGACATCATAATATTAATATACTAAGTATATTACACAAGAAGTAATTCGCAAAGTTACTGAGAATACCGACGAACTTCTGTAGCACGGAATAAAAGGTCCTTAATCTACAGCTCATTCCCGTTTATCTTGTGGATATGATGGTGGTGAAGTTTCTTGAAGAAGGTCGAGTGCCTCCTAGAGGCTTGATGATTGTACAGGCTTCCTTTCTATTGTAAACGTTCTCATAGATTCAGATTCAATACGTCTTTTATCTCTTATGAACGAAGTAATTTAAATTCCTTTAGATCAATAGCAAATTCTCCTTCCGTCAGTATATCGAGTCCCAAAAGTCCGTTAATGTTGTGATATTTAAATGAAGTAAAATCTATGTATACATCCTTTAAAATAAAATCCCCTACCTGTATTTCCTCGATTCGCTTACTGAAGGAATGCTCTTTACCTCCAATCCCGTAGCTGGTTATGATTTCATCGTCCATACTCACTTGTATCCCAATCTCATCTACTTCATCCTGTGAAATCAAGCTGTGACTGGCTCCTGTATCGATCACAATGTTCGATATCACTTTCTTTTGCTTATTAAAATGGACTGTTATTTCCGTAAATAACAGTCCATCTCTATATTCAATATTCATTTAAAGATTTCTCCTTAATCCTATATTTTTCCTTACTTTCACAACGATTTGATCTTTGGAAGTATGATAAACCAAAGTCTTGTCTCTACTGTTCAATAATTCACGAGTCGCTTCTTCATCACTGATCGGGCCAATCACAGCCACATCATCAATGATCTCTTGATTGTCGGTTTCTTCAGAATGAAGAACTTCGAATTTGACGAATTGATTCGGAAAGATTTGTTGAACTTCTTGCCATTTCATCATTGTCCCTCCTCTAATTTGATGGTTATATTATACCATCTCATGCCTATAACTCTCACTGGAATTTCACCTAACATTCCTGTATTCATGACGTCTAACTACCTTAAGCCCGAAAGGCGGCTGCGGTTAGCTGGTGCGGATGTGTCCGACTGATTTCGCTTTTCTGCTGCTGCCAATTTCTTCTCCGATTCCTCATTTATCTTCTGCCGGAACGAGGGCCGAATGGCCCGAAGCGTGAATATTATGTTAGCTGGAGTTAATGACTCCCATGAAATATGCCTTCGAGTTCTAACGACCTTCTTCGTTTTCCTCCTTATAAAAACATTCTCCATTCTTACATCCATATGTAATTTTCGAGTCAAAGTCTTCGTAATATATGACTTCATTAAAATCAGCAGGTGTGGTTCCTTTAATTTTCTCTAGCAAAGCTTTGCAGGCTTCCCTTGCGTTTGTTTGATTTTCCTTTTCATCATAACCAATTGCAGGTCCTGAAGGACCTTCATAAACAGTAAAGTACCACTTACTCGTATCATCGCTTACTTCTATTAAATAATAGTAAGCATCTTCAGCATTATCTGACTTATATAACGGTTCACCAAACAAAGTAAGAAGCGATCCTCTAAACTTCGCACTTTCTTCACCCGCAATAATGCCTGTATCCAGAAATTTTGAGGATCCTAATGTTTCACTTCTTCAGTAATAGCTTTATAGGAATACATTTCATTAAGCTCCTCATTCAAAGTACGATCATTTATTACATCATTTTGTTCGGAGCTCCTTCGCGTATTATCCGAACAGCCCAACAGAACTACTAAAATCAATAAAGTTATTAACTTATACATGTTTATCCTTTCTGGAATTTAGTAAAGGTTATAACGTTTCTTCATTAATTTCAGCTAACGTTCCTATATTCACGACGTCCTCCTCCCCTAGATAGCTCCTATCTTAGGGGATCGATATGTCTGGCTGTCTATGCTTCCTCGAAACTGAAATTCCCCTTCGAATCCACTTCTAACTTCTGCCGGACCGAGGGCATATGCCCGATACGTGAATATATTGTTATAGGATGTCAGCGTCTTGATTAATTCACCCACAGATTCATTCAATTGTTAATATAGCTATAAAAATCATCTTCTCTCACATCAATCTTATTAGTTCTTGATGGGATATGGTTTTCCAACACTTTCAATATTTCTTGAAATGTTGTTTCTACATCACTACTTGAATTTATTATTCGATATTCATTCGGAAGTTTGTTCCTTCCCCTAATGAGGGAGTTCATTTTTATAGACGTTTCCCAATCAGTATAACTATTCCCGTTATCTCTATTTAGAATTCTATATTTAATCACTTCATCTTGTTCACTACAAAGTGTCAAAATAGTATAGTTATATCCTTCAAATTCTTTAGGAATATCCAACATTCTAATATCATTAAGATCTGTAATAATAATATGCTTAAACCCATGACGACTATAGTTTTTTACGACTAACATCAAATTCTCAAATGCTAATTGTTCTTCTTCTTTTTGAGTGATCTGAACTGAAGGTGCTAGAGAGCGAAATTCTGGAATCCAACCAAACTCAAAATATGGAGTCCTAAAATGTTCATGTAATCTCTGGCACAATGTTGTCTTTCCATTCCCAGGCGAACCGTGGAGAATAATAAAATCGATGTTCAAAGTCTTCACCTGCTCTTACTAAAGAATTTTCGTCTTTATGCTCTAACGCTGATTTCCTATACCGTTCCTGTGTTCACGACTCAGCACATGCTGAGTGTCCGGCGAATGCCGGACCAAGGACTATTGTCCGCAGCGTGAATATTATGTTATGTGATGCCACATCTTCTTCGAACTATCCACCTACAATTAGTTATGGATTTGAGATTTGATTTTAGAAATTTGTTTATCTATTAAGTTATAGATTTTTTCGATTTCATCTTCTTTTATCTTGTTTTTTGCCAATTCATTTTTAATTTCTTGTTGAAGGTCAATTAATGCTTCTAGTTTCAATGTTATATACCAGCCTGTCCATTCTGTAACTAGGCTATCGTCAAAGCATTCTCCATTGGTATAAAAAAACATACTATAATAACCTATTCTATTATTTTTGTAGTAAATGTCTAACGTAGATATAACCCTCTGAGAATAGTAACTGTCTGCGATCTGATAATCAGGATGAAAAATAGTTTTATACTCTATTGTATCTATTGAAGGCTTAATATCTTCCAAATTCAATTCATCAAAAAACAAACTGACTTCTTCTGGGCATTCTTTTAAGTAATTATTGAATGCTACCCAAAAACCTTCTAAAGTTCTATCCATAATTTTATATGTACCGATCCAGCTTTCTAGCTCAATATTATTCAATTTAATCACCCATTCTTTAAAATCTTATTTGGTTTCGCATAACGTTCCTGTATTCACGACCCGACGTATGTCGGGTGTCCGGCAAATGCCGGACCAAGGACGAATGTCAGCAGCGTGAATATTATGTTATAGGATGTCAGCAGCTTCTACGAGTACCCTAGCATCTATTCTTTCATTTGAAATACTTGAACAGGTCCATTCCAGCTTTCATTGTTTAAAATAACTTCTTCGTACTTCCCACCTGTAAACTCGTTAATTACCTTGTTCCAAAATAGCTTTGCTGGCCTATTTTGTGGAGTCTGTCGTACTTCCCATATCCCTTTATAGGTATTAAAAATAAAATGGGCTACTTCTTTTCCATATCCCTTATTTCTGAATTTGCGCATTATAAAAAAATCACTAATTACATTTGTCTGAGTTGATGTACTTGCTTTTACATACTCTTTAGGAACATCTGTTAAAACAAGTACGAAGCCAGCCAGTTCTCCATTAATTTTTAAGTAAAATGGCTTACGATAGTCATCTGTCCATTGATGATCTAGATACTTGTAAAGATAAACTCCATGATTAGTCAATTCATGTCCATCAAATTCACTTGAGTCATATCTGTAGAACTGGATCAAACTGTTTAAGATCATTTTATCTTCATATGGAACTCTCAAGATCTCTAACATGTTATTTCTCCTCTGTCTGAAATTTCTTATTTATTTTATGTATATGTTTTTCCATTCTGGTTTCATATACACCTTTAGTTTTTTGCTAATTTCCTATAACATCTAATTTATGTACTTCGTAAATACCACACTTCCAAAGTAATATCTGAACTACGTATATGATAACCTATGAGGCGATATATGCGAAGAAAAATTTGGTGAAAAAGGGAGAGATTTGAGATACTCAATCTCCCATGTCCATACGATCCAGTGGACTCTGAATACGCTGAATATTTTTCGTGCTCACATGCGTATATCGTTGTGTTGTTTGTGCACTCGTATGACCAAGAAGCTCCTGAATATAGCGCAGGTCTGTTCCATTTTCCAGCAAATGTGTAGCGAAAGAGTGCCGCAAAGCATGAATGCTGCATTTTTTTACAATACCCGCTCGTTGTCTAGCTTCTTCAAAAACCTTTTGTACACTGCGCTCCGTAAGATGTCGATCTGAAGACTGTCCCTGAAACAACCAACGATCGGTTTTATATTCGGCGATGTACTTCTGTACAATCTCCCAAGCAAGATGGGAGAGAAGAGTTCTTCGATCCTTTTGACCTTTTCCCTGCCTTACGATAATGGTCTGACGCTCAATGTCCAGATCACTACAGCGTAGACGAACGACTTCGCCGACACGAAGCCCTGCCGAATAGGTTAGATAAAGAATTGTTTTGTGTTTGAGATTAGTCACAGCTTTCAGCAATTGGGTGACTTCTTTTTCGGACATGACATTGGGCAACTTATTTTGTTTTTTAGGACGTATATATTGAAACTCGGCAGGATGAAGTAACACATGTTTACAATAGAATCGGATCGCACTAATCGTCTGATTTACACTGGAATGGGAGACTCCTCGCTCAAGCAATCTCAAACAATATGTCTGGACATGAGATGCACGAATTTCTGTATCGATCTGAGGAAGACTGGTCACAAATCGTTCAATCTGATTACAGTATGCTTTCATCGTTTTGCGACTGTACCCTCTCAATTTTAGAGCTTGTTGCAACTCATCTCTTCTCCATTGTGTTTTCTCTCCATGTAACTTCCATTTTCTCAATATATCACTCTCCACCCACAGCTCCGGGGAAATCTCTACATCTCGCGCATCAAAGTGCTTTGTAAACTCCTGAAGAGATGTGCCTGAATAGGGGACGACCCAACGTTTCGTGTCAGGCTCCCACCTTCTTCCTGTTACCTGACGAATGCGCTGGATATGCATCGTATTATACGGAATTTGCACATACAACTTATCATCAGAACCTTTGGTTAAAATGATGGTGTTTTCTGCTTTATCTTTCATAAAAACTCTCCCTTCAGCTTAATTGGATTTATGAGTTCTATAAAATTAAAAAAATAAAAAAGGAAGATCATCTTCATCCCGTAAGGGAATCTAGTGATCTTCCGATGCTTTCGGAAATATGGTCGCTGAACCTACATGGCAGCGGCTTCTTCTCCCAGCGGCAGCGTGTAATACTGCGCCTGCTGCCCTTCATGCTGCTGGTACACTACGACCAGCAGCGTCCGGCCTTTCGCGGCAAGCGGGCTGGCGCCAGCTAGCACACGCTCAAGCCGGAACGGAAGCACATCGAGTACGGTGTGCTTCTGCAGTTCTTTTTCGCCGAGACCAAGGTCGGCGAAAGCACGGGCACCCATGACCGTCTGTGCGGTCATGGCTGAGGTCATCGGCAACGCACGCGAAGCGTTGCCGTCTTCCCCGTCCGCCGCTCCATCCGCGGCGGACCCTGTTGCGTCGCCCGAAGTGAGCGACGCTGCATCCCCAGCTTCGCTGCCGATCACACCCGCCGCATTCGCGGCAGCGTCTTCTCCGGCAGCAGCCGAACTTGCCCCAGCGGCACTCGCACCCGTGCCGCTGCTTTCGAGCCATGCCGTGCCAGCGGCACCGGCAACACGTGGCAGACGAACGTCTTCCGGACGTTCAGCCAACGTTTTCATATAACCAGCCCACTGGTCTTTCTGGAGCGGATCTTCCCACCATATTTTTCGCGGTTTGTATTTGTGGCCGAGGAAATAATCCAGCTTCATCAAACCTAGCACAATCTCCATATGCGGCGTATTCCGCGACTCCAGGAAGCTGTGCAGACGAGTAAACAGATCTTCCAGTTGGTGCCCGATCTTCTGCCAACCCTGACCTTCCCAGTAATCCCCGAACGCCTGGAAGAAATCAAACGGCGAATTGAACTCCTGCTCCATCAGATACTTCAGCGTGTGGTCCATCCGGTGTGCGTTCCAGTATTTCTCCAATACATCCTCCAGCCGCTTCAGGCGTACGATGTCGCTGAACGGCAGCACATCACTGCCCAAAATCTCATATGGCGCGTGATCCATATACGTATAGTTGTACTTCTCCGCATCCAGACGCAGACCCGTACCACGCAGCATTTTGAGGAATCCAAGCTGAAGCTCTTCCGGCCCCAGTGCAAATACATCGTTAAATGTCTTGCGGAACGTATTGTAATCTTCCTCCGGCAGTCCGGCGATAAGATCCAGATGCTGGTCGATTTTGCCACTGGCTTTGACTTTGTTGACGGTCCGGCTTAGCTTGGTAAAGTTCTGGCGGCGTTTCACCAGTTCATTTGTCGGATCATTCGTGGATTGAACCCCGATCTCGAAGCGGAATGTGCCCGGCGGCGCATTCTCTGCCAGATAGTCCAGTACTTCAGGACGCATAATATCCGCCGTGATTTCAAACTGAAACACCGTTCCCTGATGATTCTCGATCAGGAATTTGAACATTTCGAGCGCATAATCCCGTTTGATGTTGAACGTCCGATCCACAAACTTGATCAGCTTCGCACCCTTCTCAATCAGGTACAGAATGTCCGACTTCGTCCGCTCAATATCGTAATACCGCACGCCGACCTCAATACTGGACAGACAGAACTGACAACTGAACGGACAGCCCCGACTGGTTTCAAAATAAACAACACGCTTCCCAAGCTCCGGAATATCTTCTTCAAATCGGTGCGGTGACGGCAGATCGTTCAGATCCGACTTCGGCCGTCCTGGCATGAGAATGACTTCTTCCCCTTTGCGATAAGCCAGTCCATAGACAAAGTGGAACTTCTTGCTTCCCTCCAGCTCCGTCAAAAGCTGATGCAGCGTCTCCTCCCCTTCACCCATCACGATGAAATCAACATTGGGAATCCGGTTCATCCAATATTCCGTGTCGTAAGACACCTCCGGCCCGCCCAGCAAAATTTTCACGTCAGGCATAACCTTCTTCAGATTATCAATGACCTTGATCGTCTCTTCGATGTTCCAGATGTAACACGAGAAACCAATCACGTCCGCGCCGCGCTGATATAGATCAGACACAATGTTCATGACTGGATCTTTGATCGTATACTCCGCCAGGTCAATATCAAAATCCTTCTCACTGTACGCCTTCAGACAACGCAAGGCCAAGGAGGTATGGATGTACTTTGCATTTAATGTAGAAAGAATAACCTTCATGGTTCACAACCTTTGCCTGGACACCCAGACCATATTTTTTTGGTAAAAGTAAAGCTGCACAGCCATCCTGCCCCGGATGCTGTTCATGCAAACCTCTCTAATCATAGCCATTCCACGTCTCATGGACATATCCAACTTTTGTCTTTCAAAGAGTGGACACACTTTTCAAAAAGACATATACACCCTGTCAATGCTCAAACACAACATACAGTGCGAAATCAACTAAATAAAGCTACATATTGTACATACTACTTTCGGCCATTCCTAACGCCAATGTCCACCCTTTGAAAGACAATTCACCTTAATTTGTCCACAATACAGAGACACACTATAGTCCAAGTCCATTTCAAACTTAATTGCGCTCCGGCTTTCGACAGGATTGAAGATATCCTCTGGATAGACATATAGCCTCTCTACAATCATTTAAGCTTTACGCAAATGAGCTTCAAAGACCTGAAAGCACGAATGTAACCACAATTCACACTTCATCCCAACTTGCTCAACCTGATCATACTCACTCATATCTGATTATACCTTCGCCTACTACTCATACTCGTAAAATGCATCATCATCCGTATCGACTTCTTCGCCCGATTGCTTCTGGAAAAACTCCAGGAACGGCAGTCCGTACTTGCGATACTTGACCTCACCGACCCCTTTAATATCCAGCATGTCACGTTCCGTCTGTGGACATACCACACTCATCTCGCGCAGGGTCGCGTCATTGAAGATAATGTACGACGGCACATGCTCTTTCGCCGCCAGATCACGACGGATCAGACGCAATTGTTCGAATACCGTCTCGTTAACCGCAGATGGCATTGCATCGCGTCCACGACGTCCACCATAGTTTGTACCCGAAGCCGTCGCCGCTGTCTTGCGGACGACACGTTGCATCACTTCACGCTGACCCTTCAGCACTTCCACCGCAAGTGGTTGCAGACGTACAACTGGATACTGCCCCTCGGACAGCATTAGATATCCTTCGGATACCATGACGTTGATGATCTCCGATATCTCGCGCTCTGTCCGATTGCCCATCACACCGTAGGTTGGCAGAGAGTTGAAGCCGTAATCGAGTACCTTTTTGGCACGGGAACCTTTGAGCACCGAAGCGACCAGTGATACACCATAGCGTTCACGCATGCGGTGAATGCAGCTGAATATTTTCTGCGCATCAATCGTCATGTCTACCAGCTCGCGGTCGTCCGTACAGGAACTGCAAATGCCGCAAGGTGTGTCGTCATGCACCTCACCGAAATAGTCCAGCTGTGCACTACGCAGACAGCGGGTCGTGTAACAGTAATCCACCATCTGTTGCAGCTTCCGGTAATCGTTCTGTTTGCGGTCGCCCTCCATTGGATTCTGCTCAATCAGGAACTTCTGGGTGATAATGTCCTGTGCCCCGAATAGCAGAATACACTGGCTTGGCTCTCCGTCCCGTCCCGCACGACCAGCTTCCTGCACGTATGCTTCCATGTTCTTCGGCATGCTGTTATGAATAACGTAACGCACGTTCGACTTATCAATCCCCATCCCGAACGCATTCGTTGCCACCATCACTCGGATATCATCGTACAAAAAAGCTTCCTGGCTATGGGCCCGTTCATCATCCGTCATTCCAGCATGGTAGCGCCCAGCAGGCAATCCCGCCTGCAACAAACGCTGATGCAGATCGTCCACGTCCTTACGGGTCGCGGCGTACACTATCCCCGGCTCGCTGGCATGCTCGCGCGCATAATTCAGGACAAAATCCTTCTTGCTCTCGCCGCGCAGCACGCTAAAAGCCAGATTATCCCGCCCAAGTCCGGTCACATACGTCTGCGGGTCCTGCAAACGCAGCAGCCGCAGAATATCGCCCATGACCTCGGGCGTCGCTGTTGCCGTGAAGGCCGCAACCACCGGCCGCTCCGGCAAACTGTCCACAAACGGCGCTACTGCCAGGTAGCTTGTCCGAAAATCATGCCCCCACTGTGACACACAGTGAGCCTCATCCACTGCAACGCACGAGATCGGCAAATAGCCCATCTCCTCGCGGAACCAATCCAGCTCCAGTCGCTCAGGCGCGACATAGAGCAACTTCAGCTCACCGCGCTGCGCCGCGCGGATGCGATCATTCACTTCTTTGCCGCTAAGTGTACTATTAATATACGCGGCAGCAATTCCGGCGGTCGTCAACGCATCGACCTGGTCCTTCATCAATGAGATCAACGGGGAGACAACAAGCGTCAGTCCCGAATATAACAGGGCGGGGATCTGATAACAGATCGACTTACCGCCCCCGGTTGGCATAATGCCGAGCGTATCTTCACGTTCGAGCAGGCTGGCTACAATTTTTTTCTGTCCCTCACGGAAGTCGGGGTAGCCATAATATTTTTGCAGGAGACCCTGCGCTTCTTCAATAGTAGGTGTTTGCACACTCATGTAAAGACTCCTTACTTATCACCGGTGTTCTTCCACCAGCTTGGTCCGATCCGATTCTGACATCCGAAAGCGGCTCATATACCGCATCCTTGACAACAAAATGGCGTTCTCATGACTTGTCCGTCAAGCAAACGCCGCTCCCTTTAGTTTAACGGCCCAGCCCCGAATGAGCAACCGCGTTTTACTGTAAAACGCTCGAACCTGCTTCATTAAAATAAAAACAACCGTCCTGCCCTAGTTGGACAAAACGATTGCATATAAACTTTGATTCACGAACCACACACATATTTCGCTGGTATACCCGTATCAATTCATCTGGTGAATTGGTGAACCTACTACCTTCGCAACCATCGGACTTAAAACATATGCAACATTTTAATTTATCTATCATATCTATTCTGCTTCTGCTTCTGCTTCTGCTTCTGCTTCTGCTTCTGCTTCTGCTTCTGCTTCTGCTTCTGCTTCTGCTTCTGCTTCTGCTTCTGCTTCTGCTTCTGCTTCTGCTTCTGCTTCTGCTTCTGCTTCTGCTTCTGCTTCTGATTCAAGCTCCGCTGTACTCCTCTGTCCTAATTCGTCCTTGCCCGTGCCCATCCCTCTTCCTACTTACGAGGTGACACTTCACCACGTTCTTCCCGCTCCTTCATCTCTTTACGCACTACTACTTCAAGCTTCTGCCGATTGGCAAGCAATCCGGGATCGTCGGGCAAATACTCACGGGCTTTGGTGTTATGCATCAAGGCCTGTTCCCAGTTGCCCAGATGGGCATAACAAAGGGAAAGCCGGGCATGTGGCAACCAAGTGCGGCAAGCCACAGGCACCGGGCGCAGACCCGGATCGCGGCTACTCACGTCAACTGCCTGCATATACCAATAGATCGCCGAGACGGGTTCCTGCCGTTCATGGAAACAGGCCGCAATGGCGCAACAGAAATCGGCATGTGGCAGATCATATTGGAACGACTGTAGCAATGCGCCAAGCTTACGGCCCGGATCGCCAAGTCGTTCATGACATTCCGCCAGACGCGCACAGGCAATCAGGCGATCCTCGCGGTAACCGCTTGGCTGCTCCAGCAGTTTCGCGTACCCGCGTGCCGCCGCCGCATACTGCTTGCGGTCATAACATTCGCCTGCATAATAGAACAGCAGGCGACCTTGGGCTACGCCCTCTTCGGCGATCCATTTGCGCAGAATGCGCACGTTACGCGCCGAATGATGTCCCGCTTCGCGGCGATGCGTGACGGCAATGTCTGCCGTAATGACCTCGCCCCGCGGGAAGCTAAGCTGCTCGTGCAGCCGGCCATGCCAGCGGCACCCGGCATCCCGCTTGACCAGGCGAAGGCGTCGGTCCGTCACAAGTGGACTCCCCTCCGCTCCCTCGGCCAACGTGTAGTTCAAGATCACAGCTTCCGTCTTCCCCCCGGACGGAAGCTGCTGCTTCAACACCTCCAGCTTCGCCCGTTCCGCGGGCAGCAGCACATCATCCGCATCCAGCCACAGGATATACTCCTGCGTGGCCTTGGCAAATGACTCATTCCGCGCTGCGGCAAAGTCTTCCTCCCATTCATACGTGTAGACCTGGTTGGTGTACTGCGCAGCAATGTCCATCGTGCGATCCGATGAACCGGTATCCACAATGACGATCTCGTCGGCGATACCAGCAACCGAGTCGAGACAGCGCGCTAGCGTGCGTTCCTCGTTCTTCACAATCATGCACAGACTGATAGTGATCACGTTTTGAGCCCCTTCCTGTCGTACGCGTATTGCGAAATGTCATAACGGCTTTGCTCTTTTATTGACTAGGTACTTCAAACAAAGTACTAGCACTCTCATTCCCACAAATCTCAAAGTCCAATAAAGAATACACATCGACATCATTTTCACTGTGGCTAACGAACTGAGGTGACGCTACTAGGTGTATTTCATCTACTTGGAAATTGTAACGAATCTGAGGCGTGCTATTCTTGCATTTTAGGCATTCATTCCTCGTTTATCGCAGCTTTCGGATAGAATAGCATCACTTAGATTCGTTAGATTTCTCCCCTGTCGAAAATCACCAATATAAAGTGTGTGAGATTTATTAGAACATAGAGTTGCTCCAACCCTGCTCTTACCCTTGCCGCTGTCTCTGTCTTAGGATCTCTCTGTCCCTACCTTCAATGCTGCCCTTCCCCACTCTCCTGACGGCGAAGACGTTTCACCTGCTCCACCGCACTGTCCAGTGCCTTCTTGCGCTGTTTCATGGCGCGTAGATGCTGTTGTTCCACCTCGGAAAAATGTGCATGATCCAGCTCCATCCACGTCATCAGTTGATCTAACGTTGGCGACATATGCAGCTGTGTTCTCCGCCGTCTGCGGGCCACGCAACATAGATATTTATGATGAACTTCGAGTTTCAAGACTTCAAAATATGGCATCAGGGTCATCGCCAAGCTTCCAGCATAGAAGGTTTGCTTGTGATCATAGAACGGATGATATCCATATGGCACGGTTACAACCAGCGTCCCCTCTTCTTGCAACAGCCGATGAATCTGAATCAATAACGTCTCTGGATGAGCAAAATGCTCCAATACTTCTCCAAGCAGTACCGTGTCAAAAGTCGTTCTGACTTTCCATTGCGTAATATCCAGCATCCGAAAATCCACATTGTTCCTGACGGGCCTGGATTCTTTGGCAAGCTCTTCTTGTGCATACCGGATGCTCTCTTCTTCCAGATCAATGCCAGTGACACGAAATCCTTCACGTCCCAGCAGAATTGACGTAATGCCCTGACTGCACCCGACATCCAGGATGCGTTTACCTGTCGCTTCACGGCACATCCAGTGGATACGCGTTCTCGTTGCTTCATGAGAATCTTCTGAGTTAATCTCGCCATAGTAACGTTCACTTACACGATCATGATTCGCCATGGGCATCTCCCTGATCCTTGTCGGGATCGATGGCAACTTCATGGTGAGCTGCACTATCCTCGACTGCCGCTTCTTTTTGTCCTACCCATGCTACGATCTCCTGTGGCTCGCGAACTCCCTTCACCTCAGGCCGTACAGGCTGGCCCAGTACCACAATATTTCCCCCGTGGCAGTCGGCCGTTGCGTTACGTGTATCAAAGATCAGCTTCGCATGATCTGCCATCTCCTGATAATCGAATCCCGAATGATCCGTTGTGATAATCACCAAGTCAGCCCATGCCCACAATTCCGGCACCGCCGGACTAGCGTGCAGCACTGTCCCATCATCCTTGTGGAAGACAGGCACCATCGGATCGGCGAAAACCACTTCTGCACCCGCTTCACTCAGCAGCCGAAAGACGTCCAGCGCTGGTGATTCGCGCAAGTCGTCAATGTCCTTTTTGTAAGCCATTCCCGCCAGTACAACGCGCGCGCCCCGCATAGATATTCCCTTCTGCTCCAGCAACTCCGCTGCACGCTTCACTACTTTCTCTGGCATTTGCCGATTGGTTGCATCTGCCAACTGGATGAATTGCAGCTCCGATCCCTGACGGTTGGCAGCCCAGGACAGATAGATCGGATCGATTGGAATACAATGTCCGCCGATGCCGGGACCGGGATAGAATGGCATGTAACCAAACGGCTTGGTTGCCGCCGCACCCAACACCTCCCAGATGTTCACGCCCATCTGTTCACAGGCTGGAGTCAGCTCATTTACAAGTGCAATGTTGACACTGCGAAATGTATTTTCGAACAGCTTTGCTGTCTCCGCTACCGTCGTTGAACTGACCGGAACAACTTCGTTGAGGAACGAGCCGTAGAACTGTTTACCATACTCCAGACAGGCAGGAGTAGAGCCGCCAATGATCTTTGGCGTATTTTTCACCCCATAATGCACGCTGCCCGGATCTACCCGCTCGGGAGAATAACAAACGTAGAACTGCTCTCCCGCCCGCCAGCCGTTTGCCACTTCTATCGGTTGTTTCACACGCTCTTCCGTCGTCCCCGGATAAGTCGTGCTTTCCAATATAACAAGACTACCCTCCTGCAGATATGGAATCATGCCATCCACCGCCGCCGCAATATACGAGATGTCCGGTTGGTGCTCGGCAGTCAGCGGAGTGGGCACACAGATTACAATGACATTCGCCTGTGCCATCGCTGCATAATCCGTACTGGCCGTGAACAAACCTGCCCGCATCAGAGACTTCAGGACATCATCCTCAATACCAATGACATACGAGTGCCCTGCACGCAGCTTGTTTACCTTGGAGGTATCGATATCGATCCCGTGGACCTGATAACCTGCCTGGGCCATCTCCATGGCCATGGGTAAACCTACATAACCGAGACCGATGACAACAGCTTTCAAGGAGCGGTCATGAATAGGTTTTATTAGGGTACGTGGCTGTAATTCTTCATTTCCTTCGTGCTGCTCATGCTGATGATTCTCTTCCATTCCTTCCAACTCCAAATGCTCCGCCTCCCTTCGGCGGGCGTATCTGAAAACTCCGAAAAGAAGCTTTGAGACACACCCTAATCGATATAACCGCCTGCACGCAAAAACCGGGCAATCGCTGGTTTGTTCATCATGGCACTGTCCGAACGATACTCGGTGAAGTTCACACGAGGCAGGCTGCTGTACTGTTCCGTCAGTCCCTTGTCCTGGTGCTCTGGCAGGATCACATAATACTGCGCATCGTATTGACGAGTGCGTGGTGCTTCAAAGGGCGAGATCAGCACTTCATGCAATTTCTCCCCCGGACGAATTCCCGTCACCTTGTAATCGAAGGATGGACGACCTGCCTGTTCCAACATGACGGAGGCCAGATCGGTCATCTTGCAAGCTTTCATTTTCATCACAAACGTTTCCCCGCCCACGGCTGCCTCAGCGGCCTTAAGCAGTAAATGTATAGCTTCGGTTCGTGTCAGGAAAAAACGGGTCATGCCTTTGTCTGTAATGGTCAGGCTCTTGCCTTCATCGATCTGACGACGGAACAAGGGCACAACACTTCCGCTGGTTCCAAGCACATTACCGCCGCGGATGCAGACAAACCGGGTACCTTCACTCAGCCAATTGGCACGGATCATCATTTTTTCACCCAAAGCCTTCGTCATGCCATATACGTTAATCGGATCTACCGCCTTATCCGTGGACACATCAATAACTTTGGGAATCTGCATACGGATCGCAGCCCGAATAATGTTCTGCGTCCCAATCACATTGGTCTTGAACGCCTCATCTGGCTGGTCCTCGCAGACCGGAACATGCTTCAGCGCAGCCAAATGGAAAAGCACATCCACGCCCCTGCATGCATCTTCCACTGCCCGATAATCCCGGATATCTCCAATGATGAATCGCAGACGCGGGTCATGGTTGAACTCACGCTGCATCGCAATCTGGGCGTATTCATTGCGTGACAGAAGGCGAATCTCAGCCGGGTCCTGCTCCAGCAGCACCTCGGTCAGCTTGTGACCCCAGGAGCCTGTTCCTCCGGTGATCAGAATCGTTTGTCCTTGAATCATCGATGAATCCCCCCTGATCAGATCATGAATTCGCGTAATACCTGTGCCATCTCATCCCGGCTTAATCGGTCTTTGGGCGGTACTTTTTTCACTGAAGTATTGTTTGAATGTACGATGTTGACATAATTGCGCGGAGCAAGCAGTTCATGCGGCAAGTCTATGACATTGCCATGTGTACCTCTGCCCGGAAGCTTGACCCGGTATCCGGATGCGTACTCCGCTGTTTTATACAGGTAGACATAGAATTGCGGAGAACGATGAAACGCTGGTGCCATCTCGTTGTTCACGCTATCCCAGAGATAGCCGTTCTGATTAATCAGTGCCATCGTCTGCGGCTGTGGCTGAATATCGTAGAGTTGTTGAACAAAGGTTCTATGGTACAGATCATCCGAATCCAGACGGGCAATATAGATATCCTCTGCGCCTTCAGCAAAAGCCAAAATGGCACGCACGCTTTCAATATTGGTTCCAAAACGGATATTGGAAGGAAGCGGCTCCTGATCTGCAAGAATCTCCTGCATCAAGTCCCCCGATTCCTTGGACAGCTTCACCACCGTAAGGAAATCCTGATTCGTCTGTGCCTTCAGGCAATGCAATGTGAACGTACGGAAGATGCTCATCCGACGCTCCAGCCACTCCCGCGTCAATCGCTGCGGATCCAACCCGTAATTATTAAAGTTAATCTCAATCACAACTTTCCTGGACATAACATACCTCCTCATATACGCTGCATGTTCCGCTTGGCGGATACAGACTGTTTTCATAGTATTGATGCCGTCTTCCTATGAGACATTTCTATTACATTCTGATGATTTCCAAGCAACATCTCCTTTTGAATCCAGCACTCTATAGCGTATGAAACGTTAATAGAAGCGGTACCGACAGATGTACTAACTTTCATATAAATAGATTGATATATACCAAAAGAGGCTGCCTCCGGGTCGAACGTACATATCGTTATCGCAATGACTACATAGAATAGAGCAGTTCAATTTTCAAAGGGGGTTCCACTGGAATGAATTCGATCTACCTTGAATTACAGGATGTACTTGATCAACTTGAAGCAGCCATTATGGAACAACGACCGCTGTCTCTTGTACGCGTCGGCGATGGCGAGAATATCGTCATGTCTCAAGAAACGGTGTGGACCACGGAACAGGTCCTTCAGGAGCGTTGGGCCAAGAAAGCCAATTTAGGACAAAAGGGATTGCGTCTTCCCAACCCGCAGCTCCGGGATGAAGTCGCCGCTTCCTTGCAACGGGCGGATATCGTCGGCGTTCTTCCCCGCGGTGACAGTACCATTAACGCGCCGGATTATCTTAAAAGACCTCTGACCGATATGGTGTTTGCACACTTTGGCATCTCTCCCTCACGGACTTGTCATGCCTGTGTCAATCGGGAACTGGCGCAAAACCCGCGTTTCTGGCAGATGCTTGCAGGCAAGCGTGTGCTTCTGGTTACCCGTGAGACCGAAGCCTTGCGTGCTACGCTCGAACGTGAGCCGTATCATTTAAACATTGTGACCGCACTCCCTTTCGACAGTTATGATCAAATGGGAGAAACGCTTCACTGGATTCAGACGAATCAAGATACCTTTGATGTCGCTCTCTTCTCCTGTGGTGTCAACGCGGTTATTCTTGCTGAGCGTACAGCCACACTCGCAGGTAAAGTTGCCATCGACTTCGGCAAAGCTAACAACATCATTCTGAAAGGGCGTGCCAATTGATCCAGGACACCTCCAATCTTTAGATTCGTGAGTTGTATTGAAACGCGCACAGGCTTGTATGACAAAAACCCCCGACTCCTTGAGCCGGGGGTTTCTTGCTGAGCGCCAATCGAAACATATCGCTGCACAGGTCTTGCACTTCTGGTTTCTGGGATCTGAAGCAGACTCTGCCGTCAACAAAAGCGATGATGATGTACTCTGCTATTCACATTTAAGTCCTTCACAACTAGCCAGCAGCTGCAATACCGTATAACATCTCCGGCCCCGTTCTTACCGCTGTGGACACCCCCGAGATGAATGATGTGTACACACTTTCCAGTGCTGGTGGTGCAGACAGATCCTGAGCTGTGAATGAATGAAATTCGGCACCGCCGTTCTGTCCAACCGTCCCTTCAGCACGGTAGATGACATAGAATGGATCATATAGGAATCCCCGTACCAGCTCCACAACAAAAGTATCTCCCAGTTCTCCTGTAACGCCTACTGTCCCGTTCAACGTAATAATGGGATTCACCACGCCTTGGGTCTGAAGACCAATCGCGCCGAATGCTTCCGGGGATGGACCTAGCGGTATTCCGGGCTGTCCTACGGTTCCCGAGTTCATCGAAGTTCTCATATCGAGAAACACGCCCATGAGTAACACCTCCAATGCTATGGGATACCATATCCTATGAATCTCACAACTCTTCGGATTGGATGTATAGCAGTTTCATGAACCTATTTTTATTTGTCGACTGTTAATGGTATATTGGACTGCATAACGAAATGAACGGATCGTATGCACACAAGCGGTACAGGCTGTTCAGAAGGAGATTACTATTCATGAATAAACGCAAACGTCCAACAGGCAAAACATCGGCCTCGGCCAAGGGAAAAACATACGCAGGTTCATCTACAGCACGTTCTGGCAAGTCTAACTTCTCATCTGCAAAATCATCAGGAGCTTCCGCATCACGCAATACGGAAGAGAATAAGAAACCACTAGCTGCCAAATCATCGGCCGCACCGAAGAAAGCCGGAGGTAACAAAACCAAAAATGGCAGTGCAGCCAAACGCCCGGGCAATTCCTATTATCGCAAGCAGGAACCACCACGCCAGTACAAAGTAACCGAACCGGACGAACTGCTGAACTTTCTGTTGCAGCATTTGAAATCGGGACGGAACGCGGTGAAGTCCATTCTGGGTCGTGGACAGGTGTCCGTGGATCAGAAGGTTGTAACCAAGTTTAATGAAGCACTGACGCCAGGTCAGATTGTCTACATCCGCAAAGAAGGTGCAGTCGCTGCTCCATCCTTGACAGGCATTAACATTTTGCATGAAGACGATGATATCATTGTCATTCGCAAGGAAGCTGGACTGTTGTCCATTGCTGCTGACAAGACGGATGACCTGACGGCTTATCGCCAACTGACAGAGCATGTACGCCGCACCAATCCGCTGAACCGGATCTTTGTTGTACATCGTCTGGATCGGGATACGTCAGGTGTGATGATGTTTGCCAAAAGTGAAGAGGTACAGCAGAAGCTGCAAAACAACTGGAAAGAAAATGTGCAGGACCGTGTCTACGTTGCCCTTGTTGAAGGTGCAGTAGCCAAAGAAGAAGGCACGATCTCTTCCTGGTTGAAGGAAACCAAAACATTGAAAATGTACTCCAGCTCGCGTCCGAATGATGGACAACATGCCATTACCCATTACAAACGTCTAAAGTCGAACCGTGATTTCTCCCTGCTGGAAGTGCGTCTGGAGACAGGTCGTAAAAATCAGATTCGTGTGCATATGGAAGATCTCGGACATCCGATTGCCGGTGACCGAAAATATGGTGCACGTACGAGAGATCTCGGCCGTCTCGGACTTCATGCTCGTATACTCTCATTTATTCATCCGACAACGGATGAGCTGATGTCATTTGAAACGGATATTCCGAAACCATTCCTGTATCCGTTCCGTGCAGATGCTCCACCTGCGAAGTAACTGTTTCTTTAGTGTTTGTATATATAGAAAATTCACTGATCCATTGATTATGCCTGAAAGGAGGAACGGACACTGAAAAACCTGTTGATTACCGGTTACCGGGCACATGAATTACAGATTTTTGGACAGAAGCATGAAGGTATTCCTTTTATCAAAAAGGCCATCTCTTCCCGCTTAACGCCTCTTGTCGAGGATGGTCTGGAATGGGTGCTGACGCCGGGACAATACGGTGTGGATCTGTGGGCCTGTGAAGTGGTAATTGATCTGAAGAAGACTTATCCGCATCTAAAGCTGTCAATTATTACTGCCTTTCAGAACCCCGAGGAACAATGGAAAGAAGACAAGCAGGAGTATTACCGTTCCATCCTCTCGGGTGTGGACTATTACGGTGCGATTAGCAATCAACCTTATATTGGGCCGTGGCAGTTCACTGCCCGGGATGACCTGTTGCTGCGCAAAAGCGACGGTCTTCTGCTCGTCTATGACGAAGATGCCGGGGAAGGCAGTCCCCGTTTTGTGAAGGAAAAAGCCGTGAAGAAACAACAGAACGAGGACTATACGATCATCAGTGTCACTTCAGAGGATATCCAATCGGTAGCTGAGGATGAGCGCATGAACGATATTGTAGACTTCGACGATTCTTCCTTCTGAATCATCTGGATCAATGCAGACCGTTCAAGGTCCATCCGTTCACGTCCATCATCAGAGGAGATTAGCATTTCGTATGACGTACATATGTTTTTTTTCGAGGCAGGTTGGGTATAAGTAGTATTATAACTGCGATGATATGTCGTATGGGATAAGGGGAACTGCAACCATGACAATTACGCCAGAGCAGCGCATTCAACTGCATGGATTTAACAACCTGACCAAGTCGCTGAGCTTCAATATGTACGATATCTGTTATACGAAAACCAAAGACGAACGCGAAGCTTACATTGAATATATTGATGAACAATATAACGCCGACCGGCTGAGCAAGATTCTGAACAACGTCTCCGACATCATCGGGGCCCACGTGTTAAATGTTGCTCAGCAGGATTATGTGCCTCAAGGTGCCAGCGTGACGATACTTGTCTCGGAAGGTCCCATTGTGGAGATCCCAGAGGAATCACTCGATGAATCTCCCGGTCCCCTGCCCGATAACGTCGTTATGCAACTGGACAAAAGCCATATCACGGTGCACACCTACCCAGAGTTTCACCCCAGTGAAGGCATCAGTACCTTTCGTGCGGACATCGACGTCTCCACCTGCGGTGAGATTTCACCGCTCAAGGCGCTTAATTATCTGATCCACTCGTTCGATACAGACATTATGACGATGGATTACCGGGTACGTGGCTTCACGCGGGACACCAGCGGACGCAAGCTGTTCATTGACCATGAGATCGGCTCGATTCAGAATTATATTCCCGACGAGATCAAGAACAGCTTTGACATGATTGATGTGAACGTCTATCAGGAGAATATTTTCCACACCAAATGTAAGCTGAAGGAATTTGATCTCGATAATTATCTGTTTGGGTACACCAAGGATAAGCTCAGCAAAAAGGAACAACAGGAGATTACGGAGTGGCTGAAGCTGGAGATGGACGAGATTTATTACGGCAAAAATATGAATCGTTCCACTTAAAAGTCTGTTCAAAGGCTGATCCATAAAGCCAGCCAAGGTCTAAGACAAGATTTCATGAAGGCAAGGTTCTTTTGAAGGACCTCCGGCATGTGCTTGTCTTTTTCTATGTTATGTTGACAGTGTGCAACTTTTTTTTTTATTATAGGAGTAACTGTATCAATATGCAGTGAAGGAGACTGAGCCTGTGATCGAAACGAATACCACCAGACGTAACGAATCACTGTTACAAGCGCTTACTGCACAGCACAATGCCATTACCAACAACATAGCCAATGCAGACACGCCCAACTACAAAAAGAAAACGGTAGAGTTTCAGGAAGAGCTGAGACGGATCGTTGAGAATGGCAAAACAGATCAGCTCGCTATGAAGCGGACTCATGAAAAACACTTCCCTGTCAGTGATCCCCATTCTTCCATCGTACAGTACCGAATTGTCGAGAACAACGAAACCACGATGAACAATAACAACAATAACGTTGACATTGACAAGGAAATGGCAGACCTTTCAGAGAACCAACTCATGTATAACTACATGGTTGATCGGGTCAGTGGTCACTACAAAAAAATGAAGAATTTATTGAATGATCTGAAATAATGAATGTACAAGCAGCCCGAAATGGCTGCTTTTTTTTGTTGTTTTTTAATGAGTGTAGACTGTTTAGTGCCATTTTTCGGTATCCGCTCCTGTTCGTAGTATAATGGAATGAAATGAAAGATTTCATATCGAACAAAAGAGGTGCAACATGGCTCCACGTCATTTAAATGCTTTTCAAGGTTCCAAAGTCAGACTCGCGGCCCCATGCCCGGAAGATTGCATGCGTCTCTCCCGCTTCACGGACGATTACGAATATTTGCGCAACATGGATACCGATATTGCTGTTCCATTAACGCCGGATGAGACAGGTTCCTCCTCTGTCCGTCGAGACAACGGCTTTGAATTTGCATTACGTACACTGGAGGGAAATCGATTCATTGGCTTCACCGCCCTCTACCGGATTGAATGGAACAATCGCTCCGCCCGTCTCGCCATTGGCATCGGTGAAGAAAATGATCGGGGTAAAGGATATGGCAGCGATGCCCTCGCCCTGATTCTCCGATATGGCTTCCATGAATTGAACCTCAACCGGATTGCGCTGGAAGTCATCGAATACAATGAAGCCGCGAGACGCGCATACCTCAAAGCCGGATTTCGGGAAGAGGGGCGTCAGCGTTCTGCAGTTCTGCGGGATGGCATGCATTATGACCTGATCTCGATGAGTATCCTTGCGGAAGAATGGTCGGTACAGTCCGGGCTTCCATTGTCGTTCGGATCTAATCGTTCTGCTCCTGCTGCGGAATCCGGAAAAATGGTAGCTGGTGATTTTTCACAGCGTTATGAGAACGAACAAGCTGCGCTGTCCCTGTCGGAACTACGTTCAGATCCAAAAGGTGATGCTGACATTTCACCACGCATTGGCGTAGGCGCGGTCATCCTGAATGAACGGGGCGAAGTGCTACTCGCCTGGCGGAATCGCCAGCCTGAACAGCACACCTGGAGTATTCCTGGCGGGAAAGTAGATCCCTATGAATCACTGGAGACTGCCGTCATCCGTGAAATCAAGGAAGAAGTGAATCTGGATATCGCCATCGACAGTCTGCTCTGCACGGCGGAGACAATCCAGCCACAACAGCAGGAACATTGGATATCCGTGCTCTATTCCACCAAGGTGATTGGCGGCCATGCTCGTAATCTGGAAGAAGGCGGAGCCATCGGTGAGATCGGCTGGTTCCCGCTCCATGATCTGCCCTCTCCACTCGCTTGTTTTGCCGTACCTGGGCTGGAAGCTGTGAAGAAGCTGTATAATGAATCCCTGTAATTAAATTATCTCATCAGATGGAGGTAATCCTTATGAATCATGCAGAACAGATGAATCAACTATTTCAGGCTGCACAGGCTGGAGATGTGGTAACCATTGCAGCAATGCTCGCTTCTCAGCCGGAACTCACCAATACTGAAAATCAGGATGGGTTAACTCCGCTGGGGTATGCCTCTCATTATGGACAAGCAGGAGTAGTTCGTGTTCTTCTGGAGCACGGAGCCAATGTTAACGCCCTGTCTCATTCCAAAATTTCATTTATTCCGTCCAATACTGCACTGCATGCTGCTCTTGCCGGGGAACGTTCATCCGAAGTGATCCGCCTTTTGCTCCAACATGGCGCATCCTCAAGTATTCTGGACAGCGATGGCCAATATGCATTGCACTCAGCAGCATTTCATACGGATCAGACCGAACTTATCGAGATGTTAATCCAGCATGGTGCAGATCCACATGCGCTGAACTCAGCGGGTCAGACCCCATTGGACATTGCACTTGAACGAGGTAACACGTCTACAGCTTCATGTCTGCGAGCAGCTGTTGCAGCTCAGCAGCAATAATGTTTAGGTAGCTTGGACCATAACATGAACAACCGCCAGAACTCTTTTTGCAGTACAGAGAGAAGGTCTGACGGTTATTTGTGTTGTCCTCTACGTTCTCGTATACATATGTAGTTCAACTTCTATAGAAATCGTAATACATCATATTTTTTTCAGAAAACAAGAACCGTTTGACGCATTACACGGTCTAATACTCAACATATCCATGAAAGGAGGAGCCATGTGACCCCTACTCAGCTCACTACCGCCGCACAAAAAGGGGATGCCGAGGCTTTTGCAGCCTTAATGGAATTGCATCATAACCGACTGTACCGTATCGCCTATGCCTACCTGCACAACGAAGGTGATGCTTTGGAGGCAATTCAGGAATCAACCTTCCGGGCATTCCGTAAACTCAAAAAATTAAAGGAGCCATCCTACTTTGGCACTTGGCTCATCCGCATTCTGCTCAACTACTGCGCAGACGAACGCAAACGCAAAAGTCGATTTAGTCCGGATACCACAGTTCACGAACCCAGCAGCTGGGATCGTCCTGCCGACCCTGATCTTGCTGACGCTGTATCCAACCTTGATCGGGATTGCAAACAGATTATTATCCTGAGTTATTTTGAAGGTTTCTCCCTAACCGAAGTCGCCGATATTCTGGAAATCCCGACCGGAACCGTCAAATCCCGATTACATCGGGCACTCGGACAGCTCCGGGATCAACTTGAAACGAAAGGAGATGCATCTTCATGACGGATGAACAAAAATCATTCGACGCATTGGAAGAACGTCTGAATGCTCGCAAGATGGAATACGAAACCATGCCTGTACCGGATGCTGCCTCTCAGGCTGTGCAAGCGGGAATTCGCCAAGCTGCCCGTAAGCGAAAGTCCCGGCTGCGCTGGTATATGAGTTCCATCTCGGCAGCTGCCCTCATCCTGCTGTTTACGGGATGTATCCGTGTCTCTCCCGCTTTTGCGTCCTTCGTGGAGCAATTGCCTGGCATGGAAGGCATTGTTAGCATGATTCGCCAGGACAAAGGATTAATGATGGCGATTGATCAGTCCCTCTTACAGAAAGTCGGCGTCACCGACGAGCATGATGGTACTTCCTTGACCGTTGATGGCATTATCACAGACGAGTCACGCATGGTTATTTTTTACACGATGAAAGGTATGAAAGATCCCGAGAAATTCAACTATGATATCGATTTGCTGGATGAGAACGGTAAAGATCTGCCTGTTGCGTTTACTCACTCTTATCCAACACCTTCTTCAGACGAGAATGTGAATGAGAATATGATAGACGTGATCTTCACGGATGGAACCTCTCCTCCTGAAGAGCTGAGCGTCGTGTTTAAGTCCAGAGATACAACGCGTGCACAAAAGTGGAAAATAACGTTCCCGGTAGACAAGAATCTTACCAAAGGCATGAAAAAAGTCATTCCTGTGAATCAGACGTTAACAGTGGATGGACAGCGTATTGATGTGAAACAGGCTACTCTGTATCCAACACGTCTTGTGCTTGATGTGAATTTTGATCCTAAAAATACCAAGAAGGTATTTGGCCTCAGCGATCTTCAACTAGTCGATGAGCAAGGCCGCGCGTGGAGAACAGATACCTCAACAGGTGAGGATGAACGTTCCATTTATTTCGAAAGCATGTACTTCTCCATACCGAAAAAGCTGACGTTACAGGGATCTGGCTTCTCCGGATTGGATAAAGATGAGTTGGATCTTACCCTTGATCTGAAGTCACACCGGATTACAGGCGGCCCTCCTGGATTGAAGATGCTTGGCAGCAAGGTCGAAGGCAAAGATCTAATTATTGACTTCTCCGTTGCTGGCAGGATGGACGGTGGGTTCGTTCTCACTTTCAGGAAAGTTACAGACAGTGCAGGGAAGTCATATGAAGTCCCAGGCGCCAGTTGGAGTAGTGGGGATGGGACGGATGACAGTCATACGATTGTTTCTTCTACTATCGAAAATGGAGCCAAGTTACAAGGGGAAGTGAAGATGAACATCTCCACCTATCCGATGAAAATCAAGTCACCATTCTCGTTGGATATTCCTGTTAATCCTTAATTTCTACCACTAGGCTGTGATTATCGCAAATATTCTATATAATGGAAACATTCATTATTACGAGCAATGATGTTCATAGGGAAGGTGTGTTTAGATATGAATCAACGTTCCATCCGTTATCCGCAGCCACTCGCTCCGGGAAATACCATCGGTGTAGCTGCACCCTCCAGCGGTGTAGGCGAATCCTTGCACCATTATCTTGAGGAGAGTAAACGCAACATGGATCGCCTTGGTTTTGGCGTGATAGAAAGCCCATCGCTCCGCCAGAACATTAAATGTGTGAGTGCCTCCAAAGAGCAACGCGCCGAAGAGATGAATGAATTTCTTCGCAATCCGACTATTCAAGCCATTATCCCTCCATGGGGCGGGGAGTTTCTCATGGATATCCTGCCCCTGCTGGATTGGGAAGCTTTGAAAACATTGCCGCCCAAATGGGTCATGGGTTATTCGGATATCAGCACCTTTTTATTCGCATACACCCTGCTCACCGGCACAGCGACAGCGCACGGCACCAATTATGTGGATTTAAGATCACACGCCCTTGATCCCGTAACTGCGCGCTGGATCGATGTATTACAGACCCCTTACGGCGGACAGATTACACAATCGTCTTCCACGCATTATCAATCGGAATGGAAAATGGAACTACCTGGATTTAACCTGGATACACCCTCACGCTGGAAACAGCTCGGCCATTCGGAAGATGCAGTTACCGCTGTATCGTTCTCCGGTCGACTGATCGGTGGCTGTATGGATACCATCACCTGTCTGATCGGCACCCCGTATGCACCCATGCAATCGTTTTTGGATCAGTATTGTGCAGAAGAAGGAACCATCTGGTATCTGGAGAGCTGTGAGATGAGCGCAGGAGATATTTACCGTCATCTGTGGCAGATGAGACAGGCTGGCTGGTTTGCAGGCGTGAAAGGTTTCATGTTCGGCCGACCTGCGGGTTATTCCGATACAGCGGATTTCAACTTCACTGATGCTCTCTCCTCTGCACTCGGGGATCTGGATGTTCCTGTACTGTATGACGTGGATCTTGGCCATATGCCGCCCCAGTTAACCTTTGTGAATGGAACATTGGGCAAAGTCGCCTATGAAAATGGACGCGGGAGCCTGGAGATGGCGTTTGTGTAATCACCCTTTGTAGGCAGATGCATACCTTGAAGTAAGAACTTATTTTGAGGAAGGGTTGTGCATCATGTCTGAATCCACATCCACGCCATCCATGCGTGTCGTGTATCAAGCCAATCAACCGATGCTTCAATCCGTGCAAAGTGTGCGGAATATGCTTCATCATACAGCCCGACAGCATATAGGCAAGAAGGTACAAGTCCAGAATATCGATGGTCAAGTGTGGGAAGGTGTCATCATCAGTGCAGACCGGGGGATTTTGTATCTCCAGGTTACCCCGATGCATGGATATCCTGAACCGCGCGCGTTGTTTGGACCTACGATTTTGCCGCTTGTGCTGTATGAATTGTTGGTTATTACCCTGTTGATGTAGGATATTGTTCCTGTTTATCCGTTTATATCCGAACCTGTTCCAAGAAGCTTCGCTCCTGAGATCTTCAAGTCTTGGGAACGAAGCTTTTTTATGGTCTTGGGGATGGTGCGGTATGATTCCTTGCGGGCGTGTGAAATATGATACAATGGTGTCGCACCACCCCATATCACTTATGAAACGGAGCTTGATCCGGTTGGAATACATACGTCATGATTCATCACCCGTATCACAAGTCGAGACGGGTATGATTGGCAACAACCCTACTGAACAATCCCGCGTAATTGCAATCTGTCTGCTCGCAGGCAAAATCATGCTGCAAAGTGGTGGTGAAACCTACCGTGTGGAAGATACGATGAAACGTATGGCCGCAGCGCTCGGTTTACCCCATTCACACAGTTACGTAGTGCCTACAGGCATCTTCTTCTCTGTTGATGCAACCGAACCCGCCAAGCTGATTCGTATCTCCGATCGTACGACAGATCTGGATAAGGTATCCGAGGTGAATGCGGTCTCCCGCCGTATTGGACAAGGTGAGCTATCCGCGCAGGAAGCCCATGAACTGTTGGTACAGATCGAAGGCAAGCCTTCCTCCTACTCAACGGCTGTACAGCTTACGGCCGCGGCGTTATCCAGTGGTTGTTTTACCATTATGTTTGGCGGAGGCTGGAGCGACTTTCTTCCTGCGCTGATCTGCGGGGGCATAGGTTATGCAGCCGTTATTGCCTTTCACCGGCTGGTACGGGTCAAATTTTTTGCCGAGCTTACAGCATCCTTCGTTATTGGCTTACTCGCGTTTCTCCTGATCTATATGGGAGTGGGCCATGAACGGGACAAAATTATTATTGGTTCGGTTATGCCGCTGGTTCCGGGGCTGCTGATTACCAATGCTGTACGTGACCTGATGGCCGGACATCTCGTCTCCGGACTATCCAAGGGAGCCGAGGCATTTCTGACCGCCTTTGCCATAGGTACCGGCATTGCAGTTGTATTTTCACTTTTTATGTAAGACGGAGGAATGCAGGATATGCTCCATTTTATTGAACAAGCCTTAACCAGTTTTGTCGCTTCAGCCGCGTTCGGTATTATCTTCAACGCACCACGGCGCATGCTGCTCCACGGTGGATTTGTCGGCATGATCGGCTGGATTATCTATATCGTGCTTGAATATGCAGCGGATGCGGTGCCTGCTACCCTTGCAGCGACCATAGCCGTCGGTGTCATCAGCCAGATATTCTCTCGCATGTTTCGTGCCCCCGTTATCATCTTCAGCGTTGCAGGGATCATTCCCCTGGTTCCTGGTGGGCTGGCGTATAATGCGATGCGGAGTTTTGTGCAAAATGACTACAGTGCCGCCATGGAGATGGCCGCCAAGGCACTCATGTTATCCGGCGCTATTGCCGTAGGCCTTGTGCTGTCCGAGGTATTAAACCAGATGATACGCCGAATTCCCGCCTCAATCCGGACCAAATCATCATCGAAATGATTATTTTTCCCACATATAAGGCCCGTTAGCACACAGGATGAACTCTTGTATGCCAGCGGGCCTTATGTATTACTATTCCAATTCATCCTTTTTACTTCACAAACGTATTCTTCACACGTACCGACCTCAGGAAATACGGAATGAAGAAACAACATACCAGAATGGATCGTACGATCAGATGAAAAGCCGGAGTTGCATCAAGCACATGCTGTTCTCTTGGGATTTCATTTCGCGCAATCAGAATCCAGGTCACGATGCTTATAATCACATTCATCACGTACATCACCATCATCATACGTGGAAACTGTCTCTTCCGTTTATATAAAAGAATGAGATTCACGATAACGATCATCAATAAAATGATACTGCTTATGAAGCCAAACCACAGGAGTGGACGAATCATCTCCGTGTAGATCTGCGGGTCAACACCACGGCCGACTTCCCATCGAGCAGGGTCCATGATGACATTCACCTGCGATACATCCGAGATAAGAAACACTAGGGCAAGCCAAAGACTGATCTGGATTAAAATAAGCCATCCACCTAATCCGGAGATACCAGGCCGTTCCGGTCTGATACCGGTTTTGGGTTGCAGCGAATTCATATCCGTATCTGTATCCGAGTTACTGTATTTACGTTCCATTTCATTCTCCTTTTACACTAGATAAGAAAACATATTATACATTAAAATCTAGATTCTGTGTATTTTAGAGGACGAACGGAGCGTCTGGCCTATGATCTCCCTCACTTCAACGTCTATTACATCGCTCGTTTCATTACCGTTGCGAACAAATCCGCTGCAACACCACTTCCTGACCTCATATAATGTTCTGCATCCGTATGATCAAATCCCATCCAGACCGCCGCAGTCCAGTTACTCGTATAGCCTACAAACCACAGATCCCGATTGGCCTCCCTTCCCACACCAGGTAATGCAGCCTGTGTTGTTCCCGTTTTACCCGCTACCTTGTGCTGACCTAACTGTGCCCGACTCCCTGTTCCCTGACTGACTACATTTTGCAGCATTCTGGTCATGGCATTCGCCGTGCTAGAGGAGATTACCTGCTTATTTTCCGACTTATGAGCGTAGATTGTTCGTCCACGGGAATCTGTTATCTGGCGTATCAGATGGGCTCTGTTCAACTTGCCATTATTCGCAAACACGGTATAGGCCTGTGCCATCTTCATTGGAGACACCCCCTGATGCACACCTCCCAAGGCAATCGAGAGGTTCAGGTCTTCTTTCCCCAGTTCAATACCGAGTCGTGCCGCAAATTGATGTGCATATTTCAGTCCGGTTTCATGAAGCAGCCATACGGCTGGGGCATTGATGGACTTTTGCAGAGCTTGGGACATCGATATTGAACCGCTGTAACGCCCACCCAGATTGCTGGGCTGATAGTTGCCATAACTCATGCGTTTATCCGGCAGTATGCTCTCTGGCTTGAACTTCCCTAACTCCAACGCAGGGCCATATGCAATAATCGGTTTAAAAGAAGAGCCTGGCTGCCTTGCATCCATAATCGCCCGGTTGATGCCCCCTTTCAAGGGATTACGTCCACCCATCATCGCTTTCACTTCACCGTTATGCTGGTCGATAATAACCATACTTGCCTGAACCAGTTCGTCTTGGCGATCATCGGGGAATCGGGTAATGTCTGCAAATGTTTCTTCCATCGCCATTTGCGCCTGTTGGTCCAGCCCGGTTTGAATAACCCAACCTGCCGATTGGATCTCCGCTTCACTTTTACCTGTGAGCCGGGAAGCCTCCTGAATCACAGCATCTACGGCAGAGACATATGTGGGCTCGCTCAAGCCCGATGAAGTTGCTGCATCCAATACAGTTTCAGACGGCGTGTAATCGACGCTACGAGCTTCGAGCATCTGCTTTCGTGTAATTAGTCCCTGTTCATGCATTAGTCCAAGGATAACGGCACGTCTTTGTTTGGAAAGTTCAGGATGATCTACTGGATTGTATATGGATGGACCTTTGGGCATTCCGGCCAATGTAGCAATCTGCCATAGTTCCAACTGATGCATATCCTTCATTCCAAAATACCGCCAGGCTGCCGCTTTTACACCATACTGCTGGCGTCCCATGTAGATCTGATTCAGATACATCTCCAGAATTTCATCCTTGCTGTATTTCTTCTCAAGGGCCATCGCAATCGACATCTCATTCACCTTTCGATTCAAGGTTTTATCCCCATTCAAGTACAGATTTCTTGCCAATTGCTGCGTGATGGAGCTTCCTCCCTGACTCAGATTCATATGTATAATGTCTTGCACAATGGCCCTGCCGAGACCGATGAAATCCAGTCCATCATGGTTGTAGAAACGTCGATCTTCTGTAACCAAAAAAGCCATCTTTAATAAATCCGGCATGGCGTTCAGATCAGTATATTCCGAATACCCTTTGGTCTGCGTAAGCAACCTCGAAATTTCGGTCCCCTCTGCATTCGTAATAATGGTTGAAGCGGCCACCTGCATAGCCTCGGGGCGATTGCGAAGCACCCCTTCGCCATAAGTAATCAGATAGAGATAGAAAAGCGCCAACATCACAACTCCAACCACTGCTGCATCAAATACGTAATACATCCATCGCTTGCCCCTGTGCTTCAACATTCAGGCTCCTTGTGTACCTGTTCAACTGAAACTCCGCGTTCCTGTCCATCCCGTTGTGTAATCTCCAGAGCATGTTGAAGCAGCAATGTCTGTTCATACGCCAACCTGACCCAATGCTGAACTTCTACCTCGTCCTGACAGCGCCCTTGGATGATCTCATCCAGAGAGGAACGGACGCCGTATAGGGTAAGCTTTATCGGTAAGTCAACCTGTGCAGAACTAGTCTGAGCATTCTCCTTGTCTTCTTCCACATCTTGCTTTAGTTCGGGTTGCTCATTGTTAATAGTCACACCCTCTATCTCTCTTCTCTCATGTTTCCGTTCTGATATGCTCAGCCCTTCCTCATGCAGGAGAGACGCAATCGTATTCAGATTGGTAGCAATTTGTTTTAGTTCACCACCACTTAGAACATCAATTCTTCCAGGATTGTGGCCCAAGGCAAGTTCGGCTGTTCCGCGTGCAAGTTGACTGAGATCTTCCGTAATCTTCTGGGATCGAATCCAGAAAAAGATCGCAAACAAAGCTCCGCCAATGAAGATGAAGAACGGCTTTGTGCCGATATGGTTGATTCCCCAGTTCATCATACGCGTTATCCATGCTGTATCAGGAAGGACATGG
This sequence comes from Paenibacillus sp. 2KB_22, assembly GCF_052115745.1. Taxonomy (NCBI): domain Bacteria; kingdom Bacillati; phylum Bacillota; class Bacilli; order Caryophanales; family Paenibacillaceae; genus Paenibacillus; species Paenibacillus sp. 2KB_22. Next base: position 2,039,497 of record NZ_JBFRHG010000001.1, read on the forward strand.
TTATGCGCAAATCGTAGCACGTGATACACGACAAAAAGGAGCGCTGCGCTCAGTAACGCGCTTGCTCCTCCAATGTATATGTATCTTAGTCTTACAGTACTGAATCGGGACTTCATATTCGGTATCCTCCTCTATACAACAATATGGTAATAGAGGTAGCATACCGAATATTTCTTAATGAGGAAGTAGTTAACTTCTTACCAAATTCTTAATTATTATTCTTCTGAGTAATTACTTGGTGGAGCAGTAGTTACAGGGAATCGGGTAACAAAATCCGTTCTGCCATTTTCACTGTAGGCAGCGATACTTCCTCGATGTAATTCAATCATCGATTTGGCAATCGCCAGGCCGAGACCCGTGCCTCCCGTTTCCCGGGAACGGGATTTATCCACACGATAGAATCGATCAAATAGATGTGGCAGATCTTGTGCCGGAATCGGTTCACCATAATTACTGATGCGGACTACAGCCTCTTGACCTTCAAGAGCCAGCCCAATCTCCATTCGTTTACCTTGCGAACCATACCGAATGGCATTGCTGAACAGATTCTCATACGCTCTTACAAGCTCCCCCGGAGCAGCTTGTATCCATAGTGGCTCTTGCCCGCCGATGATCTTATAGGTCATGCCAGCATCCTCCAGCATGGGAGCAAACTCTTCAGCCAGCTGCATCAGAAACGAATTCAGGTTCAACGCTTGCAAAGACAACGGAAGACTCCCGCCACTCACACGCGTATATTCGAATAAATCATCGATCAGCTTACGAAGAGTCAGGGATTTCTCATAGGCGATGCTAACGTAATAGCGCATCTCAATCTCATCCTGGTAGCGATCCTTCTCAATGTACTCCAGAAATCCCAGAATAGAAGTGAGTGGTGTTCTCAGATCATGTGATATCCCCGTAATCAGATCGTTTTTGGCAGCGACTGCATTACGCTCTTCCTGAAGCGACACCTGCAACTGTTCAGCCATCTGATTAATGCTTGCAGCAACCACTCCGAATTCATCCGAAGTCTTCACTTCGATGCGATGGGAAAGCTCTCCTTTGGCAACTTCCTGAATTCCTGCCGTTATTTCGTCCAGAACCCGCATCACCTTGCGAGAGAACAGGAAAAAAAACAGCACAAAACAGAGCACGCCTACCACAATCATCAAAGGCACCGAACCGATATTATTCACCAACCACCTGATCCCTTGGGCAGGAATGGAATAATCCGGATATGTCTGTGCTTCCAAGATGGTCTGCCCCACCTGACTGCCTCCGTACAACATAACTGCAGTTAATATGCCGCTCAGCAAAAATGCATAGATAAATTTCCATCGGACTGTATTAATCAACTTTGAATTCATAGTAGGAACTCCCTGAATGTGTTCATGTCAAATGACATCCTGTGGATGTACATGTTTATTGCGGTTTGATCATCTTATAACCAACACCCCATATGGTCTGAATGAACTTGGGATGTTTGCTGTCAAGTTCAATTTTCTCACGAATCTTGCGAATATGCACCATGACGGTATTGTTCGACTCCATGAATTCTTCTTTCCAGACTTGACGATAGATCTGTTCCATACTAAGTACTGAACCTTGGTGACGAGCCAGTAGTTCAAGAACAGCAAATTCACGCGGAGTCAGACGAACCGGCTGCTCATCCACCCAGACTTCATGTGTATCGGTATTAATGACCAGATCATCAATAACCCACTCGTGCTCTTTGTTCTCACGACCTTCATTAAAGGTATGATACCTGCGCAGCTGAGATTTCGCCCGTGCGACAAGTTCAAGCGGGTTAAACGGCTTGGTCACATAATCATCAGCACCGATGCTTAACCCTGTGATTTTATCCATATCCATGCTTTTGGCGGACAGCATAATAATCGGCATTTTCTGCTCTTCCCGAATTTTCATACAAGCTTCAATTCCGTCCATATTCGGCATCATGACATCCAGAATAATGAGATCAATCGACTCTTTTTTCAATTGTTCCAGCGCTTCAAGCCCATCATTCGCAGTAAGAATCCGATAACCCTCGTTGCCAAAATAAATTTCCATCAGTTTAATAATCTCCTGCTCATCATCGACAAGCAGAATGGTTGCTGGCTGTGCCACGGCATTATTCCTTTCCCTTCCATAATTCATGATCTGTTCAAAGTATACCACCGAGGGATGAAACTGCGAAAATCATCATGATCTTCACGGACACGCTCGATCTTGGTCGTCATCTCATGTATCTCTTCCAGCTTCACCTGCTGAATCCACACCACGCCAAAATCCTCTGTTATTTCACTTATATCGTGTAGTATCGTCGGTCTATTCCCACGTTAACCCATAATGTTCTCTATAACATGCTTATATGTATTCTATCCGTTTCTATCATTACCTTATGTCTCGTAGAGAATAATACCTTTCTATTTAAAAAGCACTGATTCAGGTTCTTTGCCCGTCAGGGTCAGCATTGTATACAATTGTCCTCTGTGATGATACACATGTCCCATAATCTCAAGCAACCACTCCAGCCGACTATAGGAGGCTCCCCAGTATGAATCCGTCACATGCAGTAACTCTTCCGTGTTAAACTGCCTGTATCGTTGGTATAGATACATCTGGTTATCAATCAAAGCCTGCTTGATCTCACGGAGCGAATGTACCTGATTCTCTGCATAGAATTGAGCCATCTCTTCCTCCGATGCACCTTCGGAAATATAAACATCCGCTCGGCAGATCACAGACAGATGGGCTAGAAGTTCTCCAACAGGCCGTTTACCTTCAATCGGAGTCAAAGCCAAATCTTCTTCCGACAACTGATCACATATATCAATCAACGATGTTACGGCCACGTCAATATGTTTGAACGCAGATTGAATCAACAGATACACTTCCTTTTTATTCTATTATACAGAACATATGTTCTATTATCAACCAAGATATCCCTCCCTAATATAAACCCCAAATCTATATAAATTGAACAAAACATATACACAAAACGGAGAGGACAGAAAGGACCTGAAGAAGCGGAGCGTTCGCCTACAAGCTTTCTGTAAGAAAGCTACATCGGAAGCATACGCTACCCCGGATTTCCCCTTTATAAAAGGAATTAATAAAATCTGGGGATAACAGCGATCAGAAGGTTGTTCTGTCATCGGAGTGTGCAGTGTAAATATTCTTTAGTTCAATTTATATAACAAACTACGAACAAAAAAGTCCTTCCTCCTTCTTATAGACGGGATTCGGGACATTTTGTTGCTTATATGAGTTCAAATCTTTACTCAACTTGAGTATAACGAACAATACGTATGTTCGAACCGTCCAGCCTCCAAGTCAGACTTGCGAATGAAAAATTGCAGTTCCCCGCAATCCCACCATTGAAAACCTATGGCATCATGTGTATCTATCTTCAACAGCAGCAGCGTATCAGATAGTTCCTGCCAAGTCCGATCCTCATCTCCGCCGTAATACTTGGTCAGCTTCTTCTCACACGCCTGCTCATTATAATTGTACTCTTCTCCCAGTGCGATCTGTAACAAGGCCCGATGCTCGGCATCCGGATGCTGCCCGTCAGGATATCCAAACATACCGCCCCAATTCAGCGTACTTGGATGATTCCAGCTCGACTCGAATTCAAGGTATCGGTCATACAGACTTACTTCCGCTTCGGTCTCATCGGTCTCAAGCAGAGCTGGCGAGAGCTCGTTCAGCGCGGCGGCATCAATATAAGCGTATGTAGGAAACTCAAGATTAGGCAGTACAGTCACTGAATGTGCAACAAAGGGTGCTCCATCCAGCGCGGTATCACCTTCAGGCTCTCGCCTTATTAGGTTATGAGAACTCGGCTCAAAAATCACACGATGTTCAATGGGACTAGCAGATTCATCCGTGCCAACGAAAAAGTATAACATTCCGCGTTCAGGCAAAGTCCCGCGCCCATCATTCGGCGCATACGGCGACAGATCCACCAGGTTCAACTGGGCCAGGAAAGTCATCGGAACTCCTTCTTGTGTTACGGGCCACTCCATGCCACTTGGCAAATCCGGATGTCCACCTACACGTGAGTTTCCTGTCCTGCGATATTCGTCCAGTGTGGATACATCGAGGCGAATTCCCCAGCGGCTTGAGGACAACAGCAGATCGGCAGCAACTCCCAAACCATATTCCTCAAGTGTTTTACGGGCTTTTCTGGTCAGACGTTCACATTGTTCTGGCTTAATCATATAGATCCTCCCCTTTTGACAATACACCTATGCTGAGACATATTCAGGTTCACACCTGTATATTCTTCCGCCCAGTCGTCTTTCCCTGCTTCTATATAAATTGAACTTAAGAATATTTTACACTTACCACTCCGATGACAGAACAACCTTCCGATCGCTGTTATCCCCAGAATTTTTTAGATTCACCTTTGCAATGGTAAAAATCCGGGGATAGCGTATGCTTCCGATGTAGCTTTCTTGCAGAAAGCTTGTAGGCGAACCGTATGCTTCCGAAGCAGCTTTCTTGCAGAAAGCTTTTAGCTTCGCTTCTTAAGCTCCTTTCTGTCCCCTACGTTCTCGTGTAAATATGCTAGTTTAATTTATATAGAAAAAAAGAGACTGACATTCCTTGTCAGTCTACTTCCTTATCCTATATTCCATTTAACGATTTGGATCAGAGGAATTTTCCTGGTAAGCACGCATATGCTCCTCACCGTCCAGGAATTCATGGGCCTGATGGGCTGCCATCACACCATGATAGCTGATATCCAGACCCAGATCTTCCTCTTCCTCTGTCGATCGTACAGGCACAATTTTGCCAATCAACTTTAACCCGATCCAGGTCATGGCGAACCCCCAGATAACCAGTGCTGTAAGGCCAAGCGCCTGAACACCCAGCAACCTCCAGCCGCCGCCCATGAATAAACCACCATCCGTGGCAAACAGACCTACAGCAATCGTGCCCCACATTCCTGATGCGGCATGCACCGGGAAAGCACCAACTGGATCATCAATCTGCCGACGGTCCAGCCAGTTGGTGGCTACCATCATCAATAAGCCGGATACTGCTCCAATGAATATCGCTGCTACATCGCCAACAAAAGCGCAACCTGCTGTAATTCCGACCAGTCCCGCAAGCGAACCGTTAATGACCGAAGGTGCATCTGAACGATTGAAGCGGAATAACGTGTACAGCAACGTAACTGCACCACCGGAGGCCGCGGATAACATCGTAACAATCGCAATGTGACCAATTCTTACATCCGTGGCGCTGAGTGTACTACCAGCATTGAAGCCAAACCAGCCGAACCATAACAGAAATGCACCCACAGATGCCAGTGGCAGATTGCTCGGAAGTGCAATAGCACTTACGCCAAGTGGCGTGTATTTCCCTTTACGTGGACCAATAATAATTGCAGCAGCCAGTGCCGAGAATCCACCTAGCGCATGGATCACAGCCGAACCGGCAAAGTCCTGCATCCCCAGCTGACTAAGCCAACCGCCGCCCCATGCCCAGTGTCCACCAATTGGATAGATGATCGCCGTCATCAATATGATATACAGAAGATAGGCTCGGAAGTTGATCCGCTCGGCTACCGCTCCTGAAACGATGGAAATAACGGCAATGGTAAAGGCAGCCTGGAATAACCAGAATGTCTCCAGCGATACTGGTACGTCCAGATGAGACAAATCCCCATTCAGGAAAAATCCCGTCACTCCCGCAAAACCGCCAACGTCCGAACCGTACATCAGTCCAAAACCGATGGCATAAAACAGCAACGTTCCAATCGTAATGTCAGCAAAAACCTTCATAATAATGTTCACACTATTTTTGTACCGCACAAAGCCAGCCTCGAGCAGGGCGAATCCACCCTCCATCAATAAAATCATCGCTGCACTTAGTACGACCCAGACCGTATCGATCCCGGTGCTTAACGTCTCCAAAGTCATGCTTGTACATCCTCCGTTTCACTAAGCTGTCTGAGCTCACGGATTGTATCGGGCGCAAGCTCAATCTCGTCCCGCTCAATGCTGTCCGGATGTTTGATTCGTTCTGCGATCTGATCCAATTCACGTATACGTCTGCGAATCTGTTCCATCTTGCGAAAACGTTCCTTCACCTGAACCATATATTCCACCGCCTGATGATGGGTTGCAGGGCGTCCCGCAAACCATTTGCGTACGGTCGACAACGATTGATAAGCGACCTCTTCCGCTCGACGCTTTTGTTCGAACTGTTCGATCTTCTGCTTGAGCGTTTGAATCTCATTTTCTTTTTTGACCTTCATCCGTTCGATAAGGTACAATAAATCGGACGATGATATTTGCAATGCTGTGTGGTGATAAACCTCGTCGATTACTAACATATCATGTCAGGACTCCTTACATATCAAGTTACTTGTACCGATTATAGTTTGCCGGGGTCTGCCCGTCAATCTTTTTTTGGACTTTGTATGAATTGAAATGAACCGTTCATAGAGAACGGCTTTTTTTTATTTGACACAGATTACATCTAACAAGGCTAATCTTGCCTGGATTCGCATTTACTCATTCCACTCCCTATGCTTATAGAATAAGCATCCACATTTGGGGTAATGAACATACACAGACTACCCTCATCACAGAAACTGTACCTATAAGGAGAGGATTACACGATGTTTACTCGTAATGACGATATACGTGACCAAATCTGGGAAGCCGTCTCGGGACTCGAAGAAGAACAATTGAACCGGAAGCCTTCACCCAAACAATGGAGTATTATGCAAGTACTACGTCATCTGAATCTGATGGAGAATGTAATTGGAAAACAAGCTCGCCTTGCACTAGAGAAGGAACAGACGGTGGCTGTAGACAAAAAACCATATGAATTATCGGTGGACCGCAGCCGCTCCGTCGAGGCACCACCTCATCTTCAACCTCCAGCTGCGCCTGAAGCACTCGCAGACGTTCGCACCGATCTGGACGAATCTCACCAAGCGTTAAATAACTTCGCATTGGATCATGATCCTGACCTGCTGCGCAGCAAGTCCTTTCCTCATCCCGTATTCGGTGAGATGGATCTTACCCAATGGATTGACTTTGCAAGTTATCATGAGGAACGTCATCTGGGACAGATTCAAGAGATTAAGCATCAACTTGGCGTATAAGTACAACCTGCACTTTCCCATAGCGAAGAATATATGTACGACAAAAAAACCTCCAATCCTATAAAATGGGTTGGAGGTTTTCTTCAGTGTTCTTATTTTCCGAATAAATTATGTTCCGAATAAGAACGACACTTATATTTTTTTGCCCAATATCGCCAGATCTCTATTCACACCATCCAGCACGGCTACTTCGGGATAATATCCCCACTGTTCAAAACCATGCTTGCGCAACAACCCCAGACTCGGTTCGTTATGCCCGAAGACAAATCCGAGAATGGTCGTAATTCCAAGTACAGGACACGCCGCAAATACCGTTTCGAGCAAACGTCCTCCAGCCCCAATTCCGCGGCATTGCTGATCCACGTATACACTGACTTCCACCGTTCCATTATACGCAGGGCGTCCATAGAACGAGCTGAGACTTGCCCAAGCCACCACATGACCTGTCTGCTTCATCACCCAAAGCGGACGATGATCCGGTGAATGGTCCTCAAACCAAGGCACACGTTGCTCCACTGTCACCGGCTCCAAATCCGCTGTTGCCATACGGCTCTCAATGGTAGAATTATAAATTTCCACAATCCTCGGCAAGTCCTCCAGGCGCGCATATTCAATCTGCACATCTTCCAGTTTCATCGCTATTCCTCCATCATTTCAGATCGTGCTCTTATCATAGAGGATATTATAATGGAAAATAGAAGCCTTCGTCATCCCTAACATTCTGACAGAGAATTACTCCATGATTACTCTGAAAGTCCCTGAATCGTGTTGCCACGAGTTAACTGCTGACTCTGGTCTGCCCAACGAATGTTAATGGAGCGAGAGGTGAACAGATCCGCACCATCAGACACTTGGAAATGCAGATGAGCTTCACTGGAGTTCCCTGAATTACCAAGCTCACCGACGAGGTCCCCCTGTTTGAGCTTATCTCCTTTTTTGACTGCAACACTGCCTTCCTTGATATGTCCTGTGAGGCTGTACTCTCCATTTCCATGGTCGATCACTACATAGTTCCCCGCCGGCTCTTCCGGATTCATGACACCCGGTACATTGTCCGGTATATCGTTCTTGATGTCGACAACAGTTCCATCTGCAGCTGCATAGAGCGGTTCACCAAAGGCATAGTAGTTTTCGTTTACTGTTGCATCCCCTTGATAACTGGATTGTTCTTTTGTCCGGACGATGTCCAGCGCATATCGCTGCGTTTCATGCTCATAATGATAGTTCGACAGGACATCATTGCCTCCCCAGAATACATACCACTCGCCCTTCATGGGGAAATGAAACTCGGTTTTGGTGAATTTGCTGTCCGTATCCTCATAAGTTTCTAACGGCTGAATTAAGAGACCCTCAATCTGATTTTCTGCGGAAAGATAAACTTGAACACCTTTCGTTCCAGTTTGATCCTTCCAGCTATGCTCGTTTAATTGATTCATTTCTACATTTACCACAGGCTCCCAAGATTCCACACCCTTCAGAAACTGGTTAGCAGCTTCCTTGAATTGTTCCAACGTTAAGGCTTCCTTCAATTCCGGAGAAAACTGACTATAGATCGCCTCCTTCGAACCGGTCATCAACGTATCGATGAAATTGTCTGGTGTAATTGTCATGCTCGCCTCCGAACTTGAGTTCTTCTCCTGATTGGAATTCTCGCTCGCTTCACTATTCGACGTCTGTTCGGCTGACTGCTGCTCCGCCTGTTCGGATGTAACCGGGTTACTGTTGCCGCAAGCAGATAATATCACGCAGGCGCCAAGGGCAATCGCAAGCACCTTCCAGTTTCTTTGCTTCATTTTCAACATCCCTTCTGCTAATTCATTATACTTTCCAGTTAAGTGTACAGAATGAGTCTTATCCTTCGTCTAACCCCAACTTACCAGTAGTTAAACTCACCATGTCTTCTTAGCCTGCATAATTAAGATTCCGTTAAGATTGCTGTACGCTATACAGCCCCATAGGATGGTATGATTATCATAAACACAATGGAAGCATCAGGAGGTCATTTTCAAACTATGGATAACGTCTCAATACTGCTTGTGGATGATGAACAAGCTATTCTGCATATGCTCAAAACCGTTCTGCTCAAAGAACAGTTTCTCGATATTGATACCGTTACAACAGGTGAAGCTGCCATTGAGGCCTGCAACAATAAAACGTACCATTGTATCGTGCTCGACATCATGCTTCCCGGCAAAAGCGGACTGGAAATCTGCCCTTTTCTACGCCAGGTCACCGATGCGCCCATCCTGTTTCTGACAGCCAAAACAACCGATTATGACAAATTAACGGGATTCGCCGTTGGTGGCGACGATTATGTAGCCAAACCCTTCAATCCTCTGGAAGTCGTTGCTCGAATTAAATCCTTACTAAAGCGTTATTTGCCATCAAAAACAGCTGCGATCTCGGATCTCATTCAATCGAACGTAAATACGTCATCTCTCAGCATGCCGGAAGGCATGTACGACTTTGGACGGTTTCAGGTATTGGAATGGGCTGGTGAACTTCGAGTTGAAGGAGAGTCCGTATCCTGTCCGGCACTTGTATTTCAACTGCTGCTCTTTTTCTGCAAGCATCCCAATCGCATTTTTACCAAGTCTGATCTATATGAGCGGGTCTGGGGCTCAGAAGCCATTAGTGATGACAATACCGTGATGGTTCATATTCACCGCATTCGGGAGCGCATTGAAGCCGATCCTTCCAATCCAGTGTATCTCGTTAACGTCCGAGGTTTGGGATACAAGCTCATTCAGCCGGAACATGTGTCACGCCCATGAGCATTCGTCGCAGGTTAATGACCCGGTTTATCGGGATGCTTGCTGGTACAGTCGTTCTTATCATCCTGCTTGGGTCTGTAGCCACCTACTGGGTGGTGCAAAAGATAAATGAAGTGAATCTGGTGGATGACTTTGCGCTTAACGGTCTGGACCAATTGATTAATACAGCAGAATTCATGCCAGACAATACCGTTAAATATGACCCCAAATTGCTAAAGCAAGTGGATAAATATCAAGGGTGGCTCCAAGTTTTGGATGAACAAGGCAACGTCATTGATGATTATCACGCACCCGCTGATGTTCCGACTCACTATAAACCGGGAGAATTGATTGCATACTGGGAAAATCAAAAACCTTTCCCTTATCAGATTGTCATACTCATCCGGGAGAAGAACAGTAAGAATTTCACTTTGTTGTATGGCGAGAGTAACCCGGCCAAATCGCTCATCAATAATATTCGTTCAGATCTCATTCTGACCAACGGGAAGTTTACTCTTCAACCGGGCCGACAGGAAGCCCTTCGTGCTGCTAATGCCTATCTTCAAGTATTGGATGCGTCAGGACGCGAACTCTCCTCCTTTAACAAACCAGCTGTGGGTGTACCAAGCGAATACACCCTTCAGGAGTTGGTCCTGCAGATTCGCTATCCAAGTCGATCAGGCAAGTCTACTGCTACATGGTACGATGAGAAGAATGAAACCACCTGGTTGATTGGCATCCCTGGCGATGCAAATGGTACGGGGAATTCGAATCCCTACCGTTTTATTCTGGAACCGGCATTGGTTATATTGATTGTGTCCATCATCATTCTGCTTATCTTGCTTGCCTTCTGGTATGCCAACCGATTCGGCTCGCCCATGCTGCATATGCTCCAATGGTTACAACGTCTGGAGCGAGGACATTACGAGGAACCTACCGGAGCCTTCGGAGTGCCTCGCAGTCAGCGCCGTAACGGTAAGTGGAAACGAAAATACAACGTGTATGCTGAAGTGCTTCGCTCCATGCAGGCCCTGTCTCACACATTGAAGAAAGATGAAGAACTCCGCAAACAGACCGAGTCCTTACGGGAGGAATGGATTGCTGGCATAACACATGATCTGAAGACACCCCTCTCCTCCATTCAGGGATACGCTCATATGCTTGAGGCGGATAAGTATAGCTGGACCGCGGAGGAAGTCAGGGAATTCGCAGGCATCATGCTCGATAAATCCATGTATATGGACAGGCTTGTCAACGACCTTGCCATGACTTATCGATTACGCAGTGGTGGATATCAACCTGCGGTGGAAGAAACTGACGTAAATACGTTACTTCGTGATCTGATCCAGCGCGCTGAACGAAACCCGGCATATGGGAAAGGTCGCATCCTATTCCAACCTTCTGAAGTACCTGTGTATGGACACGTCCATATTCCATCTTTTGAACGAATTGTGGATAATCTGACCGCCAATGCCCTTCTTCATAACCCGCCTGAGTCCATCTTGGTTGTCAGTGTGCATTCCGGTAAACACGCAGATGCATTCAGCATTCAGTTTGCCGATAATGGACGAGGTATGGACGCCGAGACGGTATGGAAGTTATTTGAACGATACTATCGCGGTACAGATACAGGTACATCGGACGTTGGATCAGGGCTAGGTATGGCGGTAACCAAAGGGTTGATTGAAGCGATGAAAGGGCATATCGAGGTACAGTCCACCCCGGGTGAAGGAACGATCATTCGCTTAATATGGGATGGGCCGTCCGAAGAGAATTAAAATGTTCCGCTTGACCTTTCCATTTTCAGTCTATATAATCGACACTCAATAACACCTGTTCCCATATATTAATATTGAATACAACACATTTCAGGATCATCTGATGAGTTGATCTAACATATTTGGCGATGACCAGAGACATGATTTCGTTTGCGTGCTGCCCAGAGAGAGAGGGGATTGGTGAAACCTTCTTCAGCGAACGGACCGGAATTACCCCTCTGCAGCCGTGACCTCGAACCTCAGCATTACGGACCTCCTTCGGATGTTCGGCTTGTTGCCAGTAGAGTTCACCGCCTGATCCCCGATAACGGATTCCAATGAGGGTTATGATGTTTCCTGTTCACGGCGGCTGGCCGAGAGCAGAGTGCACCATAACCAAATTAGGGTGGAACCACGAGCCAAGCGCACTCGTCCCTTTTCCGGGACGGGTGTTTTTTGCGCTTTCATTTGATGAAATGGAGAGTGGTTCACATGAGCAAACAGGAAAACAGTAACTCAGCTAGCAACATATCAGGTAACGAAGTAAACAACCAAGCCGTTGATCTTCAACCATCCAGTCGTTCCATTGAGGTCCGTCTGCAAGGTGGAGCCGTACGTTCTTACGAAGCAGGCATCACTGTCGGAGCAGTCGCCTCATCCATCAGCACAAGTCTAGGGAAACAGGCTATCGGCGGTATTGCAGATGGTCAGAATATCGATATCGATGGGGTGCTTGAGCAAGATTGCGAACTCGTCATCGTTACTTTGGACAGTGCGGAAGGTCTGTATCGTTACCGTCACAGCGCAGCACATGTGCTCGCACAGGCGCTCAAACGCATCTACGGTGCTGAACAAGTGAAACTGGGTATCGGCCCCGTCATTGAAGATGGATTCTATTACGATGTTGATCTGGAGCATGCCTTGTCCATCAGTGATCTGGCTGCCATCGAGCGGGAAATGAACAAAATCATTCAGGAGAATCATAAGATTAGTCGCCGGGTCGTTAACCGGCAGGAAGCCCTCCGTATCTTCGGAGAAATCCAGGACCCCTACAAGCTTGAACTCATTCAGGATTTGCCAGAGGACGCCGAACTTTCGATCTATGATCAAGGAGAGTTCTTCGATCTGTGTCGCGGTCCCCATCTTCCGTCCACTGGCCGGATCAAAGCGTTCAAGCTGCTGAATGTGGCTGGTGCGTATTGGCGGGGTAACTCGGATAATAAGATGCTGCAACGTATCTACGGCACTGCTTTCCCAAACAAAGCCCAACTGGATGAACATCTGCACATGCTCGAAGAAGCGAAAAAACGGGATCACCGCAAACTCGGTAAAGAGCTTGAACTATTCATGTTCTCCGAAGAAGCTCCAGGCATGCCCTTCTATCTGCCTAAAGGCATGACTGTTCGTACTGAACTGGAGCAATTCTCGCGTGAACTGCAATTACAGGAAGGTTATCAGGAAGTACGGACGCCGCTCATGATGAACAACCGGCTGTGGGAGCAATCCGGCCATTGGGAGCATTACAAGGACAATATGTATTTTTCGGAAGTAGACGATTCCACTTTTGCTCTGAAACCGATGAACTGTCCCGGGCACATGCTGATCTTCAAAAATACACTCCATTCCTACCGCGAATTGCCGATTCGCATGATGGAATTCGGTCAGGTTCACCGCCATGAATTCTCAGGTGCCCTAAACGGCATGATGCGTGTGCGGACATTCTGCCAGGATGATGCCCATCTCTATGTCATGCCAGAGCAGATCGAGGACGAGATTAATCAGGCGATCTCACTGATTGGACGTATGTACGATATCTTTGGATTCGAATATAAGATTGAGTTGTCCACTCGACCGGAAGATTCCATGGGATCGGAAGAGCTGTGGGATCAGGCGGAACGTGCATTGCAAAATGTACTGGATCGCCGAGGTGTGGAGTATCGCATTAACGAAGGAGACGGTGCCTTCTATGGACCGAAAATTGACTTTCATATCCTCGATGCGTTGAAGCGCAGCTGGCAATGTGGAACAATCCAGCTTGATTTTCAAATGCCGGAGAAGTTCGACCTCACTTACATTGGCGAGGATAGCCTGAAGCACCGTCCGGTCGTGATCCATCGTGCCATCTACGGTTCCATCGATCGTTTCATCGGTATCTTGACTGAACACTACGCAGGAGCGTTCCCACTCTGGCTTGCACCTGTGCAAGTGAAGCTGCTGCCTGTATCGGATCATTACGCAGATTATGCGCTCCAAGTACAGAGCCAGCTCCGGGCTGCGGGCATTCGGGTCGAAACAGATCTACGAAGTGAGAAACTTGGATACAAAATCCGTGAAGCCCAGATGGAAAAAGTGCCTTATTCACTCGTGCTTGGTGAGAATGAGAAAAATGCCTCATCCGCCTCTGTCCGTGTATACGGTCAGGGAGATCAAGGCATCCAACGTATTGAAGCTTTTATTGAACTGGTTCAACAAGCTGTGAAGGCAAAAGTATAAAAAAAGTAGCGGCTCTACTCTATGGTCAATCATCCACTTGTGTTGAATTACAACTTCTCGTCAGGTTTTAGCCCAACTTGTTCTTCGCTCCACGCCCAGAAACGCTCAGCTGAAGCATCATCAACGGCATGCGCCTTCAGCTGCTGCTCTTTCTGTTGATAGAAGTAACGCCCGGTGATACCTGCAACATCAGGGCTTGTAGCCAAATAAACAGCCGTTCGCGCCCCTTCTTCAGGGGACAGAAAAAATGGAAGCTTGCCTACAAACGCCATAATGCGTGTGCCAAATCCGGTATTGCGATCTACGCCAATACTCGTGCCCACCGCACCAGGGTGTAGACAGTTCACTATAACCGATGTACCTGACAGTTTACGGGCCAGCGCTCGGGTGAACAACACGTTAGCCAATTTGGATTGGGCATAGCTTTTGATCGGATTATAACCTTTGTGCAGATGTGGATCTTCGAAGTGGATTTTGCCGGCCTTGTATGCACCTGACGACACGTTCACAACCCGGCCCTGCGTTGCAGCTTTCAGAGGTTCGATCAAAAGTAAAGTCAGCAGGAAATGTCCCAGATGGTTAATCCCGATACTTTGTTCGAACCCATCTGAGGTTTCCTTCCGCTTGACCATCACCACCCCCGCATTATTAACCAGAACGTCAAGGCGATCATGACGCTCGCGGAATGTGCGGGCAAACTGGCGTATACTTTCGAGTGAACCCAGGTCACACAGCATCAATTCAATCGCAGAAGAGCCGGACTGACGCAAAGCTTCCTGAAGAGCCTCCTGTCCGCGCTTCTCACTGCGGCATGCCATGATTACGCGATATCCTTGTCTTGCAAGTTCAATGGTGGTCGCCAACCCCATACCTGAGTTAGCTCCAGTTACAATTGCTGTCTGATTGGACATGAGGTACTTCCCTTCTGAACCTGAGGTTCTGAAATTAGAGGCGCGACGACGGACAATATGAGATAATGATAGGATCACATCTCGGTTTCCATGGGAGGACAAGTATGCTGACCAAAGAAGATTTTAAAAAAGTTAAAAAACAAGCCAAACTTGAAATCGCACTACTCGAACAGGAATATCAGGAAATCTTGCAGAACGTTGATTCTACGCTGTATGAAAAATACGGTATTTTGGACAAAGAAGAAACACGTGAGCTCACCCGAAAACGCAAAAACCGAAGATATGCTTCACTGGTCATCGAACTATGCGCCATCATAGAACAGATGTTACATCAACTGTACAGACACGTATATCAGAAAAAGTTTAATTCGACCCAGCTGATGAAAACTCCTGCCTACCGTTCACGCTCCAACATGGAGATGATTCAAGCCGAACTGAGTAAAGAGTTCATTGCTCTGGAATCCGAAAAAGAACACTTCGCTGAAGCCCTCGGTCTGGTATTTCAGACAAGAAACAAACTTGTTCATGATAACTTCTCGTTTGTCTCCATCGTTAAGGATGGCAGTAATGAAGAAGAAACGTTCGAATCACTGCTCCATACGGTAAAAAAATATAGAAAACACTTAAAATATAATCGCCCTGAATAACAACAATTATCGCTAAAAAAGAAAAGGAGGTGTACCGGACTACGGTCCGGATAACCATGAGCCATTCAACAACTTCGATTACTGTGCTAAATCTTCAGATTCCCACACCTTCCGGGAACAGCCCCATATTCCCCGTCATGCTTCGTGATGAAGATGGCGTTACCTTGGTGGATACGGGCATGATTGGCCAATTTGCTGAACTTCAATCCGCATTAGAACACGAGGGCGTACAACTCTCGGACGTCAAACGTGTGATTATTACACATCAGGACATCGATCATATCGGTAATCTGGGCGCTCTTCTGGATGCCATCCCCGATCTGGAAATCTGGGCGCATGCCGATGAGATTCCATATCTAACCGGTGAGAAACCTTTGATCAAGTTCACGCCTGAACGTCGTGCTCTGCTGCCTGCGCCCGTTCTGGCACTGGCAGACCAACTGCTCTTGCAGCTGCCCGAAGTGAACATCAGCAGAACGCTCGCAGACGGAGACCTGTTACCCCTGCAAGGAGGCACACAAGTCATTCATACACCTGGACATACCCCAGGTCATATCTGCTTGTATTTCGGTGAGCAGCAGTTCCTGCTTGCCGCCGATGAACTTCGTGTGGTTGATGATGAACTGGTCGGCCCTGCGCCACCTGCGACACCGGACATGCCTGAAGCGCTGCGAAGCCTGAAGAAACTGACAGACCTTAAACTCGATAAGGTTCTCTGTTATCACGGTGGAGAGTATACGAATGATCCGGCTCAGCGCATTGCCACACTTGCGGAGAGCGCAGAATAAGTAAAGAAAGTGGACTTGTGAGTATTTTTGGAACGATAACGCATTCTCATAATGTTTGATAATTTAGTGTGGCAACCCTATGTTGTGCCACATTCAGGATTAGGTTGACACATCCATTACAATCAAGGAGCTGTCCCATAAGTCATGAATTTGACGGGACAGCTCCTTTGATTAATTAAGCATGTGTATCTACTACCGTACTGGTGTTGACCGTATGGCAGATCCTATTGCGCACGATATGCACGCAGTATCTTATGTTACACCACGGCATGTGCACAGTATCTTTCCCCTGCCCGTTTGGCAAAACAATTCACCGAAAAATCCGTAACGTAAGTGTCTGATTTTTTTGACAGAGTTCCGCCTGTAATGAATTGGGCACACTCCAAACGCTGTAGCTGTTCTGTAACGAATCTCAGACACTCTATACGCAGAATTTTGAGCATTAAGATTTTCTAACGAACTCCAGACACCTTATTTACTCACTTCGTTGATTTTCCCGCAGGTTTCGAGTGAATTTTGGCGATATAACATGGCTGAGGTTCGTTCCATTCTACAAACGCCATTAAACCTCTATTTAAGGTGCGTCAGGTTCGTTAGAATAAATCAACTCTCCGGAGTAAGTACAATCAGCTTGTCATCCCCATCACGTGGCGATCCTCGTCCATCCCGATTGTTCGTAAGCACGTATAACTTTCCGTCCTCGCCAGCACTCACATTGCGAATCCGGCCCCATTCATCTTCGAAGATGGGTTCCACCTTCTCTACCTGTGTGCCATCTTCCGAAAGAGTGATCTTCAGCAACTGTTCTCCACGCAAATTCGCTGCAATCAGCGAGCCGGCCCAAGGTCCTTCCTCAACAAAAGCTACACCGGACGGCGCCCATGTATCGTTCCCACTATGTGCGAGCGGAGCCTGGTATGCGCCATTGTCATCGTCGTCTCCCTCCACCTCAGGCCAGCCATAATTCTCACCAGCTACAATCCGGTTAATCTCATCATGATTACGCTGACCATGCTCAGTAGCATAGAGATAACCGTTGTCCGGGTTCCAGGCCAGTCCCTGTGCGTTGCGGTGTCCCATACTGTATACAGGTGAATTCGACCATGGGTTGTCAGCAGGGATCGATCCATCGAGACCAATCCGTAATATTTTACCCCCAAGGCTATCTTTGTTCTGTGACAGTTCCGGTTCATACCGCTCACCTGTCGTGATATAGAGCAACTTGTCCGGGCCAATTTTGATCCGCCCACCATTATGATTCGTTCCGCCCGGAATGTTACCGAGCAGTTCTTTGTCTATAACCGCTTTCCCGTCATTCACCTTCAAACGTAGCACTCGATTGGCAATGTCGTCGCCTTCCAGATAGGAGTGGTACGCATACAAGTAACCGTTCTCCTCAAAGTCCGGATCAGCTGCAAGACCCAACAGACCTCCTTCCCCTTCTTCATTAAATGGGGCTGAGAATTCAATCAGTGGTTCAGGGGCTAGTTTTCCATCCTCAATAATCCGAATTGCACCAGGGCGTTCCGTTACAAACATCCGACCATCAGGCACACTTACAATCTCCCATGGTGCATTCAGTCCTTCAACCAGAACGGAAGCCTGATACGGAATAACCGCCTCTCCCTGCGCTCCACTCTCAGTTCCACTCGCACCGGTATTGCCTCCGTTGGCTGTCTGTCCCTGACCTGTTCCCTGCCCCTGAGACGTCTGCTCTACTCCTCCCGTTGAGGGTTCGCCTGAAGAGCATGACGCGGTCAACAGTGCCACACTTAATAATGAAGCATACAGTGGAACGTTTACTCGATTATTCATGATTACATCTCCCTTCGCATATCGTTCTTTTGTATAAAATAAATAAGCCATGTTTCAACGTATTGTTAATGTATTGCTCTCTATTGTTGTGACGCTATTATTCATGTGTAAAGCGGTTTCGCCCTGTATTACCCTTCATACTAGCCGCTTAAACCGAGAATTCAAGGGATTCAACCGATCTGAAATCACTCCAGTTTGGAATTCCTTCATAATCTTCTATAATAGAAGGATAGTATTGAATGGAAAGGTGGACAACTACACTTATGAATCAAAATCCTTTATCTCGTCTTGAAGCCGATCTGTCCGGGCAAGGATTGGACGCCATGTTGATCACAGATCCAAAACATATCTACTATTTAACTGGATTTGCGAGCAATCCGCATGAACGCTTCCTTGGCTTGGTTATCGCACGTGGCGAAGAACCCCTGCTGATTGTACCCGCTCTGGACGCTGAAGCTGCCGCAGCCGCTTCCTCGGTAGCCAACATTGCGACTCACACAGATACGGATAATCCGTATGCTTTGTTTGATCGTTATCAGGGGCGCTTGGGCCGGGTAGGTCTCGAAAAAGAATACGTGACGGTCGCACGTTATGAGCAGCTGACCGCAGCGCTGGGCGCTGCCAGCTTCCAAGATGTCGGCCCCCTGCTTCGCACATTACGTGTAAAAAAAACACCCGATGAAGTAGCTCGCATTCGCCATGCCATTCACCTGATCGAAGAAACATTGCGTCAAGGCCTCTCTCATGTTCGCACAGGCGTAACCGAGATTGAACTTGTCGCCGAGATGGAGTATCAGATGAAAAAGCTGGGTGCTGACGGCCCTTCCTTTGATACCATGGTGCTCACTGGACCTAAAACAGGTCTGCCACACGGGACACCGGGTGAACGGAAACTGCAACATGGAGACCTGTTGATGTTTGACATGGGTGTATATGCTGGCGGATATGCCTCGGATATCACACGTACATTCGCCTTTGGTGACATCTCACCTGAACTCAAAACCATCTATAACACGGTGCTCGCAGCGAACGAAGCTGCTATCCAAATCGTAAAACCAGGCATCACCTGCGCTGAAGTGGATCGTGCAGCACGTCAGGTCACGGAAGAAGCCGGGTACGGAGAGCGCTTTATGCATAGAGTAGGCCATGGACTGGGGATTGACGTACATGAGTATCCTTCTCTCCATGGAGAGAATATGGACATTCTGAATGAAGGTACCGTGTTCACAATTGAACCGGGCATATATACCGCAGCAGGCGGCGTTCGTATCGAAGATGATGTGATTGTGACCGAGACAGGTGTCGAAGTTCTGACAACATATCCAAAAGAACTGCGAATCCTTACCGACTAGTCCAATTGTGATCTAAGTCCAAAACACCATATATATCAATGCTCAGCCGATATTATCTATCATGAACTAAACTGCACGGAACTGCGCTGAACTGTAACTTCAAAATAATATACTCTTTTCGCGTACTCCTTAGGCCTGTATACAGAAAAAGTAGCAAGTATACACGCAAACGCAAAAATCCCGCAAATCCATGGTATCATGGGTTGCGGGATTTTATTTATACGAAACATATTCTTAAATTACTTCGTCTGCATCCTACGTGTCTTATTCCTGCTTACTCATTAACCATTAGTCAAACTCATGCGTGATATCCTGCCAGGATTCCAGCTGTGGCAGCTGTTGCTTCCCCCAATAATCCAGAAACCATTGAATAATCGCAGTCGGATCTGTTGTGCTGTAGCTGTAATGCCGGAAACCGTCCTCGCCTTCCTGCAAACGAATCTCCGCCACCATTTGCCCTGGTTCCTCAAGCGCAGCAGCCTGCATATACATACTTCCCTCCACCAGCTCCGAAGGTGCAAGTACTACGTAGTCCTGCAATTCCAGATTGGTGATCAACTCCACCAATAACGAGGCATTAATGCTATCATTCTCGTAGGTTGTGCCATTGCTTTCCAGTGTATAACGCAGTGTAGAGTACATGTGCGATTCCCCCCTTTATATGTAATCATCGTTGGCTAATGATACACGCTCATAACGACAGGTCGTTTATATTATAACTTTTTCATAATAATGTAAAAAGGGTTTTTCTTGTTTCGGGGACATGTGTTTTCTATAAAAAAATCCCCTTGCAGAGTCCGAATTACAATGGACTGCGCAAAGGGTGATTTTAAGTGATCCGCTTTGAATATTGTCTAAGCTTCATCTTTAAACTTAAAGCTACGTGCAGCATACAGGAACGGTGTTCCAACCGCAGTTAATACGAATTTGATAATATACGTCGTCAGGAAGATTTCCAGCCATACATCCCAAGGATAGATGAAGACAAAGGCAACCGTGCAGAACACCAATGTATCCACGAATGAACTTATGATTGAACTACCGTTGGTACGTATCCACAACTGATTGCGTCCTGGTGCTACCTTGCGTAACCAGGAGTATAATCGTACATCCAAGAACTGACTGATGAAATATGCAGACAAACTGCCGAGCGCCAATCGTGGCAGCAGACCAAACAATTTTTCCATGGATTCCTGTGCAAAGTCCGTCGGTGCCGGGTCAAAGTACAACACCATCTGCATCAGCACCGTCGTCATGATCAACGTAAAGAATCCGAACCATACGGCTTTGCGCGCCTCACCTGGTCCATACTTCTCATTCAGTAGATCACTGGTCAGATACATGCTGACATACATCGTGTTGCCAAGCGTCAGTACAATTCCCATGATATCTATCGTTTTGGTCACCTGAATGTTGGCTATAACCGTAGCCACACCAATCCAGGCATAGAGACCTTTTTTACCGAACAAGCGGTAACACAGCAGGAAAAATCCATAAGTTACGAGAACAAAAACTGCTCCCCACCCTAAGTTAAACATAAATACATACACTGCCTTCCTAGTTTTGATTACGCGGGATGGTTACGAACCGCGGTTTGGCTCAGGGCCAAAACATGAATACTCTATCACATTTCTCGTCCCATGAACAGAACTAAATAACTGCAAGTGTGCCTGAGTACTACGATTCCTCCTATATTCCTCCCGTGTTCCTCTCGACCATACTACGCTTTTCCTGCCTCCCTCTCTCTTACTACGAGTATCAAAAAGTAGATGGCTTCACACAACATGCACAGGTATGATGATGCGATTGCTACAAAAAAAACCGCCCTCCGGATTCCTCCGAAGGACGGCTTTTCTCACTTGGCTTGCAGACGGCTCTAGCTATCTTAATATGAGCCTCTATCTAATCCATTCTGTATTAAGCCTGAACAGCTGAATCCAGCTCACGACTCTGATCATTGAATGTGTCATGATCATTTTCTTTCAAAATTTTGCTGGTTACAAGTCCAGAAGTCATGGACCCGTTCACGTTAAGCGCTGTACGACCCATGTCGATCAGCGGCTCCACGGAAATGAGTAGTCCAACCAGAGCCACAGGCAGATTCATGGTGGACAATACAATTAGGGAAGCGAAGGTTGCCCCGCCGCCAACGCCAGCCACACCAAACGAACTGATCATGACTACGAGGATCAGAGTCACAATGAAGTCCCAGCTCAGCGGGTCGATGCCGACCGTCGGAGCAATCATCACCGCCAGCATGGCCGGATAGATCCCGGCGCAGCCGTTTTGCCCAATAGTAGCACCAAAGCTTGCAGACAAGTTGGCAATACCGTCGGATACGCCCAGTTTCTTCGTCTGTGTCTCCACATTCAGCGGGATCGACGCTGCACTTGAACGGGATGTAAAGGCAAATACCAGTGTTGGCAGAACCTTTTTCACATACGTAATCGGGTTGAACCCGGACAGTGAGATAATGATCAAGTGAATGATAAACATCACGATGAGGGCCACATAGGACGCAATGACGAATTTGATCAACTTGAGAATTTCATCCGGATTCGTTGTCGCCGTTACTTTGGTGATAAGGGCAAGAATCCCGTATGGTGTAAGCCTGAGCACCAATGTTACAATCCGCATAACCACCGCATATACGGCATTAACCATACCTCGGAATGTTTCCGCCTGTTGTGGTTTTTTGCGATCCAGTCCAAGTACGGCTACACCGATGAACGCGGAGAAGATAACCACCGCCAGTGTGGATGTACGACGTTCTCCTGTCATATCTGCAAATGGATTCGAAGGAATGAATTCCAGCACTTGCTGCGGGATTGTCTGATCCTTCACATCGACAAGCCGTTCCTCCACCTTCTGAATCTGCGCATTCTCCCGGTCTCCTCCTTGGATCTCAATGGAAGTCAGGTTAAAGCCAAGGCTCGTTACAATGCTGACCCCTGCGGCAATCGCTGTAGTGATCAACAGAATGGCAATAATGGAAACACTCATCTTGCCGAGATTTTGCTTCCCCTTCAAATTCATGATGGCTGAGATGATTGATACCATGATCAATGGAATCACGACCATTTGCAACAAACGAACATATCCTGAACCGACCAGATTGAACCAATCGACTGATTTTGTAACTACATCAGAACCTGATGTGTACACCAATTGAAGAATAACCCCGTACACAATCCCCAGTCCCAGACCCGCAAATACGCGTTTCGTAAAGGAGATATGCTTTTTCTGCATCCAGTAGAGGATGCCAAGTAAAGCAAGCATAACCACTACATTCAATATGACTAGAAACGTATCCATTTCTTTAAATCCTCCTCAGGCATGTGTGTAACCGGAACATATCCGATTCTCTTCTATTTTTTATACTTCCAACAAGACATTTTACAATATACCATATAACAAACTATTCTGGTAGGTATTAATTGATATTATGTAATATGCATGTAACAGATTCATCTATTTCTGAAAAAAATACACCAATTCGTGAAAATTGTTCTATTCAACCTCCGGTTAATTTTGTAATATAGGTATATCCGCTTATTCCCAAGTTTTCTCAACCTATAATTTAGGTCTTTCTTCATTGGTAGATAGGTCTTATGAGTACGGAAAAGCGACAATGTTAATGAACTTGACGTGAAAGGATGATCATATGTTTCGTAATCGCACCGTTGCCGGTAAAATCAGAGGCACCTTGTTCCTCGTTCTGCTGGTTGCTTCCCTGTTGTTCAGTATTAGTTTCTATGCCGTATCGATGAATATTATTCAAAGTTACGTTCTTCCGCAGTTCGACAAAGTCCTAAACACGTCCATTCAGGATATATACAAGAACACTTCGGCATCCAAAATCCTACAGGTACAGAGTGGCGGAGCCGGTGCTGAAGGTGCTGCCATGACCGTGGAATCGTATCTGGCAGATAAAGCAAAAGAACATAATCTGGATGCAGCTTACGTTGTCGCTATCCAGGATGGCTCAGCCAAAGTTGTTGTGGCCAACTCTTCCTCAGGTATGAAAGCCCAGGATGATATCACGGTAGAGCCAGCAATGAATACAGCCATCGAGAGCAAAGAAATGGTAATCAGCGAAGTCTATTCCGATTCCTTCGGTGTACATAAGGCAGCATTCATTCCAATTGCAGGAAGTAACATGATTATGGCTGTAAGCATGGATGCCCAATTCATTCAGGATAAGATTACCCAGATTTTCTGGCTATGTCTTGGGATTACAGCATTAGTCTTTGTACTCGGCTGGCTTATCACCACTAGTATGATCAAAAGAGTAACCAAACCGATCATCAAGCTCGTCCAACATAGTAAACAAATATCCCAAGGTGATCTGACCGCTGAACTCCAGATCAAAGGCAAAGATGAAATTGCCCAGCTCGCTTCAAGCTTCCAGACGATGACGCATAATCTGAAAGAAATGATCAGCCGTGCCTTGTCCACGTCCAATGAAGTTGTGTCAGGCTCCAATGACTTGCTTCAGCGGGTTGAATCGATGTCCGGTATGGTTCGAAACTCCAGCCGCTCCGCTGAAGATGCAGAGAAAGGTAGCATCAGCATTGCGTCAAGCGCATCCGAGAACGCCAGAGCCATGGAAGAAATTACGCAAGGTATCATGCATATTGCTTCTTCTTCCGCTGAAGTGTCTGACCAGATTGGTGAAGCAGCCAACGAGGCAGTTAACGGTAACCGACTGGCTCAGAATGCCATTGAGCAGATGGAGCGTGTAGGCCAGACAGCAAGCGAATCGTTGCGATATGTGGAAACCATGAATGAACGTTCGGTAGCCATAGGCACCATTGTTGCTTCCATTTTTGAGATCACCAAACAAATTAACATGCTGTCACTTAACGCCTCTATTGAAGCAGCACGTGCCGGAGAGCATGGCCGCGGATTCGCTGTTGTTGCTGGAGAAGTTCGCAAACTTGCCGAGCAATCCAAGACAGCCACCGAAGAAATTTCGGATTATCTGGGTACCATTCGTGAAGATGCTGAACGTTCCGTTGACGCCATGAACCGTGTAACCCAGGAGATTGGTTCAGGTACAAATGTTGTTCAACAAGCAGGTTCAGCCTTCAAGCAACTGAATGAGTTGATCCAGAACGTCAATCTGACCATTCAGACCGTCTCTGCTTCGACACAACAAGTATCCGCTGGTGCTGAAGAAGTGAGTGCGTCCGTTGAAGAAACGGCACAGATTACGACCAAATCCCGTGAGAGCATGTTACAGATTGCTTCAACAGCAGATCTTCAGCTCAGCGAGATGGATTCACATTCGAATACGGTTCGCCATCTGCATGAACAAGCTGTAGAGCTGCAATCCGCTATGAAGAAATTCAAAATAAACTAACAGGTATACCATTAACCCATCATCACCTGATTTAAACCTCATTTAATCATAGGATATACAATACCCCCATGCCGCTAACATTCCGTTTCCAAAGAACGGTTTGTCGGACATGGGGGTATTGTTGTATATAACGATAATGCCTTAGCTGTACTAATGATGTTCACTCCGGTAACTTAATACCCATAATCTCGTACACACGCTTCATATCCAATGCCGAACGCAATGATTCGGCTACCCGATCGAACTCCATCTCCTTACGTTCATGTACACTATATGTCTCCTGAAGTGGAGCCAGTCCCTTTCCTGCACGCAAACCATTAAGCCACGAACGGCGGAACAGATCACTTTCAAACAAACCATGCAAGTAGGTTCCCCACACGCTGCCATCCGCTGATCCCCAGCCCTCTTGGAAAGGTTGCCCACCTGGATGTGAGATTTCAAACAACGTGGTTACACGTTCAGGCTCGTGGCACTCCGTAACGCCCATATGAATCTCATATCCGTTAACAGGTAATGAAGCATCTGTTACATCTAGCTCACCATACAGACGAATAGGGTGATTAGGCTGCACCCGTCCGGAAGCTCTGACGGTCTGCTTGTTCTGAAGAAACGTTGTCGATAGCGGGAGCCAACCAAGCCCTTTCGCTTCCTGGATCTGATTCGCTTCCACAGCGAACGGGTCCTTCAGATGACGTCCCAGCATCTGGTATCCGCCACATATGCCTACGAGCTGAACATTCTCACGCTCAGTCTGGCTGGCAATCGCTTGCTCCAACCCTGACTCTCGCAGAAACGCCAGATCCCCTATTGTATCCTTCGTACCCGGTAGCAGAATGGCATCCGGACTGCCCAATTCCTCTGACGAGGTCACGTAACGCACATTCACATCCGGTTCACGAGAAAGGGCATCAAAGTCTGTAAAGTTGGAAATTCGCGGATATCGGATCACCGCCAGATCCAGCTCGGTTTTGCCGGACTTCCCATGACGCATGGAGTCCAGCACCACTGAATCTTCCGCTTCAATCTGAATATCTCTTATGTAAGGCAATACACCTAATACTGGAATGCCTGTCCGTTCTTCGAGCCAGTCTAGTCCCGGTTGCAACAGGGACAGATCGCCGCGAAACTTGTTAATTATGAATCCTTTGACACGAGCTACTTCATGCGGTTCCAGCAGCTCCAGCGTACCTACGATGGAAGCAAACACCCCGCCCCGATCAATATCGGAGATCAGAATCACCGGCGCATCGGCCCAGCCTGCCAGATTCATGTTGACGATATCCCGGTCCTTCAGATTGATCTCGGCAGGACTGCCCGCTCCTTCCATCAGCACAATATCATAGGTATCCCGTAGCCGGTTCAAGGCATCCATAACCGTCTGCTTTGCTTCAGGCAGGAAATGCTGACGGTAGTCCGAAGCACTCATCTGGGCAAAAGGTACACCGTGTACCACGATCTGCGAATGCATGTCCCGCACCGGCTTGATCAGGATCGGGTTCATGTCGGTTGTCGCCTCAATACCGCAGGCCTCTGCCTGTGCCCCCTGGGCCCGACCGATCTCCTTGCCATCTTCCGTCACATAGGAATTCAGTGCCATATTCTGTGACTTGAACGGAGCAGGCTCGAAGCCATCCTGTTTAAAAATTCGGCACAATGCCGTTGTAATCACACTTTTACCTACATCGGAAGCCGTTCCTTGCAGCATGAGTACTGCCGCTGTTTGCTGTACAAGCTTACCCTCCACGATCTTTCCCCCTGTCTCCGTGTTATCTCCAGATCACCTTGCTGCCAACCTCATGCGTAACGCTATCCAAACTGCTTCACACTTCAAAAGTTAAAGCCAGAACAGTCCTTGAAGCACGCTCAGCACGGTCAACAAAACCGCCTCCAACAGCTCATTCATGGCACCATACGTATCCCCGGTTAAACCGCCGAGCCGCTCACTGATCCGGGCAGCCACGAATCGGCCGATGTAATAACACGCCACAGGCAGTATAATAACCGCCGTCATCGGGTATAGCCACCATGGCAGTGTTCCCAGACCACTCACCATGGCATCTGCAATCCCCATATCCGGCTTGAATAGCCACACCGCGGCAAACGTAACTGCCCCTGCGATCAAGGTCAGCCCCACGGCTGAGCTGCGTGCTCGCTGGACTTCCTTCCGCTCACCGAGACCTTTGAACAATACGGCAAGTCCATCATCTCGGCGCGCATTCGGCCAGGCTGACATGGCATACACCATGAACCAGCGGCTCCAGATCATGGGCAGGATCAGCAGCGCACCGTACACCCAGTGGCCCCGGGCAATAAAGTCGGCGATCAGCGCCGCTTTCATCATCATCAGCAAGACGCAGGCGATCACGCCCATGGCCCCCACTCGGCTGTCCTTCATAATCTCAAGCATCCGCTCACGGGTACGATAACTGAGCAAGCCATCCGCCGTATCCATCCATCCGTCAAGATGAAGGCCACCAGTGAGCCATACCCATAACGTCAAGGTCAGGACAGCAGCCGGAAAGGCTGGAAGCACTGCACCGCTTAAGGCTCCCGCGAGCCAGACACACAGACCGATTGCAGCACCGACCAGCGGATAAAAGACAACACTTTCCCGCAGCAGCGGCGGGACAAAATCGATTTGCATTTTGACAGGGAAACGGGACAAAAATTGAAAAGCGGCTGCCGCCGCCGTATGTTTGCGCTGAGGAGCAGGCGTGCCATCCTTCATAAGCGATACTCCTTGCTTTTTAGCTCAATCGCGATGCCTACGGTCACCAGGAACACTTCACCGCATATCGCCGCAATGCGCTGATTCAGTAGACCGGCCAAATCCCGATATTTCCTGCCAAGGGCATATTCTGGTACGATTCCGTCCCCCACTTCATTCGTAACCAGAACAAGCAAACCGGGATAGGTTCGAATCGCTTCAACCAGCGCGTCCAAATGTCCCTGTAACACCTGCTTCTCGTCATGCTCATGTGCTAACAAAACATTCGTCAGCCACAGCGTCAGGCAATCCACCAGAATGGTGGGTGCAGAAGTCCCTGTATGCCCTTCACCCATGCGGCTTATCAAAGCAGGCAGATGTATCGGCTCTTCCATCGTATGCCACAGATACCCTGATGCCTCGCGCTGATGCTGATGCATGGCGATACGCTCACGCATTTCATCATCGTACGCCTGGGCTGTCGCCACATACCAGGCCTCCGAGGAACGCTGCATGCAGAGACGTTCGGCAAAGGAGCTTTTGCCACTGCGTGCCCCGCCCGTCACCAGTACACTCATCGGGAACCCTCTCTTTGCACGGATGAGTCATCCGACGCAGCAGAGTCCAGAGCAGGGCTTGTCCCGTCCGAGACACCCGCGCTTGCAAAGGTTGCCATCTCGTTCAGAATAAGACATGCTGCGTCAATTAGATGAAGACTGAGCACACCACCTGTGCCTTCACCCAGACGCATGTCCAGATCCAGCATCGATTTCAGGTCCAGTTCACGCAGCAGCGCTCCATGTCCATTTTCATGTGAAGTATGAGAAGCGATCATATAAGCTGTGCTCAGCGGTGCAAGTTGTCTCGCAACCAGCGCTGCTGCGGTAGAGATGAACCCGTCTACAACGACCGGGCAACGATGAGCAGCTGCTGCGAGGATAACCCCCGTGAGTCCGGCAATCTCCAGTCCACCCACCTTGCACAGAACATCCAGTGCATCTTCCGGGTTCGGTGCGTTTACGCTAAGCGCCCGGCTGACTACAGCAGCCTTGCGCTGCAAGCCTGCATCATCAATGCCGGTACCTCTCCCCACGGCAGCGGCAGGGGCAACTCCGGTTAGTGCGCTCATTACCGCAGCACTTGCAGTGGTGTTGCCAATTCCCATCTCCCCAGTGACAAACAACTGTGTTCCCTTCGCCACCTCTGCCGATACAACTTCGGCTCCCGCAAGGATAGCCCGAACTGCCTCATCCCGGGTCATCGCTGCGCCTCGGGCCATGTTGGCCGTGCCTTTGCGAATTTTACGGGTGAGCAGGCCCGGATGTTCAAGATCGGCATTCACCCCGATATCCACACAGATCACATCAGCACCTGCGTGACGTGCAAGCACATTCACGGCTGCGCCCCCAGCGAGGAAATTCATGACCATCTGCGGGGTTACTTCAGCAGGAAAAGCACTGATGCCTTCTTCCACTACGCCGTGATCTGCGGCCATGACAATGACCGCCCTGTGATCAAAACGCGGACGTACATTGCCCGTCATGCCTGCCAGGCGGATTACCAACTCTTCCAATTTGCCCAGACTCCCCGGCGGCTTCGTCAACGAATCCACGTGCGCAGAGGTCTCTGCCGCCACTTCCTGGTCAGGAGCGGTAATCCTTTGGGTTAATTGCTCCAACACCTGTTCATTATTCATACAACCAGCACTTCCTTCATCAAAATATGGGTTGCCCGCTTCAATTAATCGATGTCCCGCCGCAGCAGCAGTTGAGGTATCGCATGGTCGGGATGGGAAACAATTGCGGGTTTGACGCGAAATATGTCCTGAATATTCTCATCGTTGATTAACGTATGAGGCGTCCCCTTTCCCACCGCTACGCCCTCTCGCAGCGCCAGAATGTGATCGCAAAATAACGCGGCGAGATTCAGATCATGCAGCACAGCCACAATCGTAATGTTATTTCTCTGTCGCCATGCCGATAACAATTCCATGAATTGCAATTGATACTTAATATCCAGAAACGTAGTCGGCTCGTCCAGCAGCAGCAACCGCGGCTCCTGAGCCATAACTTTGGCAAGTGCGACCCGTTGTCGTTGCCCGCCGCTGAGTGCATCCAGCGGTCTGTCCGCCAGCTCCGTCAATCCCAGGTCTTCAAGCACTCTGTCTACCACAAGTGCCCCATCACCCGCTTCCCGCCCCAGCCAGTTCTGGTACGGATATCTCCCCATCTCCACCACATCTCGTACGGGATAAGAGATGGGTGGCAAGCCGTCCTGCTGCAATACAGCGATCATGCGCGACAGGTCCTTACGGCTGTATGAGCCGATGTCTCGACCATCGATACGGATCTGACCTTCGCTTAACTGTTCCGTTCCGGCAATAAGCTGGATCAGAGTGGACTTGCCGCTGCCGTTTGGACCGACAACGCCCCACCAGTCACCTTCACCAACATGCCAGTCTACACTACGCAATGCCTGGTGATTGCCATATGACTTCCCTGCTCCCTTAATGGAAATAAGGGAAGTTGAGTTTGAATCGGTACTGGAATTCATGGCATCATCCCCTTCTGCAACTTTTTGTTCCGGTGCAGCAGGTAAGCAAAGAACGGCGCACCAACAAAGGCGGTGACGACACCGAGCGGAATTTCAGTTGGCGCAAGCAACGACCTGGCGATGGTATCGGCCCACACCATGAAGATTGCTCCACCAATGGCAGACAAAGGTACCAGCAGTCGATAATCCGGCCCCACCAGCAGCCGCAACATATGCGGGATCACTAATCCAACAAATCCGATGACACCTGATACCGAGACAGCACCTGCGGTCAGCAGTGTGCCGACTGCCAGCACGGACAGCTTAAGCCTGTCCACGCCAATCCCGATATGTGCCGCTTGACGTTCTCCCAGCGCAAGCACATTCAACGAGCGTGCCCGGCTCCAGAGAAAGACCAGCCCTAACAGAAAATACGGGAAAAGGATGGCCGTATACGACCACCCACGCAGAGCCAGACTTCCCATCGTCCAGTATATAATTTCATTAATCGTCTGTTTCGACATGGTCGACAGGAAGGAAACAACTGCGCCCAGGAAACTTTGCATGACCACACCAGCCAGAATGAGGCTATGTGTAGGTATTTTGCGCCCTTCACGAGCCAGTGCCATAACAAACCATAACGTGATTACACCCGTCAAAAATGCAATCAAGGGTAAGGTCCAGATTCCAATCAGTGCATACTGCAATCCGAAGAAAATCAGGAAAGCAGCCCCCACCGATGCACCGGATGATACACCCAGCGTAAACGGATCGGCCAGCGGATTACGCAGCACCCCCTGGAAGCCCGCACCCGCAATGGCTAGTGAAGCACCCACGAGCACAGCAAGCAGTACGCGCGGAAAACGGACTTTCCAGATAATCTGTTCGGCCGCCTTATTCCAATCCGGTGTAATCCAGTCGCCTACCCAGGGAATTTTGTGAATCAGAATACCTGCAATATCCCGGATTGGCAACGCTACTGAACCAATGCCCGTGCAGATGAGCACAGTGAGCACCAGCAGCACCATGCCCGTCGTCCCGAACAGGATCAGCTTTTTACTCATTGGAACAAGTCAGGGTAGATCGTTTTGGCTACTTCTTTCAACCCTTGAGTTACCCGTGGACCCGGACGGCTCAGCAGGTTGGCATCCAGGCCAATAACCGCGTCATTTTTCACAGCAGTAATTTGATCCCAGCCGCTGCGCGCCTTGATGATTTGATCCAGTGTTTTGGAGTTCTCATCAATCACATCGTTGGCATACAGGATCACATCGGGGTTGGAGGCAATCACGTTTTCTTCATTAATTTCATACCAGCCCTCTTTGTCCGAAGCAATATTGCTACCTCCGGCTACAGTGATGAGTTCATCCATGAATTCGCCTTTACCTACAGTCCAGCCTGGGGAGAACTCAACGTATACTTTTTTCTTATCTTCCGTTTTAACGGCCTTCACCGCTTCGGTTACATCCGTCACATCCTGTTTCATCTGAGTGATGATTTCTTGTGCTTTTTCCTGATGATCGGTGATTTTACCGAAGGTTTCGATATTGTTCATCACATCGTCGATGGATTTAGGATCCGTTTTGAAAATGGTAATACCCAACTCGCGCAGCTTCTTCACGGCATCCTCGCTCATCGAGATACCTGTGAAGACGATGTCGGCTTCAGCTGCAATGATGGACTCTTCATTGGGCTTGGTGATCCCGCCCATTTTCGCTTTGGTTGTTGCTGCTTCAGGATAATCATCATAGTCGGATACACCAACGATCTGTTCATCCAATCCAAGGGCAAACAGGGACTCTGTCTCAGCCGGAGACACGGATACAATTTTGGCTGGCGCCTTTTCAAAAGTAAACGATTCACCCGTTGCATCTGTAACGGTAAGTGGATATTGTGTTTTGAGGTCCGTCTGCGCCTGGCCTTGGGACTGCTCCTGTGCCGGTTGCTGTGAAGTACCTGTGCCCTCGTTCGTTGTTGCATTGCCACATCCGGCCAAAGCCAGTGCGAGTGCCGCTGCACTTAGCAGGGACGCTACGCTTTTCCAATTCTTGAAATTCATTCTGTTATTCTCCCCTTCTCTATTTGTGCTATTTTCTTGCATCGTGCTTAAACTCCTGCTCCCATGCCTTGGTGTTCCTGTATAAGGTTTGAACTGCAACATTTACACGTTAACGGAGAGTGCAGAACCGATCTGAAGAAACGAAGTGTTCGCTTAAAGCTTTCTACAAGAAAGCTAAATCGGAAGCATACGCTTATCACCGGATTTCCCCTTTCAAAAAGGGCATCAAAAAATCTGGGGATAACAGCGATCGGAAGATGGTACTGCAATCGTAGTGACCTCGTGTAAAATTGGTCTCGTTCATCTTACATGAACAATAAAAAATCCCCAATCCATACGTCCAGGATCAGGGATGACGTCTCGCATATGGCGATCTGTACATGTTCAACCAAAGGTTGTCCATGCGCATAGAATAGCCCGAAACGCTGTCCTTTCCTCGAAGGAACACCGGTTTGTACGTCCAGGGCAGGTAACCTGACTTACAGGAATCATCCTGTTTTACAGTGGCGGGACCGTGCCGGATTTGCACCGACTTCCCCATTTCACCCTTGTGTGTTTCACGACTCGTACTAATCTGCCATGAAAACAGCCTTCACACGCGGGACCCTTGGTCGCTGATATGGTAAACCATTGCCGTGTAATTTCTGCATGTTGCATACTCGTTGAGGCTTCACTGCCTGAGCGTATCTGTATCCATGCTGAAGTCACACTTCTGTTGTGATTATAGGGTATATTGTACATCCTTACAACCCGATTGGCGGAAAAGTCACTCTGCTGCCAAACCATTGATTCCCCTGTCGATCAAGCTGAACCTGAATCGCCTGTCCCGGTACGACATGTGTATCCCAGAACCCAAGCCCGGCAATCAGACGGGACAAGGCATACCGGATGACACCACCATGCGTAACCACAACCATGGTAGGAACTTGCCCCTCATCAACGTGGATCGAAGGACGACCCTCCAACAACATCTCTTGAAGAAAGGAATCCATTCGCCCCGTAAACTCCTGCCACGATTCCCCACCGGGCGGAGTGACCTTCTGCGGCGCATCAATCCAGCTTCGGTACACAGGGTTATCCTTGAGCTGCTCATACGTCAGCCCTTCCCACTGTCCAAAATCATTCTCGCGCAGGCGCGAGTCGAACTTCACCTGTCCGCTGGCATCAGGAAGAATCTGTTCCAGCGTCTGCCGGCAGCGAAGAAGATCACTGCAATATAGCTCGTTCCACGGAACATTGCTCAATTGTTCATGAAGCGGAGCCAGTTCTTCTTTGGCATCTGGCAGCAGACCGATGTCGGTATGCCCCAGGTATCTTTTTTCCACATTCCACAGCGTTGTCCCGTGACGGACCCACAGAATGTTTCGTTTCAGCGGACCGGGTTGATCCCTATGTACTTCATTGCCTGCATTTCCTTCATTTACGGCCATAACAGCGTCCCTCCTGCCAGCCACATACCCAGCGTTATGAACACGCACAGTACAACAAAAGCCCCTGCCGACCAGAACATCAGGCGTGATGTTCGCACAATATCCTCGGCTTCCATCGGCCGTTTGGCCTCCCCCATGTAGGCGCGAAACGAAGCAACTCCATGATACACGTTATGTCCACCAAGCCGGATGCCCAGTGCTCCAGCCACCGCTGATTCGGGAAAACCGCTATTCGGACTTGGATGCAGTCTTGCATCCCGTGCGACCATGCGTGCTGCTCCTTTGGCGTCCATCTTCATCACCCACGCACCCACGATTAATAGCATCGCGGTCAACCGGGCAGGTATCCAGTTCGCCACATCATCCAGACGGGCCGAGGCCCAGCCAAGATGCAAATACTTGTCATTTTTATATCCAACCATGGAATCCAGCGTGTTGACGGCACGATAAGCCATAGCAAGCGGAGCGCCTCCAATAAGCGCATAGAATAACGGGGATACAATGGCATCAACGATATTTTCGGCAACCGTCTCTACCGTTCCCCGCACAACCTCCGGTTCATCCAGATGCGCTGTATCACGTCCAACAATCATGCCCAGTGAACGTCTGGCCGCCGGCCAATCCTGCTGCTTCAGATGACGATACACTTCCATACCTGCATCCTTAAGCCCTTTTGAAGCAATGGTCGTTGCGATGAGCACTACTTCAGCTGCCACCGCAATGACAGGATGAATCAGCCCAAGCACATATACAAGTCCCCACGTGATGGCAAAAGACCCCCCCGCGATCACAATCGGAAACAACAGCCCTGCTCTCTTCAGCCCCGAATCTGTGCTCACACGCGAGCGAATGACACGCTCCAACGCCGAGATGCCTTTTCCCATGCCAATCACCGGGTGGGGAATCCAGCGCGGATCTCCGATACATCGGTCCAACAGGTACGCCAGTATAATAATCCAGGCTCCCGCCATGCCTGTCCAGAACGGCCAAGTCCATAGATGCTCCACCTCAAAAGTCATTTGTGCCTGATCCTCTCTTTCCGTACAGTCCGGCCTGAAGGCTCTCCGTCACCGTGTCGTATACCAGTCTGCCAATCGCCGCCCCTGCCGTAGTCGCTGTCCCGGCATAAGCGATCATCGGTTGTGTTTCCTCCACTGCCTGACGTACCGCAAATACAATGGCATCAGTTGTGGTGCCGGTGGCGGGCAACCCGTTCTCCGAATCCAGAACCCCCGCATCCGCCAGCGCTGCCGCTTTGGCTTCCACCGCCGTCTGTACTGCATTCACCATTGCCCCGCTGGTCATGCGTCCATTCAACCAGAGCATGATGTTAATTGTACCTGGGACATAGGATGGCATCGTCAGATTCCGTGCTGAAGGAGCAGAGCGCTCCCTGCCGGAAGACATCGTCTTATTTCCTGCCGCATCAAATACCGTTCTCTCCGACCCCGCTCGTGCGGCATTTGATACACCCGCAGTGGTACAGCACAGAAGGCCAAATTCATCACTTGTATATTCCTGAATGGAAGTATGCTCCAGCCTTACGGCCGTCAATAATCCGGCACATTGATCCCGCGGCTCTTGCCATTCGTTCAGCGCTTGTTCGATATCACGCGGCGGATCATCACAGCGGTAATGCCTGTCCACATAGATGTTAAATATGCGATCCAGTTCAAGCATCCCGCCGCCATATACCGCATTCGACAGCGCTTGGGCTGCCCTTGGACTCTGTGCTTTGATATGTCGTTCATGTGCAGATATGTTCAGTCCTGGCCAGGAAAAGGCCGCATACTCATTCTCGTCTGTTTCTCCATTCGTAAAGTAGTTATAAAACGGGAGTGTCATTGCCGCTTCCCTCCCTGTTCCTGTTCCGAATCTTTCGCCTTCTCCTGCTGACTGGATTCATGAATGGAAGACTGATCGACATTTGGATATCCCTTGGTTTCCAACACGCTGCCCAGCACTTCGAGCAAAGTAGCATTGGCGTCTGCATCCTTGACCGCGAAACGCACATGGCCTTCGTCAAGCCCCGGATACATGGCACAGCTGCGAATCAGGATACCCCTTTGCCCCAGCGCCTCCTGCATGGATGCTGCTGTCCAAGGGGCCGGCACACGTGCCAAAATAAAGTTCGCCTCTCCCGGTGTCACCGCACATCCATACGCCTGCAGCCCAGCGATGAGATGTCCCCGTTCCCGCGTGATCTGTGATAGGGTCTCCAGTTCGTACCGTTCTCCACTGCGCAGACAGGCTTCACCTGCCATAAGCGCCAGACCGTTGACACTCCAGGTCACCTGTTTCTTCGTCATTGCCTGAATATATTCCGCACGGCCCAAAGCATATCCTAGACGCAAGCCCGGAATGGCATAAAACTTCGTCATCGAACGAATGATGATCACATTTGGATAGTCGTTCAGATGTGCTGCCAGGGACTGGCGCCGGGCTACCGGAATAAAATCGATAAAGGCCTCGTCAATGACGAGTACGGTTTCCGTTTTTTCTGCTTTACGGGCAAGTCTTTGCAATACTTCAAGCGGATATTGTACACCGTTCGGATTGTTGGGCTGGCCAAGGAAGAGCAGGTCTACCTTTTCCATGAGCTGCTCAATGTCATTGGGTTCCGCTCGCCACGCCAGCTCTTCCCTGCCCTCCGTATGCACAACCTCGGCACCGAATTGTCGGGCCAACGCCCGGTACTCCGAGAATCCCGGTTCCACCGTACCCACCTTGCGCGGGGCAAGCCCCAGCAGAATGAGCGCCATACTCTCGGCTGCACCGTTGCCCACGGAAATCTGCTCCTGCATCACACCAAGACGCTCGCTCAGCAGTGCTTTGAATCCCCGATGCCCCGGATCGGGATACCGAATTACCGACTGCAATCCTTGCTGTATAGCCTCCAGCACCTCTCTGGGCGGACCGAGCGGATTAATGTTGGCACTGAAATCCAGAAAATCAGTGGCGGCCCTCCCGAATCGTGACGCAGCCGTCTCCACGTCCCCGCCATGTCCGAACACTTCGATATAACCGGTCATTCTTCCGTCATCCTTTCTGTATGTCCTTTTTATTATGGATGGCACGGGAGGTGTGGGTCAATCCTGTTTTCTTTGTGTCCCAACCATAATTCGTTTACAATAGAAGAGGAATTTCGGTTCCGTTTGATATACAAGGTTCACTACATAAGGGACTAGCAATCCCTCACATACATTAATGGAGGAATGACCATGCTGTTTGTAGACAATCAGGGCATTACAGATCCTTCTGTAAACCTGGCGATTGAGGAGTACATTCTGAAACATCTGCCGATGGAGGATGACAGCTATCTGCTGTTCTACATCAACCGTCCGTCGATCATCATCGGAAAGCATCAAAATACCATTGAAGAAATTAATATCGAGTACGTTCAGGATAACGGTGTGCAGGTGGTTCGTCGTCTATCGGGAGGCGGAGCGGTATATCACGATCTGGGCAACCTGAATTTCAGTTTTATTACAGCCGATGACGGTCAATCCTTCCACAATTTCCGCAAGTTTACCCAGCCTGTCGTTGAAGCATTGCACGAGCTTGGTGTAAATGCTGAGTTGACCGGGCGTAATGATCTGCAAGTGGGTGAAAAGAAAATTTCGGGCAATGCCCAGTTTTCCACGCGTGGGCGTATGTTCAGTCATGGCACCTTGATGTTTGATCTGAATCTGGAGCATGTTCAGGCTTCCCTGAACGTCAATCCCGAGAAATTCAAATCCAAGAGCACCAAGTCCGTGCGCAGTCGGGTCGCCAACATACGGGATCTGATTGACACCAACCTGACGATTGAGCAGTTCCGCGATGAGCTGTTACGTCACATTTTCAGAATGGAGCCACAGGACGTCCCGCAATACAAGCTGACTGACAAGGACTGGGACAAAATTAAGGAAATCTCCGCTGAGCGTTATAACAACTGGGACTGGAACTATGGCTTGTCTCCGGAAAGCAATGTGAAGCACACTCGCAAATTTCCTGTCGGCATCATCGATCTGCGCATGAACATCAAGGATGGACATATCGAAGATATCAAAATCTTCGGCGACTTCTTCGGTGTAGGCGATGTAGCGGATATCGAAAATATGCTGCGCGGCAAGCGTTATGAGGAATCCGATGTGCGCACTGCACTTGAGGGCCTGGATGTAAAACATTACTTCGGTAACCTTGAGCTGGAAGACTTTATTGGCCTTGTTTTCCTGGAAGAGTAGGATTTAGATGGAAGTATAGTTTTAGAACGAAGTCTAAGATTACACGTTAACGGAGAAGACAGAATTTATCGGAAGAAGCGAAGCGTTCGCCTTTATCAACGGATTTCCCCTTGGGGAATGGAATCAAAAATCCGGGGATAACAGCGATCGAAAGATGAATCTGTATTCGGAGTGGCCTCGTGTAAAACTTATTTTTTCGTTCGTTAGTATAGATACAGATAAAAAAGGAGAGAAACACAGATGACCTATAAATTAATCGCAATCGACATTGACGACACACTGATCAACGACAACAAGGAAGTAACCCCTGCTACACAGACTGCACTGGAACAAGCAGTTGCCCATGGTGTAACTGTAACGCTCGCGACTGGACGTGCTTATGCTTCAGCACAAGCGCTTGCTCGTCAAACCGGACTTAACGTACCCATCATTACGTATCAAGGTGCTTTGGTAAAAAACCTGCTGGACGAAAAAGTACTTTATGAGCGTTACGTTCCACAGGAAGCTTCCCGCAAATTGTATGATTACTGCCTGGAGAACAATCTCCACCTTCAAACATACATTGACGACAAGCTGTATGCCCGTGAGGAAAACGACAAGCTGCGTGATTATGCCAAATTAAACGGCACCCAATATTATATCGAATCTGATTTCATCAAAGTCATCGAACAAAAAACACCGAAGCTGCTTATTATCGATGAGCCAGACTACTTGGATAAGGTTGCCGTTGATTTGCGTGAATTGCTCGGACCTCAAGTGCATATCACAAAGTCCAAACCTTACTTCCTGGAGATCATGCATAATGAAGGAACGAAAGGCCATGCCCTGACCTTCCTGGCTGATCATTTCGGTCACCAACTCAGCGAGTGTATTGCCATCGGCGATTCCTGGAACGACCACGAGATGCTCGAAGTTGCTGGACTTGGTGTAGCGATGGGGAATGCCATCCCAGCTCTTAAAGAGCTGGCGGACTACATTACGGCAAGCAATAACGAAGACGGCGTAAAAGAAGTTATCGAGAAGTTTGTGCTGAACGCAGAGTAAATAAGATCAATGAACAGCCCTGTCGGCGAATTTCGCTGTACAGGGCTGTTTTTTTGATTTTAAAAATATGTTCATTATCCTGTTTACACGATTATATTAGGTATATTTCTCTGTTATTTTTTATGTTTTGAGAGCAACAATGCGGTAATCAAGGATAATTGTAGTGAAATCGTAATCGCCACAGATAAGATGACACGATTTGTATCTTGGACATCGGCAAAAAACAAAACAATAAAAAATACAATGAATGAGATTACAATGCTAGCTATGAAATTTAAAGTTATTCGTTTCATGTTTTGCCCACTTTCACGCACCACGGAGTATTGTCTTACTTGCTCAAGGCATGTTGAAAAGACTCCAGCAGTTTCTTGATTCGACCATCAGACTCCAGCTGAAAAGACGGAAGGATCTCATCAATTCTATGCTGGAACCGCTCCGGATCTTGGACACCAAGCTCCGCTCTTAACTCCATTTCTTCTTCAGAACCATTGTCGTTCAGGATCATGTTCAGGATTTCACCTTTAAAGTATTCACTTGGAGGAAGGATTAGAGCATTCATCAGGAACTGGGTAAAAAAGAGATGTTTATTATTTTCCTGACTCGCCTTTTTCATGGCCTGCTTGTTGAACAAATTGATATATTTCTGCGCAAAGGCAACCCCTTTCATTCGGGAAGTCCCGACATGTTCGACCCCTTTCCAACGCAGATCAGCTACAGAACTAAGCCACCAGGCCGGTTCAATGGCCTGCTGCATACGAAGCAGCACTTGGCGCTCAAACTGCGGCTCAGGATGCATTCGCTGCTCATCCAGACATTTTCCTATGGTCTCGGCTTCAATTGCAGCGACCGTCATGCCTTGGCCATGAATCGGATCGAAGCTGCAAAATGCATCACCAAGGACGAGTAATCCGGAGGGCCAATTCTCCATGAGTTCAAAATGTTGACGGACAGACTCGGAAATACGGTATCCCCGCGGCCCTTGAAAAGGCTCCAGCTGGTTTTCCAACGCTACGATTTCATCCGAAGCAAACAGATGTTTGATTTGCTCTTGGAACTCATCCGGATGGGTTGAAGGATATTCATCTCCTCCTGCGTTGAACAGTAATAGTCCAGCGATATCATTTTCAATGCGCCACAACATGCCCGCACGAATTCCTTGCGCAGGATCGGACTCTGTTATCACCGTTCCCCAGTTATTTTGAATAGAGGGTGGTATCTTATAATAGCGGGTGCTGTAACCAAGAGACACCTTCAGCACTTCCGGCTCAGGCACGGACAGCCCTATCTTATCAAGCCATCTGATTAATTTGGAAGAACGTCCCGCGGCATCAATAACCATATCCGCCGCAAGCATTTCTTCCCGGTTATCCCGACCTCTTTCTTTGGTATACACACCTGTAATGGAACGCTGATCTTCTGATGCCATTAACCCGGTAACTTCTGTACTCGTTAAGAAGCTTATATGATCTATGTTCTGGACTCGCTGACGCAGTACCCATTCCAGCAGGGCTCTGCTACTCGATGCAATTTTGAATGAGGAAACAGCATTCGCCTTATTGACTAATGTACCGTAGCGATTTGCAATCACAAATTTCTCTTCCTGTGAAGGAATGGCGCCAAGTGCGACCAATTCGTCATTGTATCCGGGAAAGTAATGTTCCAGAATGAGTCCGCCGCGCGGTAATACACGATGCGGATGAAAGGATTGAGGCACACCTTGCCGATTCGCCGGCTCAGAAGGCAATTCATCTCGCTCAATGATACATACCTCATCATAATAATCAGATAACATCCTTGCAGTGATTAACCCTGCAATACCTGCCCCAATTACCACAGCTTTTTTCATATCGGGCATCGTCACTTCATCCTCTCTGATCCGTCAGATTTTATCTACACTTGTAGCACTATCAAAAAATTACTTATAATACCAATATACACTTCAAATCTCGTATCAAGTAAGAATCAATATCAGGATACTATATAGCTAAACTACAATAAGGAAATGGTGTAGATGAAAATGATTAGTAAAAAGGTGGATTTGAGAGTTACCCGAACTCATAAATTGTTAACGATAGCACTACTCGATCTGTTATGTGAGAAAGGCCAGCTATTCAGCAACATCACGATTAATGAAATATGTGACAAAGCTATGGTCCACCGGACCACGTTTTACAAACATTTTAAGGATAAATTTGCTCTACTGTCCTCCACCCTAACTTTGGTCCTTCGGGATTATTTACAAATGAATGTAGAAGATCGACTACAGCAGCCTTTGCAAAGCATATCTAAAATTTTGTTCGGCAATGTACTGGAGACCATCGTGCAGAACCAACAGAAGGATGAGGGCTTTAAAAACTTTTTCATACATTTTATCGGAGAGATATTCAGAAGAGATTTGCTGGAATTGAAGAGAAGAGGTAAACAATTTTCACTTCCCATAGAACTGGTAGCCGAGTTTCACTCGGGGGTAATTCGTTTACTTGTGACGTGGTGGATACAACATTTCGAAGAAAATGTTACAGCAGAACAGATGGATGAATATTACTACCAACTGGTTAACGAGAACATCATGTTTGAATAACAAACAGCTCAACCTAAAATCAAGGGCTGATTTTGAGATTGAGCTGCATACTATTAGTCTTTACCTACTTTAAAACAGTTTCGGAAGCCTGTACTGTCACCCTCGCACGCTTTCCTTTTTTCAACCAGCCGCTCACCTTCTCATTCATCGTCAGCAGACCTGAAACGACCAGCACCACACCGATCCACGTAATCCAGCTGACATGTTCACCATAGACAACAGCGCCAAGACCAACGGCAATGGGCGGAGAAATGTATAACCAGGTTGCCGGGAACAGCGGATTGGTACGCGACATGATCCAATAGAACAGACTATGTCCAACCATCGAGCCAACTACAGTCAAATATATCACGGACGAGACAGCAGGAACCCAATCCAAAGCAGACATGTTCCAGGATTCTGTCACCGCTGAGAGCAAGCTTAACAACAGTCCCCCATACATCATCTGTACTGCGTTAATCGCGACGGGGTTTGCTTCTTTGAACTGATTAATAACCTTTTTGGAGTACAATGCACCTGCCGAATAACAGACTTCCCCCACCAGTACTGCAATACATCCCCACATGAACAGGGAACCCGCACCAAGCGATACACCTGGCAGCACAACCAAAACCACACCGGTGAACCCGATTAGGCAGCCTACCATCATACGGGCAGATGTTTTTTGCCGTAACAGCGCCGTCTGCATCAACATTATCATCAGTGGCCCTGTCGCTGACAGAATGGCACCCACACCCGAGCTCACATGCTGTTCAGCCCAATATAATGTGGCAAAGGTACCGAAGGTCAGACCCGCTCCTGTCAACAACATCTCCTTGCGGAACAGGAGGGACCAGCTCACTTTGCCCTTCATCCACATCCATGCAAACATCAGCGCTCCCGCAACTACAAATCGCAGTCCGGCTGACAGAAAAGGCGGCATGCCTGCCTCCACTCCAATTTTAATAGCCAAAAACGTTGTACCGAAAATAAGACACATGACCGTAAATGCAATACCCACCATGATAACCACTCCTTTATCTGTTCTTCATCATATCTCATGGTCTACAGAACAGAATGAACAAAACAGAACAGTTGTCGCCTATTAGCTGTTACAATAGAGTTCAAAAGGAGTGTGAGCCGGATGGGCAAAACCTTGATGATGACAGATAACAGCCTGAAATTATATGAGCAAGTCATCCACTATCTCGTTGTACGAATTGAAGCGGGAGAGTGGGTTGAACATGAAAAACTGCCATCTGTACGAAGCCTGTCCGAGCTACTCGGCGTACATCGGCTGACCGTTTTCAAAGCCTATCAGGAGTTAAAGGAGCGTGGGAATGTTTATGTGAAGGATAAGTCCGGCTATTATGTCAGTCCAGCAACTCCATTCTCAGTAACGGATCAGGCGGATGATCCCGCCGTGTCTGCCTGGCTGCATTGGGACTCCCTCGCGCGTGTACAGTCGCTTGAAGCCGAATTCCAGTTTTCCAAATCACTGATTGATCCCGCCCTGCTTCCCAATCGGTATTGGGGAGAACTGATGCGTGATCTGCTGGATCAATATCCACGTCTGCTCGGAACGTACTCCACGATTCAGGGAGATCTGGAATTGCGTAGTGCGATGGCAAGCCATCTGACAACCAAGGAACGCTTCTACCTCTCCGCAGACGAGGTGTTAATTACATCGGGTGCCCAGCAAGCGATCGACGTCATCTCTCGAACGCTGGTCAAGCCCGGGGATCGGGTCTTGATGGAACGGCCTACGTATGGACCAGCAATGGAGATTTTCC
The DNA here is from genome assembly GCF_052115745.1 of Paenibacillus sp. 2KB_22. Classification (NCBI taxonomy): domain Bacteria; kingdom Bacillati; phylum Bacillota; class Bacilli; order Caryophanales; family Paenibacillaceae; genus Paenibacillus; species Paenibacillus sp. 2KB_22. Next base: position 2,082,843 of record NZ_JBFRHG010000001.1, read on the forward strand.
GTAAACAAGGTGCTCGTCTGATCTTTACAGATATTCACTCGGACGGGTATGATCTGGAGCAGATCGAACATCTGATGAAGAGTGAGAAGCCGCGCCTCTTTTATATGACACCGACTTTTCAGAATCCAACCGGCATGAATGTTCCAGTAGAACAGCGCAAGCAGTTACCCGAACTTGCAGAACAGTATGGTTGTTTTCTGCTCGAAGACGACAGCACCTATGATATCTATTTTAAAGAGAAACCTCCTGCACCCATTTTCACCTACGACACCACAGGACACACCCTGTACATCCGCAGTTACAGCAAGTATGTTGCACCCGGGCTACGGATTGCAGCCATCATATGCCGTCAGCGTTTCATGCCAGGACTACAGGCCGTAAAATCACTGACAGATAACGGATCGCCTCTCCTGAACCAGAAGCTTTTTCTCCGTTATTTTCAATCAGAACGTATGCATCAGCATCTGTCTAAGCTGCGGACCGCCATCCAGCTACGGATGGAAGTGATGGAACAATATCTGCTGGAAACGGACTGGACGTGGACCCGGCCGGAGGGCGGACTCAACTTTTGGGTAGAGCTTCCTGAGGGTGTGGATACAGGGAGACTGCTTCACCGATGCATGGAACAATCCGTTGCCTTTGTACCCGGAACCGTATTTGATTCTTCGGATCATTCAGCCAGTCGCAAGCTGCGCCTGTCCTTCTCTTATGCACATGAGCAGCAGATTCGGGAAGGCATGAGCAGGCTTATTACGCTTGAAAAAGAAATGTAAGGTTTGAATTATAAATCAAAAAAGCCCGAAAGGTCACATGACCCTCCGGGCTTCTGTTATGAGCTGGATATGACTTTATCCACCAATCCATATTCGACTGCTTCAGCAGCGGTGAGGAAATAGTCTCGATCCGAATCCTTCTCAATCCGCTCAATTGACTGTCCTGTATGTTCGGCTAACAGCTTGTTAAGACGTTGACGATGTTGAATGATGCGGTTAGCATGAATCAGCATATCCGACGCCTGCCCTCGCGTACCGCCATGTGGCTGATGGATCATGATTTCACTGTTGGGCAACGCCATACGCTTACCTTTTGTTCCACCCACCAACAATATCGTACCAAAACTTGCCGCCATACCTGTACAGATCGTGGAGATATCCGGCTTCACGAATTGCATCGTGTCATAGATCGAAAATCCCGCGTTCACCGACCCACCAGGGCTGTTAATGTACATCTGAATATCTTTTTCCGGGTCCTCGGCGGTCAAAAATAACAGCTGAGCCACGATGGCATTGGCCATCTGATCTTCAATCTCCCCGGACACCATAATGATTCGGTCTTTGAGCAAACGTGAATAAATATCATAACTCCGCTCACCGCGAGCGGTCTGTTCCACTACATAGGGTACTACATTCATATGTGTCGCCTCCTTGGTTTAGGCAACCATGTTGGCCGTGTACCCACCTCCATACGACATCGCATTCGTTCCGGAAGCGGCGTACCCGTACATCACTGGCTGCATGGATGGAGACGGCAGAGTCTGCTGCAAAATACTACCCGCCACAGCCATCGGATCATCCGTCCGATTCAGGCACAGATCAATGATGCGAGCGGTATCTCCCGTGCGGAATGCCAGCAGATAGCTGCGTAGCTCCTCCCGATTGTCCTCCACTGCGCCCTCTTCATACTGCAATTCAGCGTCCGAATGTTCCAACTTGTGCCTCACTTCAGCTATGGCTGAACGGGCACGACTTAACGCCGCTTTCACAGCGCCTTCTGTCGTCTCCAGCATATCCGCAGTCTCTGCCGCCTTATAACCCATAATTTCACGTAATACATATATGGCTCGCTGCCAGGGTGGTAATTCGCTAATTAATAACTGAACAGCAGATTCTAGCTCTTCAAAATGCTCTTCCTCTGCGAACTCTCGCATAACAGGCTTCAAGCCATCCAATATGGAATGCAATCTCTGCTGCTTCCGAAGCATATCAATCCAGCTGTTGCGAGCAATTCGGATCAGATAAGCCTCCCAGTTCATCTCTTTCATCGTCTCGGAAGATTGCACCGCCGTGGACGACAATACTTTGAGACAGGTATCCTGAACCAAGTCCTCGGTCTCGGGTACAGATCTGGTCAGAGATAAACAATATGCATATAACGGACCCATCAGGTCGGTTAAGACGGCATGAATGCCCTGGTTAACCGGATGTCCGGCGATATCACCGGATTCCAGATCAGGTTTATTTTTTAGATCATCCTCTTGTGGTCTGTTCATGCGGCAATTCACGGACTTCACAAAGGCCATATCGGGGGCCCCCCTTTGCTGGTTCCTGATTATTGTGACTTACACTATGTAAACGAAGAACCTCCTCCAAAGGATACGCTCTTCTAAAATCATTTTTTCCCTGCTCCCACTTTTAAGATTAAAGGGTTCCAAGCAGCACTTTCATCCCGGTATGGGCAATCGTAATACCTTGATTCAGATTATAATTCTGGCGTACATCAACGTCATGGGACATATGTGTAAAATAGGTATGACCCGGTTTCAGTTCCCGCAGCAGCTCCTGCGCCTCACGCATATCGTACACGGAACGTGTGGAGAATTCCGCATGTTCATGCACAAAACTTGTTCCCAGCACCAGCATATCCAATCCGTGCAGCGGCTCTTTCTCGGATGCCTTCAGGTCAATGGCATCTGAACAGTACGCCCAGCTATACCCAACCCGATCCAGCCGATACGCGTACGAATACCCGTTATGCCCATGGCACACTTTCCAGGAATGCACCTTCCATCCCCCGAGTTCAATATCATCATCCGTTTCCAGAAAGTCCATATGACGCCCCAACCAGGGAAACTGTCCCTGAATGGTGGATATCACTTCACGCGGTGCATACAAACGTCCCTTTACACCCAACCAGCGGCACGCATCTGCCCATTCCGGCAATCCTCCAATATGGTCAAAATGGGCATGAGTGATGAGCAGCGTATGCACCATACGCAATCCCTCATCCTCCATCTGTGATCTCCAGTCCGGCCCGCAGTCAATCATGAACTGTTCACTCGCACCATCGCCACCATAGTCAATCAGAACGGAAGAGCGTTTCCGTTTATTCTCTCCCGTAAGCCTCGCCTCTGTACATACTTCGCAATCGCAATACACACGTGGAACGCCCATCGCATCGCCAGTGCCCAGAAATGTTAGCTGATTCAATCTGCATTCCCCCCTGAATTCATGATATGTAAATTGTAATCGTGCACCTCTTTTTTTGCAAAAAAAAGACCATCCCGCCGCAGTTATCCTCTGCAATTCGGGACAGTCTGTGGTCTGACTGTTCACCGTCAGACTCCATCTCCATGCTTCGCTCCATTCGGGAGCGAGCGCTCATCTAAATTTGGTGCGCCCTTTAATAAGCCGGTCGCCCGCATCAAGAGCAGGCCTTACCTTTTCCAGAAGCCACGAGCTATTGTTTCAACTCATATTAATTCAACGCTCGAACTACACCAGTGCTCGCAGCTTCAATGTCAATTCCTTACCCGCAGGTACATCCTTTGTATTGGTAATGACCCAGTTCGACGCAAGTCGCTCAGCCAGCACCTCTGCCTGTTCCGGTTTCAACTGTAGTCCGGTCACGATTCCTTCGCCCACCGTGAAGTCTTTCTCTGGCTGCACCTTAAAGGCCTTTTCCAACCAGATTCCGAGCCCACCACGCGTGTTAAAGGTAATCCGGTAGCCGTCTTTCACTGCTGCCTCCACATTTTCACCATGCTCGTCCGCATACGAGAAAAATTCATTATATCGGTATTCCTCTTCAGACACTGCGTCAAAAGCGGAAACGTCTTTGGCTTGAATGGCTTTTAGAATATCTTCCTCGGACATCCCCTTACCGCGGGCCTGCTCCAGTCTAATCGCTGTACTTTGGGATAATTTAATCTCTGAACTCATCCAACTCACACCTTCCTGCACTATGTAACAATTATGGTCTAGTATACCTCTATTATATCCTATTGGCAGTAAAAAACCTCCATCTCATCTTCCATTGAAATGAAGGTTTAGTATCCACACGCTCGGTTACCTGTTCTTGATTACAACGATACTCATATTCCCGCAAGCACCTGATACCACACGCCACGTTTGGAGTACAGCGTACTACGTACCTCATCCCATCCCCCCAGATAGTTAATATCAAATAACCCTTCGGGCGTTGGGAATGTCGACTCCGTCTGTGCAAATACATCCGGGTCTACTGAACGAAAGCCATGCTTAGCGAAAATCTGCTGGGCTTCTGGTGTACGCAAATATGCGACAAAAGCTTCAGCCAGTTCACGATTCCCATGTTTATCGGCATACTTATTCACTACAACTGCCGGATTCTCAATCAGGATCGTATTTTTCGGAATAACGATGTCATAATCCACACCTTTGGCGATCCGGGCAAGCAATTCATTTTCATACGTGACGATTACATCACCCACACCATATTCGAATGCCGCCATCGAAGACCGCCCACTCTTGTCCAATGACTCAACGTTACGATGTACCTGTTCAAGAAAAGCCTTGGCTGCAGCAGGATCTTTCTTCCCTTCTTGCTCCTCCGACAGTTTCAATCCGGCACCGTAAATGGCATTAATATCCCATTGTGCCCCACCGGATGTCTTTGGATTAGGGTAGAGTACCTTCACTCCCGGCTTGGTTAAATCCTGAAAATCATGAATTCCAAGCGGGTTGCCTGCTCTTGTGCCCAGAACAACAATCGAGCGGGTGATCATGCCCTCATTAGGGGCCTGTTTCCAATCGGAGCTAACCAGATCGGCTTTGACCAGCTTGTCGATATCACTCTCCATCGCGAGCAAGGCCACATCAGCCTCGAATCCACCAACGATGGCTCTTGCCTGTGTACCCGATGCTTCATAGGATTCCTGGAAGTTAATCGTCTGTCCAGTCTTCGCCTTCCACTCCTCCTGGAACTTGGGTAGCAACTCGCCTACAGCATCTTTCGCTACACTATAAGCACCGATCACCAGCGTATTGGATGAATCGTTACCAGCGGGCTTGTTCTGTTCGCTTGACTCCTCCTGCTTGCTGCATCCAGCGGTCATGCAGACGAGCAGAAGCATGAGGGCGACATATAAAAGGTTGATTTTCTTCTTCCTCGTCTGCATGGGCAGCCCCTTTCTTCCACTTGACTAAATCATCACCGGCATCGGATCTTCCTTCAGTCGGTTCTCAACCACCCAACTGTTGGAGTCATTGAACAGGTATGCACGATGTACCAGGACACGAATTTCTTGACCGATCTCCAATGTCGTTTTCTCCAGGGAACGATATGTGATTAACTTGTGCCCCTGTACGTCCACCTCTACCATCCATTGACTGCCGCGGAAATGAAGATGTTTGACTGTACCTTTTTCCGTTGCAGACAACATGGTGAACTCGTTTTTCAAGCCGATCTCAATATACTCCGGTCGGATTAGCGCTTTGGTGTGTTCACCCTCGACGGCATGTTCGAATCCTTTCAACTGGGAAGCATCCTCCACAACCGTAGACTCCCCGATAAATGTAGCGACAAATGGTGTCTGCGGGTTTTTGTAGATATCCCAAGGAGTGCCCTTCTGTTCCAGACGACCTTGGCTGATAATCATAATCTCGTCCGCCACTTCAATCGCTTCATCCTGGTCATGTGTTACAAAGATCGAAGTAATTCCCACTCGCTCGATTAGCTCCCGTAACCATGAACGCAGTTCCTGACGAATTTTCGCATCAATGGCCGCGAACGGTTCGTCCAGCAATAACAGCTGCGGCTCCGGGGCGAGTGCTCTGGCAAAAGCAACACGCTGACGCTGCCCACCAGACAACTGGTGTGGATAGCGCTGTTCGAAACCTTTTAACCCGGTCAGTTCAACAAGTTCCATAACCCGATCACGGATCTGGGCTTTCGGTGTCTTCTTGACCTTGAGTCCAAAAGCAATATTCTCAAATACCGTCATATGTTTGAACAGGGCATAGTTCTGGAATACAAATCCGATTCCGCGCTCCTGTGGAGGCAGATGGTTCACGACTTTCCCATGAAAGCGAATCTCTCCGGAACCCGGATTCTCCAGACCCGCAAGCATCCGCAGAATGGACGTCTTCCCGCCTCCGCTGGGTCCAAGCAGACCGATCAGATGGCCTTTGGCAATATCGAATGAGACATCTTTTACCGCATGAAAATCACCGAAATGTTTGTTCAGATCACGGACTTCTACATGCATATCAATGCACTTCCTTTCGCTTCTTGGCCCATTCCATCATGAGCAGCAGCCCGACGGAGAAGGTGACCAGCACCAATGCAACACCATTTGCGGCAGCCACATTAAAATTCTCAACATCCTGATACACCAGGGTTGTTGCTGTCTGCGTTTTGTTCATAATATTACCGGATACAACCAGCACTGCACCGAATTCCCCAAGCGAGCGCGCAACCGTCAAGACTAGACCATACACTACCGCCCAGCGGATCGAAGGCCATGTCACACTCCAGAACGTTCTCCAGCCGTAGGCGCCAAGTGTAGATGCGGCCTCCTCTTGCTGAGAACCGAGTTCCTGCAGGACAGGCATAACCTCTCTTACCATCAGTGGAAATGTAACAAATAACGTTGCGATTACCATACCCGGGAAGGCATAGACCACATTGAATCCAATCCCTTCAAAAAAAGCACCCATAATGCTGTTAGGTCCCAACATCAACACAATCATCAAACCGCCAATGACAGGAGATACGGCATAAGGCAAGTCTACAATGCTGTTCAGCAACCCTTTTATCCGTTCACTCAACCATCCGGCACGAACCAGATACAGAGCCATCATGATGCCAAACAATGTATTTAACAGGGTGACCACCAGGACCACCAGTCCGGTCATCATCAAAGCGTGTAGCGCCTCAGGGCGCATCAGCCCTTTCAGGAACCCACCTGCCCCGTCTTCAAATGCACCAATAAAAATGCGTCCAAGCGGGATGATCAACAGTACAATAAATACCGCAAACGTCAGTCCGATTAAGAGTCGTCTCATCGTCTTCTCCCCCGCATCTGCACCAGATTGATCAGCCAGAGGATCAGGAAGGAGAGCGTTAGGAGCAACACGGATACTGCAGCCGCTCCCGTTGGATTATCACTTTCAATCTCCCCATATATAAATACGGAAGCAGTCAGTGTTCTTCCCGGAATGTTACCAGCCACCAGCACGACAGCCCCGAATTCAGCCAGTCCTCTGGAGAAAGCCAACATCCCTCCACTGATCATGCCAGGTGCCATGGACGGCAGAATAACCTGCATGAACGTGCGCGCCTTGGATGCCCCCATCGTGTATGAGGCCTCTTCCTCGGAAGGATCGATTTCTTCCAGCAAAGGCTGCACCGCACGGATCACAAACGGAAACGTGACAAAAGTCATCGCGATAACAATTGCGGGCTGGTGAAATACAATCTCAAACCCCATGGATTCTGCCAGTTTCCCGATGGCACTGACCGGACCCAATAGCAGCATAATCATCAAGCCGCCCACCGCTGTTGGCAGTGCAAACGGGAGATCAACCAGACTGTTAAGAAACGATCGGCCTACAAAGCGATACCTTGTCAGCACCCAGGCAATCATCGTGCCCAGAACCACATTAATCAGCGTAGCAATCACGGCCAGCCGAATCGTCAGCAGTACGGCTTTCCACGCGATGGGGTCCATAATGCTCTGAACAAAGTTGCTCCATCCTTCAGAGAAGGAATTGACGTACACACCGATGATTGGAAGTACAATAAGTACGATAAAATATAACAAAACGGTACTGCGGAATCCCCAAGTCCATCCCTTATGACGAAGAACGGTATTCATTGCTGCGTTCCCTCCCAGCCTCCGGCTTTAGCTCCGGTCGGCAGTCTTCCTGGATTCAATACGACATTTCCCTAAGTTGGATGATATTACTTTATTATTATTCCCATTAGTCTACTTGGTTTTGCTTTTCTGATACTTTACCAGTTTGCAGTGCCAATCGTCAATGCTTTTATTGAATATAATTAGGCCAGATATAAGATCAATTAATTAAAATCGCACCTGTACACTGCGAGGCCACAACAACCTTCCGATCACTGTTATCCCCAGATTTCTTTAATCCCCTTTTATTAAAGGGGAAATCCGGTGATAAAGGTGAAGCTTATGCTTCCGAAGCAGCTTTCTTACAGAAAGCTTTTAGCTTCCGCTTCTTCAGGTTATTTCTGTCCTCTCCGTTATGAGGCGATTTTCTTTTTTCACCTTACATATGTGGTTTGTTTGGTATGTAGTGGTTAAGGTACAATCGAGGGTAAGAACAGAGATGATAAGGAGTGATTAAACATGTTATATACGAAGAATATATCCACTTCCACACGAGATGAAATGAAGGATATCACACGGGACGTGAAGCAGCTTGTCCAGAGTAGCGGTGTGCAGAATGGGACGGTGCTCATCTACTGCCCACATACAACAGCGGGTATCGCCATCAACGAAAATGCTGACCCGGATGTGAAACACGATGTCTTGCTCCGTCTGGACGAAGTGTATCCTTGGGAGCATCCCGAGTATCGACATGCCGAAGGCAATACAGCCTCTCACCTCAAATCGATCACAACAGGGCCATCACAGACGGTGATTATTCACGAAGGCAGGCTGCTGCTTGGCCGCTGGCAAGGCATTTATTTTTGCGAATTCGATGGACCACGTGAGCGGGAGTACTTCCTCAAAATCATGGAAGGCTAGTTCCAGTCCAACAGGCCTGCATCCGTTCTTTCGTTTTTGCATACACAAACAGGCGGTCCACCCTCATACCGGGTCGGAGCCGCCTGACTTGGTCTTCTGCACTCATTAACTTTCGCGAGACAATGTGATAAAGAATTAAAGCTATGACAAATCACCGCCCTGAAGTGTAGGGGTGCAACAATTGCGCCATTATTGGCCGCCAGACTCAGGCTGCTGACCCAGATTGCGGCACAGCACTTTGACATGAGACAGCGCAGACGATTCAATCTCCTCAAACGTTAAACGGTCCTGAATGTAATAAGAAATGAATCCGTGCATAGCCAAAAATAGCGTACGCGGTACCCTTTGAATATCCTCTTCCGTACAGTTCGCTTCATTCATATACTGCCTTATAATCGATGCAAATAATTCGAAGCAGCGTCCCTGTTCGGTACGACAATAAGACAACAGTTCTTCGTCCCTGATCATAAACATAATCTCGTATTGATAGGGATTCTCCAGACCAAAACGAATAAACTCCATCATAATGTGCTCTACCTTGCTCACATCATCACGAACCGGCCTGACCATAGCTTGCAGCAGCAAATGCCCCAGATAATTGAAATCTTCAACCACGATGGCATAGAACAGCTCTGCCTTTTCCTTAAAGTGATAATACAGCGACCCATGACTATAGCCTAGATGCTGGCCGATGCTTCGCATCGAAATGGCGCGGTATCCTTTGGTAATAAAAAGGTGCCTCGCCGCCTCCAGTATCCGCTCCCTCGACAACTCCTGTTCGACTGCTCTTCTAGCCATATATTTTATTCCCCTTCAATAAAATAAAGCCGCTGTCCCTCCGTGATCCGGGATTGCCCTTGCGTCAAATCCGTGATCCAGGCTACAAAAGCCTCGGTTTCACTATCCGGCGGAAGACAAGTCAACGTAACCTTATCGGTGAATCCAGTTTCACCTGTACGGACTTCCCGGCTCCTTAACTCATTTTCCACTTTACCCAACCATGTATAATCCAGTTCAACAAACACTTCACGATGCAGCACGTTGGTAATGGCTTCTCCGGCTTCAATGGCTGCTACAGCCCCATCCGTATAAGCGCGAATTAACCCACCGGCTCCAAGCATGATTCCCCCAAAGTATCGTGTAACCACAATTGCCACATTTTTTAATTTCTGATTTTTGATTACTTCAAGAATGGGTTTCCCTGCTGTTCCGCTAGGTTCCCCGTCATCGGATTGCTTCTGGATCTCATCCCGCTCCCCAATCATGTACGCAGAGCAGTTATGAGTCGCATTCCAATGTTTTTTCTTGATATCATCAATAAAGGCAACGGCCTCTTCCTCTGTCGTGACCGGCATAATATGTCCGATAAATCGCGACTTCTTGATTACAATTTCCAGATTGCCCGGTCCTCGAACCGTGCGATAACGTTCAATCATCCCAAATCCAACTTTCTAGTCTTTTCCTGAGTCCCATTTTACAAGAAAGCAGTTCCCCGCGTGAACGCGGACGAACTGCCCTGGTTATCTATATCCGGGAACCCTGCATTATACTCAACAGTAATCCCCGGATAGATTTACATTAGCTTATTTAACTATATGAGCAGACCGATGAATTATTCGGAAAGTCTCGCTTCGAGCGCTGCTTTCTGTTCTTCAAAGCCTGGTTTGCCCAGCAATGCAAACATATTTTTCTTGTAAGCTTCCACGCCTGGTTGGTCAAATGGATTGACGCCCAGCAGGTAGCCACTGATGCCGCATGCTTTTTCAAAGAAGTATACCAGATATCCGAAAGAATATGGAGTCATATCTGGAATGTTCACAATCAGGTTTGGTACTTGACCATCAGTATGTGCAAGCAGTGTTCCCTGGAACGCTTTTTTATTAACAAAGTCCATCGTTTTACCTTCAAGGAAGTTCAGACCATCCAAGTCATCCGGATCGGATTTGATCGAGATATGTTCCGCAACTTCAGTAACCTGAATCACGGTTTCGAAGATATTCCGGCTACCTTCCTGGATGAATTGACCCATGGAGTGCAAGTCTGTAGAGAAATCAACAGATGCTGGATAGATCCCTTTGTAGTCTTTACCTTCACTCTCTCCGAATAACTGTTTCCACCACTCGGACACGAAGTGCAGGGATGGCTCATAGTTTACAAGAATCTCTGTGCCTTTGCCTTTACGATACAATGCGTTACGAACAGCTGCATATTGATATGCTTCGTTCTCAGCTACGTTCGGGTTGCTGTATTCCTTGGATGCGTCAGCCGCACCTTGCATCATTTCTTCGATGTTAATACCAGCTGCTGCGATTGGCAGCAAACCTACAGCTGTAAGAACAGAGTAGCGTCCACCTACATCATCCGGAATAATGAAAGATTCATATCCTTCAGCATTTGCTAGTTCTTTCAGTGCACCACGCGCTTTGTCTGTTGTTGCATAGATGCGTTTGCGAGCTTCTTCCTTACCATATTTCTCTTCCAATGCTGCACGGAAGATACGGAAAGCGATTGCCGGCTCTGTTGTTGTACCGGATTTGGAGATAACATTTACGGAGAAATCTTTGCCTTCAACCAGATCCAGCAAGTGAGTTACATATGTGGAACTGATATTGTTTCCTGCAAAATAGATTTCAGGTGTTTTGCGTTTATCTTTTGGCAGGTTGTTATAGAAAGAGTGTGTCAGCATCTCAATCGCTGCACGTGCACCCAAGTAAGATCCACCAATACCGATAACGATCAGTACTTCGGAGTCGCTTTGGATTTTGGCAGCTGCTTTTTGAATGCGGGCGAACTCTTCTTTGTCATAAGCCGTTGGCAGGTCAATCCAGCCCAGATAGTCGGAGCCTGTTCCTGTTCCGTTGTGAAGCTGCTCATGAGCCAAACGAATCGGTTCAGCGAAATAATCCACTTCGTGCTGATTTACAAATTGCAGTGCCGTGCTATAGTCAAATGTCACTTTTTTTGCCATGATCTCAAAAACCTCCTGATTTCGTTTATAAAGCGGTCTTTTTGAACAACCTCTTATATTATTTCCGTATTCCATTCTAAACAACTTGCCTTAAGGATACTTCAAATCCACGGGGCTGACAAGCTTGCCGCTCGAACTTTGTCGTTCGTATTCAAGAAGCAAAAAGGGTAAACCGAATCCGCGGGTTGCGGTTCTGCTTACCCTTCTTATGTTATTCCGCCGGGTACGAGCAGACGTAGTCAGTAACGCTGCGTATCTCCAGTTTAAATTTGGATTCGGCAGGCACGTGGAACGTAGCTTGGCCTTGAATCTCTTGCCACTCTTCTTCTCCGGGAAGCAATACTTTCAGATCTCCGGACAGAATCTCCATAATTTCACGGGAATCCGTACCGAATTCATAACTGCCTGGAAGCATGATGCCCAGAGTCACTTTGCTGCCATCCCCCAAAATAACTGTTCTGCTGGTTACCTGACCATCATAATAAATGTTGGCCTCTTTCACTACACTGACTTGATCGAATTGTGACATGCGTACCCGCTCCCCTGAAGTTAATGAAAACAAAAGGCAAAACAGATCAGGGCGATAACATTTACCGCCCATGTTCTGCGGAAATAACTTGCTGCCATGGATCAGGACAGCATGATGCCCTCCCAACCATAGCAGCGCTTATGAAACTATAGGTGCGTGTTCAAAAAGTCAGGTTTTCAGTACTTTTCGGCTGAATCCCATCTTCGACGCTGATGATGCCGTGAGGCATCCTTCGTAATCAAAAGTAGACTTTTTGAACAACCACTATTACAGCAATGCTTTTACGCGGCTAACTACATTGTCCACTGTAAAGCCATACTCTTGGATAACACGGTCGCCAGGCGCGGAAGCACCGAATGTGCTGATTCCGAGAATGTCACCTTGATCTCCAACATATTTCTCCCAGCCCATTGGATAAGCCATTTCAATTGCAAGACGAGCTTTAACATCCGGAAGAAGAACGGACTCTTTGTAAGCTTTATCTTGTTTCTCGAACAGATCCCAGCTTGGCATGCTGATTACGCGAACTTGAATGCCTTGTTCAGCCAGTGCTGCTTGAGCTTTAACAGCCAGTTGCACTTCAGAACCTGTAGCGATGATTTGTGCTACCGCTTTGCCATCTTTTGCATCAGAGACAACATAAGCACCACGTTTCACGTTCTCACGTGAACCTTCAACGGTACCTTCGAGGATCGGCAAGTTTTGACGAGTGAGTACGAGTGCAACTGGATTGCTCTTGTTCTCAAGCGCGTAAGCCCAAGCAGCCGAAGTTTCATTACCATCAGCCGGACGAATAACCGTCAGGTTAGGAATGATACGCAGGGATGCCAGTTGCTCGATCGGTTCGTGCGTAGGACCATCTTCACCAACAGCGATACTGTCGTGAGTCAGAACATACGTTACAGGCAATCCCATCAGGGCAGCCAGACGAACAGCCGGACGCAGGTAATCGGTAAATACGAAGAACGTACCTCCGAATACTTTCACACCGCTGTGCAGTGCCATACCGTTCATTGCTCCAGCCATACCGAATTCACGGATACCGAAGTAGATGTTACGGCCAGAGTAATCTTCAGGTGTGAAGTTCTCCAGGTTGTTCAAGTGAGTCATTGTGGAGCTTTCCAAGTCAGCAGATCCACCTGTCAGTTGTGGCACGTTGTGTGCCAGACCGTTCAGCGCGTTACCGGACGCTACACGAGTGGAGAGCGCTTTGTCTGTTGCTGCATATTTAGGAAGATCACGGTCCCAACCTTCTGGAAGGTCGCCGTTAATCGCTGTTTCAAATTGAGCTGCCAGCTCAGGGTATGCTTTTTTGTACTCGGCAAATTTCTCGTCCCAAGCTTTGTTAGCAGAGATACCACGATCTTTCACTTGTGCAAAGTGATCGCGAACTTCAGCTGGTACGTGGAAGTTTTCTTCGTAAACCCATTTGTAATACTCTTTAGTCAATTTGGCTTCGTCTGCACCCAGTGGAGATCCGTGAGTACCGCCGTGACCGCCTTTACCTTGTTTGTTCGGGCTACCATAACCGATAACCGTTTTAACTTCGATCAGTGTAGGACGCAGCGTATCTGCTTGACCTTCCTGAATTGCTTTTTCAATTGCAGGCAGATCGTTACCATCTTCTACGCGCAGCACTTGCCAGCCATAAGCTTCAAAACGCTTCGCAATACTTTCGGAAGAAGACAGATCCAATTTACCATCGAGTGTGATGTCATTGGAGTCGAACAACATGATCAATTTGCCCAAGTGCAAACGTCCAGCCAGGGAAGCTGATTCATGCGATACGCCTTCCATCAAGTCACCATCACCACAGATTGCGTAAGTGTAGTGGTCAACTACGTTGAACTTATCTTTATTGTAAGTTGCGCCCAGTTGAGCTTCAGCCATCGCCATACCTACAGCCATTGCAATACCTTGACCCAGTGGGCCTGTAGTTGCATCAACACCTGCAGTATGTCCGAATTCCGGGTGACCCGGTGTTTTGCTTCCCCATTGACGGAACTGTTTCAGTTCTTCCATTGGAAGATCATATCCGCTCAGGTGCAGCAAGCTGTACAGCAACATGGAGCCGTGTCCTGCAGACAGGACAAAACGGTCCCGGTTAACCCAAGTTGGGTGGTCCGGGTTATGAGTCATCGTTTTTGCAAAAAGTTGGTACCCCATTGGAGCGGAGCCCATAGGCATACCCGGATGTCCGGAATTTGCCTTCTCAATTGCATCAATCGCCAAAGTACGTACGGTAGTAATCGACAGGTTGTCGATCGTGCTGTTCTCGTCCTTTTGAATCGCTTCGTTCTTGTCAGTCATGGTTTGTCCTCCTCATGTCTTTAGATAAGTCGGGCGCGCAAGCGAATCCCTCTCATCATACAAGCAAACCGAATTTCACAATAAGTGAATCCGCTTGAGTGTTTCATTTTGACTTATTCACTTTTGTATTGTATCACTTGGCGTGAAGCTTTTCCATAACCTTCTTTGAGAAGTTCATGAAAAATTGGTTGTTTGTGATGAATAATCCCTTGCCAATCAAGCAAAAACCGTACCAGGACAAGGAATTAAATTCCATAAACAGACCTATTAAGCCTCGCAAATCCATCGCATGAAGTATAACCTTTAACACGAAAACCATACACTTTTTAGATATCCAAGTTAAATTTACATAACATATCCTGAATATGGATTCGAAAGCGGGACTGTGGTTTACTTTTCAAAGTAAGCATCAATCATAGGAGGTTGTTATCATGTCTGTACCTGCTGCTCACCCTACTGGGTACTCAAATCGTTCATTACCCTGGATCTCGGGCATTTTAACAGGTATGGTTTCCGGAGTTGTCCTTGGATTATTCCTCAAAATAATTCAGCTTTACACTGGTGAAAAGGTATATACCCTGCTTCTGAATATTGATTTTGTACCTGGACTTCCGCCAACACTTCCCGAATGGATTGAATTTTCTCTGCATCTCTTCGTGTCCGTGTTCATTGGCATCTTCTATCTATGGTGGGTAAGGCATTCTGGTCACCCGATGTTCAAAGGAATCTTGCTTGGTGCTGGATCGTCCCTGCTCTACATCCCGCTCTCTCAACTATCTTCACGTGTACCAAACCTTTACGATATAACTGCCATTCTCTACTGGGTAATCGGACATCTGCTATTCGGTATTGTGCTCGGCTTGTGTGGAAAGTATATAAGCGCGAAAAAAGCGACTCACCGTTCGTAAACGAATGGGGTCGCTTTTTTCTCAATCTGTTATGTGGTTCCGAATCAACCTTGCACAGTATTAAAGTGTAAACTTAAAATACGACCGTCTTATTTTCATGAACGAGAACCCGGTCTTCAACATGCCACTTCACGGCACGTGCAAGCACAACACGCTCAATGGTACGTCCAATGCGCTTCAGTTCGGTGACATCATCCCCGTGGCTTACACGTTGCACGTCTTGTTCAATAATCGGGCCGCCATCCAGTTCTTCCGTAACATAGTGCGCTGTCGCACCAATGATTTTGACACCACGGTTATACGCTTGTGCATACGGTTTACCACCCACAAAGGCTGGCAGGAATGAATGATGGATATTAATGATTCGATTGCGATAGTGCTCAATGAACATTGGAGAGATGATCTGCATGTAACGAGCCAGAATGATCACATCCACATCGTTGCCGATGACGTCGAGTTGACGCTGTTCCGCTTCTTTTTTGGTATCTGCTGTAACCGGAATATGATGATATGGAATGCCAAATGATTCTACATAATCCTTCATGTCCAGATGGTTGCTGACCACAAGGGCAATATCTGCATCCAGGTCGCCTGCCTGCCATTGCCACAACAATTCAACCAGACAATGATCTTCTTTGGATACAAAGATAGCCAGTTTCTTCTTGCGGCTAACCGCAGATAACGTCCATTCCATTTGGAAACGGCTTGCCACTTCTGCAAAATCAGATTCCAGTTTCGGCAAATTGACCAACAATTGCGGAAGATCAAACTCAATTCGCATAAAGAACATGCCGCCAGCAGGGTCCATGGTGTACTGGTCCGACTGAACAATGTTCGCACCATGCTGGTGCAGGAAATGAGATACCGCAGCTACAATTCCTGGACCATCCGGACAGGAAATGAGCATGCGCGCACGGTCGGCGCGGTTTTTAGAATCAGGGCGTACTTGTTTAGCGTGGATCTCCATCGGGTTATTCTTCCTCCTTCAATTAAGCCATGACCTGCGGGGTTAACCCGCAAGCCATGCAATCAAGCGATGATTCAGTTGTTCTTCATTCAAATGTGGGAACAACGCAGCTTCAGTCACCATGTCATAGAGGCGTTCCAGCGGTTCGCGCGGGTCTGCCTTTTTGGCTTTGGCATCATTTTTGAGCAACGTCCACACATCCAGAATATACGAACGGGACTCAATCTCTTTACCTTTGAAAAAGTGTTGCAATTGTTCTACTTCTGTCAGGAATTCCTGGCCGAATCGACCAGCAACATCCCCACGAAGCAACGCAATCTCCACCTCATACATTGGACGCTGTGTTTTGGCCTCTTTGCCAATCCAAGGTGTCTCCAGAATAAATGGACGTCCTTGAAGCTTCTCATGGTTAACAATGCGGTTAATCGCTTCAAACCCAATCCAGCCAGAGCCAATTGGAGTATGACGGTCCTTGTGCGCACCCACAGCATTCTTACTATCATTAATATGCATTACGGCAATGCGGTCAAGTCCTACAGTGCGATCGAATTGTTCCAATACACCGTCAAAATCGTTAACGATATCGTATCCGGCATCGTGAATGTGGCATGTATCCATACACACAGTCAGGCGTTCGTTATACGTTACTTTCTCGATAATCTGGGCAATCTCTTCGAAACTGCGACCCATCTCCGTACCTTTGCCAGCCATGGTTTCCAGAGCGATGTTCACATCTGTCTCTTTCACACCTTCCAGCACTTCATTCAACCCTTCTGCGATCCGTCCGATTCCATAGTGGGCATCTTTATCTGTAAAAGCACCGGGATGTAATACGATGTTTTTGACACCAATGGCATGTGTACGACGGATCTCTTCCTGAAGGAAATCTACAGCGAGTCTATACGTGTTGTCTTTGTATGAGCCAAGATTAATAATGTACGGTGCATGGACAACGATATCTTCCATTCCACCCTCTTGCATGGCAAGCTTGCCTTCTTCAATATACATGGATTCAATTGGCTTGCGACGTGTATTCTGTGGTGCACCCGTATATATCATAAACGAACTGGAACCGTACGAGGACGCTTCCTTCGTTGCACTCAATAATCCCTTGTCCGAAAAGGAAACGTGGGAGCCGATTTTCAGCATTATTGATCCCCCTTAATCTGAATTATCCCTTATTCTAACGCGATTATCGAAATAAATCTAGAAATGCGTTATAATTCGGGATAGAGGCTATTTCTGACAGCTAATTTATGGAACATGGGTAGGCGGCGGAATCCGTCTTTCCGTGAAAATCAATGAACCGAGGTGACTCCGCAATGATTTTCGACTCCTACACGATGATACTGACCAGCAGTTCCCCCAGCAATTGGTTTATGAATACGATCGCATTCTGGACTTTTTTATTGCTTGGCAGCATGTGTATCGGTGGATTTTTCATGATGCGCAAGTTTTTGAAAGTGCTACCAAAAGCAGACGGCAAGTCCAAACTAGATTGGCAGAATTATTGGGTGGAAGCCAGCCGTCACTTGTGGACTGATGAAGCCAAAGCTTTTTTGGATCAACTCGTCGAGCCTGTACCTGGGCCATTTCGTGACATCGCCAAACATTCCATTGCTGCAGAGATCGGTAAAATTGCAGTTGAAGACAACGCCACGGAAGTATCGAGAGATCATTGTATCAAAGGATACATTATTGCCACACCGAAGCGGGATAATAAGTTTTTGGTAAAATTCTTGGAGAAAAACAAAATCGATTATTCCCCTTATCAACATTTGATTAAATAAAATATAAATATAAAGATGAGTTAAGCCATATATAGATTTGGTTAATTTACAGATATGCTCCGTCAGGTAAGTCGTTCCCAACAGGCATTGCTTACCGTACGGGGCTGTTTGTCGATTCATAGGTGTATATTAGGGCAGTGAAAATATAGAGAGGATGTTTGTTATGAAAATTGCCATTTGTGGAGGTACCGGATTTGTGGGAGGAGCACTTGTAGATTACTGGCTGCAAGCCGGGCACCATGTGAAAGTTATTACACGAAAACTGCCTGACCTGCATAATCCAAGTAAAAATCTTACATATATATCATGGGAGCAAATCGAAGAACAACCTCACTTGCTGGAAGGTATGGACGCTCTCGTTAACCTTGCCGGCGAAACGCTGAATCAACGTTGGACAACCAAGGCGAAGCTGGAGATTGTTGAATCCCGAGTAACGACCGTAGCGCGGGTAGCCCGATTGGTGGAATCTCTGGAGCAAAAGCCGGAAGTAGTCGTTCAGGCTTCTGCCATGGCCATCTATGGAACCTCACCGAACGAAACCTTTGATGAGAGCAGTCCGCAAAAATCCATGAATTTCCCATCCCGGGTTTCGGAACAATGGGAAGTTGCTGCAGATGCAATCAAGAATGTAAGACTCGTTAAAATCCGGGTGAGTTTGGTTCTCGGTCATAAAAAAGGTGCTTTTCCATTGATGAAACTTCCTTATATGCTGGGTTTTGGCGGCAAGATCGGCAGTGGCAAGCAGTGGACCAGCTGGATTCACATTATGGACATCGTAAGACTTATTGATTTTAGCATTCAAAATAAACAAGTGTCAGGTCCGGTCAATGCTTCCTCCCCGAACCCTGTCACTAATGATGAATTCGGTCGTACAGTAGGCAAGGTGTATCATCGCCCTCACTGGTTCCCTGTACCCAGCTTTCTGATTAAAAGCTTAGTAGGTGAACTATCCGTTGTTCTGCTTCAGGGGCAGAGAGTCATTCCGCAAAAAGCACTCGACCACGGATTCCAATTCACCTTCCCTACGTTAACTCAAGCGCTGGAAGACTTGAAACATCGTGGATTATCCGATTAATACAAATGCGGGACTGAACGTTGCTTATCCAATCGACCGATAGGTGTAGACAGACTCCGCCAATGTAAATGTATCTCCATCCGCCAAGGGATACTCCTTGTAAGGAGCAAGAATATTACCCTGAAGAATAGTCCCATTCACAGAACCCAGATCCTTAATGACATAGCCCGATTTGTTCCGGCTCAATTCCACATGAGCACGGGACACCCCGGTCGCTGTATCCACCCACTGAACCATATCCGCTGATCTTCCGATGACAAAAGATGCTCCTTTCACATCCATCCGTTCATTTTGGTCACTGGTGCCGGATCTTCGTTCAAGATAATAAGACGCCATCACTGGGCCTTCCCCTTTAAAGTTACCTTTAGCCACATTCTGTAAGTTCACGGTTGCTTCCGCAACTGTATCATGTCGGATTAGCTCTGAAGTTGAAGCTACCATCTCCACAGGCCGCTGAACGAACGGTGGTTCGGAAGGTTCTGTTGCCATATGCATACGTTGATAACGGGAATGTTCATTTCCATCTAATATCGGTTCAATCGCTTGTTGTACACGTTCCTCTTTCCTATCAGCTGTATTCCATCGCCAACTTTCCTGAAATGGTTCCTCTTCATCTTCCGCTTGCTTCCCTTTGTTCTTACCTAAATTGAATGAAAAAGACCGCTTATTCTCTGGTTCATTATGAGAGCTCCCCTTACGCTTCCACGTCCATCCTGCTACACCAAGCAAACCAAGGCTTAGTACCATGCACAGGATCATCTGCGTCTGTCCCGGTTGCTCCATGTAAATGAATCTCCACACCAGTGCCATGGCAACCATGTAGCCCAATATGATATAGGTAACTTTGGAAGATTCGGACTTTTCCTCCGTTTCCATATCAACACGCTCTAGCGAATCATAAGAGTTACTCAATCCATGATGTACACCGCGTGAGTCCTCCAATGAAGATTGTCCAGGTGAGCGCCTGTTTGGAAAGGTTCGAGATCTCACCGGAAAGTCTTCAACCTCGGATTCACTCGTTTTTTGCGGCTGACGGAAATTTAGTTGCGACTCCATAGCATTTTGAACGGGAGCACCGGGTTGATCTGGACGAGAATAACCAGTGGATTGCCTGCTATCACGCCCAGTAATTGACGAATGAAGATTACCTCCTGGCGGACCATCGACGATTTCCGACGTTCTGGACGAGAGAAATGCCGCTCTTCCTCCGCTCTCTTGCTCGTCTGCGTATAACTCCAGTAGAAGCTCTCGCAATTGTCTAATATCCCAGCGTTCATGGTCACATAACTGCAGAACACGCTGAATTCCTTCTCCCTGCAGTTCCTCTACATGAGCCATCAGCCTGATTACCAGCTCACGGAATTGCTGAGGCATCGGATCAACATCAACGGTGTCCAAGATAGGCACATATACCATGCCAAGCTCACCCTGTTCGAATGAACTGTTGATGAATAGGTACTCTTCCTGGATCAATAATTTACGAGGCTCCAGCATATATTGTCGACATTCCGTGAAGGCATCGGCTAATTGGAACAACAGACCATACAGAACACGCAACTTGATTTTGCTTGACTTTAACATCTGGGATAACATCTTGTAGCCGGATATGTCGTACTGCAAAGTTACATTACGGTCCACTTCCCGAATATGAACAGGAAGAAGTCGCGGAATCTGATTGGAGGACAACATCCCCATCTGTACCCGGCTCAATTCCTCCATTCGTAACCCTTCCTTTTTCTCCAAAACCATGAACGCTCCGCCGTTACGAATAAAATCTCTCGTTAATCCATACATGCCAATCCTCTCTTTCCATTGTTATATAGGATCAACTAAAGAAAGTTACACTGGGCACTACGATGACGGAACAACCTTCCGATCGCTGTTATCCCCAGATTTCTTGATTCCCTTCTATAAAGGGAGAAATCCGGGGATAAAGGCGAGCGCTACGCTTCTTCATTTTTTTTCCGTCCTCTCCGTTCATGTGTAAAAAGTTTAGTTGATATAAGTTGAGTTACAATATGTTACACTCTGCCATTCCAATTGTAGTGCCATCTTCTATCACTGTTACTCTCAAAACTTCTTTACTCCTTCACTCAAGGGAAAATTCCTGAGATAAGCACCGTGATAAACCCAGGCAATACGGCTAGCATGAATGGAAACTTCAATGTCTTCTCTTTGTTCAGCAGCTTGAGGGAACCAAGCATAAAGAACCCGGCAAGATTACCTGCCATGCCCCGAATCCGTTTCGCTGAGTCCTTGCGGAATAGAAGTATCACTAAACCAATGGCTCCTGCATACAAAACGGAGTAAATAATCACATGAATGCCAAAAGCAAGTCCCGTCCATGCGCCAATCGCACCAAACAATTTCACATCTCCTGCCCCTACTGCGCCAATCGCATACATCAGAAACAAAATACCAAAACCTGCTCCAAATCCAGCGGCTGAGAACAAGAAACCATCCCAACCACCCCATATGATATGGGCCAGTACGCCTGCAACAGTCACGGGTAAAGTCAATCGATTTGGAATTTTCATGAAACGAATATCTGTAACAAAAGCTGCAATAATGTATAGGCCACAGGCAATGTAGAACCACTCCACCTCCATCATCCCCTTCCTTATTTCCTGGAGGCCACGTTAAACGTAGTCTCCGTCTTGGCACCGTCTCCTGTCTCGACAACAAAACTCCATGTTCCTTCTGTTGTCCGAGTACCAACAAACCAGGTCCATTCGATCATTCCATTCTCATCCGCGGTGGCCCAGCCGATGTGCTTCGCGGAACTTTCACCTGACTTGTAAAATATCGTTAAATTGGCTGTTGCTCCTGGTTCCACCTTCACCTTGATCGTTGCATTGTTGCCTATGTAAGCTGGTTCAGGCTTCGATAGTATCGTTGCTGAACCCGCAGTATCCCCATCTCCTGCGCTGCCATCTGCCCCTTCTCCGGTATCTCCAATCCATACCCGTTCTGCCGCAGCAGCCTGAATCCGAAGCGGTTTACTGAGAAAGGGGACTTTAACCGGCAATTCATAACTCAGTTCAAGTCGGAAATATGGATTTGTTTTGTTTTTGAGATCAGGTATGGAAATCCCATTCACATGAACCCGTTCCATATCCAGCAGAGTTGGCTCGATAAATGGTTGAAGCAGCGGTTTTACCGTGGGATCAAGTACGGTTTCCAAGACGGATGTCTTGATCTCCTGTAGTGGTTGTTCACCACTGGCAGCCGCTGAACGTACCCAATTACTTAATGGCTCGGGCAGAGAAGAAGCATAACCTTCTGCCCACTCTGTCAGAGACAACTCCGGTATCTTCCACCCTCCTCCAGAGCCTTCACCACCTGCAGAATCCGAAGGTGTAAATGCAAGGGAAACGGGATATATTTTCGTTGATAACTGCTTCACCGCTTCCCCTGCTGTGCTCTGTAGCGCTGTGAAGATTAGAGTCATTTGCACAATGAAGATAAGAAACATGATAAAGAACAGAAAGACAGGTAACACCAGTGAGGCTTCCAGAACCATGCTGCCCTGTTCTTTTTTCGGAGGACATATCTGCTTATTCAGAGACTTCAAACGTTGCAATCTGATTATCCTGGTTAACCGAATCTGTAATTGTGCACTTTCTTTTTCATATTGTTGCTGCTTATCCATAATCCCTCCACCGAAACGATCCTGATCACTCAATAGGAATAATCCGCCTTCCGCTCAATGAAAATTCGCCCATCTTCAACCTGGTCTGCACTCCCCATAACTGCACCTATGCTTCTAACTACCCCTGGCAAAAACCACAGCTTGATGCTGCTGCGCATGTTACCCGAAGCGTATGTCTGTTTCTCATCTGGGTTCACACCCGTATTCAATCGAATTAACGCCAGCATGCGGGACATTTTGCGTTCATTGTTGCTGTGCATCAAGAGGAACAATCGAAGATGATCCCTGTACGTTAATTTGACTTTGATATACTTGGACAATTCCACACTGCCCTCTTTTGCTAGTTTCACCATATCGGCAATGGCGTTTGTAATTCCGTATAAAATGGCAGCCGATAACACCAAAAGTGGATTCCCCAACTTGCTGTGTTCAATTAACCCTTCTGCGGTTCGAATAGCGAGGCGCATCCCGAAGATTTCCGCATATGCCGCAGCGATGTTACCCGATGGATTATGAAACCCGTAAACGATATACTCCAGTTCCTGATTTTCCAGTTTGAAGACATCACCCGCATCTCCACCACCTTCAGTCCAGGTAAATAGTTGACCAAAATCCATGGAGTTGAAATAGGCTAGAGCGTATTCATTCTGGAACAATTCGTCGCCAAGACTATCCAGCAGACCTGACATCCCGCCAAACAAACTGTCCATTCCCTTCATGGCATCGCCACCAGAGTCATAGGGATCACCAGCAATCTCTGCCTTTTTGGATTCCTCACGACTAGCCTCATTAAAAGTAATATTAGCGTTGTAATACTCCTCCAGCTGTTTGAAAGCGTCCATGGAACCAGCACTTCCATTCTGAATCTGCGACAAGATTCGTTTAACTTCCTTTAATTTCCCTTTGGATTCCTTATCATTCGCTTTGCGCTCAGCATCCGACCCACGACCACTCTCCAGCTGCTGCTTACTTTGCAGGATGAGATTAGCAGGACCGCTACGCACATAGGTGTCCATATATCGTTCTGTAACCTGACTTGCCTGTCTGACTGCCGGTTTAATCGGAACACCACTCATACCCGTGACGCTACGAAGCTGTGTATTCAATTCCATGTTGTCTCTTCTGACGTTAGAGAAGTCCGAATTCTGGGAAACAACTCGTGCCTTCAACTGATCGAATAGGCTATCTGCCCTCACAAGCTCCGAAGCAAGAGAACGTGTACTTTTGGCTTCAGTGCCTGATCCTGTAGATGCGGGACTCGTTCCAGGCAGATTCGAGTTGCCCACGTTGTCGTAACTGGCATTCTGCGAACGGTTCTCCCCCTCCGCGATCACACGTTTCATTTCCTCATTGATCTTGCGTGCTTCTTCGATCTTGGACTGTGCTTCCTCCAGCTTCGTTTGATGGGCCTGTAACGCCGGTTGTATGACCATGCTGATGCCTGTCACCACATTACCAACACCAGTCCGATAACGAGCCAGTTCCAATATGTATTGTTGCTCTCTGAACGGCAATCCCTCATCCGCCTGTTTCTTGTTAAGATAATCTGCATAACGTGCCGCTGCCTCGGCAGCTGTCTCTGGTGTTTCTTCCAACATTTCTTCATAGATGCCCTGTGAAGGCGGGTCCATGATTAACTTCGGAAGATTCTTCAGGTTCTCCGCGGATTCCGTCTGATTGGCAATGGCTTCATCCAACAATTCTTCACGTTTGTCATATAACTTCTGCAATTTTTTCAACAAGTCTACCGTGTGCGAGGCTTCCTTCATCTCGTCTGACATCGGTTTGAACCGATTGATCACTTCAAGGGTAAAGTCAACCGGAGCCCGATACTTCATATCCTCCTGAATCTGCCGATTAAATATATCGTATCTGCCCAGTTCACGCTCCATGCTCAGCTTAGTTGTATCCCACTGGATATCCAGAATGGGGAATCCATCTTTCACAGATGAAGGCCTCACACTATCATTCAGCACTTTAGCCATAATCGCATCCCCACTACTGTCGCCATACCCGAATAAACCATACTCCCTCAGTGAGGTGTCATAGGCTGACATGACGGATCTCATCGCAGCATGAGTCATTCGTTCAGTCTGCACCTTGAATGCCGCTATACGAGCATAATCAATAAATATAGCGACAAACATATAAACTCCGGCCAAGATTAATATTAAAAAAAGGGTTACGGCCCCCAACTCACCGTCTTTTTTTCTAAACAGCTCCGCCCTCCTCCTTTTCTCACTTTTTGCTTTTGCCAAAATGCTGCACAACCTGTCCTGCTTCCGCCGCAGTACTCGCGGCTTCTCCGCCTTTGCCTTTAAACTTGGCTGCGTAATAACGGACCAGATCTACCGTTCGAATGAATTCCACCGGTTCAACAACCGCGGATGATCCTTGGGTCAGCACACGGTTACCTGAATCGAACAGAAAAGAAGGAAGAGGCAAAGAGATTACTTGTTCCAGCTTGGTCGTTACTTTCCGCTGAATCAGAGAATTCTGATACTCAATTGTTCCTTTCATGACTGAGGGCATCTGTTGAACTGCTTGTGCTAATTTCTGTTCCGAGAGACTTCCGCCTTCACCAGCAGGTACAGATACGCTAACCTGATTGTCCGCTCCCGCCCAGCCAAACAGCGCTCCAAGCATACGATCATCCGTCAGTCTCCAGTACAGACTGTCATGTTCTCCAGCAACATATTCACCCGTCATCGCCTGTTTGTGACTGTTGTCCCAGCTGTAGGCTGCACGCTCAGAAGCTGCATAGGCATGTTGATTCAGGAATGTCTTTTGATACATGTACATGGTAAAGAAGAGCAACAACACAAGAATAAACAGCACGACAGGGAAGATCAGGGAGGCTTCAACGGTGAAGCTCCCCTCTTCCTTCTTCAGCCTGTTAACCCGGGAAAAATTCATTACTTTTTGTATCCACTTTGCTAAGAAGAGACTTGATTAGTGCCGTTATTTGGTCTTTAAAAATCAAAGCAATAATGATAATAACCCCGATGATCAGAATCAGCTCCAACGTACCAAGTCCGTCCTCTTCCTTCCAAAATGCGTTTACCTTGTTTTTCAACATTTCCATCATCCCAATTCCTCCTACATATTCATCATCATAAAAGCAGGTGCACCGATCATGACCACAATCGTAAAAAAGATCAGTACCATCGGAAACACCAGTTTGGAAGAAGCCTGTTCTCCCTTCGCCCGACTGACAGCTTTGCGTTTCTCCCACAACACATGTGACAGATCCCGCAGCGCCAATACAAAGTCACCTCCCCCACGCCGGAAATTCAGCAGCACCGTTGTTGTAAAAATCGTCACTTCCTGTACACCGCAGCGGCGACTGAACTGTTCAAATGATTGTTGAAACGAGTACCCATTATTCCAATCTCCCACGGTCTTTCTAAGTTCGTTGTACAGCGGATGATCTCGTTCCCCCTGGCTTGTGACACAGTGAACGATGGCACGCTGAACAGTCTCCCCAGCGCCCACTAATAGAACAATTCGGTTCAATAGTTCGGGCAGCTCCATAAGGATGTCCTGATCTCTCCGCTGGACCTTGGTATTGAGGTCTCTATAGAGTGCAAAAGGTAAAGCTATTCCTAACGCTAGTCCACCCACCATACCCCCGATGCCCATAACTCCAACAAGTGTTAACAGACAACCTGCCAGTAACATAAGCCACGTGTAGGTTAACATTTCAGCGCAATAGAGCATCGTTTTCTCCCCACTGTGCTGTATGCCATACATTTTCTGAATGGCATGTTGCATCCGAAACATGAGCACAGGCAATCTGCGTCCAATCTCGAACTTGTCCAATATAAACAGGAAGGGACCATGCAATTTCTTCAGTCGTAATCCTTCCATATCCAGCTTGCGCAGATGCCGGTAGGTCTGTCCCCGGGTTCGATCCAGCGCCAGCCATCCCGCTCCGAGCATCCCTGCGACTATAACGGGAAGCAGCATCGTTTCAGCTCCTTATACTTTGATATCCATAATGCGATTAATCCACAGATAACAGCAGGCGAGTACTGCCAAGGCACCGCTAGAGATGAGGTAACCCATCCCGCTATATAACGGCTCCATAAAGTCCTTGGCGGTCAGATTGAGGAATATCAAAAAAATAAATGGAGCGGCAAACATCACCTTCGATTCGAACTTTTTCTGTGATACCGCGACCATAATATCCTGCTGAATATCCAGTTTCTCACCAATCACCGCAGAGGTACGGCGCACAACCTCAACCAGATCACCGCCAGTTCGTTTGCACGTAATGAACACATCTGCAAAATTCGTAATATCCTCAATCTGCGCCCGATCCGAGAAATCCTGTAGTGCTTCTTCAATCGGTTGTCCATACTCCATCCGTGTCCGCAATATCGTGAACTCACGAATCAGATCGGTATCCGCTTCCGGGTTCAACATTCGCAGATCCTCCACGGATTCCTTGAATCCATTTTCCACCGATTTTCCTGCGGCAAGTGCCGAAGATAATGCATATAATGCTTGCTTAAAATGTAAACTGAGTGTCATTCTTTTTCGTTCCAGCAGCACTTTAGTCCAATGTTTTGGTACCCATATGCAACCCGCAGACAGGATAGCTCCAGCCAACCAGTGATGGTAGAACAGAATTCCGATGCCAAAAAAAAGCAGACCACTAATCAACATACAAACCATTCGTTGTCTCCGGGAAAGCGTATATACGGTGTAATCCGTCAACATCTGTCTGGCTTCACCCAACAGTAATCACCTTCCAATGACTTTAATTCACGTTGTTATCTGATGAATCTGATTCAACTCTATATTGTTCTATGTATTCATCCAGCCATCCCCCGAGCCCAGCCATTTGAATTTTATCCACCTGATTCAACTTTCCAACCTGTACTAACCCGCCAATAATTTTGCCTTCACGCTCTTCTTGTTCCTGGAAACGAAACAGTGGATTCAACAAAACCTCACCATTCTGCATGCCAATCACTTCACTAATTTCTGTCACCCGCCGTGAGCGGTCCCTTAGCCGGGATAAATGTACAAATATATCGATCGCCGAACTAATCTGCTG
Source organism: Paenibacillus sp. 2KB_22 (assembly GCF_052115745.1). Lineage (NCBI taxonomy): Bacteria > Bacillati > Bacillota > Bacilli > Caryophanales > Paenibacillaceae > Paenibacillus > Paenibacillus sp. 2KB_22. The sequence goes on from NZ_JBFRHG010000001.1 coordinate 2,110,862, forward strand.
CCTTACAACCGCAATAGGAAGATCCGCACCACTGAGCACCATCGTTTCGAGTCTGCTAATCATGTCGGAAATCGTGTTCGCGTGCCCTGTAGACAATGATCCATCATGGCCGGTGTTCATGGCCTGTAACATATCCAGCGCTTCTGCGCCCCTGACTTCCCCAATCACAATCCGGTTCGGACGCATCCGTAAGGAAGACTTGATCAGATCCCGAATGGATATCTGCCCTTTGCCTTCGGTGTTAGCATTCCGCGTTTCCAGTGATACCAGATTCGGTACCGTAACAATCTGTAACTCAGCCGAATCCTCAATGGTAATAATCCGCTCATCGGCAGGGATAAACTGTGATAGTGCGTTCAGAAAGGTCGTTTTTCCCGATCCGGTCCCGCCTCCAATGAAAATGTTATATTTGCTCCGTACCAACTGTTGCAACAGTTCTGCGGCTTCTTCATGCAAGGCACCTTTTTCAATCAGATCAGACATCTTCATCGGTTCACTGGGGAATTTACGAATCGTCATCGTGGGGCCTTTCAAGGCAATAGGAGGCAACACGATATTGACCCGTGAACCATCCTTTAAACGGGCATCTACGATTGGTGAAGACTCATTCACAATCCGGTTTACCCCGGACACAATCATCTGAATAATATCCTCGAGCCGTTCCCTTGACTCAAATTCAAGGGTGATCTGGCTGACTTCACCTTCCTGTTCCACAAAAATCTCCTTGTGACTATTGATCATAATCTCCGTAATATCGGGATGATCCACGAGCGGCTGCAAAATATCCAATCCACGAAAGGAGTCAAACAATCGCTGCACCAGCGTATGACGCTCTCCTGAGGTCAGATCATCCAGCTTCGGGTCAGTGAGAACTTTACGTTCTATCCCCTGCCACAGTTCATCATCTCCTGCGGAAGAGGTTAGATCGAGCCCAGCCCTGACTTCCCTGCGCATCATCTGAAACTGTTCTTCACGCTCCAATATTCTATTGGATGAATCCATCATAGTGCCCACCGATCCTGCTTCTGAATTCGTCCCGTCTGCTTCAATTCTTCTTCACCATCTTGTACCAGCATGGCACATAATCTCTTCACTTCACGTTGGAAGATCGGTGAACTAAGCATGACTTCCTCCTGACTGAGTTGTTTCCAAGAAGGGATAAAGGGCAACACTGCATCCAGATGCAGATCAGGACGTGGGAGTGCATTGACGACATTGTCCCGATATTTGTTAACCACAAAGCGTGAACGCTCCAGCATACTTTCGTACAAATCTGGCTTCGTTCGTTCAGCATGCTGCAACCATTGTCCCCATCGATGCATGGCAGATATATCATCCTCAACCAACCAGACAAATGCATCTGCTGTATCCAGCACCCCTTCACTGCGCCCATCCCAACCGGAATCCCCATCCAGGATCAGCATGTCATATTGTCCGCAATCGGTTAAATAACGAAGCAGATTCGACGTATTCTCACGAGTCATTTGCAACAATTCTTTCCGATTCGATAATGGCCAGAACACATCGGATTTCAATGCTTCATGCCGGACCACATATCCATCTACGCCCTTCGATAGCGCCTGTAACTGCTTGCCGGATTCCTTTCTGCCCACCTTCAGATCGTATAACAGGCGTGACAATCCCGTCTCCGCATCCGGGTGGCGCTGCCCACTTCTAGTTAGTCCCTTTTCCAGAAACGGGAGCGCACTGTCCAGCGTCTCCAGATTCAGATAGAGAACAGCATAACCTGCAAGTCCCAGTTGCTTCGCCATATGCAGGGCTACTGCCGTTTTGCCACTTCCACCCGAAGCGGATATTACACCGATGGAGAGAGTCTCTTGCCCTGGATGGTGTATCTTCTTGCGGCGTGGCTGCCGACAAGCATGCATCACAGCATCCAGCAAAGCAGGCAAGGGTTGGTATTTCATCAGCCGCTTGGCCTCTTCCACCTCTTCCATCCCTTCACTAAGCATCAGCCAAGGTACACCTGATCCTTCTCCCCCGTTATTGAGCCAGTCATTCAGAAACTCCGGTTCCGCAATAACCAGATCCGGTAATTCACGACCTTCCTGCTGATTCATATGATCCTTGAACGAATCCCCTTGGGAGAATGCCGTGAAACGCACATGGAAACCAGACGAATCTCCCTGTACATAATCAAGCCAGGCGCTAATGTAATCTCTATCCTTTGAAACCAGAACAACCTTCAGTACAATCAATTTTTCCTTCCCTCCCTGTCAAAAAGCACAAAAAAGCACCGCCCAATAACCGCATGAATATGCAGTATATGGACGGTGCTTCCGTCACGTGCTATGAATGTATGGATAATATAGCATACAATTTCTGGTGGAGCAAGGGATTTATTCTAACCCTGCACCCTTAGGATTGATATGGTGAATCGAACTCAATAATGTTACGGTCGGGATCAAGTACAAAAATCTGTGCGAATCCCGCTACACTATTAGGTCTCGCTTCGTACTCAATTCCCTGCTGCTCCAACCAAGCTATAGTCCCTGAATAACTGGTCACCCAGATCGCAAAGTGGCCGTCTGTTGTATCAATCCCAGCCTCGCGTAACGTGTGACCCTCGGGGTGCTGTAACAGATGAAGCTGCTGGCTACCGATGGCATACCATGTACCTGTGGAGCGGAAAGGCGGACGTTCAATCTCCTGCATTCCCAGTAACCCCGAATAGAACTTTTTCGCGATTTCCAGATCACGTACAGCCAGACTAACATGGTGGATGTGTGCATATTCGATCATCTTTGATCTCCCCTCTCTACTTCAATATGACTATACTATAACACCTTGGACCCTGAACATATTCTCCTCTAAAAAGAAAAACACCCCTGTTTGAATCCGGTAAACCTCTCGGTTCACACAGATCTAGTTCAGAGGTGCCTGTAAACGGTACACAATGATGTGCGTTCATCGCTTTAAATGATCTTCAGCATTTCATTTGGCAATTGTGCTAGCCAACTTATTTAGCGCTATCCAATGCTTCTTGTGGTATCTTGATCTCTTCCACTTGATCATGGTTGGAGAACGTACTGTTCATCTTCATGTCCATCGTCATTTTCTGTCCATTCTGTTCCATCTCCATGACCATGGTTACATCCGTACTTGCCGGCAAATACGTTTCTTTGTTGATCATGTATTTCATCTTCATGCTGGTAATATTCATCTGATCAAGCATAGCTTGCATCTGGGCATCCGAGCCGTTTTGCTCCATCACGGCTTTGGCCAGTTCTTTTACATTATCACCGGATACGTCAGCGTTAATCACATAATTGTCGCCTTCTTCGGTTACTTCAGTATCTTCTTCGATCTTTTTGAATTGCTCCAATTCACCTTCTGGATTCATGCTTGCTTTCATCTGCTCAATCAATGCAGCAGTTTGAGCTTCAGGAATCGCAACCCATTGCTCCCCAACTTGGGAGTAGATTTTATCCGAAGTGATATACTGCTTCACATTCTGAGCTTCCTGTCCCGACATTTCCATATTCATTTCTTGATAGATCATCATTGGATCTTTGATAATATCCATCTTGAGCGATGTTTTGACCTGTTGATCCTGGGACTGTTCACCAGCATCCAGTTTCAGATTCTGATCAATGTTTGCTTCAGTTGTGAAGCTTTTCATTTCTTTCGTTGCTGCATTGGTTTTGGTAATCAATTCGTCTAAGGTAGGGATCTTTGTTTCCTGCTCCGCAGGTGTATTGCCCTCGTTGGATGTTTCGTTGTTAGTTGCTGGCGGCGTTGCCGTATTATCTGTGTCGTTACCACATGCTGCCAAGCTCACTGCTAATAATGCCCCGATAAATAATGTAGTCCACTTCTTCAAGTTGTTGTCCTCCCAAAATAGATATGATCTGTAGTCATTACCCAATTATTTCCGTTATTAATCATAAAAATCGATCTTTGATCTCCGGGGTAGGCAACATGCACGCCTCATCCTTGCCAAACCAGCGATAACGGTTGCGAGCAACCCAATTATAGATTGCATTACGAATAAATTTCGGTACAATAATGAACACATATAACAATGGATAAGGAAACTTCAGACCTTTAGCCAATCGTAGTGCGGCCGTTGAACGTGTATAGTATTTTTCATTTTCAATCAAAACAAAAGTATCCATACTGTCTGTCGACAGATTGCCCTTCACTAGCAGTGCCTTGGCTACATCCGATTGGAGCGAAGCAAAATGATATTTCCCTTCCGGGTCACGTTTGATAATCCATTTGGTTAAGCCCTGGCAGAAGTGACAGACGCCATCCACCAGTACGATGGGATGTCCCTGATGCACATCTGTTTGATTTGCTGTCATATTGACTGCCTCCTATTGTTGCGGTTAGAGTAACTTACCCAATCTGAGCCTTCTTGTTCACTAATTCTAAATTTATTTCTTCTAGAGGTAGTTCAAAAAGTCCGCTTTTGAACACGCATTGTTAGGAAATAAAAGAAAAAGAGCGCAGGCACTGTGCCCACGCTCGTATCTGTCCGGCAATTACTCAGCAATTGCCTTTTCCATCCATTGGTCATCGATCATTTGTTGATGCAGGTCACTTGCCCACTGGTCCATACATTTGCAAATGAAATCTTTGCGACATACTGGACAAGGCGTTTTCTGCAGACGGCTGATATTGGTCATCTTCCATTCCGGAGAACGGGTGTAGAATACACGGCATTTTGTACCGTCTACCAAATTCATTTTGAATTCATACAATCCGTCTTCCTTGTTACCATAAGCTAATTCTAAATCTGCAATACGCGGTCTATAAGACATGGATATCACCTGTTTAATTCAAATTTGGTTCATGCAATGACACTACTCAGTACTAAGTTATATTAAAGAAAATTCAGTTCAATGTCAACTCGCGCATGTCTACCCGCCAAACAGAATATCCAGAATCGTCCCTACCTGTCCTTGTTTTTTACCTTTCAAAACATCCGGATCAAATACTTCAACATAGCCGCAGGAAGCACAAGCCACAAACAGGTAGTGGTTATGTTGTATATCGAACATCTTGCTCAGGCCTGCTCCTGACATGGAAACTTCCTTAATGTTACAATCCGTGCCCCTGCATTTTGTACATACAAATCGGCGCTCAATCATCTCTTCAATACTCATCTTCGTTCCCCCTTTATGGAATGTGTAGCATGAAGTGGGAGTGCAATTATGTAAAAAGTACGCGATCTGGCATCTGATCTCCTGCATCCTGTCCTTATATTATAATCAACACAAAACCCTGCCGATTGCCAGCAGGGCTTTGTAGTCGAACATCAGGTATCTGGGATACCCTGCTCTATATGTTCCCCTTTACTTGGCGGGAGTCAAATCTTAGACTACGTTTAAAACAACATCAATGTTGCCACGTGTCGCTTTGGAATATGGACAGAAATCATGTGCCTTGCGGGCCAGATCTTCTGCTTGACTGTGATCCACACCAGGCATACTCACGTCCAAGCGAACAGATAATTGGAAACCGTCATCCGCAGGGTCTTTACCAATGGATACGTTACTTGTAACGACCACATTCTCCAATTTCACACCTGCTTTACGTGCTACATTGGCAAGGGCACTTTCATAACATGCTCCATATCCAGCGGCGAAGAGCTGTTCAGGGTTGGTACCTTCACCACCGGGACCTCCGAGCTCTTTGGGCATTTTCAGATCATGTTTGAGCACGCCATCCGAAGAAGCCACAGAACCTGTACGTCCACCTTTAACTGTTGCTACTGCTGTATATAAAGCTTCCATTAAGAATCTCTCCCTTATCCATATAGTTTTAAATGCCTTCAATTGAATTTAAACTTCTGGCTCAATTTGAAACGCATTTTATATCTTTATCAGCTTTTACATCTTTATTATTTTCATGCATCCTATCTCCATGTCTGTATTTTTTCTGAGGTTGGGTAATATAAAAAAGGGCATTTTCAAATTAGAACATAAATTTTGTGTTAATACATAAAAGTTGCACTAGACAAAAATTATTGAAGGAGTACAATGTAACAATAAACATAAAAATTTAGATATATCTTGAGCGGTTCGTCCCGCATCACTATTCCAAAGAGTCAGGTGATAAACGTATGAGTAAAGAAAATCCATTCAACGCTCCTTCAAGAGAATCATTGTCTACTGCAGGCATGGCCCCTTCACTCGGAGAAGCACATAGTTCCATGAAAATACCGCAGAATGCGGCATGGTGGAAGAAATTCCTCGCTTTTGTAGGGCCAGGTTACCTCGTTGCCGTAGGTTACATGGACCCCGGCAACTGGGCAACAGATATCGCAGGCGGATCGCAGTTCGGGTATACCTTGTTATCCGTCATCCTGCTCTCGAATCTGATGGCCGTTGTGCTTCAATCGTTGGCTGGAAAGCTTGGAATTGTCACTGGACGGGATCTGGCCCAAGCCTGCCGCGAACGCTTCAGCATGCCTGTTGTCGTCATGTTATGGATTCTGTGTGAACTGGCCATTGCAGCTACCGATCTGGCTGAGGTCATAGGTTCTGCCATCGCATTAAAGCTGTTATTTAACATCCCCATGTTATATGGCGTTATTATCACCGCAGTTGATGTACTCCTGATTCTTGTACTGCAAAACAAAGGTTTCCGTGCTTTGGAGACTCTCGTCATTGTGCTAATGGCGACCATTGCCCTCTGCTTCGGTATTGATCTCTTCCTGGCGAAACCCGATATGGGCGGTGTTCTCCATGGTTTTGTACCAAATGTTGAGATTTTGCAAAACCCGGCCATGCTCTATATCGCTATTGGTATTATTGGAGCAACTGTGATGCCGCATAATCTGTATCTGCATTCTTCCATTGTGCAGACCCGTCAGATCGAACAGACCCCACAGGGCAAAAAAGAAGCTATTCGGTACTCGACCATGGATTCTACAATCGCGTTGACACTCGCCTTGTTCATCAATGCGGCCATCCTGATTGTATCAGCTGCTGTATTCCATAGTGCCGGCATGACGCAGGTTGCCGAGATCTCAGATGCCTACCACTTGCTCACACCCCTATTAGGGACTACAATCGCAAGTATCCTGTTCGGTGTGGCGCTGTTAGCATCAGGCCAGAATTCTACCCTTACAGGTACACTCGCTGGGCAGATTGTTATGGAAGGTTTCCTCAACATTCGGATTCCGGCTTGGCTGCGCAGACTGGTCACACGTCTGATCGCTATCATCCCGGCAGTAATTGTCACAGCAATCGCAGGAGAACACGGCACAGAAGAACTGCTCATTTTGAGTCAGGTTGTGCTGTCTCTTCAATTACCTTTTGCAGTAATCCCTCTGGTGATGTTCACGAGTGATAAAAAAAGCATGGGTGCATTCGCCAACAAAATGTGGCTCAAAATCATCTCATGGGTCATTACAGCGATTATCGTTGTGCTGAATGTGTATCTGATCATTCAGACGATCCGGTTATTCTGATCTCGTTCTGATCGACTAAATACTAAAAAGGCTGATCAACTCCGGTATTCAATACCAAGTTGATCAGCCTTTATTGTTGCAGTACAGCAACGTGTTTCTTTTTGCAGTAAAACTCTAGCTCTAACAAACAATCATCTAATCCTGATCCGGCACAAGTAAAGGCAGAAGTTGATCCAATGAATCCACAGTCCAATCCGCGCGTTCATCATCCGATCGGTCTGGCTGGAATCTTCCATAACCCTGCATAATTCGAATCGTATGCATGCCCAGCTTCCGGGCAGGAATGATATCGTTATCAATCCGATCCCCGACCATGACGGCTTCCTCTGGCGCACAACCTGCCTGTTTCAAGGCTACAGCGTATAACTCTGGATCTGGCTTGGACACCCCTTCTTCAGCCGAGCAGGCCAGAACATCAACATACTTCCGCAGTCCGTAACTCTCCAGTCTTTCTTCCGTTCCAGGACTTTGATTGGCAATAATGCCAATGCGATAATACCGCGACAACTGCTGAAGAACGGAATCCGCTGAAGGAAAAGGACGTTCAAGATCTTTTTGAAACTTCAGCTTGTCCTGAATCTGTTTCTGATGTCCCTCGTCTTCAATGAATGTGCGGATCGCCACCCTCATAGGCCATTGCTCATATTTCTGGTAACAGTTCGCGAACAGTTCGCGTACCGCCTCAATCTTTACCGGATACCCCAAAGCACTGGCTTCGCGGACGAACTGTCCGATAATATCATCAACCGGCTCCCATTCGTCCACCAGTGTATCTCCAACATCAAAAAACAACCACTTTAATCCACTCACATCCGGCACGCCAATTCCTCCTTGTAAGCATAAAAAAGAAGACTCACCATCATGCATGAGTCTCCTCAAATTTCCGTTTATCGATACTTTCAATTATAACAGGCACCTTACACCTGAGCAATCACAAGCTATGGCATTAACCATTGAGGAGAAAGCCGACCTCTCCGTTAAGCGAATATACAATCCGGTCTGCACCCATTCCCCGATAGATTCCCTTCGGATGGCTTTGCTCCGTAATGACGCACAGGGATTTCGATGTCCATGATCGACATATCTGTAAATAACGACAGGTCAGGTTCAGGCTATTCTCGAAAATAAACACGTTGCCCACACTGCCCTGCGGCAAAAACCATTTTTGAGCTGCAGCCGTATTCATGCGAATGACATGCTCTACTCCGATTCTACGGAGTCTGCGCTCTTCCCCTGCACTGTTGGTTAGAACGGCAAACGGCATTTTTTTGTACATCAGCAATTTGATAAATTTGCGTCCTGCTTCATTAGGAGCAGTCACTAAGATCATCTCAGTATCCATCATTCGTTCCTCCCTTGGCGTGAAAAGACAACAAAAAAGAAGCGTGGGGGACCAAGGCCTCCCGAACGCTTCTTAAAGAACCCATGGCGAAAACGCCATGAATCAGCGTACGGCTTGTTGCCTCTCCCTTTAACGCTTACGAGGTTAGCTGACGGATTCGGGCGCGAGAGTCGCCCTATTTCCGGCTGTCACCGGAAAATTCACCCCATGAATGCCTACTGTCCAAGACAGCGCATTCTGTTGGTTCCCCCGTTTCCCACTCATGAATGAATGGAAACTCAGCGATTAAAACATCGTTCGTATATCTTAAGTTAAGATCGAGCGATATTATCGTTTGTTTCGTTTTTCAAGTACAATTTAGTTTAAATTGAAATTACGTTATGAATCATACACCCGTGCCATGGCGGTGTAAAGTCCGGACAGATCACCGAATCGACAGATTTTCGCCATTATTCATATATAATAACGCTTACAATATGGTTATACTCTATCTACCTCTTCAAGGCTATCTAATTCTCACTCTGGTGAAAATCACTTCGCAATTCATTCACGCAATCTGCACAACTTGCCTGTTTTGATTCATTTAACACCATATAAGTTTTGCATTAATTAATTGCAACCAATATAATAAGAGGTATCAGATGATATCATGGAGGCGATTGAGATGACAGTCTACGATTACAAAGTGAATACCCTTCGCGGTCAAGAAGTTGAAATGTCCGACTACCGTGATAAAGTGTTACTGATTGTGAATACGGCAAGCTCATGCGGACTTACTCCTCAATTCAAAGGTCTGCAAGAACTGCAAGACAAGTTCCAGGATGCGCCATTTGAAGTCCTTGGTTTTCCAAGCAACCAGTTTGCACAGGAAAAAGGATCTTCCGACGATATCGCCGAGTTCTGTCAGATGAATTATGGCGTAAGCTTCCCGATGTTTGAGAAAATTGATGTGAACGGCTCAAGCGCTCACCCTCTCTTCCAGCACCTTAGCAAAGAAGCACCCGGCCTGCTCGGCTCCAAAGCAATCAAATGGAATTTTACCAAGTTCCTCGTGGATCAGAACGGACAGGTAGTTAAACGTTATGCTCCCAAAACAACACCTGACAAAATTGAAGAAGATATCAAGAACTTGCTGCAAAAATAATACATGGGCCGCCATAGCTGGAAGGGAAGGTACAATCGTCCCCGGTAATGGATGGCCTTTTTTTCTCAAACCTTGATGTCAGACTGTTCAAAAAAGCAAAAAAAGAAGCTTTCCATTAATGGAAAGCTTCTTCTTAATCGTTCATATGATGCGGTCGAGAGGACTCGAACCTCCACGGGCATACGCCCACTACCCCCTCAAGATAGCGTGTCTGCCATTCCACCACGACCGCATGTCGTAAATAATCGGCAACAGAATTGATTATACCGGGTTCAGAACTAAAAGTAAAGTATTTTTTAAACCTTCTTTTTGGGTAGGCATTTTCCTCAAAAAACGCATATTCTCGTCATGTTTATCCATGAACTGCATATCATTAGATTCGATCCCCTCTTTTTTCGGCTAGAGCCGATTTTGTTGATTCATTATATATAGTCCTCCCTGCAACTCACAACTTACATTATACGTAATATAAAATAACACATATAACTGAATTTAGATTTAATACATTAAATCCCACCAATTCTATTGACAAAATGCGGACATTTATGGGATGATAACTATCATATAATTCGGATTTTCAAACATAAAGCAAACAAAAAAGAATATAAATGTCACTTAATATGACATTTAACGAACACAGGAGGCGAATGATTGTGAACCGTGGGAATAAGCTGCTCGATTATGTCAAACTGCTTGATTCCTCTATTCAGGTTGGAGGGTTTACCCATTCCTTCGGCATGGATATCCATATCAGGGAGGGTACCATTCGTAATGCTGAAGATCTCGAATCATTCATGCGTTGTCAGTTGCATCCCAGCATTGTTCGTCTTGAAGGCATGGCCATCAAAGGCATCTATACCGCAGCAGATCACAAGGATACATGGCGGATAGCTCTGATCGACAAACTGGTCCATGTTCAGCGAACTCCTGGAGATCTCAGAGAACAAGCTGCCGCCATGGGAAAACGATTGATCAGACTGGCACGCGCTCTGCACCCCTGGATTGATTTCAGCCAGCTCGAACAGATCTTCGCCAAATACGATTCGGTTGGCTGCCTCTCCACTGTTCACGCCTGGATTAACCACCACCTCGACATCCCGGTTGAGGAAGCGGTCCTTGGTTACCTGCATTCAGCCATGAATGCCTGCATAACCGAAGCCTCCAAAGTCATTCCCCTGAACAACGATACAACCAAAGATCTGATGGTCCGCCTGGCCACGGATCTTGAGAATGAATGGAATACCGTCAGCGCCTCCGCTGCGGATGGACTGGCACAACCAACCTCGATGTCCATGAAATCATTTTTCCCCAGTTTCCATATGCTTGGAGCTGGACTTCATGCCTATAGGGCCTAGTTCTCTTCCTCATCAAACCTCCCCCTTCATTCAGACAAACTAAAAAACACGCGGCAACCTCCTTGCCGTCGTGTTTTTTGTCATTTTATTTGTTTATTTAACGTATTTACGCCATTAAACATCACAAAATACACTTTTTTCCGTCTTTTTTAATTGTTAGATGACGCATTTACGTATATAATGAAATATACAGCTCGCATTTCTATATATTCTACATGAAGAAAGGGCGACTGAATACTACATTCTAACCAGGGGTGAACCCTTTTGAACAAGAACAAGAAAAAACCAGTGACTCCGTTCGGATGGGCCATCAAACGACGGCTAACCGAACTACAAGTGGACCAGAAGACCTTTTGTGAACAGCACGGCATTCCACCCTACCGTCTATCCAATCTCATTCACGGCACACGCAAAGCAACCCGATTCAGGCACATGGTCGCTGATATTTTGGATATTCCAGATGAACCGAGATAAGATTTCTGTCAAAGGAGGGTCCCATCCATGAGACATGTTACATCCGATCTGGAAAGGCTGTCGTTCCAGTCCATACGTCACCAGCTCATCATCGTTGATCACAATTGGATCATCCACAGTTGTAACCGTGCCTGGCAACAGGGACTCGGCCAACCATCACCTAACCCGGATGCGAATATTAATCATAAACACTACCTGCATCTGACGGAAGCCTGGGCAATACGAAGCAAGAACGCAAACATGGCACTTGTCGCACAGAATTTGAAAGAACGCGGAATACCCTTTAATCGAAATCATACATATGACATCTGCGTGTATACTGCATACAACGAAGAGAGGTGGTTTCGCGTGGATCTCACCCCTCTATCTCATACGAATTCAATTCTGGATACCGATCTCGCTTTGATTGCACACATGGATATTACCGAACAGAGGAAGACAGAACACCAATTAAAGAAGGCATTGTCTGAAGTGCGCACATTGCGTGGACTGTTGCCTATTTGCGCCGTCTGCAAACAAATCAAGGACGAAGAGGAACATTGGACCTCCGTTGAGAGTTATCTGGAGAAGCACACCCACGCCGAATTCACCCATGACATCTGCCCGGAATGCATCCGGCGGTTATATCCGAAATACTCGAATATCCTGGACAAGCGTTCCTGAACCTCTCTACTCAACACGCTAAATACAACTACACGGACAGATGGTGTTCAAACTGTGACATATCCAGTTCTTGCGGTGTCCCATGCAGGGTGATGGTTCCTTTGTCCATGATATAGATATAATCTGCGGCACTCTTTACAAAATCAATACTCTGCTCCACCAGCAGAACAGAGAGGTCTCCCTTTGCCTTGAGCTGCAAAATAACCTGCCGAATGTCCTCCACGATAGAAGGCTGGATGCCTTCTGTCGGCTCATCAAGTAGTAACAACCCCGGACGTGAAGCCAACGCCCGGGCGAATGCCAATTGTTGCTGCTGCCCACCACTCAGATCCCCGCCCTGCCGTCCATACATCGTAGCAAGCACTGGAAACATCGCCAGCACATCCTCTGGGAACGTTTTTACACCCGGCGCACTTGTCTCCAGGCCAAGCAACAGGTTTTCTTTCACCGTAAGCTGCGGGAAAATCTCCCGCCCCTGCGGTACATAACCGATTCCTGCCCTTGCGCGCTTAGCTGTGTCCAAGGTGGATAACTCCTGATGTTGCCACTGAATACTGCCCTTGCGTGTTTTGAGCAGCCCCATTAATGTTTTCATCAACGTGGTTTTACCTACACCGTTACGGCCCATCAGACACACCACCTGTCCAGGCTGTACGTCCAGATTCACACCACGAAGCACATTGCTCTCCCCATAGCCGGATTCAATTCGTTGCAGCGACAGCATGGTCATCCCTCCTTTTGCCCAGATACACTTCTGCCACTTTCGGGTCTGCCTGTACCTCCGCCATCGTACCTTCCTTCAGCAGTTTCCCTTCATGCATTACCGTTACCTTGGCTGCGAACTCTCGCACAAACTCCATATCATGCTCCACCACCACAACCGAGCGTTCACGCGCAATCTCTTGCAGGAGTCGCCCTGTCTTGTGGGTTTCTTCATCCGTCATTCCCGCGGCTGGTTCGTCCAGTAACAACACACGTGGCTCCTGTAGAAGCAACATGCCGATCTCCAGCCACTGCTTCTCCCCATGCGATAACGCTCCTGCACGAGTCTCAACGCGGTCTTGCAGACCAATCTGGAGGGTAACACGCTCCATGGCAGCACTCATTTTCCCATATCGACGAATACCGATGGCTTGCAAAGGGGAACGGCGAGTCTCCGCTGCCAGCGTCAGATTCTCCTGCACCGTCAGACCCGCGAAGATTGACGGCGCCTGGAATTTGCGTCCTACACCTTTGCGAACAATCTGGTGTTCCTTCAGTCGCGTCAAGTCCACGCCATCCGCCATCTTCACCGAGCCGGACAACGGTTTGGTTTTACCACAGATCACATCCAGCATCGTCGTTTTCCCTGCACCATTCGGTCCAATCAGAAAATGCAGATCATGCTTAAGCAGCTTCAGATTCATGCCTTTGACAGCAACGAACCCGCCAAAGGCCACCGTAATATCCTCAGCTACCAGGACCGCCGAATCCTTAGTAGACTTCAGGTTTTTCCCGAGTGACTTGGACATGCGCTCTCTCTCCTCTCCGCTTCAGCAAGCGAACGACATGACGATACACACCTACAATACCGTTTGGCATGAACAAAACTACCGTTACAAATAGCCCACCAATGACAAACAGCCAGCCTTCGGGGTAAGCCTCGCTTATACCTGTTTTGGCTGCATTCAGCACCACCGCTCCGATGACCGCTCCAATAAGCGTACCGCGACCACCCAACGCGACCCACAGGACCATCTCAATGGAGGGTACAATCCCCATCATGGATGGTGAGATAATACCAACTTGAAGAACAAACAACATGCCCGCGATGCCTGCAAGCGCACCGGAAAAAGCAAAAGCCAGCGTTTTATATCCTGCCGGATCATATCCGAGGAATCGCACCCGATTCTCTCCATCACGTGCAGCTTCGAGCACTTGGCCGAACCGACTGTTCACCATTCGACGACAGAGCACATAAGCGATCACTAGAACAGCAAGCGTTATATAGTAGAGAGCAATTGTTGTTCCTGCCGAATGAAGTGTAAAACCAAAGATTGAATTATACCCGGTAATGCCATTCGTTCCACCCGTCCATTCCTGTTTACCAACAAATAATGTCACCGTAATGAGAACCAAGGCTTGTGTAAGAATAGTAAAATATACACCAGTGATCCGGTTACGGAACGTAAACCATCCCAGGGCAAAAGCAAGCAATGCCGGAAGGGCTATCCCCAACAATAGCGCCACCGGGAAAGAACGAAACGGTTCCCAGAACCACGGCAGACCGCTGAGACCGCTCCACCCCATGAAGTCAGGAAGCGTTGATCCACTGGCCTGGAGCTTCAGATACATTGCCATCGCGTAACCACCCAGCCCAAAGAACACGCCGTGCCCTAAACTCAGCACACCCCCATATCCCCAGATCAGATCGAGACCAATGGCCAGGATCGCCAGCGCCAAAAACTTGGCTAACAGACTCAGACGAAACTCCGTGGAGATCAGTGGAGCAAGACACATCATGATGAGCACAACCGCCCAGATGATCCTCATTTTCAGACTGCCAGTCTTGAGTAATGCCGACATGAACTAACCCCCTTCTTCACGTTAATCGAGACTCCGTGTACGCATTGCGACCAAGCCACGTGGTTTCCATTGCAGAAAAGCAACGATACACACAAATACCAGCACCTTGCCAATGGAGGCAGAGGTATACGTTTCGAACAGCGTGTTGAACATACCAATTCCCAGTGCACCACACACAGTTCCAACCAATTTCCCTACGCCGCCCAGAACAACGACCATGAATGCATCCACAATATAATACGTGCCAAGGGAAGGGCCAATTGGACCAATGAGCGTTAATGCACAACCAGCAATTCCGGCGATGCCCGAACCAATGGCAAAGGTCATGCCATCCACCCGCCGAGTCGAAATTCCAAGGCACCCTGCCATACTCCGATTCTGCATCACAGCCCTCATTCGTCTTCCGGATGATGTTCGATAGATATACAGATACATACACAGCAGCACAACCGCAACCAATGCGATAATGAAAATTCGCTTGTACGGAAATACAATGCCATCCGAGATCGCCAATCCTCCATTGAGCCAAGCCGGACTGGATACCCCCACATTCGGCGCTCCGAATATCGTACGGGCCAGTTGTTGCAGCATCATCCCTACGCCCCATGTCGCAAGCAGACTGTCAAGCGGCCTGCCATATAGATGCCTGATCAGCACCACTTCGAGCAACCAGCCAATCAGAGCAGCTACGATGAACGCAATCGGCAAAGCCACAACAAAGTAGGCACCAAACCACGCTGCTGGAGCATAGGACATGAACAGATTCTGTGTTACATATGTGGCGTACGCACCGATCATGATCAGTTCACCGTGAGCCATATTGATGACATTCATCAACCCAAACGTTACCGCCAGACCGAGTGCAATCAACAACAGAATTGAACTGATACTCAGACCATTGAACATCTGCAGGATAAACATATCCATCGCTATCCCCTCCTCCATACGTGAGTCTCGCTATGCACATGACTTCATCAGCCCCAGTCACATACACACATATAGTTATCGCATCAACGCTTTACCGCAATACGGTGAGAGGATGTGTTGTCACACCCTCGTTTCTGTTCGGGTTGCTTTGAAGCGAGTTACCTGTGTTTATTACGAGGTTTCTATGTTATTTGGCGCTAAGGGAAGCTCCCCATTCATACGTTTTCAGATAAGGGTCCGGCTTGACAGGTGTGCCAGAATTCCACAATTCCTTGAACTGCCCATCTTCTTGCACCTCACCGATCCGTACAGTTTTGTAGATATGCTGATTCTCTCCATCCACGGTTACCTTACCTTCCGGGGCATCAAACTCCAGACCCTTGGCAGCCGCCTTCACCTTCTCTACGTCAGTTGATCCTGCCTTTTCCACTGCTGCCTTCCACAGATATACCGCAACGTATCCCGCTTCAATCGGATCTGCTGTCACCCGATCAGCACCGTATTTTTCTTTATACTTGGCAACAAATGTTGCATTTTCAGGCGTATCCGTTGTCTGATAATAATTCCACGAAGCCAGATGCCCCTTCAATACGTCTGCGCCAATACCACGGATTTCTTCCTCCGCTACACTTACTGACAGGGTCGTCATCTGATCTGAGGAGATTCCGGCATCCTTCAATTGTTTGAAGAAGGCCACATTGCTATCTCCGTTCAGCGTATTGTATACAATATCCGGCTTCGCAGCCTTGATTTTGCTAATGATTGTACTGTAATCGGTATGTCCCAGCGGTGTGTATTCCTCACCCACCACTTCGCCGCCCTCAGCCGCGAGTTGCGCTTTGATGACCTGATTGGCCGTTTTTGGAAATACATAATCCGAACCGAGCAGATAAAACGTCTTGCCCCTGTTCTCCAGTAACCAGGTTACGGATGGAACGATCTGCTGATTGGTTGTTGCTCCTGTATAAAAAATATTTGGCGACGATTCCAATCCTTCATATTGCACCGGGTAAAACAATAGACCTTTGTTCTGTTCGAACACCGGGAGCATAGCCTTCCGACTTGCAGAGGTCCAACCGCCAAATACAGCAGCAACCTTATCTTGTTGCAGCAGCTTTCCAGCCTTCTCCGCAAAAGTGGGCCAATCCGAAGCGCCATCCTCAATTACCGGCTCGATCTGCTTACCCAAAACTCCACCCGCGGCGTTAATCTCTTCAATAGCAAGCATCTCGGCATCTTTAACAGATACCTCACTGATTGCCATCGTTCCGCTGAGGGAGTGAAGAATGCCCACTTTAATCGTATCACCGGATGCAGCCTGCTCTCCTGTACCACCCGAACCTGAGACTTCAGGTGGAGCTGTACCCTCCACACATCCTGTCATGACAATGACCGCACCCAGCAAAATACTCCATAACTTGACCGTCCTCTTCTTCAATAGCCTACACTCCCTTTTTTTAGTCTATTGCCGAACATTAAGGTCATTTACACCGGAAATGTTCGTTGATCCAAATTATGGAGCGTTACACTCATCATGTCAATATAGCTAACATAATTTTATTTTATGCCTACTCGTTTCATGCATGCTGCTAATAAGCTTTGAAGCTTATTGACAAAGGATTCACCCTGTGTGAGTATATTTAACATACAATATGTTCCACGAATATATCAGACTCTATAAGCGAAAGGTCGGATTACCTTGCACTGGACTGAGCAGGAAAAGGAAAAACTCCTGATTACCGTGGCCGCCAACCTCGCCCGTGAACGAAGAGCACGCGGACTCAAGTTAAATGTTCCCGAAGCCATCGCTTTATTGACCTCCGAACTCATGGAACGGGCACGGGATGGAATGAGTGTTGCCGATTTAATGAGACACGGAGGCACCATCCTGACACGCGAAGACTGTATGGATGGCGTTCCTGATATGATCCCTGAAGTACAGGTAGAAGCCACATTTCCTGACGGCACCAAACTCGTTACCGTACATGAACCTATACGCTGAGAAAGGCAGGAGAAGCTATGATTCCTGGTGAATATCGCTTGAAGCCAGATGACGATATCATCTGTCATCCGGATCGTCCAACCCTAAGCCTGATTGTCCTGAACCGCGGCGACCGTCCCGTCCAGGTCGGCTCTCACGTTCACTTCTATGAAGTTAATGCCGCGCTGGACTTCGATCGCACTTCAGCTTTTGGACACCGTCTGCATATTCCGGCAGGCACCGCCGTCCGTTTCGAACCTGGTGAAGAGAAACCCGTCGAACTAACGACCTTTGGCGGCAAACGCCAGATTCACGGGTTCAATGGATTAACGGAAGGCTCAGCGGATCAACAACCCGATCCACAGAAACTGGAGGCATTCCTGAAGACGTTCTCCCCTCCCATACAGGATGGAGGTGAGCCTTCATGAAACGAATGAGTCGCGAGCAATATGCTTCGATGTTCGGACCCACAACTGGGGATGCCGTAAGACTAGCAGATACCGAACTATGGGCAGAGATCGAACATGACTATGCTGTATACGGAGATGAGAGCAAGTTCGGGGGTGGCAAAGTCATCCGCGACGGGATGGGCCAGTCCACCTCCGCCCTGCGCAGTGACGGTACTCCTGATACCGTTATTACCAACGCCATCATCATTGATCATTGGGGCATTGTAAAAGCAGACATCGGTATTCGGGATGGTCATATCTGCGCCATTGGCAAATCAGGTAACCCGGATACAATGGATGGGGTTCACCCCGCGCTGGTCATCGGCGCTTCCACCGAAATCATTGCTGGTGAAGGCATGATTGTAACCGCTGGCGGAATTGATACCCATATTCATTTCATCTGTCCACAGCAGATTCAGACTGCATTATCCTCCGGGGTAACGACCATGATTGGCGGTGGAACAGGACCAGCAACAGGAACCAAAGCCACCACCTGCACACCAGGGGCCTGGCACATTCACCGAATGCTGGAGTCCGCAGAGGCTTTTCCCATGAACATCGGTTACCTCGGCAAAGGCAACAGCTCCAGCACCGCACCTTTAATCGAACAGATTGAAGCGGGTGTAATCGGTCTGAAGCTGCATGAGGATTGGGGAACTACCCCGAGCGCTATCGATGCCTGCCTGACTGCCGCCGATGAACATGATGTTCAAGTCGCTATCCATACCGATACACTGAACGAAACCGGATTTCTCGAAAACACCCTGGCCGCGATCAATGGCCGGACGATCCACACGTACCACACGGAAGGCGCTGGTGGCGGACATGCACCGGATATTATTCGGGCCGCTGGGGAGTCCTACGTCATCCCCTCATCCACCAACCCAACACGACCGTACACACGCAACACTGTAGAAGAACATCTGGATATGTTGATGGTGTGCCATCACCTGGACCCTTCCATTCCGGAAGATGTGGCATTTGCCGATTCGCGAATTCGTCCCGAAACGATTGCAGCCGAAGACATTTTGCATGATCTTGGGGTGTTCAGCATCATCAGTTCGGATTCACAAGCCATGGGCCGAGTGGGCGAAGTCATTATACGCACTTGGCAGACAGCCGACAAAATGAAAAAACAGCGCGGCAAACTTGAACTCAACCCAGATTCACCTTCCGATAACGATCGGATCAAGAGATATGTCGCCAAATACACCATCAATCCAGCGATCGCTCATGGAATCGGACACCTCGTCGGTTCGGTGGAAGTCGGCAAGCTGGCAGATCTAACCATATGGAAACCAGCCTACTTCGGTGTAAAACCCGAGATTGTCATCAAAGGCGGCATGATTACATTCGCCCAGATGGGTGATCCCAATGCATCCATCCCGACACCTCAGCCGGTTTTTGGCAGACCGATGTTCGGAGCCTATGGAAGCGCCATTGCCAACGGATCAATCACCTTTGTCTCCCAAGCCGCAGCAGATGCGGGAATCAAAGAGATATTAGGGCTGAAAAAGCGGGTTGAACCTGTTAAAGGCTGCCGCTCGGTAAGCAAAAAAGACATGATTCATAACGACGTCACCCCTATCATTGAAGTCGATCCCGAAACCTATGAGGTACGCGCCGACGGCGAGCTGCTCACCTGTGAACCCGCAGACGAGTTGCCTATGGCACAGCGCTACTGTATGTTTTGATCTGAATACGGTTAGCTGAGAAGGGGGCACTCATGATGAATAGCGGCACGAAGCTACTTCGTTACGTTCAACTGCTGGATTCAGCCCTGCCCATCGGTGGTTTCTCCCATTCCTTCGGTCTGGAAGCTTACACACATGACGGCACCGTGCGGAATACCGCGCAACTTGAACAGTTTATTCGCAGCCAGCTTCATTCCAGTCTAGTGCGAATAGACGGCCTTGCCATCAAAGGAGTCTATCAGGCAATACATCAGCAAGATGCCGCTCTACTTGCCCTGTATGACAAACGTGTCCACGCCCAGCGCTCCCCTCGGGAACTCAGGGAGAGCGGCCACAAAATGGGAAAGCGACTACTTAAACTCGCCCGTTCACTCTATCCATGGATGGACTTCACCCTGATAGATGAGGCCATACGGGAATACGGCGCGTATTGTGGCATCACGACCATTCACGGTTATATCAACTATCAATTGGAGATTGAATTGGATGAAGCCGTTACCGGGCACCTGTATACCTCAGTTAACGCTTATGTAAACAGCGCACTTCGCCTTCTGCCCATCGGTCAAACCGAGGCGCAAATGCTGATTCAGAAACTGCTTCATGACATTGAAGCGGAATGGACTCTCATCCGGGAGAATGACCCGGAGGACATGCACAGCTTTGGAATCGCCCAGGAAATCTACGCCATGCGGCACGAGATCTTACCCGCGCGGCTGTTTATGTCTTAACTACAACTTATATCTAACCTAGGAGGAATTGTTATGTGTGGAGGAGCTAATCATACGCATCATCCGGAGTGGGAACGTAAGGCATTTGATCGGAGTCGTCCGATGCGAATTGGCATTGGCGGACCGGTAGGTTCAGGCAAAACAGCCCTTGTCGAGAAGCTGTCCAAGGCACTGCGTACACGTTATAGCCTCGCTGTCATCACAAATGACATTTATACCAAGGAAGATGCCGAGATCTTGCTGCGTCAGAATGCATTGGCACCAGAACGTATTATCGGTGTAGAGACAGGCGGATGCCCGCACACGGCTATTCGTGAGGATGCTTCCATGAATTTCGAAGCGGTTGACGAGTTGATTGAACGTTTCCCAGACCTGCAACTGATCTTTATCGAGAGCGGTGGCGACAATCTCTCCGCTGCATTCAGTCCGGAACTCGCTGATGTGTTCATCTACATTATCGACGTTGCCCAAGGAGAGAAACTTCCTCGCAAAGGCGGTCCTGGCATTACGCGTTCAGATCTGCTGTTAATCAACAAAACCGACCTCGCCCCTTACGTCGGAGCAAGCCTGGAAGTTATGAAAAATGATACCGAGCGGGTACGCGAAGGCCGCCCTTATGTCATGTCCAATCTAATGAGCGGTGAAGGTGTATCCGAGATTGTCCACTGGCTTGAACATCAGTATATGGATGACGATGCTTCCGCTGCACATCTGCATTCACACAGCCATGAACATGGCACTCACTCACATTAATTCATCTTCTGTTCCCACCGGGACAGAGATGAATCGGAACGAAAGTACAGGTGAGCCCGTCACGCGCCGCAGCGAGCTTCGGGCCACCTTTGCCTTTCAAGGCGAGCGGACGGTTATGACCGATCGTTATTACAGCGCCCCTCTCCGGTTTAGCCGATCCTTTCGACCTCCCGGAGGCGGAACCGAATTATGTGTGTACACGTCAGACGTCTCTCCCGGAGTCCTTAACGGGGATCATTATCATTCCGAGTGGGAATTAGGTGAAGGCACGCATGTCATGCTGAGCAGTACATCAGCGACCAGGCTTCATCCTACACCTTCCCTTCCCTCATCCGTTAATCATCACTTTCGGTTGGGAAAAGGAGCCACACTGGAATACTTCCCGGAATGCGTCATTCCCTTCAAGGGAAGTTCTTCTTCACTCGCTGTAACCTTTGAGCTGGAAGAACAGGCCATTCTTGCCTATGCGGATATCTGGTCTGCCGGACGGATTCATCGGGGAGAAGCGTTCCAGTTCGAACGCTACCGCAGCTTGACGGAGATATGGCAAGGTGAGCAACTGGCTGTCTGGGATCGCTTCGGACTCGTACCGGAAACCGATGACCCCAAACACTCAGCGTCCCTCCTTCACTACACTCATACCGCTGCATTGTGGATAATCGCCCCGGGGCTTGGCACTGCGGAGTTGGAACAAGTCAGATCCGCGCTGCCACCCGATGGACGAATGCTCGCAGGTGCGAGCTTGCTGGCAACTGGGGGTATCGGTATTCGACTTCTTGGCATGGCCGCTTGGGAGCTTCAGGAACAGTGCCTTCAGATCTGGAACACACTTCGTCCCCAGCTGCTGGGCAAAGAAACTCTTGTCTTTCGCAAATAAGGACATGAAGCATAGTTAACACCAAAAAACCTCTGAACTTTTTCCGAGTGATTCGGATTAGTCCAGAGGTTTTTGTTCATTCAGTCTATGGATGCTGCTCATATCACTTACGCTTCGTTCTCATCAGAATTGTTCTCTGATTTGTTCTCAGGCTTATAACGATATTCGCCTGCATCCTTGCTTTCCTTGGATTTGCGGTAACGGGTGAACTCAATATATTCGCTGATAAAAGACTGTTCCACAGTCGATAATTCACTTTCTTGGCAATTCAATTGCCGCAAAACGTCAAAAAAATAATCCTCCCGTTTTTCCCGAACCATCGCTTCCTTCGATGGACGCCCAATCATGAGCCAGTCAAGGCTCACATCAAAAAACGAAGCAATCTCAATTAATTTATTCGTACTCGGAATAGACTTGCCACGTTTCCAGTCACCCAGATTGCCTGTGCTAATCTTCAGCTGTTGGCAGAAAGCCTTTTTGGTCATTCCTCGTTCGGCAATCAGGTGTTCAATTCGCTCATAGATCGACTGCATACAAGAACCGCCTTCCAACCGTAATAATCAACTCATCTGCTTAAATTATACCACATTATTCCTGAATGCTCAGCCTTTATATACCCGGAACAGGATAAGGTATATCGTATAACATAAAGATAGACTTCCACGAATGATCATGGAAGTCTATCTTATAACGTTGTTGCTGTGATGCGGTCGAGAGGACTCGAACCTCCACGGGTATACACCCACTACCCCCTCAAGATAGCGTGTCTGCCATTCCACCACGACCGCATATTCAATTGTAAAAATGGTGAGCCATGAAGGGCTCGAACCTTCGACACCCTGATTAAAAGTCAGGTGCTCTACCAACTGAGCTAATGGCTCTTGCTGTAAACTTCACCGGATGTGCCATGCTTCATTCTTGTCTATAAGAGCAATGACTTAGAGGATTTCTCATCGAAAATATAAATCTCATGAGGTGGTGAAGATATGACCCGTAGGGGATTCGAACCCCTGTTACCTCCGTGAAAGGGAGGTGTCTTAACCCCTTGACCAACGGGCCTTAATAACAAGTTGTCTTTCTTGGCGACAAGAATGAGTATACCACAGGACAATTTGAACTTGCAATACTTTTTTTAAAATTTATTTTTCAAGCCTTTTTCCTTTGTAAACTGCTTATCAGAGACCATTATAGCCGCCTCCACATGCACGCCAATGTCACCCCTGTACGGGAAAAATGTAAACCATCCATCAAAACACTTACAAAAACTTACGTTAACTTATAATATTGCAAATCACATTAAGAATACTTATAATTAAAGTATCATGATAAGTACGGTCATCCATACACTTGGAGGTGACATGTTTGTTTCAAGAAGAACGAATGCAGCTCATTGTTGAACATCTACACAAACACAATCGCATCTCAGCCGATGATATTGTCACTTTGTTTGATGTATCACGGGATACTGCTCGCAGGGATCTGATCAAGCTCGAGGAACAGGATGCCATCATTCGAACACGTGGCGGTGCAATTCTCCCCCCTCCTCCGCAAAAGTTCAGATCCTACAAAGACCGTTTACTCGATGTATCTGAGGAAAAAAGAGCCATCGGCAAACTCGCTGCCGCTATTGTAAGACAAGGCGAGATCATTATTCTGGATTCTTCCACGACCGTGCAGGCCTGTGCCGAGAATTTGAACGGCAAATCCTGTACTGTCATTACCAATTCGATTCATTCCGCTGATCTTCTCTCCAATCACACGGCTGTCCAGATTCGTTTGCTCGGTGGCAAAGTCGATAAGGAACAACGTTATGTCTACGGTACCTCTGTGATCGAGACCCTCTCCCACTATTATGTAGATAAAGCCTTTATCGGAATTGGCGGTATCACCATGGACGGCTTCAGCGCTTCCGAAGAGGAAGGCAAAATAAAACACCAAATGATGAAGGCTGCCAAGAAAGTCATTGTTCTTGCAGATCAATCCAAGTTTGATAGACGTTATGGTTATCGTTTTGCCGACTGGTCATTGGTAGATGTATTGATTACGGATCAATGGCCAACCAAAGAATGGCTTGTTTTTCTAGCCGAGCAACAGGTCGAGATTCTCATTCCTGAACCTACAGATGATAAGGAGTTGTAAATATATGAAATTATTTGCCACAGATTTAGATGGAACTTTGTTGAACAGAGATAGCCAGATTAGCCCGGAGAATGCCGCAGCCATCCAAAAGGCCCAGCAATCGGGTATGAAAGTTACCATTGCTACAGGGCGTGTCTATTCCGATGTTGTGACCATCAGCCGCGAAGGCAGAATCAAAACCCCAATTATCGGCTCCAACGGAGCGACGATTCATGATGCCGACGGTGAACGTCTATTCCATCTTCCACTTGAACGTGACACAGCAGCTTCCGTCATGCAGTGGCTGGAAGATCATGATGTCTATTATGAAGCTTCAACGCAACAAGGCATCTACGCCCCGCTTAGCAGCCATGAGACCTTGCTCGCCGAGATGGAACGTGTTCTTGGTTCGAACCCTGGTGAGGACATTGCACGCATGATTCGGGGCATTAAGAAACACTATGAAAAAAAAGACTACCACCGCGTAAACAGCCACCTCGAAATTCCGGCAGAAGCCTATATCTATAATATTATGGCCTTCTCCATGAATCCGGACAAAGTAAAAACAGGACGAGAATACTTCGCTTCCCGATCCGATGTCGCTATGGTTGTATCCTTTGAGCATAACTTCGAAATGCAGCACCCTGACGTTTCCAAAGGTAATGCCCTCACCAAACTGGCGGCTCACCTGAGCATCTCCATGGAAGATACAGTAGCGATCGGTGATAACTTCAACGATGTCTCCATGTTACAAATGGCAGGACTCGGCATCGCCATGGGAAATGGCGAACCCGAAATTCAGGCACTAGCCAAAGCCATAACGCTGACTAATGTGGAGCACGGTGTTGCCCATGCCATCGAGTGCCTGCTTGAAGGTAAGCCGGTGTCCCGTCCAGAAACGATTGTCGGAGAAGGTCAGTAATTGAACCCATACTGAATTAAACACTAAACCTGCATGGTCGCCTATTGAGCCATGCAGGTTTTCTTCATTTTAACTCAGCAGATCGAACGTGAGGCACGTCCTGTAACAAAATAATCAGTTGCTCGCCCCGATATGAACCCGGCAGTTGCAACGTGAACTCAAGCACAGTCTCTTCCACGGAGTCTGTGCTTGTTTGCTGTTCTGTCTTAAATCCGACGACCGAGATCTTCTCCTGTCCCAGCAGTGCCAGAACACGTTTCAGGGCCTCCCCCTCATTCTGCAGATGGATGGTTAACGTCTCTGTTCGGGCGGATACCAGCCAGCGTGTGGGCCTATGCAGTAACATCTGTGCCACGACAATAAGCAGTGTCACGCCTGCACCAGTCCAATACAGGCCTGAACCCACAGCAAGTCCCATGCCCGCTGTAGCCCATATGCCAGCCGCTGTGGTCAATCCCCTGACCGTGTGTCGCTGTGTGAAGATCATGCCTGCTCCAATGAACCCCACACCACTAACGACCTGTGCCGCAATCCTTGATGGATCAAGCGACAGATTGGCCCAGCCAGCCTGATCCTGGAATCCATACTTCGACACAATCATCATCAGGGCCGCACCGACAGCGACCACAAAATGAGTACGGATTCCCGCCTCTTTCATTCGATTCTTGCGCTCATATCCGATTAACACACCACATATTCCAGCTATGAGTACACGCATCAAATATTCCAATTCCATGCACATCACCTCTTTTACTATGTATATGCTTACATGTGTCTATCTTTACTATTACCCAATCTTTCCATGACTACATAAGTTGAACTAAAGATTATTTACACTGGCACTACGATGACAGAACAACCTTCTAATCGCTGTTATCCCCAGATTTTTTCCATTCCCTTTCCTAAAGGGATAATCCGGTGATAGCGTATGCTTCCGATGTAGCTTTCTTCCAGAAAGCTTATAGGCGAGTGTATGCTTTCGAAGTAGATTTCTTACAGAAAGCTTTTAGCTTCGCTTTTTCAGGTTTTTTCTGTCCTATCCGTTATCGTGTAAATGATTAATTCATCTTATATAATAAAAAGCCTCCACTCAGGTCATTTCTCTGCCCGAAAATTGCCCCCTTGTCTCTCTCCCAATCCGTAATAATGTCTGAAATTATATATCAGAGGATGCCATTCTTCTGGATTAACCTTGTTTGGTCCAGATATCAGTCGTGTGTGCGCGTGCACCTTCAACGCTTTCACTTCCACAATCGCCATGAACGGTGTATGTTCGGGAATGCGTATGTGTTGTACAGCCGCTTCAATCTGGAGCGGACATTCGACTATTTTATCTGGAGCCACCTGAACCGAGCATTCGGATGTCAGTCCAGCCACAGTGAATTTATCATGACAATATTCATAGCCCATCTGCCTTTTCTCCTCAGGAACCGGGTTGACTCCCGTATAACGTCCTAATGCCTCAACCTGTCTCCACATGGTCGCATCTGGTAAATTAATCACACACTCCGGATGTCGACTCAGATTCTCATAGGCTTTACCCTGTGTACCTAGACCGAGAACGAGACAGTCCCCCAGCGCCCAAGACGAGGACAGTGGAGACAAGTTGGTTGACCCATCCTCATTTAATGTACTTAGCAGCAATACAGGCGTACCATAATATAAAATACTGGGATTAATCGTTTCATGTCGTACCACTGCGGAAATTTTGTTCAACTGCTCAGTGGCAGCGTCCGTTTTCATTATCTTGTTCATCTTGTACCTCTCCTGTTCCAATCCATTCGTTTATAAGCTCCATCTGACCCGTATGGGACGATACAACAGAATTGTAATACAGTAATAGTTCAGATATGATCGAAGTATGAATGTATATCCGAATATTACTGTTATTGCGTCGTTAATCGCTGATCCAAGTCGCTCCATTTTTCTGTCATCCTTACTGGATGGCCGGGCGTTGCCCGCAGGTGAGCTTGCTCATATGGCAAGTGTCACTCCCCAGACGGCAAGCAGCCATCTAGCTAAACTCGTAGAGGGAGGATTACTTGAAGTTGAACAGCAAGGCCGTCACCGATACTACCGTCTTGCAAACAAGGAAATTGCTAATCTGATTGAAACCATGGCCAGTATTGCCCCGCCTGTACAGATCCGCTCTCTCAAACAATCCGATCAGCTTCAACAACTGAGTTATGCACGGACCTGTTATGGTCATCTGGCCGGGAAATTGGGAATCTCGCTCTGTGAAGCCTTAATACAGAAGGGTTATCTTGCAGAGCCCGAAGAAACACTCAGCAAGGATTATCAAGTTACAGAGAAAGGAACGCAGTGGTTCACCTCGTTCGGTATTGAACTTCAAGTGAAGCCGGGATCACGCCGGGCCTTCGCTCGTAAATGTCTGGATTGGAGTGAACGCCGTCATCATCTCTCAGGCATGCTTGGGGAACAACTCAGACATCGATTATCGGAACTGGACTGGATTCGTCAAAAAACAGGAAGCCGCTCTGTCGAAGTAACAGAAGCAGGCAAGAAAGGTTTATACGAGGTTCTGGATATTTCATTCTAGATTCGTGTAATTGAGAGATGACCAAAGAGGAGAACGCAAAAAATCCCCTTCACAGTGACCGTTAACCAGTCAAATGTGAAGGGGATTTTGGGTTGAATCAGAACGGAGAGAGAGGGATACTCTCACTTCGTTCGAGACTGCGAAGTATTGCTAACGAAGTCTATGCTCCGACGAACCTTTAGGGTTCTCATCCCTTTGCAGAGAAGTTATTACAGAACGGAGAGAGAGGGATTCGAACCCTCGCACCGCTTACGCAGTCTAACCCCTTAGCAGAGGGTCCCCTTATAGCCACTTGGGTATCTCTCCAAGAAATGGCTCCCCGAACAGGGCTCGAACCTGTGACAACTCGATTAACAGTCGAGTGCTCTACCAACTGAGCTATCAGGGAAAATTAACTTGAATAAGATTAATTTATCATGATTAATAATCCAAGTCAACATGCCTTCCATCACTTTCTCCAATACATTGAATGATACTCACATCAGATATTCTGAAGGCCCAGCTTTCCCGCGCAACGACCACAGCGGTAACGCTTCGGATCTATTTTCCGCTTGCGCAAATATTCCGTCCCACAGCTCTTGCACACCAGCTTATAACGATATGGCAGCGGCTTTCTGCCTTTGCCATCAGGCAGAGATTGACAGTAACGCGAACCGCCCACCTTCTGTAATAAAGCCTTGAATTCCGGGTCACGATGCTGATAGCCGCGCCCTCGAATATGCAGATGATAGTGACACAGCTCATGCTTGATGATTTTTTCAACCTCATCTCGCCCGTAGGCTTCGAGTTGATGCGGATTGATCTCAATCCGGTGACTTTTGAGCATATAACGCCCTCCCGTAGTGGTCAGACGACTGTTAAACAACGCTTCATGGGTGAACGGCACTCCGAAATGATCCAGTGATACCTGTTCAATCCATTGTTGCAATTCCTCATTTTCCATCGGTATCCTCTCCTTGCACCCCCTCGGAGCATTTGTTTTTCCGGCATAATACTTGAATTTTAACCGTTTCGTAGGCTACACTGTCAAGTAGAATGTATGAGGGGAGATTATTACTCGTTATGCCTACAATGCGCTATGTCATCCTGCAGCAGGAACAACAATTGCAGTTCGTGGAAATGCCGGCGGATTACGCCTATCAACTAAGTGCGCTCAATCTGCGCCTTCACAAGGAGATAGATAAACTCACGGCAGCAGATGTCCCTGTCCTGCCTTGGGCGATCGCCGAATGTGACAGCCTCGATCTCCTGAACGAAAATCTTACTATCATTGGCGGCCTTGATTATATCAATGCGCTTGAAAAATCTTTTGCAGCACTACGTGAAAGCCATTATCCTTTGATTTCTCTGCTTACCGAAATCCGGGCGCTCCAAGCTCAATTGGAACAATGGTATGAAGAAGAGATGGAAGCCCTCTAATTCATCTGAGGTATCATTTTAAAATGACAAGTTCAAAAAGCGCAACTCCCTGCATTGGGAATTGTGCTTTTTGGCGATTGAGATAATGATTTGGCGGAGCTCCTCACTTAAGCCGCACAGTCCAGGCTATTGCCACATATGCTAACGTACAGATGAATTATGCAAGAGGAGGAGATACCCTTGCCTCAATGGCTTTGCAATCAACTGATGCGTGCATTTCACAAAAAGGATAGCCGGCAAATCAAGTTGCTGAACGAATGCTGGTTCTTTTATCGCAACAAACCAGCAAGTGGCACACCACGTAGTGCAGAGAACGAACTTTAAGAGGTTTCCTAAAGTCTGCTTTGGATTACGAAGGATGGCCTTTAGAACTCGCACTTTAAGAGAATGCACATATTCCCACCGTACTTACCAGAGGAATTAGAACGGACAACGGGACCTATTACTGTTGACAACAAACAGCCTTCCCTGGTCAGGGAAGGCTGTTCTCCAATCCTAATGCTTAAGAAGACTGTTGCGCAGAGGCAGGCTTCTTCATCGTAAGGCCGACACGGCCTTTTTTGGTATCCACATTCATGACCCAGACCGTTACGTTATCCCCGACAGATACAACATCCATCGGATGTTTAACATATCCGTTGCTGAGCTGTGAAATATGGACAAGCCCATCACTCTTAATCCCAATATCAACAAAGGCACCAAAATCAATAACGTTCCGAACTGTACCTTGCAGCTCCATGCCTTCCACCAGATCCTCAATTTTCAATACATCCGTACGGAAGATTGGCAACGGCATCTCCTCACGCGGGTCACGACCCGGACGCTGCAAGCTGTCCAGAATGTCACGCAATGTAGGTACACCTACGTCCAGTTTCACAGCCAGTTGCTCCGGCTGTTGCTTTGACAGTAACACCGACAGTTCCTTGCTGCCCAGCTTGTCCAGTGCAACCTGAAGTTCCTTGAACAGCTGATCCACAACCTTGTAGGACTCAGGGTGAATTGGTGTACGATCCAATGGATTCTCACCCTCACCAATACGCATGAATCCTACGCACTGCTCATAGGTTTTGGCACCCAGACGCGGCACCTTCTGAAGCTGACGGCGGTTCGTAAACCGGCCATTCTCTTCGCGGTACTTCACAATGTTTTTGGCAATCGTAGCGTTAACTCCGGCAACATATGACAGCAGCGAAGGTGAAGCCGTATTCACGTCCACACCCACATGGTTAACTGCGGATTCGACAACAGCCTTCAGGCTTTCTTCCAGAACCTTCTGGGAAACGTCATGCTGATATTGCCCCACACCAATGGCTTTGGGATCAATCTTAACCAACTCCGCAAGCGGGTCTTGTACCCGGCGAGCAATGGAGGCTGCACTACGCTCCGCAACATCCAGATCCGGGAACTCTTCCTGGGCCAGCTTGGATGCAGAATACACACTCGCCCCTGCTTCGTTAACAATCAGATACACAAGACTTTCATCACCGTTCTCCTGAATGATCTCTGCAACAAACTGCTCCGTTTCACGCGATCCGGTACCATTACCAATGACGATCAGTCCGATATCATATTGCTTGATCATGCGGTGGAATACTTCCGCAGCTTCACGTTTCTTGTTGTGTGGGGGCGTTGGGTAGGTCACAGCCACTTCCAGCAGCTTGCCCGTATCATCTACGACAGCCAGTTTACAACCCGTACGATAGGCCGGATCGACACCGAGGACACGTTTGCCATGAATCGGTGGTTGAAGCAACAGATTACGCAGATTGGCGGAGAATACCGAGATGGCCTGATTTTCACCTTTTTCCGTCAGTTCTCCACGAACTTCACGCTCGATGGAAGGCGCGATAAGCCGCTTGTATGCATCCTCAATCACGTCACGCAGGATATCCTGCACAGCAGAAGCACCACGAATGATCTGTCCTTCCATATGACGATGGGCCGGTTCTGCCTGTACGTCCAGGCCGACCTTCAGAATACTCTCACGTTCACCGCGATTAATCGCGAGAATCCGGTGTGGAGGCATCTTTTTGGATAGTTCGCGGTAATCATAATAATTTTCGTACACGGACTCCTCTTGAGCATCCTTCGCTTCTGAAGTCAACATCCCGTGATCCAAGGTGTACCGACGAATCCATGCACGAATGGCAGCATCGTCTGCGATATTCTCAGCAAGAATGTCTTTGGCTCCCTGAAGCGCCGACTCCGCATCTTCTACACCCAGTTCAGCATTGATATATTTCGCAGCTTCCTGGAGTGCATCGCCTTGTTTCGGTTGACCCCAGATCCATACAGCAAGGGGCTCAAGACCTTTTTCCTTGGCCACACTCGCACGCGTTTTCCGCTTCTGACGGAACGGACGATACAAGTCTTCCACTTCCTGCAGCTTCACCGCTTGGGTTATGGATTGCTTCAGTTCTCCGGTCAGCTTGCCCTGTTCCTCTATAATACGGATGACTTCCAATTTGCGATCCTCAAGATTGCGCAGATAGACAATGCGTTCTTCAATGGATCGCAGCTGGTTCTCATCCAGCTCTCCAGTCATTTCTTTACGGTAGCGGGCGATAAATGGAATCGTATTGCCTTCGTCCAGAAGCTCCGACGTCGTACGGACCTGCTTCAAGGACAGTGACAGTTCCTTGGCTACCTGTTTGATGATTCGTTCATGGCGTTCTGCCTTTATTGTTTCTTCATTGGGTTCCAGAACCGTTTCCTGTTCAGACAAATAAATCCCTCTTTCCTTCCTGAATCGTTCGTTACAATCATTTCAGGGCAGCTTTGCTGCTGTAATTGCAGTATAGTTGAACCAATTGTTTCTTCCACTCTACCTATATTATCACAAAATCACGCCTAGATTTCCATCAATCCGCAAGCATACAAGTTCTGACAGAATGATGTCATCCTCCAGCCTTCCCCATTACGGCAAAAAAAGACCGAAAAACGTCATCACGACGCTCCTCGGTCCTCCTTTATTTAAAACTCTATACACAATAGCAATCTATAAGTGAAACTACTCATTTACACCATGACGGAGAGGACAGAAAAAACCTGAAAAAGCGAAGCTACAAGCTTTCTGCAAGAAAGCTACTTCGAAAGCATACGCTATCCCCGGATTTTCCCTTTGAGAAAGAGAATCAAAA
The DNA here is from genome assembly GCF_052115745.1 of Paenibacillus sp. 2KB_22. Taxonomy (NCBI): domain Bacteria; kingdom Bacillati; phylum Bacillota; class Bacilli; order Caryophanales; family Paenibacillaceae; genus Paenibacillus; species Paenibacillus sp. 2KB_22. The sequence continues at coordinate 2,143,417 of NZ_JBFRHG010000001.1, forward strand.
AATCTGGGGATAACAGCGATTGGAAGGTTGTTCTGTCATCGCAGTATCCGTGTAAATAACTGTAGTTCACTTATCTAGACGCGCTCGAACCGGAACAGTTCGCTCAGATAGTCTCCTGATGCGCTACCTACCGAAATACCGCCATACATCAGGGCATCGCCGGTAAAGGTCTCTGATCCGCCTTTCAGACGATAATCCGCATTCGGGTCCAATCCTTTCAGCTTCAGGCGCTGAAGTGGCGCATTAGGCTCAGAGAGCACACGGAAGTAGAATACAACAGCTTCGCTTCCGTCTGGTGCAATAAACATCCACGCCGTCTCATTGCCTTCAAACGGACTGAGTAAGCGACGGAATGTTCCATATTGGACCGTTCCACGGATCTCCTTGTACAGTTCAACCTGGGCTTTCACGATGTCGTTCTCTTCCTCCGTGAATTTCGTCAGGTCCAGCTCATACCCGAAGTTGCCCGACATCGCCACATGTCCCCGAATCTCTAGAGAAGTGATCCGGTTCACCTGATGATTCGGTACCGCCGAGATATGGGATCCCATGGAGCTCACCGGATACACAAGACTGGTACCATATTGAATCCGAAGACGAGAGATCGCATCGGTGTTGTCACTTGTCCAGGTCTGTGGCATGTAATAGAGCATACCTGGGTCGAAGCGGCCGCCACCACCTGAACAGCTCTCGAACAGAATGTTCGGGAACGCCGAAGTGATCCGTTCCATGACGTCATACAACCCCAACATGTAACGATGTGCGGTCTCACGCTGTCTATCTGCCGGAAGTAACGCAGAACCCACTTCCGTCATATTGCGGTTCATGTCCCATTTCACATAAGTGATTGGTGCAGAACCAAGTACGTCTGTTAACATGCGTACAATCTCATCACGTACATCCTGACGAGAGAAGTCGAGTACCAATTGTTGACGTCCTTCTGTCCGGCGACGATCAGGCACATGCAGACACCAGTCCGGGTGCGCACGGTACAGCTCACTGTCTGGTGAGATCATCTCAGGCTCAAACCACAGTCCGAACTGCATGTCCAGACCTGTTACGCGGTTAGCCAGATCATCCAGCCCCTGTGGCAATTTGTTTTTATCGACAATCCAGTCACCCAGCGAGGAGTTATCACTGTCCCGGTGTCCAAACCAACCATCATCCAAGACAAACAGCTCAATACCCAGCTTCTGTCCAGCGCGAGCAATCTGTTCAATCTTGTCCGCATTAAAACCAAAGTAAGTCGCTTCCCAGTTATTGACCAACACCGGACGCTCCGCATTGCGGAATTTGCCGCGTGCCAGACGCTCCCGATACAATTCGTGGTAGGACTGTGACATGCCATCCAAACCTGCAGCCGAATACACCATAACTGTCTCAGGTGTCTGGAAAGCTTCCTGTGGCTCCAGCTTCCAGCTGAACTCGAACGGGTTGATCCCAAGCGATACACGGGTGGTGTGGAACTGATCCACTTCAGCCTGTGCGGTGAAGCTACCACTGTAGACGAGACTGAATCCGTAGACTTCACCCTGATCTTCGTCCGTACCTGGTGTCATCAGCGCAATAAATGGATTTTGCTGGTGACTGCTTGAACCGCGACGACTCTCAATTCCTTGAAGGCCTGACGCAAGCGGTCTGCGCACGATATCACGTTCCCGTGTCCAAGCCCCTGATAATTGCAACAATTCATAATCAGCATGCGGGAAATCGACAGAAGAACTGAGCGCACGCACCACATTCACAGCGGTAGCGCTCTCATTAACGATACGCATAGAGCGTGTAATCGCATTAAATGCCGTAAAGGCTGTATAAGAAAGCTCGATCTTGATACCAGCGACGCGGTCTTCCAGCTCGATAACCAGCGTCTCTGCTTCGTCATCGGATTCAACGTATGTTGCTGGCAGTCCGGTAAGCGCTGCCTTTCCTTTGACCAGTCGATGACCTGTATACGTAAACTCTGAAACCGTTGAGCCATTCTCAAGTTCCAATTGGATTGCAGGGTTACGGAAATCACTCGTGCCATACACTGGCAATTCCACTGGCAACGTATCGAAGGAGATCGTACGATCCTCTGGCACCGGGTTAGGGCTAAAGGACGCTCGTTCTGTCCGAACATGCAACCAGCTCAGATCGGTGTCACGTAATTTTTTGCCATAATACAAATGCACCAAATATCCTGAAGGCAGTACCTGAAATACGTAACTGGCCTCACGGGTCTGTAAATGAAACTGAAGTTTCTCCTGATTGATGTAAATGCTCATATGTCTCCTCCACCTCTATATATAGGTCTTTCGGGTAAACGGTTTCTCAGGTTTCATTATAGCGAAAAGATCGCCAATGTTCTACGCTTTCATCAAGCTTTAATCAAAAGAGCGTACAACAGCCCGAAGGATGTCATACGCTCTTTTGGTTACAGTCTGAATTCAGTGTGTTCCCTTACAGGAACATCCATTGCCAACGGACAGCAGATCAGCGTACAAGACGCTGGTTACTGCCTTAAAAATCGATTAAACCAAGACTGATCTGTAAGGCTTCGTTGACCAATTTCATGGTCTCCTCGTCCAGATGGGTAATCTTGTCAGTCAGCCTCTGCTTATCGATCGTCCGTATTTGTTCGAGCAAAATAACCGAGTCCCGGTCAAAGCCATGTGCCGCCGCATCAATTTCAACATGCGTTGGCAGCTTTGCCTTCTGGATCTGGGCGGTGATAGCCGCCACAATACAAGTTGGACTGAACCGGTTGCCGATATCATTCTGGATCACCAGAACCGGCCTGACTCCACCTTGCTCGGAACCGACAACGGGAGAAAGATCCGCAAAAAAAACGTCACCACGTTTTACGATCAATGTCTACACCCCGCTAACTAAGCGGTCCAGAGTGCTGTCCGCATCTTCCTCCGCATGAAAGGCTTCGGATGCCATGGTCAGATTAATTTTTGCCATCTCCATGTACCCTCGCTGCATCGTTTCACGGATGTAACGTTTCTTACGCTCCGTTAAATACAGCTTCATAGCCTGCCTAATCAATTCGCTGCGGTTGGAATTCTCCAGCGCTACGATGCCATCCACTTCCTGCAAAAGATAATCAGGTAAACTGATCATGATCCGCTTGGTGTTCTGCAAGTTGGCCACCTTTCTTCCACCCCCACAAACCTTTCGCCATTGTGAACCAGTATTACGTTTTTCCAGAACTTTTATACAAAGGAATATATATGCCCCGAGTATATCAAGTATGCTGTACTCCATTATAAACACGGGGAACAATATTCGTACAGACCAAACATCTCAATTTAGGAATTAAATCCTTACCGTTATACAACATTCGAGATGCTCCGACAGTTTTCCTTCTGTTCTGAAAAAAAGTTTATTGGTAATGACGTCCAGTTTACTTGTCAGGATGTCAAAAGTGGATTGATTTTGGCGACTACTGCTCCACCACGGGTATATACCCGTGGAATGCGGTGCGCCATCATGCAGATCACTTCATAAGCAATCGTACCGAGCTGGGATGCCACCTCGTCTGCGGTTATAACGCCACCAGACTGATGACCGATGAGGACAACCTCTTCGCCGACTTGAATTTCTTCCGCTTCTTCCGCGAAAGATTGTAACGACACCATACACTGATCCATGCAGATTGTACCGACGACAGGGACGCGGCGGCCGCGTACAAGCACTTGTGCTTTACCTGTCAGCATTCTTGAGAATCCGTCTGCATATCCGATCGGCAGGGTCGCTATTCGTTCGTACCCTTGCGTAAAATAACGGGTTCCGTAACTGATCCCCCAATGGGGTGGCAGTGTTTTGACCAGAACCGCTTTCGTCTTCAGCGTCAATACCGGGGACAGCTTCACCACCTGATGATTCACCTCAGCCGAAGGATACAGTCCGTACAGGCTTATTCCCACACGTACCATATCATAGGACAATTCCGGTGTATCAATGGCAGCGGCGCTATTCGCCGTATGTATAATCGGGATGGAACATCCCTGATCCCTGAGCGCATGAACCACGCCTTGGAACCGTCGATACTGCTCCAGTGTATAGGTTTTGTCTTCTTCATCCGCTCTGGCAAAATGGGTAAACATGCCTTCCAGCATCACCTGATTGAGCGAAGCTACTTCCTGGATGAAAGCCAATGCCTCATCGCCAGGTAACAGACCTAATCGGCCCATGCCGCTGTCAATTTTAATATGAACCTTCAGTTTGTTCGCGAATGTGCTCGCATCCAAATGTAGAATAGCGTCAAGCACTTCCCTGCTGAACAGCGTGATGGTCACATCATGTTTCCATGCAACAGCGATCCCTTCAGGCGGCGTATAACCCAATACCAGAATTGGAATCGTAATCCCATGTTGTCGCAGTTCCAGAGCTTCGTCAAGAAAAGCAACACTTAAGTAATCCACACCCATTCGTTCCAGTTCTCTGGCCATCTCCACCGCTCCGTGCCCATAGGCATTGGCCTTCACACAGGCGAGGAATTTCATGCCCTGAGGCAATGCCTTGCGGAAAGCTTCTACGTTAGTACACAAATGATCCAAATTGATGTCCGCTTGGGTCGGCCGATATTGTCCTTGCACGTTAAGTCACCTTCTCTAATCATCTTAATCCGGCTCACGTCAGACTCCATCGTAATGCTCCTGCATGTGACTGTCAAATGAACCGAAGTTTCGCATTCAAAAACAGGTGCAAGGCGCGCCGTTTGAGGAACCAATGTGAATACAGAAGAAGACCGATAAGCGAGATTGACAGGGCATAATTTCACTTTCAACCCCATCAAAGAGCTGCTTATATCGATTATTTACCCGGTTCCCCCTGCATAGAAGCGCATTTTGCATTATTGGATGATGGGAGTAGGAGAAACGGTTCCAGATGAATACCTATCTCTCATCAAACAAAGCACCGGAGAACGGGTCTCCGATGCTTCTTAGCATTCCTTATGTTTATGCTACTATTCGTTCTTTTGTGCAAAAATCATTTGCCTGACTCTTCCTGCATCGATGTTGCAATACGTACCATTTCGTTCTGAGGCAAGTCTGCACTGGTGATTCGATATTCTATGCCATCTGTCATCCATGTCAGAGTCTTCAATGCATCTCCGCTGATCATCCCCAGTGTGAATCCAAGATCCACTACACTGGATGGAGCAAGCGATACAGCTCGATCCTGCGGTCTGGCTTCGAATATCGTGTAATTATATGTTCCTTCATAACGAAGCATTACCGAATAGTCTTCCGCTTCTTCCAAGATCTGATCATCCTTGAGCTGTACACCTTCCGGCGCATAGGTCGGCTGAATTACACCGAAGCTGTCTGAACCTTCCGGTTCTGCGAGGGTTGGCTCTTCGCCTTCCTGGCCTGTTGCAGCACCTTCTGTACCTTGCTGCTCTGTGTCCCCACCTACACCCGTCTGTCCATCAGTAACAGCTCCGTCAGGTTCAGGCGCAGTCTGAGGATTGGCTGGTTCTTTGCCGCCCTCATTACCGGTTTGCTCCACAGGAGTCACACCGGAGTCGGTTCCTGTTTTGCCGCCTTCTTCTGAAGCTGCTGTCATGTTACGTTGCATGTCAAAGGCATCTTTCTCAAATTCAGTCCCGAATTTGAAGGAGTCAAATTTCACATCGACCACAACATTGGCATTGGAGTCGGATACCTCCACCTGTTTAGGTGCGTAATCCGATTTGTTCAGCCAAATTTTCTGTCTGACAAGTGCATGTGTATTATAATTGGCAGCTACATCAAATACATAGCTCTCCTTCTCGTCCGCAAACTGACGGGTTGTATCCCCCGTGATGCTCCGAATCAATGTTTCATAGAGGTATACCTGTCCCTGATTATCTGGCCAATTGCTCTGAAAACGGAAGCTTTTGTTCTGGCTCGGTGTCAAAACAAACACGCCTTCATCGTTACGCAGTACAATCTGTGTTACATCCTTTTTGGCATTCGTTAACGCAATACGATAATAGGAAGGCTTCTGATGCCATACCTCGACCTTGTACTGCTGCGGCGTATCTCCGGTATGCAGCGTCATCACGCCTGCCCCCTGGTAACTTTCCATCTCTCCTACGACTTCGTTCAGATCTTTGACCACAGCTGCCGCATCCTTCTTCCCGCAGGCGGCAAGCAAGACCGATAAGACCAATACCATGGCAAGCATCCATGATATTCGGCGCATGACATCATCCCCTTTAGCACATGTTTTCACTTCAGGATTGTGCTTGCAGCAGAACCCCTACTTGATTAGTACATGTTATGAGGGACTTGTTCGATATATGCGGACTAGTTTGACAAGCAATCGATGAAGTCGGTTAATACGGCACTGCTACGCAAAATCAGTCTCAGGGAGGATGTTAACTTTATCCAGAAAAGGCATAGTGGATTGTAGGAGATTATTCGTTTTATTGACTATTGGGAGGGAAAAGTATGACGACAATTCAGCTTCGCGCATCACTGGAAGGACTGGATGAATTCATCAACGATCAACTTCAACTATGGAATGGTGTCGGTACAGCTGTGGCTGTGATCCATAAGGATGAGGTCATCTGGCAAAAAGGCTACGGTTATCGTGACCTGGAATCCAAACTTGAAGTTACCCCTAATACGTTGTTTGCCATCGGTTCAAGTACCAAAGCCTTTACCGCAGCAACCGCTGCTCTGCTTGTTGATCGGGGGATACTGGATTGGGATATCCCTGTGAAGTCATATATGAAGGATTTCAAAATGTTCGATCCAGTCACAACAGAACGTCTAACTATTCGCGACATGTTGTGTCATCGTTCCGGTCTTCCAAGGCATGAGTTGGTATGGTACAACTCCCCACGTACAAGAGAAGAACTTGTGCGTGCATTACAGTATCTGGAGCCAAATCAAGATTTCCGTAACAAATGGCAGTATCAGAACCTGATGTACATGACAGCAGGTTACCTTGTTGGACAGCTCAATGAAACTTCGTGGGAGCAGATGGTTCAGAAGTCCCTATTTAATCCGCTCGGTATGAACTCAAGTCTGTTCTCAGTTGAAGAGATGCAACTTCAGTCTGACTATGCTTACCCTTATATGGAGAAGGATGGTCAGAATACAAGAATACCTTTTCGAGCCATTGATGCCGTAGGACCTGCTGGTTCCATTAACAGTAATCTAGTCGATATGATCGCATGGCTTCAATTCCAGTTGAATCAAGGTCAATGGGAAGGAGCGTCACTGATATCTAAGGAACAGATGAAGATTATGCATAGTCCTCAGATGACTAGTGATTCGCCGTTCATAAGCCAAGAACTGCCTGTGAGTACTTATGGTTTGGGTTGGATGATTGAGCCTTATCGTGGACATGCCATGATTCATCATGGTGGGGCTATTGATGGCTTTGCATCACAAGTTGCCTTTTTGCCAGAGGAGCAGATTGGAATCGTGGTTCTGAGCAATACCAACGGAAGTATAATTCCGTATACGGTTGCTTTTCATATTATGGACCGACTGCTTGGACTTGAGCCCGTCAATTGGAGTTCCAAATTGAGCAAATTAATGGGGAAAGAATCAGCAGAAACGGAGGCTAATCCGGAGAATCCTTTGGAAGTACCTATTCAAGCAGACACTGCCGCTGAGGAAAAAATGGAAGACCCTCTCATCATACCTTGTGATCGCCCTTACACCGCTTATGCGGGTATTTACACGCATCCTGGTTATGGCGAGATGTCTATTCAGGAAACAACGAACGGGTTGCAGGCAACCTTTAACGCCATCGAAATGCCCATGGATTACACCGGAAAAGATACGTTCTCTGTCGAACTGGTCACATTCGGGCAAAATTTTACATTTACGTTCACCCTGAATGAATCAACAGAAGTTGCTCAATCCATCTCTATTCCTTTGTTGCTTGAGCCGGGTACAAAGCCTATTGAATTCAACAGGATTTCGTAAATGATCTGTACCTATATAAATTGAACTAATGAATATATTTACACTGGTCACTCCGATGACAGAACAACCTTCTGATCGCTGTTATCCCCAGATTTTTTTGATTCCTTTTCATTAAGGCGAAATCCGGGGATAAGCGTATGCTTCCGATGTAGCTTTCTCTTAGAAAGCTTTCAGGCGAACGCTCTGCTTCCTTAGGTTATTTCTGTCCTCTCCGTTTTGTATAAATTTTTAATTCAAGTTATATAGAGAATTCCTGATATTTTCCGTTGTGGTAGGTAACCATCCATACCTACCACAACGGAATATACACCGGATAACTCGCATCCTCTTGCTCGGCACCAGGCCTTCTCTTCACCCACAGTCTGCGCAGATCAGGCAGACCATACCCCGCAACACGATAATCTCGCAGAGAATCATGATGGGCATGTTCTTCCCTGAAGCTGTACGCGGGCAGAAACAACGCCTCCTGTATCAGTCGATCTTCCAGCTGAATCAATCTTCCCAACCGTTCCGCAGGTTTCTGAATCATAACCACTCGTCCGCATTCCTGTTCCAGTTCATGTCTCCAGTAATCATTCATGGCGATCAGGAATAATGTGTTCCGAAAGGTATACATCGTCACGAGACTCAGCATGACATGATCATTGAAGACTTCTCCTGTATAGATCAGATCACAGTCCCCGAACCCATCTTGATAGACTGCATGGACCGGATCTCCTGGCACAATGTTGATATGCAGGCCAATCTGTTTACATCTCTCTGCAAACCAGACCATGTCTGCCTCCATCTTCTCTCCTTCTTCCACCCACAGACTTAAACTCTGCCCTTGGTAAGAGCTACGACGCAATAATGCTGATGCTCGCGCCAGCGAGGACTCCATGGAAAGTGCGGGTACAGGTGTGACAGAACCATCCGGTTGTTCCGAATGCTTTCTCCATAGCTCCCCTTGATCCGTACTCATCGTTAGATGCTGCTCCTGTACTCGTCCTCGAATCAAACTATAAGCAGCCTGTGTGTTTGTGCTCCCGAGCGCTTCCGACAGCTCATACGCATTCAATAACTGTTGAACAGCCCGGCGAAAATTCACATCATGCTGTGGCCCTTCCTTTTGCATATTAAACGTCATATACACACCGCCCTGCATCTCATGCTGCACTGAACGTGGTTGTGCATCCGGAAATAAATCATGCTTGATGATGGATTCCGCCTTTGCCGAGTGGGGGAGCTGCCACACTTCAACGCGATCTACATAAGCACGCCCTCTGAAATAAGCAAGGAACACCTCAAGCACGAGCAGCTTCGAATCATGACGAGTCAATCGATAAGGTCCTGTTCCGATCGGATGAAGCGGGTTCATCTCCACATCTCTAGGCAGGATAGATGCACACATACTGCTCATCAGATCCGGGAACATGAAGTTCGGCTTATTCAACACAAAACGTACCGTCAACAGGTCATACGCCTCTATGCTCTCAATGGAACCAAACAGCGGCCTGCACGGGTTACTCTTGTCAGAGATAATGCGATCAAAGGTAAACTTGACGTCCTCTGCATCCAGTATCCTTCCATGATGAAAAGGTATGCCTTTATGCAGATAAAAGGTCCATTCCCTTCCATCCGCATGACTCTCCCATGCCATAGCCAGACTCGGTTCGCACACTTGGCGTTCAGCATTATAACGAACCAAACGATCAAAGACCTCTGCAATAATGAATACTTCTCCCCACATCCCCGTCTGCGTCGGGTCGAGAGTCTTAAAGGGTGTATTCTGCGGAATCCGCAATGTATCCACTCGGCCTCTGTCCCCTTCATTCGAACGCATGCCGAATTGAGTCTGCATTTGCTGCATCAGATGTTCTCGCATCGTAATTGGCAAGGTGGCGGCCAGTTCATAGGCATCCTCCATCCTGTTGCCATTCAGTAGATCGTCGAACCGTCCAAGCGCCACTTCAAGCAACGGGACACAAAATACCAGCATTGATTTTTTGCCTCTGCCACGCTGCGGGTTCCACCTGACCCATCTGTTCTCCTTGAATTTGTTCATAATGAGGTTCATATTGCGCATGGTACAACATAAAAGATCAGCGAGTTCACCTACCGTTGTATGTACTTCTTGTTCATCATGCACATGTGGAAAGTTCAACCGCAGTTGAATGTAATGTTCTGATACGTCCATATATGCCCTTCCTTCTTCTCATTCTAATCTCTATCTTTTAGTTGCCTTCCTCGTTCTGCTAAAATACGAAATCCACCCGGATGCTTCTACAGTTTTTCTTCAGGTTTTCCTCCATTATACTCAGTAACATCAACATGACCAGTGGGAAGGAAGAAGAACAATTTATGAAATACGCCGATCTGCACCCTAACATCAGGATACGTATCATTACAGATTTTTTCACCGATCTGACCCAAAAGTCCATCATTCCATTCATGGCGATCTATCTGAGTATTCAAATTGGCGCAGGTGTGGCAGGGTTATTGCTGACAGTCAATATTGTAGCTTCCATGATTGTGGGATTGTGGGCAGGATATTGGTCGGATCGAATTGGACGGAAGAAATTAATGGTCATTGCACAAACTTTGCAGGTCGTGGCTCTACTTTGTTTGGCCATCGCCAACTCGCCGTGGATGGATTCGATCATCGTCACTTGTCTCATGTTTCTGTTCAGCAGTCTAAGTTCAGGGATCACCGTGCCGATTGCTAATGCCATGATTGTCGACGTGAGCAGTGAACATGAACGTCATTATGTATATGGGTTGCAATATTGGACAACGAACGTTGCTGTAACCTTTGGCGCACTGATGGGCGGGCTATTTTTCGAATCATTTCGTTTCCTATTGTTCAGTCTGGTATGCCTGGAAAGCATAGCTACCCTGTTTATTTTGATCTTTATAATTCGTGAAACAATGGATAAACATGTAATGGGTCGTGCCGATCAATCCAATGATCCCGGTCCATCCACCACTCCAATGCAGGCTGATGCTCCCATCCAGAGGAACATACTGAAAACGTACTGGGCGGTCTTTCAGGACAAACGTTTCATGGTATTTTTCACGGCTACGGTCCTTGCTGTCTCCTTGGAATTTCAGTTGGATAAATATATTGCGGTTCGTCTAAAAAGTGAATTCACCGCCCAACTGTTCGGCTCAGATATCTCAGGTCTGCGTATGTTCAGCCTGATCATGATCATCAACACCGTACTGGTTGCATTGGTTGCAATCCCATTCTCCAGATGGATGGGCCGCTTCCAGTTCCGATCTATTATGACTGCCGGTATGTGCCTGTATACCGCTGGCTTCGCCGTTCTTGCTTTCAGCAACTGGGCCTGGTTACTTATATCATCCGCTATATTGCTGACCATTGGAGAATTGATGTACGCCCCTGTTCGTCAGGTCATGCTAGCCGGTATAATTCCAGATTCGGACCGTGCCGCCTATATGGCTGTTGACGGGTTGAGCTATAACGTGGCTGCACTACTCGGAAGTATCGGGTTAACCATTGGAGCCTTCCTGCCCTCATACGTAATGGCTGTTCTGTATGTACTCATGGGGTTTTGGGCGCTCATCTTTTTCCGAATGTTATTTCGGAAGGCAGAGGAACAGCATCAACATCTGGCGTGTGCAGATGCATCTTGATTTCACTTTTTCGGCAACAAAATAATCATCCAAGGGAGCCGGGCAGGCTCTCTTTTTCATGTCCAAACTCGACGCATCCAAGTAAATTATCATTAACATTTTGTATATTATAGTTTACATTTAGTTAAATATCATGTACATTGACTTCATGGAGGTGAGCAAGTGGAAGAATTGCACAATCACGTTCGGGAGTTACGAGCCAGAGACCGACTGTCCCAAGCGGAACTAGCCAAACTCATCGGCGCATCCCGCCAAACCATCGCCCTGATTGAACGTGGAGATTACTCTCCATCGGTCGTCTTGGCATTAAAAATAGCCCATGTCTTTCGTGAACCTGTCGAAAAAATTTTTGAATTAAAAGGTGGAGATTAAGATGAACAGAACAACTTCCCCGTCCAAAAAGAACAAGATGCGTCTTCCGTTGTATGCGGCAGGTGGTGCTGTGGTCGGTTTTCTCGGAGCCAGCGGAATCAACAAAATTCCATCTAATTTGAACTGGACGCTGTCCATTTACTATGACTATGATCTTTTATTTGCATTACTGGCTGCTTCAGTGGTGGTTATGATGTTGTGGAACACGCTCAGTCTTGTTCGTACACCATCTGTGCCTCCAACGGAAGATGAGGTGTATGGAGATTCTGACTCACTCATCTCTCCTGCTGAGCGTTCCCTCGGAAAAGCGATGATCCTCAGCGGATTGAGCGTTATTGTTGCGTTTACCTGGATCGCACTTGCTCTGTCCTTAAACGCTTCCAACAGAAACATGCCGAATTTTCCCGAACTGTTTAACCTCATGAATCTCTTTGCTGCGTGTATCTCTATTATTATCGTTGTAATACTGCAAACACTGACTGTGAAGCGATACAATCTCTATTTCCCTGATCGCGCACTGGATCTGAATTCACGCAACATGAAGAAGGATCACTTCGAGAAACTGGATGAAGGTGAGAAATGGATCGTATACCGTGCAGCCTATCGTTCTTTCCTGATGATGAACATTTTGCTTGGGATCGGCATGGTCTCCATGGTGTTATATTCAGCCCTCTTTAGCTTTGCTCCATTTCCAATCGTAATGCTCTCTGTGATCTGGATCGCCAACATCGGAATCTATTATCGTGAAACCTATCGTGCGAGTAATCAGTAATACATGGGTAAGTAACTATTTTGTAAATATTTTCATAAAGGAGTGTTTGCATGCATTTATCCAAACGAAATACACGCGTCAGGTTCACCTCCCTAACCGGAGCTTTCATGGCTGTAGTTCTGTCTCTCAGTCTGTGGGTACCCGCAGTTCAGGCGGAGACTGTGACTCCAGTAGCTGCCGAACAAGGTAAGACGAAAGCGCTGACAACCGAAACGGCTACAACATTTCTCGATTCATTCTTCAATTCCGCTGAGGCAAAACCTCATTATGTTGGAGCTTCCGTTGTTGTCGTGAAGGATGGTAAAGTTCTGGCGGAAAAAGGATACGGCTATGCTGATCAGGAGAACAAAACGCCTATCGATCCGAAAAATACGGCCTTCCGTGTAGCCTCTGTCTCCAAGACATTCACGGCGGCAGCCGTGATGCAGCTGGTGGAGCAAGGCAAGGTTGACCTGCAAGCTGATTTTCAGACCTATGTGAAAGGGCTCGAATTCGATAATCCCTTTGACAAACCTGTAACTGTGGAGAACCTGCTCACACACACGACCGGATTCGAGATCCGTGATCCCCAGCAGGAAGACATCCATACTGATTTTGATAAGTACATAGCGATGGAGGAATACGCGCAGCAACATATGCCTCCTGTCGTTCGAGAACCTGGTAGCGCCTACATGTACGATAACTTCTCGTTTTTGCTGCTCGGCATGATTGTTGAAAACGTAAGCGGCGAGCCCTTTGAATCCTATATGCAACAACATATCTTCAAACCACTCGGCATGGACAACAGCAGCTTCATCCTGGACGAAAAGTTCCAAAAGCAGCTTGCTATAGGCTATGATGCGGCACACAAACCGCTTGATCTGTACACCCTCTCTCCAACACCAATGCCTCAAGGTGGCATGTTGTCTACCACAGAGGATATCGGAAAATTCATGATTGCGTTCCTGAATGATGGCGTGAAGGGCAACGAGCGTATTCTCAAGGAATCTACAGTGAAAAGCATGGAGCAGTATCGTTCCTCCATTCATCCATTGCTGCCGGATACCACTTACGGGTTCGAAGCACCGTTTCAGCTTCCTGGGGCAGGAAGCAGTTCCAGCGTGATTACCAAAGCAGGCGACCTGACAGGATTCAGCTCTTATCTATTTTTTATTCCTGAGCAAAACACAGGCGTCTTCCTGACCTATAATCAAAATGGAGCACTTCGTAATCTGTTCTACCCGGCATTCATCCAGAATTTCTTCCCGCAATATGCAGAGCCAGTGCAGTTCAAGGATTACACGCCACAATCCGCAGCTGAGCTGCAACGCTTTACCGGATTGTACGCAGATCTTCGACTTAGCACGATTGTAAGTTCCCTGAAAGGTGGCGGCGATAAGCCAGGTCAACTGAGCATTAACGATGTGTTTCTGGGCCAACGCAATCTGATTCAAGTGGAAGATAATCTTTTCAAAGACGAATTGACCGGTCAATTCACAGCATTCAAAGAAAATGCAGATGGCACCACATACCTGAAAGAACCTTACCTCAACCCAATGGGTTATGAGAAAAAAGGACAAAAGCCTGCGGGCTTCCGGGATGTTCGTGAGAACAGTCCTTATGCTGAAGCCATCTATGCAATACAATCTCTTGGATATTATGAGAATGATGCCAACAAGTCTTTCCAACCGAAAACGGCGGTGACACGAGCTGAATTTATTGAGAACAGCCTTAAACTGAGTGGTTTGAAACCTAGCAAAACAACACCTCCTGCAGGCACCGACTGGGCAGACCATTCGGCAGCGGGATATATTCAACTTGGATATGAATTGGGTATGATTACGGGCACGGACGAACAGCAGTTTAAGCCGGATCAAGTCATTATCCGACAGGAAGCCATGGTCATGATGTGGAGAATTATGCAACTGCAATATCCTAGTGAACTGTTCAAGGATGTGAAACTGGCGGGGCACACAGATGAATGGGCTGTACCAGCCATTCAGATGATGTATACGCTCGGTATTTATGGACCTGAGGTGAAGGTATTGGAAGATGGATCCGTTGATTTCCTTTCCCGCAAACCTCTGATTCGTCAGGAAGAGGCGGCAATCATGTATGCGCTGCTTACACAGCCGACAGATCGAATCGTCGCTGAACTAATGGCTGCTCAGCAGCCACAAACCGAACCTGCTGAAGGAGCCGAGCCTGCAAAGGAGACATCAGAAACTGCACCAGTTCCATCACCAGCGGCGGCCCCTTCTGAAGTATCGGGACAATAAAAATAAAATATCTTCATATTGATAAGATTTATCATGCTTATAAATGAGAAAAACAGGCTTGTTCAGAAGGATACAAACCTTCTTGAACAAGCCTGTTTCGTTACTTTTCTTACGTTATTATAGCTATCTGTTACATGTTACGGAGTTATAGCCGTCTTTATTGGATCAACGAGGATACATGTGTGTTTCCATTACGCTGATCAAACTTGGCTGCAACGGTCTGAGCATGCTCCGCAAAGTAATCCGCCAGCTTGAGCAGATCTCCCGGATCACCTTCATACGGGAAGGATGCTGGCAGGCGCATGCGATAGCCTTCCGACTCTTTTTCTTCAGCCCAACGCCGCAATAACGGGGCTGCCTTCGCATAATACAACATTTTGGCATACGCATCTTCATGATCGGTTGCGAGCACCAGTGTTTCTTCGAGGACATCAATGCCTTTGGCAGGGTTCGTATGCGTGAGATACTCCATCTGCTCGGAAAAACTCTGCACAAAATCGTTCTCACCCTTGATCAAGCGGTATCCCTTGACCTGATATTTATCGGCTTCCTCCGTCCGCCCCAGACGATATAGCGGCATCAGAATTTCCGACAACGTTAGATGCGGAATCTCCGCACAGCTCATGCGTCCTTTGAGAATAGGCTTGGCCACTTCCAGCACCTTCTCGTCGTCTCCTTTTAACATAAAATAACGCATAATCTCATCCTGCTCACACGCCTCACAGTCACTCATGAAGTCGCGGTCTAATGTTCTGAACTTGTCATAACTGCGTCCTGATTCCTCCAGCTCTCCGAAATCCATAAAGATGCGGAAACGATAGTACCAGTAAGAACGCTCACTGTAACCATAAGACTTGAACCGTGCTCCGAAGTCCTCCAACAGCTCCATAATCTTCTCGCGTGAGATTTCAGGGAAATCGGGCATTTTACCGAGAATCCATTTATAAGACCACAATAACGTCTCTTCGTCATACAGCTCTGGTTGCTGATCGAACTTGCCAAGTTGCCAGGAAAAAGCGATCAAAGCTTTCATCGGATATCCACAGAAGGTGGCTACATCCACAATCTCGGAGCGTGCTTCGTACGCCTCCTCAACCATACCATTAACATCGGCTACCCGCGCTGCTTCCTCCAAAAAACCGAGCTTTGCAGGACCATTAGGCAGTTGATAGGCCTCTTCCATCAAATCTTCAAAATCCATCTCTGTCTTCATCACGCATCCCCCTTACGATCTGTATTTGCCCGCAAACCCCAATCAATGAAACGAACAATGCCCTGATTTAACACTTCAAGCTCCTGCTTGCTCATGGCATAATGCCCCATCATCAATGCATTGACGTATAACATCTCGATGGCAATTGGCGTCATCTGGTTATCCGGTGATGTCAGTACCCGCTGAATGATCGGATTACTCACGTTCAAATATAAGGTTGAGTACCCTGCTGAACTACTCATGTTAGATGACAATGAATCTAGAACAGACGAGAACAGGTCAGTGCTCTGTTCGCTCGCCTTTTCCAGCGCACGCAGTGTAGATGACTCTTGAGATAAGGTGAATAACACCGGCAGTTCTTCTGGCTTGAAACCTTTGACCTCGGTTCGGCAACGGAAACGCTGCAGAGCCGAATCTGCCAACCGCAGCGCATCGTAATACTGGTTGCGCTCAGCAGGTGGTACATCGGTGAACGTCATGGAGACTTCGTCCGGTTCCAGCTGCTCGGACTGCACGTTATGCAGAACCATAGGCAGCTTAGCCATAAGCTCCTTGTCGTAGATGTAACCAGCGTTTACAACGAGCATCGACTGTGCGGAAGCGACATGGTGGATCTGACGATATTCATCAATGGATCCTGTGTAGTACAACGTCTCTCCTTCATCGATAAGCTCACCCAGTTCACGGTGTCCTCTCGTACTCTCAAAAGGCAGCCAGCGATGAATCATCGCGTAGAATGCTTGATCCTGCACAGCCAGCGCCTTCATGGACAGAGCATGCAGACGAATCAGCTTCTGCAGCCGTTCCGTCTGGCCCTCAGCCATGTCGACAAGTCCCTTGCGAAGTGCGTCTCCGAGTTCGGAGCGAACTTCCTCCAGCTTTTCATTTTCATAAAAATGTTCTCTGGAAGCCGTTGGTTGAAGCTCATCTGTCCATATCAGGCATTTCACAAAGAACGCCCACTCTGGCAAGATGTTCTCAGCCTTCTCCGAAATCAGCATTCGCTTCAAGTAAACCCGGTGAGAACGCTTGGCATTCAGATTCACTGCATGTGGCAGTACAAAAGCAATGCCTCCGGTACGGCCTGAAGCCGTCGTCAACGGAATGAAGTCCTGGAACTGCTCGCCAAGCAGACGTTCACCAAATGCCAATACCTCCGCTCTGCGTGAACGTGCGAGTGCAGGGTCCGTCAGCCAGATCGGTGTCTCGCTGTTCACCACATCTTGCGCGCCGTCATGATACAGCGTGACCGGATACGGCAATAACGCTCCGTAATAGAACAGAGCTTCTTTCACATACTCTGGTTCAAAGTAATGCGCCGCGTCCGGTGTGCAGCGCAGATATACTTTGGTTCCTGGGGACAGCTGTGTGTCCAACTGTCGAATCGTATAAGTGCCATCCGGCTTGCCCCGCCACTCCATCGAAGGGCCACCCTTCGCGGATTGCGTCAGCATGACAATCTCGTGACTCACCATGAAACAGGATAACAATCCAATCCCGAAACGTCCGATAAACGAAGTCTCTCCATCCAGCAGGGCTTGCTGCCCCCGCTTCGAGGATTGTCCAATCATGGCCAGGAATTCGTGGATATCAGCTTCAGTCAATCCGATCCCGTTGTCCTCCACCATCATGGTCAGTTGCTCACCTGTTCCTGTCAATTCCACTCGAACTTTGCCCTGATACCCTGGCTCTGCCTCCGTTCGTGCGGTAATCGCATCCGTCGCATTCTGCATCAGTTCGCGCAAGAACACCTTAGGACTGCTATATAGATGGTTGGATAAAATCTGGATCATCCCGCTCAGGTTCACCTGAAAACGATATTCATTGGATGCTGTCATGACTCACTCACCTTCCTCTACGTCCAGACACAATATGTACCCATACGATGTATTCGTATGGATGTGTTAGACGAATTCATTATGTAATCGTTAAAAACAGACGTTCCCGTTGCAGGTACGTCCAAAACATCACGCCAAGCCGGTCCTGGATTACCAAGACCGGCGTTAGATGAATATTACAGACATTCATGAGACGTAAGGTCTTAACTTTCATTACCACATTATGAATAGCAATGAAACGGATGTTCTACCCTAAAATAAGGATACATGTTACAAGCTATAGTGAAAACAAACCTGAGACCCGATTTCAGACAGACTTCAGGGTAAATATGCATCCTGCATTCGGGACTATTGAAGGAGAGATATATCTTTTTTGTCGTCCATTTGAACGATATCAGCCTACCGCACGTATAATCTCCAAACTCAGATCGGACGGTGAATATAGATGATCGAAGCAACTAACATATCCAAGCAATTCAAGGTGCATCAAGCACTTCAAGATGTCAGTTTCACCGTTAAACAAGGCAGTGTCACCGGGTTAATTGGGCCAAACGGTTCGGGCAAAACCACACTGATCCGCATCATGAATGGTGTCTTGGGTGCTTCCAGTGGACAGGTAACCATTAACGGATTGGACACCGCTCGTGAGGCGGAGAAAGTACTGGCCATATGTGGCACCCTTACCGAACAAAGTGGACTATATGAAAATATGAGTGGCCGTGACAATCTGACTTTCTTCGCAGATGTTTTTGGCCTGAAGCATGCCCAGAAACGTATTGACGAGCTTGTAACTCTGTTCGAGTTGCAGGATTATCAGCATCGAAAAGTCGGCACCTATAGCACAGGCATGAAGAAACGATTGGGCCTTGCACGAGTACTCCTGCACCGTCCTTCCACCCTGTTCCTGGATGAACCTACCAATGGCCTGGATCCGGATGGAATTCAGATGGTACTGCGTATCATCCGTCAACTAAATCAGGAAGAAAAGATGACGATTCTGGTCTCATCCCACGTGCTGTCCCAGCTGTCAGCCGTCTGTGATCGTTATATTTTCCTGGAAAAGGGGCGCATCGTTGAGGAAGGCACGGAACAGGAGATTGTTAGCCGGTACCTGTCCACTCCGAAACTCGAAGTCGAAGCCGACATGCCCGATGGATGGCACACAGCAACTGACTATACACCTGAAATAATCTCCGCACATCAAGCGATGTTTCAGCTTACATCTCGTGAAGATATTCCATTACTGCTAAGGCAATTAACGGAGCACGGTCAAGTCTATCAGGCCCGCATCACGGGCAGTGATCTGGAAAGTATCTATTTTGCCATAAGGGAGGCACACCACCATGAATAATCGTCAAGCCATACGTGCACTGGTACGTAAAGATATCCGGTCCGTCACAGCCAGCGTTCAGCTCTGGTTGCCTATGTTGATCGTTCCACTGATTATCGGAATCATCATGCCTTCTGCCCTCCTGTGGGCGGCCTCCAGAATGGAACTTCGTTCTCTGGGCAACATCAGCTTTTTGCTCGAATCATTGGATGCGTTAACCCATGGCGGACAGATTCCTCAGCTTGCTTCCATGCCTACAGATAATCATCGTATTGTCTATTACTTGGCCATGTATATGTTCGCTCCTTTGTTTCTCATCATTCCGGTGATGGCCTCCAGTATTCTGACGGCCAATAGTTTCGCTGGTGAGAAGGAACGCAAGACGCTGGAAGGTTTATTGTTCACACCGATCAGCATGGACACTCTTTTTAAAGGCAAAGTATTGGCTGCCCTAATCCCTTCCCTTCTATTATCCTGGGTTACTTTCCTGATCTATGGAATCATTGCCAATATTCTGATGTACCCCATGTTTGGAACGTTGATGTTTCCCAATCTGAACTGGATCATACTTGTGGTGTGGGTTGTTCCAGCTTGCAGTCTTATGGTCATTCTATTAAACGTATTGATCTCGGCCAAGGTTCGCGGTTTCCAGGAAGCCTATCAGCTCGGCGGATTGATTGTCCTTCCTCTGATGGCCTTAGTCGCTGGTCAAGCCAGTGGAATGCTGCTGATCGGTCCTTGGATGTTACTAATGATTGGAGCATTGCTCCTGCTCATTAGTATGGTTCTTCTTCGTTTCGTCACCCTATGGAATAGTCGTCAGCAGCTGGCGGAAAGTCAGATCTGAGATTGAGCAGATTGAGAAATAGATAAACGCAGGTTATGATGTGGAGACATGTACTTTCGGAAGATAATAGAGAGGGATGGAACAACCGCATGGAATCCAAACTGCTTCAAAAATTAAAATATGCTCCACAATTAACGGCACAAGAGAAGCATATTGTGGACTACATCCTGAACAATCCCGAAGTTGTATTTGGTTCTACAGCCCATGAACTGGCTCAGCAAACCTATACAAGCTCATCTACCATTGTTCGTCTATGCAAAAAGCTGGGTACCAAGGGGTACCCAGACTTTCAGTTAAAGCTTGCTCTTGAATATCAACAGATGCCTTCCGCGTTGCAGACGCAGGATTGTCCAATTGCACAACAAGGCAACGTGCTTGGTGCCATTGACTCGGTTCCTTACCTGTACCAGCAAGCGCTAGAAGATACACGCCGGATGTTAAACGCTCCTGTTTTGCTACGAATCTCTAACTGGGTCAAAGAATCTGGACGCATCGATATCTATGGCAGTGATATGAACTATTATCTGGCGCAACAGGCTTGTGCCAAGTGGAATGAACTCGGTATATCTGCGATTGCTCATAATAGTCCCAACATGCATTACATGAATACGATGAACCCCAATAGCAATACACTGTCTTTTGTTATCTCGCACACAGGTGAGAACCAATCCATGATTGAAGCCGCCAAAGTGCTGAGCAACAAACAGATGAAAGTCATTGCGGTCACAGGCAAAAACCATTCAACCCTGTCCAAACATTGTGATGAGACTCTACTGGCATATGGATACAATGAACAATTAAGGCTGTCCAAAATGTCTTCAATGGTTTCTGTACTTTATATTTTCGACATGTTGTACATGAGCAGCATTAGTGACACGTATTAACGATTACTGTATATCTGCTGCGAATACAATTCCGGCATCCTTACGCGCACCCATGAGTACACTCATCACAGACTGGCTGTGTTCCAGCAGTTCGTAACACCGGTTGTAATCCCCACCTGCATGGATGTCCCTGAACGCTTCCCACTCATAGTACAGCCAATTGGACTTGGTCTGGGCATTATACTCCTCAGCAGGCTCATTCCCGATCTGAAGCTTGATCTCCCGGCAACCGTTTGCTCCCCCGACAACGTGAAGATACCCTTTTTCTCCCTGAATGAGGACAAAGTTCATGCTGTTTGTATCTTTGGCACCCACACATTCAGCGATAAACTCTGGATATTGGAGAACCACTACTCCGGATGTATCAATGCCGTTTGCATGTTGGTTTGCGGTATACGATACGGCATTCGGACTGCCGAACAGATTCATGACCAGATGAAGATTATAAATATTGATATCCATCAGCGCTCCACCAGAAAATTGTGGATTAAATACATTCGGTGTCTGCCCTGCAAGCAGATCATTGTACTTGCGTGAGTATTGACTGTAGTTACATTGGATGAGTTTGATCGGACCAAGCTTTGGTAGTTGCTCCTGTATAACTTTGATATTGGGCAAATGAATGTTAGAGATGGCTTCAAACAGCAACAGATTCTTTTCTTTTGCAAGTGCAATCAGCGTTTCTGCTTCGTGAAGCGTGGACGTGAACGGTTTTTCGCAGACGACATGTTTGCCATGTTGAAGTGCCTGATAGGCCTGTTCGTAGTGCATGCTGTTTGGTGAAGCAATATATACGAGATCTACATTTGTATCTGAAAATAGGGATTCCAGGTCCGTATAGATGGTATCGACCTCATACTTCCCCGCAAGCTCCTGTGCTGTCTCTCTCTTCCGGGAGTACATCGCTGTACACGTAACATCATCCAATTCATTGATCGCAGCTAAAATGGCATCCACAATGGACCCTGTACCAATCGTTGCTATATTCATCATATCGTTTCGCTCCTGTCGTTGGTTGTGTATCAGTCAGCGATCTTCGCTGCTTCGATTCCGTCATGTAAAATATCCAATACATATAAAACCTCTTCATCCTTGACCGGTTTATCACCGTGATGTCGAATGGCTTGAAACAGTTGATCATATAAGATGCCATAGTCTGTCGCTTCCGAAGGAACTTTCTCCGTATGTGATGTTCCCTCATGGTCCACATAACTAAGCGTACCCCAGTTATTTTCGGGTTCAGCATGAATGGATACCCTGGTTCGTCCATCTCCATTTTTCGTTTGATGCCCGCTGCTGTATTTAAC
Source organism: Paenibacillus sp. 2KB_22 (assembly GCF_052115745.1). Lineage (NCBI taxonomy): Bacteria > Bacillati > Bacillota > Bacilli > Caryophanales > Paenibacillaceae > Paenibacillus > Paenibacillus sp. 2KB_22. Next base: position 2,165,793 of record NZ_JBFRHG010000001.1, read on the forward strand.
AAAGCTCCCTCGATCCCCGTGTACAATGAATTTTGGATGCTCAATCTTCACAAGCAGGCTACACTTAATCGTAGCCTTCATTCGTCCATAACGAAAATCAATATCGATATAATCATCGGATTCACCCGGCGCGATCAAACTCCGAACATCATAACCAATTCGATCAGCTCTGCCATATATGGAGATTAATTGATCAATGGTATGCACGGCCAAGCCATGCAGCAATCCAAATCCGCTTCTGGCGTACTGTGGATGGAAATAATCATAATGGGACTGGATTTCAACAATATTCCCCAGTTTGCCGCTCTCGATCACTTTTTTCAATGTCAGGAAGTCCCCATCATATCTGCGATTTTGATTCGCCATGGCGATGAGATTTTTACGTTTGGCCAGTTCAAAGATATCTTTGGCTTCCGCAGAAGTAGAGGCAAAAGGTTTCTCGACCAGCACATGTTTGCCGTATTCTAATGCCAGCTTGGCGTATTCTACATGGCTATCCACATGGGTGGCAACAACAATCAATTCAATCTCATCGTCCTGTAATATGTCCTCGATATCGGTCGAAAAAGTAATCTCGGGATAGCGTGATTCACGCTCTGTATCGCCAACCCGATCTTCCTCCCGGCGGTATATCGTTTTCACTTTAATATTTTCTTTCTTGTCCAGATAAGGCAGATGATAATTCACCACTGCGTTCCCAAATCCGATGATCGCTATATTCAACACCATGATCGCTCACTCCTCTGCTCTGGTTGAGTGTAATGTTATCACGATCATGTCAGGCAGAAAATGCTTTGGGACGGGATTGGCAGCATCATGCGCAATTTGATTTCAGGTTGGAATGTGTATGAAATTCAATTTCATTCTCTGTTTTTTTCATGTATTAGACCTAACATATCTTCCATAGTTTACCGATATAACATAAGGAAATAACGACATACATACACGAACGAAGGGGACGATGAAAGCATGAAAACAGGGTATACATACGTACAACGCACCATCTGTACATTGCTGTTATTTACACTCATTGCAGCAGTGACATTCGGAGGCGGGGGCGCAGCGCAGGCAGCTTCACTTAGCCAATCTACTGTGTATTATGAGTCCGATGGAGTTTTGTACAAAGTATCCGCGGATGGCAGCAATACAACAGAAGTATTAATTGATTTCCAAGGTGTGGACTTGCTCGCGGCAGGTTCTTATCTCTACTACACCCAGACTGCTTCTTCCACAACGTTACTTCGGGTTCCGAATGACGGGTCCAGCGATGAAGCAGAGACATTTGCAACAGATGTGCTCAGCTATTATACGGATAACGGATTCATCTATTATCTGGATGCTACAGGCACGATTTATCGCGCTAATGGCAACAGTGATGCTTCAACTGTCACCAAGATTGCTGACAAGGCCGATACCGATTTTCCGTTTCTCGTGGTAGCCAAGGGGCGGGCTTACTATAATGCACTGGTTAATGGAAACACGTGGATCGTGTCCAAAACGTCCAATGGTTCTGGAGCTGTGCAGCGGATTGCCGCAGGCGCAGTGGAAGGTCGTTATTTTACGAATCAAGCCAAAAACGAACTGCAACTGATGGTTAACACAGACCCATACGAGCAGTACTACTCCACCAATGCCGTTGTCATGTATAAGGTGAATTACAACACAGGCAAAGCCACTGCGGTTAATCCAAAAGCGAAACTGGATGTGAACGCTGTATATTCCGGTGGTTGGGGAAACAATCTTTATGTGTATAACAAGGGTATCGATCTCGACAGCAATAAGGATTACAATTATGCCAAAGGCAAAGCGTTTGCGTTAACAACTTCAGCCAAAACACTTCAGCTTCATAACAAAAGCGTTCGGGAAGTAAGTGCCCTTGGTACAGACAAGGTTGTCCTTATTGATGCAGACAAAAAAGCTTATGCCAAAACGATCTCCGGCAACAAAGTAACCAAGTCCACCAACCTGAACCTGAACAATGTAACGTATGTTGCGAATCAACTGACCAACGGCACACCTACGGCTGCTTACATCTCGGGCAACAACGGTCTCTATTCGGTCAATACTGCTCTCAAGGTAACCAAACTTACCAATGACGAATGGGATGCATTCCATATCAGAGATGATGTTGCGGGCCTGTTCTATATCAATGCCAAAGATCAATATCGCTTGTATCACGTGCAAACGGGTGGAACAGGAAAAAAAGTACTGAGTGACGTTTTCCTCGACAATATTCTATTGGTAACACCGTACTAACATATCCTGTTGATTCAGGCATATAGCCCATTCAACGGACTTGTCCATAACAAAAAGGATTACCTGGTAGCCATAACGGCTCTTGGTAGTCCTTTTTTGGTTGTCGAAAACTATTTTTCAAAAACATCTTCCATATGAGAATGATAATTGTTATCATTAAGAAAATAAGACAAAAGGATGGTCCGTATGACTGAACAGTTTCCCTTCATTGCTGAAACCTCATCTCTACCACTCCTCTCCTCCATGTGCCGTGTGCGTCGTGGGGAGAATTTCCGTGTGCAAGGCAAGACGGTGTCACGGCCCATGCTCTGTCTTATTTTGCAAGGAGACGGTGTTCTGGTCCTGAATGATACAGTCTATACGGCGCAAGCGGGCAACTTGTTTGTACTGAAGCCAGGAACAACCATTGAGGCCGCTGCACGCTCGAATGTGACCGAATGTATATTGCTAAGCATGAATACGGTTTGTTTGCATCAAGTGCGCGGTGAATGGAAAATGACCTCATCACCCGCCTTCCCGCTAGATTGGCAGACAGGCAGGTTGCTGGTTCGTCATGAGCAGCAGGCTGTATTACGTTTGGAACAACTGTATGAAACCTATCGAGGTCTTCAACCGGATCACTTTATCAGCATACATAGCCAGCTGCATGAACTGCTGCAATTTCTCTCAGAGAACCGGCTGGAAGCCAATCATGAGAAAGTAGACCCTGCCTTGGAACGCAGTATTATGTATATGCGACGTTACATGAGTGAAGGAATCAGCATGGATCAGCTTGCCAAGATTGCTGGACTCACACCAAGCTCTTATTCACGCAGTTTCAAGAAGGCCAAAGGCATGTCACCGACCGATTACCTGAATCGTTTACGTATAGACGAAGCCAAGAAACAGCTGACAGAGGAATCCTGTGTCCTCAAAAACGTCGCGGTATCTGTCGGGTATGGCAATGAGTATTATTTTAGCCGCAAATTCAAACAAACCTTGGGGATTGCTCCCAGCGTATATATGAAAAGAGATCAACTTCGCGTAGCTACGGCATCCATTATGGGATTCCATGAGAACTTGGCCTCGCTTGGACTGCGCCCGGTAGCTGTGCTGGAAGGTCAAGGTCTGTTTGACCGAGAATCGGATGAATATGAACAAGAACGCCGATTAACCAGACAATTCGATCAACTTCGGCAGGCGAAGCCAGACTTGATCATCGGTGACTTTTACCACAAGCCCTATTATGATCGTCTGAAAAGTATTGCACCCACCATCATCTTGGAGTCCACGGATGACTGGAAAGAGAACCATCTTCGCATAGCCGAACTGGTCGGACGTGAGAAGCAAGCGTTGCTGAACTTCAAGGAACTTGAGTTTCGTAAGCTCGAAGCAAGCATGAAACTACCATCCTATTTCGGACAAAAACGGTTGGCGCTGATGAAGATTACGAATCAGTTCATCCGCTTACAGGGGACTGGCGAGCATCCATTAAATCACTTGTTGTATGCTGAGTTGGGACTCCTGCCTGCCCAGCTTGTATCTCCCGAAATCTCCCGGAATGATTATGCAGCAGATAGTATTCCCGTGCTGGACACAGATTATCTGTTGATCCACCGTGCTTCGCTTCAGCCTGCCAGTGAAAAGGTGTTCCGGCGCATGAAGCAAACGGCATCCTGGAATCGTTCCCCTGCCGTGTTGCATGGTAACGTTCACGATATCTCAGATTGGCAACGGTTATGCTGGACTCCGGCTGGCCAAATGCAGATACTGAATGAACTGCAACAGATCTCACAGCAGCCTGTAGCCTTTCCTCAAGCAGGTCTGATTGGACATTAAACGAAACTATCAGCTTGAAACGATGTGGAATTTTTTCTTTTCCATCGTGTTCCTTCATTAATATAAAGAGAGTATATAACAAACCAAAAGGCCCCTCCTGTGACGGAAAGGGCCTTTTGCATGTAATTATGAGTGTTCCTTGATCTCTTCTTTTGGAACAAGCTTGTATATCTCTTCATTTTCCATGGTATCGATTAACCGATCCAACCATTTGTAGTATGCTTCCGCTTGCAAAATCTTATGTTTGTCTTCCATCAGGATGTGGATCAGTTCAGCATCCGCCTCTTCATCCAGATCTTCGACTAACCGATTCATTTCTTCAATTGATTTTCGCAGAACCTGAAGATTACTCTCCACGGCCTTTTTCCATTTGATCGCAAAATAATCCGTAAACGTTTGATGCCAGTCATATTCCACTTCATATAGGTCTTTCCTGGAGCCCTTGCTCCACACTTTGTTCACCATCTTCAAATCCAGCAGTGTTCGTACACCTGTACTCATACTCGTTTTGCTCATTTCCATTTCCCGTCCCATATCGTCAAGGGTCATTGGTTTGTCTGCAAAAAATAGCAATCCATATAAGTGTCCCGTAGACAGCGTAACGCCGTAAAGATCCATATTACGTCCAATGGCTTCGATGACACGCTTACGAATCTTCAGCACGGATGCCTGCTGTTCCTCTTGTAAATGGTCCAAGCCCATGCTTGCAACCTCCATTCTGAACATTCCACAGTCTTGGCAAAATAATTGCAACACTTTAAAGTCCTGCTTACATGGGAAAGCATCCGGCCGGACATCCTATATGCCAGAGGGCTTTCTTTCACCCAATGTATGAAAATGGGAACTTTACCAGGCTACATTTGCCTATGACTATCTTTTAACCAAAAAATTCAGCTTCAATTCAGCTCATTTTCTATTGTAGGAAAAGCAATGTCAAATGTAAAGCTGCCTTATTAGCCAGAAAAAGGAGAACGACGGAGTATATGGACGAAAAACTTTGTACAGTTTTTACTGTACAAACATTATGTACTGTTTATTCAGTTGATATACTGGTTAAGTATTGTTAGTATTAAAAACGTTACCCAGAAAGACGGGAAGCGAAGCAACAATTACCGGATTTCGTGGCTGGGCGCATAAGTGTATGGGCTTATGGATGCTGAAAGCCGTTCGAAGTGCACAACACATCAGAAGGGGTGAAAACATGACCATACTTGAAGTGAAAAACGTAAGTAAATTGTTTGGACCCCAAACCGAGCAAGGTCTGCAATTACTGGAGCAAGGTTGGGGGAAAGAAAAGTTGGCCAAAGAAAAACAGATAACGGTTGGTGTCAACCGGGTCAACATGGATATTAAGGAAGGCGAAATCTTCGTTATTATGGGACTGTCCGGGAGTGGTAAATCCACACTGGTTCGGATGTTTAATCGTCTGATTGAACCAACATCCGGAGAAATTCTGGTCCATGGTAAGGATCTACGCAAGATGAACAAAGAACAATTGCGCGAAGTGCGTCGGAAAACGATCAGCATGGTCTTCCAGAAGTTTGCGTTATTCCCGCACCGTACCGTTCTTGATAATGTGGAGTATGGATTGGAAATACAGAAAGTAGATAAGGAAGTACGCCGCGAAAAAGCAAAAACCTCACTTGAACTGGTCGGCCTTAAAGGCTGGGAAGATAAAATGCCAGATGAACTCAGTGGCGGTATGCAGCAACGTGTCGGCTTGGCCCGTGCACTTGCCAATGACCCGGAAGTACTATTGATGGATGAAGCCTTCAGTGCACTTGATCCATTGATTCGCCGTGATATGCAGGATGAATTAATCGAGCTTCAGGATAAAATGAAAAAGACCATTATTTTCATTACCCATGACTTGGACGAAGCGCTGCGCATCGGCGATCGGATTGCACTCATGAAAGACGGCGCAGTTGTGCAGATTGGTACACCGGAAGAAATCATGATTCAACCGGCCAACTCATACGTGGCCCGCTTCGTCGAAGACGTGGATCTGTCCAAGGTCCTTACAGCCTCTCACGTAATGCGTCGCCCTGAAACCATTACGCTTGACCGTGGTCCTCGTGTTGCCCTCGAATTAATGCGCGAACGTGGTATTTCCAACCTGTTTGTCATTGACCGTTCGAAAAAACTGCTTGGTGTCATCACAGCTGAAGATGCTACCCGTGCGATGCGCGAAAATAAAGTATTGAACGACATTCTGATCACGGACGGGCCGACTGTTGCGCCTGAGACCCTGATTCATGAATTGTTCGAAATGGTAAGTTCAGCCCATGTGCCTCTCGCTGTTGTTGGTGAGACTGGCCGTCTGCAAGGTGTTATCGTCCGCGGTGCCCTGCTGGGTGCACTTAGCGGTGAAGTTGCAGTAAAGGAGGAACTTGTGAATGATTCCCAAAATACCACTAGCATCGTGGATTGAATCCATCGTTGACTGGATGAGCTCCTCGCTCTCCGGATTGTTTAATATCATCTCTGTTGTTATTCAGGCAGTGGTCGGATTCTTCTCCGGGCTGTTCATGTTGCCCCATCCGCTTCTGTTCATTGCGATACTGGGTGTTCTAGCGTTCCTTGTGGGTCGCCTCCCACTTACCCTATTCACGGTGATTGGATTCTTGCTCGTAGATAACCTCGGGTACTGGTCCCAATCTATGGACACACTCGGCTTGGTTATTACTTCAGGATTAATCTCGATTCTGATTGGGGTTCCAGTCGGAATCTGGCTGGCATATAGCAAAACTGCAGCACGCATTATTACACCGCTGCTTGACTTCATGCAGACAATGCCTGCATTTGTCTACTTGCTGCCTGCGGTTACATTCTTTAGCCTTGGTGTCGTTCCAGGTGTTATCGCATCCGTTATTTTTGCGATTCCACCAACGATTCGTCTGACTCATCTGGGTATCAGACAGGTATCTGGCGAATTGGTTGAAGCAGCTGATGCTTTCGGCTCGACTTCCATGCAAAAGTTATTTAAAGTACAGCTTCCTCTCGCTCTGCCTACCGTGATGTCAGGTATTAACCAGACGATCATGCTGTCACTATCCATGGTTGTTATTGCATCCATGATCGGTGCACAAGGTATTGGTGCGGAAGTCTATCGTGCGGTTACACAGCTGCAAATCGGTAAAGGTTTTGAAGCCGGTCTAGCCGTTGTTGTACTCGCGATTGTATTGGACCGTTTTACACAAAATCTGTTTATGCCAGGTCGCAAAAAGACCTCACGTATTACAGCAAAGCAAAAAGTATGGATCACGGCTGCGGCAACATTCCTTGTGCTTGTAGCTGGTTTCTCACAATACTTCGTTGGTGGTACAACTTCCGCTGGTGGCAACAATTCGGCAGCCAATGCTGTAGGTGAAGAAGTGAATTATCAGATTATTGGTATCGATCCAGGGGCTGGTATCATGAAGTCTGCTGCAAAAGCGATTGAAGACTATAAACTGACTGACTGGACTCTTATTGAAGGCTCTGGTGCAGCCATGACAGCCACGCTGGACAAAGCGCTCAAAAATGAAGAACCAATCATCATTACAGGTTGGACTCCGCACTGGATGTTCAACAAATATGATCTAAAATATTTGGAAGACCCTGAGAAATCTTTCGGTGATGCTGAAGAAATTCATACCATCGCTCGTAAAGGTCTGAAAGAAGATCACCCTGTTGCGTTTGAATTCCTGTCCCGTTTCCAATGGACATCGGATGAAATGGGTGAAATGATGACTGCCATTCAGGATGGCACATCCCCGGAAGAAGCAGCTAAAGCATATGCCGAGAAACATGCCGATCAGATTGCTGAGTGGACTAAAGGTCTGACTCCAGTGAACGGTGATGCATTCAAACTTAGCTATGTGGCTTGGGATTCCGAAATCGCAAGTACCAACTTGCTGAAATATGTGATGGAAAACGAACTTGGTTATAAAGTTAACGCTCTGCAAGTCGAAGCTGGACCGATGTGGACGGGTGTTGCCTCAGGCGACGTAGATGCCTCTCCAGCAGCTTGGCTGCCATTGACACACGCAGACTACTGGGAACGTTACAAAGACCAGGTAGACGATCTGGGTGCCAATATGACTGGTGTACGCACAGGCCTCGTGGTTCCTAAATATATGACTGATGTAAATTCGATTGCAGATCTGGAGACAGGTGCTACTTCCTCCGCTCCATCGGCAAGTGCCAATGTGGGTAAAGAGGTCAATCATCAAATTATCGGTATCGATCCGGGTGCCGGAATTATGAGATCTACAGCAAGTGCCATTGAGAAATACGGTTTGTCTGACTGGAAACTGGTTGAAGGTTCAGGAGCCGCAATGACAGCTACGCTGGATAAAGCAGTTAAAAATAAAGAACCGGTCATCGTTACTGGTTGGACACCACATTGGATGTTCAACGCATATGATCTGAAATATCTGGAGGATCCAGAAGGTGTCTACGGTGAAGCCGAACAGATTCATACCATTGCCCGTAAAGGGTTAAAGGAAGACAAACCTGTCGCTTATGAATTCCTTGATCGCTTCTCTTGGACAACTGAAGATATGGGTGAGATTATGATCGCTATTCAAAATGGAGAAGATGCTCAGCAAGCTGCTGCCGCTTATGCAGAAAAGCATAGTGACCAAGTGGCTGAGTGGACCAAAGGTCTAACTCCAGTGAATGGTGACCCCATCAAACTAAGTTATGTAGCCTGGGACTCCGAAATCGCAAGTACCAACTTGCTGGAGTATGTTCTGAAGGAAAAACTCGGTTACAACGTCACTTCTCTTCAAGTTGAAATCGGTCCAATGTGGACTGGCATCGCCAACGGTGATGTAGATGCTACACCAGCCGCATGGTTACCACTTACTTCATCAGATTATTACAACAAGTATAAGGATCAGATCGATGATCTGGGTCCAAATATGGACGGTGCCAAAACAGGTCTGGTTGTGCCAACCTATATGGACATCAACTCTATTGAAGATTTAAAAGATAATTAAACCAGTTTGAGATGGTTAAACCTGAATCTGGTAAAAAGACCACCGAAATTTTTCGGTGGTCTTTTTGAGTGTAACTTTTACTTGGGAATGTCTTCAAACCTAATGAAGACCTCAATGTACCTGAAGTACCGTTAAAGAGGATTTTCAGTTCAGTACAAGTGCTAACGAACCGGAGACGCCTTATTCAAGGATATCAAGTGATTCCAGAAATCTAAAGAACCTTAGACACCGCTATCAGACTAAAACAGTCGTTTGCAGTGTTTTTATTAGAGATTCCAGTAAATAACGTGCCTGATGTTCCTTACTTTGTAAAAAGAAGAGCTGAAGGCGAAATAAGGCGTCCTAAGTTCCTTAGAAAATCGGCTCCCTTTCCCCAGGGGATAAGGCTTGGGCTTCAAGACATTTTAAATGCTAATCTCCACACCTAAGTAACCTCGAATCTCAAGCATAAATCTAAACGTACTAATCGTTACCTTCTACATTAAAGGCTGTGAAACTGAATTATGTACTCAGGCTCTGCATTTTTTTCTTTCTTCTCTATTCCTACACTTTACCAATCAGTAACAGCAGTACACCAATGACAATCAGGACAACACCGAGAATACCATATACTACTCTTGCGCCCTGCCGTCCAATGGTCTTCACAAAGATCCCTGCTCGAAAGCTCTTCATAAACCAGTCCCAGTTGTTAATTCCTCCGAGCAAACTAAAAATTCCTGCTGCGATGGCAAATAGTGCGATTAAAACGGGTTGATCTTGCATTACGACAACACTCCTTCCATATAATCCTGTCTACTATACCTTCCTCTGGTAAAAATGAACAGGTATGAATTAGTAAAAAAACAGCTTGCAGATGGAAGCCTGCAAGCTGTTTTCATTAGCGTAAAGGAGTTTAGCGCTTAAGGTTAAAACTGGTTTTGGCTTCCTTTTCATAGGAAGATTGAATAGTCTTTATTTAACCTGCAACTCACTTGCCGACAATAGCAGGGTCACCACTTCAGCACGTGTTGCTTCAGCGAGAGGGTTAAATCTATTTTGCCCTGTTCCCTTCACCAGCCCTGCATCATATGCCGCAGCGATATACGGAACAGCCCATGCAGGTACTTTATCTGCGTCCGCGAAACTCAGTGTCGGATTGGACTGTACTGGAAGACCGAGTGCTCTAACCAGCATAACCGTCATCTCTACCCGTGATACTTTGCCCGATGAACGGAACGTATCATCCGTATACCCACTAATGATTCCTTGATCGACTGCCTGAGCAATAAAGGATTGCGCCCATGCAGGTATCCCAGCCGCATCCTTAAACGTCAATACCTTGTTGCTTGCTGGAAGTTCAAATGCTCTTCCCAACATAACAATGAATTCGGCGCGGGTGGCTGGTGCATTCGGACGGAAATTACCATCCTGATACCCGTTCACAATTCCCCGGGAAATGGCCTGCTCAATGGCAGCCGCAGCCCAGTGATTACCGATATCTTTCAGGTCCACAACCGGAGTCGTTGGATTAGTCCCTCCTCCATTGCCCGGAACGGTTGGTGTAGTTGGGTTCGTAGGATTGGTTGGTGTAGTCGGTGTGGTTGGAGTTACCGGCTGAGTAGGTGTTGTAGACCCTCCACCACTGTTACCACTGCCCGGATTACTGCCATTATTGCCACCACCATTACCAGGATTGCTTCCATTTCCGTCCCCAGGAAGTGGCTTGCCCTTAAGATCCGTACTGCGTCCTTCCGTCTTTTGATCAACTGTACCTACACGGTCCAGATGTTCATGGAAGATTTCATAATCGACCAGATTCAATTCGTAGAATCGATTATCATCTTTCGCCATTCTCATCGCACGATAGAAATCTCCACCGTTAGCCATGAATGAATTGGTAGCAACGATATAATACCCGTTCGGATCGATATCCGAGTACGTCCCATCTGCATTTTTAATCTGAACCTTGACCACACGTTGACCGATTTGGGTTACGGTGTTGGTCGTGGCATCAATTTTTTCGCCTGGTTTCGTGGAATCGTAGTAGAACCGCATGCCTGCCACTTGCGGGAAGCGCCCTTCTCCCGTTTCCACACCACTAACCCCATTTTCTAACGCGGCTGTGATTTCCTTACCTGTCATTTTCAACGCAGACAGATTATTCCCGAATGGCATCACAGTCAAGAGATTACCCAGCGTAATATCACCTGTCTGGAATGAAGCTCGAATGCCACCGCCGTTCTGGATCGCGACGTATCCTTTGACATCGTTCTCCTGCACAATGGATTTCACTTTCTCCAGCATACCGTCGGTCATCAGGTTTCCTAAATTGGTTTCCTGTTTCCGCACAGTACCACGTTCTCCATCCAGGAAGACATTCGTTTTACCGATAACCGTTTTCTTGAATTGTTCCAACAGTGGAGCATATTCTTTCAGCTTGTTTGCGGCTTCCACATCATCAGCATAGACGAATTGACCGTTAGCATCTTTCGCATCCAGACTCAGCAATTTGCCGTTCCACTTTTTCAATATACCTGCTTCATCAAACGTAACATCCAATTGACCAAGAGACACGTCATATTCACCAGTTTGTACAACCAAAGTTGGGTCCGCATGGGTATCCACCAATACAGGTGTGTTCAGAATGGTGTGTGAATGCCCACCTACCACAATGTCGATTCCTTCTACGGCCTCAGCCAATTTGAGATCTTCTGAGTAGCCTAAGTGAGTCAAAGCAATAATTTTATTGATACCTTCATTTTGCAGCATCTCTACAGTTGCTTGTGCACTTGCTTTATAATCTACAAACTTCAAGTCATCTCCCGGTGAAGAAAGAGATACTGTGTCCGGTGTCGTCAGTCCGAAAATACCAACTTGCTCACCATTCACTTCCGTAATAATCGCCGGATAGATACCGGCTTTCTCACCTGGATTACCGATGGTATCGTTGTACAAACCACTCAAACTCGCATCCTTTGAATAGTTAATATTGGCGCTCACAAATGGGAACTCTGCTTTTTCGATAAATGCTTTCAGTACGCTCGGACCTTTATCAAACTCATGATTGCCGAAGGTCATCGCATCGTATCCGATCATGTTCATGAACTCCAGATCAGCCAGACCGTTAAACAGATTGAAGTACAATGTGCCTGAGAATACGTCTCCTGCATCCAGCACCAACGTGTTACCATTGCGCGCTTCCTTGATTGCCGTTACTCGGCGCGGAATGTTATCCAAATGCGCATGGGTATCATTCGTGTGCAGTACGCGCAGGTTGAAGTCCCCTTCTTCCACTGGCTCTCCAATACTTAATTGTGCGAGTAGTGGATCATGGTCACTCACCCGTCCATCCGCTGTCTCAAAATCGGCATTCACATGCACCACTTCGATGGCTGCCGTTTCAGTCAGGTTTTTACTCACCAGAATATGATCCAGTGTCTGAGAATTACCATCATAGATATAGGAGTAGCGCTGATTTTCTGGCAGTTCGTTTACCAGATTGTCCAGTTCATTACCCTCAACAATGTTCAAGGTATTTGAGAATTGAAAGTCATTGAAGTCACCAAGAACAGCAACATTTACTTCAGGGTCTTTGTTCAGTAAATCTTTCACAAAGCCATTCACCAGCGCAGCTTGCTTCGCACGTTGAACTTCACTGCTTCGAGTCGCAGGTTGTATATTCCCAAAAGGCTTCAGGTCTCCGCCTTTGGAATTAAAATGGTTGGCAATTACCACTACACGTTCACCATTGAATTCGAATTCAGCGGCAAGCGGTTTGCGAGAGCTGGCAAATGCCTCATCCCCTGGTGCAATACGACCCGGATTATTGGAGAGACTGCCGTCTGCGCTTACCTGAATTGCTGTTGTCGCACTTCCTTTAATTCCTTCTTTCAAGGACACACGTGATTCATTATATAGGAACCCTAATCGAATGTTGGCACCTGGTGCTCCGCCATCCTTGTTATTTTCCGGAGCGATATCTGTGTATTTATACGTAGGACCACCCTTATTAGCAATCGCATCAATTAAAGTCTGGAAACTCGCATCCGCAGCAGTTGTTCCACTGTCGGTTGCTCCATCATTATCTTGCACTTCCATAATGCCGATAATATCTGGATTTTTCAGATTATTCACAACAATGCCGCCAATTTTAACAGCTCTAGCCGCATCCTTTTGACTGAAATTCTCTACATTGAACGTTGCAATCGTCAATTTGTCATCGGTAGGTTGAATATTTGTTATTGCTTGTTCAAGGGGATTCGGTGTGATTGCTGGAAGATTACCTTCAGGAACCACTTTAAAGTTCCCATTAGAGTAAGTCATAACCCCATTAACAGAGCCATCTAGCTTGTCTCCCGTTTTGACAGCTTGGGACGGTTTTTTATTGATAAACAGTCGTTGCGGATTAAGTGAACTCTCAAACGGCTCTGCACCATCCCCTGTCAGAATGACACCACCCGCAGGAGTGCGCAATGGATTGTTCGCACCATTATCAACAACAACAGCGAGACCCGGTTCACTGGAATACGGACCGATAATGGTAGCATTATCGAGTTGTACTCTCATTCCTTCTAGACTCTCATAAAAATCAATAGCATCCTTATCCGGATTAAACTCGCTGAATTGATCGGAATCAATTACAGTAGGAATCATTCGGCCGTTAGCACCCAAAACCACAGGTTCAGGCAGATCTTTATTACTATCTTCAACCGTAATCGCTGTAGCCACTATTTCTGTTGTCGCCAGTTCGGTCGTTGCTGTCGCATATTCCTTCACTTGACCGGATACGCTGACTTTGTTGCCTACAGCCATGCCATGAGTCGATTTATAAATAAGGATACCCTCAGATGTTTTTATGTCGTCATCTTCCATGCCAGGAATCTCCTGCATATAGAACGAACTTGCATTGACAACATGAGTCACGATACCTTCAACATTTTGCACAGCCAGACCATCATACAGGGAGTTATGAGATGCGCCTTGTATATCGTGAATTCTGAGATTGTTTAGTTCCCGAAGAACTTTGTAAGTAAAGCTATATACATCACTTGTATTTCCACCTGATACGGCGATCGCTTTAACAACCATATCTTCGTCTACTGTAATCGGACCACTATAAAGTGTAGATGTTTGGGTTGGTTCTGTTCCATCAACCGAATAATAAATTTCCGCTCCTGCTGTTGGTGAGGATAAGGTCACGGTTGATCCTTTGACAATACCACCCGACGGAACACTAGCTGTAACAGAAAGCAGATTTTCGACAACATCCGTTGCTGTACGCGGGATTAGTTCCAAACCATAGCTTGTGTGATAAGTCATCACACCTGTCACTTTTTCGTAGGTTTTGCCTGTTGCTAGTGCAGTGGGGCTATTTTTGGCATAGATCGTGATCTCACCACCATCGACATCTGTCGCAAAAAAGGTGGAACTACTACTTCTTGTCACTGTAACCGCATTAACTTCGACAAGCATTCCTTCATAGATGCCGCCTGCACCCTTACCTCCGCCTTCAGCAGGTGTAAAATCCTTGGAAGTCAATACAAGCGGTTCAGGAATTTCTTGTGCTTTGTCTAAAATCTTGATATATCCGCCTGGAAATCCTGCTTTATCCTTCTCGATCTGGAGCAGACCGTTATAAATGGTGAGCGGACCATATGCTTCTATCCGGTCACCGGGCTCCACGGTTGAATCCGTGCCCCGAATGACGATACCGGCATTCTCATCCTGAATGTATAGATTCGCCATCCCTCCGGATTCCTCTCGGTAGGTGACAATCCCCTGAACGGTAACCGAAGCGTTTTCCGGTTTGTTTCTGGCATCAGAGATTGAGATTGGTGTATTGTCCACGATGGTGTAATTAAATAAAGCAATTGCACTATCCAACAAGCCTTCTTTATGTGCATAAGCTTCAATGTGTATGGCATCATTTACCGTGATGGGAACTGTGTAAGGAAGAAACGCATTTTCATCATTTAACTTGTAATATACGGCAGCACCGACTGTAGTTGTTCCTAAAGTCACCTGTGTTCCTGCCGGAACTTCCCCTGGAGATGGGTTAGCTGTAACATTGGCTACTTCCGTTTCCGGTGTGTCATCCATGAGTTGAAAAGTTGTTGATGCAACGGAGCGAATACCTTTAGAAGTGAAATATTGAGATAACGTACCGTTGTTAATACGCACTTTGGATTGATACAAGGAGGGATTGCTTAGTAGTCCGAACGTGCTGCGAGGAGCAGATGTGGGTACTTGAACAGGCATCATTTTGCTAATATCTTTTTCGGTTGGACTATCTGCAATAGCAAAATTGGTGTCTACAGTAAAGGGTGGATTCGAATTTATACTTGGACCGTTGCTGTAGGTCCCTACAACATAACCTTCAACTGTAGCGGTTGAATCATCCGAACCAAGAGCGAGCGCCTGTGTAACCGTTAATGGCTCATCAGCTGCGGCAGCTTTGCTGTTGAATAAGCCAGCAGGTATAGCTCCGGTAATCAACAGCACCACAGCTAAGAACAATCGAAGCCAACTCTTTATTTGCTTACTTTGCATCTTTTTCCTACCCCCATGTTTTGAATTTTCAATCATTTGTTCAGATAGCTTGTACATTAGTTCAAATATAAGATAACTGAATAACAGACTTGTGTAAACAATATTTCTTTAAAATGAAAGAAAATAGAACACATACATAACAAAAATAAATCATTTTTCTATTATTAAAAGCGAAATAGGACTAATTTTAGACCAAAATTATGTATTTTTGATCTTTTCGAGTTATATCCATGTGCACATTAAACTATTTACGTTAGGTAAAATGACATTCATAATATAAATCGTTTAGTATTTCGACATTTATTTACAGCATCTTTCTATCCCTTCTCACAAAAATCAGACTTACGTCTTATATAATTTCAAGACACAGACATAAGAATACGACGATCAGGATTGATCGCCGCATCTTTATTTGGAGATTAACCTACAGTTATTTCTTCACCGTACTGTTATATTGCGCAATCTTGTCTGTAATTTGTTTAGCTGCTGCATCCAATGCTTCTTGTGGTGTACCTTGTCCATTCAGGACGGTTTCAATCGCTCCTTCGACAACTTGTCGAGCTTCCGGGAATACGCCCATCAAAGCCCCGGATGTTGCTGTCGAATCTGCTGAAGCGTGTAATTGGTCGACGGCCGTCTGGAATTGCGGGTACTTCGCCATATTATCCTTTAATACTTGCTCATTGTAGGCTGCTGTCGTAATAGGGAAGTATCCTGTCGCCACACTCCAATTCGCTTGCACCTCTGGTGTAGCCAAGTATTTGATGAATTCCCATGCCGCTTGTTGTTGTGCTTCCGATTTGTTGTTCATGATGTACAAGCTTGCTCCACCCACCACAACGCCGCCTTCTTTGGCATCAGCCGGACGAGGAAGGAAGCCTGTTCCCAGTTCAAACTTGCCACCTGAACCTTCTACGATTTTACGCAGGCCAGCCGTGGAATCCAGGGTCATACCGATCTGCTGAGCGGTAAATGCTGCTGTTGTATCGTCTGTGCTACGTCCCAGATTAGAGAGGGTTTTCTCGTCGATCATCTTTTTCCACCACGTTAACGTCTTCACTCCTGCTTCGGAATTCAGCAGAGACTCTGTAGCTGCTTCGGTTCTTCCGTTACCATTGTTTACATAATCTGCATTCTGGTTTGCAAAGAATTGTTCCATAAACCAGCCGTAGATCGCCATGGACGCACCTGGCTTACCGTCTTTCGCCAATGCTTTTGCTGCTTGCTCAAACTCTTCATACGTCTTCGGCGGGTTCTCCGGGTCCAGACCTGCTGCTTTGAACATATCCTTGTTGTAGTAAAGGATTGGATTGGATGTGTTAAACGGCATGGCGTTCAATTTGCCATCGATGGTGTAATATCGGATGATGTTCGGTTCCAATTGGGACAGGTCGAACTGATCCTTGTCGATGAACTGTTGTACTGGCGTAATCATGCCCGAATCAATCATGAACTTGCTGCCGATCTCATAGACCTGGATAATGTCAGGACCGCTGTCTGAGCCCATGGATGCTTTGAGTTTGTTCAGACTCTCATCGTACTTCCCTTGATAGATGGGCTTCACCTGAATATCCGGATGGCTGGCGTTAAAGTCGGAAGCTAGCTGATTAATGGCTTTCTCCCCTGCGCCAGACATGGAGTGCCACCACGTCAGTTGTGTTGTTTCGGCGGCAGCCGCGTCTGCTTGAGCTCCACTCGCCGGGCTGCTTGTTTCAGCTTTTGTTCCGCAAGCGGAGATGACCAACATGAGTGCTGCCAGCATTAATGCAAATGTTCCTCTTTTTTTCAACCGAAATCGCTCTCCTTTTATATGGCTCGCGTAACAATAAGTGCATAGGTGCTGCAAGATGGCCGTTCCGGATATGAATCGTTCTTTTGATCGCTGTTATCCCCGGATTTTTTTCAATCCCCCTCTCAAAGGGGAAAATCCGGTGATAAAGGCGAACGCTTCGCTTCTTCAGAATCGATTCTTCTCCTTCACTACTTTTGCAGCTCTTCAAGAGACTTATTGAAAATGCGAGCTTCATTTTATTCGCTCCGGGTATCCAAACCGTAGACCTTGTGCGAAGATACAAGGTTTAAATCAAAATCTTTAATACAGAACCTTTAGTTTAAAAACTTAAGATCAAAACCTTCAGATATTCCATTCACTTGAATACTTGTGAAATACTCCCCCCTTTTACCCCTTCAGCGCGCCTGCAGCCATTCCGCGGACAAGCTGTTTCAACCCGAAAATCAATAACAGTAAGGATGGTAGAATCACCATTGCGGTTCCGGCAAATACCAGATTCCACGCGGTGGATTCCTGGAACTCCAGCATGGAGATCCCGATCTGTGCGGTTCTCATCTCCGGTGTATTTGTCACCAGCAGCGGCCAGAGATACGAATTGTACATGCTTAAGAATGAATAGATTGCCAGTGTACCAAGTGCTGGACGGGACAATGGCAGGACATGCGATATGAAATAGCGAATATGACCACAACCGTCGATCCTCGCTGCTTCGAACAACTCCTTGGGCAGCTGCATGAAGAACTGTCTGAGCAGGAATGTACCAAACGCTGTTGCCAGAAATGGCACCGTAAGCCCCTGGTAACTATCCAGCCAGCCCCAGCTGCGAACCGTAAGGTAATTCGGGATCATCGTCACTTCCCATGGAATCATCATCGTTGCGACAAACATGCTGAAAATGACGTTTTTGCCTTTGAACTGCATTTTCGCAAAAGCATAGGCCGCCATACTCGCTGTAATCAATTGACCAATTGTTGTCAGTCCTGCGACAAGGAAGGTATTACCGATAAATCGACCGATCGGAACAATATCGAATACTTCGCTAAAGTTGGACAGATCGATGGAATTTGGAATGATATGCGGCGGATAAGCGCTCGCATCTTCCGGCGTCATGACAGCCATGAAAAAGGTGTACATCACCGGATACAGCACAAGCGCCGCACAGATCGTCAGTAATCCATACAACAGCGTTTTGGTCCATGTTGCACTCATTGGTAATGCACTTTCCTTTCTACCCATTTGAACTGGATCAGGGTCAGCAGCATAATCACCACGAACAGAATCAGTGCCTGTGCACTACCTGTACCAAAGCGGAAATTAACGAAGGCTTCCTGATAGATGGAATAGACAAACACATTCGTACTATCCATCGGTCCACCCCGGGTTAGAATGTTGATCTGACCGAACGATTGAAAAGCACCAATGATCGATACGACCGTAACAAAAAATAACGTTGGTGACAGTAGCGGCATTGAGATTTTACGAAACGTAAGCAATGCTCCTGCGCCATCAATCTTGGCACTCTCGTAGATCTCATCCGGTATGCCTGCCAAACCACTATATAGAATAATGTAGTTAAATCCGAGGTTCATCCAGATGGTCATGATGGAGATCGAGATCAATGCCCAATCCGGGCTGGTGAGCCAGGGAATTGGATCGATGCCTACTTTGCCAAGCAGATAATTCAGCATGCCCAGGGTCGGATGGAATAGAAACTTCCAGATGACCGCTGACGATCCGACCGATAATACCACGGGCAGAGAGAACACAAATTGAAATACACGCATTCCCTTGAAACGGTTGTGAGTCAATGCAGCCAGAATCAGAGCAGCCAGCATACCCGTAGGTACTGTAAACAGGACAAATAGTAACGTCACTTTCATGCCTTGCATAAACAGTCCCGATTGGAACACCGCCTTGAAATTATCCAGCCCCACATAAGCCGCAATCTGCCCCGTCGGATCTGTGGAATGCAGACTGAGGTACACGGACTTAAACATCGGGTAAAACAAAAACACTGCAAACAAAAGCAGCGATGGTGCCAGGAAACCATAGGCCAGCAGATTCTCCCGCATTCGCTGCACACGCAGCGAGGTTGCCCGGCGCTCACTCGTACCTGATACACGCCGTTTGGCCGCGGGCAAGCTGATCCGGTTATCAAGCTCACTCATCGGATTTTCTTCCCCCTTGTTTCACGCATTCAGTGTGTGTGAAATGTTACATCCACTTCAGCACCACGTTATCTAGTGTAAGAGTCGAATGTCACAGCAAAATTCATTCTTAATCAACGTAACGTTAATCATGGACAAGGGACTTTACGCAAATGTGCATCCATTCGAAAGCGGTATCCAGACCGGATTTCACGACAAAAAAACCGCAAGAACTCTCCTTTTTGGAGATATCCTTGCGGTTCGATGTGTAAATGGAATATGAACGTATACCTATTAAAGAACGCGACTCATTTTACAATAATCTGTAAATCTTCCAAACGGGGTGAAGCGTTGAACCGTTCGAGTTAACGATTAAGATGATATGGCACCGTGGTGACAATCACGTCTTTGTAATTGATCAGATAAGCCCGGATCATGAAGCTGGTCTGGTTATGCAGTACATTTTGCCACCAGTGCTTGGTGATGAATTGCGGAATCAATACGGTGATGTGATCAGTCTCGGCCGTTTTCCATTCTACGGTATCAATGAATTTCTTCAGCGGCCCCATAATGCTGCGGTATCTCGATTTGATCACGACCAGACGAACACCTGGATTCCACTCTTCCCACTTCTGCTCCATCTTGCGTATGGCCTCATCATCGAATCCAATATACAGCGCGACCACGTGATCCGACATCGTCTGCGCATAACTGATCGTATTCATGACGACCCGGGTAATGCCTGCGACAGGAATGATAATGGTATTGCCTTTGTGGGCTGGTTTTTCCACCTGAATGTCAATTCGCAGCTCATCAGCAATGTTGCAATAGTGACGGTGAATGCGCATGAACACATAGACAACGACCGGCAAAAAGATAAAGATGACCCATGTCTGCGTGAACTTGGTGAAAATAAAGATCAGGGTAATCGATAGTGTAGTCAGCATACCGACCGTATTAACGAGCAGTTTCATCTGCCAACCGGACGGCTTGACTTTGATCCAACGAATCATCATACCCAGCTGCGACAGGGTAAATGGAATGAACACCCCTACCGCATAGAGCGGAATCAGGCTTTCCGTATTTCCTTTGAACCCGACCACCAGCAGCGCAGACATCACACTAAGAAAAATGATCCCGTTCGAGAAACCAAGGCGGTCTCCTCTGACCATAAATGCATGCGGCATGTATTTGTCCTTCGCCATCATGAAGGATAGTAGCGGAAAAGCCGAATATGCTGTGTTGGCAGCCAGGAACAGGATCAATGCTGTTACACCCTGAATGATGAAATACATCGTGCCCCTGCCAAACGTAGCTTCAGCAATCTGGGAAATGACCGTTGCTTTGGGATCAGGCTTCACTCCGTACCCATAAGCCAGTAAGGTGATGCCGATGAACATGGCTCCTAATATACAACCCATAAGCAGTAATGTACCCGCGGCATTTTTCTCGGCAGGCTGCTTGAAGTTCGGGATCGCGTTACTTACCGCTTCCACGCCAGTCAAGGCCGAACATCCGGAGCTGAATGCTTTCAATAACAGAAACATACTCACATGGGATAGACTTGTTCCGAATTCTGGTGCAGCTGCTTCCATCCCCCCGGCAAGAAATTTGATTCCGCCCGAGATAATCAGAATTGCAATCGAAAAGATAAACAGATATATGGGGATCGCCAGCACAGACGCCGACTCCGTCACTCCCCGCAGATTCATAATAGTTAGAAAAACAATCATAATGAGTGCAATCACAACACTGTAGTCATGCAGCATAGGAAAAGCCGATGTAATCGCATCCGTGCCTGCGGACGAACTTACCGCAACGGTCAAAATATAATCGACCAGCAGAGATCCTCCGGCGATTAGGCTGGATGTTGTACCCAGGTTATCCTTGGCTACGATATAAGCGCCGCCCCCTGTTGGATAAGCAAATATCGTCTGGCGATAGGAAAAAATTAAAATGACGAGTAATCCCAACACGGCGATGGAAATCGGAACAGAATACCACAGGGCGGCGAATCCGGCCGCAACGAGCACCAGCAAAATCTGTTCCGTACCGTAGGCAACGGACGATAGGGCATCAGAGGACAGGATGGCGAGTGCCTTCCATTTCCCCAATTTTTCTCCATCCAGTTCAGCCGATTTCATTGGCTTGCCTATTAAGATTCTCTTCATTTTGCCAAGCATGATCATAACTTCCTTCCGTCTCTCATCTGTGAAGCATTGTTATTATGCAAAATCGCAGAGCCGTTGACAATACGTCATTTCACCCGAATTTCGCCAGCGCGTGATAATGCATTCTACGATTCAATAATCGATAACAAAGCCATTCTTGTTCAGCAATTTGAACTTTTTTGAACCAAAACGACGTTTGCTCGTCAAAAAAAAGGAAATGGCCTTCGGTTCAATGAACCAAAGACCACTTCCTTGATCTATGCGTTGACTATTTTAACTGCCGAGAATACCAGGACGAGGGGTGACACCAAACGCTTGCGCCAGGGTAGTCAGCTGCTCATCTGTAATTCTCTGCCGGATCTCGTGACCAGCAACCAGCATATATACCTGGGCTGCCTTCTCAATAGTCTCAATCAGACCAAAAGCCTCGTCAATCGTTGTACCCGTTCCAAAGATGCCATGTTGCGGCCAGATGACCGCGTGGTATTCTTTCATTTTCTCAGCCGTTTCGCGGCCAATCTCGTTCGATCCAGGAATCATCCATGGAATAATGCCAATGCCATCCGGGAATACAACTACACACTCCGTGCACATCTGCCAGAGGGTCTTTGTGAATTTCGCCTCATCCAATTCGTGGATAAACGTCATGGCCAATACATGAGTGGCATGGTTGTGCATGACAACCCGATGGTTCGGGTCCAATTTCAGACGTTCAATATGGCTCATGAAATGTGTAGGTAATTCACTGGTTGGATTCGCGCCCGACTTCAATCCCCAGAGCAATTCCAGCTCCTGCCCATCTTGCGATACACGCAGCAACCCCAGATTGCTCTCGGGATCAGCGAGTACATTTTTGAAATATTTGCCCGATGCGGTCACGATAAAATACTTGCCTGCCAGCTCCTGCACCGAGAATGCCGGTTTGATCTTGCGGATCACATGATGGATATCGATATATTGGGCTACTTCCTCTTCCTCCAGCAGATAGCTGACATTACCACCATTGCGCTCATCCCAGCCATTTTTCCACATATGCTGTGTAATCTCGGCCATCTCTCGAACAAATGGAATATCGAAACCTGCAGCCTGTGTTGTGTCATTCGTAAGGGTCACGTTCATGATCAATCTCTCCTTATATTAAAAATCATAAGCTTGCCACGTACATAGTAAGTTCCTTTTTTCACATTTATTATACCTTTGTTTATCTTTGATAGTCAATAATAAACACAGAAATATTCTTTTATTTATTTTTGTTTAGTTTTGTTTATTTGAAAATAAAACAAAAAAATACCCCACCGGCGCCCGGCGGGGTCAGTCACACATCTATTTAACACGAGAAGGGGTTTACAAGAATTATCATACCTCCGCTACCTTAATAGAAGCTGAAAGCGAAATAAAAAAAGCATGAAAAGCAAGCTGAGCCAGTATGGACCGCGTACCTCTTTAGATCGAATTCACGTTAAGCGTGATACGCTGAGGCTTGTCCATACTGGAAAGAGATTTAAGAACTTTGGAGCATATACGAAGGATGCATCTTTCCTGTCGGTTCATAGCGTTCATCACCTGTGTACTCGAATCCCAGCTTGATCAAGATGTGACGTGACACGTCATTATCCGGATGATGCCCGGCAAACAGTGCCTTCACGTTCATTTCGTCAAAGGCATAATCAATTACCGCCCGCGCTGCTTCCTGGGCATACCCTTTGCCCCAGTGATCCCGGGTTAGATGAAATCCCAGTTCATAGATATCCTCTTCTGGAGAATACGGACGCAGGCCACAGCAACCGACAAACACCTCCGATTCTTTCTCAAAGAGCGGCCAATATTGCACCCCCGCTTCCTTCTGCCTTTGAATCTCCTGTGTTAATCGCGCCTCCACTTCTTCCTCGCTCAGTAATCCATTGCTGCTAATCCATTTGGCAACCTCATGATCACCCCACAACGCAAATGCCAACGCACGATCTCCTACATTCCACGTCGCACATACCAGTCGTTCCGTTTCAAATAAGATTGTTCTGTTCATCATCCACTAACCTCCTGTATGCCAACACCAGTCTGCGTGCCGCCTATACTTTAAATTAATCGAATGAGCGTCAGGGTAAACAACATTTATAATCTGTACATGTTATTTCCTTGTACTAACCCTTATAATTGCTTAGCCAATTTCTCAAATTGATTAATGTGAGGCTTGATCTCTTTTTCTATGCTTTTAATAAAAGAACTAAATTGCTTAGGATTATACTCATCTCCAACACCAACACTTTTATATACTTTTCCCTTTTGATATGTAAACGAGAAGAAGTAGTTATTCTTCAATCCATTCAAAATATTTCCGGCATCTCCCAAGATTTTAAGACTCAATTTCGAATCTTTGTAAACAAAAGAATATGGCGGATCATATTCTCCATTTCGTACATCATAACCTGCAATCCACTGATCTTTGGCAAATGTTCCTGTTTGGATTCGTGATTCCAGCATTTCTCCAGTCAAAGCTATTTCGTTAATCTCAAGTTTACCTTGACCATCTTTCTTGTCGTTCTTCCAGTTCCCGTCATACTTGGACTCTATAATTCTGTCCTCAGCGCGTGTTATCACTTTATATACGCCATGTCCTGAACGTTCCCCTTGGGCCCAGCCTCCTTTATAGGTTTTGGTTTTTCCCCAGGTCATGGTTCCACTTCCGTGAGGTTTTCCATTTTTGGTCTCTCCATAATATGTAGCCCCATTGCCATACTCTAGGGTGGTCATCTCAGTCGTCGCCTGAGCAACATGTGGTGACAAGATTACAGACAATCCTAAGGTTGCCCCCAAAATGCAGATGAACAACTTTCTAAACATCAAATCTCCCCTTCTCTCGCTGTATAAGAAATTCATTCTTATAACAACCTATTAATCAAATAATAAGACTCTAGTATAATATCACTTTCAATCCAGAAGGTTCCACATAAAAAAGAAGACCCCCGTCGACAAGATGTCCGACAGAGGTCAATTAGACCCGCAACAACAATTAGAAATCAGATGTTGCCACTTGAATCGTACCTGTTGAAGCACCAGCTGCACTAGTCAATAAGGCAGCTACGAGCAGCAAGTGTACAGACAGTGTAAGGCTGTTGCCGGCAGGAATTAAATACGTGATGACAGGTGCATTCACGCGAGTAACAACCAACTCAACTGCAAACGGACCAAAGTTGTTAACCGTGATACTGGCATTAGTGCCCCCAGCCAAATTCTCATAGTAGGATTTGCCCACACCTGCTGCCAAATTATAAAACTGTTGTGGTAAAAGGATGGCCATTGAAATCACCTCCTTTTGCTTTGATACGGTATTCTATGCTTGAAATCTATTAAAGCAACGGTGAATTACCAGCGTCATAATGTCCAATTTTAATAGACTTCATAGATTGATAGACGAATGTACGCAAAAAAAGCCCCACCGGACCATCCGGTGGAGCCAACTCAGCTTACTTTAATAGTACAAGTCTAACTACGCATACAGCATGTAGAAATTTAATTCATGACCCTGCTGCTTGAGATAGTTATAGAGCTGCGAACGGTGATGGAACACATGTGTCAACGTTTCAATCTGCCATTGCGCCTGCAAATGACCGTGTTCCATATAGAAAGCTTTGGTAGAGCGGTTCAAATAATCTTCTTCACTTAATCCCGTGATATAGGCTTTGTAGGATTCGAAATTACTCCACAATGTTGCTTCCAGCTTCTCAATATCCTGGTTCCCGGACAGACTGTTCTCCACTAGCCCAACCTCAGCTTCACCTTGTTCTTGCATGATGGCAAGGTCCGATGCGGTGATCTGGATAAAATGATGTACAAGCTCTACCAGTGAACGCATATTCTCCTGTGGACGATACGACCAATCCTCCGAACGGATCAAGCGAATTAACGAAGCTCCCGTCCTTACTCCTGTTTCCAACTCATTTAACAAGTGATCCCGAATCTGCAATGTTCCATTCATATATGATGTCTCCCTTATCTTTTATTCTCACGACTTCAGTATAACCGAAGGTGCTACAGATCTATTGTACAAATCGGACAACATCCTGCCGTGCTCTCTGGCTGCCGTCAACGGAGTCTCTCCATAAAACTTGCGAAATTGCCGAATCAGATGGGCTTGGTCAAAAAAACCATGATTCTGGGCCAGCATTGCCCAGTCTGCCGTGTTCCCCTGATGAATATCCCTCAGCACACGATGAAAACGAACCACCTCACTGAATCGCTTCGGGCTGATTCCGACCCATTCCGAGAACTTGCGATGCAACTGCCGTTCACTGATCACTTCACGCATCGCCAGCTCTTGAACACTCATACGTCCCCCATCTATAAAAATCCGGTGCAGCACGTTTTTCATCAAATTGTTCTCAGATGTGGTTGTCTGCACGGATAACGGATTCAAATATGCGTTCATGACCTCTACCCGTTCTGCAAAACGATTCGTTCCAGCCATCCGCTCCTGAAGCTCGTTCAGCCCCTTCCCCTCCGGCCAACATTCCTGAAGGGCAATTCGCTTATCCGTAAACCATTCCAGAGGCATGCCATGGAAGACATGCGCCCCACCTGGAAAGAACCGGACACCAAAGGTGTAATCTCCAGCAGGAGGACCATCATCGGATTGCTCAGGTACAATGAACGGCTGTGTATAATTGCCACAGTAAGCATAGGTATGCACGGAACAGACGGGGTCGTATGTAATCAGCATATCCGTACAACCATCCGGCAATACCCGAGCAGGTACTGTCATCACTGATGGCTCTTGATCTTCTCCCATAACCCCCTGCTCATGTGTGTATGGAAGAGATCCCGATTCCCAATAACAGGCCACATACGCCATTAAGCCGGGAGCGGGTATTTTCTCAACATAATAACTGTTAGAATACGTTCCATTCATCTGAATCGGCTTAAACAACGGGTGCAAGCTGTGATCCACTACGCAATCCTCCGATCACTAGAGTTGGTTACACATTATGTATTTATCTATCATACCATCAACCGAACAAATGAAGAAAAAAAGTGCCCTACCGGAGGACAATCCGATAGGGCCAGTCACACATCTATTTAACACGAGAAGGGGTTTACAAGACTTATCTTACCTTCGTAACCTTAATAGAAACTGAAATTGGGATGAAAAGAACATCAATTTTTCTAAAGTGTCTTGATTAATATCGACGCAATCAACACGGACGCCGTTGTGACCGTTGTGAACCCACCCACCAGCATTGGCGTTAAAATCTCATCGAGGATGGCTTTGCGTTCACTTTCATCACGTCCAACCGAACGACTTACTTCCTCACAGATAATATAGTCCCCCGGAAAACCGAATAGTGCGGTCAGTGCCACAGGCAGTCCTTTGAGCGGGTCCCATTTGAACAGCTTGGAACCGACAAATCCACCGATTAGCACCCCAACCACTCCGATCGCGATAATGAACAACACCGGAATAATGGAACTAACCACCGCATCGAAAGTAATTGACTCCATACTTGTCATAACGACTACGATCAGACCTGTCATCGCAATCCCCGATGTACTTGCTTTATCCAGCACACGAGATGGGAATACTCCGATCAGATGTCCCAGAACCCCAAGCAACAGTGCCCAGATACTATAGCTAAGTCCGGTTACATTTCCTAGATAAATGGAGAGACTGCCCATAATGAACAAAAGCAACAGCAGAATAGGTGCGGTTTGGAAACGTTGTGGAAGGAATGTTTTGGCATTCGCTTCTTTAATGTTCACATTGGATTCCCCTGCAACCTTGTGCTCAAAAGCGCCCTGTTTCTGTAGTTTCAGCGCATATCTGCGTAACATGTTGGTTGCAATCGGCATCCCCACGAGAGAATGAATACCCAGAATAACAGCCGGAATTGTAATCAGATGACCCAGATTCATCTCTTGCAACTTCGTCGTTGTGATTAGATATGAGATAATGCCACCGACAACCGGACTTGATCCGGCAACAGCCGTAGGATAACCGTAGAACGGTGATACGATTAACAGGATAAGACCGGTCGCCGTGAGTGATGCGAACAATGAGATCAGTATGGCTTTATATTGGGAACGTATTAATTTCAGCGGTATTAATGTGCCCATGTGTACAATCAGCGGAGCCACCATGAGAGCCCCGAACGCAGTCAGAGCAGAGCTGGAGACCACACCTTTGGGAAATGCCCCCGCCCAGTTGAGCAGCAAATATCCGATCAGAATCACAAGCAAGGAAGGAATTCGTGCTTTGGACCAGATCGAAACCAGTTCCCCTATAGCTAAAATAACAAGTAATACCGTGGCGATATATATCGGTTGACTAAACATGGTGGCTTCTCCCCATTCTCTATGTTGTCAGTGCAGTACACGCAGAACCATCTTTCTCTTTCTTATTTCAAGCGTTCACCTGATAAATAGACCTGTTCGATATTCTCTGTGTTTTCGAGCAGTCCAATATCCATCAACGGATTCACATTTAATACAAGCAGATCAGCAGCTTTGCCGGGTTCAATCGTACCGATCTCCGCTTCCATCTGCATGGCCCTTGCCGCATCCCTTGTTGCAGCCACAATCGCTTCCATCGGCGTAAATCCAACATCTTCCACAAGCAATCGCAGTTCGAGTGCATTCCCGCCATGCTCAACAGGTGCACACGTGCAAAAATCTGTCCCTACCGCAATGGTTACGCCTGCCTTACGCGCGATAATCATGTTCTCAATGTGCTCCTGATATACACTTTTGGCTTTACGAATGCCAAATTCGGGAACACCGTATTTATGCCCTTCTTTGATGATCCGATGTACAATGGCCAACGTTGGAACCAGAACCGCCTTTTGATCCAGCATCATGCCAATACCTTCTTCATCGATGTAGATCCCGTGTTCAATAGTGCGTACGCCCGCTTCCAGCGCATTTTTGATCCCCTGTGTACCTTGCGCATGTGCAGCCACATATGACTGTACCGCTTCCGCTTCATACACGATTGCCTTCAGCTCATCCAAGCGGAATTGCGACCAGCGAGGGTCATCTTTCTCCGAAAGCACCCCGCCTGTGGAACACACTTTAATGAAATCCGCCCCCTCACGGAACTGCGTACGTGTCGCCTTAATCACTTCCGGAACGCCGTCACACACCGTGAACATATTCAGTTCCGTTGGAATCATATGAATATCTGCATGTCCACCCGTCTGAGAGAGCATATGACGGGATGTTTTAATCCGCGGCCCCTTCACCACACCTTCCTTGATCAGATCACGAATGTATACAGCAACATGGCTGCCCACATCCCTGACGGTTGTAAAGCCCGCGTTGATCAGCTTCGGCAGATCCTGAAGTGCTCTCCCCATTTGAAGTTCATTAGCTTCCAACGCCACCGCAGCCATATTCAGATTTTTGGCCCCGTGCACATGGACATGGGCATCGATTAAACCGGGGATTACCGTTTTACCCGATACATCAACAAGCTTGGCATTTTCCGGAATTAGAACAGTTGCCTTCGCACCCGCAGCTATGAATTTCCCATTCTCAACCAGGACCACACTATCGAAAACAGGCTCTCCACCTTGTCCATCAATCAACAATGCACCTACAAAAGCAGTAATTTGACTCATCTGTACTCCACCTCATTTTCAGACTTGGTTGTCAGTTCAACTAAAGAATATTTACACTCTCACTCCGATGATCCTTACCTGTTCGATTTACAGCTCTATTGCTGTACTACGATGAAATTGTATTGTGTTAAAGTTAATGACATTATATAAGTTGCAAATGTATAATGTCATTGTTGATAACAACAGCATTTTGATATTTATTATGGTGATATGCACAATATCGAATATAAATTACACAGCATAGTGAAGGTCATGTTATATATGTAAGCATTTTGCCATGTGAATACGAAAGGAGTACGTTTGCTATGATTCATGAAGCGGTTCGCTCATTTATGGTTCAGGTCTTTGGATCTGCTTCGTACGGAATCTGGATGAAGGACGAATACGATTTCCAATGGAATAACTGGTTGCGTGAAGGAGAGGTACCTGAATATACAGATCAAGAACAGATCGAGTCATCCTGGAAGATTCTCAGGTATACGTTTGATTTTTTGTCCAATATTAACATTCGTGTGGTTATCGATACCCAGAAGCAACTTACCCTGCTACAAAGTGAACGTCTGGAGTCCTTGATTCGGGAAGGACTGCTGAAGCAGCAGATTGAGATGGAACGTGCGCACAATGATCGATGGTTGACCGGACTGCGGGAGCTGACCTGTTCCCTGGAGTTGAATGACTTGTTATTCAAAATCATGGAAAATGCACTGCATGTCATCCCCTCTCTTTCCTGCGGACTGTTCATGATGGTTGATCCGGACTCTGGCAAGATGATTCCTAGAGCCAAGGTCGGTTTTCAGGATAGTGTGTATCAATATCAGGGCGAGCTGAATGAGGGAATTACGGGAAAAGTATACGAGGAAGGCATTGGCCGAATGTATAGCACACCGGATGATGCCTTTAAGGATATGGGCAATGTTAGTCAGGAGAATGCGGATATCATTGTACGTTCACTGCCTGACGGTATTATGGCGAAAGGGCTTATCGTCGTTCCCGTGACGATGAACACCCATAAAATCGGGGTAATGCTGGTATACCAATTTGAACAAAACAGACGATTTGCACCACATGATCTGAATGTGATGCAGGGATTTGCGGATCAGGCAGCCATTGCCATCTCCAATGCCACCATGTATTCAGAACTGCTGGAAACGAACCGATATCTCGTTAGCCGCAACGAAATTCATAATCAATTCACGGCCCTTTCCATTGAACATGTGAGCCTTGGACATATCATTGAGACGGTTGGATCGATGCTGAAGCTTCCCACCTATTATGTGGACATGGCGAGAAATGACTGGTATCCACTCATCCCCGAAAGTGTCTTGCTAAGTGAGCTCGATATCTATACCGCTCTAGACAGTCAGTTTAACCCCATCACCTTATCCAGTGGAGCGGATCATAACGATTATTACCTGTATCCGATTGTAAATGGATCTCTGATGCTTGGCTGTTTTGCCATCCAATTAGATCATCCGTTAGGTCAGTTGGATCATGTGATTTTGGAACAAGGCGGAGCTATTGTCATGCTGGAGATGATGAACACCTACTCCCTCACCGAAATGTCCTATCGAAAAAACCATGATTTCTTCAGCGATCTGGTGCAATATAGAGAACCCCAGCAGTTGGAAGCCAGACTTTCCAGCTTCCAGTTGCCAGCACACCAATCCTTGTTCGTCACTCAATTGCAGCTCTATGGGGAACATCCCGATATGAAAACAACTGAAAATTGGGTGCGCAAGTTGATTGGATTTATCGAAAAGGAACTAGGCACCCGTGAACATCTGTTGTTCAGTGCACATCACAAAATTACGATCTTGGCTGCTGCATCCGAGCCCAAGGTCAGACACTGGATCATCAGCAGGCTGGAAACAGCTGTGGATAAATGGACCACCTCCAAGACTCCTGCTCTATCCATCGGTATCGGCGGACTTTATCAAGGGCTTGAGTATGTGTCCAAAAGCAATGATGAGGCTACACGCTCATTGTCCTTTTTGCTTAAACAAAACAAAGCTGGCCTGATGCTCTATGAAGAAATCGGGATCAATCGGCTGTTTCTGAATCAGGAACCGTCCGATATTGAGAACTACATTCATGAAATTCTGTCCCCTCTTCAACAGCAAAAATCAGGAGAGCTTGAACTCACACTCAAAACCTATATTGCGGCGAATCGATCTGTGCAAGCCACAGCAGAACGTCTGCATATTCATACCAATACGCTGTATCTGCGCCTGCGAAAAATAGAGGAGATTCTAGGTGTTGATCTGAACGATTCCGAGGGTTGGATGAAGGTGTATCTGGCATGTCATTTAAGTGAAGTGTACTCTTTTGCTCCTACCGCAAACGGAGCATTAAAATTGTAACTTCATCAATTCAGTCCGTGCAATTTGCGAAAACGTTCCGGACTCATGCCTGTATGTCTCTTGAACATCGCACAGAAATAACTGGCGTTCTCGTAACCCACTCGATCAGCAACTTCATATATTCGGAGCTCTCTCTCACTGAACATAAGTTGTTTGCTCCGATTGATCCGTTCCTGGTTCACATAAAATACAGGTCTGATATGGAGCGCCTTCTGAAACAGCCTGCACAAATATTGGGGAGATACTACAGCCACATCGGCCAGTTCCTTCAGCGAAAGCGAACGATCCAGATGCTCTGCAATATAACGCAGCACAGGCTTCAAACGCTCCAGTTCATCATTATAATTGGCGGAGGCGATGAGCAGTGGCTTCAGATCCAGTAGCAGGGCATATAATTGTTTGGAGCATTCCACATCGTAATCTGTGTAATCCGTCGTATCCCCATTCTCTCCTCTAACCAGAAGTTGCTCCAGGCCACATAACAGCGTGGCTGTTCTGAGTCTGCACACGCGTGAACCGGTTATTCCCGCATAAGATAATAACTGGCTGGCCTCTCTCCCCTGGAACGACACCCAAGCCAGCTCCCAACGATCACTGATGGGCATATATCGATGCGGGACATCAGGATACAAAAAGAAAACGTCACCCGGTCCGACGATATACTCGTCTTCTTGTATAATCAGTCTCCCCTGCCCATGAATAATCTGATGGATCTGATAATCCGGGAATCCCTCTGGACGCTCGGTTTCATATTGGTGTTCCCAGTAACCAACCGTGGTCATATAGATCGGCAGGCGAGCAGCTTCTTCTGTTTTACCAAAAAAAATCCGGGTATCCATCCAGTACACCACTTTCTTCATCGTTAGTTTCATATTGTGATATATATGGGCAATATTCTTTATTCTCTAAGTCATCATTCAATTCTATAATGACAATATTATAACATTTCAGAAGGAGTTGCTGTTATGCGAAACAAACTGGTATACACCCCTCCGGCAAATGGATACCCGGAATGGAACAACAATCCCGAGACTTTTCAAGTAGGCCGTCTACCCGCACATGCGTCTATGGTAGCGTTTCCATCTGTAGCAGAAGCGTTATCCAATGAATCCAGCGCATCGCCATGGTATGCATCACTGAATGGTCAGTGGAAGTTTGCCTTTGCAGAGACACCGGAGCAACGGATCTCTTCCTTTTATGAGAACAACTATGATGCAAGTGACTGGGACGAGATCTCCGTTCCTTCCAACTGGCAGCTACAAGGTTACGATTATCCCCAATATACGAATATGACGTATCCGTGGGTCGAGCGCGAGCCTGAATTGAAGCCACCCTTTGCACCAACGAGTTATAATCCGGTGGGTTCGTACATCCGTACGTTTACGGTTCCTGCGGACTGGAAAGACCGGCCTGTCCTGCTGCACTTTGAGGGCGTTGAATCTGCCTTTTATGTATGGGTCAATGGGGAGCTCGTCGGTTATAGCGAAGACACGTTCACACCCGCAGAATTCGATATCACTCCATATCTGACGGAAGGTGAAAACAAGCTGGCTGTGGAGGTATATCGCTGGTGTGATGCGAGCTGGCTGGAGAATCAGGATTTCTGGCGGCTAAGCGGCATCTTCCGTGGTGTGTACCTGCACTCACCTTCACCGGTTCAGATCGCCGATTTCTTTGTTCGCACTGAACTGGATGATGCCTATCAGGATGCGGAGCTACTGCTGGATGTGAAATTATTTAATCATAATGCGGTGCAGACTACTGCCGGATTGTCCGTTCAGGCACAGCTCTATGATGCACAACAGCAGACTGTATTGAAGCAACCACTTACTGCAGCGGTCACTTTCCAGGGCGAGGATGAACTTTCATTCCAGTTGTCAACAGAGGTTATGAAGCCGCTTCTATGGAGCGCCGAGACCCCTCATCTATATACACTTGTGCTGTCCATTCAGAATGAATCGGGCGAAATACTGGAGGCTGTTCGCAGCCGGATCGGATTCCGCAAGTTTGAACTGAAGGACGGCCTGATGCAAATCAACGGCAAACGCATTGTGTTCAAAGGCGTCAATCGTCATGAATTTTCCCCGGATACCGGTCGAGCCATTGGTCGGGAAGACATGATCCGTGACATCGAACTGATGAAGTCCTATAACGTTAACGCTGTGCGCACATCCCATTATCCGAATCAGTCACTCTGGTACGAACTGTGTGATGAATATGGCCTCTATGTCATTGACGAAACGAATCTGGAGACTCACGGCACTTGGTACTATGGGCAAAAGGAAATGAATGAGAACAATATTCCTGCGAGCAAACCGGAATGGCGTAACAACGTTATCGATCGCTGTAATTCGATGTTCCAGCGGGACAAGAACCATCCGTCCGTTATTATCTGGTCTCTGGGTAATGAGTCCTTCGGTGGCGATAACTTCATCGCCATGTACGATTATCTGAAACAAGTCGATCCGACCCGTCTCGTTCATTATGAAGGGACTTTCCATTATCGACCTTCCGATTCGGCAAGCGACATTGAATCGACGATGTATATCAGTCCTAAGGATGTGGAGAATTATGCTCGCATGCAAGGACCGAAGAAACCTTATATTATCTGTGAATACAGCCATGCCATGGGTAACTCCTGCGGCGGACTGCATCTGTATTGGGATCTGTTCGATAAATATGATGTGTTGCAAGGTGCATTCATCTGGGACTGGGTCGATCAATCCATTCGTACCACGACGGCAGACGGTGTAGAATATTTCGCGTATGGCGGTGATTTCGGTGAATCCCCTCATGATGGCAATTTCTGCGGAAACGGACTCATTCTGGCCGATAAGACGGTTACACCGAAGCTGGAAGAAGTGAAGAAATGTTATCAGAACGTTCGGATGGAAGCTATTGATGTCAAAGGCGGCCTGCTGCGTATCCGAAACCAGTTCCTGTTCACGGATCTGAGCGAATATTCGCTTCTATGGACAGTAACGCACGATGGTGTATCCGTAGAGAATGGCAAGTTGGACATCGCGGTACCTCCAGGGGAAACGGCTGAAGTCCGCATCCCTTACACACCATCATCCGATCTGTTCGAGGAAGCGGTATTGACTGTATCTCTGGTTACGAAAGTCGCAACCAAATGGGCAGGAGTAGGTCATGAGATTGCCTGGGATCAGTTCGTGGTATCTCCGCGATTGCGTCCAATCCAACCGATACACCAAGGACAAGGCAATGCGCCGTTGGTACAGGATCTACAAGATGAATTGAAAGTGACTACAGGCCAAGTCACGTTGAGTTTCAACCCGGCTACTGGCGCGTTGACGTCTTATCAGATCAATAATCAGGAGCAATTGCTGGCACCTGTCCGCCCGAATTTCTGGCGAGCCATGACAGACAACGATATGGGGAACAAGCTGAATATGCGTTCTGCCTTCTGGAGAGATGCTCACGCTACCAACAGATTAATTCGCTTCGAGCACCATTCAGACGAGCAAGGCATTCTCGTAACGAACGATTATACGTGGGATCAACATCCGGGATGTACGCTGTCTATTACGTACCGAATTAACCCGGATGGCGTATTGGAAATCAGTCAAACGCTTATTCCAGGCGAAGGCCTACCTGATCTTCCGGAATTCGGTATGCTGATGCAACTGAGTAACAGCCTGGATACAATCTCTTGGTACGGCAGAGGGCCGCATGACAACTATGCAGACCGTCTGACCAGTGCACGTCTCGGCTATTACACAGGTGCGGTTCGAGATCAATTCGTTCCTTATCTGAAACCACAAGAGTGTGGCAACAAAACCGATGTACGCTTTGCTGAAATTACGTCAGCGGATGGTCAACGTGGTCTGCATATTGAAGCCACCATCCCATATGAAATTAATGCGTTGCCGTGGACACCTGAGGAACTGGAAGCCAATGACCATGTGTATAAATTGCCTCAGAGCACGCAGACTGTGGCACGCATCAATTACAAACAAATGGGTGTCGGTGGAGATGACAGTTGGGGCGCACGTACCCATGCTGAATACACCTTGCCGGCCAACCGAGCGTATCACTTCACATTTACGGTAAGACCTGTATAACATCAAGAAAGCACTGCTGGCAGTATGCCGGCAGTGCTTTTTTTTGTATTCATACACCCTTACATTTTTGAAAGATTCGTGAAAGGTAGATACATAGGAGTTACAACCAACATTGAATATACTTTAAATAAACAAGATGCTGACAATGAACATAAAATAAATGGAGGGGTTACAAATGGATCTAATACAAATTATAGACAGAATATTGCCTATCTTAGCTATTGCATTGGGTGCGGGAGTTGTTGTAATCGGTATTACTTATTCAGTATATATTGCATACAAAAAAAGAGGGGGTAAAAGAAACATAACCCGCAGGCAATTTATAGCGTCATTTTTGCTCTTGGGTTGGTTTGTCATTGTCATGACTTTAACCACATTTAGCAGAGGGGCTAATTATGAGGGTTGGGTCAATTTAGAGCTATTCAGTGGCTATATCAATGCATGGAATCAATGGTCGTTGAGCGAATTCCAGCTCATTATTTTTAACATGTTGATGTTCGCACCACTCGGTTTCATACTTCCGCATATCGGAATGAAAACGCGTCACGTTAAGCCCGTGCTACTCATATCGCTGTTGGTAACGTTGGGTATCGAAATTTTTCAAATGGTCACCGGCAGGGGAATATTTGAACTTGATGATATTCTCCATAATACACTAGGTAGTATGGCAGGATATTTGTTGATGAGAGCGATCCTCGACAGTGTTGAGCAAAGAAAGATCACCTTAAGGTCACTATTGAAGGCCCTCTGCATACCACTAGCTTTTACGATGCTTATTTCTAGTGCTTTTATCATTTATCACAACAAAGAACTTGGTAATCTCTCCATACGTCCAGCTATTTCTCAAAATATGAATCAAGTCGAAGTAACGCTTAACACAAGATTACCGGATGAGGCCGAGAAAGTGTCTCTTTATCGCAGTAGTGAAATTCACAACCTGGAATATGCCAAACGAGTTTCCTCTCTAATGAAGGATTATTTTGAATTACATCAGAAAGGCAGCATATCTATTGATGGATACAACCGGATTTGGAGTCTTCTTGACGATGCGGGAACAGAATATACATTTAATTATGACGTCAGTAGCGGCACATGGTGGCTGTCATCTAATATCAAAGCAAGCACTCCTGTAGAGCCGGAAGACTTAATTAAACAAGGACAAGAGTATGGCAGTTGGTTGATTCAGAATGACTTATTGCCTAAGAATGCGATATTCAGCTCGCAAAATGGAGACACGGTTCGATGGGATATCGAAAAAACAGTTACAGATATCGCTAAGGGTGACCGCGATTATGATACCGGAATAGTTATGATTGTCCCATCAGCAGAACCTATGATTCCTCAGGATTTATTTTACTCTCTGAATAAAAATATTTATGTGCGAGTGATTGATATTATCAGTCCAGCTGAGGCATACGAAGAAATTCCCAAGGGAAACTTTTTGATCTATAACAACTTAAAAAAAGGGGACAAACTAAATGTGAACAAGTATGAACTAACTTACACCTATGATTCAAAAGGTTATTATCAGCCAGTTTATCGATTCGAAGGAGAGATCAATGGAGAGAATTGGGATGCTTTGATCCCAGCAGTAATGAATTGATTTCAGCTTCTACGTGCCTTGATGAAGCATACCAACCTGAAATGCTTGACAGACATTGGCTTGCTTTTGTTGAGTGGTAAGTAGTATGAGTTTGAGTTTGAAGTTTTTCATGAGAACATTATAATTAATGGGGTGCTAGAAAGATGAAAATTATTTTGATTACGAGGTGAGTATTTGCAATATCTGTTTACCGCTCTTTTCATTCTTGGTTTCATTGCTTTCTTGGGATTTCTTGTTCTGATGATCTTATCTATTCGCAAAGGTAATAGGTTGCCGTTCAAATACATTTTTCTAACGCTGGCCTGTTTTGCGATTGCTTCAATTGGGTTGTATGGCATGCTGACTTTATCTTCGAACTCTGCTCAGTCTGGAGAAGATCAGCCCCCTTCATCTCAGATCAAACTTTCTGGCCTCCATATGACTGCCGATGAATTCCAAAACAAGTTTAATGGCGCCGTGGGCAAATACCGATTGAATGGTTTGAGTATTACCCGTTTGAATATGAAAGAGTCATCCGAGCAGGGCACTGGCACTTTCGAGTATGCATTCAATGACGAATTGCGTTTGGTTGGTGTAGTGAATGCAGATGAGAGCGTACAGGAAGTCAGGTTATATGGAACTGGTGATACGAGAGAACCAACGGATGGAAGTTTTCTGACCGCTATTGCCACACTCATCCTCACAACCCATAGTGAGTATACGTATAACGATGCACAAGATGTCATTCAGGATATCGGTCTATTAGATCGCAATTTGAATCAGCTTGATTTTGATGGGGCAACAGTTCGAAATGGATTGCAATATCGCTTCAGCGTACAGGATCATGAACAATCTACTTTTGAGATCTCTGTTGCGAAGTGAGATGCATTGGAGTAAAAGGCCGCTCCATGAAGGAACGGCCTAACGAGTATATGTACTATAGAATGATTCAGTAAGTTTACTTGCGATCTTTTCTTTTAAGGATTAAAGAGTCCTAATATTAAAGTAACCAAGATACAAAAAAGCGTTACAGGATACACTATCCATTTACTGATCCTGTCTTTGAACGTGATCATCAAACAAATAATGCATATCCACGCAATTAATAGTTGCCACCAAACCAATGATAACACCTCCACCATGCGAGAGTTACTCAAAAGTTATAATCTCGCTTTGATTGTTCCAACTCATTTTAAAGGTAATCGGATCTTTCATTTTCTCCGTCTCAGTAATTGTTCCCGACATCGTGAACGGTACCCCTTCTTCTTCAAGTGATTTCCCCTGTTGTGATAAATTGTTGCCAGTAAGGTCAAAAACAAAATCCTTTATACGCTTTTCATCACCGATGTAGGTTATAGTATAGATCCCTGTCGATCTCTGAAGAGATATATTCCAGTTATCGCTCTTTCCGCGAATTATATCATCCGCACCACAAGCTGAGACAATAGATACAAGCACTATAACACAAAGAATAATTGGCAATTTAAATAATTTCATAAAATCCCTCCTTTTAGGAATATACCCAAAAATGTGAGATGTGATCTACTATTGAATTTCTATTGTAACGATCATATTGAACACCTCAACCATTCTCTTGTTTGTTTTACTTGATTACAACTTTTCCCAAAAAAAATCAACATTAAAAAGACTCCCTTACGGGAGCCTTTACTCATTGCAGCATAGGTTGCATGTAACTTAACTTTGATCCTAAGTATGTTCGTTTGTTATTACCTGGTGTATCGATCAATGTCATCGATCGCAGATTCGTGCTCTCTTCTATGATGGTCTTCATGCTGATGAACGTCGTTCTTTAACTTCGCTAAGAATCCCCATCCCATAAAGGCAAGTAACAGCACCGTAATCAGTGCATACGCAAAGCTATATAGATTCATAAAGAAGTTGATAAAAATTGCAGCGAGCATCAAGCCCAGAATCCATAATACCCACTTTGTACCCTTTCTCAAATCATTTCCTCCTCAAGTCGTTACTGATAAGCTCTCTATGTATCACAGTACATACGAAACCATAGGAACGAGGTTTCAATCTTAGGGCTTCCTGTTCAGAGCATCCTATCTAATTATATAAAAAAGGCTCCCTCTCGGGAGCCTTTCATCTAATCGGCATTACAAAGGTTTTTACACCTTTATTACATCATGCCGCCCATTCCACCCATACCGCCCATGTCAGGCATTCCGCCACCAGCACCTGCAGGTTCTGGTTTGTCAGCGATAACCGCTTCAGTAGTCAGGAACATTGCCGCTACGGAAGCCGCGTTTTGCAATGCATAACGAGTTACTTTCGCAGGGTCAACGATACCAGCTTCGATCATGTTAACCCACTCGCCAGTTGCAGCGTTGAAGCCGATGCCTGTTTGTTCTTTTTTCAGACGTTCCACGATTACGGAACCTTCTTCGCCAGCGTTAGCTGCGATTGTGCGGATTGGTGCTTCCAAAGCACGCAGGACGATGTTTACGCCTGTTTGCTCGTCACCGGACAGAGCTACAGCCGCAACCGCGCTATATACGTTCATGAGCGCTGTACCACCACCGGATACGATACCTTCTTCAACCGCAGCGCGAGTTGCGTTCAGGGCATCTTCGATGCGAAGTTTGCGTTCTTTCAATTCTGTTTCAGTAGCCGCACCAACTTTGATTACTGCTACACCGCCGGACAATTTAGCCAGACGCTCTTGCAGTTTCTCTTTGTCGAACTCGGAAGTTGTTTCTTCCAGTTGTGTACGGATTTGGCTAACACGTGCATCGATATCGGATTTGTTACCAGCACCGTCAACGATGATTGTGTTTTCTTTGGTTACGCGGATTTGACGAGCTGTACCCAGTTGTTCCACAACAGCGGATTTCAGGTCCAGACCCAGTTCTTCCGTGATCAATTGGCCACCAGTGAGGGCAGCGATGTCTTGCAGCATTGCTTTACGACGGTCACCGAATCCTGGAGCTTTAACAGCTACAGCATTGAATGTACCACGCAATTTGTTCACAACCAGCATAGCCAGTGCTTCGCCTTCGATATCTTCAGCGATCAATACCAGCGGTTTGCCTTGTTGAACGATTTTCTCAAGCAATGGCAAGATATCTTGCGTGCTGGAGATTTTTTTGTCTGTGATCAAGATGTACGGATTGTCCAAAACAGCTTCCATTTTGTCCGTATCAGTGATCATGTAAGGAGAGATGTATCCACGGTCGAATTGCATTCCTTCAACCACTTCAAGCTCTGTAGCGAATCCTTTGGATTCTTCTACTGTGATTACGCCATCTTTACCTACTTTTTCCATAGCTTCAGCGATCAATTCGCCTACTTCTTCGTCAGCTGCAGAGATTGCTGCAACTTGTGCGATGGATTGTTTGGAATCGATTGGTTTGGAGATGGATTGCAATTCTGCAACCGCAGCTTTAACCGCTTTGTCGATCCCTTTACGGATACCGATTGGGCTAGCGCCTGCAGTTACGTTTTTCAGACCTTCTGTAATCAGCGCTTGCGCGAGTACAGTTGCTGTAGTAGTACCGTCACCGGCAACATCGTTGGTTTTCGTTGCTACTTCTTTAACCAGTTGTGCACCCATGTTCTCGAATGCATCTTCCAGTTCGATTTCTTTAGCAATGGTTACACCATCGTTAGTGATGAGCGGGCTTCCGAATTTTTTCTCCAGAACCACGTTACGGCCTTTAGGACCGAGTGTTACTTTTACTGCATTAGCCAATGCATCCACACCACGAAGCATGGAACGACGAGCGTCTTCACTGAATTTAATGTCTTTAGCCATGTTAAGAAAACCTCCCTAGTTTTTGTTGGAAAATGGTCGTGCTATATGGTTCGGTTATCCGATTAAATTTGAATTAGTCGAGAATCGCGTGAATATCGCTTTCTTTCATAATCAAATATTCTTTACCTTCGAACTTGATTTCTGTACCGGCATATTTGGAGAAAATAACGCGATCTCCTTCTTTCACTTCCAGAGCCACACGTACGCCGTCTTTCAATGCTCCAGCACCAACTGCAATGATTCTACCCTCTTGCGGTTTTTCTTTGGCGGAGTCCGGGAGTACGATCCCGAAAGAAGTTGTTTGCTCTTGCTCCAGTGGTTCTACCAATACGCGTTCACCTAAAGGTCTGATCATGAAAAATAGCCTCCTTTTGAAATTATATAACGTTACATTGTAGGTTGTAGCCATATGTATTAGCACTCGACAGTGTTCAGTGCTAACAACCAACTTTATGATACTCAACTTGAAGCATGATTTCAAGTCCTTTTGACGAATTCCTGCGAGAATTTACGTTGAATTTACACGAACATAGCTAAAGTACACCCGCTGTGCCTGGTTCTATGTGGAAATTCACTATTTTTATTCTACGAAATTCTTGAGCCCTTCTGCAACGTTAGCAGACAGTCCCTTTCCCATTGTATCCATTGTTGAACATAATATGCCTGCTTGTCCTGCCTAGCAGTGGAACAATCTACAACAATAGCCCGGAAAAGAACAGTCCGTCTTCTCCGGGCACATTACAGTTACAGATCATCCTCATTCACACGCATACCCATCATACACCAGCTATGAATGAGATATCCTGTGTTCCATTTTGATACCAACTTATGTCCTAACCCACATGTTTCTTATCCTCGGCACGAACGTAGCGGGATTCAATCTCTTCATCGGCTGCAAGCTGCTTGCGGTAGACAATTGCAGATAATAACACACTGATCTCATATAACAGAAGCAAGGGAATCATCACCAGCAGATCGGAAATAAAGTCTGGAGGTGTAATCACCACAGCAATGAAGATCAGAACAAAATAAGCAACTCTGCGCATCTTGCGAAGGCGAATCGGATTCAGAATCCGCAGTCCTGTAAGAAACATAATAAGTAAAGGAAGTTCGAATAACAGGGACACAGGCAGCACAATGCCAAACAGGAAGCTGAAATACTGTTTCATCCCGTAGGTCTCCACAAGCCCCATCTTTTCCGTAATCGCAGTTGTGAAGGCGAGTGCCATCGGAAATATAACATAATACGAAAAAGCCATCCCTATAAGAAATAACAGAAATACATAAGGCACATACTTCAACGTTGCTTTTCGTTCGCGCTGTTTCAGGCCCGGACTAACAAACTTCCAGATCTGATACACCGTAAACGGCAACGTAATGATAAGTGAAAACAAACCGGCAATCTTCATGTAGATGCCAATCCCGTCCCAGAACGAGAAGGCATGCAGTACAAAACCTTTGGCCGACTCTGACTTGGTCAGATATTGGTATACCGGGTCTGCTACAAAAAATCCTGCAATAAGTCCCAACACAAAAATAATTAATACATAGATCAGCCGCTTCCGCAGCTCACTCAGATGCTCCGTAATCGACATTTCTTCCATTTGCTGCGTCATGCCTGCCCCCCATTATTGCCAGCTTAAAATACAAAACCCTTCCGGCAGGAAGGGATTTCTCTTTCATTGCCGTCAAGATTATTCCGGCAGGCGTTTATCAGCAGGCTTGTCTGCAGGTGTGCTCTCAGCCGCCAGCGGTTTTGCTTTCTCCTGCTCTTTGCGATTGGATGAGTCATCCTCAGAGATAATCTCGCGAGCGCCCTCTTTGAATTCACGGAAGGTACGCCCAACTGCACGTCCCAGTTCCGGAAGTTTGTTGGGTCCAAACAACAGCAATGCAATCACGGCCAGCAAAATAA
Organism: Paenibacillus sp. 2KB_22; assembly: GCF_052115745.1. Taxonomy (NCBI): domain Bacteria; kingdom Bacillati; phylum Bacillota; class Bacilli; order Caryophanales; family Paenibacillaceae; genus Paenibacillus; species Paenibacillus sp. 2KB_22. Next base: position 2,208,820 of record NZ_JBFRHG010000001.1, read on the forward strand.
AACCAGTTGGTCCAATGGAACTAAACATTGATATTCCTCCTCGTCTCAAGCTTCAAAGATGCGCATACTCGGCCAGATGTTCATAGATGTCTCAGCTGCGTTCTTGATTTACGCCCATCATACCATAGATGTAACCACTTACATAACCCGCAAAATTCACAAATAAGAGTTGTCCTCGATTATTGTTTGAACTGACCCGTAACCATCAGCAGCGCTTCTGGAAGCTGATCCATAATGGCAGCCAGATGTTCGTGCACACCCTTTGGTGTACCTGGGAGATTGACAATCAGCGTGCGTCCACGAATGCCACATACCCCACGGAACAGCATGGCAGAACGGTTTTTGCTCATTACACTGTACCGCATGGCCTCTGCCATCCCGGGAACTTCCCGTTCAATTACGCGCCGGGTCGCTTCCGGAGTAATATCACGAATGGCCAGCTCCGTGCCACCGGTAGTCAGCACCAGATCGGCGTGAAAATAATCCGTCATCTCAATCAAAGCCGCAATAATCTCATCGGGTTCATCCGGAACGATACGGTACTCCACGATTTGACCACCCAGCTCTTCTTCCACCAGCTCCCGAATGACTTGTGCACTCGTATCCTCACGTTCCCCGCGGGCTCCTTTGTCACTGGCTGTCAGGATTGCTGTTCTCCACACCATAAAGATCACCCTTCTCCTCTATGAAAATAAATATTGCCTATCGGCTGTAATCACCGTTTTTGCCACCACTCTTGGAATTCAGCATGGTTGGACCGATAATCATATCTTTTTGCATGGCCTTGCACATGTCATAGACCGTCAGTGCTGCAGCCGAGGCAGCCGTGAGCGCCTCCATCTCAACACCCGTTTTGCCTTCGGTTTTGACAGTAACTTCAATGTGTAATTCATCCACTCCGTTATCATGAAAACGAATATCCACACCCGTCAGTGCCAGCGGATGGCACATTGGAATCCAATCCGACGTTTTCTTCGCGCCTTGAATCCCGGCAATCTGAGCCACAGCCAGAACATCACCTTTGCCGATTCGGCCCTCCCGAATCGCCTCCAGTGTATCTGGATTCATCGTTACCTTGGTTACGGCCACAGCCGTACGCACGGTAATTTCCTTACCTGAAATATCAACCATCCGGGCCCGCCCCTGTTCATTAAAATGGGTCAGTTTGCCACCCGAAGCCTGGCCGTTGTTCACTTCTGAACTCAATCACATCACAACCCTTTATTCGATATGTAATATACCTTCGGTTGTTATCAACAAATCCATCCGCAGATCGAGCAGGTCCATCGGGATCTCCTCTTGCAGCTGACCCGGCAATACCATCGCAGCCATCAAAGGTTTCTTGCCCGTCATCACACATGTTGCTGCAAGCGTCTCGGCAAAACGATCATAATAACCGCCACCATAACCAATACGCCCTCCATGCAGATCATAACCAAGCCCCGGTACCATTACGAGATCGATATCCGGCCAATCTTCAGGCTTGAGGACTTCACAGGAATCCTTGGGTTCCGGTATCCCCCATATGCCCGGCTCCAGATCCCGTTCTCCGGTCACTCGCAGTAGCTCCATTCGAGGTGGATTCGCCAACACTTTCGGTGCAAACATCACATCTCCATGATTCCAGCCCTCTTGAAACAGAAAAGCTGTGGATGCTTCGCTTCCATAGGACAAATAACTGAATATGACGAGTGGTCTGTTCAGGACCTTACTCTTGGCCTGTCTAAGGCGCTCCAGCTCCCGCCTCACTCCAACGTTAATCTTAGTCATCGCCTGCTGATGCATGCTCACATCCATCAGATCACGGCTCTGTCTCAGTCTGGATCGAAGCTGGCTTTTCAGTTCCGCATGATCCTGCATATCCTTGAATAACCTCCTGTTGATAGGGAAGGTAAAAAAAGCTCTCATTGAAAAACAAATTATATGTTATGACCAGTTGTCATCTTGTTGAAATGGTTAAAATGATTCATTTTCTGCAAAATCCTCATGTAATAACATGCCTTCTTTCAGTTTATCATTGATTGATCAAAAAGACTACATGCCCCATGCGTTCCCAATCGGTGCAATTGCTCTGTATTTCATGTAAACTGGGATATAGTTGTCATATCAAGAACTGGACCTATGGAGGAACTTAATTTTATGCTGCTGCAAGTATCCGGAATTATCAAACGTTTTGGTGTCGATCCAATCCTGGACGGCGTGAACTTACAAATATTAGAACGCGAGCGCATCGGCCTCGTTGGTGTAAACGGTGCAGGAAAATCCACTTTGCTCAAAATTGTAGCTGGTGAAATGTCTTATGACGGGGGACAGATTTTCAAATCCAAAGAAACGACGCTTGGTTACCTGGCTCAGAACAGCGGGCTGCAATCCGATCGCAGCATCTGGGAAGAAATGATGAACGTATTCGCTCACCTGACACAGGCTGAAGCCGATTTGCGTCAGATGGAGCGCGATATTGCCGACCCTGCCCAGATGGAAGACGAGAAAAAGTACGCGGACCTGCTGGAACGTTATGCGAAACGCTCCGACTGGTTCAAGGACCATGGCGGTTATGAGATGGAAACCCGCATTCGCAGCGTACTGCACGGGATGGGATTCGGCGAATTTTCGCCAGACACCCCCATTGCTACGCTGAGCGGCGGACAGAAGACACGCCTTGCACTTGCTCGCATTTTGCTTCAGGCACCCGATCTGCTCATGCTGGACGAGCCTACCAACTATCTCGATATCGCCACCCTTACATGGTTGGAAGATTATCTGAGAGGTTATTCAGGCGCACTGCTCGTGGTATCCCATGACCGGTACTTCCTCGATCGGCTCGTAACAACCATCGTAGAGATCGAACGGCATCGCTCCAAAAAATATACGGGCAATTACAGCCGTTATATGGAACTCAAAGCTGCCGAATATGAGACTCAGATGAAGCAATATGAGAAACAACAGGGTGAAATCTCGAAGATGGAAGATTTTGTCCAGAAAAATATTGTACGTGCGTCGACGACCAAACGGGCTCAAAGCCGCCGCAAGGCCCTCGACAAAATGGAGCGGCTTGATAAACCGATGGGAGATTTGAAAAAAGCACATTTTTCCTTCGAAACAGCCGTTATGTCAGGCAAGGAAGTACTTCGTGTGGATCAGCTGTCCGTTGCTTATGACGAGGCTTCTCCATTGTTCCGCAATGTATCCTTCGATCTGCGGCGCGGGGAAACCGTTGCTCTGATTGGTCCAAACGGTATTGGCAAATCTACCATGCTGAAGTGTCTCACCGGAAGTTTACGTCCGGTATCCGGGGATATCCAATGGGGAACGAAAGTCCAGATTGGATATTATGATCAGGAACAGACGGGGCTTAATCCTTCCAACACGGTTCTGGAAGAACTGTGGAGTGCCTATCCCGGGATGGAAGAAGCACGTATTCGGACCGTACTCGGGAACTTTTTGTTCAGCGGTGACGATGTGCTCAAGAAAATCTCCTCCCTCAGCGGCGGCGAGAAAGCACGGGTCTCTCTATCCAAGCTGATGCTGAAGGAAGCCAATATGCTCATTCTGGATGAGCCTACGAACCATCTCGACCTGTTTGCCAAAGAAGTGCTGGAAGCGGCGTTAATGGATTATGAAGGTACCCTGCTGTTCATTTCCCATGACCGATACTTCCTCAACAAAATGGCCGAGCGCATTGTCGAGCTTCATCCAGGTGGAACGGAACACTATCTTGGAAATTATGATGATTATGTGGAGAAGAAGCAGGAGCTTGAGGACATAGCACGCGAAGCTGCTGAGGCACGTCAGGCATCATCCAAGAACTCGTCCAAATCCGATCTGAGTACAGCCACAATCGAAAAATCTGGAGCGGCTTCATTTGAAGCAGAAAAACAAGCAAAGCGTGAGGAGCGTAACCGGCAACGCAAGCAGGAAGCTCTGGAACAACAGATTGCGGAACTGGAAACGAAGATTACAGAGCTTGAGGAGCAGATGGCTCTGCCTGAAATCTATCAGGATTATATGAAGTTGCAAGAACTCCAGCAACAATCGGAGGAGCGGAAGGCAGAGCTCACCAAGGCATATGAGGACTGGGAAGAACTAGCTATGGAATAGTACGAACTCAGAACATGGCTTGAACACGTCCTTACAAGTATAGTTGTACCCCGGCTGATTCCTTATTGGGATCAGCTTTTTGTTTAAGTCGGGAGACATGTTTTGGCTTTTGTCAAATTTACTCGAATGAAAAGAAATATTTTTACATACCTATCCCTCATATTTATCCACAGCAAAGCAAGATAGCAAGCACATTAATATGCTTAATTATACAGCGGTAGAATAGCCTTTTACACACAAAAACCATATTTATCCACTAAGTTATCCACGTTATCCACAACTTTATGGATAGTAAGGAGTCGTTCTATCCCCTAAACCCTTTTCGTTTCGAAAACTGCACTGGTTTGACTTTATCCCAGTTACCCACAATTTTCACTGGATATGTGGATAACTATAGTCACACCTTGACAAATACACTTCCCCTCTCTTCATTGTTCCTCCATAAAAAGACAAAAGCAGACCTCTATCGTTCAAGGCCTGCCCGTTGTTTACTCACTTGATGCAATGTAGATCAAATCGAATCGCGATTGGTACTATACCTGCTACACATACGATCTGACCCAGATGATCTACGCATGTGCTTGTTCATGATGTTCGGAAGGCTCCGCCTTCAGCCCAGCAGCATTGCAGGCCGCTACATAAGCCAAACCGGCAGCCATGACGATATCATTATGCGTTGCCGTCCCCCGGAACTCACGTCCTGCACGCTCCACAGTAACTACAGCCTCCGCACTTGCTCCCTCTCCCCCACTCAAGGCATGCATCTCCATATCGACAAATGCAATATCGTCGGAAATGCTCTGACCAATAGCACGAATGGTTGCATCTACGGGTCCCCCGCCAACGGCAGAATAGGATTGTTCCCCCGCACTTGTGCGAATACGAACGGCGGCCATTCGATCCGTCATGCTGCCCGCCGTCACCTGCAATTCAACCAGCTCATAATCCTGTGCAGGAATATTCATGGTCTGGCTAACCATCTGCAGCAACTGGTCGTCACTGACCACTTTTTGCTGGTCTGCGGTTTCTTTGAACACCTCATACAATTGCTCCATCTGTTGCTCATCCGGCTCAAAGCCGTATTTGCGAACCCGATCCTTCAGGGCGTGACGACCGGAGTGTTTGCCCAGAATAATCATGCTGCGCGGGATACCCAGCGCTTCCGGGTCCATAATCTCATAGGTACTCCGATTCTTCAGCAGACCATCCTGATGGATACCAGATTCATGCTGGAATGCATTACGTCCCACCACCGGTTTGTTGTATGCAATCGGGAAGTGCATGGCACGGCTAATCTGACGAGAAGTCTCATACAGCTGGTTCAGCTTAATGTTGGTCGTTGCACCAATTGCATCTCCCCGGGTCTCCAGGGCCATAATCAGTTCTTCCAGTGCACAGTTCCCCGTCCGTTCTCCGATACCATTGATCGTCACTTCAATCTGGGAAGCCCCATTGGCAATTGCAGCCAAACTATTGGCTACGGCCAGGCCCAGATCATTGTGACAGTGTGCACTATAGCGAACCTGATCGCCGCCTCTTGCACCCTCACGTACCCGGCGGAACATCTCGCCATACTCATGTGGCAGGGCATAACCGACCGTATCCGGCAGATTGATAATACTCGCTCCAGCTTCAATAGCGACTTCAACCATTTCAATCAGATCGTCCATCTTGGTACGAGCCGCGTCCATAGCAGTGAACTCTACGATGTCCGTGAACTGGCGTGCATACGATACCATCTCACGAGCGGTAGCCACCACTTCACTACGCGGACGGCGCAGCTGATGTTCTATATGAATATCCGAGGAAGAGATAAAAAGGTGAATTCGGCGCCGTGCTGCATCCGCTGTTGCTTGAACGGCTGCATCAATATCACCTTTGACCGCACGCGCGAATCCACAGATCTCCACGTTCTGCAACTGTCTCGAAATCGCCTGAACCGCCGCGAACTCACCTGGACTGGAGATCGGGAATCCAGGCTCAATGACGTCGATACCCAGAGAAGCCAGTTGGTGTGCCAGTTCGATCTTCTGCTCGGGTTGCAGACTCGCTCCCGGTGCCTGTTCCCCATCGCGCAGCGTTGTATCAAAAATCTCAATCATACGTTTGTTATTAATCGTTGTCATATTCATCAACCTCCATCAAATTTTATATTCATTTTTGTTACAATCCACGAGCCACAGAACACCCGCTGATCGCCATCAATGTTGTTACATGTTTTGTTTGTAAATGCGTATGTCGTTTGTAGCTTAGTCCTTGGTAATCAGTAAAGCCTGTTGCATGTTTAGTGCCTATACTTGATGTTCCATGTTCATTTAATTGATGTTCCATATTCATTGCTCGTTCGTTGATGATCCTGCTTGCTTGTGACAGGGTATACGTCGACTTACACCCTGTGCTTCTTAATTTTGAATCTCCATATGGTTCATTCCCATGCCCACCCTGCTGCCGGCAGCAAACACAAATAACCCGCCATCTCATATAAGAGACGGCGGGTTATTATCCCCTCCGCGGTACCACTCTCGCTTGATGGGCCGGACTTACGCCAGACTCCATCCACCTCGTCGTCTCCGAAATCCGTTGGATGTGTGCGCACGTACGACATCACTGGAATTCGGAGAAACACCCTATAACGGGGGTTAACCGTTGCTGTGTAACACATGTCGTTGTCCATCAGAACAACGGGGCAATTGATATCGTCCCCATGCTTCCACAGCTCTGTTCCCGGGCGAGATTCGAATGACTCAAGCCACTGCGTCGCACCACCCCGCAGCTCTCTGAGCGCCTTATCATTCTACTGCTCCCGTTCATCACATTTATTATATGGCCTAACTTCATTCATCCTTATTTTGAAAATCAAAAAAAGCCTGCCACCTCATGCAATAATGCAAGAGACGACAGGCTGTTCACCTTCGCGGTACCACTCTTGTTGACTTCCTTCCTGTTCATTCAAGAGAACCCCTAGATGCTTTCGCACTTCCGGATCACTTGAAGCAGCCTGAAAGCCCCCTCAGTTATTGTCGGTAATCCTTGTAATAACGGTCCATCCGACAACGGCCCATTCACGGAGGCAACCCGTAACCATGTACTTTGGGCCATAATCGGCCTTCGGATTCTCCCGGGGAGTCACCGTGTTCCATCGTTCCGCTTCCAGGTGAGTTTCAGGTTTCCTTCGACTGCGTTGCACCATACCGCAGCTCTCTAGACCGGGAATTGACCTTACTATTCCTGTTCATCGCGTTTATCCATTCAGGAAAATAACTTCCTGTTTAAATTTGTAACTAATATACATTCTTCACATGCAGGCTGTCAACTCTTATCTCCAACTGCCTGTTTATATAAACTATAAGTGCGTGTTCAAAAAGATCGGTTTTCAGTACCGAGAAGATGGGATGAAGCTAGAAATGGAGTAGCGGAGCGTAGTCAAAACTACGTGAGCAACTACAATGTTTCCGAAGGAAACATACTCCGTAAGCCTCCCCCTTATTTCGGCTGAATTCCATATTCGATGCTGATGATGCCGCTAGGCATCATTCGTAATCAAAAGCGGGCTTTTTGAACAACCTCTATAAGGACTGAACGGACCATGCCTCCAGGGAAAGCCCCGGATCAGCTTTGGCATCAAATTCAGAGATTTCTCCCCGCTGCCATTTCAGATACGCAGCCGCTCCAATCATTGCCGCATTATCCGTACAATATTCCATTGGCGGGATTAACAGCTCAAGCCCTTCCTTCGTGCATCGCTCCTGTAATGCAGAGCGCAATCCACGATTTGCCGCAACACCACCACACAACAGCAATTGTTTTGAACCATACTCACGAACTGCTCTTACGGCTTTCTCCACCAGCACTTCTACGACAGCTTCCTGGAAACCACGTGCAACTGCAGACGGCTCCAAGGTTTCTCCGCGCATTTTAGCCTGATTGAGCGCATTCAGTACAGCAGACTTCAGACCACTGAGACTGAAATCATACGAACCTGCTTCCAGCCATACCCGTGGTAGTGGCACCACATCCTCCGCTTCAGACGCCATCCGGTCCACATGTGGACCTCCCGGATAAGGACAGCCCAATGCACGTGCTACTTTGTCATACGCTTCGCCTACGGCATCATCTCGCGTACGACCAATCAACTTGAACTTGCCCTCGGATTCCATATGCACAAGTTCTGTATGTCCACCGGATACGACCAGTGCCATCGCTGGATATTGCAGTTCATGAGTAAGTCGGTTGGCATAGATATGCCCCGCAATATGATGTGTGCCAATGAGTGGTTTGCCCAGTGCCATCGCCATCGTTTTGGCCGCAACGATACCCACCAGCAGTGCTCCGACAAGCCCAGGCCCCTGTGTTACGGCGATTGCACTTAGATCACGTGGACGAATGCCGGACTGTTCGATCGCTTGTTCCAGCATCAACGTAATGACTTCAACGTGTTTGCGTGAAGCCACTTCAGGTACCACTCCGCCAAATGCCTTATGCGTCTCGATCTGACTTGAGATCAGATTGGACAGCACTTCTCTCCCATCCTTAACAACAGCTACCGATGTTTCATCACAGCTTGTCTCCACCGCCAAAATGTAGGATGGTGCAGAATTTATTTTTTCATTCAGTTCGTTCATGAATCCAGTACGCTTCCTTCCTCTTCGCCGCTCCGGCCTGCAGACGGCAAGTTCGCCCACATAATCATCGCATCTTCCCCATTATCGGAGTAATACCCTTTACGAAGACCCGCCGATTCAAACCCTTTTTTCTGATATAAACGCTGAGCAATGCTGTTAGAGACTCTTACCTCCAGCGTCATTCGTTCCATCCCGAGATAAGCCGCTGTACTCATTAATTCATCCAGTAACTTTTCACCAAGCTTGCGTCCACGATACGCGCCTCTGACTGCAATATTGGTAATATGGGCTTCATCCATGATGGTCCACATACCTGCATAGCCAATGGCTTTTCCTTCTAATTCCATCACCATATATTTAGCAAAATGATTGTGTGTCAATTCATTTTGAAATGCTTCTTCCGTCCAGGGCAGGGTAAAGGCCTCATGTTCAATCTCCATCACATCGGGAATATCCGCGAGTGTCATGAACCTGAACTGAAGCGTTGCTTCCTGCTTATTATTCGCCACGTTGTCCATCTGCTTCCCCCCTTTAGTGCGTGTTCAAAAAGACCGATTTTCAGTACCGAGAAGATGGGATGAAGCTAGAAATGGAGTAGCGGAGCGTAGGAAAACTACGTGAGCAACGGACATTTCGGCTGAATTCCATATTCGATGCTGATGATGCCACCAGGCATCCTTCGTAATCAAAAGTGGACTTTTTGAACAACCTCTTTTAGCTTTTGCGCAGCAGATTGGCTTCCGCTTCAGACAACTGTGTGTAGTTCGGCACCAGTGCATGCACGTCATCACGCTGACCTGCAAGCAGCGCGGCGGCGCCAAGGCGCCCAACCCAGCGGCCTTCCAGCTCATAAGGTACGAGCTGGAAGGCCGTTCCTGCGGGGCAGCGAAGCTCCGCGGCTGCCGCAGCATGAGGGCCCGTCTCGCCGACGAACCAGACGGCTGCGGGCCGCTCTTCCGGCGCCGCCTCCGCCATGCGGGCGGCGAGGGCTTCCAGCCATCCGTCCATCTTGCGGATGGCATCAGGCGCCAAACGCCGGGGCGCATCGCTCCCGGCGGAGGCAAACAGCGCGGTGCACGCTTGACCGCGCCGTGCATCCACAAGCGGAACGATCCAGTGGACAGGGGCAGCACCTGTGCTGCCCTGGTCCGCGGATGGCGTTCCGCCAGCCCCTGCTGCGGCATCCTCTGCCGCAGCTTCTGCCTTGGCGGCAAGGCCGCTGTGCCAGCCGCCCCAGGCGATGGCCTGAAGGCTGGACACCCCGGCTACGGGGATGTCCCACGCCCAGGCCAGTGTCTTCGCCGCGGTCACCGCAATGCGGATGCCCGTGTACGAGCCTGGCCCAACGCCAACGGCAATGCCGTCCAGTTGGCCAGGGTGTGTGCTGCTGGCGGCCAGCAGCTGTTCCATCACCGGTACAACGTGTACCGAATGGTTGCGCTCAGCCCGTTCATTGCGTTCTTCCAGAAGCGCATGACCTTCCATCATCGCAGCAGCCATTACTGCGGTGGATGTATCCAACGCCAAAAACCGCTGACGCGGCTCTTTTTGTAAATCTTCCATCATCATTTGACCCCATTCTGTCTGAACTGTCGGCACAAGGCTGCATAAGTCTCGCCGTACCCATCCAGTGTAATCGTTCGATCCTCCAGGCCCGTTGTTTCAATCTGCACATGCAAGTGCTCTTGCGGCAGCAATTCGGGAATGATACTCGACCACTCCACCAGACTGACTCCGGCTCCATAGAAATATTCATCAAGTCCAAGCTCATCCGCTTCTTCCAGCGATATGCGATATACATCCATGTGATATAAAGGCAGACGCCCTTCGTACTCCTTGATTAGCGTGAATGTGGGACTGCTCACCACATCACGTACACCCAAATGCCAGGCAAATTTCTGCGAAAATGCCGTTTTACCCGCACCCAGATCACCATCCAAAGCAATCACCATGCCGGCGTTTGCCTGTCTGGCGAGTGCGGAAGCGAGTGCTTCTGTATCTGCAATGCCATGGGATAAAAACACCCACTGCTCGTGCGTCTGATTCAATATTCGCCCCACCTTTGGCGGTCTAGCCGCCTGAGTTCACTTTGAACCTTATTATATCGGTCCCTTTCTTCCCCCGCAACAACCCTAGCAAAAACCAAAAACCGGCACCTCCCGGTACCGGCCGTGTTATACATATATTCAGCTTTTATTCATTCTCGAATTGCTTAATAACAATATGCTACTTGTACCTACTCCTCCAAGCGATCCACACGTACCGTCTGGGTATTTCCTGGTCTGCTGCCAACCTGAACGGTCGCCATACCATTGGCTTCATCCACGTTCTCGATCCAGACCGGATCTCCTTCCAGCGTAACGGCAATCGTATCCTTGGAATCATATATCGCTTTGGCACGCTTTGCATCCATCATCTTATTCATACTCCCCTTCCGGATCCTCATGTGATTCTCGAACCATGCTATCTGTCGTACTTTCACCAATATAACCGTTATCGTCCGTAACTTGTCCCCCGCCTAACCCTTCATTCACCATCCGGTCAATGTCGAGCATGAACGACTCCCGATCAAGGGGCAATTTTTCTGAGGTTACCGCTTCCCAGTTCACAGCTGTAGCGGGTGTATAGAATTCTTCTGCGCTTTCGGCTTCCGCAAGAGGATACGGAGAAAACGCATGCTTGTGCGCTTCCTCTTCATCCCGTCTGTTCTTCATTTCAGCACCTCCCAGCTTAATCATTGTGAGATCACTTCTGTTATCATCCCCGAGTCTCGAAGAACCATACGAATTCGTTCGTCCATAAGACGATTATCCCTTGCGCCATATGCCCATACTATTGAATATAAATCCGTGTTCAACAAATCCGGTTTTCAGTAACGGACATTCGGCTGACGTAATCAAAAGCTGAATTTTTGAACACCCTTTCGAAAGGAGCCGACCTATGCATACCGTCTGGAAAGGCGCAATCAGTTTTGGCCTTGTTCATGTCCCTGTCAAAATGTTCTCGGCTACCGAAGACAAAGACATCTCCATGCGCTATATCCATAAAGTCTGCGGCAGCCCGCTCGCTTATGTTCGCCAATGTCCATCCTGTGAAGTGGACGTCAAATGGGAAGAGATCACCAAAGGCTATGAATATGAAAAAGGAAAGTTCGTACTCTTCGAAAAAGATGAATTAGAAGCGTTAAATGATTCCACCAACAAAACCATCACCATACTGGATTTTGTAGACTTAACTGAGATTGACCCGATTTATTTTCAGAAAACATATTACCTTTCGCCCGATCAGGCCGGGGGAAATGCCTACCAGCTGTTGATGAACGCGATGCGGGATACCGGCAAAATCGGCATCGCCAAAATCTCCATTCGTTCCAAGAGCAGTCTGGCTGCCATACGCGTGTTGGAAGATTGCCTCTCCATGGAGACGATTTTCTATCCAGACGAGATTCGTCCTGTCTCCCAGGTGCCCAACTTGCCGGAAGTGCAAAACGTGAATGAGAAGGAACTCACGATGGCAAAGCTGTTGATTGATCAATTGTCTACGCCTTTTGAACCTGGTAAATACACCGATGACTATCGCAACAAACTGCTGGATCTTATCCAGCACAAAGTGGCAGGCGAAGAAATCAAGATTGCTCCAGCCAAACCTGAAGCCAATGTGATGGATTTGATGGCTGCCTTACAGGCAAGCATCGAGGCGGTGAAACCTATTCCGGCTGACCCTGGGACAACAACGGCCAAACCGAAGAAACGCGCAGCGCGAAAAACGTCCGCTCAGGCGGCTGCCGGAGGGGAATCCGATGCACCTGCACCAGCCAAAAGGAAAAAGGCAGCACCCAAACCAAAAGTTTGAATGTCGTCAAGGCAAGAACGATTTTGTTATCTGCTCATGTAATGAAATTTACTCCAATCCGGCTTCACAGTCGGATTTTTTTGTTTTTGTAAAATGCGATTGACGAAAGCTGATTTATATTTTATATTAACTTATGAAAAGTAACTTATTTATGAATATACAGTCACTCTGCAATCCTGCTTTAACAACATGCAATCTAATAATACATCTTCAACGCATATACACATTCAAACGAGAACCCATATTATTTATTATCAGGAGGAAACAATCATGAATACGCCGTATCAAATCCCTGCCACAACCCATCTGGGTGAAGTGAGTCTCCGAATTATGAACCTGGACCGTTCGATTAAGTTCTATACCGATGTAGTTGGATTGAAATTACTGGAGCGGAGTGACAAAGTGGCTACGTTGACAGCTGACGGAAAACATTCCCTGCTGCGATTGGAAGAGCTCACGGATGGCATTACCCTGCCGGAACGCTCACACGCTGGCTTGTATCATTTCGCCATTCTGCTGCCTGACCGTAAGTCCCTGGGTCTCGCTCTTCGTAATCTGGCTGCATCCGGTATCGATATCGGTCAAGGCGATCACTTGGTTAGTGAAGCCTTCTATATCTCCGATCCTGATCAGAACGGAATTGAGATCTATGCTGACCGCGCACGTGATACCTGGAAACGGGATAGCGACAATAACTACGTGATGGCAAGTGATCCGGTTGATGTGGAAAGCCTGTTTGCCATATCGGAGAATGAACCTTGGCAAGGTCTGCCTGCTGGCACAGTTATCGGTCACGTTCATTTGCACGTCCGCAGCCTGGAAGAAGCCCGCAACTTCTACACCGGCATACTCGGTTTTGATATCGTGGGTAACTTCGCCAACATGTCAGCACTATTTGTATCCGCAGGCGGCTATCATCATCATCTGGGACTCAATATCTGGGCAGGAGTGAATGCACCTGTCAATCCAGATAACGCTACAGGAATTGATTACTTCACCATTGTGTACGCCACCAAGGAACAATTGGAACAGGCACTTGAACAATTACGTCAATCCGGTGCAGTCGTTACACCAGTAGAGGACACTTGGTTTACGGTAGACCCACAGAATATTCGTATACGTCTGACAACTGCGAACTGATTCTATGTAGCCGTTATAATACAATATGATTGCTTAACCACATGTTAATAAGCCCGGGTAACTGATTTCTCTACATCACAGAGAGATCGGCTGCACGGGCTTTTTACGTTGGCTTTTATAAAACTGGCACAATTGGTGCATTCTAACCAATACATAGACATGATCTGTTAAGGAGATACCTCATGATCGAAAAGGGACGTTTGACTGTTAGACAGCTCGCTTCACTTATGTTCCTGTGCACCATCGGGGAGCAAATTCTCGTCTTCCCTTCCATGATCACATCCTATGCTCATCAGGATGCCTGGTTATCAGCCTTGTTGGGAGTCGCAGGGGGCCTTGGAATACTCTTCATTATGCTTGTTGCCTACAGAACGCATCCCCGGCTGAATCTGATTCAAAATGCCCTTCGAACATTGGGACCCTGGATCGGGACATTGTTTGGTTCTTTTTATATTTTTTATTTCCTAATCAGCACCTCAACGTTCATTAGGGAGATTGGCGATTTTATGTCTACCCAGATCTTGCCGGAATCTCCATTAATGATCCTTCATTTGGTTTTTATGTGTGCGCTTGTCTGGGGGCTTCTGTCCGGTCTGGAGAGCATTGGTAAGACTGCTGAAGTCTTTCTTCCTCTGATCGTATTGTTTCTGCTTTTTCTGACGGTATTTCTAATCCCCCATATACGTATAGCTAACATCCAACCTGTGCTTGCACAAGGCTTTCTTGATCCATTCAAAGGTTTTGTTGCTGTACTCACCTATCCTTACTGCGAGTTGTGCATCTTCATGATGCTCTTTCCCTACACGAAAGATGAGCCCCATCTGCAAAAGGACATTCTGTTCGCTGGCATGATTGGTGGATTGTTACTCACATTGACGCTAAGCATGTGTCTGTTCGTTATGGGACCATGGATGACGCAGCATCACTGGTTCGCTTCATTCAACCTTTCACAGAAGATCAATATCGGAAACTTTATGCAACGCGTCGAAGCCTTCATAACATCGGTCTGGATTATTGCTGTTTTTTTCAAAGCCGCTCTGTTCTTCTACGGTTTTATCCTGGGCGTCGCTCACCTGTTTCACTTGTCCAGTCACCGTTCTCTGATCCTGCCGGGTTCCATGCTTATTCTCGCCATGTCTATTCTAATCGCTCCAAACGAGACATTTTATCTCAAGGTCATCATTCCCTATTGGATTGATTGGGATCTGACCTGTGGTATTGCACTGCCGTTACTGCTCATTCTGGTGCATCATATGAAGTCCCGCTTCCAAAAAATATAACAAAATTCTGAATGAACCTGCGCCAGCTCATTAGGGCGAGGAAGGAGTTCCCCCATGTTCAAACCGCTGATTCCGTTCGAACCCATCTCCAGGGATACCTTGCCCACAGGACCGCAATGGATTGCACAGGTCAAGTGGGATGGAGTCCGTATGCTTGCTTATGAGGACGGGCATGAGCTTCGCCTGGTGAATCGCAGGTTACATGATCGAACCGCACAGTATCCCGAGTTGGTCACACCACGCAATTTATGTTCAGGAGCATCCTATATCTTGGATGGAGAAGTAATTGCACTAGACCCGGACACCGGCAAACCTTCGTTTTATCACGTTCTGCGGCGGGATCGCATGAGCAGACCGGAAGGCATCGCCCAAGCCATACATCAGATTCCGGTCACTTATATGGTATTTGATATCTTGTTCTATGAGGGACAATGGGTGACAGATCAGCCTTTGGCAGATCGACAGCGCCTGTTGCACGAGGTTCTTAACAGCGCTCCCCATGTTCAGGAGGTTACCAATACACTTGATGCCGCATCCCTGCTTACGGTCATGAGACAGCATCAGATGGAAGGCATCGTCTGCAAGGATCTCACCAGCACTTATGGCATACAGGGTAAGGACCAGCGCTGGCAGAAGGTCAAAATCATGCATGATGTATATGCCATGATCGGGGGAGTCACGTACCGAAGCGGTATTGTGAACGCCATCGCGGTTGGCGTATATGATGGGCCTAACTTTGTCTATATTGGTCATGTCGGGACTGGCAAGCTGAACTCCAATACTTGGCGTGAACTCACCCATCAGGTTGAGCCTCTGATTAGGCAGGACCGACCGTTCCATAATGTACCCGAACGCAGTGCGGAAACCACCTGGGTGGAACCACGAATAGGTGTCAAAGTGCAATATATGGAACTGACGCATCATCGCACATTACGCCATCCCAGTATTCAGACCTTCGCAGAGGTAACCCGTGAGGATTGCCCGGCGAATCAGCTTCTTCAATGAATGAGTTCGTATATAGATTACGTATAGGAGGTGTTCGGTGTGGCCCCTAAGATTCAAGGAACCATCATAATAGAAGGCACAGAGCTAACCGTTACGAACCCGGACAAGCTGTTATGGCCGGAAGCGGGTGTCACCAAAGCAATCTATCTGCAGAAGCTGGCTGCTCTAGCTCCATATCTGCTCACATATACAAGCAATCGACTACTAACCACCATAAGGTACCCCCATGGAGCTGGAGGGACATTTTTCTACCAAAAGAATGCCCCTGAACCTGTCCCGGATTATGTACGGACTGAAGTTCACGATGGCATCCGTTATGTCGTGATGAATGGACTCCCCGAATTGTTGTGGCTTGGCAACCTGGCGGCACTTGAATTCCATCCTTCTCTTCATGCTGTGGGAAGCCTGCTGCCCTGTGAATGGATGATTGATCTGGACCCCTCTCAGGAACATGAGCCACGAATCATGCAGGCTGCACTCATCGTTGGAGAGACCCTGACTTCGCTTGGTCTAAGGTCCATCCCCAAAACTTCAGGAGCAACCGGAGTTCAGATTATAGTTCCTATTGTGCAAGGTATAACCTTTGATGAACTGCGGGATATTGGTTATTTTGTTGGCAAATATGTCACTCAGAAGTACCCCGATCTGTTCACACTGGAACGACTCAAAAAGGACCGTGGAGACCGCATATATTTTGACTACCTCCAGCATTATGGTGGCAAGACCCTTGCGGCACCCTATACACCTCGTGCCAAATCAGGGGCCACCGTTTCTACTCCACTTACCTGGGATGAGGTTCGAAACAACGTCTCAATCCAGGATTACCATCTGATGAACATTGTTGAACGCCTGAATGATACTGGTGATTTGATCGCTGCCGTCGAGCCGCAACCAGTTGAACTCATTCTCAAGCATTTGAAGAAAAAATAGCCGACCCCCTTATCACAAGGGAGTCGGCTATTATCATATATGCGTGGATAAATCGCTAATGGATACCTTTTTTCTTGAAACGTCCGCCCTTCACGTCGTGAATGTTACCGATCGCCACAAAGGCTTGCGGGTCCCAATCTTCAACGATGGACTTGAGCTTGGCTTCTTCCAAACGGGTGATTACAACGAAAATAATCTTCTTCTCATCCCCGCTGAATCCGCCCTCTCCATCCAAGAAAGTCACACCGCGACCGAGACGGTCTGTCAGGGCTGAACCGATATCACGATACTTCTCACTGATGATCCATACCGATTTGGACTGGTCCAGTCCTTCATTCACGATATCAATCATCTTCATCGCAATATAATATGCAATCATGGAATACAGGGCATTCGGCCAACCGAATACAAATCCTGCGCCTGCGAAAATAAATACGTTAATGAATAATACGATCTGTCCTACAGACAACGGCGACTTCTCACTAAGCAGGATGGCCACGATCTCCGTACCGTCCAGTGAACCACCAGACCGAATAACGAGTCCAACACCCACACCCAGGATCAATCCGCCAAAAACAGCTCCCAGCAAAGGCTCACCCGGTGTTAATGCAGGAACATGGTGCAATAATGACGTCCCGATGGACATGACCACGATTCCCAGCAGCGTGGATAATGCAAATGTTTTACCAATCTGCTTGTAACCCAGAATCAGGAAAGGCAAGTTGAGCAAGGTCAGGAATACGCCGAGTGGCAGATGTGTAAGTTCTGACACCATAATTGAAATCCCCGTAATTCCACCATCAATAACGCCATTCGGTACGAGAAACACTTCAAGCGACACAGCCATCAGTGCAGCACCGATCAGAATCATCACAATACGTTGCAGCAGCTTTAATGTAAACACCGAGCTTTTGACCCCGCGGTCAGCTGGCTTGGCTGTTAGTTCTTTCACCGTTACATTGGACATGGTATCCCCCCCGTTAAATCAGTGTGTGAATCCATTTTATAAATCATTTAAATACTCAGGGTGAATCGACATATAGAAAACAGCAAAATGCGTTCTACATGTACCCCGGCTATACAAGCACAAGCATCTAAAGGCGATATAAAATGGATTCAAAATGGTCTTTATCCCGGTTTGTACTTTCAAAAGAGAGCAAAAGGGAGCCTGTTTTCCCGCAGACTCCCCTCCTTCGCCAAGACATGATTTATATATCTATTATATCATAAAAGATCAAATTTGCGCAAAATACTCAGCAAAAAGAAGATAAATTCACAAAAAGTGAACTTATCTTCAGAAATCTGTCCTAAATCGGCTAAAGAAGCGGAGAAAGCATCCGAGAAAGCATTTCTGCGCCTTTTTGCCCCCGTGAACGCTTCTGAAATATCTTCCCATCGATCTGACTGCATTCCCCGAGATCACGTTCAAAGTCAGTAATCAAACGATGGATCGCAGAGGACTCAAACAGGACCGCCGTCAACTCGAAATTGCAGAAAAAACTGCGCATATCCATGTTGGCTGTTCCGACTGTAGCGAGCAGCTCATCTACAATCATCACTTTGGCATGTACAAACCCTTTACGATATTGGAAAAACTGCACACCTGCTCGCAACAGTTCCTCCACATATGAAAGTGACGCCAGGTGCACGAGTTTTGAATCGGATTGATACGGAATGATAATTCTCACATCAACGCCACTGACTGCAGCTGTTTTGAGCGCCTCATATAGTGCAGGATCAGGTATAAAATAAGGTGTGGTAATGTAGATTCGGTCACAGGCTACCGAAATGGCCCCAAAACACATCTCCTGAATCGCATCCCAGTCCTGATCCGGTCCACTAGCCAATATCTGAATTCGCTCTTCCCCGCTACAGATATGCGGAGGAAATAATTCTGCAAGCTGGGGTTCGGTAATTCGCTCACCAGCAGCCAGTTTCCAGTCGTTAAGGAACGTACTTTGCAGAAAGTATACAGCGTCTCCCTCAATCTGCACATGTGTATCCCGCCAGAAACCCACCTCTGGATATTGTCCAAGATAATCATCACCTACATTAATGCCTCCCACAAAGCCAACTTGTCCATCCACAACAACAATTTTGCGGTGATTCCGGTAGTTCACTCTGCGGTCAATTGTAGCGATCAGCGGTGGGAGAAAATAATGGAATTCCACACCGGCATCCTGAAGTTTGCGGATAAAGCTTCCACTCATCTTGTGGCTGCCGAGACCGTCGCAGATAAACCGAACCTTCACACCCTCTTGCGCCTTACGAATCATGACATCCTGAAACTTGGTGCTGATGACATCATCACGAAAAATGTAAAATTCCACATGCAGATGGTGTTTTGCTTTTTCCATTTCTCTCAGCATTGCCGCAAATGCTTCTTCACCATTGGTGAGCACCGTACTGTGGTTACAACCCGTGATCGGGCTCTCCGACAGATGGGTTAACAGGTTAAACAATCGATGCTGATGGCTGAAACGATCGCCAGGCATCTGTTCGACATCTCCAATGATGTGGGCTTGTTTCCAGATCGTTTCCTTCATTTCACGGAAAATTCGCGATCCACCCTTGCGGAGTTTTTTTCGTTTGTTATAATCCTGCGCCACGAAATAATACACAACAAAACCGATCAAAGGCACGCAGAACAAAATAAACAGCCAAGCCACAGCTTTAGCCGGATTCCGAAATTCCAGCAAAAGAATCGTGGCTGCCTGAAAAATAAATACGACTAATATAATGACCAGCCAGAACATTCGGCTTCCTCCTTAGGTGGCAAGCTTCATGACCTTGCCGTTCTCTCACTTACACAGCTTTGACGATTATGCATACAGCTAATCATAGATACCCAATGTAGCCCCTATTCGTAACGTTCGCTTAGATAAAACTTTACATAAGCCGACGGAATACTTGATTCTGGTAATCCGAGTGTCTCATCATAGGTTGTATATTATGACTGTGTTACCTTCTACATATCAGATTAATCAGGATACAGAACCGCATTGTAGCGCCAATCTGCTCACTATCCCTTCCAGACTCTTCCTCTTTTCTTCATGAGAAGGTGGTCTTCTTACGTAAAATTAGATATAATACTCGTTAAAAACTTATTACTTAAAGGAGAACAGTAGTGAATGGACAGTGAGAGGTATGCGTTAAATTTAATATTGGTTGCGTTTTTGATAGGACTTTCGGCGTTTTTTGTTGCAGTGGAGTTCGCTCTGGTACGGGTTCGTCCGAGCCGGATCGACCAAATGATTGCGGAAGGAAACAAGCGTGCGCTGGCTGTGAAACAAGCCGTTGCCAATCTGGATGGATATTTGTCCGCCTGCCAGCTCGGCATCACGATTACCTCTCTGGGACTGGGTTGGCTGGGTGAACCGACGGTAGAGAAGATTCTCCACCCTGTGTTCGAAAGCTTGCAAATTCCTGAGGCAGTTTCTTCATTCTTATCGTTTGTTATTGCATTTGCTTCCATCACGTATCTGCATGTTGTGGTTGGTGAACTTGCTCCAAAAACGATTGCAATCCGCAAAGCAGAGACTGTTGCCCTGCTGACGTCTACACCTATCATCTGGTTTAACCGAATTATGTATCCTTTTATCTGGCTGTTAAACGGCTCAGCGAACCAACTGGTGAAACTGTTCGGAATCAAACCTGCTTCCGAGCACGAAGATGCACACTCCGAAGAAGAGTTGCAGATCATTATTAATGAAAGCTTCGAAAACGGTAAAATAAACCAAGCCGAGTTCGGTTATGTAAGCCGGATCTTTGCTTTTGATGAGATGTTAGCCAAAGAAATCATGGTACCCCGGACCGATATGGTCTGCCTTTATGTAAATAGAACGAATGAGGAAAACCTGGAGATTATTCGTGAAGAGCAGTATACCCGTTTTCCAGTAGTTAATGAGAGCAAAGACGATATTATCGGTATCATTAATACGAAGCAATTCTTCCTGGAACTATACGGAAATGATGAACCTGTCGATCTGTCTTCCCTGATTCAGCCTGTATCCGCTGTTCACGAAACAACTCCTGTAAAGGACTTGCTCAAGAAAATGCAAAAGGATGGCGTACACATCGCCGTGCTGGTTGATGAATATGGAGGAACATCCGGAATTGTAACCATCGAGGATGTGCTTGAACAGATTGTCGGTGAAATCCGCGACGAGTTCGATGCAGACGAGGTAGAGGATATTCAGGTCATCAATGAGAACTATGTCATTATGGACGGCAAGGTTTCCTTATCGAAGGTGAACGACATGTTTATGTCCAGCCTGGATGCAGATGAGTGGGACACCATTGGTGGATGGCTCTATAGCCATCGTCCCGAGATGAACGAACAGGAAGAATATGAGTTCGAGAATCTAACTTTTGTTTTGCTGGAAAAAGACAAGAATCGGTTCTACAAAGTGGCCATCGTTCCCAAGGAACCATTGACTATGTCTGATTACACCGATGAAGACGAGAAAGAGTCCAATTGGTTAAATAAAGCAAATTCATAAATAAGAAGAGGAGCTCTTGCCTATTTGGGTAAGTGCTCCTCTTCTTATTATATCTCGCCCTATCCGTCAATTCTCCAAATTATCATTCAAACCAAGAATGGAACTCCCGTTTTTAGTTTGATTTTAATACCCACTTCGCAATATCATCGATAATGGCTTTGGAGACATTAGATGGCTCAGCGTACTCTTGACCGATTGAAAGTCCATTATAGTTGGATAAAAGATGATTTACCTTTGGATAGCTATTGTACGTTACATTGGAATGACCTTGAAGAGCCGATTTCCAGGTTTGGAATTGATTCATAGACACTTGCACATCGTTTTCGCCTTGTATAACAAGCATAGGTGTATTTTGTGTTTTAGCCAGTTCCGCAGGCACATAATCTCTTTGCTCAAACCACCAATAAGCAGGTTGAAGCGGAAACGTCTCAGGAAGATGATCTACAGAATATTGTGGATCTTTAACCATCGCAGCTACATTTTTATAAAAATCAGCTTGCCCTTGAATGACATCCGTGTCTAAACCAAGCTGCTTCATCCGCTCTACCAATTCGTCCTGCTGCTCGGTAAGCACATCCACAAAGCTACTACTTGGTGCAGCAAGTAGAATACTTCCTGCAATATCATGTTGTTTATCCTCAGCAATGATTAACGGCATTGCAAACCCACCTTGACTATGTCCAGCTACAAAAATCGCTGTAGAATCAATATGTGCATTCTTTTTAAGTAATTCCACTGCATCGTTTACCTGATCTACGCTCTCTTGTTTTAATGTGAATTTAGGCTGAGAAGCGACCTTATAGGTATGCTCATACGTGACCTTATCGTATCTTAATACAGCAACTCCTTGTGAAGCTAAACCTACCGCAAGATCGCGAAATGGCTTTGCACCACCAATGGCAGCATCTTGATTGCTAGGCCCAGATCCGTGTACCAGAATAACAACTGGGAAAGGTCCCTCTCCCTTTGGCAAAGTTAATGTCCCTGGTAAAGCTAAATCACCCTGACCAACCGTAATCTCTTGTTCTGTATAGGCAGATGGGTCGTCGTAGCTTGGTTTTTGATACACATCTGGAGTAGTGGCGGCAATATGCAAATCATCCACAAGTCCGTTATGATTCATTCTGACCGTAATATTTAAACGAGTCAGCTCTGTTTTGAACGTATAGGTAACATTGCGATGCACTGTATTATCTTCTACATGCTTAGCTATGGCTTCACTTGTAATTTTGCCATTTTGTCCTTCTAAAGCTCCCCACAGCTGACTCAACAACGTGGGTGACAACACTCCACTCACAGAGGTATGAACATACTTGGCAGCCTCCTTGCCATCGCCCTCACTAATAAGGGAAATGAATATATCCTCAGGTGCTGCCTTCAGCGTCTCGGAAAGAAATGCCCCATCCATAAAAGTAACTCCTTTCGTTAACTGAACAGGATTGTTTAAGGATATGGCTTGCCCATTCACCATCGCCTGTTTCTCTCCTACCTTAACTACAATTGTAAGCTCACTTTTTCGTATTGTGATTTCTCCTGTCTTTTGTTGCCAAGATACCTCTGCCCCATTCTGTTCTGCAATCTCACGAATAGGAACAAGATTTTCACTACCAGCGGATTTTTCAGCAGCTTCTGAGATGGATGTCACCGGAAGAATGAGACCTACGAAAGTAAGAGAAAGTAATAGCTTTTTCCAATTGTTCATTGTAATAACTCCTCCTAATAATTAATTTCATCTATTATATGCATAGAATTATGAGCATTTATTGGCTCAGAACTCTGCTTAAAACAACAATAGCAATAATGAATAACACTAGGACCCAAGATAGTGGACGAGCGAAGTTAATCGTCCAACCTATTCCATAACGTTTTTCTACGGTAAAAGAAGGGTCTTTGGGATTGAAGTAAATAAAACCAAGTTTCCAATATTCATCGTCATTCACAGGCTGCTCCTTGGACCGTTCGCGATCTTCCTGATGGTTCCTAATTTTTCCACCGCCTTGTCTGCCTGTAAGAGACAGCAATATAGCGCCTAATAAGATCGCCACTGAGGTGATCAGACTAATCGCTGTTAACAAGACCTGATTAGGAACGAACATATTTATCTGAATGAAGGCAAATAAGATGGTAAGAAGCATGCCTGTTATGATCGTAAATAGGGACCACTTACGGCGGAAACGGATATGATCAGCAGCAAATTGGGCAGCATTAGATGGAGTAAGCTGTTGTTTGCTTGTTTTAATACTCCAGTTCACCAACATCATCAGTGCAATGATTCCTAGCTGTACAAGGTTAATAGCCAGTACCGAAAAGTAGGTTTTGGGCACACTGGAAGTGACATTACCCTGAAGATCATATTTCATCGGAATGACGTTAGGTAGTGCGTTATAATTCAAGATTGTAATGATCGCAATGGCTACAATAATAGCTATGTGAACGAGAAACCAATAGTTGGAATAGGTGAGTTTATTTTGGCGGAAGGTGGTATCGATTTTAACCCTTTGAGGTGCTTCTACAGTTGTAAGTGTTTCTTTTATCTTTTTCATCTTGAAATGAAATACTATGTGTAGTGCGGCCCAGTACACAATGAATATCATTGTGCAAACACCGGTGATCATTGCGGTAGACTCTTCATTGGCAGATGGGAGTACATACAGACAGGCAAGAATAATCAACCCGTTTCCGATCAGACTTACAGTAGCAAACGTCCTCCGGAGCTTACGTAAGACTGGTGTGTAGTAATTATATTGACTCACCGTAACCCCAAAGCTGATTGTTTCCCTTGTCACATAAGGTGCAAAGGATAGAAGTAAGGCTAATGGAGCAAAGATTAAAATGATAGGCAATATACTAAATAGTTGCATACATAACACACTCCCTTGATTCTTTATTCTTTGTTGTGACCCATCTTTACATCATCATACATTTGGTCTAATACCGCAGACAGTTCCTCTTTGGTCATTCCGCGACATATCGCTTCGGCAATAATCGGTCTTAATTCTCTTTGCTGCTTTTTCAAAAAATCATCCGTTAAATCAGGCATTCCATCAGGGTTTACCACAACTCCCTTTTGTCTATGAACCAGAATGTACCCGTCTTGCTTGAGTATTGTATAAGCCTTGTTGACTGTATGAAGGTTAACACCAATATCTGCGGCCAAATTCCGAACCGAAGGTAACGCCTCACCTAGCTGTAACTCGCCACTGGCAATGCCTTCAATAATTTGATAAACGAGTTGCGAATATATGGGAAGTTCAGATTGCATATCCAGTTGAATAATCAAGGGTTCACCTTCTTTTTGTTATCTGTTATATATCAAGTATAACAGATATAACAAACGTGAGCAATACGTGTGAAAACAAAAAAAGCCGCATATCCATCGTGAGGGCCAACTTACCTGACCCATCACCATTGATATACGGCTTATCCTATTGAGCTTATCTATGTGATTTGAGAAAACCTTTAGTGGTATCATATGACAGCGTGATATTTCTAATTCCATTCATAGTTCAGTCTTATCTTCGACAATTCGATAATGGATTTTGCGAACAATAATTTTCAGAATCATATACAGCGGAATAACGATAATCATGCCCAGGATATTACCCAGATCGGCACCCACGAGCAATAGAATAACGGTAGTCAGAGGATGAATATCAAGCTGCTTGCCATAAACGTAAGGTGAGATCAGGTTATCCTGAATTTGCTGTGCGATCACAATGATCACCAGTGACCAGATCGCCATCGAAGGGGATTCGATAAACGCGACAATGACAACCGGAATAGCTGCCAGCAAAGCACCCACATACGGGATAAAGTTCAGAATAATCGATACAACAGTCAGCAGCAATGCATACGGCAAACCCAAGATAAGAAAACCGATGTACATCAGAATTCCCAGAGCAACATTAACAATAACCCGACCAACGATATAGTTGCTTAGTGCTTCATCGATCTCATGGACGGTTTCTTCCCCATCCTTCCGATAATGCCTTGGCAACAATAAGGTCAGATTCGTTCCAAACTTGCTGCCTTCTTTGAGCATGTAATACAGCATGATTGGGAACGTCGCCAGAATAATAACCAGATTCGATACTACGGAGAATAACCCGGAGACATAATCGGTTACCTGCGTGATCCCTTGGCTCAGAACATCGGATAATCGTGAGAATAGATTGGAATCATCAGGCAGGTATCTGGATACAAAATTGCTCTTTTCAAGTGCATTCAACTGATCGCTGAGCGAAGTAACCAACACAGGAGCATTCTCCACAAAATTCAGCAACTGCTCTCTCAATGAAGGCCATACCAGTACACTGAAACCTGCAATCATCAATGCAGTCACGACATAAATAATCAGAACTGACAATGCACGCTTAATCTTGTGCCTTTCCATATAATCGACGAGCGGTCGCAGCAGATAATAGAAGAAACCAGCAATCAGCAGCGGAATGATGATGATGTGAATCAGTGAGGTCAGGGGGCTGAAAATAAAGTTTACTTTATCCCCCAGGTACACAATGAGCAGCAACAGAATAATTGCTGTACATATGCGGTAGAACTTGTTGTTAATCAAGAAACGTGATCCCTCCATGCGCTGCTTTGCCAAAGTGACCTGCGGCGTTCATATGTATATCTAGTCATTTACTTATGAGAGCTTTTTTCATAAATCCCCTGAGCGGTGAAATTTGAATGATGAAAACGCTACTGCTACTAATTACCCTTAAATGACAGTCATGCCACAGGCGATGCTGAATATACACTTTTTTCTTCCCAAAACGCCATTAGAGCAAAAAAAAGAAGCAGGCGTTAGCCTGCCACATCTCTTTTGCTGAATACAACCCAGGAAATCACCATGAAAATAACGTAATACACCGCCAGGACTGCAATGGAGAAACCAAGTGTCATTCCTGCACTCGGACCACCCATTAGCGCAAAATCCGCCCCGGTATTCATGTATTTGCTAAGATCCATGTTGTTGAACAGAACATACTTGGCCCATTCATAACGAACCGGATTGAATATGAGTGAGAAGATACTTTGTGAGAACATAATGAACAGGGATAATCCAATCGCAAGTGCGCCTGAACGAAATACGGAGGACACCATAAAGGCAATTGCAAGTGTAATGAACAGATCAACGTACAAATATCCCCATAACGTTAGTGCATTCCCACTTCCCGAAGGACCATCATGCGAGAACAACAAATAGGACATACCTGTTGCCATTACAATGACAACCAGAGTACTCAATATGCTAAAGATGATCACAGTGAGATATTTGGAAGCCAGAATTTTGCTTCGTGACCATGGACGAATAAGCAGCAATTTGATTGTTCCCCAAGTAAATTCTCCAGCTACCGCTTCCGCTGCAATCACAACACAGAAGATCGTATTCAGAAAGAATACAATTTGCACAGTGGTTACAGCCGCTTCCCAGAATGGAACACCAGCGGAGCCCATTCCTTCTCGCAGTAACACTGGCATTAACAGCGAGATCAGCACCAGAATGGATAACATGATCCAGGTACGTGGACGACGGAATATTTTCATATTTTCATTCAATATCAGATTACCGAAACTACCCAATGCCTCCACCCCCAGTTACTTGCAAGAATTGTTCTTCAAGGGTATGAGTCACGTTACGAATACCGTATACCTGAAACCCTTCGCTAACCAGCTTGGCATTGATATCTGGAATCTGCTCACGAGACACCCGCGCCACCAGGACATTGCCCTGTACAGTAGCACCCTGAATCAGGTCCGCAGCGCGTTCTGCATCATTCACTTCAAAAGCTACTTCAATTAATGCGTCCGCACCCGTTTCAGCTCGAAGATTTCTTACATCAATCAACTTGCCGTTCTGGATAATTGCCACCGTATCACACATCAGTTCCATCTCCGACAGCAAATGGCTGGAGACGAAGACCGTAATGCCTTCCTCTTGGGTGAGCTCACGCAAATAGTCCCTCAGTTCCCGTATGCCCTGTGGGTCCAGTCCATTGGTTGGCTCATCCAGTACAAGCAGCTTCGGTTTATGTAATATCGCTTGCGCGACACCCAGACGCTGGCGCATACCCAGTGAGTAGGTTTTGACTTTATCGTGAATACGGGCGGTAAGCCCCACACGCTCAATCGTTTCCGCAATCCGTTCTTTGGTAACTCCAGGTGACATGCGGGCAAAGTGTACGAGATTCTGGTACCCGGTCAGAAACTTGTACATCTCCGGATTTTCCACAATGGCTCCTACCTGCGCTACCGCCTGTTCAAACTCATTCTTCACACTGTGTCCCGAGATCAAAATGTCACCCTTACTGATGGACATCAGTCCAACCATCATTCGGATCGTCGTTGTTTTCCCCGCGCCATTAGGTCCTAAAAAACCAAAAACCTGCCCCGGAGAAATATCCAGAGTCAGGTCACTGACCAATGATCGGGAGGATATGATTTTGCTGACGCCCTGAATCCGGACGACCGGCTCCTGCTGCATTCAATCCCCTCCTTCATGGACGAGCACATACCTCATGCCCGTTTCTCATATGCACATAGTGTATCATAATCTTTAGTATATTGTCCCGCAAACTGGGATTTCCCCTGACGTTTCGCTTCAACTACACACGCTTCACAGCATCCAAGCGGCATTTCACTCCGATAGAATCCGGTGCGAAATACGTGATTGCCTCCATTGCCCTCTTCCTTCATTTCGACAGAGCTTCTAGCGACCGACACAATCATCCCACAACTGACACAGTAAAAGCGGCCCGTTTCGATCAATGATATTCCTTCCCCTCACAAGGAGCTTAGAAGTCCTTGTTATTTGTCGTTAGACGCTGAAAATTGATACATTTTGTATCTATCTCGTAATTTACTTGACACCGGGACTATTGTCAAGGCTTTACAGCCATAAAAACAAGTAAAACACAAAAAAAGCTCCATAAATGCGACAAAAGTCTCGCATTTACAGAGCTTTATGTTAGGTAAATGATACAATTCGGTTCAAAGTATGGGTGAATATCATCATGTCGGAGTTCCATTCTCTTTCACAATGATCCCACGATGCCTGATCAGTCACTATTGTCGACATGGGAGGTATCCTCATTCTTCTGATTTGGATAATACCAGAGTAATGTCCACTCATCTCCATCCTCTACCAGATAACAGGTCTGCACAATATCGAATTGGCCAAAGGTACCTGAGTACTTCTGGGTGACACGGATTCTGTAGGCTTCAGAAAATGGCTTAACGCCATCGATCACAGTTACATCGAACTCGCGCTCCGGCTTTTCCATCTCCAACTCAAAAGTTTCCACGCCAAAATGCTGCATAAATATATGTGCTCTGTTCTGAACGTAAGCACTCTTGGGAAACCTTTCTTTCATCAAGGGATGAAAGAGTTCCCACGAACTGCCGAAGTCACCCGTCTGCTCATATTTGTAAAACTCTTCGGCAACAGCAGCAGCTTCATCCGATGTATCTGCCTGAAACAGATACGGAATGGTTCTGGCAATCAACCACAGCAATATTACAATGATCGCAATGAACCCGATCTTCTTGAGCAAAACATTCCGGTTCCTTCTTCGCAGCATGTCTCCGCCCTCCTTGTCCTCCATCCATATCTATGATCGATGGAGGACAAGTAGAAGTAGGGGTCGCACAGCATTTCCTGGGAAATCACGTTCTTTAGCGATGAGAGCGTCTAAATGATCTTAATTTCCGATAGAGCGCTACGGCCGCTATCCACAACATAACACCACAGAGACCACCAATCAGATCAACTCCCACATCTCGAATGGAAGCTGTCCGATTGGGGCTGAATTGCTGGATATATTCATCAATTGATGCGATTACAAACACGGTAGCCAGTGCAGTTCCTATACAGGTTTTTATACCACTTCTTCGATAACGCATGCCACAATAGACAAGTACAGCAAGCACAGCATAGACAAATACATGCGCACTTTTACGGAATATAAATTCGACAAAGTCGTAGGGGCGTGCATTCAGTGAGTAATGATGCTCACCATAAGTGAACTGGATGTCAGGCAAGCTTAATATCCATTGGATTTGCTCAGACCATTGATGAAGCCAAGGCTGAATCGTTTGTTGCTGATAGGATTGTGCGGACATGGACCAGATGAACAAAATCCACGATATAATCAGAAGCACAGAGATCAGGTATCCGTATCTTCTTCGCTTATGATTATGTCGTCTACTCCGGGAGCCCTCCTCTATTAGGATTGTAATCACCACTTTCATTTCTCTTTCTATACTTCCTATAGATTATTGAACAAAAGAGCCTGTAAATAATCCACGCCCATTTGTACCTACATAGACCTTTCCATACATCTGGCGGTCGGCTTCCATCACTTGGGGCTCATTACCGATACCAATTCCCGTTGTGGGTGTAATATTCTCCCAGCTGAGCCCCATGTTGTCGGAACGGAAAAATCCCTTGACCTGGTTGACCGTGCCATAGATAAAGACAGCAGGGTTAACTCCGCCCGATTTCCCTTTTCCAAAAGCAAATAATTCGGATGATTGTACATTTTGTATTTTGGTGAACGCAGCACCGGAACTACTGGAAGCATACAAGCCTGCTCCCCCCAGACTCACCCAAACTACGTTTTCCATTCCTGGCGCAGCCTCCACCTTGATTTTGTCACTTTGCGGCAATGCAACGATGTTCGCCTTAATCCAGTTAGCTCCACCGTTAATTGTTCGATACAAATGTCCAGCGGAATATGCATAAAACTTATTCCCATTTGTCCGATCAGCTGCCAGGGTCTGATTATACGTGAATATGGACTCTCCTCCAGTATTGTTTGACGGAAGTCCATTCATACTTTGCCAGGTTACACCTTTGTTGGTGCTCCTCACTGCCTTTCCTTTCTGCGGAAAATAAATAATTAAATCCGGATTGGAAGCCGAATAAGCTATACGCCCCAATTGAGATCCCGCTGGAACATCTACAGAGGTAGTTGTCATTCCGTTATCGGTTGACACAAATAGCTTGGTAATGGTTCCATACCAATCGTTGCTCCCCAAAAAAATGATCTGATTGGGATCTGCCTCATGATAATCAACGCTAACCACTTCCTGCATTCCTGCAAGCGGGAGCTTTTGGATGGGTGTGTTAAATATATCCGAATGCCTGAATCCTACCTGATCGGCCAGACCACTAAAAAAAGCTGCTCCTTGAGGTGGCGTCGCAGCTGAAAGGGCTACGACTTCCTCATGCCCATCTGTAATCGCATCCCATTGGGTCATCGGCTGTGTGATGTCATCTGTCTTAAATACACCCGACCAATCGGAGGCATATACTCTACCCGGATGATGTGGATCAAACACGATACTTGAAGTCGCCGAAAAAAACATGTTAGATGTCCACCATGGGGGTCTGTCATTTAACGTTTTGTTCACGATGGTCCAAGTTTGACCACTATTGGTAGAGCGATATAAGGGTAAGTTACTGCCGCCCGTTCGAACAGTGGCCAAAATGTGATTATCATTGGAGGGATCAATACTAATCCCATAATAAGATGAATATGATGCACTCGGGGTAATATTAGTCCATTGCTTACCATTATATTTTTGGATTCCACGGTTATCTGTTGTCACATACAAAGTACCGCTTTTGGAAACCGTCATTCGCGCTGTACTCTCAGGGCTATTTCTAATCAACTCCCACGTCATCTGACCGTTGCTTCGTTTCATTTTGGCAAAGATTCCAATGCCTCTTACCCCGGCATACACAACTTGCTCATGCTTAGCTGCCGGGTTAACTCCATATACAACACTTCGGATCCCCTGCCCAGAGAGCCCGTAGGGAACTTCACGTACTTGGCTCCATGTATCTCCGCCATTACTGGATGTATATAATCCATCGTATCTTGTACCTACATGCAGATAATTCGAGTTTGATGGGTTGACAGCAATGCTCTCTCCCATGGCCCTATGAATATTTCCATTCGAAACATTACGAAGATTTAATCCCGTTCGAGTCCACGTGGCGCCCCGATCTGTCGACTTCAAAATGTCACTGGGACTCCCATTCGCATACTTTCCGGCAGCAACATAGATGATATCCGGATTCTGATAATCCAGTTCAATTCCATCAATGCCGTATAGATTACTTTCATCCGACTCAATATGATCCAATAAAGGAATCCACCTGTTATTTACGGGATCGAGCCGATAGACACCGCCAATATCCGTACGAGCATAGACCAAATCAGGTTCCGTTGGGTGAACAACAACCGCTGTAACGTAACCTCCACCGCCAATGGGTATTTGATCCCATTGATAACTTTCAGCAGACCGAACAACATTACTGGTTGTTGGAATCATAAGTGTATACATTAAAATAACGATCAACACCAATTTTGGCAGTCTGAACATACGCATGTGCTTCACCCCTTATCCATTTAACCGGAGTGTTCTTTGATCAACTGATGTATCCGATTTTTCTCAGACTGTTCCACCATATAGTAATATACTCCGTCTATTTTCTTACCTGTGCCTATAATCTCAACCGATTCCACATGCTCCAGGACGTTACGATAATTACTGAGCATTTGCTTCATCTCATCAAACGAAACGTCTGTTTTGACATGTTCGCTCACTTCTCCAAGCAACGATTCCAACTGAAATACAGTCGATATCTGAACGGTATTTTTCAAAACCTGTTTGATAATTTCAAGCTGTCGATCATTACGCCCCAGATCCCCCTTGGGATCATCGTAACGCATACGTGAAAACCCCAATGCACTCGCACCATCCAAGTGAAGGGTTCCCTTCTCAAATCGATGACCCTCATATTCAAAAGCAAACGGATTGTGGACATCTACCCCACCAACCAAATCGATGACCTTAGAAAATCCTTCCATGTCAACTTTCAAATAATAATCTATAGGTACTCCGAGGAATTGTTCAACCGTTTGCACAGACATGTTCACACCACCAAAGGCATAGGCATGGTTGATTTTATCCTCTGTTCCATGTCCCACGATGCTCGTGCGTGTATCGCGGGGGATATT
Organism: Paenibacillus sp. 2KB_22; assembly: GCF_052115745.1. Classification (NCBI taxonomy): domain Bacteria; kingdom Bacillati; phylum Bacillota; class Bacilli; order Caryophanales; family Paenibacillaceae; genus Paenibacillus; species Paenibacillus sp. 2KB_22. The sequence continues at coordinate 2,241,282 of NZ_JBFRHG010000001.1, forward strand.
GAACATGAGCACTGATTTTTGAGCCGGATTCACACTGAGCACGATCATGGTGTCAGAGCGTCCACGATCATTGGCTCGCTCATCCACACCCAGAATCAAAGCATTGAAAGGTTCCTGATTCTCCATGTCAATCGGGAACCTGCCTCCCCTGTTGTCCACAATGGATACTTGCTTGATCGGTTCTCGAGGCTCATAGATGTTGTCTGCAGCTGATTTCACATGGAGGTACAGATAGATTGCATAACCAATGACAATGGCAATCATAAAAATGAGAACTGTTAACGAAATTTTGATCCCCAGTTTGAGTTTCATGTTCATGCCTCCGGCTACAGAACTGCGGTTTTTCTTCCATCAATATTCGTTAAACCCGGACGACCTACAGAGTAATATTGAAATGCTGTATCCTTGATCTGATCTTCTTCATAAATATTTCTTCCATCGATTAGAATCGGTTGCTTCATATGCACTGCCAGTTCGGTCAAATCCACCTCCATAAACTCCTTCCATTCAGTTAGAACACAGAGCGCATCAACACCCTTGGCAGCTTCCATTGCACTGGAGGCCCAGATAATTGCCGGTGAATCGACCTCCTTCCGGAAGTTTTCAGTAGCAATGGGATCGTAAGCTTTAACCGTTGCACCCTGATCAAGTAGACGCTGAATTATTTCAACCGCAGGTGCATCTCGTACATCGTCCGTGTCCGGTTTAAAAGCAAGACCCCAGACTGCAATTTGTTTGCCATCCAGTACGTCTAATGCCTCTTCCAGCTTACGAATCACGTTGAAACGTTGATCCTTATTCACTTCCACCACCGATTTCAACAGTTTGAAGTCATAATCTACATTACCTGCAATTTGAATCAGAGCTTGTGTATCCTTAGGGAAACAGGAACCGCCGTAACCAATGCCTGCCTTAAGAAAGGATGAACCTATTCGTCTGTCATACCCCATGCCTTCAGCTACACGACTGACATCCGCTCCTACCTTTTCACAGATATTGGAAATTTCGTTGATAAAGGAAATCTTGGTTGCCAGAAAGGCATTGGATGCATATTTAATCATTTCGGCCGATCGAATATCCGTAACAATAATCTGATCGGTTAGTGGCTGATGCAACTCCTTCAAGATGGTAACTGCTCTCTCACTGTTTGTTCCAATTACAATTCGATCAGGGTACAATGTATCCTTCACCGCCGTGCCCTCCCGAAGGAACTCAGGTACCGATGCCATATCAAACGGATGACTCGTCAAACTGCTGATCCATTCCTGTATGCGATCGTTGGTTCCGACAGGAACAGTGCTTTTAGTCATTATTATTTTATAATTATCCATATAAGAACCAATTTCTCGCGCAACAAGCTCAATATAACTCAGATTCGCTTCGCCATTTGGCAATGATGGTGTGCCTACTGCAATAATAATAATATCTGAACGATGGATGGCATCCTGAATGTTACTGGTGAAGGACAGCCGACCTGCTTCCATATTGGAAGTCATGACTTCCTGAAGTCCCGGTTCATAGATTGGAACATGACCACCTGTCAGCATATTCACTTTTTCAACATTATTGTCGACACAGATCACGTTATTTCCCAGTTCCGAAAAACATACACCCGATACCAAACCTACATAACCTGTGCCAATCACCGTAATATTCATCCATAATCTCCCCCATGTCCTATTGTGTTGTTTACGCGTGCTTAACATATGTCTGAACAATGTCCTTCCATTCGGTAGACACTCTAACGATGTCTTCCTCGATCAACTGGCTGCCGATCTGTACTTCGATGATGTCTAGTTCCGTAACGGCTCTGACGGAATGAAGCATACTCCGGTCAATGACCACCGTATCTCCCTGCCCGATCATTCGGCTCCCCCCATCCAGAATCAATTCCCCTGTCCCCGATACAACTGTCCATACCTCGTTGCGGAGCAAATGGTATTGATAACTCAGGTTTTTACCGGCACTGATGCAGATTCGTTTGGTGAGAACCTCGCCGCCAGCTTCGTTTTTTGTATAATCCAAAACTCGGTAGCAACCCCACCTGCGCTCCTCATACATGGGACGTTGATCCTCATTCTTCAAGATTTCCTTTATGCGTGGACTCGCGTCTTTGTCACTGACCAGAATGCCATCCGGACTCACAGCTACCACCACACCCGATAACCCCAAGACGGCAACCGGGATGTTCAATTCATTGATCAGATGTGTATCATGAGAATCATCCGTAATCCAGCCTTTACCTACAACCGAAGTTCCCATCTCTTCAGTGAGGGTATTCCAGGTCCCAAGATCTTTCCAGAATCCATTGTAAGGAACGGCAATAACCTGATTCGCCTTCTCGACAACCTGGTAATCAAAACTGATTTTTTGCAATCGTCCATATTGTTTCAGCATCTCGTCGTACTGTATGGGCAGCTCCATCTCAATGAGCAAATTGATCAAATACTCCAGCTTAAAAGCAAAAACCCCGCAATTCCATAATGCAGCCTGCTCAATCATGAGGACCGCATCGGATTCGCAGGGTTTCTCCTGGAACTTCGCTACATTTACGTATTCATCGTTAATTTCACTGGAAGATTGGGATTGCGGAATGATATATCCGTACTTCTCTGACGGATAGGTCGGTACCACTCCCATTAAAGCCAGGTCGGCACCTGACTTATTGAGCATCTCAGGCAATGTGGCCAGAACCTCGAAGAATTCCTTTTCGACAAATGGATCTACTGGCAGTACAGCAACCGTTTCACTCAGGCTCACACTCTCCACCGAATACAGGTAGGAAGCGGCGAGCGCAATGGCAGGAAACGTATCTCTGCGCTCTGGCTCCACGACCAGCTTCACATCGTCCCCAAGCTGTGAAGTCAGAATCTCCACTTGAGGCAGACTGGTGGCAATCAGTGCCTGTGATGCAAGTCCGGCATCGTTCAGTTGCCTCCATACCCGTTGCACCATCGATTCCGAGTTGCCCTTAGGCCCATGGAGCACTTTCAGAAATTGCTTGGACCTTGCATCGTTGGATAACGGCCAGAGACGTTTGCCTGAACCACCGGATAACAAGATACTTCTCATAGCGCTGCTCCATCCGAGAGTACAACCGCTCCAGATCCTTTACCTGCCTTGGATGTTTGGTTATACGTGCTGGTCTGACCGGCTTCCAGTCTGCCTACCGGATTGTTCCGTGTCCAGGCTGTATAATAATTCGAGTTCTTACCATACGAATTGTCCAGAAGAATGTTAGGTTGATCCAGAAGACAAGCCAGAATATGTCCATGAAGACGAGATGTCGTGACGGTTTTGTATTTATTGAATTCCTTTACGGCTGTATGTACCATCCGGTCAGAGTATTTGTACCACAACCAGCGGGCGAGAGCGTTGCCTTTACCGGATTTCAATCGGGATGAAATCATGCGAATGATTTTCCGGTCTACCCGGTTGTACAGTGTCTCCCAGTCTTTGAACGTGGCCTTGGGCCCACGGATGGATTCGTAATGTACTTGATTCTGGGTTTTCTCAATATCTTTCCGAAAGAAATAGAGCATATCGGCAACAGGTTGGCTCTTGGACTTGAGGGGCCATAACTGATGCGCCATATCAGGAGAAAGATATACGTTCGTTTGTTGAAACTCTCTACTGGCAATCTCATACGATAAGGTATCCCGGACAAAAAAGTGTACATCCTTATGACGGCTAAATACCTGGGCTGTCTTTTTCAATTCAATATCACTTTTGTAAAACATCGTCTGAGGCAGAATAACGATCCGATGATTCGGATGTTGGGCAATCATTCGTTCTCTTAACTTCTGATGGGCCGGGTACAGATCCCCAAAGTTACCTCCGCCGTGCAACACGATCGTAATACCTTCGGGTACCTTAAGTGACAAAGGGCAATCCAGTATGCTATATCTGGCAAGTACATTAATATGATTGTCTCGGAAGAAAGCTTCCGTACCTTTCATAATTAACAAATCTCCACCATTGCTGTGAACCGGGTAATCCAGATAATAGATATTGGTACGCGGTGGAATAACCTTCAGTATTTGAAGTAAGTGTCCCTTCAACTCTTCCATGGGATGAATAGTATTAGTGCCCAGCATCTCCATCTCCTCCTTGGGTAACTCTTCTTTTTTTATTCAACCGTTCAGCTAGGAAAGATATATCCTTTTTGTCAAAAAACATGCCACTGAACTTGACTTTAAATGCAATTTTCATCGCTGCAACGGTAACCAGCATACGCACGATTGATCCGATAAGTAAGGCGATGGCGATACCGTTCAAGCCCCATAGGGGAGTCAGTACAAAAAACAGACCAATTGTGACAGACAACGCAATAAGTTGCCTGATCATAACCAGTCCGGGTCTTCCCAAAGCATTGAATGCAGAAGCGAGAATCCAGGAACCGCCGCCAATGATACATTCGAATGCCAAAATATAAAATGCCTGACTCGCTTCCAAAAACTCTTTTCCAAACAAAACACCCATCAGCCAGTTCCCCACAAACATGGTGGGTATAACGATGATCGTCATGATAATTAAAGAGAGTCGAAATGCTCGCCCAACGGTACGAATGACCTGATCCTGTGGTAATCCGGTGACCTTGGGGAACACCACACTGCTTATGGCATTTTGCACCGCATTATAGATGCGAGATAACGCAAAGACGACGGAATAGAGTCCGAAATCTCTAGGGGTAAGCAGAGCCAATATAATAATCTTATCGAACTGGGTGTAGAGGGTACCGAGCAGTTCCACACCAAAAACCCGACTCCCGTAACCAAACAGATTTTTGGCTGCCTTTCGATCAATCGCCTTGGTAAACCACCTAAACTTCAGGCTTTCTCTAAGCGTATACGCCGCCCATGCGACAACAATCACTGAACTCGCTATGGACACAAAAGAAGCCATTCCAATGCTCATCGCACCAAGCAACCATAAGGAAATCATGACAATCACTTTCAACACCGGATTATATAACCGTATTCCGTTATAGACCTGGAATCTGTCACGACTCTGCGACAGGGCAGATAACAGATTAATCAGGATTAGTACCGGAATACTGGTGACGGTAAACCAGCGGGCAATTGTAATGACCTCTGCCGGATAATCGGCCATCCATGAAGGCATATAGATCCAGGCAATCGCCCCAAGGATAACGCTGATCGGAATCTGGACCATGAAGCTAAGTCGCAAATATTCAGCGCTTTTCTCCGCGGCTTCCCGTTTCAGGTTATAGATAATTGAGGTTGGAAGTCCCCAACTTACCAGACCAATGAGAAATGTCGGCCAGAACAAGATCGCCGAAAAAGCTCCCTTACCTTCAACACCAAACATCCGCGATGTAATAATTGAGGTAATCGTGGTAAAGACCATAATAATGACGTTTGTTCCACTGGTATGCACAATGGTCTGCAACAGACTATTGCTTTTTAAGAGTTTTGGAAGCGCGAGTTGTGACATGAATTATTCCTCATTCCTTACTGTTATATCTGAGTATCCCGATGATCAAACCGTTTCGGTAGCAGATTTGGGCGAGTTGCCGGGTGAAACGCTTCGGGCTATAGATGCATAATAATGCTCGAATTACGCCTTGCCCCAAACGGATAGCATGTTTGATCGTTCGAATCGCACCCTTGTCTTTTTTACGGACAGCATCGCTGACACCTTGCCAGAAGACACGCCTCAAGAACCAGTTCTTGGTCGTTCGTTCTCTGGATACTTTGTGTTGAACGGAGCCAAAAGGCGTGTAAAACACTTTATGTTGGACCCTGATCCGAGAGATCAGCTCACTCTCTTCATTGGATAATAAGTTCTTCCCCACTCTGCCCAAGTCCTCACGAAAAGGTGCAATATCCTGAAAGAGCTGTGTACGAAACGCCACATTCGCACCAAATGGTATGGACGGATTAGGCATCTCAATCACATGGTCTGCATAATCCAAAATGGTATAAAGCGACAAGTTCTCGCTAGGGATCCAGTCTGGCTTCTGGCTCTCCCAGAGAGGTTCAATCTTGCCCCCTACACATCCGATGGAAGAGTCACTTTCGAATACGTCAATGATATGTTGAATCCATAATGGAGATGCGATTGCATCATCATCCAGGAACAGAATGTACTCCCCGCGCGCTTCACGAATGGCTCGATTCCTTGCAGCCGATAAACCCGGCTTTTTCTCCAGAACATACTTGACGTTATCTACACCTTCGCTGTCCTGAATCTCCTGAACAAGCTGCGCTGTGTGATCGGTCGAATTGTTATCAATCACGATAATTTCAAAATCATATTCAACATGTTGCCGAGTGGCACTAAGAACAGATTCACTCAGGTCATAAGCTCTGTTATACGTGCATATGGCTACAGTGGCTTTCATTCGATCGTCCCCGCATCTTCATTGATTTAGATCGTATAGAGCGAAATTGTTCGCTTCGCGATCCCTGACCATTCCAACTTGTCTAACATAGATTGGAAGCCCTTGCCTTCTCTGAACTCATCATCCTTGGCTCGGATCTTCTTCATCGCTTCTTCCAGCCCTTCCTGATCAGAAGGGTCATATAGCACTGCACAACTCTCGGGCAAGTACTCTTCCATGAGACCTATTCTTGGGGCAACGACAGGTTTACCAAAAGACAGTGCGAGAATTGCACTGCCTGATGTCGCAATATTTTTATACGGTAGAATCATCGAATCAATAGCTTCAAAATAATCCGAGTACTCTCCATCCTGAATAAAATTGAAATACGTGTGAATCCGATCCGAATGGCGTATCGAATCCTCCAGATCATAGTCAGCTGCCTTCTTGCCAGCGATGAGCAGATGCGCATCCTTCCAATCCAGATGGTTGAACGCCTTAATTAGATCATCCACCCCTTTATACGGTGAAACCTGACCAAAAAAAGCAAAGACATAGTCATTTGCCGGGATGTTAAAGAGGTCTCTTATGTTCTTCCCTGTTCGCCCGTATACCCCCTGATAATGTCCGTGAGGGATGACTTCAATCTTGTTCTCAGGCACATGAAACGTCTCACTTACGCTGCGAATGAGCGGTTCGCCCATCACAATCAGTTTGGTACAATTCCGCACCAGAAACCTTCTTATCCAATAATCATGCCATGTTCTGCCGCTGTTATGCGGCCATATGTTATGAACCGTCCAGAACAACTTCGCACCCTTTAGTCTTACATACATAATCATGAGAATGAATAATATGGACTTGATGAATGTCGAGAACGCGTTGTTTCCCTTGTAATAAAAACTCGGCCAGTGAAAGTGAAGCACATCATTTTTACGGATATTTTTTAAGTCTTTTTTGGAAAAATGCTTCACATCCCATCCCTGATCTTCGATGGACTGCGATAATAATTCATTAAATTTGTTCGTCTTGATCATTTTGGGCAACATGTACACTACGGGTTCACGCATGACTACACCTCTGCTTTAGGCTGTTCCTTTATACTCTTCTTTGCTTAACATTTCGCTTCGGAGCTGTTTTCTCAAACGATAACCAACCAAAATGGTCCTGATATTGCGTTTAAACAACGTGAAATTCTTCCACCATGGATAAAGAGTCAACGTATTTCTGAGAAAAAGAACATTTCGTTTCGGATTTTTGGACCATTCCATCATGCGATAATGATGAAGTTGCCGCCTCTTTTGTTCCTCGGTCATATCCTTGTAATACTTAATCAGTACTTTTCGTTGTCCCTGAAATTTTTTCTTGGATGAGGTAGAGATTCGTGGGCCCTGATGGATATAGATATGCACAAGGGCTTCCTTGATATTGATTGCATGATGCCCTCTTTGCAGAATACGAAGATAGAAATCATAGTCTTGTGCAGATGTTAATTGTTCATCAAACATGACGGAGCGCGCCAATTGGGTCTGCACCATAATTTTGGAGGTTTCACCGATCCAGTTGTAGGTCAGCAAATCCTGATAGAATACAAGTTCCCGAGATTCTACAGACACCTTCCTGCGCGTCACCTTGTGATCCTGATCTACATAGACAAGGACTTTACTGCAAAAGCAAAAAAGTTCCTTGTTTTGCTCCAAGGCTTGAGTCTGGGACTGAATTTTATCAGGCAACCACTGATCATCGTCATCCAGGAACGCAATATATTTCCCATTGGCACGTTGTATCCCTAAATTCCGGGCATGATTGGCACCTTGAGCATATGGAACCTGGATATACTGTATTCGGTGATCTTCCTTTGTCCATGCTCTGCATACCTCTTCGGTATGATCCTGTGAGCCATCATCCACAATAATAATTTCCAGAAAGGGATAGGTCTGTGCCAACACACTTGCCATGGCCTTCTTCAATAATTCAGCGCGATTATGCGTTGTTATAATACAGCTTACCAATGCTTCCATAGAACCACCTTTCCCTTGAAACTAGGACACTTTCATGTGCACCTTGTCATAGATGGACGATAAATTTTCAATGAGACTGTTCATATTGAACTTGGATGTGACCAGTTCCTTATTGTTCAATCCCATTTGCACTCTCAGTTCCTTATCCAGAATAAGTCTCTCTAGAACAAGGGCCAGAGCTGTTACATCACCGGGTTCAACGAGAAAACCATTCAACTCATCTGTAATCACTTCAGGTATACCACCCACTCGAGTCGAAACAATGGGCAAACCTTCATTCATAGCCTCCAGAATCGCCATTGGAAGCCCTTCGTGATAGGAAGGTAGAACCAGTAAATCTGCTTCGTGGAGCAAACGTTCCTTCTCCTCGCCTCTAATCCATCCCGGCACTTCCACGTTTTCTGTGATACCGTAACGCTCCACCAGCGCACGAACCTCATCAACTTCCCCATCGCCGGCCAACGTGAAGACCGCTTCGACCCCTCTTTGCTTCAATTGTTGAATAGCTAACAGGAGATCATACACACCTTTTCTCTTGCCAAGGCGGCCCATAAACAAGCAACGTGGAACCTGGCGTTCTTCTCTGATCGGAGGTTCTTTAATGAATACACCGTTATAGAGCACTTCAATTTTGGATTCAGGCACGATCTTGGAAAAAAAACTCTTCCATGTATACGACAGTACAATTAATTTATCCACTTGGTTCAAGACATACTTGCACAGCTTCTGCTGTAAGGGATGCCGATTATAGAACACATCGAAGCTGGACGCATGAATATGGACAATGACTGGCACCCTGAATATTTTGCGGCCAACGAGAATGAACAACGCTTTACGATAGAAGCTTCCGTTGTATGACATATGAATATGAATCATGTCCGGTTTGAATGTAACAAGCTTCACGAGAAATTGAAGAAAACCTTTGATAAAGATAATTAGTCGTGCAAGCACGCTACCTGTAATATAGGTTTCAATCCGCTGTAGATTGTACTGCTCGGCGATCAATGAATTTTCAATATTTACAATGACACTTACAATTCCACCCATGTCCTTCGTAGAAGAACCTATGACCAGCACCTTAGGTTTCATCATTCCACTCCTTTTGAATCGTAACGAACCCATCCCATCAAAGAGAATTAATATAACCCTTAATAGAGGAGAGCAACTGCGAGTTACTTTTCACATAGGGTTGAAAGTCGAGTTTATCAATGTTGGCAATTAATGCGTAGAGTTCATCTTCATTCTGGGCCACCGAAATATAACCTTTATCTTGAAAGACCTTTGCGATCTCCAGCTGATGATTATCCACATGCTCCCCATGATCCTTCCGCCTTGGCATCACGATGACCTTTTTGTTCATCTGCAGTGCACTCGTAATAACCCCTACTCCCGCGTGGGAAAGGACAAATTCACTTTTCGCAATATGATCATTCATCTCTTCCTGATTAAAAAAAGGCTTTTGTTGATAATGCAGAGGCTTATATTCACTGTAACCGGATTGCACAAGGACGTCCGAAGGCATCTGCCCTTCCTGGATGAGATGATCGATGGCTTTTAACAGACGGTTAAACTGGAATCGCTGTGTTCCTAGCACGACAAAGATCAAAATAAAGCCCCCCTATACTTCGCGTTCGGATAGGCCTCCTGAAGCGTCTCCCATTGGATATAAAATTCATCGGCAAACTTGTAAATCATTCTCCCTGTCAGGGTCGGCGAATATATTTTGGCGTAACTCTCCACAAAAACAAGCTTGGCTCCCATTAATTTCCCAAGTAAACACATGGGATACACAGCTCCGGCGCCAGTGGTAATCAGAACTTTGGGTCGTTCTTTCAGCAAAATGAACAACGAAGCCATAATATTGCGCAGTACAATAAACAGGAACAAGATATTCTTTCGCTCCTGCTGAGACAGGAAATAGGTTCGATTGGAAAGATTCAATTTGCTACTTGCTTCACTTCTTTCCGTTACCAAAAAGTAATCATGATCTTCCACCGCAGGGATCAGGTTTAACAATTGATTCAGATGGCCTCCAGTGGAACTTACCAGACAGACTTTCATTGCATGATCTCCTTTCAATGGACAAACTCCTGGGAGTTATCAGGGACAACATGTTTCTCATCACTGATCTGATATAACGCATTAAGATACACACAAAAAGGAGCAATTAAATGAATGGTGGATAATGTGTTATCGACAAAAGAGTAGATGGAGAATCCAACAATCATTCCAACGAAATAAGGCTTCACGAGACGATTCAACTTGCTATATACCTTTTTAAACACAAATAATAAGGCCCCAAAAATCAGCAAAGCCCCCACTAATCCCCCATCATAATAAAAGCGAATATATTCATTATGGGGAACGGTAAAGCCCGAAAAGATACTGCCATCATTGGCAACCAATGCGGAGCCCAGTCCCTGACCAAAAATAGGGTACTCATTCGCTTTTCTGATGAAAAAGGCCCAGGCAGAGTCTCTCCCTGATAATCCCTTGCTCTCCTGCCTCAATTCATAATTATCCCACTGTAAAACAACCATTACGGAGACGGCTGCCAGAAATAAAACAACAGGAAGAAGAGCACTCGTTCTGCCCTTCACAAATTTCCTTACATGATCAAATAAATACATGCACACGATGGGAATCAGTGCGAGTAAGGGCCCCCGGGTTCCCGTTTGAATCAAAATAATAAAATGGGTTAGTGTAAGAGCATAATTCAAAATCACCTGATTTTTGTATCGAATCTCCATCAGACACACACAGATCGAAATAAAACAAAGCATTCCCAAATGTGCTGCGATATTGGCCCCCTGTAAACGACTGACGCCTGAACCTTCCAGATTGGAAATGGATAGCATGCCAAATTGCTGTAGAATAAGACCACCTATCAAACTAAACACCGGAAGCCAGGCCAGCACTCTGATGATCCTTTGGCTAACTGCCTTTGGAAAATTCACCATCAATAACAGGAAAGGAACAACCAATCCCAAAAAGGCTTTAAAGGGATCGAGCGGACTCATCTTGCCTGGCATGACAGATAAAAAATAACTCTGAATAAAGAGATAACCTACAGCTAAAGCTGGATAAATGAATTGTTTCTTCAATCCATACCTCAAAAAAATAGGCAGTATGAAAAATAGAATCAACAATTTGTAAAAGGAAGAAGCATCAAAACCCATCATTTGCATTCTGAAGATTTTGTCCATCGATAGCGAGAATGTACCGATCACGATCATATAGACCCAACTTGGATGTTTCATGTATATCCCAAACAGAATCAGTAGTGCCAATGCCATGATCGAAATGAATGGTAAGTATACTGCCATACCAATAATGAACAGTGAGGAAAGAATGATATATAACGTATTCCCTCTAGAAGAAGCGAAATAGTCTGTTTTTTGCATATCTGCTATGCCACCTCAAAGCCAGAATCGTGTTTCAAAACGCATCCTTCGAACCTACCAGCACCTTGAACGTTCTGAAGATAATTTTGATATCCACCATCATGCTGCGTTCACGGGCATACGTCAGATCCAGCTCTACCATTTCTTCAAACCCAACACTATTTCGACCGCTGACTTGCCATAATCCCGTACAACCTGGGATCATCTGCAGGCGTTGTCTGTCATAGGAAGTGTAGTTCTTCACTTCTCTGGGCAGAGCCGGTCTGGGTCCAACGAGACTCATCTCACCTCTGAACACGTTCCACAACTGAGGCAACTCATCCAGACTGGTTTTCCGAATGAACTTGCCAATGCGGGTAATGCGGGGGTCGTTTTTCATTTTGAACATATTCCCGTTCACTTCATTCTGATCAATCAGTTGTTCCAGCAAATCTTCAGCATTTGCAACCATGGACCTGAATTTGTACATATGAAATTCTTTCCCATTCTGTCCGACCCGTACCTGACGAAAAAAAACAGACCCCTGAGGGGCCTCGATTTTGATTAGTAATCCGATGACCGCAAACAAGGGGCACAAAATGATCAAACCTATGAAAGAACCCAGCAAATCGAGCATTCTTTTCATAAATAGATACACTTTATCCGCATTTTGTCCTGACATCGTTGATGCATTGTACCCCAGACTTGGGTCCATAACAATCTCCGCTTCCTTCGTTTGGGGAGATGGACTCATTCAAACTCCCCCCCGGCTGCATATTCTACCGACTCTTTTTCCAGGATATGTTGCAGTGCTTGCAGCATTGGAATTCTAAGTTCCTGTTTTTGCAGAGCGAAGTCGATGGTTGTCAAAATGAATCCCAGTTTCTCGCCAACGTCATAACGTACTCCCTCGAAATCGTAAGCATACACTCCTTGTGTCTCATTTAAACGCTGAATCGCATCTGTTAATTGAATCTCTCCCCCTTGACCAATCTCTTGTTGCTCCAGATGTTCGAAAATCTCTGGACTCAGTACGTATCTCCCCATAATCGCCAGGTTGGAAGGCGCTGTGCCTTGGGCAGGTTTCTCTACGAACCTGAGAACCTCTGTCAAACGACCATCCGATTGAAGCGGGTCCACAATACCGTATCTGTCTGTTTGTTCAGCAAGAACGGTTTGTACGCCAACAATGGAATGTTGAACCTGATCATATTGATCAATCAATTGTTTGGTGCATGGCACTTCCGATACGACGATATCATCTCCGAGCAACACGGCAAAAGGTTCGTCACCGATAAAGTTACGTGCACACCAGACAGCATGACCAAGTCCTTTGGCCTCTTTTTGTCTTATGTAGTGGATATCCACGTTAGAGGATTTGCGAACCTCTTCAAGCAGGCCCAGCTTTCCTTTTTCCAGCAAGTTATGTTCCAGTTCAAAAGCGTTGTCGAAATGATCTTCAATCGCGCGCTTCCCTTTACCTGTTACGATGATAATGTCTTCAATACCAGAGGCAATGGCTTCCTCAACGATATACTGTATAGTTGGTTTGTCCACAATAGGGAGCATTTCTTTGGGCATCGCTTTCGTGGCTGGCAAAAAACGTGTACCCAGTCCAGCTGCAGGAATGATTGCTTTTCTCACTTTTTTCATAAATACCACCCTATCCTCTTTTTTTTAAGTTTAAAAGTTGAACCAGGGCATCTAACCCGTCCTCACGTCATACCTTCGACGATTAACGTCTAAGGTTCACTGAACCCACAGCATGACCGAGTGCCTACAGTGATAAAGGTGCAGTAGACATTACCTGTTTACCTGGAACAACGGACAGAACTTTACTTCTCTCCGTAACCCACCGGAACTGCAACGTTTTTGATATTGTTCAGGATTGCGCCCAGGATTCGTGCATTCACATGCTCCAGAGCAGCCTTGGTCTTCTTCACCAATTCCTTCTTAACCTTGCCTGAGTTCACGACCAGCAGCACACCATCACACAGCGAACTCACAATGAGCGCATCCGTTACTGCGAGCACCGGTGGTGTGTCAAACATGATGACATCATATTGATCCTCTAACTTCTCCATCAGCTTTTTCATCCGGTTGGAACCGATCATCTCGGATGGGTTCGGCGGAATCGGGCCAGAAGTGAACAATTGGAGATTATCGATATAGCTCTCTCTGAGCACTTCTTCCACACTGTACTGATTAGACAGCACACTACTAAGACCGATATGATTGGGTACGGAAAACACCTGGTGCAAGGAAGGGTTACGCAGATCGGCATCGATTAACAGAACCTTTTTGCCTTCCTGAGCATAGGTTACCGCCAAGTTGCTAATGGTTGTGGTCTTGCCTTCGCCGGCTTCGGCCGAAGCCACCATGATCTTTTTGATATGACTGTCGATTGAGGAGAACTGAATATTGGTCCGTAATTTACGGTATCCCTCCGAGATTTGAGATTTGGAGTTAAAATAGGTCACCAGACTGTTATTTTCATTGGTTAGCCGCGACATATTTGCCATCCCCCACTTTCTGTTGAGATACGTAATTTTTCGTATTTTTCAGATCATCTTTTTTCATTTTGGATATAACCGTAAGCACAGGCAGGCCCAGTTCTTTTTCAAGTTCGGTTTCGGATTTGAATGTGTCATCCAGATAATCCATCAGGAATACGAGTGCAATCGCGAGCACAAGACCTGCGAACAGGCTGACAATGATGCTTAATGTGGTTTTCATATTAATTGGAGATGCGTTACTATCCACTTTGGCTTCACTGAGGATAGCCACATTATCGATTTTCATGATTAGGGGGATTTGAGATTGGAACACGTTGGAGATGGCATTGACCGTTTTTGCGGCTTTTTCGTAGGTAGTCCCTTGTACAGTTATGCTCATCACTTGGGATTCGCTGGCTGTAGAGACGGAGGTGCTATTCATGAGCTGTGCTGAGGTTAATCCCAAGTCCGGATACGTGGTAGCCACTTTATCCATAATGGCGGAAGATTTTATAATTTCTCTGTAGGAGTTAATGAGTTTGATATTCGTTTGAATCATGCTGAAGTCCATCATCGCCTGGCCTTGAACGTTAGAGGTCTGATTCACGATAAGCTTGGAACTTGCCTCATAGATCGGTTGGGTGAAGAAAATACTTTTGACCCCTGCACCCACACCCGCTACCAGAGCTATTGCAACAATCAACCACAGTTTCTTTTGTAAGAGTCGAAAATATCCTTTCAGTTCCACTTTCATTCCTCCTATACGTTGTGATCTATCCTATGTAACTACCAGATGGACAGTAGCCATTTGCGAGGTTTCCAGCGTTCCGTGACCAGACACGAATTCGATAGGATGTGCGACGCATTCTCTGCCAGCCTCTTAACGGCTTCGGTTCCAAAACGACGCTCGATGACCCGCTCCCCTTCACTTATGGCAAATGTCCTTTTGCACGTATCATGTGCATCTGATGAAATGAAATGAAACCCGTTTTCTTTGCAAAAATGAAAACACCACTGCCGAACTTTCCATCCGAAAAGCCCAGTGAAAGATTGAGCCGTAAGCTGACATAGTCCGCCTTGACTCAAGTAATCAGCCAACAACTTTGGCTTCTTCAAGATGATACGATTGCGTTCCGGATGAGCAATAATAGGGGTAATTCCCGCTATTCGTAATTCATGCAGTATCCTGGGGAACTGTGAGGGAATATGACCAAAGGGCAGTTCCAGCAACATGTAACGACTTCCGGCGAGTGTGCAGCACTTTCCTGCATATAAGTCTCCAATCAGGTTGTCATGCACCCTGATCTCCTGTCCGGGACGGATCTCCAGGCGAATGTTACGTTTGCGAAGTTCTGCATGAAGCAGGTCCACGGCCTGATTAACCACCATCGGTTCATTGTTGTATTGCCCGTTCAGGTGATGCGGAGTAGCAATAATGGAGGTGATTCCAGAGGCTGCCGCCTTCTCAGCCATCGCAACGGACTGCTCCATTCGAACAGGACCATCATCCAGACCGGATAATATGTGGCAGTGCATTTCAACCATATCCAAACTTCCTGAAATAGTATGAGCCCCCTCGCCCCTTTATTCATTGCGCAAATGCTTTTGGTGTTAAAGAACTAATGCATAACGCTATGAAATATAGTAAAATGGCGTTAAGTACATGTTTTGTTCAGAAAATGTTAAGAATCGACTTGGAATTATATGGTGAAATCAATGTAATGATAGGTTTCCTGCAGAGCCCTCTGCTCTGTTGCCTTTTCATACTGTAAACGGGAAACCGTGGGAAACTGAACTTCAGTAAGCATTGTGTTTAACTGTCCAGTTATATATAGTTTCTGTTCGTGCTGAATATGCAAGTTTGAATGATACATTGTGAGCTCTCCGAAGGGCTGTTTCCATTGCAACCTTGCGTGAAGTCTTACACATACATGATGATCTTCAACATCCAAACCTATGAGCATTTCTGATGATACTGGCAAGTTCAGGTCGCTCAGGAATGTGATTGCTTGAGTGTCCATTCCAAGTAACAGAACAGGGCGTCTTTTGCGGTCTACCATTTTCCCATGAAACTCCTGAATGTACATATGGACATTTAATTTCATATCAGCCCATTCCTGAATCATTGAATACATGGTTTCATTCCTTTAGAATGGATTCGCCTACATGGACTGCTTCTACTTCCTTCTCACAGGTATATGGTCCAGGCAACAAGGAGATACTTAAAATATCCCAAATGATACATTTTGTAACTCCATACGTTCAATTTACGATACAATACGTATCATGTCAAGCGGTATTTGGACATGGTTCTTTTGATTTACGACAATTTGAGATGTCCTTAGACAGACCTATTTACAAATGGAAATGGGTTAATGGAAACACATGAGGAGTTACTCTTTTGCAGGAAAGCTGCCCTGATCAAAAACTTGGCTCAGGATTGTTTCAATATATATTTGATGTCGTTCAGGGGGAAATAGCTTATGAGCTACGGAAATCGCATTGCTGAATTACGGGAACAGCGGGGACTTACTCAAGAAGAACTTGCGAGCTCCATTCATATTACCAGAGCTGCTCTCTCCCACTACGAGAAGAACCGACGTAAACCGGATTTCGAAGTGTTAACGAGACTTGCTGACATCTTTGATGTGTCTATTGATTATCTTATAGGACGTACGAAGCAAAGCGATGTCGTGATGGATGAAGACGTACGTGAATTCGTTGATACCTTGGAGTTATCGGACAAAGAAGTGTTAGAACGCTTCGATCTGATGATTGATGGGAAGTCCTTAACGGAAGAAGAGGCACGTCGTTTTATTGCGTTTGTCCGAATGGAACGCAGCATGGACTAAACCCGAAAAGAGGACCCAGTTCCCGAGAGATGATATCTCTGGCTTCTGGGCTTTTTTTTGTGTCCTTATTCCCCTCCATTCCATGGTTATCTATTGTGTCAAGGACGCTTGTTGTTGACGGAGGATATGAAATGGTTCCAACGCTCCGGGTCGATTCCGCATTGCAGTAAAACTTTCATGATGTCCATCTGGGTTGCTTCGACTTGTTTACCTGTCGGCCTACGATCGTCCCTGTTTGGATGCTTCATATTCATTCCGCTAACCTCTCTTATCTATATACTTTCCCTGCCCTCCAAAACTAGCCTTATTATACTTGAGAACGTTCCTCGATGTTGTCGTCTCATGACGATAACGTTTTTTGAAGGGGTTCTAATTTTGTCGAAAACCAAATAGGAGCTATATGATGCCAAAATGGCAACCATATAGCTCCTATTATTCTTAATACAACCTGTTCATGCACTTCCACCTTTGAACAAGGAAGTTATTAACCCCCGGCACGTGCAAGTTCACGCATATTCGCTTCAAACGCTGCAAGCAGTGCTGCTTCTCCAGTCAGGCCTGTCGCCTGAACCCGTTCAATCTGCTCTGTCATACGCTTGAAGTCCTTCGGAATAACCCGAACGAACTGGTTCACCGCATCTTGCCAGTTATCCAGAATGCGCTGACCGACAGCACTTCCTGTATTGGCAACATGACGTTGAATCATGCCTCGCAGATCTGCACTTTCGGCCACATCTTCGATACGCTCCAAAAGAACCATTTCCAGATTACAACGTTTCAGGAATGTGCCTTCTGGATCATAGACATACGCAATACCTCCGGACATCCCTGCTGCAAAGTTACGACCTGTATCGCCGAGTACAACGACACGTCCACCTGTCATATACTCACAGCCATGGTCTCCTACACCTTCAACGACTACTTTGGCGCCAGAGTTACGTACAGCAAATCGCTCACCCGCAATACCACGGATATACGCTTCACCACTTGTTGCGCCGTAGAGAGCCGTGTTACCAATAATGATGTTATCTTCGGCCTCAAACGTTGCTTTCGGAGAAGGCATCACGATAAGTTTACCTCCGGACAGTCCTTTACCTACGTAGTCATTGGAATCCCCTTCAACGGTCAAGGTCATGCCTTTAGGTACAAAGGCCCCAAAGCTTTGTCCGGCAGAGCCGACAAATTTGAATTTAACCGTATCTTCAGGCAATCCTGCGAGTCCATATTTACGTGTGATCTCACTACCCAGAATGGTACCTACTGCACGGTTAACGTTCGTAATTGGAAGCACCGCTTCAACCGGTTGACCGGATTCAATAGCAGACTGTGCCAGTGGCAACAATTGCTGCATATCCAGCGTTTCTTCCAATTGGTGGTTCTGATGCTGTGTACGGTAACGTGCAGAGCCTTCCGGCATTTCAGGCACGTGCAGCAATACAGACAGATCCACACCTTTTTTCTTCCAGTGATCTACGGCTTCTACCGTTTCGAGGCAATCTGTACGTCCGACCATCTCCTGAATAGTACGGAAACCAAGATCAGCCATGATCTCACGCACATCTTCAGCAACAAATCGCATGAAGTTAACCACATGAGCCGGATCACCCATATAGTTTTTACGCAACTCCGGATTCTGTGTTGCTACACCAACTGGACAGGTGTCCATTTGACAGACACGCATCATGATACAGCCAAGTGCAACGAGTGGTGCTGTTGAGAAACCATACTCTTCAGCTCCAAGCAAGGCTGCAATCGCCAAGTCACGGCCGTTAAGCATTTTGCCATCTGTTTCGAGTACGACACGATCACGCAGATTGTTCAGCATCAACGTTTGATGTGTCTCTGCAAGACCAAGTTCCCACGGCATACCCGCATGTCGGATCGAACCTTGCGGTGATGCACCTGTACCACCGTCATAACCGCTGACGAGGATAATATCGGCACGCCCTTTGGCTACACCTGCCGCAATGGTACCCACGCCCACTTCCGATACGAGCTTCACGTTGATCTCAGCACGCGGATTGGCATTTTTCAAGTCATAGATCAGCTCTGCCAGATCCTCGATCGAGTAGATGTCGTGATGCGGCGGTGGCGAGATCAGACCTACACCCGGTGTTGAACCACGGACTTCAGCAACCCAAGGATACACTTTGCGTCCTGGCAGTTGTCCGCCTTCACCCGGTTTTGCTCCCTGTGCCATTTTGATCTGAATTTCGTCGGCATTAACCAAGTAATTGGATGTAACACCGAAACGTCCAGATGCGACCTGTTTGATGGCACTGCGACGGGAATCCCCGTTGCTATCTTTAATGAAGCGAGCCGGATCTTCTCCACCTTCACCAGTATTGGACTTACCTCCAACACGGTTCATCGCGATGGCAAGATCTTCATGCGCCTCTTTACTAATCGAACCGAAGGACATTGCACCCGTTTTGAAACGACGCATGATATCTTCTACGGATTCAACTTCTTCAAGTGGAATGGAAGCTCCAACCGGTTTCAGTTTCAGCATGGAGCGAATGGTCAACAGCTGATCATTCTCACCTTGCACAAGTTTGGAATATTTTTTATACAGCTTATAATCCCCGGTACGAACTGCGTGTTGCAACGTATGAATGGTTTGCGGATTGAACAGATGCTCTTCTCCATCGTTTCGCCATTGATAATCTCCACCGGAATCCAATACTTTGTCGTTACCGTCTTTCTCTGTAAAGGCACGGTTATGATGTGTCAGCGCTTCGGCTGCCACTTCTTCCAACCCAATTCCACCGATACGGGAAGGTGTCCAGGTAAAGTAACGATCAACGAAGTCTGATTTCAGACCCACCGCTTCGAAGATTTGAGCGCCACGATACGATTGAATCGTAGAAATCCCCATTTTGGACAACACTTTAGTAACGCCTTTGGTAGCTGCTTTAATGTAGTTTTTCACTGCTTTCTCATGCGAAATGCCACGCAGCAACCCTTGCTGAATCATGTCATCCAGCGTTTCAAAGGCCAGATAAGGGTTCACAGCACTTACACCGTAACCCAGCAGTAATGCGTAGTGGTGAATATCACGCGGCTCTGCTGATTCAAGCATAATGCTGACTTTCGTTCTGGTTCCCTGACGAATCAGATGGTGATGCAGACCTGCTACAGCAAGCAATGCAGGAATGGCAGCATTCTCTGCGTCCACACCGCGGTCAGACAGGATCAGAATGTTATGACCTTTGTCGATGACACGGTCTGCGGCTTCGAAGAGAAGTTCCATCGCTTTACGAAGTCCTTCTGCTCCTTCCGCAGCAGTGAAGAAGATTGGAATCGTCATGGAGCGGAAGCCTGGGCGACGCACATGGCGAATCTTCGCAAAGTCTTCATTGGACAATACCGGTGTATCCAGACGGATCTGGCGACAGCTCTCCGGTTCAGGGTTCAGCAAGTTGCGCTCAGGACCAATGGTTGTAGCTGTAGAAGTTACAATCTCTTCACGGATTGCATCAATTGGCGGGTTGGTTACCTGGGCGAACATCTGTTTAAAGTAGTTGTACAGGCGCTGCGGACGATCCGACAGCACAGCCAGTGGTGCATCATAACCCATCGAACCTGTAGCTTCCATACCTGTTGTCGCCATTGGCTCCAGGATTTTGCGAAGCTCTTCAAATGTATATCCATATGCCAGCTGAAGCTGGGTCACATTATCATGTTTTGGATCAGGAAGTTCCGGTGCTTCCGGCAGCTCGCTCAGATCCATCAAATGCTCATCGAGCCAATCCTGATACGGATTCTCGGCTGCAATGAGTGCTTTTACTTCCTCATCAGCGATGATGCGGCCTTCTTGTGTATCCACAAGCAACATCCGACCTGGACGCAGACGATCTTTGTACAGGATCTCTTCAGGTGCGATATCAAGTACCCCAACTTCAGAAGACAGGATAATGCGGTCATCTTTGGTTACATAATAACGAGCTGGACGCAAACCGTTACGGTCAAGTGTTGCACCAATTTGCAAACCGTCTGTAAAGGCCATTGCTGCAGGTCCATCCCAAGGCTCCATCATCGTGCTGTGATACTCATAAAATGCCTTTTTGGCAGGGTCCATGCCCTCATCTGTGCTCCAAGGTTCAGGAACCATCATCATTGCCACGTGTGGCAATGAACGGCCGCTCAGATACAGGAACTCCAGTGTGTTATCGAACATCGCTGTATCGGAACCATCCGGGTTAATGACCGGTTTCACTTTGGCGATGTCGTCACCGAACAATTCACTCTCAAACAGGGACTGGCGTGCATGCATCCAGTTCACGTTACCACGCATCGTATTGATCTCACCGTTGTGGATCATGAAGCGATACGGGTGGGCACGTTCCCAGCTAGGGAAGGTGTTCGTACTGAAACGGGAATGTACGAGTGCAATCGCAGATTCCACGAGATCTTGCTGTAGATCCAGATAGAATTCTCCCACCTGTTCCGTTGTCAGCATGCCTTTGTAAACAATTTTGCGACAAGACAAGCTTGGCAGGTAGAATGAACCGCCTTCTGCTTCATCTGCCGAATATCGAATAGCCAGCTCAGCGCGTCTGCGAATAACATACAGTTTACGTTCGAATCCAAGCTCATCCTTCACATCTGCTGATCTTCCAATGAACACCTGACGTACATAAGGTTTCGCTGCAAGTGCAGAACGGCCAAGCATTTCATCAAAAGTAGGAACATCCCGGAAACCCAGGAACGTCTGTCCTTCTTCTTCAATAATCTTCTTGAGGCTCTCTTCGTGCGCACTACGGATGGCGGGGTCTTGGGACATGAACAACATCCCTACGCCATAGAAGCCCTGTTCAGGTAATGCAAAACCAAGACGTTCCGCTTCCTGTGCAAAATAACGATGTGGAATCTGAATCAGGATACCTGCTCCGTCACCGGAATTCGGCTCACTTCCCTGTCCTCCACGGTGCTCCATGTTACTGAGCATGGTCAGTGCCTGACTAACGATATCGTGTGAAGGTACTCCTTTGATGTTGGCAACAAAACCCATTCCGCATGCGTCTTTTTCGAACTGCGGGTCATACAGACCCTGTTTTGGAGGTAATCCGATGTGTCTCATGGAACGCAACCTTTCTATAATGAAGTATTTCGGAAAGATCAAGAACATAGGCAACAGGCAACAATGAAACGGGAGGAGCTGGCCTTTCGCTTGCGATAGAGCCTGCTAGATAGAAGAGGTGACAGCATGAGACTGTCAAAAATAATGCCTTGGGCAGAAGCCATTGAATGAGATGAGCTGATCCGGACGATCCGGCAAACAGCATGTATAAATCAACACGCAGCCGCTGGCACGGCTACTGAAATGGAGCGACGTTTTTTTGATATAGTTCTATTATTTTAACACCGACCTAACATCAGCGCAATTTAAACTTTTTAATACCTCTGATAAGAAATGTTTTGCAGTACAGCTTTACAGTAGTGACGTTTAAATTCATCTCTTTTTCGAATAATTATACACTTTTTAAACCAGAGTACAACTGAATTAAATTGCTGACAGAAGAAAATCGTTCCATGTACAGCCTACGTTTATCCATAATTCAACCAAATTTTCACTGCTTAAGCCAGCGAATCTTTACTTCTTTATGCATTTGTATACAAAATAGCCTGCAACCCCTTTTTGGGGCTGCAGGCTATTTGCACTATTTGACTACTATATTGCATAATTTCACTACAATAAAATAAAGTTTTTTTTCAGAAATATGACTATGCTGAAGATCAGGTTCGACTTATGCCGTCACAACTTGACCAGAATCAGCCTGTTCGACTTCTTTTTTCGGACGTCTGCCATTCCAGAGGAAGTAAGCAAGCGTCAGTAGAATGGATACACCTGCATAGATACTAAGAATTCCTGCCTGATGCCACATCACATCCAGATTACCACTCGATACAACGGCTTTGAAGCCCATAATGCTGTGTGTCATTGGCAACCAAGGGCTAAATGCCTGAAGCCACGATGGAATCAGTTCTACCGGGAAGGTTCCTGCACTAGCCGCAAGTTGGAAGACCAGCAGCAGAATGACAACATAACGTCCAGGCAGATCCAACCAGGTTACAAGCGCCTGAACGATCAACATGAAGGTCAGCCCTGTAATAATGGTAAACAGATAGAACAGCCCTACGCTGTGCGTCTCCAGTCCAAGACCATATAACATGAAGCTTGCCACGATAACTGATTGGAAAATACTCACGGAGCCAAATACCAGTGTCCGGCTGACAAAACGATTCCAGCCTGTTGCACCCGGTACGGACGTTTCACGCATTTTCAATACAATCGTGGAAATCAATGATCCTACAAACAGACCGATCGACAGGAAGAACGGTGTCAATCCTGTACCATAATTGCTCACGTTCTCTGCTGTGTTCTCCGAGGAGTTCACCGGTTCAGCGAACATGTTCACCACATCATCCGTTTTCTTCACTTCGGATGTTTTCTGAGCGGCATCATTCAGCTTGGTTGCCAGTTCACTTGAGCCATCTTTTAGCTCGGTAAGACCGTCAGCCAGTTTGCCCGCGCCATCACCCAGTTGCTTGGAACCATCGGTTAGTGAATTAACGCCACCACTGAGTTTACCTACACCCGTTTGCAAAGCTGTTGTCCCTGAGCCCAGCTGCTTGGCACCATTTGCTAACAACGTACCGCCACTTGCAGCATCGCCCAATTTACCACTGAACTGCTTCAGACCATCGGAGAGTTTCGCTCCTCCTTGACTAAGCTGCCCTGCACCAGCCAGCAATTGCTGCTGACCATCCACCAGCTGGTTTGCACCAGCAAGAAGTTGCTTCTGGCCACCATGAAGCTCGGATGCGCCCGCGGCCAGCTGCTGATTGCCCTGATGCAGCTGATCTGCACCCTGTGCAAGCTTCTGCTCGCTCTCATGCAGTTGCGCACTGCCATCGGCAACCGCTTCACTCGCCGCAAGCAGTTTCTGTACATCAGCACTTTCGGCAAGTTCCGGGTTCGATGCAGCAAGCTGCTTCAATCCGGCGGCTACGCTCTGTGCTCCATCAGCAACCTTACCACTGCCATCTACAGCCGATTGCAAGCCTGTTGCCAGTGTACCGCTGCCCTGAACGGCACTTTGCAGACCGTCAGACAGCTTCGCACTGCCCTGTTCTGACGATTTCAGGCCAGCCTGCAACTTACTTGTACCATCCAGTGAAGACTGAAGTCCGGTTTCCAACTTGGCGCTGCCATCCTTCAACTGATCTGCTCCGCTCTGAAGCTGGCTCGAAGCGGCTGCCTGAAGCTGTTGCAGACCGGATACAAGATTCGTTGTTCCACTCTCAAGCTTGGTCGCGCCCGTGTGCAATGCGTTAACGCCATCACTTAATGGAGAAAGTCCTTCCTGAAGTTCAAGCGTTCCGGATGCAAGCTTCGCCAGGTTATCCTTGAGCTTAACAGCACCGTCATCCAGTTTGCCTGCGCCGGTATTCAGTTCACCTGCTCCATCACCTGCCTCCGCCAAGCCATCGGATACTTCGGAGAACTTGTCGAGCAATGTCTCTGCATAGGATTCTGTTACTTTGGCTGAGACTTTTGCTTTCAGATCCTTAATAGCGGTCTTACCGATCTGTGCACCGACAAAGCTGTAATTGCCGTTTGGTTCATAGATCAGATCAGCCGGCTCCGGCTTGTCATCGAGCAACGTTGTTGCTTGGGATGAGAAGTTCTCCGGAATCGTGATTTGCATATAATATTTGTCATTACTCATGCCTTCTTTGGCTTGACTCGCACTGACAAAGTCCCATTTGAAATCAGCATTTTTCTTCAGCTCATCGACCAGATCACTACCTACATGAAGTGATTTGCCCTCCAGCTCTGCACCTTTATCCAAATTGACTACGGCAACTGGCATCTCATCCACATGACCATATGGGTCCCAATAAGCTGCCAGATAGATGCCACTATACAGGATCGGTATAAACATAATTGCAATAACAGGGATCAACACCTTCGGGTTTCTCACGGCCGATCCCACATCCTTGAAAAACACGGATAAAGATTTCATGTCACTTTCTCCCCTTAATCTCTCTGCTTCATGAGCAGGAATAACTATAATGAAATAAAATGTCGCATTCCAGAAAAATTACCGAAACACGGACTGACCACTTTCCTCAAACAGTCAGTTTAGAGCAAAAAAACAAACCTGTCTTCCGACAAGCCTCGCTGCTCTGCACGCATAATAACCCTTATTTATAGTAGATTAAATTCGGATTACGTTACAGCAGCAATTCCTTCCATTAAGAAAAGGCGAAAGTAAGTCTTAATTTCCTCTTTGCTCAGCGGTTGATGTTGTTTGTTCCAGTCTGAGGTCAGTGCAATATACAGGCGGATCATCATAAAAGCGACAACTTGTGGATCACAATCCCGAATCTCTCCATTGTCTTTTGCCTTTTCAAGCTCCCGAGCCAGAAAGTCGGAAATGACCTTCTCCACTTTGTCCAAACCATCCTTGGCTTGCAGTGTACCAAAGTCCTTCAGTTCCTGTGATAGCTTAACCAGCAGATCGTGATCACGGCGGAACTCTAACAACGCATCCAGCACCCGAAACAGATTATCAAAAAATGCACTTTCCTGATGCACTTCACGATGCGCGATGTTCTTCATTTCCTGAATGACTTCTACCAAAATCTGATCAAACAATTGTTCCTTATTGGTGAAAAACGTATAGATCGTTCCTTTGCCAACGTTCGCAATCTTGGCGACCTGATCCATCGTGGTTGCTTTGTATCCAAACATGGCAAACGACTGGGCTGCTGCATGAATAACCTGCTGTCTCCTGTCAATCGGAGCCATCGTATCCCTCCTTTAATCTCATTCAGTGTTCATTCGTCCTACATAAATGACCAAAAATACAATTCGGTCATTCGGTCAAAATATACATTACCACCTTGGTAATAAGATTGCAACCCTAACATTTTAAAAATTGTGTTAATTTTTTTTAACCGAAATGCAGTGGAAACTCCTTCTGTCCTCGTCTATAGTGTAAGATGACTCAAACAATACGTATATAAATGAAGTCAGACTGTCTCAGAATAAGATATATGGTGTAAATATTCATGGATGAAACATGATTCTGCGCTTCAATGTATATTCATGTAGTAATGTAATCCATAGCGAGAATAAATGATAAATATCTTAATCTTGAATTTAAACTTATGAATAAAGGTGAACTCATGCGAAAACCAAGAGTGCTCTTATTATCGGAAGGATTCGGTACCGGTCACACTCAGGCCGCTCATGCGCTGGCACATGGCATCAAAAAAGTCAGTCCACATGTTCACAGTCGTGTCATTGAACTAGGCAAATTTTTAAATCCAACGGTAGCTCCATTAATCTTTTCTGCATATCGAAAGACACTGTCGGTTCAACCCAAACTGGTCAGTCTGTTGTACCGCACACAGTACAACAAGTCATTAAATGGCTTTACCAAGTTGGCGTTGCATCGAATTTTCTATACACAGACAGCACAGGTCGTATCCCAACTGAAACCGGATGCGGTGATCTGTACCCATCCTTTTCCAAATGCAGTGATCTCCCGGCTCAAACGCCAGGGTCTGAATATTCCGCTCTATACCGTCGTGACGGATTATGACGTGCATGGAACATGGATTAATCCGGAAGTGAATAAATATCTGGTCTCTACCCCTCAGGTCAAAGCATTGCTTGAAATTCGGGGGGTTGATCCCTCCCATATTCAAATCACAGGAATTCCTGTGCATCCTGACTTCTGGGAAGCGGGCGACAAAGTAACGCTGCGAGAAGAAATGGGGCTTCAGAATATGCCTACCGCACTGCTTATGGGTGGAGGCTGGGGACTCTCTTTTGATGAGGATCATATGAAAGCTCTCACGTCCTGGGCAGATCGTGTTCAATTGGTGTTTTGTCTTGGAAGCAACGAGAAAATGATTGCAAAGATGAAGGAAATGCCTTGCTTCCAGCACCCTAATATTCGTATTCTGGGATATACCCGTGAAGTAAGCAAACTGATGGATGTATCCGATGTGCTAATCACGAAGCCTGGTGGCATGACATGTACCGAAGCGTTGGCGAAGCGGTTACCCATGCTGTTCATACCTCCGCTGGCGGGTCAAGAGGAAGAGAACTGTGAATACTTTGTACAAGCCGGATACGGCCAGGTCATTCACTCTGCCGATGTGATCACCAAACGTTTCACCCAACTATGTGAGCAGGCATCCACTCAAGCTGAAAGCCCGCTGAACGTAGCACATATTACCGGCAACCGTCCAGCCTATGATCCAACGTGTTGCGCCCAAGCTGTTCATGACTTATTATTCCCGACGACAGCCGAAGTTACAAAAGCACCCGTAGAGCGCTTCTCAGCCGGAATTGCTGCCACGTCCTTGTCAGGTACCAGAATACCATTCTGACGTCTCTATGGACCTGTAGAACAGCTCTCACGAGGTGTTATAGAGGACAAGACAAGTCCTCACGATATATAAAGAAGGTTCCCTTCCGAATTATTGGAAGGGAACCTTCTTTTATTTTCATTGATTCGACCGTATGATTTGGCAGAAAAAAGGGTAATTTAGAGTATAACCATATTTTAAATAACGAAATAAAACTACGATTCAGGCTTTTTGAAGGGCCGTGTGATGCACACACTGTTAACTACCCTGCCTGTTTGCAGAATTTACGGGTCGATTACTTGTAAAAAGTATGATGACCGATCGTTTTTACTTTTTTCTGCGAGCGGGCAACTGTCAGATCATCGGCAAGCGTCAATGATAAGAAATAATACGTATCATCGGCAACTTCCTTCTTCCCGTTCAGCGCAGCATTCACTGCTTTGATACTGTCCTCGTTGGGAACTACACGTTTCAAACGTCCGTTCGCTACAGGACTGAACTGGGATTTCTGATAGATCACCTTGTAAATGGTATCGGGAAAATTGGCTGACCGCAGCCGGTTTAAGACAACATTGGCAACTGCCACTTTGCCTTCGTACGGTTCACCTTCCGCCTCTGCCATGACGATTTTTTGCAGCAGATGCAGTTCTTTATCGGACACACTGTATGACCAGGTTGCGAGTTTCGAGTCTTCCTGGTTCAGAAGTTTGGTCCGCGTAAAGTATAGTTTTTGGGGGGGAGTTGTTACAGCAGCCACCGCTTTGGCACGTTCCACTTTGGCCAATTTCAGTGCAGCTTCTTTTTTGGCTTTGGCCGCAGCTATAGCTCTAGCTTTGTTCTTGGCCTTGGCTTCTTGCAATTCCTGCTTTTCTTGAGCAGTCGTCAACCAGTTCTTCGCTGGCAGAGATTCAGTCCAGGCTACGGTTTGTGTAGACAGACTTGTCCCATCTTCCATCATGCGCCTCTCTTCTTGCGTAGATGTTTGGTTATTTTGCACAGAAGCCGCAAGTTCGGTCATCTGTTTACTATCACTAGCTTCGTTCCACTTCCCCGTCGCCTGAACGACATTTACCCCCACTATACATACAAGCAGCACTGATAACATCGGTGCTACCCAACGATTCTTGCTTATAATGTTCATTCGAAGATTCCTCCTGTCGAAACATTTCCCTTATCTAAGTAACCCAAAAAAAAGAATTTGAATAACGATGGCTAATATTACATAGGGATAAACGTAATGTCAATGTGATTTTATGGCATAAAAATGATTATCAGGAAAAAGAGAATGTGTCTACGACCTCATACATTGGCGATTTTCCCAGCCTTGTCACATAAAGTACAATGTCCTCCACCATCCATGAATTAACACCTGTGGTATGTTCCAGAAGCACTCCAGATACCCCTTTATTCTCATTACCTGGAAGTTGTCCCAGATATTTTCTAGCAATGGTAATGTGGGGAGAATAAGGTCTTAATTCAGCTTCGAATCCAAGGGACGATGTGGCCTGCACGATTTGTTTTTGCAGTGAAATCAACCGATCAACCTCTCCGCTAACACCTTTCCATAACACTTTAGGCGCTTCTTCAAGCCCAAATGTGCCCCAATCCGAAAGCTGAAGTTCAAACGCGTGGAATTCATCTGCTACTGAGCGCAATGCTTTCCGAAGATGCCCAATGTCACTAACAAGTGTATCCCCAAGAAATTGCAAGGTTATATGATAATCCCGATGATCTGTCCATTTACGAAAATCAAGCTTGTTCTGTACAAGCCTCGCATCCATCTGAAGAGACTGCTGAACAGCAACAGGAAGACGAATCGCTACAAACAATCTTTCCCGTCGGGATGAATGATCCTGATGTGATTGGTTATTCATTGCATACACCTCTCTAAAGTTCGCTCTATTATTTCATAACTATACATATCGTTTCAAGTTGGGTAAGTATAGAGTGACACAAAGATAACCATTTGCAAATAAGGCTAGATTCCTGCATTTACCACCTTATGCACATCCAACATCAAATCTGATACACTTCAATTATCAAACTTATCAAACTATTGATCTCAGGAGGACCACACATTATGGGTAAAATTGTATGTTTTCCATCTCTATCCGAAGAACAGCAACAACGCATTCAGAATGCTGCACCGGGGTACACCCTGAAAGTCGGAAAAGCCAAGGAATTGGACCCCGCTGAGTTGAACGAGGCTGAGATTATTGTCGGTTGGTCACCCCTTGTCGCTGAACATGCATTGAAACAGGACAGCCTGTTGAAGTGGGTTCAGGTCTGGTCCGCTGGTGTGGACAGTCTCCCATTTGCAGATTTGCAGAAGAAGAACATTCAGGTCACTAGTGCAAATGGAGTTCACGCGATTCCAATTACCGAAATTATTCTGGGCATGATGTTATCCCACAGTCGCTGGCTGAGACAAGCCATGTTGCATCAACAGCAGTCCGAATGGAAAGCTCCCGCCAAACCACTACCAGAACTGCACGGCAAAACAGCGGTCATCGTTGGTGTAGGCGAGATCGGAACCGAAACAGCCCGCATTCTCAAAGCACTCGGCATGCGTACGATCGGAGTTCGTCGCTCAGGTAAAGATGTCCCTAACGTGGATCAGATGTACGACATGACCGGACTGCATGAAGCCTTGAGCCAAGGCGATTATGTGATTAACATTTTACCGTTGACCGATGAAACCAAACATATATATGATCAAACTGCATTTGAGCATTTCCAATCCGGTGCATGTTTCGTCAATGTGGGCCGAGGCCCCAGTGTGAAAACGGAAGCCTTGCTGAATGCACTCCAAAACGGCCAGATTGCCTTCGCCGCACTTGACGTGTTCGAAGAAGAACCACTTCCGGCAGACCACCCGCTATGGGGCATGGATAACGTCTTAATTACGCCACATATCGCAGGAAGTACAGAGCAATATACGGATCGTGCAATCGATATTTTCATCAAAAATCTGGAAGCTTATGTTGCTGGTAAGACCCTTCCGCTTAACCTAGTGGATTATAGTCATAAATATTAACACAAACATCCGTTCCCATGCAATATTGTGCAAATCAACATCAAGGATATAAATTAAATATAAAAAAACTCCACCTTTGGAAATGTAATATCTCCCAGGTTGGAGTTTTTTATTCTTATACTTACACACACAACCAAATATGACGTATAAACGTGCCTTTGTTTACTGTTCGGTACTCTTTTACCGTCCATCCCGCTTCCAACAAGTGCTCTTCTACCCACTCTGTGGAAACAACTACCGCCCGTTTTGCCAATCTGCGCAAGCTCTCCAGCATGGCTCGTTGCTCAGCATCTGGAAGTACAGAACAGAGATTATAGGGCATGTCCAGAATTGCTGCATCATACCAATCTTGCAGTTCATTCATATCCCCCAATGTGATTCGATCCGAATCATATCCATAATGCGGCAGATTGATACGAGCACCTCGGACAGCCAGAGGATTCAGGTCGTTACCTCTCGCATCAATTCCCATGGATAAAGCCTCAATGACAACCGTTCCCATGCCGCAGCACGGATCAAGTAATCGATGGTTTTCCACGTATGGAACAGCAATATTCACCAGTGCTCTGGCGAGTGTGATGCCAAATCCAGTCGAGTAATTTTGCGGCTTCTGCCGATGAATCTGCCATGATCGATCAGCTTCTGTCCACTGGCCCAAGATCCATTTTTCTCCTGTTTGGATTAGGCCGAAAGTCACCTTTGGTTGCTTCATCTGTGCCTTGCCTTTAATGCACATGCCGACTTCTTTTTCCAGTTGACGAGACTGTGCATAATCAGGGGCATGATCCCCTTCTTTCAGACAAATCACCTTAAATGTCTCTTCTGGCAACAGCTCAATCTCTTTGGCAAGAGGGAGCAGATCAGTCACCGTGTCCCCTTCACCGATCACATCTAATCTGCCATGGATAAAAGGACTTCGTCCAGGTGATATACATCGTTCGGACCACACATATGCTCCCCTATCCATACCGATCTCTGAACTCGGTTCAAGCAACGTATTCAGCTCCAGCATGCATAATTCGCGCTCGTTCTCGTGACAAGCAAAGGTGTAGAGGTATTTCCCGGAAGTAGCGTAAATACCAAGTGTTTCATCAGGCAAAATTCCCCTCCCCTTCCTTCATTAATCATGTTTCTTCTATATAAATAGTAGCTCATTGTAGACATATCAAATATCAGCTGTTACGAATGCTTCAGGTAGTCATTGTATACAATGTTAGACTGCTAGACAACTATCCATTTCTTTGTACGTAACTATCTGGAAAGAAAAAAATAAGGTGTTCCCATGATTGAGGAACACCTTATTTTATTTAGAAACTCTCACCAATCGCCGCATGCATGAGCCAGTTTCTTCTATTATAAGAAGAAGATTATATTTTTAATTTTTCAATGGATGTTAGCAAATCTTCCGATAATTCTTTCAGACTTTGAATATTGCCGCTAATCGTTTCCATGGAACTTACCTGCTCTTCTGCCGATGCCGAAACTTCTTCCACACTCGCTGCAGATTGCTCCGAAACAGCGGAAATCTGCTGACTGAAATCATTCATTCGTCCGCTTGCTTCCTGCATGCCTGCGAGGCCATCTGTCATGGTGCTGATCACACCCACCATGCCTTCCACCGATTCATTAATTGTACGGAAGAGCTGACCTGAAGCAAGTACATGTTCCTGACCCAGTTCGGTCTCCTGAACGCCGGTACGTAATTCTGCAACCACTCCTTGTGACTCCTGCTGAATATCCTCGGTAATCGCCGTGATCTCTTCAACCGAAGTCTGCACAGCCTCAGATAACTTCCGCACTTCTGATGCCACTACGGCGAACCCGCGTCCACTCTCTCCCGCACGGGCTGCCTCAATGGAGGCATTCAGTGCCAGCAGATTGGTTTGGCGTGCAATGTCATGAATGACCTGAACCAGCTTGGAGATATCTTCATTTTTACGATTCAACCTTTCCATCTTGTTCATGGAAGTTGAGACTGATCCGGAAATCTGTTGCATCTGCTGCACGGACTGTTCCATCGCCTTGCGACCATTCAGCCCTTGCTCCAGTACAAGATCCGACATGACGCGCAGCTGGCTGCCTTGTTCCGTATGATTCTGAATGTGATCATTCAGCGCTTCAACTGTGCGGGCTGATTCCACCGCTGTCTCTGCCTGGCTTTCCGCGGCCTTGGCTGACTCTTCCATTGTCACAGCAATTTGGCGACTACCAATCTTAACCTCTTCGGAGGAGATTGCCAGTTCCCCACTCTGCCGATTGACAGCTTCCGCAATTCGTCTGACGCTCAGAACCATGGAAGTCAGGTTACCTTTCATGTCATTCACTGCTTTGGCCAGAACACCGACTTCGTCCTCATGTTTGGTATGTATATCCTGAACATTCAATTGGCCTTCTGCAATCAGTTTAACTGCACTAATAACACGCAGTAGTGGTTTCACAACCTGTGAACGAATAATCGGAATACTGATCGCTGTAATGACAATCATGACAAGAACACCGATAATGATGATTATTCTGCCATCCTGAACGGATCTGATCGTTTGGGCCGCCGCAATATTGGACTGCTTCTGATTGTATTCCACAAGATAATCCAGATCGACTTGCATGGCGTCAAAGGAGTCTGCACCTTTTTCAGCCACTTCCTTGGCCAGCTGTGTCTGACCCTCATCACTCAGCTTGATTGCTTGCGTATTAATCTTAAGATACGCTTCCCATTTGTTCTTGAACGCAGTCCAGTGATCGAGTTCCTCCGTAGACTTTTCCTGCTGGTCATAAATTTTAATCGCCTGTGTCGTTTCACGAATATACTTGGTACGCTCTTCTGACAAGGCTGCCTTGTCCGTTTCATCTGCGTCAAAGTGACGATAACTTAGCGAAAGAACATGCTCCGTAGTATAGTTTAACCGGTTAATTTGCTGGATTGATGGCATCCAATTGTTCGTAATCTCATTAGTGTTGGATTCGATTGAATTCATACGGGTGACAATGGTGACACTCAAAACAATTAAACAGAGGATTAACAAGTAGAACGCGATGCTGATACGCAGACCGATACTTTTGATCTTAAATCTGCTGAACATATGATTTCCCCCTTGACCTCTTCGGTCATCCCGAATTCAGGTGCTTTTGTCATTGTTTTCCCCTTCTTTTGACCTCTTGTCAGAAGAACTTATCTATATTATATCGATAGGAAAATAGACGTAAAGTATTATAACATTATTTTGTTATTAAGAAGCTTAATTTTGTAAAATATTGTTGAATTTTGGCACATTCTAAAATAAAAAGCTGCAGCATACGGTGAAATCCCGATCTGCAGCTCTCCGCTTTATTCGAATTTTAACGGTTTGCATCATAAAGTGCTTCGCCCGCTTCAAGATTGCTGTCTCTGCTCGGCCAGCAATCGGTAAGAATTCAGCCTGCGCTCATAATCTGGTCCTGCCGTAACCAGAAGCAACCGCTTCGTATCCAGCCTGCGACTTACTTGTTCCAATTGACCCCATACCTGCTCAGGTGTACCTGCATAGTGCCGCTCTGATTCATGATGATCAGCACTGGCTGAGTCATTCGTGCCGGAGACCTCGATACCACTCGAATTCAGCTCGCTTGAACGTTCTCTTCCATCCGCCTTGCGTCTCTCCGCAATGTCACGACTCCAGGCCAAGGCATCCGTCTCTGACTCCGCACACAATACGCTGACTGCCACCATAACCTCAGGCTCCTTCATGGTTGCACTGGGGGTGAATCCTTCCCGGTATCGCCTTACAGCCTCTGTACCATCAGCATCACTCATGAATTGACCAAAGACATATCCCATGCCAAAGCGTGCCGCAAATTCTGCGCTCTTCACGTTGGTCCCAAGCATCCAGAGCGATAATGGAAGCTTGGGAATCGGACGAGCCGTCACAGGATGATCCTCGTAGGTATATCGATCTTCAAGCAGTTCCGTCAGTGCTGCGAGTGATTCGGGCAGCTTGGACACATGTTGCAAGTAATTGCCACTGAGTGCCATCGTCGCATGAGGTCCACCGCCAGGAGCACGTCCGAGCCCAAGCTCAATGCGCCCCGGATAGAGGGTAGCCAGCAGACGGAACGATTCTGCAACCTTGAGCGGACTGTAGTGCGGCAACAAGACTGCACCTGAGCCAAGCTGGATCGTTGTCGTCTTTGCTCCGATATGCGAGAGCAATACTTCGGGAGAGGCCGATGCCAGTTCAGCCATGTCATGATGCTCTGATGTCCAGTATCGGGTGTATCCCCAAGCCTCAGCCTGTTGCGCAAGTGCTACCGATTGCCGGAGCGCATGTTCCGCTGTGGCATCGTTTAACCTTGGAACAAGGTCAAGTACGCCCAGACTGAATTTATCACTCATTCTTGTAGCCAAGCGTCTCATCTCCCTTTATATCGGTTCATTTTAATCCAGATCGTAGATGGAACCCACCTTCAGCCCATAAAGTTCATTGTATATTTTCTCGGCAAATGCATCCGTCATTCCTGCAATATAATCGATGACCATGTGTTCCCAAGTCCAGATTGGCTGGGCTTTGGCCTGATCCTTCTCATACCGCTGCAGCCAGTCAGATGGAATAATAGATTTGGACGTTTCCGGATCAAGAAATGCATCCCATAATCGCTTAATCATCCATTCACTTCGCTTCTGTAGCCGTTGCACACGCAGGTCACGAATCATCGTCACCCAGGCAAAACTCTTGAGCACACTCACCGTACGCAGCATATCAAGGTCTTCAGCCCCTTCACGGACAAAGGTAACCTTCTTCCAGTCGCCATCGTCAATAACGCCAAGACTGCCTACAAAAAAGCTCACCCAGTAGGCTTTCACCTCACGTCGGGTACGCGAGTAATCATGCTCGCAGAACGGCATCTTCTCATTCCAGATGCGCAGGAACGAAGCGAGCACCTCTTCTACCTTTTGCCCAATTGCTTCTCGGGTCCATCCGTCCCAGAATAGATCCTCCAACGTTGTAATCTTATCCACAATCAGTCGATTCACATGCGGATCTTGCAGGAAATGCTCGTGTACTTCAATTTTGCCTGCTTTGATTCCATCCTCCAGGTCATGCGAGGAGTACGCAATATCGTCGCAGAGATCCATCAGCTGTGCTTCCAGCGTCTTCTTGCCTGCCGGCACTTTCCAACGATCACGGATCTCACGAATATATTGCCACTCATGATGATACATGCCTTTCTTGCTCTCTGTCCCGGGGTACGGATACTTGTTGATTCCTAGTAATACCGCATCAGACAGGTTCAGTCCGTCGATATCTTCACGCTTCTCCAAATGCATAATGAGACGGAAATTGTGTGCATTTCCTTCAAAATGCTCGTATTTCCGTTTGAGCTCAGCACGGACTTCAGACTCCACCTTGGGAACTTTGGCGCTGCGGCTTTTTTTCATAATTTTCTTAGCCTCGGTGTTAATGAGGTCATCCAGAATACCATCTAATACTTCTTCACCTTTATGTCCAAACGGCGGGTGACCGAAATCATGTGCGATTGCAGCACACTCCACTACTTCTGAGTCAATAATAAGGCCGGGGTTATCCGCACGGTCCCAGTCCACCTCGGGAAAACGACGAATCAGGCTGCGGGCAGCCTCTCGTGCAATCTGTGCCACCTCCAGGGAATGGGTCAAACGAGTACGATAATAATCCCCCGTTCCTGCGCCAAACACCTGTGATTTGCCTTGTAACCGACGGAAGGTCGGTGAATGAATGAGTCTGGAATAGTCCCGTTCGTATGCTGCACGAGATCCATCCAATTTGGTTAGTTCAGGATATTGTCTATGTTCTCTCAGATCGTTCCATTGCATGGGGATCACTCCTAGCCGACTGTCTCTATTTTGAGTGATTATACACAACATCTGTGGTTTCGAAAAGTAAAACCTGTCTGCGATTGTCATCTCTTCTTACATCAACTTGTAATAAACAGTCCTATTCTTTTATTATACCCTGCCAGACTATCATTCGTGCACCTAAATGATCATGATTCTATATTGAATTCATTATTCACATATGCTTGCTCACATGGCAGAACAACCCTAAGTATTCACGGTGCCAGCAGGTGGCCGTTCCGGTTACGGATCGTTCTTATGATCGCTGTTGTCTCCGGGTTTTCTGAATCCCCTATATTAAGGGGAAACCCCTGAGACAAAGGCGACCGCTCCGCTTCTTCAGAATCGATTCCGTCCCCTTCACTACTTTTGCTGTTTGATTCACACCCGATCTAAATGAAATTACATTCCCTATAAAGGGGATTTCGTAAAGATTTTGAAAGTTTAAAGAATCCCATTAACATGTTCATCCATCACTTCAATGATAGTCTGCCTCCCCGCACCCTCCCCGTTGTGGTTAAAAAAACAAAAACCGACAGGACGGAAATGCCCTGTCGGATGATTATGGTGGATGCAGCGTTGCGATTTAGCTACTAAACTTAATGTTCACACAGTGTACTCTTAAAACTACGTTAATTTTTGCATAAAGGATATATTATCGCACCCTTGTACGCCGGATTTTTACACCATAACCTTACAGATATCGTTAGTGAACTCTACTGGGTCCTGAATTGGCAATCCCTCGATCAGCAATGCCTGATGGTACAGCAGGCTTGTGTAGAGGTTCAGTTTTTCCTGATCCTGTGCAAAAGCGTCTTTCAACGATTTGAATACATCGTGATTCACGTTGATTTCCAGCACTTTGTCGGCTTGTACGTTTTCACTGTTCGGCATAGCTTTCAGGATTTTCTCCATTTCAATCGTCAGTTCACCTTCGGTGGACAAACATACCGGGTGGCTTCTGAGACGTTTGGAAGCTTTAACCGCTTTGACTTTACCGGCCAATTGAGCTTGCATCGCTTCAAACAACTCTTTGTTATCGTTGTCCTGAGCGTCCGTTTCTTCTTGGTCCGCGCTATCTTCGATACCCAGGTCACCACTGGAGATGGATTTGAATTCTTTCTCCTTGTAGTTCATGATCATCTTAATTGCGAACTCATCGATGTCATCGGTAAAGTACAGTACTTCGTACCCTTTCTCAAGAACACCCTCGATCTGTGGCAGTTTCTCAATACGGCTAATGGACTCACCGGATGCATAGTAGATGTACTTCTGATCTTCCGGCATTCTGGAGACGTATTCGTCCAGGCTCACGAGTTTGCCCTCTTTGGAAGACGTGAACAACAGCAGATCCTGCAATGTATCCTTGTTCACACCATAGTCACTGTATACACCATATTTCAATTGACGACCAAACGCTTGGTAGAACTTCTCGTAGTTCTCACGCTCGTCCTTCAACAGGCTTTGCAGCTGGCTCTTGATTTTGTTCTTAATGTTTTTCGCGATCAGGCTAAGCTGACGGTCATGTTGCAACATCTCACGGGAGATGTTCAGGGATAGGTCTTCCGAATCCACCATACCTTTGACAAATCCGAAGTAATCTGGCAACAAATCTCCGCATTTATCCATGATTAGCACGCCGTTAGAGTAGAGTTCAAGGCCTTTTTCATACTCTTTGGTATAGTAGTCAAACGGCGTATTCTCCGGTATAAACAGGATTGCATTGTATACCACTGCGCCATCTGCGCTGATATGCAAA
The DNA here is from genome assembly GCF_052115745.1 of Paenibacillus sp. 2KB_22. NCBI lineage: Bacteria > Bacillati > Bacillota > Bacilli > Caryophanales > Paenibacillaceae > Paenibacillus > Paenibacillus sp. 2KB_22. The sequence goes on from NZ_JBFRHG010000001.1 coordinate 2,279,418, forward strand.
TGTTTGAGCGGTTTGTCAAAACCGTAGCGTTTTTCCATATAGAAGTTATTGTAATCTTCTTCGGTCAACTCGCTTTTATTTTTACGCCAGATCGGCACCATGCTGTTCACGGTTTGTTCTTCTTGGTATTCCTCGAACTCGTTCTCCGTGCCCTCTTTCGGACGTTGACCCGTCACATCCATCTTGATCGGGTAGCGAATGAAGTCGGAGTATTTCTTGATGATGGATCTCAGGCGGTACTCTTCCAAAAATTCGTCATACGAATCTTCTTCCGTATTTTCTTTGATCGTCAGGACGATTTCTGTACCTACGGAATCTTTCTCAGCCGGTGTAATGGTGTAACCATCCGCGCCTTCGGATTCCCATTTCCAAGCCTCGTCGCTACCCAGCGTTTTACTTGTTACGGTAAGCTTGTCCGCCACCATAAATGCCGAGTAGAAACCAACCCCGAATTGTCCGATGATGTTATGGCCGTCTTTGGCTTCATTTTCCTTCTTGAACGCCAGGGAACCACTCTTCGCGATAACCCCCAGATTGTTCTCCAGCTCTTCCTGTGTCATCCCGATTCCGGTATCCGTCAGTGTGAGCGTGCGATTCTCTTTGTCGATCGTAAGCTTGATGAAGTAGTCCTCTTTGTTGAAAACGAGCGTATCGTCTGTCAGTGCTCTGTAATAAATTTTATCAATGGCGTCACTGGAGTTGGAGATCAATTCTCTCAAAAAGATTTCTCTTTGGGTATAAATGGAGTTGATCATCATATCCAGCAAACGTTTGGATTCTGCTTGGAATTCTTTTTTAGCCATGAATGGTTGGACTCCTTTCAAATTTGGATATCGAATGATTTGATTGAAAATAGAAATAACTGAGATATTCCTGCGACCATTAGTAGACTCTAAAACCTTCGAGCGCTCTAGTCCACAGATAATATGACTCACTCTAATGAGTCATTGCAAAAAATAAGTGCATGACGTTCTGCAATGTAGCCGTTCCGGTTACGAATCGTTTTTCGGATCGCTGTTATCCCCGTATTTCTTTGATTCCCTTTTTTAAAAAGGAGAAATTCGGTGATAAAGGCGAACGCTTTGCTTCCTCCAAATCGATTTCGTCCCCTGCACTACTTCCACATTTGATCAGCGACTATTTTTTAGCATAGAGATCATCAACGAATTGAATCTTTTATTAAACGTGGAATACCGCTTCAGGTCTGTAGCGCCCGTTGGCTCCGCATGGCCTCCTCAGGTTCAATATCTATTTTCAAAAACAGAATCATTCCATATGTAGGCGTATAGTAAAAACATCATTTGTTAGCACTCTAATGATCGGAGTGCTAAACCCTTCCTTTTATATAACATATGGGAAAATTGGGTGTCAATACGCAGGCGGTTATTTTAACAAAAAGATCGAATAACCCTTCAACTTTGACACATCACCAATCATTTTAACGTAATCCCGTAGGTAAAACAAAAGCCGCCTCGAACCAAAGTTCGAACCGGCATAGAAGAAACAATTACGGTTAGAATTAGAAACTTCTACTTTTTGGCCATTTTCGGATCAAGGGTATCGCGTAGTCCATCACCCATTAGGTTGAAGCCGAGAACGGTCAACATGATGGAAACGCCGGGGAAGATCAGTGTCCACGGTGCTTTTTGTATAAACTGACGGGAGTCCGACAGCATTTTACCCCACTCCGGGTCGGGTGGTTGCGCACCCATGCCCAGAAATCCAAGTGCAGCGGCCTCGATGATCGCCGTTCCAATTCCGAGCGTACCCTGTACAATCAGCGGAGTAAGGCTGTTGGGTAAGATGTGGCGAAACAAGATTCGCCCGTTGCCCGCCCCAAGTGTCCGTGCCGACGTAATGAATTCCTCCTGTCTCAAGCTGAGTACCCGTGAACGCACCAATCTTCCGTAGGTCGGGATGTTCACGATGGCGATGGCGAGCAGTGCATTTTGCAACGACGGGCCCAATATCGCCACAATGGCGATGGCTAGCAAAATCCCCGGAAATGCGAGCAAGATATCAAATAAACGCGAGATGAGCATGTCCGCCCATTTTCCATAAAATCCGGCAATCAGACCAAGCAGCGTACCCGCAATAATGGAACCAATGACGGAGAAGAAGCCCACCCACAAGGAAATACGCGCCCCATGCAGCACTCTGGAAAACACGTCACGCCCCAGATCATCCGTACCAAACCAATGCTCTGCCGAAGGGGCCTGTAGCCGATCCACCAGCACCTGTTCCTTGTAATCGTAAGGTGCGATGTATGGCGCGAGGAAGGCCAACAGGATAAAAAACACGATAATAATCAAGCCCGCAAGTGCAAGCCGATTTTTCCGAAACGTCCTCCAAGCTTCACGCCATGGACCGGATGTGCTTGCTGTTGCAGCATCAATCGATGTTCCGGTATTGGTCGATAATTTGGCCATGCGGCGTCTCCTTTCTTGGATATGAATGATTATTCCTATTTATAACTGATACGAGGATCAAAGACAGCGTAGAGCAAGTCCACAATCAGATTGATTACCACGAAAAAAAATGCCACGATCAGAATGCCACTCTGGATCACTGGATAGTCCCGCGAACTAATCGCTTCATATATATAACGTCCCACGCCCGGCCAAGCAAAAATCGTTTCGGTCAACACTGCACCCCCGAGCAACGATCCAGTCTGGATGCCGATAACCGTAAGCACGGGGATAAACGCATTTTTGAGCGCATGTCCATATACAACAAAAAACGGACCCAGTCCCTTCGCCTTTGCTGTACGAATGTAATCGGAACTCATCACTTCCAGCATGCTGGAACGAGTCATCCGGGCAATAACAGCCATCGGGATCGTGCCGAGCGCAATACTCGGAAGCAACAAATGTTTCGTTACGGTCCACAACTGATTCCATTGTCCAGCAATCATCGTATCCAGCACATACAAGCCCGTAATGGCATCCACCGGATCACGTGCATTCATGCGTCCAATCGACGGCAACCACTGTAACTTGTTCGCAAACAGCCATTGTTCCATCAGACCGAGCCAGAAGATTGGCATGGATACACCCACTAGAGCAATGACCATACAGCAATAATCAAACCAGGAGTTGTGCTTCCATGCACTGACAATCCCGGCATTCACCCCAATAATGACAGCAAACAACATACTTGCCATCGTTAATTCGAGGGTAGCTGTCAGATAAGGCACAATTTCCTGGGCAATAGGCACCTTGGTGCGGATGGATGTTCCGAGGTCGCCTTTGAGCAAATCGCCCAAGTAGGCGAAATATTGCTGGAACCAGGGTTTATCCAGACCGAGCTGGTCACGAAGGGCCTGCTTGGATTGTTCGGTTGCCTTTTGCCCAAGTATGGTCTCAGCCGGGTCACCCGGAATGGCGTGGATGATGGAAAAGACAATCAGGGTCATGCCCAGCAGTACGGGCAGCAACACAAGCACACGTTTGACAATATAGCTGTTCAATCCTGTTCACCTGCCTTCGACGTTTCATGCAAAATAAAAAGCGCTGGCAGATACGCATGCTTTGGATAGTTACGTCCGGATGTGGGTTCAGCCAAGCATTGCGTCTCACCAGCGCTTTGATAGAAAGAATGGTTAATGCGTTAGATGCATATTCAGATTCAACTTACCTCTGCGCTATTCGAAGTAGGCACCAGCATAGGATTCACTGCCCAGCGGAGATGGTACAAAACCTTTCAGGTTCGATTTACCCGCCAGAATTGGCGTGGTGTGCACGAGTGGAATCCACGGTGCGTCTTCCTTGATAATTGCCTGCGCTTGTTTGTAAAGCTCCGCACGTTTCTCCTGATCCGTTTCTTTTTGCGCATCCGTCAGCAACACATGCAACTCTTCGTTGACGTAAAAGCTGCGGTTGTTGCCCGGAATGGCGTCTTTGTCCAGCAACGTGTACAGGAAGTTATCCGGGTCCCCGTTGTCTCCCGTCCAGCCGAGCATGTAGATATCGTCTTTCTCCCCGGCTTTGGCATCATCCAGATACGTCGCCCATTCTGGGGATTCAATGTTGGTGGTCACGCCAATTTTCTCAAAATCAGCCTGGATCGCTTCCGCAACCTTCTTGCCATCAGGCATATACGGGCGGGATACTGGCATGGCATAGAAGGTTACCGGATCAGGCAAACCGTCAGGGAAGCCAGCTTCGGCGAGTAGAGCTTTTGCTTTTTCCAGATCATATGGGTAATCCTCAATGGTATCGTTGTACCCCCACAGCGTTGGCGGCATCGGGTTCACAGCAGGCTCAGCTTGTCCAGCAAAGAACGCATCAATAAGGGCCTGCTTGTTCACCGCATGGTTGAGGGCTTGTCTGACTTTGACATTATCAAATGGTTTCTTCTTGAAGTTAAAGCCGATATACGCCACGTTGAACGGTGGACGCTCAATCTTCTGCAACTCGCTATTGCCTTCAAGGATGGACAGATCGTCCGGGTTCAAGTCTTCCATGACATCAATCTCACCGTTTTGCAGGGCATTGAAGCGAGCGGTGTTGTCCGGAATCGAACGCACGATTACTTTGTTCAGCTTCGGCAGTCCTTCTTTCCAATAATCCGCGTTTTTCTCCAGGGTAATGGAGTCGTTACGCTTCCACTCTTTGAATACAAATGGGCCGGTGCCCACAGGCTCGCTCTTGAAGTTTTCTTTTTTCTCCTGAATCGCTTTCGGGCTGGCAATTCCAAATGGCGTCATCGCAATATTTTGCAGGAAAGGCGCTTGTGGCTGGTTCAATGTGAACTCTACCGTTGTCTCGTCCGTCGCCTTCACTTCCTTGATCACACGTCCGTCCTCTGGACCAAACATGGAGTCGTAATAATCGAAGGAATCCCCTTCGAATTTATATTCACTCGCCGGATCGCCCCATCGGTTGAAGTTGAACACAACAGCCTCAGCGTTGAAGTCGGTACCGTCATGGAATTTCACACCGGACTTCAGCTTAAACACATACTTGAGTCCATCCGCCGAAATCTCCCAGCTCTCTGCCAGTCCAGGAACGACCTCTGTTCCACCTTCCTTGTAGTCCAGCAATGAATCAAACACCTGATGTCCAATCTTCAGCGACTCTCCATCAGTTACAATCGCCGGATCGAGTGCAACGGAATCCCCGCCACGCCCCATAATCATCGTATCTTGCGCTTCTGTCACTTCGGCTGGTGGCTCGCTGCCTTCCGCAGGAGCAGGCGAATTCCCAGCCCCCTCATTGCTCGAACAGCCTGACAACACCAAGACGGTACTCAAAGCCAGAGTCAAAAAACCGGACATCCATTTCTTTCTCATTCGCATACGTACAACACCCTTCCCTGTCTCATAATGTGTGTGATGCTGGCATGAAAAAACTTCAATGATAGCCATTGGTTCGGTGCTTGCTTGTATCAATGAAAGGCTTTAGGTGCCTGTGATACCTGAATTAAGGTTCCGGGAAAAATAAGGCATGTATATAAAATGTAAAAACAGCATGGGAGACAGGTAAATACAGGTAAATACAGGTAAATAATGGATATAAGTAAAAGTCAGATCATCATGCCATGGATTACGGATATGGACGATTTACTTTTATAGAAAAAGAAAACATACAACGAAAGAAGTATCTTGTGAGATGAATCTATGCAAGTGAATGAGATTGTTGCGATTTATTTGAACTAAGGTCAATAAGTGATAGCAAACTGTTACGGACCAGTAAGACCAAGTTCAAGTCAGTGGATTTAGAAATACAGATGGGCATATGGATACTATGCTGCTGGGTACCAATAACGTCTGTTCCTTGAGCGGGTCGCGGGTCCTATTAAGTATGCAGTGTGGGAGCTGGACTAGGTATCGTTTGCAATACGGACGAAAGAAACTGAACATAGGCTAGGTTGTTTAGATCGTGTAAGTATTTTTAATACGGTGGTTGTCTCTTGCAGATTGGATGTGTATAACGTATGAACGAGTCATCTTGAGATGTTGGATTGTACAACAGGGAGACATTACAATAACTTCTTATGTTATGGTTTTGTCATGATGAGGAGGATTGTGTAAATAAACCGTAGTGAAAAACAATTTCGTGTAACTTACTTTACATCACATTAATCAAATAGACAAGAGATTTACAGACATAAGTCTTCAACTTTATTATATGCGTTAATATTACTTACACAAAACACAAAAAAGGAACACAGTTCGACAAAAAGCGTCTTGTGTCCCTTCTCCACTCAATCCACATTTATATAAAATCAACATTTTAATTTGCTAAGAATCAGCTCACTTTTTAAACAAACCTCTGCGATGCATCACGGTAATAAAACGGTAAAAATCATAACTCGCCCCATTATCGATGCTGAACAACGGATTTTTGGTGTCATACGCCAGTGCAGCATCCACAGCAGCTTTCGCCCATACTGGAACTTCCATTTGCTGACGCGCCTGCAGTTTGTCGACCTGGGATTTGAGCGCGTCAAACGCTGCTTTCTCTTCGGCTGTCATCGGTTCGCCCCCTTTCGGTGGTTCGGTTGGTGGATTCGGGTTGGTTGGATTCGTTGGATTGGTTGGCTCCGGTGGTTTCGGAGTGGCCGCTGCGTACCTTGCTCTGAGCTGTGCCGCTGTGCCCTCGAATTCATTCATATCCACGTTGCCACTAATGCCATTCACCTTACCTGAATCCGTATACTGCCAGAACGTCCAACGCTTCCATGCCGGCTGGTCGTCCGGTACACGGGTGTTGCTGTAACGTGCAATCCACAGATCGTATGAGCTGAGTGATGTATCAAAATTCCCGGCAAATGAATTGCCCGTGTATATGATTGGTTTTACACCTGTGAGGCGTTGTAGTTCGGTTAAAAAAGCTTTGGCAACCGTATTCATCTGCGTTTTGCTCAGGTTGCCGGGGTTGTTCTCGTAATCCATGACAGGTGGCAGTTGTAACGCCTTGGCTCCTCCAACTTTGTTCAGGGTATTGGCGTAATGCGTTGCTTCTGCCTTGGCACCATCGGTAGAGGTCGCGCGGAAGAAATGGTACGTTCCCACCAGCATACCCGCCGCCAGAGCGCCTGTTACATTTTTCTGGTAATTCGGATCAGTATACGTCTGTCCCTCGGTTGACTTGATGAATACAAATGTCATGCCACTTGCCTTCACTTTGGCCCAGTCAATATTGCCCTGGTATCGGGAGACGTCAATGCCCTGTGTGTTGCCAGAACTTCTCGTTTGCATGTTTCTCACACCCTTTATGCGGCAAATTGCCGTTTGTATATAGTTAATGCGGTTGGATCAGGGGTTGCTTGTGTGCGTGTCCCTTGTTGATGGTAATAGCTATATTCAATGAGTATCTATCCTCTTAGGAAAAAATATCAATCCGGTTACGCGACCGTTCCAGATACGGATCGTTCTTATGATCGCTGTTGTCTCCAAATTTTTATGATTTATTATTCTAATAGTTAAAATTTAGAGACAAAGGCGACCGCTCCGCTTCTTCAGAATCGATTCCGTCTCTTTCACTACTTGTAGGCTACGACTTTCGACTCTGTAGTGCTCTATATCCGCCACAGGACAATTTTGAATAAATGCTGAGCCTTTACTTCGTTTCATCTCTAATCTGTTGATCAACGTCCTCATGATCTGACTGTACAAAAGATTCTCTGGAATCAGGAGTATAGTTACCTGAGATCCCCCCGGATCCCCCTTTCCCTTTAAGCACTTCAATGGCTTGCCGAATCACAGGCGGAATCGGAGCACCCAACTTGCCCCCGTTTTCGATAATGGACAACAACTCATTTGCGATATAAAAAAAGGCGACCGCATCCCTGAACAAATGTCCGTCTCCCAGAACACCGTCCACTAGATGAGCCACCGATACCATCGCAAATATAAATACCTTTCGTGCGATGCCGAACATCCCAACATTACTCTCTAACTTGCCTCTCATACCCGCCGCCGCGATGCCAGTAAGGTAGTCGAGGATGACGAACACGAGTAGTACGCCGAGCACGCCTGACCAACCTCCGAAGAAGTAGGTTACTGAGCTGGTTATTAGGGCGAGGAGCCATTTCCATATGGTATCCCATCGTTCCATGGTTTCACCTCCTTTCTGTTTTTGATAGTGGATGCCTAAGTAGCTTACAACGCTAATTCTATTCTACTGTCGTTTGGATGAGACAACTCATTTTGTAATCTCCCCGATGAAATCCGACTTTGTAACGGCAGGTACATATAGTTGCAGCAGCTCCTGATATGTCTGGAACTGCGTGGTCAAAGACAAACACGGATATTTGCATTTAAAAGCCTCTCGATTAAACACGGATCCGCCCCCTTAAATATGAAAATCCCCCTGACTCCAGAGGGCATAATAAAAGCGCACCACTTGGGTACGCTGCTTAAATTCCTTCAGTTTTCTCTAAAATGTAATCCTCGACTGCTTGCCGATAATCGGCGTTTGTGATGTCATTAAGTAAATACACTTGACCAGTCTTTGGATTAAGTCTCATTCAGAATTCGTTCAGCAGCAATCCGTACTACAACTTCATTTACCATTACAAAATCCCTCCTGTATTTTTCATTGGCTAATAACAAGATTTGGTCTTCTAATTCCCTCATCTTCTCTTCTGGAGTTAATTTGGGATGAATTCTTTCAATGGCTGGCTTTTTGGTTTCTGGATGGATCTTCACAAATCGATAAATGTTATAGTCGATTTCGTCATATTTCAAATCAACGTATTCCAATTTTCTAATCTCGTTTCGAGCGAACCGTCACCTTGCCAAAATGATGTTACAATTTCACCATCTTGATCGTATATAATCCTCACACCCACTGCTCTCTCTATGTCAACCGTAAGCTTCCCAAATAACCGTCTCCCCAACTGTTGCTGTTATGGGCAATAAAAAGGAATCCTTAGCTACCCATGCATTTGATGTGGAAGTGCTTGCGTCCAAATATTCAAACACTCTGAAAAGGTATACGGTGTAATTATCGTCTGCATTCAAATGACAAAGGTTGTAATCAGCTCCGTTTGAAGATGGGGCAGCACTTCTGGAATTAAAATCATATATAACGCCCATTCTGGTTGCGGTGATTGATGTACGTAAGAATACCTTTTTTGGCCTAAATGGCAACCCCGTAACTTGAATCGACCTATAAGAATAATTGCTTCCATTTTCTCTCAAGAAGTTACGAGCGTTACCCGGAACTGTGGCAGTTCCTGTAGCGTATTTAACTTTGTCGTCAGGATCACGCAACATGTAATTACCAAGTGAAAAATTATCAAGTGTCGGCATTAGGTCACCTCTTTACCACTGATGTAACAATTTAGTGCTCCTGCCGTTGCGGACCCAGAAATTGTTTCGCCGGAGAGCAAAACTTGGTCCATAAAAGGCAGCGTGATTGTCTCAGATGGTTTAATAGGGTAATTACTAATTACATATGTTCCAGCAAACAACAAAGTTAAATTAACAACAATTGAATTGGAGTTACATACTGTTAGTGCCTTAACCATGGTTGTCACACCATTAGGAACTGTATAAAGCACGGTTGACGTTGTTGGAATAGCATTGCTTTTCACCAATCTTTTTGCTACTGCTGCCATCTATAACGCCCCCCATAGGTTTTCTTGATCTATATAAATCTTTATTGACTCCATAACGCCCATACGTGCATTAACCTGTTGTATGTCCTGAACCAAGTTGGTTAGCAGCGCCTTTTCGTTGTCTGGGACTGATCCGACAAATGGAGCTATCGGGAACGTTTCCAGCATCAGGTATGTGACACTGTAGGCTGCTGACGGATCATAACTTGCGTTAGCTGAATATGCTCTCTGATTACCATAAGCTGACCCATCTGTTCTGGTCACGACGCTCCAAGCGTTATCAGTCCGCGAGTTTCGATAGATCTTCATTATTAAAGCAGCTTTGTTTTTTAAGGGAGTATTAATCGAACTACTTACTATATTGATTCCCCAATCTCCATTTCCTCCCTGAGCTGGTTTCATACTCTCACGCAATACAATCCCTGTTCCCACTTCCACCTGATTATCTCCCTCAATCAACGTCAATTGTCCCTCGGACGTGATCGGCTCGACAGTTGGTATTGCAAGTTGATATACAAGCTGGTATGACGAAATTGTCCCATCTTTAATAGAGGGAGAACTCTCGTTTACTGGTACTGACGTTCTTAAATGTGCCCATGTGCTATTCCAGTTGGCCGGAGGTGAGTATCCTATCGGTGTCCATGTTTTTTGAGACGCGTTTGTCGGATCATTGTAATTGCTGGCGCTCATGTTACGCATCGTCCAGCCCATGAAATACGCCTTAATCTCATTGACTGTTGGCGTGTATGCGTCTCCCCATCCACTGTCTGCGTTGGGAACGGAAATTGCAAAATTATTATTGAGTTTATCAATAGCCCATCCGTCTGCAATTGCCTCGTGAGACCCCCACGTTAAAATTTTCCCATCGTATTTAACAGCGGCGGACGCCGCCATAGAAGAATAGCCATAATTGGCGCCTTCTAACTTAGGGTATAGAGTTTTAAATCCGGATTTGTTGCCTAAGATAGTGCTTGTAATTCTGCTTCCCTCAAAATCAACTTTGTACCACTTTTTCATCTTGTAATACTGTCCACCCTGCTCAAATACTTCATCACCATTCTCACCAGTTACTGGATCAGCATATAAATCCGTTTGTAGTGTGTGCATAACGTCTTTACGTGGTTTAAATGATTTGGCTTCATTACCGATATTGAATATCGGGTTAGCAAAAGTAAATAATCCAACTACAGCCCCATTCGCATCCACTGTATTTACAACAATCTCTACGTAAGATGCTCCAGCGGGAACGGTAATAGACCTGTTTGTGATCTTATTACCTACCCTTTGTTTGCTTGCATCACAAGCGTACATATAACAAGATCCATTCACTCCTGAATCGGATATAGTAACAGATAAGGCATAGGTTTGTCCTATCAAAACGGGAACATAATACCTTGCATATTGGCCCCACGTAGTGCTTGTATTTGAGATGCTAATTGTATACGGAGATGACAGTGTATATGACCCTTGAGATGTGTTAATCTCCCACTCATAAAATGGGGGCAACAGATTCTCTCCATACCTAATCACGTATGGATTTAGCACAGGTTGTACACTATCAACATAAGGATACTTAATAGCTACCTGTTCCGGATTCATGCTGTCGAGCGCATTGTACTCGGATTCGCTGATTTCATAAAGGCGACCGGAGTCAAAGTAACCATACTGATTCGGGTTTCCAAAAACTGCGAAATCAATAATTCCACTCCCCTGCGTAGAAACTTTCTTCTTTGCCCATACCGTAACAAATTTATCAGTTGTCTTAACGAATGTTGAATATGGTCCGCCAAAGTCTCCACCGAATCCAATAGTTGCCCCTTCTATTGAATTTCCGTTTTTTACATTTGCAACTAATACGTAAAAGCTATTCGCTTTAAAATTAGGAAGAGACACTGTAGCAACACCCGCCGCACTAGGAGAAGCAGCGGAGTTAATCGTAACCTTTAGTCCACTGCTCCCGTCTACTTTATTCATCAGGTCCAACGAAAGATTAGATCGAATGGCATTCAAGCCAGTTAAACTCTCCATACCTCCTGCACGCCCTAACAAATTCACCAATGTGCGCCCCTTCAAACCTTCCAACTTAAACGCCGAGGCACGCTCCGCATTAAAAATCTGCAACCCGGGCTCCAACGTCACGGATCTACGCTTCTCCGTATCCAACCGCTCCTGAATACTACTCACCTGTGCTGCGGTTTCCTCAGCCTTTTCTTCCACTTGCCCTACACCTTCATCAACCTTCTCCCAGTTCTGATCCAAATACTTATCCAGATCAAAATAAGTCGTCGATGGTGAAGAACGGTCAATCTTATTCAACCCCAAATTTGGTGTTTTTGGTTCATTCATTTAAGCTCCACCTCCTGCAAATTTATCCTGTCGGGTCTGTTCGATCTCATCCAGCGTCATACTTTCAACCTCCGCAATCGTCAAATACCGCAGACGGTAGTCCACGGTCATATGTGCTGGTTTGATATCCTCAATCGCTGCCTTCAAATCGTCCAGATTGGGCGGCAAGCCCCATGTGTCGATGAAGCGAATTCGGATCAAGTACTTCTCGGGCGAAACGGATACATCAATCCCGCCACTTTCGTAGGCCTGCGCCACGTTCTTGAGCATGGAGCCAGAAACTTTGCCGCTGCCGCGCATTTTGGAAATGATTACGGATCTCCGCTGGTCGTCAGGCTTGGCTTGATTCGTCTGAATCTGCAAATCCCGCTCATAACGTTCCAATGCCCAGGTCGCAGACTCCGGGTAGAATTGATCCAGCACACTTTCCAAACCCACTGTAAGCTTGTCCAGCTCAACACCTTCTGTTTCTGTGAGAAGCTGCATCTCCAGCACATTTTCATACAACGGGGGCAAAAGAATCATTAATACCTCTGCTTTACTCATGTCACCTTCACCGTCCCAAGAACAGCTACTGCGCCGGGGGCAATCTCCAGATTGGACATACCACCATTCACCAGCAGATCGCTATAATCGATTACGGGCGGGATATCCAGAATGACATTCGCAATCCGTGTCCAACGAACCAATGGATCGGCAAAAGCCAGTTCTTTCAGATATGCCGTAACTCCCGTTTCAATCAGTGTCTTCACGCCCTCATACGTTGAACCGGAAGCAAGCGTGACCTGTACCTCCACATCAATAGGAACCTCTTCCGCTCCCACTACTGTGACCACAGGTCCAATTGGAGCTGCACCTTCGCCCATTCCATCCTGAGTTGGATCGATATATTCTTGCACCGCCTCAATGACCGCCTCAGCAGGTGTTTGCATTTCGTTATTCAATAACGCCACCTTGACTGTACCTGGCCCGTCCCATAGTGGAAAAGCCTTCGCTTTGCCAACTCCGGAGTTTTCCCGGGCCCATAATTCATACTGATATTTGTTGGCACTCGTGACCGGACGGGATACTTTATCCTGATAACGGTCATAAAGGGCCTGGTCCGTTTCCTCGTCTTCACCAGGAACCAGCAACTGTGTCAATTCAGCCGTCGTCAAGCCGTTAATATAATCAATGGGCAGCAGTGCCCCCGTATACTCATTACCTTCCCCTCCCGAGACTTCACATTCCAACACATATTGCCCTGCCGCGATGCGTTCCACAACAACATACACCCGATCCCCCGTGGAAAAACGACTCTCCAAAGGAACTTCAACAGGCTTACCTTCATTATCCCGAAAACGGCCAACCCAACGTGCCTTCGTGGCCGCTTTTCGACTAATGCCAGACCAAGCTACTGCGCGATCCAGATATTCTCCAGAAGCTGTATCCGCAAACTTCAGGTTGGCGTTCACATCCAGCTCGATATACATCTGAGCCATTTCCACTGCCGCTGGCGCAAGCGCATCATAGATAATGCTGCCTTCACGTTTATCTACACCATTCGGCACTCTGTCCAGCATTCGATTTAAAATAATTTCAAACGTCTGCTCTTCATACATCCATGTTCACCTCCGTTTCTTGCCTGAAGCTGCCAAAATCTGTTTCCACGGCAAACGAAACCCTTACGCCATCGGCCCCGTGGACAAAATCGAACTCCGTTACATCCGAAATGCGATCATCCGGAAGCAACGCTTCGCGAATCCAGCGTTCCAGTTCAGATTCAACCATGGATCTCCCGGCCATTCCTTCCCAGAACCACTCCATGCCGTAATCCGAAGAATAGATTAGATGTTCGTAGCGGCGTGTGGACAACGCTTTAAACACCGCCTGTTTTACCGCATCTTTTCCATCCAGTTGCAGCCTTCCAATTCGCTGTCCAGAAGCTTGAAACACATATGTCAGACTTGGAAGTACAGCAGCTTCTTCCTGATCTTCTGCGCTAATCTGCGCACCCTGTGGAATCATGGATTCACCAGCCGATCCAGCACAACAAAGCTGTCTCCGCCTTGAACACGTAACAACAAGACATGGTCACCTACGGTCCAAGTTTTGTTCACTACGGATTCCGGCAGTACCAGAAAAGGCTCAGCCAATGCCAGCCGTTGTTCAACGGTGATCTCCAGAGGCTGTGTGTTTGTCACGCTTCCGTACATTATCTGAACGGGAGATTTGGCATCTACAGCGGCCACCGCCGCCTTTTTAATCACGTCCAGCATCATTTATCGTTACACCACCTTCAAATCCAGTGACATCGTGTGCACGCCGCCCTGTACCTTATGTGTACATTCGTCTACCAGAAAATATTGATTAATCTTGAGTTCATCGATCTGGATGTTGACAAAACTGCCCGCCCTCACCTTGAAATCACCAAGCGCATCCACTTTCAACGTCTGCGTCTCGCGGTTACGGAGGGTCATCAGGGTCTTCAGCATGTCATCAATCTGGCCTTCGTTCAGGCCATCATCCGCTTTTTGGTACAAAAAAAGCAGCCCCCATTGACGGATGCTGCCTGAGTCCTGATGAACAAACGTTTCTCTTTTTCCCGTATCCTTGTTATCCCGGTACAGCTTGATCTTGTTATACGTCTGGTCGTCAATCGACCTTGTATAGTTGTAATCCGTGAGCAGACTGTTATCCCCAATGACAAAGCCGTAAGGCATCTCTTCCACATCCCGAAGTACAAGCTTGCCGAAATCATCGTAGAAGATGTAGTTTTTGCCGCCATAGATCAGCGTTCGGTCGAGCGCCTCACAGATCATGTCGATCAGCTTTTTGTTATCAAATACCATGCGCGGAATAACGTATTTTGGCTGGATCAGATCACCTGTTTTCAACAGAAAGTCTTTGGAAATTCGTTTGATCACATCCGTAGCCGTTGCGTTAACGAACTTGTACGTCTGATTCGCGGTTAGATAACGAGTCTGGTCGTAGGCTTTGATTTTGACACTTTCGTCCTTGCCGCTATCCACCGAGAAGATATACCCGTAAAATATGCCTACCTCGTTGCTGATATATTTCACAACATATCCATTCTCATAGGTGAATTTCTTATTTTGGTACAGACTGCCCTTGATCAACGTGAATTCCAGAGAGGAAGGCTTGCCGATGCGGGAGGTTTTGTACGTAATGTCACCAGCAATTTCGCTAATGTCCCAGATGTTGCCCAGTTTGTCATCCAGCAATAACCGCTCCTTCATGTTGACCAGCTTATCATCCAACCTGATCTGCTCTTGCATATTCCCTCTCCTTTCACGGAAGCTTGATCACAAGTCCAATCGGCAGCTTCTTCAGTTGTGCATCTTTGATGCCATTCAGCTTCTGCAGCTCTTTCCAGCGAGATCCATCCCCCAGATGGGCTTTGGCTACAGACCACAAGGAGTCTCCAGCTTTGAGTGTGACGGTCTTGGGCTGGATTTTTTCATTGGGCCGGGAAGCTTTGGTTTTTGTTTTCGAAGCAGCATTATCCTTGCTGTCCTTGAGCGGCACTACTTTTTTGGCGGCATAGAAAATGAACTGCTTCAGCTTGATATCATACTGGATATCCCCCACCGTACCCGCAGTCTCCTTCCAGTCGAAGCTCTCGATGGAAACCGCCATATTAATGGTATACCTCGCACTGGAAAAGAACAGCCTGACGGGTCTGCCCATCTGCATCCAGCGGATGACCTTTTTCACATATTCATAGGGATCACGGTAAAACTGCTTCTGAATTGCCGGATGTCTTGCATCGTAGTTCAGATGATACGGACTGTAGTCTGCCGGAAAGATTCCGCTGAAACTGACTTCTCGCAGCTTCGGCGACTTGATCACGTTAATTTCACCCAAAGCGCTCACGTTAAACGAACTGCCGTCTCCCGAATCCGAAAACTCAATGCTCTCTGGTGTCACCGGGAAAAACATGTATTCGGAGCGGTTATTGTAGCTGAGTTGAATATAATATTCCACTTATCCATACACCCCCTGGGCACTGGAGACGATCTGACTGTTCAATCCATCAGTGATTTTGCTGATGATGCTGTCCACGTCATGTCCGCTGTTGATATCACCCGTGGTGACCTGAACAGTTGGCGTCAGACTGACAAATCGCTGAATCGCCTGCATCTCTGCAAGCTCACGCATCAATTTCAAGTCCTCGCTCGTCACATCCACTGTGCCGTCCACGTCACCGATCTTGTCCACCTGCCCAATATTGTTGATTTTGTTGATGTTACTCATGTTGCTGTTGGGAACAACGGTGGGAGCAGGTGCAGTTGGGATCGAAGGTGTTTTGGGTATTTCGGGTGTGTAGTCTTGGCCAAATTTATATGGTAAATCTTTATCCTTGGAGTCATCCTTCGGTTTAGAAGAGAACTTAGAAACCCACTCCTCCGCCTTTATCTGACCTTCCCCATATACACTGGGATTATATTCTCCATCCATTCTCACAGACTCAAATACATTTTTGTCGCTCTGTGGCTCCATAGACTTCAGAGTGTCCATCCAACTCTTAATGTTCTTGCTGCCAATGTTAATATCCGATTCGGACATCACACTCAGGTTCGTACCAAAGGTATCATTGATAAATGAAGCAACATCGCTAATGGCCCCTACAGCTCTTTTAAGAAAATCCTCGATACCTACCATAACATTGTAAAGAGTTTGTAAAACAAACATTCCTAGATCATAGAACAACTTTTGAATTGCATAGACAGGATCAATAAAAAGGTTAATCAAGAAGTCTGCCAATGAAGCAAATATGTTCCACACCGTAGCAATTACCACTCTGATGATCTCGCCAAGCATCATAAATGTACCAATTATAGCCCCGAGAATATCGGTACCAGTTGCTCCGAACATTTGGAAAATCATAATCATCGCAGCAATTGCTGCGATGATTAGCAATATAGGCCAGTTTACAGCCAACCATGCTACAGCAAGCAAAAATACTTCAGCGATCACAATACCAAGTGAGATAATCATGTTGTAAAGCAGCACCATAGCAATAGCAGTCAAAATAGGCGCTATGATAGCCCAATTTTCTTGCACGACTGTAGCAAAATTGATGAACCCATCCACAATAAAAGCTACAACTTGAGCAATAATTGCGAAGGCCCCACCAATCCATTCGATGAAAGCACTGAACTGACCTGAGCTTATGGCTTCGTTTAATCGGTCAAGCACTGGAGAAAGCACTTCCAACGCCTTAGTACCGATCTCAGACAATATCCCATTGAACTGGTTCACAAGAGCCGTCCATTTTTGCAATGGAGAATCCAGCATTGTATCAAAGGCTTCTTGTGTGTAGCCCTGCATTTCAAGTACCGTCTGCAATCCCTGTATGAAGCCGTCCAAGTCCTTTGTCTGTATAAATTCATCCAATCCAGCCCCGGTCAATGCACTTTTCGGGATGTTAAATTGACTAGCCAAATCCCCGTTATCGCCATTCATGGCACTAAGAAGGGCACCAGACGCATCGGACAGACTTTGTCCATCCGGTGACAACATACTCAGACGTTGAGTTAATTGATTCAATTGATCCACCTGACCTGTATTCTGAGCCAAAGGTAAGAAGCCTAGCGAAGATTTGAGCGAATCGTTGACATCCTGACCGCTCTTGGCGGCTTGCTCGCGATACTTATTATAGATGCCTTCCCCGAGCACCGGATCTTCTGCGGCAACCATATAACGATATTTGAAGTCTTCTTGTTCAGCAGCAGCTTTTAACACGACGCTTCCAGCCGACTTTACCATTTGCATCCACTTGGAGAGCTTGTTCAGATTATCACCTAACGAATCACTTGTATCATCAGCCGTATCCTCCAGCTTTTCCATCAAATTAATCGTTACATTCATTTGTTGATTTATTTGATTAAAGTGATTGGATATGTTCGTTTGGTTAAATTGATTCAAATTAACATGGTTAATCTGATTGAAGTTGTTCAAAATTTCGGTTGTTTTCACCTGAATTAGATTTAAGTTATTGATCAGATTATTTACGGATGGAGGATTAATTACATTGATACTTGTATCGGACATTCATTTCTCCCTCCTTTCCTTTTTATTTCTTCCGGGCGCGATTCTTGGACCGTTCTTTCTTCTCTTCTTCCACCCGGATGGAGATCATCGCATAGATCGCCGCTCGTTCTCGCATGGAGAAAGCCATTAGCTCGTGCGGCAAAATGTTTAATTCATGGAGAGCGTAATAAGCCAGATTGGCTTCGGAATCGCCCTCTTTAATTAGTTTTTTACGTCATCCACCAGTTCGTTCATATCCTGATTGAAGCCGTTCAGCTTCTGAACCTGTTCCCCAAGCGAAGCAAATTCCCCAGGCAACAGCATTTTCCGCAAAAGCGATTCCGCCCCCATTACGCCATATGAACGCTGAAGTTCTGCATTTTTCAGATCGGGATAAACCACGCTGGCACTCATCAGGCGAGCCATGTAATCATTCGCATCGATGTCGGGTGTGTAGACACCGTTCTTGCCCTTGATTTTGCGGGTAGCCGCTTTACGACATTCCTGGTTTTCATCCTCGGTCATGCTGCGCAGTTTCCAGGCAACCGGTTCGCCTTTCTCATCCTTGAAACGGGGGGACACGATATACTCCTCCGTTGTATCCATTGCTGCATTTTGGGCAAAAAACATACTCAATCCACTCATGTATTGTTCCTCCTCTAAAGTTAGGCTCCCCGCCGCCACAAGCGGCGAAGAGCAGAATTATGACACGCCAAATAGCCCGTAACACAGGCAAGTTGAACAGGTTTCTTTTACAAACCCGCTGTTAATTTATTCTCTTTATATCTTAGAGTACTAAGCTTTCCAAGCCACATTTACTTCGGCAGATTAAACGATACAGGCATATCGACATCTTCAAAGGTAAAGCTCACTTCTTCCTCCAGCGCCTCCGCCTCGGTATCCAGGGATGCCATAATTACACTATCGAGGTTGACGCCTTTGAGGGTCACGGTCTGTTTGCCAATCGTAGACGAAGGATCTTCGTTAGTCACTTCAATGTCGAAGTACGTGTCCACACCATTTTGCATGTACTGGAGCATCAGCTCGCGGAAACGGGATGTGGTATAAAAGATCGTCATGGAACCTGAGCCAGACCAACCGGTTGCTTTGTGCTGTACACCGCGGCGGCCCAACGTTTTGACCTCTGCTTTTTGTTTCTCCACCGTTGCTTCCAATGTCTTCACATAGAACATTTCTTCCGTCTGTCCGTTAATCGTTGCGTATGCACGGCCTTCCTGGCCGGAGATCGTGTCGCTTGCTTTCAAAAATGCCATCTTAAACCACCTTCACTTTCATATATACTTTTTCAACGGAATCCACAGGCTGGACCTGAATCTCGATCAGAATACTGTCGGTTTCATTGCCCGGAGCAACAGTAATATCTGTTTTGGAATCAAAATTTTGAATCGCCCCAATATCCTGAAGCTGCTTCAGGTAAGTGACACATTGGGAACGGAACAGGCTGCGCCCATCTTCGTTATTGTTCACTTTGCCGATGTAGTAGGACTCGAAGATCCGTTTCATATCATTAGCAATGCCATCGAGAACACGGACAACACGGTTTTTGGCAAAATGACGCGCCTTATCCGGTGTCACGGAACGGAATGTATTCACATCCTGCTCTACCACCGCACGGTTGCTGCTCGCTGTAAACACAAACTCACCATTACGCAGGGCTGCTTCTGTCTCGCTGTGTGTCAATCGTCCATTAACATCCACGGCATCATCATACGCACGGAACGTCAGGGATTCATTCAGGTTAGCTCCCGCTGTTGCACCGGCAGTCCAAGCTACCGTTTGTTTTGGCGTAAGAACGGTACCGTCTGCGAGCACAACACCATTTTTCACACTGATAATACCTTCATGATCTGCTGCCGGATAATCGGACAGAACCAGTTGCACCTTCTTGCCTTCGGTATCACGCAAACGCTTGATATAAGCTGTGTAGACTGACTTGAGTGTGGCATCGTCTGAGATCAGACCAACCGTATTAAAATCCAATACTTCCAGCTTGGTCAGGAAATCAGCATGCTCCTGGTTCGTTGCTGTGCCATCCAATCCACCCGTTAGTGGAAGTGACGCTGTAGTTGTGAGTGCACCTTCACCAGTAAATGTGATGTATGCGTTGGACTCCAGAGCTTCGATGGTGGATGAAGTTTGTTTGTCCACTGCTTTACCCGCTAGCAACGTGGAAACGTCCAATTGTTCCGGGTCATTGATATTTGCTGAGATTACAACAGCCAGATCATTACCACGCACACCACCGTGTTGGGCTGTCACTGTCAGTTTGTCCAAGGTTGCCTTGGCTTTGGTCCCTGCATTGAGTCGATACAGAAGCAAGGTCTGTGCCCGTTTCAATGCCTCACGGATCAGCAGCAATTGCGGTGCTGTCCAGTCATAGCCCAATTTGGCTTGTACATCTTCACCTGCTTGTACCGTCAGGATTGTACCAGCTTGCCCCCACGACAATGGAAGTGCCAAAGCCACCGTTCCCCGCTCCCCTACCGTACCCGGCAATGCGCCCTCTGATGCAAAATTCATATATACGCCGGGGCGTACCTTGTTTTGTGTCGTCCATGTTCCTCCAGCCATTATTGTGCCTCCCCATTCATAAATTGTTGGATGTGTTCTTGTGCTTCTTGCAAGGTGTACGTCTGTTGGTCCAGCAGAACTGCTGCCAAAATATCTTTCTCCATCCGGCTGAGTTGCCGGGATTCGGCGAACTGTGATTTGCTGTATTTTTGGTTGTTTTTCTGTGGAGTGTCTGTTTTTTTAGGGTCCGGTTCTTTTTTCGTAAACATTGCCAATGCGCCTCCTATTCCTTTCATGTAGATCCCCTCATTCGGTTAGTTAAGTTCAACTAAAGAATAGTTACATTTGCCACTCCGATGACAGAACAACCTTCCGATCGCTGTTATCCCCATATTTTTTTGATTTCCTTTTTAAAGGTGAACTCAGGGGATAAAGGCGCACGCTCCGCTTCTTCAGGTTATTTCTGTCCTCTCCTTTTTCGTGTAAATGTTAGTTCAATTTATATAGTTATTCTTTAGCAGCTTTAAGCGCTGTAGGTCGCTGTTCCAGTTGTTGCATGGTAGCGGCGGACTCCGACACTTTGGTGGTTCGCATGGTGTAGTACACCAGCATTCGTGATGTGTCGTTCTCCGTCTCCCAACGTAATTCCGTTGCTCTATAGGGGGTACCCTCCACGTCGATGGTCTCCAGCGCTTCGAACAACTCGTCCGGTAGAGTTGCCGGGATGCTGTCTTTTTCAAGCCAGCGGATTTCAAACGTGTGAGATTGCACGAAGCGATCGCTACGTTCCCGGGTAAGTTGGGCGGACAGCAGGCGGTAGGAGATGCCCGAGGTGGAACTAGTGCCCGTTTGCGGGAGGATCGGGATGTTCGGGAAGTGCTGAGTTAGTGTGTTTGCGATGGCAGTGGTTAGTTGGTTTGTGGTCATAGTTCACCTCCTTTGGAGTTAAAATATGAAATAAGTTAGTCGTTCTATAGGACAGGAATTACATCAGATTTTACGTATTATAAATATAAAGCAGCTTAGATACCTACAGCCATAATCCATTTAACCTACTGTCTCCAACTCATTTCCCCTGAATTCATTATGAGAATTCTCTTAACCACTTCAGAGGGAATAAAAATAACGCACCACTTGGGTACGCCTCACTAAACGTTGTCCTTACTAACCAAATCTTCTCTACCTTGCTGAATAAGGTACGCGTCGATCCCATCTCTTAAATCTGGTCTCCTCTCACATACGTACTTATATGTGAAAACTCCTTCAATGATTCGCATACCCATATACGCAGCCATTACAAGACACCTCCCATGATCAAATCATCTATGGCACTCTTCATCACATTTTGTTGCGAAGCCATTCTACTGACTAACTCCGATAATGTTTCAGGTCGGGCATAGTTATAGAACATCACGTTAGTTTCGGTGTTAATGTACAACGTAGCCTCCATCCAAGGAATTGGTTCAGGTAGAGGAACGTCTATATCTGTGAGAATCATTTTTTCTGTTAACACATAGTTAGTTGGGTTGTGCTCAATACTTAGCACCAAGGCATTCGGTTTATTCCCGTCATGGTTTATGATTTTCAATGTGTTATACCTCCTTATTAAAACTCGTTTAGAATTAGACCCTCATATCTGACAACTCCACCAGAAAATTCAGCGGCTGCCCTACCAATAGAATTTCGCTTAGATACGGACAGTGCTAGTTGAACAATGGCTACATCAGATCGTGGGGTTACACTGAGTGTGTAGGTAGTACTATCTAAAACATAACTAATGGTTCCGGTTGGTAGATCTATGACAATGCTACCTAAAGCCCTTCGTGAAGATGTACCAACGGAACTTGATGAAACGGCACTGGTAAACGATGACGGTAGTAACCATGTACCTGCGTTACTCACGATGGCTAATCTACTATATGCTTCATCACCTTCGGCGTTAGCCATAGACCGAATATATGATTTGTTAGCGTCAGCCGTTTGGATGGTTAGAACGTTACGCTTCTTACCGTCCATTTCTAAAATGGTGGTGTATATGGTTTGGTCTTGACCACCACCATAATTAGTCCTTGAAAATGCAGGATACTCTGTGACCTTGTTGGGTACCAAGGAACCAGAAACCCCATAGATGGACTTGTTCACCAGGATGTTATCAGCGATCATGTTTGGTTCACCTGGAACAGTGATAGCCGAACTGTAGTAACCTGCGGCTTTGACCTGATTGGATACCCCAGGTGTAACATTCCCACCGGCACCACGATTGGGAATTGTGCCTACTCTTCCATTACCACTTGCATTGCTAAATGTCGCACCTGCCAAAACTTGCGACACTGTTGCGTTACCTGTTGCCCGGATCACTCCCGCCATCTTAGCAATGAGTGAATCCCATGATTCACCTGTGGATGCCGATACTCCTATGGAGTTGAGAGTGGCAACCACATCGCTTTTTGTCTCAACCCCAAGCTGCTTTGCTGCAACAGCCTCGTCATATGCTAACTTAACAGCATTTGGTGTCGCTGCCTTGTTCTTTGACGTTTCATTAATTGCATCCGACAACTGCACCTTCCCTTTTTGCGTCAAAGACGCATCGGGAATATCCATCTGACTTACCGCTTCACGAAGCGCATCCAAATCCACTTGCGTCGCCACACCTGCATCAATCTTCTCAAAAATTCCATTAATACTCTCCCGGGTCACATTCTCGTTCCCCAAGGGAAGAGGTAATTTCAGTCGATCTGTTTCCTGTGGCATTACGCCCACACCTCCAGTTCATTCCACGTCAAGGACGCGGCGTCCAGTTCATCCCATGTTTTCTGCTTTTTGTCCAGATCGTCCCAGACCAAATAGCGATACTCATACTCCACGACCATATGGGCCGGTTTCAATTCCTCAATCGCCCGTTTGAGATCATCGATATTGGGCGGAATGCCCATCGTATCCACAAAGCTCACCGTAAACCTCCACGCTTCCGGCTGAAAAGTTACATCCACCTTGCCCCCGGCATACGCCTCGGCAACATTTGCAACCAACCTGCCAGAGAACTTCCCGGCACCACGCAACTTCGATTCCAACACGGCACGCCTTTGTTCCATAGGTTTGAGACGATCTGTCTCAATGCCGAGCTCCTGCTCCCAGAAGTCCAGACCCCACGTCGCCGTGCGGACAAAAAACTGCTCCAGCGTCTCATCCAGCGCCTTGTACAGCAGATCCATTTCACTGCCTTTGGCCTGCATGTCGGCCTGCATAACGCGAGAAGTCTCATAATAATTTGGCAAATACGAGAACAACTCCCGCCCTTTCTCACTCGTCAGTCCAGCATCTACAGTAGAAGGAGCACTCATGCCCTGTCCCCTCCCTTCCTTGCCCATCATCATGGAGCGTCTCGCTCACCAGATCCAACCCAGATCGGCGTATTTCTCCCAATCTCCCTTGGTCTCCGCACTCCCAAACTGCGTCCTCATCCACCATCTGCCCAACACTACTCATGCACATCCACCGTCCCCAACACGGCCACCTGACTCGGGGTCATCTCAATATTCTGGTCGCTCACACCGTTCACGGTAAGCTCCGAATAGTCGATAATGGGCGGAATGTCCAGCAGGATCGCAGCAATGCGAGTGTAACGAACGAGCGGATCGGTAAAAGCGAGCTGCTTCAGATACGCGGTCACCCCGCGTTCGATCAGTGCCCGTACATCAGTCAGTGTCGCATCACTTGCCAACGTCAACTTGACCTGAATATTCATCAGTACTTCCTCGGCTGGCATCACGGATACCACTGGCCCCGCCGGCGCAACACCTTCACCTTGCCCATCCTGCGTTGGGTCAACGTACTTCTGCACCGCTGCCACCAGATCGATGCCCGCAGCACGTTTGTCCGTGTCAAGCAGATACAATCCCACCGTGCCTGGCCCCTGCCATAACGGAATAACACGCGTTGCACCAACACCTGGCACTTCACTGGCCCATTGCACATATTGCGACTTGTTGCCGCTTGTCCCTTGGTTGCGGACTTTGGCATAAAAGCGTTCCAGCAGTGCCGTATCGGTCTCAATATCCGCACCGCCTTTGATCACCTCAATGTTCGTGACAGAAGTCACGCCACTTACAGGTGTAGACAGCACCGTTACCGTGCCCGCAGGCACATTGCTTTCTTTTCCGGCAACAAGCGCTCGCACGCCTACCCCCCCGGAGCCCTCAGCATCCAGTTCCAAACGTCCCACCGTTTCATATTCGAGCGAAGCTTCAGCAGATACTTCATCCGCGAGCGTAGCCACGACCGTTCCCGCAGGCACCACTTTCCCCGGCGCACCTACGAACCGCACCGAACCCTGTGCCGCCACCGCAGCCCGCCGCGTAATGCCGTGCTCTCCCGCCCGCAGATCCAGTTCTTCCGAACGAAAATTCGGATCACTGCTCGCAGCCGTACTTGCAAACCCCCGCCGGAGTAATTCCTGTGCCCACAAAGCCGCTTCAGACAGCATAAACGCAACCGGAGCCTCCGCATCCCACAGAAACGATCCTTCCGACTTATCCAGATCCGCGGGCAGACGATCCAGCATACGCTGCATAATCTGTTCCTCCGTCTGGTCCTCCAAATAACGCGGAATCTCAGCCATCCCGTCAGATCACCTCACTTTCCAGAATAAACATCTCTTCCTGCACACTCGCCACCCGGCACGAGAACATGCACTGCTCCCGATTCCAATTGAACGTGAACTGGTCTACCGAATCCGTGCGTGGATCAGCCAGCAGCGTCTCCGTCACCATCCGGGTAATCTCACTTTCCATCACACCCCGACTGTCGCCCTGCCCCACCAGATCCTCCAGCTCCGAACCATAGTCCCGGGAATAGATCACATGTCTGTACCTTGGCGTTTTCACGGCCTTGATGCACCACTGCACCCAAGCTTCATGCCCACTCGCCGCAGCTACTTTGCCACTTGGGGTCAGCACAAAATCCCCTGCATCGTAATCAAATCGCCAGCTTCGTCCAAAGGGTACCTCTTCCGAATCCGCCCCCGACAGATCCTCCTCATCTCCCCAGACCACACCCGTTTCCGGGAACAAACTAGGCATACGCACTCACCACCTTACACAGCACCACAATGTCGTTACCGCCATTCACCCGCATCGCCAGTACGCGATCTCCCGCTTTTAATCCCTTACCAAGAGACCACACCGCTTCTTCCACTTCCTCTTCTTGCAAAAGAAACCGTCCCGTGCCCGTCGTTCCTCCGTTTGCCACGTCAGATATACCCGAGATCGCGCCAGTAGCCTCGCGCTCCGGCAGTCCAAGCGTGCCCGGCAACTCGGCCACGAGATAATCCTGCACTTCGTGCTTGAAATCATCCAGCTTCACGCCGGATGAGGTCATCGTACCCAGTACCGCTCCCAGACCGCTCACGGCCTGACGGGAATGTGTACTCATCGCGCCCCGCATGACGTCGGCAAAATGCCCATACGGATCATCTTTATTCAAGGTAATACCTCCTTTTCACCATCTCAGCTGTACCCAGTTCCAACGTCATCGTTCCAGGCCCGGCAGACAAATCACGGCTGACCGACATGACGATTAGCTTCAGTCCTTTCAACAACACTGCGTCCCCGGCGCGAATCGTATTGATATCCGGTGCCGATATCGTAAAGGTCTCCTGAATACCCGTCAGATGACTTTTCGCCAGTTTTTTCGCGGCGGTTGTGGATTTCACCTGATCGTCCTCTACCAGCTTTTGTAATGTGCCCAGTTCTTCCACACGATCCTGCTCAATCGCAAGCACTTTGGATGGGACTTCCTTGCCACTCGTAGACTCCGACGCTGCCAGCACTTTCACCTTGGTGACCGCCCCTTCGAGCGTGCGCATCTGGGTCAGATCAATCAGTCGATCCAGTTCATGCACCTTCGCGTTACTGCCCACCTGAAAGAGCTGCAACCCGCCGGGTGTCATCCGTGGATGATACATCTCCCCACCAGACTTGGCCGTTTCTTTCAGATCGGCAAACATCATCGAAAAGATCGTCTGTGAACGATACACGGCTTTGCCCAGCTTGGTCTTGGTATCCGGCAGTGTAGCGTATGGAATCTTCCACTCTTTGGCGTAGGTTTTAAGTCGCTGCGTAGCCGTCTGATCCTTCGGCAATAGGAACTCGTCCTCTGATTTTTCCAGATAGATCATCCGGTCGTACACCGTGAGAGACAGCCGCTTGGTGCCGCTGTTCGAGCTTTCCACCTCCCAGATGACCGCAGGATGCAGCAAGTGAACCATTGATTTTTCGCCAAAAGGAACCCCGCTAATCCGCACCGCCATGCCCGGTGAGATCGAAGGCAGACCCGAAGATGCAGACACCGCCAGCCGGATGTTGGCCTGATACGCAATCTGGTCCAGCGAGTCCTTCAGCGTAATTGTCTCCACCAGCTTGGTGACGTCATATTTGTCGTCAACAATGACCTTGTAGGTCATGGCATCACCAGCTTTTGCCCCGGCTTGATCCGGTTCGGATCAGTGCCGATGATCTTGTTATTGAGCTTGTAAATCTCGTTCCATTTGGAACTGCTGCCCAGCTCAAGCTTTGCTATTTTGGACAGGGAATCACCAGATTTGACGGTGTAGGTCTTGCTAGACTTTTTCAAATCGGTACGAGAACCTGACTTGCTACCTGATGCCGCAGAGCCCACCTTCTCCACCTTGGAATCCCGCCATGTGCGCAGGGTCAGGTCGAAATAAATATCCCCTGTCTCCCCCCCACGAAAGCTCGAATTCAGCGAAACAATAAAAACAGGCACGTTCACGCCCGTCCCTGAAATGATGAAACGCAGCGGCTTTTTGGAGATCAGAAACGTGTTCAGGACATTCATCGCCACACGCGGATCAGGCAGACCTTCTTTGTACATGCAGTAGAAGGCATCATACTCTTTGGGAAAAAAAGAAGAGAAGGTGATCTCCTTTACCTTCTCCCCCTGCGCAAAATCAAACTCGCCATGCTCCAGCATATTAATCGTTTCATACCCTTTGGACCTGGAGATACTCACCTCTTCCGGGTTCACCGGGAATTGAAATGGAGTGCCGCCATCCTTCAGCGTAAATGACATTTCGTTAGGCCCTACTTCATCTTTAAGTACAGACATACACGGCCTCCTTTCTGCTTAGGCCATAATCGTTTTGCGATTTTGCATCGCACGGCGGAACTCGTTAGAGATCCGTTGCCCCACCTGGTGAGAAACTGCGTCATAATCAATTGCGTTCTCACGAACCGTCACCTGTACCGTTCCCGGTGCAATATTTATCGCAATCTGATTGGTAGTTTCGGTTTTGAAATCCTTCAAGTATCCGGACAGACTGCTCATCTGGTCTTCAGATATCTGTACCGTCATCGTGGACGATTTTCCATTGGTCTGCGCACCGTTACCAAGCGCCATCGCTTGGCTCTGCATCATGCTTGTTCCCATGAATCCAGCAGATGTAGGCTGAGCGACTTTGCTGTTCATATAAGCCGTTGGGCCTGTCATGGTCAGTGCCGGTGGCATATAGGCAGGTGCCATCTGCGGGCCTGTTGCAACTGGAGACGGTGCAGCCACCGTTGCTGCCGAGACCGTCTTTTCTTCTTTTTTAGAACCAAATCCAAAGAAGCCGGATATGCCATCGGTGATTTTTTTTGTTTTCTCAGAGACATAATCCGCCGCACCGGACAAAGCATCCCCTACACCCTCGGTAGCACTAGACATAAAGTTTCCAATATCCTTCGCTTTGTCTCCGATCCAACCGCCTGCTGCACTTCCGGCCCAACCACCTACTGCACCACCAACCCATGTCCCGATACCAGGTAAAAGAACACTACCGATGGCGCTACCAATCGCAGTACCTGCCGTGCCGCCAATCATGGAACCCACCGCTCGACCGCGCTCTTCCGGGGGTGCTGTCGCTACGTTCGCCACATCAGCAAGCACGCTGATGGGTCCGAGCAACCTTTTAGCTCCTTTGGCAAAACCACTACTTAAATTATCCATCAATCCATTACCAGCCAGCATGTCGGTTAAAGATCCCAATGCACCATCCGCAAATCCTAATCTACCGCTTCCTCGTATTCTTCTACCGCCTCCCCTATTACGGTTGCGATCGGCCGGAGGAGTTGGAGTATCAGGTACAGGATTGGGTACTGGAGATGGGCCCCGATTCGAACGGTTACTAGACCTTCTACCGCTTCGATAATTTCGTCTTCCACGATCTGAACCACCACCATCCGCATTCGGAGAACGGACTCTGCGGTTTTTGCCCATCTTTCCACCTGTGCAACAGCAGCACTTGGATGCTGGACTTCTGGTTGGATCTGATGCAGGACTCTCTTCTTTTTTCTTTTTGAACAATTTAAAAATATCTCCTACATTAAAGGCTGCATCCTTCAAATCATTGAATGCTTGGACCACTGCAAGTACGTTTTCCCACCACTTTTTAGGTTCTTCTTCCTTCGTATTGTTAGTAATGTTTTTGTTGTTCTGGATAATGACAGCCATAGTTGGGCCAGTTGGCCCAACTTTGCCCATCGCCACTTCGATCTTCTGCCGAACCTCAAGCGATACTGTGCCCGAAGCCGTAACCATCTGGTCCCTGAAACTGTTCAGTTTCGCCAATGCGCGATCCAGTGCTGGACTGAGCTTATCAATCAACCCAATCGTCGGTGTAATACGCAGCCTGCTAATTCGCACAGCCATACTATATATACTTTCCAACCTGCGCCCGGTCGTTCTCAGTTCATTATTCACCTTAATCAGACTCTGATAACGAACTCTGCCCAGACGTTCCGTCGAGCGCTGGATCTGATCTAGGTATCGAAGGGTTGTCCGCATTTCGGCATTGGACTTGGATAGACCTACAATCATTTCTGCCATTTTTTCACCTCCTGCCTTATATGGTTATCGATTCATTTGTGAGGTGATCGCTGACATTTCTTCTTCAGAAAATGCAATCAACAGCGAACGCTCCCCGCGTGGCAAAGACCAGAATTCTCCGGGCCGGAGATGATGACGGACCCACATGTGATACAGGAACGTGGTCATCCCGCCGGAGTGAATCAGTTTTTTAGGTCTTCAATCTCCACACCGAAGCCGGACAGCTCCAGCACTTTATCGCCTACGGCATCCAATTCACCAGCGAGCAACATACGGCGAACCGCCTGTTCTCCACCAGACAGCTTCATGCGACCGGTAATGCGGGTGTCTCCCCAGCCCGAGAGTTCCAGGCTGCGAACTTTCAATTTCACCGTTGCTTCGGAAATAAGCAGCGCGTTAAACGTTTCGGTGTCCACCTTTTCCTCGGTGCGGCCTTTGGTCGTTTTTCGAATCGTGCAGCGCTCACGAATGTGATCCACTTTGGAGGACGTCAGTCCACGCAAGGTCAACAGCAGATCCAGACGCTGAATCCGCACATTCTCCTCTGGCAAACGTTCTGCTGCTTCAAACAACTGATCCAAAATCTGTTCTTCGGACATATTTTCATTCATACTCATCTGGCGTTATCTCCTTCTTGTTTCACGAATGGGTTCATCTATACCATCTTCCAAGCCTGTAGAGACAACAAAGAGACCGAGATCATCTCGGCCTGCAATGGTGCCCATATTATTAATGAAGTAACTATGCAATCACGCTGGAGCAAACTAACTCCAACACGTGACCACTTCCAACCTTTAGTTCGCCACAATTGGATTCAGCAACTCAAATCCTTCAAACGTAAAGCCCGTTTCCTCTGGTACTTCCTCACCCGCTGTCCAGTTTGCAAGCTGGATTTTGTCCACCATGCAACCTTTCAGCAAAACACTCTCATGTCCATATGATTCAGGGTCGTTCAGCTTAGAAATGATCTCGAATTTGGTGAAGCCGCGCTGGATCATATCGGATGTGACTTTGTAGCCCGTCATCGTGCCTGTTCCTTTTTTTGCGCCGTTCTTGTGCACTTTCCAGTCGTTACCGACCAGGTTCAGCTCCCGCTTTTCAATCTCCACACTCGCTTCCAGCTTGTTAATGTTCGTCTGCCACACACCATCGATATGCAGCTGACCATGGGTACCGAGAATTACTCTTGACGCATCCAACATATATTTTCCTCCTTGGGTTCGTTGAACTAATAAATATTTACACGGTATAACTCCGCGGGCAGAACAATCTTCCGATCGCTGTTATCCCCAGATTTTTTTGATTCCTTTTCATAAAGGGAAAATCCGTGGATAAAGGCGAGCGCTTTGCTTCTCCAGATTTTTTCTGCCCTCTCCGTTATCGTGTAAACCATCAGCTCAACGTGTAGTAATTATTCTAGAAAACGGTTCTTTCCTCTCACACAACCTTATTGCACGTAAAATGTACCGAACAACTGCTCCATCACATCCGTCAGCTTCACATTCCATTGCAGGAATACCTGATCTGCCTCCGGTTTGAGAACTGGTGCAGCACCATAATACGCCGGGTCAAGAATGACATCGTAACCGTCAGCTTCAATCACATTGCTCTGTGCGAGCAACGCCAAATAGGCCTTCATGGCACTAATCAGTGCCTGACGACCCTCTTCGGTATTGTTTACTTTACCGATATACGTATCTTCCGCGGAGCGTTGCAGATCCGTGTTGATGGCGTCCAACACACGAATGGATCGGATTTTTTTCCACGCATTATTCTGGCCAGCGGCTGGAGTTACGAGTGTGTTTACACCGCGAAGTGCTTTCACCTGACGTCCATCATGGAAGAAAATAAATACGCCGTTCTGTACCGCCTGCTCCTGTTCAGTACGCGTCCAGCGACGTGTCACATCATCGAACGGAGTAGCTGCATAGGTGGTGGACTGGTTCAGACGTTGTCCGGCGATCAGTCCTGCTACATAGGCGGATGTTTCCGCGGAGCTGTAGAATGCATTTCCAAGGCGTACCCCTGTACCGACATTAATCACACCTTCATGGTTGAGCCCAAGCGAACGTGCTGCTGCCTTTTGTGCTGCTGTAGCGGAGGTATCATCCGCTGCGGAACCGCCAAATACAGCCATCACCGGCTTGCCTTCACCACGCACACGTTTCACCCATGCCGCAAAGCTCGCAAGCAGAGGTGCATCAGCCGCCTGATCCAAAGCCAAGACGTCGAATTGCTCCCCTTCCAGCGCACCCTGCACAGCAATGTATTCCGCATTGGTTAGGTCATCATTGCCACTTACGCCGCCTTTGAATGCCGCACCCGCGACAGTCGCAACTACACCTGCACCATCACCAATCGCCTGCGCCGTCACCCAGACATTTCGTTCATCCGCGTTAATTTCTTTGGCCAGAGAAGCTGCTGAAATATCCGCAGTCAGGAGCGCATACAACATCCGGTTACCTTCAAAAAGGCGCACTTCATGTTTCGTATTATCAATCACACCTGGCTGGATGGTAACGTAGAATCCATTCGCACGATCCCCCGGATACTTCGCATCCAGTTGCAGCACATTGGCATCACTGCTGTCCTTCAAAGTAAGCGTAGCTGCTTTGGCCGCAGCACTTGCTACCCGATAAGCGAGCAACTTCTTCGGCCCACCCAACAGGGCAAGCTTCAAGGACGTATACGCCGTACCATTGTCCAGCACATTCGCCGCATAAATGCGTTCAATCGCCGCTTCGCTCCCTACTTCAACAAAAGTCCCCACAGGGCCCCAGTTGGCCTTAACCGGCACAACAACCGTTCCTCGCGTACCCGCTTGAATGGCCGAGGATGCTGCCGCCTGAAAATTCATATATAAGCCCGGAAGGACCGGACGATTCGTTTGTTCCCAAGTTCCACCTGCCATTATGCCTTCACCTTCGCTTTCATAAATTGGTTAATTCGTTCCTGCGTTTCTTCAATTGAAAACATCTCTTGCGCCGCTTCGTACAGCGCACCGTATAGCACCTCTGCCTTAACGGCAAAGAGGGCTTCTGCATGATTCATCAATTCGGCCCGTGTATACCGCGGGGCTGTCTGTTTACTTTTTTTCACTGAGCTTGCCATAGCCATCTCACCTCATTTGTTGGACTACTAATTTCGTGAACATTGATCTTAAGCGTAACCTATGAATTTTCGACCTTATGAACCTATGAATTTGAAGCTACAATGTTGAAGCTATATCAATCTACTCCAAGCTATAATCTGGAACCACTCTTAATAGTGCATGTTCAAAAAGATCGGTTTTCAGTACCGAGAAGATGGGATGATGTTAGAAATGGAGTAGCAGAGCGTAGGGAAAACTACGTGAGCAACTACATGTTTCCGAAGGAAACAATCATC
The DNA here is from genome assembly GCF_052115745.1 of Paenibacillus sp. 2KB_22. NCBI lineage: Bacteria > Bacillati > Bacillota > Bacilli > Caryophanales > Paenibacillaceae > Paenibacillus > Paenibacillus sp. 2KB_22. The sequence continues at coordinate 2,312,172 of NZ_JBFRHG010000001.1, forward strand.
GTAAGCATATGCTTTTTCGGCTGAATTCCATATTCGATGCTGATGATGCCGATAGGCATCCGTTGCAATCAAAAGCGGGCTTTTTGAACAACCTCTAATAGAAGGTTCCTCTCGACTAACGTTTACTCCATGCCTTTGGTATGGTGAATCTCACGAATGAAAGGTACATTCGTACCCGGACGACGAATCCGTTGTTGCAACGTCAGGCGAATCTGACCATTCAGGTACGCATCCGTCTGTAAATCTGCCGTGACTTCATCCACTGTGATATATCGCGTGTTACTTTGGTGCTCTGCGCTCTCCGTTTCATTGACAGCAAGGCGAGCTTGCACCGCAAGTTGTCGGACCAAGCGAGTAACCGTATTCCGTGTTAGCACCGAATGATCGGTGAGCACATGCCCAATCCACTGTTGTCGAACCTCCAATGCTGAAGTGCCCGCCACAGACGTGCTGCATCCGGCCAATCGCCATAACACAGACGGCATCTCATATCCTCCAGGCCAGGCATCCCCATATACCGACCAGTTCGAGCCAAGTTCTTGCTGTGTCCAGTCTTGAAGCGCAGCTAACCATCCATCTCCCGTTTCAGTGAGAGAAGGCCTCGAGTCTTCAGGAATATACACCCCAAACCGCAGACTGCGCGTAACCATGCCAGACCCGGCATCCACTCGATCACTATCTGAAGAACCCAGATAGATGCAGGTGAAAGCTCCACCTTCTTCGTCAATCAACCTTACCTGATGCAACCTTTTGATTAGTTCAGCGGACCAAGCTTCCACTTGTTCAGCGCCACCCTCTTCCGGGCGAGCGTAGGGTGAGATTTTGATGATCCTTCGATATCCCGCCCAGGCAGACTTCGGCACTTCTTCGGCAAACGCAACCACTGCACAAGGGCCCGCCAACACTACGCCTGACGCAAGTACATCCAGCACACGACCTTCCCAATCGGGAACAAGTACAGCAAGCTTCTGTTTTAGCGTTTTTTTAATGAGCGTACTCAATGTACTGGTGCTTATGGCAGTGCTAATCTCATTATTCATAGACACATTCATTTCGCCCCCTTTGGCTGCAAGTTTGAGATCTGCCCACACCGTGCAGCGACAATGCAGCAGCAGTAGACTCCCCCTTTGAACTTAGAGTCTGTATTGCTATCGAACCATTACCGGGACTACTTCACCGCATCAAAAAGACCGGCCATTTGGCCGGTCTGTACATTAGCGTATGTGCTTTCGGTGTGTCCCTGGCTATTGATTCGATAATACAATCTTACACCCTTTCATCCCTAGCGCGGATGGTGTTCCGTACGGCTTCGGTGCGATTAAGGGAGTTGTTCGGGTGGAAAAAAGACGATTCTGGAATCATCAGTTTAAAGAATAACCAGCCAAGTAATAATATCAATAAAATTGATAAATTTATCCAAATAAATTAATATCTAATTATCAAATTCGTTGTCGCTCACATATAAGAAGGAGGAATACCTATGAGTAAAAAACTCAAGATCGCTTCACTTGCTGTCTTCATATTTATACTCGGGATATCCTGCTGGGCCTACTTGGGACTATTTGGTAATCCGTTCAAGATAAATGATGCTGAACAACAGGTAACCACTTACCTGATTCAACAGAAAGGTTATTCACCCGAGCAGCTTATCGAAGTAAAAGGTACTTACTCCTCAAAAAGCTCTGAAGCACCTTACGGTGCCTCAGTAACATTCGCAGATGAACTCAAAGCGCAGTATCAATACATCATTTATAACGACGGAGAGATTAAGCAGTACAGTCATACCAGTGATCACCCTAAACACGAGGAGCCCATGGTGAGGTAACAGTTTAGTTCAGCGTAACTTTCGGGTTCAACGTAATCTCAAATGCACGGCCCCAGATGAAATCGGGATTCGCATATTCCAACAGTGCACTAGCATACGTGACATAGGACAATTCGTCATTACAGATCTGCTTAATCGCCACATTGCCTGTCTGGAAGGCTGTCTTATTTGCAAGTGCCGTGGTATACGTCTGCATCAGATCACGGAGCAATGTTTGCAAATGGGCATAGTCTTCCTCCGAATTGAACAGCAGCATATTTTGATCCGAAAGGGTAGCCACGTTGGTATACAGCGCATGGGCTCGGGAATATGTGCGGATCTCTGCAATCGCTACCGCTTTGTAGTAATAATCCTTCAGGAAACGTTTAAACAACAGTGAGCCATGTGCATTCATTGCATCACGCAACTTATGCTCATGCTTCTCTGTTGTGATCAACGCGTACCTCGACTGTCCCATGCCTACGGCAATACCGATCTTGTTGCCCGGTGTATTCCACGCACTGTAACCCAGCACCCGTCCGGTATATGGACTGCTCAGCAACGCTTCAGCCACATCGACATTGGCTGGTCCTTTCCCCACAAAATCAATCAATATCGTAGGCAGACCTTGCTCACTATTCAGCGTCAACTGCTCCAACGCAGCTTGCACCTGATCCAGAGCGGTAATCGCAATAATCTCGATGTCGATGCCTGTATTCTCTCCGGAATTTCCTGAGTGACCCTTCGTCATACGGTCCAGTTCGGAGGCCATGTCAAATGGAACAACTTGCTCGGCTGTTACAGCCACCAGCTGTTCATTTTCCACACTAGCCATCGGATTCGGCACCACCTCCGGTTCAGGATATGCCGAATCGGCCACAAGCACACCGCCCACAATATCCACGTGACGAACCACATTCTCGTGTACATCCATGTATTCATACGTGTTAATGATGGTATTTCCGTGAGGACCAAAATATTTTACTGCGTAACGTGTCTTTGCCCCGCCTCGGAATAGCTGGTTAGCCATACGAGCAACCAAAGCGTGTCCCAGACCATCCGCATCCGGCAGAATGATGGCCCGATCCGGATTTTGTCCATTGGTTCCACCCAGCCATTCATTGATCCGCGCTTCCACATAGTTGATTTCATTAATCTGAACACCCTGCGTGTTGGCATCGTCGACACCCACGGCGAGGAAATCGATATAACCTGTGCGAGCCAACTGATCCAGAATGTACAGATTTGTTTTGAATTTATGCTGTCTTGTATTGTAATACTGTTCTTTATCAAAATAGGTTGTTGTCCCATACTCCACTCCATCCGGAGACAGGTTATAACCTTCAATAATATCTTCAAACTCGGTGTATGTCTGACGTGGCTGCTGCATCAATGCACGGGACTCATTATATGCATCGAGTGCCAAACCATCTGCAAACGAGGTTGTAGCCAGACGCATGATGGTATCCATTACGAATACAGGTTTACGTGGATATTTCTGCTTGATTACGCGGATCACATCCAGCAAACGCGTGGTTTCCCCATCGTATTCTGGATAGGAACCTCCCCCGTCCTCACGAAGCTGACGACTGCCAATCAGACCGCCATAGGCGAGCATATCGGATGAGATAATGAATCCATCGACTTTGGCAGCATGTTTCAGAATAAAGTCATGAATATTGGACGGTTTGCCATACACCGGCGTGGAGGTGCCGAGCAGCGTTGTGCCATCTACGGTTTTCTCCGAGTCCAGACGATTCTTAAGATCATTCAGGTGCGGTGTAACGATATGGATACCGGCTGCTTTCCCTTGCACAATCACATCATCCAGATTCGCTGGACGATCGTCCAGTGGAACATACAATACTGTTTTCATATCACGTAGCCTCCTGTTATCTATTTAGTCTTATTACCCGATCAGGGCAAGGATGCAATCACCGAATTAAAAAACCGGCCCCATGGCCGGTCTGTACTTTAGCGTATGAGCTGTCAGTGTTGTCTGCCTTGCTGCTGATCCGATAATACCATCTTACCGCCTTTGCCCACTCGCGCTGATGGTAAACGGGATGAATTACGCCTGAATGTAGTCGTCTCTATGGCGGTTAAATGCTGATTTATCGTGAGAAACTCTATCGATAACCCAACCAAACCCATCCTGTTGATGTTTATATGACGTAGGCAGCTTTCAAATTCTACGAACAATAAAGGATGGATATGACCATGAAGAAAAGGTATTTCTTCTATCTTTGGATTGCTGTCACCAGTTATATGGCGGGCCCCGCTATGTATGCGTTGACGATGTACATCTTATATCAGGAAACAGATGTTGTAACAACATCTCTCATTGGATGGACCACGGCAACATTCTTATCTGTGGGTATCCTGTTTATCCTGATCATAGTCATCATGCTACGAGTGTTCAACATCTATTACTTCTGGCTGCAGACCCTGCTTTTCGAGCTGCTTTTCCTTGCGCTTGTCTATATGACCGCTGTTTTTCTTGGGGCTGGCAACACAGGTCTGCCCAAGTTATCCTTTCCATTTACACCCGATGGCGTTTCCTTATGGATGTTCTGGGGGAGTATTGCACTTATGAGTTCCTGGGGTATATGGGCAGCACGTCAGCCTATACGAAAATCGCCATACATGTTGGTGTCCCGAGTCATTCTGATCCTGTTTATCCTTGAAATTTGGCCCCGTTAAAAAGATACAGCCTGCCGATGATTCAGTAGAACAGAATAATGCCAAAAAGGATGTCCTCCGTCAAACTCCTGACATACGGACACCCCTTGTAAAATGTATGTTTTATCTCACGCGATGATATAACGAAAGTTCTCCCATGTTTCCGGTACAGGCTCCCCGTTCTTGGCATGATGATAGAAGCTAAACGGGAATTTGAACACATGACCTCCGTTCCAGTCACGCGAACGTCTGTCGGTGAGCCAGTATTCCAGTTCATGAGGAAGCGCGACCGATCGTTCCGCCCGTTCTAGTGGCAGCAGATCTACGGGTGATTGCAATGTCGGCATCGCCTGTTCAATATCCACATCTCGGCTTAAGCGTAGTGCCTTCACCATGGTAAGGAAAGGCGGGATGCCTTTATGGAATAATGCCGGATAACCCAGTTCATATAATATGTTAAGCGCATGTCCATAGGTCAACATATGACCAATCAGGTCATGATGCGCTTCCGCGTGATAGATGGTCTGAAACGCACCAAGTTCATCCAGAATCAGGCGTGACAATTGAACGGGATCTTCGATCTCCGGGAAACCATCGCTCTTTTCCGCCTTCAGACTGCGAATTTCTTTCACGGTTGTATTCATCCAGGATCTTCCCGGGATGGTTTGATCGAATGAATCGATCAGTTCAACCAGCCGACCAATCTCCTCCGCAGTGCCCCATCCATCCAGTTCGCGAATGGCTTTCAGACTGATTGCCCCGTAGATGGCCTGGTGTCCCACCCAGTGCAGCTCTCCAATGGTTCTATCCAATGCGTCCGTAATACGCGCTTCGGCATCTTCCCTGGGCATCATCTCACCTATTGGAGAGGTCTGATCAGGGCTGATTCCATGCTGACGAAGCATGGCTTTTGCTTCGGCGGTAACACTGCCGGCGGCAAGGGCAGTGAGACGATTTTCCCGTACCCAAAAATATGCCGCAATCGCACCCGCCCCATAATGGGCGTGCCATAGATCTCCTGTACGTTCCCGACTGGAAACGATAATCGATAGTCCCTCTTCCAACAAACGTCGATCCAAACTTGCCACCACCCTTCATCATCTGTATTACGAAGTAGCTTTCTTTCAGAAAGCTTTTAGCTTCGCTTTTTCAGATTTTTTTTCTGTCCTCTCTGTTATCGTGTAAATGTAGTTCAACTTATATATCCTGGTTAATAAATAAAGCGTTTACTTCTATAACATGATGGAATTGCTCCACATATGCCCGTTTTGCCCCGGAATGCAAAGTTTAGCCTATTCGAAGCTTGCCCACGCCATGGATGGATACTTCCAGCGGATAGATCTGTGCTTTTTGCGTAGAGAAAAACCACGTCCGCTCCTTCTTCACCACAATAAATAAACCATGTACATCTCCTACAGGAGCAAAGGTTTCACTAACCTCACCCCAGCGCGTGAGTCCCATCTGCTGAAGCTCATTCACCGTAGACAGAACATCATCCGACACCAGGCCAATCTCACACACCTGTACTATGTCACTAGTGGAGAAGTCATGCGCGCTCTCGTTCTGAATACGATGATGAGCAATCAGCTCAATAATATTGCCTGCCGGATCTTCAAAATAGAGAGAGTGGGAATCCCAATTGGAGGAGTACGTCTCATCCCGACCCTCATCCCTGCTTAAGGTTACACGCGATGTAGCCCAACGCTTGGCTTGCTTGAATTGATTCGTCGGAATCATCCAGGCCACATGATAGAAGGGCTCATGCTCCGTCTCACACTGTTTGAATATCATCCTAGTCGATCCAACCTGCAGGTGGAAGGCCTGATCCGTCGCGTAGGACACCTCCATGCCTAACGTACCACTATAAAAATGCTCGAGCTCCTCCAGCCGAGTTGTATATAACTGTAATTCTTCGATCATCATACGCCTCGCCCCCGCATCTCCTCCCACTGACTCCATGGCACCATGCCAAGTTCAGGCTTCGCTTCATCCGGGAGCATGGCGATGAATTCAAGCGAATGACCATCCGGATCAGTAAAATACACAGATACCGCAGGCATCCAGCTGAAGACGTACAGTTCACCGATATCATCATTCAGGAAGTTGTGTGTCTGGATCCCTTTGTTCTCCAAGTGAGCCACCGCATGTTTCATATCCTCGAGAGATACATGAAAAGCAAAGTGCTGACGCTGCACCTCGGAGGGTTCCTTTTGCCACAATCCCAGCATGGCATTGCCTTTTCCGCCTATCCAGTAGAAAGAGTTTCCGCGTTCTTTCTGCCCATAGGCATGGGGTAAACCCAAGATCGTTTCATAGAAATGATGGGATCTCTCCAGATCCGTCACGTTTAGATGTGTTTCAAATATGCCTTTAATCATCATGCTCAACCTCTTTCTTTTCCCTTTCTTTTTCTTAACTCGTGGATGCATTCCGCGCATTCGTTAACGTCTGGGCCAGATTCAAAAACGATCCAATAACCCTCTGCACCCGGTCCTCTATATCTTGACTGCCTTCGTATTCTTCATATCCGTCAAATGTCGCTTCGAATCGTCTTCGCTGTGCACCACCAATGGAGATCCATTCTTGGGCGTTAATACCATGCAGATTACGAACAATCGCTTGCAGTTGTAAAAGGGAACTCACCCCCACTGCTCCACCAGAGGAGCTAATGGACAAGACAGGCTTGCCGCTGAAATGAGCCTGACTCAGGTGATCCAGTGCATTTTTGAGCACACCACTTATACTGCCATGATACTCTGGTGTAGACAGGATGATCGCATCTGCCGCGAGCATTCGCGTGTTCAGGTCTGCCAGATGTTCGTGATCCGCCTGCTTATCATCAGGTGCGTAGAATGGGAGTGGTGACGTATACAGATCAAACAGGCTCGCCTGATGTCCCTGACCCCGAATAATCTCCACCGCATACTCTCCCAATCGTGTACTGGTTGCATTATTTCGATTGCTGCCTGCCAAAATAACAATATTCATTCATATCACTCTCCTTGGTTTTTTTATTGATTCAAATGCTAACGTTCCTTCAACCGATCCGTCTTTGGCTATCTTTATCTTACCTTTTTTTCGCATTCAATTCGTCAGCAGATAGACTTAACTTGAAATACCAAAAAAACTCAACCTTTAGGTTGAGTTTATACGACTTAAGTATGAAGATATGTCGGAAATGGTCAGACAACCCAGCCGTTTCTTACGGCGTGAAGAGCCGCTTGCGTCCGATCCGCCAGACCCAGTTTGTCGAGCAGATGACTAACATGGGTTTTGACCGTTTTTTCGGTAATGACCAATTGAACCGCAATTTCCTTGTTGCTAAGCCCTTGAGCAATCAGTCCCAAGACCTCTTGTTCACGGCGAGTGAGCATATCCGGACCACCAGGAGATGTCTCCGTTGGTTTCTCCACCTGCTTCAGCTCTTGAAGTTGACTGTCTGCTGACTGATCTGCCGGGATATGCTTTGATAACTGTTCGCTCATCGACCAATCGGATGAAGCCATCACATGCATCAATTGACCTGCGGCGGCAGGATGTAATTCCACCTGACCCGCATGCACATTACGAATGGCCACAGCCAGGTCCTCTGGTTCAATATCCTTGAGTAGATATCCTTTCACCCCTGCGCGCACAGCAGGAACGACATGATCCTGATCCGAAAAAGATGTGAGTACAATGATTCGCGTTGCTGGCATTAATGTGCGCAGCCGTCTGGCTGTTTCGATTCCGTCCATGACCGGCATATGCAGATCCATTAATACCACGTCGGGCTTTAATGCTTGCACTTGCGCCAGTGCTTCCTGCCCGTTCGATGCTTCACCAACAACCTCCATGTCTTGCTGTGTGGTCAAAAAAACATGCAGTCCTCGCCTCACCATCGCATGATCATCTGCGAGCAAAATCGTAATCGGCATCTCTTCTTCCCCCTGACTTTATACAGATTCGAACGGAAGTGGAATGACTGCCGTTACTGTTGTTCCCTTGCGGGAAGAACTAACTATTTCTAACCTGCCCCCAAGCGATTCAGCCCGTTCCTTCATAATGGACAGGCCAAGTGAATTTCCAGACGATGCTTTTGGCCTTTGCGCCCCGCCTATTCCCTGATCTGTAACGTTGAACACCACTTCATGATCACTTAACTTGAGGGTGACCTCAGCAGAAGGAACATCCGCGTGTTTCCGTATATTATTCAGCGCTTCCTGTCCGATTCGCCACAATGCTTCTTCTATATTACGCGGTATAGACCGCATTCCATTTCGAGCCACCACGACTTGTAGACCCTGGCTAGTACCATATTCCTGTAGCGCATGGAGCAGCCCTGCTTCCAGTCCCGCGGGACGTAGCTGCATAATCAATGCGCGCATTTCCTTAAGAGCTTCCTGAGACAAAGCCCGAATATCCTTCATCGCTTCCGCTGCCGGGTGCAACTGTTCAGATACGGACAACATACTTTCCGCACCTTTAGCAGTTAACGATAGTGAAAATAGAATCTGATTAACCGAATCATGAAGATCGCGAGCCAACCGGTTTCTCTCTTCCAGTCGTGCCAGTTCGCGGCGATTCTCCACCAGCTTCAGACTCTCCCATGAGGCCGCAATATGCTCGGCCAAAGCCTCCAGTACTTCACGATCTGCCTGCGCAGGACCTGCTGTTCCTATTCCGATTACCAGAATTCCCGTTTCCCCTGGTGTATGGTACGGAAGGGGAGCAGCAATTCCCGAGGCAATGGAATGCATAGTCTGGTCAGGCTCACACAGAGTAAGGATCTCAGCCATCTCTATTGTAGACAGAGATGTGGCACGGTGACTATGGATTACTCGGTTCATGTGGTTTGCCGCTTCTGAAGATACCAGAACACTTGATAATGCTAGAACCTTATCATCTGCATAGGCTGCCTGCAAAACGAACATTCCGTTTTTTTGTTGAATGATTGCGGCAAAAGGCCAGTCATAATGCTGCCCAAGCAGCTGTACAACTTTTACAGAAAAAGCATCAGCATTGCTGCATTCGTTCACCGCAAGACCCAAGGCCGCACTGAACTCCCCCAGCTTGGCATACAGATCAGCTCGTTGCTGCTCCGCACGATACAATCTCATCCGCTCCATCGCACTACCAATCTGGTACGCCACGCCCTGTAACAGTGCCAGTTCACTGTCGCTGAAATGTTCCTTGGCTGGCGCAGCCACGTTGAGCAAGCCCAACATCTTATCACCTGACCGCAGCGGAACGGTCGCATGGTGGGTAATATCATGGGTATCTCCCCATTGGAATTCCACGGCATCCTCCAACCGTTTACAGTTAATGATGTTGACCGCATGATTCAGACGACCGTCCTTGAAGCGGTTCACACACCAGCAGGTACCCGTTCGCATGGGCTCTTTATCTTTACGCAGTAATGCCGGGGGCAGATTGTAATCCGAAACACAGGCATAGTCTCCACGTTCATTAATCAGAAACATCCAGCCTGCTGTTAATCCGGTCAACTCCAGTAATTTGCCGACCACGGTATCCAGCATGAAGTTCAGATCATTGGATGTATTGAGCGTTTCTGCGATTGTCTTCAACGTGACCATTTCCTGCATTCCGACTTCTTCCGACATGGCAGATTTCTCTCCTTTGGGTAGGGCGAGTCTGGAAACTCCGAAGGAAGCAGATTTTGCCGAATTTTCGTTCCAAGCAAGGAAATTTTTCGCAGGCGTGCCGGGGCACGTCAAGGGAAAGTGACGCAGCAGGGAGCGAAAAGGCGGTAAAAGATGCACTTCAGCGAGTTTTCAGACACAACCTAATGCGAACTGTGGTTTGTTCAACTATTGTAACCAATCCACCTTGGATATTAAAGGATCAACTTCTTCACTCGCTCACTTAGCCCAGCTTCTGCCGCTCTTTGCGGGACACAGACAACGGCTCCATATTAATCAGACCTCGATCTGACAGAGCCAGCGCCATTTTGTAGAAAGCACGCGTACGAATCTTCGTATACGTATCCTTGCTGACAGGCGGATCAAACACATGGTTATATACTTTATAGTCAAACACATCATCGTCTTTCAGATATCGTTCGCATACGAGTACACGTTCCTTTTCACTCAGGCGGGACACCACAAAATCAATCGTATCGCAGTATGCCTGACGCGCACGCTGCACATCAACATTGTAAATCGCCGTTCTGGCCGTGGAATCCCCCGTCACATTGGTTGCACCATGGAAACGCTCGGCATAACTTGCCGTCACCATAACCTCTCGTTCTTCAAATGCAATCGTTTTATAGATTCGATATTTCTCCAGCGCAGCTTCAACAGCCGTTTGCGTTTTGCGTCGGTCCAATTCGGGCAGCATCAATTCCATATTTATCTTCCTCCTTCAGTATTTTTTACTCCATTCATATCTCTCACTCTATCATTCACGTCATGTTGTTTTGCTATCGTTCTTTGCACGATGGCAAAACGCTCTTATTCATAGAGTTGTCCAGTTTCCTAAATAAATAACGACATGTCTTCAATTTCCCGCTGTTGCCTTTTGGAATCACTCCAAATGGGTATAATCCGGGGAATTTCCTTCTTCAAAGGGCGATTTCTTAAACTCCAACCTGTGTCAATGTTACATTTTGTTCGTATAGTGTTCGTATTTCTATTTGAGGATACCACTTTCTGGAGATCGGAGTAAACCTTCATTTTGGTTCGTTTTGACGATAAAATAAAACCTTCGCTCTCATTTCCTATGCCTTTTGGCATAATTGTTTCATATCTCTTTACCTAATGGTATATATACGTTATAGTACTGTTTAATTAATGAACTTCCGTATAAGTCATTTGATTTTTATAAGTTAAGATTTGGATTAGATATGCACGTTAACGGAGAGGACAGAAAGAACCTGAAGAAGCGAAGCGTTCGCCTTTATCACCGAAATTCCACCCATGAAGAAATACATTCAGGAAATTCGGGGATAACAGCGATCGGAAGGTTGTTCTGTCATCGAAGTGATCTGTGCAGCACAAGCTCTCTTAATTTATAATTCAAACACTTGTACGAATCAAAGGAGTTGGCATACATTGTGGAGCACGCTTTTGGTCCTTATATGAAACAACTGCGCGAGCAACAGGGATACAGCATCAATCAGCTCGCCGAAGCAGCCGGAATAAGCAACTCACAGATTTCACGTATTGAAAATGGGGTCCGGGGTGTGCCCAAACCAGCGACCATCCGCAAGATTTCAGATGCACTCTCGGTGCCCTATACAGAAATGATGAAGCAGGCTGGTTATATTGAACCTGGGAGCGCCACTGAACTTCAGGAAGTACCGGAATGGGCTACATACAAAGACCGTCGTGATTTCAAAAAGATGCTGGAGGACGATGATGATCTGATGTTTGACGGCATTCCACTCGATGAAGATGACAAGAAACGAATCAAGGATGTACTGACAGGTCTGTTCTGGGAAGCCAAACAGATGAACAAACGCAAAAAGACAGACGAATCGGACAATCGCCCATGAGGCACGACGAACTGAATTTAATGAAGCAGCAGGTGAGATCATATGGATGACATCGTAACAAAGCTGATTCGAAAACACCGGACCAACTGCCCTTTCAGCATTGCCCGCGCGGTTGGAATACAGATTCGTTTCACCAATTTGGGAAAATCCACCAAGGGACTGTACTTCCGCAAGCTCCGGCGCAGGTTTATCGTCATACACAATGATTTGCCGCCGGAATGGCAACGGTTCGTGTGCGCCCATGAGCTTGGCCATGACCGGCTTCATAAAGGAATTAATCGATTTTTTCTGGAGGAACATTCCTATTTTGCTCCAGGCAAGCTGGAAAGACAGGCTAACCGTTTTGCCATTCAGCTGCTAACCTCCGGAGTGATGCCTGAACCGGATGAATCCTTGGAGAAATTTTGTTTACGTACCGGACTGCCACGTGAAGTGCAGCATTTTTTTTACACCATTTAAGAACATATGTTCCTTACGAAGATTATATTTTCCAATAGCAGATTTACATGTCACTTTCAGGTTACTTATTTTTACGTGATTCGCGAGATTTCCTAATAATAGTCTGTTAAAATACTATATGAGCTATGTAAACGCTCAAGTAGATTATTATTTTGGGAGGTTTCGGATTCATATGAAAATCTGGAAGAACTACGTTTCACTTCTGCTAACGGTCTGTTTGCTGTTTGGCAGTGTAGGTATTGCCGCGGCTGCAACGGACACCACTCCGGGCACAGGCAAACACATTACCATTCTACATACGAATGATACGCATGCCCGTGCAGTTGAATCTTCACCTGCCATGGGTTTTGCCAAAGTAGCTGGAATCGCTGACAAATATCGTAGCGAAAACCCGAACACACTCCTGCTGGATGCTGGAGATGCTGTACATGGTACAACTTTTGCCACTCTCGTTAATGGTGAGAGCATCGTGAAAGTCATGAATGAAATGGGATACCAAGCCATCGTACCGGGTAACCACGAATTCAACTATGGTTCGGATCGCCTGATCGAACTGGCAGACATGATGAACTTCCCCATGCTGAGTGCCAACGTGAAGAAAAAAGACGGAACACGTCTCTTCGACCCTTACCTCATTAAAGAGGTGGATGGTGTGAAGATTGGTATCATCGCTTTGACTACACCGGAAACGTTGTACAAAACGAATCCGAAAAACGTAGAAGGTCTTGATATTACAGATCCATCTGCGGAAGCCAAAGTGCTGGTAAACGAAATCCGTAGCAAAGTAGATGTTGTTGTTGTACTGGGACACCTTGGTCAAGATGCGTCCAGCACGGATACCAGCTTTAAAGTCGTTAAAGAAGTTCCTGGCATTGATGTATTCATCGATGGTCACAGCCACACTGTACTGCAAGATGGCCTTGTATCCGATAATGGAACATTGATTGCAAGTGCAGGGGAATACACCAACTATGTAGGTGTCATCGATCTGTGGGTAGACGGTGGTAAAGTAACGAAGAAACAAGCAACTTTAATTGATGAAACGGAAGCAAAAGACATCAAACCGAATGAGAAAGTTGCAACTCTCGTAAATTCTATTCAAAAAGAACAAGAACCGATTTTGAAAGAAGAAGTAGCCAATACAGCTATTCTGCTGGATGGTAAACGTGAACAAGTACGTGCAGGTGAAACTAACCTGGGCGACCTGCTTGCAGACGCCATTCGTGATGTCAGCAAAGCCGATATCGCCCTGACTAACGGTGGTGGTATCCGTGCTTCCATTGAAAAAGGGATCGTAACCAAAGGTGATATCATCACAGTGCTTCCTTTTGGTAATCAAGTGGTAACTCTTGAAGTGAAAGGGTCCGATATTCTGGCAGCCCTTGAAGTCGGTGTAGCTTCCTATCCGGAACCAAGCGGTGGATTCCCGCAAGTATCTGGAATCAAGTTCAAAATCGACACTTCCGCTGCTGAGGGTAGCCGTGTACATTCCGTGACTGTTGGCGATAAAGCCCTTGATCCGGAAGCAACATACACGCTGGCAACCAATGATTTCACAGCTGTTGGTGGTGACGAATACACCATGTTTGCCAAATACCCCACAACAGGTATGTATGGCGCGCTGGACGAAGCATTGATCAATTACATGCAGAAGCTTGGCGCAGTAAACATCAAAACAGATGGTCGGATCAGTGAAGCAAAAAAACCTGCAGTAGAGCCGGAAACTCCGGCAACAGAAACACCAGTTCCAACCAAGCCACAACCAGAAAAACCAAAACCGGAAAAACCGGTTAAACCAACACCAAGTAAACCAGCTCCAGCCAAACTGCATGTTGTGAAATCAGGAGATTCCTTGTACTCTATCTCCAAACAATACGGCACGACTTGGCAGGCATTGCAAAAGCTCAACAATATCAAAAATCCACACTGGATTTATCCAGGTCAACAATTGAAATTGCCTGCAGCTTCTTAAGCTCAGCAAAGTGTATATAGGCATGACCGCTTATATGGTGCAACCACCACATAACAAATCTATCTTGCCATAACAAAAAGGGTGTCCCCAAGCCAGATTACTGGTTGAGGGACACCCTTTTTTTGTATTCCAGTTTTTAAACAGCAATCCATACCAGGTACTTGAACATTTCGCGCGGACATACAATGCTATTCTTGACAATCACCTGAGGCAAAAATAAATCCCAGCCCGGACTTTACGGACCAACTTTATCATGTGCCTTTGACACCGAACTATACTAAAACTCTCCGGAATTACCGTGTTCATGCGGTTATTGTACATTAAATTTCGACATCTCTGTCTTCTCAAAATTGCATACTTGCACATAAATCTGCCCTGAGCATGTTTATCTTCAAATCCTTAATCATAAAATCATTTGTATACTGAATACAACTATCCAAATTTAGTTATTTCGTATGATATTACTCATAAAATCATACCAATTTGTATGCCAATAGCCCTCTTTTTCATGCTCACAATGGAACTTCAGCAATCAAAATCATCTACCGCATTATATTCGGTACTATTATATAAACTCATATAATCAGCGAATTTCTTGAATCTAGGAAGTGAGCTTTTCCCTCACATAACGCACAGCCTCCTGTGCCGTTAACCCGATTCGTTTTGATTCACCTGATGCTGCAAGTGCGTGTGATCCCAGTTCGACCTGCCCTTCTGCTGCTCCTCGGCCAATAACGATCTGCACAGGCAA
The DNA here is from genome assembly GCF_052115745.1 of Paenibacillus sp. 2KB_22. Taxonomy (NCBI): domain Bacteria; kingdom Bacillati; phylum Bacillota; class Bacilli; order Caryophanales; family Paenibacillaceae; genus Paenibacillus; species Paenibacillus sp. 2KB_22. The sequence continues at coordinate 2,327,335 of NZ_JBFRHG010000001.1, forward strand.
TCCGATTAGCTCCGCATCCTTGAATTTCACACCTGGTCGTTCATCCCGGTCATCGACCAATACCGTGTAACCGCCATCGATTAATTGTTGTTCCAGTTCCAGGGTGAGTTGACGCTGCTGCTCATCCTTCCAGCTTACCGGGATCAAATGCACATCATATGGCGCCACAGCGGCAGGCCATCTTATGCCTTCATCTCCTGCATACTGCTCAGCTATAGCGGCCATCAGGCGGGATACGCCAATGCCGTAACATCCCATGACAGGCGCACACTGGCGACCATTACGATCCAGGAATGAAGCGCCCATGGCATCACTATATTTCGTTCCCAATTTAAAAATGTGTCCAACCTCAATGCCTTTGGTAAAACCAAGTGGTGATCCACATGTCGGACAAGCATCCCCTTCAGCAGCAAAGCGAATTCGTTCTACTCGCTCCAATGCAAAATCAATGCCTGGGCGTACGCCGGAAACATGCATATCCACTTCATTGGCTCCTGTGATTGCACTCTTCATCACTGCCACGTCAGCGTCTACCACCATCGGCAGATTCAGTCCAATCGGACCCAAAAAACCTACCTTCAGATTCGGATGTGCCGCAATGGCCGCATCGTCTGCCAGGATCAGTTCCTTTGCACCCAACACCTGCTTCAATGCGATGTCATTCAATTCATGATCTCCACGTACAAGGGCAGCAACCAGCTGACCGTCTGCCAGATAAAGCAGCGTTTTGATCATTTGTTCAGCACCTTTACCCACAAAGGAGCTTAACTCTGCGATCGTACGAACGCCAGGTGTCGAGATGCGTACTACGTTTCCCGCTCCTGAATGCTCATCCGTTTGAAGAGCGGAGTCTGCACTCGCAGAGTCGGCTGGAACTTCCAAGTTTCCTTCTTTTTTCTCCGTATCTCCTGAAGTCTGATAGCCAGCTTTCTCCAGATTCGCAGCATATCCGCAATGTTTGCAAGTTACAATCGTGTCCTCACCCACATCAGCAAGAGCCATGAACTCGTGTGTTTCCCCTTGACCGCCAATCGTTCCTGCGTCCGCCTCAACACGGATATAGTCCAGACCACAACGCTCCAAAATGCGACTATAAGCTGTGTTCATCGCCTGATAGGTACGATCAAGCTCTTCCCAATCGGAAGCAAAAGAGTACGCATCTTTCATGATAAATTCACGACCGCGCAGCAATCCAAATCGAGGACGGCGTTCATCCCGGAACTTGGTTCCGATCTGGTACAGTGTGAATGGCAGCTTACGATACGAGTTCACCTCATCTCGCGCTAACGCAGTTACAACTTCTTCATGTGTTGGTCCAAGAGCAAATTCTCGTGCATGCCGATCCTTCAGACGCATTAATTCAGGACCATACTGTGTGTACCTTCCGGACTCTTCCCACAGTTCGGCTGGCTGCATAATCGGCAGTAATACTTCCTGACAACCGGCACGATCCATCTCTTCTCGAACGATCCGTTCAACGTTCAACAATATACGGCGTCCAAGAGGTAGGTAACTGTAGATCCCTGCTGCCAGTTGGCGTATCATACCGGAGCGCAGTAACCAGCGATGTCCTGCCGCATCTGCCTCCGCTGGTGCTTCACGTAATGTTGGAACAAGCATTTCACTTTGACGCATCTGAACACACTCCCAATCTTCCTTTTTTTATCAAAATACGGCGTGTAAACAGCAAAAAGACACATCCGTCAAGGGACGAATGTGTCGTGGTACCACCCTTGTTTAACTGCAAATTAATCCGTTCGCAACTTATGCGATCTGTAAAATGTAGTCCTACGGGGCATAACGGGCCCTGCCGGCGGATGTTGCAACCCTGAATGGGTATTCTCTTCCGCAGCTCGCGAGGTAGGAATTACGAAGCAGCTACAGGAACCTTACACCACACAGTCCCCTCTCTGTTGAAGCTGACTTGCACAATCATGTCCTCGTTATAACGCTGTTATCATTTTTGATCACATTAGTGCATTTACAAGTAATTGTCAACATACCGTGTTAACATAAAGTACAATGAATTCGGTAGCGATGGCTGACATGGCAGCACGTTCCCTGTAATATAGAGAAATAGAAATCTACCACAGGTATTAATTGATAAAGGAGCTTGTCCTATGCCATATATCATATATGATCTTGAATTCACGGTAAGCCGCAATACTCGCTATTCTTCTGAAATTATTGATATCGGTGCCGTCAAAGTTACGGAAAGTGGGGATGGGTTGGCCGTAACGGATACGTTCCATACGTATGTTCGTCCTTCGAACAAGTCTGTTCTGTCCACTGACACGATTCAATTTACAGGTATCACGCAGAAAGATATTGATGCAGCCCCACTTTTTCCGGAAGCATTGAACCAATTCATTGCCTGGATGGGAAGTGACCCCTATTACATGTGTTCCTGGGGACCCGATGACCGCAGCAAATTGATCTCTCATTGTCGCACCCATCAACTTGATGTGGCCTGGATCACCAATCATAACGATCTCCAGCAACAATGGTCGCGCACCGTTCGCAAAGAAGGCAAGTTCCGTCAACTCGGTCTCGCTCAGGCTCTTGAAATCTGTGGCATTGAATTCGATGGTACCCAGCACCGCGCATTGGATGATGCCATTAATACAGCCAAGGTATTTATGCATCAATTCGACCGATTCACGCTGGAAAACAACTGTGCAGCCGATGATGAAGGCATTACATCCAAGGTTGTCTATTCCAGCTCTACAGAAGACGAAGAGAAAGAATCCCCATTCGGCAATCTGGCAAACCTTTTCAAAACCAAAGAGTAGTCGTCCACAGCACGGCATCTAATCGTGTTTTGCGTTAGGATAGATGGCATTCTAGTCTCAACTTCTATTGTACATTTGTTGCCAACGGTTCAGGCGTTCTTTCATCTTGATGCGGCAGATCTCAGGCTCGAGAATTTCCGCATCAGGTCCATATTTAGAAATCCATTCGATAAATTCCTCAGCATCAATTAATATGGCTTCATATAACAGGCTACCTTCCGGTTCTATGGTTAAGATGGGGCGTATATAGAATTGCTCCTGCATCACACGCTCTACAGCATGGGGTGCAAATCGAATTTTGAACGCAGTCCACTCCGTACTTCCCTCGTATGCCAAAGGAATGCGGAAATGTGATTGTATCAGATAATCCTCTTTGCGAAACGTACGTGGCAATATCCGTATCCTTTGCAACCGGCTTACCTGAAATACTCGGAGTTTCTCGGACAGGTGACAATACCCTAACAGCTCAAATCTGTATTCTTGCGGGATAAGACAGTAAGGATCTATGCGTACAATCCCTTTTTTACCTTGAGACAGATACTCCCCTTCAATGGTGTTCTGTGAAATGCCAGCCTGAAACAAGGCAATCAGGGATTGATTCTGTGAATCGTTGTTTTCATTGTGCCATGCGGGCAATCCCAATTTGAATAATCCACTAATTTGTTCCGACCATTCCACGCGTTCTGTTTTGTTTTTCTGACTCGCAGCAACCACTTTCTCATAGGCGCTCTCAAAAGCAGGTTTCAGCAAAGGACGAATATTCTCCATAACTTCAGCAAGATGCATGAAAGCCTGGGCTTCTTCATCAGTCCAATTAAGCGGATACATGGCAAAATGGCTGATAAACATGTACCCTTGTCCGTGTCCCATATTGGCGATCGGGATATGCATTGCACTGAGGGCCTCCATGTCACGGTATATCGTCCTTTCCGTCGTCTCGCATCGCTGGGCAAGCTCACGAGCCAGAATGCCCGGCTTGGCTTGTACCAGCGTGATAATGCGCATTAATCGGATTAGTCGGTCTGTCATTTTGCCGGACCCTCCACGATGTTGTTTCAATAAATTCAGTACAACTCCATCCATTTTTATGATTATGTGTTGTTTAGTACATTCGACTTATTGCTGAACTTCACCTTCATAATAAATATATGTAGAAACGTCCTCTCTCCTACCCTTACCACCAGAACTCAATCTTATTCACCTAACATAGTTTTTTCACGATTATGATACGCGGTCGTAAACGTGATTTCGTAATGATACCGTAGCTTCTCGACGATCTCGGCTTCTGTGTAATAATCCAGATCCTGCTTGCGCGCAGCTTCAATTAACAGAGCATCTGCATGGCGACGCAACATATGACTCCCCTCTTGAACCCGGCCTCTTTCATAAGCACGCAAGGCTTGCTTAATCAGTGGTACGGTTTCATTTAACTTGATGGTCTTTTCCACCTTCGGATCTTCCGGCTGTCGCAGCATGCCGAGATGACTGGTGTACTGAATATACAACTGCTCTCTCCGTAACAATACGCGTTGACTTTGCTTCAACTTCCTTGTACTCCAGTAGGCTGAACATACCGCTGCTTTTCCAGATACATGGGGTCCCATGACGAATTCAAGCAAAATTTGTTTGCTCTCCCCTTTGTACACATCACCAAGCCTAAGTAACCAACCAATATCCGTTTCTTTGGAGCGACATCCATAGATCCCTTTGAGTTGTACCCCATATTCCGGTTTGAGCAAAAGTTCCAAATCTCTTGATACAATTTTGGGTGCTATTTTCCTAAGTCTTTTGGCAGGGGCACCGTTACGCCACTCTACCATCATATATACGGGGTCGGCTCCCCCTGTCGGTATGGCCTCTTTATTCCACGAATAAGATACTTCAAAGACTGAGTTCACTGGTAGTCTCTCCCCCGATTTATGTGTATTATCTTCTAAGTTATCAGGGTGAATGGACACTATATTGTCACGGAACACATGTTCTCATTAAATTTTTCCAATATATTAGTTTCTCCTCCCCAAATCCGCCTGAATACGACAATAAACGACGAAAAAGCCTGGCGCTATGCCAAGCTTTTCAATCACTTATCTATGACAAGTCCCAAATCAAACAGTAGGATGACTAATTCCCATTTTGTGTAAATATTGTGTGCCATCCGCTTTGGTTACTGGAGCATAGGTGACACTGTCAATGACCAGCTTACGCCCTACTGGCTCTCCGTTAACAGTGATCATGATTGTTTTGGTTGATGGGTTCTGATCTGTTGTATACATATGTTTTTACTCCTTCATGTTCACGATCTTATATTCAATCGGATATATTGGTATCGTTCATTAAATTGCGTATTTGTGAATAGCATGCACCCGGAACTGAAGTAAAAGTTCTGTTAAAACGGTCCGGTGTGCTTGCCTATCGTTCTATTACCCCACAGATTTATATGCTAAACAGCCCTGTTCCTAAATCATTTTAAATATTTCGGGTAATAAAACGATATCATCTTGAACCCATCGTCCCGATTTTGACGTATAATGTAAGAGCCGTATTTCAACAATAGACGACGATTTCGGCGATTGATCGAACTAACCGAAGAAAGAGGTGTTAACGATGCCAAAATCCATTCAGGGTTATTTCATTCGGGTGTTATTCACCACATGCATTCTATTTACCGTTTCGATCGCTTCGACAGTAAGTGCAGCCAGTGCCAATATTTTTACGGATATATACAGCGGCTGGGAACGAGTCTCCGAACTGCCTGGAGAAGTGAACGCTCTGCAGGAAAGTTATAAACAAACGATGGAGCAATTAAATCAAACGTCCGCTCAGTTGGGACAAGCCCAGGCGAATGTCGAAGCATTTAAGACCCAGAACGAACAGCTACTGGCTCAGAACCAGAAACTTACTGAAATGGTAAGTAAATTGCAAGATGACCAGAATGCCAAAGCGGCTGCCAGCAAACGAATTCAGACGATGATCATCACGGTCGTTTCTCTCATATTGGGTTACTTTGTTCTGATTCGTGTGATGCGTTGGGGAATGCGTCGCCGTTCAGGCCGAGTATAAAAGAACAGGAGCAACTGCATGAACATACACCTGAACAATGCTGAAGCAGGCGGAGCTGGACAAGTCGTCACATTTTCACTGATTAAAGATGACCGCCTTCATATCTTGCATCCACAGCAAATAGTGGCCTTCCGCGGTCCAAGTGGGAGCCGCAATGATAAATTCATGAATATCACGGGCATATATCGCAAAAAAAAGCTGATTAAATCCGAAATTACCGGACCTTGCCAATTTGTGGCTGCCCTGCCTCCCGGATTCACTATGAAGGAAGTGGAGCTCACGGAGGACAGTGATCTGCTCTATGACTTCCGCCACCTGTTCTTCTACTCGGATGGTGTAACCATGCATACCAAAATTCAGAAAATCAAAAATATGCTGATTACCCGTGATGCAGTGAAAATGAAATTTTCTGGCAAAGGTAAAATCGGATTGCTCACTCAAGGCCAGGTCTGCCAACAGGAACTTCACCCAACAGCACCGCTGTATGTGGATGCCGGCAGCATCATTGCCTATCCTGAAAATGCACATCTGGAACTCACAGTATATGGTAACAACCTTGCAAGTCAGCATATGAATTATCATTGGAAGATGACAGGACATGGATCTGTACTCTTTCAGGCTGGACGTGAGAATCGCCGCTTGGAACAGGATCTCAACGATGAAGGACTGTTCAAACGAATTCTGAAAGAAGTTATCCCTTTTGGTAATGTACTGATCAAATAAGCTGTTAGTTGATGTAGCCGACCTATTATCTGGCACTATGCTCCAGTGGGGTGGTCACCACGCGGTTTCATGTTATAATGGTTCAGACAATTGAAGAAGAAAATCCATGCCGATGGCATGGGAGAGGTTCGCGAACTCCCTCTATAAGACTTGACCATGTGATGGTCAGTATAAGTCTTGCGTACACATTACTTAACGTAATGTACGTAAAAAACTAAGGACACTTGCTCAAGGCTGCTTTTTTGAAGCGGTTATCGAGAAGGTGTGTTTTTTGATGGATGCCAGTTCATGAACTTCTCTGTTCTTCCGACACTCTATGCCTACGCGCATGGTTTGATCTCAAGAAGATAGAGAGGTTTTTTTATGTTGAACGAAGAAAAAGCAGTCGTTGTATTCAGCGGCGGTCAGGATAGTACCACGTGTCTGTTCTGGGCAAAACAACAGTTTGCCGAAGTCGAGGTCGTTACGTTTGATTACGGTCAGCGCCACAAGCTGGAGATTGAATGTGCATCCGAGATTGCTCGTGATCTGGGCGTACAGCAAACCGTACTCGATATGAGCCTGTTAAACCAGCTTGCACCCAATGCCCTCACTCGCACGGATGTGGAAATCACACATGAAGATGGCGAACTGCCAAGTACATTTGTGGATGGACGGAATCTGCTGTTCCTCAGTTTTGCAGCCATTATGGCCAAACAAAAAGGAGCTCGTCACCTGGTTACAGGTGTATGCGAGACGGATTTCAGCGGATATCCGGATTGCCGGGATTCATTTGTAAAGTCGATGAATGTGACACTTAATCTGTCGATGGACTATCCATTTGTCATTCATACGCCGCTCATGTGGCTGGACAAAGCCCAAACGTGGAAGATGGCAGATGATCTCGGTGCCTTTGAATATGTCCGTGAGCGTACCCTGACCTGTTATAACGGCGTGATTGGCGATGGATGCGGAGAATGCCCTGCTTGCAAACTGCGCAAAGCCGGACTGGATCGTTATGTACAGCAACGTACTGCTGCTGAATCGGCGGGAGTAGATGTACGATGAGAGAGCCGGGAACATTCCGTATTGTGGAACATCTGCAACGCATCGGTGAAGATATTCTACCCACCCAGCTGCGCTATCACCGCAAACGTGTGCTTGTAAGCAAAGAATTCACCTTTGACGCTGCACATCATCTGCATTGTTATGAAGGCAAGTGCAAAAACTTGCACGGTCATACGTATAAAGTGATATTTGGCATCAGCGGTTATCCGGGTGAAACCGGGCTGACGGTTGATTTTGGACATATCAAAGATATATGGAAAACTCAGATTGAGGGCTATCTAGATCATCAGTACCTCAACGAGACACTTCCTTTAATGAATACAACGGCTGAAAATATGGTCGTGTGGCTGTTCGAACAGATGGAAAACGCGCTCCAGACGGAGCCCTATGCCGGGCTGACAGACGGCGGACGGACAGAGTTTGTAAGGCTCTTCGAGACACCAACCAGTTACGCGGAAGCGAGACGGGAGTGGATGATCGATGAGTAGTGTTCAGAGTCCTTCGCGTGAACGCAACCAAGAGGCTCGCATCCCTGTGATGGAGATTTTTGGCCCGACGGTTCAAGGCGAAGGCATGGTCATCGGGCAAAAAACGATGTTTGTTCGCACCGCGGGCTGCGACTATCGCTGCTCCTGGTGCGACTCGGCCTTTACCTGGGACGGCAGTGGCAAGGACCAGATTCAGATGATTACGCCGGAGGGCGTATGGGATGAATTGCGCCGCATTGGCGGCACACGTTTCTCCCATGTCACCATCTCTGGCGGTAATCCCGCCCTGCTCGCTTCGCTGGGCGGATTGGTTGCCCTGCTGCGGGAGAACGGCATCCGCACCGCGGTGGAGACGCAGGGCTCCCGCTGGCAACCTTGGCTGACGGACATTGACGAAGTCACCGTCTCGCCCAAGCCACCCAGCTCCGGCATGGACACCGATTGGGCCGTGCTGGATGATCTGATCGGACGGTTGGCCGCTGGCCCGGTAGAACGAAGTCATAGTCTGAAGATCGTAATCTTCGATGAGACAGACCTGGACTATGCCCGCCGTGTGCATGCACGATATCCGGGCACGGATCTATTTTTACAAACCGGGAACCCGGATGTGACTTCCGCCGATACGCCAGATCTGGCCTCCTCGCTGCTAGCTCGTTATGAGTGGTTGATCGACCAAGTCAGTGCATCTGATGACCTGAATGAGGTTCGTGTGCTTCCACAGCTTCATACGTTGGTATGGGGCAACAAACGCGGCGTCTAATGGGCATTATGGGTGAAATGGGCGGCATGATGTACGGATGAGAACGAAATGTCCTCAGACAATGAAGTGAATTCAACAGGCAAAATGGCCTATTCATATATACCGCGAAGCTTCGGGCTTTGACGGAAACAAGGAGCGTTTAATAACCGATGAGACAACCTGATGAGATGCAAGATGTGACGTTGCTGGGCAACCAGAACGTAAAATATACGTTTGAATATGATCCGGGCATTCTGGAGAGCTTTGATAACAAACATCCGTACCGTGATTATTTTGTGAAATTCAACTGTCCGGAGTTCACCAGCCTGTGCCCGATTACGGGTCAGCCAGACTTTGCAACGATCTATATTAGCTACATTCCTGATATCAAAATGGTGGAGAGCAAATCACTCAAGTTGTACCTGTTCAGCTTCCGCAACCATGGTGATTTCCACGAGGATTGTGTGAATATCATCATGAACGACCTGATCAAGCTGATGGACCCGCGCTACATCGAAGTATGGGGCAAATTCACACCGCGTGGTGGTATTTCCATTGACCCTTATACAAACTATGGTAAGCCGGGAACCAAGTACGAGCAGATGGCCGACCACCGTATGATGAATCATGATATGTATCCGGAGACGATTGATAATCGTTAAAGTAGTCAGGTTCATGCAATCTGTATAAAATAGAATCATAGAACGCCAAAAGCCGAATTCTGCTATATAAGTTGAACTAAAGATTATTTACACTGACACTACGCTGACAGAACAACCTTCCAATCGCTGTTATCCCCAGATTTTTTTCCATTCCCTTTCTTATAAGGGGAAAATCCGGGGATAAAGGCGAACGCTTCGCTTTTTCAGGTTTTTTCTGTCCTCTCCGTTATCGTGTAAATTATTAATTCAGCTTATATAGCTTAAGAAGTTCGGCTTTTTAGTATAAATCTGTAGAACCTCAGTGTCTCAATCCTAAGCTTGGAGACACTTTCAAGTAGACTGATCGTCCTTCAGTTTTTTTAATTTTTTAATGTAATGTCTCAACATCAGCACACCAATCGATTGAAAAATGATAAATATGACGATAGCAGCAGATAGAGATTTCGATGCAACATAGATAGCCTGAAACGTGATTACAGCCATATATAAAATGGTCATCACCAGTTCACGTTGAGCTGATTCATAAGGCGATAAGGATTTCATTTTCGTCCCTCTCCTTTCCTTTTCACGCTTAAATATGGGATTTCTTAATATAAAGGCTAAAGTAATACATTTCTTTTGTAAATGTACGTTTTCTCTTGTTCCCCTTGTCGGCCCAATCAATCTATCCTATTATGTAACAATATGCTTACATGCATAGAATACAACATCAGGCGCTGATCCCTCGTGACCGCGACCAAAGGAGAATTGTACATGTCTACACAAAACTCATTAACCAAGGACGCCACAGCGCGTTCGAAAGCCCCACCCGGATTGGATGCCCAAAGCACCGTTTACCGGATACTTATTGCGATTAGTCTGGTTCATCTGTTCAATGATTCGATCCAGTCGGTCATTCCAGCCATCTTCCCGATTCTGAAAGACTCGATGCATCTCACGTATACTCAGATCGGATGGATTTCTTTTGCAATCAACTTTACCGCATCCATTATGCAGCCTGTCGTAGGCTGGTTTGCTGATAAAAAACCGACACCATCTATCCTGCCCATTGGCATGGGTTTTACATTTACCGGCATGTTGCTGTTGGCCTTCGCTGACAGTTATATGGCTGTCCTGATATCCGTTATCTTTGTCGGTCTGGGTTCTGCCGCTTTCCATCCGGAAGGTTCGCGGGTATCCCATATGGCTGCCGGTCAGCGTCGTGGACTGGCACAGTCCATCTTCCAGGTCGGCGGTAACGCCGGGCAATCCCTTGCCCCATTGCTTACACGCTGGATCTTTATCCCGTTCGGACTGTTCGGTGCCATTGGATTTACAGGCATTGCTGCCATGGGAATTGCCGTTCAGATCTATATAGCCCGTTGGTATGGCCGCATGCTGCAATCTGGAGGATACCTGCGTAGACAGGCTGCTGCCCGTCGTGCACCCAATCCTGCTTTACGTAAAAAGATTACTGCAGCCATTACGCTATTGATCTTGCTTGTCTTTGTTCGTTCCTGGTATATCGCTTCCATTGGCAGCTTCTACGCGTTTAATCTGAAAGATACTTTTGCATTATCCACAGAGGATGCGCAGATCTATATCTTCCTATTCCTGGCTGCGGGAGCACTCGGTACGTTCTTCGGAGGACCTCTTGCGGATCGATTCGGCAAACGTAATCTGATCTTCCTGTCCATGGCCGGAGCTGCTCCACTTGCTCTGTTGTTACCTTATGCGAATCTGTTCTGGACAGGTGTACTGCTAACCATTATTGGTTTTATCATGTTATCGAGCTTCTCGGTTACGGTGGTATATGCGCAAATGCTGATTCCGGGCAAAATCGGAACGGTTTCCGGTCTGATCACAGGTCTGGCATTTGGTATGGGGGGCCTGGGTGCACTCGTGCTAGGGAACTGGATTGACGTTTTTGGTGTATCACCTGTGATGCAGATGTGCAGCTTCCTGCCCCTGCTCGGGATCTTCACATTTTTGCTTCCATCCGATAAATTACTGAATATCTGGGCCAAAGAAAACGGTAGCGAAGAATAAGGAATACTTCACTTACACGTGGCATCATGCCATTTATACGATTTTATGCTGCGCTAACGAACCTGACAGTTCTTATTTGAACGAATACTGCCGTTTTCGTAACCTAAAGAATCTGAGCAACGCTTTCTCCGAGTAAAAGGCCGAAAACCTTGGAATATGCGTGTGAAATGAGTAAATAACGTGTCTGAGATTCTTTAGAAATCAGGATGAGTGAATTATCGCCAAATAGTGTCTGCTGAGTTCGTTAGATATCACTTCGTCACCTACATTTGCAGTTAAATAAAAAGTTTGAACCATAACAAAAGGGGTTCTTGCCGACTCTGTATGCACAGACTGGCAGGAACCCTTTTTCTATAATTGTTTTTCCCCTCATTAAGCTTCAAACGTTTTATTCCACGTCACACATGACAACGCTACTACCTTGAGCTAAAATAAGTTCCTTCACATCTTCAAACTCAAGGAATACCGTCGCCGTATTTTCCATGGGATGAATTCCGATTTTCTGACCAACTATATCCTTGTCAAAGACAACGGTCACGTTTTTCTGTATGTTATTGAAAACCCCCATTGGATTTACATGGCCCTTTTCCAATCCGAGGAATTCCAATAAATCCTTTTCGCTGGCAAAACTTAGTTTGCGGCTAGGTATCTTCTCGCTTAAACTTCTCAAATCAACTGACTTCGTTCCAGCAATCGTCACCAGATAATAGTTGCGCTTCTTGTCATCACGCAGAAACAGATTTTTAACGATATGTTCTGTATGTGGAATCTGATAAGAGAATATTTCCTCCATCGTATATACTGCGGGATGTTCAACACTCTCGTAAACGATATTATTGCGATTTAAAAGATCATAGAAACCCTGTTTGTTTAACATGTCAAATTCATCTCTTTCAATGAAGTATTCTTCTGTAATATTACTTCTTCTCTAATATTTATTACTTCAAGCGCTGAAGGATCAGACGTTTTTTGTACAGCATTTTACCTGCTTCAGCTACATCACGGATCGTATTTTTGTTACTCACGGAACCAAACACCATGCCGGCAATCGGCACGAGTTGGAACAGCTTCTTCCAGCCAAAAGATTCACTGTAGGAGTTAAATACTTCTCGCCAGCCCTGCATCTGTGATACCACTTCAATAGGCTTGTCCGGATCGTCGTAAGCGGCCAGTTCTTCAATAATCGCTTTCTTGCCTACAATATCGGCGGAAGAGAATTGCAGACATTTGACGATAAAGATACGCTCCAGCGGTTCGTCTGGATCATAGCCGTAACATAGTGCCATCTCTTGCAGTACTTTCAGAGAAAGCCCCATCACCATGGGAATATCTGCTGCAATAGTTACAATGCCACCAAACCCTGTAGCTGCTCCCTGCGCCGCAGCAAATTTGGTTCGGCTCTCGGTAATGTTATCAGCCACCTGGTCCAGCACTTGAAGTGGCAGATTCTCCACACTATGAATCTTCGCTGTCCCCTCCGCTTCAGCTTCCTGCTCCAGACGATAGGTCGTATCTATCATGGAATAACCGGACTTCTCGGCTTCCTCTTGCAGCAGCTTGGCTACTTTTTTCTTCTGTACGAGGAACTTGCCCCCATTTTGCACATACTGCCCGACGTCGTTCAGGGAATCCCCAATCTTCTGTTTTAACGCTTTAGGCATCACTTTATCCAACATCGCAAAGGGCAAACGCCCAATTTTATCCCATATAAACAAGTCCTTCTGTTGTTTTTCCCATTTCAAAATCTGTTCCAGTTCCTGGTCCAATGTCTCGCGTGAATCCATATATGATCCTCCTAATAGGTTGTTCATTGTAATCTGTATCTTTTTCATACGCAGAAATTATCGTTGTGGTTGCTTTGTTTTATATCAAGACATCGATACGCAGACTGCTCTTTCTTATCGTTTACATACGAAAGAGTCCCTAATCAGCACCATTCGCTAATTAAGGACTCTCGTATTAAGGTGCACTACATCTTATTTCGCTTCTGCTACTGCTTTCCCATCCGGTACCGGAATACCAAAATCAGGTGTGCCATCTTCACGCCAGCGAATCACTTGAGCACGGGCGTGACGGTTTGGATCATACAACGGATCGCCCTCGATATCTTTGTAATTACGCGCATGATAGATCAAGATATCCGTCTTGCCATCCGGTGACACGGTAAAGCTGTTATGGCCCGGACCATACTGCCCATTCGCTTCACAGGTCTGGAACACCGGCTTGGGTGACTTCACCCAACTCGCCGGATCAAGCAGGTTGGCATCTTCATCTGCGGTGAGCAAACCCATACAATAATTGTAATCGGTCGCGCTCGCCGAGTATCCAATGAATAACCGTCCATTGCGATGCATCACCGCTGGGCCTTCGTTCACTTTAAAGCCGATGATTTCCCAATCATACTCCGGTGTAGAGATCATGACCTGTTCGCCGCGTAGCGTCCACGGGTTTTCCATTTCGGCAATGTACAGGTTCGAGTTACCTACAATATCAGGATCTTTCTGTGCCCAGACCAGATAGCGGATTCCCTTATGTTCAAAGGTCGTTGCATCCAGTGCGAATGATTCCCACCGTGTGTAAATCTGTCCCTTTTCAACCCACTCTCCTTCGAGTGGATTCTCGGAATCGTTCTCCAGAACATACATCCGATGATCGAACAGGCCTTCGTTGGTCTCACTGGTGTGAGCCGCAGCGTAATGTATGTACCATTTGCCATCGATAAAATGAATCTCCGGTGCCCAGATGTTGGCACTCATCGGCCCCTTATCACGCTTGGTCCAAGCCGTTACCGGCTCAGCATCTCTTAACTCTTCCAAAGTCTTTGCTCGTCGGATCTCGATCCGGTCAAAGGCTGGTACGGAAGCGGAAAAATAATAGTAGCCGTCTGTATGACGGTAGACCCACGGATCAGCACGTTGCTCCAGAATGGGATTAGTAAAGGTAATAGAATCAGTCATGGGAATGCTCCCCTTTCAAATGTTGTTTGGCTCGAAGTTGGGGATGTAACGCATACGAGAAAAGAACAGGCAAGACATGGTGCACAGCGGACGTTCGGGGGTGGTAGGGCCTTGGTGCTCTCTTGTCCTCCGATTTCTTTTTTCACCGCTCCTGGCGGTTGAAATCGGATACCAAACTCACTCCTGCGGCTCCTTCCTCCCCCTCACTGCTTGTGCACCTTTGGTTCAGCAGCTCGGCTCTTTTCGCGTTCGCTGAGTTACACAACCTCACTTCGAGCCTTATATTGGCTCGATCTAATGGGGTTGACCGCTTTGCAGGGTTAACTCTCCCCATGTATACAGAGCTGGCCGCAGAGCTATAGGCCAGCTTTTACTGCATAGCGGACGTTCGGGGGTGGTAGGGCCTTGGTGCTCTCTTGTCCTCCAATTTCTTTTTCCACCGCTTCTGGCGGTTGAAATCGGATGCCAAACTCGCTCCTGCGGCTCCTTCCTCCCCCTCACTGCTTGTGCATCCTCGGCGCAGCAGCTCGCTCTTTTCGCGCTCGCTGGGTTACACAACCTCACTTCGAGCCTTTTTGTTGGCTCGGTCTAATGGGGTTGACCGCTTCGCAAGGTCAACTCTCCCCATATTTATTACATGTTTGGCCGTAAATACAGGCCAGTCAGATGTATCTTGAGTGGCTAAAGGCAGTAATACCTTGGCGTTAACGCGCCTTAACAGGAAAACTTTGGCATACACAGCGGACGTTCGGGGGCAGCAGGGCCTTGGTGCTCTCTTGTCCTCCAATTTCTTTTTCCACCGCTTCTGGCGGTTGAAATCGGATGCCAAACTCGCTCCTGCGGCTCCTTCCTCCCCCTCACTGCTTGTGCATCCTCGGCGCAGCAGCTCGCTCTTTCGCGCTCGCTGGTCGCTCCCCTTACTCTTCAGCTGCGCTAATCTGCTTGCCCCAGACCGCTACGCCGTGGTCATCGAAGCCTGTTAACACCAGCGCAGGCTGGCTTCGCTCCCAGTCCCATGACGGGAGCAGCTTCAGCTCTTCTGTGGAAGCTCCGCCCCATGGGCTTTCTTTCCACTTCAATGTCAGTGTTTGTTGGCCATCAAACGTCCAGGTTCCAGAACCGTTTTCGCTTTTAATTTTACCGTTGCTTGTTAGGGTATAAGGCACCGCCTGTATCTGCCCGTCCACGGACGGATCAAGTGCCATGCCTTCCCACTCCCCGGCAATCATGGACTTCGGTATATCCTGTGCTGTCTCACCGGCGTACCGTTCAGGTGAAACCACAGGCCAGCCGTCCTTCGTCCATAACATTTTGCGTACATGCAGATATGGCCAGTTTTTATCCGTCTCACCCCGAGCATGATGCACGATATAATAATCGTCTCCGTCCTTCAAAACGGAGTTATGTCCGGGCGCTACCCAGCCCTCACCTTCTGTGAAGCGATAACCCCCCAGAATTTTGGTGCCGATCTCATATTGAGGCAGATGTTCTGTATCCAGCATGTTCATGCCATTCATGTCCGTGTACGGTCCTGTGATTGAATCGGCACGCGCAACCCGTACGTTATAATCTTCAAATAAGGAATCATAGGAGACGAACAGATAATACTTTTTGAACTCCGGGTTATACACAATGTATGGACCTTCGACTGCACCCTCTTCGGTTGCACGATCCCGTGCAGCAATGCGGGTACCATAACCCTCGTCCTTGAATTTTCCGGTATCCGGATCGAGTGGGGCAATATAGATGCCATCAAAAAACGAACCATATACCATCCACGAATTGCCCTCGGCATCCACAATGGGATTGGCATCAATGGCATTCAGTTTATCCTGTTCATTCGCAAGGGTTTTCACAACCAGTCCTTCATCTGTCCATGGCCCTTCGGGAGATGACGATGTCTGAAGACCGATGGCCGACTGGGTACTACCGAAACTGGATGCCGAATAGTACATCCGATAGGTGTCACCAGCCTGAATCACATCCGGTGCCCACAGGTTCACTGCACCTGTCCAATCCAGCGCTTCTTGCGGAATGCCTGGCAGAGCCTGGCCTACCCATGTCCAGTGGATCAGATCATCCGATTTGCGTACCATGACGCCGGGTTTCGGTTCTCCCGCTACACGAACGTCTGTGGAATAGACGTAGTAACCCTGGTTTGTTTTGATAATGGCTGGATCATGCGCATTGTTTACCGTCCAACGGGATTCGTCATCCAATATGGAGGTGTTATACAACAGCGTATCTTGAGGAGCTTCAGGAAAGACCGGACGGGACACCGTTTCTCCTGCTCCAGAACAACCCGTAGCTCCAACAATCATCATCAGCAACATGGAAGCAACCACCCCTCTCTTCGAAAATGTCCAACCCCGGAATCTCTTCCGCTGGTTCATCCCTTCACTCCCGAGATCGCAACCGATTCAATAATTTGTTTCTGGAAGATCAGGAAGATGATCAACACTGGTAACAGGGCTACAATCGATGCCGCCATAATGAGCGGGTAATCGGTTTGAATCGCATACGTGGCATTAAAGTTTGCTATAACGAGCTGTAACGTCTGCTTCTCCGGTGAATTCAGATAGATAATTGGTGCCAGATAATCGTTCCAGATGCCCATGAACCAGAGAATCAACTGTGCAGCAATCGCCGGTTTGATCAGCGGAAACGTAATGCTGGAGTACAGCCGGAAATAGGAACTTCCATCGATTTTGGCTGCTTCGATAATGGCATCAGGCACACTAAGCAGGTATTGGCGCAGGAAGAAGATCATGATGACGTTACCGAACAGACCAGGAACGATCAGTGGCAACAGCGTATCCACCCAGCCCAGCTTCGCAAACATGATGAATTGCGGGATCATGACGGTCGGATAAGGAATCATCATGGATGCGAGCAACGCGAGAAACAGTTTATTTTTGTGCGGGAATCTTAATTTGGCAAAAGCAAATGCAGCGATACTGGACGTAAACGTACCCACCACCGTTACACTCACCGCAACAATGAGGCTGTTTTTGATCCCGCTGAGCAGCGGCCCTGCTTCCCATATTTCTTTATACTTTCCAAACTGGAATACTTCAGGTATCCATACAGGCGGAAGCGCGAACACATCCTGCTTCTCCTTCAATGACGTGGACAACATCCAGATCAGTGGTGCAATCATCGCAATCGCACCAATCGCGAGTACGATAAAAATGATCGAATTCGTTAATTTCCTCTTTTGACTGTAAGACATCTCCGGTTCACTCCTTTCCTTGACAATCAATCCCCATCATAGGCTGATTTTTCGTTCATTTTGAATTGCACCAGGGTAATGACAAAAATGAAAATACCCAGAATCATGGCCATCGCTGAGGCATAACCCATCTGCAAGTTACTGAAGGCCTTCTGCCAGATGTAGAAAACGATTGATGCCGAAGAATATTCAGGACCACCCGTAGGTGTCATAATGTTCATCTCGGTGAAGATCTGAGAACCGCCAATGATATTCGTAACGATAAGGAAAAAGGTAACCGGCTTCACCATCGGCCAGGTGATATTGCGGAAGATTTGGAACCCGTTCGCTCCATCCAGCTCTGCCGCCTCGTAATATGTACGTGATACACTTTGCAGTGCTGCCAGGTACAATAACATCGTGTATCCCAAGCCTTTCCACACCGTCATAATAATCAGAGCAGGTTTGACGGTGTCTTTGTTCGCAAGCCAGTTAGGACCTTTAATCCCAAACAGGTCAAGGAACTGGTTCACCAGACCGTAATCTCCGTTGTACGCCCAGTTCCACATGATGGACACGGCAGCGAGGGAGGAAATAACCGGAATGTAATAGATCACTCGGAATGTCGTTGTGCCCGGGATTTTACGATTCAGCCCCATGGCCAACAACAATGCGAGCAACAGACCAATCGGGATACCAAGCATCAGGAAAAATGTGTTAAACATCGCTTTGTAAAAGAGGTCATCCGTGAGCAGATCCTTGAAGTTCGCCAAACCAATAAAATTCATCTGTCCCAGTCCGTCCCAATCCGTAAAGGAACCATATAGGGAGTAGAGGAACGGGAACATGACAAAGATCAGCAATCCAAGAATCGGAGGTAAAATAAACAGATATCCGTACAGCATCTCTTTGCGATACAAACTCGATTTCGTAATCACGGTGTTCACCCCTGTTTCTAGTATCAGCATGTGGCATTCTTCGATTGAACCTTGCCGATCAACGAATGCCACATGCCCGTATGGAATCCAATAAGTCCCAATACGAATGATGCCAGCAGCATGATTGCAGGCTGCCGGCATCACCCTTTCCTATCTACTATTTCTGAGATTTCTTTTCCTGTTCAACCGCTTTGTCGAGCAGTTTTTGCATTTTTGGTTGTTGCTGCTTCACATAGTCTGCGGCTGTAATCTTGCCATCCAATACCGGCTGAATGTCGGTGAAGAACAGATCATACCATTCCGCATTGTACGTGTAGTTACCTGGCAGTGCCCGGCCGTAATCCTCAACGATATCAATGAATTCCTGTTTGTTGGCTGGTTTTGTGGATGTATCTTTGGCCCACTCGTCTGCCATATCAAGCAAGTTTGGAATCTGTACCTTGGCATCTACCAGTTGCTGCATGCCTTCCTTGGAAGCTGTAAGGTAATTCACCAATGCAGCAGCTTCTTCCGGATGTTTCGTTTTCGCGGATACCCCGATTCCCAGAGATCCGATCCACGTTGCCGATTTGCCAGTAGATCCCGCAGGGAAAGGCAGCAAATCATAATCGAAAGGCAGTTTCTCAAATGTACTCATATCCCATGGTCCAACAGGGAAGAAAGCCATCTCACCTTTCATCCAGCGTTGGTACGTATCCAATGTTTGCGCTTCCTCAATCGAAGGTGTGATTTTGTATTTGTTTTGCATATCCGCGAAGAATTGCAGTGCTTCCGCGAATTTCGGATCATCAATCGTTACTTTTGTTTTAGTCTCATCCAACCAATCGCCGCCATTGCTCCATACAAAGGATTGCAGTGCCCACTGTACGTTGAAGCCGGTACCGTACACATCGGGTTTACCGTCCCCATTGGTATCCTTGGTCGCTTGCTGGTTTACTTTAATGAACTCTTCCCATGTGTATGGTTTATCCTTGTCAGGGAATGGAATGCCCTCTTTTTCAAACAAAGTTTTGTTGTAGCCCAGTGCAAATGGCCCCAGATCCTTCGGCATACCGTAGATGTCACCTTGCCCTGACATTTGGCCATCATAACGGTACAAGTCCACGCCGTATTTCCAGATATTATCAAGATCAACATCCGGGTTATTTTCAACATACGGTGTAAGATTCATCAGTACATTACTGTTCACATACGCTTTCACATCGCCCGGATTGATGTAGAATACATCAGGCAAGCTGTTGCCTGTAATTGCCGCTCTCAGCTTGGTTGCATATTGATCCGCAGCCGTTACAATGATTTTGACTTTCACACCCGGATGATCTTCTTCGAATTTCTTGACCACCGCCTGGTATGCTTTCTGCTCGTCCGTACCGCCGCGGAACATGAACGTTAACTCCTTGTCCCCACTTGAACCGCTACTTCCTCCTCCGCAGCCCGCAAGTACCAGTGCACTTACCAGCATTAGAAGCATAAATGTGACCCAATTCTTTTTCTTTACCATCTGAACCCCTCCTGATCTGGACTTGTAACCGTATTCAATTGGATGAAATAAGATTTCTGTTGTTAAATTTATCAAATCCAGATCACTTTAGTCAATACTTTTATAAAACATTTTATATTTATATAAAACAAATCAATACATGGGCCAGCCATTCGCATCCCAAAGCAAGTCATTAATCAGCAATTTCGGATTGCCATTATCCTCTGCATCATAGGCGTGTCGTGCTATGACATTGCCATTGTACACGTCCTGACCACCTGGTCCTTTCCATTTCACATTGCCTGTATCCAATATCGTACCGCCACCATTCAGCATATTGACTCCGTTTTTGTCCACATAAGGGCCTGTTATGCTGGTCGAACGTCCATAGACCATTTTGTATGTGCTGTTCACTCCTTGGCAGCAAGAATCGATGGAAGCAAATAGGTAATAATAGCCGCCACGATATACAACACTTGGTCCTTCAATAGCACCTCCGTTGTTCGGGCGCGCAGCAATGGAAGTTATGCTGCCCGTCGGTTTCATCGTATTTTTGTCCAGCTTGACAATCTTCAGACCGCTCCAGAAAGAACCGAAGGCCAGCCATGGATTGCCTGAAGCATCAATGACCAGATTCGGATCAATAGCATTATAATTATTGGCGGTCGTTGTCTGAAGCACCAACCCTTCGTCCTTCCACTGCCCTGCACCGATGCTGTTCGCGGATGCAAGACCTATCGCAGACCGATTAGAACCAAAGGTGGAGATTGAATAATAGAGCCACACTTTTCCGTTATACTGCTCTACGTCCGGTGCCCATACATCCAATCCGCTCTGTCCCGGAACGGCAGAAGCCCACCAGGATGGCTTACTTAGGAAGATTTGTGGGACCCGATACCAGGACGATCCATTGTCCGATTTCAACACTTGAATGCCCGGGCCAGTTGAGAAGGTGTACCAGGAGTTGCCCTCTTTGATAATTGATGGATCATGAACAGCGGTATCTCCAGTCAGATTCCAAAATGCCGCAAAAGCCCGTGATTGACCTGCAAGCAACAACACTACGACAAGCAATGCGGGTAACGCCCAACGTTTCCTTTTGAACTTTTGCACCGTCTTCAACTTATCCAAACCTAACTCCACCTTTCAAATGGTTAATTTGGTTCATGATGTATTGAATCAATTTAGGTATAATAGGATTATAAAAGCGGTTACATTACATTTCAATGGTATATTTCAAATATATATGAACTGATTAATACTTATTTTAACCGGAATAGTTAACAAAAAGTAGATTACATTTTCATATTTGCGCTATACAGAAGGGTTTTGGCTTCTATTTCTCTGCCCTTCCCTTCCATGAGGGAATGATTTATAATTATCTGAAATAAAACATATAAATGTGCAAATGTCTGCATTGAAAAGAGACTTTGTTCAGAACGGGGAAAGGAATCCACCTATGATTTATATTAAAGATCTGATGTCGGGTGTGAATATCTTCAAAGCGCTCAGTTCGGAAATCCGGATTCAGATCATCGAGCTGCTGGCCAAGAACCAAAGTCTTAATCTCAATGATCTCGCAACCAAACTGGGGCTGAGCAATGGCGCTATCACAATGCATATCAAGAAGCTTGAGGAGAGCGGATTGATCGAGATCAACACCGCTGTTGGCAAACATGGCATTCAGAAGATATGTTATCTCAATGAGGAAAAATTGATGGTTGATCTGCGTTCGCAGGAAATTAATAATCGTTACGAGGTTGAAATTCAGGTAGGCCATTACAGCGATTATCAAGCTGCACCTACATGCGGTATCGCTACCCGGGACAGCATTGTTGGAGAGTTCGACGATCCGCGTTACTTTGCTGATCCACTGCGAATTGATGCGGAGATGATCTGGCTGGCTGAAGGTTACTTGGAGTATCGTATCCCCAACTACCTCAAGCCCAATCAGTCGTTTAGCGAAATTCAGTTATCCATGGAACTGGGTTCGGAGGCACCTGGCTTTTGCGACAATTACCCTTCGGATATCTATTTCTACATCAACGGTATTGAGATTGGCTGCTGGACGAGTCCAGGCGATTTCGGCAATACACGTGGTACCTTCAACCCGGAATGGTGGCCCCCCCACTTGAATCAGTACGGCATGCTGAAGCTGATCCGGATTACGCAGGAAGGCAGCTATATCGACGGATGCCGCATCTCGGACGTAACACTGGACCAGATTGGGCTGGATTACAAGAGCGATATTCACTTCCGCATTGCGGTTACGGACGGACCTTTGAACAAACGGGGCTTAACGATCTTTGGCAAAAACTTTGGTAACTATGGACAGAATCTGCTCGCTCGGGTTCTCTATAACGTGCAAGAAGAGTAGAGCCCACTCTACTATAAACGCGGGAAATAATAGCTCAACCAACTGCTAACTGTTCCATACAACAACAACAACAACAACAACAACAACAACAACAACAACAACAACAACAACAACAACAACAAGTATGTGTCTTCGAAAAGGGTGCTATCCAGCACTCTTTTTTTCATCTCGCCTAAGAACTTATTCAACCAAGCTGGAATAAACACACTGGATGATATGACTTTTATGAACCCTTTGTATTCATCTATGCGGTTCATCATGTCATGATATAATATAGGCCTGTAATGACAAAATGGAATAACGGGCGGGGATATTTCTTGAAATTGGAGCGATTAATCTCAATTATATACAAACTGCTGAACCACGAAGTGTTGTCTGCTTCCACCTTGGCAGAAGAGTTCCAGGTGTCCCCAAGAACGATCTATCGGGATATTGATGTGATCTGTGCAGCCGGCTTCCCCGTCATTTCCCATCAAGGACTCAAGGGCGGCTACGGCATGATGGACGGATATAAAATGGATAAAAGCTTGCTTGGTTCATATGATGTCGATTCTCTGATTACGGTTCTTAGCAGTCTCTCCACGGTCTTTGAGGATGCACGTGCACAGGGCACAATTGAACGACTGCAAACGATTGGACCGGAGCATCAGACCTCAAGTCTATCTGTGGATCTGGAGACTCGCCGAACGGAGCCAGACGCACTCCCTCATCTGCGTAAGGGTATTACGGAACATCAGGTTGTGCGTTTTGACTACATCAATACGAAAAATGAACATACCCCTCGCCATCTGGAACCGGTAAGACTCCATTTCAAATACCGTAATTGGTATGTTTATGGATTTTGCCAGACACGGCAGGATTATCGCGAATTCCGACTGTCCCGGATGATGAATGTGACCCTGACATCAGAACACTTTCACCCCCACCTTGAGCTTCCCCAAGAGAATGTTGTGTCAGATCCATCATGGCAAGATCAGGTAAATGATGTTGTATTTCGAGTGAACCCGGAAGGGCTAGCGGAAGCGATGGATCATTTTCAACAGGCAGATAAGCAATTTCACGAGGATGGAAGTATGACGATGCGCATCTCGGTTCATCAACCGTTACAAGCCAAGTGGTTATGGTCGTTTCTGCTTAGTTTGGGAAGTGGCGCTGAGGTGCTTGAACCGATTGAACTACGAGGTATTCTGAAAGAACAGCTTCGAGACGCACTTAAACTCTATGAAGAAGTATGACACGCTGTTGTCATACTTCTTTTTTTATAATCATTTTAGTAAGTAACCACATTCCTCGCCAAATTAAAGGAGACGATCATTCATGAATCATCCGGAACAAATGTATAACTACAACGCATGGGCTAATCAAACCATCCTGAACAGAATCAAAGAACTCCCCTCTTCTGTGCTGAGTCAGGAAGTGAACAGTTCATTTCCAACCATCGCCCATGCCCTCAGCCATATCTATGCAGTGGATAAGATGTGGTATCTGGTGTTAACGGGCACCGGTATGCCCGAGGCACTCCAGACATGCATGCCTCTCAATGGTGAAATTCATGGTTCAATAGATGAGTACATGCAAATGTTTGCCGATCTGTCGGCACAATACAGCGAATGGCTCCAAGGCCAAACTAATCTGGAACAAACCGTGCTGCTCGATAATCCATTTGCCGGCGTCCGCGAAACCAGCTTATCGGAAATGGTATTCCATCTGGTCAATCACGGGACCTACCACCGAGGCAATGTATCTACGATGCTGCGTCAATTGGGGCACGCCTCCATCATGAACGACTATTCTCTCTTCTGGTATCAAGAACCGGCTCAAGTATAGACAACGATGCGATGGAGAATGTACATTGTATCCCCGTGACATCGAGGGAAGAATTGAGAAGTTGGTTGCAGGAGCATGGAAAAGTCCAGAAATCTTGCTGGGTCATGGTTAGCTTGAAACCCACTCCAGATACTCTGTTGTATTTGGATGTGGTTGAGGAGTCGCTGTGCTTTGGCTGGATCGATGGGGTCAAGAAGAAAATATCCGACACTCAATTAGCACAGAGAATATCTCCCCGAAGCAAACGTAGCTCATGGACTGAACTGAACAAGGAACGTGTCCGTCGCCTTGAAAAGTTGGGCCTCATGCATGACGAAGGCAGAAAAGCGCTACCTGTGATGGACCCGAGTGCTTTCATTATGGATGGTGTAATCGAACAAAGGTTGAAAGAGAACCCGCAGGTTTATGCGAATTTCACGGCATTCCCTACCCTGTATCAGAAGGTCAGGATTGACACGATTCAAAGTGTTAAACAGCAGCCCGCCTTATTCCAGAGCAGATTGGATAAATTCATAAGCAACACCAAAGAGAATAAAATGTACGGTCAGTGGCATGATCACGGACGGCTTCTGGATTATTAAAAGGCCTTGAAAATACGAAAGCAGGACCTCCTCGTAGGATGGTCCTGCTTGTTTTTTTGGGATTTATACATTGGTGAATCTCGACCTAGACTTTCTGTTCACCTCTCCCCGCTCACACATCATATTCATTCGGGTGTTAATGATTCTGCCTGTATGTTTTGGGAGACTTACCAAAGGCCTTCTTGAACTGGCGGGTGAAATAATTACTGTCGTTGAATCCACATTCATACGAAATTTCCGTGATGGACAGATTCCCGTTTTTCAACAAATGACATGCCTTCTCCAAACGCAGCTTCTGCAGATAAGACATCGGGGTCATCTGATAATAGGATCGGAAAATCCGATTCAGATGCCTTATGGAGATATTCGACTTCCCCGCAATATCCTCCAACGACAGGGGCTCTAGATAATGATCTTCAATAAATGAAATGGCATTGGCCAGATGCATCAGATTATTACCCTCGATCCCTTTCTCCTGCGTATCATATTGTCTCGACAAATAAACAACCATCCCCGTGAGACGTGAGATCAACATCGTCTGATACCCTTGCTGTTTACTCTGATACTCCTCAATCATGAACGATATCAGTGATTCCACATACTCCAGACTGGAAATGGATAACGAAAGTTTACTCGGAAATGAATGAATATTTCGATAAAACGGTTCCAAAACAAACAGAGCCTGGAAGCCGTTCGATTTTCTCAGATCGGGCCCAGCCGAAGCAAGCATCTCAGGACTGAACATAATGTTACAGATCCTAAAATCATGAGGGTCTTTGTACGCGTGATGGGTGTCGCCATTAATTACAAATACGTTCCCCTTTTTAATAAAAAACTCCTCGGTGTTCACCACATGGGTTGCATGACCACTCAGAACAATGACAAGTTCCGTAAAGTCCACATGATTATGAAGCTCCATGTCTTGGTCGTGTCCACCATACTGAATGAAAAATGGAAATTGCTGATCCGAAGTAAACCATCTCAAATATGCATGACTCAAAAGCATTCCCCTCCGCAAACCATGTTGGGTTGAATGTCTATATCATGCTATTCGAGGACCAAAAAATCAAGGTTGTAAATGATTCAAAACGATATAATTCCCCTTGTAGCAAGGATATCTCTCATACGTTTAGGTCCATATTATACTCTCAAAATGAATAGGAGCATCACATGATGAAATATACCAATCCGGTCATTCCGGGTTTTTATCCAGATCCAAGTATCTGCCGTGTAGACGATGACTATTATCTGGTAACGAGCACCTTTGAATATTTCCCTGGTGTGCCCATCTTCCATAGCAAAGACCTTGTAAACTGGCGACAGATCGGCCATGTCCTCACAACAACGGAGCAACTCCCTCTAGCGAATGCAGGCAGCTCTGGCGGCATTTATGCCCCAACACTCCGGTACCATGATGGCTGGTTCTATATGACAACAACCAATGTCAGCGGCGGCGGAAATTTCTATGTACGTAGTGCCCAGCCCGAGGGACCATGGTCTGCTCCGATTTTTGTTGATCAGGACGGTATTGATCCCTCTTTTCTCTTCGATGAAGATGGACGAGTGTATTTCCAAACAGCCTTCAACGGTGATGAGGGCGAGGGCATCTATCAGTGCGAGATAGACCTTAAGACTGGAACGAGACTGACGGATAGCCGACTAATCTGGACCGGAACCGGAGGAGCAGCCCCCGAAGCTCCCCACATGTATAAAATAAACGGCCTCTACTATCTGATGATCGCCGAAGGTGGAACCGAGTATGGTCATATGGAGACCATTGCTCGAAGCACAGATCCATACGGACCATTTGATCCATGTCCACATAATCCGATTCTGTCCAATCGAAGCATGAAAGCCAGCATCCACGCAACCGGTCATGCAGACCTTGTCCAGATCCAGGATGGAAGCTGGTGGGCTGTATCGCTTGGCATTCGTCCAGCAGGTTACCCCATGCGGCATCATCTGGGACGCGAAACGTTCCTGGCCCCTGTCACTTGGACGGATAATGGTTGGCCCGTGATTGGTGTGGACGGACATATCGGGCAGGAGATGACCCGGCCTTTGTTAGCTGAGCACCCTTGGTCACCTCAGGCTATTCGAGATGATTTTGACGAAGCATCACTGGGCATGAACTGGATCTTCTTACGTAACCCGGCTCCGGATAGTTGGACGCTCACTGAAAATCCCGGGCAACTCATCCTGCGGGGAAATTCTGTATCGCTCGATGATGGCAGAAATCCAGCCTTTGTCGGGCGTCGATTGAGCCATTTCTTGTGCAAGTTGGGGACCGAGCTAAATTATGAGCCGAGTGTGAACGGTGATGAAGCTGGATTAACTGTATTTATGAATCATAAATATCATTACGATTTGGCAGTCACACAGATCGACGACCTGAAGAAAATCGTATTGCGGCGAACCGTCGGCTCTATGCGAACCGAACAGGTGCTTGACTGTGACAAGGGGCGTGTTGTATTACAAATCAAGGCTGACCGTAATGACTTCACGTTCCTCTATCAGCAAGGTTCATCCGATGCCATTGAAGTGGGTTTAGGAGAAACACATCTGTTATCTACCGAAGTGGCGAGTGGTTTCACAGGTGTAATGATAGCCATGTACGCTTATGCTCCGTCAGAGGAGTGTACACCTGCAAGTTTCGATTGGTTTGACTATGAACCGCTGGATGAATAATCGTTTTAACTCCTATATTCAGTAATAGAAAATATAATATATGATCAGCTAAAGTTATCCCCTTAAAGTAGATACTCTTACCAAAGCCTTATGTGGTAGCATAAGGAAATGAGTGAACTTTGAGGGGATTTTGCTATAGCTATATCTTTCTTACGGATTGCATTGGAATTTATAAAAGAACCATTGCTTTATTAGAGAAGTTCTCCTAGTATTTTTAGTAGAAACATCCAGCAGCTCGCATCATGGCAATAGCCACCGTCCATATGAGAGCGCTATCGCTGCAGCACGAATGAAAATGGGAGGTTGCAGATATGAAATGGAATCACTTCAAGTCCAAGCTTCTGCTTAAGTACACACTATCCTATATCTCCATCTTCCTTATCCCTCTTGTTATATTAACCATCATTATTTATCACAATGCTGTGAACACGCTCCGTTCAGAGATTGAACAGACCAATGTCAATCAGCTAACTCAAGCCAAAACGGTCATTGATGATCGCATGAAGGAATTACAGGACATCGCGTTTCGCATCGCCTATGATGAGCAGTTAACGCGGTATTGGACCCACCATCCGTACTATAGCCGAGAATCCATTGGTGCATTGGTCAAATACAAAGCCACCAGTTCCATTATCGATGAGTTATTCCTGTTCTTCCGTGGAGATGATAATATCTATTCTTCTCAAGGCTCTGAGAATCTGAATGTATTCACTGGCCGCTACAAATTTAATACCTGGAACCAAGCAGACATGATCCGGGATTTGAATAGCGTTCGATCCCCTACGATCCGACCAGCCGAGCAGGTCGTCCAGGGAACCAAAATACCCAATTCCATGTTGGCCTACCTTGTACCGATTGCACCTAATAATACGCCCGCCCACGGAACCGTGATGTACCTGATCCACGAGTCTAATCTGACTGGCTTAATTGATTCGATCCTCAGTGACTATCACGGGATGACTTACATTTTCGATAATTACGGGCAAGTACTGGCAGCCAATTACAAAGGAGAAATCATATCCGAACAGGAAGTCAACGCTCTGTTTGCACTTGAACCCGGAACGCACAGCATCTCCTTAAATCAAGAACCCCACTCGGTTGTATCCGTTAAATCGGATGCGGGTTGGACTTATGTCACCGCTATGCCAAGCAACCAGTTTTTCAGCCGAATTGTGCATATTCGGACCTTTATTATCCTTGTATTTTCCTTTGTGGTGACGATGGGTACGATCCTTGCCATCATGTTGGCACGAAGACAATACCATCCCATTTCAGACTTAATGGAGTTCATTCGGTTGAAGAATGATCCTGATACGTCCTCAACCAACGAGCTGGAATGGATCAAGAAAACACTGCATGATTATAGTCAGCGCGTAGATCTTCAGGAGCCCTATGCGCGCAATCATATTTTGCTTATGTTGCTGAAGCACGGTCACACCGGAGATTTCCCTGCTGAGTTTACGGATAAGCTTGGCATACGCTTCAACCGATCCCATTATTTTGTCATGACCATGGGCTGGGAAATGCATGCTTTTCGTATCGGGGATAACCCCGAGCAGCCTACGGTCATGCAACTGATGAACGATGTGGAGCTGCCGGAGTTGTCTGCATATGCTTACGGAGTGGAGCTTCCACAGGCAGACCAATTGGCTCTTATCGTGGGATTCGATGCCGAAATTGGGCATGAAGGTAGCCTCAATGCCCGTATGGAGCCTATTGTTGAAAAACTGCAATGGATGGTGGTAGAACACACCGGGGTCGCGCCTGCAATCGGGATAGGCAATCGATACACTTATCCGAAACAGCTGAATCAGTCCTACATCGAGGCATCGACCGCTCTGGAAGCATCGATGCTGCACGGACAGGGAAGCAGTACATACTTTAACGACCTTTCCGGTTCCGCTGTACAGGATTCTTCCTTCTGGGTCCCTAAGGATGTGTTATTAAAGCTGGTCCAGAGCTTAAAACAGGGCAGCTATGATGTGGCGGTTCAGATGGTTTCGACCGCGTTGAACAATTTGAAAGCTGAAATGCCATCTGTACCGCTACTGCGTTGCATCTGCTTTGATATCCTGAATACTATGCTCAAAACCGCCTCGGAGCTTGGAATCCATCATGTGGTTGATCAACTTCCAAGGATCACTTCCTATGACTCACTGGAGGATCTGGAAAAGAAGCTGACAGGCCTTGCCGCCGAAATCTGCGCCCATGTCGAGGCGAAGAGTGAGACGGAAGAAAGCTCCCTTATGGATGAAATCGTTGCTTATATTGATGCCAATTTCTCGGATTATGACCTCAGTCTCGGTACGATTTCATCGAAATTTACGATCTCTTCATCCTATTTCAGTCGTTCTTTCAAAGAAAAGATCGGCATGAATTTCACCCAATATATCTGGCAGAAACGGGTGGATGAGGTCATTCGGCTGCTGCTGCATACAACCGATCCGTTAAAAGATATCATCACCCGCGTCGGTTATCTGGACACACCAAACTTCATCCGCAAATTCAAGAAAGAAACGGGTTATACCCCAGGGCAATACCGTAAAATGCACCGCCCTAACGGCTCCGCCGATTCCCCGGATGATGATGACGAGGAGTGTATTGGATAAAAGGTTCATCAACGAATAAAAACCTCCCCTGACCACATGGTTAGGGGAGGTTTGGTATTGGGATCAGTTCGTATACGTATATCGATCCGTGGCGACCGGTGTAATGATCCTATTTTTCAGCCGGGAAATGATGAAGTCCTTGATGCACTGCATCCAGCAAACGGCCGGTCGGATCACAGCTGTACTCCCAGAACATGATGCCGGCCAGACCTTGCTCCTTTACATAAGCACATTTGCATTGGATCGATTCTTCGTCATCATACGATATGAGGCTGGACCCATTGAACAGAAATGGTGCACAGGCTTCCTCATCCCAATAACGGGTGTAACCATTCTTGTTGATGTACTTCGCTTCCAGTTCGGCAAAGGACGGACCGTAGCCGCCTGTGCTGCCAGCCATTTGATGAAGCCCGTGATTTCGGTTAGGAACCTCAGTCCAGATCCGGGAATAGAA
The DNA here is from genome assembly GCF_052115745.1 of Paenibacillus sp. 2KB_22. NCBI lineage: Bacteria > Bacillati > Bacillota > Bacilli > Caryophanales > Paenibacillaceae > Paenibacillus > Paenibacillus sp. 2KB_22. The sequence continues at coordinate 2,357,996 of NZ_JBFRHG010000001.1, forward strand.
CGCTGCACCGATCACAATTTTCTCCTTGGGAACGCCGGCACGAACAAACAGGTTCACGGAAGCATCTGTACTAATTCGGAACAGATCTCCGCCTGGCGTGTACAGATTCGTATGATGCCCCGTCAGAACCTGAAAACCGCCGCGCATATCATAGGTCATCAACTGCACGTAGTCCAGATAACACTGCACCTCAGCCATCTCTGTACCGTCTACATAGTATTGATCAGCCCCTGCCGCAATGGTGAGCAGATAATGACGACCATCCACTGCGCCCTTGGCATCCATTGCCTCCCGGATCGTCTTGAGAAGCAAGGTGAAATTCCGTTTATCATCAGGGCTGGATGCAATACCGGCTTCACCGTAACAAGGATATTCCCAATCCAGATCGATCCCGTCAAAAGAATATTCCTCCAGTACCCTAACCGCCGATCCAGCCATGCTCTCCCTTCCAGACTGGGTTGAGGCAGCTTCGGAAAAACCGCCCGCACTCCATCCGCCTACAGACAGCAGCACTGTAAGATTCGGATGATCCCGCTTGATGTTCCGGATTACATAGCCGTTTTTTAAATGCTCGGTGGTGATCGTATCATTCTTAACATGTCCGAAGGCTACGTTCAGATGTGTTAACTTCAACAGATCCTCATGTGTCATGTCAGGAAGAACAGAATCAACGACATACCCCACTGCAATATATTTCGTCACCCGCTTCACTCCGATCCATTCGATGATTGATATATCGCAGCAGCTATCTGCAAGGCTTCCTTCCCAGTACCGATCTTGTACCCGGAAGCCGAGTAACGAATCTGAAGCTGGTTATCCAGCACAAACAGATGCGGGTAGCCTGCTTCGTGAGCTGCAGGTTTCGAAATGAAACCAGACAAGGAAGCATAATTGGAATCCCGTACAAAAACCGTGCGTATTGGCAGCTTAGGATAACCAACAGGGTCAGAGGAAGCGTTCCATTCCATATCTCCGATCATGAGTACGATGGGTATGCCCAGCTTATCCAGCGGCTCTGCCAGCTCGCCCAGTTCACGAATCAGATGTTTGGTCGGTTCCCGCTCCGGTTCAATCCATGCAGCAATGGCGCCCTCCGATCCCAGAAGTTCTTCCAACTCCACCTCCGAGCCATTCAGATGGGTCAGTATACTTCCTGGTGCAAGTTTACCCAGTACTGCAATATCAACCTCAGTCTCGCGATAAGTTAATACAACCTCAGTTGTATCTCTGGCGTTCACGGTAAAGTATACGAAGCGTACGTTTACCGTCCCATCTTTCAGACGAATGCCTGTCGTTAAGCGATAAGCGCCTGGTTCAACCTCATATGGCTCGCTATAGACATCCGTACTGCCATAAGGATAAATCAGTGTCTTGTAGACGCCATCTTCCAGACGGGCAAACGAGAAGTTCTCAAAATAGGATGCTGCAGGGGTATCCTGCGGGGCTTTTATATCCCTATGAAGTTGGAGCTTTCCCCAGGTTGTACTTACCTGAGTTTGAGGTGAGGTGAGACTAAACACCGTGTCCTCCCATCCTCTGTCACTTAGATACTGTGGTTTCTGAGCGCTCGGATGTAATCGGGCCGGGATACCCAAACTGCGACATACAGCCACAAACAAAATATCCAGCGACTGAGCGTCCCCCTTCATTAAACTAAAGGTCCCTGCGGGATTCCCTTTGCCTTTTAGATTAGGAAGATCGTCATAGTACTCATATTGCTGTTCCAGCATTCGGGCAAGTGTCGTGGGATTCTCCCTGAACGCTGCCACCTCATCTGCCGAAAAGGCATTGTGGAATACACCTCGATAAGGGACCAACATCTCATAGGAAATCCGCGGACACAGAATGTATCTCACAAACGTATCTTCCGCCCAAGATCCTTGTTGCGAGAGCGCACCAATCAGATGATCGTGCAGCGTCTGGCGAGAGGTATCAATTAAATCTTTTTCATTCAACGATTCCAGTAACCGGAGCGGCCACTCACCGTATGGATTGGAGCATTCCTCTAGGAAAGCTGCAATTTCACGACTGTTCCCTCGTGCCTTCTGGAGAATATCCCATACACGCACCTGGGGCAGGCCAACCGAATGAGCCAGTGAGACAGCCTCCTCTTGACTCAGGAAAGTGTCCTCATACCCGCTTCGGGTCTGTGCTCCTTCCTCCAGACGACGATTGTGAATCTGAATCTGCTCTTCCGATAACGCAACCGCGTTCTCTCCCTCCCCTTCTGGAGGAGGAACCATATCAAAATCCACTACCCCTGCCGGCTGGTCTGACGAGTCCAGCCAAAGCTCTACATGGTCGTTTCCCTGAGCTTTGAATAAGATCTCACTCCACTTGCCCCCACTGATCGCACGAATCAACAGGTCGCCATAGCCTGTCTTTAAGGACGCTTCCCCTTGTGCGTCCGTCCTCACTTCGGCAATCGGATAGAATTCAGCCGCATTATACAGCTCGAAGCGAACGCTGGCACCGGGTACGGGCTCTCCCTGCTCATTGTTCACTTTCACATAGATGTTGCGTGTGGGCGCATAGTTCTCAAGCAAATTAATTTCCGTAAATCCCTTTTCCGAGAGCGTAATATCCTCTGGTCCGGGATAGTCGGCATAGATCCTTGTATTAATCAGCATGGCCCTGCGGGCTGGCGGGCTGAACCACCCTTGGTTCAGACGGGCTTCCGGCTCACATGCCCCGATGTAATACCATTGACCATCTGCCCAAGCTTCTACCCAAGCATGATTACTGTCACAGTGAGCCCAGCGCGGTGTGTACACCTGACGGGCAGGGATGCCGATGCTGCGAAGAGCAGCCACCGCCAGCGTGGATTCCTCGCCGCATCGACCCCGAGCATTCCGGATCATCGTCAGCGGTGATATCGTACGCAGATCGCTGCCAATATAGGTCGCTTTCTCATGACACCAGTAATTCGTCTCCAGAATGGCATCTGCCATGGATAACTTCGCTGTCCGCTCAGCTAATTCGTCATAGATCAAGCCGCGAAAATCTTCAATATTTTCTGTATTTATCCGATAAGGTAACACAAAATGAAGGAACAGATGATCCGGAACGCGATCTCCCCAAGGCACACGTATGCGGGTGTCCAAAGCCCACCGTACATGGCTCAAGAACAGGTCCCCGTTATAATCAGCCATGTCGTTTACCGGCATATAGGCATAGACATATTTCAACGCCCATGTCTCTTCTTCCGTTAGCTCCTGCTGAAAAATATCAAACAACTCCGATTTGCGGGCCTCTGCAAAACGTACCTTCTCCTGGAACTTCTGCTCGATCCTCTCCAATGACTGTGCATCAAGGGAAAATACCAAGGTTTGACTGGTCATTATGTTCTCACTCCTTCCACAGCTTTCCGTCTTCCCGAATACAGATCAATGCCGTGCCGTCCGAAGAAGGCGCAGTAATCTGGAACAGGCTGCGCGTCGTTTCGATTACAGGCTCACAACTCCACGAATCCTCACCCATAAGCAACTTCATATCTTGGGTAAATTCGCCATGGGTTTCATAATAATTGCGTTCACGGTAATAGAGCTTGCGAAGCTCCCATTTAATTCGTTCATCTTCCGGCAACTCAAACGGCTCATCCGTTCCGTCATCCGAGAATACAACATACCCCCATAACTCCGGGTAGTGCATGTTAATAATGCCCATAGGTGACCAAACCCAGTTGTCCTCCGGATAAGGTCTGCCTGTCTCCATATTCAGCACCTTACGGTACTCACCGCCCTGTACCTCGGTCTGCCACTCCACACGTGAGAAGTTGACACGCCAGAACTCACCTGGCGCAGGCGGACGGTTTCCTTCGGCGCACTCCTTTAGACTGTTCCAGGGAATCGCGACTTCCAAGCTCCATTTGCGGTTATCAGCCCCAGGTACGTTCAGTTCTCCATCGATATATACGGCCGTCCTGAGACCGCTGATATCCCAACCGTTAACCGGAGGCCCACCATCCCGATAAGGCTTCACTAATAACAGGTCCCATACCGTATTAAGCGCATTGATCTCGAACTCATAATATTGATGGGAATCCCCGTCGGGATCGATAAAAATCTCGAAGTCATTATCATAAAAAATAACGGAATCACGCTCCGTCAACGTAGCCCATATCTGATCTTCCATCAGCTCGGCAGCAAAGTAGAAATAGTCGTCATCCCACAGCATTTTTACCCGCGTCTGTTTCTCTGGCTTTGGACGAATATCACCTTCGATATCAACGAAATCATCTGTCCAATGTGCCGTATCCCAAAATGCCTTATCCACACGGCCGTCCAATACTAGCGGTTCCTGCGCACGATTGCATATATAATGTTTGGGAGCATACTCAATCCTGGGCTCTGGCACTCCACTTCTGTTCATGTCACTCTCTCCAATTCGTAAGGGAGGGCATGCGTCTATCGGCACACGCCCTCCCCGTAATAGTTAGTTATGGGTGACAACGGCTCCAGCGCCGCCGTACATTTCCAGCTCCTCATCGAATTCGAGCTTAAGAACGGTCACCTGTTCATGTGTGTCCTCCGGGGTAATCTTGATCCACGTTGTTCCCGGGATATTGAACCATGGCACGCCTCCATGAATCTCATGATGAAGCTCTTTGCCTGAATGCATCACAGTAATCTTCTTGATCTGATTGCAGAGACCTTTGATGCACACATTCTCTTTTGGATCATCATACACAAACAGATACAGTGTCTTTCGATCCTCGGATACAGTGCTGCCCCCCAGATAATAGCGGGACATAATACCTTCACCCGTTCCAAAGACAGCCTCTTCATGGGTTCGGATCCAAGCTCCCAGCCCAAGCAGAATATCCTCCTGCCTCTGATCGATGCTGCCATCTTCACGCGGACCGATATCCAGCAACATATTACCGCCCATCGAAATACAATCACAGAACATCCGAATAATCTGATTCAGGGATTTATATTTATGATCGGTTGGCACATAACCCCAAGATGTGTTGATCGTGGTACAGAATTCCCAGGGTCCCTCCGGTCTTGTAATCGGAATGCCCTGCTCAGGCGTTTTATAATCCCCGTAACCTTGAAGGCGGGAGTTAATGATGATATCCGGGTTGAAGGAGTGCAGGTAATGTTTGAACTCCGGCAGATCCCACTGCTGGGCACTCCGTTCCCAATCCCCATCAAACCATAGCAGATCCACCTTTCCGTAATTCGTTAAAATCTCTCCTAGTTGATGGTTATTGAATTGCAAGAACTTCTGCCACTTCTCCTGATCTTGAACACCGTCCACAGGACTTGAATACCGATTGACACTGCCGAGATCTTCCGGTATTTTCCCACCTTCATATACACTAGGATAATCGGGATGTGACCAATCAATGAGCGAGAAATACATCCCCAGATGAATCCCCTTCTCACGGATCGCTTCCGCATACTCCCTCACGATATCCCGATTCGCTGGTGTCTGTTTAACTACACTGAGGTCACTATATTGCGTATCCCATAACGCAACGCCATCATGATGCTTCGTTGTCAGCACCGCATACCGGGCTCCAGACTTTTCAATCAGGTCCGCCCACTTCTCCGCGTTGAATTCCGAAGCCGTAAACCCATCCAACTGCTTCATATATTCGTCGTAGGACATCCTGCCATTATAGAAGGACCAAGACTCCGCAACCCCGTCTACCGCATAGATGCCATAGTGGATGAATATCCCCAGCTTGGCTTCTTCAAACCATTTTTGCATATCTGATCACACCTCCCCCGAGCATTGTTATATACGAAAAATATGAAAATCAATGAACCTAGCGGTTATCTTTCTTCCTCCCTGGGGAGTATGTTGACAGCCTTCTTTTATTGCCCGGAATTCCAGCGATCATAAGCCCCTTGATATAGTTCGATGATACGGTCACTGCCCATTTTCTTCATCTGTGCAATGTACTTATCCCAGTTCTCAAGAGGTTCCTGACCCGTCACAAACTTTGCTTCCATCTGTTTAACGTACGTATCCAGATCAGACAATAGAGCGGTTGCTTCGCTTTGCTCTTCATTTGTCAAATAAACGTTAGGAAATGGTGCTTTTCCGATAGGTACCAACTTCTCTTGATTCTGCTGGTCAATCCACTCATCAAATTCGGTGCGAAGACCCTTCGCTACTTCAGGATCATTAATGCCCGGTGTCAGGATACCAAAGTTCGGCGTGATTTTACCTCGGTATTCCTCACGATCCCCACCCCCAGGAACGGGCAGCCACTCTTTTACGTGATTTTCCTTGTCTTTGAATTGCCATAACACACCTTCCGGACCTTGATTGAACAGAGTCGCACCTTCATAGCTGTACAAGTAATCGATCCATCGCATCGTCGCCTCAGGTGACGGGTTGCTGCTCGTAATCGCAAAGGTACCGCGAGCCGACATACCCGGGTGTTTGCCGTATACCGGAGAGTCTGCCACTTCGCTCTTCACTGGTGTCATCAGCGGGTGATCCGTGCTGGGTTCACCACCGAGTGTGAAGTATGGATGGTAATCGTTGAACAGTGCAAGTTTGTTGCTTTCACCTTTTGCTTTTTTCTGATCGCCTGTTTGAGAGAAGGTCTCATGATCCAGCAGGTCTTCCTTCCACAAGCGATTCATGAATGTCAGATACCCTTTATAACCTTCTTCTTGATAAGGGTAGTGAACTTTTCCGTCCTTATCGGAATAGATGCCTTCGTTGTACATTCCCCAGAAGCCGAAGAAAAACATGCGAAGATCATCGAGTTTTACAGAAGTCAGCGGAATTTCATCTTGCTGGCCATTGCCATTAGGATCTTCTTCTTTTACACGCTTGAGATACGTATACAATTCTTCCGTGGTCTTAGGCTCTTCAACGTTAAGTGCCTTTAGGAATTCCCCGTTGTACCACATTGGGCCTCTATACCATACAGCTGCTTTATCAATGAATGGGAGTGCATACATATGCCCATCAGGTGTTGTAAATGATTTGCGGACATCCGGGTTCTCATCGAGAATCTTTTTGATATTCGGGGCGTAACCTTCGTCAATGTATTTTTCCAACGGGATCAGGATGCCTTGGCTGCCATATGTCACCTGCTCGGCTGGTTTGAGGTCCGCAGCATAGAACATATCCGGCAAGTCTCCGCTGGCAAATACCAGATTTTTTTTCGTTTCAAAGCTGTCGATTGGTGATAGTTGGTATTCCAACTTGATGCCCGACAGTTTCTCCATTTCTTGCAGCACAGGCATTGTGCTCCAGTCGGCTACACCCGCATCCTGAGACATGACCTTCAAGGTTAGCGTTTTGTCTACAATGGGAAAGCCTTCTTTTTTGACTCCCTCAACTTTCGAGGTCGCGCTTCCGTCTTCGTTGGTTGAACCACAAGCTGCAAGCAATGTTGCGAATAAGGTGAGACAGAGTGTAATGGATGAAGCCTTGTGAAGCTTTTTCATGACAACAACTCCCCTTGTTTGATGTGGTATATGGATTAAGATCATCCCTTAACGGAACCGATCATAACACCCTGTACAAAGTAACGCTGGAGGAATGGATACACTGCAATAACCGGTAGGGTAGCAACAATAATGACAGCATATTTGACCAGTGCAGCAATCTCCGCTTTGGTATTCATCGCTGTTGCTGAAGAGGTATCGATAGCGCCTCCCCCCTGTGCCGCCATTTCCTGAAGCACCAGAATCTGGCGCAGAAAGAGCTGCAGCGGGTACTTGGAGGAATCATTCAGATAGATCATGGCACTAAAATAGCTGTTCCAGTGTCCGACTCCGTAAAAGAGTGCCATCACTGCAATGATTGGCATGGAAAGCGGGAGCACGATTTTGACGAACAACCGTGTGTTGGTACACCCATCAATATGCGCCGCTTCCTGCAGCTCCTTGGGAATGGTTGATTGGAAGAACGTACGGCATACGATAATATTCCAGATGGATGCAGCTCCAGGCAATATAAGTGCCCACATGCTGTTCACCATACCAAGATCCTTAACCAGCAGGTAACTCGGGACAAGCCCTCCGCCGAAGAACATCGTTACCATAAACATAGCCATGAAGAATCCGCGTCCCACAAAGTCCGAGCGGCTAAGCGCATAGGCTGCTGGTAGTGTAACAATCAGGTTGACGATGGTACCTACGACGGTATAGATGATCGTATTTTTGTACCCGATCCAGATGTTGGTGTTTTCAAACACTCGGGCATAGCCCTCAAATGTAATTCCTTTCGGAAGTAACCACATCTCCCCTGAGCTTACGTATTTGGGATCACTAATTGAGGCACTGATGATGTACAGTAGCGGATACAACACAATCACGAGTGCTACCGTCAGATAGATGTAATTGCACACTAAGAACACCTTATCGCTTCTGCTTTCTTTCACTGCGGATGACATGTGTATTCCCTCCTTTTACCACAGGCTGTTTTCACTGGTACGACGTGCAATCTGATTCACGGTAATGAGCAAAATTGCATTAACTACGGAGTTGAACAATCCCACCGCCGTAGAGAAACTGTACTGTGCATCAACCAGCCCCGACCGATAGACGAAGGTTGAGATGACATCGGACGAGCCCATGTTCAGCGGATTTTGCAGCAGCAGGATTTTCTCGAATCCGACGCCCAAAATACTGCCCATATTTAGAATTAACAAGATGGTGATCGTAGGGATGATTGCTGGTATGTTAATATGTAAAATCCGTTTAAACCGGCTCGCACCATCCACCACAGCCGCTTCATGCAGTTGCGGGTCTACGCCAGATAGGGCGGCAAGATAAATGATCGTGCCCCAACCTGCGCTTTGCCAGACTCCGGACAGCACATACACTGTTTTGAACCACGCAGGGTCCGTCAGGAATTGAGGTGCCTGTAATCCAAGGGCCTCCACCAAATTGACAATCATGCCTGATGAGGGAGACAAAAAGGTAATGATCATGCCCGACATCACGACGACCGAAATAAAATGCGGTGCATACGTGACGGTCTGCACAGTACGCTTGAAGAAGGAATCCTTCACTTCATTGAACGCTAACGCAAGAATGATCGGCAGCGGAAAACCTATAGCCAACTCATACAAGCTGATGCTGAGGGTATTCCATAGCAAATCCCAGAAATAATAAGAATTGAAGAAACGAATGAAATGATCAAATCCGACCCATGGGCTTCCCGTGACACCAAGCGTTGGAATAAAGTTTTTGAAAGCAATTTGTATGCCGTACATCGGACCATAGTGGAATATAAGAAAGTATAGAAAGGCAGGCGCGATAAACAGATACAACTCCCAGTTTCGAATCATCCTTCTCCATAATTTATTTTTCTTACTGCTCGGATTCGTGTATACCGATAGGTTTTGCGACAAGGCGGACTTCCCATCTGGTTGCATCAGTTGTTTCCTCCTTTTTTGATAACGCTTACATACCGAGTTTATGGTTCATTTCCCCATCCGTAAATATGCCATTTCAACCTTTCGATTTAAAATCACCGAAAATACTGTTACAACGGGGGTTTACACTTTTGTTGCCAGCTTGTCATTGTCATTTTGGGGAAGTAAAACATGTAGAATTTGACCCGTTTCCCTCCCGTAGTTGTCATTAGAGTTTCATCACATGAACCTGGAAAGATGTCAGATCTAAACTGCGGTTAGAAAACAGACCTTAAAGTCAAAACCCACATATACGATCAGACATGGCGTTCATGTCTAAAAGCATTATGCTAAATTCTAAGGGTTACAGATTTCACCAATGCGAACCAATGTAATGTAATGTAATGTAATATTATCTATCATACATCTATCGCATATTATAAACCTGTAATTGCTTGCCTTTATTCTATATTTCTCTTCCCGCTTTCGTATATATGTTGTTTTTATCTTTGCCTGCAGGATACACAAACGCTTATAAACACTGGAATTATGAAGTCGTATGTGTAGATTTTGCACAAGGTGTGGAATCTGATACCCATAGATATTTGGGAAAAGACCATTAAAAAAAGCCGATCCAGTAAGACGAATTGGCTTTAGAACCTAAGCAGATATCCACTTCATTCGCTTTATATGTCACTATAAATATCAATAAATGTAATATAAATGACCATACAAAAGCCTATGTACAGTTTTAACTCAAATAAAAAACCACTCCCCATATATGTATGGAGAGTGGTTTGAGGATACACATTCGTTTTATCCATGATTAGATTATAGGGTTTGCAGTGAATTTACTTGCCAGAAGGTTGAGCTTCTGCCGTATACCCTGTTGGGATATCTGTTTCTGCAGTCACATTCGTGATAACCATCGGATACATCATATCCGGGTCAGGTTGAATAATGGAATAGAGCACGATCGCGCGTCCATCCTTCTCCAATTTCACATCATCAATCTTCAATCCATAACCAGGGTGTGGCATTTCAGCACTGAGTTTAACTTTGGTTGTTTTGTCATCAACCTTCGTTGTTGTCACTTCAGGTACGATCGCTTGTTGGCCTTCACCTGGATTGGTTGGAGCTGGCTCTGCTGAGCCGCCATTGCCGTGTTTATCCACAAATTCGAGTGCATTGAAGATCATGCTTGCAGCCTCCATACGGGTAAGCGACTGATCTGGACGGAAGTTACCGTCCTTATCCAGTTCAATGATGTTCATGTTCAGCAAGTTCTGGACCGCAGATTTGGCGTCCTTACCGATTTTATTTTCGTCCTTGATATCATTATACTTCATGATGACCGGATAATTGCCGGTTGTGTTAATTCCTTCAAGAAGCAAAGTAACAAATAGCTCACGTGTCATCTTGCCTTGCGGATTCACTTCTACTGGAATAGACAATCCATTTTGAGTAGCAGCTTGAACAGCATCGGCATACCATGTGTCCGGACTAATTTTATCCTGAGTGGCAGACGCAGCGTATGCATTTTTCAGACCAAATGCATTCACAATCAGTTGAACACCCTGTGGCTCAGACAATGCGAGATCTGGACGGAACAGATCCGCTGTTACTCCGTTAACAATACCTTTTGATTTCAATGAATCCACAATCGACTTCTGACCTTCATCCTTCACATCTGAGAAAGCGAATACCGATGCACCTCCTGCTGTCAAAGAAACGCAGAGTGCAAGCGTTGCAGCCAATCCTTTTTTATGTTTCATTTCCTGGCACCTCCATATAATTAGTAAAGCCTATTTTTTACCTCTTCATTCCTACAGACGGGGTACCCCTAGAAAATGTTTCAGTAATTTCGACATCTGGTGAATACAACACGGGAACACTGCATAGAACTCATCTCCGACGCCGATAATCCGATTACCTGCTTTTTGCTAACTGGCTTCGTTGACATCCCATTGGATTAGCGCAAAAATAAGAATAGAGAAATCCATCGGATGACGGATAAACAGCGAACCGGATCGCATACAGTAAGAGGGCACGACGCGCTAATAACAGGTGTCGGCCCTTTTCTTGACTCCACCCGCTGAACTGACTTCACCTATAACAAAAGGAGAACAATGCTTATGTCCAAGAATGGATTACTTCGCGGTTATGTTGTATCGAACTGGCCTGTCTATCTGGTTGCTGTTCTTCTGATTATTGCCTCCAATGTGGGGCAAGCATCCTTGCCCCGAATACTTGGCAGTTTCACGGATCAATTGATGCAGAACACGCTTCATATGCAGACAATCGTAAGGTACAGCCTGTCTCTTTTGGCTATTGCCATCGGGTATAATGTGCTGTTCGGTACCGGGCAATTCATGATTATGAAGCTCGGTCGACGCTTCGAATTCATAACGCGTGAGCGTATATTCAGTAAGTTTTCCGAACTTAGCGAACATTATTTCTCCAAACAAGGAAACGGGAAATTGCTCAGTTATGTCATGAACGATGTTACTTCCGTACGTGAAGCAATATCCAATGGCGTGACGCTCATGACCAATGCCACCTTCCTGCTATTGTCCTGCATTGTCATGATGCTGCTTAGCGGGATTCCGTTGACACTCATTCTAATCAGCGTTGTACCTTTGCTGGCGATTCCATTTCTGGTCGTATTTTTCGGTCCGCGGATTCGCAAGCGCTCTCGTGACGTACAGGAAGCCCTTGCAACCATGACGGAATCCGCAGAAGAACAGCTCGGTGGCATTCGCGTAACCAAGACGTTTGCCATCGAAGACAGTGCTCGTGCACGCTTTGGAACTACCGTCGATGCAATCAAGAGCAAACAGCTTCGGCTCGTTCGTCTATCTTCCTTGTTTCAAGCCTTGCTCCCGCTGCTGGGAGCTATCTCATTGGTTGTTTCTCTGCTTGTCGGAGGTATGATGACCATGCAGAATTCTATTACACTCGGGAGTTTTGTCGCCTTAACCTTATATCTGCGCATCATCATGGGGCCGCTTCAACAGATCGGCAATGTCATTAATACCGTTCAGCGCTCAGGCGCATCCCTGGAGCGGGTGAATGACCTGCTCAGCGAAGTAGCAGATGTACGAGAACTTCCTGAAGCTACAGCACTCAAAACCTTACAAGATATCACCATGGAGAATCTGACCTTCTCCTATCCCGGCAGTTCGTCTCCTGCTCTCAAAAACATTCAACTGAATATCCGTGCCGGGCGAACGGTGGGTATTGTAGGCAAGACCGGTTCAGGTAAAAGTACCCTCGTTAAGCTATTGCTGCGTACATATGAACCACCTGAAGGAACGATTCGCATCAATGGTACCGATATTCGGCAGCTGTCGCTGGAAAGTCTGAGATCGCGCATCGCCTATGTCCCTCAGGATGGATTCCTGTTTAGTACCACCATCCGGGATAACATCGCATTCAGCGACCGGGAAGTATCACTGGATACAGTGGAACACAGTGCACGGCAAGCCATGATCTATGACAATATTGTCCGTTTTCCTGATCGCTTCGATACACGTCTTGGCGAACGCGGACTCACCCTGTCTGGTGGACAACGTCAGCGAACCAGCCTTGCAAGAGGACTGATCAAGCAAGCACAGTTACTTATTCTGGATGACAGCATGAGCGCGGTTGATGCCGTCACAGAGAGTGGTATTCTGCGCAGTTTGCGCGAGATCGGCAAGGGCAAGACCACATTGATCATCTCTCATCGCATCAGCGCGGTCCGTCATGCGGACGATATTATCGTTCTGGATGAAGGGCGAGTCGCTGAGCAGGGAACACATGCTCAGTTGATGGCTGCCAAGGGGTTATATGCGGCCACCTACCGTTTGCAGGAGGAGGGATTACATCATGTCTGACGCTAACGCTGAACTTCGACCAGATGCAGAAGAAGATCAGAGTAAACGAACTTCGTTCAAAGCGATGATGGCATACGCCAAACCGCATAAATGGGCTTTTGCCGGTATCTTCTTCTGCTCACTGCTGGGCATATCGGCAGATCTGCTGCAACCCTATCTGGTGAAGATCGCCATCGATGATCATCTGGCCATCGGCCAGACCAGTGTGGGCTTTCTCGTTCAGCTCGCAGCCATCTTTCTTGGGCTGGCTGTCATCAGTTTTATTTTTACCTATATCCAGAATAATCTGTTGCAGCATGTGGGACAGAACATTGTATCCCGGATCAGAAAGGACCTGTTCAAACATATCTCCAAGATGTCCATGTCCTTCTTTGACCGTTTCCATATCGGGAGTCTGGTTACGAACGTATCCAGTGATACGGAGACCATCAGCAGCTTTTTCACCCAAGTACTGCTCAGTCTGATTCGAGATGGTATGATGCTGGTGCTCATTATCGTCTTTATGTTCCAACTTGATCCTGTGCTGGCGAGTTACTCCCTGATCGTCCTGCCTGTCATTGCAGTGGTTGCGGTATTATTCCGTAGTCGACTGCGGAAAGCTTATCAGAATGCCCGTACGCGTCTTTCCCGTTTGATCGCATTTACGGCGGAGAACCTGTCCGGCATGTTCCTAATTCAGGCCTTTCACCAGGAAGAAGAACAGAAGAAACGTTTCTCGGAACAAAATGCGCTCCATCTGAAAGCCAACATTGCTCAAGCCCGCTCCAATGTCATCTTCAACCGGACGTTTGATATCCTTGGCAATGCGGCACTTGTCATGATGGTCTGGCTTGGAGGTCGCGCCGTACTGGGTGAGTCCCTGCAAGTCGGGGTATTGTATGCGTTTATCAGCTATATTCGTCAGTTCTTTCAACCGATTAACCAGATTACGATGCAATGGAATACATTCCAGTCCACGACCGTATCCATGGATCGCATCTGGAACATTCTGAATACGCGGCCTGAAGTTGCTGATCCCAAACCCGGGATGGCCTCCTCTCTGGAACCACAAAATGTGATGGGCCAGATTGATTTTAATGATGTGTCATTTGGTTATCGGGCAGACCGGCCCTTGATCCAGCAGATGAACCTGCACCTCTATCCGGGTGAAATGGTGGGTATCGTGGGAACAACAGGCGCTGGTAAAAGCACACTGATCTCCCTGCTCAATCGCTTCTACGATGTAGACAAGGGCAGTATTGAGATCGATGGTACCGATATTCGACATCTGCCGCAGGCCAAACTTCATCGGATTGTGGGTCTAATTCAACAGGAACCATTCCTGTTCTCCGGTTCCATTATTGATAATGTGAGAATGTTTCGTGAGGATATTACGCGAGAACAAGCGATTGAAGCCTGCCGGTTTGTTGGAGCACATGCCATGATTTCGCGTTTGTCACAAGGGTATGATACACATCTGTCCGAACGCGGAAGCGGGTTGTCCGCCGGGGAGCGGCAGTTGATATCGTTTGCCCGGATCGTTGTGTTCCAGCCCCGAGTGCTCATCCTGGATGAGGCAACCGCCAATCTGGACTCACACACGGAACAGCTCGTGCAGCAGGCTCTGGAATCGGTATCCCAGGGACGCACCACCATTGTCATTGCCCATCGTCTGTCCACAGTGATGCATGCGGATCGAATTCTGGTGATGGAGAATGGTGAGATTGTGGAGGAAGGCTCGCATCAGGAGCTGATTGAAGCTCAAGGCGTATATGCCGATCTGTACACGCATGCGCGTGATGCAGGTAAAAATTCAGCTATATCAGGGTAATGGACCTGAATTAAGTTCGTGTTAAACTATAGTTCGGGCTAATGAATTCATCTGAGTTGTGTTATAGCCAATAACGTCGAACATGCCGCTCTGCTCATGCAGGCGGCACGTTTGGCATATCGATCAGCATTGTTCATTAGGAGGTACATCCATGCAGCAACCCGAAACACCCAAGCATGACCATCAGCAGATTCATTACCGACGCAGCACTGCTCTGTGGAAAGCAAGTCTATGCTTCCTTTTCCTTCTCTTGTGCGTGAGCCTATTATGGATCATCGTGGACGGACAAGCCGAAAGACTGGAAACGATATACTATTCCATCGCTGCCGTGCTGGGTATGTGGTTGATCGGCCCCCTATTCTTCATGTTCGTGTCACGACTAACCAGAACGCCTGCCGTGTTGTTATCCTGGGATGATGATGCGTTGAACACGGGCAAGCGGAAGATTCCATGGAGCCGGATTCGCAAGATCGAACTCGCCTCACCTGCCCGCAGCAAGTGGCTCCTGTCCGCTTCTCCCATGATCGTTCTATTCCTGAAGGACGGCACCCGGTCTCATATTCAGACCGATCATCTACTTAGCAAAAAAGAACTGAATCAGGCCGTGTCTTTGCTTCAGAAGACTTTGCATGAACAGCAGCAAGATCATTGAGTATCGTGAGGGATGAGAAAAGCCTCCCACACCACACATCACTGTGATTTTTCCACACCTATGGACAGGCTGACTCTGTAATTGCCATAAGGCAGCAATGCTTCCAACAGTTGTCCAAGTTGCTCTGTGGTGCCGGTCTGTACCCGCATCAGATAACAGCCTTCTCCGCTGACGCGATGGACTTCAACGATGTCTTTACGATCAGCAATGAATGTACGAAAGGCAGCATGTCTGTCACCGGAGTTCAAGAAAACCGTGACAAATGCCTGTAGGCCGAGGCCAAGGCGTTCCGGGTTCCATTTTACCGTGTACCCTTCGATTACACCCAGGTCTTGCAACTTGCGCACTCTTGCACCGACGGCCTGTCCCGTGAGATGAACCTGTTCACCGATCTCTTTGTGAGAACGTTTGGCATCCTGAATCAGGATCTGCAAAATACGGATATCTGTGTCATCTATGATTTCATTCATCTTGCTTCAGCAATCCTTTCACGGTGAAATTAGCTTAGCCTAATTCCATTCATCATGTTATGTACGCCGTTAAACGGGTTGTATACCATATAGGGTAATACTATTCAACAACCCGAAGGAGTGCAAATATAATGAAAATTCAGTTGATTCGCAATGCAACACTGTGGCTGGAATACGGAGGGCTGAACATTCTTGTTGATCCAATGCTGATGGACGCCGAAGTCATGCCTGCATTCCCCAATACACCCAATGAGTTACGTAATCCAAGAGTAGCTCTCCCTGAAACTGAAACGGATTATCTGAATCCAGATCTGTTGATTGTGACACATACCCATCCGGATCACTGGGATGAAGCAGCGGCGAAACAACTTGGCAAAGACATTCCTCTGTTCTGCCAGCCCGGGGATGAGCATGTATTTCTGGGTGCCGGATTCACGAATGTAACAGCTGTATATGAAAAACATGAGCATCACTCTGTCCGATTCGCCCGTACATCCGGGCATCATGGCACAGGTGAAATCGGAGAACGTATGGGCAACGTGTCCGGTTTCGTACTTGAAGCAGACGGAGAACCCGTCACCTATATCGCTGGGGATACCATCTGGTGTGAAGAACCTGCTGAGGCCATTCGTCAATATACGCCTGAAGTCATTATCGTGAATGCCGGAGGCGCACGCTTCCTGGAGGGTGATCCCATTACAATGGACGGGCCTGACGTTGTAGCCGTGAAGCGCCATGCGCCGTCTGCTCATGTCATCGCTGTGCACATGGATGCGATTAATCATTGTATGATGTCTCGTACGGATCTTGCCACTTATCTGGCATCCGAGCAGTTGGACGGTCAGGTACTCATTCCGCGTGATGGCGAAAGTTTTGAGTTTTAAAGCGAAAGCGCGTACACACCTCCGATGCATTCCTTTCCCTATAAATACAACGAAAAAAGCTGGATGCGATGAACTCGCACTCAGCTTTTTTTGATTCAAGAAACACTCTGACCATTACTGTACTTTCAATCGGATCACGTTCCATGACGCTTTCGCCAAGCTCGCTGTAATCAGGGTATCGGATACAACTGCCCCCCCGCGATTATGAGGAGCAACGCGGTTCGGTTGTGCGGCCGTATTCGATGCTTTGAGATCATCGCTTTCCAGCACGATATGCTCGATCAAGCTGCACTTCCCAAAACTGCGCAGATCCACTTCGAGCGGAAGCGATTCTTCCAGATGACGATTGACTGCGAATACAGTCACTTCACCCTGCTCTTCGTTATGAACTGCAATACCCTCCAGATAAGGAACATCTGTGATTTGTTTAGTGTCGTATTTCGGAGATTGGATCAATGGCACCAATGCTGTTCCACGTCCGAACAAGGACGTATGCATGAATGGATAGAAGATCGTCTGTCTCCACGAACCACCGCCCGTCTCTGTCATGATCGGCGCAATAACATTAACGAGTTGGGCCAGACATGCCATTTTGACCCGATCTGCATGTTTGAGCATACTGATCAACATACAACCGACAAGCAGCGCATCCTCGTGGTTATAGATATCCTCCAGTTGTGGTGGAGCAATCTGCCACGGGTCCATTTTGGAGTCATTTTCATTAGAGTGATACCATACATTCCACTCGTCAAAGGACAGGAACATCGTCTTCTTGCTGCGCTTCTTCGCTTTGATATAATCACAAGTCGCCTTCACAGTATCGATAAAACGATCCATTTCAAGCGAGCGTGCCAGGAACGTTGGTGTATCCTGCTCCTGATTGCCGTAGTACTGATGCAGGGACAGATACTCCACATGGTCATACGTATGATCCAGCACGGTTGCTTCCCAATCCGGGAAGGAAGGCATATTCAGATTCGAACTTCCGCAGGCTACCAGTTCAATGGTCGGGTCCGTCCATTTCATGACTTTAGCCGCCTCAACGGCTGCACGTCCATACTCTTCTGCCGTTTTGTGACCGATCTGCCAAGGCCCATCCATCTCGTTGCCCAGACACCATGTTTTGATCGCATGTGGCTGCTTGTATCCATGCTTGATGCGAAGATCACTATAATACGAACCTTCCGGATGGTTGCTGTACTCTACAATATTGCGTGCTGCATCGGCGCCCCGTGTTCCCAGATTAACGGCCATCATGACTTCGGAATTGGCCTGTTTCGCCCAGTCCACGAATTCGTTGAAACCAAATTCATTGGTCTCAATCGTTCTCCAGGCCAGTTCCAGTCTGCGTTTGCGTTCAGACACAGGCCCAACCGAATCTTCCCAATTGTAACCGGATACAAAATTACCGCCTGGATAACGTACAATCGGTACATTTAACTCCTTGACCATCTCCAGCACATCCGTGCGGAAACCCTGTTCGTTCGCTGATGGATGCCCTGGCTCATAAATCCCGCCATATACGGCACGTCCCAGATGCTCAATAAATGAACCGTACAAGCGCTTATCCACTACACCAATAGTAAAATCTTTATCTACCGTCATTTTTGCTTTTTCCATAATGAATTTCAACTCCCTAAGATTAATATAAAAATTAATTGATATTCTATGGATCAACGTTCATATTTATATTAAAATCGATTATAGCCTTAATTTCAACCTGAATTTTGCAAAATGTTATCCTTTTTATTGGATTTATGATTAACTTAATTCTATACAGACAAAATGGAGGAACAACTGTGATCAGAGCAAATACCGATGCCGAATGGCTTCCCCTATATGAAGCACTTGCCAGTGAAGTACGTTTGCAGATTATCCGCCTTGTTGCCGAGACACCCATGAATGTGAAAGACCTCGCTGCTTCATTGGGTCTGAGTAGTGCCATCGTGACCATGCATGTCCGCAAACTTCAGGATGTGGGCATTATTCAGTCCAAAATGATACGCAAAGACGGTGGCACGCATAAAATGAACAGCCTTGCTGTAGACTGGATTGGCATCTCCATGCCGCAGGAAAGTGGCACAGCCCGCAAGCTGCACGAGGTTTCTGTACCTGTAGGACACTACACCCACTTTGACGTCTATCCGACATGTGGTCTCGCTACATCCACTCAGGTCATTGGACAGTACGATGACCCTCGCTATTTCCTCGATCCCGAGCGGATGCATGCCCATATTCTGTGGTTTGGCCGCGGTTTTGTGGAGTACAAAATTCCAAACTATATCTTATCCGGACAACAGATTAACGCCATTGAATTGTCACTGGAGATCGGATCAGAAGCACCTTCAGTTAATCCAAACTGGCCCTCGGATATTACATTCATGCTTAATGGCATCCGACTGGGGGAATGGACAAGCCCTGGAGACTCAGGCAACGGACGCGGCATGTTCACCCCGGAATGGTGGAGCGACAGTGTCAATCAATATGGGATGCTCAAGGTACTGCGAATTACGAATGAAGGTACATTTATTGACGGACAACATCTATCCGAAATCACTCTCGCAGATATCCCCGTGGAACGCAACCAGTGGACCCTTCGTCTTTCGGTGGAGGAAGATGCCCAGCATGTAGGCGGGCTTACCTTGTATGGTGAGGGATTCGGAAACTACAATCAGGATATCCTGTTCCGACTGTACTATCAGGATTGAATTCTTCAGCTCAATAGAAAACACAAAAACACCTTCCACTCGCCCTCAGAGGCAAAATGGAAGGTGTTTAATATACATATGAACATCTGCAAAATATCGTAGAAGTTCTAAGAAGGTTCCTGTTGCAACTTACAGCGCACTGCCACCAAACAGGAAGCGGTACTCCCAATGTTTGCCGGAGATATCACTAATCGTTACACCACCGCCCGCATTGGAATACGTATGTAATACCTTGCCGTCGCCCAGGTAAATCCCTGTGTGCGTAATTCTTGCACTAGATTTATTAACACTGGAATACGATGATGCGGAGCTGCCTTTATACGACATGAAGTACATCAGGTCACCGCGTTTCAGGTTCTTCCAGTTGGTCTGAACCGCACCCTTAGCTTTTACATAGTCTCCCTGCTTACGAGAATCGGCTGGAAGCTTGATGCCCAGTGCATCGATGAAAGCCTGACGTACAAAGCTGGAACAGTCAAACGTAGCTGTGCTGTTACGACTCGCTCCGAACTCATAAGGTGTACCCCAATATTTCATGCCCGCCGCAATTACTTTTTCCACAGACGCATTGCCGGTTTCTGATGTACCGCTATTCGAACCCGACCCGCTTGTACCGCCACTTACCGCTTGTGTGTATTTGGATGAAGAAGATATGTAGCCTGTCCGATTAGCAGAATCCTTAACTTTATACCAATTCGAACCGGATTGCTGAAGCACCGTTACCGTTTCTCCTTTAGCAACCAAGCGAACAACTTTCGCAGAAGAAGAAGGTGTTGTGCGCAGGTTTACGCCCCAAATTACTTTTACTTGTGAATTCTCAACAGCAGCTGCCGATACCTGTGCCGTTAGTGCTCCTGTCGTCAGACTTCCCATCAGCATCGTTGCTGTGACACTTGCCGTAATAATCGTTTTCTTCCAATTCATGATGTCGAGTTCCCCCTGATGTTACAGAATTTTAACCTGGCTTGCTTCTCCCCGGCTTGCCCCATTGTAAACGGGCTATCCATAACGTTCATCAGTCAAAAGTCCTGTATTGATGCAGGCGCACTTGAGCACTAAGTATCAGGGTCTGTCCATCCTCTATTGGTAAAAAGCACTGCTGATTCCTTCTTTTACAAAGGTTAAATTATTGTAACTATTTGATATGCTTCATTTTTCCGCGATACAAGAGTTAGGTCAAATCTCATCCAGGACATGCGTCATATGAACTAGATTTTAATGTTTAAAATCGCAAATATGGTAAACATTACTATGATTCAAATTCTGAATATCGTTCCCCGTATTCACAATTCTGCCTCCAACCTGGATACAGATCGATTTTCCAACCGTGTCCTTTAGAGTAAGTCAGATTTCATTGTTGCTTGATGAAGTTATATTTTCAGTCAAGATCAACATTTGAAGGATTATTATAAAAAAAAGAAAAGCCAGGGATTTCTCCCCGGCTTAACCTGTATTCCTCATGTTCTTAATGATCCTACAACTGGTAGAGCAACTGTTTACTGTTTAGGGTTCAATCCCCCATACCTTGGCGCCATCCTGATAAGCTGTCACTTTCGTCCAGGCACTGAAGGCCGTTTGGGTGGAATCAAAGGAATAATCATTCGTTAGATCAAAATTCGTCCAGTTGTTTTTCGAGAAACGCACCTGGATAATTCCGGTCTCGGCACCCGCAGCCAAACTGCCCGCACCCGATTTGAATCCAATCTCCAGATAGGTATCTGCCGTGCCCTTGGCCGGATCTATTGATACAAAATGCCCTTCCACGTTACCGCTTCCAATCTGGGCATAATCACACCAGAAACTCAGATCAGCCGCACTATCCTTCGTGAAATAATACCGGACTTTCACTTTGCTCAAGTCCACAGCAGTTGTACCTGTATTCTTCACATTGAACTGTGGAGTGATCGCATTGCCTGAAGTTCCTGAACCACCATTGCGATATTGCACTTCAAGCGTTCCCGTTGTGACTGGAGGGGCTAATGGTGTCAACACCAATACATTCGAATTCGTCTGACCACTCGTATTCACGGCTACGATTCGGTAATTATATGCCGTACCATTCACCGCTGTAGCATCGGTATACGTCAGTGCAGTCAACCCCATTGCCAGATCAGCATACGCCCCGCTGCCTACCGAACGTTGCACCTTATAACTTACTGCTCCAGTCGATGCTGTCCATGTCAGTACCGCCTGGGCATTGCCAGCTGTTCCAGTAAGGTTGAATACGCCTGGCACAACGACACCTGCCAACGGTGTTGCAGATGCCTGTGTCGATGGCGCGGACTCGCCAACGGCATTCACCGCAGTGATGACATAATAATACGTTGTGCCGTTGGTCAAACCTGTATCCGTGAATGTCGATCCTGTGACTCCTGTCGCTACAGACGTATAAGGACCACCGTTCACTTCTGCACGCTTCACGGTATACGAGGCTGCACCAGCAGCTGCGTTCCAATTCAATACCACTTGCTCGCTTCCTCCAGTTGCTGTTACGCCAGCAGGAGCACCGGGTACTTCCACTCCCGGACTATCAGAATCTCCGAGGAGACGATCATACTCTCCGTACGCTGTAGCCATATCCACCTGTGACCAGAAGCGGTGATACGTAAAGGTAGGTGCACCGTTTTCCCACTGCTTCGTGGTCGGGTTATAAGACGTTTTGTACAGGTTATCCAGATAAGCCCACGCCGGATCTTGCTTGATGGCCGGACGCAGATCGGAGTAACCAATGTATACACCATTGCCGCCTTTCGCCGGATCGGATGGTACACCTGCTGTACCCGGAATCGTGTTGCCTTGACCAAAGGTTCCAGACCAGTTCGCCGGGATATAGATCTCTTTGGCAAAGAAGCGGAAGTAGTCTTTCCGCTCTTCTTCCGTTACAATCCCCACGCCATCATTGTAATCCCAAGCTGTATCCAACAGAGCCTCAGCCAGATCCTTGGCTTCTTGACCTTTCACGCTAAGTGTGCCGTTCTCCGCCTGTGTTCCTGCCGCGAAGAAAGTCAGAGCTTTAACGTAACTTCCCAGAACTCCTGTGTCCTGCACGGGATCTTTGGTCGTTACACGGAAGTTCGGATTTTCCGTAAACGAACTGAATCCGTTCCATTTGTCCGGTTGACCCTGCCATTCCTGACCACCCGGAATCCAGAACTCTCCCGGAGCCGGTGTTGTCGCTACCTGAACATTCGTTCCACCCACAATGCGTTGTCCAGCCGCATTCAGATAGTAGCCTTGCGCATCCGTCACCGGACGCTCACCTACAAATACATAATCCTTGGACCAGTCAATCCATTTCGTGATCACTTTCTTGGCCATCTGGAAGTTCTCAGAGGACAGATCACCGCTCTCGGCAAGAATATAATACATCTCGGCCACACGCTCCAGCGGCCATGCCTGGAATCCAAACCATGTGTTGGAATCCGGGTCACGATACACTGGCGCTTCTTGATAGGCCATGTCATAGAATGTACTCGTTCCTGACGGATAAGCCGCGTAGGAACCGCCGATACTGTTGGTTGCTCCCCCGCCGATGGCTCCTTCATGGGATTGCAGCCAAGTGTAGAATTCTAGCTGACGTTTCAGCGTAGCATTCCAGTCTGCCTTCGCTGTCGCTGATTTCGGGATCAAGCCGCCAGCCGGATCAGACAAGGCATAGGCTGCAACCGGGTTTTGATAAGCCTGATGGGTATGGCTCGCTCCAATGCGCCAAGCCCAATCCCCACCTTGACCCAAACCACCGCCCCATGACGTATACCAAGCCATGAGATACATGTTGGAATCCTTGCCTGTACCCGGAGTCGGTGTACCATTCTTAGCACTTCCAATTTTCTGGAAATATTTATCATACATGCCATAGCGCAGGTAGTCGCCCATCTTCTTCGCTTTATCCAGATATTCCGGGTTGTTGTACCCCATCTCCTTCGCCCAATACAGCACCTGTACAGCACGTGCATCGGCATCCGTTGCGTTGGTGTAACGCCATTGCGCTGACGGTGTCTGATTTTCCTTTGTGAACAAACTCATGAAGCCTTCGTTAGCCTTACCAAAGGATTTATCATCCTGGGATGGATGCGGAACGGCTTCCCACACAGACTCCTGCTCCCCGCGCTGGAACGTGTTCACATAGGTAGCCGTATGGGATGGATTCAACAGGTTGCCATACCCATACCAGTTATCTACATCCACCAGCCAGTGCATGAGATAGGTCTGATTGTTACCATAGGTGGCCTTAAGTTCGGCATCAATCGGGTCTTTACCCGCTGCATATTGACCATTAAGTTGCGATGGATATTGATCAGGGAAAGGTTTTTCCCCTGCATACGTAGCAGGGCTGTTCGGGTTGTATGAGCTCATCGTAGGCTGCTCTTCCTTGCCGTCACCTTCGTTGACCGGGATAATGAATTTTTCCATACTGTCCCATGCCGCTTCCAGTTGGGACCAATCTCCCGTATAGTGACCATACATGGTCTCTAGCCATAGCCAGTAACTGTATGCCTCGGACGTCGTCATATGACCATAATCCGGGGCCTCACTCAGCAGGGTCTCAATGGAATGATAAGGTAGACCCTCTGGCGAAAAATATCCGTTTGCCGGATCTTTCAACTGTTCATACAATTGCAAAAACCGGGCTTCATTGATGCTGTCTGACTGAATCTCGATGGCCTGATCTGCGGCATGTGCCGTCTGTGGCCCTGCCCACAGTCCGGTGTATCCGGTCAACATGACAGTTCCCGCCAGCATGGCTGTTAAACTTTTTTTCGCAGCTGATTTCAACATGAATATATACCTCCCTGGAATAGTGAATTGAATATAAGTTCGTGTTCAAAAAGACCGGTTTTCAGTACCGAGAAGATGGGATGAAGCTAGAAATGGAGTAGCGGAGCGTAGGGAAAACTACGTGAGCAACCACAATGTTTCCCAAGGAAACATACTTCGTAAGCCTCCCACTTATTTCGGCTGAATTCCATATTCGATGCTGATGATGCCACCAGGCATCCTTCGTAATCAAAAGTGAACTTTTTGAACATCCTCTATAGATGCTGTTGGTCTGCCCATGCTGCTCTTCGACTTATCACATTCAGCCAGTTACGGCTCCAAGCCCCATACTTTGGTGGTTCCCTGATACCCGGTTACCTTGTTCCATACGGCAAAGGCCGTCTTGGAAGCATCATAGGAATAGTCATTACTTTGATCAAAATTGCTCCAGTTATTTTTGGAAAAGCGTGTCTGGATCACCCCGGTCTCTGCTCCAGCAGCCAAACTGCCTGCTCCGGACTTGAAACTGATCTCCAGATACGTGTCAGCTGTCCCCTTCGCCGGATTCACTGCGACAAATGTTCCTTGAACATTGGCCGTGCCCATCTGAGCATAATCACACCAGAACGTCATATCATCCGTACCATCCTTGGTAAAATAATATCGGATCTTCACTGCACTGAGATCAATCGCCTGTGTTCCGGTATTTTTCACATTGAACTGCGGGGTCACCGCATTACTTGAATTGCCGGACCCTCCACTGCGGTACTGCACTTCGAGTGTACCCGTCGTCACTGGAGGTGCAGAAGGCGTCAGTGCCAGGACGTTGGACAGCGTCTGCCCGTTCGTATTCACGGCTGCAATCCGGTAATTGTATGTGGTGCCATTCATTGCAGTAGTGTCAGTGTAAGTCAACACGGACAATCCGGTTGCCACATCCGCGTATGTTCCGCCTGCCACCGAACGTTGTACCTTATAGCTAGTAGCGCCCGGGGCTGCTGTCCAGGTCAGGACCGACTGTGCATTGCCAGCTATCCCACTTAAAGTCAGTGCTCCCGGCACCGTCGAAGCTGCTTGCGGTGTAGCCGACACCTGTATAGAACCCGATGATTCCCCTGCTGAATTCACAGCAGTCACTACATAATAATAAGTGGTCCCGTTCGTCAGCCCCGTGTTGGTATAGGTCAATCCATTAACACCTGTCGCGACAGTTGTATATGGTCCTCCACTTACCTCGGAACGTTTCACCGTATACGATTCGGCTCCGGACACTGCTGCCCAAGTCAGGTTAACCTGACTGCTTCCCGCCACAGCCTGCACACCGGCAGGTGCGCCGGGAACCGTACCTGGTGTAACACCAGGCTCCTGTCCGTACACCTTCACCCCTGCATCATAGACTGGAAGGTATACGCTCTTCACAGGATTGCCTGTAGTCAGCGTCTGGAACGAATGATCATTGCTTGCGTTCCATGCACCCTGCGGGCCTGTAATGCGGAACTGTACTTCTTTGCGGTAATTCCCTTCCCCACCTGGATAGATCTTCGTATTACCAAAGTTCGCCGTAACGGCATAGATATGCTGGGCTGCATCCACCACAACCGGTTGGGATACCGTCGCCCCCTCCGTATAGGAGGTTGTCACTTGAACGTCCGATACAGTACGTCCGGCAGCATACACTTCACTCAAATCCAGGAAATATTTAAAAGACAGTTGATCTCCCATTCGGGCAGGCCAAGCAGAACGATTATTCAGCTGTGCCCGGATTTCCGTATAATTGGAACCCGATGATTTGATGGAAGCTTCCACAAAGAACTCATCACCCTTGACCTCAGGTGCAGGGAAGTTCGCAAGGGGCTGATGATTCTGACCAAACAATAGATTCATCTTCGCCAGTGCGCCAGTAAAACCGGCATTATAATCGGTTGCCACCTCATTGCTCACATAATCTCCGATATCATCGGTATATCCATCTGATGCATCCGGTCCGCCAACCATGGCACCATACAGAATGTGGCGATGGTTAGCCGGGGTATCCTCGTTATTCAGCCACGAACTGTGAGCGGTCCGATGATGCGGATGTTGGGGTGCATTTTGCCCGTATCCGACCACATAACTGCTCTGACGCGGATTATCACCCAGAATATAATTCATCTGCGAGACAGCGAAATCCTGATATCTTGATTTTTTCACAGGGTCACTGACCCAGTCGGAGTATACGAAAGAAATAAAGGATGCATTCGCTGCATATCGGAGCGAGCCCCATTGATCCAGCCACGCAAGACCTCCTGGCGTATACTTGACTCGTGTCCCGTTAACTCCAACTGTCCAGTAATCCAGATTGCGTTCAGTCGACTGAATAAATCTCGTCGCCTCCGGCATGTTCAAACTGGACGTAATTCGAGCAAGCAGGATCTGGGCACCATAATGTTTACTGTCCCAACCTTGTGTCCAGGTATACGGCCAATTGGCTGAGCCTCCGCTAGAAGACCAACGGTCCGTAGCTGCAATGGCTTTGGACAAGTAAGCGCTATCATTAGTGGCTAAATATAACCATGCTCCGCCCCATGCCAGCTCGTCTTCGTATCCTGTCCACGAGTTATAGAACGCTGCGGCATCCGTGATACAATCGGTGTATTCCCCACGATACGTATCTGCAAAGTTGTACAGCTCTTTCGCATGTTGGAGCAGTCTGGCCGAATATGCCGGATCATCATCTGCAAATACAATTGACGACGCTGCCAGCGCGGCAGCCGTTTCTGCCGCCAGATCACTGCCCGGGCAGGAAGCGTCGATCTTAAACGACGGACGGTTCATCTGCATGACTTCTGCGGGCCCCCACCAGGCATGGTCGGTATTGCCTGCCCCGACTTGTCCCCATAATTCATTTGGTTTCGTATGCGCTTTCATAAAATAGTCAGTCGCCCATCGGATATTATCCTTGATCTCCTCCAGTTGTCCGGCCTGTTCATATCCGTCGCCGTATTCCACGACAGACCAAGCGAGCATCGTAGCTGAAGCAGCCATCGGAAAGCCGAATTTCACATGATCCCCGGCATCATACCATCCTCCGGTCAGATCAACGCCTACATCCGCGCCATCCTGCATGCCCGAATTACCGCGCCATTCGACCCGATTACTCGCTGGCAACGGACCCGAACGCTGTGCCTCATAGAAATAAATGGCCTTTTGCAGTGCTTCAGCATAGTTCTGATCTCCGGCGGCCGCATCCGCCTTAGGAATTCCTGTGCCCATCGATAAACTGCCTGCCAGTAGTCCTGCCGATAACGCAATCATAGCGACTCGTCTCCACCAGCTCCCCTTCATGTTCAACTATTCATCTCCTCTTCATGAATATTCCGTATGCATTACTCTGAACTGCGAGTTTATATCGCTCCTCCCCATGGTGTATTTCAGTGTAAGTTCCACCATTAATTACCATTATAGCCGTTTGTTTTACTAGCTATATAAGCGTTGGTGACTTCTGAAATAACATTGTTGTGACCTGCTCTGCGTCAAACGACAAAAAAGCTGTTTCTCTGACGCATATACGCGTTAGAGAAACAGCTTTTTGCCCTTGCTATAATCAATACCACAAATCAAATGGCATTCTGACCATTCCATCTGTATGTTCTTCTACCCCTTAGGTATCCAAACCTCTCATTGGTTACACTTTGAACTTGTTAATTTGCTCCTGCAGTTCTTCAGCCATTTTGGATAATGAACCTGCGGATGATGCAATCTCTTCCATGGAAGCCAACTGCTGTTGAGTTGCGGCAGATACATTATGAACCCCGCCCGCTGCCTCTCCGGCAATATTGGAGATCTGACTTACATATCCTACAACCTCAGTCGTACTCGCCGACATTTCCTCTGAACCAGCGGATACTTCTTGAATTTCACCCGCTACTTTGTTAACCGCATCCGAGATCTGCTCGAACGCTTGTCCTGCCGCAGTAACCATCTCGATTCCTGCTTCCGTCTCACTGCTGTTCACTTTGACTGCCTGAACCGCATGATCGGTATCTTTCTGAATCAATTGAACAAGATCCGTAATTCGTTGCGCAGATGTGGAAGATTCCTCAGCAAGCTTACGCACTTCTCCTGCAACTACAGCAAAACCACGTCCATGCTCTCCTGCTCGTGCGGCTTCAATGGCTGCATTCAATGCAAGCAGATTGGTCTGCCGGGCAATGTTGTTGATTACCTCGGTAATGGTTCCAATCTCTGCTGAACGTTCCCCCAGCCCTGTCACCAACTCTGTAAGTGAAGCAATGGAATTTCGAACAGAACCCATCTGTTCTACCGCTTGCTGAATAATCATGTTTCCTTCGGAAGACTGATTCGCCGCATCCACAGCAGATACGGATACACTCTGAGCAAGCTCGGCAATCTGCTCTGATCCAAGAGCCATCTCATTCATCGCCTGTGAAGAACGCTTCACAATATCAACTTGATCAGATGTACCTACAGCCAATTCCTCGACTGTTTGGGAGATCTGTTCCGAGGCTTGAGTATTTTGCTCTGCACTTGCAAGAAGCTCCTCCGATGAAGCAGCTACCTGTTCTGAAGTCATCGATACCGATTCAATCATGGAGCGCAAATTACCACTCATGGTATTGAAGGAAGTCGCCAGCATTCCCAATTCGTCCTTGTTCTTGAGCACAATCGTCTCACCCGTCAGATCACCATTCGCAATAGCCATGGCTGCTTCATTCATCTTTTTGATTGGACGTGAAATGATGCTAGCAATGAAGAAAGCAATGAACACGGCGATCAGGAATGCAAAAATCGTCACTGCCAAAATTACATTAAATGTACTCTCGGCCATCTCAACAGATTCATTTGTTGCCGCGTCCGAGCCTTCATTACCTAAAGTGATTAACTTGGTGATAGAGTCGTTTGCTGTGTACCACAATGGATAGGCTTCAGTGTGCAGTCTACTTGCTTCTTCATAGTTATTTGCAATACCGAATTCTATGAATGCAGGCATTTTCTCCACATAAGCATCATAATTCGTACTGAAATCATTGTAGAGCTTCATCGCTTCATCATTGCTCTCAATGTATGTAAGCAACTGTTTACGCTCATCCTCAATCTTCGTGAGGAGCAACTTTAACGATTCATTCACCTTGACATTTTCTGCTTCGTCTTGTTCAACGATAATCGCCAGCGCCAACCTCTCTACGTCTGAGATATCACCATTCATCAATCCCAGGAGGCTCACACTCGGCATCCAAGTCTGATCTACATCATTGGCTTTACCAGACATATTATGGATCTGTACTAGTGCATAGCCGCTTACAATAATCAACAGAGCCACGACTATAAGAAAACCAGTCAGTAACTTGCCTCGAATCGTTAACTTCAATTTCCCCAACATGTTTCCCCGCGTGTCTTCCATGTGTCCCACTCCTCAAAATAATACATATTTATAGTATATCGTCACCTTTAGTCATGAATTGTAGATGTTAGAATTCAATTTCTAGAAATTTCATGTAACTTCGGGAATAACCCAAAACAAGTCCCCCATATTTGGAAAAACCAGAGATACGAGACTTATATATTGAACAAAATGATCACGATTTTGCTACATATTACGTTCAGACTATCCAAAAGAAATCCACCCACAATATCTCCTGAGACATGTCCATCTACACGATAACGGGCAGTGCAAATCATGACCCAGACCGCATATTCGGATGACGTAATCATAAACCAGTCCAAAAACGGGATTCAGTACGGGAACAAGTTTTTTTATATAATTAACAAACGCTAACTATTTGTCAATCAATCGTTACATTGACCGAAGTTACGAAATCAAAGAGGACATTTTGCTTTCTTTTTGTTAAACTAGTTTGGGTTACATATCAGTTCAATCATAGAAAGGTGAAGATTATGGTTAAAAAATGGTTATGGGGTACAGCCCTGACCCTGGCACTTGCGATTACAGGTGTCGTTGTATATTACGGATATTCGATTGTTCATTTTGCCAATAGCATCTCCACTGCTTCCGGGACTTCATCCCACTCGTCCTCTTCCGGCACAAATAGCGATTCAGACACACCATCTACAACGATTCCCAGATGGGAGGGCCAGGAACGGGTGAACATTCTGCTGCTTGGCGGAGATTCAAGAGGTGACGATGCGGGACGCTCGGACTCGGTCATGGTCGCTTCCATTGATCCGGTAAGCAAGAAAGCACATCTATTCTCCGTACTGCGAGATACCTATGTCGCCATCCCAGGGCATGGCAAAAGCAGGCTGAATGCAGCCTTCTCCTACGGAGGTGCGGAGCTGACCAAACAAACTGTCAGTGATCTGCTCGGTATTCCCATTCAGCACTATGTCTACACGGACTTTACAGGCTTCATGGCACTCGTAGATGCGGTAGGCGGTATTGAGATCGATGTGGAGAAAGACATGTATTACACCAGTAAAGCGGATAAACATATGTACGACATCGATTTAAAAAAGGGGTTGCAGCATATGGATGGCAAGACAGCCCTTCAATATGTTCGGTTCCGTCATGATGCCACCTCGGATTTCACCCGTACCGAACGGCAGCGAATCTTCATGACCGAACTGGCCAAGAAGATGCAGAGCACCACTTCGCTCTTCAAAATCCCGGATATCCTGGAAGCGATCGCTCCTTATATAGAGACCGATCTTAGTCCAACCCAGATGCTGAAACTGGCATCACTTGGCTTCGATATCCATGCGAACGAAATAGACCAGCAGCAGATTCCACCGAACAAGCTGCTCACCAATGAACTGGTCGGCTCAGCACAGGTGCTGGGTGTCGATGTGACCAAACTCCAGTCCTACATTCAGAGACTGTTTGAAGAAGATGCCGCATCTTTGCAGCTCCAATCTTCAGACGAACAGAACTAAAACAAATATGAGCTATACTAACAGAAAAGACGGTTTCGGCCGTCTTTTTTTGTACCTATTTTCTCCATTTAATGCAGCCTTAATGTTTAACAGGTACCCTTATATGATGAACTCCGGTTCCTGGAGGGAGGATTATATGTGAAAAAACCGCGAATAGCGGAATGGACCGAGCTGCGGGGCATTGCCTTTCTGGCGATCGTCATGCAGCATAATATCGCTGAGTATATCTATCGCGCCGATATTGAGCAACCGGATTCCATTATGCTGACTATGATATATCATTTGACCCGGTTTGGTACGCCAACATTTGTATTTCTATCGGGTGTCATGTTGTTTTACCATCATCGTAACACCAAACCGGAATATCCTCGCTTCATTCGAAAGCGATTTGGCGATATCTATATGCCGTTTATCGTATGGACACTGATCTACTGGCTGTCTGTCCGTATCTTCACCCCCGCGTTCTGGCTTGCAGGCATACCGGATTTTCGCAGTCTGATTCGTGAACTGTTTGTCCCGCAGACGGGATATCATCTCTGGTTTGTCATTATGGTGTTTCAGTTCTATATTCTGTTCCCCCTGTTCTGGACAGGAGCAAAAGCCATCCAGAGACGTATCCAGAACGCCTCACGTTTCACGTCCATGCAAATCATTGTGGCACTCATTGTCTTGGCAGCTGCATTCTACGCCCTGCTTATGAAATGGTCCTACTATAATATGGGGGGCTGGACAGAATCCATGTCTGAGCCTTGGTCAACGTTACTTCAATATCGCTCCTATTCATGGGTGATGTACTGGTTCTACTTTTTACTGGGTGCCGTATGTGCCTGGTCAGTGGATAGCTGGAGGAGTTGGACCACCAAGGTGCTGCCATGGACGATCTGTCTGTTTGTAGGGATGTATATATGGCTTGGTTACGATGTGCTGCGTGGATCGGGGGATGTTGTTAATCTGAATATCTCCACCTATCTGAAACCAACCACATTTCTGATCATTATGGCTCAGATGCTTATGATGTATGGTTTCCTTGTACTGATGCGGGGCAAAGATACACGGTTTCAGCGATTGCTAGCCTGGATTGGCCGCTATTCGTTTGGTGGATATCTGGTTCATGCACTGGTGATCTACGCGATCGCTTATGTAACTAGACCGCTTCAACTCAGTGGATGGCATCTGCCTGTATCGTTGCTATCGTTCCTTGTAACGGTTGGTATTGCTCTTGCAATCAGCTGGGCACTTTCCAAACTTCCTGGCTCACGTTTCACCGTAGGGTTAATGCGCAAACCACGTTCAACCCCCAATCCAACAGCTGCTGTGGACAAAAGAAACTCACCTGAGCGAACTCCGTCACCCGGCGCAACTCGCAGTCCGGGAACGAGTAAGCCGTTTTAAAATAAAAGAAGCGCGTCCCCTCACGGAGACGCGCTTCTTTTATTTTACTTCGCTCGAAGTTGACCGTCCAGGAACAGGTTCCTGGGGACCTGGGGCTGGATGCACGTTGCCCTTCTGATTCACAAACCTCTTCAGATCACCCGTTAATTGTTCCTTCAGCTTGTCCACCAGCTGTGTTTCGCTAATGCCTTTTGCCTGAGCAATCTCAGCCAAGGATTTCCCTCCCTGAAGCTGCTCGTGCAGTTGAGCAGGGGTGACTCCAATAAAACGGGCAATTTCGCCCTTATCTACCATTGGACGTTTGCCGTGGTGGGCAAATTCACGCCGCAAATCACGCAGCGGGGTATTGATGACCTTTTTTAACTTGGTATCCATGTCCGCCTTCGTGGCTGCAGCTTGTTCCTTGGTGAGACAACCTTCTTCTACAGCTTGATCCAGACGCTGTGCCAGTGTAGGCTTCAACTTCTGCAATAACTGCTCCTCACTAAGTCCCTTACGCTCTTTCGCAATCTGGGACAACGTCTTGCCAAGTTCCATCTGTTCTTTCAGATCCCGAAGTCCAATTCCAAGCAAGTCTGCCGTTTCACCAATCATGAACAGACCGTGTCCTGCCTGCATGCATGGCTTCGCTGGTTTGCCGGAGGAAGAAGCTTTTGACGCACCGCCATGTTCCTCAGCCCGAACCGTTGAATCAGCGAATGCTACATGTCCTGTTGCTGCTGTTATGACTACGGCTGCCAATCCGGCTGCCATCCATGTTTTCCATTTCAAATTCATTTTTCTACCGCCTTTCCGATGTCGAAATCCTGTGCCTTCCTAGTTTGAGCCTAAAATCCACTTTTTTATGCCATAAAATACAAAAAGTCATCATTTTTCTCACAATTGATCACAAAAAATCCTATTTTTTTCAGTTTATTTCAGCTATACTGAATGTAACTTCATGATCTATATCAGTTGAACAGTCCTAGACCACCTTATCGCAGGAAGGACGATACGTAACGATGCGGAGAGATTGGTTAGATCCGTTTAGCTCCGATCTGGAGGTGGTGTTTGCTTCAGCGGAACAGCTCGTACGGAAATATCCCGAACCCTTGTCAGGACATGCATTGAAGCAACTTCATTCGGTTAATCCCCTGTTACGAGATTCGGGGCACAGTTATATCGGGTATATCATTCCACTATGGATGCAGTACTCAGATAAACTCCCTCAGGAGAAAGCACACCAATTAAGTACAGCCTGTCTCATTCACATGTTATATTTTCTGAATCAGGACGACGTGATGGATGAACAACCGGAGAATGCCACACTGAAGTTATCCCTGGGCAATCTATATTACTTGGATGCACTTCAATCTTACTCCGTATTATTCGATCTTTCCTCCACGTTCTGGATCTATTTCAGACAATATGTAGTGGATTGGGCCGTGAGTGTTACGGGTGAGCATTCCATTGATTATTTCCAACAGAATCCCTTGTTGATTGCACAAAAGGCTGCTCCTCTGCTCATTGGAGCTACGGGTGCACTCCTTCTGCTGAATCAGTCCGAGCGGATCATCCCGATCTGTTCTGCCATCAACATTACACTCATGACACTCCAGATGACCGATGACTTCACAGACACGCAACAAGATGCTGTGCATGGAAACTACAACAGCTACCTCTCCCACATATCCGCAGCACTGAATCACAACTATCCCGCTCATCCTCTTAGCGAACGTGTACATGACAATGTATACAATACACAACTCATGAACTCTTACGTAGACATTGCATATCACTATAATCGCACATTAACATCGTCTAACTTAGGAATATCGCATCTCGAGGCGTTTGACTCTTATTTATGCAGCACTTTAGTACAAGCTGTTCAGGACATCACACAACGGAAGAAACGGCTCCTCCAAGGCGGGTTTCATCACTGGATCAGCGATCAACAGTTGGAATTCTGAGCATAAGCACTAAGCTGATTCAGTTTAATTTCAAATATGAAGGGAATGTTGACGATGATGGTATCAGAGAAAACGTTGCATGAGGATATTATTGAAAAGGCTTGGACTGACGAGCACTTCAGACAACAATTGCACTCCAATCCGAAGCAGGCGCTTCGTGAAGCTTTCGGTATCATAATCCCGGAGCACATTCAGGTACGTACCGTTGAGGAGCAGCAGAATGACTATGTTCTTGTCATACCTCCCAATCCTTCCAAAGTAAATTATGATGTGAATTGCGGACCTTGGAGAAGTTAAATCGGGTGAGTTAAATTGGTAATGTAAGAAATTAGGGTAGGAACAAAAAAGCCGCTGTATCCTTCTGGGAGTTCGTCATTCGACGAACTCAGCAAAAGATACAACCGCTTCTGTTCCTACCCCTTTTGTGCTTGTAAAGCTGATCTGCCCTTGCATCGCTTCAACAATACGGAATGTCACCATCATGCCCAGACCTGTGCCTTTGATTTTATTGGAGAAATAAGGCTCGCCCAACCGGGAGAGTGCTTCCTCGTCCATTCCTTCTCCGTTATCCCTGACATGCACCTTAATCATTCCATCCTGCTTGTACGCCCAGATATCAATCTGGCCTTGTCCCTGCAGAGCTTCAATACTGTTCTTGATAATGTTGATAAAAGCCTGCTTAAACTTCGAGGAATTGCCCCGAATATATAAATCTGGCGGAATGTCAGTAGTGATTTTGCCACCTTCCAGATTAGCCATCGGTACAAGAATACCTTCGATATGATTGAACTCATCCGAGATATTGAGCGAGATAATATGGTCAAACTCAGGTTTGGCAAAGGTAAGAAAGTCCGTGATGATGCCCGAAGCCCGATCGAGTTCCTCCAGTGCAATACGCACATACCCCTTATTTTTGTTGTCTTCCTGCTCTGTCATAAGTTGCAGAAACCCTCTTGTCACCTGAAGCGGATTACGTACTTCATGGGCAACGGAAGCGGCCAATTCGCTAATAATCTCCATCTTCTCGGATCGCTGCAACTCATTGTTGAATAACTCCAGTTCCTTGGAATACTCCAGCACTTTGGTGTGTTTTTCGGCAAACCGACTTCCGAGAATGGCAATCAGCGAGATCACAAATGCAACCATGGACCATTTCCACCATAACAGATGATACGTCCCACTCCGCTGATAATACCACAACAGTTCAGCCACACTGATCAAGGCAAATGTACCGAATCCTGTCGCAAGCAGGATGGCTTCCCTATTTCGTTGCAGTGCTTTGGCGATGGTTCCAACCAACAGAATTGTCAGCAGGATGACCAGCACCATACCGACCACACGCTGTACGAGCAGATTGTAGAGAAACTCCCATTGCCCACCTGAAGTAACGTAGATAAATAGAGAGAACACAGCGATAACTGAATATATGAATGTTATTTTTCGCAGTTTGGTGAAGATACCATGCAGTCCCGGCCCGATAATCTGCTCAAAAAAATAACATAGCGCTGGCATACCCAGCAGCATCGCCAGATCAAAGACTACGGAATACAGGTCACCATATACCTGATAGAATGTATACAAAAATTGCGAGTACGTGATGATCATTGTGCCGATGGAACCCATCACTATGCATAGTGAGATCCATAATCCCTTATGGAATTTGCCAAGGAAGAACGTACAACTCAGCATCGTAATCGCTGTGAAGACAAAGGTAGCGCCCAAAATCACATCAATAAGCCCGTTATGAATATATTTCTCCTGTAACGCAGCATAAGGTCCAACCTGAACAGTACCTTGTATGCCCAGACGACCTTTCTCATTTTGAGACCATACATAGAGCGTGTCACCCGCATTTTCGCTGGATAAGGGCAGCAACACCGCATTATTATCATAATTGTAATGGTAGTTCTCGTAGACCTTGTGGTCCTCCAGATAGATAACAATATGATTGCCTTTAATGTTCTCAAATCGAATGGCTGAACTTTCCTCACTCAATTTAGGGATGGTCAGGCGAGTCCATAAGGAACTCGATCGATCTGTATTACTATACTCTAACTTATCGATGCCCTGCTTTTCCCATATCTCGTCTGCTCCCTTAACTTCACTTATGAACCCTTGATCGTCAACGTTCCCCCATTTTACTTCCCATCCTGTTATGGATACAGGTTGTTGAATCGCTCCTGTAGTTGCAAAGACTATCCCATGTGGCATACCCAGAATAATCAATACGCTCATCCATAAGATGACGATAGCTTTGGGCACATTTTTCATTCACAGCACCTCAAAGTTCTAATTTTCCCTATCTTAGATTCTCTCATTTATCATTCGCCACCATTTGTCACGTCACCTTCTTGAGATAAAATGAAATTTCACATTTAAGTCGATTTATAGTCTTATTTCCATTTTATTGTTAAAGCTATCCGGTCAATCACGCAAGTCTTCGAACTGGTTCTCTATCATTTCCCGTTCTTTCTGTTCAACTTGACTGCGGAATTCAAGCCACTGCTCTGTTTCCTCATCATCATAGATGGTCCATATATCGGAAAAAAGGAAATCCCGCAACTGGACAACTTGTCCGGACCATATTCCGCCTACCCAAAATAAACCGTCTGGACGACGGATGACGGTACGGGAGAAACCGGGTGTGGACGCCTTTTGCCCGATACGGATACGTGTAATCATATTGCCCAGTGTGAACCAGTCCACTTGAGATCCCTCCCTTACATATTCAAGCTTCATCATAACATAGGCAAAACAGGAAAAGCTGTAAAAACGGTGGCTGCGATTCAATCCTTTGCTCCAGGTGTAATGGTTTCTCAAAGCAAACAAACACGCTAAGGAGATGATTGTAATGAATGAGCCACATCGTACAGTTGAGGTAGAACATAAGGATGTTCAGCATAAATCGGATTCAAGTAAGGTCGCTTCCACATTTATTAAATACGCCGCTTATATCATTATCTTTTTCGGATTCTTATACTTCTTGGTTAAATATGTATTCCCCAAATTCTAAGGCATTCATATCGTAGCAAACACCCGGGGATAATAAGCTGTGCAAGATTACAACACAAGCGCTTTGGGTAACTACGAGGTAAGAAGCATTGGACAAACGACAATGAAAGGAAGTGTTACTCATGTCTGACAAACCAATTAGTAACGAAGAGAGCGACCGCTATTATGACCGTTATCAGAGGTCCCGCGATATTCCGCCAGAGACGGAAGTCCCGGAAGGCGATATGGATACCTTTGATGAAGTTTCCGGCAGACGGATTATAACGGAAGATTCGGATGTGGCACCCGTAGCCGCAACCGCTGTGGACGAGCCGGAATTGGATTCTCGTTTGGCAGAGACACCGCTGGAATCTGTACCGGATGCAGACCTCCTGCAACCAAACAGTCCAGTTGATCCAGCTGCCCCCGATCCGGATGCACTGCATGGTACCGATCTGCTCAATGGTGCTGGTGCGGATGCCAAACCAGAGAACGACATTCCACCACGACGTTAATTGCTGTTATGACATCCTGAATGAGGAGGTGCATACCCGATGAAGGAAGATCGTGACAAGCATGTGCATGAACCGGATAATCTAGTGACCGAAAGGGACATTGACCCGGACTTCGGACTCTTCACTGAGGACTCCTTCCCCGAAGCGCTTGAGGATGAGGATCAACGTGATGCGGTGGAGCATGCCATTCCTAAAGAGAAGGCCTCTCACAAGCCCTCTTCGAATGACCAATAAAGCCTCCCTATAAAAATTGAACTATAAAGTATTTACACTTGCCACTCCGATGACAGAATAACCTTCTGATCGCTGTTATCCCCAGATTTTTTGATTCACTTTTCAAAGGTAATAATCCGGGGATAAAGGCGAGCACTCCGTTTCTTCAGATTATTTCTGCCCTCTACGTTCTCGTGTAAAAGATTAGTTCAACTTATATAGATCCGTAGTAGACTTAAAAAAGATGACGTCTGTAATTCCACAGCGTCATCTTTTTTCGTTTCTCTACCTATAAGTTCAATTTCTCTTTGCAATCCCATCTTCAAGGCTTTGCGGAGACCTTACCTGCTCCAGGCAGTTTGTGATCCAATCCCGACCACTTCGCGACAATCGCAGTGATGATCAGTGCAAGTCCATTAATGATAAAAATCCAGCGTATCGGCAGCCAGCCACCGAGAACGCCGCCAATAATCGGTCCGGCCATCGTCCCCATCTGGGCAGCGGACTGGTTCAGACTAAAGGCCCTTCCCCTGAAACTTGATGCGGTAGCCTGCACAATCATGGCGTTAATTGCCGGAAATACAGCCGCAAAGAATAAACCATACACAAATCGTAAAATGCCGAATGCGATATAACCTGTTGTAAAGAACTGCAGAAGATTCCCTACAGCCCCACCAACCAGTCCAATAATCAACACTTTACCGTATCCAATCCTTGAACCAATCTTGCCCCACCGCGGCGCCATAATAACGGTTGCTACCCCCACCGCTGAGAAAATAATACCCGAGCTGAGTGAGGCACGATCAGGCTGAACGCCCATTTCCATCACATAGACCGTCAAAAGTGGCTCCAGAATCATAACGGAGAACGTACATATGCCCATCATGCCAAGCACCGTCATAAACAAACGATTCGCTCTCGCTTCACGAATGTCATCCATGACATGGGAACGAGCTTTATTCCGGTTGAAGTTCTCTTCTTTTACCCAGAAGGTTGCGATGATTGCTGAGACTAATACAACAATTGCCGAAAACAAAAATGCATTCCGGTTGCCATAATAGTGACTCACCACGCCACCAATTAATGGTCCAATAATACCACCAGTGGCTCCTGCAGTAGACATAATACCCAGTGCATAACCGGTCTTCTCCTCAGGTGTATTTGTGCCTACCAGAGCAATCGCTGCTGGAACAAATCCTGCAAGGAGACCTTGAAATAATCGAACAACAATCAGCGAATATGGGTCCTGCACGAAATAATTGATTAGATACAAGACGGCAAGGCTGTATCCTGACCGGATGAGCATAGGTTTGCGCCCGTATTTATCAGCCAGCGATCCCCAGAACGGAGACACGAGTGCACTCGCGAGAAATGTAATGCCGAATGCCAGTCCTGACCATAATTCCAGGTGATCACGAACCCCCAAGTCAGCACTTAGAAACAGGGGCAGAAATGGAATCGAGATGGAATACGCCGTGCTGCAAAAAAATACACCAATCCACAATATGACCAGATTTCGCTTCCATGAGAAGTTCATATACCCGCACGCCCTTTCCGTTACTGACGTCGGGACTGCCGTGTATTGGAGCGGACGGAACAGACCCGTACGTCCCCGATGCGGAAGCATTTTCCTTATTTTACACCCATCATTCCATGAAGGCCATCCCTTGTTCACCACAACTACACGTATTACATTGCCATCCTGTCCACAAAAACGGTATGATAGTTGGGTAAATATCCAAATGTGATTTGGAGAAAATATATCATGCAGAGATGCAAGGAGGAACGTTTTCATGTCTTTACGGTGGAAAAAAACAACCGCAGTATCGCTCGTTCTTGCGATGCTGCTTATCGTCATTAGTGGTTGCGGACGCCCTGCGTCCAGTGCCGAGCAAACGCCGGTACCAGCCGCACCTGAAGGTCCAAACCCTGTGGCAACCATTGAGATGCAGGATGGTCAAAAGATCGTTATTGAGCTCTATCCGGAGATTGCGCCCAACACGGTGTATAATTTCATCTCCCTTGCGAATAAAGGGTTCTATGACGGCCTGATCTTTCACCGGGTCATTCCGGGCTTCATGATTCAAGGTGGAGATCCAGAGGGCAACGGTTCGGGCGGCCCAGGTTATACAATCAAAGGGGAATTCACTTCCAATGGTCACAAAAATCACCTGAATCATACTCGGGGAATCATTTCGATGGCACGTAAATCGGATAATCTTGATTCCGCAGGCTCCCAATTTTTCATCATGTTAGCGGATGCGGATTACCTGGATAATTCCTATGCTACTTTTGGTAAAGTGACCGAAGGTATGGACGTTGTTGATGGTATTGCTGCTCAGGAAATAGGGGAAGGTGAAAAACCCGCTACCGACCAAGTCATGAAAAAAGTCACGGTGGATACCCATGGTCTTGAATATCCAGAACCGGTAAAAATGCCTTAATGAACTCTAAACAAAAAGCTCTGTCCTGTGCGAAAAACGCAAGGCAGAGCTTTATTTATTGATCTTAATGATAGCGGTTACATATATGACTTTATAAAAAATGACCTCTTCCGGCATCATCCTCAATACATCCATCCCATCAAACGTAACCAGCCGATAATCGCAATCCATAACGGGCAGCTAAAGGCAACACCCCATGCAAGCCCTTTCAGTAAACCACGGTTTACTTCCACGAACAACGACTCCTTTCTCCAGGGAATAGTCGCAGTATCGGTAATAGTATATGATTTTATACCCGTTTTCATTCGTCACGCAACCCTCGTTTTCCTGCTTTTGTTCCGCAGATTCATGGAATGCTTTACAGGAACCTGATATACTATGACTACTGTACGATAAATGGAACCTGATTCATGTTTGGAAAGGAGATTTCCCTATGGCAAAATCCAAAAAACGCACTCCTGCTCCCAAAGCAGCAGTAGCACAGGATAAACCCACAACACTGAAGGATCTGCTGAGCAGTGATGTGTTGGAGAAGCTGAAAGCTCAGGCGGATGAAGCCAAGGCTGCCGAGGCGGCTCTTAAAGAGCAGGAACGTCAGCAGGCAGAAGAAGCTCGCCAAGCGGAGCAAAAGCGCCGGGATAACGACTTCGAATATCTGCTTAATAACAGCGCTATGGACTGGAAGAAACATAAGTAAGCCAGGGCATGTCCTGAGGGTGTCTCCTACCTTCCACATGCCAAAATAATATTGCAAGCAGACAGATCATGAAGCCGATCTGCTCACAGAACAGGGCCGCGTTGCGGTCCTGTTCTTTTTAATATAGACACATATGATTCATCAGTCTTGAGCCGGGTATGTAGAAGTAGAGCGTACAACGATAATCTAACCCATACGGAGGGATCAGAGATGACTGAACAACGTTTGGAAGGCAAAGTCGCGATTGTAACTGGAGGTGGATCGGGTATTGGTCAGGCTACCGCTATTCGTTTCGCCGAGCATGGAG
Organism: Paenibacillus sp. 2KB_22; assembly: GCF_052115745.1. Lineage (NCBI taxonomy): Bacteria > Bacillati > Bacillota > Bacilli > Caryophanales > Paenibacillaceae > Paenibacillus > Paenibacillus sp. 2KB_22. Next base: position 2,399,895 of record NZ_JBFRHG010000001.1, read on the forward strand.
CCAAAGTATATATGTTGGATCGTACACCCGAAAATGCGGAGGAAACAAAGCAGACGATTGAAAAGGCTGGCGGAGAAGCGTATGTGATCGAATGTGATATCTCCAAACCGGACCATGTGCAGAAGGCGATCAATCAGGCTGCGGCTGAAGCGGGCAAACTGGATATCATATTTGCCAATGCCGGCATCAACGGAACAATGGCTCCGATTGAAACGATGGAAATCGAGGACTGGGACCAAACGATGGAGATCAATATGCGCGGAACCTTCGCAACTGTCAAATATGCCATCCCCCATCTGAAAGAACATGGTGGCAGCATTATAATCACCAGCTCCATCAACGGTAACCGGGTCTTCTCAGGAATCGGATTCTCTGCATACGCTTCCAGCAAAGCGGGACAAACTGCGTTTACGAAGATGGCTGCACTGGAGCTAGCTCGTTATAAGATCCGTGTAAACGCCGTCTGCCCAGGAGCCATTGATACCAACATTGATGATAACACTTACCCATCGGATGATCTGAAAGATGTACAGATTCCTGTTGAATTCCCTGAGGGTCATGAACATCCGCTCAAGGGCGAACCTGGAACGTCGAAGCAAGTGGCTAACCTCGTTCTGTTCCTTGCTTCCGATGAAGCCTCTCATGTTACTGGTACACGAATCTACGTGGATGGTGCGGAATCTCTGCTCCGTGGATAAAATATAAATATAAGTTGGCCCAATTCAGGGACAACGCCCAAATATCCCGCAAGCGATCTGATCCGGTCAGATTACTGCGGGATGTTTTATCTATAAGAAGTTTATAATCCGGTGCAGATGCAACTACAAAGATTATCACTATACCGCGGAGCTTTTACCCTTTTTCACACGATGGTTCAACCGGTCTGGAATGGCAAAGAGCAAAATGTACATCAGCGAGAACAGGACTAGCGCCAGGATCTCTTCCCCAAGGATGTACATGGGATACGGACCTAACATATCCAGCACCGAGGGTGTACTCGGCTTGTGTCTCAAAAACATGTAATTTGCGTCAAGCAAGACATCTACAATGTATACAACTAGTGCTGCCACATTCACAAATATCATCGAACCTGCTACAGATCTCCAGCTAGGTCGCAGCTGTTCCACCCAGGTCATGTAGAGTAAAGCCAGAATGATACAGGCATGAGCGACGAAAAATTGAATAAATCGAAAATGTGCATAACCATAACCCAGATTAGGAGTCAGGATCGCCATAAGTGCTCCAGCAATGCCTGCAAACAGCAGTGCAGAATGCAACAGTCGACTGCGTGTCAGTAGTAACAATGCCGATAATAACAAAGACAGACTGCATAGTTCGAGTGGCAGTGATGTCTGCAGGCTCCATACGTCTCCATACACATACCAGAGTTGAAGCACGATTTCACAGGTGAACATGATACAGGCCAGAACAATCCGCAGTTTGCGGCGGGCCCTCTCTGAACATGATCGAAGCTGGTGTCGAAGCAAAAACAATAGCATAATAATTACTGCAATTAAGCTAATAGTTACGATATGTGAAGTGGAGAACAGGATAAACGGCTCTGCATCATAAGGGTCCAGCCATGGTGGATACGCCATGCATCTCTTCTCTCCTTTGCGAATATCTGACCTACATTATCTCTCTTTAATGTTAACTTTTTCATTTTGCCATTGAATGAAAGAGCTGTCCAGTTGGAATTCTAAATAAGCATTGTAATTTAAATATCTTTATGTTAAGATAAATTCAGAACCAAAACAAACTAAAAGTTAGTAACTTTCTTAAACAGGAATCATTTATAATACACTCAAAATTCGTTCAACTGAACTTTTACACGATAACGGAGAAGACAGAAATAACCTAAAGAAGCGGAGCGTTCGCCTTTATCCCCGGATTTCCCCTTTTAAAAAGGAATCAAAAAATCTGGGGATAACAGCGATCGGAAGGTTGTTCTGTCATCGTAGTATCAGTGTAAATAATCTTTAGTTGAACGTATAACCTAACTAGGAGGAATAACTATGCAAATCAAAGGACTTCACCACGTATCAGCTCTAACAGCACACGCCGATCAGAACTATCGTTTCTACACCAATGTCATGGGTCTGCGCCTCATTAAGAAAACGGTCAACCAGGATGATGTTTCTGTCTACCATCTCTTCTATGGCGATGAGAAAGGTAATCCGGGTACCGAACTTACCTTCTTCGAGATTCCGATGGCCGGACAGACTCGTGAAGGCGTGAACAGCATTTCGGCAACGTCACTGCGCGTTCCAAGTGATGCGGCACTTACGTACTGGCAGCAGCGTTTTGACGAATTCGAAGTCCCACATGGAGAGATTGTTGAACGAGGTGGTCGTGCCACGCTGTCGTTCACAGACTTTGAAGGACAACGTCTGATTCTGGTCTCGGATGAAAATAATGCAGGTGTCGCTGGTGGCAAACCATGGGATCAGAGCCCTGTGCCTGCTGAATATGGCATTGTGGGCCTTGGCCCCATCCATCTTACGGTAAAAGATGCTTCCCTTACCACTCCGGTTCTTACCGAACTGCTTGGTTTCAGAGCCAAAGGAAGTTACCCTGCCTTTACTCCAGGTCAGCCGGATGTACTCGTTTTTGAATCCGGCGAAGGTGGCAGCGGCTCCGAGGTGCATGTTGAGGAACGAAATGACCTTGCCCAAGAACGTCCTGGACGTGGCAGCGTACACCATGTTGCGTTCCGTGTGGACAATGAAGAAGAATTGAAACAATGGGTTGAACGGGTTCATAACTTCCGATTCCCTAACTCCGGTTTTGTAGATCGTTTCTACTTCCGCTCCCTGTATTTCCGTGAAGCAAACGGTATTCTGTTCGAGCTTGCAACCGATGGTCCGGGATTTGATACAGATGAAGAAATGGAGCATCTGGGAGAATCACTGGCGCTGCCTCCATTCCTCGAAGGCCGCCGCGCCGAGATTGAAGCCAATCTCAAACCGCTGGATACCGTCATTCGTTAATCGCGCTTAAGCTGTACAATCCGGCTTGAATCGAAAATAAAAACGATGATCATCATGCGTCTTTTGGATTTCTATCCAGACATCGCACAGATGATCATCGTTTTTTATTTGCTATCAGCGTAACTCGCTTGAATACCTTATCATTTTTATTTGGTTAGATATGATGTAGTTAACGGAACAAACAGTGATGAACCCGGATCTTCAGATACAATCTCGACATAGACGGCGTCTGTACCTTTAACATCCACATCTAGACTCATCATACCGCTTTCTGGAGTGATATTGAACTTTTTGAGTGTCGCGAGATCCTGATCATAGATATGAATCTCCTGATTTCCTGTTAGCGCGGCAAGTTCCAAGTGCAGAGAAGAATACTTTTTACCCGTATTAATCTGGATATCATCCCCCTGTTTCGAAGGATCATTATGCAGATAAACATCCTTGTAATCCTTGCCTTTATATGTGGTATCCTTAGGATCTTTGGTGTGCCAAGCGGTAGATCCTAGTACGGAAGTTCCAAGTGCACTCAGCGTTACTTTTCCGTTCGTTACGGGCGCAGATCCATTCGTTCCGCCAATCAGGACGGATGAAGTTGCACTGTCATAAGTGATCTCTGTGCCAAGCAACGATCCCACAGCACGCACAGGCAAATAAGTCGTTCCGTTGTAAGTGATAGGCAACACCGTTTTACCATTGGCATCTTTGGCTGTCACCGTGGCACCATCCATTTTTAGCGTAATCTTGCTGTTTAGATAAGCTTTAATTTGTTCCAACCCTGTTGCTGCGAGCGCACCCGTCCCGATCCCAAGCGTTAATGTGCCTACCATCAAACCCAGTACAACTTTCTTCTTCATCAAAATCCCTCCTGAACGTTAAAATGATTTGTCCTTTATACATTTAAACCACTAAAGTGATAATGTCAATTGTTTACTGCATTTTTAGTACCCTGTTCCTATTTCCGGGCAGCACAAAACGAGGCTGTATGTCCCAATTTTTTTTCAGCCTCGCCCTGTTTCCCACTGTCTGCAAACGCAGATAAGGAGATATTCTGTTCAGACGCTCACTACATTTCACATTCGAGAACTTCCAAATTCCCGCTGTACTACGATATCAACATGATGACATCAATCAAAAGATTCATAATATTCTTCTTCATACACTTCCATGCTGTATTTCAAATTCGTAGCCTTCCACTCGCCATTCTTATACTCATAAGCGAATGTTAGATCACCGGCATATAAAGCCGCACCGTAAGATCCTGCTGCGGATACGACGAGTTGGCCATTCTCCACGCTGTAATAGGTTACTCCACCGAATTCCAACTCTTTGTTATATACGCCGCCATTCGTATCTTCTTCAATCCGTAAAGGTTCTGCTTGAACGCCATCAACAGCGACATCCACATCCACACGGTCTGTTCTAACCGTAACTTTCGAATTCACATGCTGTTTCGCAATCTCATCCAGAGATTGCATCTTCATCTCTTCCAGCGTTACCGGATTAATGATACGTGCTTGGCCCAAATAAATACCTGTTCCATGACCTTCCGTGTACAAAACAACAATCTCTTTCTGGCCGTCTCCATTCAGATCGAGCTCGTGCACTTCGGGTTTGTAAGACCCGCCTTCTCCTTGCCAATCACTAAATTCTCTTGTCTTGCCGTCCACTTCCAAAATCATGCCGTTATATATATATCCTGAACCCTCAACTTTCATAGGGTATAATCTGACGTTCTCATTCTCTGGAGCTACCGAAACGTATTCCTCTTTCACGGGAATGGATTCCTGTGTTGTCTTTGCTGTGTCATGCAATTTATCTATATTGGAAGCCTCGACCGCTGCGGTTTGGCTGGATTGATCATCTATATTAAGCTGTTTTTGCGATTCATTCATGGTTCTGGCAGCCGAAGTTGTACTAATCGTAGCTACCGCCAAAATAATCATCAGCAGGATACCTGTCCAAGTTTTCAATATACTGGGCTCCTTTATCTGTTGTGATAATCCTATTATATCTTCATTTATCGCCCGCAAGTTGCGAATTTGTTAATCTTTCATAAAATAATCTTTACAAATTTTCGTTTTCACGAAAGAATGTTCGGCTTTAACCAGAATAAGCAAATTATTATGCCAAAACTGTTCTCCAAAAGCAAAAAAAATCCCGAATACAGCTTAAGGCTGCATCCGGAATGCTTTGGTTTTGTCCAATAACCGATCGGTTAATTGTCTCAATTCTTCAGCCGAGGATGAAATCTCCTCCATGATGGCTGTCTCTTCGTGTGCGGCATCCATGATTCGTTTCGCCTCATCCGAGAACGATCCTGCTTTCCCCTGGATCTTCTTCACATGACCATGGGTTTGTTCCACGCGGCCCGTCTGTTCTGCAATCTTGGAACCGATATCATGTGCACCCTTCATAAATACGTCCACCGTGCCTGTCAGTTCATGCAACGTCTGATCCACAGAGATGGTCCGCTCCGATTCATTAACCACGAGACCATGCTGCTCATGAGACAGTTGTGCCGTCTCCCTGATCCGCTGCTGCACACGACTAATCAGTTCATTAATCCGATGTACCGATTCCTTACTCTCGTCTGCCAGCTTACGAATCTGCTGCGCCACGACTGCAAAACCCGAGCCTTCTTCGCCAGCTCGTGCAGCCTCAATGGAAGCATTCAGGGCAAGTAACCCTGTTTCCTCAGCAATATTTTTGACAGACTGGGTAATTACTTCGATATCAGAAGCTTCCTTCTCCAGTAGCAGCATAATGTCGCGGGAACGATTGTGCGACTCGGCCAGCTCGTCCATGCCTTTCATCAACGATGAGAATGTCTGTTTTGTATGATCCACCGATCGTTCCATCTGACCGGACATCTCTGTCATGTCCATGGACTGGCTATGCATACGCTGAAAATCGTTCAGCATCTCATCCGCCGTGATCAGAGATTGATGGGAAGTAACCTTCTGCTCTTCTACGCCTACCGCAATATGATCCACCGCTTCTGACATCATCTCGATCTGCTCCGCAGCTTGGGTAATGGCTTCACTAAGCGACTGCGCATTCTGAGATGTGGTCCGGGTACTGTCCGCAATATCGTTCACAATACTTCTGAGATTAGAAACCATTACACGAAAAGCATCATATAATACAGTAAGTTCATCCTGTGTACGCCGCTGCGGAATCTCCGTTGTCAGATCGCCAGATGAAACCTGTTGCGCCGCACGAGACAGATGAACAATCGGGCGAGTCAGCCAGCGAGAGGCAAACCACCCGAGAATCCCGTTCCAACATACCCCCATAACCAGGATAATCGATATGTATACCCAGTTTGGAATATCTAACGTAATCCAGTCTTTGACAAAAAATATAAAAAAGCCGCTAGTTCCGTACGTAATAATCGAAATCAGTACCAGACCTGCGACAGTCTTTGCTCCTAAAGTCCATTTCATGTGCACACCCCGTAGTCCTTTTTTCCTATTTTACCAATCTTGTACCAAATTACATGTGATAAACATCACTGAAAACGTTCTATTTACGCCCTATTTATGGTTCATGCATGACTTCTCTATCATATAGAGCATAATGAATAAGACAAGCTTGGAAGCCCCCTTTGTTCATGAACTGCATGTCAATAATATCCCTAATTTTATTTATTATCGGCACAAGAGGCCAAATGATTTAGATTGGCATCCATTTTGCTTAAATGATATACTGAGTGCGCTTCGGCAATGCCGGAGCTGACCTATTTATTGGATGCCACTGGAGGCGAACGAAATGTCTACTATGTCCACAAGGACGGAGAAAGATTTTATCGGTGAAAAAGAAATTCCGGATTATGCCTATTACGGCATTCAGACGGTGCGGGCCGTGGAGAACTTCCCGATTACCGGCGTTCCGGTACACCGGGAGCTGATCACAGCTCTGGCTGCGGTGAAAAAAGCAGCGGCAGTTACGAATATGGAACTGAAAATGCTACCAAGTAAAATTGGCAATGTAATTGTCATGGCAGCTGAAGAAATGATGAAAGGCCATCATCTGGATCATTTTATTGTAGACTCCATTCAGGGCGGTGCAGGCACCTCCATGAATATGAATATGAACGAAATTTTGGCCAACCGCGGGCTGGAGCTGTTAACCAAAAGCAAGGGAGACTACTTCCACTGCAATCCGAACAATCATGTTAACATGTCCCAGTCCACCAATGATGTGGTACCTACAGCACTGCGTATTGCGGCATATCAACTGTCCGAGACGTTATTGGCTACCATGAAGAGACTGCAGGAAGCGTTCCATAAAAAAGAAGAAGAGTTCAACGATGTGGTCAAAGTAGGCCGTACCCATCTTCAGGATGCCGTGCCTATTCGCCTTGGACAAGAATTCGGAGCTTATGCCCGTGTCATCGGCAGGGATATCGAGCGTCTGGAATTCGCCAATCGTCGCTTGCTTACAATTAACATGGGCGCAACTGCCGTAGGCACAGGGCTCAATGCGAAACCTGAATACATCGTTAAAGTTACGGAACACCTATCCGATGTTACCGGACTACCACTGCAAACAGCTGAGGATCTCGTGGATGCAACACAGAACACGGATGCCTATCTGGAACTTTCGGCGGCACTGAAGGTATGTGCGGTCAGTTTGTCCAAGATCTGTAACGACATTCGCATGATGGCCTCAGGTCCGCGTGCAGGATTCAATGAACTACTCCTGCCACCGCGTCAGCCAGGATCGTCCATCATGCCGGGCAAAGTCAATCCGGTAATGGCAGAAGTGATTAACCAGGTATCCTTCCAGGTGATGGGGAATGACCACACCATCTGTATGGCGTGTGAAGCTGGTCAATTCGAGCTGAATGTCATGGGCCCGGTTATTGCGTTTAACTTGCTGCAATCACTGAAAATCATGAATAACGGGATTGATGTGTTCACACGTTATGCGGTTGAAGAGATGGAAGCTAACCGAGAGCGCTGTGAATTAATCATGAAACAAAGTTTCAGTGTGGTTACGGCGTTAAACCCACACTTAGGTTATAATGTGGCGGCTTCCATTGTGAAGGAAGCGCTCAAAACTGGACTTACCTTGCAAGAAATCATTCTGGAACGCGGACTGCTGACCCCGGAAGAATTGGAAGAGATTCTTCATCCGGAGCAGATGACCACACCAGGAATTGCCGGAGAACATTTCCTGCGTAATATGGAACGTTTGTAGGAACTCAGGAAACCTAATACAGCAACCTTAACACCAGTAATGTAACAAGAACCCCCGCAGACCGTTCATCCGGTTCGCGGGGGTTCTTGTATTCAGAGATGGTAAGAAAGCAGCTGTTCAATCAATTAAGCCCAGCGTTTACGCTCTAGGGAAGGTAGGATCTGAAGTTCCTCCCTGTACTTGGCAACCGTTCTGCGGGAGATCACAATTCCCTCCTCGGCAAGCAGTGTGGTCAAGCGACTATCCGAGTACGGCCGCTGTGTCTGTTCCGTGCGAATGATTTCTTTTAATCTTCGTTTCACCGCTGATGCTGACGTTTTATCCCCTGACGTTGTACGGATTCCCGAGGCAAAAAAAGCTCTGAGTTCATATACACCATAAGGAGTGTGAATGTACTTACCACTAACGGCACGACTTACCGTTGATTCATGCATGCCAATCTTCTCTGCAATAACAGCCAGATTAAGTGGTTTTAGCGCGGATGGGCCTTTGACCAAAAAGTGCTTTTGCTCTTCCATCACGGCCGCCAGCACACGCACTAAAGTCCTGCGCCGCAGGTGTACACTCCGAATGATCGCCCTCGCTTCTGCCGCGCGGGTTGCCCAGATGTCGTCAGGCGCCGCTTCCCTGATCCAGCGGATGCACGCTTCATTCATCGATACACGAGGGTTACCTGCTACATGTAGGCTAAAATGGGCCTCGCCGTTACGCAACCCTACGATGGCATCTGGAATAATGTAATGTGGTCGTTCCGTACATCCGATGGATCGACAGGGCTTGGGGTCGAGACGTGTAATATAGTCATAGGCAACCTGAGCTTCCCGTGAAGTCATGCCTAATCGACTCCCTGTTTTACCTGGGTGAAAAGGAACCAGTGCTTCCAATCCCGCTTCCACCATCCGCTCCGCATACAGCGCAGCCGATGAATCACGTCTAATCTGGAGCAACAGACATTCCTGCAAATTCCGCGCTCCTACACCAGCAGGGTCCAGCGATTGGAGAAGCTCCAGTCCCGCTGCAATCTTGCTCATCGGTTGCTCAATTGCTGCTTGCACCTCTGCCAGTTCAACGGTCAGATAACCATCATCATTGACGCACCCTGCCAAATATACTGCCATATTTTCCATTTCGACTGGAAGTGTCATCACTCGAATTTGGGCAATCAGCAACTGTTCCAGTGTAGGTTCTGCACCTTTGACCTGAAGCAGCGGATCGTAGGAATCATACCTGCGCTGATCCATTCGCCGCGGAATCCGGGCGAGGGGTGCAACTTGTTCTTCCAGTTCAAGAACTGGATTTTCCTCCGCCGCATCCAGCAAGTAACGAGTCAGATCCTGTCCGGACATGGTTAGCAAATGAAAGGATTGTTTCATCTCCGGGGTGATGGACAGCCGAATACGTTGTTCCTGCACCAACTGAACACCTAACATCCGTTTCCCTCCTTATGCGTTGCAGGGATAATAGCATACTATTCAAACGATTGTAAGAGGAATTTCGTCCGATCATGAGTTTCTGTCTAGTATTTCTCCGATACCAGCTTCGCCTGTGTAAACAGCAGCAGATAGTCTCTTCCACCTGCCTTGGAATCCGTGCCTGACATGTTAAATCCGCCAAATGGATGCGTGCCCACCAGTGCTCCAGTACATTTCCGGTTGAAATACAGATTACCCGCGAAGTACTCGCGTCTTGCCTGTTGCAGATGTTCACGATTACGCGAGATCACCGCGCCGGTCAGTCCATAGTCGGTATTATTGGCGATGTCCAATGCGTCCTGGAAAGATTCGGCTTTGATGAATGCCAGCACGGGTCCAAAAATTTCATCCTGAGCAATCCGGGCTTTGGGGTCCACATCGGCAATTATGGTTGGTTCAATGAAATAACCTTCAACATTCCCTGTACCGCCACCGTGCACAAGACGCCCCTCACCCTTGCCGATTTCAATATATTCCGTGATCTTCGCATATGCCTTGTCATCGATAACCGGCCCGACCTGACTGCCAACTTCAAGTGGACTGCCCATCGTCAGTTTCTGTGTCCGTTCAATCACTTTTTGCAATACTTCATCATATACATCCTTATGAATAATGGCACGGGAACACGCCGAACATTTCTGTCCTGAGAAACCAAATGCTGAAGCGGTAATGGACTCTGCCGCGAGTTCCAGATCACTGTCACTGTCTACCACGATGGAATCCTTGCCACCCATCTCTGCAATGACCCGTTTGATCCATTTCTGACCTGGAGCTGTGCGTGCTGCACGTTCATTAATTCGCAGTCCTACATCTCTGGAACCGGTGAAACTGATAAACCGGGTGAGCGCATGATCCACGAGATAATCGCCCACTTCACTGCCTGGTCCTGGTAAAAAGTTCACGACGCCATCCGGCAGGCCAACTTCTGCGAGCAGTTCCATAAACTTCGCTGCAATCACCGGAGTTGTGCTGGCAGGCTTTAATACCACCGTGTTGCCGGAGACCAGTGCAGCAGAGGTCATGCCTGCCATAATCGCCAGTGGGAAATTCCAAGGTGGAATAACAATGCCAACGCCCAGCGGTATATAACTCAGTTCATTATCTTCCCCTGCAATCCGCACGAGGGGCTGGGGTTCACTCAGTCGCTGCATATCCCGTGCATAGAATTCCATAAAATCAATGGCTTCCGCTGTATCCGCATCGGCTTCAGGCCAGGTCTTGCCGGCTTCATAGACCATCCATGCGGAGAATTCATGCTTGCGACGGCGCATAATGGCAGCTGCTTTGTATAGATATCGAGCCCGTTCATTCGGATCGGTATGTTTCCAAGTGTGGAATGTCTCCGCCGCTGTCTGAATGGCCTTTTCGGCCAATTCCTGATCTGCCTGATGGATCGTTCCGACGACTTGATTCTTGGCCGCGGGGTTCACGGACGTTAACGTGCGGCTGCTTGTTATTTTTTGCCCACCAATAATAATCGGGTATTCCTGCCCAAGTTCAGCTTCTACCTGACGAAGTGCGTCTTCAAATGCTTCCTGGTTCGCCTGGACCGCAAAGGGTGTGAATGGTTCGTTAACAAAAGGGATATTCATCAATGATTCCTCCTTCAGGATGTGGGGTTCGCTGGCTGCTCGCCTGAATTATTTTGCATGTTACTCATCACCAAATATATGTAGCAAAAACCGTGCCAACTCCGGTTGGACCTGAAATATTTTTCTTATTAAATTTTCATGAAAAATAGTAGAGCCTCGCCAAATCTGGCACGCTTCTTGCTTCTATAAGGGATAAAAAAGCATGATTCAACCGAGCTTGAATCGAATGATGCACAATGCTGAAGGAGGAAACGAAAATGAGCGTAGGAACGGAAATATATCGCAAAACCTTATTGACCGTGGCAGGCAACAAAGCTGTAGAGAACCTGTCCATCAAATATGGTAAGAAGCTCGCGGGGAAATTTATTGCAGGAAACACCTTGGAAGAAGCTCTCGAAGAGATTCGCATACTCAATAATAAAGGCATTATGGCTACCCTCGATCATCTGGGCGAAGGTATCACCCGCCTCAGCGAAGCGGCATTATACAGGGATGAGTATGTACGACTGGTAGAAGGCATTGCACGTGAAGGGGCAGACTCCAACGTCTCGCTGAAACCAACCCAGATGGGCCTCGCACTGGACCCCGAAGAGGGCTATCGAAATATCCGTACCGTTGCCGCACAAGCCAAATTGCATGATCTTTTTGTCCGGATTGATATGGAGGATAGTCCATTTACTCAAGCAACGCTGGATATTGTTCGAAGACTGCACTCGGAAGGACTGCACAATACGGGCACAGTATTGCAAGCCTACCTGCATCGCACCGAAGAAGATACGCGTGATATGATTCGGGAAGGCATCCGGCTTCGTCTGGTTAAAGGTGCATACAAAGAACCCGGATCAGTCGCCTATCAGAATACTTCTGAAGTCATTCATCAATTCAAAACAATGATTCGTAATCACCTCGATCAGGGTGTATACACTGCGGTGGCCTCCCATGATGATCACATCATTAACTGGACGAAACAATACGCCAAGGATCGCGGAATCTCGCCGGATGCCTTTGAATTTCAGATGTTATATGGTTTGCGCATGAGCGAACAGGAACGTCTCGCCAAAGAAGGCTATCGCATTCGCTGTTACGTACCTTACGGCACCATGTGGTATCCGTACTATACCCGCCGTTTGGCCGAAAAACCGGCTAATCTCTGGATGGTCGTTAAAAATATGTTTAGATAAAACTTCGATTGAACTCATCATATTTTGTTTGAAAGTACTTCCCCCACCCAGAAAGGTTTTCCCTATAACCATGCTGTCCTGTTATTTTGGAAAGCATGGTTATTTGAGCGATAAAACTGAATTCTTAATCTTTAACACGTTATCAATTCATTTATATGTCTAAAAAATAAGAAACCCCAAATTGAAATGTCTAATATAATAGACACACCAGTATCTTTTCATACAGTTAAATTACACCACTCCCCTCTTCTCTCCGGTTTATCTGCTCTATTTCGCATAAATATATACGTTATGTTTTATAACATAAAATTCACTCAGAGGCTTTGGATTCTAGCTAAAATCAACACTTATCTTCGTTTCAACCCAATGTAATCGCATACAATTAAAAGTGAATTTTTATTTATCGAGTCCAACATACTAACCTGCACACCTGATGTCAAAAAATATATACACAGATTCATCAGAACGTTATAATATACATAATTTCACATTTACATTTTGTTATAAGTATATGCTGCAACCGAGGTGATCCCGATGAGACATTTACTTCCTGAGCTGAATGCTTTATTACGAACAGATATGAGTATTCTGGATGAATTCCTGTATGACGAAAACACACTTCAGTCTATACCGTCAGAACTCCATATAGGTACTGACAGACCTGTCTTTATACGCCGCAATACTGAATACACCTGGTTGTACAGCCAACCCAACAGAACAGTACCATACGGCCGTCTTCCCGTGCCTGTCGTCTCTGCTTCGATTGAACTTGCGGAAGTGATCCCCTTATTTGCTACGAGCCCTCTTCTATTAATAAAGAATGATCAGGGCGAATACGAGGGTTATATCGCGGTATCCGATGTCCTGCATGCCATGATGCATGCGCATCGCCTGATAGAAGCTTATTTTGAGACCACACTGGAGACAGCAGGCTCAGCTCTGACATTAATTAATGAAGAGGCCAAGGTAGCCTACTGGACAACTGGGGCGGAGCATGTTTTTTCGATCAGCAAAAAAGACATCATCGGACAACCTGCAGCGAACTTTTTTCCTCCAGATCGGCTACAGTCTCTCAAGACGCTGTATACCGGCGAAACGGTCTATCGCAAACAGCATCAGCCACGGCCCGACCTGTTCGCTCTGATTAATGCTCGTCCTGTCCAACTGGATGGACATATTGTGGGCGCAGTTGCTGCTGAAGTGGATATAACAACTGAAATTAGATTACACCAGGAACTCTTACATATGACTTCCAAAGTCCAGCATCTGGAGAAAGCCGTTGCTCGGCTACGGCCCGAATTAGATCCATTCGCCAGAATCAAGGGCAGCAGCCCGGTCATCCAGCAGTGCCTGGAGACCATTCGCAAGATCAGTACCACCTCAGCAACCGTACTGATCCTCGGAGAGAGCGGTACAGGCAAGGAGTTATTCGCCAAAGCCATTCATGATCTGCGTGAATTGCAGACTGCACCATTTATCGCGATTAACTGCGGGGCAATCCCTGCTTCATTGTTCGAAAGTGAACTATTCGGCTACGAGAAAGGCGCGTTCTCCGGCGCGGATCCCAAAGGCAAAAAGGGCAAGATTGAGCTTGCCGAAGGCGGGACGCTTTTTTTGGATGAGATCGGTGAGATGCCATTGGAATTGCAAGTGAAGCTGCTTCGGGTGTTGCAGGAGAAGAGCTATTTCCCTGTGGGCGGAACACGCATGAAACAGGCGGACTGCCGGATTATCGCTGCGACCAATCAGAATCTGCTGAATATGATTGCACGCAATCAATTCCGGGAAGATCTCTACTATCGGCTGAATGTCATTAATCTTGTCATCCCTCCACTGCGCATACGCAAGGAGGATATATATGAATTAACCCAAACGTTCCTTCAAGAATTCTCTCTGCTCTATAACCGTCATATTGAGTTGGTTCCACCTGAAGTGTTCAAATTGCTGTTCCAGTATGATTGGCCAGGCAATGTCCGTGAATTACGAAATGTGATAGAACGCTTGACCATCCTGACGACAGATGGTGAGGTGAAGCCGGAATACCTGCCTGACACCCTCACCTCCCTCATCGTGAATGAGCAGTCCGAAGTTCAAACGACATCAGGAATTCTTCCACAAGCCAAAACCGAATATCAGCAACATCCGAAGAAGTCAGGAGACGAACAAGAACCTCGAACTGTTGTAGATGCGGACGAATTAGAGCATTCAGATCCTTCCGATCCAGTCTCCCATGTTACCTTCCAGCAAAAATTGGACACCTATGAGGCGCAACTTCTGGTTCAATATCTGAAAGAAGCAGGAGGCAACAAACGAACACTCGCCAAACAACTAGGCATCTCCAGAGCAACGCTCTATAATCGCATGAAGAGGCTTGGTCTATGACCAGCCTCTTCTTGTCGTAATTAACGGTATGGATGAACGAACAGCTCCCTACAAAATCCGCGCCAAACGAGTCAGCGCTGTTCTGAGATGGCGATAGAAGGTCGCCCGACTCATGGAACACGTCTGGGCTGCGGCAGTTGGATTGCCAGCATGCGTCCAGTAGGCCGCGTACAACAGCATCTGATCCTGCGGGGATAGGCCATGCACTCTGCCTTCCAACAAATCCATGACATACAGCTGTAATTGGATGCCATCCCTTACTCCTGTAACCCTGTCAGCATATTCATGCAATTCTCCCGGAGAACGAAGGTATCCCAGCATCTTGCGAACATCTTGTTCAGTCCAGACGACATCACCCGCTTCCGTTGTTTCCGGCTGTATACGATTCTCTGTTGATTCTGGATCAAGCAGAGACATGACCCACTCTCCGAATCGCCCACTACGCAAATCCAAATCAAGCACGTGCGCCTGATCCTCGAATCTGTCACAGACACGGGTGCGGGTGCGGCGCATCTGGAATCCTATACTTTGCAAAAACAGTTTCAGATGGGGATTCGTTGCAACGAGCATCGCTCGCGCACCATCACCCAGCAGAGACAGTCGGTCCAGCGCCATGTATCCAACGAGTTCTTCTCGTGTATAACCAGGCACATCATCTCTTGCCGCAGCTAGCAAAGCAAAGTGCGTATCACTCTGATCCGGGTCATTTCCCAGCTCCTGTGGTGTGAAACATTCATACATTTCATTCGGAAAATATTTTAATAGCAACTCACTACTATCCTTATGCACAAGAACTGTAATGAACATGGCGATTGTCTCCCCAAGCTTGTCACGCATTAATACGATTCCTTCGGGATAACGGTGTGCCAGTTCCTCCAGGAAGGGGCCATAGGATACGGCCTGCCATGGTTCTACACTGTACTCGCACCATTGCTGTAACAGGCTGTGCAGAGCAGGCAGATCCTCGCTTCTCATCGTTTCGAGAGGTGAGAACAAGGAATCACGGGACACATCCGCGTACTTGCGATATTGAAGCATGGATTCCTGACAGAGCAACAACATCTTACGGGCGATCTGACGACGCTCATGTGGCCCCGCCTGTTCATGCAGCGGTTTTAGTAACTTCACAATCTTGATGCGCAGGGTCTGCAACCGATGAGGCTCACGTTGGCGAAAGTCTCGTAGTAGATGCACCCTGGCCATATCATGCAGGGCAAGACCATCCGGGCCGGAACGGATAAACGACATCTGTCTCAGCATGTGGTACTCTTCTTGTGTCACGGTCATATCCAGTACGGATGATAACAACTCCTGATTGGCTGTCTCAAGCAGTGTCAGCACCTCCACCATGGGATGCAGACGAGGTGTAGTAAGTTCCAATAATAATCGAGCACTGATCATATGTGACAGTTCAGCCCATTCGGACTGCGGAAGATTCCTCCTCTGATCCGCAGCTTCTACAGCAAGGGCCAGACCTAGCGGATGCCCATCGGTCATTCTCGTAATGGTACCTGCCATGCCCTGATTCAGGAACCCTGCCACCGTGATATATTCTGTAATCTCATCACCTGTGAAATGTTGAAGCCGCATCTGTATAAACCTCTGATGCAATCGGGGATGTGTCCGCCAGGTGGATGCCAATTCCGGGCGTGATGCAAGAATGACAAGTATCCCTCTTAACGGAAGTTTGGATACAAAGACTTCCATAAACCAGCTTTCTAACAGAGCCAGCTCTTCATAATTATCCACTGCCAGGACCATTCTCTTATCGATTGATGTGTCTTTCAGCAGACTCAATGGCCGCGGGTACCCTTCACTATCCAGTGTTTCCATTCCTAATGTAGAGGACAAATAATCCATAAAAACGGAAGGTGTCCCCCCACATGATCGGCCATCCATCCAGATTGCCGTCACACCTCGATCCCGTGAGACAGATAACATCTCTGATAGCAAGGAAGATTTACCGATGCCTCCCATGCCGGTAATTGAGAATATAGTCAATGGGGCTTCCGGATGATTAAACCACCGTTCCAGTGCCGTCAGTTCCTTGGTTCGACCAACAAAACGTTTGCCATCCTCAACATATTTGTCGTATTGAGCCTCACTACTGTTTCCCATATATGTCCTCCGTACTAGATACTGGTACTTTTAATGTATTTATTTTCTCACCAAAATTGAGACTATATTGAGACGCGCAGCTGCATGTGAAGTGATAGAATCTTGTTAAAAGCCAATTTATAGGGAATTTTCAAAACAGCGGACATGGAAACGTATAACACGGTATACATGGACACCCCTCCGCGCTCTTCTTATCATAATGGATCATTCCGCCGATCAAGCTACAATTACCATGTACATGAGCATTTACTGATCTCGAATTCATGCTTCCCTTTCAAACCCTACTACCAGCCCGATATTCCAGGAAAGGCGGATTTGTGTGAGAATAAACCTCGATATCTGTAATCTGAGCGGACAACTCGGAATCAATCCCAAACGACTTCATGAGTGGCTGCACCAAAGCGGCATTTCAATGGCAGCCAATGAAGCAGAACCGGAAGGACGCCCCGACCGATCATCATCCCCGTATCGACTGGCTGCTCCCTCTTCATTATCACTGGCACCATCCTCTGGTCATACAAAGCTTTATCGGGGCCGACGCTCCACTTCCACCCTGCAACGCCTGCCTGTTTCATTACAACATACCCGGCGGATTAGTAGAAACTGCTAGACTGTGCATCAGGTAATGTAAGATCGATGCACAGTCTGTCTTGCATACCTTTCACCTCATCAAGAGGATTGCCACTGACCATTCTCGATCATCGTGTGCGCCAGTAGCGCCATCTCCAGACAGATTCTTCTCCCTTGATCCATGTAACCTGGCCCCATCAGCTCTTCCAGCTTCTCCAGTCTGTTGTACAACGTTTGCCGATGAATAAATAACTGGGCGGCTGCGTCCCGCTTGGAACCAAAGTTCTGCAGGTAAGCATCCAACGTCTCTACCAATCGCAGGTGATGCGTTTGGTCATGTTCAATCAACATACCCAGGTGATCCTGGACAAAGGGTTGCAGAAAGGATTGGGGCAATGCCTTTAACATTTGATATATACCCATACGTTCGTAAAAGTGCACATGTTCCATCCGATCTACCGACCTCGAAACTTCAATCACCTGATAGGCCTCCTGAAGGCTCTCCGGCAGGCTGGTCAAACGGCTGCGTAGCTTGCCAAATCCTACATGAATCATAACCTGCTTCAAGTTACGACTGGCAAACCGTTTCACATCCAGGGCGATCCCTTCCAGCAATCGTAGCAGTTGATGACGTGCAGCAGCCGATATAGCTTCCTTTGCACAGCATAGATATACCTGGTTGTTCTTCAGCATGATCAGGCTAGGCAGATTGTTCTTCTTGAGCAGGGAACGAAGCAGGACAAGAACATCCTGATGATTCGCTTCCATTCGCTCCCGGCCTGTACCTTTCAATCGATGCTCAATCTCGATGACCCCTCCTGCAAACCAGTACTGTCCCTTCACCAGCAATCGAAGCCCCATTCGAGTCTGAGCTTGGTCCTCCTGATGGAGGTTGCCATTCATCAGATCCTGGATCAGTTCATTCTGATTGCGGACCATCTTCTCTTCAAGAAACTGGGAACGAAGTGTGAGTGCTGCCGCTGCCTTCGCGGTGTAGTCGAGTAGCAGCTTGAGATATTCCACTGGAGCCGCGGGATGCACAATCATGCCCACAGCAGAAAATACCTGGCCGAAACAGACGACCGGATGGCAGAGCAGAACTTTCTCTTCATCCATATGGAACCATAATTCGGTATCGGAATCATTCAAATCCAGGTGTTCTACCTCTTGCTCATACCAGGTATAGATAGCCTGTTCCATCTCCGGAGCCAGTTCAGGCACAAAACTGCCCGGCTCCATAGACGAAATGTACACCACCGGTTTGGCAGCATACTCATGCAGCAGATTCAGCACAGCAGACATATCTGTACTCTGTAATGTTCGTTGCTGAAGCTGACGGGAGTAAGCTTCCAGACTTTTCAGCAGCTGGTGTTGATGATTAATGAGCAGAGAGTGAATATCCTGTGTTATCTCGACAAAACGGACCGGTTGCTCAAATACGATCAGCGGAAACTGGTGTCTGTCCGCCAGTTCAATCAGTTCTTCCGGGATTCCGTATATGCTGGTACCAAACTCCACACATAACCCCGCTGCCTCACTGCCAATGAGCTGGAGCAGATACTCTTCACGCCCTTCTTCCGATTGAAGCCACAGCCCAGTGGATAAAATAAGATCATGGGGGCTTACAAATGGAGATACATTCGTAATCTCAAGCACATGAACCCAGCCAACCTGACGGTTCACTCCATCCTTCCCCGCCGCTAGTCGTGCTCGGCCAAATACCGGACGTGCAAGGATATCTTTAATCGTAAACACGCGGTCATTTTGCAATGGCGATCCCTCTTTGTGTTATTTTTTCTTACATTATAATCCATGGACAAATGTCCTGAACAGTCTTTTTCGACAATATGTTGAGTACTATTTCTAAAAATTAGACATCAAGTATGGTGCAAAACGAATATTCAAGTCATAAACTTGTAGTATAAGCTAACAACCAATAAATGGACGAGGTGCATGGTGATGAGAATCGGAATTCCCAAAGAAATCAAAAACAATGAGAATCGTGTAGCAATGACTCCGGCCGGGGCTGCTGATTTCATCAGAGCCGGTCACCAGGTGATGATTGAACAAGGCGCGGGAATCGGCAGCGGATTCACGGATCATGAATATCAAGCTGCGGGCGCCGAGATTCGGAGTGATGCCAAGTCAGTGTGGAACGAGGCCGATATGATCATCAAAGTGAAAGAACCGCTTGCCAGTGAATATGGATATTTTCGTCCGGGGCTGATTCTGTTTACCTACCTGCACCTCGCAGCGGAACCTGAGCTTGCAAAAGCGCTTACTGCAAGTCGGGTAACGGCCATTGCATATGAGACGCTGGAGGTCAACAATACTCTCCCCTTGCTAACCCCTATGAGTGAAGTTGCAGGCCGCATGGCTTCCCAGATCGGAGCACAGCTATTGGAGAAGACCGAAGGTGGCAAGGGCATTCTATTGTCCGGTGTACCCGGTGTCAGTCGGGGGAAAGTGGTCATTATTGGCGGCGGTACAGTGGGAACTAATGCAGCCAAAATTGCCATTGGCCTCGGAGCGGATGTAATCATCCTTGATCTGAATCTGAATCGTCTGCGCCAGTTGGATGATATTTTCGGCAATCAGATTCACACGCTGGTATCCAGCCCGTCCAACATTGCAGCAGCTGTTGCGGCAGCGGATCTGTTGATCTGTGCGGTGCTGATTCCGGGCGCCAAGGCGCCAACGCTAGTCAGTGAGCAGGTCGTGAAGACGATGGCACCGGGATCGGTCATTGTGGATGTGGCGATTGATCAGGGTGGGATCGTTGAGACCATTGATCATATCACCACCCACGATGAACCGACCTATGTGAAACATGGCGTCGTGCACTACGCGGTGGCGAACATGCCGGGCGCTGTACCGCGTACGTCTACGGTGGCGCTGACCAACGCCACCATGCCTTATGCGCTGCAGCTGGCTAACCACGGTGCAGCCGCCGCGATTCGCGGCAGTTCGTCCATTCGCAGCGCGGTCAATGCGCTGAATGGACACATCACCTATGAGGCGGTTGCCCGGGATCTCGGGCATGCCTATGTTCCTGCGGGTCAGGCGCTGGAGAATGCCGCCGCTGTCCAGTAATCTTGATATGATCGTTCCACCCCGGCTCCATGTCGCCAGGCCTGTGGAACGCAATAGAAGCGCGAGTCGGGCAGATGTTGTACCCGGCTTGCGCTTCTTGATTTTTTTGCACATATGAAATAGATCAATTCGGATAAGGCCTTGTCTTATGTTCCTCCGGTTTTGGCGCTCTAGACCGCCCGTTCGCTGCATACTTCGCGGAAGTTGCAATCCCGGCAGGAGCGGTGCGAAGGCATCGCTGTGAAATAGCTGACGTCCTTTGGACGGTTATAGTATTCATCCTCCACACAAGATCGCATCTCCTCGATGTAACGACCCACGTTCTCCTCCACCTTCCGGATATCCTCTTCTGTGGCTGTAAACTCCCGGTGTTTTCCCGTTAACAGGTACTCCACTCGCAGCTCAATCTGCTCCAAAGGAACACGGTAGTGCTCTCTTACATACGATGCGTACAGCATGAGCTGATCCGAGAAGTCATCTTCCTTGCCCGTCTTCCAATCCACAATGACAATATTGCCGTTACTGCGCCGATACAATAAGTCCATCTTCACATACACGCGTGTATCGTGCAGCATCATGGTATCCCATTTCTCGATCTCCAGAATGTCCGTACTTGCCCGGGACAAGTCCTCCCACGTAAGCGTCTGGTACAGGTTACTGACACAGGCCGAAGCCCGCTCCTTGATCGTCGCGATCCGGTCATTTAACGTATCATCCCCGTAATAGATCTCGGACAACATCGTGCGATTCTTGGGATTCAGCCGCCACTGATCCGCGTCCATTGATTCCACATACGCCTGATTCAACAACTTGCGTATCGTCTGTTCCAGAAAATGTTCACGCGGTTTATCCTTGCCCTCTTCCCTGCTGCGTACCGCCGACTCACACATCCGATGCGCGAGGTCTCCGAAGACAAGGTACAGATTGCTAAGTTGTTTCAGACGGTACAGACGAACCTGCATCTCATCAGCAGAGTCTGTCTTCCAGCCGTTATGGGCACCGTAATAATGATAATAATATTTGCGCAGGCACTCATCGAACATACTCGCCCGCGACTGCGAATAAGACCATTGCGGGTATTGTGCCATAAGATTTCTGCCTTTCTGTATGCCGGATCTGCATGAGATCCCTTAATGCTCACAGTATAAAGCCAGGGCAACATTGCCGCAAGCTCGCTTCCGTTATTTTCTTCAGACGCAACCGTTTCCGATTCGATCCGTATCGTTTATATAGTAACATCACCAAAAGATGAAATTGCGGAGCAGAACGCATAATATACTTCATAGAGGGCAGTGAAAAGAGAACTTTGAAACTGAAGAGCGGGATTAAAACTTTCTGTAGGGAACTGTCGGGTAGGTTTACCGGTAGAGTTGAAGGTAGGTTGAAGGGAGCCTTACCTTATTACGTGGATTTACAGCACGATCCTAATCTAACGAACTCCAGACACGTTATATAGTCTCATTTCGGCTGGATCACGTGTTTACAGCGTGCAAACGAGCCAATAGCGTGCCTCTGATTCGTTACATTCTCAGAACTGCCGATTTCAGCAAAATAAGACTTGTACGGTTCGTTAGAATAATTCACACTGATCTTTATATTGCAACGCGCGTAGTGGCCCAGTGGACCATTCAAAATTATAACTTATGCGTAAATTCTGTACAGGCATATCCAAAAAGGAGGCACCACCCATGAATCGACCGGATTGGTTCCAGGCGGAAGAAGCATTACAACAGATCCAAGTCATCGGAAGCGACCGGAATGAGCTCGTCAACATCATCGGCGATGTAGAAGGATTGAATTGCATTGGCACAGGTACGGATGCGGCTGTATTTACGTATGACGGCTTACCGCAGTATGCCTTCAAGATGTACTCGGATCATGCCTTGGACAAACTCGAAAATGAAAAACAGGTATACGAACAGCTCAAAGGTCTGCCATACTTCCCTACCTATTACGGCAGCGGCCGAAATGTTCTCGTGATCAGTTTTGAACCCGGAGATACCCTGCTGGAATGTTTGGAAAAAGGAATCCCCGTCCCCGAGCAGGTGATGCTCGATGTGGACGCAGCGCGAGAAGCCGTTCGCAGCCGCGGGCTGAACCCCCGTGACATTCATTTGAAAAATGTAATTCTTCAGGACGGGCGTGGGAAAGTGATTGACGTATCCGAATACATTCAGGACGGCAATGACAATCGCTGGGAGCATCTCGTCTGGGCCTATCACAACATCTATCCGCGAATCAAAGGAACGCCCATATCTCCGCGCATGCTGCAGACGATCAAATGGGGATACAATCAGCTCGATCATGCCAATGTCAAAATGGACGATCTCTCCAAAAAGGCGAATAGATTGTTCTCCAGATTTATGAAATGAGTACATTGTACACATTATAGGATTCTCTTGTTATTCTGATTCTGCAATCCAAACAACCCGGATGAACGCCTTGAGTTGGCCTTGATCCGGGTTATTCTTTATGGATGTACGACCAAGTATGAAGTATGGTGATTAGTACAGTGTAGTACAGTAATTACTGCCGTACGCTCTGCTTTTGCTCATAATTATGACTACGAGTTGTATATGATTACAAACATCGTTGTGACTTTTTATCCGAGACTGCCATAATGATTGCATACTGATTGCACTTAACCTTCTTTTCTCCCCCGCCCCTGTGAAGGGGTCACGCCCTTGTACTGTTTATATAACTTCGTAAAATAGTTGGCGTTGTCGCAGCCTACTCTGGCGGCGATCTCCGTAATGGTCAGACTGCTGCCTTGCAGGAGTTGTTCTGCCTCACTCATCCTGCACCCGTTCACGTATTCAACAAAGGTACGTCCGGTCAGCTTTTTGAACATTTTGCAGAAGTGATATGCATTCAGTCCCACATGGCTTGCCGCTTCCGTAACAGACATCTTGCCTGTGGGGTCCGCTTCAATCTGTGCAATCAACTGTTTGAAACGTTCGCGGTTGGGAAAATACGATCCCACCGATTTATCCGGCAGCTGCTGCGGCATAAAGGTTCGCGCAAGCAGGGTGAATAAGGCATGCAGCTTGGACTTCACCACGAGCTGATAAGCCGGGGGCTGTAACGCCATTTCCTCCACGGCTTCATTTAGCAAAGAATAATATCCTGTGCAGGCGATGTTTTCCTCTGCCGGTTTGACTGGAAATCTCACTCTTCCTTCCAGATACGGCGCGACATATTGCTCATGCACGGGATCGTGGGTGAAATCATGAAACAGTGCACGGTTGACTACAACGGAATCATAATGCACATCCCCCTCGTCCAAGGCATACCCCACATGCAACGTGCCTCCAGGAATGATGATGACCTCACCTGCGCTAACCACATAAGGTTTGCTATCAATATGAAACAGCGCACTTCCCTTGCGCATAACAATCAGTTCGAAATGTTCATGCCAATGCAAATACAGAATGCATTCTTCCGCTTTCATATCTGAACACCGATTTTGGAACAGTTGAAATGGATGTGATTTATGATCAATTCGGGTGTTTTCGTGAAGCGCTTTCAGATCCAGCACGACTTCTTCCCCCTCTTCACAAGATCCGACTAATATTACACAAGATTGTGTAGAGCCATCCCGTTAATGCACGGCTATAATGAGTGTGTCACGAAGTACTATAAGCCAATATTGGAGTGAAATACAACCATGAATAAATCATTACGCATCGGTACCCTTGTAGGCGGGCAGGACGCCGTCCGCGTTATCCCGCAGATCATGCAACACGGCTTCGAATCATTTAACCTGACCTTCTGGCAAACAACTGGCGATCTGGACCTGAAGGAAACAGCCAAACGTGTCCGTGAAATCGTGGACGAACAAGGTATTGTCATCTCCGCGGTGAGTGTATTTGGTAACCCGCTCACCGGAGCCGGAGACAACGCCGATACATTGGCGAGCTGGGAGCGAGTGATCGATCATGCACAGCTCTTTGGTGCAGATATCGTCTCCGGGTTCACTGGCCGATTGACCGATCAACCCATTAACGAGTCCATCCCCCGGTTCAAGGAAGTATTTGGTGAACTCGCACGCCGTGCAGCAGATCGGGGTGTACGGATTGCTTTTGAAAACTGTGATATGGGTGGAACCTGGCAGACAGGCGACTGGAACATTGCCCATAACCCGACGGCCTGGGAGATGATGTTCGATGCTGTTCCAGATGAAAATGTCGGTCTGGAGTGGGAGCCTTGTCATCAAATGTCCAGCCTGATCGATCCGATTCCACAGCTACGCAAATGGGCTCACAAAGTCTTCCACGTACATGGCAAAGATGCCACGATTGCCTGGGATATTGTCAAGGAATATGGCGTACACGGTCCACGGGAATTTGTCTGGCACCGCACACCGGGCTTCGGGGATAACAACTGGGCAGACATTATCACCATTCTGCGTCAGAACGGTTATCAGGGCACGATTGATATCGAAGGTTGGCATGACCCCGTGTACAAAGATGAACTCGAAATGACAGGACAGGTACATGCATTACGATATTTGAAACAATGCCGTGGTGGCGATTTTGTGCCCAATCCGGTATAAAGAATCAACCTCCACTGAAACTTAACCTAAGTTGCTGCTGGCCTAAGACTGAATAAAAACCATAGTTAAATCTATTTCTCATTTCTCGAAAACCATGCGAGCTAAAAACACAATCCATACGAAGGAGATGAGCTGATGAGTCATCCTTATCGGGTAATTATCGCTGGCTGCGGTGCCATGGCAAACACGTGGGCGGACTATGCCTTGCAAAGGCCGGATACAGAAATCGTCGGGCTGGTTGATCTGTATGAACAGACAGCCATTGCTTTTGCTACAAGACACGGCCTCACCTGCCCTACGTTCACTGATATCCGTGAGGCCATTCAAGCCACTGGCGCGAATATCGTATTCGATGTCACAATTCCGGCGAGTCATTACGGCATTGCCATGACAGCGCTCAAGGAAGGTTGTCATGTATTTGGTGAGAAACCCCTCGCAGAGTCCTTCTCCGACTGCACAGATATTGTGCAAACCTCTCGCAGTACAGGACACATTCAAGCCGTGATGCAGAATCGTCGATTCGATCCGCGTATCCGTGCCTACCAGCATCTCATTTCCGGCGGAGCTATAGGGCAGGTAGGTTACGCAGGGGCAGACTTCTTCCTCGGGCCACACTTCGGCGGATTCCGGGATCTGATGGATAGCCCACTGCTGCTCGATATGGCAATACATACGTTTGATCAGGCACGATATATTCTCGGGGCCAACCCGGTATCAGTGTACTGCCATGAGTTCAATCCTCCAGGTTCCTGGTATCAGGGCAATGCGATGGCGTTATGTATATTTGAGATGTCCGACGGGTCCGTATTCAACTATCGCGGATCCTGGTGCGCAGAAGGTGTACCCACATCATGGGAAGCAAGCTGGCGCGTTATCGGTGAAAAAGGAACCGCCATCTGGGATGGTCATGATGACATCTATGCTGAGGTGGTCACTGCGCAAAGCCTAGATGCTGATGGCAAACCATCCTTTTTCCAGCCAAGTGAGCGGATAGAAGCGGAACTGCCTGTCATGGACAAAACAGGTCACCATGGCTGCCTCGAAGACATGTTCGCTGCACTGGAATCAGGCCGACTGCCAGAAACGGATTGTAGCGATAACCAGTTCAGCATGGCTATGGTCCTCGCATCTTTGGAAAGCGCACGTACAGGCCAGAAAGTGTTCATCGCTGATCTGCTGAAAAACACATAGAAAAGCCTATGTACATCAATTAAACAAAGCCCAAACTGCAAAGTTCAGCAGTTTGGGCTTCATTGTTTTTTACCTACTCTCCTATTCTAAAAATGATGTCAAAAAAAGGTCATGCCAAATAGCAGAAGTAGTGTAGGGGAGGAAATCGATTCTGAAGAAACGAAGTGTTCGCCTTTATCCCCGGATTTCGACTTTACAAAAGGCGATCAGGAAATCCGGGGATAACAGCGATCAAAAGAACGATTCGTAACCGGAACGGCCACTTTGCAGGCAGTGAGCAATTATCTTTTTGAATTACATCATTTTATAGAATTCCTTTTTTCATTGCCTTATACACCAGTTGTGAGAACAGACTGTTGGACCAGGCAAACCACGGTCTTGTGAACGTGTTAGGATCATCGGCGTGGAAACCCTCGTGCATATATCCTGTACCCGCATCCGTGTTCTCCAGCAATTCAATCATGGCCAGCATTTCCTCGTCATTGTCTGCGGTCAGACCCTGCATGGACAGCGCCATATGCCAGATGTATCCCGGAGGTGTGTGTGGGCTACCGATCCCTTTGGCTACCTTCCCTTCATAGTAGAACGGATTCTCCCTACTCAAAATGAATCGGCGTGTGTTCTGATACACAGCATCCTCCACCGAAGCAAACTCTATATACGGGATAGACATCAGTCCCGGCGTGCCCGCATCATCCATAAGGCAAAAGTTGCCGTAACCGTCTGTCTCATAGGCAAATATCTGTCCATACTCTGGATGACGGTAAGTACCGTACAGGGAAATGCCATGTCGTATGTCTTCTTCCAATCGAGCCATCCGGCTCACCAGTTGTTCATCCCGAAATACCCACTTCGCGATCTCCCCCATCTGACGCAAGGTTACCGCAGCGAACATATTCGCCGGAATATTATAATGAAAATCACAGGCATCATCGCTCGGACGGAATCCGGACCAGATCATACCCGTGTAATTCACAGGCATACCCAACCCCTCATTACGCAGCGTATCATGAGCTGGACAATTGCGACGCATGAACCGATAAGATGAACGCTCTGCATGATGCTGCTCTGTTTCCCACAGGTCTACGATATTCCCCATAACCCTCTTGAAGCGCTCGTCAAATATATCTGTAAGTTCCGTCTCCCGCCAATATGTATAAGCCAGCTTCATGGTGAAACAGAGGGAATCCAGTTCAAACTTCCGTTCCCACACCCAAGGTGACATCTCCGTCTCATCATTGGCATCCCAATGCCATCCATTCGCCGTTTCATTGAACGCATTGGCATAGATATCCTTATCAGCATAGAACGTATGCCGTTTGATTAGCCCTCCAATGATACGCTGTAAACTCTCGTCACCCTTCGCAAGTGGAACATAATGCATGACCTGCTCTACGGAATCCCTTAACCACATGGCGGGAATATCCCCTGTAATCACAAAGGTTGTCCCATCATCATGCAGCTTCGTCGTCGTTTCCAGCGTATTGGGAAAACAATTACGAAACTGAGCCAGCAATCTCGGTCGATGTTGCAAACGCTCGTCCGCCTCAGTCAGAATATCCTGCACAGCTTGTGGCAACTCCAGATGCGGCATAGGGATTTTCGGTAATCTGAACTGTTCCATGGATGTCGTCTCCTTTGAATTGTTTTATTTAAGTTCAGCTAATATTTTTTACACCAGCACTCCGATTGCAGAATAACCTTCCGATCGCTGTTATCCCCAGATTTCTTGATTCCCATTTGTAAAGGGGAAATCCGGTGATAAAGGCGAACGCTTCGCTTCTTCAGATTATTTCTGCCCTCTCCGTTATCGTGTAAATGTTTAGTTGAACATATATAGATTGGATCTATCACTCCAATATATATTGTTATTTTTGTTATGATAAATTATAATAACATTATTATTTGTAAGTGTACTGTGTCCGAAGATGATCGTCAATTCTTAAAGGTCATCTCATTGGATTTATGCAAATCGCTTACATACGAAGGAGTAATGATATGTCACGCAAAGTATCCATTCAGACGCTGGCTGACCAGCTCGGATTATCCAAATATGCCGTCTCCCGCGCACTCAGTGGCAAGACGGGTGTTAGTGAAGCCACACGTGCACGGGTGCTGGAACTCGCTCGGGCATTGGGATATCGCCAAAGTACTCCGGGGGCTACTAACAGTTCTACTGCCGCAAACCATGCAGATCCGTCCGATCCCCCGTTTGTTCTCATATGCATGAATCAGCTCAATCGCGGTGAACCCCACTACTGGCAACGTGTTCTGTCAGGCATGATCTCCGCCTGTAATGAGCGTGGTTGGCATCATGCCATTGTATCTCCCTCACTCGGAGTGACAGACGAGAACACCTCTCCCGAGAAAGCTATTGCTCCTCATTTGGACTGGGAACGTTGTGCAGGAATTATTGTCATGGGTGCTTTTCCTCATACGGTACTGCAAAGACTCTCTCAGACGGGTCGGCCTATTATTCTCGTAGATCATCAGGAGCCGCTGCTGAATTGTGATACGATCAGCCATGATAATCTGGAAGCTGGCATTACTGTTGCGAGATATTTGATGTCTATGAATTGCCGACGTATCGGCCTCATCACAGATGATGGTCGTGCTGCGAGCTTCGCGCAGCGGAAGATCGGGATTGAGTTGGCCTTGAACCATTTCCATGTGGATACCAGTCATACGACCAGCTTCAGAGAATGGAATATTCCGTATGAGAATGGGGAATGGGTTAACCAGTTAGCCACTAACATTCAAAACATGCCAGAAGACGAACGTCCCGATGCCTGGATTGGTGTTAATGATGATATTGCCTTGCAGTGGATGCACAAATTACAGGAGATGGGTATCTCCACGCCTAAAGATTGCCTTGTCATCGGTATCGACAATGTACACTCTGCGGTTACTTCCTCCCCGCCTCTGACAACGGTTAATCTGTGCAAAGAGGAACTAGGACAACGTGCCGTTGAAGCTTTACAACGCCGGATCGAACGACCGGGGACACCGAAAGAAACGGTGATGTTATCGACCACCTTGATTCCAAGGGAATCGGCGTAATCCGGAACGGGGAACCGCTTTGTTCTTAAGATAATTTCGTTAGGTACTTGCTCTCCCCGTAAAGTCCGGTGCATACAAAAGAAGAGGCCTCGCATATATGCAGGGCCTTTTCGTATATTTGGCTTATATCCTTATATGTCTATACATCCACACTTAAATATGTCGATCCATTCTTATACATCCATTCGAAGCTTCATTTACTTCATGGCTGAGGATTGTACTATGGTTATTTCAGCCAAGGCAGGCTATCGTACGATGGAAGATCCACTTCCCAATTCACATCGCGATACTCTCGGTTAACTGCGGTTCGTTTCAAAGTGAATTTAGTTCCATTTTCTTTTTTAAAACCACGAATCTTCAATTGCAGATCATCTTCAACGTATTCACCGTTATTATTAGGCTGATCCGGATAACCGATCACTTCAACAGGATACTCTTTTCCATCCAAATCTACTGCCACCCAGCGATCACCCATGAAAGCATTCCGGAACGTCCCACTCCCCTTCAGAACTAGTGAATACCCTTCCTTTACATCAATCTTCGGAGGATCATACGATTCCATCAGTGGCTCGTATTCAAAATCATAGAATAATATTTTATCTCCAAGCTGTTCAAACTCTACAAATGTATAAAAATTGATGTCCTTACGCCTCTTATCCAAATCAACTTCTACAGATTTCTCTTCCTTCACCGGCAGGGTGTAACCATCCAGAACAAAGCGAATGTCCTTCGCATCTACCGTTACTAATGCAGGGTCCCATGTCTCCGACAACTTCAATGGCCCTCCATTCCTTAAGTCACTCAGATCTTGGAGCCGAAACTTGGCTTGACGGGAATCTGGTCTTATCCCATTGAAAATTCGGTATTCATTTGTTTCAGGGATTTCAAGATGGTAGATGATGCTCATATAACTCGCCCAATTCTCATCAACTTTGGCACGAAGCTCATCATCCAGACTCACGTTCAGATCAAGTCGGGTTCCGTTTGGCGTGCGTACAAGCTGTGTCATATCAAGCTTTAATCCTTCTGGCGTTGTATAGGTGTTATCCATAGAATTTTCAACAGCCAATGATTTAGCTTTGGTCATATCGATATTAAATTGGAAGCTCCAGTCTACCGTAACTTCTCTATCTTCGTAGGATTTTTTCTTGTAATCATAATAGCTGCCCATATTTAAATTACGCAGTTCACCCCGCACGACAACTTTATCCGGAATTTCATCATCAAACTGGAATAACAATCGTTCAGTTAGAGGGCCCGTTGTTCTTGCATCTCTTGCAAGAGTGGCAACCTGTCGCCCCTCTTCATCCGTAACATGAATTCTCCCCATCTCAGACAATAACCGTGATAACCCTAATCCATCAGGTGTTGTTTGTTGCATGGTCATTACCATATGAGATCGGTCTACAAGCACATCTTCAATTTTAAGCGTGTAGCCCTGGTCATTAATATTGATATCCGGATTAACAACAAGCCCGAGAGGTTTAAGACGTTTGTAATCATCTGCAAAATATGAATATTTCAATGCTTCAGGCACAGGGATGTTCTGTAGTGGCGGGCGATCCACAGCATTTACCACGGGTTGCGCTGGCCCTGCTGTACGGTCAAATGCAAACCAGGCCCCTCCCGCAAGGATCACAACTGCCGCTGCGGCGATCCCCGTCCGGCGCATCCAATGCGTTCTCATGGATTTTTTCACGAACGGATGCTCTTCTTCTCCACTTTCCATAGACACGCCATCCAACTTCTGCATGACCTTCAGCGTAAAATCCGCATCCGGCTCCTCTCGGTACAGGTGTTCCTCCCACAACCGATCCTCATCCCTTGAAATAGGCTTCATACGTAGCCAAACCTCCTTTGCGTTCCATTTGCTTTCTCAGCATTTTTTTCCCGCGATACAAGGCGTTACGCACTTTGGTTGAACTCATGCCTGTAATATCTGTAATCTCTTCATAGCTCAACTCGTTTGTGTACTTTAGTAATAACACCAGCCGATACGAATCTGGCAACTGTTCGAGATGTCGATATATTTCACGCTGCATCTCTTTATGCAGCACACGTTTCTCCGGTGTTTCATTACTGACCGGTTCGATCCTCTGATCGACTGCAGTCATCACGGGTTTCTTTTCCCGTATAAAATCCCGCATCCGATTCACCGCAATGGTATACACCCACGAAGAGAAACTGCTCCCCTCCCGCCTCGACGGAAGATAACGATAGATACGAATAAACGTATCCTGAGCGAGATCCTGTGCATCCGGATGACTCGCGCCCATTCCGCGCATGATGCCGTAGACTTTATTTTTATATCGATCCACAAGCACGGAGAACAACTGCTTATCCCCTGCAACAATGCGCTGAATAAGCTCCTCCTCCGGTATCTGTTGAGTCATGTAATCCCCCTTCTCTACAGCTTCCATGCATGGTTCTGTACTATATAGACGGAAGCCGTTTCCGAAACCTCTCACTTTATCCAAAAAAAAAGAATTCGCCCTATCGACAAAGCCGACTGGTTGAACTCTGCATACACATATGTTATTACCGCAGCACATTCTCTACAGGTTTCGTAGTGATTTTTTGGCAATCCGAATCACACATTCCGTCATAGCCTCTTCCTGCTACCTCTTATCTATCCTGTCTTACTTGTCTCTTAATTTTCCCTGTTCTTCTCCGCAACAAAATCAGCAAGCTGTGAATAGATCGCCACAATCTCATCCATCGACATGCGCACGAGTCCACTGGACGACGGAGCGACGAATTCCTGAATTTCCTTGACGACCGGGTCGTCCTGAAATCCCCATTGCACTTTGGCACGTTTGCTGTACTGGGTGTATACACCTTTTCCAACAAAACAGGCAATGTCCGGTCGGTAGTTCTCCAGCTTTTGCCGCAATATCTGGCGTCCTTCTGCGTACTCTTCCTTCGTAATATCTTCCACACCTCTGGTGGGCCGAGCCACGATATTCGTGAATCCGTACCCCAGCTTCAGCAACTCTCCATCCTCTTGTGCATCGTATAAACGCGGAGTTAATCCCGACCGTTCAAGAATGCGCCAGAACCGGTTACCTTTGTAAGCATAATGATGACCCGTCTCACCAGACGTAATGCTCGGATTGAAGCCAATAAACAATATCGATAAACCAACATCCAGATGATCTGGAATCATGATGCAACACCTCCTGATCTTTTTTAGCCTATTCCCACATTTGGTTGTGTATAAAATGATATAATAAGCAAAGCATTTTCGAAATCGGATGAAATTTTCATGAAAAAGGAAGCTGAACTAATGATTGCAGACATCATGCTTGAAGTCGTCCTACCCGTCTTTCTCCTGATTGCCGTTGGATCCTGGATGCAAAAGGTGTTCAAGCTAGACTTGTACACCCTCGCCAAAATCAATTTCTATTGTATTACCCCCGCAGCCGTCTTTATGAGCATGTATCACTCGGATATGTCGGGCGAATTGCTCGGGACTGTGACATTATTTTACGCAATCTATGTATTGATTCTCTATATTATAGGGTCAGTCGTTTCCCGTTCTCTTCGGATGAATAAAGGCATGAAGGCTGCCTTCAACAACAGCATTATGCTGGATAACGCAGGCAACTATGGACTGCCCATCAATGCACTGGTATTTCGCGGTGATCCACTCGCCTCTTCCATTCAGGCGCTCGTCATGTCTTTACAGGCATTACTGACATTCACCTATGGCGTGTTGTCCATTCAGGGTGCGAAGCTTAAAGGTAATTACCGTGCGGTGATTATTGGATTCCTTAAAATGCCTGTTCCTTATGCGCTCTTGTTAGGGATTCTGTTCCACATGTGGAAGGTTCCCCTGCCGACGTTTCTATCCATGCCGCTGACCTATGCGCAGCAAAGTATGGTTGCCGTAGCGCTATTGACACTAGGGGCGCAGATCGTAAAATATCCAATTCGGCTGTACCGCCTTGATGTGTATATTAGCACATTTTTACGTCTCCTGATTGGCCCCGCTATCGGAATTTCGATTGTGCTCATGTTGGGGTTGGAAGGCATTGCTGCACAGGCACTCATTATCGCTTCGGGTATGCCGACAGGTGTCAACGCATCCATCCTGGCGGAAGAATACGATAACGAACCGGATTTTGCAGCCCAGACAGTACTAATATCAACGCTCTTGAACATCATTACAATTACGGCACTGATCTCTTATGCCAAAACGTTCTAAAATAAAAAAACAAGTCCATGACCCACCAAGAGGTTGTGGACTTGTTTTTTAGGTGCTAAAACTATGATTCAAACGTCGTTCGTTCCGGGAATTTGCCGCCTTCCCTGAATAAACATCGTACCAGTCGCTGCGCGGCTCGGTTAAAGAAAAAGCTCGGACTTACCCCATCCACCTCGACAGGTTCCAGTTCCCTCACACTTTCCTTGATCTTATTCATCTCAATGAGCCCCATCTTTCGCTCATTCGGTCCGAATCGATAAATAACCTTCTCATCGTCCTCCGTCTGTTTCACCAGCAGAATCACGGATGCCATACAGGTTACCCCCTATCGTTACGTTATGAGATTCCATTAATCACTTGCCTATTATAATTATTACCCAGATTCTAGTGGAAGGATATAGGACTTAAGTTAGTTATACCTAAATTAAATATCCTGATTTAAAGATTCTCTCAAGTGAGCCGTTAGGCTCACAAACACCGTGTTAACACTATCCTTTTGGATAGTCACTGTCATGAAAGTGCGTACTGCCCAAGTCGTTTTTCTCCGTTTATACTCATCTTATCTTGAATTCCAAAGGAGAGATTCATATGACTACAGCTCAAATCTATAGCCACGGTGTACCGTGGGAAGAAGCATTCAGTGTCGCTCAGGGATACAGCGTTAACGGTATGATCTACATTGCAGGGCAATTTTCGCATGATATGCAGGGGACGTTCATTGGTGTGGATGATATTGAAGCACAAGTTCGCCAGACACTGGATAACCTGGATCGCGTACTCGCAGGATTCAACGTGACCAAATCGAACATTGCTGAACTGGAGATTTTCTTGGTTCACCCGCAGGAGCATCTTGAGCCATGTGTTGCCGTGTACAAAGAATACATTGGTACGCATCGTCCGGCGGTTACGATGGTCGGCACATCGGGTCTGGCTTTCCCTCATCAACTGATTGAGATTCGTGCCGTTGCACATACCAACTGATCCAGGTCATGTCAAAAGTTGCAGCGCCAAGTAAAATGGCCTGATGAGGTTTCGCTTTAACAAAGTTCATATACAAAAAAAAGAAGCAGGGCCGGATGAATCCTAACCTGCTTCTTTATGATTTCTTATTCTTATTCTTTCACTTTCACCGTCAGCGTATTACCAGATGAAGTAAGGGATGCTCCAAGTCCTTCTACCAGGGCTCTAAGCGGAATGTATGTTGTTCCCTTAATTTCTTTGGGCGCTGCCTGTAAGGTGACATCTTTTCCGTTCACCTTCACCTTTTTACTGCCCAAGGTAAAGACTAGCTTGTACTTGTCTTTGGTAACGGTAATGGTTTGAGTCTTACTGTCCCAAGTTGTTTTGGCTTCCATCGCTTTGGCCATCTCTCGCAAAGGTACAAGATTCGTGTTATTCATTACAATAGGAGAATCAGTGAAAATAACCTTCGAACCATTCACCTTCACCTGAACAGAAGACTTGATATATTCTGGTTTGGGAGCAGCTTGCTTTTTGGTTGCCGTTGAAGATTTGTTACTTTTCTTGGTACTTCCTGAACTGGATGAACTTGAAGATGAAGATTTGGAACTCGAAGAGGAACCTCCGTTGTGATAGTGATACTCCCCTTGTTTCAGCCCCCATTTTGCACAATTGGTGCGACAGGTGTGCCCTCCACTCGCATCTGTTCTTCCCGGATGGGCAGACGCAACCGTAGCAAAAATCATGAAAATGGCAAGCAAACTGCTTATTACTTTGATACGCATATGAATAACCCCCAGCAATTAGTTTGGCCAGAGTATCATACCATAATTACCCATGCAATATAGGTTAATAATAAATTTTATTTTCATATAACAATTTACAAACGCAGGTCCACTCGCTCCGGCTTCAACGATAGCGTTACCCACCCACATGCCACTTTCTCTGTCTTATTACCCTTCGCCCCACACATCTTGCAATGCAAAACGGAAAATTCGATCCAATTCTTCAAATTGAATAATCTGCTCATTCTCCATCTGACTGGCCAGTCTGTCAAAATGCTCGATCTTCTCCGCCAAAAAAGCCTGTATGGCTGGCAGCTGCGGCTCCAGATCCAGTTCCTCACCTGCCTTTTTCCGGCGTAATAACTCATGAATCTCCGTATACAGAGGTGTAGTCGCAGGTACAAGTTCTTGCACCAGCTCTTCGAATGCCATCGGAGGCATCACATCATAACGTTCGATCCAGCCACAAGCGAGTAAGGGACGCAGCACATAGAAATACTTTTTAATCTTGACTCGCTCCCCTTGTAAATAATCCCGAAAATTGCCCTTCGCCATATTCAGATAATGATACATGCAGGACTTGGGCGAGAAGGTCAACGGTGACAGTGCACGGATATGCTGTGCCACGCTGTACTGTTCATCATACTTAATGGGGGATTGCAGCCACTCCAGAAGTGGGGGATTCGATTTGCGAAACAGCTTCAACGCCTTGCGCAGATCCCAACCATTGATATCGAGCTGATCACTGATTGGGCGTTCAATAACATCCCTTCGATCCTCAATCGATAGGTACCATTCAAGCGGTCTCACATACAGAAAACGCACATCGTAATCACTATCCTGGGAAGGAAATCCCCAGGCCCGACTGCCTGATTCACAGGCGTAGATGATCCGTACCTGCTCCTCCTGTTCAATCTGTCTCAGCTGTTGTCTGATCGTATCTTTCATTTCTTCATGAACATAGGTCATGCCCAGTCGCCTCCAATTTCCTCAAATTAAATATCCATCGCTCTAACCCGGTCCGCGAGTATATCATATCCGGCCACAGTCTCGGCAATATACGTCAATACTGTTTCACTCCAGCCGTAGATGTAAAAGGTCTTGCCATCCCGCGGTGGTACCAGTGCTTGCTGATAAGGTGCTATATCCACAATAAATGCCTTTAGCTCCGGATTCATCATCCGGCGATATCGCTCAAGCTCGGCATATAACGGACTGCCTTCATTCTGCTGTTCATCGGTGATCATAATGATCTGATCCACTTTCTCTCCGATATCCCGAAGTTCCCGCACGGGTCGACCTGTATCTGTTCCACCTTGCGCGCGAATCCGGTGAGCTTGAGAAAGAATGCTTTCACTCATCTTGGGACGAGCATCTTCAACCATATGGTCGAATAACCAGAACAGTGCGTTGCCTCTCGTTTGTTTATAAAGTGCCAGCGCCAGCACCGAACCAATGCGTAAATAATCCCCTTGCATGGAACCGGAACGATCCAGGAAAATAGCGGTTCTTCCCGGCAGCGTTGGCAGGTTGCCAATCGATAGCTCCACCGCTTGTCGCAAAGCATCCCGCAGCTCTTCCCTCGCAATCATTTCATACGCACTGGCGAATCGAAAAGGCAATATGCGTGATTTGCGCAAAGCCTCCACATCCGTTAGACGGCGTGTAACAACATCGATGTTTTTCGATTTTTCAAAAACCCCTGCCCGATCCATTGCGTTCAGATGACGCAGCAACGCAAAGGTCGGCATTTGTGACATTAACGCCTCCCACACCGTACGTGTCGGTTGCATGATCGAGGTGACCACCGAATACGGGAGCTTACCTTTCTCGATCAGATGCATCCGGCTTGCGGGGTTGGGCGTAGCTTTTAGTTCTTCCAACGCTTGCAACTGCGGCAGTTCGGAGAGATCCACCTCATGCCCGCGCAAATAACGAAACAAGGATTGCTGCTTCATATCTGTCGGCTTAGGGTGTGCAGTAGCGATCATATCGCCCAGACTGTATCCACGCCCGCGTCCGTTGTATTTGATCGCCCAGTATTCACTGATCCCGTTCAAAAAGAGACTCACCTGACGCTTCACCGCTCGGCCGCCCTGCCCCCGCCCCATTCCTCTCAGAATGGTCAGAAAATCAGCCAAATCAGCCGGTGTCTGTACGACTTGGGAGAACACCTTTGCAAACTGATCCGCGTCCACTTTGGACAGCAGTGCCAGCCCATATAGAGGCTGTAACCGCATCAAACCTTCATTACGAGCATAGACCAGCGCCCTCGCCATAAACCCTGCATCGACCGCAGCCATCTCCTGATGACTGACCATCGCATCCTCCATCAGTTGCTGGGTATCTGCATAGAACGTATTGTTCAACGTATTGGTCATCAACATCTGTATATATTGTTCCTCCACCAATCGCTCATAGGCTCCGTAGCCCCCATGATTACGTGTCGTTGGCTGAGGTTGATTGAATAATTGTTTCGCTCTGCTCATCACTCATGACCTCCCGGTGTGAGTCTATTTACTGTTCTTTCATAATAAAATGTTCCGAGGAAAAAGGTGGGAAGGTATAATACCCGCTCTACCGCTGAGCTACACCGCCATGAACGGCGGCGATTGGATTCGAACCAACGGCCTGGTCGATTAACAGTCGAAGTAACCCTCCCTGGCGCCTCGGAACCTTGATCCACAGTGCTTGTTGCTGCCCCGCTTCACAACCTCATTATGCCTCACACATCTGCATGCGAACATGGCGAAAGTATGACGACGACTGAATTTCTGCAATGGAGTGAACCCTCATAAGTTTAAAATGAATCCTGACACTCTTCCTGCTACAATGAAGGGTATCGTCAATGGGAAGTTCAAGAATGTTTCCTATACCGCAGAATTGTTCTGGCAACATCGTCGTCCATTATATTCGCCTGACTCCAGGCCAACAAGGAGTGAATACTCATGGCTAAAGAGAGTTTTGACAAAGAAATTCAGTTCTTACGCATGTTATCCCTGACAAGCGGTGCGTATACCCGCAAACAGTATGCCGAGCGGCTTGGCATATCCGTACATACCTTTGATAAAACCAATCGTCGGTTAAAAGAAATCATGCAGAGCGTCACGGACCAGCGTTCAGGTGCCGAAGCAAGCCGGGAAATGGCTGACCTCGTTCGCTTCCAGTACGGAGAATCTGCAGAGCCCATGCTGCTCTTCCTCTTCCGCGCCAAGTCGATGAAAGAGACTGAAGTTCAGCGCCTTTCTGTCCTTTTGCATACCCTACAGGATACAGCCCTGACCGCAATGGAATTACTTGACGCCTGCTGTGCTGATCTGCCGGAAGATCTGGCGTTACCTGACGAGAAAACCATTCGCTCCGATCTGAAGTATCTGGAAGAGGTTGGGGTTATTCGAAAAGAGCCGGGTGGCAGACCGTATCGCTATGCCTTGCAACAAGATGTCCTTACCGAATTAACAGTGGAGGAACAGCTGGAGTTGTATGATTTTGTGGATATGATGGCGAACACCCAGGTTCCTTCTGTCCAAGGTTACTTGTTGCGGGACAGTCTGAAGAAAGCCATTACGGCAAGTTTTCCACAAGAAGAAGCGACCGAACCCTATATCTATAAGTATCACTATTATTCTCGTATCCTGGACGAAGCTCATCTTTACACGCTGCTTAGTGCGATTCGTCAGCGCAAGCGTGTGCAGTTCCTATACTATTCACCGAAAAAACCATCCAGCTACAGTTCACAGAATACGAATCCACGCTTTGAACGAGAAGCAGGCGGTCGATCCAACCGGATCGTTCCCCTTGAAGTGGTCTATGACCATCAGTATGGTCGTTGGTATGTCATTGGATATCAGGGCCGCCGTGGCTTCGTGAAATTCCGCATGGAAGGCATAACCCAACTGGAGGAAGAGGATTCCGTAGAAGAGGAATACATGCTCGAGTTGAAGCAGCAGTGGACTGACATCAGTCGCTACAGTTGGCTGGTAGATACGGGGAATACCGTGACAGTTCAAGCTCGCTTTTTCCACCCGGAGCGAGGTCAGCGCAACTTCATTCTGGATCGGGTTCGTCTGCAAGGTCAATGGGGCAAGATCATACCCGAAACGGATCATACCTTTCTCTACGAAATCCAGGTCAACGGTACCACCGAGATCAAACCGTGGTTACGAAGTTTTGGCTCAAGCTGCGAAATCATCGCACCTCAGAGACTACGCCAGGAGATGATCAAGGAATGGAAGGAGATTGCGGAATATTATGAACCTGTTCGAGAAGATGTTCAATTACCAGATGATGACCCGACTGAATGAAACCGGACTGTTCACCTGGACCTCACAGGAACGGGCCTGGCTTCGCATGATGCTGAATCACCCTGCCGCAAGAGAAGCCCTGAGCGCTGTAACATTGGACAAAATGCACAACATGCTGGATGATGAGCCGGACCTGAACCTTCAGGACTATCTGACCGAAAAAGCCAAAAGTGAGGAAAACAGTGTCTCTCATCCACTTCTTAGACAGTTACGACTAATCATTCTGCATCATCAGGGATTTCGAATGACAGGCCGCGTCCGCAATGGACGCACAAGCCATGATGAATTTGGTTTCCCGTATAAACTGGAGTATTCCATGGTCAAAAAAGAATGGTACGTGCTCTGGTACGCGCCTCGCTTCGACAAACTCATGTCTACCAAGCTGCACAGCATCGTTACCGTGGAAGCCCAACCGGTTGAGCCAGATACCACTTCTGGCTACACTGCCCGAATTGCTGCAATTACGGAGAGGCGCAAAACGACCATCACCATCGAAGTATTGCCAGAGTTCAATCAGGAGTTGTCCAGAATCCTCTATGCCTTCTCCTGCTTTGAGAAACAGGTCGAGTACATGGAAGCCAAGCAGACATATCGGATTGAGCTGACCGTCCCGCGGAATGAGATGGATTATGTCTTATCCAAAATGCGTTTTCTCGGCAAACGGGTTCGAATCGCTGACCACACGATGCTGCGGGAGCGAATGTCCGAGACTGCTGCGAAGGCATTGGCCCGTTATGCGGAAAACGAGCCTGATAAGCATGCCGAACACTCCAATGAAGTTCAGTACCGCCAACGCGAGGAAAAACCGCTTGCAAAAGCGGATGGTCATTAAATTCGTTAGAGTGAGTTAACCATATCCCTTTGCTCAAAAACAAACCCATATACAAAAAGGTCTGGATGATCTCATCCAAACCTTTTTACTGTACTTTCTTGCTGGTAAAACGGGCTGTAACCCTATGATTGAACAAGAGCTTTATCTCCTGTTACTTGCGATCCAATTCCTGGTTCTGACACATCCGCGTGATCTGGTTCAGCCGGTTCTGAAACAACTGCTTTGGCCAAGAACACGACGAATCAGTGCTACCGTATTACGTACCTCCACTACTGCTGGCAGCTGAATTTCGCCTCTTATTGATCGCATGCACGCCCATGACCACTGCAATTAATTCATATGTGTCCAGTTGGTCCGACTGGTTATCCAATACAAATGCCCCTGAACTAAACCAGCCGCTGGTGCGACGGAAACTTGCCACGATGCGTCCACCACTTCCACTGATATCATATTCCTGCGAGAATGCCGGAGCAGACACATCGTACGTACCACGCGATCCTGCATCATACTCATACTTTTTGCTGAAGAAACTAAACCTCGCTCGCAATACTCCCAGATGTGTCCCATCGGCTGCAGTGATATCCCAACGATTGGTTAACATGCGGAATTTGCCGCTACAGACCAATCCCGAGTTATCGGATACATCGAGCGAAGAGCCAAAAACACTTTTCAAATCCAGATGTCCTGCCTGTTCCTGATTCGGATTCATAATCTCGGTGTAACCCGCATTAAAAAAATTATCCCTGAAGTATAGTTCCATAATACGTTCTCCTTTCCCTTACATATCCCCTTTCGTTCTCTTTAACCTAGTCTCGCATCGTACACACAATATATCTATATTTATGTATGTTTAATGGGGTTGGATTCAAAAATCGGATCATCACTGGATGTAAAAAAAAAAAAACGAGCAACCCTGGTTGCCCGCATCACGTTCAAGTTATCCTGTCATCAGACTTCAACTTTTTTGTTGTTCAGATAAATGGTAGCCCACACCAAGATAACTGCTACGATGACTTCAAATACAATGCTTCCCCACATGCCGTCCGACCATAATACGCCATTGGCTGTGATTGCAATACCTGTACTTTCTTCGGTGTAACGGAACATCTCATTTGGACTGAAGCGTCCTGTCGTAATTATATTCTCCAACCAGCCAATCAGATTAACGAGGACTAAGAATGCAACGATTCCGATCCATGGTCCAGTTCTCCAACGGAAGCTGCCTGCAATCGAGATCGAAAGGAAGATGATGACAGTCATAAATACCATAACCCAAGCGATAAACAGTAACAAACTAACATAATCCGATACATGCAGACCCGAAAAATCAATATGGGTAGCCATGTTCATTCTGAGCTTCATTGAAATATAAATGTAGGCATGGGTCGTAAATATAATGACTAATCCAAGCCCGCAAAGAGCTCCAAAAATCAAAGGAGACAACACATGCGATAGGCCTGTTACGGGTAAAAGACGGCGATTATAAGAGCGGATATTGGACATGTATGTTTTGATCATTTTCACATAAATAGCCACACCTACCCCAACATAACCCATAATGCCAAGCACAACCCCTGCGACCTCAGACATGAAAAGGGAAAGCGCCACTTGCGCAATAATCAAAATAACCAGCCCAGCCAGCAGTGTATTCCAGTTCCTTCTAAAGTCATACTTCAATAATGTCATCATTCCGCATAGACCTCCTTGAACATCTCATCCACACTTTTCCCATATTTCAGACGGAGCGTTTCCACTTCTTCCCGCATCACCAGCTGACCTTCACGAATAAAGACCACTTCATCAAAAATCCGTTCGATATCATTCACCAGATGTGTGGAGATGATCAGACTGCTGTCTTCATCATAGAATTTGACGATCGCATCCAGAATCTTGCCACGCGCAACCGGATCTACTCCGCCAATCGGTTCATCCAGTAGATATAGACGAGCTTTACGGGATAGCGCCATTGTTAGTTGCAGTCGTTCATTCATACCTTTGGATAGATGCCGCACCCGATCACTCTCGACAAGGTTCATGAAATCGAGCATCTCCCGTGCCTTCTCCTCGTCAAAATCAGCATAGAAATCGCGGTAGTACGCAATCGCATCCCGCACTCTCATCCACTTCTCGGTTAACGGACGATCCGGCATAAATGAAACCAGTGACTTCGTCTCCAGCCCAACAGGCTTACCTGTGACTTGAATCGTTCCACTGCTCGGATGCAGCAAACCTGCAACCAGTTTCATGAGCGTGCTTTTGCCACTGCCGTTGCTACCCAGCAAACCTACGATTCGGCCAGGAGCAATATCCAATGTGATATTACTGAGCGCTTTCTTATTGCCGTATGTCTTGTTAATCTGGTTCAGTTCAAGGATGTTACTCATGTGTTGTTCCTCCCTTTCCTTCCGCAACGGCATCGGCTACGATCGATAAGATATCCTGCTCTTCAATCCCCAGTTCCTGCATTCCGGTCAGAAAGCGTTCCAGCAATTCACCGGCCATCTCTTTTTTGATCGTCATAATCTTCCGCTCCTCACTTGTCACGTATCTGCCCAAACCCCGTTTGGTTTCGACCACTTCTTCTCGCTCAAGTTCCTGAAATGTCCGTTGTACTGTATTGGGATTGATCTGTAATTCAGCCGCCAGTTCACGAACCGAAGGGATTTTGTCACCTGCCTGAAGTGTCCCGGTTACAATCTGTCTCTTGATGTACTGCATAATCTGCAGATATATTGGTAAGTTGTTATCAAATTCCATCGTCACAAAGCACTCGCTCCTCTCTGTACTGGTGTGTTAGTTACATAGTACACTAGTAATATAGTGTTGTAAAGCCCATTTGTCAAAATATATATTCGCTTCGTTGATGGACATGCTTCGGTTATCAGTATGAATACACAAAAAAGAGCAGATCGTGAAGATCTGCTCTGCATAACTTATTAGTCTTGTTTCACACGATGTCTAAAGGTACCTTGCCTTTAGGTGCAGGGAAAGCCTCATCCAATCGGGTCCGTTCCTC
Source organism: Paenibacillus sp. 2KB_22 (assembly GCF_052115745.1). Taxonomy (NCBI): domain Bacteria; kingdom Bacillati; phylum Bacillota; class Bacilli; order Caryophanales; family Paenibacillaceae; genus Paenibacillus; species Paenibacillus sp. 2KB_22. The sequence goes on from NZ_JBFRHG010000001.1 coordinate 2,443,408, forward strand.
TTGTGTCAAAACGATATTCACTGCTGCTGCATTGTCTGCCACATGATTCAGCTGTACCGCCTTGGGAATCGCCAGCACATCTCCGTCCCTAATCACCCAGGCTAATGCGATCTGAGAAGTTGTAACTCCTCGATCCTGCGCAATCTCCTGAATGACCGGATGCTCCAATAATTCACTCCGAAGTCTGCCCCCCTGAGCCAGTGGACAATATGCCATTACAGGAACGCTACGTTCCCGCATCCAGGGGAGCAAATCATACTCAATACCACGCGAAGTTGCATTGTACAGCACCTGATTCACCATGCACTGAGAACCCTCTGGCAAACTCCATAATTCCTGCATATCCCTTGTATCCAGGTTGGAGACACCCCAACGCAAAATTTTACCGGATTGTTTCAATTGTTCCAAGCCCTGAACCGTCTCTTCGAGTGGTACTCCTCCGCGCCAGTGGAGCAAATACAGATCCAGACGATCTGTACCAAGACGCGTGAGACTACGCTCACAGGCCGTAACCATCTGCTTGCGATCTGCATGATGGGGATATACTTTGGATACGAGAAAGACTTCATCACGAAGGCCTGAGATGGCCTTTCCCGTAACGACTTCCGCCCCACCTTCTGCATACATCTCCGCTGTATCAATCACGGTCATTCCCAGTTCAATACCGGAACGCAGTGCCCGTACTTCTTCTTCCTGGATGGATTGCTTCTCTCCCATGTACCATGTGCCTTGTCCTATCGCGGGCAGGGCAGTTCCATCTGGAAGCAGAATCGTGCGTGTCTGATCACCGTGCATCATCTATATTCCTCCATTCTGAAGACTCTATGGACATTATCTCTAACGACGATCATACGAATCATAAATCATGTTATCACTTACATGCCTCCAGTGGCTCATCATCATGATATATAACTGATCCAGTGGAATTGTAAGGCTACTCTGGGCAACACTTATGGTCGCATCGACCATATTGCTGTTGACCGTCATCAATTTGCGTTTCATTCCATTCTGACGATCCAGAAAGGCTTTCTCGTCCCGCAATTTAACCCCGATCATTTTCTGTCCCATCAATTCATACATAAAAATATTCTCAACGTCTCTCCAGGCCACTGCTCCTCCTGCGGTATAAGAAGATGTATCCACAAACCCATCCTCATCGATCACAAAAGAAGGTTCCTTCTTAATCATCTTTACCAGACTGTAGCAGAAACATAGCCCAAAAAACAAAATGGATAGAATTCCTATTACACCCGAGAGGATGGAATCATTCGTAACTGAAGAACGATCAAAAATCAAAAAAAATCCGGCTGCCACAAAAAGTGCTGCCCCTGCCGTAAGCCACGCCATTCGTTTCCGGTTTGGATATTCTACATGCTGCTCATAGGATGTGCTCAACGTGACGTTCCTCCTTCATTACGACTGAATCTTACGCGTTCTATATAAACGAATGGCTATGAACCAAATACCCTAATGTAGAACAGGAATTGCATTGTCCATTAAACCAAATTCACCGAAGTTAAACATTAAATTAAGACCATTTTTCATCATTTCTGCGCTTATTCAACATTAGGATTCGTCATCCTTCGAGCAATTCCTTTTAACACACCTATATGAATTGAATAAAGGATATTTACACTGGCCACTCCGATGACAGAACAACCTTCCGATCGCTGTTATCCCCAGATTTTTCGAATCCACTTTTTCAAAGTGAAAAGCCGGGGATAGCCTATGCTTCCGATGCAGCTTTCTTTCAGAAAGCTTTTAGGCGAACGCTCCGCTTCTTCAGGTTGTTTCTGTCCTCTACGTTACCGTGCAAATATTTAATTCAATTAATATACATTGTTAAATGTCTTACTACTCCTTCATTACACTTATTGTCCTGTCCCTTGCTTTCCGTTAATATAAATGGAAAGGTTAGGAAATTAACCAATTCCAAATTCATGGCGGGAGGACAAACGATGATGAGTCAGCGCGGCATAACATCGGAAGATCTTTATCAGATTACATGGGTTAACGATCCGACTCCGTCTCCTCAAGGCGGACAACTGGTATATGTAAGCCGGAAAACGAATGAAGCACGTGACGGTTATTGTTCTCACCTGAGACTGCTGCATCTGGGGAGTCAGAAGGACAGGCCCTTTACCTCTGGAGAGAAAGATCATTCCCCTGCCTGGTCACCGGATGGGTCCCAGCTTGCCTTTTTACGAGAGGTTGATGGGAAACCCCAGGTGTGGATTATCGCAACAGATGGCGGAGAAGCACAGCAGATCAGTCACCTGAAACATGGCGTCAGCTCCTTGCTCTGGTCACCAGATGGCCATACCTTACTGGTGAAATCTTCCGTGGATATGAGCGGAGAAGACGAATCAGAACATACCGATTCTAAAGACGATAACCATAAACTGCCGCAAGAACATGTTGTGGACCGAATTCGCATGAAATCAGATGCAGGCGGATTGTGGGACGGAAAACGATCCCATCTCTTTGCTCTTGCACCCATTGATGCGGAAGCCATTCCTGTAACTACTGGTCACTATGACGTTGGAGACTACGCTTGGTCCCCGGACGGAACATCCATCGCATGGATTGCACAGATGCCCGAAGCAGGCGAGGAACACAACGATTACACCCTGACCAATCATGTGTACCTTGCTAAGGCAGACGGGTCGGATGTGCAGCAGTTGACCCCGGAAGGATATACGTTCAGCCGACTGACATTTGCACCGGATGGACAATCCCTGGCCCTGCTCGCTAGTGACCGTTCTTATGGAAATGCCACGCTTGTGAAGCTATATACCCTTCCTAAATCAGGTGGTGAACCCGTATGTTTAAGCACGGATTGGGACGTACAGTTAAATCACAGCATTGTTGGTGACATGCGATCACATCTGACAACCACGGGACCTGTATTCAGTCGGGATGGTTCATCCATCTTCTGTCTCGCAACCATTCATGGTAGTGTACGCATCGCCAAATTCGCACGAGACGGCAGCAGTGCCGAGTATATATTGCCTGACGAACGGGAGATTTATCAATTTGCCGAATTGGAAAACGGACAGATCGTTGCCGCTGTTGCCGATACGCGAAGTCCTGGTGACCTCTATATGTATGAACAACCGGAAGATTCCGGTGTAGAACCGATTCAGCTCACCCGCAGCAATCCACAGCTTGAGGATGAGATCCATCTTAGTGCACCAGAGACCTTCTGGTTCAACTCCTCGGATGGCCTGCGGCTGCAAGGGTGGATTATGAAACCTCGTGGCATGGTCGACGGGGTCAAAATCCCGACCATTCTTGAGATTCATGGCGGCCCGCACATGATGTATGGTTTTACATTTATGCACGAGTTTCAGATTCTCGCCGCACAAGGCTACGCTGTTGTATACATCAATCCACGCGGAGGACTCGGATACGGGCAGCAGTTTGTAGACGCCTGTCGCGGAGATTATGGCGGTGGAGATTATCGCGATCTTATGGAAAGCGTGGATTATGCCCTGTCCCAGTATGAGTTTATCGATGAGTCCAGACTGGGCGTAACCGGTGGCAGTTATGGCGGCTTCATGACCAATTGGATTGTTGGGCACACCGATCGCTTCAAGGCTGCTGTTACCCAACGTTCCATCTCCAACTGGTTATCTTTCTACGGCGTCAGTGACATTGGCTATTTCTTCACGGAGGATCAGATTGGCGGTAACGCGTGGGATGACACGGAAAAACTGTGGAAACATTCACCGCTCGCTTATGTCGGCAACGTGAGTACTCCGCTGCTCATTTTGCATGGCGAACAAGATCTGCGGTGTCCGATTGAACAGGCGGAGCAATTATACATTGCGTTGAAACGGCGCAAGCAGACCACTCGTCTCGTTCGTTTCCCAGGGGCCAACCACGAGTTGTCTCGCGGAGGTCATCCCTACTTAAGGGTACGTCGTCTGGAGCATATTGCCGGTTGGTTTAACGAGTACCTGTAACGGACTTTTAATTTAAAACATAGAACCAGATATCAATTCAAACATAAAAGCCGTCCAATGAAATCTGTTTCGATTTCAACGGACGGCTTTTGGCGTTACCTTTTGAATAATAGAAGAAGAATACGGATCACTATACTTTGAACGACTCAAGCAGGATAGTATGAGGACATGTGGTTATACTCGTCATTACTCTTCGCTCCACACCACGGTGATTTCATTCAGATCCTTGTTGGTTGCAGACACAGAACCCGTAATGGTTACGGCATATTTACCATCTTCACGACCTACGATACTGAAGCCGTCTGCCTGTATATCCTGAGTATTTTGAGTCAAGTTTTTGGTCTGATAATAGTCTTTGTAGGAGGTTCCAACGGTTAGCAACGTTTCTTTTGTTGTGTACGTGAGCACCACTTTTTTGTTGCCATCCATGATGTTCTCAACGAGACTTGTCGCCTTCGCATCCTTCGGTAATGGGAAATCTGCTGGCAGATACTTGGACTTCACACCTGCAGCCTGTGTGTTAGTACCTGTTGAGGGTGAGGTTGATCCGCTGTTACCTGTGGATGTCGACCCACCGGAGGAACTTGAGGAGCCGATGCTTACTTTATTGTTCTGGGAATCATACTTTACTTCGGTTTTCAACGCATCCGCAATCGAACGAACGGGGAGATATGTACTTCCCTGGTATGTAATTGGCGCAAGTTTCTTGCCCTGGTCACCTGTCGGTGTGAATTTCTGCCCGTTCACTTCGATGGCGAGCCCATGGTTCAGATAAGCTTTGATCGTCTCCAGTTGTGTACCTGCATATACGCCTGCCGAACCGGTCAACACCATGCCAAACACACACGCAGCAATCAACCACTTTTTGCTTTTCATCCTTAAACGCCTCCTGAGTTCAAATGTCAGTCTTTTGCATAATACGATTCAAGACGATCGCTCCATTTATGCAAAAGACTCATTTCTTTATGCTCATCATGTATGGGTACGAGCTTATTCGGATAACAGCCCGTTGTTCCACCAAATGTTAGCAATATAATAGCATCTGACAAGAGGTTGTAAACGATAAATGAATAAAACAGGACCATGGGCGTACTAAAATAGTCTTTGTCGTATGCCTGCTGTTCTCTGGCTCGTTAAGCTGTTCTTATATGAATAAAGTCCTGAATTTCGGACCATACATATGAAGCTAATCATACACGTACAACAGTTGCGAAATTAACCAATGTATTAGATAATAATTTGTCGATTTGTGGTCGAAAGAACGGAACTCAAGGGGGATTTATACGATGAACAATAACAGTACATTTGATCAGTCTATTAACCGGATCTCTACCGGATCAGAGAAGTGGGATGCACTTGAGGATATCTTCGGTGCTGCTGATGCGCTTCCGATGTGGGTGGCCGATATGGATTTCGCTGCTCCACCATCCGTGATTCAGGCCCTGCAAACACGGATGGAGCACGGAATTTTTGGTTATACAGTACGAACTGAGGCGTATCATGCCGCTGTTGCAGGGTGGATGGAACGGCGCCACAACTGGAAAATTAACGATGACTGGATCGTATTCACTCCAGGTATTGTGCCCGCACTCAGCATTGCTGTACAGCGATTCACTGATCCGGGAGATGCAGTGGTCATCCAGACTCCGGTGTATGCTCCCTTCTATGAAGTTGTACGTGGTCAAGGCCGTGAACTGATCACCAATCCTTTGGTAGAGAATAATGGTCATTACACGATGGATCTGGAACAACTGGAATCCAGCTTGCAGACCGGTCGGGTTAAAATGCTGATTCTGTGCAGTCCACATAATCCGGTTGGACGTGTATGGACTCGTGAGGAGCTTGAAGGCCTTACGTCGCTGTGTCTCCAATACAACGTACTGATGGTTTCGGATGAAATTCATGCCGATCTTGTTCACCAACGTGGAGCCCATACACCGCTCACCTTGATCTCGGACGCCGTCTCTGATCTAAGTATCATCTGTACGGCTCCAAGCAAAACGTTCAATATTCCTGGCCTCTGCACGTCCAACATCATCATCCCAAATGCCAAGCTGCGGGAATCTTTCGCGCAGGGTGTAAGAACGATGGGACTTGCCGGTATCAGCACACTGGGGGCTGTTGCAACCGAAGCTGCTTATAATGATGGCGAGGAATGGCTGGAGGAATGCCTTGCATATATCCATGGGAATATGGCGTATGTACAGCAATATGTTGCAGAACATATGCCAGAGATCAAATTGCATCTGCCCGAAGCCACCTATCTGTTATGGATGGATTTCCGGGAGCTGAATATCCCACATGCACAACTATGCAACATGCTGCTTCATGATGCAGGGCTTGCTTTTAATGATGGGAGCTCCTTTGGAACGGAAGGTACAGGATTCATGCGTATTAATGTAGCCTGTCCACGTTCCACGGTTGAAGAGGCAATGCGTAGATTATCTGTATTGTTAAGCAAACTGTCGGACAAATAGACTGACAGTTACATCTATGCACGTTGCGAACAGGAGCGTATATGCTGTTCGATAAATGATGAATATCTGTAAAATGGAAAAAGGGGTGCCCCGTAGTCAAGTCCATGACTCACATTCATGGTCAATGACTGCACAGGGGGCGCCCCTTTTCTTTTCTTTTCTATTCAATCCATTTATTTATTGAAACATAATTAACCTTACAGTGACATCGACATCGGAATAATTCTGTCACACAACCTGTTCAGCAAATCCCGATCATGGCTTATGATCAGTAATCCCAGATCACGCTGGCGAGACACTTCCATCACGGTATGCCAGATCTGTGCCTGAGTGATCGCATCCAGCATCGTGGTCATTTCATCTGCAATCACATAACGTGTCGATGTACCGAGTGCTCGCGCGACACAGAATCGTTGCAGTTCCCCACCGGATAATTCACCCGGTCTGCGGTCCAGCCAAGCTTGCTGAATCCCCAAATCTTCGAGCAACTGCTCATCCTGCACAGCCGCCTCCTGAAGTACACGCCGCATCCGCCAGCGTGGATTCACAGCTTTCTCCGGGTGCTGGAATACCAGCTGAACTGGACATACTCCTGTACGAGGGAGTGGTTCACCATCCAGTAATACTTGTCCTGTCATGGGTTCAGCATATCCTGCAAGGATGCGCCCAAGGCTTGTTTTCCCACAGCCACTCGGTCCCCACAAGCCAACGACTTCGCCTTGTTGCACCTGCATGTTCATCTGCTGAAACACCCACGATTTCTGATCGTAACGATAACTTACATCCTGTGCTTTAAGTGACATGGAGACACCTCACTTCTCCGCCTCGTATCTGACGAAGCGGAGGACGTTCGCGGGTACATGCAACGGTTGCTGAGCTACATCGGGGAGCAAATGAACATCCTGTGATGATCCCTTGACCTGCCAACGGCTGGGAGCCTGGGAGTGGCTGAAACCCATTCTGCGGCAACGCATTCCAGAGAGCTTTCGTATACGGATGGCGCAGTCGTTCTCCATTCCCCGTAAAATCATCCACCTGCGCTGTCTCTACATTGGCACCCGCATAAAATACAGCGATGCGATCGGCTGCCGTCAAGGCAGTCGTGACATCATGGGTAATCCATAGAATGCCTACGCCTTGATTCGCAAGCTCGCGAAATTGCCTCATCGTCTCGTCCAGCACTTCGGGATGAATGCCTGGTGTCGGCTCATCGGCAATGATCAGCTTCGGCTGGCCTGAGGTCGCTGTAGCCATCAGCACCCGCCTTGCCATACCTCCGGACAACTCAAACGGGTATTTCCCGCCTGTTCCCTGAGGGAGTTGATAACGCTCCGTCAGCTCCTGCTCCGTCTTTTTCACGTGGGATTGAGTCTTGAAGCGGCGCTTCCGTCCCGAATCTCGGGTTACTGGCTGAACTTGTCTCCCCACCTTCATCAGCGGGTCCAAATAACTGACGGATTGCGGAATTAACACCAGTTCGTCTCCACGCAGATGAAGCTGCCGCTCTAGGGTCAAGGGCTCGCCATTGTAGCTCATTCGACCTTCCAACTTGGCATTGGTAGGCAGAATGCCCATGATAGCCTGCCCCAGCACACTTTTACCCGATCCACTTGCGCCTACAACAGCCACAATCTCACCCTCGTTTATGGAAAGATCCAGATTCTGAATGACATCAGTCCGTTCATGTCCAAACCAACCACGAGCGCGCCGAAATGACACCGATACTCCCTGAATATCAAGAAGAGCCATATCTACCTCACCTCCCTTGAACTACCTGTACCCGTCAATGTCTTCAGACTGTTGCCCAATACATCAAACGCACGAACAACCAGCAATAATGCCAGTCCCGGGAAAAAGGCGAGCCACCACATGCCAGCAGATAAATATCTCATCGACTCTGACAAAATAATGCCAATTGCCGGTTGCTGCGGGGACAACCCCAGCCCCAGAAACGTAATGGCTGCCTCATGCAGAATCGCATGGGGGAAGATTAACAGTACGCCCACGAACAATTGTGGGACCAGATGTGGCAGCATATGCTGCACTGCTATCCGTAATCGCGATTGACCCAACTTGTGTGAAATCTGAATATATTCTGCGGATTTCAGTTGAATCATCTCCGCTCGTACAATCCGGGCCAGATTCGGCCAGTGCGTCAGCGCGATGGCTGCCGCCACTCCTGCCAAACCTCCACCAAATACAAAGGCCAACATAACCAGTGATACCAGATGAGGCACACTGAGAAACAGGTCGATAATCCATGAGATCACCCGATCAGCAGCCTTGCTAGTAGCAGCAGCCAAACCCAATAACATTGCGATCGATCCACCGCCACATGCAGCAAGCAGTCCCACTTGAATGCTGGTTGCCAGTCCTTTTAACGTACGCATGAACATATCTCTTCCGAGCCAATCTGTGCCAAATGGATGCGCCCAGGCTGGAGCCAGATTCCGATCCATTAATGAGGTTAGGGTAGAACCAGCAGGAAGAAGTCTGCCCGTCAACCACACAACGGCAATCCAAATCACCGCAAGGCTTCCCCAGATCACCGCTCTTTGGCGAGGATTGCGGAAATGTTGGTCTCTGGCACGCGCATATCCTTTTCTAGTCTGGCTTGTTTCTCGCTCAGCCCCCGCTTGCAACAACTCCGGAGTATTGTTGTACCGTACCGCTTGATTCGCCATTTTTACTTTCTGTACATCGGTTGTTTCGTCCGTCTGCTCGGAGGAGCGTTCGATCGTCTGCTTCATGATATCAGCTCCTCCTTCATTCGCGGATCAATCATACGATACATAATGTCGGCAAGCATATTACCCGTAAAAACAAAAATCGCACTGCACATTACAAGTCCAAGCAGCAGTGGAACATCTCCACGCAACCCCGCTTGAACCGTCGCCTGACCAAGGCCAGGGTATGAAAATACCTGCTCTGCAAGCACAGCCCCACCGAACAGTTCACTGAACGAAGCAAACTGCAGCGTGATGGCTGGCAAAACAACATGTCTGAACCCATGCCGACGGAACAGCTGAAATCCACGCTCACCCCGCGCTCTAGCAAACAGAATATAATCTGACTCCAGCACATCCGTAAGCTTCTGCCGGGTATGCAAAGCGATGGAAGCTACCCCAGTCAGACTGAGAGTCAACGCTGGCAGAATCATATGAATAGCCCGATCTCCCCAGGTCACCTGATCAGCCGACATCCCTGCGGGTACCCCAAGGCCAACTGGAAGCCATCCGAGCCACACCCCAAATACCATTAGCAGCAACAGCGCAATCCAGAATACCGGCGTGGAGGCCAGCGTGTAACAATACCAGCAGATCAGGCGATCCAGCCTTGAATCCCTTCTCATGGCAGCAACTACACCAAGAGTGAATCCGAAGATACCAGATAGTAGCCAGGCTACAGCCATAAGCGCGACAGAATTCATGAATCGTTCCTGGATAATATCCGCTACAGGCTGTCTGTAGATCATTGATGTTCCCAGATCTCCCTGAATAAGTGCTTGTCCCCAGGTCAGCAATCGTTCCATTGGAGATTCATTCAATCCCCAACGCTCTTCGATTAAACTGCGCTGTTCGGCACTTACCCTGATCATATCTCCACCAATGTAAGCTTCGATCGGGTCCACAGGAGAGAATTGCATTAATATAAAAGACAACACACTGACTCCAACCAATAGAGATACGAGTCGCAACACTTTATAACCAACAAATCTGGCCCATCCATTCCTGCCCGTCATCCAATCTCTCCCCAATTCAGGCTAAAGCTACCGCTATGCTTCTTATTTCGCGCTGTTATCCCAGGTCCATTCCTCCAGATTGGATGTCACCGGCCAGCCGTGACCATGGGGGTGAATCTGCTGCTCGCCAATGTTTAGTCCATTCGTAACCAGATACAGATGATCTATATTTACGAGCCACGCCCAAGGTGCGTCCCCCTGATAACTGAAACCTGTTGTGCCATCCCATTCCGCTTTTTGCCAGAAGGGCAATGCCTCTTCCTCACTGGTGGCCTGAAGGGCCTTCTCCATCCATGAATCCACGACAGGATTACTGTACAGTCCTACATTGTAATATCCTTCTCCCTTGTGGGTACTGCTATAGAGGTTATAGGTTTCCAGTGGATCATGACTGCCCCAACCAAATAATACAGCGTTGGAGTAAGCCATCTTTTTCGTCTCTTCACGGCTTTTGCCTTCAACATTGATTTTAATTCCCACCTGGGCAACCATATCCGCAGTAGCTAACGCCAGAGATTGTCTTGTTAAATCACCTGCAAAATAAAGCAGATTGAACTCGGCCTTAACACCGTTTTTCTCGACGATACCATCACCATCTGCATCCACCCAGCCACCAGCCGCCAGAATGTGCTTCGCTTCTTCGAGACTGGCATCCTTAAATACAGCTTCTGCATTGCTCCAAGGCAGATCATCACTGACGGAATAAGCGGGACGACCATACCCTTCAAGTACCCCCTCAACCAAAGCCTTACGATCAATCACAACATTCACCGCTTGGCGAATTGCCAGATCGGATGTCACATCATTCCCTGCGGGAAGACCATCGCCCGACTTGGCACCAGCAGGCTGCATGGGGAACATGATGCCCCGGTTATCTACCGTTTTTACGGCCTCTAATGTCATGCCATTCACCTGTTGTTTGCTAAATGCTGCCGGGATCGCAGCGATATCCACTGTACCTGCCTGTGCAGCGGCATAGGCCGCATCTTCATCCAGATAGAGAAAGGTGAGTTTGTGGAATGCAGACTTGTTACCGTAATACTCTTCATTGGCTTCAACGATGGCCTGTTGTCCTTTGTCCCACTGAACCAGCTTGTACGGTCCTGATCCAACCGGATGCTCTGCATAATCAGCGCCATAGGCATGTTCAGGCACAATACCAAGTGTCGTCAGCAGGCTGATGAATGTTGACTGCGGCGACTTCAGTCTGAATACGACCGTTCTATCATCAGGTGCCTGCACATCAGCCATATTCGTCAAATCAATCACAGAACCACTCTGAGCAGCCGTATCAAACGTAAATTTCACATCCTCAGACGTCAAAGGTTCCCCATCAGAGAACTTCACATCATCCCGAAGAGTAACCTTCCAGGTTAACCCATCTTCACTAACGGAGTATGCCGTAGCCAGATCGTTAACCAGTTGAAGCTTAGCGTCTCTCTTTAGCAAAGTACTCTGGAAAAGTGGAGAACCATACTGCCCCCATCCGGTTGTCGGATCAAAACCACCTTCCGGCTCTGTACCAACAGCCAGCACCAATTCGTCTTTGGTGGTGGAAGTCCCCGGTTGTCCGTTCTCTGCTGCTGATGATGCTGTCGGTTCTACGCCCTGTGCACAACCAGATAATCCAATGGAACATATAAGCAGGATACCAAGTCCTGTTCTAACATTTCGTTTTCCCCATCTCCATGAAAATCTACCCATTCTGGTCGTTCCCCCTCTAAATATGTGCTGCACTCAATTATTTCGTGTTACTTTTTAGGGAAATTGTAGCACAAAACTCAAAACATATGTCAATAAACTTCACTTCGAAATCCAAATATTTTCATATATTTGAACTAATCATTGAATATTTATATGAACCGGCAATTGTAACGCTTTATAAAGTTAGGTATTATAACAAACAACAAAAAAAACAGACGGTTGGCATCTAACCAATGGTCTGTTTTTTAGATTCGCTATATTTTCATAGAAATTAAACTCACACTTCATCTTAATCGGCAGAACGATGATGATGATGACTGTGACCATGCTGACTCGCACTGTGACTGTGATCCTGGCTTTGATCCGGATTGTCATCCTGATCTAGACTTCGAGCATGAGCCAGTTTATTGAGTTCATCCACATAAGTCACAGACAGCTCAGCGTACAGTACCCCTTTTTGCACTTGAATCTGTTGATGCAGATGACGCAATCGTTCCAGGTTTCCCCGCACTGCAATTACCTCCAGACATTGGTCATGGTTCAGGTGCACGTGCATATTGGAGATGATGTCATGATGCGCCTCATGCTGGAGCTCCATCAAGCGAATGGGAAGATCACTGATATGGTGATCATAGACCATCACAATGGTGCCAGCTACATCCTGATCGGATTGCAGTACGGAAGGTTGAAGTAATGTTTTGCGAACAAGATCACGGAAAGCTTCGGATCGGTTTTTGTATCCCTGTTCCTCAATATACTGGTCAAATTGCTCAATCAGAGGTGTAGGAAATGCCACACCGAACCGGGTCAAATCTTCTTTGTCTGCCATGCTTCTCCTCCTGCGCCCTCATTTGCTTCGAGTGTACCACAGACTTGTCTGCTCATCGACTATACTGTTGCATAAAGCGTACTGCCGAATGTATCGCCTGTTGACCAGCTTCACTCTTCAGATCAAATTGATAATCATGTCCCAGCTTCTCTGACGAGTTCGAGAAAAATAAAGTTTCCGTATCAACATCAAGTCGCTTCAAGACTTGTGCCAGCTCAATCGATTGACTTGTCAGCGGGTCATCATTGCCTGAGGTAATAAATGCAGGCGGGTACGCTGCTGTCGCCTGAAGCACGGTCGACATTTCATGCAGACGTGGATAGTCTTCAAATGTTTTGACTCCCGTATATGACCAGAGAAATGTACGTATGAGTGGAAAGCCTGTTTCCGCTACTGTGCTCAGATTGTAAGGACCACAGAATAGAAGAACCCCACGTAATTCTTCTGGCTGAATGGATGGTGTTATATTCATGAGCTTGGCGAGGGAAGGATTCGTCACCACTGCCGCAGTCTGACTTGCAATCTGGGCACCTGCCGAATTGCCTGCGAGAAATATGTTTTCCGGATCACCCTGATACTCACTGACATGGTTCTTCACGTAAGTCAAAGCCTGATTCGTTTGAACCACGGGAATGGGATATTTCATATCCGGTGCGAGTGCATAATTCATACTGACGACAACGTAACCCTGCTTGGCTAATTGTACTGCATAATCTGCGATGTCCGCTTTGTCTCCCAAGACCCATCCACCGCCATGAACCCACAGCACGACAGGCAAAGGTTCCGATGTTACGGAAGGATAATAGATATCTAACGTACTGTCATTATGGCCTTCGTCTGCATAGGGCACATTCGCAACACGAGTTACGCCTTCCGAGATCATACGATCTTTGCTGTTCGCATCTTGATTAGCAATCTCAATAAATGATTTTAATAAAAATACCGTTAGTTTTGGTGTCCATTGTGCACCAATTCCAATAAAACCTATGATGAAAATGAGTACAACGCTAGGAATCCAGTACCGTTTACGTTTAAGCCCTCTTGCCCCCGTACGTTTTGTTTCCAACTTGGACTGCAATAGTTTCACCTCGTTCCATCATCATCGAAGCGTCTTTACATCTAAAGTGGTGTACGTTGCGGAGAGGACAGGGTTTCCTCTTATTTGGGTCTTTTAGCGATTTCCTGTCTGACTTTCATATATGTAGTGGATACTTTTTGCTCCAGTGTATGAATATTTTGTTTTGCGCCTGCCCACTTCTCTGCTGCAGAAGCCAATGCATTCAATGAGCTGAGTACACGTGACGTTTGACCTTGCTTTGCACTCTGTTTGAACTGTTGTAATGCGCCCGAATATCGTTCTTTCGCCAGACTCGCCTGTTTTTTAGCCGTTTGAATCTGTTTCTTCGCGGAGTCGGTGCCTGCTAGCATAATACGTAAACGTTTTATTTCAGCACTCTTCCGTTTACGTGCTTCGGCAAGTTCCTTTTTCTTGATCCGAATGTCTTCTCTGGCAAGCTGTACAACGGGTCTCAATGTGTCTGCCTGCGTACGGATCGCTGCACTCCATTCCTTATTTTTGATGGCTTTGGCTGCATCCAGCTGTCGATTGACTGAACTATAGAGGGCGAATAGCGGTTCATATCGGGCTTGGGTTTGTTTTACTTTTTCAGTTAGAGCCGCGATCTTCGCGTCATCGGTTTGTCTTATTTCTACACGTAATCGCTCCAATTCCGCGGTATTGGCGGCATGAAGTGTCTTTGTCTTTTGTTCCCAAGCCTGCTCTTGAGCCTTCCAGTTCCCTACTTTCTCATACGTTTGCTTCAACGTTAACTTGGTTTGGGCATCGGCTTTGTTCAAAACGGAGTCCCAGGCTTTCTGCGCGGTTACGCCAAGATCTATGCCCGCCGCCTCGACTGAAGAAGCAAAATACATCGTGCCTGCGCCGAACAAAATTACAAGCCCTATAAGTAGGCGTGGTCCAAATAAAAGATGAGCGAATGATCGCAAATGAGATCGTTGGACTTTACGTTGACGTGCTACGTGACTACCGCTATATCCTGTCAAAACATGAGATAGACTTAAACTTGTCTCCATTGGAACTGTACCTTCTAAAGCTAAATCTTCGATATGCTGTCGACCCTTCTTTCCCTCCACCAAGCCATGATGATCTATGAAGTTATGTGAGCTTGATCGTTCCAATAAGGAACAACCACATATCATCGCTAACATGGCCTCCTGATCGTTTATCGTTTCCTCCCACACTTCTGTTTGCATGCGTCTCTACACCCTTTCTTCTAAAATATGTAGCAGAATAGCCAACGAAATCAGCGAACGACAAAAAAGCACCCGCAAGTCAGGCATTTGCCTGCTCTTACGGGTGCTTCCCTCATAAGCCGTTCCATATGAGATTCGATTGAACGAGTCGCTCGAACCTTTCCTTTTTCTAATATATTCCATTCGTTGTATCTGGTCAAGTCGTGCTAGTTTGACTGGTCTAATATCAACCCTTTAATCAACGGGAGAACCCTTCCCGCTTATCGATAACAACTGATATAGCTTAGCTTATTGATTGACCAGAATAGCTTTCATCGCCTCGGTCAGATCCTCTTCTTTCAGCATCATATAGATGTTCTCGCCACGAGTTACATTCAACTTGATCTGATAAATGGTATCTTTCTCTGTTAGATAACCAGACCGTTGACGTTTGAGCAAATCACTAATGATTTCTTTGTTTTTAGTCGCTATCTGTTTGTTACCACTTAGATTTCCATCGATATATTCTGGCTCCGGAGTAGTCCACTGAAGCGAACCCGGACTGTTAATCTCCTGCTTCGCAAACTGAGCGGAGACAATCTCATCTGCCTGGACAAGCAACTGGTCATATAATTTGTTCTCCTTCAGCCAAGCCAATACCCGATCATAGCTAGGTTTGATCTCAAAATTCCACATCTCCCTCGGTTGAAACGGATCTTTTGAAGACGAATCCTGATTCATCTCTGCGTAAGCAAACGACTGCCACGGGGAGCGCTGTTCTTCGTAGGTTTGATCCAAAATGTCCTGTCTCAAGAGTTCCTTGAATTCACGGACTTGCTCCGGATTGCTAATATACACCTTTCGGTATGAACTAGTGGCAGAGCGAATGCCAAAACTTAATGCCTCTTCTTCCAGCTTATACGTTTCAAAGGCAACTCTTTTGTAATCCTGGGACTGTTTCAGAGCCATTAATTCCTGATGGAATTCGGCTTCTGGGATGTAGTATTTACGTTTCATCACCTTGCCGTTATCCAGCTTGTAGTTAATTAATATAGACTCATCATTACGCATACCTGTATTAATTGGATCATCCAGTAAAGGAAGATCGGAATCCACAATTTTTTGATGAAGAGCGATAACTGCCCCCATGTATTCCGGATCATTAGAATAGAGGTGAGCATCGTCCTTTTTCTGACTGACACCGTTACTGTAGGTATAACTCTCCCCGCCAAGTTTGATACTGTTCACCTTGCTCATTTCAGGCACTCGAGCGGCGTATCCATTCCAGTCGGCAATAGGTACGTACAGTATCAGACCAGCGATGATACCATATAGAATCAGCTTGGGTAGCAGCCTGCTGCTCCAGATCAGCCATGTTTTGCGAATAATCATCTCCGCAACGATATAACCTACAATTCCGCCGAGGATATATCCGAATATTCCCCATCCAGCTGATCCTCTTGGAGCAATCATTGTAAAGTAACCTCCGCCAATCAGAACCAATGTAAACATTAATCCAAAGCGGAATATAGGTTTTATAAGCTTAAACGTAACTGCTTGAGTAGCAGATTCAACCTGTCTCTTCGCATAAAGTACATAGGCTAGAGGAATAAACAGGATTGCAAATATCGCATAGATAATTAACTCCTGACGGATTACAGGGAGGTTACTGATCGAACCCACACGCAGGACAAGTGAAAGTTTCTCCGCATTAAAGCCCACTTCTTCAAAAGCATATCCGAGCAAATAATGCTGTAGATGAAGTGACATAATGAACCATACGACAACAGGTAACAAGACGAGTGCGTACACGGTGAGTCCCTGCAATACAGATTGACCAATGCACATACCGACCGCCACAGTTAGCATGAACATAAACAGCGAGTAGATACTCATGCTCAAGCCCCACATCCAGATTGTACTGCCATCGAACAGAAAAGCAGGTTGATCCAGTACAGCCCATACCCAGCCTGTAATCGCAGTTGTAATCCAGATTGGCAGCAGGATCAAGGCATATCCGGTCAACAGATTAACCGTTAATAGATGTTTACGACGTAACGGCAAACTATGGAACAGATCAGAAGGTGAACCGGATTGAATATACCGAAAAAGAAAGATTCCAGCCGCTACGGGCAGCGTAATGGCGAACAAAATCTGCACTTCACCATTGGCCTGAAACAAACTTGTAATCTGCTCTGGCACATCCCTGTACTCGGTAGCGATATATAACGGAAGTGAGAACAACAATGTGATGAGATACAAAATGCCTATCCATCCATGCTGTCTGAAATTTTGGATCAGGATGCCCCGGTTACAGAACAATCGGTTGAATATCATACCCTGCGTCCTCCATTTCGTAGATAAATATTTCTTCGAGCGTCAGAGGCAGTACATCCAGCAGATACGGATCATGTATACGGAATTGTTCCGTTACCTGTTGTCGGTTGCCTTTGACAATGTACAGGGATACACTTCCCCGTTTTTCTTCATGCAAAATATCAATCTGCTTATCCATGGCTTCGGCATGGTCAGGGTGGCGGAAAGCAACCTGGATTTTATGCGTATCGGCCTTCAGATCATCAAGATCCTTCTCTACAATAATTCGGCCTTTGTGCATAATCGCCACATGGTCACACAGATCTTCGATCTCACGCAAGTTGTGGGACGAGATCACGATTGTGACGTGACGCTCAGCTGCTTCCTGGAACAGCAAGTTTTTGATCTGCTGGCGCATGACCGGATCAAGACCGTCAATCGGCTCATCCATCAGCAGCACTTCAGGCATACAGCTAAGTCCCAGCCATACGGCTGCCTGACGGCGCATGCCTTTGGACATGCGATGCAACTTGCGTTTGACATCCAGTTTGAACACGGTCGCCAGTTGCTTGAACCGTTCCTCATTCCAGCGTGGATATACGGAACGATAAAATGCAGCCATCTGAGTTATTGAAGATTGCGGGAAAAAGTAGGGCGCATCTGCCATAAAAATCGTGCGGCCTTTGAGATCCATATTTTCATAAATCTCATGATCTTCGATACGAACAGTCCCGCTGTCCTGACGGTAAATACCAGCCATCATTTTGAGCAGCGATGTCTTGCCTGCCCCGTTGGAACCGAGCAAACCATAGATCGACCCCTTATGTATGTTCATCGTTACGCCATCCACTGCCTTTTCCTGTTCAAACGCTTTGACGACTTGATTCAGCTCAATCATGAGGCTCCTCCTTCTCTATACGGGCCATCGCTTCCTCAAACAAAAGCGTCATATCCGCTTTGGTCAAACCGGAATACGAAGCTTCTGCAATCAACTTCACCAGAGACTCTCTGATCTCATCTCTCATGGCTTCATTCGGATGTTCCACTGACGATGATACGAAGCTTCCTTTTCCCTGCAAAGAATAGATGTAACCTTCACGTTCAAGCTCGCGATACGCTTTTTGAATCGTATTCGGATTCACAGTCAGCTGCGTGGATAACGCACGAACGGAAGGAAGCTGTTCGTCGGGCTTTAGAATACCGTATACGATCATTTCTTTGACTTTGTCCACCAGTTGCTCGTAGATCGCCTTACGGCTGCGTACATCTAATTCGAACATCCCGCACCTCCTTTCTGTAAATGTGTGAAATAACCTATGGGTTTAAATGACTGTATCTGAAGTGTATTAGGTGTATTAACTGTACTACTATTATTAATACAGTTAATTCGGATTGTCAACCGTTAACTTTGACTTCCTGATTTATTCGGAGTACGTTAAAGAGAGAGAAAACATATGGTTTATTTGACATATAGAACATCTAGGAGCAGGTTCATTGCGCCTTAGGACGGGGCATAATTAGAGTGGCATTCACTTGAAGTGAGGTAAAGTGGGCTATTGGAAGCGTTACGGCTACTTGAAGTGATCCGTCTACACGAAACCTTTGCTTTTAACTTTTAACGTTTAATGTTTGTCCAAATGACATACAAAGGTTGTTCAGGTCTTTCCCCTTCCGTTATGATGGAGAGGAATATTGTTCGATAATCACTATGCAGCTAAATTAGAGTTAGCGAGACTATGTACTTGCTTTAAGTTCGGGTTTGCACAAATGAGCTACTGTGAGAGGGCGAGTGTAGACTCGGTCATTATTCATTTGGTTTGTTGGTATGAAATTTGAAGATTGATATAGGGTTAGCGTTGCTTGGGTCTGGGTCTGGGTCTGGGTCTGTGCAGCCTTCAGCCTTTTCGATCTTTTATTTGTTCGTTTGGAGTGCCAACTTGTGCTGTCCCTACTGGGCATACATATTGTAGATATGTCTTTCAAAGGGTGGACACGGACAGGAGCAATCAACCTAGAATTGATATCCTACATATAGATTATTTACACTCTTTTATCCCAAAACATCTATATGTAGTGTTTCATTTTTCTGGATAGGTATAGTACCTTTTTAGAAAAAGTGT
This sequence comes from Paenibacillus sp. 2KB_22, assembly GCF_052115745.1. Classification (NCBI taxonomy): domain Bacteria; kingdom Bacillati; phylum Bacillota; class Bacilli; order Caryophanales; family Paenibacillaceae; genus Paenibacillus; species Paenibacillus sp. 2KB_22. The sequence goes on from NZ_JBFRHG010000001.1 coordinate 2,462,817, forward strand.
CCACTCTTTGAAAGACAAAAATGAGATGAATGTCCTTTTGCAGTGGACAAGTATATGCCTCCATTCAATTGATACAAGTTGAACTATACATTCACACGGAAATATCGAAAGCAGGAATAGAACCGAAGAAGTGTAGCTAAAGCTTTCTATTGAAAGCTGCTCCCAAAGCATCCGTTACACCTTTAATACCTCACAAGGAGAATTCGAGATGAATGACCATAAACAGGATGAACAGCAGAATAATAAACCGAACGCATCACTCGAAACCAGTGGACACCAGAGGGAAATAACTGGGGAAATGACCACTTCAGATATCCGTTCCGTCCAAACAACTTCATCATCACGCGTGTTAATTGTCACCGCGGTGGATGCGGAAAAAGCTGCGGTCCTCCGCGGCTTGGGAGATACGGCCGCGGAACGTTTTGACGTCATCGCTGCGGGCGTTGGCCCAGCCTCGGCCGCAGCTGGAACAGCAGCTACATTGGCATATGCCGTAGCGGCTGCAAGCACAAGTGCGTTGGCGCACGGTTACACCGCGCCAAGCCCATCGGATGTGGCACAGACATCTGCCACATCTTCAAGGCCGGGGCCCCTTGCCGGGACCGGCTCTTCACCAGCCTACATGCTGGTGATCAGTGCCGGCATCGGCGGCGGGTTCCCCGGCCGGGCAGACGTCGGCTCCCTCGTGGTAGCCGACGCCATGGTTGCCGCCGATCTGGGCTCGCAGACGCCAGACGGCTTCCTTAGTGTGGACGAGCTCGGATTCGGCTCGTCCATTGTGGCGGCGGACGCGGAGCTAGCCGCTCGCCTGCGCCATGAGCTGCAGCGGGCCGGGCTCGCTGTCAGCGGAGGCACGGCGGTCACCGTGTCCACGGCGACCGGAACAGCGGAGACGGCCGCGGAGCTATTGCGCCGCGTGCCGGATGCCGCCGCCGAAGGCATGGAAGGCTTCGGCGTGGCAACCGCCGCCCAGCAGTTCGGCGTGCCAGCACTCGAACTGCGGGCCATATCCAACGCGGTCGGTCCACGCGACCGCGACGCTTGGCGCATCAAGGATGCCCTCGATGCGCTTCAGGCTGCAAGTTCCATTCTACGGGAGGTTATTACATCATGAAAATTGCATTTTCCCCTTGTCCAAATGATACATTTATCTTTCACGCGTGGGTGCACGGGCTGATCCCAGGCGCACCTGAGCTGGATGTCCGTTATGCTGATATTGATATTACCAATGGTCTGGCTGCAAATCCGGATGGACCCGACACTCCTGAAGTGATGAAAATATCTTATGCAGCACTGCCATACGTGTTATCTGACTATGCTCTGCTTCCTGCTGGAGGCGCACTCGGCAGAGGATGCGGTCCGCTGGTTCTGACAGCAAACGGTACGACCGATCCAGCCTATCTGTCTGGACGACGGGTTGCTGTGCCGAGTGAACGCTCAACAGCATATCTATTATTCCGTCTGTGGGCAGCACAAAATGTTCCTGGTGGCGTAGGTGAGATTGTCGTCATGCCATTCGACCAGATCATGCCTGCTGTACGTGACGGCAAGATCGATGCCGGACTTGTCATCCATGAAGCACGCTTCACGTACCAGAACTATGACCTCAAACTGATGACGGATCTTGGTAACTGGTGGGAAAGCGATACCGGGCTTCCGATTCCGCTGGGAGCAATCATTGCACGTCGCAACATGGATGCCCATGCCCTCGCCGGATGGGCACGCGCCTCCGTTGAATATGCATGGGCGCACCCGGAAGAGTCGAGAGCATACGTTATGGAACATGCACAAGAAATGGACCCTGACGTAGCTGCACAGCATATCGGACTGTATGTTAACGAATTCAGCGCTAATCTGGGCGATGATGGCTACGGTGCGATTACTGCACTTCTTGGACGTGCCATGAAAGAAGGACTCGTTCCCGAGTTCGATCTTGATCTGTTGCGGATCTAACATTGCTTGATTCGGAGCTATAGCTGTGCGTTCTAAAACTAACGAACCCTATGCACGTTATTCTGCGGAATATCATGCAACGAAAATTCTAACGAATCCCAGACACTCTATTTAGCTAGAAATGGGTCATATCACCAACAAACTCGCTTAAATTCGCAAAATAACGTTCCTACGATTCGTTAGAAATTGCGATGTGCGTATTTCCAGCGAATAACGTTTGCTCGGTTCGTTAAAGTCCGTCCCAAGGCCACAAAATAGAAAGAGCTGTCCCCTAAAGTCAGACGCATGACGACGGGACAGCTCTTTTTTGACTTTATATTTCAACAGAAAGAACGCCTGCTGCTTTACTCAACCTCACGCTCTCGACTTCGTCCTGTTCCTACCTACTCCTACATCCAATCCTTATTCCCACATCCAAACCCACTTCTAATTAATCCTTCTTCTCTTCCTCTTAGCCGTATCTATTCTCGTTAGCCATGTCTACTTCGTAAACATTCCCTACGAATCAGCCACAATCGTGCGGATCATCATCCGCAGCGCATCCAGCATCACGGGTATAGGTAGCGAAGGGATCGAAGGCTGCAATACAGCCATCTCTGTTGAGGCGGGAAAGTGTACAAATCCGGCACGGATCAGAAGTTGACCTACTCGAATGTGATCCAGTACCCGGTACATCGTGTTGTTGCAGATATACGTGCCTGCTGTATTGGAGACGGCTGCCGGAATACCTGCTGCTGACATGTCATTCACCATGGCACGTATAGGCAACGTGGAGAACAAACCGTCCGGGCTACCATCAACAATTGGCTCGTCCACGGGACGCTGCCCCTGGTTATCCGCGTAGGAGCCAGGCGGAATGTCTTTGACATTAACGGCAATCCGCTCCGGTGTGATGCACGTTCTGCCCTTGGCCAGCCCACAGGCGATGACAACATCGGGCCCATAGGCTTCCATCTCTGCGATGAGCAGATCTGCACATTCATCGAAGTGCACGGGCAACAGTACTGTTTTTAGCTCAGCACCCTCGATCACTTCGTTCGCAAGAGCTTCCATTAACGCTCCCGTCGGATTCACTGTATCTCCGCCAAAAGGTTCAAACCCGGATATCAGAATTTTCACCATCACACGTCAGCTCCTGTCTGTTACTCCGATTTGTAACGCAATCCCCACTGACCCCGAATCGTGTCCATCAGTTTCATAATTTCCAGGGATTCGTCCAGTTTAATGGTATTGCTCTCCGTCCGACCTTCGAGGATACAGCGTCCGGCTTCTTCTGCCTCAAAAGCATAACCAATACATGTTCGATCATCCGTGAACTTCTCCGGCTCGTCCTGACCATTCACATGAAGATAGGCTTCTTTGCCCGCCAGGAATAAAGGGAGACGAATCTTGCCTTCCGTACCGTATATGACCGCTTCATTGCTGAGGTTCAGACGAATGGCAGCACTCAGTGATGCAGAACGCCCTTCGGAATAGGACAGTAATACGGAAAACTGCTCGTCCACCCCCGTCTCACCGATATTGGCCGTACTCCATACATGCTGGGGCTGTTCGCCAAAGATCATCGAAGCAAAGGAGATCGGGTACACCCCTGCATCAAGCAAAGCTCCCCCACCCAGATCCGGATTAAGCAACCTTCCTTCCGGCTCCCAGCCGACACGGAATCCAAAGTCTGCCTGAAGCAAACGTACTTCACCGATTCGTCCTTCAGCAATCCATGCTCTGGCTTGAGCGATCGGCGGCAAAAAGCGTGTCCACATCCCTTCCATCAGGAAGAGGTTGCGCTCCCGTGCCGTCTCCACCAGTTGCTCCAACTGACGCGCATTCATCGTAAACGGCTTTTCACAGAGCACCGCCTTGCCTGCCTCCAGACAAGCCATGACATTCTCCTTATGCACAGGATGAGGTGTTGCCACATAGATAATATCTACCTCAGGATCTTGCAGCATCTCATCATAAGAACCGTAAGCGCGTGCAAAACCATATTCAGCTGCAAACTTCTCCGCGCTACCCGCTGTCCGTGAACCTACCGCTGCTTTCACTGCGTTCCCGGCATGCTCCAGATCCCTTGCAAACTGGGATGCAATCCATCCCGTGCCCATAATGCCCCAACGTACTTTGTCCCGTCCCGCTACTTCTGTCATATTAAAGCCTCCCTACTGCAAATGTGTTAAAAAGGATCATGATTCAGATCAGGCCAACAGGTTATCCCCTTTATTTTACCAAAAAGAAACGCTTACGTCAGAAAACGATTTCGATTATGTGTTCTCATTAGAATTCCAGTTCACCAGGGACTCGAACATCTCTGTGTACATTTCAATTCTCCAATAGATTTGCTAAGATTATCAGCAGACTTGGGTCAAGAGTTCTTGTCCCTAAGCTGACTTGTAACTAGGGCGTGTCTGAAAACTCCGAAGGAAACAGTCTTTGCTGAATTTTCGTTCCAAGCAAGAAAGGTTTTCCGTAGGCGTGCCGGGGCACGTCAAAGGGAAGTGCGCTGTGTGGGGCGAAAAGGCGGTAAAAGATGTACGTCAGCGAGTTTTGAGACACGTCCTGGGGACAATCCGGTTACATTATCCACCACACCTGATCAACAGAACCTATCCCCGTCTTACATGTATAAAATATCTGACTATACTGCAAACGTGCTTTTGACAAGGCAGCCAGTAATCATAAAATCATGCGAAACGCATCAATAGATGTTCAAGAACAACGTTCAGGTCGAGCGAATATAGTCCCGTTCCAGAATCAATCATTACCTAAATAACTTTTCATAAGAGAGGAGGTCGCCTAGCCCCATGACTACCATCCCAAGTCCCGCCCACAGCGGCATCAATCCACACCTGTTGCATCAGCAGACAAGTCCCACATCAGTAAAAGAATCCTCAACCCGTGCAGACCTGGATGCATTCCTGCATGATATCCTGATCGAATTCCGACAGGCAGAACAGATTATAACCCGTGGGAAATGGCACTGGTCCACGACTGAGCTTGCTCATCATACCTTCATATATATGCACAAATTCACGGGCACACTGATCATGAATGGGACCGAATCCCACCTAGGTCGCAAATCAGCTTGTCTGTGCACACCCGGCACAACAATTGAAATGATCGGAGATGAAGACCATGATATTGAACTATATATCATTCACTTTGATCTGTATCGGGCTACGGAGAAGACCAATGCCAGACGCATCTACGAACGTGAACTCAGTTCACCGGTTACAGGCTGGATTCAGGGCCCCTTTTACGGTATACAGCGCATTGCCGTGCAGCTTACACAACTTAACAACGATAATTCGCAAAAAGACTTGAAAGCACAGCTCTTCCTGACGGAACTGTTGCATATGCTCTGGCCCCAAGAAGACCCGACTGACGTAGTGGCTGGACAGGAGGAACCCGAACAGTGGCTCAGGTCCACCCTGCAATACATGCGCGAAAACTATATGAACGAGATCAAGCTGGAAAAGCTGGCTGAACTGGCTGACATGCACCCGTCCTATTACTCACAGCTATTCAAGAGCCGCATGCAGAAGAATCCGATTGAATACATCACGCATCTGCGTATGAACCGGGCCAAGGAATTGCTGCTCACTTCCGATCTGCGTATCCGTGATGTGGCTCGTGAAGTGGGTTACCGTGACGAATTTTATTTCAGCCGACGTTTCCGGAACCATGCTGGGTATGCTCCCACTTCCTATGCGAAGCAGGTTCACCGGAACATCGTATCGCTCTCCTATCCATACACTGACCATCTGATGACACTTGGCATCACGCCATGCGCAGCTCAGATCCAGGGCCACCTGCCTCATCTGCCCAAATCGCTGGCACTGCCCTTCCACGCTTATGAACCGTGGGAACAGGGACGTCAGGCTTTCCTGGATGTGAATCCTGAATTGATTCTGACCAAGGACAATGCAGCTGCAAAAGCCATGGAGCATATTGGCGATATCGCTCCCATCATCACCATTCCCTGGAACCAGACAGACATCTTCGGTCATCTGCATCAGATTGCATCTATTGTGGATCGTACCCAAGCAGCGACAGATTGGCTGGATCGACATGAGCGCAAAGCCGAGCGTGCACGCAAAAAAATCAAGGAATTGGCCGGAGATATTACCGTCGCCGTTGGCACGTTAACGCCTAAAGGTCCACGGATGTACAGCCACCGCAACTTCGGACATGTCTTTTACCGCAGTCTGCAATTGGCCGCTCCTCAGCGCATTCAGACCGAACTGGCTGGCAAACCTCCCGGCGTCGGATTCAACTGGTTGCCCTTCACACTAGGAGAATGGGATGGTTTGGAGGCAGATGTGCTGGTACTGGCGGTTAATTCTATGCATGAAAAGGCAACACTGTTGAAAGAGATGGCCTCGAATCCGCTATGGAACAGCCATCCTGCGGTAAAAAACGGACGTGTACATCTCATTGACTGGAACTCATGGGTCGTATATGCTCCTTATTCCATCAACATCCAGCTTGATGAAGCGCTCTCTATGTTGACGAACAAACCTTCACTTATGTAATCTAAAAAATGTCCATCTCCAGAATCTTAATTTATGCCATGTACGGGCCTGAATTAAGATTCTATAATGATCACTAATTGATAATGATAATCAATAACAATGAAATGCGTTGTTGGTACCAAAGGAGTGACCCGTATTCAACATCCGGGACTGCCACATCGTCCGTCTAATTCAAGAAAATCTGCAGTGACCGTTGGGCTGACGTTTTTGTCTGCCGTAGCCATACTGCTGCTAAGTATGTTTGTCGCCATCTCTTTAGGTGCCAAAGGGCTAACGCTGGAAACTGTATGGGCTGCCATATTTCAGTACAACCCGGCTTTGACACCACATCAGATTATTCATGAGCTGCGGCTGCCTCGTGTTCTTGCCGCGGTTATTATCGGCGCTGCCTTTGCCGCTGCAGGAGCTTTAATGCAAGGCATTACACGTAATCCGCTGGCAGACACGGGCATTCTGGGCATCAATGCTGGAGCCACTTTTGTAGTAGCACTGAGCTTTGCCTTTTGGCCCGGACTGCCATACGGCTGGATTATGTTCTTATCATTCGTAGGGGCTGTTCTGGGCACACTGCTTATCTTCCTGCTTGGCATGGCAGCACCTGGTGGTCTGAATTCCATTAGACTGACCGTTGCCGGGGCCGTTATTGCAGCCATGTTAACCTCGCTCAGCACAGGAGTTGCCATTTATTTTGACCTGAGTCAGGATCTGGCCTTCTGGTATGCAGGAGGTTTTGGCGGAATAGAATGGCGGCATCTCAAGCTGATTCTTCCCGTGCTGCTCGCCACACTCGTACTGATTATGCCACTCGCCCGGCGTGTATCGCTGATGTCACTCGGTGAAGAAGTGGCGATTAATCTCGGGATCAACCTGCGCTGGACGAGGTTTTTCGCCCTCGCAGCAGTTGTTGTGCTGGCTGGTGTGTCCGTGTCGGCAGTAGGCTCAATTGGATTTGTCGGACTGGTCATCCCTCATATCTCACGCAAATTGGTGGGTGTGGATTATCGACTCATCATTCCGATGTCTTCTCTGCTTGGAGCGATATTACTGGTGCTCGCCGATCTGGGCTCACGCATCGTGAACCCGCCGGAAGAGCTCGCCGTAGGCATTATGGTCGCCTTTGTTGGTGTACCGTTCTTCCTCTATCTGGCCCGTAAAGAAAGGAGGGCCTTGTAGCGATGAATTTCAATACACCTTCACGAGGTACACGTTCGATAGTCGTCAGTATCACGCTGCTCTGCATCGCCATTGCCGTTATTGCGATCAGCCTGAACACGGGGACCATTCGCCTCTCCCCAGCGGCTGTGTTACAGACTTTGTTTGGTCATGGCAGTTCGGACGATCAGATTGTTCTGTTTGATTACCGCCTGCCTCGCATCCTGGTCACGGTACTGGCCGGAGCGGGACTTGGTATTGCCGGAGCAGCCCTGCAAGGGATCACCCTCAATCCACTGGCGGACCCGGGCATTCTGGGATTACATGCAGGGGCAGCGTTTGGACTCATGGTGTTTGTTAGTCTCTCCTTTACGATGGATGGCTCTGTAGCCTTGCTGATTCCGTTATTTGCTTTTGCAGGCAGTGTTGCCGCCGCCCTGATCATCATGCTGCTATCTTATGATCGCCATAACGGCGTATCACCCATTAAGCTGATTCTGGTGGGAATTGCGGTAGCGGCCGGGTTCCATGCGTTGACCCTCTACCTATCCCTGCGTCTGGATGAAGACACCTATTCCTTTGCCGCTCGCTGGCTGGCAGGAAGCGTCTGGGGCAGGGACTGGATTCATGTGCAAGCGTTGCTTCCTTGGGTGGTGCTTTGTATCTCGTACATTTGGAGTCGTTCCAAAACGCTCGATGCCTTCAATCTTGGAGATGCTGCCGCAACCAGCATTGGGACGCCTGTTCGATCCCAGCGTGTTATTTTGCTGCTCTGTGCCGTAGCCTTGTCTGCCGTTAGTGTATCGATGGCTGGTGGCATTGGCTTTATCGGTCTGGCAGCGCCGCATCTGGCGCGCAGACTTGTCGGTCCGATGCATCGGCATCTGATCCCTGCTGCCGGGCTCATCGGTATGGTTATTCTGGTGACCGCCGACACGATCGGTCGCACTATTTTTCAGCCTAATGCCATTCCAGCAGGCGTGGTGGTTGCTGCGATTGGTGCACCTTACTTTTTGTACCTGTTAGTACGAAGCAAGTGATCTTTTTTTTTCAAAAAATAAAACAATAAAGACATCCAAGAGATGTTCAAGGAGAATGTGACTACCCATGTTAAAGAAAAATCTTATGCTTGTCATGAGTATCTGTCTGGTGCTTGTGCTTGCAGCTTGTGGAACGGCCAATAATTCATCATCTGCTTCTGGTGGTTCGTCTACGGATACTTCAACCAAGAATCAGGACAACAGTGCAAGTTCAGGAGAGCCACGTATTGCCTCCATGTCGATCCATCTGACCAATGATCTGCTGTCTCTCGGGATTACGCCGGTTGGTTCTGTTATCGGTGGCGAAGCCAAAGGCTTCCTGTCCCATGTTGCTGATCGCCTTCAAAATACAACCCCACTTGGTCCGGTTAAAGACCCGGATATGGAAGCTTTGCTTGCCCTGAAACCCGATGTGATCTATCTGGACGAAGAATTCTCCGGTGATGATATTGCCAAATTCGAAAAAATTGCTCCAGTGCATGTCTTCAATCTGGATGACGGTACATGGCGTGATCATCTGAAAGACATTGGCAAACTCGTGAATCGCGAGAAGGAAGCCGAACAATACATTCAGGACTATGCGACTGAGACGGAAGAAGTGAAATCTCTGATTCATGATACGATTGGTGATGGTACAGTAATGGCGATCCGTGTTACTGCCAAAGAATTACGTGTGTTCAGTACACGTCGTCCCATGGGTCCGATTTTGTATGAGGATCTCGGTCTGACGCCTGCCAAAGGCATCACAGATATCGATTCCACTAAACCGTATCAAGTCGTCTCCCGTGAAATCTTGCCGGACTATGATGCAGATGCGATCTTTGTGGTTGTGAATTCGGATGATGAAGCCCAAACCATGTTTAAGGAGCTGCAAAACAATCCGATCTGGCAAGGTCTAAAAGCAGTCAAAGCTGGTCATGTCTACCCAATTGGTGCACAACCTTGGCTCGATTACTCATCGATCGGTAATAAAATGGCCATGGATGAAGCCAAAGAAATGTTCTCCAAAAAATAACCAAAAAACCTCACTTTGAAAGCGGAACAGCGTTCGTATGAATCATACTTACGCTCTATCCCCCTCAAAGCTGAGGTTTTTGCTTTGGATCTGCCACCAAGCTGGCATTTCATCCTCTTCCACCAAGCTCGCTCACACCGTACAGACAATGATCTCAACATCCGTATTAGCAAAAGTTGCCTGGATAATCGGACTGACCTTATCCCATTTCAGCCTGTCCAGCCCACATCCTATTCGGGGCATCGCCAGTTTCGTAATACCTTCCATCACACATACGTCCCGCATGGATTCTACCGCATTAGTCAACGATTGGTACGTTGGCTTATTGGAGAACTTTGCCTTGGTGACCAGATTGAGCGTCCGTCCTACCGGATAACATCGTCCAATCTCAAGTGGCTCTTGTTTGGCCTGTTCTTGAAGATTCTCCAAACCGAATCGCTCGCGGAACTGTACCGCAATGCCCTTGCCCATCCTTGCATCAGCTGATATGCAGTGCGCAAGCATGTACTCATCTTCCAGATCAAATAAATCCTGTTGTCTCTCATGGAACTGCATGCCATCTCTCTCCTTTTGTCCCGCTTTCTTCTTTAAACTACATCCTTTGTTCTACTTAATTACGCCTCTGCCAAAAAACGTTGAAACGCCTTTAATGTTCTCTGACCTGCTGATCGATCATATACAGCAAATACAATGCGTTCAAAGGCGTCCTTATAAGCCTCTCCCACTAACACATCATGAAAATACTTCGCCACCACTGCCGGTTCGTTACGGAATACGCCGCAACCGTACGCGCCCAGAACAATTGTGCGATGACCGTTGGAAGCAGCCACATCCAGAATATAACGGATACGCGCCTTCATCACGGACTCAATCTGTAGATCATCCGCTTCTCCACGCTCTTTCACCACACCCGCATTTACCGCTGGCGCAGTAATGAATGAAGATACATAATATTTGTCCAGCAGACGGTCTTCATCATCACGGATCACTGGAACATCCGGCGAATAGATCATATAATCCGAATAGAGAGCCGATCGCTGTTTGCGATTGTACTCGTACATTTCATCCATCTGGGCGATGCACGGGTATAGTCCTGTCGCTCGGGCCAGACTCTCTTCCTGTGCCTGACTTCCGCCAAGGAAGCCACCGCCAGGATTTTTCGCCGATGCAAAGTTTAGACAGACCACATCTTCTCTTCCTTCAGCTACCGCCAAACGTGAAGCGGCTCCAAGTGTAGTCTCGCCAGTAACCTCAATGCGAACTGACACTGCTTCAAACTCAGTAGATGAGGCTACCGGTTGAATTCCAGCCTGAGCTTCTGTACGACGCTTTTCTCTGAGCGCGGACAATGCTGATGGACGATATAACACCGAATTACGGATGGCTTGCTGCACATCGGTACCGATCCCAACCTTGCGATCATAACCATTTACGTAATGCCCTTCATCCAAAATAGCCAACGTCTGCTGTGCGATATTAGCCCGCACGGAACGTGAATTGGAGCCGGCATTCCCAGTTGATCTACCGAGTTTATTATTGTTGTTATAACGCCCACTGCTATTTTTGTTATTGATGGTATTGTTCTTATCCTGTTGTTGGTCACTCATCTGAATCACTTCCTATATCTTCTCTTAGACGGGTCAGAATCTCACCCAGCCAGTTGGTTCCCCGCCATGTTCTTCTATTGCGAATACGCGGGTCTTCCTCCGCCAGTCCCACACCCCAGATACGATCATCTGGACTTGCTTCCACAAGGGTCGTTCCACGAGTGGCGCGCAGCGCGGTTAGCAGTTCTTCGTTTTGTGTAAATTTGGCCCAATTGCCCTCGTAAACGATGCGCTGGCACTCAGCTTCCCATAACGTCTGGTCGAAGCCTGCGACCTGTCTGCCCAGCTTTTTTTGTACCGAAGCAGAGCTTGCCTTCAGAATCTTATCTGCGATGGTCTGATCGCCAAACAGCAGTGCTTTCTGGTGCATCATGTATTGCTCCGCACTCGTGTAGCGAACCCCGTTCACGGTAAAATCCGCCGGGTGCCACTGTGAGAACGGCGATGCAGTCCGCCAGAAAAACGTAAACTTTTCCATCCATATCCCCTCTTTACTTGCTCCTCATGTATGCAGCGATCGGGCCCCTGGCCTGAATCACTTCGTACGAGTTCATTGATTCTTACCGTTTCTATGGTGTATGCCTCTCTGGGTTCAATCTGTATAAACGTGATGGTCGATGACCGGCACTGCTCGCATAGTCTCCCGTCTCAATGACCCAATCGGCGATTTTGCGCCGGAAAGCAGCAGCCAGCAGCTTTTTGCCACTGATGATCTCGTGTACTTTCTGAAGCGCAGTCAATGTGAACGTCTCTGGCATCAGATTGAATGCAATATCCGTATACTCGATCTTGGATCGCAGACGTTCAAGTGCATAATGAATGATTTTGGCATGATCAAATGCAATCCCCTGAACCTCAACCAACGTCACATGATGGCTCCGCACTTTTCCTTCTATCGTTTCTTTCGTCTCAACAATGGCCGACAACTCTTCTGTTCCATTGGTCAAAATCAATTGCAGCCTGCGTTCTGTCACACGTCCACGCTCATGGATATGGCGCTTCTCTTCCAGAAGTCGCTGCTCCACCCGAAACCAATTGGCTTCACTGGCATCATCACCGGCCTGAAGCTCCAGCTCGCTGCTATCCACCAGCGCCATATAGGAACAGCTGATAACCCGTGTACGTGGATCTCGCTCCACATCTCCCCAGGTGTACAGTTGCTCCAGATAAATATCATCCAGCCCCGTCTCCGTCAACAATTCCCGCCGAGCAGCATCTTCCAATGATTCCTGCATGGAGACAAATCCGCCCGGTAACGCCCACTGTCCCAGATAGGGATGGCCGCCTCGACGAATCAGCAGCAACTGAAGTTCGGGTTCCGCGAGCTTGCGATAATTCTCCTGAGCTTCACTGCGAATCGTAAATACCAACATGTCCACGGTGACGGAAGGACGTTCGTAATCGCCAGCATCATAGCTGTCCAAAAACTGTTCTTCACTAATATGTGCCTGATCCTGATGCTCCTGGTAATCGGGAGCATTTCCTCCAGAGGAACCTTCGTTAGTCATACGATATAAACCCCATTCTGTTATTAACGTTTTGTTATTAACAATTAGATAATATCAATTTATCACATCGTTTTATCTCAGGTCAATATTTCCAATCCAAAATAAATGATCTGTATTCACTTGACGATATGTCAAATCAAACTTAAAATTTAGTTAGTCGACTAACTAAATAATGTGTTCAAAAAGTCCAGTTTTCAGTACCGAGAAGATGGGATGAAGGTAGAAATGGAGTAGCGGAGCGTAGGCAAACTACGTGAGCAACTACAATGTTTCCGAAGGAAACAACCTTCGTAAGCATCCGCTTATTTCGGCTGAATTTTATATTCGATGCTGATGATGCCGCTAGGCATCATTCGTAATCAAAAGTGGACTTTTTGAACAACCTCTAAAAGGATATGAATGGAGCGGATGATATGAACCCAGTCCACAATGAGCGGTTAATGGGACAGCTATCCGAGCTCGTGAAACTGAAACGTTACAAGGTTCATGAGAAACTTGTAAACCACCCCGAGTTATACCCGGGGCAGCCCCCTTTGCTGTTCCAGCTTGAACGGGAGGATGGCCAATCCCAGAAAAATCTGGCCGAACAACTTCAGCGGAGCCCCGCAACAGTAACCGTCATGCTCAAGCGCATGGAAACATCCGGTTATGTGAGACGCGAAGCAGACCCGAAGGATCTGCGCAGTCTGCGGGTATACCTGACCGATCAGGGGCGCTCCGCGCTACAAGAATTGAGAGTAGTGATTCAGGAGTTGGAACAGCAGGCTCAGAAAGATTTTACACTGGAAGAATCCCGGATCATGTCTCTACTTGCACAGCGTATGCTCCAAAACCTGCGTGAATCCTGAGGTGATGCAAACTCTCGACATCGCTAACAACAACTGGCTTGACGCAGCTAAAGGTATGATGAAATTGATTCACTTATGCAATTAAAACTGAGGTGATTTCCTATTGTGGACGTTAAAACGATTCTTGACGCCGTATAAGTCAGCGGCGATCATCGCCCCACTGCTCATGGTACTTGAGGTAACCATGGACCTGCTCCAGCCCAAGCTGATGTCCAGCATCGTGGATGATGGTGTACTTGCAGGGAATCTGTCCCATATCCTAACTACAGGTCTGATCATGCTGCTTGTTGCATTAATCGGCTGGGTCGGCGGCGCAGGATGTACACTCTATTCAAGCAAAGCTGCCGTGGGATACGGCACGGATCTGCGTCAGGAACTATTTGATCATATTCAAACCTTCTCCTTCCGTAATCTGGATACGTTTCAGGAAGGATCTCTGATCACTCGTCTGACCAGTGATATTACCCAGATGCAGACCTTTGTGCAGATGCTGCTGCGGATGTTTATCCGTTCGCCAATGCTGATCATCGGTAGTATTATCATGGCGTTTACGATCAGTGTGAAGCTGGCACTCATTCTTATTCTGACTGTACCGGTACTGTTTATTATTTTATTTATCCTGATAAAAGCATCCTATCCGCTGTTCGCCAGTGTTCAGAGCAAGCTTGATCAGGTCAACGCTGTCCTTCAGGAGAATCTTGCCGGTATCCGTGTCGTCAAGGCGTTTGCACGTGCACGTCTGGAGAAAAAGCGGTTCAAGCAATCCAACGAAGATTACACGACAACCGCTGTCAAAGCCTGGCGTATTGTAACGCTGAATGCACCTGTGCTTAGCTTAATGCTGAACGCTACCATTGTAGCGGTGCTGTGGTTCGGAGGTTTCCAGGTAGTAGGAGGCGATATTGCTGCCGGAGATCTGATTGCTTTTATCAACTATGTCACGGTTGTCCTCTCGTCCCTCACGTCGATCGGCATGATGATGATGAGCTTCTCCCGCGCCAAGGTATCTGCCGCCCGGATCAACGAGGTGTTACATACACAGCCGGATATTCAATCAGGAAGCGATAACTTCAGGAATATACAGTCACCCCCGTCTACCCGTGACCACCAGAGATCATACCAACCATCTCCTGTCGTGTCGCGCACAGCTGGTCAAGTGGAGTTCAGAGACGTGTCTTTCCGTTATGACGGAGACCATGCACTCTCTGGCATTAACCTAATCGCTCGCCCGGGTGAGAAAGTGGCCCTGATCGGTTCCACAGGTTCAGGCAAAACATCGCTGGTGCAGCTGATTCCCCGTCTGTATGATGCTTCGCAGGGTGAAGTGCTCGTGAATGGAGTGAACGTACGCAACTGGGATCTTCAGGAGCTTCGCAGCCGTGTGTCCATTGTGCTCCAGGAATCCATTCTGTTCAGCGGCAGCATCCGGGATAACATATGCTTCGGCCGGCCCGGTGCAACGGATGCTGAATTGCGTGCTGCGGCACAAGCTGCGGCAGCGGATGATTTTATTATGAAACTGAAAGACGGATATGACACGGAACTGGGTCAACGCGGGGTCAATCTGTCCGGTGGGCAGAAACAACGTATATCCATTGCACGCGCCCTGCTCATGCGACCGGAAGTGCTGATTCTGGACGATAGCACCAGTGCTGTGGATTTGCGCACAGAAGCGAGTATTCAGAAGGCTTTACAGTCCTTAATGAAAGACAGCACCACCTTTTTGATTGCACAGCGGATCTCCTCCGTGAAGGATGCAGACTGTATATATGTCATCGATGAAGGACAGATCGTTGCCAGGGGCACACATGATGACCTGATGGCTCATTCATCACACTACCAAGCGATCTATTATTCGCAGCAACGGAAGGAGGATGTTCAATTTGGCTAAACCTGCCTCTTCCTCCATACAACAAACGGTCGTGCCTCCCATCGGAAGACCCGGACCTGCGGGCAGAGGACCTGTTCCCAAAGTCAGAGCCAAAAATGCCCGCCACGCCTTAATCCGGGTATGGTCATACATGGGACGTCACCGCAAAGGAGTCATTGCTGCATTGGTGCTGACCGCTCTCGGAACACTACTCAATCTGGCGGGACCTTATCTTCTCGGCCGCGCCGTTAACGAACATATCGTTCCCAAAGTAACAGCGGGTTTGCTGAAAGAATGTCTCCTCTTGCTGAGTGTTTATATCCTTGGCTCACTCCTGATGTGGGCTCAATCCTATGTCATGATTGGTGTGTCACAGTTGACCGTTAAAGATCTGCGACACGCGTTGTTCTCCCGACTGCAAGAGCTGCCTGTCAGCTTTTTTGATAAAAATCAAAGCGGGGATCTGATGAGCCGGGCCACCAATGATATCGATAACGTATCTACAACGCTGAATCAAAGCGTAACCCAATTGATGTCCAGCGCCATCCTGCTCGTTGGCTCTTTGTCCATTATGTTTGCACTCGATGTTCGGCTTACCCTGCTCAGCCTGGTGACGGTACCCTTAATTACCATCGCCACTCGCCTGATCGCTTCAAGAACACGCAAACACTTCACCGCCCAGCAGAAATTGCTCGGTGAGCTGAATGGGTATGCTCAGGAAACCATTGCTGGACAGAAAGTCGTAGCGGCTTATAACCGTCAGGATCAGGCACATCAACATTTTGAGAACCTGAACGAGAAACTTCGCACATCCAGCACCCAGGCCCAGACTGTTTCGGGTTTGGTTGGGCCTACGATGAACGTGATGAACAATATCGGGTTTGCCATACTGGCTTCTGTAGGTGGATGGATGGCTTATCATGATCTGACGTCCATCGGACTAATCGTCAGCTTTCTCGCTTACTCCCGCCAGATTGAGCGACCGCTGAGCGATCTGGCCAATCAGTACAATCTGATTCAGGCTGCCATTGCAGGTGCTGAACGTGTGTTTCACATCATGGATACGCCTGGCGAATATGTGGAGGAACAGAAGAAACAACTGGATCAGATTCAAGGTAAAGTTGTATTTGAGGATGTGTCCTTCGGGTACAGTGCGGAGCGAGACATTCTGAAGAAGGTCAGTTTTACTGCAAAACCTGGCGAGATGATTGCACTTGTTGGACCCACCGGCGCAGGTAAAACGACCATTATCAATCTGTTACCTCGTTTCTACGAGATTACAGGCGGACGGATTACCATCGATGGATGTGACATCTCTGAACTGGAGAAGGATCAACTCCGTCGGCAACTCGGCATTGTACTTCAGGATGCCTACCTGTTCTCGGGTACCATTCGCGACAATCTCGCCTATGGCAAGCCGGACGCAACCGATGAACAGATCAGGCAAGCAGCTATGCTTGCGAATGCACATTCATTCATCCGCAAACTGTCGCAGGGCTACGATACCCCCATCATTTCCGGGGGAAGCAATCTGAGCCAGGGACAACGACAGTTGTTGACTATTGCCCGTGCAATTCTGGCCGATCCGGCCATTCTTATTCTGGATGAAGCAACAAGCAGCATTGATACGCGTACTGAGATGAAGATCCAGGACGCGATGCGGACGTTAATGAAGGATCGTACCAGCTTTGTCATCGCCCACAGACTGAGCACAATTCGTGAAGCTGACCAGATTCTCGTCATTGATGATGGACAGATCGCTGAACGGGGAAGCCATGACGAATTGATGCAGCAACAGGGATTTTACTATCAGTTACATCAGGGACAGCTAAATAAGTCGAACTAAAATGTGCCTGCAAAGCTACTGAATGTCGAAGAGATCCTTAGCGCGTTCGTAGCAAGCAAGTGCGCTGTAGCCTGAATGTGCGAGGTCATCTCCTTCGTATGCGAACAAGCGATTAATACGCTACGAGAGCGGATTTTCTCCATCCCACATGAAAAACTCCACTTCGCACCAAGCGGGATTGGAGGAATCTCCCCGCTTGGTGCTGGACGGAGGAGTCTTCTCGCTCGCGGTTGGAGCAGAGTATGGGCGAGCTCTAACGAATCTGAGGCGTCTTATTCAAGCTTTTGAAGCTCTCTCAGAAATCTAAGGAACCTATGACACGTTATATCCAAATAAACAGCCGGTTTCAGCGTTTCTTCATGGAATTTTGGGAAATAACGTGTCTGAAGTTTCTTACAAAGTAAAGTAAGGACCTGAATGCCAAATAAGATGTCCTATGTTCCTTAGAAAATCGACTCCCTCTTCGCCCGGGTCAGCCGGCTTAAACTCCAGACTTTTTAGACGCTGACCTCCAGCATCATCTCGCTTGCTTTATTTTAATTCACACTCTTATATAGCAAAAATGAACTGAACCGATGTGGATTCTGCACATTGATTTAATCGAAATACGAAACGCCGCACGGGGTTCTTCAGGACCCATGCGGCGTTTTCTCGTTTTTGATTAATCACTATGTTGCTGCTGCCCCTTGGTCTGTGAGACGCGTTACATCTCCATGGGCAGATGAAGCGTGAAGGTGGAACCAACCCCCATTTCGCTATGAACGGTAATTTTACCATTGTGATCCTGAACGATTTTCTGGCAGAGTGCAAGTCCCAGTCCCGTACCTTCTTCTTTGGTTGTATAAAAGGGGTTAAAGATTGTGGATAGCGAATTTTCCGGAATGCCGCTACCTGTATCTGTAATGGAGATGAGTACGGCGTCTCCTTCCTGTAACAAATCCATATGAACCTCACCAGGGTCTGTCATTGCTTCAAAGGCGTTACGAATCAGATTGATCAATACCTGCACAATCTTATCCCGATCCATGTTGATCACGACTGGTTCATTAGTCATTTCAAGCGTAATTCGATGCCCACGGGATGCCGCATCTGACTCGGTCAAAGACATCACCCGCTCAAGGCAGTGGCCCAATTGTTCCGGCTTCATGTGATTGGCATGTGGTTTGGAAAATTGCAAAAATTCAGCCGTCAGATCGGTCACTCTCGTCACCTCACCCATAATCACTTCATACCATGGCGCGATATTAAACGCTTGTCCACGTGACAGCTGCAGGAATCCCCGAATTGCGGTAAGCGGGTTCCGAATTTCGTGAGCCATACCCGCGGCCAGTTCACCTACAGCCCTTAGTCTTTCGGAACGAAATACTTCTTCTTCATTTTTCAGCCATTTGCTGCGCTGTTGTTGAAGCAGCCTATCCTCGGCTACCGTCATAAAGTGCTGCAACGAATCCGACATTTCCGGGTACAGGGAGATGCTATAGCTTACCTGGAGTCCTTGAAGCTGCACGGATAGCAGTGACGACATTCGTTCTTCCACATCCTGTATCTCCGGCAAAACGACCGCAAATCGGTCTCCTGCATACCGGGATATGCCATAGGCCTCGGTGAAATGATTGCTAATCATCTGGCCTGTACCTGTGATTGCCGTACACCAAGGATCTTCTGAATCTTTTTTAAAACCGCTAAAGTTATTAACGTTCAAAAGGATAAGCAAAAAAGAGCGTTGTTCTTCTACTGTCTTATTTAGCACCTCCATGTAACCTTCGTAATTTAGCAGTCCGGTAAGCGGATCATGGAGGGTGAGGAACCGATTTTTTTCCCGAAGTCTGCGCTTCTCGGTCTCACTGTTAATCAAGGTATGATATAAAAATATGATGACAACCGAGGTTAACAAATCAAACAGGGATACCAGCAATGTGTATGCATCTATAGGCACATAGGAAAGGCGAATCAACGTATATTCCAACATAAACAGCAGTGAAATGGGCAAGGTCTGCGCTACACGCTGTTTACCCTGGATCATCGAAAGGATGAGCATATAATACAACATGTTGCACCAGTTCAGCTCACTGAAATAATGGAATATTCCAAGAAAAATCCATTGGAACTTTCGCAGTACAGGATATCTTCTCTCCCCATAAATACTTGCTACCAATAAAATCCCCGAAAGCAACATGATTGCCAAATGAGGGGTAAGCCTTAGAACATAAGAGGACAGAATGACAAGCAAACAGCCCAGTGGGAAAATTACCATTTTCATCGTGTAACTTAGCAAATAGCCTCGCCCCCTTTGACATAAAACTCACATCAAACAACTTATGTACATGTATTATATCGATTATGATTAGCTGATGTTGTCGATTAATGGAGGCTGGTCAAATTCGCATGAATGTATAAGTTATGAAGGCAATAGGACATATGATGTAATTGTAATCGACAAAAGTGAAACAATTCCTCTACGTATGGTCATTATTGTGTTACAATACATTAATGGATTAATTTAGGATAAATTCTTGGTTATGGAGGATATCACATGACAACACAACGCAAACCACTGGGCTTCGGAACGCTATCTCTGCTCGTACTGACGATGGGCCTTGCCTTTAACTTTCCATGGGGCAAAGCCAATTTTATGATCAGTCATTACCTTTTTAACTTAATAAACATGCCTATTTATAGCAATGGAACTCAAGGACTCCACATTCCATTTATAGTAGCAGCCCTCTTCTGGATTCCAGCCTTCTTGATCGCCAAAAAAAATCGTTCACATTATGGCACAAGTGTTGCCCGTAATGTGGCCGGATTCATGTTGCTCTTATGCATCATTGGACCAGTTATCCCCGTTATCGATTGGATGGTCAATGGTTAAACAATTAAAGCCAGCTCTCTATTGGTCTTACCCCTGTCAAGCAGACAGATGAAAAAAGCTATGCTGCCAGTGCGCATCGATATTCAATCGGTGCGCGCTGTTTGAGTTTGGCTTGAAAACGTCGGTAATTGTAATTGTACATATAATCTTCCACAGCTTGTCGAATCTCT